>NZ_OBMI01000001.1 GCF_900199185.1 Sphingomonas guangdongensis | reverse complement strand
AGATCGTCTATCCACCAAGCCCAGGTCAGCCCTGACAGCAGGTAGCCGCTCGCGAAGATGAGGTAGCGGCGTGGCTCCATGCTCGGAAGAAGGAAGAGAGCGCTCGCCAGCAACGCGAAGAGCACCGCCGACCAGAAAAAAGAGCGAGCCACAGGCGCGGCGTGACCAGGACCACACGGCACAGAGCCCGGCAAGCTCCATAGCCAGAGCGGCGTAAGCAGAGTAAGTGAAAAGCACCGCTGACAGCCCTTTGCTGGCGACGTAGCCGGCGCCCGGAGAGTGGCGCTGGCGAGGTGCAGAAATCGTGTTGTTGGTTCTTCCCTGACTCTCTGCAGAACAGATCGATACGGAGATCCCGCGGAACTGCGTCAGTTTCGGCAGTTTCTCCAGTCTGGTCAGAGACTCGCAGACTGAATGGCGGAGACGGAGGGATTCGAACCCTCGATACAGTTTCCCGTATGACGCTTTAGCAAAGCGTTGGTTTCAGCCACTCACCCACGTCTCCGGATGCGGCGGAAGCGGGGCTATAGCGGCGGGTGGGGGCGTGATCAACCGGCCGTTGTGGCGAAGGTCGGCTCGGTTCGGCGAGCGCCTGATTCCGCCCGCCGCGGCGTTCATTGCGGGTCAAGGCGCGTTTCTCCTATGGTGAACCAAACGGGTGTGGGGGCGTCGATGAAGGGTTCAACATGGAGCATCGGGGCACTCGCAGCCGCGGTGCTGGTCGCGGCACCGGTCACCGCGCAGGTCCGCACGGTCGATCCGAACAGCGCGATTGACGCCGATCTGTCGCCGCAGGGCACGCCCGCGCCGCGCGCGACTCCACTGCCGCCGGCCTATCAGGACGTGCCCGCCGATGCCTACACGCCGCCGAGCGCCGCCTCGTCTGCCGAGCTGCCGCCACCGGCAGCCTCGGTGGCCACGCAGGCGGCCGAGACGTACAAGCGCGACGACGTGCTCGCCGCCGCCGAGAACACCTTCGGCAAGGGTGCGGAAGGGTTGGCCGGGCTGGTCGAGCGGCTGCTGCGCGAGCAGGGCGAGCCCAACGCCTATATCGCCGGTCGCGAGGCGGGCGGCGCGCTGGTGGTCGGCGTGCGCTACGGATCGGGCGTGATGACGCACAAGGTCGAGGGGCAGCGCAAGGTGTTCTGGACCGGGCCGTCGCTCGGCTTCGATGTCGGCGGCGACGCCAACAAGGTGTTCGTGCTGGTCTACAACCTGTACGACAGCCAGGAGATCTACCGCCGCTTCCCCGCAATCGAGGGCCGCGTGTTCTTCGTCGGCGGGTTCGCCGCGACCTATCTGCGCCGCGGCAACACGGTGCTGATCCCGATCCGGCTCGGCGTCGGCTGGCGACTGGGCGCCAACGTCGGCTACATGAACATTACGGAAAAGTCTCGCTGGCTGCCGTTCTGAGCGGCTACGACGGCCGGAGCAGCGCGTCGCCACCCGACGGGTCGGCGGCGCCCTCCCCCTTCGGCATGCGGCGGAACAGCGCGCGGTCCTCGTCCCCGAACGCCCAGCGCCACAGCACAAAGGCGTAGGTCAGCAGGATCGCGGGCTCGCCGAACAGCAGTTCCGCCCACTCCAGCCGCCGCGGCAGCAGCGTGAAGGCGAAGCCGACCAGCCCGGCCGAGAGCGCCGCCCAGACGAGCGGCCAGCGCAAGGGGTTGACGTGCGCGCCGAGCAGCCGCGACAGGAAGGTCGACTTGACGACCGACCCGATCGCGAGCGCCAGCATCAGCGCGACCGCGACCCCCGCCGCCTGGTAGTTCACCGGCCAGCCGAGCCCCCGCATCGCGAACACCAGGGCAAAACTCAAGCCGATCTGCGTCGCCAGCACGCCGCAGGAGATCAGCAGGTTGCGGTGCCGCGCGATGTAGACCAGCGCGGATTCGCTGACCGCGCCCGGCGATGCCAGCACCTCCGCCACCAGCAGGAAGGCGAGCGCCGCGGTGCCGGCCACGAACTGCGGTCCGACCACGCCCATCACCGCCTCGCCCGGAATCGATCCCATCAGCGCGAGGCCGAGCTGCGCCGCGACGATCCAGAAACCGACCTGGCGGACCTGTCCGGCGATCGCGGCGCGGTCATCGTCCTTGAGGCTCTGGGTGATGACGGGACCGAGCACGGGATCGAAGCTGGTCTTCAGCTTCTGCGGGAGCGACGCGACCTGCTGCGCCATGTAGTAGATGCCGACGATCGCGGGCGTGAACAGCAGGCCGAGGATGAAGCGGTCGACGTTGCGGGTCGCCCATTCGAGCGCGTCGGCGCCCGCCAAGGGCGCGTTGCGGCGAGCAAGCGCAAACAACGGGCGGATCTCTGGCCGCCAGCCCTGCGGCAGGCCGTAGCTGCGGATGAAGGGGATGAGCGACGCGGTCAGCGCCGCGAGCATTGAAAGGACGTAGGCGAGGATCAGACCGTCGCGCGCCGACACGTAGAACAGCGCCCAGGCCGCGACGCTGATCGTCCACGGCTCCACCACCGCGCGAGCCGTCACCGTCGCCTTGACGTTGAGGCGATAGGCAAGCGCGGCCAGGCTGACGTCCGACCAGGCGATCGCGAAGACGATCGTCGGCAGCAGCCACTCCATCCCGTTCACGGCCGAGTTGGGGAACATCGCCTGCGGAAAGGCGAACAACAGCGCGCTCGCGAGCAGCGAAGCGACGAAGGCGACCGCCATCGCGTCCCACACGACATGGACGTGCGGCCGCTCGGTGGTGGTCAGCGCCTGCGCCAGCCCGCGTTTGAGCCCCAGCGTCGCGACCAGCGCGGCGAACTCGACCACGACCACCGCTAGCGCGAAGCGGCCGACGATCTCCGGCCCGTAGAGCCGGCCGGCGATGAACAGGAACGGCAGCCGCGCGGCCAGGCGCAGCAGGAAGCCGAAGATGTTGGTTCGCCCGCCCTTCGCGAGCGCCGCCATGTCGTCTGGCGGCGCGGCAGCTTCGCTCAATGCGCCGCGCCCCAGCTCTTGCCGGTGCCGATGCCAACGCCGAGCGGCACGGTGAGGGTCACCGCCGGCTCGGCGGCGGTCGCCATGACGTGGCGGATCACCTCCCTCGCAGCGGCAACGTCGCCCTCCGGCAGTTCGAAGACGAGTTCGTCGTGGACCTGCATCAGCATGCGGACGTGGCCGAGGTCCGCGGCGGCCAGCGCCGGGCCCATACGCGCCATCGCCCGCTTGATGATGTCTGCGCAAGTGCCCTGGATCGGCGCGTTGATCGCGGCGCGCTCCGATCCGCCGCGCTCGTTCGGGTTGGGGGATTTCAGCCGCGGAAAGTGCGTCTTCCGCCCGAACAGCGTCTGGGTATAGCCACGCTCCTTCGCCTCGCGCAGCGTGTCGGCGATGTAGCGGTTGATGCCGGGGAACCGGTCGAAGTAGCGGTCGATCATCGCCTGCGCCTCGTCCGGCGTGACGTCGAGGCGCCCGGCAAGCCCCCAGCGCGAGATGCCGTAGAGGATCGCAAAGTTGATGGTCTTGGCGCGCGATCGCGTGTCGCGGTTGACCTCCCCGAACAGCTCGGTTGCGGTCAGGTTGTGGATGTCGTCGCCGCGCTCGAACGCGTCGCGCAGCTGCGGCACGTCGGCAATGTGCGCGGCGAGGCGCAGCTCGATTTGGGAGTAGTCGGCGGCGAGGATGACGTTGCCCGGCTCGGCCACGAAGGCGTCGCGGATCTGGCGGCCAACCTCGGTGCGCACCGGAATGTTCTGGAGGTTGGGATCGGTCGAGGACAACCGTCCGGTCTGCGCTCCGGTCAGCGAGTAGCTGGTGTGGACGCGCCCGGTCGCCGGATTGATCTGTGCCTGCAGCGCGTCGGTGTAGGTGTTCTTGAGCTTGGTCAGCTGACGCCAGTCGAGCACCTTCGCGGCGATCTCGCGGCCGGGCGACTCCTTGTCGGCGGCGATCCGCTCCAGCTCGGTCACGTCGGTCGAGTAGACGCCCGACTTGCCCTTGCGCCCGCCCTTGATCCCCATCCGCTCGAACAGCACGTCGCCCAGCTGCTTGGGGCTGCCGATCGTGAACGGACCGCCGGCGAGACCATGGATCTCCGTCTCCAGCGCGGCGATCTGGTGCGCGAAGTCGGTGGAGAGCGCGGCGAGCGCATCGGCGTCGACCTTCACCCCCGCCTGCTCCATGCCCGCGATCACCGCCGGGAGCGGGCGATCGACCGTCTCGTACACGCGGGTGCCGCCCTCGAACGCCAGGCGCGGCTTGAACCGGCGCCACAGGCGAAGCGTCACGTCGGCATCCTCGGCGGCGTAGCGGGTCGCGGTCTTCAGATCGACCTCGTGGAAGCCGAGCTGCTTCTTCCCCGTTCCCACCACGTCCTTGTAGGCGATGCAGCTGTGCGACAGGTGGGTCGCGGCGAGTTCGTCCATGCCATGGCCGTGCAGGCCGGCGTCGAGATCGAAGCTCATCACGATCGTGTCGTCATACGGCGCGACCATGATCCCGGCGCGGGCGAGGACGATTAGGTCGTACTTGAGATTGTGGCCGATCTTGAGGACCGACGAATCCTCCAGCAGCTCCTTGAGGTTAGCGAGCGCCGCCTCCTGATCGAGCTGTACCGGCTTCTCGGCGAACATGTCGCTGCCGCCGTGCGCGAGGGGCACGTAGCAGGCGCGGTTGGGCGCAGTACACAGGCTGACGCCCACAAGCGTCGCGCGGGTCGCGTCGAGCCCGGTCGTCTCGGTGTCGACCGCGACGTAGCCGGTGCTCCGCGCCTCCGCGATCCAGCGGTCGAGCGTTTCCAAGTCAACAACCGTCTCGTACCCGTCGTGCTCGCATGGCGGATCGGGGTCGGGCTCCGGCATGCCGGGCACGTCGGGCGTGTCGACTGGCGCGTCGGCGACCTGGCCGAGCTTCGCCAGCAGCGACTTGAAACCGTGGTGCTCCAGGAACGCGCGCAGGGGGGCGTCGGGGATGCCGGCGAGCGTCATGTCCTCGAGCGGGCATGGCAGCGGCACGTCGCAGGCGAGCTCCACCAGCTTGCGGCTGATCCGCGCACTCTCGGCGTGCTCGATCAAATTGTCGCGGAGCTTGCCCTTCTTCATCTCGGGCGCGGCGGCGAGCACCGCCTCCACGTCGCCGTGCTCGCTGATCAGCTTGGATGCGGTCTTCGGGCCGACACCGGGGACGCCCGGCACATTGTCGACGCTGTCGCCCATTAGCGCCAGCACCTCGCCGACCTGCTTGGGGCCGACGCCGAACTTCTCCTGCACGGCCGCCTCGCCGATGCGGCGATTGTTCATGGTGTCGAGCATGTCGAGGCTGCCGTCCTCGACCAGCTGCATCAGGTCCTTGTCGGAGGAGACGATCGTGACCTGCCAGCCCTGCGCCAGCGCCGCCTTGGCATAGCTCGCGATCAGGTCGTCCGCCTCGAACCCGGGTTCGTCGATGCACGGCAGCGAGAAGGCGCGAGTTGCGTCGCGAATCATCGGGAACTGCGGCTTGAGGTCCTCCGGCGGCGGCGGGCGATGCGCCTTGTACTGGTCGTACATTTCGTTGCGGAACGAGACGGAGGAGTTGTCGAGGACCACCGCCATGTGGGTCGGCCCGTCCGCCTTGTCGAGCTCGTCGACCAGCTTCCACAACATGGTCGTGTAGCCATACACCGCGCCCACCGGCTCGCCGTGCCGGTTCGTCAGCGGCGGCAGCCGGTGATAGGCGCGGAAGATATAGCCGGAGCCGTCGACGAGGTAGAGGTGAGGCATCGTGCCCGCGCGATAGCAGGCGGCGGGGCGGAGCTAAAGCGGAGCGCGTGGCGCAGCAGTCACACCCGTGCCGCAATCGACATTGTCAGCACGCTTTGCAAAGCGCGCTACCCGTCGACCCTCAACGTCCCCCGTGGTTCGCGACGATCGCCGCCACCACAGCCTGCATCAGCAGCTGGCGTTCCTGGATCGGGCGGCGGGTGTCGCCGATCATGACGGCGAGCGCGTAGGTGCGGCCGTCGGGCGCGGTCAGCAGGCCGACGTCGTTGTAGCCCGCGGTTCGCCCGCGCAGGTCCTGGCCGGTCCCGGTCTTGTGCCCGAAGGTCCAGCCCGGCGGGACTGCGCCGCGCAGCCGGTACTTCCCGGTCTTCGACGACTCCATGGTCCGGATAAGGTAGTCGGTCGAGGTCGATGACAGCACGTCGCCGCGCTTCAGCCGGGCGAGCGCGGCGGCGATTGCCGCGGGCGCCGCGCCGTCGACCGGATCGGCGACGTAGCGCTGGTAGGCGGCCTGACGCACGTCGGCGGGCAGCCGGGCGCGCGCCGCCTCGAACGCGCGGCCCATCGCCATGTCCTGCCGCCAGGTCAGCCCGGCGGTGCCCGCCTGGAGCAGCCGCTCGCCCGGGCCGAAGCGGATGTTGCCGAGCCCCTTGCGCGTGATGAAGGAGCGCACTGCGGTCGGCCCGCCGACGGTGCGCAGCAGGCTGTCGTTGGCGGTGTTGTCGCTCTGCGTCATGGCGCGCTGGAGCAGCTCACGGACGGTCGCGGTATAGCCGTCCGCCTTCACCAGCGAGGCGATCGGCTGGTGGAACAGCGTCAGGTCCTCGCGCCGGATCCTGACGGGCGTGTCGAGCCCGAGGCGGCCGCGATCGACCGCGTCCAGCACCGTCATCGCGACCCACAGTTTGGACACGCTCTGCTGTGGCATGCGGCGGTCGGCATCGACGCTCTCGATTGCCCAGCCCTCGTCCACGCTCCTGACCGCGATACCGGCGAGCCCGTCGAACTGGTTGCGTAGCGCGCCAATCGTTTCCTTGAGTACGCGCGGCGCGAGCATCCGCGGCGGCGCCTCCGGGACCGGCATGAGCGACTGGTAGCTCGGCGGCGCAAGCAGCGCGACGCTGGTTGCGACCTCGTGCACGCCCGCGCCCATCAGCACGACCGGCGCGACGCCCGCGAGCGTCAGCGCACGCTCCAGCACGGAGAAACCTGCCCAGAAAGTCACGATACGCCTGCCTGCCATGCCCCTACACTACTTGTGCCGCCGACGCCCGCCAGCGGACAAGCGGCGGTAGCGCTCGTTGCGATGAGCCGAGTCGCTTTAGCGCCGAACAGGTGAACGGTTAAGGAACAAGCACGGTGTCGGCCGGCGCGTCTGCCGTATGTGGATAATCCAGATTATAGTGCAATCCCCGGCTCTCGTGCCGGTGCAGGGCGGAGCGCACGATCAGGTCGGCGGCCTGGAGGAGGTTGCGCAGCTCGATCAGGTCCGGCGTCACGCGGAAGTGCCCGTAATAGTCGGCGACCTCCTCGTTCAGCAGCTTGATGCGGTGCGCGGCCCGCTCCAGCCGCTTGGTGGTGCGCACGATGCCGACGTAGTTCCACATGAAGCGCCGGATCTCCGTCCAGTTCTGCTTGATGATCACCTCCTCGTCGGAGTCCGTGACGCGGCTCTCGTCCCAAGGACGTACGGGCGGCGGCGATGGCAGCGCGTCGAACCCGGCGGCGATCGCCCGCGCCGCGGCCTCGCCGAAGACGAAGCATTCGAGCAGCGAGTTGGAAGCGAGCCGGTTGGCGCCGTGCAGCCCCGACTGGGTGCACTCGCCTGCCGCGTAGAGCCCGGGCAGGTCGGTGCGCCCGTCGCGGTCGACCACGATGCCGCCGCAGGTATAGTGCTGCGCCGGCACGACCGGGATCGGCTGGGTCGTCATGTCGATGCCGAGACCGATCAGCTTGTCGTAGATGTTTGGGAAATGGCCGCGCACGAAATCGGCGGGCATGTGGCTGATGTCGAGGTGGACATAGTCGAGGCCGTAGCGCTTGATCTCCGCGTCGATCGCGCGGGCGACGACGTCACGGGGTGCGAGCTCCATCCGCTCCTGGTCGTAGTAGGTCATGAAGCGCTTGCCGGTTGTCGGGTTGATCAGGCGCCCGCCCTCGCCCCGCACCGCTTCGGTGATCAGGAAGTTCTTGACCTCCAGGTTCCACAGGCAGGTCGGGTGGAACTGCATGAACTCCATGTTGGAGACGCGCGCCCCCGCCCGCCATGCCATGGCGATCCCGTCGCCGGTCGCGCCGCGCGGCGCGGTGGAGAACTGATAGGTTCGCCCCGCGCCCCCGGTCGCCAGGATCGTCGCCCGCGCGGTGTAGGTCTCGACCAGGCCGGTCGCCTTGTTGAAGGCGTAGACGCCCCAGACGTTGCCCGCGCCCGAGTAGCGCGCCTCGTGCCGGCTGGTGGCGAGGTCGATCGCCACCATGTCGGGCACCATCGTTATGTTGGGGTGCGCCCTGGCCGCCTTCAGCAGCGCCTCCTGCACCGCCCAGCCGGTCGCGTCGGCGACATGGACGATGCGGCGGTGCGAGTGTCCGCCCTCGCGGGTCAGGTGCAGCGCGTCACCTTCGGTCGCGAACGGCACGCCCAGCGCCTGCAGCCGCGCGATGGCGGCGGGCGCGCGCTCGACCACGAACTCGACAACACCGCGATCGTTCAGGCCGGTGCCCGCGATCATGGTATCCTCGACATGGTTGTCGAAGGTGTCGCCCGGCTCCAGCACCGCCGCGATGCCGCCCTGTGCCCAGGCGGTCGAGCCCTCGTCGAAGCCGCCCTTCGCGAGCACGGTCACGCGGCACCGGTCGGCCAGATTGAGCGCGGCGGTGAGCCCCGCGGCACCCGACCCGATGATCAGGACGTCGGCGGTCTGCGGGTCTGACGTCGCCATCAACCGGCGCTATTCGTCATGCTGAGGAAGACGTCCTCCAGGTCTGGTTCCTTGGTCGAGACGTCGACGATGCCGTAGCCGTCGCGGGTCACGGCCGCGAGCACCTCGCCCGCGTTCGCCACGTCCTTGCGGTAGGTGATGGAGAGCACCCGCCCTCTCGCCTCGACCCGCTCGAAGCAGCTGGCCGACGGCGTGTCGGTCAGCTCGCGATCGACGGTCACGTCGACTACCTTCTCCTGCGCGCGGCCGACCAGCTCGGTGGTCGGCTCATTGGCGACCAGCCGCCCGCCGTTGATGATGGCGATCCGGTCGCAGAGCTCCTCCGCCTCCTCGAGATAGTGCGTCGTCAGCACCACCGTGGTGCCCGCGGCATTGAGTTCGCGGACATAGGCCCACAGCTGCTGGCGGAGCTGGATGTCGACGCCGGCGGTCGGCTCGTCGAGCACCAGGACCGGGGGGCGGTGGACCAACGCCTTGGCAACCATCAGCCGCCGCTTCATGCCGCCGGACAGCGTGCGAGCATAGGCGTTGGCCTTGTCCTCCAGATGCACCGCGCGCAGCAGCTCCAGGCTGCGGCGCTCCGACTTGGGCACGCCGTACAGCCCGGCCTGGATCTCCAGTGTCTCGACCGGCGTGAAAAACGGATCGAACAAAATCTCCTGATTGACGATGCCGATCGACGCCTTGGCATTGCGCGGGTGCGCGTCGATGTCGAAGCCCCAGATGCTCGCCGTTCCGCTCGTCTTGTTGACCAGCCCGGCCAGGATGTTGATCAGCGTCGACTTGCCCGCGCCGTTCGGCCCAAGCAGCCCAAAGATTGTTCCCTGCGGTACGTCGAAGCTCACCCCGTCGAGCGCGCGCTTGCCGCCCGCGTACGTCTTGCACAGGTCGCGGATGCTGATCGCGGCGTAGGTCATGGACGGTGCGATACGGCCGGTCGCCGCAAAGTCCAAGAGCAGGCGGTAACCAGGTCGCAACGGGTGCATCGGTAGGACGACGGCATGACCGTGCAGCTGCCGATCATAGCCGCCGACATCGGTCGCGCCCGCTGGGCACGGGCGAAGGCGGCGGCACATGCCTGGCGTGGAGAGATGATCGATGTGTTCGCGCAGGGCGAGCGCGCGGTGACGGACACGCTTGTGCTGATCGGACCCGCGCTGACACCGCCGCTGTCGTCGGCGCTCTTGTACGGCCAGCGACTTCAGTTGCTGTCCGCAGCCGTGGCGGCGGGTGGCTCGCATGCCGAGGTCGGTCAGCACGCCCGACATGCCCTGCAACGCTTCGCCGCGCTGACGGAACTGCGCCACGCCCTGTGTCACGGCGCAGCGACCCTGGCACTCGACGAAGCAAGTGCATGGATCCTCATCCTCGATCTGCTGGCGCTCCGGTCGGGTGGCGGTGCGAAAACGATGCACGTCGTCCGCGAGGCGGAAGCTGCCACGACGCTTGAGCGGGTGGCATCGGATGGTCGGATGCTGGCCGGGCAGCTGCGCCGCCTGCGCGAACTGGTCGCGGCGACAGGGTGACCCCGATCAAGCGTTTGCACCGGCATGGTCGCCTTGCTAGTCAGCCGGTCATGATCGCGCCGCCCGAAGTCACCCGCGTGTCCCACTCCCGCGTCGCGTGCGACGGGGCGCACGACGGCTTGCCGGCCGCACTCGGTCACCCGCGGGTGTGGCTGGAGATCGACGATCACGGCTATGTCGACTGCGGCTATTGCGATCGGCGCTTCGTGCTGATCGGTGGGGCTGCGGACGGCGCCGACCAGTCGTCCCTGCCGGACATCAGCGAGGGCGCGAGCCACTGAGCACCGTGCGCGCGCGCAGGCGGTAGCGCGACAGCCTTTGCCCTCCGCCGCCGCCCACCCTATCTTGGCGGGCATGACGCTTCAGCCCGACCCCCGCCAGTTCCTCTACCGCTCCGGGCTTGATCCCGATCAGGCGCAGGCGCTCACCATGCGCGCGCTCGCGAAGGCGGACGACGGTGAGCTCTACCTCCAGTACCGCAAGTCGGAGGCGTTCGGCTTGGACGACGGGCGGCTGAAGACCGCGAGCTACGACACGCACGCCGGCTTCGGCCTTCGTGCCGTGTCGGGCGAGACCACCGCCTTCGCCCACGCCAACGAGCTGTCGGCCGCCGCGATCGAGCGGGCGACCGCGACCATGGCGCTGATCGATCCGGCGACGGGCGTGCGCGCCGCGCCGCCGACCGGCACCAACCGCCACCTCTACACCGACGCCGATCCGCTCGACCTGGTTCCCTTCGCCGACAAGGTGAACCTGTGCCAGACGATCGACGCCGCCGCGCGCGCCCGCGACCCGCGCGTCGCGCAGGTCTCCGTCGCGCTGATGGGATCGTGGAGCGTGGTGGAGATCGTCCGCGCCGACGGCTTCGTCGCCACCGACGTGCGCCCGCTCGTCCGGCTCAATGTCACGATCGTCGTGGAAGCGAACGGCCGTCGCGAAACCGGTACCTTCGGCACCGGCGGGCGAACCACCTATGACCGGCTGCTCTCCCCTGAGACCTGGAACCGCGCGATCGACGAGGCGCTGGCCCAGGCGCTGGTCAACCTCGAGTCGGTCGACGCGCCGGCTGGCGAGATGACGGTGCTGCTCGGCCCGGGCTGGCCGGGGGTGCTGCTCCACGAGGCGATCGGTCACGGGCTGGAGGGTGACTTCAACCGCAAGGGCACGTCCGCCTTCTCCGGCCGCATCGGCGAGCGGGTGGCGGCGCCGGGCGTCACCGTCGTCGACGACGGGTCGATCCACGACCGCCGCGGGTCGCTGTCGATCGATGACGAGGGGACGCCGACGCAGGAGAACGTCCTGATCGAGGATGGCATCCTCAAGGGTTACATCCAGGACCGCCTCAACGCCCGGCTGATGGGTGTCGCGCCGACCGGCAACGGGCGCCGCGAGAGCTTCGCGCACGCGCCGATGCCGCGCATGACCAACACCTTCATGCGGGGCGGCAGCGACGATCCCGCCGAACTGCTGTCGCGCGTCAAGAAGGGCATCTTCGCCAAGTCGTTCGGCGGCGGTCAGGTCGACATCGTCTCGGGCAAGTTCGTGTTCGGCTGCACGGAGGCCTATCTGGTCGAGAACGGCCGGCTGGGCGCGCCGATCAAGGGCGCTACGCTGATCGGCGACGGGCCCTCCGTGCTGACCAAGGTCACCGGAATCGGCAACGACATGGCGCTCGACGAGGGCATCGGCATGTGCGGCAAGGGCGGACAGAGCGTGCCCGCGGGCGTCGGCCAGCCGACGCTGCTGGTTGCCGGCCTGACCGTCGGCGGCACCGCGGTCTAGGCTCGGTGGCGCTCGTCGAGGTCGGGCGGTTCGACCGAAACCTCGCCAACATCATCGTCGGGCGACTCGAGAGCGACGGCATTCCCGCGCTCGCCTTCGACGGTGGCGCCAGCATCGCCGACGGGAGCTGGCTGCTTATCCCGGTTCGCGTCATGGTGGATGAAGCGGACGAGGCGAAGGCGCGGGCGGTGATCGGCACCGCTGCCTGATTTTGCGGCAGCTGCTCGCAACTGCACAAAAAGTTACCGTTTCGTGAACCTCGGGGCGTGCGTGGGCGCATGATCCTCTAACGCCTCGCAACTGGCACGCCGCTTGCTCAGCTCTCTCGCGGGACTGCGAAGGGGGCGCGAGTGAAGCTGATCATCGCCATCATCAAGCCATTCAAGCTCGACGAGGTGCGCGAGGCGCTGACTGAGCTCGGCGTCGCGGGCATGACCGTGACCGAGGTCAAGGGCTTCGGTCGCCAGAAGGGCCAGACCGAGATCTACCGGGGGGCCGAGTACAGCACCAACATGGTGCCCAAGATCAAGATCGAGGTGGTCTGCGCATCCGATCTGGCGCCGCGGGTGGTGGAGGCGGTGCAGGCCTCCGCCAACACCGGCGCGATCGGCGACGGCAAGATCTTCGTGCTCGACGTCGGCCAGGCGGTGCGGATCCGCACCGGCGAGACCGACCAGACCGCGCTGTGAGAGGGGGACAGATGAAGCAGCTTTGCAAGTTTATCGCGGGCGCGGGCGCGGCGGCGCTGCTTTCGCACCCTGCGCTCGCGGCGGCACCGGCCGCGCCGTTCACGCCGACCGCGGAGATGGTGAACAAGGGCGATGTCGCCTGGATGCTGATCTCGTCGGCGCTGGTGCTGATGATGTCGGTGCCCGCGCTCGCGCTGTTCTACGGCGGGCTGGTCCGCACCAAGAACATGCTGTCGGTGCTGATGCAGGTGCTGACCATCGTCTGCGTCGCGGCGCTGGTCTGGTTCTGCTGGGGCTACTCGATGGCCTTCACCTCGACCGGCACGCCGTTCCCGAAGCTGTTCGGCGGGCTCGACAAGGCGTTCCTGGCCGGCGTGTCACCGACCACCTTCGCCGCGACCTTCTCCAACTCGGTGTACCTGCCGGAATACGTCTTCGTCATTTTCCAGACGACCTTTGCCTGCATCACCCCGGCGCTGATCGTCGGCGCGTTCGCGGAACGGGTGAAGTTCACGCCGCTGATCATCTTCACCGTGCTGTGGCTGACGCTCGCCTATTTCCCGATCGCGCACATGGTCTGGTACTGGGCAGGCCCGGACTTCCTTGCAGCAACCATCGTCAAGGATGCGGCCGGCAACATCGTGTCGCAGGACGCTGGCCTGCTGTGGGGCTGGGGCGCACTCGATTTCGCCGGCGGCACGGTGGTCCACATCAACGCAGGCATTGCCGGGCTGATCGGCTGCCTCGTGATCGGCCCGCGCAAGGGCTTCCTGCATGAGCCGATGCCCCCGCACAGCCTGACCATGACAATGATCGGCGCGTCGCTGCTGTGGATCGGCTGGTTCGGGTTCAACGCCGGCTCGGGGCTGGAGGCGAACGCCTTCGGAGCCCTCGCCTTCATCAACACGTTTACCGCCACCGCCGCGGCGGGCGCTACCTGGGCGATCATCGAGCAGGTCGTTCACAAGAAGCCATCGCTGCTCGGCGCCGCCTCGGGCGTCGTTGCCGGACTGGTCGCGATCACCCCGGCGGCAGGCTTCGCCCACCCGGGCACCGCGATCCTGCTCGGCGCGGTCGCGAGCCTGGTCTGCTTCGTCTTCGTGACGCGGGTGAAGACCGCGCTCAAGTACGACGACTCGCTCGACGTGTTCGGCATTCACTGCGTCGGCGGCATCATCGGCGCGATCGGAACCGGCATCGTCGCCGACCCGGCGCTCGGCGGACAGGGCTGGATCGACTACACCGCGCCGGTCGCGAAGGCGGGCGTCTACGATCTCGGCGGACAGGTCGTGACCCAGATCTGGGCGGTCGGCACCACCGTGCTGTGGACCGGCATCGTCTCCGCCGTGCTGTTCCTCGGCCTCAAGTACACGATCGGCCTGCGCCCCTCGCTCGAGGTCGAGACGGAAGGTCTCGACATTAACGAACACGGCGAGCGCGCCTACAATTATTGAGAGTTCCTCCTGCGGAAACCTGGGCCGGTGCGGCAACGCACCGGCCCATTTTTTTGTCGGCTGCGCTGAGCTTCTGAAACTGCTATGATGTGGACGCTCAAGTAGGAGATCGGCGATGATCCTTTGCTTCGCGCTTGCCGCTCTGATCGGCGCCCCCGCCCCACGCCCGCAGCAGTCGACCGCGCCCATGGCGGAGTCGCGCGCGGCCGATGAAACTGCGATCAAACGCCTCGGCTCCGCCTGGCAGGCAGCCTGGAACGCCCGTGACGCCGCCGGACTGGCGGCGATCATGGATCCGCAGATCGTCTTCGTATCGGTCCTCGGTCCCGACACGCCGGGCTTCGGCCGCGGCGGCCGCGAGGCGTTCCGCGCCGCCCACGCCGCGGTCCTGGCGAGCCCGATGTTCGCCGAGAGCCGCTGGGTGACCCGCGACGTGACGGTCGTCCGCTGGCTCACGCCCGACGTCGCGGTCGCGCACGTGGTTTGGGAAACGACCGGCGACCGCGTCCGCCATCTCGCACCCGGTACGCCGCGACGCCGGCTGTTCACCTGGGTGGTTCAGCGTCAGGCTGGCGAGTGGCGGGTCACCGCGTCGCAGAACACCGAGGCTCCGCCGCCGCTACCCGGTCGTTGATCCCGCCGAACAACCGACTTCACGCACCCGCCGCAAGCGCATCCTCGGCAAGCGCATCGATCAGCCAGCGGGGCCGCAGCGCATCGCCGAGTGCCTCGACCCGCCGGTGCGTCACCATCAGGCCGAGCTCGGGGTAACGAACCCGCGCCCGGTCGTCCTCGCCGATCCGGGCGACCACCAACCGCCGGTTTACCTTCATCCGGTGGTGCATCCGCGCGGTATTCTCCTGCCCGACGTAGCAGCCCTTGGTGAAACTCACCCCGCCGAGCTCGCGCGCATTGCATTCGAGCCACAGCGTCTGGTCCTGCCCCAGCTCCGCCACACCCTCCGCCACGCCGTAGCGCAACCGGGTCTCCAGCCAGCCGGTCGCGGGCGCCCCCGTCGCATCCCCCAGCCACCGGTAACCAAGGTCGGCGAGCCGCGGATCGGCGACGCCCCACCCGGGCTCGGGCGACCAGTGGACCCGCAGCTCCGTCGGCTCGATCGTGATCGCGCGGCGCAGGCGATAGAGCGAGAGCCGCCGCGCCAGCGCCTCCGCCTGCGCGGCCTCGCAGTCGATCAGCAGGCTACCGTCTCCGCCGTCCCACAGGATGAAGTCGAACAGCGCCTTGCCCTGTGGGGTGAGCAGCCCGGACCAGCGCGGCGCATCGGGTGCGATCGCCGAGTCCTGCGTCACCAGCCCCATCAGGAAGCCGCGGGGGTCGTCGCCGGCGACGCGCAGCACCGCGCGGTCGGCGAGCAGGGTGGCGCTGCTGGTGTCGGACATGCGCTTTGAGGTAGGGAGCGGCCATGGCAAGCGGAAGGGCAGAGATGGGCTACGACCTCAGGCTGAGCGGCGGCACGGTGCACCTGCCGAGCGGGCCCGTGCAGACCGACGTCGCAGTGTCCGGCGGGCGGATCGTCGCGATCGGATCGGTCGGTGACGCGGGCGAGACCATCGACTGCACCGGCCTCGACGTGCTCCCGGGCGTCATCGACACCCAGGTCCACTTTCGCGAGCCCGGCCTCGTCCACAAGGAGGATCTGGAGAGCGGCAGCCGCGCCGCGGTGCTGGGCGGCGTCACCGCCGTGTTCGAAATGCCGAACACCAAGCCCAACACCGACAGTGCGGAGGCGATCGCCGACAAGCTCGCGCGCGCAAAGGACCGGATGTGGTGCGACCACGCCTTCTACGTCGGCGCGACGGCGGCAAACGCCGAACAGCTCGGCGAGCTGGAGCGGCTGCCCGGGACCGCCGGCGTCAAAATCTTCATGGGTGCCTCGACCGGCGACCTGCTGGTGGCGGAGGACGCGGAGCTCGCCCGCGTGCTGGCGCATGGCAGTCGCCGGGTCGCGATCCACGCCGAGGACGAGGGGCGGATGGGGGAGCGCGCGCACCTGCGCGTGGCGGGTGACCCCTCCAGCCACCCGGTGTGGCGCGATGACGAGAGCGCGTTGCTCGCGACGACCCGCATCCTGCGGCTCGCGCGGGCGGCGCGGCGGCGGATCCACGTGCTCCATGTGACCACGCCGGCCGAGCTGGAGCTGCTCGGCCGCAACCGCGACATCGCGACCGCCGAGACGACGCCGCAGCACCTGACGCTCGCGGGCGAGGAGGCTTATCCCCGGCTCGGCAGCCACGCCCAGATGAACCCGCCGATCCGGTCGGGCGCGCACCGTGACGGGCTGTGGCACTGGCTGCGCCAGGGCGTCGTCGACGTGATCGGATCGGACCACGCGCCCCACACGCTGGAGGAGAAGGCGAAACCCTATCCCGACAGCCCGAGCGGCATGCCCGGCGTGCAGACGCTACTGCCGCTGCTGCTCGATCACGTCGCCGAGGGGCGGCTGACGATGCAGCGGCTGATCGACCTCACCAGCGCCGGGGCGCAGCGCATCTTCGGGCTGGTCGGCAAGGGCCGGATCGCGATCGGCTACGACGCCGACTTCACGGTCGTCGACCGGAATGCACGTTGGACGATTGAGGACAGCTGGCTCGCGTCGCGGGCCGGATGGTCGCCCTTCACCGGCATGATCCTGACGGGCCGGCCGGTCGGCACGGTGATCCGCGGCACGCGCGTGATGTGGGACGGCGAGCTGGCCGCCCAGGCAATCGGCGCCCCGATCCGCTTCGAGGCGACCGACTTCCCGGGCCATTGAGGACGGGCTCGCGCTATGGTGCGTCGCCACGCTGTCCTGCCGGACCCGCTCTGTCGATAGCTGCCGTTTACAGTGGCTTGACGCAAGGTCGGCGGCGCTATTCGGCGTTGTTTTCTCACTTGATGATCAGGGTTCGTCGGCATCGTGCCGCGCCACGCGCGTTGGCGACGAGCTGCTCGCCGTTTTTCTGCATCCGATGTGCTGACGTGGTTTGCGCAACGCTTTAGCTTTCAGGCACCAGATCGACACAGGCCCGAGCATCGCTCGCACGCCACATGAGCAATCGTCGCGTCTGAGTGCGCCGTTCGATTTGCCCAGCTTCAGCAACAGAGATGCTCAAGCTCCAGGGCTCGGCGCGATCATGGCGATTCCCGCCTGCAGGATTGCACACCTCCGCGAGAACTCTGGAAATGGCACGGTCGTGATGTCGTGCGGACTTGGTGACCCTGTCGCCTGAGTAGCGCCAGTGCCTCCGGGCCTATGGCACTACCGTAGCGCGCCTGCCTCGTCCGAATGCCGGATGCGCGGTAAGCCTGCGCAGCAGCGCTGATGTACCGTCACGGAGCGGGGCGACGATGACGGATCCGCTGCCAGCGACAGCGATGCCGGAAGGCGATCAGAAGCATTCGATCGGTCTAAACACCGAAGTTCAGGGGATACTCGCGTGCGAGCAGCACGGTCGGCAATGATGATACCAGAAGCTGCGAAGGCAAGAAGGCCACTTCTGGCACTTGCCGGCAGGGCCGATCATGAAGACCTTCCGGCGGCGCGTCTTTGTCTTCCGCCGGGAACTCGCCCCCATGGCTGGAGAGCAACACGTCGGGTGCAATCGCCGCCAGTCGATCCACCGATCGCGTCAGCGAAACGGCAAGCCCAAGGCTGGACAGCCAGCGCACGCCGACCCGACGACGACTCGCCAACAGCGTCCACCGCTACCCCGAACGAAAAAGGGAGGCCGGATCGCTCCGACCTCCCCAATTCTGTACGTCCAGATTGGACGCGTTGGAATTACATCCCCGAGCCAGGCCCGTAGGTGATTTCCACGCGACGGTTCTGGAGCTCGCGGACGCCATCGGCGGTCTCGACGCGCGGACGGCCTTCGCCGAACGCCTCGCTCGTGATCACGCCGTCGCCGATGCCGCGCGACGTCAGGTAGCCACGGACCGCGTCGGCACGACGCTGCGACAGACCGACGTTGTAGCTCGCCGAGCCCGACCGGTCGGCGTGGCCGGCCAGCATGACCTGCGCGTTGCCGCACGACTGGTACGCCGACACGGCGTTGTCCAGGATGCCGGCGGCCTCCGGCGTGATGTCCGAGCGATCCCACTCGAAGAACACGATGTACGGCCCGGGCGTGCAGACGACCTGCGGCGGCGGGGGCGGAGGAGGCGGCGGGGGCGGCGGCGGCGGCGGCGGCGGGGGCGGCGGTGCGGCCTCCTCCGGTGCGCCGAAGTTGTAGATCAGGCCACCCAGCAGCGAGTGCGACCGGAAGCGTGCATCCGCAGTGCGGCCGGTCACGTCAACCAGGCGAACGTCGTCCGCGTTGAAGAAGCGATACTTCAGCGAGACGTCGACGTTGTCGCCGAGCGGCGCGCGGATGCCCGCGATCGCCTGCCAGGCGAAGACCGTGTCGGAGTCGTCTAGGAACGGACCGTTGCCGTTCAGGCGATAGTCCTCGGCCTTGACGCGGGCGACACCCGCACCACCGCCGACGAAGCCCTGCACGCCGTCGTCCTCGCCGAAGTCGAGCAGGCCGTTGATCATGAAGCTGAGCGCCGACGTCGCGCCGCGCGCGCTGTCGTAGTTGCCCGGCGCGGCTGCGCCGATGGCACCGGCCGAGTTCAGCAGCGGCGTGGTCACGGCAGAGCGGAAGCCCTCCAGATACGCCTTCTTGTACCCGACCTCGGCCTCGGCGCGAAACACGCCGAAGTCATAGCCGATGATGCCGTCGAAGTCGTAACCATAGTCGTGATCGGCAGTTGCCGCGGTCGCGGTGGTCACACCGGCGGGAGTGGTGATGTCGAAGTCGATGTCCTCGACGATCATCGCGCCACCTTCGACGCCCACGTACCACGAATCATCGCGGGCCAGGGCGGGAGTGGTGAGCGCGGTTGAGGCGAGCGCCAGTGCGACGGCAAGCTTCCGCATAAATTCCCCTTTCTTCGATTGTCACTACGGACAGCGCAAACTCACTAAACTCGGCTTGGTTTCGGCGCAAGCGCACAAAAACTGGGGACTGTTGCCGAAGCGTCACAGTTTCGATCAGGCGATCAGGCGATGGTGTTGAAGAACCTCGATAATCGTGAGGAGCGTCGCGCGGCACTGTTCGTCGATTAACATGCCGCCGCTCGGCGCGGCGATCGCGGGAGCACGCGGACCTAAGATCGACTCGCCCGCAATGGCGAGCGAGCCGCCGCTCAGCGGCTCCGCCGCCCACGCACCATCGAGGAATCGGAGCGAGTGCCCCTCGTCCCGTATCCACAGCTGCATGCCCTCGCGCGGCTGGACGAAGCGCCAGCCACCGCTCGTCCAGCCGGCCAGTGCGTGCGCCTGCCCGCTCCACGCCGCGGTCGGTGCGGCGCCGACGATCCAGCACGTCCCCGGCACCGGCGCCCTGGGCGGCGTATCGAGGGGGGCGGTCTCGACCGTCGCCGCGACCATCAGGTCGAGCCGCGCCAGCGCCTCATTGTGGGTCATCTCCTTCTGCGCCTGTCCCGGAACGATCATCGGCAGCGCCCAGCGGGCGGTCTCCTCGGTCATGCATCCTCCTTTGTTGCTTGCGTCGGCCACGGCGTGATCGCCGGGCGGGACAGCCCCTGCAGGCCAACCTGCTGCACCTGCACGCCGCTCGCTCCGGCAAGGCTGGCGGCGGGCAGCGCGGCCACGGGTCCGTCGCTGGCCGTCAGTTGCGCGTTCCCATCGGCACGCAGCACGTAGCGTTCCCGCTCCTCGACCAGCGGCGCGTCGATGCCGTCGAGCCAGGCCCAGCCCGCCCGGCTCCGCCGCACCCACCGCGCCTGCGCGCCACCCGCACCATCGGCGGTGACCCTCAGGTGGACGGGCGATGGCGGCACCACCGACGCGCCGCTCACCAGCACGTCGGTTTCGATCGGCGCGTCGCCGTCGCCGACGCCGCTCGCGATCACCCGCACCCGGCTGCCGATCGCCGCCAGCGGCAGCGGCACCTCCAGCAGCGCACCGGGCTGGAGCACGACGAAGCGGTCGCCCGCCGCCTGTTGCCCGCACGCCCACTCGGTGCCGCGTCGCCCGCGCCACAGGCGCGTCAGCCGCCAGCGCGTGTCGCCCAGCCACTCGGCACGCTCCCACTGGAGCAGCTCGTCACCGACCAGTGCCAGGTTCGCGCCCGCTGCCACCGCGAGCGGGTCCGAGTTCGTGAGCGTCATGCCCTTGTGCGCCAGCACCACTTCGATGACGGCATGTCGGTCGACCAGGGTCGACGACCCGGCCCCCGGCGACATCGCAAGCGTGCCGAGCACCGCCGCCGACCGCAGCTCTGGCAGCGGGTGGAAGGACACGCCGCCGTCGGTGCTCAGCTGCGCCCGCGCGCTGCGCCACCCCGCGCCGCTCCCCGCCGCCGCGATCGAGAGCCGCGGCGACGCCAGCACCGTGTCGTCGACTGGCGGAATCTCGAACGCGTGGAGCAGCGTCCGCCCGATCGCCGCGTCGCTGTCCGACAGCACGCGCCCCGACGTCGCCGCCGCTGCCGACATCGTCGCCCGCGCGATTTGGACCAGGTCGAGCGTCAGCACCATCGCATCGAGCGTCCAGTCGACGATCCGCCAGCTGCCAGGCTCGCCCGCCAGCGCGACGCGGTCGCCCGGGCTCAGGTCGGCTTGCCGCCAGTCGAGCGTGACCTGAGCCCACAGCCGCTCGCGATCCTCGCTCAGTGCCGGCACCCGGTCGACCTCGACCCGCAGGCTTGCGTCCTCCAGCCACCCGCTCAGACCCTGCGACAGTCCGCTCAGCACCGTGTCGGTCAGCGGCAGCACCGCGAGCCGCCACAACGCTTTGTTCGCCTCGCGGTAATTGGCATAGGTCGCATCGCCCGGTAGCCCGAGCAGCATCGGCGGCACGCCGAACGCCAGCGCGATCTCGCGCGCCGCCGCCGCCTTCAGCCCGACGAAGTCCATGTCGGCAGGGGTCAGGCTCATCGCCTGCCATTTGAGCCCACCCTCCAGTAGCATCGGGCGCCCCGCGTTGGCCGCGCCCGCGAACCCCGCCTCCATCTCGGTGCGCAGCCGGGCGAACTGGTCCGCCGACAGCGCCGCTCCGTCCGGCGCGTCATAGACCAGCGCGCCCGATGGCCGCGCGGCATTGTCCAGCAGCGCCTTGTTCCACCGCGTCGCCGCATTGTGGATCGCGATCGCCCCCGCCGCCGCGCCCAGGCAGCCCAGGCCATAGTGATCGTCGAGCGGGTTGAAGCTGCGGACGTGGATGATCTCGGGCAGGGGCCCGTCCGCCGCCAGCCGTGCGGTCCGCTCCCCTACCTTGTAGCGGTACGCGACCGGCCAGCCGCGCGCGTCCGCCTCCACGCTCACCCGCTCGGGGCGCAGCGCGTAGAGCTCGGCCACCCCACCTGCCCCGTCGCCGATCACCTGGACATAGGCGTTGCCGTGCAGCAGCAGCTGCGCGGCGAGCGTCTCCAGCAGCGCCTGCCCCGCCGACCGCGCCGCCACCAGCGCCGCCGCCCCGCCCGCGATCGGCGCCGCGCCTGCATTCTGCGCGATCAGCCGCACCGCACGCTGCGCCACCGGGTTCGCCGCATAGCCCTCACGCAGCTGCGCCTCGTAGCTGCGCGGCCACTCGCCCATCACCCCGGCGCCCGCGCTCGCACGCCCCAGCGCCGGCCGCGCGTCCTCACGCGCGGACTTGCGTCCCCACAGCTTCATGTCTCGTCCTTTCTGCTGTTCCGCGGTCGCAACCAGGTGCCGCTAAGCTCGCGTACAGCCGTATCACCCGTTCTGCCGGCTGCGACACTTCGAGCCGCGGCCGATCTTCAATTCGCAAAGTCGTCCGTCTTTAGTCTGATTGCGTATTGAGCGTTTCCGCTTGTCGAATCACTTGCAGGTCTACGGCTCTGCAGTCACTCTCCCCGTTGGACGGGGGAGATCAGCAATGTCGTATCTTGATGTCATGGACGTCGATACCGGCTTCATTCGGGCGGGCGCGACACGCGACAAGGGATCGGAGCTTCAGGCGCAGTATAACGCCGCCGACCCATTTCCCTCGATCGTCATCGATGATTTTCTACCTGAGCGAGTCGCGAACGGCATCCTGGATCACTTTGGCCCGGGCTCGACCGACGAAGGCCTGAACGCCTCCTACGAGCGCGCGCAGGAGCGGCTGAAGAGCAGCTACCACCCCGACACGCTCGATGATTACGCCCCGCTCGCTGTTCTACAGCTTCAACTCGCGTCCGTTCATCAAGCTCATCGAGAACATCACCGGGATAAGGGGCCTGATACCCGATCCTTATTTCTCGGGTGCAGGGTTCCATGAGGTAAAGAATGGCGGCCATCTGTCGATCCACGCCGACTTCAACCATCACAAGATGATGAACGTGGAACGTCGCATCAACGTCCTCATCTACCTCAACAAGGACTGGAAGCCGGAGTATGGCGGACAGATCGAGCTGTGGGACACAGCCATGACCCGGCGCGCGCAATCACATGATCCGATCTTCAATCGATGCCTCATTTTCAACACCACGTCGGACAGCATGCACGGCAATCCGCAGGTCGTGAACCATCCTGACGGTGTTTCCCGGAAGTCGATCGCGTTGTATTACTACACAGCGACGTGGGATGACCTGAAGCGATCGCACACCACCCAGTTCAAGGTTCGGCCAGGGACCGAGGACCGAACCGACTGGAAGATCAAGCTGCGCGAGCTGAAGAGCGACTTGCTCCCGCCATTTGTCATCCGCAATCTGGGCAAGGCCAAGCGTCAGCTGACCGGAGCGAAGCAGCTTCCGAATCCTGTTGATGCCGAATAAGAAGGTCTTTGCACTCGGTTGAAGCCGCAGCCGCCGATATCGCTGGGCCACATGAGCTACGAGCCCTTTCCAGCAAGTCGCTCGAGCGGTCGGCCGACCGGCGGCTAACCCGCCTTCGCCGCGATCTGCTCGCTGTCCCACAGCGCGCGGAACGGCGTCGTGTCGAGCGCATAAGCCCCCATCGTCACGCCGACTTGGATGCCCGCCGTGAAGCGGACACCTGTCGATCGCTTGACGCACTCGGCGACCGCGAAGTCCTGCCCGGTCGGCCTGCTCGTCAGCTGAACGGTGTAGCCGTTGCTCCCGAGCGTGCCGATCGCCCGTCCGCCGCACCTACGGACGATCCTGGCGAAGCTGCTGGTCGACCAAGTCTTCGGCCCCATGCCGGTCCCGGTGATGATGGTGCGCGAACTGGCGAACCCCCGGCCCTTGCCGTTACGGTAGAAGGTAAACCGCAGCTCGTTCTCGGCGGTTGCGACACGCGGCGGTAGCTCCGGCGCGGCGAGAAGCATGGCGGCAAACAGCACGACGCTCATGATCCGTCTCCCTGCCGATCACGAACCAAAGAACGCCACGGCTGCACCCCATGTAGGCGTCGTCGCGAACCCGGTAAAGGAGCCCGGCCCCCGCGCGCACGGCAGTCGTCCCTCACACCGCCCGCACGCCCACCGCTCCACGCCGCCCCACCAGCAGTGCCGTCACCGCCCACACCAGCGCGTCCGCCCGGTCCGGCGAGCGGCCCGGCCCGCCATAGCCGCCCCCGACCGAGAGCCCGCACAGCTCGTCCTCCAGTTCTGGCCACGCGCCGACGTGATGCACCCGCCCGCGCTCGTACAGCGCCGCCACCGGCTCCGCCCGCGCGACCTTGCCGCGGCTGGCATGGACCAGTCGCACCAACGCCTCACACGGTCGTCACTCCGGCTGTGTTCCGGGGTCCACTAAACCGCTTGCGGTGTGTCCGGTTGCTATCGCCAGCGCCCTGCGGGGTGGGCTCGGACCATCGAGTGCGTGACAATTGGGAGCGAACGTCCGCTTTCGCCCAATAGCGGACAAGGACGCGGCGCATTAGGCTCTGAGGACTTGGAGGCTGCATGTTCGGCTGGATCAGAAAGTGGACGCAACGTCCTCAACCGGAAGCCCTGTGGACTGTGTCGATTGAGCCCGACCACGTTCGCGTGACCGACGACGCGGGCCAAACGAAGACGCTCGCAAAGTCCGACATGGCTGGGGTGGCGATCGAGACCAACGACACCGGTCCCTGGAGAGCAGACGTTTGGTGGCTCCTATTCGGATCAGACGGACAGCTCGCGTGCGTATATCCACAAGGAGCGACTGGGGAGAGCGTCATGCTCGACTAACTCACGAGCCTTCCCGCCTTCGGTAACGAGCAGATGGTGAAAGCGATGGGCTCTACCGAGAACGCCGTCTTTCCCGTGTGGACGAAAGTCCGCTAACGCCCACTTGCGGACATTCTTGACGCGTGTTGTTCTGACGTATGCGCCGTGGGCTACCAGTCCTCTTTGTTGTCCTTCTAGCCGCATGCGGCACCCTTACGGGTCTTTGGCTAACTGCGGAAAACCGCCTACGCCGACTGCAGCAAGAAGTCCGTTACTCGCCGGATGCGCCGTTAGAACAGCGCGCCTATGCGATTAAAGCTCGCGAAGAACGGAGCACGACCAAGAAAATCGAGAACTTGAACCTGCCCGTGACGGTGTCCTTCCCGGACCGCAATTGCGTCGAGCTTCGCCCGCGATGGGCGGTCGCTTGCGGCACCAGCATCACCTGCTTCTCTAATCGGACCGGCAAACTTCTGTACCACGCCAGCATCGGCGAATGAACGTCCGCTATCCACCAGTAGCGGACATTCGGTCGTTCACTGACGAGGCGAACGAGCGAACCCTGCCCCCCCCCCCCGCTAGACCGCCCGCACGCCCACCGTCCCGCGCCGCCCCACCAGCAGTGCCGTCACCGCCCACACAAGCGCATCCGCGCGGTCCGGCGAGCGCCCCGGCCCGCCATAGCCGCCGCCGACCATCAGCCCGCACAGCTCCTCCTCCAGCGCCGGCCACGCCCCCACGTGACGCACTCGCCCCCGCTCGTAGAACGCCGCCACCGGCTCCGCCCGCGCGACCTTGCCCCGGCTCGCATGGACCAGCCGCACCGGCAGCGCGGTGTCGGCGGCCTGCAGCACGCTCCTGACCATGTCGCCGCCCTGGTTCGCCTCCGCCACCACCCGGTCGGCGCCGTGCCGCGCCGCCGCCGCCGCCACGGTCCGCGCCCAGCCCTCCGGCGACTGGCCCGCCACGCTCGCGTCCTCCAGCACATAGGCATCGCCGTCCGCGCCCAGTCCCGCCACGACGATCCCGCACGCGTCGCCGCTCGCGCTCGCCGGCGGATCGACGCCCACCACCACGCGGGTGAGCGCCGGCGCCACCGCGACCCGGCAACCCTCCACCGTCGCCCGCGTCCACAGCGCGCCCTCGACATCGTCGATCAGCTCGCCGTCCAGCTCCTGCCGCCCCAGCCGGGTGCCGCCGTACTGCGCCGCCATCGCCGCGACGAAGCTTTGCGGCAGGTGCGGGTTGTCCCGCGTCGCCCCGCGCGTCTCGACCAGGTCGGGCAGCGCCAGCACCCGCCGCATCAGCGCGGTCGGCCGCGGCGTCGTCGTCACCAGCACCCGCGGCCGCTCTCCCAGCCTGAGGCCCATCAGCAGATTGTCCCAGGCCGCGTCGCCGCGCCGCCACTTGGCGAGCTCGTCGCACCACGCCAGGTGGTGCTCCGGCCCGCGCAGCGACTCGGACGCCTCCGCCGAGTAGACCCATGCCTGCGCGCCGGAGGCAAAGGTCAGCCGGCCGCTAGCGGGCGCCCAGTCGATCGCCTCGCCGTCTCTGGCAACGGCCAGCAGCCCGCTCGCGCCCTCCACCATGACGCGTCGTGCCTCGTCCCCGCTGCTGCCGATCAACGCAATTCGGGCTTGCGGCATCGTCCGTGCGCACGCGCTCAGCCACTCCGCGCCGGCCCGCGTCTTGCCGAACCCGCGACCGGCACGGATCAGCCACACGCGCCAGTCGCCCGGCGGCGCTACTTGCCCGGCGTGCGCCCACAGATGCCAAGCATCGTTGAGCGCGCGTCGCTCGACCGGCGACAGCTTGCGCAGCAGCACGCCGATCTCGTCGGCAGGCAGGATCGCCAATCGGGCAAGCAGCGCCCGGACGTCGGTGCTCATGCGGGCTCCGACGGCGGGATCAGCTTGCCCAGCTTGGCAAGCAATGCCGCATCGATCTCCTCGTTGGTCAGCAGCTTGCGCCGTGGTCCGCCGCGCCGCTGCGGCGGTGCTTTGGCGCCGTGCTGCCGCCCGAGCAGGCGCATCGCCTGATCGAAATCGATTACCGTACCCGGCCCCACGCCCCCCGTATCGATGGCGCTCTCGCCGGAGAGGGCCATCGCCAGCAGGTGCGTTTCCAGGATCTCGTACGCTTGCGCGATCGCCACGCCCCAGTCGGCGGCGAACTGCTCGTCCTTCCGCCGCAGGGTGTATGCGGAGCGCGGATCGATCCCGATCGCGTGCGCAGACGCCTTTACATTGCCCGTGGTGGTCAGGTGATTGAAGAAGCTTTCCTTCATCGCTTTCGTCCACCGCACACGCTTGTGACCGATGCGCCGCGCTGCGCTACCCGCCGTCCCCGCCTCGCCCATCCGCACCCTCCCCGAAACGCGATCGGGCCGGACAGCGCCCCCGCGCGCCGGCCCGACCCGCAATTCCTCATCGTTCCCGTTATGTGCCATATCAGCGTGACGCTGTCAAGCAAAAATAACCTATCTGGTTACCAGCGCCTGCCAGGCGGTGACCTCGTGGTCCCGCCGCCGCGTGATCTCCAGATCGTGTGCCGTTTCGGCGGCCAGGTCGACCGTGATCTCGCCCTCCCACTCGAAGGTCGCGTTGCCGGCGATCGTCACCGGCGCGTCCGGCCCGGCGGCGCTCGCGCGCACCAGCCCGCCCGGATTGTGGACGGTGATCTCGCGTCCGAACGCGACCCGTCCGGTCAGCCCCGCCGCCTGGGTTGCCGCCGCCATCGCGCTGCCGCACGCGTCGGTCAGCCCGACTCCGCGCTCGAACGTCCGGACGAACAGCCCGTCCGCGCGCTCCGCGACGAACGACACATTGGCGCGGTCGACCAGCAGCTCGGGACCCGCCTCGCACCATGAACCGAGTGCGACCAGTTCCGCCTCGTCGATCCGCTCCACGAAGCTGATCAGGTGCGGGTTGCCCATCCCCACCCCGGTGAACGCCCGTTCGCTCGGCAGTCCAGGTACCCGCGCCTCGATAACCGGCGCCGCCACCCGCAGGCCGATCGCCGCCGGATCGGTCGTCGCCGGCCCGGCCCGCGTCCGCACGGTGTAGACACCCGGCGCCAGGTCCGCGACCCGCGCCGCCTCCGCCGTTCCCGCCTTCAGCCCGATCGTCGCCGCCTCACGTCCCAGCGCCTCGAACCCCGCCCGCGCCACGCAGCGCAGCCCGTTGAGGCACGTCCCCGCCTCCGATCCGTCGGCATTGAACATCCGCTGCGCGAACGCCTGATCGCCACCACCTTCGGCGAGCAGCAGCAGCCCGTCGCTCCCGACCGGTCCGGCGCGATCCGACAGCACCCGCGCCACCACCGCCCAGTCCGCGTCGGCCAAGGCGAGCCCGCGCGCATCGATCAGCGGAAAGTCGTTTCCGCTGCCATGGCATTTGGTGAAGGAAAGCCGCACCCGCGTCACGCCGCGCCTCCGATTGTGTCAGCGGATCGCCCTATCGCATCGCGCCACCGGCGGCCACTCACCCGAATCGGGCGGCCACGGCAATGCTCAACAGGCTCGAGAACTTGCCCATCGCGCCCGCGAACAGCACCAGTGCCCGCTCAGCACCGGCCCAGTCGGTGGGAAGGATGGCCGCGGCGAACACCAGCATCGGCAGCCCGACGACCAGGCCGATCCCCAGCAGACCGTCCGCCACGCCGATCGCACCGCGCTTCCCCGGCAATCCGCCGATCGGCGCCGCCGCCACGATCGCCAGCAGCCACGCCACCAGCATCTTCGCCGCGATTGGCATCATACCGCGCAGTGCCGCACCAGCCGGGTGTGATCGAGCCGCATCGCCCGCAGCTCCTCGGTCGGCAGCCATACGGACAGCCCGTACTCATGCTCGGAATCGGTCTCGATCAGCCGGTCGGCGTGCACGCTCAGCAGGCAGTCGTGACCGCGCAGATCCTCGCCATTGTTCGGGAACTCGGGCTCGACACCGTACAGCCGGTGCCCGCGCCAGTCGGTCACCTGCGCCGCGATGAAGCCGTGCAGGGCCGCCGGCGCGGCGCGCAGCCGCGCTGCCGGGCCCTCCAGCGTGCGCCACAGCGCCGTCGGATCACCCATCAGGCTTCGCTTCGTCCCGTAGTTCTCGACCAGCCGGCCTTCCATCGCCCGCCGTCGCCGGAACAGCGCGGCGAGCAGATCCGCCTCCACCGGTACCTCCGGCGGCTGCGACAGCGCATGGTCCCGCCATTCGATCAGGTCCGCCATCATCACCGAACCGAGCTCGACGATGACCGGGTAGTGGGCCGACTTCGCCACGATCACCGCATTGGCGAGCGCGCGGTCGTCCGCGGGCAGCGCGCCCCGCCAGGCAAGGAACCGCTCCGCCTCCCGCAGCTCGTTGCCGAGCACCCGGATGACCTCCTCCGCCTCCACCGCGGCAATGCCCCAGTTGGTGATCCACTGCTCCGGCCGCGCGAACAACTCGGGAAAGGCGGCGGGGCGTTCCTTGCCTTCGTCCCAGAACGCGCGCGGATCCACCGGCCAGTACGGAAACGCGGTTCCCTCACCCCAGAAGCCGTAGGTGCGGATGGCCGGAAGCTCGTCCGGGGGCGTCACCGGCCCGGCGCTCGCCATCGCCGCGGCCGTGATCAGGTGACAGGACGCCGCACTCCCGGCGAAGATCAGCAGCGCGCCCGACTCGGGCAGACCTTCTGGTCGCAGCCCCGTTCGCGGCTCGGGTGCGATCGCGGCCAGGTCGATCTGCGCCAGGAAAAGCTGCGGCGTCCCGTCGGGGTCGCGCGGCCAGCGGAAGTCGGCGGGCGCGTGTGGCACCCCGCCCAGCCACGACGATGCCCCCGTCCAGTCCGTAAAGGGTGACCGCAGCAGCAGCGCCCAGCCGGGCCGCGGCGTCTGGTTGTGCCCGCCCCCGAACAGAATCTCATCAAGGTCGAACCAATCGTCCGACGCGACCGGCGCCGACATCGGCCCCCCGGCTGCCGCCTTGGTACCGAAGCTCCGGCGCCGCTCGGGTACGATTTCCGGCTCGGCCCGCGTTGAGGCAGCCGCGCCGTGAGGGCGCGATCCGCTACCCCGGCGCGCGACCAGTCCGATCCCCGCCAGCCCCAGCGAACCGAAGGCGATGGCCGCACCGCCGGCGCCGAGCGGCCCGGCCAGCAGGTCCGCGGCCCACGCGAGCGCGCGCAGCCCGCGCGGCATCGGCGATCCGAACCAGGCTTCCGGAAAGTCGCTCCCGGCGCTCACCGCCAGCAGGGTGAAAAGGGCACCGATGCTGACCGCGCTTAAGATCTTCGACTGCATGAGACCACTCGCCGTTTGCTGCCGGTATAGCGGCGCTGCGTTAAGAAGCTCTGTGCGCCCATCCCGCACGTGCGCCGCGCCTCACAACCGGGCATAGGAGGACCGTGACAACCGACCTCCTGCTGTTGCTGCTCGGCGCCGTCGCGGTGGCGCTGCTGACCCGACGCATCGCCGCGCTGGAGCGGACCGTGGCCGCGCTCCGGAGCGAACTGCGAATTGCCGCGCTTGATCACGAACCGTCCGCCGCCGATGCGGAGCCGCTCGCCGCCGTCGCCGAGCCCGAGCCGCTCGCTGATGCGCTGCCGCTTGTACTGGCCGAGCCCGCGCCCACCCTCGCCGAGCGGTTGGAGGCGCTCGTCGCCGGCAAGCTGCCGATCTGGACCGGGGGCGCGGCGCTGGTCGTCGCCGGGCTGTTCCTCGTCCGCTACGGGATCGAGAGCGGCCTGATCGGGCCCGCCGTCCGCGTCGCGTTCGCCGCGCTGTTCTCCGCCGCGCTGCTTGCCGGCAGCGAGGCGACCCGCCGCCTCGCCGCCACGCGCGACGATCCGCGCCTAGCGCAGGTCCTCTCGGGCGCCGCGATCGCCAGCGCCTACGGCACACTCTACGTCGCAGCCGCACAATACCACCTAATCGCCCCGACCGCCGCCTTCGCGGCCACCGCCGCGATCACCGGCGGCGCGCTGTTCCTGTCCTTGCGCCACGGCGCCCCGACCGCCGTCATGGCGCTGGTCGGCGGCTTCGCCGCGCCGCTGGTGGCCGGCGTCGACGCAGCCGGAGTCACACCGCTGCTCGGCTACCTCGCGCTCCTGATCGCGGCACTGTTCGCACTCGCCGCCGCCCGCGGCTGGACCTGGCTGGCGATGGCCGCGGTGGTCGCGGGCTTCGGCTGGGCGAACCTGCTGGTGCTGCTGCTCGGCGGCTCGGAGAGCACGGGCGTTGCCGCCTTCGTCACCGCGCTCGCGATCGGAGCGACCCTGGCGCTGCCGCGGACAGGCCCGCTCAGGACGTGGCTGCGCGCACTACCGCTCGTCGCGGGGCTGGCGCAGCTGCTGGTGCTCGCGCCGACGCTCGACTTCACGCCGCTCGCCTGGGCCTACCATCTGACCCTCGCCGCGGCGGCAGTGGTGCTCGCACGGCGGGATGCGGTGCTGGAGGGCGCGGCGCTCGCCGCGGCCGTGCTCGTCACCGTGCTGCTGGCGCTGGCCTTCTCGGCCGCGACCGGCCCGTCTCCCGCAAGCCAGGTCGCTGTGGTCCTCGCGACCGCGCTGATTGCCGGCGCTGGGCTGCGCTGGTCCGGGCTCGGTCCTCGTTGGGCGGCGGTCGCGCTCGTGGGGCTGGCCGGGCCGGTCCTCGTCGCGCATCTATCGCGTCCTTCTTTGCTCCCCACCACCACCTGGTCGATCGTCGACCTGGTCCTCGCTGCCGCCGCTGCCTGGCTGTCCTGGCGACACCGGGCGGCGCAGGGGCGGGACGTCGGCCTTGTTGGCGGAGCCGCCATCGCTGCCCTGCTCGGCGGCGTTGCGCTTGCGGCGCCGGTGCCGCTCGCCGCCGCGCCCGCGATGCTCGTTCCGGCCCTCGCGATCCTGGTCTGGTGGGGCCGGCAGCGCGACCATCCGAGATTGCAGGCATTGCCCGCCTTCGTCGCACTGGCGATGCTGCTGCTCGCCGGCGGACCGCTCCTCAACCTGCTCGGTGCCGCTGCGGCCGCGATCGGCGGCGAGACGCTGATCTATCCCTACCTGCCGGCGCAACGTCGCCTGCTGCTGTCGCTCGCGCTGCCGCTCGTCGCCGTCGCGGCCGCGCTGCGCTTCGCACCGGACAGCTTCGGCCGCTGGCGCCCTGCCGTCACGCTCGCGGGCGGCGTGGTCGCCGCCGCGACGCTCTACGCGCTCGCCAAGCAGCCGCTGGCGCTCGCGACACCGTCCCGCTTCCTCGCACTCGGCTTCAGCGAGCGCGCCGCGATCACGTTCCTATTCGCGGGTGCAGGCGTGCTCCTCGCCCGACACGCGGCAACCAAGCGCCTCGGCCACGCGCTTGTCCTCGTGGCCTTCGCGCGCGCGCTCTGGTTCGATCTCGTGCTCTTCACCCCACTCGTCGTGCCGCAGGCGGTCGGATCGCTGCCGCTCCTGAACGCCGCCGTCCTCCTGCCCGCGCTCCTCGCCCTGGTCGCCCGAACCCTCCCGGGCCGCGGCTGGCGCTGGACGATGCTCCTGTCCATCCTGCTCGCGGTCGCCGCCGCAGTGCGGCAGCTGACGCACGGCAGCCTGCTCACCGGCCCGCTCTCCGTGGCCGAGAACTGGGGCTATTCCGCGGCCTTCCTGCTGCTCGCCGTGGTGTGGCTGTGGCGCGGCCTGACCGATCCGGGCAGCGGGCTGCGCACCGCGGGCCTGCTGCTGCTGACCGCCGTTACGTTGAAGGTCTTCCTGCTCGACGTCGCGGCGCTCGGCGGCGTGCTGCGGATCCTGAGCTTTCTCGGCCTCGGGCTCGCGCTGATCGGGATTGGCTGGTTCTACCGGCGGATGGTAGCGGTGCCGCCCAGCCGGTAGTGGTCCGCCAGCCGGTCGAGCGCCAGCCCGAGCACCAGCTTGCCCGCCCGCGCCGGCCAGCCGAGCGCCCGCTCCGCCGCGCCCAGTCCCTCGCCGGCGCAGACCACCCGCCACAACACGTCGGTCAGCCCCGGCCCGACGCTCGCCACCGCGGCGTCGAACCGCCGCTTGGCCGCGATCGTCGCGAGTGCTGGGTCCAGCGCCGGCGGCGTGCCCCGTGGCGTCCGCCCGGCGGGTGCCGCATCCCACGCCATGGTGACGCGGGCGCCCAGCTGTGCCGTCTCGTAATCGGCGCGCAGCCGCTCGCCCGCCTCGAACTGCCGGGCATCGACGTGGCCGCGCGACTGCAACCAAGACAGCGGCGACTCGCCCAGGTTGACCGTGACGCTGCGTCCCTTCCCGATCGTCCGTTCCACCAGCTCGCGCTTCACGCCTGATTCCTTGTCCCGAGTCGCAGCGACGCTTGCCACGCGCACCGGGTTGTAGGACAGAGAACCAGACAGGTTAGGGAGAACGGCCGATGATTACAGCCATCAGGGAGGTTCGCCGCGCCCGTGGCCTGACGCTGGACGATGTTGCGCGCGCCTGTTCGCCCCCGACGACCGCTCAGACGATCGGGCGATTGGAGACGGGCACGCGAACCGTTTCGGTTGCCTGGCTCAATCGTATTGCCGCAGCGCTCGGCGTGACCGCCGCCGATCTCGTGACCCTGCCGGCCCGCGCCGATGTGCCCGTGGCCGCGCTGCTCGGACCGGCGGGAGCGGTGGCGCCCACCCGCTCCGCAACGGTGGTTGCGCCGCACCCCGCTCCGGGCGCGCTTGCGATCACCGTCACCGCCGGGGTGGGAGACTACCGCGCAGGCGATGAGATCTGGTGCACGCGCCTCGCGCCCGAGCAGTTCGCCAGCGCCCTCAACCGCGACGTGCTGGTGCCGCGCCCGGCGGGTCGCTTCGCCTTTGGTCGGCTGATCGGGCGCGAGGGCGACAGGGTCCAGCTGCTCCCGCTCGGCGCCGGCGCACGCCAGCAGATCATCGCCAGCCCGCCCTGGATCGCGTCGGCGACCCGCCTGATCCGCGCACTGTGACTTGTCGGGGATGGTGGGCGCTGACGGGCTCGAACCGCCGACCCTCTCGGTGTAAACGAGATGCTCTACCAACTGAGCTAAGCGCCCGCTCTCGGGAACCCGCGGAATACCGCTAATTTCTGACGACGCAAGTGGTGCGCGAAGGGAATGGAGGAGAACGAAAAGGAACCGGTCGGAACGTCGAGTCCCGAACTATTCCCGAAGTAGGGGCCGCTTGCTTGGTACGTGTTCGGCATGGCAGGCTCGCACGTGATGACGGCTCCGCTCCGCCCCCTGCCGCGCCTGAAGCAGCTGGCCCGCGAGATCAACGTCACGGTGCCCACCCTCGCCCGCGTAATTGGCCGCAGCGAGACCTACTTCCGGAAGCGCTGGAACGCCGACACCTACCTGCTCGACCTGCCAGGTGAGGAGATCGAGACGTTGGCCAGATTTTTCGGCGTGCCCGCGAGCGAGCTAGGTGGTTAGATAGGGCGCTTTCATCGGGCGATTGGCGGTGAGACGCTTCGCTCATGGCTATGCTCGAAAACTTCGACCGGAACGATCTTGCTCGCGTGCTCCGGCACCTTCGCGACGCGGCAGAGGAGCGGCGCGCGCTTGACCACGAGGAAGCCGGAACAGGCGTCACAGATCCCGAGTGGCCCCACGGTGGCAGTTATGCCGACAGACTGCGGACCAGCATCGAGAGCAGCCGCCGAGCCGTCAGCGACCAGCAGGTGCTCGCGGCGTGGCAGATGACCACCGGAGAGGCTGGCGATCCCGATGCCGATCTGTTGATCGCGGAGATCGAGCGCAGGAACCTTGACCTGTGAGCCGGGCACCCAACGGGTTGGAGCCGGTCCGCCGCGCGGAGCTGTGGTGCTACGCCACGCTGATCGCGATCGGCACGATCACCACTGTCTCGATCTGGTTCGCGTAGCCGCGATGTTCCAGCTACGTTCCGCACTCATCGAGTCGGGAGCGAGCAGGCGTGAGGCAGGTAAACCGGGACGAACTGATCTGGCAGATCACGCAGGCGCTGCGCACCCTGCCCGCCCAGGTCCGCGCCGATATCGCCTGCAACATGCCTGATCGACGTCGCATGGCGGACAGCCGCCTTGCCGCGCACGTCGCGGGGCGAGGACTGCACCGGTTTGAAGTCCTGACCAGCGCTCCGGAGGGCCCGCCCTGCCCCGTGCTGCGCGAGAAGCAGGGCGGAGGCATTGCCGGGTTCGAGGATTAGAGCGCCTTCGCCACCTTCACGGCCGCGGCGACCTGCGCGATCTTGGGTGCGACCTTTGCCGCCAGCTTGGGCGCGGCGATGCCGAGGACGATCAGCGCCAGTTCGGGGTTCTCCTTCGCCTTCTTGGCGACGGACTTGAGCAGCTTGCCGAGGTTCATGCATGTTCTCCTGGTGGATGCCGCAAAGCCGCGCGGCGGCGGGTTAGGTCAGCGCGCGAAGTCGTGCGCGACGAAAGAAACTATATTGCGTTAGCGCTCACTCGATGTTTCAATCTGGAACAGAGTGCCAACGTTGCTCATTTTAGACTTACGGCGAACACGCCGGTTGCGAGGAGAGGAAGCGAGATGTTGAGGACTAATCCTCATCTCCCTGTCAGAACGTCGGGCGGGATCAGGGCAAGTGTTTGGATTGCAAGTTTTTCGTTGTCCCTACTGCTTTGGGCCGTCATAGCCGCGGGCGTTCGGGCGGTCGTTTGAGACCTTTAACGCGCCACCCGGAAGTGGGGGGCGCGTATGAGCCTTTGGTGCAAGCTCGGCATCCATCGGTGGGTGCGCAAAGCAGCTACTCTGCGACCGGGGACGACGGTTTGCCGCTGCAAGCGCTGCGGATGGGTCTCGGTGCGGCATGCGAAGAAGCGGCCCGTTGAGTGATTTAACGGATGGCTGCCTCGAAATTCTCAGGCAGGCTTCCAGTACCTAACCCAGTAGAGGTCGGTGCCCTCGTAGGTGGACGGCTTAACTGGCGACGCCAGCGCCTCCTGCAGCGACCCACCGGCACCGCCGAGCTCCATGTTGCAGGTGAAGCCGATCGGCCAGTCACGCATATAGTCCGGCCCCTCGCCGACCAGGTAAGCCGCCTCGCCTTGGTGCTGGTCCCACAATCGGAACCATCGACGTTCGTACCCCTGCCACTCGATCGTGAGCCGCTGAAGCGTGATGGTGCGGATGCCCTCTGTGACGCGGTAGGGGAAACTGACCTGGGGCTTGCCCTCGCCGCTGCCCTGGTCGTTGCCGTGGAAGGTCGCCGCCTGCCCGCCGCGGATCATCTCCAGGATGTCGAGCTCGGGCGGCCAGGAACCGTCGGCGTGGATGCCCCACCACGGCGCACTGTCGAGGTGTGGGAAGCCGCGCACCTGCATCTTCGCCTGCCAGATGCCGTCGACATAGGCGACCTTGTTGGTCTCGAACCCGGCAGCGACGTAGTTCCAGTCGATCCCGTCGTAGCGGATCGGCGCGTTGCTCACGTCGGCGATCCTGAAGCGGCGGAACCGCTCGGGACCGTCGATGATCGGGCACAGGTCGGCGGTGATGTCGCGGCCGTTCGCCAGCACCGTGCCCGGCGGCACGATCGGCAGGCTGCCGTTCAGCCGGTAGTGGTGGTCGTGCGAGGTGTCGCGATCCTCGAACAGCTGCACCTCATCGTCGTGCCGGCCGAGCTTGGGCAGCACCGGTTCGGGCGGCAGGGCTGCGTCGTCGTAGCGGTAGCCGTCCGGCGCGGGCGTGTTGAGGTGGATGACCGCGTTGACGATGAAGATGTTCTCGTTGCTGACCACCGCCGTGTTGACGGTGCCGCTGCGCCCGACCATCTCCACCGGGGCTTGCCACACCACCCGCATGATCGAGCCCTGCGTCGGGTGAGACCGCGCGGTCGCGAACGACTGCCCCGGCACGTTGAGCGACCCGCCCTGAACCTGAAAGCGACCCTCGAAGCTGCGCTCGCACGGCTTGCCGAAGCGGGTGACGCGCACTTTCAGTACGACCTCACGCGCGCCGGGTGGCGCGTACACGTCGGGGAAGTCCACCTCTGGCGCAGGCACCCACACCTCCGTTCCCGGCTCCAGCACGGACAGCGCCGGCGCGTCCTCATAGGCCGGCCAGCCTTCGAACCGACCGATCGCGCGCCAGTGCTCATCCAGCGCGACGCCCGCCGCGATCACATCTGGTCGAACCGACGCGTAGTAGGTCGGGTTCCAGCCGTCGAGGCGGCCAGGACCGCGGCCGTAAGGCGAGGACCGGTGATTGGGCGCGGCGGCGAGGTCACCAATCGCGTCGGCCCAGTACCGGCGGACCGGCCGGCCGGAGATGCGAGCAATGTCGGGGGCAATCGTCTTGAGGGTGGGCGCTGGCATGGATCAGCCTCCATTATGAGCCGGAAAGCACCGAATTGGCGATGATCAGTGATCGACGGTGCCGCTGCAGATCGTTAGCAAGGCACCGATGCGTACCATCCTGCCGCGCTGGTTGCTGGCGCTGTTCCTGCTACCTAGCCGCGCCGTGTCACGATGGTTGTCGGCGCCCTTCCTTCTCCCAAACACCATCGTCGAGGGCTGGAAGGAAGGCGACGAGCTGCTGCGTCGGAGTGCCGCGGAGACCACCGCCTCGACAATTTGCCCGCACTGTGACGGCGAGAAGCCCGCCGGCGTTCCGCTATGCGAGCCATGCGAGTGGGAGGATCGGAAGGCGATCTGATGCCTAACCCGCTCATCAACCGAGCTGTTCAGCTATTCCTTGCACCTGGCCGCTTGCTGGAGCGCATGTCCGAGGACAACCGCGCTTACTTGGCTGGCACCAAGTGCGCGTGCGGCGAGCCGAAAGAACCTGGCCGTCAAGACTGCCCCGCCTGCACCAGCTCGGTGCCGTAAATCTTCTTCACGAGGCGAGCGCCTTGACGCACGACCAGAGACAGGCGGCGATGTCGGCGTAGTAGACGCTCCAATTCACATCGGCTGCCGCGCGGATGGCTGCGACGGTCGGCGCCGCCTTTGCCGCCAGCTTGGCGCGGCGCGCCTTGCCCTCGATCTTCATGACCTTGCCTTCGCTCGCCTGCTTACCCGTCAGCACCTCGCCGGCCACCGCGGCGAGGTTGGCGGCGCTCACCGCCATTCCGCGTTCCTCGATCTCCGCGACCAACCAAGGGAAGCGGGCGCGGCGCTTCGCGATGCTGTCGATCGTCAGCAGCAGCGTGCTGGTCAGCCCCGAATAGTCGAGCGCCTCGGCGCCTTTACCCGGAGCAGCGGACGCCCGTATCCGCTGCTCCGGAGGCCTCAGTTATGCCGACCGCGTGAGGGTCGGCCCCGAGCTTACGTGCAGTGCCGCTTGAGAGCGCCATTGAACCGCTCCCAGTCGGCAAGGAACGCCCGGTGCATCTCAGCGGGGGGATCGTCGAACACTTCGTGAACTTGGCCCCATCCACTGATCCGGTGCACGCGGGCGAGCGTCAGGATGTGGACATGCGGCGCTCGGGCTGAGCGGATGTCACCCGGCATATGCTGGACGATCAGGCTCGAGAGCCGCTTCGGATGCAGCGTGAGTGACGCATACAGATAGGCATGCTGCATCATGGTGTGCCGCGGTAGATCGGGATCGAACCGAAGCGTTTGCACAACCGCTAGCAGGTTTTGGTTCGCGCAAACGTCAGCATCGTAGCTGTCGAACAGCACCTTGGGGCTTGCGATGTCAGGGGTGCCTGCAGCCAGTAGAAGCCGGTGATCGGATGCGGTCACCGCCCAAGTTTCGTCCTTTTGCACGCCCTCGCCTTTCGGCTTGGCGGGCTGGAGCTTGGCGCAGGCAAGATCGGCCGTTTTGGCTCGCTCCCCGCGGTTTTCAGCCCAGAGGATCGCGAACCCAAAGTGGGAGCCACTGCCGAGCCGGGCCGGATCATCAAACACCATGTCGGCAGCAGCTGCCGGGCTTGTCCACTTCGCCATGCTCAACCTCCCAGCGCTTGATCGATGAAGGCGCGGGCAGCGGTGAGGCCGCGGTCCTGGTCCAGCGCATCGGTGTAGGGTGCTGCCGTGTCGCTCAGCCCCAGCAGGTCGAGGCTGAACGCGGGCTCGTCCGCTGCGAGCGCTCGCGGATCGGGCGTAAGCCAGAGCTGATCGCCCGAGGCGGAAAGCCATGGCAGGTGCGGTCCGTGCCAGCGAGCACCGTTAGACGACCAGCGGATCACTGTCGCATAGGTCTGGCGCGCGCCATCGCTCGTCTGACCAGCCGAGAGGATGATCGCGTCGCAGCGTGCCTCGCGGCATGCGCCCATAACGTCGAGCCGGACACGCCCATGGCTTGCGCCTGTCGGCACGAGCAGAAGCTCGGCTTGTGGCACATACTGGTACTCCCAGTAAGCAGGCGAGAGTGCAACCAGCATGCTGTTGTCGACGTGCCATCCAAGTTTCAGATTGATGGCAATCATAATCCCGATTGCCTCCTGATCGGCATCATTCACTTCATAATTCTTGGTCATTGTAGTCCAGTGTTTACGCGAGGTCGCCGGCTGCAGGCGCTGACGCGCGGAAACTTTCACCTCTCGGCACAGCCACTGGCTGCACCCTCAATCTTCCACTAGGTCCTCTCCCTGATTGTCGAGGCGATGCTACAGGGAAGTACGGAAGGTCCTCAGCATGGAGCGATAGAGCAACATCTCGCACGCTCTTGTAAACGACATGGTGCCACTCGACCTTACGGCCGAGCGGGCGGCCGCATAGCGCGCAGGTGAGCGGCCCGGTCACGGCAACGGGGATCGCGCCGGCGGCGAGCGCCGCCTTGCGCTTAACCCGCCCCGACGTCACGCGGCCTTCAGCGCCTCGGTGATCTTCTTGACCTCCTGGCTGCGCCCGCGCGGCAGGATCAGCACGTCGTTCCCGCTCGCGACCACGATCAGGTCCTCGACCCCGACCAGCGCCACCGCACGCCGTCGGTCTTGACGAAGCAGCCGTGGTGTCGACCGCGATCACCTCACCCGCATGGGCATTGCCGCTATCGTCGCGGTCGCTGATCGCGTGCAGCGCGTCCCAGCCGCCGAGATCGCTTCATCCCATCGAGACGGGCACCACCGCCACGCGGTTCGCCTTCTCCATGACCGCATAGTCGATCGAGTTGGAGGGCGAGCGCGCAAAGGCGTCGGCATCGGGCCGCACGCGTGCACCCTCCCGCCTGGCCTGCTCCATCGCGCTGGTCGCCGCCTCCACCATCGGTGCCAACTCGCGACCGAACACCTCCAGGTAGCGGTCGGCGCAAAACAGAAAGATGCCGCCGTTTCAGATATGGCCGCCTCGTCCAGCATCGCCTGCGCGCGGTCGAGCGGCGGCTTTTCCACAAAGCGCTCGACGCTGTGGACGCCGCCGGCGATTTCTTTCTCGATCTTGATCCAGCCATAGCCTGCTAAGTCATGCATTGTGTCTGCTCCGAACGCTTGAACTCGGCGCAATTCCATCGGGCACGCTCAAAGTTGAACGCGCGGTCGCGTAGGTAGCTGAACGACATCGCGCGCTGCTGCACCGGCGTGATCGGAAGCGTCGCAGGTGTTCCCTCCCTGCTGCTCCACGCCATGAACTTGCAGAAGATGCGCTTGCCGCATGTCTCGATGGCGAGCGCAAGGAAACTGTCGGGTGACGCTCGCTCGTCAAGAGTGACGACAAAGGTGTCCTTGTCTTGCTCCACAACCAGAGGCAGCACGGTCGCCTCGACTGTTGGAGCAATCTCGCTGAACTGTTCGGGTGAAGGAGGCTTCACGGCTTCCGCGCCGCTGCGATGCGCCTCAGACAGACGGGCGAGCTGCGGCACGATCGGCTCCGCACCCGTGTAGAGACTGCGAAACGCGGCCGGCGTGCCCCACCAGCCGCTCCAGCGGAAGAACAGGTGGGTGTGCACCTCCGTGATCTTGTCGAGGCTGGAGCTCCAGTACGGCACCACCCAGTCGGTGTGGTAGTGGGTTGCGTGGCCAACGCGCTTATCGACTGTGCCGGTCAGCGCCGCGCGGGCGATCGCACGGGCGCGTTCCCACACCTCCGGCCGCACCGCGCGCATGATCGCGCCGTCGCAAGTGAAGGTGAACTGGCAGCCGGTGCGCCGCTCCGCCCCCTGGAACACCACGGCGCAGACGCTGTTCGGGAAAGCGGGGTGGCGAACGCGGTTGAGCACCACCTGCGCGACGGCACGCTCCCCCGTGGCATCGTCACCCGCCTCGAAGAGCACGGCCGCCGCGAGGCAGTCGACCGCACGGGCACGGTTCGCCTCGTCACCGAAGATGGCGAAGGGACGCGCGGCGGGGTTGGGCGCGGTCGAGAAAGGGATCGTGGCGTTGAACGCCCGCGCGTCCTGCGGCGCCAGGTCCTGGAACGTGATCGGCTCGACCGCCGGCAGCTCCGCCTTCGGCACCACCCGTTGCGGGCGGACGACCCGCTTGGCGAGGGAAATGGCGTCCGGAGCGCGAGACATAAACGTTGCCGTGATGGCGACCGCCAACACCGCCACGAGTGGCAGGACAACGTAAATCCAGTTCGAGCGTAGGAAAGTGAGTACGTTCATGCAGATGAGGACTGCCAAGCAACGGCGAAAGTCGGGACCGCTGTGATCGCGCTCCGTTGCGTTCTACCGAAGATCCTTAGGACGCGCAGCGACCGGGTCAAGCGGTCAGAGGTCTGCGGTCAGCAGCAGCCGCGGCCCGGTGTCTCCGGGTGGCACGGTTAGCGCCGACCTTGCAGCCGCCACCTTGTCGCGCGCCACGCCACCGACCACTGCCCACCACGCCGCGGGACGCGGGGCAAGCCAGCGTAGTCCTGCCGACAGACCGCCCTCTCGCTTCGCATCCAAGAAGGCTCGCAGCGCATGCTTCGCTGCGGTATCCGCGACGCGCCGCCGCAGGCTGGCGGCCGCGGGGCTGCTGCTGGGAAGCTCAGCGAGCAGCGCCCGTTCGGCATGCCGCAGCGCGGCGAGGTCCGCGGTTCGGTGACGCGCGGTGAGTGAGTTGGACCGCTCCACCGCGACGTAGCCGACGTCCGGAGTAAGCATGAACCGCGCGCCGCGGCGCAGCAGCTCGACATAGAGCACGGTGTCCTCGCCGAGCCGCACCCCCTCATCGTAGCGCAGGCGAGGATCCTACAGCAGTGTGCGCCGAATCACCGATTTAAGGAAGCCGAGCTTGGTGCGCGTGCGGCTGCGCCCCTGAACGCTGCCGTCGATAAACGCATCCAGCCTGATCGCGCGCGGCGTGCCGGCGACCTGCGGCACCGCCGTCGCGGTCGGATCGATGGTGTTGGAGACGAACAACAGATTGTCGGCGATCATGTCCCAGTCCGGCACCGCGAACAGCCGGGCGAACCGGCCAGGGACCAGCACATCGTCGGAGTCGACGATAGCAACGGCGTCCGCCGTCGCCAGCGCCAGCGCCAGCGCGTGGTTTCGCGCCGCCGATGGTCCGCGATTGGCAGGCAGCCGCTCGACGATCAGCCGCCCACTGCCGTCGTCGGCGGCCCGCGCCGAGTTGGCGGTGTTGTCGCTCGACCCGTCATCGACGACGATCACCTGCGACACCTCGACCTGTGCGAGCGCGGACCGGACGGCGCGCGCGATCGTCGCGGCGGCGTTATAGGCGCCGACGATCACCGCGACGCTCACGAGTAGAGCTCTAAGTCGCGTTTGCCGAACGCGCGTGCCACCGCGCCCGCGTGAAGCGCGCCGCGTACCAGAGAGCGCCGCCAGCGCGGGCCCGACCACGCTGCCCCAGCCGCCAGCACAGCGCAGGCCGCCGCTTTCGCGCCCGCCCGCTCCGCCAGGGTGGCGGGAGCATCGCCGGTGGCGATGCGTACCGCGCCATAGGTCTGGCCGTTGCGGAACGCGCGGCGCAGCAGCCAGCGAAGGCGCGCGCCCCGACGGCACCAGTTCGTCGAGCACTGCCGTCGGCGCATAGGAAATGCGGTGGCCGCGACGGTGAGGCTCGGCATAAGAAGGCGTCGTCTCCGCCTCCCGTGCGTCAGCCTGCTTGAAGATCAGTAGCGTTGCACAGACATCGACGGTACGACGTCGGCGACCGTCACAACCGAAAGCGCCTATGCAGAACATACTGCTGCTGACCGCGACTATCGCGCCGAAGAGCGGAACGCAGAGCCTCACTCACGCCAATCCGATCGCCCGGCTGCAGAACTACGTCGACGCGCTGAACATCTATCTTGGCGAACTGGACCGTGGGACAATGGATCACCTCGTGTTCGCTGAGAACTCCGGTCATCCTCTTGCCGCTTTGGAGGCGCAGGTTGCGGCGAAGGGCCTGACCGAACGGGTCACCTTCCTGTCTTCCGTTTCGCCGCTCGGTCCGGACAACCCCCGGTTCTTTCTCGAACTGGATCTGCTGTGCGCCGCGTTTTCAGACGCGCGGCTACCCGCATTCCCGCCCGATGCGCGTTTTTGGAAGGTGACCGGGCGCTACGTGATCCGAAACGTGCGCGAGATCGTCCGCACGGCTCCCGCAGACGCGGATATCTACGTCAACAGCCGCACTTATCCCGTGAAATGGTCGGAATTCTTTATCGCGGCTTTCAATCAGCGGGCATTCGATCTGGTGTTCGCGCATAATCTCGAACGCTTTCGAACCATCAATAATGGTGAAGAACTGCTGTTCCATCTTCTCAATGAAGAGCCGCCAGCCGCGCTCACGATTGTTCAGCGCTTCCGCCGGGTCGTCAGCTTGTCGGGGCAGAGGGGATGGGACGGCCGGCGGTACGATGACCTGCGTGGGAGATTCGGACGCGCGGTGCGCATTGTCGCCAATCGCCTCGCTCCGGGGCTGTGGATCTAAGCACGCGTAGGCGGTACGCGATATCGTCTCTATAAGGCCCGCGTCGCTTCCACTCTTTCGCGTCGCAGCCCGAACCTTCCGACGAGAATCGTTCGAGCGCGCCGGTTGTACCAGCGTCCAGCGACTGCCGCGACGACAAAGGTCATCGGAAACGCGCCTAGCAAGAGTGCCGTATTAGGCAATCCTTCCTTCAGTCCCGCGGTCTGAACCGTCAGCAGTACCGCATAGTGCACCATGTATAGAGTATACGATAGGTCGCCGAGCCACGTGAACACCTGCGTTGCGCGCCGACCGGGGCTGGACTGCACCGCGACCCAAACAAGGAAAAAGAAGACGACAACTGCCCAGGAGGTGAGGCCCGTGGGCAACGCGAGCGTTAGGAGGAACAGAACCGGCGCGAGCAGCGTCGAAAATTGCCAGTCCGGCAAGCGTCTCATCTGCCACAGCCGATAGACGAGCACGCCGATCGCGAATGGACAGCCGGCCCTCGCCAATCCCCAGGTCAGTTCCCACCCGCCGGTCCCAAAGTTGAGGCCGCCGAAGAGCGACGCTGCGATGGCCAGCGTCACAGCCGACGCGCCGACGATCACGCCGAGCAACCGGAGCGTCAGATAGGGAAGGACCAGTACGTAGAGGGCATTCACAACGCATTCGAGAAACAGGCTCCATGCGGCCGGATTGAGCATGAATGAGTGCTCGGGTTCGGGCACCGGCTTGGGCAGCAGCAGCAGCCCCCACGGCAACAGCCATTCGACCAGCGGGATCCGCAAGCGCCAGACCCCCTCGTACCAAGCCCAGATGATGTGAGGAATCAACCCGAGCGCAACGCCCAGGATATAGAGCGGATATAGCCGGACGAAGCGGATCATCGCGAAGCGCGCGGCGGAAAGACCCGACTTCAGCTGCTCCTCGTAGGCGAACGGGATGACGAACCCGCTGATCATGAAGAACAGATCGACCGCCAGCATCGACGGGAAAGCGGGCCACCGCAACTTTGCCAGTGTGTGCGCGATCAGCACGACCACTGCCGCCACGCCGCGCAATCCATCGAGCACCACGAGCCGCGGCCTGGTCACGTAGTTCACCAGCAATCATCCTTTGCCGTGGCAAAGAATGACTCAGGTACTGCAGCAATGGCAGGCTCACCGACACACCGGATCCGGTCGGGACGCGCAGGCATCAAGAGCGTCCGCCGCTGTTCGCTGCGATCTCTGCCGCCTCGCGCAGACGCCTGACATAATCGTCGAGCGAGAACCGCGTCCGCATCAGCGCTGCGGCGGCGACGCCCATCCTAGCCGCACGGTCAGGGTCGTCGATCAGCGCCAGAATTGCGGCGCGCATCGCGTCGACGTCTCCTGGTGGCACGAGCAGACCGGTCACGCCATCCTCGATGAAATCCGACAACACGCGGCCGGCCGTGGCAATCACCGGCGTTCCCGTCGCCAGCGCCTCGGCGATCACTGCGAACCCCGCCGCATAAGGAACGTCTCGGGTTGGCACCACCACCACGCGGGCGCGACGGTAGAGCGCGCGCAGATCGTCATACCCGCTACATGCGCGTACCTCGACATGATCGGGAACCGGCACGCCGATCGCGGCCGCCGCACCTACCCAGGTGCTGTGTGCGGCGATGCGGGTGTGCAGGTCCGTTCCCGCCAGCGCCCGCACGAGCGTCTCGTAATCGCGGTTGGAGGTGCCGGCGCTCGCCACCAGCGGCTCCGTTGATCCCTCGGCGCTGCGATAATAGTCGGTGTCGACGCCGTACCCGACTGCGGAGCACCGACGCGGATCGATGCCGTGGCCGGTCGACAGCAGTGTGGCGAGCGACTGTGACAGACACGCGAACACCAGGTTCGGCATTGACTTCACGAGGGCGAGTACCACTCGAAACTTCGCTGATCCGAACTGCGGTCCGTGCGTGATCACCACGAGCGGCGTACGGCGGCGCCGCGCGCGCATAGCCAGCGCGACCAGGATGCCGATGTCCTCGCCAGAGGCGACGATCGCATCATACCGCCCCGCTCGCGCTGCCACCAACGCCGCCAGACGCGCGCGCTGAACGAGCAGCGCTTTGGCGAGACGCGCCGGAACCACTCGTTGGCCAAGTGCGAGCGTCGCCAGGCTGACGACGTCCGCGCCGGTCTCCTCGACGAAGCGATGGTATTCGAATGCCGGGCCATCGGACGGAGCGCGCAGCACGCCGTCGTCGGCGTAACCGCTCAGCACGTACAGGTATCGCATCGCCGGCTGCACCATCAGCCGCGCACGATCGTCTGCTGTTCGGGCAGCAGCAGCCGCGGCGCGGCCGGCGCGGGCACTGGTCGCCGCTCGGTAAGCGCGGCCGTAACCTTATCTCGCGCAACACCGCCGATCACCGCGCGCCAGCTTCTCGGGCGCTCCGCCAGCCACGCGAGCGCCGGCAGCAGCCCGTCCGCCCGCTTCTTGTCCAGAAACGCGCGCAGCGCGTGCTTGCCCGCCGTGTCGGCGATGCGGCTGCGCATCTTCTCGGCCGCCGGCGTCCCGCGCGGCAAACCTGCCAGGAGCGCACGCTCGGCATCGAGCAGGGCGGCAAGATCGGCGGTTCGATGCCGCGCGCTGAGCGAGGTCGCGCGCTCCACCGCGACATAGCCCACCGATCGGGTAAGCAGAAAGCATGCGCCGCGGCGCAGCAGCTCCACATAGAGCAGGAAATCTTCTCCCAACCGGATCCGCTCGTCATAGCCGAGGCCGGTCTCCGCGATCAGGCTACGTCGGATCACGGGCTTGAGGAAGCCGAGTTGCGACCGTGTGCGGCTGCGCCGCTGGACACACCCCTCGATGAAATCAGCGAGATCGAGCGCTTCGACCACCGTCGTTGGCTGTGGCACCGCAAGGGCGTCGAGATCGGTGCCGTCGGCGACAAACAGGATATTGTCGCCAATCATGTCCCACTCCGGGACGGCGAGAAGGCGCGCGAAGCGACCCGGAAGTATGATGTCGTCGCTGTCGAGTACCGCGACATAGTCGGCGGTGGCGAGCGTCAGCGCGTGGTTGCGGGCGGCCGAGGGCCCGCGGTTCTCGGCCAGCCGCTCGACGATCAGCCGACCGCTTGCGTCATCTGCGGCGCGGGCGGCGCGGGCGGTCTCGTCAGCTGATCCGTCGTCGACGACGATCACTTGGGAGACTTGTGACTCGGCAAGCGCCGAGGCGATAGAACGCCCAATTGTGGCCGCGGCGTCCTTCGCCGCGATCAGGACAGCGACGCTCATGAGTAGAGTCGAAGGTCGCGCTTGCCAAGAACGCGGGCGACGGTGCCGGCGTGAAGCGCACCCCGGACCAGCGCGCGTCGCCAGCGGGGGCCAGACCATACATTCGCCGCCGCCGCCGCCCCGCATGTCGCACCCTTTGCCCCGGCGCGCGTTGCGAGTGCGATCCGCCAGTCTCCCGCCGCCAATCGGATGGACGCATAGGTCTGCCCATTGCGAAACGCGCGGCGCAGCAGCCAGCGGAGCTGCGCGCGGTGCGGCGGCACCACCTCTTCGAGCATCGCATCGGCGGCAAAGGCGATGCGGTGTCCGCGGCGGTACAGCTGACTGAAGAAGGCGTCGTCCTCGCCACCAGTCACCCCGCGCGCAGGATCGAAACGGAGACCGTTCAGGATGTCGCGGCGGAACAGCACGTTGCAGCTGTAGCCGGTATCGATCGTGCCGTCGCGCCGGATCGCCGGGCGCGTCGAATGCAGATCTGCCGCCTTCAGCCAGGCCGGCAGGTCATCCCCGTACTGGGCGCGTACGGGACCCAACACGATCGGCGCCCCCGTCTGCTCCATCGTCGTCAGCAGCGCCCTCAGCCAGGTAGGCGGCGCGACCTCGTCGTCGTCCAGAAAGGCGATGGCCGGGGCGGTAGCGGCCTCGAGACACGCATTGCGCGCGACCGAGATGTTGCGCGCCGGCGCGTGAACGTAGTGCAGCGTAAGCCCCGCACCCGCGGCGAGCACGCGCTCCCTAGCCGACGGTTCGTCGTCATTGTCCGCGACGATGACTCGCATCGACACTCCCGTCGGTAGCACCTGCGCCGCGAGCGACTGCAGCGTCGCGGCCACGCCAGGGCGCCGATAAGTGCACAGCGCAACGTCGATTGCGAACAGGTGTAAGTCTCCTCAACGATGGGACGTCACATCGTACGTCGAGCGCCCAGCTAGCCGCTTTATTCGATAACGAGACCATTCGGACAAGATCGTCAGGGCGGCAAGCGGCAACAGCCACGATAGGCGACTTTGATAGCGATCATGCACGCCCGACAGCGTCGCGCAGACCGCAGCGTTGCAGAGGAATGCACCGAGCGCGAAGACGGGAAAAGTTGAGGAACGCCACCCAAGCGGGATCAAGCCAAATGCTACTGTCGGCACTGCCAACGTAAGGCCGATCAAGACGAGCAGATTGAACGTGCCGCGCGGAAAGGCATCGTGCATCTGCAGACTCTGCGCGAACTGCCGCCGGGTGCTCTCGCCATAGACCTCCGCGATCACGCCGCCGACCGAGGGTTTGTGCGGTACGATATCATCAGCGCTGTTGATTGCCGCCACTGCGTGAATCGTTTGCCGGGTTGCAAAGGCGATCACCTGTCCCGGGCGATGTCGCAAGGTGTCGCCGACCAAGCGGTTCGACTCGTCGCGCATCGCTGCGAACCCGCCGAGCTCATTGACGACGCCGTTTTCCCACAAGATAGCGTTCGCGTCGCGGGGCAGACTGTTACGGTACCCACATAGCCGAAACTCTTCGTTCGGACAGATCTGTCCGAGCTCTTCGCGAGCGGGGCCTGTCGCCAATAGATTAGCCAAGAAGAAGGTGGAGCCAGCTGGGCTAACCGAGAAGATACCGAAAACCGTCAAGTTATAGAACAGAAAGGCGCTTGCCGAAGCGACGCAAGCCATCAGGGCCGTCGTCAAGCCTGCGATGGCAGCCCGATGCTCACCGCGGATATACAGCAGCAGAAACGATGCTGCGACCGTGATGAGCGCCATCGTCAGATGCGACAGATGAACCGTGATTGCGACTAGGACTGCCAACCCCATCGCCGCACGCTGCCAGCGCAACAGGTCTGCCCACCGAATGATTAGAAGGTACAATGCAACGAACATCACACCGGTGAACACATCCGGCATGACAAAGCTGGCGAATACCGGCAAGCTGGAAGAAAGGCAGAGAAGCGTGACCGCAGCAAAAGAGCCGATCAGCGACAAACGCGCCTCAACCGTAAGAAAAACTCCGAGCACCCATCCGGCAATCAGCGCCTGTGAAATTACCGGCATCCAGATGCTGTACTTCATCCCGGTCAGATAGAAAAAAAGCTGATAGAACGGGCTCCGATAGAGGCGCGGTGTCAAAAGGACATAATCGACACTATCGGGGAAAATGAACGGAAAGCCGTTGATCAACGCCGGTGTCAAGAACGCTACAGCGCCAAATATCGTGAGCACTATTGAGCCAAGCGGTGCTCCATGCCTGAAAACTAAGGTCATCGCCGAGCCCCCTTGTCTTCGAGATTGAAACAAGGCGCTTGATCTGTCAATCTGACTCTACAGCTGACGTCTGCGAGCCTGAAAATACTCGCCTACGACTATTGTTGACGCGCGCGGCAGTCGTGTACCTTGCCCTCGATCGTAATGATCGTTGCCTTTCCCGGCCAGTGGGCGTCGATTAACGTCGTTGGGCCGCTCAGCCGCAGGTCGGGCCACATCCGCCTGCCTGATTGATCAATTCATGCTCCCGAAACGAGGAAGCGAACGTGCCAAAATTGTCGATTATCTTGCCCACCTACAATGGTGCGCGCTTTCTGCCCGAGCAGATCGGGTCGGTTCTGAAGCAGGACGATGAAGACTTCGAACTGCTTATCACCGATGACGGTTCGACGGACGACACCCGCTCGGTCACAGCCGAGCTGGCGGCAACCGACGCGCGAATCCGCGTGATCGCGTCGTCCGGCAACCTCGGCCAGAACAATCGGCTGGCACAGCTGATCGGCGAGGCGACGGGTGACTATGTCGCGATCTGCGATCAGGACGATCGTTGGGCGCCCGACCGAAACCGGCTGCTTTTCGCCGCCATGGGCGACCGACCGATGGCGTTCGGACGCTCCGAGTTGATCGACGGCGACGGCACTGCGATGGGCAAGTCGCTACTGGAGGCACTGCTGCTTGAGCCTGGCCCCGAGTCCAAGCTGCGCGGGCTGATCCGGCCGATGTACTCGGCGCATGCGACGATTACCGAGCGTGGACATCTGGGTGTCGCCGGTCTCTGGGCACCGCTGCCGTTTGACTGGATGATGGCGCTCGAGTGCCTGTTTTCTCGCGGCCTCGTCTACGTCGACGAAGCGGTCACGTTTCACCGCCTTCACGGCGGCAACCAAGCCAATCACCTGCAGTCGGACGAGGGTAAATACTCGGCATCGTACTTCCGATGGCTGTTTCTCTTCCGCCGGATCGGTCGGCTCAGGCTGTGGCTAGTCTTCGATTTTCTCGGCCGTTCCGCGCTGCTGGACTCAGAAACGCGACGCCTGTTCGCGCACCTTGCCAATCGCTGTCAGACGGTATGGTTTGCTGAATGGCGCGCGTTGCGGAACGACGGAGGGCTGCGCGCCGACATCAAGGAAGCGCTTCGCCCGCTGTCCGGCGGTACGGCGGACTGGAATTATTTCGCGAACGAGATCGATATCCTGACGAGCCCCAAGCTCGGACGGCCGATGCGCCAGGAGGTGCGGCGCCGCTACCAGATGTGAGGCGGCGCCGGCAGTTCCCATGGACGCGCCAGGTTCCGCGCTCGTCTCGCGATGCGGACGGCGATTCGGTAAACTAACCGGTTGACACGGTGGCCCAATCCCGGTTGCGAGCGAGCGAAGTCGCGACGGACAAATCCCTGCAGTTCGGGCCATAGAAAAGGATTGCTCTCGCTGAGCGTCGAGCGCCACTTGTGCCGCGCACCAACACCTGACTCCGCGCCGCGTACTGCCAGGTCTGCGGCGATCGCGTCGCGTAATGCGGCGTTCCGCGCGCCGACAACGGCGGGCCATTCCGCGATGTTCCCGATCCGCGCCGGGTTATCGCGCAAGAGCTGTATCTTGAGGAACGGAAGTTCGCCGCCCTCGATAAGCTCCCGCCACAGCAGATGCCCTGCATTCAGAGAATCCTGTTTCACGAGCAGGCCCTGGCGAGCCTGACTGTAAGCGGCGTGGTACGTCAGGCCGGCAGCGGCCAGCCGCCCAGTCAGACCGACTTCATAAATCTTGATAATCTCGAGCTTGCTCATGTCGGCAGGGATCGAGCTGGCAAAGAGTTCAGTGAAGGCTTCCGACCGGTAAGCGCTTGGTCGGAACAGCAGGAACCAGCTCTGCAAATGGGGTCCCCACTCGAAACTCTCGATCGCGCCGTAGAAGTCGGCCGGGACGGCGGTCAGGTTGGCGATGAACGAGGTCAGGTCACCGACTGGCGCGTACACGCTGTCGTTGGCGAACAGCAGTAATTCAGCGTTGATCGGGAAAAATCGGCGCACGGCCGAGCCCCAGCCTTCGAAATCGAGCCCGACGTTATCGCGCATGATGAGGAGCGAGCACTCGGCCGCGAGCTCGGCCTGCGCCTCGTCCGACATCGTGGCGGTGGACAGCACCACGACAGCGAAGCCAGCGCTGGCGAGTGCGCGCAGATGCAGCCGGACATGTTCCGCGACGATGCCGAGCGGATGGTAATGGGCAAAGAAGCACAGACGCGGCGCTCGCCTGATCGCCTCATCATCGACAACCATCACTTCGTGTCCTTCCGACTAGGCTTTGCCGCTCACCGGAAATGGTGAATTCAGGCCTGATTGTATCAGGGCCGGACAAGCGCGAGGCGCTGGTTTCCACCTTCTTGCTGCGCTGCGCAATCGCCGATAAAGCGCGTGAAGGCGGACGGGAGAACAGTTGTGCGCAAGGGAATAATCCTGGCCGGTGGGTCCGGAACGCGGTTATACCCGCTGACCAAGGCTGTGTCGAAGCAGCTTATGCCCGTCTACGACAAGCCGATGATCTACTACCCGCTGTCGGTGCTGATGCTTGCCCGGATCCGCGAGATCATGATCATCACCACGCCGACCGACCAGCCCGCGTTCCAGGCGCTGCTCGGCGACGGCAGCGACTGGGGCCTGTCGCTGACCTATGCGGTACAGCCGCATCCCGGCGGGCTCGCCCAGGCTTACCACATCGGCGCGGACTTCGTCGGTGACGGACCGTCCGCGCTCGTGCTCGGCGACAACATCTTCTATGGTCACGGCCTAACCGACCTGCTGGTCAACGCTGATGCTCGGCCGGACGGTGCGACCGTCTTCGGCTACTACGTCAGCGATCCGACTGCCTACGGCGTGGTTTCGTTTGACGCGAACGGTCGTGCCGAGACGATCGAGGAGAAGCCCGCGGCGCCGAAGTCGAACTATGCGGTGACCGGCCTATACTTCTACGATGGTCGCGCGGTCGAATACGCTTATGCAATATCGCAGAGTTTACGGGGCGAACTGGAGATCACCGACCTCAACCGCAAGTATCTGGAAGCGGGCAACCTGCACGTCGAAATCATGGGTCGCGGCTATGCCTGGCTCGATACCGGCACCCACGGGTCGCTGATCGACGCCGCGCAATATGTCCAGGTCACCGAAAACCGCCAGGGTCTCAAGATCTGCTGCCCGGAGGAGATCGCCTGGCGGAGCGGCTTCATCGATGACGCCGGGCTGGAGCGGGTGGCCGCGCCGCTCCGCAAGAGTGGCTATGGCGAATATCTGATGCAGCTACTCTCGGGTCAGGCGAACCCGCTGTGAACTTGGTCGAAACCGCGCTGCCCGGCGTTCTGCTGCTTGAGCCACGGGTGTTCGGTGACTATCGTGGCTTCTTCTACGAGAGCTGGAACGCGCAGACCTTCGCCGAGGCGGGACTCGATCTCACTTTCGTGCAGGACAACCATAGCAAGTCGGCCAAAGGGGTGCTGCGCGGGCTGCACTACCAGAACCCGGATCCGCAAGGTAAGCTGGTCCGCGTGGTCGCGGGCGCGGTATACGATGTCGCGGTCGACCTGCGCCGATCGTCCCACACCTTCGGTCAGTGGGTCGGCTATGAGCTGAGCGCTGCCAACAAGCGGATGCTGTGGGTGCCGCCCGGGTTCGCACACGGCTTCCTCAGCCTAACCAACGGGACCGAGTTCCTCTACAAGTGCACCGCCTTGTACGCGCCGGCGCACGAGCAATCCCTGCTATGGAACGACCCGGCGATCGGCATCGAGTGGCCACTCGATGGTGCCGAGCCCCTGCTCGCGGCGAAGGATGCAGCGGGTCACCCGCTTGCCGATGCAAAGGTGTTTGCATGAAGGCGCTCGTCACCGGGGCGAACGGCCAGCTCGGCACCGCGTTGCAGCGCGCCGTACCCGCCGACGCCCACGTCGTCGCGGTCGATATGGACGTGCTCGACATCACCGATCAGGCGGCGGTCGACGCGTTCGTTCGCGATGTGGCGCCGAACGTGATCTTCAACGCCGCGGCCTATACGGCGGTGGACCGCGCCGAACAGGACGAAGCGCTCGCGCTCGCCGTGAATGCGACCGCAGTCGGTTATCTGTCGCAGGCGGCCGCGGCGGGTGGGGCGCGACTGGTCCACGTCTCGACCGACTTCGTGTTCGAAGGCTTGCTGGGCGTGCCTTACACGCCAGAGGAGCGCCCCACGCCGCTCAGCGTCTACGGCCGCACTAAGCGCGAGGGTGAGTGGCAGGCCGGTGGCAATGCGCTGATCCTGCGCACCGCCTGGGTTTACGCGCCGACCGGCGGCAATTTCGTCCGTACGATGCTTCGCGTCATGGCCGAACGTGATGAAGTTCGCGTCGTCGCCGACCAGATCGGCACACCAACCTATGCGCCCGGGCTCGCCGATGCGATGTGGCAATTGGCGGCTCAGGATCACAACGGCATCTATCACTACACCGATTCGGGCGTCGCGAGCTGGTACGACTTCGCGATCGCGATCCAGGAGGAAGCGCTCGCGCTCGGACTGCTGAACCGCGCGGTGCCGGTGGTGCCGATCCGCACCGCCGATTACCCGACTCCGGCGAAGCGGCCGCACTACTCGGTACTCGACAAATCAAAGACCATTGCGGCGCTAGGCTACGCACCGCCCCACTGGCGCAGCAACCTGCGCGTCATGCTCAGCGAGATCAAAGCGAATGGCTAATCTGCTCATCACCGGCGGCGCCGGCTTCATCGGCGCGAACTTCGTTCACCACTGGCGGGGTAGCCATTCCGCCGACGCTATCGTCGTGCTCGATGCGCTGACCTACGCCGGCAACCGCGCGAACCTTGATGGTCTTGACAGCGTCGAGCTGGTTGAGGGTGATATCTGCGACACAGCGCTGGTCGACCGGCTGATGGTCGATCACGACATCGACACCATCGTTCACTTTGCCGCCGAGAGCCACGTCGATCGCTCGATCACCGGGCCGGACGCCTTTGTTCAAACCAACGTCGTCGGCACTCACAGCCTGCTCAAGGCGGCAAAGACGCGCTGGCTGGGCGGTAGCGGCCAACCCCACCGTTTTCACCACGTGTCCACGGACGAGGTGTACGGCTCGCTCGCTCCCGACGATCCCGCCTTCAGCGAGACGACGCCCTATCAGCCAAACTCGCCGTACTCGGCGTCGAAGGCGGGTTCGGATCACCTCGTGCGCGCCTATCACCACACCTATGGTTTGGATACGACCACGAGCAATTGTTCGAACAACTATGGACCGTATCAATTTCCGGAGAAGCTCATTCCGCTGTTCACCCTCAATGCGCTGTCCGGACGCAGCCTGCCGATCTACGGCGACGGGATGAATGTTCGCGACTGGCTGCACGTGGAGGATCACTGCCGCGGGATCGAATTGGTGATCGAGAAGGGTCGCTCGGGCGAAACATACAACATCGGTGGCGGGCAGGAACTGCTCAACCTCACGGTCGTGGAGGAGATCTGCCGCGGGGTCGATGCGGCGTTTGCGGCGGATCCCTCGCTCGCTGCGCGCTACCCCGATGCGCCGGCGGCGAAGGGCGGCAGCACGGCGGAGCTCAAGACCTATGTCACTGACCGCCCCGGTCACGATCGCCGCTACGCGATTGACGAGACAAAAGTACGCTCGGAACTCGGCTACGCGCCCGCGCGCGATTTCCCGACCGGTTTCGCCGAGACGCTCGGTTGGTACCTCGCCAACGAAGGCTGGTGGCAGCCCCTTGTCGAACGCGCGCGAACCGCGCGGGGCTGACGCAGGCAGCCGAACCGTCGATGTTACTGATCGGTCCTCGCGTCGGTGTCGTGATCGTCAACTGGAATGGGTGGCGCGATACGCTCGATGCGTTCGCGTCGCTTCAACGCGCGCACTTTTCCAACTGGACGCTGTTTGTCGTCGACAATGCCTCGAGTGATGAATCGGTCGCTCGCCTGTCCGACCTCTCTCCCCGCCTGCGGCTGATCCGCAGTACCGCCAACCTCGGTTTCGCCGGGGGCTGCAATGCCGGCATTGCCGCCGCTCGCGCCGCCGAGATGGAAGCGGTCTTTCTGCTCAACAGTGACGCGGCCGTGCGCGCGGACACGCTCGACGCTCTGGTCACGGCGCACGCCGGCGCGCCCGACGCGGTACTAGGCGCGGTGGTGCGCTATGCCGATGGCGGCAAGCTCCAGTTCTTCGGTAGCCGCACCGCGAGTGGCACCGGAGCACCAGAATGGTTTGACGCAGACGCGGACGCCCACGAACTCGACCGCTCCCTGATTCCAAGCGATTTTGCCTTTGGAGCCGCGCTGTTCGCGCCGGTTACGGTGTTCGATCGCGTCGGACCGTTCGATGAACGCTTCTTCCTGACCTATGAGGAGACAGACTGGTGCTACCGCGCACGCAGCCTTGGTCACCGCTGCTTTATTGTTCGGGATGCGGTGGTTGATCATCTCGGCAGCGCATCACTAGGGGCGGCGACATCGCCGCTTCAGGCCTATTTTCTGCAGCGGAATCGGCTGCTGTTCTGGGAAAAGCACGCTGGCACCCGGCGCCTGCTACGCGGCGCCAAGACGGATTTGCGGTGGCTGGCGCGAGGGTTCAGGGATGACGCGCGGGCACTGGTGCGCGGCCGGAGCATCGCTCCAACCCGACGCGCGCTGTTTGCGGCGTGGCGCGACTACCTACTACGCCGCTTCGGTGATTGTCCGGCGAGCGTCCGGCGGCTGCGAACGTTGCCGGGCACATGATCGAGCGCGAGGCACATCACGCCTCGGTCGCGGTGGTGATCCCCTATTATCAGCGGAAGACAGCGCTGCTCCGTCGAGCGGTGGAAAGTGTGGCATCACAGTCCGAACTTACGGCGACGCAAGTACGCGTGATCGTCGTCGACGATGGGTCACCCCTGCCGCCTGCCGGTGACCTCGCCGAGCTGCGCCTACCCGATCATCTGACGATCGAAATAGTGGCGCGAGCCAACGGCGGCGCCGGGGCCGCACGCAACACCGGCATCATCCATGCGCTGGCGCTTGGTTGTACGCATCTGGCGTTTCTCGATTCGGATGATCACTGGGCGCCTTCTCATTTGTCGGCCGCCCTCTCGGCTCTGGAGGACGCGTCCTTCTACTTCGCCAACAGCATGCACGATGAGGTGCCGTCCTTTTCTTACTTCAAGGCCATGAAGGACAGGCGCGGCGACGGATTGATCACCGGTGCCGAAGCCTTCGACCTCATCCTCGATGAGTGCGTTCCTCATACCTCGCAGGTGGTCTACCGCCTCGCTGCGTTCGCCGACATTCGCTTTGATGAGACGATGCGCCGGACTGGCGAAGACCATCTGTTCTGGCTGACGATCGCCAGCCGCGGCGCGGCGCTGGCGTACTCCAGCCAGATCATGGGCCACCGTGGTAGCGGCATCTCAATCTACCGCGAAGCGCTCGCTTGGGACTCGCCGACCTTCATTCCGCGGCTGCTCGATGCCTTTCGGTTTCGCTCGCTCGTGGCGGCGCGCTTCGGACTGACGGCTGCGCAGGCGCGCGTCAACAGTGGGCACCGGCAGCGGGCAGCCGATGAAATCGCCTTCGCGCTCGCCAGGCGAGCGCTCCACTCGCCGCACACGGTCGCGAGGGAAGTTAAGCAAGTGCTGCGCGTCGGTCCCGCACTGTGGCGGGCGATCGCTGCTGCCATACCGCGCCTGCCCCTCATCCGACGCCGAATGGTCAACGCTTGAGGATCCTGTTCGCGTCCGCCCACCCCTATCTGCCGCAACTGAGCGGCGGAACGCAGGCCAACACGCACGAGATGGCGGAACGCCTGATTGCGCGGGGGCACGAGGTAGCGGTGCTCGCCGGACTTACGAGCTGTGGCTGGATCGGGCTGCGCGGTCGCGTTCTGATGAAGGTTGGGCACGGCCGATCGGCCGTCGATACGGCGCTAGGCTACCGCGTCTACCGCGCGTGGTTCGCGTGGGACGGTGCGGCCGATTGCGTGGCACGGTTCCGCCCCGACGTTGCGGTCGTGCAATCGGGCGCGATCCTGCGCGTCGCAGACGCGCTGAGGACGTCAGGAACGCCGATCCTGATCTACAACCACAACGTCGATTTCGACGATCACGGCTCCGACATCTGCTCCTTCCGCGATGAGATCTTCATCGCGAACTCAACCTACACCGCTGCCGCCTACGAGCAGGGGTTCGGGATCAGCAGCGCCGTCATCGTGCCGCTGTTCGATCGCGCGCGCTACGTGGTCGAACCGCGCCGGCGGGAGGTGCTGTTCGTCAACCCGCATCCGCACAAGGGCGTCGACATAGCGCTGCGGCTAGCCACCGACTGTCCTCACATACCGTTCCGCTTCGTCCGCGGATGGCCCTTGTCCGAGGGTGACGCGGCTCGGCTGAACCAGGGCGTGGCAGCGTGCCCGAATGTTCGCCTGTTTCCGAAAACCGATCGTATGGCCCAGCACTATGCCGAGGCTCGGGTGCTCCTCGCGCCGAGCCGGTGGAAGGAAACCTGGGGACGCGTCGCTACCGAAGCGCAATTCAGCGGCATTCCAGTGCTCGCCAGCAACATTGGGGGCCTACCCGAAGCGGTGGGCCCGGGGGGGCTGCTGGTTGAACCGGATGCGCCAGCTTCGGCCTGGCGCGACGCGCTCGAGCAGCTTTGGGAGGATACTGAGCTCCACGATCGGCTCGCCGCAGCAGCGCTCGATCATTCTCGCCGCGCGGAGATCGACCCGGATCGACAGATCCGAGCGCTGGAGTCGATGGCCGAGCGCGCGATCGCGGATCGACGCCGCTCGCCCTGAGGGCCGTCCGCTTTTTCCCCGGCATCGCCGATGCTATGGGCGGCGACGCCTCGCTCGTCATTCAGGATATCGCGCATGACCCGCAGCATCGGCCTCGCCGCATTGGCACTGGTCCTGACCGGAGGCGTGGCGCTCGCCGCCATGCTGCCACAGGAGCCGAGCGAAGCGGTCGACACCAGCCTGCTCAAACCGCTGTTCAGCGAAGAGTTCAACAACGGTCGCCTCGACCCCAAGCGCTGGACCCAGGGAGAGCCGAACGATCCGGTGACCGAGCGGACGATCCCGACCAACGCCGAGCGCCAGGTCTATCTTAGCCCCGACTGGCTCGACCTCGGCATACAGCCGGTCTCGATCCGGAATGGCGCGCTCACCATCACCGCGCGCGCAATGACCGCAGCCGAGCGTGCCGTCGTCGCCGCGAACGTCGCCGGGCTGCCGCCTGCACAGCAAACGCCCGCGCTCGCCGAGCTCAGCTATGTCTCGGGACGGGTCATGACCCGCAACCGTTTCGCGCAGCGCTACGGCTATTTCGAAACGCGTCTTCGCTATAGCCCCGGACGCGGGATCTGGCCGGCGGTGTGGCTGCTGCCGGCGGATCGAGGCTGGCCACCGGAAATCGACATCATGGAGGGGCTCGGGCACGAACCCGCCGTGGCCTATCAGACGATCCATTCCGCCACGCAGGAGCGCCAGGGCATCAAGGTGAACCTGAAGGCGTCCGATAGCGGCTATCACCGCTTCGGCGTCATGTGGGGTCCCGAGACGATCGAGACCTTTGTCGACGGGGAAAGGACCGGAACGTTCCCCACCCCGTCGGACGCGCACAAGCCGATGTACCTGATCGTCAACCTGGCCGTCGGCGGCCACTGGCCGGGCTACCCGGATGCTGCGACCAGGTTCCCGGCAACCATGGACGTAGACTACATCAGGGTGTGGCGTCACCCCGGCCGGTAAGGAGACCGGCCCGGCGCTTTGGCGCCGAGCCGCTACCCCTTTCTCACCTGGTCCGCTCAGACGATCGGCACGAGGCTCACGTCGACGGGGTCGACCGCCATCAGCGCCACCGGCTCGGCCAGCGAAATGAGCGCCGCATCATGAGCATCGACGCCCATCAGCACGATCGACTCACCGCCGGAGAAGCGGATCATGCTCCCCGACGCCCAGTTGATGTCGGAGATCGTCGGTGCGCCATACGCCGTGATCAGGGCCGAGAGGTCGAGATGGTCTTCGCTCAATTTGAAGTCGGCGATGACCTCCACGCCCACTCCCTTGGTGAAGGTGAAGGTGTCGGCGCCATCACCGCCCGTGATCAGGCGAACCGTACCGTTTGCAATGACGAAGTGATCGTCACCGCTGGTTCCGACTAGATCCTCGCGGCCCGAACCATCGTCATACCCCATGCGCCCTTCGGTCTTGCCATGGTTCAGCCAATGGTCGAGCAGGTTCACGCCCGCGGCGACGACGTCGGCATTGTGCGCGGCATAATAGGCAGCGTTGAACCCGCCGGGCATGTCCACGATCGCGCTCCAGTCGGGGTGATTGGCGGCGCTCAGCGTGTCAGCCGGATCATAGGCGAGCCGCCCCTCTGCCTTGCCGAACGTCTGCCAGTGGAACAACAGGTCCATGCCCGAGGCGACGACGTCCGGGTTGCGCGAGGCATAATAAATGGCGTTGAAGCCCCCTGGCGTACCCAGCTCCGCGCCCATGTAGACGTCGTCTAGAACGGCGCCCGCATACGGCAGCCGCCCTTCGGAGAAGCCGTAGCGGATCCAGTGCGCGAGCAGGTCGACACCCGCGGCCACCACATGCGGATTCTGCGCGGCGTAGTAGTCGGCATTGAACCCGCCGGGCATTCCCGCCTTTGCGCCCATGTCGAGGTGCATAGGTTCTGCCCCTTCGTACGGCAGCCGCCCTTCTGCCTTGCCGTGGCGGATCCAGTGACCCAGGAGATCAAGGCCGGCGGCAACAACGTCGGGGTACGTCTTCGCGTAATAGTCCGCATTGAAACCATCCGGCATGTCGGCCCGTGCGCCCAAGTCGATGGGGTTGACCGCACCCGGCTGCGGGGCCGGAGCGACATCGGGTTTGGACGGCGCGGCTGGCGTAGGCGCGATCGGTGGAGTGGGCGCCGGTGTGGTCACGGGCGCTGACGGTTTCACGGGCGCCGGCTCAGCGGAGGGCGGTTCCACCGTCGGGGGTGGCGTGACCGGCGGCGTCGGGGCCGGCGTTGACGGCGCGGCCACTGATTCGGCCGCAATAGGCGCCGATGCCGGATCAAACGGCAGTCGGCCCTCGCGCTTGCCGTAGTTCAGATAATGCTGAACCAGATCGGTGTTCGACAGCACCACGTCAGGATTGTGCGAAGCGTAAAACGCGAGGTTGAGCCCGTCGGGCATACCCTCTGTCGCGCCCCACGCCGGGCTGCTCAGCTCGTACGCCGGATCGAACGGCAAACGTCCCTCCGCCTTGCCGTACTTTACATAGTGATAGAATGCATCAAGCCCGGTCTGCGCGAGATCGGGGTTGGTGCTGAGGTAATAGACTTCGTTGAACCCATCGAGCCGGTCGGCTGAGGGTCCTCCATAAGGTGCGCCGGCACCTTCGTAGGGCAGACGACCTTCGCTCAGCCCGAAGTAGCGATAGTGTTTGGCGAGATCGACCCCGGCCGCGACCAGATCAGGGTTCTCTGCGGCGTAGTAGGTGAGGTTCAAGCCGTTGAACATGCCCTCGACGGGGCCGAGGTACGGATCGGCTCCAACGCCTCTGCCGGCAGTGCTTTCGAGCGCCGTTTCGGCAGGGTGCACGACTCCCAGCCCCTTGGGAAGATCGCCAAGCGCATAAGCGCGCACATGGTCGACCTTCAGCTGCTCGTGGAACTCAGGATTGGTCGCCGAGGTCGTGATCGCGAGGTTGAGGATCATGTACATCGGCGAGTGCATGTCCGCCGGCGTCGACTGGGAGAAAACCTCCACGCCGTCGAGGTACCAAGTCAGCTTCTCCGCAGTCCACAGCAGGCCATAGTCGTGGAAGCTGGTGTCGCCATCGGGCACCCAGCTCCGGGCCGACGCCATTCGATGCGCGCCCTGATCCGCCGAGTGCAGCGTCTGCACCGCCGTGGTGTCGTTCCACGCCTCCATGATGTCGAGCTCGGGCGGCCACACGCCATCCTCCCGGAACAGCCAGAAAGCGGGCCAGGTACCGGCCTCTGCCGGCAGCTGCAGTCGGGCTTCGAAGTACCCGTAGGTCTGCGAGAAGGTGTCGCGGGTCGAGATATAGCCGGACGTGAAGTCGAAGCCGTGAAAAGCGCTCTCCAGCTCCTGCGGTGTGCGCTGCGCCGTGATCGACAGAACTCCGTCTTCGACGCTGAAGGGATTGATCGTGACGGCATTGCCGTGGGCGTCCTTCATGTTGACGTCCACGTAGATCTGCTGCTCGTTGTTACCGACGAGCGTCCGGGACATGACTGAATCATAACCCCGCGAGTCGCCAAGCTCGGTCGACCAGATCGCCGTGCCGTCGGTGCGGCTCGCTCGCGCGCTGAAGCTGTTGAAATCGTCGCTGAACGACAATTTGAGCGACGTCGGGTCGAACCGGTACTGAAAGTTGCCCTCGTAGAAGTTCGAGATCGTCGTGTTAAGGAACGTGACACTGTTGTTCGAGTCGAGCTTCAGAACGACGTTGCTGCCGTCCTGCGTCATCGCAGCCTTTACCTCAGCGAGGCTCTGAAAGGCGTCGTAGCTGGTGAAGCGGACCTTGTTGCCCGCACTCCAATCAGCAATCGTGTCGTGGCCCGACGCCTGGGTGAACTGGAATACGGACGAGCCGCCGCCGCCGCGCAGCAGGTCATTGCCCCAACCGCCATCGATCAGGTTGCTGCCATATCCGGTGATTACATTGTCGAGGTCGTTGCCGAAGCCTGCCGCGCCCATCCAGAGCTCGAGAGCTTCGACATTGTCGGGCAGCTTGAAACTAGAGACGGTGCGCACGGTGTCCCAGCCGCCATCGGCCAGTTCGATGACCTTCACGCCCGCGCCGACGAAATAGAAATCGTTACCCTTTCCGCCGGCGAGATTTACCTCTGTCGAGCGGATCGGGTTGATCCCGGGAGCAAGGAACGACTCGTCTGCGTCCGTTCCGACGAAGGTACCAGTTTGCTTATCAACGAAGATATCGACCATGACGCGGGGATCCTGCTTAATTCCACGTCATCGACTTTTATGCTGCGGGAGCTAACGAAAGGTGGACGCGCACGCGTCATTGACGAACTTTGTGAGATTGATTGGTTACCGTTTTGTTAGCCTTTTCAACGGGTAGCGGCTTAGGAACCCGACTCCCCAGGCCACATGCATGATCATCGCCGCGACGCCGCTTGCCCCCATGCACCCGTCTCGCGCTGCGAGGCCAAGGACTAGCCCATAGCCGAGTGACGCCAACGTCCACGCGACGGCGGGCAGGGCGGCGATCGGCAGCCACGGTGCCGCGCACGCGAGCACGAGCGCGAGCGGTGGCGCGAGCGGGAGCAGCTGGCGAAGCTTTGGACGCATGCGATGCCGCCTGATCGTTAGGGCGCGCCCCTGACCATAACGCAGATACTGGCGAAACAGCGCGGGCGGTGTGGCGCGCGGCAAATAATCGAGCGCCAGCCTGGGCTCCAGCCAGATGCGCGCGCCCGACATCGTCTGACGGTGATCGAATTCGGCATCCTCGTTGGTCGGAAAACGCTCGTCATAGCCGCCGAGCGCTTGGAACCGCTCCATTTCGAACAGGGCATGGTGGCCGTGATCTACGAAAGCACCGACTCCTACGTGGCGGTGCGGCGATCCGCCGGTGCCGAGTCGCGAGTTCTGCGCCGTCGCCGCCGCGCGCTGGAAACAGCCGCCCCCAATTGACCGCATCGGCACCACCACCGAATTGGCGCCGGTCCGCTCCGCCGCGGTGATCAACCCCGCGACATAGTTGCGGGGGTAATGGCAGTGCGCATCGACGCGCACCAACCAGCGCTTGTTCTCGCCCAGCCGGGCCGCGGCGCGATTGACCCCGGCGCTCTGCAGCCGATCCGGATTGTCGACCAGCCGGACCGCCGGGTGACGCTCGGCTGCGGCCGAAACGATCGCGCGGCTGGCATCGCTACTGCCACCATCGGCGACCGCGATGGTTGCGCCGGGCGTGTCGCGCAGCAGCACCTCTAAGAGGCCGGGCAGATGCGCTTCCTCGTTGAGGCACGGGATCACCACCAGAACGTCGGCGAAGTCGCGGGTCACGTGCTCGTTCCGGTGCCGAGCACCGCGTTTGTCAGCGCTCGGCAGTCCGCCGCGTCGGCGACCACCAGGCGCCGCGGCAGCGCGGTGACAGCGTCGCGCAGCCTGGCAAGCTTCGTACTCGTGAGCGTCGCAAGCGTAGGCGCGAGATCCGTATCGAGATCGTCGAGCAGCATGCCGACGCCGTGGTCGGCACACCAGCGTCCAGTATCCAACCCGGCGAGCGCGATCGGCACCGCCGAAAAGGCCAGGCTCTCGTAGAGGCGATTGGGCAGCAGCCAGGCGGAGTTCTGCCCTTCCTCGAAGAAGTCGATCGCCCAGGCGAAATCGACCGATCCGTACAGGGCAGGCAAGTCCCCCGCCCCGTACCGCCCGACAAACCGCAGGCCGGGGGTCGCGGCGACGTCGCGATCGAAGTCGTCGAACTCGGTGTAGGCGGGTATGCCGGCGATCGTGACCTCGACCAGGTCGGGGTGCGCGCGCGCGATCGCCGCCAGTATCGCAAGTGATCGGCGGCAGCGCAGCATCCCGAACCAGCCGATCCGCCAAGGTCGTCCGGCTGGCGTCGCCGGACAAGCTGGCGTCGGGGCGGGCGTGTCGATCTGGAGCAGCCTGTTCTCCTCCAGCCAGATCGGCCGGGTGAAGCCGCGACGCGCACGAAAGTAGCGGTCACGGAACGCGGGGGTGCTGGTCAGCACCATGTCGACCCGCGCGAGCAGCCGTCGCTCAATCGCCTGGAGCGCGCGCGCTGCCGCACCGTCCGAGAGCAGCAGCCGGTGAATGTCGAGACATTCATAGACAATCCGTTGTCGCGGACGCGCGACCCGAACGGCGATGGCCAGCATCTCCAGGTTCCGGGCAACAATCACGTCCGCACCCGCCACGATCTCGCCGACGCGCGCGGGGGCGGCGACGTGGCGCAGCACCACCGCCAGTCGGGCGAGCAGCCGCGCATCCCTGGTCTCGCCCAGGTCAACGGCCGTCACGCCCGCCACCGTGTCGGGCGGAGCGCGGCGGCGGAACCCGCCCAGCCGGACCGCCGCGCCGGCCGCACGAAACATGCGCACGCGGCGCGCCACGGCAGCATCGGTCGTGTCATGCACCAGATAACCGATCATCGCCATTCGCGCCCTCTGCCAACATCGTTGCCCCCGTGCAACGGCCGTTAACCGCGAATGACGATGGTATGGCGACGATTAAGGGCGTATGGCTCGGCTGCACTTTAGTGCAGCGCAGCATGACCGGCGCCGGAGTTGCAGATGAACGTGATGACCACAGACACGCTGGCCGACGACGACCAGCCGCCGGTGCAGGCAAAGGCGAAGACACCGCTTCTGCCCGATGCCTCGTTGCTGTGGGCGGTGTTCCGGCGGCGGTTGTGGCTGTTCCTCGCGGTTGCGGCGCTGGTCACGGCGGGAATTGCGGCGTGGACGCTGCAGAAAACACCGATCTACGCTGCGGCCGCGACGGTGCTGATCGAGCCGCAGCAGGCGAACGTCGTCGACAACGTGCGGGCGGTCAACGCGCCGATCTCCGGCGACGCCGCCGCCATCGAGACGGAAGTGCAGATCCTCAGCTCGGCCGGGCTGGCTGGGCGAGTCGCCGACGCGCTCAACCTGCAGCGCTATCCGGAGTTCGGCGGCGGCGCGGGCGCGATGATCGCCGAGCAGGACCGCGGCGGCGGTCCGGGCATGCACCCGCTGGCGCGCGCGGTGCAGTCGAAGGTTCGCATCAACCGCATCGGCCTTTCGTACCTGATCGGCATCACCGCCGAGTCGAGCAATCGCTTCCTCGCCGCGCAGATCGCCAACGAATATGCGCGACAGTACATTGCGCAGCAGGCCGAGGCGAAGAACAGCGAAGTGTCCTCGGTCAGCAGCGAGCTGCAGAAGCGGCTGAAAGATATGGAGGGCAAGGTGCTCGCCGCCGACCGCGCGGTGCAGCAGTACAAGATCGCCAACAATTTGATGAGCAGCCAGGGATCAACCCTGGCCGAGCAGGAAGTATCGAACCTCGGCGGGCAGATCGCCGGGGCGCGTGCCGAGCTCGCCAGCGCCAATGCGCGGCTGTCTGCGGCACGCACCCAGCTGTCGCGCGGCGGCGGCGGTGCCGATGTCGGCGCCGCACTCGGGTCGGGCACCGTCTCCGGACTGCGCCAGCGCGAGGCTGATACTACCCAGCGCCTCGCTGACCTCACCACCCGCTACGGCGATCGCCACCCGGACGTACAGCGCGCGCGTCAGGAGCTTGTCGACGTACGTGCCCAGCTTCAGCGCGAGATCGATCGCATCATCTCCAGCCTCTCCGCCGAGCAGCAGGCCGCGGCGTCGCGCCTGGCGTCGCTTTCAGGCAGCCAGTCGGCGGCCAAGGGGTCGCTGGCCTCGAACAACGCCGCCGCCGTCGGTCTGCTTGAATTGGAGCGCAAGGCCGATGCCGTCCGGTCGATCTACCAGTCGTTCCTCAATCGCTCCAAGGAGACGATGTCGCAGGAAGGGCTGGAGCGCGCCGATGCCCGGATCGATTCATTGTCGCGCGTGCCGCTGCTGCCGTTCACTCCCAACGTCCCGCTCGCGATTGCCTTCGCCCTGGTTTTCGCGCCCATAGCCGGGCTCGGCGCAATCGCCGTCGCCGAGTATCTTGACGGCAAGGTCAGCACCAAGCAGGATGTCGAGCACAAGCTGCGGGTTCGCTACATCGGTGCAATCCCGCAGCTCGAGTCGACTCTCGATAAGTCGCGCGTCGCGGAGGCGCCGGCCGACTATCTGCTCGAACATCCCGCCTCCGCCTTTGCCGAGGCGTTTCGGTCACTCAGGACCGCCACGTTGCTCAAGGGTCGCGTCGTCCCGCGCACCGTTGCGATAACCTCGGCACTGCCGCGCGAGGGCAAATCGACCACGTCGATCTGCCTTGCCCGGACCTTCGTCGGTGCTGGGTCGCGGACCGTGCTGGTCGATTGCGACATCCGCCGTCGCTCGACCAGCCAGGAATTCATGCCGGATAACTGGTCGGGACTGCTTGATTTTCTTGCCGGCACCAAGCCGCTCCAAGAGGCACTGTTCAAGGATCCGTACAGCGACCTCTACATCCTAGGCTCGACGGTTGCGCCGAGCTTCTCGCGTGACCTGTTCGCCGACCGGCCGATCGAGGACGTGCTCGCCGAGCTGCACCAGCACTTCGAGGTGGTCGTGCTCGACACTGCACCGGTGCTGGCAATCGCGGAAACCCGGACGATCGCCGCCGCCGCCGACTCAGTGGTGATGCTGGCACGGTGGCGTTCGACCTCGATGAAGGCAGCCGATGCAGCGGTCGAGATGCTGCTCGGCGCCCACGCCAAGCTGCGCGGCGTAGCGCTTAATCTTGTCGATATCCGGCGCTACGCCAGCACCGGCTACCAGGACGTCTACAGCTACCACAAGAAGTTTAAGGGCTATTACCAGAACTGATCGGTTCGGGCCGCGCGCGGTTCGGCGAGCCGCCTGGCGGACGCGTGCCGAACAGCGATGGTCAGCGCGCGGGCAGTCAGGGCCAAGCGAGTCGAGGTCTCGCCGGCTAGCCGTACCCAGGCCCGCACTTGGCGGTGCGCCTCTCAACGATGGGGTCGTACGACCAGCGGGCGCACGAGCTTTGATTTACCTTTGCCCGCATTGTGATTAATCCGGCGGGAAGAGAGGATTGCTGATGCTTAAGGGGCTCTTGCTCGCTGGAATTGGGATGGTGGCGCCGCACGCCGCCGAGGCGCAGGACGCCGTCTCGTCGGCAGCGCTGCCGACCAACGTCAGCATTGCGCAGCGCGCGCGACCCGATTATGACCCCATCGGTGGGCGGATCGGCAGTTTCTTCCTGTACCCGCGTCTCGATCTCACCGGCTATTACACGTCCAACCTGCGCGCGCAGGATAATAATGATGCGATCTCGGACGTGTTTCTCGACGTGCGCCCGTCGGCCCGGCTCGCGTCGGTCTGGTCGCGCCACAGCCTTCAGGCGGATGTGTATTACGCGCGCACGGTTCACGCGAATTACCCGCGCGAGGACTTCTCCCAGTATGGCGGGAATGTGACCGGCCGGTACGACATCGGCCGAAGCGGTTTTGCGAGCCTGACCGCTAATGCCGCGCGCATCGCCGAGCCGCGTACCGACATCAACAGCAATCTCGCCAGCCGGTCACCGATCACTTACTTAAACCTCAGCGCGTCGGGCCAGGTCAGCCAGGACTTCGCGCGATTCGGCGTTTCCGTCTCCGGCGGGTTGAACAAGCAGACCTTTGACAACGGCACTACCTTCAGCGGTCTCCCGCTGTCGCAGGAATTCCGCGATAACACCAACTACAATGGCCAGGTCGAGGGGCGGTATCGACTCGGCGCAAATACTCGGCTGCTGGCGCGCGTGGGCGGGGGGGGCATCCGCTACGATATCAATCCCTTCAACGGGTTCGATCGTGACTCCAACTTCTACCGTGTCGAGGGTGGCGTCGGGCTAACATTCAGCGAACTGCTTTCCGGAAGCGTCACCGCGGGCTTCTACCGCCAGGACAACGCAGATCCTCGTTTCCTCGACAGCTCCGGCCTGAGCTTCTCGGCCGACCTGCTCTACAGTCCCACGGCGCTGACGTCCGTTCGCCTTACCGCCGACCGCACCGTTGAGCCGGGTGGCTCGACGATCACCTCAGGAAACGTCCGGGGCACGGGAGCGGTCACCGTCGAGCACGAGTTGCGCCCCGACCTGATCCTGATCGGCAACGCACGCTACTCGCACGTCGAGCCGCAGGGCGCGATCCCTGGCGCGGACGAATATGGCGGCAGTGCGTCGGCGCTCTACTACCTCAGCCGTCGCTTTCGCTTCAACGCGAGCGTAGGCTACTCGGCGCGCAGCTCCGATTTCTTCCCGAAGTTTAATGCAGTGATCGCCTCGGCCGGAGTCACCGTTACCCTGTAAGTTCGACGCGGCGCGCGGCCCACCATTGTCGCTATTTGTTCACGTGTGCGGGTGTTAGCAGTTGCGGCATTTTGGGTGTAGCACAGCACCCGGGCTTCGGCGATGTGTCGAGTGGCACGGCGGTAGCGCCGCCGTCTAGGGTACGGAATCGACGCAGCTGATGGTTCGTAAGGCGCTCTTCTGGTCGTTCTCCGGCAACGGCGCGACGATGCTGGTGACGTTCGCCGGATCGATCGTCATCGCCCGTCTGCTCTCGCCCCGCGAAATGGGCGTCTATGCGGTCGCCATGGCGACGATCGGCATCATTCAATTGTTCGCCGCGTTCGGTGTCGGCTCCTACGTCATTCGCGAGATCGAGCTCACGTCGCGTAAGTTGGATGCGGCGTTCACGATCAATCTCGTCCTCAGCATCGCGCTGGCGATCGCCATCTTTTTGCTGGGTCGGTTCGGTGCGTTCCTGCTGAGCGAACCCACCGTCGCCTCGGTGCTGCAGCTGCTCGCGATCAACCCGATCCTCGGCGCATTGAGCTTCCGGTCGAGCGTCATGCTCCAGCGGGCGATGCTGTTCCGCGGCACATCGATCATCGGCGTCCTCGCCATGATGATCACGACCGGGGTGACGATCATCGCCGCCCTGCGCGGAGAGAGCTCGATGAGTCCCGCCTATGGGGCCGTGACCGGCGCGCTGTTCGGGACGCTAGGTACCATCCTGATCGCGCGCGAGCACTGGAGCATGCGTTTGTCCCTGTTCGAGTGGCGCAAGATTACCGCCTTCGGCCTCAGGATCATGTCGATCGGTGGCATCTCACAAGCGTCGGCGCGCGTCATGGACATTGTCGTCGCGCATTTCCTCGGGCTGGCGGCGCTGGGGCTCTACTCGCGCGCGCTCAACCTCAACAACCTGATCTTCGGCAACATCTATGCGCCGATGACCAGAGTGGTCTTCGCCAAGCTGTCGGAGGCGCAGCGCGAGGGTGACCGCGTGGCCGACGTATTCCTGCGCGGGCTCCGGATGATCATCGCGCTGATCGGGCCACTTGTGATCGGATTGGCGGTGCTGGCGAAGCCCGCCATCCTCCTGCTGTACGGCGAGCGGTGGATGGGCGCGGCGATCCCGCTGTCACTGATCCTGGTGTCGCATTTCATCACCCTGTCGTTCGCGATGAACTGGGAACTGTTCCTGGTCCGCGACGAGCTGAAGGTCCAAACGCGACTGGAAATCTCGCGATCGTTGTTCGGCGTGCTCACTCAGGTGATCGGCAGCCTGATTAGCCTGGTCGCCGTCGCGGCTTCGTCGATCGTGGACGCGATCTTCTCGCTCCTTCTGTACAGTCGCCACATGCCACGGCTCGCGCAGGTGGAGCAGTCCAGAATGATCGGCATCTATGCTGAGGGAACGCTGCTGACGGCGGTAGCTGCGTTACCTTGTTTCGTGCTGATGATGCTGACCGGATGGGACAGCCGGACTTCGCTACTGCCCATCGCCGGGACGATCGCGGTCGGTGTTGTCGCCTGGCTGCTGCTGCTCAAACAGATGAAGCACCCGCTGATGGACGAGATCGAGCTGCTGGTAAGCCAATTGGCAGGCAGGATCGCGAGAAGGCACAAGACGGGCGCGGCGGAACAGCAATGGCGACACTCGCCCGATGACGGAGACAGTTAGGTGATCGGATCGCGCGTCAAGACACTACTGCCGCGGCCGGTGCGCTCCGCCATCAAGCGCGCGATCGGCGTTCCGCCGCCAGGGCCGCTTGCGCCGGCAACGCCCGGCGAGATCCTGCGGCGGACCTTGTCGAATCTGGCACCGCTACGGGTACGGCGCGAGGAGGCAGCGCGACCGACGCTGTCGATGATCACCGATACGATCGCCGGCTCCCACCTGTTCGGCGGCGTCGGCACAGCCGTGCTGTTCGCCGTCGCACTCGCCGCGCGCAAGGGCATGGCGCTCAGGATCGTGACGCGGGACCGGCCCCCGGAAGAACGGGCCATCCACGGGCTGCTGAGCGTCTACAACGTCGAGTTTCCGCTAGACCTCGAGCTGCTGTTCTCCGCCGCGTCGGATGGATCGCCAGTTCCGCTAGGTCCCGACGACCTGGTGCTCACCACATCATGGTGGACCACGCACGCCGCCCTCCACGACGTACCCAAGCAGCAGATCGTCTACCTGATCCAGGAAGACGAACGCATGTTCTACCCCGGCGGCGACCAGCAGTTGCTCTGCAACGAGCTGCTACAGGAGAAGGAGCTGCGCTACGTGGTTAACACCAGTCTCCTGCTTCAGCACTTCCGGGAGAGCGGCGCAGCCGGTCCGGCCGCGAACGGCGTCGCGTTCGAGCCGGCGTTCCCCGATCACATCTACCGACCGGAGCCGGGCACTGGGCGTCGCAAGCTGCTGTTCTACGCTCGCCCGGGCCATCCGCGAAACCTGTTCCTGCGGGGATTGCAGGCGATCGCTGCAGCAACGGAGCACGGGCTATTCCCGTCCGATGCATGGGAGCTGCACTTCGCCGGTGTAGACATTCCACCGGTCGACCTGCCCGGGCGTGAGATCGCCTATCACGATTCGTTGCCCTGGCAGGACTATGCCGCACTGGTACGCGGAACCGACCTTGCGCTGTCGCTGATGTACACGCCGCATCCGTCCTACCCGCCACTTGACATCGCTGCGAGCGGGGGCGTGGTGGTGACCAACAGCTTCGGCGTGAAAAGCGACCTTAGTGGACGATCGGCCAACATCATCATCGTACCGACGACGCTCGACGGCATCCTGGATGGCCTGATGCGTGGATCGGTCCTGGCGATCGACGATGCGGCGCGTGCGCAGAACCGCAGCAGCGACACAATCGTGCGGTCATGGGACCAGAGTTTCGGGCCCGTATTCGACCGATTGTGATCGGGCGGCGTCGGCCTGCCGATGGTGTTGCTGTGGCTAACATAATCGCAGGTGCTGACGCGCGGGAAACCGCGCAGGTTCGGTCCGGCAGTCGGTCAATAAAGTTCGGTAGCGCGCGATCCCCGCTGTTGATCATTATGCCAACAGTAGAGTTATTAATCAGCAACTCCGGTGCGCAGGATCCTATCCAGGTGTTCAAGCTGAGAGACACAGCCAAGTCGATGGCGCAGCGCTTCGGCTACACTATTAGGCGAGCGCCACCTCCATTACCCTATCCGCAACTTGCCGGCGTGCCGCGCTATGTCGACGGGGAGGTGATGCTGAGTAATCACCCGTTACAGATCACCGATGCGCCCGAATTTCTTGCCAGTTACCGCGGAATCTTCCTTGAGGAAATCTACAGGTTCGTCACCCGCTCGACCGCTCCGGTGATCATCGACTGCGGTGCGAACACAGGTGTCAGCGTCGCCTATTTCAAGCGGACCTATCCCGACGCCAGCATCACAGCCGTCGAGGCCGATCCCGCCAACTCGCGGTCCTGAAGCACAATGTCGAGACTGCTGGCTATGCTGATGTCACGCTGATCAACAAGGCGGTATCGGAATCGACCGACCCGATCATGTTCCACCGGGAGGGCGCCGACGCGGGCGCCTGCACCACAACGACACGGCAGCCTGACACGTTCGCGTGGAGACGTGAGACTTGACGCGCTGATTGGCAGCGGCGCGGATCTCTTGAAGATTGACATTGAAGGCGCCGAGACCGACGTTCTTTGATCCTGTACCGGCCTCGACCGGGTGGAACAGATGTTCGTCGAAGATCATTCCTTCCGAACCTCCGAGCAACTACTCTCCATCCTGCTCGAGACGCTGAAGGCGTCCGGATACCGATACTACATCCACACGCAACTGTGCTCGCCGACGCCCCTGTCGGTCGATCAGGTGCACATGAGCATGGATCTGCAACTCAACATCTTCGCCAAGCGGCCTACAATCTGACCGAGATCAAGCGCCAGTGCGCCGGCCGGCCGAGCGCTCCCGCAGCCAGCGGGCCGTGGCAACCAGCCCGGCCTGCCAGTCGACGCTTGGTGCCCACCCCATCTCCCGACCGATGAGGTCAGGGTTGAGCACGTTGTACGGCACATCGACCGCACGACCGGGGCGGTGAACGATCCGGTCGCGCGGTAATCCTAGCAGCGCACAGACATCCTCCACGACCGCCCGAACCGTTCGGCCCTGACCCGACCCGACGTTAAACAACCACTGACCGCCATCGTACGTGCCAGCCGTAACCATGGCCGCCGCGACGTCGTCGATGTGCAGATAATCCCGCACGACAAGGCCATCGCCCCAGATCTCGATCGGCTCACCGGCGAGGGCGTGCGCCAGCGCCGTTCCGACCACCCCTTGTGCGCGGCGGGCGTGTTGAAAGGGACCATAGGGATTCGCCACGCGGAGCACGACCGCGTCGAAGCCGTGCAGGTGACGGAACAGTCCGAGGTACTTTTCCACCGCCAGCTTGTTGATGCCATAGGCGGTGATCGGGTTGGTCGGTGCGTCCTCGGTTATGCGGATGCCGGGCAGTGTCGGTCCGTAGACGGTGCCGCCCGACGATGCGAACACCAGCCGCCCGGTGCCCCCCGCCCGGCAGGCCTCGATTAGCCGCAGCGACGGCAGCAGGCTCCCGACCACGTCCGCCGCGGGTTCCGCGTTGGATTGAGCGGGAACACTGCCGCCGAGCAGATGATAGACAATGTCCTGCCCGCCGACCGCCTGCGCGATGGCAGCATGGTCGGCGAAATCGCCGTCGTACCACCTGAGATCGCTGGGAAGCGCCGAGCGGTCGTGCGGGCGGCGACCGTAGCCGGCGACCTCCGCACCGGCGGCGAGCAGCGCCCGGCACAGATTGATCCCGAGGAAGCCGCCACCGCCGAGGACGAGACACCGGGCTCCAGCGATGCTCAAGAGGCGAGGGCCGCGATGGTGTCGCGCAGCCGCGCCGCGAACACATCCTTGGAAAAGTGTCGGGCGAACACGGCGCGCCCCGCCGCAGCGATCGCCGGCCAGTCCTCGCGCCTGGCGAGCGCCTCCTTCAGCGCCGTCGCGATCGCCGCGGCCGTCGGCTCGCTCGCGACGAAGCCGCTGACTCCGTTCTCCAGATATGCCGCGGTGCCGGTCGTGCTCGTGCAAATCAGCACCCGCCCGACTCCCAAGGCATCCAGCGAAACAAGCGGCAGCGTGTCGTCACGCGACGGCACCACCACCGCATCGCAGGCCAGCACGGCCGCGCGGTACCCATCGCGATCGAGGCTGCCGGGGATTGTGACCGGCAGGCCCGCCGCCGCGGCGCACACATCGGCACCAAATTCGGGATGGGTCATGCGACCGTAGAGATCGACATGGATCGCCGCACGAACCGCCGGGGCCAGCATCGCGACCGCTGCGACCAGCAGGTCCTGCCCCTTGCGCGGCTCGATCGTTGCGAGCGAAGCAAGCCGCAAGAGCCGCTGCGACGGCGACGCGATCGGCTGAGCCGCCGCAATCGGATCGAGGCCGTATGGCACGACTTCGACATCGTCGCGCATCGGCCGCAGCAATGCCGCAGACAGCTCGCTTCCTGCCCAGAGCCGAGCCGGTAGCGCAAACGCCGCGCCGAGCGCCGGGTCTGCCGCCATCCGGTCCTGCAGCACCGACACTTCGTGAACATACCAGATCACCGGAGTACGCGGCGCCAGCGCGGTGACGGCGGCGGCGGTCACCACGGAGTTGCACAGCGCCCCGTCAACAGACCCGGCCAGCACCGACAACAGCCGCTCGGGCCGGCGCAGCAGCAGCGGGTCGACGATGACCGTCGCGCCGGCCTCCACCAGCGGAGTGCGCAAGGGTCCGTCCTCGGGGGTCATCAGCGTCACCGCCCTCCCGTCCGCCACCAGCAGCCGGGCAATTTCGAGGAGGAGCTGCGGCGCCCCGCTGAGACTGAGGTCGTGTCCGACCAGCAGGTACTGACGACCCGGCGCACCGGAACCATGCACCGTGGTCCGCGGCGGAACCCGGGCGGCCAGCCGGTGCAGGCGACCGGTCAGCGCGCCGGGCAGATGTCTCGAAAGTCGGTGACCAAGTGCCCCGTTGAGGAGCGCTGACACGCCACGCGCCGCGCGAGCCATCCAGCCGGCATCTAGTACGGCCGCAACAGCGGCGGGCGTGCGGCCATTCATGTCTTGCGCTGTCCCCATCGCGAAGCCTCCTCATCGCAAAGGACGGGCAAATCACCAACCGCCAAATACAAGAACGGAGTGCAAACATTTCGCTGTCCTACAGCGTGCCGGCGGAGGCAAAGGCCCAGCGCTGCTCGGAAAATTGGGCGACAAAGAGGTGCTTTCGAAGGGAAATGACATGGCGATCATCTGGTTGGCGGATAACAGTCCGCACTCTGCGCTTCCATGTCGACCGGTGCGGGGGCACGCGTGATGCTTGATCTCTCGCTGAGCTTCGCCACGCTTAATCAATCCGATCGGGATCTGGACGCGTCCGCTCCGCCGCCTCCCTTGCCGACCTATCTTCCCGTCCTCGCCACGCAGGATGCGAGCTACCACCTCGTCACATCGACCGAGCGGTTGATGCCGGGCTATGCGGGACCGCTGGTGAACGCGGGCGGGCTGGACCTGGGCGGGGAGCGTGTGTCGCCCGCCGCCGTGCAGGCTGCGCGCGGCGAAGCGGAGGCGATCCGCATCGCGACGCTCTACGACCAGACCGGGAGCGGGCGGAACTACACGCAATTGACCGCGCCGCAGCAGTTCGCCCTGTCCGATCTGGTCCGAATCGGCATCGCGCTGCCCGTGATTGTGGATGGTCGGCGGTCGGATGGTGCCGGTGGCGTGTTCCGGGCCATGTCGGCACCGGCTGCCCTGACAGGTCGCGGCTTCACCCGCGCGCTGGTGATGGAACCGACCGCCTCGATCATACCGCAACTACTCGGCGCTGTCGGCGGGCACCTGCTCTACACCTACTCGCTCGGACCCACCGATTCGCCCGGGTACGGATCGGTCGAGGGGGGCAAGGTCCAGCTTACCGCCGGTGGCGCGGTGTTCGACAAGATGCCGGCAAGCCCATGCGTCCTGATGCTACGCGAACGGGCGGACGGGTGCGACCTGTTCTTCAATGGCGCGAGGGTCGCATCGGCCGCTGTACCCTCGGCGGAAGCGCTGACGACGCTCAGTCTCGGCGCGAACACCGGACTGGAGACGTTCAACCCCAACGTGCGGGTGCTGGCCGACGTGGTGGTCGCCGGCACGCTGTCCGATGCAGACTGCATTGCCGTCGACGGTGCCTTGCGCGACCGTTTCGACATCGCGCCGTGGGGCACGAACGCGCGCGTGCTGCTGATCGGCGACAGCATCGCGGAGGGCGTGGCGACCACGCTGACCCGCGGCATCGGCCATTACGCCCGGCCGCTGATCGACGAAGCGACCGACTGGTACGTGTTTGCCAACGCCCGCAAGTTCCTGGCGCACTGCTATCGGGATAGTGTCGCCTATGAAGGGCAGGTCGACCTGCCCAGTTCCGGGCGGCCGATCGTCTCGGTCATTCAGGGCGGGATCAACGACATTCACGCGGGCGGTTCCGGTGGCGCTACGCTCTACACCGACACGACCATACCCTATGTCGCTTATCTGAAGTCGCTGGGGCACAAAGTGGTCGTATGCACACTGCTACCGCAGACTGCGAACGTGTCACCCGCGATCGAGGCCGAGCGGCAGGCGTACAACACCGCGGTCCGCGCGAATGGCGCTGGCGCGACCGCAGCCTGCGACCTGGCGTCCAACGCGGCGATGGGATCCTATCCGGCCGCGACCGGTGATCCGACGCTCTACCCGAACGGCATCCATCCGTCGTCACTGGGGTACAGCCATCTGGCGGCTACCTACGCCGCGGCGATCAACGCCGTCCTGCTCTGATTGAGGCAGTCCTGAGCCCGACAGCGACGATCAGGACGATCGTCGCTGTCTGCGCCCGCGCTGTTGTGAGTCGATCGCCGGTGGTGTATCCATTACGAACCCATAACGGATGCGCCTGCGAGCGACGGTGCGTCATGCCAACAGCCTCGATTTGCTCAGACTGATCGCCGCGTCTGCGGTGATCGTCGGTCACTCGTGGCCGATCCTCGGCCAGCCGGATCCGCCTCTGCTCGGCACCAGTGTCAACGCACTCGGCGTCTTCGCCTTCTTCGCGATCTCCGGCTACCTCATTACCAAGAGCTGGAGCGCGGACCGGAACCTCGCCCGCTTCTGGGCAAGCGCGCGCTCAGGATCTTCCCTGCGCTGGCGGTTGTCGTGGTGTTTGTCGGGCTTGTCGCCGGACCGATGCTCTCGACGCTTCCGGCGGGTGACTATTACGCTTCTGCGAAAACCTGGTCCTACGTCGGCCTGAACATGGTCCTGTTCACCGTCCACAAGCTTCCGGGCGTCTTCACGATCCTTCCCTATTCTCACTCGGTCAACTCGAGCTTGTGGACGCTGCCGATCGAAGTGACCATGTACGCCTCCACGCTCGTTCTGGTGCCCGCCGTCCTGTGGCGACCCAGGCTGGTCATGCCGGCTATGGTGGTCGCAGTTTTCGCCGCCCTGTTCGTGGTCGTGCGCCACCCCTGGGCGCTCCGGCCGATCAGCGAGATGCAACTATACAGTTTTCGCCTGTATGGCGGGCTGAGCTACATGTCCTGCTATCTGATCGGCATGTTGTTCGCCTTCACGGGTGCGGACAGGATGACGCAGCACGCAAAGGCGATGGCCGTAAAGCTGTGTGTCGTTGCGCTACTCTGCTCTCAGTTCATCTCAAGCAGGTACAATCTGCTGATCTCGACGGTTCCGTTCTGTGTGCTGACGCTGCTGGTGGGGCTGTCCAGCCGCTTCAGCCTGAAGCTGCTCTCCCGATTGGGCGACGTTTCCTACGGCACCTATCTGTGGGGGTTCTTTGTTCAGCAGCTTATCGTGTGGTCCCTCAATGGTGCCATCACGCCGATCGTGCTGGCAGCAGTCAGCCTGCCGGTCAGTTGGCTCCTGGGTGCGCTGTCGTGGCATCTGGTCGAGCAGCCGGCCTTGCGGCTGAAACCGCGCTCCGCCTCCGCGCTGCCACCGCAGCAGGTACCGATCGACCGTCGGGCAACGATGCGTCCTTCGGAACCGCCGATGCCGCCGCCTTCTAGGCTGGCGCAGCAGTGACATTCGCTGGCGTCGTTGCGAGCGACCGCATGCCGCTCCGTCGATCAGGATAGAGGCGAAGCCCGGGTTAGTCCCCTGAGTTCTGCACCCGGCCTGGCTTCAGGACGTACCAGATATAGGCAAGCGTCGCGAGGAATAGGGTGACGGCCGGCACAGGCCAGTCATTGTTTCCGAGCTGGTTGCCAATCGCGCAACCGAGCGCCGGCGGCAGGTAGTGCCAGATGCTGTCCACCTCGGTTTCCGCGATCGAACGCTGCAGGAACAAGGTGACGAGGCCGGCGAAGATCAGGATCGACACCCAGTCGTAGACGGTTTCCATCACACCCCCAACGATTGCGACCGGCCGTCGGCCCACCAGTTGCCCATGGGGAACACGCCGCGCGGACGCAACTGCCTTGCGGTGCAACCCTGTTCCGGTGCGTCATGCTCCGGGACAAGCGCGGACCTGCGAGGCCGAGGCTTCTCACCGAAGCATTTACGATCCGTTGACGTTTTTTCACCAGAACAGGAGGCGTCAGGAGACGGTCGATGTCAGCTCAATGGCGTTTTACCTCAGGGTCGGTGGATCACAACCATGTCGCGCGGGGCGCGCCGCATCTCGTGCCAGCCAGCGCCCGCCACGAGAGCGTCGACTCGCCCGCTGCGGCACTCCAGGCGCGAATCGATGCGGCGATGACCAGCGGCGCCTGGACAAGCGCTGCCATCGAGCCACATGTCGACCGCTGGCCGGGTGCCGCACGTGTCGCCGTGATTCTTATCGGTGCCGGAGCGAGCTGGGTTCTCGCCTGGCAGCTGTTCCGGCTCATCCTCCGAGGGTGAGCGATATGCGTCCGTCCAGACCGACCTGACGGGCAACAGGATCACTCTACCGAGCGGATCATTACGTTCTCGCAAGAAGAGATCAATCGGGCTGCAAGCGGGCGTCGACGGGTCCATCCACCTGAATGGCGCAGGGCGACGCTGTTGTTCCGGACTGCCAGCGGTTCTCGCCCGTTGCTCGGTCAAGAGCGCCATTCAGGCAGCCATAGCTTCTGCATCGCTCGTGCCCTCAAACCATCCTCTTCGGCTGCCGACCGGGGTTGACGGGGCATGGCACCTGTTGAGGCAGGGATAGGCGCCGCGGCTATCCAGTTGCCTCCCAGAAAAAATGCCTAGGGTCGCCTTAACCAGGACGCGCAATCCGGTGGTGAGAGCGCCGCTGGCATATTTCGGCATCAACTGCCGGACCTTGCCGCATGTCGCTTTCTCGTCTGATATCGTCGCGCTGCCTGAAAGGGCGCTTAGCTGCTGCCCTGGTCGCGCCCGCCCTACTCGGCGCGACTGACCTGACAGTCAATCTGGATGCACGCCTGCTTGCCGCGCACAACCGCGAACGAACGGCATCCGGGCTGCCGCCGCTCGACTGGAACCCTGCACTGGCGGCGTCAGCCACACGCTGGGCCGACCGGCTGGCCGCCACTGGCGCCTTTCACCACTACAGCCCTGATCCGCGTGATCGCGACCCGCAGGGCGAGAACCTCTGGGCGGGAACCCGTGGCGCTTTTGCTCCCGAGGCGATGGTGGCGGCCTGGGCGGCCGAGAAGCGGCACTATCGGCCCGCCGCGATCCCTTTTGCCAGCAAGACAGGCAATTTCGACGATGTCGGTCATTATACGCAGCTGATGTGGCGGCGCTCGACCGCAGTAGGCTGCGCGCTGGCGCGTGGGCGAGTGGAAGATGTGCTGGTGTGCCGATACAGTGAAGGCGGCAACGTGGTCGGTGAGCTCGCCTTCTAGTACGGCATCAACGTCCGCCGTAGCGCATAATCAGACCGGCGCGCTTCCGCCGAGCTGATCGCGCCGGCATCGAGCTGACGCGGGTACGCGGCGCCACCGAATGACTGCGCAACAGACGCTCGGATTTCTGGTGTGCTGCTAAACGGCCGGAACGGGATCGCCAGATATGACTTATTAGCAAGCACTTAAGACTTGCAAGCCGGTATGGCGAAGAGACGCCGTCCAGTTGCGATACAACAGGCGCTGGCAACGTCTATAAGCGCCTCACTCCGACAAGGTAGCGGTAGCCTCGTTGAGCCTACCCGACCCGCTTGAATTGGAAGGGGCGCGATGCGCCGCTCTGATGCTCGCCGGCGATCACGCGGCTCGCAGCCGTGCCGCTGCGAGTCGCTTCGGTTACGATTCTAAGGTCGTCGCAGGAGGGTCGCCCCTGGCAGGCGCCGCGGCGTTGCCCGAACTCGGTGCGAATTCGGGCAGGTAGTTGAGATCGGCGTTCTCGCGCAGCCGCTTCAACTCGTCCGCGATCGTCTTGTTCTGCACTTGCTGCGCGATCGCCTGCTCCGCCACCTTGTTCCACTGGTTCGACGGCAATGGCATCGGGCGCACGCTGCGCGGGGCCATGATGGTGAACGCGCTGCCGTCGTTGAGCGCCACCGGCTCTCCGCTTCCCGCCTGAGACAGCAGCTGGCGGACGAACGGCTTGGGCAGGGTTGCGGTGTCGACCGGACGATTAACGCGCCGGAACTGCTTCTTGTTGCTCGTCAGCCACGCTGCGATCGCGTCGTTGCTCTTGAGAGGCGCCAGCTGTTGCGCGGTGATGCTGTTCGCTGGAGTGACGATCGCATCGACCAGCACCGCCTTGCGTTCGCCGAACATCTGCGGGTTGTCTGCGATAAAGGCACGCACCGCTGCGGCCTCAGGTTTGGTCTGGCGGCCCATCCACGACTGCGCCAGCATGCGGACGAGCAGCAGATCGTTCGCGCGTTGCTGTTCGGCGAGAAACTGTGGATTTTTGTCAAGGTTCGATCGCTTGGCTTCCTGGACCAGCAACTTGCGATCGACGAGGCCCTGGACCAGCGCCGGCTGCGCAGCCTTGAGTTGCTCCTCGTTCAGATTGCCTCCGCCGATCGCGTTAACTTCGGAGACGAGCTCGCGGCGGGTGACTTCCTCGCCGTTCACCGTCGCGACCACCTGACCCACTGGCTTCCTGTCGCATCCCGTCAGCACCGCGCTGCCCAGCGTCGCAGCCAATGCCGCGCCAACGAAGCGCACCCCCGTTCTCATTGAACCGTCCTCTCTGATTTTGCTTCTGCCGACATTCATTGCGATGTCGGGCCGAAGAACAGCCTGCGACCCAAAGGATTGATGCTGCTGATCAACTCTCGGTTGAACGACTGCAATTGCGGCAACGCTTCCCGGCGGCTCGGCGAAATCGTCGACACGCGCACGAGTATACCGTCCGGTAGGGTGCGCGCCACATTTGCGCGGAATACGGCGAGTCGCTCACCAGTGAGGGTAGAGGGGTACTGCGCGCCGATCCGAACCCAGTAGAGCACCTGCTCGACAGTTCCGGCACGCTCAGCTGCTAGGAAGGTGGCGGTTTGAAGCGTGTCCCCAAGCTGGACAGGAACTCGGTCGAGGTCGGTCAGCGTGTAGCCTGACGAAGGGTAGCAAATCTCCGGCAGATGGGCCTGAAGCGTATAATCCTGTGCACTGCCATAGGCGATCAGGAGCATCAGCGGCAGCAGCCCGTCGGCCGCGTACACGCGGGTCAGCACCTGGTCGTAGATCTGTTCGGTAATCTCGTCCTGCGGCGGCAGAACAAGCCCGCTCGCGGTCAGGAAGCTGTACGGACCGATCCGCTTGGGCACGGCCGCATTCAGCAAGCCAGGTTCAAGCGGCGCGACGACCCGCTTCGGCTTCAGCACCACCGTCGCGGCGGCAGCGGCGAGCAGCGTCCCGCCGAGCACAAATTGCCGTCGGTCGAGCGCAGCGTCGGGCAGCGGGCGCGCAGCGTCCGTCATGCGGTCAACGCCGTGCGACCGAGTCGTCGGCGCAGCGGATCGAGCGCGGCGTCGATCGCGATCAGCAGCAGGAGCGCCAGCATGAACATGCTGAGCCCGGCCGCGTCGTGGAGGATGCCCTGTGCCACCTGATTGCCAAGATACTTGGTAATGAGCAGCAGCAGGATGACGCGCAACAGGTTGGCCGCGATCGCGATCGGGATCACCAACGCCGCGAGTACCACCGCGTAGCGCCACTCGCTGCGGTGGCGCAGGTAGATGTAGAACAGCCCGATCGCGAGCAGGCTGAACAGCGAGTTCATCCCGGCGCACGCGGCGGCTACCAAGAGTTCATATTGATCGATGAACAGGGTCGTGCCGCTGCTCGCTACATTGTAGCCGAACAACGTCAGGATCTCGACCGCGGCGGAGGAAATCCACAGCTTCAGCGCGCGGGTCAGCGCCAACATTACGCTGTAGGGCGGCGGGATCAGAAACAGCAGGTAGAAGAGCGGAAACCAAAGGCGTTTGAGCACCTGCCCGCCGGCGTAGGCATAACCGACCGCGACCAGCGCGCTGTAGGTAGCGGCCCATTGCAGCCACACCACGCCCAGCATGCTGGCGATCGCGTATGGCAGAAGGGAGGCGACGAGCCACGCGGCGACCAGACCGCGGCGACCAGGCTGCGGAATGCCGGATCGTAGCACCGGGATTGCCTCGATCGTGAGCAACCACAGGCCAGTCATCAGGATGATCGGTCCCTGCGCGCCCTGTTCCGTCGACCAGACGACGCGAGCGAGCGCCGCGAGCGGCGGGCCGGCGAAGGCGGCCGCAGCAAGCGCCAGGAACCATCCGTTTCTGATCAAGCCGAGCCAGCGCTGATCGAGCGCCATCGCACCCGCACGAGTTGCCATCGTATCCGGTCCTATATTCCACACAAGCGGCGCTAATCCGTCCGCGTACGCGTCGCCATGCGCCGGCGAGACATAGTCGAATAAGATTAAGGCCGCATCAACTTCCGACCGTTATCCCCTCACAACGTCCCGAGAGGCGGGCGGGAGGCGCGCGATGAACATGATGGCAACGACGGCGGAGGTCGCGGGACGTCCCGTGACGCCGTGCCCGTGGTGCGGGTCGGCCGCCAATCTCGAGCTCCGCGGTGACGGCATGGGGCGGATCGCGCTACATTGTGCGAACTGCGGCGCCTGCGGTCCAAGTGCGGCGCTCGCTAACGGCTTCGATGAGGCGGATGCCCGCGCCGTCGCGCTGTGGTGCGGACGACGGGTCGGGCGACCGGTTTCGCGCGAACTGCTGAACCGCGTCGGCACCGCGGTGCGGCTGCACTGCCTGGTCGGTCGACCTGACTCAGAGGCGATGATTGGAGTGGCGTGGGGCGATCTAGATAGCCTGCTGCGGTCGGTCGAACCGGCCGAGTCGCCCGTCCGCGATTGACGGTCCCGAGTTGACGCTTCGCGGCGTCCATGCATTGGTTCGGACATGATCCGGCGCCTCCTGAACCGCGGCGTGCCGCGTGTGCCGTCCGGCCACCGCATCTATGCCATTGGCGACATCCACGGCCGCTTCGACCTGTTGGCCGATCTGATCACGAAGATCGCCGACGAACAGAGCGCCTTGCTCCCGATGCGCACGCACATCGTCTTCCTCGGCGACCTGATCGATCGCGGACCGGACTCGCAGCAGGTGATCCAACTCGTCCGTTGGAACGAGCGCAACAAGGCGCGGATCATCGCCCTGAAGGGCAATCACGAGGAGATCATGGTGGACGCCTGGCGCGGCAATGCCGAGGCGTTGACGGGATGGCTCGCCTACGGCGGCATAGACACGCTGGTCAGCTTCGGCGCGGAGCGAGACGCCATCGATCCCGACCGAACCGAAGATATGCTCGCGCTTGTACGCCGGACGGTGCCCAAGGATCTCATCGACTGGGTCGATAGGCTGCCGCTGATATGGCAGTGCGGCGACTACGCGTTCGTTCATGCAGGGATCCGGCCTGGCCTGCCGCTTGACCGGCAGGAAGCGGCCGACCTGCTGTGGATTCGCAACGAGTTCCTTGACTTTGCCGACCGCCACGAACGCGTCATTGTTCACGGCCACACGGTCACCAAGAATGTCGAGATTCGCGTCAACCGGATCGGCATCGATACGGGTGCCTACGCGAGCGGGCGACTGTCGGCGCTGTGCCTGTGCGGCAGCGAGCAACGCGTGATCTGCACCGGACGGCCTGTTCTACCCGGTGAGGTGCGCGCGTGACCGGGGCGAGCGCGGCGCTGGCCGAGCCCATCGTTTCGGTAATCATCGCCAACTACAATGCAGCACCGTTCATAGAGGCCTGCCTGCGATCGGTCCTGGCGAGCGATCTGGCCGACATCGAAGTCGTGCTCGTCGACGACCTCTCCTCCGATGAGGGGCTAGCGCTTGCCCGCGCCATTGCCGCGACCGACCCCCGACTTCGCGTGATTGCCCGTGACACGAACGGCGGCCCGGCCGCAGTGCGCAACCAGGCGCTGGCTCAGGCGCGCGGACACTGGGTGGCAATCGTCGATAGCGACGATCTGGTCCATCCGCGCCGGTTCACCACCCTGGTTGCGGCGGGCGAGGCGTCGGGGGCCGCCATTGTCGCGGACGATCAGCTGGTCTTCGACGATGGGGTTGCGTCACCGCCGCGGCGATTCCTGAAGCCTGCCGACCGCACTGAACCCATTCGGCTTGATCTCGACAGTTATCTGAACCGCGCCGTCCTTTATGGGCCTGAACCTGATCCCGGCTTCCTGAAACCACTGATCCGCCGCGACCGGCTGATGAGCGCGCGGGTGCTGTATGACGAGACGCTGCGGATCGCCGAGGACACCGATTTCGCTATACGCCTGCTGCTCGCGGGACTCGACTATCTCGTGGTGCCCGAGCCGCTCTATTTCTATCGCAAGCACGGACGATCGATCTCGCACCGCTTGAGCCTTGCGGCGGTGGAGGCGATGCGCGCGGCCGATCGAGCCTTGTCCGCCCGCGTAATGTCGGCGTACCCGGCGCTTGCGAAACGCTGCCGCGCCCGCGCCCGCGCGCTGGACCGGGTGGCCGCGTTGGAGCGTCTGATCGCCGCGCTTAAACAACGCCGCCCGATCGCAGCGGCGGCAGAACTCGTTCGAAATCCGGCGGTAATCCCGCTGCTCCGCATGCCGATCATGGGGCTAGCCGGAAAGCTGCGAGGGAGCGCGCCTCCCGCAACGCTGTCACCCGCGGACCAGTTCAAGCACCTGCTGGCTGACGCTGACGCTGCCTAGTTGCGAAAGGCTGGCCGCGCGGGCCGACGCGACCGTGCCTCGACGGTCGGACGCTTCTGGCCGACTTCACGCCCGCGCATCGCCACGGACAAGAACATCAACAGGATGATGCTGTCGACCGACAGCGGGCCCACGCCCGTCGACTCTACCGGCATACGAACGAGGAAGTACGTTGTGTAGCCGAGCCCGACCGCCAGCAGCGGATCCCCGCTCACCAGACTCCGCCAGGCAAGACGGATGTAGGGGATACCGTTCGACGCGAAAAACAGGGCGAGACCAATCGCACCCGTGCCAATCAACGCTTCACGAAACGTATTGTGGAAGTTGAACCCGCTCATCGGAGCCACGCCCATCATCCGCCACAGCGTCCAGGCGTCGGGGTTCATCCAGTGCCAAAAGGCGCCCGAGCCGTAGCCGAGCCAGAAGCGCGTCTCGATCATGCGATCGGCATAGGCCCACAGGACTGTTCGCCCGGTCAGCGTTGTTTCCTTGTTGAAGGTTCGCAACACCTTCGCGAACACCTCGTCCTGCAAAGTCTGACCGAAGATCAGGAACAGTGCAAGCATACCTAGAACGGCGGCGAGCAGCACGACGCGGAACTGCCACGACAAACGGGGGAAGGAAACGGCCGAAACCATCACGACAAAAGCGATGGCGGCCGCCAAGATCGACCCGGTAGCGTGCGACTTGTACAGGGCAAATCCGGCGAGGAGCATGGTCGCGCCGGTGAACGCCAACCCCGGTCCTCGCCAACGTCCGGTAGCCAGCAACAGAAAGACTGGCGTCATCATCAGCGCGTTGGCGGCAAGGTGACCGAAGTAATTCTTGCCGCCCGTAACCCCCGCCAGCGCATCTCCGCCGCTTCCCGTATCCGCGAAGCCGACCATCCCACCCGAGCCGATCGAGTAGATGATATAAGCCGTGAGGGCGAGGGCTAGTCCGACACTCGCCCCCCGGCGGTCCAGCATGCCGCCAATCGCGATCCCAGCTGCGACCGTCGGCATAAAGAGCCTGAAACTGTGCAGCGTCTGCTCGGGGTTGATTGACCAGACGGCTGAGAACAAACCCCAGAATGGGAAGAGCCACAACAGCCAGTTCCGGAAGTTGCTGTGCAGAAAGCCGTGCGGGAAGAGGAGGGCAAGCACGACTGTCACGCCCAGGAACCCGACTGCACCGCTGCGACCGATCAGGTAAGCGGTTGGGCCCGCCGCCGACGACGCCAGCAGGCACAACCCCATAGCCAGCGCGAAGCCGAACGACAGCCAGACGCCCGGCAGGCGCGGCGCGAGATAGAGGAAATGCCGTTCGACCTTGAGCGCAACAGCCGGAAGGCGATCCATCTCGAAGGCAGCAACCGGATAAGCCCTGTTCACGTCACCGTCCTGACTTCGAAGAGCGTGAACGCGCTACCATATCGCAGCGGGTGCGAACAGTCATGCTGCACCCGCGCTGGAGCCCTGCAGTATATGCGGATCGCGTCTTGGCTGTGCCCTTACCGGACAATAGCGTCCCTTGCCTCGCTGAAGGGTGGCGCTTACTGCTGAGGCGGCGACGTGCGTGTTCAGGCAAGGGGAATTTCGATGGTGCAGCGCTTGGCGCAACTCTGGCTCGGGCTGCTCCTGGTGATGCTGGCAAGCGCTTGCGCAAACGATCCTCCGCCAGCTCCTCCCGCGCCGGTCGCCGGCGCAAGCGAGACCGTCCGGTCGAGCTATGTGCTGGCGCCGGGCGATCGCTTGCGGATCACCGTATTCAGCGAGGATCGGCTGAGCGGCGAATTCGGCGTTACCACGACTGGGCAGATCTCGTTTCCGCTGATCGGCAACCTGGATGTTGCGGGAAAGACGCTGGCCGATGTGCAATCAATGATTCGCACTCGGTTGGCCGACGGCTACGTCAACGACCCACGCGTCACGGCCGAGTTCGTGACCTTTCGGCCGTTCTTCGTCCTCGGCGAAGTCGCGCGGCCGGGCCAATTTCCCTACGCCGACGGCCTGACGCTGCGACAGGCGATCGCTTCGGCCGGAGGCTTCACCTATCGCGCCAAGCGCGACCGCGTCTTCATCCAGCTGCCCGGCGACACCAAGGAATACACGGTCGACCTGGAAGCGGAGTCGAACCGGCTGGTTAAACCCGGTGAGATCATTCGCGTCGGTGAGCGGTTCTTCTGACGACCGGACATCGGCTGCGGGTCAGCGGAACCACGATCGGCAGATCGCACCGGATGTCAGGTTCCTGATCGGGTGGCGCAGTTTGGGCGGCGACGTCCGACGACCTGCCAGGTGACCTAAGCACTTCTCTCGGCCGGCGCCAATGCGCCTCGGGACGGAGATGTGCCTTGGTGATCCGTTGGCCGAGTCGCACGACAGGCCGCTCGGTCTCGACGAACGACGTCGCGCGCCCTTCTGCACCAAGGGCGGCCTGCAACAGGAGGACCGGTCGGCAGCCTGTCGCCGACCAGCCACTAAAGCTTAGTTCGCCGGGTAGATGACGGGAAGGCTGGCTTGATCGCGTCCCGCGGTGCGCCGCCGACGGAGCACGTCGGCGCCGATGGCGAGCGCAAAAAAGGGAACGAGCCACGTCAATCGTGCCTGGTAGCGCTGGGCGTTTCCTGAGATGGCGCCGCAAATTATCGCGTTGAGGGCAATGCCGGCGAGTAGGACCGTGATCGCCCTGCCCCACTGCTCTCGAGCGACCGGCGACGCCAGCAGCACAGCCAGTGCAAGCCAGGACGTGAACAATACCGTACCGATCACTCGGTCGAGCGTCACGAGATCGAGCCGCGAGGCACAGCTCGCCGTGCCGGCGGCGCAGTCCTGCGTTCCCGGCACGATGCTTTTGAAGATCCTGAACTCCGGATCCTGAAATCGATCGCTCGGGTCACCCAACATCTCGTCGGTACCATATTGTAGAAACAGGTTGGCGACGTTGCGAACTGTGTTTGCGGCCACTTGCCCCGGGTAACGGGACAGCACCGCCAGCACGAATCGTGGCTGCTCGCGGATCATGCGGACGCGCAGATGGTAATCTGCGGCCTGAAAGGTCGCGACGGTAGGATCCGAGTCCCACAAGATCACGTTGACGTCCCGGAGCGGACGGTCGCGGTACGCGCACCAGCCCCATTCATCCCCGCGCTGGCAAGTTTGACGCAACAGCGCTCGGCCGGGCCCGTCGGCAATCAGCCGGGCGGACAGAAAAGGGGGAGCGTAGACCGGCTCGCCGCGGATGATCTGCACCGCCACGGGAAAGGCGATCGCGCCGGCTACGCCGACGATGGCCGCCGAGAAAACGGCCAACGCGGGGACAAACAGCTTACGATAGCGCCGCACGAGGCCGGCAATGACCGCTGTTCCGCCGCCCAGCGCGGCGAGCAGGAGCATATGCGAGGTGTGGAACAGCGCGCCTGCCGCCATCACGCTCAATGATATCGCCATCTCCGCGCGCGTGATCGCCACGCGCCGCCCGACGAGCGCGCCCGCTGCCACGATCGCCAGTCCGGCAAACAGGTCCGGCATCAGGAACATGACAGTCACCGGCAGGCTGGTGGCAAGCGCCAGCACCGCAACGATCGGAAGGTACGCGTGGGCGACACCGAATGCGCGTGCGGCCACCCACACCGTCGCGGCCGCCGTTAATGCCTGGAGTGCGACAACGAGCCATGCGGTGCCGAGTTCGACCGCAAGGTAGAATAGCCCGCTCCAGTATGGCGAGCGGGACGCGGCAACGGTGTATGCGAGCCGAGTCTCCGCCCGTGTCTCCGCTGCCGTCATCGATCGGCCGCGAAGCGACACGATCGTTTCGTCCATTTCGGCCGACGGGCGATGGGGGAGCAAGCCCCCGACCGCCCCCTGCCCCAATGCGTAATAGGCTTTGGTATCGGAGAACACCTGAGGTCGCCCTGATACGAAGCAGAGCAGCATAAGAAGGACCGAGCCAACGATTATGTTGCGGATCGCTGACCAGTTCATTCCGTCGTCATCCACTTAGCGCAACGCCGCATCACCAGGCTTCGGCGAACCATCATGACTGGTCACGATCCGAGGTGCATGCACGAGGCGCCATGACACGTTCATGCTGCTTCGCACAACGCGGTGGTCGTGGCAAACGGGTGAACAGCGGCGACCGTCTGTTCATCGTCTCGTCGAAGATGCGGGGAACACCGGTGCGCTGATTGCCGCAGCGCTAACCCCCCTGAATGATGCGCGATGATCGGGAACCGAACTTGCCTCCAAGCGTCTCACGCTCCGGCGGCATCGGACTCTTTGATCGTCGGTGACGCGTGAGTTTATCCTCGATAACTCTAGTGATATTTAGAAAATGTCTTGCAAGGCGCTGTAATGCTCGAATCTACGGCTGGTAAGTTCGAGTCGCCGCAGGTGCTTCGCCGCAGGTGCTTCGCCGCAGAAACTCTTTCCTCATCGGGCGGACGTCTCTCGTGCGACTCAAATGTCTAGAAGCGCAACTTGTACCATTTCGAACCATTACGGGTCCGGCAGCGGCGTGATCACGCGAGATTCCTAATTTTCGGTTTACAACGAAGCGTCGTTGTGTTTTTAGTGCACCTGCGAAGGAGCCGTGGTGGCTCACATCAACTAGGCAAAGGGGTAGAGACGATGCGCAAGCTATTGACTACCGCACTTCTGTCGGCGGCCGCGACGTTCGCGGTTCCGGCTGTGGCGGCTCCGACCATCATCTACAACCCGGGCAGCGCAGCGCTGCCGGGCTACGTCCAGTCTCCGACTGTGTTCCAGACCTTTTCGGGTGGCACAGACGGTGCACAGTACACGCCGACAGGCGCGCTGCTTGGGCCGTTCGGGGCGGTTGAGACCGTCACACCTCCGGCTGGTTCGGGATGTAACACTGGCAACGCGTTTGACGCGAGTTTGTGCACCTTCTCCGGCACCACGCCGAGCGTTACGGTCGATCCGGCTAATGCCGATGGCCTTTACCTGAACGTGACCGGGACGGGTGCGAGCTACACCGTGGTTTTCACTACTCCGGTGCAGTTCTTCTCCTTCGTGTTCGGCTCGCTCGACACGTACAACAAGCTGGTGCTCACCGACGCACTCGGTGGCGTCTTCGAGTACGCCGGTGCCGCGATCGTCGGTCAGGCCGTGTCGTTCCCGAACGGGCTGAACTCCAATGAGGGCGGTCGCGTCAGCTACGACTTCGGCGGCGCTGCCGGTCTTAGGAGTGCGACGTTTACGTCGAGCCAGTCGGCGTTCGAGATCGACTCGCTCGCAGCTGCGGTGCCTGAGCCGGCAAGCTGGGCGATGATGATCTTCGGGTTCGGTGCGGTTGGCGGTGCGCTGCGCAGCAACCGTCGTCGCAAGAGCGTCCTCGCGGCCGCCTGAAGTATCATAGCTAGTGAATTGGCGCCGCCGGGCTTCGCTCGGCGGCGCTCTCTTTTTGTCTAAACAACAAGCAAGACCAGCCTCGCGCAACGAAGTTGTTGGTCAAGTCGCGTTGAAAGCGGCTGCTCGAGGAAACGCAGACGTAGGATAGCCGCCGATGGCCTCTACGTGGCAACCGTGACCAGAGAATCTTTCCTGTGACGTCTGTCTCGCCAGCTACTACAGGGATTGAGAATTCCGAGCGGCACCCGACTATGTCCTTACCCTACGCTTTCTTCGATTTTCTAGTCCTCTGTCAAAGGTAAGTCCGTCCGGATCGACTCTAAGCTTTAGCCTGACTGTTTCTGAAGCTAAACATGCCGACCGCCTCCTGCGTCTGACGAGACGCTGCACTAGGGTGAGATGCGCCAATCAGCATCGCACAGAATACGTATCAGCGATCCGTCGTTGTCATTTCTCGGTTCACGGGTTGCAGTTACGGCAGTCGTCGATCCCGACGACAGCCCAAACGCCTGGTTGTCCAACTGCTGCGGTATTTGCCAACTGTTGTAGTTGGAGTGCGCCGCTGCTGACAAGCGATCATTTCACGTCAGTCGCGTGGCGAACTACGCCACGTTGTACCCAAAGTCCTGCAAACATAAGAGAGAAAGCTATCGCCCAGCGAGGTTACTCTTACGCAGTCGTTCCAGCATGCGGCGCTAAACTCGATCTGTGCGAAGATGGACCGCACGTCGATGTGGAGTCGACTGCTCGATCAGTAAGCGCCCTTCTGCAAGGCTACACTTGGTAAGGTTAGCGCCAAAATTTTGAAGTCCAAAAGTACCGATCGACGCCTGCTGTACACGACATCGAACGCCACCCGGCGACGGTAGCTCACGTCATTCCGGCCGCTGATCTGCCACAAGCCGGTAATTCCCGGCCGAACAGAACAATAGGCTTGGAAGTACCGCCCGTAGCGTTCGCATTCGGCAAGCACAATCGGGCGAGGACCAACCAGGCTCATTCGTCCCTGCAGAACGTTGATCAGCTGCGGCAGCTCATCAAGGCTAGTCTTTCGAAGAAGATAACCAACGCGCGTGATCCGCGGGTCGAATCGCAGCTTGTGGTCTCGAGCCCATTCGGCGCGTGCTGTTGCGTTACGGCTGAGCAGGTCGGTGAGTCGTTCCTCGGCATCGACCTGCATGGTGCGAAACTTCCAGCATTGGAATGGCACTCCGTCGCGCCCGATCCGCCGTTGTCTGAACACGATGGGGCCGCGGCTGGTAAGAGCTACTGTCACTGCGATCAGCGCGAGAAACGGAAGCAGCGCCAACACGATTACCGACGCTGCGATCAGATCGAATGCCCGTTGACCGAGATCGGAGGAGGTCGGCCGCTCAGGGTGCTTCATGTCCCGTCTAGCCAGCGTTCCAACCCCGATAATCGACCACTGCTGCGCACCCGACTCAATCAGTGTATGGGACATACCCCTCCGTCCTCGTCATCTACACTGCAGTGCAACATATAGAGCAGACCGCACCCGATGCACAGGTCCAAATCTCCCGTCGCAGCCGCGAAGGGACGTCCCGATCTGGGAGCAGGCACGCTTTACCTCTGACCCCTTAACATTTCCGACCCGGACGAGCTTTGAGGCGTTAGTTTCTTTCAGAAAGAGCTACTGAGTATCCTCACGTTCACAGCCATTAAGCGTCGACAACGCCGCTACCGTCTCGGATCGGAACGGGTCGCCGGCGGCCATTGCGCCAGTGCAACAATAGTACGCCTTGGTCGTTCAGTTCTGGTGAGCAACGGAAACCGTTGGTTTTCATTGCAGTAGTTTGCGCGTATGCACGGAAGCAGATTTGCACCTGGTGAGGCATACGGGAAGGATCTCGTGGACCGCGGATCGATGATGAAGGATGATACAGGACGTGCGGAGGGGGTTTTTCAGCAAGCGTAAAACCGTGCGCCACAGGGTGGCAGCTTGTGCGGTTACCTGTGCCCTTTCTTTGGGAGTTTTGGTCGGGCCTGGGCGGGAAATCGTCGGTCAGGTGCTGCGTGGCGAATCACTGAGCAAAATTCTCGCCGGCCGGTCGCCCGGCTTTCGCAGCGAGGCTGGCTTGATCAAGGTCAAAGGCAAGGATTTGGCTTTGCGGCGCACACCGCGTCAGCAGCGCGTGCTGCCGCTGCTCCGCACGAGAGACCCCATTTTTCCAGTCGAGGATGTGGATCTTTCCGGAAGCTCCTTCCTGCCAGTGACGGCTCCGATCGACCTGCCGGGTGGCACATTCACGGACTCGCCGGTCAATCCGGTCTACCCGGGCGGGCCGATCTTCCCGGGACCGTCCGGCTTTCCGATCTTGCCCCCGGGCATCCCCATGCCGCCGCCAAATACAGAACCGGCGATCCCGCAGCCAACGCCACCTATTCCGGAACCGGCCACGTGGGCGATGATGGTCATCGGGTTCGGCTCAATCGGTGCTGCACTTCGCCGAGCGCGAGCGCGCAAGACTGACGCTCATCGGTCGGTCTGATGCGACGGGCGTTGTCCGTGATTGCGGTCGCGTCGTCGATCGCCGTGGGCGTGGGAGCCGCGATCGGAGTCGGCGCCGCCGCGTTCAAGCTTGATCAGTCATTAGAAGCGTCGCGGCCCGATGGTCGAGCGGCTCTCTACCTACCGTCGGATACGGGACGTACATTTTTCGCCGGCGCTGCCCGGCCCGTCGCGGTGCTGCCAAGCGGTGAGCGCCGGCTGATCGACAGCGTGCTGAACGTCAGGGGCACGATGCACTATGGCGAGTTTGTCTGGAACGATGACAAGGTGCCGGCCGGACGTAGGTGGGTGCGAATCGACTTGGACGCCCAAATTATGTCGGTCTTCCGCGGCAATCACGAGGTCGGCACCGCCGTGGTGCTGTATGGTGCCGATCACAAGCCGACCCCACTAGGGTCTTTCCCGATCCTTGCAAAGTTTCGCGATCACGTCTCCAGCATTTATGATGCACCGATGCCCTACACGCTTCGGCTGACCGGAGACGGTGTGGCAATCCATGGCAGCAATGTACGCGCCGGCGCTGCCACGCACGGATGCATCGGCATCCCAACAGCCTTTGCTGCTCGCGTGTTCAAGGAGATGCGGTTGGGTGACCTAGTCGTGATCGTACGGGGAAGTCAGATTGGCGCCTTGAGGCCGCAAGAAAGCTGGACGGATTAAGCAGTCTTTCACGCAAGCTCCGTCGCTTTGTCATTGGCGTCGAATAAAATTGAGCATAGCTTAAGCCTCAAAGTATCTCATTTTATGCGTCTTTAGTGTGGAGCAGCAGTTGCGATCCACTGAGACTCCTACCAGCTTTCGCACCCGGTTCAGTTCGGACAAGCTGAGACAACTTTGCGGCATCAATCTCGTAGGTTCTGACGTGCTCCCCAAAGCTCTACCGGTCATAACTGGAGTCCGGGGTTGGTATGGTGCCGCTCGGGGCGGTGTTGCACAACCCGCTTGGCAGCATCGGCGGGCGTCAGCCCGCCAACACCACTATGTGGCCGCACATGGTTGTAGTCGTCGCGCCAGAGCCGCAGCACCGAGCGGGCATGGCCGAGCGACACGAACAGGGTCTCGTTGAGGCATTCGTCACGCAGACGACCGTTGAAGCTCTCGACGTAGCCGTTCTGCTGCGGCTTGCCCGGCGCGATGTAGTGCCATTCGACAGGGCGCTCCTGCGCCCAACTCAGGATCGCCAGACTGGTCAGCTCGGTGCCGTTGTCGCTGACGATCATCAGCGGCAGGCCGCACACAGCGATGACGGCGTCCAGCTCGCGAGCGACACGTGCGCCTGACAGCGAGGTGTCGGCTACCAACGCCAGGCACTCGCGCGTGAAGTCGTCGACCACCGCCAGGATGCGGATGCGACGGCCGCTGATCAGCGTGTCGCTGACGAAGTCGAGGCTCCAGCGCTGGTTCGGACCTTGCGGCAAGGCCATAGGCGCTCGCGTGCCCATGGCTCGCTTGCGGCCACGCCGGCGTCTGACCCGCAGGTTTTCCTCGCGGTACAGCCGCAGCAGCTTCTTGTGGTTCATGACCAGCCCCTCGCGGGCCAGCATGATCCCCAGCCGCCGGTAGCCAAAGCGCCGACGTTCCGCCGCGATCTCGCGCAGCCGCGACCGCAGGTCGCCATCATCACCACGCCGGGGCGCGTAGCGCACCGACGTCCGATCCACGCTGAAGATGGTACAGGCCCGACGCTCGCTGATGCCGAACAGCTGCCGAGCATGCTCGACAGCCTTCCGCTGAGCGGCAGGCCTCACCAGTTTTTTGCCGCGACTTCCTTCAGCACGGCATTGTCGAGCATGGCGTCCGCCAGCAGCCGTTTGAGCCGGCCGTTCTCCTCCTCGAGCACCTTTAGCTTGCGCGCCTGCGACACGTCCATGCCGCCGTATTTCGCCTTCCATGCATACAGCGTCGCGCTGCTGATGCCGTGCTTGCGGCATACGTCAGCGGTCTTGATCCCGCCCTCCTGCTCGCGCAGCACCGCGATGATCTGCTCCTCGCTGAACCTGGTCTTCTTCACGTCCATCTCCTCACGAAGGCGGACTCTAGCTCAAACTGGCAGCGTTCCAGGGGAGCACGTCAAGGTGCTTAAGTTCCGCAGCATGCGCGCGGAGAGCAGCGACGCGACCGGCACGCGCTCCGCGTCGCGCGATGACGATCGCATCACCCGGGTCGGCCGCATCATCCGCAAGACCAGCATCGACGAGCTGCCGCAGCTGTTTAACGTCCTGCTCGGCGACATGAGCCTGGTCGGCCCGCGCCCGCATGCGCTCGGCTCGCTCGCGGGCGACCAGCTGTTCTGGCAGGTCGACGAAACCTATTGGCTACGCCACCAGCTGAAGCCCGGCATCACCGGCCTGGCACAGGTCCGGGGCCACCGCGGCGCGACGCTCGAGCGCGTCGATCTGGTCGCTCGGCTCCAGTCGGACATGGAATATATTCACCGCTGGGACATCTGGCGCGACATCGTCATCCTGGCCAACACGCTGAAGGTCGTGCTCCACCGCAACGCCTTCTGAGCAGCGGGTCCTTTCCGCTACCCGCAGCGCTGCACGGCCAGTCCGCGCCGCTCAGTCGTCAGCCGTGACCTGAACGCTTCACCGCGTCGAGGATCGCGCGGCCGTAGCTGGTCTTGCGGAAGCGCTCGCCCGCCTCCCGAGCCTGATCCGGCGTGATGAAGCCCTGCAACAGCGCGATTTCCTCCAGACAGGCGATCTGCACGCCCTGGCGATGCTGGATGGTGCGGACGAACTCGGAAGCTTCGAGCAGGCTGTCATGGGTGCCGGTGTCGAGCCAGGCGTAGCCGCGCCCCATCTGCTCGACGAACAGGTCACCCGCGTCCATGTACAGCCGGTTGATGTCGGTGATCTCGAGCTCGCCGCGGGCGGAGGGCTGGAGGTTGCGCGCCATCTCGACCACGCGGTTGTCGTAGAAGTAGAGGCCGGTGACGGCGTGATTGGACTTTGGCGCCGCCGGCTTCTCCTCCAGGCTGATCGCGCGACCGTCGCCCGCCAGCTCGACCACGCCGTAGCGTTCCGGATCCTCGACCTGGTAGCTGAACACGGTGGCGCCGCTGGTCCGCGCGACAGCGCTCGCCAGCAGATCGGTCAGGTGCGCACCGAAGAAGATGTTGTCGCCCAGCACCAGCGCGACATGGTCGTCGCCGATGAAGTCCGCGCCAATCGTGAACGCCTGCGCCAGCCCCTCCGGCCGCGGCTGCTCGGCATAGCTGATCGCCAAGCCGATCGCCTCGCCCGACCCGAACAGTCGCTGGTAGTTGCCGAGGAACTCGGGTGACGAGATGATCAGCACGTCGCGGATGCCGGCCAGCATCAGCACCGACAGCGGATAGTAGATCATCGGCTTGTCGTAGACCGGCAGCAACTGCTTGTTGACCGCCAGCGTCGCGGGGTGGAGCCGCGTGCCCGATCCACCGGCCAGGATGATGCCCTTCACGTCGCTGCTCCGATCAGTTCGTCGAGGATGTCGCCGAGCGCCTGGCTCCAGGGCCGCGGCGTGATGCCGAACGCCGCCAGGCCGTCCGTTGCCAGCAGCGAGTTGGCCGGGCGGCGCGCCGGGGTCGGGTAGTCGGCCGTGGCGATCGGTTCGATCCGTGCGGTCGGTCCGCCACGCAACCCCGATTGCCGGAAGATCTCGCTTGCGAAGCCCGCCCAGCTGGTCGCGCCGGCGTTGGCGAAGTGAAAGGTGCCGGTTGGCGCATCCGGGTTCTCGGCTAGCCGCACCGCGATCGTGCGCAGCGCCGCGGCCAGGTCAGCCGCCCCGGTCGGGCTGCCGCGCTGATCGTCGACGACGCGCAGCACGTCGCGCTCGGCACCGACCCGCAGCATCGTCTTGACGAAATTGCTGCCGTGCGCGGATACCACCCAGGCGGTCCGAACGATCGCGTGGCGCGCGCCCGATGTCCGCACCGCGAGCTCGCCACCGAGCTTCGATGCGCCATAGACGCCGAGCGGGGCGACCGGATCGTCGACCGTCCACGCGGCGTCCTTGCTGCCGTCGAAGACGTAATCGGTGGAAACCTGGACCAGTGGCACGCCCGCTTCTTTGCACGCGGCGGCAAAGGCGGCGGGGGCGAGCGCGTTGACCTGCCACGCGGCGACCTGGTCGCCCTCGGCGCGGTCGACCGCGGTGTAGGCGGCCCCGTTGATGACCGCGGCCCAGTCGCGTGACGCAACGATTGTCGCGATCGCGGCGGGGTTGGTCAGGTCGAGTGCGGCACGGTCGAGAGCCACGACTTCATAGCCCGCCGGCCAGTCCGCGCGGGCGAGCTCGGTCCCGAGCTGTCCGGCCGCACCGGTAACGAGGACCGCGCCCGCCATGGCTCAGGCGATGCCGCGCCGCTCGGAAGCCTTGGCGGCGACCAGCGGCCGCCACCAGTCCTGGTGGTCGAGGTACCAGCGCACGGTCTTCTCGATCCCGCTCTCGAACGTCTCCTGCGGGCGCCAGCCGAGCTCCTCGCCGATCCGCGTCGCGTCAATCGCATAGCGCTTGTCGTGCCCGGGTCGGTCGGCGACGTGGGTGATCTGCGCGGCGTAGGGTCGCCCGTCGGCGCGTGGCGCGAGCCGGTCGAGGATGGCGCAGATCGTCTGCACCACCTGGATGTTCTGCTTCTCGTTATGGCCGCCGACATTGTAGGTGCGGCCGATCGCGCCGCGCTCGAACACCGCCTGCAGCGCGCGGACGTGATCCTCCACGAACAGCCAGTCGCGCACCTGATCTCCCGCACCGTAGACCGGCAGCGGCTCGCCATCGAGCGCCTTGGCGATCATCAGCGGGATCAGCTTTTCCGGAAAGTGGTACGGTCCGTAATTGTTCGAGCAATTGGTGATCAGGACCGGCAGACCATAGGTGTGCCCCCAGGCGGAGACGAGGTGGTCGGACCCGGCCTTCGACGCAGAATAGGGCGAACGCGGATCGTACGGCGTCTCCTCCGTGAACAGCCCGTCCTCACCCAGCGAACCGTACACCTCGTCGGTCGAGATGTGGTGAAAGCGGAACGGGTCCCGCGCGCCCTCGTCCAGGCCCTGCCAGTAGCTGCGTGCTTCGGACAGCATCACAAAGGTGCCGACCAGATTGGTCTGCACGAACGCGCCGGGCCCGTCGATCGAGCGATCGACGTGGCTCTCCGCCGCCAGATGGGTGATGACGTCCGGCCTGAACTCGGCGAGCGCGGCGCGCACCGCCGCCGCGTCGCAGATATCGCCCTGGACGAAGCCGTAGCGGTTCGATTCCGCTACTTCCTCGACCGTCGACAGCGTCCCCGCATAGGTCAGCTTGTCGAAGTTCAGCACCTCGTGGCTGGTGTTCGCGATCAGGTGACGGACCAGCGCCGAGCCGATGAAGCCGGCCCCGCCGGTGACGAGGATGCGCATCGCGATTCCTTCAGGCAAGCGGGCCGAGCGGGCGGCCGTCATAGGGGAAGGGGCTGTCGAACCCGACCAGTGACGGCTGCCTGCCGTCCTTTGCGCTCAGCTCCGGCGTTCGACCCGGCGGGAGCGGCCAGTCGACCGCGATGTCGGGATCGTCCCAGCTAAGCCCGCCATCCGCGTCAGGAGCATAAGTGTCCGAGCATTTGTAGGTCACCTCGCAGTCGGGCTCCAGCGTCACGAAGCCGTGAGCGAAGCCGACCGGGATGAACAGCTGGTCGCCATTCTCCGCCGACAGCTCGGCCCCGACCCACCGACCATAAGTAGGCGAGCCGCGTCGGACGTCGACCGCAACGTCAAAGATGCGCCCGCGGATGCAGCGGACCAGCTTGTCCTGCGCGCGCGGCGGCGCCTGGAAGTGCAGCCCGCGCAAGGTGAACGCCGGTCCCGAAAGCGAATGATTATCCTGCACGAACACGCAAGAGATGCCGAGCGCGGCAAAGGTGTCGCGGTTGTACGTCTCGGTGAACCAGCCGCGCGCATCGCCGTGGCGCTTGGGCCGGACGAGCTTGACGGGATTGTCGGTCATTGCGGTCGCATGCTCCAGCTTCACCCCGGGAATGCTGCTGTGCAGCAATTCCGCCGTCACCCTTACCAACGCGGAACTAACGGAAGCAAACGCTTTCAAGCGCGCGGCTCTGCGCTCATTCGGGACAAGGCCCGATGCTCAACCTCTTCCGTAAGCATCGAGGAACGGCTGCAAGTGCTTCCGGAAGGGTTGTGCTGCGCCGATCGCCCGCGTGTTGATCGGTGTCCGGACCTGCGTCACGCTCGCCGTGGTGACGGTTCGCCCGCTTCGCTCCGGTCGGAGCTGCTGCTGCTCCAGTGCTAACCCGCAGTGCTCGACGATCCGGGGAATCTGCTTTGCAGGATCGCTGACCAGTGCCGCATAGTCGACTGTCAGAATACGCTCCGGCCGCAGCGCGCGCCAGTGAGCATGTAGTGCATCCTCCAACCGCATCTGCTCGGCGATCTCTGCCAGGTCGAAGGTCCAGCTCAGGTTTGCCTGAAAGTAGGTGTGAAAGATCGACCAGGCGTTATCGAGCGGGTCGCGACGAACCCAGATGATCGGAGCGTCTGGCATCAAGGCAGCAATCACGCCCATGTGCCGGCCGCCAAGCAGCGTCTTGTCGACGACGCGGCCGGCATTTCCGAAGCGTTGTGCAAGAAGATGATCATACAGCGTCCGCGCCTCCGTCAGGCGAGAGGCATTGGCAACGCCGATCGTATCCGGTCCGCTGCCACCAAGCATGCTGACGGATTGCCGCAGGATCGACAGCTCTTCTCCGCCCACAACGGCGCTGTGGGCCGCTAGGATCTGCTCGATCAGCGTGGTGCCGGAGCGAGGCAGCCCGGTCACGATGATCGTGCGCGTAGAGGCAGCACCAGTTGATGGCAGCGCGGCGAGTTGCGCGGACGTCCAAGCCAGTCCTCCCGCCGCGCCGTCGCGATCGATCCCACCCGCACCGCCTCGTGCCACCCGCTCTGCGGACGCCCCCGTCGCGTAAGCGGTGAAGGCGCGATCAGCATCCCCTTGCTCAGCCAAGGACTTGCCCAGGGCGTAGAAGAAGGCGCCCCGGTCGGCGAGCGGCGCAGATGCCATCACGTCCTCTAGGGCCAGCATCGCAGCGCCATCCTCTTCCGGAACCGGGCCGATCATCGCGAGCGTCAGCCAGCTGCGACCTGACGTAGGCGCCACCGTGACGGCCCGCTTGAGATGGGATCGAGCGCTTTCTAGGTCACCCTGGTTGAGGGCCAGCGTACCGCACAGATAGGCGTGGCGCAGTGGGTCGGGCACGTCAGCCGGCACGCTCGCGAGAATGGATTGCGCATCCGCCAGCCGGCCGGTCTGGGCGTACACCTCGGCCTGTGCAAAGCGGCCGAGCGCGCTGTGACCGGTGGCGGCGGCGAGGAGGTCGATGGCACGGCGCGCATCGCTAAGTTCGCCGTTCTCTATCAGAACGGTAGCAATTGCACGCCATTGCCCGCCGAGCGGTGCACGCAGGCGGATGAGGTCGCGGGCGGCGCGGTTCACGCCCGATCGGTCGCGAGTGGCAAGCGCCGCCTTGAGCCCGGAGAGTGCGGCTGGAATACTGGTCATGCCGTCGCTCGTACAAAAGAAAGGGGCGACGCCAAAGGCGCCGCCCCATGCTTGGCCTAATCAAGCTGATCAGTTGGTGTTCGAATCGCCACCACGTGATGCTGAACCACCACCGAAGCGGAGGCCGAGCGTAAACCGGACTGCTCGCGGAGCCTGGTAACCGATCGGCTGACCGAAGCGGGAGTTAATCTCGCCGTCCGCATTCTCGCCGAATTCATTGTAGTCGATCTTGGATTTGAAGTTGAAGACGTTGAAAACGTCGATGCTGACAAAGCTGCCTGGCAATGCGGCGATGTCATAGCCGAGGTTGACGTCAATCTGCTTACGCCAGTTGCTCTGGAACGCGCTACCGCGCTGAACGGGATAGCGCACCTGTCCGTTGAGGCCGAAATAGTCCGGATCGCCGAAAAGCGGCAGATTGGTGGTTACTCCGCCGTTGCTGGAGAACTGCGGCTGACGGCAGTAGTAGCTCGCCTCACCGTAGATCGCGGCGAATGCATCGGTCGGGTGATAACCGTAGCAGGAGAACTTACGGGGCGACTCGAAGAACAGGTTCGCACCGAATCGCACGCCCTCAAACAGCTTGACCGCCCCGAACAACTTGAACGCGTGCTCGCGACCGTTTGCCAGCGGGCCGTAAGAGTTGTCGAGTAGACCCGGCTGGTCGAAGTCCTGCGTCAGACCCGCATCGTCTTGGCCAATATCCGACTTGACCGCACCTTCGTAGTTGCCGCGCAAACGGGTCCACACATAAGAGCCGCCTACCTGCCATCCATCACGGAACGGCTTGTTGAACTGAAATTGTACGGAGTCATAGTTGCGGCTCGCCGCGGGAAAGCCGAGATCGTTCGCCGTCAGCGTTGCCACTTCGCACTGACGTGCGCTTACCGCGCAGTCTCCGTCGAGTCGTACTGTGATGTCGTCGCCCGGATTGGCGAGCACATACTGGTGGAAGCCGCTCCAAACGTCATCGCAGCCTGCGATGCCATTGGCAGCGCAATACTTCAGTACTGCCGCGTCGATGGCCACGTCATCCAAAGTGCGACCGAGGCGACGGTTGAGGTAGGTTAACGAGAAGTCCCAGTCGCCGATGCGGTGCTGAACACCCACCGACCACTCGTCCGTGTAACTTGGCGCAAGCGACGACGACACCAGAGTGTCGGTCGGTCCCTGCACGCCGTCGGAGGTAATCGAGAAGCAGGCCTGGCCGGCGTTCGGACCTCCCGCCGGACAAACACGCGATCCGGTGAGAGCGCCGAGACTAGTGATGTTGCCGTCCGCGCCGATCGTGAGACCCGCGGGCAAACCGTTGGCATCCCGGACGTCTGGACTCGCACCGGCCGGAAAGGCGAAGCGCTGCCGGTAATAAAGTTCGGCACCGCCAAGGCGGATGTTGGTGTTCGTCGCCACCGGCAGGAAGTAGCGGCTCCACGTCCCCCTGATGCTGGTCCGCTTGTCGCCGAAGACGTCGAACGAAGCGCCGAGACGCGGTCCCCACTGATCACCTGACTTGAAGTAGGTGGTGCCATCCAGCGCATCGTTGCTGAACTTGTCATTGCGAATGCCAAGTTGCAGCGTCAAGCGATCATCAAGGAGCGACCAGCTGTCCTGAATGTAGAAGCTCTCGTTCAGGCTTTTGAAGGTCCCGATGTTTTCGTAGAAATACCGATCGATAAAGGGAAACCGTGGGGCGGTGGTTGTCGCGGCTACGACACCGATCTCGTAGCGGTAGTCACCCGCGTACCGCGTGTCGGTGACAGAGGTGAGTTCCTCACGCTCGTATCCAGCGCGGAAATGGTGCGACCCGAGCAGGTTGACGTACACGTCTGCGTCCGCCCGGTAAAACTTGCGGGTGTCGTCGTCACGGTTGTTCGCCGAGTTAAACCCGCTCGCCGTCGTGGTAGTTCCGGTAAGAAAGCTTTGAGCAAACGCTCGGATCGGCGCGGGTTGCTGAACGCGCTCGTCATGATTTTCGCCATAAGCACCTGACAGGCTCAGCCAATCGGTAAACTGGCCCGTGTAGGTGACAACAAAATTGTCACCGCCCTGCTTCTCAATCAACGTTCCCTGGGGCGCGCCGATCGCTTGCGTGGTCCCGTTGAACGCGTCGTAGTTGGTGCGGAACGTCTGCTTGTTGCGGAAATATGTTCCTTCCAGGCGGTGCCCATCAGCGATGATGAAGTCAAGCTTTCCACCGAAAAACGGAGAACTGTTGACGGTCGTCAGCCGGTTACCCCCAGTTATGCTGCTGTCCTGCGTTCGCGTGTAATTAGGATTGTACAGAGCATAGAAAAACAGCCGATCCTTGATGATAGGACCGCTTAGGTAAAAGTTAGCCTCAACGTCCTCGGAGTAATCATTCTGATTGAAGGCGGCATAGGTGTTGGGCGAGTCGTCGCGTAGCGCATCGGGAGAGTAGGCGATGACCGCGCCCGCCTCCCAATCATTTGAGCCGGATTTGGTGACTACCGTAGTGAAGCCGCCGAGCGCCCGGCCAAATTCGGCCGACAGACCGAACGATTTAACGTCGATAGAGCGATAAAACTCAATCGGCGGGTTGTTCGCACCGACGAAGTTCCGGAAGTTAGTGACGTTCAGGCCGTTTACATAATAAGCATTCTCGGCGACCGTCGCTCCTCCGATTGAGGGCAGGTTGCCAAACGCGGTATCGCCAAGACTGACGCCCGGCGACAGGGCGATCAGCGCTGTCTGATTACGTGCGATCGGCGTGTTGTTGAGCAACTGACTTACGTCACCGATGTTGAGGCCACCGGTGTTGCTACCGAAGTCGTTGCCGCGCTGGACTGATCCAGTGACGACGATATCGTCGCCCGTTTCCGTGGTGGCGGTGCCCACGGACCCGCCCACGGTGAAGGTGTAGGTGTTGTTCGCGCCCGGATTGATCGACACCTGATCGGTCAGCGGGGGATTACCGCCGGCGGTTACCGTCACCGTGTACTGGCCCGTCGGCAGCGTCTGCACGCGGAACGAGCCGTCGCTGTTGATGCTGACCGTGCGGGTGAAGCCCTGCGCATTGGAGCGAACGGTAACAGTGCCTTCGGTCACGCGCGCACCAGACGCGTCCGTGACCGACCCGACGAGCGCGCCGGTCGTGAAATCCTGTGCCGCGGCCGGCGCTGCCGCAAGACCGCCTGCCGTCAGGCCAGCGCCGAGCAGCGCCAGTGCCTGCAGGGCCGCGCTTGCGCGCAGGCCGGAGCGCATGTTGTTGAAGTTGCTGATCACGAATGGTCCCTTTTCTGCGGCCTACCGCCTCCCTGAGGCGCGGCGTTGGCGGCCAGTGCGCGCGCCCGACGCGCAACAATTGTACGCGCGGGCGTCATAAGAGCGGGATGGAACCGAGCGAAAACGCTGTAAAGCTATCGTTTCAGGGAGATTGCTGGTTTTTTCGAACTGTAGCTGAAATGCCACAGGAATGTCACAGCTTCGATAGCTTGCAATTGATCCCGAGCAAGCCCGCAGTCGAACTCAGCGGCTCATCTCACCGGCGACCAGCAGCGGATCGATCCGCGCCTCGTTCCACTTCATGCCCCAGTGGAGGTGCGGTCCGGTGGCCCGGCCGGTTGCGCCGACCGCGCCGATCGACTGGCCCTGGCGGACCCGCTGGCCGACCGCCACATCGATGCGCGACAGGTGCAGGAACGCGCTGTTCAGTCCGTAACCGTGGTCGATCATCAGCAGATTGCCCTCCAGCGTGAAGGGCGTGTCCGCGGCGAGGATGACGACGCCGTCCGCTGGCGCGACCACCGGGGTGCCGGTCGGCACGGCGACGTCGACGCCCGAGTGGTAGCTGCCAGGCTCGCCGCGGTAGATGCGCTGCGCCCCGAACAGGCCGGAGATGTGGCCGGTCGCCGGCCAGACGAAGCGCTGCCGCCAGCCGTCAGCGTCGCCATCGATCCGCCGGGCGGCGGCGATCTGCGCGAGTTCGGCCGGACGGCGGCGCGCGAACTCGGCGGACGGCTGGCTAATCCGGGGCAGGCTGTCGAGCCGCTCGATCCGCCACCCACGCGAGGCGACGGTGAGCGTCCGCGTTACCGTTCGCCCGTCGGCGAGCGTCGCCACGAGCGCGGCGGACGCGCCCGCGTCACGATCGAAGCCGAGCAGGAAGCGACCATCGCCAGCCACCCGCACGGCCACGCCGTTCAGCGTCAGCGCGCGGGTGCCCGCAGGCGCCGTGCCGAGCACTACGCCGCCTTGAACCGCCGGCCCGTCCAGCACCACCGCGGCGGGCTGGTCGGCGTTCGACGGCTGGGGCAGAGGGGCCGCGGCGACCGCGGTCGGCGACCGCTCCTGCTCTCCTGCTGGGATCGCCGCGCAACCGCCGAGCAGCGGGACCAGCGGCAGTACGCCGGCGACGCGTGCGAGCCGCGCGGCCCGTCGCCTCATCGCGGCGCCATCGCCTCGCTCGCCGCCTGCGCGGTTGCGAAGGGCTGCTGTCGGAGCACGTCCCAGTAGCGCAGCTGGTCGAGCGGGATGCGCACGCCCGTCACGCCGCAGACGACGTGATCGCCGGGGGTCAGTACGCGAAAGCCGTTGGCCATGTAGTGCAGCCGGGCGGGCCGGTCGGTGTTGTTGACGAGCATGGGCCTGGTTCCGTCGGCTGTCAGAGGGTGTCTAGCAGGCTTGGCTGCTCGGGTCGGCCGCGATACGCCTTGCCGCCGCTGCGCTCAAGGCGCGCGTCAACCGCGCCGTCGTGGAAGTGGAGCGTGACGGCGCCCGCCGCCTGCGCCGCAGCCACGCCCGTCACGACGCGCCCGGTCGCGCGCGCCTCGATCCGGGCATAGCCGCGCTCCAGCGGCTTGTTAGGGTGCGCCGCCTCCAGCAGCCGGGCGAGCCCGTCGAGCCGGGTGCGCGCGGTGGCGAGCCGCTGGTCGAGCATGGCGGGCCGCAGCGCGCCACCCGCCCGATCCAGCGCCCGCCGGCCGACCGCCACCCGCCGCTCGAGCGCGAGGTTGAGCCGCTGTACCAGTTCATCGGTCCGCTGGCGCTGCGGCCCCAGGATCGCGTCGCGACGTGGCAGCACGCGAACCAGCGCCGCCAGCCGCTCGCGCGCGCGCTCGGCATAGCGGCGCGCGCAGCGCTCGGTGCGGAGCGACAGCGCGGCGACCGCGCTCTGCAGCTCGGCCCGGACCGGAACCGCGAGCTCGGCCGCCGCGGTGGGGGTCGGCGCGCGCAGGTCGGCGGCATGGTCGCACAGCGACGTGTCGGTTTCATGCCCGACCGCGGAGATGATCGGGATAGAGCAGGCGGCAACCGCGCGCACCACCGCCTCCTCGTTGAAGGCCCAGAGATCCTCGATCGAGCCGCCGCCGCGCGCGACGATCACCAGGTCGGGGCGCGGCACCGGACCGCCGGCCTCGATCGCGTCGAAGCCGCGCACGGCGCGCGCGACCTCCTGCGCAGCGCCCTCTCCCTGCACCTTCACGGGCCAGACCAGCACGTGGGTCGGACAGCGATCGGCCAGGCGGTGGAGGATGTCGCGGATCACCGCGCCGGTCGGTGAGGTCACCACGCCGATCGTCCGCGGCAGGAACGGCAGCGACTGCTTTCTCACCGGATCGAACAGCCCCTCGGCCGCGAGCCGCGCCTTGAGCTTCTCGAGCAGCGCCATCAGCGCGCCCTCGCCCGCCAGCTCCATGCGCTCGATGACGATCTGGTATTTGGAGCGGCCGGGGAAGGTGGTGAGCTTGCCGGTGGCGACCACCTCCACCCCGTCGGCCGGCGCGAAGGCGAGCTGCGACGCCTGGCCGCGCCAGATCACGCCGTCGATAACCGCCGCGTCGTCCTTCAGGCAAAGATAGGCGTGGCCCGAGGCCGCGCGCTTCCAGCCCGAAATCTCCCCGCGCAGCCGGACATGACCGAACTCGCCCTCCACCATGCGCTTCAGCTGACCCGACAGCTCGCTGACCGACAGCTCGGGCGCGTTGCTGCCCGGCACCGCCTCCGCTACCAGCCGGGCCGGTCGGAAGTCGTCGGAAAAGGGATCGGGCATGAACGTCCTGCTACTCGGGTCGGGAGGACGGGAACATGCGCTCGCCTGGAAGCTGGCGCAATCGCCCGGGCTCACCCGGTTGTTCGCCGCACCCGGCAATCCGGGCATCGCGGCGCACGCGACGCTGGTCGACTTGGCCGTCGGCGACCACCGCGCGGTGATCGATTTCTGCCGACGCGAGCACATCGGCTTCGTCGTGATCGGGCCGGAGGCGCCGCTGGTCGCGGGGCTCGCCGACAATCTGCGCGCCTGCCGGATCGGCGTGTTCGGCCCCGGCAAGGCGGCGGCACAGCTGGAGGGATCGAAGGGCTTCACCAAGGACCTGTGCGCGCGCGAGAACATCCCGACGGCGCGCTACGAGCGGGTCCATGCGCTCGACGGGGCCCGGGCCGTGGTGGGCGAGTTCGGGCTGCCGGTCGTGATCAAGGCCGACGGGCTCGCTGCCGGCAAGGGCGTCACCATCGCAACCAGCGCCGACGAAGCCGACGCCGCGCTCGTGTCGCTGTTCCGCGAGGGCGGTGCAGAGGCAGTGATCGAGGAGTTTCTGGAGGGCGAGGAAGCGAGCCTGTTCGTGCTGACCGACGGCACCCACCTGCTGCCCTTCGGCACCGCGCAGGACCACAAGCGCGTCGGCGACGGCGACACGGGCCCGAATACCGGCGGCATGGGCGCCTACAGCCCCGCGCGCGTCCTCACCCCCGCGCTGGAGCAGCGCGCGCTGGACGAGATCGTCGCGCCGACGGTGCGGGCGCTCGCGCGGATCGGCGCGCCGTTCCAGGGCGTGCTCTATGCCGGACTGATGCTGACGCCGGAGGGTCCCAAGCTGATCGAGTACAACGCGCGCTTCGGCGATCCGGAGTGTGAGGTGCTGATGCCGCGGCTCGACGGCGACCTGCTGGAAATACTGGTCGCGACCGATCGCGGCACGCTCGACCAGGTCACGGCGAACTGGCGAATTGACACGGCGCTCACCGTTGTGATGGCGGCTGACGGCTATCCGGGCGCGCCGGCGAGCGGCGGCGCGATCGCCGGGCTCGAGGCGGCCGCGGCGACCGGGGCTCTGATCTTTCACGCGGGTACCGCTACCCGCGGCGATGCGCTGGTGGCGAGCGGCGGGCGCGTGCTCGCCGTCACCGCGCTCGGCGTTAGCGTCGCGGAAGCACAGGGCACCGCCTATGCCGCCATCGACGCAATCGACTTTCCGACCGGCTTCGCCCGCCGCGACATCGGCTGGCGCGAGGTGGCGCGGGAGAAAAGCGCACGCTAACGGACCGGGGCGGTGGCGGCGCAGGACCCCGCCCGCTATCCTCCCCCACCTCGCGTAACCGGAGCAGCGTCCCCATGACCAACGCCACACCCGCCCCGACCGGCGGCGCGATCGCGTCGATGGAGGGGGTGACGACCACGACCCTGATCCTTATCGCGATCGGCGCGGTGATCGTGATCATGCTGATGATCGCGGGCGCGCGGATGAAGCGCCGGCGCAAGGCCGCCGAGCAGGAACTGCGCAACCAGGCGGAGACGGGCGTGGCCCCCGGCACGCTCACCGACGCCGACGCGCGGCCGGTTGTCGGCGCTCCAGCTGCCTCGGCTGTTGAGCCCGCACTCACTCCGGAGCATCCGGCGAACAGCGAGACCAGCGCTGCCCCGCCGCCGTCTGTCGAGCGTGCGAAGCCTATCGACAACGCGCCGGTCGCACCGGCGCCGCCGCCGCTTGCCGGCGACGACACACCCGTGGTCGCTGCCGCTCCCTTCGACGCCTCCCCGGCGAGCGTCGCCGCCGATCTCGCGACGCCGCCGGCCGCGCCGAACGCCGATCAGGACGACCTCACCGTGATGAAGGGCGTCGGGCCGCGTCTGGCGGTGCGGCTGGGGGAGCTCGGCGTGAGCCGCTACGCCGACCTCGCCGCACTCACCCCGGAACAGGCCGACGCGCTCGATGCGCAACTCGGCAACTTCCGTGGGCGTCTGGCCCGCGACCGCTGGATCGAGCAGGCAGCCTATCTCGCCCGTGGCGACCGAGCCGGCTTCGAAGCGGCGTTCGGCAAATTGTGAGCGGCCGGTTCTGAAGCGCTCGTGCTGAGTGGCGGCAGAGGGTCTTGGACAAGCTCAGCGGCCACTTACGACGAACGGAGGATATTTATCCCACGCGGCTGACGAGCAGCTTGTCGATCTTCCGCCCGTCCAGGTCGACGATCTCGAAGCGCCAGCCCTGCTCCTCGAAGGACTCGCCCTCGTCCGGCAGGTGCTTGAGCACCGCGAGCGCCAGGCCCGCGACGGTCGCATAGTCGCGGTCCTCCGGCAGCTCCAGGTCGAGCCGCTCGGCCAGCGCATCCGCGGCCATGCTGCCGGCGACCAGCAGCGATCCGTCGTCGCGCACGGTAATCGGCGGGTTGTCGAAGTCGTCGACGTCCGACACGAAATCGCCCGCGATCGCGGCGAGCAGATTGGCCGGTGTCACGACTCCCTCGAAATGGCCGTACTCGTCATGAACCAGGCCCATCGGTACTTCCGCGCGGCGGAGCACACCCAGCGCGTCCATCGCATCGAGCTGGTCGGGGAGCACCGGCGCCGGCCGCATCAGCTGGCGGAGCGACAGGGCCTGCCCGCGCACCAGCGCCTCCACGATGTCGCGCGCCTGGACTACGCCGACTACCGCGTCGACCGAGCCCTCCGCCACCGGCAGCCGGGTGTGCGGCGTTTCGAGCAGCTTGGCGCGCAGGTCGGCCTCGCTCAGGTCTACGTCCAGCCACTCGATGTCGGTGCGCGGCGTCATGACCTCGCGCACTGGTCGGTCGGCCAGGCGCACCACGCCCGAGATGATCGAGCGCTCATGCTCCTCGATCACCCCTGAGTTGCGCGCCTCCGCGACGATCAGATGCAGCTCTTCCGCCGTGACCTGGTTCTCCGAGTCGCGGCTGAGCCGAAGCAGGCGGAAGATCAGGGCGCTCGACGAGTCGAGCAGCCACACCAGCGGCGCGGTGATCCGCGCAAGCCAGATCATCGGCACCGCGACAATCGACGCGATCGTCTCCGGCACCCGCAATGCGAATTGCTTGGGCACCAGCTCGCCGACGATCAGCGAGGCGTAGGTGGTGAGCCCGATGACGATCGCGAACCCGACGTTTTCCGCCACTGCCGGCGACAAGCCAAACGCCTCCAGCCGCGCGGCGGTCGGTGTGCCGAGGCTCGCGCCCGAATAGGCGCCGTTGATGATGCCGATCAGCGTAATCCCGATCTGCACGGTTGACAGGAACTTGCCCGGATCCTCGCCCAACCGCAGCGCGGCGGATGCGCCGCGGTGCCCCGCCTTCACCATCGCCTCCAGCCGCGCCTTGCGCGAGGAAACGACCGCGAGCTCGCTCATCGCAAAGACGCCGTTCAGCGCGACCAGCATCAGGATGATGAGGACATCGATCCACGGAAAAGGGGGGAGCGGGGGCATGGTGGTCCCCTGCCCATATCCGCTGTGCCACCGCTTCCACAACTGCCCGCGTCATCAGGCGTTCAGTTCGCTGGCGGAACAAGGGCGCGGACGGGTGGGTTTAGGTCCAAACGAAAGGGAGTTACCGATGATTCGATCGAAACTGCTGCTCGCCGCCGGGCTGGCGTCGATGACGCTGACATCTGCGTGCGTCACCGATCCGGAAACGGGCGAGCGGACGATTTCGAAGGCGGCAATCGGCGGCCTGGGCGGCGCGGTCGGCGGCTATCTGCTGGGCGACCTGGTAGGCGGGCGACGCGACCGGACGGAGAAGATTCTGGGCGCCGGTATCGGCGCGATCGCCGGCGCGGGCATCGGCGCCTATATGGACCAGCAGGAGCGCGAGCTGCGGGCCCGGACCGCGGGCACGGACGTACAGGTGATCCGCCAGGGCGACGAGCTGGTCCTCAACATGCCGTCCGGCATTACCTTCGCGCTCGATCAGGCATCGATCCAGCCGCAATTCCGCCCGACGCTGGACGAGGTCGCGCGGGTGCTGTCGCAGTACGAGCAGACCTATGTCGACGTCTACGGTCACACCGATTCGAGCGGGTCGGACGCCTACAACCAGGGCCTGTCCGAGCGTCGGGCGACCGCGGTCGCCGATTACCTGTCGAGCCACGGCGTGCAGTCCGCCCGCCTCGGCACTCGCGGCTTCGGCGAGACCCAGCCGGTCGCGTCGAACGACACGGAGGACGGCCGTGCGGCCAATCGCCGCGTCGAGATAAAGATCGTTCCGGTGACGCGCGAGGGGTGAGCTTAATGGCCCGGCGATGCAGGGTCGTTACCGCCGCCCTGCAAAGAACCCGCGCAGCAGCGCCGCCGCTTCCGCCTCACCGATCCCGCCGTACACCTCCGGCCGGTGGTGGCAGGTCGGCTGGGTGAAGAAGCGCGGGCCATGCTCGACCGCTCCACCCTTCGGGTCGGCGGCACCATAGTAGAGCCGGGCGAGCCGCGCGTGACTGATCGCGCCGGCGCACATCGCGCAGGGCTCCAGCGTCACCCACAGGTCGCATCCCTCAAGCCGATCCCGCCCCAGCACCGCGGCGGCTTCCCGGATCGCGACGATCTCGGCGTGCGCGGTCGGATCGTGGCGCGCACGCGGCGCATTGCCGCCGGTCCCCACGATCCGGTCGCCCAGCGTCACCACCGCGCCTACCGGGACTTCGCCCTGCGCGGCAGCCGCTTCAGCCGCGACGAGTGCGGCACGCATCGGGGCGGGGAAGCGGAACATCGGCCGCGGCTTAGCCGCGAGCCGGCGATGCGTCACCCTCCCGACGTAGCACGGTCCACAGCGCGAAGACGACGCCGGGCACCCAAGCGAGCAGCGTCAGCGCGGCCGCGGTCCAGAACGGTCGGCCGCCGCCGCGGCGCAGATAAACGCCGAGCGGCGGCACCAGCATCGCGGCTGCGACCTGGCCTCCGGTCGCGCTCACTTAGGCGCGGCGGCGTTGTCCGCCTTCTGCACGTCGACGACCGGAACCTGGACCGTCTTGTTGACCGTGCCGACATCGATCGTGCCGACATCGACCTTGGGTGCGGCGCCGCCCTTCACGCTGACCTCGGGCAAGCGTCCGCCGTCGATGGAGATCATGCCGAGCGAGAGCAGGACGATCAGCACGAGCGCGGCGAGGCCGAGCAGCACGAGAAGAGCACGCATCGACGATCCTTTCGAGATGGAGGGGAGTTCGGTTCGCTTGTGAAACCAACGCCGGCTGGTGCCGGAGGTTGCATCCGCCGCCACGTGAATCGGTTGACGTCGTCGCCTGCCTCCGCTAGGGGCGCGACCTTTCCGGATAGACCCGAGAGACAGGATTTAGAGCAATGTCGCGCATTTGCGAGCTGACCGGCAAGGGCCGGCAGGTGGGCCACAACGTGTCGCACGCCAACAACAAGACCAAGCGCACGTTCCTGCCCAACCTGCAGAACGTGACGCTCCTCTCCGACGCGCTCGGCACCAGCGTGCGGCTGCGCGTGTCGACGCACGGCCTGCGCTCGGTGGAGCATGTCGGCGGGCTGGACAACTGGCTGCTGAAGACCAGCAACGACGACCTGTCGCTGCGCGCGCGTCGCCTGAAGCGCGACGTCGCCAAGAAGCTCGCGAGCACGCAGGCGGCCTGAGCCCGCTCGCTCCCGCCTCGATTGCTACCGTGACGTGCCGCGCGGGAACACCGGTTCCCGCGCGGCGCTTCGTTCAGGCGCCGGCACGCAGGCGAAACTTGAGCAGCAGGGTGCGCTGCCACCGGCTGGTGTTGTCGTCGCTGGCGATCCAGACGATGGTGTTGCCCCCCTCGCGAGTGATGGCGAGCCCCTCCAGATTGTCGTGGAGTACGGGCGGCGCGAACGTTGCGATCTCCCGGCCCTCGACCCGCGCCCCCGCCCGGATCGCGGCGCGCTCGACCACCATCAGCTTGGCAGTGAAGAGCGGCGGAAAGCGCTGCAGCCGGCGGGTGAGCACCACCACCCGGCCGTCGGGCAGTTCGGCGGCGTCGGTCGCCTCGTAGCCGGCGGGCGGCACCAGCGTGAACGCCGCCACCCGCGCGTCCGGTTCGGTCGGGTCGCTATCGAAGCGGAGTGCGGGCGATCCGCCGTCCCCGCGAACACTCTCGGCGAACACCAGGAAGCTGCCGTCGCGCAGCCGCACCAGCGCCTCCGCCCCGCCGTTCGCATCCCAGCGCCGCATCTGCAGCGGCCGGCGCGACGCCTCGGCGCGGCGGAAGTCGCCGCTGTAGCGCCACACCGCATTGTCCCGCTCGAACCCCACCCAGGCGTGGCGGCCATCTGGACCGAGCGCCAGTGACTCGCTGTCGCGCTCGCGCTTTGACCAGCCGCGGCCCGGCCCGCGGGGCAGCACGCCGAACCAAGGATTGCGGGGGTTGAGGTCGGGTCCCATGCTGAAGCCGAACAACAGGCCGCCGTCGCTCAGCAGCGTGAAGCGACGGCCGCTCACCGCCAGCGCGGAGAAGCCGCCGAACGCCCTGTCGCCGCTGCGGAACTGTAGGCTTCCAAGGAAGTCGAGCGCGCCGAGCCGGGTCCGCGCGGGATCGCGCTCGTCCAGCGCGAGCCGCCGCACCCGGACCTCCGGCGTTCCCGCGTAGCGCGGCATGTGCTCCTCGTCGGTCCAGGTCGGCAGGAGCACGAGGACGAGAAGGACGACGAGCAGCAGGCGCACGCCGCCGCTCTTAGTCGCGGGCCTGTCCGGCGCCACCCCAATTCGCTGAACGCCGGCTGACAGCCACATTCAGGCTGCGGGAAGCGCCGATGTGCGAATCACATCCTTGTCGAAGCGGTTGATTCGCAGCCGCCTGAGAAGTTTGAAGCGAGGAGTGTACCCCATGTTCAAGAAGCTGACCCTTGCCGGTGCCGCGTTCGCGATGGGTGCCGTCAGCCTGGTTCCTGCGACCCCCGCGATGGCGCAGCGCTACGACCGCGGCTACTCCTATGATCGCGGTGACCGCTACGGCTACAACGATCGCCGCGTGTATCGCGGTGGCGACCGTCGCTACTACAACAACTACCGCGCGCGCCAGAAGTGCAACGACGGCGACGGCGGCACGATCATCGGCGGTGTCGCGGGCGGCCTGCTCGGCAACCAGATCGCCGGCCGCGGCGACCGGACGCTCGGCGCGATCCTGGGTGCGGCTGCCGGTGCGCTGGCCGGCCGGGCGATCGACCGCTCCGACCGCCCGAACTACTGCCGCTGACGATCGCAGGCGGCGAGGCCGACGCCTCGCCGCCGGTGACCCAGCGGGTCAGCGATCGGCACGGGCGGCGGGCGCTTAGCCCGGCCGACGGCAGCGGCTCTGCCGCTGTCCGCCGCACAAGCCCACACCCTTCACCAGTTTCCTCCCGGTAGCGTACCGGAGGAGCGATCCCCCGCGTGGCGTATCGGGGGCACGGGTCGGTCCTGAAAAGGGCCGGCCCGTGTTCGTTGGCGCGCAGGCGCGGCCACGACCGCGCCGATGCGGCGGCGAAGCCGCACGCAGCGCGCCAACCGCCCGGCGGGCCGCAGGCCCGACCGACGACGACGCGGGCTTTGCCCGCGGCGGGTTAAAGGTTGAACTTGGCAGGACTAGGCGGCCCCGCCGCGGGCGAAGCCCGCGTCGTCGGTCGCGCTGCGCGCGCCGGCCGTGCCGGGCCGTGCGCCGTCGGCACACCGCGCCGCGGCACGCGGCGCTCGGCCCGTCAGTACATATGCTGCCCGCCGTTGATGCTGAGCGTCGAACCCGTCACGAACCCGCCGTCCTCCGAGCACAGGAACGCCACCCCCCGCGCGATCTCGTTGGCCTGGCCGAGGCGCCCAACCGGGATCTTGGCGACGATCTTCTCCAGCACGTCGGCCGGTACCGCCGCGACCATGTCGGTGTCGATGTAGCCGGGCGCGATCGCGTTGACGGTGACACCGGCGCGCGCGCCCTCCTGCGCCAGTGCCTTGGTGAAGCCGTGGATGCCGCTCTTGGCCGCGGCATAGTTGACCTGACCGTATTGGCCCGCCTGGCCGTTGATCGATCCGATGTTGACGATCCGCCCCCACTTGCGATCGCGCATGCCCGGGAACACCGCCTTGGCCATGTTGAAGCAGCCGCCCAGATTGGTGTCGATTACCTCCTTCCACGCCTGGTACGTCAGCTTCAGGATGGTGCCATCGCGGGTGATGCCGGCGTTGTTGACCAGCACGTCGACCGGGCCGAGCTGCTCGGCGACCTGCTGCACCCCCGTCTGGCACGCGTCATAATCGGCGACGTCCCACTGGTACGCGGCAATTCCGGTTCGATCGGTAAAGGCGCGCGCGCGCTCCTCATTGCCGGCAAAGTTGGCGGCGACGGTCATGCCTGCCTCCTGGAGCGCCAGGCTGATCGCCTCGCCGATGCCGCGCGTACCTCCGGTGACGATCGCTACCCGTGCCATCCATGCCTCTCCTGTGTTGTGCGTTTACGCTACGGAACGTCCACCCAGCCGGCAAGCTCCCGGCTGAGGATGCTGCGCAACATTTCGATACCGCCGGTACTGTCGTTCAGGCACGGCAGATAGGCGAAATCGGTCCCGCCCGCCGCCTCGAAGGTCTCGCGGCCGCGGATCGCGAGCTCCTCCAGCGTCTCGAGGCAATCGGCGGAGAAACCCGGCGCCAGGATCGCGACGCGGCGCGTACCGCTCGCCGCCAGCTCGGCAAGCACCGTGTCGGTCGCGGGCCCGAGCCACTTGGCCGGGCCGAAGCGGGACTGGAAGGTGACGGTGAGCGGCCGTCCGAGCGCCTCCGACAACAGGCGCGCGGTCTTCTGGCAGTGGCAGTGATAGGGGTCGCCTAGCGGCAGCGTGCGCGCCGGCATGCCGTGGAAGCTCGCGATCACCACCTCCGGCGCGAAGGGGAGCGCCGCCAGGCCGGCCTCCACCGCCGCCCGCAGCGCGGCGATATAGGCCGGGTCGTCGTGGTAGGGCGGCAGCGTCCGGATCGCCGGCTGCCAGCGCATGCCCGCGAGCGCCAGGAATGCCTTGTCATTGGCGGTGGCGGTCGTCGCCGCGCAATATTGCGGGTAGAGCGGCGCCAGCAGGATCCGCTCGCAACCCGCTTGTTTCAGCGCGGCGAGCCGGTCGGCGATCGCGGGCCGGCCATAGCGCATCGCATAGTCGACGATCACCCCCGGTCCGAACGCATCGGCGAGCGCGACCGTCTGCGCCCGCGTGATCGCGGCGAGCGGAGAGCCGTCCTCGCGCCACACCTGGCGATAGGCGTGGGCCGACTTCTTCGGCCGGGTGGTCAGCACCGCGCCGCGCAGGATCGGCTGCCAGACGAGCTGAGGTATCTCGACCACCCGGCGGTCGGACAGGAACTCGCGCAGGTAGCGGCGCACCGCGCGGGTATCCGGCGCGTCGGGGGTGCCGAGGTTGATCAGCAGGACGCCGACCTTGCGTGGCGGAATCGGCGGGTGGTCGGGGGGCATCATCACAAGGGTAGACTCCGCAGCCGCCGTCCGGTTGCGGCGACGATGGCATTGGCGAGCGCGGGCGCGACCACCGGTTGCGCCAGCTCGCTCGCACCGCCGGGCGCGGCGTCGCTCTCGATTAGTTCGACGGTGATGTCGGGCGTGGTGGCGAGCCGCGGCAGCGCGAGGTCGCGGAAACCGCGGACGTCGAGCAGCCCGCTCACCAGCGACGCCGACGCGCCGGTCGCGCCCGCCAGCCCCTGGATCAGCCCGCCCTCGATCACCTGGCGCACCAGGTCGGGGTTGATCACGCGGCCGACGTCGACCGCCGCCACCATCCGCTCGACGCGCGGAACGCCGCCGTCGCCGAGCCCACCCTCCACCATCAGTGCGATGTGGCTGCCCCACAGCGCGGCACAGGCGATCCCCTGTCCGCTGCCCGCGACACCGCCCTGCCAGCCACCAAGCGAGGCGACCGTCGAGAGGCAGCGGGCGAGCCGCGGCGCGCCGCCCAACATGCCGATCCGGTAGGACAGCGGCTCCGCTCCGCCCGCCCGGGCGAGTTCGTCGACGAAGCTCTCGGTTGCGAAGACATTGGCGATCGCGGCGCCGCCGGGCAGCCGCCCGGTCTTCATCGGCAACGTCGCGACGTGGTGGTCGATCGCGACCGCCGGCAGGCGATACGGCGTGGTCGCCCCCTCCCCCGCCGGACGATCGCCGGCCCCCTCCAGCAGCGCGCGGCGTCCGGTCTGCCGCGCCCGGAGCGCCGCCCCGATCGGCACTGCGGCGAGCTGCGCCCGCCAGCCGAGGATCGCGCCGCCGCCGATCGCCCGCGCGGTCATGCGGATCAGCGCGGGAGCGGCGGGCGGCGTCTGGATCAGGCTCTCGGCGCGCGACCAGCTGAGCTGCACCGGGCGCTCCAGCAGCTTGGCGAGCAGCGCCGCCTGCTCGATCGCGCGCACCTCCAGGTTCGCGCCGAACGATCCGCCGGCCATCAGCGGGTGGAGTACGACATCGTCCTCCGCCAGTCCGGTGATCCGCGCTGCCGCCGCGCGCGCCAGCCCCGGCGCCTGGGTTGCCGCCCAGACGATCAGCCGCCCCGCGTCCCAGGTCGCGGTGGCGGCGACCGGCTCGATTGCGGCGGGGAGCGACAGCCCGGTGCGATAGTCGGCCCGGGTCAGCGTGCCCGCGGCGAGGATGTTCGCAACGTCGCCGACTGCGGCGAGCGGCTGGCCGGGCTGGCCGAGCGCCGCCATCAGCGCGCGGGCGATCGCGGCATCGTCGAGCGCCGGCTCGGGCCGCGCGAAGCGGGGCGACAGCGCCGCCAGCCCGCGGTTCGCCGCCCACCAGTTGCTTCCGATCGCCGCGACCCAGCCGGGGTTCTCGACGACGCGCAGCATGCCCGGCACCGCCTCCGCCGCAGCGCGATCGACCCCGGCGAGCGTGCCGCCGACGGGGCCCTGGCGGATGCTGGCGAAGACCATGCCCGGCAGGCGCACGTCGGCGGCGAAGTTGACGCTGCCGTCGACCTTGGCGGGCGCGTCCAGCCGCGGCACGACCGTGCCCGCCAGCCGACGGTCGCCACCGGTCCGGAACGCGGCCTCGTCGCCCGACGCCGTCTCGGCTGCGGCATCGGCGGCGAGCTCGCCGAAGCGGGCGCGGTTGCCGCCCAGCGTCACCAGCCCGTCGGCGGCGGTGCACGCGGCCCAGTCGCCGCCCCAGCGCCTGACCGCCGCCTTGCACAGCAACACCCGGGTGACCGCTGCCGCGCGCCGCATTGGCTCCTCGAAGTGGCGAACCGAGCTTGCCCCGCCGGTCAACATCGGGGCGCCCGGCGCGATCGCGCGGGTGACCGCATCCGCTTCGCCCCACAGCGCCGCGGCGGCGAGCGGGTTGGCGTAGAGCGCGTTCGGCACCGCCGCTTCCACCCCCACCGTGCGCCAGTCGGCCCCCATCTCGTCCGCGACGATCTGCGGCAGCGCGGTGTAGGCGCCCTGCCCGTACTCGAGGGCCGGCACCGCGACCACCACGTGGCCGTCCGTGCCGATCTTGATCCACCCGCCGAAGCCTGTCTCGCCGTCGGCCAGCGGCAGCTGCACGACGCCCGCGTCCGGCCACCGCCGCCAGGCGACGACCAGCCCGGCCGCCACTCCGCCGACGATCAGCGCGCGACGGGTGATCAGCATGGGGTGCGGGACCGGCGCAGCATCGCGCCCGCTCTATCGTCGCGCCGCGGGGCGGGCTAGAGGGGCAGCCGCAACTGACCGGGGATCACCATTGCTGCTGCCCATGATCGCCGCCGCGGCCGGCCACATCAGGTTCGAGGAGCTGGGGCTCGATCCGGTCGCCTACGACTTCGGCTTCTTCACGCTCAAATGGTACTCGCTGGCCTACATCTTCGGCATCGTCGGCGGCTGGTGGTACCTGCTGAAGCTGATCGACCAGCCTGGTGCCCCGATGGCGCGGCGTCACGTCGACGACCTGGTGTTCTACGCGACGCTCGGCATCATCCTCGGCGGGCGGATCGGCTATGTCCTCTTCTACCAGCCGAAGCTGCTCACCCAGCCGCTCGCAGCGCTGCGGCTGTGGGACGGGGGCATGTCCTTTCACGGCGGGTTGGTCGGGCTGATGCTCGCGATCGCCTATCTGTGCCGACGCGAGGACCTGCGGCTGCTGCGCGTCCTCGACTACGTCGGCTGTGTCGCTTCGATCGGGCAGTTTCTGGGGCGTCTCGCCAACTTCACCAACGGCGAGCTGTGGGGCAAGCCGAGCGACGTGCCTTGGGCGATCGTCTTCCCGAACACGGTGGCGTTCGGCGCCGATCCAGCGCGTCACCCGAGCCAGCTCTACGAGGCGATCGGGGAGGGGCTGATCCCCTTTCTCATCATGGCCTGGCTCTTCTGGCGCACCGATGCCCGCTACAAGCCCGGCTTCCTGACCGGCTTCGGGCTCGCCTTCTTCGGCACCGCACGCTTCTTCATCGAGTTCTTTCGTGAGCCCGACCAGCAGTTCGAGGGGACGTTCTTCGCCAACGTCCTCCACATGGGCCAGCTGCTCTGCCTGCCGATGATCGCGATCGGCGCGTACCTGATGTGGACCGCCAAGCGCCGCCGTCAGCGGGTCGAGCCGATCGCGGGCACGCAGAGCATCGCCTGAGGCAGGCCCACGTGACGGAGACCAGCACCGCGGCCGAGCCGCTGCTGCCCGAGCGGCTGGCGCGGGCGATCACGCTCGGCGGCGCCATTCCGCTGTCGCAGTTCATGGGCGCGGCGAACGCGCACTATTACGCAACTCGCGACCCGCTTGGGAGCCGCGGCGATTTCACCACCGCGCCCGAGATCAGCCAGATGTTCGGCGAGCTGATCGGCGCCTGGATCGCCGACCTTTGGGCCCGCGCGGATCGCCCGGCGCTCGACTTTGTCGAGCTGGGCCCGGGGCGCGGCACGCTCGCCGCCGACGCCCTCCGCGTGATGGCGCGCGCCGGGCTCGACCCCCGCGTCAACTTCGTCGAGACATCGCCCGTGCTGCGCGCCGAGCAGCGCACCCGCGTCGCGCGAGCGGAGTGGTGCGTCGACTTGGTCGGCCTGCCCGACGACCGCCCGCTGATCGCGGTCGCCAACGAGTTCTTCGACGCGCTGCCGATCCGCCAGTTGGTGAAGACCGCCGACGGCTGGCGCGAGCGCTTGGTCGCCTGCCAGGACACGCTGTTCGTGCCCGTTGTGGGCAACACCGTCTTCGATCCCGTGATCCCGACCGATCTGCGCGACTCGGACGACGGCGCCATTCTGGAGACGTCTCCCGCGGCTGTCGCGTTGATGCGCGCCCTCGCCCGGCGGGTGGTGGCGCAGGGCGGCGCGGCCCTTGTGATCGACTACGGCTACGCCGGCCCCGCGATCGGGGAGACGCTGCAGGCGGTGAAGGACCATGCGCCGGCCAATCCGTTCGACACGCCGGGCGAGGCCGACCTGACCGCCCATGTTGACTTCGCAACGCTGGCGGAGGCGGCGCGCGCCGAGGGGGCAGCGGTGCACGGGCCGGTCGCGCAGGGCAGCTTCCTGCGCGCGCTCGGCATCGACGCGCGCGCCGCGACGCTGTCGGTAAAGGGTGGCGAGCCGGTGATCGTCGCCCGCAACCGGCTGGTGAACGACGGGGAGATGGGCGACCTGTTCGCCGCGATGGCGATCACCGCGCCGACCTGGCCGAGCCCGGCGGGCTTTGCATGATCACGTACCGCGATGCCGTGACACAGGATGGCCCACAGCTCGCGCAGATGGCGCGGCGCTGTTTCACCGAGACCTTCGGCACGCTCTATCGCCAGAGCGATCTCGCCGCCTTCCTCGATCAGGCGTTCGGCGCAACCGGGCTGCCCGGCCAGATCGACGATCCCGCCTTCACCATCCGCCAGGCGTTCGATGGCGACCGCATCGTCGGCTTCGCGAAGCTCGGCCCCAACGCGCTCCCGCTCCCGTCCGACGCCGCGCGCGGCCACGTGGCCGAGCTATACCAGCTCTACGTGACGGGCGACCAGCACGGCGCCGGAGTCGGTCCGACGCTGCTCGAATGGGCCATCGCCACCGCGCGCTACGGCGGTGCCGACACGCTCGCGCTGTCGGTCTACGTCGATAATCACCGCGCCAAGCGCTTCTACGCGCGCTACGGCTTCGTCGATGTCGGTCGCTACGACTTCCCGGTCGGCGAGACGATCGACGAGGATCGGCTGATGGTGCTGGCGCTGTGAGCGGGGTTGAGGCGATTCGCGCGGTTGAGCTCGACGGCGTTCGCCACGGCTTCCTCGGTCGGCGCGGCGGCGTCTCGACGGGTATAATGGCGGGCCTCGACATGGGTCGACGCGGGCAGGAGGTGACGCCCGAACTGGTGGAGAACCGCCGGCGGGCGATCGCCGCGACCGTCCCCGGCGCGCGGCTGATCACCCTCTATCAGGTCCACTCGTCGGATTGCGTGACGGTGGTGGAGCCGTTCGACGACGCGCTGCGCCCCCGCGCCGACGCGCTGGTCACCGCGCGTCCCGGCCTGGCGCTCGGCATCCTCACCGCCGATTGTGCCCCCGTCCTGCTCGTCGACCGGGCGGCCGGCGTCGTCGGTGCGGCGCATGCCGGGTGGAAGGGTGCGCTCGGCGGCGTGACCGACGCAACCGTCGTCGCGATGGAAGCGCTGGGTGCGCGGCGTGAGGCGATCGTCGCCGCTGTCGGCCCCTGCATCGCGCAGCCGAGCTACGAGGTGGATGCCGCGTTCCGCGACCGTTTCGCCGTCGCCGATCCCGGCAACGACCGCTTCTTTCGCGACGGACGGGCCGGCCACGCCCACTTCGACCTGGAAGGTTATGTCGCCGCGCGCCTCGCCGCGTCCGGGGTCGGACGCGTCGCCTGCCTGGGCATGGACACCTATGCCGACGAGGCGCGTTTCTTCAGCTACCGGCGCAGCACTCACCGCGGCGAGCCCGACTATGGCCGCCAGATCGCGATCATCGGCCTTGGTGGTAACGACTGATACGATCGGCTAGGCGGCGTCCGACCCTTTTCAAGCGCGGAGACACCCGATGGCCGACCCTACCGAAGCCGAGATGAGCGGTGTTCCCGCGCCCGACGGGGCGGGCGACCCCGGCCCCACGTCGATCGGCGGTCGCAAGCTGAAGCCGTCCACGCTGATGATGGGCCACGGCTACGATCCGATGCTGTCGGAAGGGTCGCTCAAGCCGCCGATCTTCCTCACCTCCACCTTCGTCTTCCCGAACGCCGCCGCCGGCAAGCGCCACTTCGAGGGCGTGACCGGCAAGCGCCCGGGCGGGGCGGAGGGGCTGGTCTACTCCCGCTTTAACGGCCCCAACCAGGAGATACTGGAGGATCGCCTGGCGGTCTGGGAAGAGGCGGAGGACGCGCTCGCCTTCTCCAGCGGCATGTCGGCGATCGCGACCTTGTTCCTCTCGATGGTCAAGCCCGGCGACACGATTGTCCACTCCGGCCCGCTCTACGCCGCGACGGAGACGCTGATCGGGCGGATCCTCGGCAAGTTCGGGGTCAACTGGCTCGACTTCCCGGCCGGCGCCACGCGCGAGGAGATCGATGCCGTGCTGCGGCAGGCCGCGTCGGCGGGCACGGTTGCGCTGATCTACCTGGAAAGCCCGGCCAACCCGACCAACGCACTGGTCGACGTCGAGGCTGTGGCGGCCGCCCGCGACGCGATCTTCACCGGCGACAACAAGCCGCCGATCGCGATCGACAACACCTTCCTCGGACCACTTTGGGCGCAGCCGCTGAAGCAGGGCGCGGACCTGGTCGTCTACTCGCTGACCAAGTACGCGGGCGGCCATTCCGATCTGGTCGCGGGCGGCGTGCTGGGCACAAGCGCGCACATCAACACCATTCGCCTGATGCGCAACACCATCGGCACGATCTGCGACCCGAACACCGCGTGGATGCTGCTACGCAGCCTGGAAACGCTGGAGCTTCGGATGAGCCGCGCGGGCGAGAATGCCGCCAGGGTCTGCGAGTTCCTGGCCGCGCATCCGAAAGTGGAGAAGGTCGGCTATCTCGGCTTCCTCGAGCGCGGCGACGACGCCCGTCAGGCCGACATCTACCGTCGCCACTGCACCGGTGCCGGCTCCACCTTCTCGCTCTATCTCAGGGGCGGCGAGCGCGAAGCGTTCGCCTTCCTCGATCACCTGAAGATCGCCAAGCTCGCGGTCAGCCTGGGCGGGACGGAGACGCTCGCCTCCCACCCCGCCGGCATGACCCACCTGTCAGTGCCGGACGCGCGCAAGCAAGCGCTTGCCATCACCGACAACCTGGTGCGGATCTCGATCGGCGTGGAGGATGCCGACGACCTGATCGCGGACTTCGCCGCGGCGCTCGACGCGATCTGATCAGCGCCCGCGCGCGGGCCTCAGAGCTATAGCCCGCGCAGGTCGAGGGTGGCGCGCTGGCGCCCCGTGATCTCCGGGCGGGCATGCCCCAGCCGTCGCTCGCGGATGCGGGCGACCGCCAGGTCGGCGCCGCCGCGCAGCGCCGCTCGCTCGGCGATGTCGAGGCCGTCGCGCTGGCGCGGGTCGAAAGCGCAAAGGACGCCGATCGGCTGCCCGTTCTCGATTAGCGGTGCGGCGACGTAGAAACGGACGCGCGGGCCCTCGGTCACCACAGGATTGCCGGCGAAGCGGCGATCCCGGCGGGCGTCGGGCACGACGAACACCTCCTCGTCGCTCGCCACCGCGTGCCCGCAGAAGGATGTGCGCCGGCTGTCCACGCCGGGCGCCAGCCCGCACGCGGCGACCAGATACTGCCAGTCGCTGTGGATGATCGTGACCGCCGCCATCTGCGTGCGGAGCCCGCGGCGGACGTCCTCGGCGATCCGGGCGAGCACGGGATCGCCCATCAGCTCCAGAGCGCCGGAGGCGAGCACCGCTGCCTCGCGGACCCGCTCGTCCGGCCGCAGCGTGGGAGCTTCATAATAGGTCAGCGTCATGACAGAAGCCTCAATGCACAGGCTAACGCACGCCACCGCCCGTGGCCGAATCGTTACACGGCTATCGATCTCCAGCTATAAGTACTTGCACCACTTCGGTTCTTTGCTCTGGATCAATCAGTCGCCGACCCGTTCGATATCTGCGCCGACCGCCTGCAGCTTCTCTTCCAGCCGCTCGTAGCCGCGGTCGAGGTGATAGACCCGGCTGACCGCCGTCTCGCCCTCCGCCGCCAGCCCGGCGATGATCAGGCTCATCGACGCACGCAGGTCGGTCGCCATCACCGGCGCACCGGTCAGCCGGTCCATCCCGCGCACCACCGCCGAGCGTCCCGCAACGCTGATGTCCGCCCCCATCCGCGCGAGCTCGGGCACGTGCATGTAGCGGTTCTCGAAGATCGTCTCGGTCAGCATCGATGCACCGTCGGCGCGGGTCAGCATCGCCATGAACTGCGCCTGCATGTCGGTCGCGAAGCCAGGGAACGGCGCGGTCGATAGCGTCAGCGGCTGCAACCGCTCGGGCGCGGTCACGCCGATCGATCCCTTGCGCAGCTCCACGACCACGCCGGCGTCGGCCAGCGCGGAGAGCGTCGCGCCCATCGCGGCCGCGTCCGCCCCGACCAGCTCCACCGACCCGCCGGTGATCGCCGCCGCGCAGGCATAGCTGCCCGCCTCGATCCGGTCGGGCATCACGGCGTAGGTCGCGCCGTGCAGCCGCTCGCGCCCTTCGATCTCCAGCGTTTCCGTGCCGATCCCGTCGATCGACGCGCCCATCGCGACCAGCATCCGGCACAGGTCGACGATCTCCGGCTCGCGAGCGGCATTCTCCAGCCGGCTGCTGCCCTTCGCCGTGGCGGCGGCCATCAGCGCGTTCTCCGTCGCGCCGACCGACACCACCGGGAAGCGGAAGCGCCCGCCCGCCAGCCGCCCGCCGGGCGCGCGCGCCGTGACATAGCCCGCCGTCATCTCCAGCTCCGCGCCGAGCGCCTCCAGCGCCTTCAGGTGGAGGTCGATCGGGCGATTGCCGATCGCGCAGCCGCCGGGGAGCGACACCCGTGCCTCGCCGGCGCGTGCCAGGATCGGCCCCAGCACCAGGATCGACGCGCGCATCTTGCGCACGATGTCGTACGGTGCCTCCGTGGAGGTCAGCTGCCCGGCGCGGATCGTCATGACCCGCCCGAAGTCCTCCGGCCGCGATCCCTCGATCGCGGTCGACGCACCGAGCTGGTTGAGCAGGTGGCCGAAGCCGTCGACGTCGGCGAGCCGCGGCAGGTTGCGCAGCGTCAGCGGCTCGTCGGTGAGCAGCGCGCAGGGCATCAGCGTCAGCGCGGAGTTCTTGGCGCCCGAGATCGGGATGCGGCCCGACAGCTTGTTGCCGCCGCGAATGAGGATACGGTCCATGCGCGAGCTTCTACCGTGCTCGCCGCCGCTCGCAAGCGGTGCCGCCTGCATGCGGTTGATCGACTTTAATGCATTGATTCCGGGGCAATGCTTTGGGTCGCGTCGGCTGGGGGGAAGCGAGTACGTGCCTGCGAGTTATTTCGCCGAGGTGTTGGGCGAGCATGTCGAGCTGAGCGAGGGGGAGCGAAGCGCGCTCACCCGGCTCGAGGAGCGTACCCGCAGCCTGCGTCGCGGCGCGATCCTCCAGCGCGAGAACGAGGCAGGCGGAGAGCTCTATATCGTCCGCTCGGGCACGGTGATGAGCTACGTCCTGCTCGACGACGGCAGCCGCCAGATCCTCCGCTTCCACTACGCCGGCGCGATGCTGGGCGTGCCTGGCCTGATCTACCGCACCGCGCCGGAGACCATCGCGGCGCTGACCGACGCGGTCGTCTGCGTGTTCGACAAGGCGACCTTCAGCCGGCTGATCGCGGATCACCCGCGGATCGGGGCGCTGGTGCTCGCGCTTGCGCAGATCGAGCGCGTCGCGCTGACCGACCGGCTGGCCGCGATCGGCCGCACCTCCGCCAAGGCGCGGGTGGCGGCGCTGCTGCTCGACCTGCGCAACCGGATGCGCGCGGCCGACCGCTCGATCACGGACAGCTACCAGCTCGGGCTGACGCAGGAGGAGATCGGCGACGCGACCGGGCTGACCGCGGTGCACGTCAACCGCATGCTCCGCCAGGTGGAGGAGGACGGGCTGATCCGCCGCGAGGCGGGCCGCGTCACGATCCTGGACGAACGCGGGCTGACCCGCGCCGCCAACTACATCGACCGGTACGAGGACCTCGACCTCAGCTGGCTGCCGCCCCGCGATTGATCGGCCGCGGCGCCGCTCAGGCGGCGGCGACCGCCGCTTCACGCACCGGCCGAACGCCCAGCAGGTGGCAGATCGCGTAGCTCAGCTCGGCGCGGTTGAGCGTGTAGAAGTGGAAGGCGCGCTCGCCGCCCGCGTACAGCCGCCGGCACAGCTCGGCCGCGACCGTCACCGCTACCAGCTGGCGCATCTGCGGCTGGTCGTCCAGCCCCTCGAACAGCCGCTTCAGCCAGGCCGGCACCGCCGTGCCGCACATCGCCGACATGCGCGCGACGCTCGCGTAGTTGGTCACGGGCATGATGCCCGGCACGATCTCCGCCCCGATCCCGGCCGCCGCCGCCGCGTCGCGAAAGCGGAAGAAGGTGTCGGGCTCGAAGAAGAACTGGGTGATCGCCCGCGTCGCGCCGGCGTCGAGCTTGCGCTTGAGATTGTCGAGGTCGGCGACCGCGTGCTCGGAGTCCGGGTGGCACTCGGGATACGCCGCTACCGAGATCTCGAACGGGTGCAGCCGCCGCAGCCCCGCGACCAGCGCGGCGGCGTTCTCGTAACCGTCGGCGGGCGGGTGGTAGCGCTCGCCCGGCTGCGGCGAGTCACCGCGCAGCGCGACGATGTGGCGCACGCCGCTCGCCCAATATTCCTCCGCCACTGCCGCGATCTCATCGCGAGACGCCTCGACGCAGGTGAGGTGCGCCGCGGCGGGGATGCCGGTCTCGCGCACGATGCGTGCGACGGTGGCGTGCGTGCGCTCGCGGGTCGATCCGCCGGCACCATAGGTGACCGAGACGAAGCGCGGGTCCAGCGGGCGCAGGGTGGAAACCGCCTCCCACAGCGCGCCGTCGAGCTTGTCGGTCTTGGGCGGGAAGAACTCGAAGCTGACCGCGACATCGCCGGCTAGGTCGGCGAACAACGGCGCGGCGAGCGCGCGGTGCGCCTCGCTCAGCGTATAGGTGGGCGTAGTCATGCGGCACGCACCTTCTGCTCGGTCGCGGGGCGCTTGCCCGCGAGCCATAATTTGACGGTCAGCTCGCCGCCTTCCAGCGTCTCGATCCGCTCGGGCGCGAGCCCGGCCTCGGCAAACCAGCCGAGCACGGCGTCGTCGGCGAAGCCGAGCCGGACGTGCCCCTCGCTCGCGCGCAGCTCCTCCCGGTCGTGCGGCGCGAAGTCGGCGATCAGCAACCGGCCGGCGGGTGCGAGCACGCGCCCCGCCTCCGCGATCGCCGCCGCAGGCTGCTGCGCGAAGTGGAGCACGTGGTGGATGACTGCGACGTCCGCGGCATCGTCGGGCAGCGGCAGCGCGTAGAGATCGGCCTGGCGCAGGTCCGCCTCCACCCGCCCGTCGAGCTTCGCACGCGCGAGCCGCAACATCTCGGAACTGCGATCGATGCCGAGTGCCGTGTCCGCCGCCGGACCGAACAGCTCCAGCATCCGTCCGGTGCCGGTCCCGATATCAAGCAGGCGGCCGAGCCGCGCCGGCGCGTGGCCGCCGATACCGAGCACCCGCGCCATCGCCGCCTCCACCTCGGCATCGGCGACGTGGAGCGACCGGATCGCGTCCCACTCCGGGGCACGGGCCTGGAACCACTCGGCCGCGGCGGCGGCACGATCGGCCCGCACCGCCGCCAGCCGCGCGGTGTCGGCAACCGCCCAGTGATCCGGCGCGCCGCCGTTCCACGCATCGAGCGCCTGGAGCAGCGGCCGGACCCGCTCGCGCGCGCCCAGCACCACGAACACCCAGCTGCCCTCCTTGCGGCGCTCAACCAGGCCGGCATCGCCGAGGATCCTCACGTGGCGGCTGACCCGCGGCTGGCTCTGTCCCAGCACCTGCGCGAGCTCTCCCACCGACAGTTCCATCGCGCGCAGCAGCGCGAGGATGCGCAGCCGGGTCGGGTCGGCACCGGCACGCAGGATGTCGAGGGCAGCGCTCATACGAGCTCATATAAAGATATCTTTATATGGGTCAACGCGGCCGTCGATGCACCCTTCCTGCTTCGTTCGCGTTGTGCAACGGTTCTGACACCCAAACAGAGGGAGTGACTGATGAAGAAGACGCTGATGCTGCCGCTGGCCCTCGCCGCCGGCCTGACCCTCGCCGCCTGCGGCGAGCGGACCGAAAATGCCGCGGAGAACACCGGCGACGCCATCGCCGCCGACGCGAACGCGACCTTTGGTGAGGCCGCGAACGACGTCGATGCCGCGACCGACGATGCGCTGACCTCCGCCGAGAATGCGACCGATGCGGCGGGCGCCGCGCTCAGCAACGCCGGCGACGCGGTCGGCAACGCCGCAGACGCGACTGCTGACGCGACCGGCAATGCGCTGATCAGCGCGGGCAAGTCCGTCCGCGACTGACGATGATCCGGCGTCTCGCCCCGCTCACCGCTGTGCTCCTCCTTGCTGCCTGCGGCCGTGCGGAGGACACCGATCCGGGCGGGATCAGCGCGGGCGAGGCGCAGGAACTGAACGAGGCCGCGGCAATGCTTGATGCGAACGCCGTCGAGCTGAACCAGGTCACCGGCAACGAGGTGACGCCGTGACCCCGCGGCGGCTCGGCGCGACCGAGCTGGAGATTGCGCCGCTGGTGCTCGGCGGCAACGTCTTCGGCTGGACCGCGGACGAGGCGGCGAGCTTCGCGGTCCTCGACGCCTTTGTCGACGCGGGCGGCACCATGATCGACACCGCCGACGTCTACTCGGCCTGGGTGCCCGGGCATCAGGGCGGCGAGTCGGAGAGCGTGATCGGCCGCTGGCTGAAGGCGAGCGGCAAGCGCGACGCCGTGCTGATCGCAACCAAGGTCGGCATGCTGCCGGGCGAGGGCGGCGAGAAGCTGGCGCCAGCGCGGATCGCCGCCGCGGCGGAGGCGTCGCTCCGGCGGCTCGGAACCGACCGCATCGACCTCTACTACGCGCACCAGGACGACGACAGCGTTCCACAGGACGCGGTGCTGGAGGCGTTCGGCCGGCTGGTCGATGCCGGCAAGGTCCGCGTGGTCGGCGCGTCCAACTTCCACGCACGCCGGCTCAAATCGGCGAACGACATCGCGCGCACGGCCGGCTTGCCGCATTTTCACGTCCTGCAGCCCGAGTACAATCTCGTAAGCCGCACCGGCTTCGAGGGCGAGCTGCAGAGCTACTGTGTCGAGCACAACATCGCCGCCCTGCCCTATTACGGGCTCGCTTCGGGCTTCCTGACGGGCAAGTATCGGTCGACCGCGGACCTGGGAAAGAGCGTCCGCGGCGGGCGCATGGCGGAACTGCTGAACGGTCAGGGGACAGCCGTGCTCAGCGCGATGGACGCGGTTGCCGCCGAGACTGGCGCGACGCTCCCGCAGATCGCGCTGGCCTGGCTGATGGCGCAGCCCGGCGTCGTCGCTCCGATCGCAAGCGCGACCACTGCGGCGCAGCTCCACGACCTGATCGGCGCCTGGGACCTGGAGCTCAGCCCCGACCAGCTGGATCGATTGACGGCCGCCGGAAGCTGAAAACAGCATCCGGTTGGTTCGCCCACCACACCGGCGATTGATGCGGCGACGTATCGCTCGATGCTCACATACGTTGCTCATCAAGCGTGCTTGCGGCGTTTGTCGAAGCAGCCCGGCGACGGACACCTCGCGTAAGGGGATCGTGGTACACGCTTTCAGTTGCGCCCGTCGCTAATCGGCCTGAAGGCTTATAAGGGCTATTCGAAGTTCTGGTATGGCGTGGCAATACAGTTTTGCTATGCTGGAAGGACCAGTTCGGAAGATCACGCATGCCGCTCGACCCTGACACCTTCGATGCGCTCATCGATCACGTCCGCCGCTTCGTGACCGAGCGGCTGCGCCCGCTCGAGGCGCAGGTGGAGGCGGATGATGCGATCCCCGACGATGTCGTCGCCGAGATGAAGGCGATGGGGCTGTTCGGCCTGTCGATCGCGGAGGAGTATGGCGGCCTCGCGCTGTCGATGAGCGAGGAGGTGCGCCTCGCGATCGAGTTCGGGCGGACCACGCCCGCGTTCCGATCCGCCTTCGGCACCAATGTTGGGATCGGCAGCCAGGGGCTCGTGATCGCGGGCACGCCCGAGCAGAAGGCCGCGTGGCTGCCGCGGATCGCGAGCGGCGAGGTCATCACCAGCTTCGCCCTCACCGAGCCCGATGTCGGCTCCGACAGCGGCAGCGTGGGGACGCGCGCAGTGCGCGACGGCGACGGCTATCGCCTCTCCGGCACCAAGCGCTACATCACCAACGCGGACCGCGCCGACCTGTTCACGGTCATGGCGCGAACCGGCGACGAGCCCGGTGGGCGTGGCGTCTCCGCGTTCCTGGTCCCGCGCGACCTGCCCGGGATCAGCGTCGGCGAGCCCGAGCAGAAGATGGGGCAGAAGGGCGCCAAGGTCGCCGACGTCCACTTCGACGATGTGCGGGTCCCCGCCGCCAACCGGCTCGGGGCGGAAGGCGAAGGGTTCAAGATCGCGATGCGCGTGCTCGACCGCGGCCGCCTCCACATCGCCGCGGTCTGCGTCGGCGTCGCCGAGCGGCTCCTGGCCGACTGCGTCGCCTACGCGAGCGAGCGCCGCCAGTTCGGCAAGCCGATTGCCGAACACCAGCTGATCCAGGCGATGATCGCCGATTCGAAGACGGAGGCGCTTGCCGCGCGGGCCCTGGTGCTCGACGCTGCCGTGGCCAAGGATGCCGGACGCGACGTGGTGCTCGAGAGCGCCGCCGCCAAGTATTTCGCGTCCGAGATGGTCGGGCGGGTCGCCGACCGCGCGGTGCAGATCTACGGCGGGGCGGGCTACATCGCCGATTACGGGGTCGAGCGGTTGTACCGCGACGTGCGGCTGTTCCGCATCTATGAGGGGACCAGCCAAATCCAGCAGCTGATCATCGCGCGCGAGACGCTGAAGCGCGGCGGCTGAAACCGGAGGACGCGATCATGCCGCTACCCGTCGTGCTTGCCCTGCTCGCCGCTGTGCCCGCCCAGGCCGTGCCGCCGCCCCCTCCCCCCGCGCGCGCGGATCACCTGTCGTTGTCGGTCGCGGACGTCGACGCGAGTACTGCCTGGTATCAGCGGATCTTCGGCCTCGCGGAGTTGCCTGCGCCGGTGAAAGGGCCGCGCTGGCTCGATCTCGGTGGCGGAGTCGCGCTGCACCTGTCTCCGGGACGCACCGCGCCGGTCTCGCCCGACCGGCGCAACCATCTGGCGCTGCGCGTCAGCGACTTCGCCGCGTTCGTCCAGCGGCTGGAGCGCGAGGGCGTGGCGTTCACCGACTTCGAGGGTCGTCCCGCGACGGTGCAACGGGTTTGAAGCGACGGCGTGCGCCAGCTCTTCCTGCGCGACCCGACGGTTACTGGTTAGAAGTTAACGACATGGCCCGGTGAGCGGGCTGACCAAACAGGAGAGCATGCCCGTGGACACATCGACCCTTTTCCGCCTGGACGGCCGTGTCGCGCTCGTCACGGGGGGATCGCGCGGGATCGGCCGAATGATTGCGGCCGGCTTCGTCGCGCAGGGGGCGACCGTTTACATCTCCTCACGCAAGGCCGCAGCGTGCGAGGAGGCCGCCGCCGCGCTCGGGCCGAGCGCCCACGCGCTGCCGCACGACGTGTCGAGCGTCGAGGGATGCCGCGCGCTCGCCGCCGATCTCGCCGGCCGGACCGACCGGCTCGACATTCTCGTCAACAACGCGGGCGCCGCCTGGGGCGTGCCGTTCGAAGAGTTCCCGGAGAGCGGCTGGGACAAGGTCATGGACCTGAACGTCAAGTCGCCGTTCTTCCTGACCCAGGCGCTCCACGGCCTGCTGAGGGCAGCGGGCAGTCGCGAACGGCCGGCCAAGGTCATCAACATCACCTCGATCGACGGGATGCGGCTGAACGCCTGGGAAACCTACAGCTACCAGGCATCGAAGGCAGCGCTGATCCAGCTGACCAAGCGGATGGCGGCACGGCTGGTGCGCGACGGCATCAACGTCACCTCCATCGCGCCGGGCGCCTTCGCGAGCGACATGAACAAGGCCGCACGCGACCACGGCGACGTCGTCGCCCACACCATCCCCGCCGGCCGGATCGGCGCGGACGAGGACATGGCCGGCGCCGCCATCTACCTGGCGAGCCGCGCGGGCGATTACGTGATCGGGGAAACGATCACCGTCGACGGCGGGCTGGTCCACGCGGCGCTGGGGAACAGCATCGATCGCTAGCCAGCCCGCCGCCTTCCGGTTTGCGGTGCCGCTCCCCCCGGTGCGGCAGCGCACGCCGGATCAGAAGCGGTAGCCGATCCCGAACTGGAGGATCGGGTAGACCTTCACCTTGTCGACGTCGTCCTGCAGGCTTTGGCGCTCCCGCTCCAGGTCGGCGCGGAAAGTCGCGTTGTTCGCGGCGGTTCCGGTCGCGGTGAACTCGCGTATCCGCACCGTCCCCTGAAACAACACGCCCCCCTCCGTCATGAAGAAGAAGCCGCGACGCTTGCTGCCTGCCCAGCCGAGCGTCAGCGCCGGTGCAAAGTCCTTCACCTCGGCGCGGCCGCTCAGCGTGCCGACCTGGGCCTGGGTATAGGTCGCGTCGCCGAGCTCGAAGGTACCGGTCGGGGTTGCCCGCACCTCCGCCCGGTTTTTGTTGATGCGCGCACCACCGGAAATGCGGAAGGCGCCACCGAAGGGATAGACGTCGATCATCGCACCGAAGGAACGCAGCTTCAGGTCGCCGTCATACTCGATGTCGTCGGAGTCGAAGTCCGCGCCCACGCTCAGAAAGTTGGCGTTGGCGCGGATGCCGAGGTTGTCCGAGAAGCGCACGCCCACGTCTGGCCCGATCCCGAGCGTCCCCGCAGTCACTGCTGCGGTAATCACCGCGCCATCATCGGCTGAGGCATCCTGCGCCAGTGCCGGCGTGGCAAGGGCAAGGAATGCCGGAACCATCAGTGCCGCGTATATCTTCATGTACTGCCCCCGTTATTGTCGCGACAAGCGCTTCATCCCGCCCGTTCGCACCGCATGCGTCCGCCCCCTGCGGATGCCGCCGGGCTATTGTTATAGGCTGCGACTTACTGCATCCCCCTCTTGGGGGACGGAGCATGATTAGTAGCGATGATTCGCGCGTGGTTGTTGAGCACTTCCGCGATGCGGCACTTGGTCTATCTGACTGGAGCACCGCGCTCGTTCAACTGGGTGCCAGGCTTGACTCTCCGATCGTCCAGCTTGCCGGTACTGTCAAAGTCGGCACCGCCTCGCTGAACATCAGTTGCGGCGTGGATGAGGAGATGATGGGGATGTTCCTGTCGGCGCGTGGTTTCGATCCGACCGTCAATCCCCGCACGCACCGGCTGATCAACTCCGCCGCTTGGCAGAGCGTGACGGACGCCGACATCACTACTCCTGAGCGCGAGCGGTTGCCCATCTACGGTATTTTCGAGCGCGCTGAGTCCGATCATGCCGCGCTTGTTCGGATGCGGAACGTGGACGGTATTCTCGCCGGCCTGATCATGATGCGGAGCCGCCGCGCCGGGCCGCACGACGATCAGGCGATGCGGTTCCTGTCGGCGGTGACGCCGGGGGTTGAGGGCGCGGTGCGTGCCGGGCTGGCACTCGGCGGGATCGAGAACCGGGCCATGCTCGACACCGCGGAGCGGCTCGACACGGCTTGCATCCTGGTAAGTGCCGACAAAGTTATCGTCTCCTTGTCGCCGTCTGCCGAGCGGGAGCTGCGGCGCGGCACGCATTTCCACACTCACGCCGGCTGCCTGCACGCAGCCACCCCGCAGAGTGACGCGTGGCTCGATCAGGCCATTCGCGCGGCCGCGTTCCATGCACCTACCGGACAGGCCGGGCAGAGCGTCTCCGTGGTTGGCGCGGCCGGTGCCCCGCTAAGAACGGACGTGTTCGCGCTTCCGCGACGACTGTCCGGTGCACTGTCGCTCGCGCAGGCCATGGTGATTATCCGCACGGCGCGATCGACCGACCCGATGAGCCCCGCGGCGCTGCGGCACCGGTACGGGTTGACGGAGGCGGAGGCGGCGATTGCCGCGCTCATCGCCGCCGGTAAGACCCCGGCTGCCATCGCGGTGCAGCGCGGGAGCAGCGTGCAGACGGTGCGATCGCAGCTGAAGATGATCTTCGAGAAGACCGGCACCCATCGTCAGGCGGAGCTGGCGGTGCTGCTGCGCCAGCTCGGCTGACCGACCGGGATTTGACGACCGCGGCGGCGGGTGAGAACCTGCCCTCGATCACCATCTCGGGGGGCCGAGTCGATGCGTGTGACCATCAGCCTGCTGGCGAGCGCCCTGCTCGCGACCGTTGCCGCTCCAGCACAGACCGGCGCGCCGCAGCGCACGCCCGGGCCGGACGAGCAGCGCACGATCGATGCAGATCGAACGGCTCCACCGCCGACCGCCACGGTGCGCTACGGCGCGGACGCGCTCCGCTCGGGCGAGCTGCGGCTGCCCAAAGGTAAGGGGCCGTTCCCGGTCGCGATCCTGATCCACGGCGGCTGCTTCGTCGCGGAGATGGGCGGCACCGGGATGCAGGGTTTCGCCGAGATGCTGCGCGCCCGCGGTTTCGCGACCTGGGACATCGACTATCGCCGGGTCGGCCACGCCGGCGGCGGCTGGCCGGGCAGCTTTGAGGATGTAGCGGCCGGGGTCGACTATTTGCCGACCTTGGCGAAGCGCTACCCGCTCGACCTGTCGCGCGTGACAACGGTTGGCCACTCGGCAGGCGCGCTCTTCGCGCTCTGGGCGGCCTCTCGTCCCAAGCTGCCCGCACCTTGGACCCCCAGGGCCGGCAGACCGCCGATCCGGTCCGCCGTCGCGATCGACGGGCCGGGCACACTGGCCTCATTGGTCGGGCCGGACGTGCAGGTGTGCGGCAAGCCGGTGATCGTGCCCCTGATGGGCGGCACGCCGGCCGAGCGGCCGAAGCCGTACCGCATTGCGAGCGCGATGGACCACCTGCCGCTTGGCGTTACTCAGCTGCTGGTCTTCAGCGAGCTCGGGCCGTTCATGCAGCCCTATGCCGCCCGCGCCCGTGCCGCCGGCGATCCGGTGCTGACGCTTTCGCCGCCGAACGCCGATCACTTCGACATCGTGACCCGCGGTACCCCGAACGGCGAGGCGGTGGCTGATTGGGTCGCCGCCAACGCGTTCAAGACCACGCGCTGAACCGGATCGCAAGGCTGACGTTGAAGCGCCATGCCCCAGTTGCCAGCCATGCGCGGAGCGCAGCGCACCGCCCTCTCGCTTGAGGTGGGTGGCAGCCACTTCGACGCGGAGGTGATGGTCACGCCGGCGGGACTGCTTGCGATCGGCGCGCTGGTATCGTCGATCCTGCTCGCCAGCGCGGTCATCGTCCGCGCCGCGCGCGCCTCCCGCTAGCGCGCGATCCCGCCGGCGGCGAGCACGGCGAGCGTCACCAGCTCGCTCGCCGTCGACACCATGGGCGCGATCTGGACCGGCTTCTCCATCCCGATCAGCATCGGCCCGATCACCGAATCGCCACCCAGCTCGCGCAGCAGCTTGGCGGAGATGTGGGCCGACTGGAGCCCCGGCATGATCAGGATGTTGGCCGGGCCCGAGAGCCTGGCAAACGGATAGTTGGCGAGCTGGCGCGGGTTGAGCGCGACGTCGGGCGGCATCTCCCCCTCATATTCGAAGCCGGGCTGGCGACCGTCGAGCACGTCCACCGCGTCGCGGATGTTGTCCAGGAACGCGCCCTTCGGGTTGCCGAAGGTCGAGTAGCTGAGGAAGGCGACCCGCGGCTCATGCCCCATCCGCCGCGCGACCGCCGCTGTCTGCTCCGCGATGTCGGCGAGCTGTTCGGCGGTCGGCCGCTCGTTCACCGTCGTGTCGGCGATGAAGACGGTGTGGCTCTGCCCGACCATCACGTGGATGCCGAACGGCGTGCGGCCCGGCTCGGCGTCGATCACGCGCTTAACCTCGCGCATCGACATCGCCCAGGTCCGGGTGATGCCGGTGATCATCGCGTCGGCCTCGCCGAGCTGAAGCATCGCCGCGCCGAAGATGTTGCGGTCCTGGTTGACCATCCGCTCCACCTCACGGCGCAGATAGCCGCGACGCTGGAGCCGACCGTAGAGGAAGTCGACCATCTTGGGCACGAGCGGCGAATTGCGGCTGTTGTGCAGCTCATATTCGCTCGGATCGTTGACCCCCAGCGCCGCCAGCCGCTCGTAGACTTCCTCGCGCCCGACCAGCACGGGCGTGCCGTAGCCTCCTTCCTTGAAGGCGATGGCGGCGCGCAGCACCACCTCCTCCTCGCCCTCGGCGAACAGCACCCGCTTGGGATGTGCGCGCGCGCCCTCGTAGGCGAGCGAGAGGACGGAGGTGGTCGGGTTGAGCCGGGCCCGCAGCGACGTGCGGTACGCCGCCATGTCCATGATCGGCTTGGTTGCGACGCCCGAATCCATTGCCGCCTGGGCGACGGCTGCCGGCACCACCTCCATCAGGCGGGGGTCGAAGGGTGCGGGGATGATGTATTCGGGGCCGAAGACGTGCTGCGTGCCATAGGCCGCGGCGACCTCCTCCGGCACGCGCTCGCGCGCGAGCTCGGCGATCGCGTTGGCGGCGGCGATCTTCATTTCGTCGTTGATGCCGGTCGCGCGCACGTCGAGCGCGCCGCGGAAGATGAAGGGGAAGCCGAGCACGTTGTTGACCTGGTTCGGATAGTCCGACCGACCGGTCGCGATGATCGCGTCGGGGCGCGCCGCCTTGGCGAGCTCCGGGCGGATCTCCGGCTCCGGGTTCGCCATCGCGAAGATGATCGGGGCGGGCGCCATGTCCTTCACCATCTCGGGCTTCAGCGCGCCGGCGGCCGACAGCCCGAGGAACACATCGGCGCCGTGCAGCGCCTCCGTCAGCGTGCGGCGGTCGGTCGCGACCGCGTGCGCCGACTGCCACTGGTTGATGCCCTCGCGGTCCGGCGTGATCACGCCCGTGCGGTCGCACATCAGAACGTGGTCGTGGCGCACACCCATCGCCTTGATCAGCTCGGTGCAGGCGATCGCCGCCGCGCCCGCGCCGTTCACGACGATCCGGATGTCCTCCAGCCGCCGCCCGGTCACGCGGCAGGCGTTGATCAGCCCGGCCGCGGTGATAATCGCGGTGCCGTGCTGGTCGTCGTGGAAGACGGGAATGTTCATCCGCTCGCGCAGGGTCTGCTCGATGATGAAGCACTCGGGCGCCTTGATGTCCTCCAGGTTGATGCCGCCGAAGGTCGGTTCCATCAGCTCGACCGCGTCGATGAAGCGGTCGACGTCCTCCGTCTTCAGCTCGATGTCGATCGAATCGACGTCGGCGAAGCGCTTGAACAGCACCGCCTTGCCTTCCATCACCGGCTTGGACGCGAGCGCGCCGAGGTTGCCGAGCCCGAGAATAGCGGTGCCGTTCGAGATGACCGCGACCAGATTGCCCTTGGCGGTATAGTCGTAGGCGGTGGCGGGATCGTCGGCGATCGCCTGCACCGGCACCGCGACGCCCGGCGAATAGGCAAGCGCCAGGTCGCGCTGCGTCGCCATCGGCTTGGACGCGATAATCTCGATCTTGCCCGGACGCCCCTCCGAGTGGAACAGGAGCGCCTCGCGCTCGGAAAACTGGACACTCGCTTCGTCGGACATGCGTCTCTCCGGATACCGCTACCACCTTTAGGGAGCGGGGGCGGGATTGGGAACCGCTACGGCGCGCTTGGGTACGAGAAGAACAGCGGGGTCCAGCGAAGGCGCTGAGCGGTAGGACCGCGATCGAACACCGCCTTGCGCTCAACCTGCTGATCTGGCCATCTCACGCCGGGAGGAACGATGATGTGGATCGCGCTCGCGCTCTGGGTGCAGGCTGCCGCGATAGAGTGCCAGCCGGCGTCCGGCACCGCCGACGGAGCCGCGCTTGCCGCCACCAGCGTCGGCATCCGTGAGGCGTTCGCGCGGAGCGACGTGGCGGCGATCGCTCGTTACCATCATCCCGACATCACCAAATCGCTTGCCCCGGATCGCTTCTTCTCCGGTCAAGCAGCACTCGTCGCCGATCTTCGCGCGACCTTCGCCACCGTCCGCCTGCGCTTTGTCACGAACGACGTCGAGCGGCTCGACGTGTGCGGCGATACGGCGGTGGAAATGACCCGTTATGCGGTCGAGGTCACGCCCCGCGCGGGGGGCGCGGCTGCGACGGTCCGCGGCCGCGCGATGATCGTCTACGTCCGCTCGGCCACCGCCCCGAACGGCTGGCTCAGCCTCCGCGAGCTCGTCCAGCCGCACGGCTGAGCCGCGCCAGGCGCAGCCTTGTCTCGCCGCCACGGTGGGGTATGCGCGGTCGGATGGCGGATGCCCAGCCCACCCCGATGATGGCCCAGTACCTCAGCCTCAAGGCCGAGGCGCAGGACTGCCTGCTGTTCTACCGAATGGGCGACTTTTTCGAGCTGTTCTTCGACGATGCCCGGATCGCGAGCGGAGTGCTCGACATTGCGCTGACTGCGCGGGGCGAGCATGACGGTGCGAAGATCCCGATGTGCGGCGTCCCCGTCCACGCCGCGACGGGCTATCTCCAGCGGCTGATCAAGGTCGGTCACCGGGTCGCCATCGCCGAGCAGACCGAGAGCCCGGAGGCCGCGCGCAAGGCGCGTGGATCGAAGGCGCTGGTCGGCCGCGCGATCGTCCGGGTGGTGACCGCGGGCACGCTGACCGAGGAAGCGCTGCTCGATTCCCGCGCCGCCAATTGGTGCGCCGCGATTGCCGAAGCAGGCGGCGGCACGGCGATCGCCGCCGCCGACATCTCGACCGGCGAGTTCCTGGTGATCGAGACGAGCCGCGCGGGCCTCGCCGCCGAGCTCGCCCGACTGGGCGCGGCGGAGGTGATCGCGCCTGAGGACGCCGCGATCGCCGAGCATGCGACCGGCAGCCGCCCGCGCGCCGATTTCGACAGCGCGCGCGGCGAGGCGCGGCTGAAGGCGCTTCACGGCGTCGCGACGCTGGACGCGTTCGGCACCCTCTCGCGCGCCGGCCTGGCGGCGGCGGGCGGGCTGATCGCGTATCTCGACCACACCGCCAAGGGAGCGCTGCCCTTCCTTCGGCCGCCGCGTGTGGCCGCAAGCGCGCAGGTGATGGCGATCGACGCCGCCACCCGCGAGAGCCTGGAGCTGTGCGTCGCGAGCGGCGGCGCTCGCGCGGGATCGCTGCTCGACGCGGTCGACCGTACGGTCACGGGCGCGGGCGCGCGGCTGCTCGGGCAGGACATCGCGGCACCGCTGATGGACCGTGCCGCCATCGACGAGCGCTTGGCGCTCGTGCAGCACTTCTACGACGATGCCGGCGCACGCGAGCGGCTCCGCGGCGCGCTTCGCGCGCTGCCCGACATCGGCCGCGCGCTCGGGCGGCTGGCGGCGGGTCGCGGCAGCCCGCGCGATCTGGGGCAGCTGCGTGACGGACTCGACGGCGCGTGGCGGCTGGCGGAGGCACTGGCGCACACGCCGGAGCCGCCCGCGCTTCTTGCCGCGCTGCTCCCCACCCTGCGCGGTCACGGCGCGCTCATCGACCTGCTCACCCGCGCGCTGGTGCCCGCGCCACCGATCGACGCGAGTGCCGGCGGCTACATCGCCGCCGGCTACGACGCAGCGCTTGACGATCTGCGCGATGCAGGCGCGGGCGGCCGGCGCGCGATCGCCGCGCTGGAGGCCGAGTACCGCACCCGGACCGGCACGCCGACGCTCAAAATCCGCCACAACGGCGTGCTCGGCTACCATATCGAGGTGCCGGCCCGCGCCGCCGACGCGCTCCTGGCGGCGGACAGCGGCTTCACCCACCGGCAGACGCTCGCCGGCGTCGTCCGCTTCAACGCGCCCGAGCTGCACGAGGTCGCCGCCAAGGTCGCCCATGCCGGCGCCCACGCGCTCGCCGCCGAAGCCGCCCACCTGGAAGAGCTGGTCGCGGCGGCCCTCGCGCAGCGCGAGGTGATCGCGCGGACGGCCGACGCGCTCGCACGGATCGACGTGGCGGCGGGTCTGGCCGAGCGCGCGGCGGAGAGCGGCTGGGCGCGTCCCCGCCTGGTCGATCACGCCTGCTTCGAGGTGGAGGGCGGACGCCATCCTGTGGTCGAGGCGGCGGTTGCGAAGAGCGGCGGCCGGTTCGTCGCCAATGACTGCCGGCTGTCGGAGGATGCGCGCCTCTGGCTCGTGACCGGCCCCAACATGGGCGGCAAGTCGACCTTTCTGCGCCAGAACGCGTTGATCGCGGTGCTCGCGCAGGCCGGCAGCTTCGTTCCCGCGACCAGCGCGACGCTGGGGCTGGTCGACCGGCTGTTCAGCCGGGTCGGCGCGTCCGACAATCTCGCGCGCGGGCGATCGACCTTCATGGTCGAGATGGTGGAAACCGCCGCGATCCTCGCCCAGGCGACGCCCCGCTCGTTCGTGATCCTCGACGAGGTCGGGCGCGGCACCTCCACCTACGACGGGCTCGCGATCGCCTGGGCGGTGGTGGAGGCGATCCACGAGGACAATCGCTGCCGCTGCCTGTTCGCGACCCACTATCACGAGCTGACGCGCCTCGCCGAGCGCTGCGACGCGCTCTCGCTCCACCACGTCCGCGCGCGCGAGTGGAAGGGCGAGCTGGTGCTGCTCCACGAGGTGGCGGACGGACCCGCCGACCGCAGCTACGGCTTGGCGGTCGCGCGGCTCGCCGGGCTGCCGCCCGCGACGATCCGCCGCGCCAAGTCGGTGCTCGACCGGCTGGAGTCAGGGCGCGCCAAGACCGGCGGACTCGCGGCGGGCCTCGACGACCTGCCCCTCTTCGCCGCCGCTGCCCAGGCGGAGGAGGCGAAGGCGGTTGATGCGCTGCGCGAGGAGCTCGCACGTACCGACGTTGATGCACTGAGCCCGCGGGAGGCGCTGGAGCTGGTCTATCGGCTGAAGGGATTGGCGGCGGAGAGCTGACCGGACGCGAGGCCCTCCTGCCTTGTCAATTGCAGACCCGGGCGGCGGAGTACCGATCCGTTCGTGCTGAGTAGAGACTGAGTAGCTGCGCAGCAGCGTAGCGAAGGCTCGTATTGAAGCACCGACCGAACAATACCGTGCTGCGTCCAACACCCCAGAAATGAAAGAGGCCGCCGGGGCGTCTTCGCGACGACCCCGACGACCTCCGACATGGTCAGCGGCCGAAGAGCTCCAGCCCGGGAGACCATGCGGACCGCATCATGTGCTGACCTGCGTCTTCACGCAGACCCGGGCACGATCAGCGGCGCGTCTCCCGAACGAACTGAACCGACCCCACTGCTGAACCATGAGACATCGGATCACCTCCTTTCGCTTGTTGAACACGAGCGTACCGTGGCCGGTACAGCTTCTATGTGAATCGGCGAGTCGCACTATTCAAGTCTTGTAATATCGCCGGATCTCGTCAGAATTGATCACTCGGCCGCACGCAGCCGGTCCGCGCCGCCGAGGTCAACCGAGACCAGCCGGCTCACCCCCTGCTCGATCATGGTGACGCCAAACAGTCGGTGCATCCGGCTCATCGTCGCGGCATTGTGGGTGACGATCAGGTAGCGGGTCGCCGTCTCCGCCACCATCCGGTCGAGCAGGTCGCAGAACCGGTCGATATTCGCATCGTCAAGCGGCGCGTCGACCTCGTCCAGCACGCAGATCGGCGCGGGCGCGGTGAGGAACAGTGCAAAGATCAGCGCGACCGCGGTCAGCGCCTGCTCGCCGCCCGACAGCAGGGTCAGCGACTGGAGCCGCTTGCCCGGCGGCTGGGCCATGATCTCCAGCCCCGCCTCCAGCGGATCGTCGCTGTCGACGAGCGCCAAGTGCGCCTGCCCGCCGTTGAACAGCGTCCCGAACAGTCGGCGGAAGTGCTCGTCAACCGCGGCAAACGCGGCCGCCAGCCGCTCGCGCCCCTCGCGGTTCAGAGCCCCGATCGAGCCGCGCAGCCGGTGAACCGCCTGCACCAGCTCGTCGCGGTCGGCTGCCAGGGTGGAGGCGGAAGCCTCCAGCGCGGCCAGTTCCGCCTCGGCGACCAGGTTGACCGGGCCGATTCGCTCGCGGTCCGCCATCAGCCGCTCGTGCCTGGACGATTCCGCCGCGGGTACGCCGACCTCCTCGGCCGCGAAGCCCGCACGCTCAGGCAGCAGCGTTGGCGGGCACTGGAAGCGTTCGCCCGATAGCCGCCCCATCTCGATCCGCCGCGCCTCGCCGGCCTCGGCGCGCGCCACCGCGCCCGCCCGCGCCTCGCGCGCGGTGGCCAGCGCTTCCGCCGTTGCCCGTCCGGTGGCCTCGGCCTGGCGGAGCGTTTGCTCGGCCGCCTGCTCGCCACCGGCGGCCTCGTCCGCCGTCCGGCGAAGCGTGCGCGCCTCCGCCTCCGCCGACTCGATCGTCGCGGCAAGCGCCGCCGGACGCCCGGCTAGCGCGGCCGTCTCCGCCGCCAGCACGGCCTCGCGAGCGTCGAGATCGGTGATCCGACGCGCCGCCTCGCCCGCGCGCGCGCGCCAGCCCTTTGCCTCCGCCGCTGCCCCCGCCGCCCGCTCCCGCGCCGCGGCGAGCGTCCGCTCCAGCGCGAGCCGCTCGGCACGCAGCGTCGCCACCCTGGCTCGGGCCGCGTCCGCCGCGTGCGAGAACTCCGCGACTCGCCTGCCCGTCGCGTCTCCATCGGGCAGCGCCGCGGCGGCGGCGGTCGCCGCCTCCAGCTCCGCCGCAGCCTGGGCCAGCTCGGCATCGATCCGGGCGCGACGGACCGCCAGATCACGGCGCAGCCCGGCGAGCCGCTCGAGCTGTGCCGCCGCGCGATCCTCTGCCCGGAGCGCCTCGCGGACCGCCGTCTCGGCCGCCTGCAGCGCCTGCTCGGCCGCCGCCGCGGCGCGGCGCGCGGCCGTGATCCGCGCGTCGAGGTCGGCGAGCGCCGCATCGGCATCTGCCACCGCCGCGGCGGCCGTCGGCCGGGCCGCCGCGAGCGCCGCCTGCCGGTTGACCCGCTCCAGCCGCTCGGCCGCCGCGGCGCCACTGCCCCGCGCCCGGAAGCCGTCCCAGCGCCGCAGCACGCCGCAGGTGGTTACCAGCCGCTGCCCGGCGGCGAGCGCGACGCCGTCGTCCTGCTCGACCACGAACACCTGCACCAGCCGTCGGCCGAGCACCGCCGGCGCCTGGACATGCGCGGCAAGTGGAATCGTGCCGGCAGGCGGCGGCGGATCGCCTGCATCAATCGCCGCACCCGCCCAGTGGCGATCGGCCATGGAGTCGAGCCCCGCCTCGAGCTCGTCGCCCAGCGCCGCGGCGAGTGCGCGCTCGTAGCCCGGATCGGGGCGCACCCGCTCGAGCAGCCGGTCCTTGCCCGATGGCGCGGTGGAACGGGCGAGCGCTCGCGCCTCGCTGTCGATCGCGGCCAGTTCGGCATGCGCCGCCGCACGCGCCGACTGTGCGCCGTCGCGCGCGCCGCTCGCGCCTGCCTCACCCGAGCGCGCCTGCTCCAGCGCAGCGCGGGCGTCGACGGCCTCGCTTCGCGCCTTATCCGCCGCTGCCGCCGCGGCTTGGCGCGCAGCTTCGAGGGGCGCGGCGTCGCCCGCTGCTGCCTCCTCGCGCGCCAGCGTCGCACGATCAACCGCCAGGCGATCCGCCCGGGCGCGAGCCGCACTCACCGCTGCGGCGGCGACTCGCGCGTCGGCGAGCTCGCCTGCCTGCGCGGTCAGCGCCTGCGCGAGCGCGACCTCCGCATCGCGCGCCGCCGCCTCCGCATTGGCAAGGGTCGCGGCGAGTGCGGGCATTCGCTCGCCCTCGCCCGTGATCTGCGCCTGGAGCGCACCCGCTTCCGCCGCCAGCCGCTGAAGCGCGGCGGCGGCATCCTGCGCCAGCGTCCCCTCGCGCGCACGGTCCTCCGCCACGCGGCGGACCTGCTGGCCGAGCTCGGCCAGCCGCCGCGCCGCCGCCACCGCCTCGCTGCGGAGCGCGGCGACCTGGTGCCCGGCCGCCGACGCCGCCTCGCGAGCGGTGGCCGCAATGCTGCGCGCGTCCGCGAGCGCCGCGGTCGCGCCGTCCTGCGCCGCGATCGCCGCCGCATGCGCCTCCGCGCGGGTCGCGACCGTGGCCTCCGCCGCCTGCGCCTCGACCTGTGCCGCATCGGATGCGGCGGCCGCGTCGCGCCAGCGCGCGAAGATCATCCGCGCTTCCGCCACCTGGATCGCGGCGGAGAGCGTCCGGTAGCGTTCGGCTTGGCGCGCCTGGCGCCTAAGCGCTGCGGCTCGCGCCTCCTGATCGCCGATCAGCGTCGCGATCCGCTCCAAGTTCGCCTCCGTCGCGCGCAGCTTCGCCTCCGCATCGCGGCGGCGGACGTGGAGGCCGGCGATCCCTGCCGCTTCCTCCAGCATCGCCCGGCGCTCGGCCGGCTTGGCGGCGATGATCGCGCCGATCCGCCCCTGGCTGACCAGCGCCGGCGAGTGTGCGCCGGTCGCGGCATCGGCAAAGGCGAGCGCCACGTCCTTCGCCCGCACATCGCGGCCGTTGATGCGGTACGCGGAACCGGCACCCCGCTCGATCCGGCGCACCACCTCCAGTACGTCGTCACCTTCGACGCCGTCGGCCAGAACCGACACCTCGGCGAAGTCCCGCGCCGGCCGCGCCTGGGTGCCGGCAAAGATCACGTCCTCCATGCCGGCACCGCGCAGCGACTTGGCAGAGGTCTCGCCCATGACCCAGCGCAGCGCCTCCAGCAGGTTCGACTTGCCGCAGCCGTTCGGCCCGACCACGCCGGTCAGCCCCGGCTCGATGTGGAGCTCGGCCGGATCGACGAAGCTCTTGAACCCCGTCAGGCGCAGGCGCTTGATGCGCATGGGCGAGTTATGATGAGGAAGGGAGGCGTGGGAGCGGTGTCATGCCCGACTTTAACGCGATCGTTCCCCAGATCTACAACCGTCACCAGGCCCCGAGCCGAGGCCCACTAAGCCGCTCGCTTCGTTTTGGACCTCCGGCCTCAGCGCCTGCCGAGCCGTGAACCCCGGCTCAAGGCCGGGGTGACGGTTGAGTAGATCAGGCCCCGGCCGCCTTCAACGCCGTCTCGACCTGGCGCCAGTTGACCGTGTTCTCCAGCATCTTGCCGTTGAGCAGGAAGGTCGGCGTGCCCGGGATCGGATAGTCGTTGTTAGCCTTCTCGTTCATCTTGGTGAGCGCTTCCGCCGCCTTCGTGTCAGCGAGGCACGCGCGCGCCTGCGCTTCCGGAATGCCGCGCTGCTTGACGAAGTCGAGGTAGCCGGCCGCCTCGGCAAAGCGCTGCGTCTGCTGCGCGGGCGGCAGGCCGCCGAGCTGCTCGTAATAGCTCTGAGGCAGCTTCTGCAGGACGTCCAGCACGCGGTTCTGGTCGGCGTACATCTGGTTCAGCAGCGTGAAGAACGGCCCCGGTCCGCCGCAACCGCCGACCAGCGCCGCCGACAGATCCGCCCCGTTGCGGAGGAAGTCGCGGAACTCGTAGGAAACCTTGCCGGTCGCGACATAGTTGGCCGTGAGCGGCTGATAGCCCTGTTCGTCGAACTCGCGGCAGACATGGCAGGTGCGGCTGCCGAACTCGACCAGCTTGATCGGCGCAGCGGGATTGCCCATCAGCCAACCGCCCTCCGGCGTCCGGGTCACTGTCTCCACCCACGTCGTGCCGGCGGGCGCGGGCACCGCCGCGACCTTCTCGGCGGACGCGCTGACGTTGTTGACACTGGTGGTGTTGCCGCCTTCGCCGCAGGCGGCGAGCGCGAAAAGGGCAACGAGCGCGAGGGTGGAACGCATCGAAACACTAGCTCCTGTCATGATGGGATCAGCGCGCCCCCGCGGCACGCAGCTTGGGCTCCAGCGTCGCCCAGTCATAGCCGTCGACCAGCGTGCCGTTGACCTCGAACCCCGGCGTGCCGGGGATGCGGGCGAACGCCGCCTCCGTCATCTTGAGCAGCTGCGCCACCTGCGCGTCGGTCGCGAGGCACTTGGTAAGCGCCGCCGGCGTCACGCCCGCGCGCGCGCCGATTGCGGACAGGCCGGACTGGTCGGCGATCACGCGGATCTGCTGACGCTGCGGCAGCGACCGTACCTTGGCGAGGTTGGCGCTGGCGTACGCCTCCCCCTTCTTCATCCAGGCGGCCTGATCGGCGAAGATCGCGCGCGACAGGCCGGCGAACCGCGTCGGGCCGCCGCAGCGAGCGACCGACCAGGCGGCGAGGTCGTACGGATCGCGCACGGCGGCGCGGGTCTCGACCTGCACGCTGCCGCCGCGCACCATCTGGTCGACCAGCACCGGCTTCGACTGTTCGACGAAGTGGCCACAGTGCGGACAGGTGAAGCTCAGATACTCGACCAGCTTCACGCCCGCTGCCGGGTTGCCGTGGGTGAACGCACCCGCCGGCGTCGTCGCGGCGGTCAACCGCCAGTCCTTGACCGGAGGCGTCGCGGCGAGGGTCAGGAGCGCGGCGAGAGTGAGAAGGATACGCACGGGCGGGATACTCGTCAGGAGATCTTGCCGATGACCGGAATGTCGCGGACCGCCTCAACACCCGCGGCGAGCGAGGCGAGCACGGCCTTCAGCTCCGGATCGGCGATGGTGCGGAGCGACTCGCCGAGCTCGTGGCTGACCGGGCGGACGGCGGGCGGGGCAGTGCGGCCGGCGCTCCGCTTCACCTCACCTTGGCGGATGACGAGCTTGGCGACCGCGGCGTAGCCGAAGAAGCGGTTCACCCGCTCGACGATCTCGGGCGCGATGTGCTGCATCATCGGCGCGTGCGCACCCGCGACGGTCAGCGTCAGCGTGCCGTTCGCGCGCTCGCCCATCGGAAAGCGGATCGATTCGGGCGCGGATACCCGGGCGTAGCGCTCGCCGACGATCTCCGCCCAGCGCGTCACCACCGACGACTGGACGAAGCCGAAGCGCCGGAACGCCGCGCGGCCCACGTCGGGCAGCAGTTCCGCCACCTGGCGCGCGCGGTTGGCGCGCACCGGCTCGGGCGGCGGAACCTTGCCTGTCGATTTCGGCTGCTTCGGCATCGCGGGCTTCCATGCCATAGCGCGGGCGTGTCCGCCAAGCCGTTCGACATACCCCTGATCGCGCCTCGCCTGCTTGCCTGGTACGATGCGCATGCTCGAGCGCTGCCGTGGCGCGCGCCGCCGGGGGCGAACCGTACCGATCCGTACCGGGTGTGGTTGTCGGAGGTGATGCTCCAGCAGACCACCGTCGCCACCGTCCGCCCGCGGTTCGAGGCGTGGGTGGCGCGGTGGGACAGCGTCGCCGCGCTTGCCGCCGCCGACGAGGCGGAGGTGATGGCGGCCTGGGCGGGTCTCGGTTACTATGCCCGCGCCAGAAACCTCCACGCCTGCGCGCGGGCGATCATCGCGGAGCACGACGGCCGCTTCCCGGAGGAGGAAGCCGCGCTTCGGCGCTTGCCGGGGCTGGGCGACTATACTGCCGCCGCGATCGCCGCGATCGCGTTCGGCAAGCGCGCCGTCGTGATCGATTCGAACATCAAGCGGGTGGCGGCGCGACTCGCCGCACGCCCGACCGGCGAGGTGCGCGACGTCGTCGACGCGATCACGCCCGACGCCCGGGCGGGCGACTTCGCCCAAGCGCTGATGGACCTGGCAAACGCGCTCTGCACCGTGCGGGCGCCGAAATGCCTCGCCTGCCCGCTTCGCGAGAACTGCGCGGGGTTCGCGACCGGCGATCCGGCCGCCTTTCCCGCACGCAAGCCGAAGAAGGAGCGGCCGGTCCGCCACGGCACCCTCTTTTGGCTCCGCCGCGGCGACGACGTGCTGCTGGTTCGCCGCCCTACCAAAGGCCTGCTCGGCGGCATGCGCGCGCTGCCGACAGGACCGTGGAGCGAGGCGCCGCCCGACCTCTCGGACGCGCCTGCCGTCGCCGACTGGCGGATGCTGGATGAGGGCGTGAGCCACGGCTTCACCCACTTCCAGCTCGACCTCAGTCTTGCCTGCGCCACATATCGCGGACAGGAAGCACCGGACGGCGAATGGTGGCCGGTCGCCGATCTGGCGCGGGCCGGGCTGCCGACCGTCTTTGCCAAGGCTGCGGCCGTGTTCGGGAGAGTGGAATGCGCGTGAAACTGGTGACCGCCGCCCTGCTGATGATCGGCAGCACGATGGCGGCGCACGCCTGGGAACCGCAGGCTGCGCCCCAGCCCCGGCCCGCCCTGCCGGGCCCGTCCGCGACCAGTCTCCAGTCGCTGTTCGACAGCTACGTCGCGCAAAAGAAGATGCCGGGCATCGTCGCCGCGATCGGCCGCGGCGATGCCGAGCCGGTGATCACCACCGCCGGCCGTATCGCCGCCGAACCTACCGCAGCCGCCGCCAACGCCGACAGCTTGTGGCGGATCTATTCGATGACCAAGCCGATCACTGCCATGGCGGCGATGGCGCTGATCGAGGACGGCAAGCTCCGGCTCGACCAGCCGGTCAGCGACTTCATTCCGGCGTTCCGGACGATGCGGGTCGCCGTGAACCCGGAGGCATCGCTGGAGAGCGTGCCCGCGGTTCGCCCGATCACGATCCGAAACTTGCTGACCCACACCAGCGGGCTCAGCTACAACATCATCGCCAAGGGTGCGCTGCTGAAGGAGTACGAGCGTCTGGGGCTCATCCCCGCCGCGGTCAGCGCCGCGACCGAGCCGCAGATCCGCGCCGCCCGCCCGGCCACCCTCGCCGCCTTTGCAGAGCGCGCGGCCCAGGCACCGCTGATCGCACAGCCCGGGACGGCGTGGAACTATTCGATCAGCCTCGACGTGCTCGGCCGCGTGATCGAGGTCGCCTCGGGCATGCCGTTCGACCGTTTCGTGCAGACGCGGCTCCTAGACCCGCTCGGCATGCGATCGACCTACTGGACCGTGCCGGGGAGCGAGGTGAAGCGCTTCGCGACCAACTACGCCTTTGTCGGCGACGCGATGGTGCCGCTTGACCCGGCAGCCGGTTCGGCGTGGCTCACGCCGCCGAGCTTCTTCTATGGCGGCGCGGGACTCGTGTCGTCGGCGCGCGACTATGACCGCTTCCTGCGCATGTTGCTGAACGGCGGGACGCTCGCCGGGCGCCGGGTTCTGAAGGCGGAGACGGTGCGGCTTGCCATGTCGAACCTGCTGCCGGCCGGCGTCAGCTTCGGCGGTGTCGGCGCGGGGACCGGCGGCGATCGGAACGCCGTGCCGATGGGCTACGGCGCGGGCGGCTCCGTCTACCTGGCCGACGCGCCGGGCGGGGCGAGCAAGGGTACCTACGGCTGGGGCGGCGCGGCGGGCACGATCGCCTGGGTCGATCCGGTGCGGCGTATCCGCGGAACGGTGATGGTGAACTATTTTCCGGGCGAGAAGTGGCCGGTTCGCGCCGACGTCGTCCGCGCGCTCTACGCCGACGCTCGCTCGCGGTGATCGCGACCGGCTTCACCGGCAGCTGGCTCGACCGCGCCGACGCGGTGCGGCACGACGACGCGGCGCTCGCGGCGCTCGGCGCTGATCCGGGGGCGCGGCTGCTGGTGCTGGACGCGGGCGATCCGCAGGTCGGCGCCGACGGACGGCTCGCCTGGCAGCCCGTCGCGGAGTTGGGCGAACTGCTGTTCCTCGGCCTGCACGACGGCGTGCCCCACTTCGCGCCGCTCCTGGCGGCACACGGTACTGGTGCGGCACGCTCGCCCGCGCTCTTCGCGCTCCTCGACCGGCTCGCGCCCGGCGACGCCGCCGTGTTCGGGACGGCGCGCGCGCTGCTCTCCTGGCACACGCGACACCGTTTCTGCGCCAATTGTGGGGGCGTGACCGCGCCGATCCGCGGCGGCTGGGCACGGCGCTGCGCCGTGTGCGGGACCGAGCATTTCCCCCGCACCGACCCGGTCGTCATCATGGTGGTCGAGCACGACGGGCGCGCGCTGCTCGGGCGGCAGACAGCGTGGCCGCCGCGCCGCTACTCGGCGCTGGCGGGCTTCGTGGAGCCGGGCGAGTCGGTGGAGGAGGCGGTCGCGCGCGAGGTGCAGGAGGAGGCCGGCGTCCGCGTCCGCGACGTTCGCTACCTCGCCAGCCAGCCCTGGCCGTTCCCCGGCCAGCTGATGATCGGCGCGGTCGCGCAGGCCGACGATCCGACGCTCACCGTCGACACCCGCGAGCTGGAGGACGCGATCTGGGTCACCCGCGCCGAGCTGGCGGCGGCGCTCCGCGGCGACGCCGACGCCCGCTTCCTCCCGCCGCCCGCCTACGCGATCGCGCGGACGCTGCTGGAGGCGTGGGTCACCGACGCTCCCGCGCAGGCGGGAGCCTAGAGCCCGGAACGCCGCACTTCGCGGCCCTGGGCTCCCGCCTGCGCGGGAGCACGGTTACCCCCGCTCCATTGCCTGCCGGTACGTCCCCAGCAGCCGCACCCACTTGCTGTGAAAGCCCAGCTCCTCCAGCGCGCGGTCGGTGGCGGGATCGCCCGGCCGCCCGACGATGTCGGCGTAGAACTCGGTTGCGGCAAAGCTCGCGCCGCGCTGGTAGCTTTCCAGCTTGGTCATGTTGACCCCGTTGGTCGCGAACCCGCCCAGCGCCTTGTAGAGCGCGGCGGGTACGTTGCGTACCTCGAAGATCAGCGTGGTCATGAACGGACCGTCACCGCTCACCGGCTGGCTGCCGCGCGCCAGCGTCACGAAGCGGGTGACGTTGTGGGCGGCATCCGACACGTCCTCCTCCAAGAGGTCGAGCCCGTACAGCGCGGCCGCGGCAGGCGGCGCCAGCGCCGCGATCGCGGGGTCGCGCGCCTCTGCGACCATCGCCGCCGCCCCTGCCGTATCGGGATAGGCGACCGCGGCAATCCCCTGCGCACGCAGCCAGTGGCGGCACTGCCCGAGCGCCTGAGGATGGCTCATCACCTCGCGCACCTCCTCCTTCGGCCCGCAGGCGAGGAGCGCGTGGCGGATCGGCAGGAAGTGCTCGCCGGTGATCACCAGCCCCGATTCCGGCAGCAGGAAGTGGATATCGGCGACCCGGCCGTGAAGCGAGTTCTCGATCGGGATGATCGCACAGTCGGCGGCACCGGTCTGCACCGCCTCGATCGCGTCGGCGAAGTCGAAACAGGGCAGCGGCAGCCCGTCCGGGAACGCCTGTTCCGCCGCGACATGGCTGTTGGCGCCGGGCGCGCCCTGAAACGCGACCGCGCGCTCTGGCGCGGCGTCGGCGGCCTCCGTCATGCGCTGAACAATCGGGCGGGCGGGGGCGGCGAAGTTTTCCATCGGGGTTCGCCGCCTAATCGGCGTGCTTGCGATGGGCAATGCAGCACCTTATGGAACCCCGACTTTCTATCCTTCGAACAGCGGACACCCATGGACAATCGGAGCAACACCATCGCGGGCTGGGTGCTGGCAGGCTGCGTCGCGGCGCTGGGCCTGACAATCGCGAGCAGCATGGCGTTCAAGTCCGAGCGGCCGGAAAAGATGGGCTATCCGATCGAGGGCGTCGAGGAAGCGGGGGCCGGCGGCGGCGCCGCGGAGGAGCCGATCGCGGTGCGCCTGGCCGCGGCCGATGTCGCCAAGGGGCAGGCGAGCTTCGCCAAATGCGCGGCGTGCCACTCGATCAACGCGGGCGGCGCGAACGGCGTCGGTCCCAACCTCCACGGCGTGGTCGGCGAGCCGATCGGCAAGGGCCACGGCGGCTACGCCTTTTCCGCGGCGCTGTCGGGCAAGGGCGGCAACTGGACCTTTGACCAGCTCGATGCGTGGCTGAAGAGCCCGCGCAAGTTCGCTGACGGCACCAAGATGACCTTTGCCGGCCTCGGCAACGCGCAGGAGCGCGCGAACGTAATCGCGTACCTGAACAGCGAGGGCTCGAACCTGCCGCTGCCGGCCGCTCCGGCACCAGGCGCGGCCCCGGCTGCGGCTGGCGACGCCGCGGCCAACAAGGAGGGCACGGCCGTGCTCGGCAACACCGCCGATGTCCAGAACGCCGCCACGCCGGCGTCCGGCGCCCCCTCTATCGATCCCGCCGCCAAGAGCCGCGCGCCGAGCGAAGCGCCGAAGTAAGGCGACCGGGTTCGAGCTGGGCGGCACTTCACCGCCGCTGCGAAGCGACGCTACCGACACCTCACCCCGGCGATGTCCTGAGTTCGATCGCTCCTCACTCACGACCGTCACCCAACTGGCCCCCGGCTTTGCCGGGGTGGTAACGTACGAGTTGCGCGATGCTCCCGCACAGGCGGGAGGCCGGAGCCAAATAGCATGTCACTCGCGACCGTGAGCTTCCGCCGCCGCGGGGCGATGCCGCGCACACGTCACCCCGGCGAAGGCAGGGGTTCAATAGCGGTGTTGTTCGTCGCGGAGCGCTCCGTCTCGCCAACATCAGCGGCCCGCGATGCCGACCAGACCCGAACGACGGGTCGGAGTGCGCCTCACCCCTTCGCGCGGCCGAGCTCCTTGTTGATGCCAAGCGCCGCGAGCGTGCAGATCACGCCGGAGGCGAGGTACACGCCGACCGACCACAACCCGAACCGGCTCGCGAGCCCCAGCGCCACGAGCGGCGCGAACCCCGCGCCGATCAGCCACGCCATGTTCGCCACCGTCGCCGCGCCCGTGTAGCGGCGCTGGGGCGAGAAATTGCCGTTCACCACGCCCGAAGACTGTCCAAAGGCAAGGCCGAGCAGCACGAAGCCGCTCATCATGTATACCGTTTCGCCGAGCGGTCCGGCATCGAGCAGTTGCGGTGCGAAGCCGCTGTACACGCCGATCAGCACCGCCGACACGCCCAGCACCGCGCGCCGTCCGACCCGGTCGGCGATGAGGCCGGAGGCAAGCATGGCGGCGACGCACACCCCCGCCCCTATCATCTCGATGATGAGGAAACGCTCCGGCGCCTCCCCGCTCTTCAGCGTCACCCAGGAAAGCGGGAACACCGTTACGAGATGGAACAGCGCGAAGCTGGCGAGCGGCGCGAAAGACCCGAGCGCGATGGTGCGCCCCTCCGTGCGAACCGTCTCCCAGAACGGTGCGGGCTGCAATTCGCGGCTCTCGAACAAGCGGGTGAACTCTGGCGTAGCGACCAGTCGCAGCCGTGCGAACAGCGCGACCACGTTGATGGCAAAGGCGACAAAGAAGGGATAGCGCCAGCCCCAGCTGAGAAAGTCCGCCTGCGACAGCGTTGATAGGAAGAAGGCGAATAGCCCGCCTGCAACGATCAGGCCGAGTGGGGCGCCAAGCTGCGGTATCATCGCGTACCAGCCGCGGCGATCCTCCGGCACGTTGAGCGAGAGCAGCGAAGGCAACCCGTCCCACGTTCCACCGAGCGCGACACCCTGGCCGATCCGGAACAGCGCCAGCAGCCATACCGCCAGCATCCCGACCTGGCCGTAGCCGGGCAGGAAGGCGAGCGCCATGGTGGAGCCGCCGAGCAGGAACAGCGCGATCGTGAGCTTGACCCCACGGCCGTAGTTGCGGTCGACCTCGATGAAGATCGCCGATCCGAGCGGGCGGACGATGAAGGCGAGCGAGAAGACGGCGAACGAGAACAGCGTTCCCGTCACAGCGTCGACGAACGGAAAGACCAGCGCCGGGAACACCAGCACCGACGCGATCGCGTAGACGAAGAAGTCGAAGAATTCGGATGTCCGCCCGACAATGACCCCGATCGCGATCTCGCCCGGTGCGATCTTGTGGTCGCGCGCGTTGACCAGCCGCGCGTCGCGCTCGAGGGGCGTCGAACTCGACGCGGCGATCGGTGCAGTCATGGCGCTTCGCTCCACAGGCCAGTCCGGGTACAATCCCACCCAACGCCTGTGCACCAGAATCAGGGTGGTGCGGGATAGGACAAAATGTCCAATGTCGGCGACGGCGGGACTCGGACTAGGCGGACAACATGCGCGATCACCCTACCCTTGTCAGTTTCCGTCGCCTAGCCGCCCCGGCCGCGCTGCTGCTCGGTGCGGGGCTGCTCGCCGGGTGCAGCGGCGCGGTGCTCGATCCCGCGGGCGACGTCGCGCGGCAGCAGCGCGACATCATCTACATCTCGACCGCACTCATGCTGGTCATCATCGTGCCGGTGATGGCGCTGACCGCGATGTTCGCGTGGCGCTATCGCCGCAGCAACCAGGACGCGACCTACGATCCCGACTTCGATCATTCGACCGGGCTGGAGCTGGTGATCTGGTCGGCGCCGCTCCTGATCGTCATCGCGCTCGGCGCGCTCACCTGGTGGAGCACGCACCTGCTCGATCCCTACCGCCCGCTCGGCCGGGTGTCGGCGGAGAAGCCGATCGATCCCAAGGCTCGCCCGCTCGTCGTCCAGGTCGTCGCGCTCGACTGGAAGTGGCTGTTCATCTACCCCGAGCAGGGCGTTGCCAGCGTCAACGAGCTGGCGCTGCCGGTCGACCGGCAGGTCCGCTTCGACCTCACTTCTACCAACATGATGAACACCTTCTACGCGCCGACGCTTGCGGGGATGATCTACGTCATGCCGGGAATGCGCAGCACCATGCACGCGGTGCTGAACCGGCCGGGCAGCTACAAGGGCTATTCGGCGAACTACAGCGGGGCGGGCTTCTCGGGCATGCGCTTCCGCCTGCAGGGTGTCGATCAGGCCGGGTTCGACGGCTGGGTGGCCAAGGTGAAGTCGGCGCCGCGCGTGCTCGACTCCGGCACCTTCCTGAAGCTGGAGCAGCCGAGCGAGAAGGTGCCTGTCACCTATTTCGGCCGGGTTGCGCCCGCGCTGTTCGACCGCGCCTATCAGCGCTGCGTGAAGCCGGGCACGACCTGCATGGGAGAAGTGATGCTGCGCGACCAGCAGGCGGGTGGCGGTGGCGGCGGCGATCCGCGGCTCGGCACCGGCATGCCCGCCGGGCGTACTTCCGTGCCTCCGCCCGGGCAGAAGCCGGAGGGCGGCCTGTTCAAGGACGATGCCGGCCCGACCGGCACCCACAACACCGTGCCCAAGAAGAAGCCGTCGGGCAGCACCGCGCCTTCCGATTCCAACAACCGCGACATGTCCTTCCTTCCGTCCCGCCCCGCGGCGCCCGTCCGCGCGGCCGTCTGACGCTGGAGCCTCCTAATGTCCCACGCTCCCACCGAGACCTCCGCCATCTTCGGCCGGCTGTCCCTGCAGTCGTTCCCGATCCACGAACCGATCCTGATCGTCACCTTCGCGGTGGTAGTCCTGCTCGGCACCGGCATCCTCGCCGCCGTCACCAAGTATCGGCTGTGGGGCTGGCTGTGGCGCGAGTGGTTCACCAGCGTCGATCACAAGAAGATCGGGATCATGTACCTGATCCTCGGCATCATCATGCTGCTGCGCGGCTTCGCCGATGCGATCATGATGCGGTTGCAGCAGGCGCTCGCCTTCGGCGGCAGTGAGGGTTATCTCGACGCGCACCATTATGATCAGGTCTTCTCCGCGCACGGAACGATCATGATCTTCTTCGTGGCCATTCCGCTGGTCGCGGGCATCATCAACTACGTCCTCCCGCTTCAGATCGGCGCGCGCGACGTGGCCTTCCCCTTCCTCAACAACCTCAGCTTCTGGATGACGGCCGCGGGCGCGCTTCTCGTCATGATGTCGCTCTTCATCGGCGAGTTCACCCGCGCGGGCTGGCTGAACTACGTGCCCGTCTCCAATCTGCAGAACGCGCCCGATACCGGGCCGGACTATTACCTCTGGGCGCTCCAGATCGCGGGCATCGGCACGACGCTGTCGGGCATCAACATGGTGGTGACCGTCATCAAGATGCGCGCGCCCGGCATGACCATGATGAAGCTGCCGATCTTCGTGTGGACCGCGTTCTGCTCGAACATCCTGGTCACCGCGATCTTCCCGGTCCTGACCGCCGCCTTCGCCATGCTGATGCTCGATCGCTACGCCGGGTTCAACTTCTTCACCAACGACCTCGGCGGCAACCCGATGATGTACTGGAACCTGGTGTGGATCTGGGGCCATCCGGAGGTGTACGTCCTGATCCTCCCCGCCTTCGGCATCTATTCGGAAATCACCTCGACCTTCACCGGCAAGCGGCTGTTCGGCTACTCGTCGATGGTCTACGCGACCGTGGTCATCACGATCCTGTCGTGGCTGGTGTGGCTCCACCACTTCTTCACCATGGGGTCGGGCGCCAGCGTCAACAGCTTCTTCGGCATCGCCACCATGGTGATCTCGATCCCCACGGGGGCCAAGATCTTCAACTGGCTGTTCACCATGTACCGCGGCCGCATCCGCTACGAGCTGCCGATGATGTGGGTCGTCGCGTTCATGCTGACCTTCACGGTGGGGGGCATGACGGGCGTGCTGCTGGCGGTGCCGCCAGCCGACTTCGTGCTCCACAACTCGCTGTTCCTGGTCGCCCACTTCCACAACGTCATCATCGGCGGCGTGATCTTCGGGCTGTTCGCCGGCATCGACTACTGGTGGCCGAAGGCCTTCGGGTTCAAGCTTGACCGCTTCTGGGGCAAGATCCACTTTTGGGGTTGGGTGGTCGGTTACTGGGTCGCCTGGACGCCGATGTACGTCGTCGGGCTGATGGGCACCACGCGCCGCACCCGCTACTTCGAGGATCCGGAGCTGCAGATCTGGTTCGTGATCGCCGCGATCGGCGTCGCGATCATCGCGGTCGGCATCGCCGCCTTCCTGATCCAGATCTTTGTCAGCATCCGCAACCGCGAGCAGCTGCGCGACACCACCGGCGATCCGTGGAACGCCCGCACGTTGGAGTGGTCGACGTCGTCGCCGCCACCACCGTACAACTTCGCGCAGACGCCGGTCGTCCACGACCTGGATGCCTGGTACGACATGAAGGCGCAGCACGCCGAGCGGCCGGTGAGCGGGTTCCGCCCGATCCACATGCCCAAGAACACCGGCACGGGTGTGATCCTCTCGGCGCTCGCCCTCGTGCTCGGCTTCGCGATGGTGTGGTACATCTGGTGGCTGGCGATCGTCGCGGCGGTCGGGTTGCTCGCGGTCGGGATCGGCCACACCTTCAACTACGACCGTGACTACCACATCCCGGCCGAGGAGGTGACCGCGCTGGAGGACACGCGCACCCGCCTGCTCGCCCAGCCGGCAGGAGCAACGGCATGACCGATCACCCCCGCGGCGACGCGACCCGGCCGTCCTTCTACCTGGTGGAGGAGGACGGCCACGACCACGGCGACGATCACGCCGGCGGCGGCACGATCGTCGGCTTCTGGATCTACCTGATGAGCGACGCGCTCATCTTCGCGACGCTGTTCGCGACCTACGGCGTGATGAGCACCAGCTATGCCGGGGGGCCGACCCCACGCGAGATCTTCGAGCTGCCGCTGGTCGCGCTCAACACCGCAATCCTGCTCGTGTCGTCGATCACCTACGGCTTCGCGATGATCGCGATGCAGGAAGGGCGATTGAACGCCGTCCGGCTGTGGCTGGTGGTGACCGCGCTGCTCGGCATCGGCTTCGTCGGAGTCGAGCTGTTCGAGTTTGCGACGCTGGCGCACGAGGGCGCGGTGCCGCAGCGCAGCGGCTTCCTCTCCGCCTTCTTCACGCTGGTCGGTACCCACGGCCTCCACGTCACCGCCGGCATCGTCTGGATCGGGGTCATGCTGGTCCAGCTCGCCCAGCGCGGGCTGGTGGCGGAGAACCAGCGCCGGCTGATGTGCCTCAGCATGTTCTGGCACTTTCTGGACGTCATCTGGATCGGCGTCTTCACCTTTGTCTACCTGCTCGGGGTCGTGCGATGAGCGATGCAACCCACACCCATGCCTCTGCCCACGTCGACGCGGCGCATGACGGCGGCGACGCGCACGGCCACGGCACGCGGCGCGGCTACCTGATCGGCTTCGCGCTGTCGGTCGTGCTGACCGCCATTCCGTTCTGGCTGGTGATGACCGGCGTGCTGGCAAGCGCGACCGCGACCACCGCCGCGATCGTCGGCTTTGCGGTCGTGCAGATCGTGGTGCACACGGTCGCCTTCCTTCACGTCAATCCGCGCAGCGAAGGCGGGTGGACGCTGATGGCCTATGTTTTCACCGCCGTGCTGGTGGTCATCGTCCTCGCCGGGTCGCTGTGGATCATGTACCATCTCAACACCAACATGATGCCGATGCCGGGCCATGTGGAGGCCGCGTCGGGAACGCCGTGACGCGGCGGCGTCCGCTCCTCGTCGCGCTCGCGCTGCTCGCCGCGGCGGGGTTCGCGTGGCTCGGCGCGTGGCAGGTCGAGCGGCGCGCGTGGAAGCATGAGCTGATCGCCCGCGTCGCGGAACGCGTGGCGGCCGCACCCGCCCCGCTGCCCACGGACTGGAGCGATCCCGACGCGATCGAGTACCGTCGCGTCCGCGTCACCGGCCGCTTCCGCCACGACCGCGAGACCTTCGTCCAGGCGCTGACCGAGCGGGGTGCCGGCTTCTGGGTCATCACGCCGCTCCAGACCGCGCAGGGCTGGCTGCTGGTCAACCGCGGCTTCGTGCCGCCCGAGCGGCGTCGCCCGGTGACGCGCCAGGCGGCGCAGCTGCCCGGCGCGGTGACGATCACCGGGCTGCTCCGCCTGAGCGAGCCCGGCGGCGGGTTCCTGCGCCGCAACAATCCCGCCAACGACCGCTGGTACTCGCGCGACGTCGGCGCGATCGCGGCGGTCCGCGACGTCGCCCCCGTCCTGCCCTTCTTCCTCGACGCCGACGCGACGCCCAATTCGGGCGGCCTGCCGGTCGGGGGGCTGACCGTGATCCGGTTCGCCGACAACCACCTCGCCTACGCGCTCACCTGGTTCACGCTCGCGGCGATGAGCATCGCGGCCGCCGTGCTCCTGCTGCGGCAGCGCCGCTGATGGACTCGCCGCTCCTTGCGCTCACCCGGCGCGGCGCGGCAACGCTTGCCGACGGCACCGCGGCAGAGAACATGCGCCAACTCGTCCAGCTCCGCTGGATCGCGGTCGTCGGGCAGACCCTGGCCATCCTGTTCGTCCATTACGGCCTCGCCGTGCGGCTCCCGCTCGCGCAGATGCTCGGCATCGCTGGCACGCTCGGCGTCGCCAACCTGCTCACCACCTATGCCCTGTCGCGACATGAGGTGCGCAGCGCGGAGGTGATGGTTGCGCTGCTGATCGACATGGCGGTGCTGACGCTGCTGCTGTACTTCAGCGGCGGCGCGAGCAACCCGTTCATCTCGCTCTATCTGCTCCAGGTCGTGCTCGGCGCGATCCTGCTCCCGCCCGCCGCCGCCGCGCTGCTGCTGGGGGCGAGCGCGCTTGCCTACGCGCTGCTCTCCATCCGCTTCGTGCCACTGGTACTGCCGCCGACGCTCGACCCCGAACCGCTCTTCGCGCTCGGCCGCTGGATCGGCTTCGTCATGGTCGCGACCCTGCTGGTCATGTTCTCGACGCGGATCAGCAGCAACCTGCGCGCGCGCGATGCGTATCTCGCCGACCTGCGTCAGCGCGCGGTGGAGGAGGAAGGGATCGTGCGGATGGGGCTGTTCGCGTCCGGCGCCGCGCACGAGCTCGGCACGCCGCTCGGCACCCTGTCGGTCATCCTCGCCGACTGGCGGCGCGTGCCGGCGATCGCCAGCGACCCGGACCTGTCGGCCGAGCGCGCGGAAATGGAAGGGGAGGTCGCGCGCTGCAAGGCGATCGTGTCCGACATCCTCCAGTCCGCCGGCCAGCCGCGCGGCGAGGCGATGGAGCGCGCCGCACCCGAGCCGTTCCTGCGCGCGGTCGCCGATGCATGGGCACCGACCCACCCGCAGGTGCCGCTCGATTATCGCGCAACCGGCCTGGAGGGCGCGGTGCTCGCCGTCGAGCCGGCACTCCGCCAGGCGATCTGGAACCTGCTCGACAACGCCGCCGCCGCCTCCCCGGCGGGAATCGCGCTCACCGCTGGGATCGAGGACGGTCACGTCGCGATCGCGGTGCAGGACTGGGGCGACGGCTTCGCGGCCGCGGACCTTGCCCACGTCGGCGAGCGGATGCGCTCCAGCAAGGGTCCAGGCCACGGCGTCGGCCTGTTCCTCGCCGCGAGCGTCGCCCGACGGCTGGGCGGGCGGCTGGAGGCGCGCAACCGGACGGGCGGCGGGGCGGAGGTTCGCCTGCTGCTGCCGCTCGCTGGTGGAGGAGCATGATGGATAGCCCGAGCCTGGTGATTGTCGAGGACGACGAAACCTTTGCCCGCACGCTCCAGCGCTCGTTCGAGCGGCGCGGCTACCGCGTCCGCGTGGCGAGCAGCCCGGAGGCGCTCGACACCCTGCTCGCCGAGGAGGTGCCGACCCACGCGGTGGTCGACCTGAAGCTCGGCCAGGCGTCCGGGCTCACCTGCGTCCAGACGCTTCACGCGCGTTCACCGGCTACGCTGATCGTCGTCCTGACCGGCTTCGCCTCGATCGTGACGGCGGTGGAGGCGATCAAGCTCGGGGCGTCCCACTACCTCGTCAAACCGTCCAACACCGACGACATCGAGGCCGCGTTCACCCACACGAGCGGCGACCCCGACGTCCCCCTCGCCGTCCGCGCCGCGACGCCCAGAGTGCGCGAGTGGGAGCTGATCAACGAGACGCTGGCCAAGACCGGCTTCAACATTTCCGAGACCGCTCGCCAACTCGGCATGCACCGCCGCACGCTTGCGCGGAAACTGGAGAAGCGGCCGGTGAAGTGAGGGAGGCGAGCGACCTGCACCGTTCGTGTCGAGCGAAAGTCGAGACACCGCGTGCGGCGCTCCCGACAGGTGCCTCGACTACGCTCGCGACGAACGGCGCCGGGGTGGGCAGACGAGCAAACGGGCCTAAAGACCACCCATGCCCACCACCGACCGCATCCTGCCCGCCATCGCCTGCCGCCTGGGATCGGTGGTCGCGTTCGCGGCAATGGGCGCGCTGATCAAGCTGGCCAACACGCGCGGGGCGAGCATCCCCGAGTTGCTGTTCTTCCGTCAGGCGGCCTCCATACCCGTCGTGCTGCTGTGGGTCGCGGCCGGGCCGGGGCTGGCGAGTCTCAGGACCCGCAACATCGGCGCGCACGCGACACGCGCCGCGGTTGGGCTCACCTCCATGTCGTTCATGTTCCTGACGCTGTCGCTGCTGCCGCTGGCGGAGGCGACGACGCTCAACTTCACCGTGCCGATCTTCGCGACGATCCTGGGCGCGCTGGTGCTGGGCGAGCGGACCGGCATCCATCGCTGGAGCGCGGTTGTCGCCGGCTTCGTGGGCGTGCTGGTGGTGGCGCAGCCGGGCTCCGGGCACATTCCCGTGCTCGGCGCGACCGTGGGATTGGTCGCTTCGCTGCTCAATGCGCTGGTCTCGATCCTGGTGCGGCGAATGGGGGCGAGCGAGAAGGCGCCGACCATCGTCTTCTACTTCGCAACGCTGTCGATGGTGCCGCTGCTGCCCTTGTTCGTGTGGAGCGTGCGCCCGCACGACCCGGCGACCTGGGCGATGCTGGTCGCCACCGGCGTCACCGGCGCGGCGGGGCAGCTGCTGATGACCAGCGCGCTCAGGATGGCGCCGGTCTCCGTCGTGCTGCCGATGGACTATTCGGGGCTGCTGTGGGCGACGCTGTTCGGCTGGGCGCTGTTCGACGTGCTGCCAGGCACATCGACCTGGCTAGGCGCGCCGCTGATCGTCGGGAGCGGCCTCTACATCGTCTGGCGCGAGCACCGGCTCGCCCGCGGGATTGCGCGCAGTGCCCCGGCCGTCAGCGACTGACCAGTCCCACTGCCACGCGAACAGCCCAACCGTGAGCGGCAGCGTCGCATAGAGCCACGGCGCGATCAGTTGCGTCGCGGCGAACAGCGCGAGGATGGTCGAGAGCGCACCCGTCCAGGCGAGGATCGACCAGATCCACACCTGCCCGAGCGCCGCCTGCCGGGTCGCGGCGGGCAGGTCACGCGCGCGCAGCACGTCGCGGAACAGGAACGCCGTCACCACCGACATCGCGCAGAAGCCGATGCCGTAGATCACGAAAAGCTCGCCGATCGCCGTCGCGGTATCGGTCGGGTTGCCGCGCAGGAAATCGGCGAAGGCCGTCGCCATGGCGCGGAGCGGCACGACGTAGATCAGCGTCACGAACACGAGCAGCAGCGTCAGCACGGTCGCGCGACCGTCGCCCGGCCCGCGCAGCCGGCGCCACGCGACGTGCGCCAGCCAGAACATGGCGATGATCGCGAAGCCGATCGCGAACGCGGGGATCGCCGCCACCGTCTGGCGCAGCACGTCGCCGCCCGCCCCGCCGCCCGCGCCGACCACCAGCAGCGACACCGCAAAGGCGAACGCCGCGTCGGTGAAGGCGTCGATGCGGTGCGCAGGCTCCATCGTTGCCGAGCCTACCCCCTATTCGGCCGCATCCGCCAGCGGCGCCTTGTCCTTCCACACCAGCACGGGCTTGCGCGCGGCCAGCGTCTCGTCGAGGCGGCGGCGCGGGGCGAAGTGGGGCGCGGCCTTGAGGCTCGGATCACCCGCCTTGGCGCGCGTGGCAACGGAGCGCAGCGCGTCGATGAACTGGTCGAGCGTCGCCTTGGACTCGGTCTCGGTCGGCTCGACCAGCATCGCGCCGTGCACCACCAGCGGGAAATAGATCGTCATCGGATGAAAGCCCTCGTCGATCAGCCCCTTGGCGACGTCCAGCGTCGAGAAGCCGTCGGGGAAGCCGGCGTCGCTGAAGATCGCCTCGTGCATGCACGGCCCCGACGCGGCAAACGGCGCGTCGAGCACGTCCTCCAGCCGGCGCAACACGTAGTTGGCGTTGAGCACCGCGTCCTCCGCGACCTGGCGCAGGCCGTCGGCACCGTGGCTGAGAATGTAGGTCAGCGCGCGGGTGAACATCCCCATCTGGCCGTGGAACGCGGTCATGCGGCCGAAGCTGTCGTGCTTGCCACCGAAATGCTCGTCCGAGAACTCCTGCGCCCGCTCCTCCTCGATCAGGTGGATGTGCCCGTCCGCCGTTCGTGCGGTGTACGGCAGCGGGCCGTAGGGGGAGAGCGCTTCCGACAACACCACCGGCCCAGACCCCGGCCCGCCGCCCCCGTGGGGCGTGGAGAAGGTCTTGTGCAGATTGATGTGCATCGCGTCGATGCCGAGGTCGCCCGGCCGCACCCGCCCGACGATCGCGTTGAAGTTCGCCCCGTCGCAGTAGACGTAGCCGCCGGCCGCGTGAACCGCGTCGGAAATCTCCTTCAGCTCGGGCTCGAACAGGCCGCAGGTGTTCGGGTTGGTGATCATCACGCCGGCGACGTCCGGCCCGAGCCGCGCCTTGAGTGCCGCAAGGTCGACGCGGCCCGCCGCGGTCGCGGGAATGTCCTCCACCGTGAAGCCGGCGAAGGCGGCGGTCGCGGGGTTGGTCCCGTGCGCACTTTCCGGCACCAGCATCACGCGCCGCTCGGTGTCGCCGCGCGCCTCGAGCGCCGCCTTGATGCATAGCACGCCGCACAACTCGCCATGCGCCCCCGCCTTGGGGCTCATCGCGACGCCGTGCATGCCGGTCAGGTCGATCAGCCAGAAGGCAAGCTGGTTGATGACGCCGAGCGCGCCCTGCACCGTGTCGACAGGTTGGAGCGGGTGGACGTCGGCGAACCCCGGCAGCCGCGCGATCCGCTCGTTCAGCCGAGGATTGTGCTTCATGGTGCAGCTGCCGAGCGGGAACAGCCCCAGGTCGATCGCGTAGTTCTGCCGGCTGAGCCGCGTGTAGTGGCGCACCGTCTCCGGTTCCGACAGTCCGGGCAGGCCAATCGGCGTCTTGCGGGTGAGATCGCCCAAGCGGTCGTGACGCACGTCGCCGTCGGCGAAATCGACGCCGGTCGTCCTGGTGGAGCCGATTTCGAAGATCAGCGGCTCCTCCAGCATCAGCGCACGGTTGCCGGTGGCGGTGGCCGCACCCGCGTCCGCTGCCGAGGGGCGCTCCGGGCGCCAGCCGCTCTGGTTCACGCTCATGCCGCCATCTCCAGCTTCGCCGTTCGTCCTGAGTAGCCATTGAGCCTGTCGAGTTGGCGTACCGAAGGACAGTTCGCATGTGACGGTGCTTCGATACGAGCCCTCGATACGCTGCCGATAGCAGCTACTCGGTCTCTACTCAGCATGAACGGAAAGGTGCTCACGACAACACCTCCGTAAGTCCGTCCGCCAGCACGGCGACATCCTCTGGCGTCGTCGTCTCGGTCACCGCGACGACCAGCCCGTTCGCCAGCTCCGCCTCGCCCGGATAAAGCCGCCCGAGCGACACGCCCGCCAGGATCCCGCGGTCGGCGAGCTGCCGCACCACCGGCCGCGCTTCCTTGGACAGCTTCAACGTGAACTCGTTGAAGAAGCGGGACGTTATCAGCTCCACCCCCGGCACCGTCGCCAGCCGATCGGCGGCGTGGCATGCGCCGGCGTGGTTCAGCCCGGCGAGCCGCCGCAAGCCCGCCTCGCCCAGCAGGGTCATGTGGATCGAGAAGGCAAGCGCGCACAGCCCGGAGTTGGTGCAGATGTTCGACGTCGCCTTCTCGCGCCGGATATGCTGCTCGCGGGTCGAGAGCGTCAGCACGAAGCCGCGCTTGCCGTCGGCGTCCACCGTCTCGCCGCACAGCCGCCCCGGCATCTGGCGAACCAGCTTGTCCGAGCAGCCGAACAGCCCGACGTAGGGCCCACCGAACTGCAGCCCGACACCCAGCGACTGGCCCTCGCCGACCACGATGTCGGCGCCCATCTCGCCCGGTGCGCGCAGCGCGCCGAGCGCCACCGGCTCCGTGACCACGGCGATCAGCAGCGCCTTCTTCGCGTGGCACGCGTCGGCCAGCGCCGACAGGTCGCCGATCCGGCCGAGGATGTCCGGGTACTGGACGACGACGCAGGAGGTGTCGTCGTCGACCTGCGCGATCAGCGTGTCGGTATCCGGCTCACCGGTGAGCGTCGGCAGCGCGGTCTGGAGCTGGTCGCCGGTGAACCGCGCCATCGTCTTCGCGACCGACACATAATGCGGGTGGAGCCCGGCGGAGAGCACCGCCTTGCCGCGGCGCGTCACCCGCCTGGCCATGGTGATCGCTTCCCAGCACGCGGTCGAGCCGTCGTACATGCTGGCATTGGCGACATCGGTCCCGAACAGGCGCGCGACCTGCGTCTGGAACTCGAACAGCATCTGGAGCGTGCCCTGCGCGATTTCCGGCTGATAGGGCGTGTAGGCGGTCAGGAACTCGCCGCGCTGGATCAGGTGGTCGACGCTCGCCGGCACATGGTGGCGGTACGCGCCGCAGCCGAGAAAGAACGGCACCTCGCCCGCAACCGTGTTCTGCCGGGCGAGCGCCGTCATGTGGCGCTCGACCGCCAGCTCGGTCGCATGGAGCGGCAGTCCTTCGATCGGGCCGGGCAGGCGCGCATGCTCGGGCACGTCGGCGAACAGCGCGTCGATATGCGGCACGCCGATCGTGGCCAGCATTTCCTGGCGGTCGGACGGGGTGAGGGGCAGGTAGCGCATTCGATATACTCCCCCCCTCCCTTCTAGGGAGGGGTCGTGGGTGGGTACCATCCTGGAGATATGGTCGGTTCAGTGCCTGGCGGATTCGTACCACCAAGTCTCCATCCACCCCCAGCCCCTCCCTTCCAGGGAAGGGACTTTGTTCAAAGGCTCGCGACAAAGCTCTTGTAGGCGTCCTCGTCCATCAGCGTCGCGACCGCGTCGGGGTCGCTGAGCGTCAGGCGGAAGAACCAGCCCGCGCCCTCGGGATCGCTGTTGACCAGGTCGGGCTCCTCGGTGAGCGCGGCATTGCCCTCCGTCACCGTACCACCGACCGGCGCATAGACGTCCGACGCGGCCTTGACCGATTCGACCACTGCGGCCTCGTCCCCCTTCGCCAGCGTGCGGCCTTCGGCCGGCACCTCCACGAACACGATGTCGCCGAGCTGGCCCTGCGCATAGTCGGTGATGCCAACGGTGCCGGTCGTGCCGTCGACCTCAATCCACTCATGATCCTGTGTGAAGAAACGCGGCATCGTCAGCCTCCCTTGCGGACGTAGCGGTGGGGAACGAAGGGCAGCGGGGTGACCGTCGCCCGGTGGAGCTTGCCGCGCTGGACCAGCGTGACGGTGGTGCCCGGCACGGCGAGCGCGCTCGGCAGATAAGCCATGGCGATCGGCGCTCCGACGCTGGGCGCGAAGCCGCCGGAGGTCACCCGGCCGATCGTCGCGCCGGCGTCGTCGACCACCGACGCGCCCTCCCGCACCGGCTGACGACCCTCGACCAGCAGACCGACGCGCTTCGCCGCCGCGCCAGCGTCACGCTCGGCCATGATCCGGGCATGTCCTGGAAAGCCGCCTTCCTCTCGCCGACGCTTTGATAGCGCGAAGCCGAGATCGGCCATGATCGGCGTCGTCTCGGGATCGAGGTCATGTCCATAAAGCGGCAGACCCGCCTCCAGCCGCAGCGAATCGCGCGCGCCGAGCCCAATCGGCTTGATCAGCGGGCTGGCGCACAGCGCATCGACGACAGCTGCGGCGGCTTCCGCCGGGATCGAAATCTCGAACCCGTCCTCGCCCGTGTAGCCCGACCGGCTGATGTACGCCTCGACCCCGGCAAGGATGAATCGGCCGCCGCGCATGAACACCAGCCCATCCAGCGGGTATTCACCGGTGACCAGCGGCCACAGCGCGTCAACCGCACGAGGGCCTTGCAGCGCCAGCAGCGCGCGATCTTCCAGATGGTTGATCGTCGCTTCGTCCGGCAGGTGTTCGCGCAGATGAGCGATGTCGTCCCACTTGGTTGCACCGTTCACGACCATGTAGAAGCCGCTGGGCCAACGCGACACCATCACGTCGTCCAGGATGCCGCCGTTCTCTCCCAGCAGAAGCGAATAGCGGTGCTGCCCGACCGACAGTTCCGTCAGGTCGCCGGGCAGCAGGGCCTCCAGCGCGATGTCGATGCCATCGCCCGATAGCAGAAGCTGCCCCATATGGCTCACGTCGAACAGCCCGGCGGACTGCCGCACCCACAGGTGCTCGGCCATGATCCCTTCGTACTGGACCGGCATGATATGGCCTGCGAACGGCACCATGCGGGCGCCCCGCGCGCGATGCCACGCATCGAGCGGCAGCAGCAGCGGCTCGACCGCCTCCGCCTCGTCGACGGCGAGCGGATCGGCGGCAAGCTCCATCGCCTGCGGCGGCACGTCGATGTCGGGGGTCGTGATCGGGTCGGGGTCGCTCAACGGCCAGGCCTTTCCGCACCAAAGGTCACAACGGCAACGCCCGCCAGCGCGGTCGTATCCGTTGCCCCCTCTGTCACGGAACCTGAGAGCTTTCGCCTGCGGCACAGGCCGCACGCTTACCCCTTCGGTGGCATCCGCCGCACCGGCGGACGCGCTTTCCAGAGTGTCGTGGCCCCGCGCGGTCCTGGGTGCCTGAGAGATTCCGGGGCGGTTGCTCCTTCGGCGGTTCCGGTTGCCCGAAACACTCTCCCGCGCGTGCCTCGGCCCGGTTGCCCGGCCTTCGACGAAGAACGCTCTGGCTCCGCGCCGCGCTCAAGTCAATCGGCGAACGCCCGATGAATGAGGTCGCGGGTGGACGCGTCGAAGTCGCCGCCACCCTCGCCCGCCGCCTTGGCCATCTCCTTGCCGAGTTCGACCCCGAACTGGTCAAAGGGGTTGATGCCGAGCAGCGCGCCGCTGACAAAGGTGCGGTGCTCGTAGAAGGCGATCAGCGCGCCGAGTGTCCGCGGATCGAGCTGATCGAGCAGCAGCGTGGTCGACGGGCGGTCGCCGGGGTAGGCGCGCTGCGGATCGTCCGGGTTGGCGCGGCCGGCCATCAGCGCCGCACCCTGCGCAAACGCGTTGAGCAGCAGCGCGGAGTGGTGCGCCTCCGCCAGCGCGTCGCCGCCCTCCACCACCGCGACGAACTCGACGGGGACGAGGTGCGTGCCCTGATGGAGCAGCTGGAACACCGCGTGCTGCGCGTCCGTGCCGACGCCGCCCCAGGTGATCGGCGCCGACGGCCGGTCGAGCGCCACGCCGTCGCTCGTCACGCCCTTGCCGTTCGACTCCATCTCCAGCTGCTGGAGGTAGCTCGGCAGCAGCCGCAGCCGCTCGTCATAGGCAAAGGTCGCGCGCGTCTCGGCGTGTCGGACCTGCGTGTAGAACAGGTCGGCGAACGCGGCGAGCACCGGCGCGTTCTCATGGGAAGCCGTCAGCTTGAAGTGGCGGTCCATCTCGGCCGCGCCCTCCAGCAGCTCGGCGAACGCGTCCCAGCCGAGTGCGATCGCCGCGGGGAAGCCGATTGACGACCAAAGCGAGTAGCGCCCGCCGACCGAGTCGGCGAAGGGAAGCACCCGCGTCTCGTCCACGCCCCACTCGATCGCCTTCTCGGGCGCGGCGGTCAGCGCGATGACGCGGCCGTACGGGTCCTCGACGCCGTCCTCGGCCAGCCAGGCGAGCGCGCTTCCCGCGTTCTGGAGCGTCTCGGTCGTAGTGAAGGTCTTGGACGCGACCACCACCAGCGTCGCCTGCGGGTCGAACGCGTCGAACACCTCCTCCAACGCGACCCCATCGATGTTCGAAACGACCGCCACGTCGTAGCGGTCGGTGTCGCGGCCGAGCGCGTCAACCAGCAGCTCCGGCCCGAGCGCGGAGCCGCCGATCCCGATGTGGAGGATGTGGCGGACGGGCCCCAGCGCCTCGCCCTCGATCGCGTCGATCAGCGCGCGCATGCGGGCGTGGAGCTGCGCCGCCTTGGCTGAATCTTCCTCCGCGCCCTCGCCGCGCTCGGCGACGTGGGTGACCGCGCGGTCCTCGCTGGTGTTGACCTTGTCGCCCGCGAACAGCGCGTCGCGCTTGGCCGCCATGTTGGCCGACTTCGCGAGCGCGTCGAAGGCGGCGAGCGCCTCGGCGTCGAGGTGGGTCTTGCTGAAATCGAAGTGGATGCCGGCGACATCGACGGAGAAGCGCGAGACCCGTTCCGGATCGGCCGCGAACAGTTCCGTGAGCTTGGGGGGCGACAATGCCTCGACCCGCGACCAGTCCGTCATTCGCCACCTCGTCCGCTGTGTGCGTTGCCCCTCTAGCTGCTGGCGCTTGACGCGCAAGTCGCGCCGCCACATGCCCGGCGCATGGCAAGCACGATCAAACCTGCCGACACCGCGAAGACGTCGGAATGGCGCGAAACGCTGCGCTTCCTGCTGAAGCTCGCGATCGTCGTGTTCATCTTCCGCAGCTTCATCCTGTCGCCCTTCTCCATCCCGAGCGAGTCGATGCTGCCGCGGCTGATGATCGGCGACTTCCTGTTCGTTTCCAAATGGAACTACGGCTACTCGCGCCATTCGCTGCCGTGGAGCCTGCCGCTGATCCCCGGCCGCGTCTTCCCCAGCACCCCCGCGCGCGGCGACGTGGTGGTGTTCAAGGCGCCCCCGTCGGCGACCGCCGATTATATCAAGCGCGTGATCGGCATTCCGGGCGATCGCATCCAGGTACAGGACGGCCAGCTGCTCCTGAACGGCCGCCCCGTGCCGCGCCAGCGGGTCGCCGACTTCGTGATCCCGGTATCGCCGAACTACGCCTGCGAGGCGCAGTTCCGGGATTCGGTGAACGGCCGCCCTGTCTGCCGCTACGTCCAGTACCGGGAAACGCTGCCGGGCGGGCGCAGCTACAACGTGCTCGATCGTGGCAATTTTCCGGAGGCCGACGATACGCAGGTCTACACCGTTCCCGCGGGCCAGCTGTTCCTGATGGGCGACAACCGCGATGCGTCCGCCGACAGCCGCTTTCCGGCGAGCGAGGGCGGCGCGATCGGGCTCGTTCCGGTCGAGAATGTGGAGGGACGGGCGCTGGTCGGATTCTGGTCGACCGACGGCTCGGCCAGCTGGCTGCTGCCGTGGACCTGGTTCTCGGCCGCGCGGTGGGAGCGGATCGGGGAAGGCTTCTGAGCAGCGATCTCGACCCGTGGCTCGCCGCGACCTTTGGTGAGCCACCTGCCGATCGCGCACCGTTCGAGCGCGCGCTGACCCACGGCAGCCAGGCGGCGGACAATTACGAACGGCTGGAGTTCTTAGGGGACCGGGTGCTCGGCCTGGCGATGGCCGAGTGGCTGTACGAGCAATTCGGGAACGAGCCAGAGGGCCAGCTATCCAAGCGACTCAACGCGCTGGTGACCGGGCCGGTCTGCGCGGCGGTCGCGCGGGAGATCGGCGTGCCGCAACACCTCCGGCTGGGCAAGCAGGCGCGCGACGATGGCGCCGGCGACAGCGACAATGTGCTGGGCGACGTGCTGGAAGCGCTGCTGGGGGCACTCTACCTTCAGCGCGGCTACGCACCCGCGCGCGCGTTCGTGCGGGAACGCTGGGCAAGCCGGATCGACCACCGAGGCAAGGCTCCGCAGCACCCCAAATCGGCGCTCCAGGAATGGGCAGCCGCCAAGGGGCGGCGCGCGCCCGAGTACACGATCCTCGACCGCTCCGGGCCGCCGCACGCCCCGCGCTTCACGATTCGGGTCGCGATCGGCAGCTTCGCGGAAGCAACCGGCACCGGCACGTCGAAACACAATGCGGAGACCGCGGCAGCCGCGGCGCTGCTACAGCAGGTCTCGGGAGGCAGGTCATGAGCGATGAACAGCGCTGCGGGCTTATCGCAGTCGTCGGGGCGCCCAACGCGGGCAAGTCGACGCTGGTCAATGCGCTGGTCGGGCAGAAGGTCGCGATCGTCAGCCCCAAGGCGCAGACGACGCGTGCGCGGCTGATGGGGATCGCGCTGGAGGGGAGTGCGCAGCTGCTGCTGGTCGATACCCCCGGCATCTTCGAGCCCAAGCGCCGGCTCGACCGGGCGATGGTCTCGGCCGCTTGGGGCGGGACGGAAGGGGCCGACCTGATCGCGATGATGGTGGACGGCAGGGGCGGCGTGTCGTCGAAGGCGACCGGCATCATCGAGAGCCTGGCCGCGCGACCCGAGCCCAAGCTGCTGATCCTCAACAAGGTCGACATCGCCGACAAGCCGCGCCTGCTCGTCACCGCCGAGAAGCTGAACGCGCTTGCCGATTTCACCGAAACGTTCTTCGTGAGCGCCGCGACGGGGGACGGGATCTCGGAACTGAAGGCGGCACTTGCCGCGCGGTTGCCGGCGGGGCCGTGGCACTACCCGGACGACCAGGTCGCCGACGTGACCGACCGGATGCTGGCAGCCGAGGTGACGCGCGAGCAGCTCTACCTCCAGCTCCACGCCGAACTGCCGTACGACAGCGCGGTCGAGACCGAGCGCTACCAGGAGCGCGACGACGGCTCCGTCGAGATCCACCAGCAGATCCTGGTCGCGCGCGACACCCAACGCGCAATCGTGCTCGGCAAGGGCGGTGCCCGGATCAAGGAGATCGGCGCACGTGCGCGGGCCGAGCTGAAGGAGCTGCTCGGCGTACCGGTCCACCTCTACCTCCATGTCAAGGTCAACCCGCGCTGGGAAGAGGACCGCAGCCTCTACCGCGACATCGGGCTGGAATGGGTGGAGTAGAGCGCTTTACGCCTTACCCCGCCAACAACGTTCGTGCTGAGTAGTGACTGAGCGAAGGCGAAGGCGCGTGTCGAAGTACGGGTCGAGGGCATGTCCTTCGATACGCCACTTCGACTTTGCTCAGCGACTACTCAGGACGAACGGAGTGCTCTTAACCGTTCGTGCCGAGTAGCGACCGAGTAGCTGCTGCAAGCAGCGTATCGAGGTAGCGCGACGCCGCTTTCTCAATCGCTAAGCGCCACCACCTCAAACCGGCCCCGCTTCCACTGCGCCGCGAACAGCGACGCCTCGCGCGTTCCGAACCCCACCACCGGCCGCGCGAAGCGGACCCGCTTGACCGTGCAGTCCTTCACGTCGCCCGCACCCCGCGCGCAGGCGGTGGTGTACTCGCCCGCCGCGATCGGCTCGACGAACAGGTCCTCGTCCGGCGCAATCTGAGTGATGCGAATAGGCTTTGCCGGCGCCTTGGCGCGGTAGCCGACCAGCCAGCCGTTCTCCGCCACCACGCGGTCGGGGCGGCGGTCGCCGTCAAAGTCGATGGTGAGCGGGGCCGGCAGATCGGCGGCACCGAGCAGCGCGGCGACGAGCAGGGACAGGGTCATGAGCATACCTCCGTTCCCGCTCAACGTCTGGCCGCCCGTTTGGATCAGTAGGCGAGCGCCACCCCGTCCGCACGCATGTCGGTGGCGGCGGCGTAGACGCGGTCGGCGCCGTCCATCCGGTGCTCGATGCAGTGATACCGCCCGAACCCGCCGTCCGGCCCGGCGAGCTTCCAGCCGATCTCCGCCAGCCGCGCCTTGGTCGCGGAGGGCACGCCCGTCTCCAGCCGCAGGATGCCGGTCGGCCCGAGCCCGGCCGCATCCTCGCCCATCTGCTGGCTCGACCCCTCATGGTGCCAGCGCGGGCTGTCGCCCGCCGACTGGATCTCCAGCCCGTAGTCGACACGGTTGACGATGATCTGCGTCTGCCCCTGCGGCTGCATATCGCCGCCCATCACGCCGAAGCTCATCCAGGGCGCGCCGTTCCGCGTCGCAAAGCCCGGAATGATCGTCTGGAACGGCCGCTTGCCCGGCGCATAGCTGTTCGGGTGGCCGTCCTTCAGCACGAACAGCTGGCCGCGATCCTGGAACATGAAGCCGAGATCATCCGCCACCAGCCCCGATCCCATGCCGCGGAAGTTCGACTGAATCCACGACACCATCATCCCATCCTTGTCGGAGACGGTGAAGTAGGTAGTATCGCCCTTCGACGGCGCATCGCCGGGGCGCACGGGGGAGATGCGATCGGGGCGGATCAGCCTCGCTCGCTCGCGCGCATACTCCTTGGATACCAGCCACGCGGCCGGGACGCGCGCCATGCTCGAGTCTGCATAGTAGCGGGCGCGATCCTCGTAGGCGAGGCGCTTGGCCTCGGCCTGGAGGTGGATCGACAGCGCCGATTGAAAGGGTGCCGACGCGAGATCGAGCTCGTTCAGGATGCCGAGCATCTGCAAGGTCGCGATCCCTTGCGTGTTCTCGCCCAGACCGTGAACGGTGACGCCCTTGTAGTCGACGCTGAACGGGTCGGACCACACCCCCTGGTGCGCGGCGAGATCGGCCTTCGACAACCAGCCGCCGATCCGCTTGAAGTAGCGGTCGATGACGTCCGCGATCTCACCCTTGTAGAAGGCGTCGCGGCCGCCGCGCGCGATCAGGCGGTAGGTGCGGGCGAGATCGGGGTTGCGGAACACGCTCCCTGCGCTCGGCAGCTTGCCGCCCGGGGCGTAGGTCGCGAGCGCGTTCTCCGTTTCCTCGATCCCGCTGCCCGGCCGCTGGAATGCGGCAAGGCTGCGGCCGATGTACCAGGCCACCATGTCCGGGGTCGGCGCGCCCGCCTCCGCATGGTGGATCGCCGGCTCGAACAGCGCCTCCCACTTCAGCTTGCCGTAGCGCTGGTGCAGCATCCACCATGCGTCGACGGCTCCCGGGACCGACACGGTGACCGCGCCGAGCGGCGGTAGGAAGCCGTTCCGCGCGCGCGACCGCGCGATCTCCAAGCTCAGGGCCCGTGGCGACCGGCCGGAGCTCGCCAGCCCCACCACCTTCCGCGCCTTCGGGTCCCACAGCATCGCGTAAGCGTCGCCGCCGATCCCGCAGCTGGTCGGCTCCAGCAGTCCCAGGCACGCATTGACCGCGATCGCCGCGTCCGCCGCCGATCCTCCGCGGCGCAGGATGTCGATGCCCGCTTGAGTCGCGAGCGGATGCGCAGTCGCGCAGGCGCCGTTCAGGCCATAGGCGGCGGTCCGCGTCGCGAAGCTCGCGCCGACCGGCCGGTCGCCGGCGTGAACGTCCGGGCGATTGAAGCGCGCGTCACCCGCCGCCCAGCGCGGGGTCGGTGGCGGAGTGGCGGGCGCACCACCCTGTCCGGGGCCGGGTGCCGGATCATTCTGCTGCGCGAGGAGCGGCGCGGCGGCGCTGGCGGGAACGGCGGCAAGAAAGGTGCGACGGCGCATGCGGACTCCTGTGACGGGCGCATGGTCGATGACGGTTCAGGCGAATGCAACGCCTTATCGGGCTTGCGCGAACAGCCAGGAGCGGAGCGCGCTCGCAAGGTTGGGCGCGTCCGGTGCCGCGATCCGCAGCGCATCTACCTCCGCGATGAGCGCGCTGAGCGGCAGGCCGTGGGTGGCGGCGGCCTCCTCCAGCGCGCGCCAGAACAGCGGCTCTAGGCTGATCGAGGTGGCGTGACCGGCAATCGTCACCGAGCGCTTGACCGGCCCGACGAAGCCGCCGGGCGGTTGCTCGATCACTGCTGGTCGTCGAACAGCCCGGCGAGCTGCTCGATCATCGTGCCCGCCAGCTGTTCCACGTCCATGATCGTGACCGCGCGGCTGTAGTAGCGGGTGACGTCGTGGCCGATCCCGATCGCGACCAGCTCGATCGGTGACCGCGCCTCGATCCAGCCGATCACCTGGCGCAGGTGCCGCTCCAGGTAGGAGCCCGAGTTGACGCTGAGGGTCGAGTCGTCGACCGGCGCACCGTCGGAGATCACCATCAGGATGCGGCGATCCTCCGGGCGCGCGATCAGCCGACCGTGCGCCCACAGCAGCGCCTCGCCGTCGATATTCTCCTTCAGCAGCCCCTCGCGCATCATCAGCCCGAGCGACTTCTTGGCGCGCCGCCACGGCTCGTCCGCCTGCTTGTAGACGATGTGCCGAATGTCGTTGAGGCGGCCGGGCTGCGGCGGGCGGCCGGCGGCGAGCCACGCCTCGCGCGCCTGTCCGCCCTTCCACGCGCGGGTCGTGAAGCCGAGGATCTCGACCTTGACGCCGACCCGCTCCAGCGTGCGGGCGAGGATGTCGGCGCTGATCGCGGCGATGGAGATCGGCCGACCGCGCATCGACCCCGAGTTGTCGAGCAGCAGCGTGACCACCGTGTCCTTGAACTCGGTGTCGCGCTCGCGCTTGTACGACAGCGACTGCATCGGGTTGACGACCACGCGCGCCAGCCGGGCGGCGTCGAGCAGCCCTTCCTCCTGGTCGAAGTCCCACGAGCGCGACTGCTGCGCCATCAGCCGCCGCTGGAGCCGGTTGGCGAGCTTGGTGACGACCCCCTGCAAGTGGACGAGCTGCTGGTCCAGATAGGCGCGCAGGCGATCGAGTTCCTCCTCGTCGCAAAGGTCGGTCGCCGCCACCACCTCGTCGAAGCGGGTGGTAAAGGGCTTGTACTCGAACTGCGGCGGCAGGTCGGAGAGCGGGCGATTGGGCCGGGCCGGCACCGCGCCGGTGTCCTCGCCGTCACCGGGTTCACCGTCGAGGTCGTCGGGCGCATCATCGCCGTCCTCCGTGCCTTCGCCGTCCTCGTCCTCGCTCTCGCGCGCCTCGCCGCGTGCCTCCACCTGGCCCTCGCCGGTGTCGCCCGACTCCTCGCCCTCTTCGCCTTCCTCCTGCTGCTGCTCGTCCTCGGTGCCTTCGTCCTCGCTGCCGCCGTCGTCGTCCTCCTGCGGCAGCACCTCGCCCTCGACGAGCTCCAGATCCTCGAGCAGCTTGGTGGTGAGCCGCGCGAAGGCGCCCTGGTCATCGATCGCGAGCGCGAGTGCGTCGAGATCGCTGCCGGCCTTCTCCTCGACCCACTCGCGCACCAATGCGACACCCGCCGCCGCACTCGCCGGCGCCTCGCGCCCGGTCAGTCGCTCGCGCACCATCAGCCCGACCGCAGTGGAGAGCGGCACCTCGCCGGCGTTGCGCGCCCGTGCGATCGGATCCGACTTCATTCTTAGCCGGAGCGCTTGGTCTAGGTTTGCGGCGATGCCCGCGAAGCCCTTCGAGCCCAGCGCCTCGACCCGCGCCGTCTCCACCGCGTCGAACACGGCGCGCGCGACCGCTTCTCCCGGCGCGCCGCGGGCGTGGAGCGCGGTGTCGTGGTGGCGCAGGCGAAGCGCGAACGAGTCGGCGTAGCCCCGCGCCTCCGCAACCTGCTCGGCCGGCAGCGTCCGGGCGGGCATCGGCACCTTCAGGTGTCGCCCGGCCTGCATCGGCGCGTCGGAGGTGAAGGCAAGCTCCACGTCGTCCCGCGCCGAAAGGGCACGGGCCGTGCCGGCGAGAACTCCCTTGAGGCGATCGAGCGGCGTTTCGGCGGCCATACGTCAGGCCCTTGCGGCGATGCTCTCGGGCAGGTCCTTGCCGAACACGCGCTGGTAGTATTCCGCGACCATCGCCCGCTCGGCGTCGTCGCACTTGTTGAGGAACGACAGGCGGAACGCGAAGCCGATGTCACCGAAGATCAGCGCGTTCTGGGCCCAGGTGATGACGGTACGCGGGCTCATCACGGTCGAGATGTCGCCGTTGATGAAGCCGCGGCGGGTCAACTCCGCCACGCGGACCATGTTCTCCACGGCTTCCTTGCCGCCCGGCTTGTCATACTCGCCCGACTTGGCGAGCACGATCTGCGCCTCGGTCGCGGCGGGCAGGTAGTTGAGCGTGACCACGATGTTCCAGCGGTCCATCTGACCCTGGTTGATCTGCTGCGTGCCGTGGTAGAGCCCGCTGGTGTCGCCCAGCCCGATCGTGTTGGCGGTCGCGAACAGGCGAAAGAACGAGTTCGGGCGGATGACGCGGTTCTGGTCGAGCAGCGTCAGCTTGCCCTCCGTCTCCAGCACGCGCTGGATCACGAACATGACGTCCGGGCGACCGGCGTCGTACTCGTCGAAGACCAGCGCGGTCGGGGTCTGCAGCGCCCAGGGCAGCAGTCCTTCGCGGAATTCGGTCACCTGCTGCCCGTCCTTCAGCACGATCGCGTCGCGCCCGATCAGGTCGATGCGGCTGATGTGCGCGTCCAGGTTGATGCGGATGCACGGCCAGTTGAGCCGCGCGGCGACCTGCTCGATATGCGTCGACTTGCCGGTGCCGTGATAGCCCTGCACCATCACCCGCCGATTGTGCGCGAACCCCGCCAGGATCGCGAGCGTCGTGTCCGCGTCGAACACGTATGCCGGGTCGAGGTCTGGCACCCGTTCATCCGCCTCGCTGAAGGCTGGCACGTCCATGTCGACGTCGATCCCGAACAGGTCGCGGACGCTCACCCGCTTGTCGGGGGCGTCGAGGATGGTGGTTTCGCGGCTGTCGGGTTGCGTGTTCGGGAGGTCGGTCATGTTGAGAGCCTTAGGGCAAGCGCGTCGCCCTACTCAACTCCCGGTGCGGTGATCGTCTCCGGCAATTCGAACATCTCGACGAAGGCGTGCGCGGCCGCCGTATCACCGGCGAGCGCAAGACCGCCATTCGCGCCATCGGCGGTGAACGGTGCCTTGCCGTAGACGGTGACCCTCAGCGCCATCGTGTCGCCGGTGAATGTCACGTCGGCGTCCGCGCGCTCGCCGCGTTCGACGTGAAGGCGCCCGTTCTCCACCGACACCATGAAGCGGTCGTCGGGGAAGCGCAGTGCCACGGTCATCGCCTTGCCGGCGAGCCGCTCGGGCACCACCAGGGTTTCCAGCGACATGACCGCCGAGGCCGGCGACATGAAGGCGAACTTGTCATGGCGGGGCGAGCGCGCCGCCCAGGCGCCGAGCTGGCGCATCAGCGGAGCCGCCTCGCGTCCCCAATCGGTCAGGTCATAGACCTGGACGTTGGCCGGCGACGGCAGCCTGCGACGGACCACCACGCCCGCAGCTTCCAGCGATTCGAGCCGCTGCGTCAGGACGTTGGCGCTGATCCCGGGCAGGTTGGCGCGGACCTCGCCGAAGCGCCGGGGCCCGTAGACCAGCTCGCGCATGATGAGCAGTGCCCAGCGCTCGCCCACAATCTCCAGCGCGAGCGCCGTGCCGCACGCATCGTCGTACCACCGCTTCGCCCGGCCACTCTCAGTTACCTTTTCTAACTTCACGGTTGTCTTTCCTAACTAACTGCCGCATGTACGCCTTCATCGAGTCGCCTTCAAGGGAGCGTCCGTCATGCCGAGGGCCATCTTCGTGAACCTTCCTGTCCGTGACCTGGCGGCGGCGACCAGCTTCTACGAGGCGATCGGCTTCACCAAGGACCCGCTGTTCTCGAACGCGCAGGCGTCGGCGATGGCGTGGTCGGACACGATCATCGTGATGCTGCTCGACTGCGCCTTCTATGCGACGTTCACGGACAAGCGGATCATCGATGCCCGGGTCGACTCGGGCGCGTTGCTCGCCTTGTCATTCGACAACCGCGCCGACGTGGATGCGTTTGTGGAGGCCGGGATTGCAGCCGGCGGGCGTGACCTGCATCTGCCGGAGGATCTCGGCTTCATGTACAGCCGCGCGCTTGAGGACCTCGACGGCCACGGCTGGGGGCCGTTCTACATGGACCTGGCCGAAGCGGAACAGCACTTCTCGGCATCCGCCACGCAGCCCGCCTGAGCGCGCGGCATCGTGCTGCTACGCCACCGCCACACCATCGCGGGGCTGACAGCCTTTGTCGCGACCGCAATCGTCATCGCCGCCCGTGCCCTGGGCTGAGCAGCAGGAGAGGAACATGAAGCCGACCATCACCGCCTTCGACTGGGTGCCCGATTTTGCCAAGGGCCAGGTGCGCGATTTGCGCGTTCGCTGGGCGCTCGAGGAGGTCGGTCAGGACTATGACGTCCTCTACCTCTCGCAAGGCGCGCAGAAGGAGCCGCTTCACCGCACCCGCCAGCCGTTCGGACAGGTCCCGACCTATGAGGAGGGCGACCTGATCCTGTTCGAATCGGGCGCGATCGTGCACCATGTCGCGAGCACGCGCGCCGGGCTGCTCCCCGCCGATCCGGCCGCACGCGCCCGTGCGGTGGAGTGGATGTTCGCCGCGCTGAACACGGTGGAGCCGCCGATGATGGACCACGCCATTGCAACTCTGTTCGAGGCGGGCGACCCCTGGTCGAAGCCGCGGCTGCCCGCGATCATGGCCCGCATCGACGAGCGACTGAGCGAGCTCTCCGACCGACTCGGCGACAAGCAGTGGCTGGACGGCGACACCTTCACGGCGGGTGATCTGCTGATGATCGCGGTGCTGCGGATGTTCGAGGGGCAGGAGCCGCTGCTCAGCTATCCGAACCTCATCGCCTATGTGGAGCGCGGCGTCTCCCGCCCCGCGTTCGGGCGCGCGCTGGAGGCGCAGATGACCGGGTTCACCGGCAGCCCGCCGCCGCAGTTCGCGGCGTGGCTGGAGAAGCAGAAGGCCAGGCAGGCCCAGGTAGAAGGAGAGGCTGAGTGAGCTACATAGACGGCTTCCTGCTCGCGGTCCCGACCGCCAACAAGGACACCTATCGCCAGCATGCCGAGGCGGCGCTGCCGCTCTTCAAGGAGTTCGGCGCCACCCGAATGGTCGAGGGCTGGGGGGACGACGTGCCCCGCGGCAAGCTGAACGACCTCTACGGCGCGGTGCAGGCGACTGCCGACGAGACGGTGGTGTTCAGCTGGATCGAGTACCCGGACAAGGCGACCCGCGACGCGGCGGGGCAGAAGATGATGAGCGATCCGCGCATGGAGCAGCTCGGCGAGATGCCGTTCGACGGCAAGCGGATGATCTACTCAGGCTTTGAGCAGGCGTTCGAGGTCGGACCGGGCGGCACGCCGGGCTACGTCGACGGCATCGTGCTACCGGTGCCCGCGGGCAAGCGCGACGCGTACGTCGATTATGCTCGGCATGTGAACGACATCTTCGTCGAGCACGGCGCGCTGCGGGTGGTCGAGGGCTGGGGTGACGACCTGATGGAGGGCTCGCAGACCGACTTCCACAAGGCCAGCCACCGCACGCAGGACGAGACGGTCGTCTTCTCCTGGATCGAGTGGCCGTCCAAGGACGTGCGCGACGCCGCCTGGGGCAAGCTGATGGGTGATGAGCGGCTTACCGACACCAGCAAGCGCCCGTTCGACGGCGCACGGATGATGTTCGGCGGCTTCGTGCCGATCGTGAACGGCTGAGGAGAGGATCACGCGATGACCAACCCGCACGGTACACCGATCTGGTACGAGTTGCTGTCCGCCGACGCCGACGCCTCAAGCGATTTCTACGCAAAGGTCCTCGGCTGGACCGTTCATGACGCCGATGCGGGCGGCATGGATTACCGGATGATCGACACCGGCGGCGGCGACTTCGCGGGCGGACTGATGCAGCTGACGTCCGAGATGCAGGCCGGCGGGGCAAAGCCGGCCTGGCTGTTCTACATCGGGGTCGACGACGTCGATGCCGCGGTTGAGCAGGTCACGACGCTGGGCGGCGCGGTGCAGATGCCCGCGATCACGATGGAGGGTGTCGGGCGGATGGCGATGGTCACCGATCCGCACGGCATCCCGTTCTACGTCATGCGCGGCGCGAGCCCCGAAGCGAGCCGCGCGTTCGACTACAAGGGCGTCGGCAAGTGCAGCTGGAACGAGCTGGCGACGCCCGACCAGGCGGCGGCGCACGCCTTCTACGGCGCGGTCTTCGGTTGGACCTTCCCGGACAAGATGCCGATGGGACCGGCCGGGGATTATGTCTTCGTCCAGGCCGCCGATCAGACGATCGGTGCGATCATGCCGGCGAGCATGGGACCCGCGCCGGGCTGGCAGTTCTACTTCCGTGCAACCGACATCGATGCCGCTGCCGAGGCGGTGCGGGCCAATGGCGGCACCGTCCACGACGGACCGATGGAGGTGCCGGGCGGCGACTGGGCGCTGAACGCGAGCGATCCGGCGGGCGTCCGCTTCGGCGTGGTCGCGGCGGCACGAGGGGAGGGCTGATGCCGACCAACAAGATCGCCGCCTGCCTGTGGTACGACAGGGAAGCTGAGGAGGCCGCACGCTTCTACGCCGAGACGTTCGGAGGAGAGGTCACCGGCGTTCATCGCGCGCCCGCCGACTACCCGTCGGGCAAGGCCGGTGACGTCCTCACCGTCGAGTGGACGCTGTTCGGCCTCCAGTTCATCGGCCTGAACGGCGGCGATACCTTTCGCCCCAACGAGGCGACTTCGTTTCAGATCATGACCGAGGATCAGGCGGAGACCGACCGCTACTGGGACGCGATCGTCAGGAATGGGGGGCAGGAGAGCGCCTGCGGCTGGTGCAAGGACAAGTGGGGCCACTCGTGGCAGATCACCCCGCGCACGCTGACCGAGGCGATGGCCGCAGGCGGCGAGGAGGCGGCGCGCGCCTTTGCGGCGATGATGACGATGGGGCGGATCGACGTTGCCGCGATCGACGCCGCCCGACAGGTACCGGCATGAGCGATCTTCATGAGCTCCGCATCGAACGGCACATCGCCGCGCCGGTCGACGTCGTCTGGCGCGCCTGGGTCGACCATCAGGCCGAGTGGTTCTGCCCGCGGCCGTGGCGGGCGAGCGTGGAGGTCAGCGAGCTTCGCCCCGGCGGCCGCTCGGTCGTGGTGATGCACGGGCCGGCGGGCGAGGAGATGCGCCACGAGGGCGTGTATCTGGAGGTCGTGACGGGCGAGCGGATCGTCTCCACCGACGCCTTCACCGCCGGCTGGCGGCCGGCCGGGCCCTTCCTGGTCCGCATCGACGAGTTCGCCGCCGATGGCGCGGGCACCCGCTACGCCGCGGTCGCGCGCCATTGGACGGCCGAGGCGCGCGACCAGCACGCGGCGATGGGGTTCGAGGCCGGCTGGGGCGCCGCGGCGGACCAGTTGGAGGAGGTGGTGCGGCGGTTGGTGGCGGGCGGGTAGTCTTTCGATACGCGCCTTCGCCAGCGCTCAGTCGCTATTCAGGACGAACGGAGTGGCGGCGCAGGCGCCGAGCCGTTACCCACCCCCTTCCGTTTTTCCTGAGTAGGGGCTGAGCCCGGCGAAGACCCGTATCGAAGGACGGATAGCCGCTCAGGCAAACGCCGGTGCCGTCCGCAGGTGCTGGTACGCCTCCACCACCGCCTGAAGCGCGCTCTCGTGGCGGCGGTCGCCGCCGTTGCGGTCCGGGTGGAATTTGCGGACCAGCTCCGAGTAGCGCGCGCGCAGCGCGCGCCGGTCGGCGTCCGGCTTCAGATCAAGCGTCTTCAGCGCCTTGCGGTCCGCCGCCGACAGTGGCTTGCCGTCGGCGCGGCCCGCTTCCGCCGCCATGCGCTCGCGGAACCGGGCACCGATCGCGTCAAGCGGATCGCTGAAGTCGGCCCAACGCGGCGGCTGGTCGGCGCCGTTCGCGGCAAAGGCGCGCGTCTCCCGCTCCCAGCCGGCATAGGGGCGCTGCGCGGCGTGGATCTCCTCCGGCGTCATGCCGGTGAAGAAGTTGTAGCCGGCGTTGAACGCGCGGACATGCTCCAGGCACAGCCAGCGGAAGGTACCCGGCCCGTCGCCACCGGCCTGACCGGGGGCGAATGGCGCCCGGAACTCGCCGGGCTCGTCGCATCCGGGCTCCGCGCATAGCCGACCGTGCGCCTCCACGCGGCCGTGGAAGCGGGTGTTCGATCGATCCTTGCCGGTCGCTCGCGCCACATGAACTCCTGCGCAAACATGGCTATATAGGCGCCATGACCAGCCCCGCTACCGTCACCCTGGCCAATCAGATCACGGCTCGCCTCACCGCCACGCTCGCGCCGACGCGGCTGGAGGTGGTGAACGACAGCCACCACCACGCCGGCCACATGGGCGACGACGGCACCGGCGAAACGCACTTCACCGTGGGTGTCGAGAGCGCGGCGTTCGCAGGACTGAACCGCGTCGCACGCCAGCGGCTGGTGAACACCGCGCTGGCCGACCTGCTGGCGACCCGCATCCACGCGCTCGCGATCCGCGCCCGCGCACCCGGCGAGGCGTGAGCGTGCCCGCCTACCATCTCTGGTACTGGCCGACGATACAGGGCCGTGGCGAGTTCATTCGCCTCCCGCTTGAGGCCGCCGGCATCCGCTACCGCGACCGCGCCCGCGAGGACGGAGTGGAGGCGCTGCTCGCCGACATGGACTGGCGGCAGGGCCGCGCACCCTTCGCCCCGCCCTATCTCGCGCTTGATGGGCTGGTAGTGGCGCAGGTCGCCAACATCCTCGCCTATCTCGCGCAGATGCACGACCTCGCACCCACCACCCTCGCCGATCGGCTGTGGCTCCAGCAAGTGCAGCTGACGGTCGCGGATCTGGTGGCGGAGGTCCACAACGTCCATCATCCGGTGGCGGCGGGCGAGTATTACGAGGACCAGAAGGCCGAGGCTGCCCGCGCCGCCGCGCAGTTCCGCGCCGAGCGCATCCCTAAGTTCCTCGCCTATTTCGACGTCGCCGCCGCTGCGAACCCGCGCTCGCCGTGGCTGGTCGATGAGCGCTGGACCTATGCCGACTGCTCGCTGTTCCAGCTGGTGGAGGGGCTCCGCTACATGTTCCCGCGGCGGATGGCGGCGATCGAGGGCGATTACCCGCACCTCCTCGCGGTTCACGACGCGGTCGCCGCCCTGCCAGGGATCAAGGCGTATCGCGCGAGCGACCGGCGCCTGCCCTTCAATCAGGAAGGCATCTTCCGCCATTATCCGGAGCTCGACGCCGCATGACCAACGAAGACCTATTCGAGACGGTACTGACCCCGGTCTCCCATGACCTGGGCGGCTTCAAGGTGCACCGTACGCTTCCCGCCAAGTCGCGGACGATGGTCGGCCCCTTCCTGTTCTTCGACCAGATGGGCCCGGCGATCCTCGATGCCGGCACCGGTGTGGACGTCCGCCCTCACCCGCACATCAACCTGGCCACGGTCACCTACCTGTTCGGCGGTGCTCTCAACCACCGCGACTCGCTTGGCACGCAGGCGCGGATCGAGCCGGGTGCGGTGAACCTGATGACGGCCGGCCACGGCATCGTCCATTCCGAACGCACCCCTGGCGACGAGCGAATCAAAGGGCCGGAGCTGTCCGGCATCCAGACCTGGATCGCGCTGCCTGAGCACGTGGAGGAGATGGACCCGGCGTTCGAGCACGTCACCCGCGGTCAGCTGCCGGTGATCGAGGACGGCCGCGCCCAGGCGCGCGTCATCATGGGCGAGCTGTGGGGCCGGCGCTCCCCGACCACCACCTATGCGGGCACGATCTACGCAGACATTGTGCTGGGCGCCGGCGGATCGATCCCGATCGACGCGGACGCGGACGAGCGCGCGCTGTACCTGTGCTCGGGCGAGGCGAGCGTCGACGGCGTGGCGCTCGACGCCACCCACCTCTACGTCCTGCGTCCCGGCACCGCGGCAACGCTCACCACCACCCATGGAGCGCGCGTGATGCTGTGCGGGGGCGAGGCGATGACGCCGCGTCACGTCTGGTGGAACTTCGTGTCGTCGAGCCGCGAACGGATCAACGAGGCCAAGCGCGCGTGGAAGGCGGGCGAGTTTCCGGTCGTCCCCGGTGATGACAGGGAATGGATCCCGATTCCTGAAGTGCCAAAGACCGTGAGCTATCCGTGACCGAGGCGTTCCAGCGGGTCGCACTGCCGACCGGAGTCGAGCTCGACGTGAAGGTCGCGGGCGACTCGCGCGACCCGGCGGTGATCCTGCTCCACGGCTTTCCCGAGTCGCATCGCACCTGGCGCGACGTGCAGCCCGATCTCGCCCGAGACCATTTCGTGCTGGCGCCCGACCAGCGCGGCTACGCGCGCTCGTCCAAGCCGCCGCGGGTCGAGGATTATGCGGCGGATAAGATCGTCGCCGACCTGCTGGCACTCGCCGACCACTTCGGCTTGGACCGCTTCACGCTGGTCGGGCACGACTGGGGCGGCGCGGTTGCGTGGATGGCGGCGCTCCAGCACCCCACCCGCGTCGAGCGGCTGGTAATCGTCAACGCGCCCCACCCGCTCGTCTTTCAGCGCAGCCTGTTCGACGATGCCGAGCAGCGCCGCGCCAGCCAGTACATCACCCGCTTCCGCGACACCTCGATTGACCAGGGCCTGACCGGCAAGGGGCTGGAGGCGTTCTTCGCATCAGGCTTTGCGCGGCTGCTGACGCGCGCCGTGGGCGGTGAGGACAAGGCCGCCTACCTCGACGAGTGGAGCCAGTCGGGCGCGATGACCGCCATGCTCAACTGGTATCGCGCGTCCGCCATCATCGTCCCCGCGCCCGACGAGGACCCGCCCCGCCCCGCCTTCCTCGATGCGCCCTTTCCGCCGGTGACGCAGCCGACGCTGGTGATCTGGGGCATGGGCGACGAGGCGCTCCGCCCGGTGCAGCTCGACGGATTGGCGGCGTATGTGCCGGACCTGACGATCGCCCGGATCGAGGGCGCCGGCCACTTCGTGACCTGGGAGGACGCGCCCGCGGTCGTGCAGGCGGTGCGGGACTGGGGCATCTAGCTCGCCACGCTGCAAGGGAGGGAGGCTATAGCGGCGCGACCCCGCTCAGCGCGTAGTCCGTTGCTGGCTCCGGTGACGCCAGCCCCTCAACCCACGCCCCGTGCGCATGGGCGCGCGCGACCACCTCCATCGCTCCGCCAGGCCAGCCGCGCACCCGCACCTCATGCGCGGCAAGATCACGGTTGGGCTCCATCATTACCCAGCCGAATGGGCGCTCGCTGGTCGCGGCGGCACCGGCGGCGTGGAGGAGGTCGCGGATGCGCGCCTGTCGCGCGCGGCCGAGATATTGCCAGACGACCGAGTGTACCACGACGCGCATCGTGCCCGCTGCCTGCGTCTCGGCGAGCTGCGCTTCCACCCAGTCGGCGGCATCGCCGCGGTCGAGCCTGACCCCATGCGCGCGGACCAGCGCGATGGCGGCGGCGAGGCGGGCCTGCCGCTCGGCGGCGTCGACCCAGACATAGGCGGCGAGACGCTCGGCCGCAGCCGCGTCGGCGAGATCGATCGGCGCTACATCGCCTCCGCGGGTCGACGCGATCGTCACGGGCACGTCGGGCGGCGGCGTTCCGCGCCACGCGGGCGTGATCCGCACGGTCGCTGCTGCGGGTCCGACGAACACGCCGCCGAGATCGAAGCGATAATGCCCGAGCAGCAGGTTGAGTCCCGCGCTCGATCCGATCTCCAGCAGCTCGAACGGCAGGCCGTGCGCAGCGGCCAGGTGGAGCAGCCCGGTCATCAGCGCCGCCGAGCGTCCCGCTTCGTTGGTCTGCGGCGGTCCCGCAAGCCACGGCAGCAGCGCCGCATCGTGCCTCGCGAGCACCGCCGCCACGCTGCCCCGGCCAGCGAGCAGGGCGCGCACGTCCGCCGCGCCGCTCCGGTACAGCGCGTGGAGCCCGCCGATCAGCCGCAGCGGCAGTGCGTCGGCGACTGCGTCACCCGGCCAATCGAGCACGGCGCGCCCGGTCGCGCTGCTCCGGTCGACCCCGTCCGCCAGCGCCTCCGACAGCGCCGCGGTCACCGGCGCATTCATCGCGCGGCAGAACCCGGCCTGCTGCCGAAAGGCGTCGCGCACGTCCATCGCCGCCACGTTGCACCCCCTGCCCCCCTCCCGTAAAGCCGCGCGCGACATGGCCGAACCGATTATCATCGCGGTGCCGAAGGGCCGCATCCTTGACGAAGCGCTGCCGCTGCTCGCCCGCGTCGGGATCGAGCCGGAGCCCGCCTTTGCCGATCCGGACAGCCGGGCGCTCCGCTTCGCGACCAACCGCGCCGACATCGACCTGATCCGGGTTCGCGCCTTCGATGTCGCGACCTTTGTCGCGCACGGCGCCGCGCAGTTCGGCATCGTCGGATCGGACGTGCTGATGGAGTTCGACTATTCGGAGCTCTACGCTCCCGTCGACCTCGGCATCGGCCACTGCCGCCTGTCGGTCGCGGAGCCGGCGGCGCTCGCCGCCAAGGACGATCCGCGCGGCTGGAGCCATGTCCGGATTGCGACCAAATACCCGCACGTCACCCGCAGCCATTTCGCGCGGCGCGGGGTGGGCGCCGAGTGCGTCAAGCTGAACGGCGCGATGGAGCTGGCACCCGTGCTGGGCCTCGCGCCGCGGATCGTCGACCTCGTCTCCTCCGGGCGGACGCTCAAGGAAAACGGGCTGGTGGAAGTCGAGGTGATCGCCGAAGTGTCGAGTCGGCTGGTGGTCAACCGCGCGGCGTTCAAGACCCGCTCGGCGGTTGTGCCGCTGGTGGACGCCTTCCGCCGCGCGGTGGAGGCTCCCGCACCGGCGGGAGCCTGATGCCCGCGATCAGTCGCGGTCCGCCGAGAACGCGATGTCGCGCTGTGCCCGCAACTCGGCCAACCGCGCGGTGAGCGCCCGCTCGATGCTCTGATAGGCGGTGCTGCCGAGCGCCACCCGCCGGGTCGGCTCCGCCGCGTCGCCGGCCGCGATCATCGCGGCGACCGTGCGATCGGCATCGCCGACCAGCTCAAACGCCCCGCTCGTCACCGCGTGGCGCAGCGCCCCGGCCGGAGTCGCGTCATAGGCCGCCTGCGCCGGTGCCATATCGACCGCGCTGGCGAAACCGGTTCCGGTCGGACCCGGCTCGATCAGCGTAAAGCTGATCCCGAAGGGCGCGACCTCCTGCGCCACCGCCTCCACAAAGCCTTCGATCCCCCACTTGGTGGCGTGATAGAGCCCGAACGACGGGTAGGCGATCTGCCCGCCCTCCGACGACACCTGCAGCACCCGGCCGCCCCCCTGCGCGCGCAGGTGCGGCAGCACGGCGCGGATCAGCTGGATGGAGCCGGTGAGGTTGGTCGCGATCTGCCGGTCGATCTGCGTGTCCGACACCTCCTCCGCCGCGCCGAACAGGCCGTAGCCGGCGTTGCTGACCACCACATCAATGCGGTGGACGGCGAACGCCTCGTCGACCACCCGCCGCACCGCAGCCGTGTCGGTCACGTCAAGCGGCACGAGCTGGAGCCGATCGGCATATTGCTCGCTGAGCGCCACCAGCGGCTCCATCCGCCGCGCGGTCGCGATCACCGCGTCGCCGCGCGCCAGCAGCCGTTCCGTCATGCCGAGCCCCAGGCCCGAGGACGCACCAGTGATGAACCAGGTCTTCATGTCTCGTCTCCTTCGCCGAGCCAGATAGCGCCGGGCGACAGGTGCGATAAGGTCGTTCAATTGCACATGGTTGGTGTATGAGGCGAACCAATGATCGACGTGAGCCTTGCCGAACTCCGCGCCTTCGCCCTGGTCGCGCAGCATCGCAGCTTCCGCCGCGCGGCCGACGTCGCCGGCGTCGCGCGCCCGACGCTCAGCCACGCGCTGCGCGCGCTGGAGACGCGGCTCGGCACCCGCCTGCTTCACCGCACCACCCGCAGCGTCGCGCTGACAGAAGCGGGCGAGCGGCTGCTTCAGCGGCTCGCCCCGACTTTGCGCGACCTCGAAGACATGATCGCCGGCGTGGGCGCGGGCGGCGACGAGGTCGGCGGGACGCTGCGCATCAACGCGCCGGAGGGCGGCGCCCGCTGGCTGCTGCGTCGCGCCATCCCGCTCCTGCTCGAGCGGCACCCGCGTGTTGCCGTCGAACTGCTGACGGAGGGGCGACTGGTCGATATTGTTGCAGAGGGCTTCGACGCCGGCGTGCGGCTGCGCGAGGCGGTGCCGCAGGACATGGTGGCGGTGCCGCTCGGCGGCGACACCCGCTTCATCGCGGTCGCGGCACCCGCCTACCTCGCGCAGCACGGCGCGCCGGTGACGCCCGCCGACCTCGCCGTGCACCGCTGCATCCGCCAGCGGCTGCCGAGCGGCAAGGCGTACCGCTGGGAGTTCGAGCGTGACGGTGAGGAGGTGCTGGTCGACGTGCCGGGTGCGCTGACGCTCGACAACAGCGCGCTGATGGTCGAGGCAGCGGTCGGCGGGCTCGGCATCGCCTTCGTGGGCGAGCCCTATGCCGCCGACGCGCTGGGTGACGGGCGGCTGGTGACGCTGCTCGCCGACTGGTCACCGCCGTTCCCGGGCATCTGCCTCTATTACGCGAGGAACCGGCAGACGCCGCCCGCACTCCGCGCACTGATCGATATCGTCCGCGGCGGCTGAGGCTGTCGTCCGGACAGTTGGTTGGCTTTGCGCGGCCACCCGCGTAAGCGCGCCCCCATGCTGAAACTCGACGCCACCGACCCGCGCTTCGACGCGGACTTCACCCGGCTGGTCAACGCCCGGCGCGAAGCGGATGCCGATGTCGCGCGCGACGTCCGCACCATCGTCGCCGCGGTTCGTGACGAGGGCGACGCCGCACTTGCCGCCTATACGAAGCGGCTCGACGGGCACGACCTGCACGAGAGCGGCTGGCGGATCGAGCCCGCAGCCTGCCGCACGGCGTGGGAGGAGCTGGAGCCCGCCCTGCGCGACGCGCTGCAGCTCGCCGCCGACCGGATCGCTGCCTTTCACGCCAAGCAGGTGCCCGCCGACCGCGATGAGACCGACGCGGCGGGCGTGCGGATGGGCGCGCGCTGGCGGCCGGTCGATGCGGCCGGCATCTACGTGCCCGGCGGGCGCGCGGCCTACCCCTCCTCCGTGCTGATGAACGCGCTCCCCGCCAAGGCGGCGGGGGTTGAGCGGCTGGTGATGGTGACGCCGACACCCGGCGGCGAGGTCAACCCGCTGGTGCTCGCCGCCGCCCACCTGGCCGGGGTGGACGAAATGTGGCGCATCGGCGGCGCACAGGCGATCGCCGCGCTCGCCTATGGCACCGAGCGGATCCGGCCGGTCGACGTGGTCACCGGACCCGGCAACGCCTGGGTCGCGGAGGCCAAGCGCCAGCTCTACGGCGTGGTCGGGATCGACATGGTGGCGGGGCCGAGCGAGATCGTCGTGGTCGCCGACGGCCGCAACGATCCCGACTGGATCGCCGCCGACCTGCTCAGCCAGTCGGAACATGATCCGACTAGCCAGTCGATCCTGTTCACCGACGACGCCGCCTTCGCCGACGCGGTGGCGGCGACGGTCGATCAGCAGATCGGAACGCTCGCGACCGCGACGGTGGCGCGCGCCGCCTGGGACACGAATGGCGCGGTGGTGGTGGTGGAGACGCTGGACGACGCAGTGCCGCTCATCGACCGGCTCGCGCCTGAGCATCTGGAGCTCGCCTGCGACGGGCCGCTCGCCGACGCGCTGTTCGCGGCGGTCCGCCACGCCGGCTCGGTGTTCCTCGGCCGGCACACGCCCGAAGCCGTCGGCGACTATGTCGCAGGGCCGAACCACGTGCTCCCGACCGGCCGGCGCGCGCGCTTCGCCTCCGGGCTGTCGGTGCTCGACTTCATGAAGCGGACGAGTTTCCTCGCGTGCGACCCGGGCGCGCTCGCCGCGATCGGGCCGGCGGCGGTCGCGCTGGCAGAGGCGGAGGGGCTGCCCGCCCACGCGCGCTCGGTGGCGCTGCGGCTCGGCCGCTAGCTCGGTATGCGAGGGGCGGGCTGCGACCCTCGTGCGCCAAATTGACTGGTGACGAAGCGCCCGGGCGCACCTACATGGCGCGTCCCATGCCCCGCACCAAAGCCCGCTCCACCGCCCGCGCCGCCGCGCGGCTCGCCGCCGTTCAGGCGCTCTACCAGCACGACATGGAGGGGACGCCCGTCCCTACCCTCCTGCACGAATTCCACCACCACCGCCTCGGCGCGACGATCGAGGATGTCGAGTACGCCGAGGCCGACGTCGACTTCTTCGACGACGTGGTGAAGGGCGCCACCACCCGGCTGGAGGAGATCGACCGCCGCATCGCCGAGAAGCTGTCGAGCGGGTGGACGCTGGACCGCCTCGACAAGCCGATGCGCGGTATCCTGCGGGCCGGCGCCTATGAGCTGATCGCCCGTCCCGACGTGCCGGCGGGCGCGGTGATCAGCGAGTATCTGGACGTCGCCGACGCCTTCTACGAGAAGCGCGAGAAGGGCTTCGTCAACGGCTTGCTCGACGCCATCGCCAAGGAGGTGCGGCGCTGAGCGGTGACGATCGTCGGCAAATCGTCTAGCGTCCGCCAAGCCGATTTCGCGTAGGAATTGACGGCTATGTCCTGGATCCTCGCTACCCTGCTCCTCGCCGCGCCGCTGCCCGTCCAGGCGGCAGGTCAACCGCTCGCCGCCGCCGAGGCAGAGGCAGAACTCGCCGTCTACGCCGACTGCGTCGTCGCCAAGAAGGCCCACCGCGCGGCGGTCGCCGCCTTTCTCCGTACCCTGCCCGACAGCGCCGGCTTCTATACCGCCAGCATGAAGGCCGCGGACATGACCTGCCTCAACGAGGTGGCGGTGCGGCGGCGCGCGGCCAAGCTGGAGATGCGACTGCAACCCGCCAGCTTCCGCGACGCGCTCTACCCGGCACTCTACCGCCGTGCCTTCGCTCGCCGCGGCGCGCCGGCCGGGGTCGCGGGCCTGTCGCCGCTCGACCTCGGCCGCGAGTTTGACGGCGACAGTGCGCAGCTTTCCACCCAGTACCGGGCGCAGCGCGCGCTCGGCGACTGTGTCGCGCGCCAGGCGCCCGCGGCGGCGCACGCGCTGCTGCTGAGTGTCCCGCGCTCGGCTGAGGAGCGCGCGGCGACCATCCAGCTGACGCCGGCGATCGGCGGCTGCGTGGCGGACGGGCGCACCGTCCAGCTCAACCGGTCGGACCTGCGCGCGGCGGTTGGCGAGGCGCTGTACAAGCTGGCGGTGCAGGCCGGCGGCACCCCCGCGGCCTGACCCCGCCGGTGCTGCGGTGACCGAGGCGGAGCTGCTCGCCGCGCTGCGTCGGCTGCCGCTACACCCCGGTGCGCTCGAGCTTTCGGACGACGCCGCGCGGCTCGGCGAGCTGGTGCTCACGACCGACCTGCTGGTCGAGGGCGTGCATTTCCTCCCCGACGATCCGCCGGACGATGTCGCATGGAAGCTGGTCGCGACCAACCTGTCCGATCTCGCCGCCAAGGGTGCGGTGCCGGAAGGCGTGCTGCTCGGCATGCCGCTCCACGACGATGGCTGGGATCGTCCGTTCCTGGTCGGCCTGGCCGAGGTGCTCGCCGCTTATGCCTGCCCGCTGCTCGGCGGTGATACCGTGTCGGGCGGGCGGACCTATGCGCTGACCGCGATCGGGCGCGCCGCCGCAGCGCCGACCCGCGGCGGCGCGCGGGCAGGCGAGGCGCTCTGGGTCACCGGTACGATCGGTGACTCGGGCGCCGGCCTGGCGATCGCGCAGGGGCAGCCGGGCCCGGCGACGCTGCTCGCCCGTTATCGCCGACCGGAGCCGCGCCTGGCCGAAGGGCAGGCGCTCGCGGGCCTGGTGTCCGCCATGATGGACGTGTCCGACGGCCTCCTCATCGACGCGCAGCGGCTCGCCGCGGCGAGCGGGTGCGCAGTGGCCATCGACCTGGATGCGATCCCGCTCTCCGCCGATTACCTGGCGTGGAGCGGAGACCGTATGGCCGCGGCCACCGCCGGCGACGACTACGAGCTGCTCTTCACCCTGCCGGGCGCAATCCTTCCACCGGTCGCTGCCACCCGCATCGGCCGCTGCGACAGTGGTGCGGGATTAACCCTGATCAGCAACGGCGCACTCGTGCCGCTTCCCGCGACGCTCGGCTTCACGCACGGGTGACCAACGTGCTTGCGCCGCTCCTCCCGCGCCGATAGCCTTCGCTGACAAGCGCACCCGCCGCCAAGATGCGGGGCGCAGGGCCGATCAAGACGGCCGACAGGGGAAGGATCGCTTGATGACGATCGTCTATCTCGCTCTCGCGTGCGGCGTGATCGCCGTGCTCTACGGGCTGTTCACCAGCGGCCAGGTACTGCGCGCGCCCGCGGGCGACGCCCGCATGGCCGACATCGCCGCCGCCATTCAGGAGGGTGCGAAGGCCTATCTCGGGCGGCAGTACACCACCATCGCGATCGTCGGCGCGGCCGTCGCAATTATTCTGTTCCTGACGCTCGGCACGCTCTCGACCGTCGCCTTCCTCATCGGCGCGATCCTGTCGGGGGTCGCGGGCTACGTCGGCATGAACATCTCCGTTCGCGCCAACGTCCGCACGGCGGAGGCCGCGCGCGCGTCGCTGCAGGGTGGGCTCACCCTCGCGTTCCGGTCGGGGGCGATCACCGGCATGCTGGTCGCGGGGCTCGGCCTGCTCTCGATCGCGGGGCTGTTCTGGTACCTGGCCGGTCCGGCCGGCTACGCGCCCAACGCGCGGCCGATCATCGATGCGCTGACCGCGCTCGCGTTCGGCGCGTCGCTGATCTCGATCTTCGCGCGACTGGGCGGCGGCATCTTCACCAAGGCCGCCGACGTCGGCGCCGACCTCGTCGGGAAGGTGGAGGCCGGCATCCCGGAGGACGATCCCCGCAACCCGGCGGTGATCGCGGATAATGTCGGCGACAACGTCGGCGACTGCGCAGGAATGGCCGCCGACCTGTTCGAGACCTATGTGGTAACGATCGGCCTGACCATGGTGTCGATCGCGCTGCTGGTGAAGGCGCCATCAGCCGAGCTCCTGAACCTCATGGCTGTGCCGCTGCTCGTCGGCGGCGTGTGCATCATCACCTCCATCATCGGCACCTACTTCGTCCGGCTGGGCGCGAAGGGCTCGATCATGGGCGCGCTCTACAAGGGGTTCTGGGTCACCGTCGGCCTGTCGGTGCTCGCGATCTACGGCGTGCTCCAATGGGTCTTCGGCGACCTCAATGCCGTGATCGGCGGCGCCGGCTTCCTGGAGGGCGCGACCGACACGCTTACGACGGAGGCGGTGCTCGGCACGGAGGCGACGGCGGGCGCGCAGTTCACCGCGCTAGACCTGTTCTGGTGCATGATGATCGGCCTGGCGGTGACGGGCCTGCTGGTGTGGATCACCGAATACTACACCGGCACCAACTACCGCCCGGTCAAGTCGATCGCGCGAGCGTCGGCGACCGGTCACGGCACCAACGTCATCCAGGGCCTGGCGATCAGCCTGGAATCGACCGCGCTGCCTACCCTCGTCATCGTCGTCGCGGTGATCGCGACCTATCAGCTCGCCGGGATCATCGGCGTCGCCTTTGCCGCCACCGCGCTGCTGGCGCTCGCTGGTATGGTGGTGGCGCTCGACGCCTATGGACCGGTGACCGACAACGCCGGCGGCATCGCCGAGATGGCGGGGCTGCCGGACGAGGTGCGGCACAAGACCGACGCGCTCGACGCCGTCGGCAACACCACCAAGGCGGTGACCAAGGGTTACGCCATCGGCTCCGCCGCGCTCGCCGCGCTGGTGCTGTTCGGCGCCTACACCACCGACCTGAAGGAGTTCTTCCCCGACACGATCGTCGATTTCTCGCTCTCCAATCCGTACGTCATCGTCGGGCTGCTGCTCGGCGCGCTGCTTCCATACCTGTTCGGCGCGTTCGGGATGACCGCGGTCGGCCGCGCGGCGGGCCACGTCGTCACCGACGTGCGCGAGCAGTTTGCCGCCGACCAGGGCATCATGGCGGGCACCAGCCGCCCCAACTACGCCCGCACCGTCGACATCGTCACCCGCGCCGCGATCAAGGAGATGATCGTGCCGTCGCTGCTGCCGGTGGTGAGCCCGATCGCGGTCTACTTCATCATCACCGCGGTCGCCGGCCAGGGCGAGGGGTTCGCGGCGCTGGGCGCGATGCTGCTCGGCGTCATCGTCTCCGGCCTGTTCGTCGCGATCTCCATGACGAGCGGGGGCGGTGCCTGGGACAATGCCAAGAAGTACATCGAGGACGGCAACTACGGCGGCAAGGGGAGCGAGGCGCACAAGGCCGCGGTGACCGGCGACACGGTGGGCGATCCGTACAAGGACACCGCCGGCCCTGCGGTCAACCCGATGATCAAGATCACCAATATCGTCGCGCTGCTGCTGCTGGCGGCGCTGGCCGGCGGGTGAGCGGCAGGCCTGCAGGACGTCCGATCCGGAGAGCGTCAATCGGTTGACGCGGCCGCCGCTCGTCGCGAACATCCTCGCCGTCGTGTTGTCGGGGGACGTCGGAACATGAGCACCAAGGGCTGGATCGCCGTTGCGCTGGCGGCTGCGCAAGCCGCGTCGCCGGCCCCGGCGCAGGACCGTGGCACCAACCCCGCTGCCGCATGGGCCACCAAGCCGGTGCCGATCGAGGTCTCCGCGCAGTTCCCGCAACTCGCCGGACCCCGCCTGTCACCTGACGGAAAGATCGTCGCTGCCAAGGTCCGGGCCGGTGGCGGCCAGGTGCTGGCGCTGTTCCCGCTTGGCAACGACAGCAAGCCGGTGATCGTCGGCCGCGATGGAGCGGAAGGGCAGGACCGGCAAGGCGACCGTCAGATACGGGCGTGGCGCTGGGTCGACGACGACCATCTGCTGCTCACCATCACCTACCGCGACAACTACCTGGGCGATTGGTTCGACAACCTGCGCTACGTGATGGTGAACCGGGCGACCGGCCGCTCGGTGCCGCTGGGCTGGACAGACTCGCTCGGGCCGACCCAGCTGCTGTGGCCCTCACCCTCCGGCCCGCCGCGCGTCCTACTCCAGCGCGTGCCGACCACGACCAGCAGCGAACGCTTCGGCAACCCGGAAGTGATCGCCGTGGATGGCGAGACCGGCCGATCAAGCGTGGTCGTCCGCTCCAACCCGATCGTCTCGCGCTGGACGGCTGACTCCGCCGGCATCGTTCGGATCGGCAGCTCCTACAACCGCGAGAATGGCCGTCTGCGGCTGCTCTACCGCGCACGCGAGGACGAGCCATTCCGCACCTTCACCAACGAGACCGGCGACCGCTACGACGGAAGCCCTGCGCCCGACATGATCCTCGCGGGCCCGAACGCAAAGGCTTATTCCTACAGCCGAAAGGACGGGTTCCGCGCCCTGTACGAATATAACCTCGAGACCATGGCTCTTGGCAGCAAGGTCTACGGCGTCGCCGGGTACGACATCGGAAACGGCTTCCTCAACGCGGCGCGCGATCGGCTGGCGGGGGTGGTGGTGACGACCGATCGTGAGCGGACCACGTACTTCGATCCGCGCATGAAGGAGATCCAGGCGCTTTTGGAGAAGGCGGCGGGCGCCGGGAACATCTCGATCATCTCGAGCGACAAGGCGCAGGAAAAGATCATCTACGCGCAGGCGCGCTCCGGCCAGGCGCCCGGCTACTACCTGTTCGATACCGTGTCCGGCGACATCAAGCTGATCGGATGGGAGAACCGCACACTCGGCAACGCACAGCTGAACGCCGTCACCACCATCCGCTACCCGACGTCGGACGGGCGGCAGGTAGAGGCGGTGCTGACGATGCCGCGCCACCATGCCGGACGAAAGGCACTGCCGTTGGTCGTCATGCCGCACGGCGGTCCGCGGGCGCGCGACAGCGCCGACTGGGACCCGTACAACTGGTCGCAAGCGGTGGCCGAACTCGGGTATGTGGTAGTACAGCCCAATTTCCTCGGCTCGTCCGGCTATGGCCGCGAGTGGGAGAAGGGCGCGGAGGGCAAGTGGGGCTACCGCATGTCGGACGACCTGAACGAGGCTGTCGCCTTCCTGGCGCGACAGGGCACCGTTGATCCGGCGCGCACCTGCATCATGGGCTGGTCGTACGGCGGCTATGCCGCCGCGCGTGCCGCGCAGCGCGACGGCAAGACGTACCGCTGCGCGATCGCGGGGGCGGCTCCCGTCGACATGGCAGCGATGGTCGCCTACGACCGCGGGTACCTTGGCAGCTACGGTGCCAAGGCGGCGCTCGGCAGCGCAAGCAGCAACCTCGCCGATATCTCCGGCGCTCCACGCCGACCAGATCTCCATCCCACTGCTGATCGTCCACGGGGCCAAGGACGAACGCGTGCCGGTGGCGCAGGCGCGCGGCTTCGTTGCTCGGCTCAAGAAGGCGGGCAAGGTCGAGGGCCGCGACTTCACCTACCTCGAGCAGTCGGAGAACACGCACAATCTGCTGCGCGAAGAGGATCGCCGCGGGTTGCTGAACGCCATGAAGTCGTTCCTTGGGCGGCACAATCCGGTGTGAGGGCTTGCAGCTTTTTGCAGTGCAGCGCGTTGGATCGGCACCGTATCTATCTCGGATGACCGATGCCGCCCGCCGAACTGCTCGATCTGCGCCCGCCGCCCGCGCTCGACGGTGACGAAAGCCTGTTTCTCGACTTCGACGGCACGCTGGTCGAGCTGGCGGGGGCGCCCGACGCGATCGTCGTCGACGATGCGCTTCGCGACCTGCTGATCCGCCTCGGCGAGCGGCTCGACGGGCGCGTGGCGATCGTCAGTGGTCGCTCGGTCGAACAACTCGACGCGTTCCTGGGCGATGCGCTCGCCGGCGTCGCGGTGGTCGGCAGCCACGGCGCGGAAACCCGCGCGGCCGGCGGCGCACTGGTCGTGCCCGATCGTCCGGACGCGCTCGCCGCCGCGGAACGGGCGCTCGTCGACCATTTCGCGGATCGCGGCGGGGTGGTGATCGAGCGCAAGTCGCTGGGCGTGGCGGTACACTACCGCCACCAACCGGAGGCGGAGGCGGAGGCGAACGACCTGGTCGCCCGCTACGCCGGCCGCGCGGGCCTGGTCGCGCAGCCGGGCAAGATGATGGCGGAGCTGCGGTTGGGCGGTGCTGACAAGGGCAGCGCGATCGCGGCCCTGTTGCAGCAGCCGCCGTTCGCGGCCGGGCGTCCGGTCTTTCTCGGCGACGACGTGACGGACGAGGACGGTTTCCGCGCCGTGGCTGCGGCGGGTGGCGCGGGCGTGCTGGTCGGGGAAGCGCGCGCCACCGCCGCAACCCACCGGCTGGACGGTGTCGCCGCCGTCCGGCGCTGGCTCGCGGCGGCGGCATGACCGCGACGATGGATCTGTGGCCGGTCGGCAATTGCCAGGTCTCCGCGCTGGTTGACCGTTCAGGCCGCTTTGTCTGGGGCTGCGTGCCGCGGGTCGACGGCACGCCTGCCTTCTCCTCGCTGCTCGACAGCCGCCCCGCTGCCGGCGAGGGCGCGTTCGGCTTCTGGGAGATCGACCTGGAGGGCGCGACCCGCGTCACCCAGTCGTACCAGCGCAACACCCCAATCCTCGTCACCCGGCAGGAGGACGATGCCGGAAACGCGGTGGAGGTGATCGACTTCTGCCCCCGCTTCCACCGGCAGGGCCGCATGTACCGTCCCGTCGCCTTCGTCCGCATCGTTCGCCCGGTCGCGGGCGCGCCCCGCATCCGGGTGCGACTACGACCCGCACGCAACTGGGGCGAACGGATGGCGGACCGGACGGAGGGATCCAACCACATCCGCTACCTGCTCGGGAACATGACGCTGCGGCTCTCCACCACCGCCCCGGTCGGCTGGATCGCGGACGAGCGGCTGTTCCGGGTCGAGCGCCCGCTGCACTTCTTCCTTGGCCCGGACGAGAGCTTCTCCGACGACATCGCGGCATCGCTGGAGACGATGCTCGCGCGTACCGCCGACCACTGGCGGCACTGGGTGCGCGGGCTCGCCACCCCGGTCGAGTGGCAGGAGGCGGTGATCCGCGCCGCGATCACGCTGAAGCTCTGTCAGCACGAGGAGACGGGCGCGATCGTCGCCGCGCTCACCACCTCGCTCCCCGAGCATGCCGATTCGGGCCGCAACTGGGACTATCGCTACTGCTGGATTCGCGATGCGTACTACACGGTGCAGGCGCTCAACCGGTTGGGCGCACTCGACGTGCTGGAGAGCTATCTCGAGTATCTGCGCAACATCGTCGACAACGCGCGCGGCGGCCACATTCAACCGCTCTACGGTGTCGGTGGCGAGGCGACGCTGACGGAGGAAGTAGCCGAGTACCTCGACGGCTATCGCGGGATGGGTCCGGTGCGGGTCGGCAACCAGGCGTACGAGCAGGTCCAGCACGACGCCTACGGCCAGATCGTGCTGTCCAACACACAGGCCTTCTTCGACCAGCGGCTGCTCCGCGTCGCGACTCCGGCCGACTTCGCCGCGCTGGAGCCGATCGGCGACCGCGCCTTCGCCGTCTACGATCAGGCGGACGCCGGGCTGTGGGAACTCAGGACCAAGAGCCACATCCACACCTACTCGGCCGCGATGTGCTGGGCGGCGTGCGACCGGCTGGCGAACGCCGCGGAGGCACTCGGACTGGCGGAGCGCGCGACCTTCTGGCGCACCCGCGCCGACACGATGCGCGCGCGGATCGAGACGGCGGCGTGGCGCCCCGAAACGCGGCGCGTGTCGGCGACCTTCAACGGCGACGATCTCGACGCGAGCATCCTCCAGCTGCTCGAACTCCGCTTCCTCGCTCCCGACGATCCCCGCTTCACCGGTACGCTGACCGCGGTGGAGGAGGGTCTGCGCCGCGGCAGCCACATGCTGCGCTACGCGACGGAGGACGATTTCGGTCTGCCGCACACCGCCTTCAACGTCTGCACCTTCTGGCTGATCGAGGCGCTGCACTTCACCGGCCGCGACGCGGAGGCGCGGGAGCTATTCGAGGAGATGCTCAGCCGGCGCACGCCCGCCGGGCTTTTGTCGGAGGACATTGATCCAGGTACGGGCGAGCTGTGGGGAAACTATCCACAGACCTATTCGCTGGTCGGCCTCATCAACTGTGCCGTGCTGCTGAGCAAACCCTGGAGTGCCGTCCGATAGCCCGCCTGATCGTCATCTCGAACCGCGTGTCCGCGCCCTCCAAGGACGGCGGCGCCCAGGGCGGGCTCGCGGTCGCGCTGACCGCGGCGCTGCGCGAGGCGGACGGCATCTGGTTCGGCTGGTCGGGGGAGACGAGCGCGTCCCGTGAGCTCCGCTTCACGACCTTCGATGGCGTGACCTCGGGCGTGGTCGACCTGTCCGAACAGGACGTGGAGGAATATTACGACGGCTACGCCAACCGGACGCTGTGGCCGCTGTTCCACTACTTCCTTAGTCTCGCCGAATTCGAGCGGGACTTCCAAGGTGGCTATGAGCGGGTCAACCGCTTCTTCGCCGATGTCATCGACCCGCACCTGCGCGACGACGACCTCATCTGGGTCCACGACTATCACCTGATCCCGCTCGGCTGGCTGCTGCGCCAGCACGGCCGCACCAACCGGATCGGCTTCTTCCTCCACATCCCCTGGCCGCCGACCAACCTGCTGGTCGCGCTGCCCGATCACCAGCGGCTGGTCGACTCGCTGTTCGCCTATGATGTGGTTGGCTTCCAGACGCAGGAGTCGCTCGACAGCTTCCGCCACTATGTGGAGACACAGATGGCCGGCAGCTTCGACGCGGACGGGCACGTCACGGTCGGGGGTCGGACCATGTGCGCGATCGCCTGCCCAATCGGGGTCGATGCCGAACCGTTCATGGCCGCCGCCGCGAGCGAGGAAGCGCGCACCGTGCGCGAACGCGTGATCTACGGCGGCGCGGGCCGCCAGCTGATCGTCGGGGTCGACCGGCTCGACTATTCGAAGGGCCTGGAGGAGCGGTTCGCCGGCTACGAGCGCTTCTTGCAAAGCTACGCCGATCGCCGCGCGCTCGTCTACCTGCTCCAGATCGCGCCGCCGTCGCGGACCAGCGTCCAGAGCTACCGCGACATCCGCGCGAGCCTGGATGCCATGTCGGGGCGAATCAACGGCGAGTACGCCGACGTCGACTGGACGCCGATCCGCTACGTCAACCAGGGCTATCCCCGCGCGATGCTCGCCGGCATCTACCGCGCTGCGCGGATCGGACTGGTCACTCCCTTGCGCGACGGCATGAACCTGGTCGCGAAGGAGTATGTCGCCGCGCAGAACCCGGAGGACCCGGGCGTGCTGATCCTGTCCCGCTTCGCGGGCGCCGCCCAGCAGCTGACCGACGCGATCCTCATCAATCCCTACAGCGCCGACGAGATCGCCGACGCGATCGACGAGGCGCTCCGCATGCCGCGCGCCGAGCGCAAGCGCCGCTGGGAGAGGTTGATCGACAATGTCGTGCGCGAGGACGTGCAGTGGTGGCGCCGCCGCTTCACGGAAGCGCTCGCCGGCACCGACACGCTGGTCGACGCCTGACGCTTGCGCCGGTGCTTGTGCGCCCCTAAGTTTTCAGGGCGCGGTCGCTTCGGCACGCCGCTTCCCTTTACCGTGTCCGTCCGCTAAGGGCCGCGCCTGCGGCCGGGGGCGCCGCCTTGCACCAGAAAGAGGTTTGTTTGGCCAAGGAAGAACTGCTGGAAATGCGCGGCCAGGTGGTCGAGCTGCTGCCGAACGCCATGTTCCGCGTCCGGCTGGAGAATGATCACGAGATCCTGGGCCACACCGCAGGCAAGATGCGCAAGAACCGCATTCGCGTGCTGGTCGGCGACGAGGTGCTGGTGGAACTCACCCCTTATGACCTGACCAAGGGCCGCATCACCTATCGCTTCATGCCGGGTCGCGGCGGACCGGGGCCGCAGTCCTGACGACCGCCGGTGAGCCCCGGCTCGCTCCCGCGCTCGTCCTCGCCTCTACCTCGCCACGCCGCCGCGAGCTGCTCGGGCGGCTCGGGCTGACGCCCGCGCGCGTCGCCGCTCCCGACATCGACGAAACGCCGCTGACCGGCGAGCAGCCCGTCGCCTATGTCCGCCGCCTTGCCGAGCACAAGGCGCGTGCCGTCGAGCGGGCGTCGGACGAGGTCGTGCTCGCCGGCGACACGACGGTCGCGGTCGGCCGCCGCATCCTCGAGAAGCCAGCTGACGAGGCGGACCTGCGCCGCATGCTGGCGCTGCTCTCCGGGCGCCGTCACCAGTGCGTCTCCGGCGTCTGCGTGATCGACCGTGCAGGTACCGTTCGCGTCCGCCACGCCGCCACTACTGTGGCCTTCAAGCGGCTGAGCGCGGCCGAGGTCGACTGGTACGTCGCCAGCGGCGAGGGGATGGGCAAGGCCGGCGGCTACGCCATCCAGGGCCGCGCGGAGGCGTTCGTCCGCTTCCTGTCCGGCAGCCACTCCGCCGTGGTCGGCCTGCCACTGTTCGAGACGCGCGCGATGCTTGCGACCGCCGGGTTCGCGCTTGGCTGAGTGGTGGGTCGAGCACGGCATCGGGGAGACCCGCGCCGCGCTGATCGAAGGCGACCGCATCCTTGAGGCCCGAGTCCTGCCCGACGGAGACCTTCGTGCGGGCACGCTGATCGACGCGCGGCTGGTCGTCCGCTGGCCCGATCGCAATCAAGGCATCGTCGCGTGGGACGGCGGCGAGGCCATCGTCGCGCCTCTGCCCGCTGGCGTCACGCAGGGCGCGCTCACCCGCGTCGAGATCGTCCGCCCGGCGATCGGCGAGACCGGCAAGCCCAAGCGCGCGCGTGCCCGGCCGCCACGGGGCGAGGCCTCGCCGGACCCGGCAGTACCCGCCGACGCGCGCGTGCTGCGGCACACCGACACCGACGTTCTGGAAGCGGCCGGCTGGTCGGAGCTGCTGGAGCAGGCTGCGACCGGGCACGTCGACTTCACCGGCGGCAGCCTCGACGTCGCGCTCACCTCGGCAATGACGCTAATCGACGTCGACGGCACGCTCGCGCCGGCCGCTCTGGCACTCGCCGGCGCACGTGCGGGCGCGGAGGCGATCCGGCGGCTCGACCTCGCCGGGTCGATCGGCATGGACCTGCCCGACGCAGGCGACAAGGCGACGCGGCTCGCCGTCGCAGCCGTAGTCGATGCCGCCATGCCGCTCCCGTTCGAGCGGACCGCGGTTAACGGCTTCGGCTTCCTCCAGATCGTGCGACCGCGCCGCCGCCGCTCGCTGCCCGAGCTCTATGCGATGGAGCGTCCGCTTGCCGAAGCCCGCGCGCTGCTGCGCCAGGCCGAGCGCGCGACCGGCGCGGGCGAGCGGACGCTGGTTGCCGCGCCGGCGGTGATCGCGGCGCTGGAGGAAAGGCCGGCTTGGCTGCAGACGCTCGCCGCGCGGATCGGCGCTCCGGTCGCCTTGCGAGCCGATCCGGCGCGCGCCATATCGGCCGGGCATGTCCAGGCCCGCTACCCGTAACCGCTGCCCCGTCTGTAGCGCCGCCACCGCCGCAGCCCACGCCCCGTTCTGCAGCCAGGGCTGCCGCGATCGCGACCTGCTCCAGTGGCTCGGCGAGGGGTACAAGATTCCCGGGCCCGCCGCCGATCCGGGGCTGGACAGCGCCGGCGACCGCGACTAAGGCCCGCCTTCCGCTTCGCCGGAAACGCCTAGGTAGCTCAGTTGGTAGAGCATGCGACTGAAAATCGCAGTGTCGGCGGTTCGATCCCGTCCCTAGGCACCACCGCTCAATCCGGCTCGCACGTGACCGATCCCGTCCTCCCGATCCGTGTCGCCGCGCTGTACCGCTTCACCCCGCTTGATCCCGATGCGGTCCGCGCGCCGCTGCTCGCCGTCTGCCGCGCCCACGCGGTCCACGGCACGCTGCTGCTGGCGACGGAGGGGATCAACGGCACGATCGCGGGAAGTGACCGCGGGATCGACGCGGTGCTCGGTCACATCCGCTCGCTGCCGGGCTGTGCCGATCTGGACGTGCGGGAGTCGCGCACAGCGGCGCTGCCCTTTCACCGCATGAAGGTGCGGGTGAAGGCGGAGATCGTGACGATAGGCATGCCCGCGCTCGATCCTGCAACGGTCGGCACCCACGTCGCGCCAAGCGAGTGGAACGCGCTGATCGCCGATTCCGACACGGTCGTGATCGATACCCGCAACGCCTATGAGACGCGGATCGGCAGCTTCGCCGGCGCAATCGATCCAGAGCTCGCGACCTTTCGCGACTTCCCGGCCTGGCTTGAGGACCATCGCACGGCGCTGGAGGGCAAGCGGATCGCGATGTTCTGCACCGGCGGCATCCGCTGCGAGAAGGCGACTGCGCTTGCCCGAGCGGTGGGTCACGACCAGGTCTATCACCTGAAAGGCGGCATCCTGTCGTACCTGGAGCAGGTTCCCCCGCCCGAGAGCCGGTGGCAGGGCGAGTGCTTCGTGTTCGACGAGCGGGTCGCGCTCGGCCACGGGCTCACGCCCGGCACCCACAGCCAGTGCCGCGCCTGCCGCGAGCCGCTCGGCCCCGACGATCGCGCCTCACCCTTCTATGAGGAGGGCGTCGCCTGTCCCCACTGCCACGCCGATCGCGACGTACGCCAGCGCGCCGCGGCGGCCGAGCGGGCGCGCCAGTCCGCGCTCGCCGACGCGCGCGGTGAGCGCCACGTCGGCGCGACGATGGTCAGACGGTGAAGCTCTCGCCGCAGCCGCACGCGCCCTTGGCGTTGGGGTTGTCGAAGGTGAAGCCGGCGGTGAAGTCGTCCTCCACCCAGTCCATCGTCGATCCGATCAGGTAGAGGATCGACCCGCCGTCCACGTAGAAGGTGCCGGCCGGGGTTGCGATCGCCTCGTCGAAGGGCTTTGCTTCCGTCACATAGTCGACCGAGTAGGCGAGCCCCGAGCAGCCGCGGCGCGGCGTCGACAGCTTGACGCCGACGGCGCCCTCCGGTGCCTTCGCCATCAGGTCGGCAATGCGCGCCTCGGCCCGCGGGGTGAGCGTCAGCGCGGCGGGACGGACGCGGGTGGCGGTGGTCATAGCATCCCCAGTTCGAGCTTGGCCTCGTCCGACATCTTGGACGGGTCCCACGGCGGGTCCCACACCAGGTTGACGTCGACCGTGCCGACCCCCGGCACCGCGCCGACGCGCAGCTCGACCTCGGCCGGCATCGATTCCGCGACCGGGCAGTGCGGCGTGGTCAGCGTCATGGTGACCGCGGCATGGCCGTCCGCCGCCACCTCGACCCCGTAGATCAGGCCGAGTTCGTAGATGTTCACCGGGATCTCGGGATCGTAGATCTCGCGCAGCGCGGCGATGATCGCCTCGTAGGTCTCGCCCCCTGGCTCGCCCGCGGAGAGCTCGGCAGGCTTCTGGGCGAGGAAACCGGCGAGGTAATCCCGCTTGCGCTCCTGCGGCTCGACCGCGTCCTCGACGCGCGCGCGCGGCGGCGGGGCGACGCCCTCCACTTCCTCCACCACGATCCGATCACTCATCCGAAAATCCTCGTCACACGCTCGATACCCGCCACCAGCGCCGCGACATCGGCCGGGCCGTTGTAGACGCCGAAGCTCGCCCGCGCAGTCGCGGGGACGTCCAGCGTTTCCATCAGCGGCTGCGCGCAGTGGTGGCCGGCGCGGATCGCGACCCGCGCCTCGTCCAAGATGGTGCCGACGTCGTGCGGATGCACCCCCTCGACCGCGAAGGAAACGATCCCGGCCGCGTCCTCCGGCCCGAACAGCCGCACCGAGTTGAGCCCGGCAAGCGCCGCGCGCGTCTCCCGCACCAGGGCCGTCTCGTGCGCGTGGATGCGGTCGAGTCCGATCGCGTCGACGTAATTGATCGCGGCGTGGAGCCCGAGCGCGCCGACGATGTGCGGCGTGCCCGCCTCGAACCGGGTCGGCGGCGGCGCATAGGTCGTCCGCTCGAACGAGACGCGATCGATCATCGATCCGCCGCCCTGGTAAGGCGGCATCCGCTCCAGCAGCTCCGCGCGCCCCCACAGCACGCCGATCCCGGTCGGGCCGTAGAGCTTGTGGCCGGAGAAGACGTAGAAGTCGCAGCCGATGTCGGCGACATCGACCGGCAGGCGCGGCACGGCCTGGCACCCGTCGATCAGGATCGTCGCACCGACCCCGTGCGCCAGTTCGGTCGCGCGCTTCGCATCGAGCACCGAGCCGAGCACGTTGGAGACATGGGCGAGCGCGACCAGCTTGTGCCGGTCGGTCAGGATGCGCGCCATCGCGTCGAGGTCGATGCGGTGGTCGGGGGTGAGCGGCACGACGTCGATCGCCGCGCCGACCCGCTCGGCGGCCATCTGCCACGGCACGATGTTGCTGTGGTGCTCCAGCTGCGACAGCAGGATGCGGTCGCCCGCCTGGAGCCGCGTCGCGGCCCAGCACTCGGCGACCAGGTTGATCCCCTCCGTCGCGCCGCGGACGAAGACGATCTCCTCCGGCCTGCCGCCGATAAAGCGCGCGACGCGGGTACGCGCGGCCTCGTACGCCAGGGTCATGTCGGCCGAGCGCTGGTACACGCCGCGGTGGACGGTCGCGTAGGTTTCACCGTAGCCGCGGGTGATCGCGTCGATGACGGCCTGCGGCTTCTGCGAGGTGGCGGCGGTGTCGAGGTACGACCAGCCGGCCGGGATCGCCGGGAAGTCGGCGAGCAGATCGAGCGGCGCAGCGGCCGAAAGGTGAGGCAAAGGTGAGGCCAAGTTCGCCGGGCTCACAGCGCCTGCTCCAACCAGCGGTCGGCATCCTCGGCAAAGGCGTCGCGGATCGTTTCGTTTCCGATACGATCAAGCGCATCGGCGACGAATGCGCGCGTCAGCAGCGCCTTGGCGCGGGCCGGCGCGATGCCGCGCGAGGCCAGGTAGAACAGTGCGCGTGCGTCCAGTTCACCCACCGTTGCGCCATGCGCGCACTTCACGTCGTCGGCGAAGATCTCCAGCTCGGGCTTGAGGTTCACCGTCGCGGTGCGCTGGAGCAGCAGGCCGCGCAGGCTCTGCTCGCCATCGGTCTTCTGCGCGTGACGCGCGACCTCGACCGCGGCGGCAAGGCTCGCGACGCTGGTGTCGGCGGCGACCGCGCGCCAGGTCTGGTGCGACTGGCCGTTGGGGGCCGCGTGGCGGACGCGCACCGCGCACTCGTGCCGCTCCTCCTCGCGGGTCAGCAGCACGCCGCCCATCTCTCCATAAGCCTCATCACCGCCAAGCGTGATCGCCGCGTCGAACCGCACGCCGCTGCACCCGGCGGCGAGGGCGCAGGCGACATAGCTGCCACCCTGCCCGACCTGCACCTCGTCGCGGGTGGTCACGAAGCCGTCGCCGCCCAGCACGCGTACCGCGCGCTGCAGCCGCGCCGAGCGCGCTAGCTCGACCTGAAGCAGCCGGTTGGTCCAGCCAGGGCCGACGAAGGTTTCCACCACGCTCGCGACCGCATCCTCGCCGAGCACGATGCGCGCGGGCAGGTGGTTGGCGCCGCCGGTCGCGACGTGAACGATCTCGATCGGCGTCTCCGCCTGCGCCGCATCCAGCGTCAGCGACCAGCCGGTGCCCGTCGCCTGTCGGCCGAGCGGATGATCGGTGGCGAGCGACAGCGACGACACGCTGACGCGGCCGGGCGTGCTGGCCGCCTCGTCGAGCACGCCGTCGACGAACACGAGGCGCGCGCCGCCCAGATCGAGCAGCGGCACCGCCGGCGGCGCACCTGCGGGCGATGCCGCGACCGCGCGCAGCCGATCGAGCGCCGACCAGCGCCACGCCTCGCCGCGCGGGGCAGGCAATTCGAGCACGTCAGCCATTGGTCGCCTTTCGTGCGGCAGCGAGCGCCGCGATGCCGCGGCGGTGCTCGCCGTCGACGCAGTTCGTCAGCTCACCATTGAGCGCCGCGCGCATGACCTTCCTGGTCGACGCCTTCAGCCGCCGCTCACCGGTCGCCTGGTAGCGCGACTGGTACTGCGGGAAGCAGGTCTGCATCGCCTCGCACCCGATCCGATCGAGCGCGGCGTCCCCGGTCGACGTGCGGACCTTACAGCCGTTCGCCGTCAGCGACGCCTTGAAGCGCTCCAGACGCCCGGCCGTGACGACGATGTCGTCACTCGGCGCGGTCTGAAGCAGGAGGAGCGCGGCGAGGATCACGCCATCTGTTCCTCGGCGACCGCCCCGTAGCCTTCGCGCTCCAGCTCGTGCGCGAGCTCCGGTCCGCCCGAGCGCGTGATCCGCCCGTCGGCCAGCACGTGAACCACGTCCGGCTTCACGTAATCGAGCAGCCGCTGATAGTGGGTGATCAGCAGCACCGCCTTGGTGTGGGCGCGCATGATCCGGTTGATGCCGTCGCCGACGATGCGGAGCGCATCGATGTCGAGACCCGAGTCGGTCTCGTCCAGAATCGCGAAGGCGGGATCGATGATCCCCATCTGCACCATCTCGTTGCGCTTCTTCTCGCCGCCCGAGAAGCCGACGTTGACCGGGCGCTTCAGCATCTCGGCATCCATGCCGAGCTTGTCCGCCTCACCGCGCGCGAGCTTCAGGAACTCAGCCCCGGAGAGCGGCTTCTCGCCGCGCGCGCTGCGCTGGGCGTTTAGGGACTCGCGCAGGAACTGGACGTTCGACACGCCCGGGATTTCGACCGGGTACTGGAAGCCGAGAAACACGCCCGCGGCCGCACGCTCGTGCGGTTCGAGGGCGAGGAGGTCGATCCACTCGCCTTCTCCCCTCCCTGACAGGGAGGGGCCGGGGGTGGGTCGGTTCTTCGAGGAGCCGTCGTGAGTCTCACCACCCACCCCCGGCCCCTCCCTTGAAGGGAGGGGAGACAGGAAGTGCACGCTCCCATCCGTCACCTCATACCCCGGCCGCCCGCCGAGCACATAGCCGAGCGTCGACTTGCCCGCGCCGTTCGGGCCCATGATCGCATGCACCTCGCCCGCGTTCACGGTGAGCGAGAGGCCCTTGAGGATCGGCTTGCCGTCAATCTCGGCGTGGAGGTTTTCAATCTTGAGCATCATTCTGTATCCAGAGAGAAGACGCGTCCGGCCCGGTCGGTGTAACTGGTCGAGCGCAGTTGCGCTTGTCGTTCGTCAGTGCGCTGGATCAAGCAATCGCGCACGTCGGCGATCGCCAGCTTGCAGTCGGCATCGCGAAAGGTCAGCCAGACACGCTGCGCGGCGCGCAACGTCTGCCGGTCCTCGTCGCGCAGCCGAGCGAGCACGCGCTGGTAGTCGCTGTTCAGCCTGTCATTGGCGTCCGCCAGCTCAAACGGGCGTGTGTCCTGCGGCTCAAGAGGCGAAGGAGATGAGACCGGCGCGATTGCGATCGCGAAGGTGGACCAGAGCCCCAGGGTCACCCCACGCTCCCCTCAAGCGAAATCCCCAATAGCTTCTGTGCCTCGACCGCGAACTCCATCGGGAGCTGCTGAAGCACCTCGCGCGCGAAGCCGTTGACGATCAGGGCGACCGCCGCCTCCTGATCGAGGCCGCGGGACATGGCGTAGAACAGCTGGTCCTCGCTGATCTTGGACGTGGTCGCCTCGTGCTCGATCTGCGCGGAGGGGTTGCGGACCTCGATGTACGGCACGGTGTGGGCGCCGCACTGGTCGCCGAGCAGCAGCGAGTCGCACTGGGTGAAGTTGCGCACGCCCTCCGCGCCCGGCGCGACGCGGACGAGCCCGCGATAAGTGTTGTCGCTGCGGCCGGCGCTGATCCCCTTCGACACGATCGTCGAGCGGCTACCCTTGCCGTTGTGGATCATCTTGGTGCCGGTGTCGGCCTGCTGGCGGTTGTTGGTGACCGCAACCGAGTAGAATTCGCCGACCGAATCCTCGCCGTTCAGCACGCACGACGGATATTTCCACGTGATCGCGCTGCCGGTCTCGACCTGAGTCCACGACACCTTGCTCCGCGCGCCCTGGCACAGCGCGCGCTTGGTGACGAAATTGTAGATGCCGCCGACGCCGTTCTCGTCGCCCGGATACCAATTCTGGACCGTGCTGTACTTGATCTCGGCGTCGTCGAGCGCGACCAGCTCGACCACGGCCGCGTGGAGCTGGTTCTCGTCGCGCATCGGGGCGGTGCAGCCCTCCAGGTACGACACGTACGCACCCTTGTCGGCGACGATCAGCGTGCGTTCGAACTGGCCGGTGTTCTCCGCGTTGATGCGGAAGTAGGTGGACAGCTCCATCGGGCAGCGCACGCCCTCGGGAATGTAGACGAAGGTGCCGTCGGAGAAGACCGCGCTATTGAGCGTCGCGAAATAGTTGTCGCGCTGCGGCACCACCTTGCCGAGCCACTTGCGGACCAGATCCGGATACTCGCGGATCGCCTCGCTGATCGACAGGAAGATGACGCCCGCCGCCTTCAGCTCCTCGCGGAAGGTGGTCGCGACCGAGACGCTATCGAACACCGCGTCGACCGCGACTTTCCTTGCCCCCTCGACGCCGGCGAGCACTTCCTGCTCGGCGATCGGGATGCCGAGCTTCTCGTAGGTCCGGCGGATCTCGGGATCGAGCTCGTCGAGGCTCGCGATCGTCTTCTTCTGCTTGGGCTCGGCGTAGTAATAGGCGTCCTGATAGTCGATCGGGGGCACGTTCAGCTTCGACCAGTCGGGCGCCTCCAGCGTCTGCCACAGGCGGAACGCCTTCAGCCGCCAGTCTAGCATCCATTCCGGCTCGCCCTTCTTGGCGGAAATGTAGCGGACCGTGTCCTCGTTCAGCCCCTTGGGCGCGAAGTCCTGCTCGATCTCGGTGGCGAAGCCCCACTCGTACTTCTTGGATACGGCCGCATAGGCCTCGGCATTCTTGGTGGCCATTACGCGGGCACTCCGGCGGAAAGGGAAGCGAGGCTGACGCCCGCCAGCGCGCCGCGAACGGCGCCGTTGATCTGCGGCATGTGCGGCCGGACGCCGCAGCTGCCCTCCACCGCGCATTCGTGACGGTCGGCGTCGACGCAGGTGGTGAGGCCGATCGGCCCCTCGATCGCCTCGATGATGTCGGCGAGGGTGATGGACGCGGGCGGGCGCGCGAGGCGGAAGCCGCCGCCGGTCCCGCGCGACGATTCGATCAGCCCGGCCGCGGACAAGCGGCTCACCAGCTTCTGCACGGTGGGGAGCGGCAGCCCCGTCTCACCGGCGAGCGTCGTCGCGTTCAGCCGCGCCGCGCCGCCGCAATGGCGCGCGGCGGCCGACATCATCACGACGGCATAGTCTGCCTGGGCGGTGAGGCGCATGTTGCGAGACGTTCTCAAAATCGGACCAATATCGTCCGATTGGGCAGATGGGGGTTTCGCCGCGTGCCGTCAACCGGCAAGAGGCGCCTCCATGAAGTGGTACCATTCGCTGCTGTTCACGCTTGATGCCGAACGCGCGCACCGCCTGACGATCCGTGCGCTGTCGGCCGCGGGCAGCCGCACCGGCCGTGTCCACACCACCCCGCGGCTGGCGCAGGTCGTCGCCGGGCTGCACTTCCCCAACCCGGTCGGGCTCGCGGCCGGCGTCGACAAGGATGGCGAGGCGGTCGCCGGCTTCTTCGGCCTGGGCTTCGGCAGCGTCGAGGTCGGCACGCTCACCCCCAAGCCGCAGGCGGGCAACCCGCGCCCGCGGCTGTTCCGGCTGGTCGAGGATCGCGGCGTCATCAACCGCATGGGGTTCAACAACGGCGGGCTCGACGCCGCCATCCCGCGGCTCGGGAAGCGCTGGCCCGGGGTGCTTGGCGTCAACGTCGGCGCGAACAAGGACTCCGGCGACCGGGTCGCCGACTACGCCCACGGCGTCGCCTGCGCGGCCAAGGTCGCCGACTACGTCACCATCAATATCAGCTCGCCCAACACGCCGGGCCTGCGCGACCTGCAGAAGGGCGCGGCGCTGCGCGAGCTGCTGGTCGCGGCCACCGGCGCGCGCGGGCTGGTGCCCTTGTTCCTGAAGGTCGCGCCGGACCTGGAACCGGCGGAGATCGACGACATCGCGCGCGCGGCGGCGGACGCGCACATCGATGCGCTGATCGTCAGCAACACAACGGTATCGCGTCCGAAGCTCAGGTCGGCGAACGCGAAGGAAGGTGGCGGCCTGTCCGGTGCCCCGCTCGCGCCGCTCGCTCGCCAGCGACTGGTCGACTTCCGCCACGCGACCGGCGGCGCGATCCCGCTCGTCTCCGCCGGCGGGATCGGCAGCGCGGAGGAAGCGTACGCCCGCATCCGCGCGGGCGCGAGCCTGGTCCAGCTCTACTCGGCGCTGGTGTACGAGGGGCCGGGCCTTGCGCGGCGGATCGCGGAAGGGCTCGACCGGCTGCTCGCCCGCGACGGGTTCGCCCACGTCGCCGATGCAGTGGGAACAGCGTAGCGCGTTGACGTGCGGGAGCGCGGGCCTAGGGTCCCGCGCATGAGAGCTCTTGTTCTAGCGGCGGCCCTGCTCGCCGCCGCCTGCGCCCCCGTCGCCGATCGGGCAGCCCCCGTCGCTCCTGCGCCGCTGCCCACGCCCGCGGTGTCGCCGGCGCCCGCGCCCGCGAGCGCTCCCGGGATGGTCAGCGCCGCCGACCCGCGCGCCGTCGCGGCCGGAGTCGAGATCCTGCGCGCGGGCGGCAGCGCGACCGACGCCGCAATCGCGACCATGCTGGCGCTCGGCGTCGTCGAACCGCAAAGCTCGGGTCTGGGCGGCGGCAGCTTCTGGGTGCGGCAGGCGGCGGGCGGCGCGCTCGACACGATCGACGCGCGCGAGGCGGCGCCGATGGCGGCGGGGCCACGCCTGTTCTACGGCGCCGACGGCCGGCCGCTCGATCACCGCACCGCGGTCGCGGGCGGCACCAGCGTCGGCGTGCCGGGCGCGCTGCGCGGCATGGCTATGGCGCACGCGAGCGGCGGCAAGCTTCCCTGGGCACGGCTGTTCGCTCCCGCGATCCGGCTGGCGCAAGGGGGCTGGCAGCTCTCGCCCCGCTTCGTCGCCGGGCTCGCCCGCAACGGCACCCACATCGTGCCCGAACTGCGCGCGATCTTCTCGCCCGGCGGCACGCCGCTCCCGGCCGGCGCGACCGTCCGCAACCCCGCGCAGGCCGCGCTGCTGGAGCGGCTTGCGCAGCGCGGGGCCGACAGCTTCTACGTGGGGCCGGATGCGCAGGCGCTCGTCACTGCGGTCACCACCGCGCCGCGCAACCCGTCGAGCATGACGGCGGGCGACCTCGCGAGCTATGCCGCCAAGCCGCGTGACCCGGTCTGCGTGCCGTACCGCAGCTTCCGGATCTGCGGCATGGGCCCGCCGTCGTCGGGCGGCCTCACCGTGCTGATGATCCTGAAGCAGCTCGAGCGGTTCGACCTCGCACGGCTGGGCCGCGGCAGCGCGACCGCGTGGCACCTGTTCGCCGAATCGTCCCGCCTCGCCTATGCCGACCGCAACCTCTACATCGGCGATCCCGACCATGTGCAGGTGCCCGTCGCGGAACTGCTCGATCCCGCCTACCTCGCCAGCCGCTCCGCGCTGATCTCCCCCACCGCGACCATGGCGACGATCGCGGCCGGCACGCCGCCCGGTGCGCCGCCGCGGGTGCGTGCCGCGCCCGCCGAGACGCCCGGCACCACCAGCCTGTCGGTCGCGGACCGCGCCGGCAACGTGGTCGCGGTCACCACCACGATCGAGGGGGTGTTCGGCTCGGGGCTGACCGTGAACGGCATTGTCCTCAACAACGAACTGACCGACTTCGACACGGTGCCGGTCAAGGACGGCTACCTCGTCGCCAACCGGGTGGAGGGCGGCAAGCGGCCGCGCAGCTCGATGGCGCCGACCATCGTCTACGACGCGGACGGACGCGTACGGCTGGCGGTCGGCGCGGCCGGCGGCCCGACGATCATCGCGCAGATCGCCAAGGCGGTGATGGGCGTGGTCGATTTCGGCCTGACTGCGCAGGATGCGATCGCGATGGGCCTGCTCTACGCGCCGGGGCCGGGCGGCGTCGCGGAGGCGGGAACCGAGCGCGCGGCGATGGTGCCTGCGCTGGCGGCACTCGGCGAGCGGGTCACGGTCGCGCCGCTCGGGCTGAAGGCGAATGCGGTCGAGTGGGTCGGCGGGCGCTGGGTCGGCGGTGCCGATCCGCGCAGCGAAGGCGTGGCGGGTGACGAGACCGGGTTCGTCACGCGGATCACGCGCTTCGCCAAGGACCCGAACGCACCGCCGGAGTGACGGTCCCCATCGTTCGTGCTGAGTAGAGACTGAGCGAAGGCGAAGAGTGTCAGGTCGGATCGTCCCCCGGACGATCCTGAAACATGCGGGGCATGTTTCACCTGACACTGTATCGAAGCATCCTTCGATACGCCGCTTCGACAGGCTCAGCGGCTACTCAGGACGAACGGAGATGCTACAACAGGCGCAGGAGAGACAATGCCGCCACGCCAGCTCGAACACTTCCCCAACCTGGTCACGATGTTCTTTACGCGAGCGCGCGAGAAGGGCGACGCGCCGTTCCTGTGGGCGAAGTCGGGCGGCCGGTGGCAGTCGACGAGCTGGGCGGAAGCGGCGAAAGCGGTCGCGAGCCTCGCCGCCGCGCTCCGCGCGCTCGGTTTGCGCGCCGGCGACCGCGTCATGCTGGTCAGCGAGAACCGCCCGGAATGGTGCATCTCCGACCTCGGGATCATGGCCGCGGGCTGCGTCACCGTTCCCACCTACATCACCAATACCGAGCGCGATCACCAGCATGTGCTTGAGAATTCCGGCGCCTGCGCCGTGATCGTATCGACCGCGAAGCTCGCGCGGGTGCTGATGCCCGCGGTGCTGCGCGCGTCCAATGCCCGGATCGTGATCGGCATCGACGAGCAGAAGCCGCCACAGTCGGGCAGCACCGACTTTCACGACTGGCGGACGCTGATCGCCGAGCACACCGCCGATGTCGCTGCGGCCGAGGCGGCGGCGACGGCCACGCGCGACGACCTTGCCTGCATCATCTACACCAGCGGCACCGGTGGATCCCCGCGCGGCGTCATGCAGCACCACGGTGCGATCCTCCACAACGTCAACGGCTGCTGCACCGTGATCTCGGAGGATTTCGGCTGGGACGACGAGATCTTCCTGTCGTTCCTGCCGCTTTCCCACGCCTATGAGCACACCGGCGGACAGCATTTTCCGATCGGGCTCGGCGGGCAGATCTACTACAGCGAAGGCCTCGACAAGCTCGCCGCCAACATCGAGGAGGTGCGCCCCACCATCATGGTCGTGGTGCCGCGCCTGTTCGAGGTGCTGCGCACCCGCATCACCAAGGGCATCGAGAAGCAGGGGCGCCTCGCGACCTTCCTGCTCGACCGCGCGGTGGCGGTCGGGACCAGGCAGGCGGCGGGCACCGCGGGGCTGCTCGACTGGCCGTCGCGCCTGCTGGTCGATCGGTTGTTCAAGCCCAAGATCGGCAAGCGCTTCGGCGGGCGGCTGAAGGCGATGGTGTCGGGGGGCGCGCCGCTCAACCCGGAGGTCGGCACCTTCTTCTCCTCGCTCGGCCTCTGCTTCCTACAGGGCTATGGGCAGACGGAGGCCGCGCCCGTCATCTCGTGCAATCGCCCGGCCGCCGGCCTCAAGCACGACACGGTCGGCCCGCCGCTCGCCAACACGGAGGTCAGGATCGCCGACGACGGCGAGATCCTGGTGCGCGGCGAACTCGTCATGCACGGCTACTGGCGGAACGAGGAGGAGACGGCCCGCGTCCTCAAGGACGGCTGGCTCCACACCGGCGACATCGGGCTGATCGACGAGTGCGGGCGGATCAGGATAACGGACCGCAAGAAGGACATCATCGTCAACGACAAGGGCGACAATGTCGCGCCCCAGAAGATCGAGGGGATGCTGACCCTCCAGCCCGAGATCGCGCAGGCGATGATCGCGGGCGACCGCAAGCCGTACATGACCGCGGTGATCGTCCCCGATCCCGAGTGGACCGCGGAATGGTGTGCGAAGAACGGCGCCACCTGCAATTTCGCCGGGCTGGCCGGCAGCCACGACTACAAGGCCGCGATCGGCCAGGCGGTCGAGCGGGTCAACAAGGACCTGTCGGTGACCGAGCGGGTGCGCCGCTTCATCCTGGCGGACGAGCCCTTCTCCATCGAGAACCAGCAGCTGACCCCCAGCTTGAAGATCCGCCGCCACATCCTGCGCGAGACTTATGGCGGACGGCTGGACGCGCTCTACAAGTCATGATGATGCGACTGCTGCCTCTCCTCCTCGCCGCGCTGCTGGCGGCGCCCGCGGCGGCGCAGTCGCCGATCCGCGCGGACGCGATCCGCGCCGACGTCCGCACGCTGTCGAGTGATGCGTTCGAAGGCCGTGGCCCCGGCACGCGGGGCGAAACGCGGACGCTGGAACATCTGCGCCGCGCGTTCGCCGCTGCCGGGCTGAAGCCCGGCGGACCGAACGGCAGCTGGTTCCAGGACGTGCCGCTGACCCGCGTCGACACGCAGCGTACAGCGGTGGTCGCGCGCGCCGCGGGCAAGCCGGTCGCGCTCGTCACCTCGCGCGACTGGGTCGCCTCGCTCGGCCAGGCGGGCAGCGTCGCGCTCACCGACCTGCCGGTCGTGTTCGGCGGCTTCGGCATCCGCGCGCCCGAGCTCGGCTGGGACGACTTCGCCGGCGTCGACCTGACCGGCAAGGTGGTCCTGCTGCTCGCCAACGACCCCGACTACGACCAGCCGAGCGGCCCATTCGGGGGACCGGCGCGCAGCCCGCTTGCGCGAGCCAAGGCAGCCAACGCCTATGCCGCGGGCGCGGCGGCGGTGGTCCAGGTCCACCAGCAGGCGGCGACCAGGCGGCTGTGGTCGGCGACGGTCTTCTACGCCGCCGAGCCGCGCTACCGGCTGGCGGAGGCACCGGCGCCGACCGGACCGGCGCGGCTGGCGGTGACGCTGAGCGAAGCCGCGACCCGGCGGCTGGTCTCGGCCGCGGGACTCGACTTCGCCGCGCTGGAGGCGGCGGCGAAGCGCCCCGGATTTCGCGCGACGCCGCTCCCGGGCGTGACCCTGTCGCTGTCGGGCAGGGCGGCCGAGCGGCCTTTCCGCACCCGCAACATCCTCGCTCGCCTCGACGGAACGACGCGGGCCGCCGAGACGGTGGTGATCGGCGCGCATTGGGATGCCTATGGCACCGGCGTGCCCGACGAGCGCGGCGACACGATCCGCAACGGCGCGGTCGACAATGCGATCGGCACCGCGACGATGGTGGAGGTCGCCCGCGCCTTTGCCCGCGGACCGCGGCCGCAGCGCAGCCTGTTGTTCATCGGCTACACATCGGAAGAGGACGGGCTGCTCGGCGCTTATCACTACGCCGCGCATCCGGTCCGCCCGCTCGCCACCACCGCGGCGGTGTTCAACCTCGATCCGCACCTGGCGCTGTCCGCAACCCGGAGCATGGAGCTGATCGGTGCCGGGCGGACCGACCTGGAGGACCTGTTCGCAGAAGTGGTCCGGGGCGAGGGGCTGGCGGTCGAGCCCGAGCAGCTGCCGGACGAGAACTGGTACAGCCGTTCCGACCACCTCGCCTTTGCCGAGGCGGGCGTGCCGGCGATCTACTTCCGCGCCGGACGCGACCTGATCGACGGCGGCGCCGCGCGCGGGACCGCCTGGGTCGCGGACTATGACCTCAACCGCTATCATCAGCGCAGCGACGCGTTCGACCCCGCCTGGGACCTTGCCGCTGCCGCGCAGGAGGGGACAATCGTCTACCGCATGGCGCGCCGGGTGGCCGATGGCGGCGGCTGGCCGGCCTGGCGCGGCACGCTGGCGGCGGGCTATGCGGCCCGGCGAAGCGAGAGCGCGGCCGAGCGGCGGTGATTGCTGCGGCGCAATAATCGCGGCTCGACGCGAGGGTAGCGCGCCCCTACATCGCCCGCCATGGCCAGCGTCACTCCTTCTGTCGCCGACGACGGCGCCAACCAGGCGCCGATCGGGTTCGCCGAGTTCGTGTCGCTGATCGCGGCGATGATGGCGCTGACCGCACTCGGGATCGACTCGATGCTCCCGGCGCTGCCCGCGATCAGCGCGACGCTGGGCGTCGCGCACGCCAACGACCGGCAGTTCATCATCACCGCCTTCATGGTCGGCTTCGCCTGCGCGATGCTGGTGTACGGGCCGCTGACCGATCGCTTCGGCCGGCGACCGGTGCTGGCGGTGGCGCTGGTCGGCTATGTCGTCACCAACCTGCTGGCCGCCGTGTCCGGCAGCTTCGAACTGTTGCTGATCGCCCGCGCGGCGTCGGGCGCGATGGTGGCGGGGGCGCGCACCGTCACGATCGCGCTGGTGCGAGACTGCTACTCCGGGCGCGCCATGGCGCGGGTGATGAGCCTCGCCTTCATCGTCTTCATGGCGGCGCCCGTGCTCGCCCCGACCTTCGGCCAGATGGTGCTGCTGTTCGCCAACTGGCGCTGGATCTTTGCCGGGATCGCGCTGGTCACCGCCGTTATCCTGCTCTGGTTCCTCGTCCGCATGCCGGAAACGCTGCCGGTCGCCGAGCGCCGGCCGCTGCGGCTCAGCCTGCTCGTCGACGGCGCAGGCCGGGTCGTGCGCGACCGCTACGCCGTCGGCTACACGCTCGCGGCGACCGCGCTTCAGGGCGGGCTATTCGGGTTCATCGGATCGATCCAGCAGATCGTGACCGACGTGTTCGGCGTGCCGCACCTGCTCGCGCTGGTCTTCGCGGCGGTGGCGGGCACCATGGCGGTCGGCTCGTTCCTGAACTCGCGCATCGTCCTGCGCTACGGTACCCGCCTCATCTCGCACTCGGCGCTGGTCGGCTTCATCCTGCTCGCCGCGCTGCACCTCGTCATCGGGCTGTCGGGGTGGGAGAACCTCGCCAACTTCATCGTCGTGCAGGCGCTGATGATGGCGTGCTTCGCGCTCGCGACCTCCAACTTCTCGTCCATGGCGATGGAGAACATGGGCGACATCGCCGGCACCGCGGCGAGCCTGCAGGGCTTCGTCGCGACACTGGGGGCGGCGCTGATCGGCGCCTATGTCGGCCAGCAGTACAACGGCACCACCGTCCCGCTCTACATCGGCTTCACCGTCATGGGTGTGCTCGCGCTGATCGTCGTGCTGGTCGCCGAGAAGGGGCGCCTGTTCCGTCCCGCGCATGAGCCGGCGATTTCTGCCGGCTGAGCGGAACGCCGGCGCGCCGCCGCCGTTCGGTCCGTTGAACCGCCGCACCTGCGCGGCGCGAGCGTGAGGAACGATGATGGGCGGCTATCAGGTAGGCGAACAAGGTCCGAACGACGACGGGTTCGAAGAAGACGGCTTCGACGAGAGCCAGCGCGCCGAGATCCTGGAGGCGACGCGCGACGGGCCGAGTGACGGGACGCTGCTGACCGACATCGCGCCCGATCTGGGCGGTGATGCGCTGGACGACGACGACAGCGACGCGCTCCCGCTGCTCTCCGACGAGGTCGGCGAGGAGGATGAGGACGCCGATGCCGACGAGGAAGACCTGGACGAGGATGCGCTCCAGGAGGACTTCGAGGACGACGCCGAGGACCTGGACGAGGAGCTCGACGACGGCGACGAGGTCGCGCTCAATCCGTGATGCTTGACGCGGGTCGGTCGCCGCGGGCAGCCTTGCCCACGTGACCGACCCGCTCGTCGATGCCTATATCGCCGCGGCAGCACCGTTCGCGCGGCCGATCCTCGGCTGGCTCCGGGCACGCGTTCACGCCGCCTGTTTCGACGTCACCGAGTCGATCAAGTGGGGACGCCCCTTCTTCTCGGTGGCCGGCCGTCCGCTCGCCGGCATGGCCGCGTTCAGCGCGCACGCGAGTTTCCGCCTCTGGAACGGTGACGGCCAGTTCGGCCGGCTGATCACTCTGGGCGACCTGCCGGACGCGGCGACGATGGAGGCCATGATCGCGGCGGCGGCCGCTGCGGCGCCCAGGCCTCGTGTGAACCGAGTCGCCGACGGCGCCGCGGCGGACGCGGCGGTTCCGCCCGCCCTCGCCGCAGCGCTCGCCGACGATGCCGTCGCCCGCGCGACCTTTGACGCCTTCCCGCCCGGCCAGCGGCGCGAGTACTGCGAGTGGATCGGCGAGGCGAAGCGGCCGGAAACGCGCGACAAGCGGGTGGTCGAGGCGATCGCGTGGCTGCGCGAGGGCAAGCGCCGCAACTGGAAGTACGAGCGGCGCTGAGCCACCCGGATCAGTAACGCCGTGAATCGTATGACTTGAGCGGTAGACGTGGTGCGTCCGCCAAGCCATGCCGCTGCCATGACCGCCCGCACCCCCGCCGACCAGCCGCCGCCAGCCCTGGCGCCCCGCGACGTCGGCGTCGTCAAGCGGATCGGCAACGGCGTGGTGACCGGCGCCGCGGACGACGATCCTTCCGCGATCGGCACCTACGCCAGCGCCGGGGCCGCCTACGGGCTGTCGTTCCTCCCGATCGCGCCCGTCCTGCTGCCGATGATGTATGTCGTGACCTACCTCTCGGCGAAGATCGGGCAGGTCTACGGCAAGGGGCTGTTCGCCTGCATCCGCGAGCAGTTCCCGCGCTGGGTGCTGGTGCCAACGGTGGTGTTCGCAACCGTGGGCAACCTGATCGAGGCGGCGGCCGACCTGGGCGGCATGGGTGCCGCGCTCAACCTGCTGGTGCCGCTGCCGGTGCCCGCGATCGTGGTGGCGAGCGCCGCCATCGTCTTCGCGGTCCAGTACTGGGGGTCCTACGCGGCAATCCACCGGCTGTTCCGGTGGCTGGCGCTGTTCCTGTTCGCCTATGTGGTCGCGGCGGTGCTGGCCCGACCCGATCCGCTGGCGGTGCTCCGTGCGACCGTCATCCCGGACGTCAGCTGGAGCCCCGAGTTCCTGGCGCTGGTCGTCGCGTGCATCGGCACGTCGCTGTCGGCCTATGTCTACACCTGGCAGTCGAACCAGGAGGTGGAGGAACAGATCGCCGCCGGGCGCCGCCACCCGCGCCAGCGCCGCGGGGCGACCGCGCGCGAGATGAAGCGGACCAGCCGCGACGTGCTGATCGGGATGCTGTTCTCCAACGTCATCCTCTACTTCATCATCCTGTCGACCGCGCTGACGCTGCATCCGGCCGGGCAGCGGGAGATCGCATCGGCCGCCGACGCCGCATCGGCGCTGGAGCCGCTCGCCGGGGCCGCCGCCAAATATCTGTTCGCGGCCGGCGTGGTCGGCGTCGGCTTCCTGGCGGTGCCGATCATGACGACGGGGGCGGCCTACAACATCACCCAGGCGCTCGGCCGCGACGGCAGCCTGCACCAGGCGCCGAACGAGAACCGGCTGTTCTACGCCGTCATCGCCGCGACGACGGCGTTGGCGGCGGGGGCCAACTTCCTCGGCTTCAATCCGATGCGCATGCTGGTGTGGGCGGGCGTGGTGCAGGGCCTGCTGGTGCCGCCGCTCCTCCTCATGATGATGCTGCTCACCAACAGCCGCCGGGTGGTCGGCGCGCGCACCAACGGGTGGCGGACCAACACGCTCGGCTGGATCACCGTCGCGGTGACCGCCGCCTGCGCGGTCGCGCTGGTGGTCAGCTGGCTGCGCTGATTGCGTCGAATCGGCCGCAGGCTTATGGGGCGCGCATGGTCGAGGACCCCCACGCGCTGTTCGACGCCTGGCTCCACGAAGCGGAAGCCGGCGAACCGAACGACCCCAACGCCGTCGCGCTCGCGACCGCCGACGCGGCCGGCCGCCCATCGGTGCGGATGGTGCTGCTGAAGGGGCACGACGAGCGCGGCTTCGTCTTCTACACCAATCGCGAGAGCCGCAAGGGCGAGGAACTCGCCGCCAACCGGCACGCGTCGCTGCTCTTCCACTGGAAGTCGCTACGCCGGCAGGTCCGGATCGAGGGACCGGTGAGCCCGGTCAGCGACGCCGAGTCGGACGCCTATTTCGCCTCGCGCAGCCGGGCGTCGCAGCTGGGCGCCGTCGCCTCCGACCAGTCGCGCCCGCTCGATAGCCGTGAGACCTTCGAGGAGCGCTACGCCGCCGCCGACGCGCGCTTCCCGGACGTCGTGCCGCGCCCGGCGCACTGGGGCGGCTACCGCGTCAGCCCTGAGCGGATCGAGTTCTGGGAGGATCGACCCGGCCGGCTCCATCACCGCCGCCTGTTCGTGGCGGAAGGCGACGGCTGGCGCGAAGGGATGCTCTACCCGTGACGGAGAACGAGCGCCGCCGCGCCATTCCGCTCGCGATCCGCGCGGCGCTGCTCAGCGTCGCGACCGCCTGCTTCCTGCTCGCGCTGAAGGGGTTCGCGGCCTGGCACACCGGCTCGGTCGCGATGCTCGGCAGCCTCGCCGACACCGGGCTCGACCTGCTGGCGAGCCTCGTCACGCTCTACGGCGTCAAGGTCGCGGCCGAACCCGCCGACCATGACCACCGCTTCGGCCACGGCAAGGCGGAGGCGCTGGCCGCGCTGTTCCAGGTCGCGCTGATCACCGCCTCCGCGCTCGGGATCGGCTGGCGGGCGGTGGTCGCGTTCGGCGATCCGGCCCGCACGCAGGACGCCGATCTCGGCATCGGCGTCTCCGTCATCGCCATCGCCTGCACCGCGCTGCTGCTGATCTACCAGCGTCGCGTGATCCGCCACACCGGATCGGTCGCGATTGTCGCCGACAACATCCACTACCAGTCGGACGTGCTGCTCAACGCCGCCGTCATCGTCGCGCTGGTGCTCGACCAGGTGCTCGGCTGGCGCGGTGCCGACCCGCTGTTCGGAGTCGCGATCGCGCTGTGGCTGCTGTGGGGCGCGTTCAAGGCGTCGTCCAACGCCATCGACCAGCTGATGGACAAGGAGTGGCCGGAAGCGCAGCGCCGGGCGTTCATCGACGTCGCGGCGCAGCAGCCCGGCCTGCGGGGCATTCACGACTTCCGCACCCGCCGCTCGGGCGCGCACGACTTCGCGCAGTTCCACATGGAGGTCGACCCCCGCCTTTCCGTCTTCGCCGCGCATGAGATCGTCGAGCGGGTGGAGGACGCGCTGAAGCGCGCCTATCCGAAGGTCGAGGTGCTGATCCATCTCGACCCGGAAGGGCACGTCGACACCGACAACGAACTGGTCGAGGCCGACGTGACGCCACACTGGTTCGGGAAACGCATGTGACCATCCCCTTTGTCCAGATCGACGCCTTCGCCGACCGGCCGTTCACCGGCAATCCGGCGGCGGTGATGCCGCTCACCGCCTGGCTGGACGACGACGTGCTCCAGCGGATCGCGCAGGAGAACAACCTGAGCGAAACCGCCTTCCTGGTGCCGATCGCCGGCAGCGAGGACGACGGCGGCGACGGCGCGGACTTCGAGCTGCGCTGGTTCACGCCCGCGGCGGAGGTTGCGCTGTGCGGTCATGCTACGCTCGCGAGCGGGCACTACGTGCTCTCAGCCGATCCCCCGCGCGATCGGGTCCAGTTCCGCACGCGACGGGCGGGCGTGCTGGAGGTCGCGCGGGAAGGAAGCGGGTATGCGATGGCGCTCCCGGCGTGGCGGCCGCAGCCTGCCGACCTGCCGGAGATCGTCGCCGCGCTGGGCGTCACGCCGGTCGAGACGCTGTGGTACGACACCGGTTATGCACTGGTGGTGGTCGTCGGCGAGGCCGCGGTGCGCGCCGCCGCGCCGGACGGGCGCGCGGTCGCGGCACTCGGCCCTTACGTCCTGATCGTCGCGGCGCAGGGCGAGACCGCCGACGTCGTGAGCCGCGTCTTCACCCACGCCTTCGACATTCCCGAGGACCCGGTCACCGGCTCCGCCCACGCGGTCATGGTGCCCTATTTCGCCGAGAAGCTCGGTCGCACCCGCTTCACCGCCTATCAGGCGAGCGCGCGCGGCGGGCACGTCGGGTGCGAGCTCGCCGGCGAGCGGGTGATTCTGCGCGGCGATTGCGTCACGGTGATCGAGGGCAGCTTCCGATTGTAGCCGGGATCAACGTAGCGTAACCTGCGTTTACGATCCGGTGATCAGGAGGCGTACATGCTGTCCTTGTTGCTGATGCCGATGCTGGCGGCTGCGGCCGAGCCGGTCCAGGTCACGTTGAACTCGCAGGACCGCTGGGCACTGCTGCGCGGCCTGCACCGGGAGCTGGGTTCGCGCTACCTCATCCACAATCTCGCGAACGCCAAGGGCGATTGCGCCGCACTGAGCGTGTGCGAGACGGTTGCCGAGAGCGTCGCGCGCGGCGCCGCAACTACCGATCCGCGCGCGCTGATCGCGTCCAGCCGGGTGGGCGATCAGGCGCCGGCAACGATCGTCAGCATGCGCGGCGCCTATGGCCAGTATCGGTTCACCGGCCGAGTATTCGTCTCCGTCTACCACGCCGACGCCGCCAGCTGGCGTAACTACGTCGGCACACTGGCGACGGTCGCCGGCGGCCCTGGCGCTGATGGGTCGCGTCGCCTGATCAACTGGCGAGAGGTAGACCGCTTCCCCCTGCCCTCCAGGTAGGTCAGGCCGCGAGCGGCACCCGCGCCCGCTCAGTCGCCGCGATCCAGCCGCCGCCGAGCACGCGCTCCCCGGCGTAGAGTACCGCCGCCTGGCCCGGAGCGACGCCATATTCGGGCGCTTCGAACACCAGCCGGTCGCCGGCGAGCCGCGCCGCAACCGGCTTCGCCAGGCTGCGGACCTTGGCGGTGAGCGGTCCGCGGTGATCGCCACCCACCCAGTTGATGTCCGAGAGCCGCGCCGCCTCCACCGCGAGCGCAGCCTTGGGTCCCACCACCACCTGCCGCGCGGCCGCGTCGATGCGCACGACGTAGAGCGGATCGTGCCCCCCGCCGATCTCCAGGCCGCGGCGCTGCCCGACGGTGTAGTGGATCAGCCCGCGGTGACGCCCGAGCACGCGCCCGCCCTCGTCAACGATGTCGCCCGCGGTGTCGGCGTCCGGGCGGACCTTTCGCACGACGTCGGCGTAGTTGCCCTCCGGCACGAAGCAGATGTCCTGGCTGTCCGGCTTGGCCGCGACGCCGAGGCCGAGCTCAGCGGCGAGCGCGCGCACCTGCGCCTTTTCCATGCCGCCGAGCGGAAAGCGGAGATAGTCGAGCTGCGCGGCGGTGGTCGCGAAAAGGAAATAGCTCTGGTCGCGCGCCGGATCGATCGCGCGGTGCAGCTCCGCACCGTCCGCACCCTCCACCCGGCGGACATAATGACCGGTGGCGAGGCAATCCGCGCCGAGATCACGGGCGAGCGCGAACAGGTCGGTGAACTTTGGGCCCATGTTGCACTTGACGCACGGGATGGGGGTACGCCCCGCGAGGTACTCGTCGGCGAAGTCGTCGATCACCTGGGCCCGGAACGACGAGGCGTGATCGAAGACGTAGTGGGCGATCCCGAGTGCGTCGCAGACGGCGCGCGCGTCGCGGATGTCGCGCCCCGCGCAGCACGCGCCCGCACGCCCCACCGCCTCGCCGTGGTCGTAGAGCTGGAGGGTGACGCCGATCGTCTCTGCCCCTGTCCGCGCGGCGAGCGCGGCGACGACCGACGAGTCGACGCCGCCCGACATCGCCACGACGATCCGCCGCGCCCTGGCCGGGCCGGATAGCTGAAAGCCACTGATCTCCATGCGCCGCGTCCCTTAGCGGGACAGGCGCGCGCACGCAAAGTGCTCGCCCCTTTACCCCGCTTTCAGACGTGCTGCGCCACAGCGACGCCTCACCGTTCCCGCGTTGAAAGGCTTTTCTCCTGGATCTCAGCTTCGCCCGTGCCGACGCGCACCCGGTCACCGCGCTGCCGGTCCGGCTCGCGGTGCTGCTGGTCGGCGTCGCCGCGCGCCAGGCGGGAAGCAGCACTGCGCGCGCGCAAGCGTCGATCGGGCGTGCAGGCGCCGGAGCCGACCCGCTGGCACCCGCCGACGGGGCGTTCTGCGGCGCGACGGCGGCGGCGCTAAGACGATGGAAACACTCGTGAAGGCGGCGTTTACCGCACCGATTGAGGTAAGGTTCAAGCTCCCGCTCTAACGGTCGTTACACAGGGTTGTGTGTCGGAGTTGCCCCGCTCCGGATGAAGGGTTTGGAATGATCGAAAACCAGAAAATCCGTCCAGCCAAGGTGATCGGTCCGCTCGGCGAGCCGCTGACCCTGGACTCGCTTCCGCCGCCGTCGACGACCCGCTGGGTCGTGCGGCGCAAGGCGGAAGTCGTGGCGGCGGTCAACGGGGGCCTGCTGAGCGTGGACGAGGTGTGCAGTCGTTACGGCCTCACCGCCGAGGAGTTCGCCGGCTGGCAGCGCGCGATCGATCGTTCGGGGATGCCGGGGCTGCGCGTCACCCGCATCCAGCACTATCGTTCGCTCTACGAGCGGCAGCAGAAATACTGAGATCGGACGCCAGCTCCCCTGGCCTCTGACCGCAGGAACGGCCCGTCGTCCACCCGGACGGCGGGCCGTTTCGCAATCGGCTACCGAAACGCGCCCGGAACAAAGCGGCCGGTCTGCGAGTCATGCATTCCGACGGGTCCGGCATGTACGCCGGGCGTCTTGACAACGGAGGGACGGACCATGGGCATCATCATCTGGTTGGTCGTTGGCGGCGTGGTGGGCTGGCTGGCGAGCATCATCATGCGGACCGACGCGCAGCAGGGCATCATCCTGAACATCGTGGTCGGCATCGTCGGCGCGGTGATCGCGGGCTTCGTGACCGGCGCGAACATCAACAACGGCATCACGGTGATGAGCTTCCTCTACTCGCTGCTGGGCGCGATCGTCCTGCTCGCGATCGTGAACCTCGTCCGCCGCGGCTCGGTCCGCTAAGCCGACAAGGGTCTGATGCGACACAGGGGCCGCCGGGCGACCGGCGGCCCCTTTTCGTCGTCACCTGAGCAGGAAGCGGACCTGGACGGTGACGCTGACGTCCTGCTCCCCCGGCGCGATCTGCGTCTCTGGCCGGTCCGACTGGATCCGCGCCATCATCACGATCGGGGGCGGGGCGGGAACGTAGCCGTCGCCGCTCTCGGTGATCGACACGATGCGCGCGACACGCAGCCCCGCCGCCCGGGCGTAGAGCTCCGCCCGGGCGCGCGCCGTGGCGATCGCCTGGGTCCGCGCCTCGTCGAGCGCCGCGTCGGGCTGGTCGATCGACAGCGTCGGCCCGTCGATCTGGTTCGCGCCCGCCCCGACCAGCGCATCGAGCACGCGCCCGCCACGCGCGATGTCGCGCAGGCGGACCGACACGCTGTTGGTCGCCTGGTAGCCGGTGATCACCGGCGGCACATTCTCCCCGTAGCGATACTGCGGCTGGAGCTGCACCGCGGCGCTCTGCAGGTCGCGCGGCGCAACCCCCGCGCCCTTCAAGGCGGCGAGCACGCCGCTCATCCGGGTGGCGTTCGCCGCCAGCGCCTCGTTTGCGCTCGCCGCTTGGGTCACCACACCGGCGCGGATCGTCGCGACGTCGGGCACCCGCGCGACCCGTCCCGCCGCGCTCACCTCCAGCAGCGTTCCGTCGATGGGCGGCGGGGGCGGCGGCGGCACTTGCGCGGCGGCCACAACCGGCGAGGCGAGCATCAGGGCGGCGGCAAGCGGGCGGAACATGGGTCGATCTCCTCCTGTGACGCGTCAGCGCTACCGGGACGCGGCGCAACCGATCATGAACGGCGGCAACGTTGCGTTCACGCCGCAGCAGACAAGCATTAACATTGACGTGCGCCGCCGTGACGGTGGCGCCGGTGGGTCTAAGCGTCTAGGTGCCCGCGCGAGGCGCACCGGGGTTGAGCCGAGTGCACTATTACTATAACACAGTGATACACGCTCCGCCATTGCGGCGAGCCGCTGAGGCAACAAGATGAATTTTGACAGCAGGATGACCGGCGGCGGAACGCTCCTTCTCAAGGGAGAGACGCCCTCCCCGCGACGCAAGTGGGTGATCGCGGGCGTCGTGGTCGCGGCGCTGGCGCTGGTGGCTGCTGCAATGATGCTGATGCGCGGCGGCGACGACGCGCCAAAGGCCGGTGGTGCCGCGCGCGGCGCGGAGCAGGTGCCGGTCGTCAGCGTGGTCGTGCCCGGCCGCTCGGCGGTGGCGAGCGTCGTGACCGGCACCGGCCAGATCGCCGCGCGCCGCGAGATGCCGGTCGGAATCGCCGGCGAAGGCGGGATCGTCACCCGCGTGCTGGTGGAGGCGGGCAGCTGGGTCAAGTCCGGCCAAGTGCTCGCCACCGTCGACCGCTCGGTCCAGGCGCAGACCGCCGATTCGCTCGCGGCGCAGGTCCGCGTCGCGCAGGCCGATGCCGAGCTCGCCAAGGCGGAGCTCGACCGCGCGCGCCAGCTGGTCGACCGCGGCTTCATCTCCAAGGCGGATGTCCAGCGCCGCGAGGCAACGCTGGCGCAGACCACCGCACGCGTCCGCGTCGCGCAGGCACAACTCGGCGAGACCCGCGCGCGCAATCAGCGGCTCGACATCCGCGCACCGGCCGAGGGGCTGGTGCTGACTCGCGGGGTCGAACCCGGGCAGATCGTCAGCTCGGGCAGCGGCCAGCTGTTCCGGATCGCGATGGGCGGGCAAATGGAGATGCGCGCGCAACTGGCGGAAAGCGACCTGGTCCGCGTGCGCACCGGCATGATCGCCCAGGTCACGCCGGTCGGCAGCAGCGAGTCCTTCGCGGGCGAGGTGTGGCAGGTCGCACCGATCATCGACCCGCAGAATCGACAAGGCATCGCGCGCGTAGCGCTCCGCTTCAATCCGGCGCTACGCCCGGGCGGCTTCGCGAGCGCCAGCATCAACGTCGGTGGCGAGCAGGCGCCGCTGCTGCCCGAATCGGCAGTATTGAGCGACGGCCGCGGCAACTTCGTGTACATCGTCGACGGCGCGAACAAGGCGGTGCGCCGCGACGTCCGCGTCGGCGAGGTTTCGGACGCCGGCGTCTCGATCGTGAGCGGGCTGACGGGAACGGAGCGCGTCGTGCTCTCGGCCGGAGCCTTCCTGAATCCCGGCCAGACCGTGAAGCCGCAGGCACAAAAGGCTAGGTAAGCACATGGGCTTCCGCAACATTTCCGCCTGGTCGATCCGGAACCCGGTTCCGCCGCTGGTGCTGTTCGCCGCGCTGACGCTGATGGGGCTGGTCAGCTTCATGCGGATGGACGTGAACAACCAGCCGGACATCGACTTCCCGGTCGCGTTCATCTCGATCAGCCAGCCCGGCGCCGCGCCGAGCGAGCTGGAGGGACAGATCACCCAGCGGGTGGAGGCGGCGGTTCGCTCGCTCCAGGGCATCGACGAGATCAACTCGACGGTGACGGAGGGCAATTCGCAAACGGTGGTGCAGCTCGACATCGGCACCCCGATCGACCGCACCGTGAACGACATCCGCGACGCCATCCAGCAAATCCGCGGCGACCTGCCCGACGGCATCCTGGAGCCGCAGATCGGGCGCATCAATACAAGCGGCAACGACGTCGCCAGCTTCAGCGCCGAGACCACGGCGATGACGCTGGAGCAGCTTTCCTGGTACATCGACAACACGGTTGCCAAGGAACTGCTGAGCGTGCCCGGCATGGCGACGGTCGACCGCAACGGCGGGCTCGACCGCGAGATCCGGGTGATCCTCAATCCGCTGAAGCTCCAGTCGCAGGGGCTGACGGCGAGCCAGGTCAATCAGGCGCTGCGCCAGGTGAACCTCAACGCCGCGGGCGGGCGGGCGGAGATCGCCGGTTCCGAACAGTCGGTCCGCGTGCTCGGAAATGCGCGCGATGCCTACACGCTTGGCCAGACCCAGATCGCGGTCGGTGGGCGCAGCGTGCGGCTCGCCGACGTCGCCGACGTCCGCGATCTCTACGCCGAGCAGCGCTCGCTCTCGACGTCGGAGGGCCGGCAGGTCCTCACCTTCGACTTCCAGCGTGCGAAGGGCGCATCGGACGTCACCGTCTTCAAGGCGGCGCAGAAGAAGCTGGAGGAGCTGCAGAAGCGCAATCCGGAGGTCCGCTTCCAGCTGCTCTTCAACTATTCCAAATACGCCGAGACCCAGTTCCACGTCGCGATCGACGCGATGATCGAGGGCGCGATCCTGGCGGTGATCGTCGTCTTCCTGTTCCTGCGCGACTGGCGGGCGACCTTCATCTCCGCGCTCGCCATCCCGCTCTCGGCGATCCCGTCCTTCTGGTTCATGGAGCTGCTCGGCTTCGACCTGAACCAGATGACGCTGCTCGCGCTCAGCCTGGTCGCGGGCGTGCTGGTCGACGATGCGATCGTGGAGATCGAGAACATCGTCCGCCACATGCGGATGGGCAAGTCGGCCTACCAGGCGTCGATCGACGCCGCGGACGAGATCGGGATCGCGGTGCTCGCGACCACCATGTCGATCGTCGCGGTGTTCCTCCCGGTCGGGCTGATGCCGGGCGTGTCGGGCCAGTTCTTCAAGAACTTCGGGCTGACGGTGGTCGCCTCCGTGCTGATGAGCCTGCTGGTCGCACGCATGGTCACGCCGATGATCGCGGCCTATTTCCTGAAGTCCAAGGGGCATGCCGAGCACGGCGGCGGCTGGCTGATGGACCAGTACATGAAGGTGCTGCGCTGGACGCTGATGCATCGCTGGTCGGCCATCGTCGGCGGGGTCGGCGCGCTGGTCGCGACCGTGCTGATGTTCATGGCGCTGCCCAACACCTTCAACCCGGAGGAGGACCGCGACTCGATCACCGCCAACGTCGCGCTGGTGCCGGGATCCACGCTGCTCCAGACCGAGGCGGTGGTTCAGCAAGCGGCGGCCGTGCTGCGCGCCCATCCGGACGTGGAGGAAGTCTACACCCGCACCTTCGTCGGCAACGGCCGGGCGACCGCCAAGCTGCGCGAGGACCGCTCCATGAAGAGCGCCGAGTTGCAGCGGCTGCTCGGGCCGAAGCTGACGCAGATCGCCGACGCGCGCGTCTCCTTTGCGGCTGGCGGCTGGGGCAATGGCGGATCTGGCCGAGCGCTCACCATCACGCTCGGCGGTGACGATCCGGAGAAGTTGAACCAGGCGGCGGTGGCGATCGTCGATGGGATGCGCTCGCTGCCGACGATCCGCTCGCCGCTGATCACCGGCGACCTCCAGCGGCCGGAGATCACGATCCGCCCGCGGCTCGACCTCGCCGCCAACCTGGGCGTGACCACCGCCGCGCTCTCCAGCGCGATCCGGATCGCGACGCTCGGCGACATCGACCAGAACTCCGCCCGCTTCTCGCTCAGCGATCGCCAGATCCCGATCCGGGTCGCGCTCGACCAGTCGGCGCGGCAGCGGCTGTCGACGATCGCCGACCTGCCGGTCCAGACCAGCACCGGCGGTTCGGTGCCGCTGAAGGTCGTCGCCGATATCGGCTTCGGCGCGGGGCCGACCCGGATCGACCGGTCGAACCAGCAGCGCCGCATCACCATCGGCGCCGATCTGGCGCCCGGTGAAGTGTCCGGCGAGGCGATGAAGAAGGTTCGCACGCTGCCCGCGATGCAGAACCTGCCGGTCGGGGTGAACGAGCTGCGCCTCGGCGAATCGAAGTTCCAGGCGGAGATGATCCGCAACTTCATCGGCGCGGTGCTCGCCGGGATCTTCCTGGTCTTCTCGGTACTGGTGCTGCTCTACCGCCGGGTCATGCCGCCGTTCGTCAACATGGGCTCGCTGATGCTGGCGCCCCTGGGCGGCCTCATCGGGCTGTGGATCTGCGGCATGCCGATCTCGATGCCGGTCTATATCGGGCTCCTCATGCTGCTCGGGATCGTCGCCAAGAACTCGATCCTGCTGATCGACTTCGCGCTGGAGGAGATGGGGAAGGGAGTCGATGCCTTCTCCGCGATCCTCGATGCCGGGCACAAGCGCGCGCAGCCGATCGTGATGACCACGGTCGCGATGGTCGCGGGCATGATCCCGACCGCGCTCGCGCTGTCGGGCGACGGATCGTCGCGCCAGCCGATGGGCGTGGTGGTGATCGGCGGGCTCGTCCTCTCGACCCTGCTGACGCTGCTGATCGTCCCGGCGAGCTTCAGCCTGGCGGTCGGGCTGGAGCGCTGGCTCGGGCCGAAGCTCAGCCGCCGCCTGCTTACCTATCGCCCGGGCGACGACGGGCAGCCGGTGATCGACGGCCCGGTGGCGGGCCCGGCGCTCGGCGCGCCGCACGGTCGGATCACGCATCGCGCCGGCGACGAGGGCGCGCAACCCGCGGAATAAGCCGCCGTGACTTGAACAATCCCCGGTTTCGGGGATTGTTTCGGTTATGGCATCCGCCGCACTGGCGCTCCGCGGCGCGGGCGCCCCCCCACCCGCGCTCCGCCGGATGCGCCTCCTCGCCACCGGGCTGCTGGTGGTGATGGCATGCGTGTACGCGTTTGCACGCAGCCAGGAGGCGCGTCACCCGGCGATCGGCTTCGTCCGCGCCTTTGCCGAAGCCGCGATGGTCGGCGGCCTCGCCGACTGGTTCGCGGTCAGCGCGCTGTTCCGCCACCCGCTCGGGCTGCCGATCCCGCACACCGCGATCGTGCCGCGCAACAAGGAGCGGATCGCGACGACGCTCGCCGGCTTCCTGCGTGAGAACTTCCTGATCCCGCGCGTGGTCGCCCGCCGGATGGGCCGGATCGACATCGCGGGTGCGGTCGGCGGCTGGCTGGCCAACCCGTCCGGACTCGGCAGCGGGCGGCTGCGGCGCGGCGCCTCCCGGCTGTTCGCCAACATCTTGGAATCGCTCGATCAGGAGCGGCTGGGCGGCATGGTGCGCTCGGCACTCGCCGGGCAGCTCCGCCGGGTCCAGGTCGCGCCGCTGATCGGCCGCGGGTTGCAGAGCGCGATCGCCGACAACCGCCACGTGCCGCTGATCGACGGCGTGGTGCGCTGGGCCGGCCGCACGATCGAGGCGAACGAGCCGATCCTGCGTGGCATGATCTCCAGCAAGGCCGGCTCCATCCTGCGCTGGACCGGGCTGGACGAAACGCTCGCCAACGCGATCCTCGACGGGCTCTACAAGCTGCTGCTCGAGATGGCGGACGATCCCGAGCACCCGCTGCGCGCCAAGGCCGAGGAGGGGCTGGCGACCTTCGCGCTCGACCTCCAGAACGAGCCCGCTGCGCAAGCCAAGGTGGAGGCGTTCAAGAACGACCTGCTCGACAATCCCGCGCTCGGCGACTGGTGGCAGGGCGTATGGGAAAGCATGCGCGCCGCCATGCTGCGCGCCGCGCACGACCCCGACCGGCTGCTCGCCGGGCAGCTCGGCGTCGCGCTGCGCCAGCTCGGCGAGACGCTTCAGAACGAGCCGCGCCTCGCCCGCACCATCAACCGCTTCGTGCGCCGCGCGGCCGTCGGCGCCGCGACCGATTACGGTGACGCGATCGTCCGGCTGGTGTCTGACACCATCCGCGGCTGGGATACGCAGACCATCACCGGCCGGCTGGAGAACGCGGTTGGCAAGGACCTGCAATACATCCGCATTAACGGCACGCTGGTCGGCGGGCTGGTCGGCTGCGCGATCCACGCGATCGACGTCGCCACGTGACGTATCGCCGCGCGCAACCCGCGCTACCGCCGCCAGTCGAGGATCGGCCAGCCCCGCTGCCTGGCCAGCTGGCGCAGCGGTCCGTGCGCGTTGACGGCGAACGCCTCGTCCGCGAACTCCAGCACCGGCGCGTCCGAGACATGGTCGCTGTAGAAGCGGATCGTCGCCGCCTCCCGCGCGATCCCCTCCCGCGCGAGCCACGCCTGCACCGCGCGCAGCTTGGCCGGGCCGTAGACGTTCTCGCCCTTGATCCGCGAGAGCAGCGCGCCGGCCGGATCGCTCTCGCTCTCCGTTGCGATCACGTCGTCGAAGCCCAGCCGCTCGGCGATCGCGCGAGCGTAGAAGGCGTAGGAGGCGGTCGCCATGACCAGGCGGTAGCCGGCCGCGCGGTCCGCCGCGATCCGCGCGCGCGCGCCGTCGAGCACGCCGGTTGCCACGACATGGTCGGCGAAGGCGGCGGTGATCGTCGCGACGTGCTCCTTCGCCAGCGACCCGCCGAGCAGCAGCCGCTGCATCCCCTGCTTCAGCCGGGCGCGATCGATCAGCTTCGCCGTGTACGCGAGTGCCATCAGCACCACCGCCGGCCACAGCGCGAGGCGCCAGCGCGCCCGGCCGCGCATGGCAAAGGCGAGGAACGGCGTCCAGGTCGGCAGCCGGGTGATGGTCCGGTCCATGTCGTAAATGGCAAGGTAACAGTGCATTGCGGCATCGTATCGCCCGATTGCCTTGCCGTTGCCACACGAATCGGGGAAGGGTGGCGCCGATGAACGCCGACTTTACCGATGAGGGGGGCACGCTGCGCTTCCGCGGCAGCCTGTCGTTGGCGCAGCTCGGCAACCTTCCGGAACGACTCGACCAGCAGGCGGGCGCGCGGACGCTCGATCTGTCAGGGATCGAGCGCATCGACACCGTCGGCGCCTGGGTGGTGCATCGTCACGCCACGCGGACCGGGGCCGAGATCACCGGGCTGTCGGACGACGGCCGGCACCTGATGGAGCAGGTCCAGCACGCCGACGAGCCGGTCGCGGTGCCGGCAAAGCCGGCCTCCCCGCTCCGCCGCGTGGTCGGCGAGATCGGCGACGCGACGGCGACTGCCGGGCGAACCATGCTGGGGCTCCTCGCCTTCATGGGCGCGACCACCATCGCCTTCGGCTCGATCATCCGCCACCCCGCGCGCTTCCGCTTCAACGCGACCGTGCACCGGTTCGAGGTGGTCGGGGTGTCCGCGCTCGGCATCGTCGGGCTGATGAGCTTCCTGATCGGCATCGTCATCGCGCAACAGGGCGCGGTGCAGCTCCGCCAGTTCGGCGCGGAGGTGTTCACGATCAACCTGGTTGGCCGCATCACGCTGCGTGAACTCGGCGTGCTGATGACCGCGATCATGGTCGCCGGCCGCTCCGGCTCGGCCTTTGCCGCGCAGCTCGGCACCATGAAGCTGACCGAAGAGATCGACGCCATGCGCACGATTGGCGTGTCGCCGATGGAGTCGCTGGTGGTGCCGCGCACGCTCGCCGCGATCCTGCTGATGCCGCTGCTCGGCTTCTACTCGTCGCTGATCGCGATCATCGGCGGCGGGCTGCTCTGCTGGCTCCAGCTCGACATCCCGCCCGTCACCTTCATGCAGCGCATCCGCGAAGTGGTGCCGATCACCGACCTGTACGTCGGGCTGGTCAAGGCGCCGGTGTTCGGCGCGATCATCGCGATCGCCGGCTGTTTCCAGGGCATGCAGGTGGAAGGCGATGCCGAGCAGGTCGGCAGCCGCACCACCGCCGCGGTCGTCCAGGCGATCTTCCTGGTCATCGTGCTCGACGCCTTCTTCGCGGTGTTCTTCACCTGGATCGGGTGGATCTGATGGCAGCCGACAACGACCCGATCATCAAGGTCCGCGGCCTCAAGAACGCGTTCGGCGAGCAGGTTGTCCACGACAACCTCGACCTCGACGTGCGCCGCGGCGAGATCCTGGGCGTGGTCGGCGGGTCGGGCACCGGCAAATCGGTGCTGCTCCGCTCGATCATCGGATTGCAGCCCCCCGTCGCCGGCGAGGTGGAGGTGTTCGGCGAGCCGACGCTCGACCGCGAAGAGACCGAGACGGTCGACATCCGCAAGCGCTGGGGCGTGCTGTTCCAGGGCGGCGCGCTGTTCTCCACGCTGACGGTGTCGGAGAACGTCCAGGTCCCGCTGCGCGAGTTCTACAAGGACCTAGATCCCGTGCTGATGGCGGAGATCGCGGCCTACAAGGTGGTGATGACCGGGCTGCCGGCGGAGGCTGGCCCCAAATACCCGGCCGAGCTGTCGGGCGGCATGAAGAAGCGCGCCGGCCTCGCCCGCGCGCTCGCGCTCGACCCCGAGCTCCTCTTCCTCGACGAGCCGACCGCCGGCCTCGATCCGATCGGCGCGGCGGCCTTCGACGAATTGACCAGGTCGCTCCAGCGGACGATGGGGCTGACGGTGTTCCTGATCACCCACGATCTCGACACGCTTTACGCCATCTGCGACCGGGTGGCGGTGCTCGCCGACAAGCGCGTGATCGCGGTCGGCACGATCCCGGAGCTGCTCGCGCTCGACCACCCGTGGATACAGGAATATTTCAACGGCCCGCGCGGACGCGCCGCGACGGCCAGCATCGAGCGCCAGGAGCGCTCATCGGCCGAGATGGTGAGGTAAGGCATGGAAACGCGGTCCAACCACGTGCTCGTCGGATCGGTGGTGCTGATCCTGCTCGCCGTGCTCGCCATCTTCATGGTGTGGCTGGCGCGGCTGGGCGTTGCCGAGAACAAGGAATATGACATCCTGTTCAAGCAGTCGGTCGACGGCCTCGCCAACGGGTCGGCGGTCAACTTCTCGGGCGTGCCGATCGGGCAGGTCAAGGAAATTGCGCTCTACCCGCCCGACCCGCAGCTGGTGAAGGTCCGCGTCAGCGTGCGGCCGGAAACCCCGGTGCTGCAGGGCACGACCGCGACCATCCAGGGCAGCTTCACCGGCACCAGCACCGTCCAGCTGGATGGCGCGAGGAAGGGCGCGCCGCCGATCGAGTGCCCGGCCACCAATACCCAGGCCGCCTGCCCGTTCGGCGTGCCGCTGATCCCGACCCGCGCGGGCGGCATCGGCGCCCTGCTCAGCTCCGCCCCGCAGCTGCTGGAGCGGCTGACGACGCTGACCGAGCGGCTGACCGGCCTGCTCTCCGACCGCAACCAGGCGTCGATCGCGGGCATCCTGGAGAACACCAACCGCCTGACCGACGCGCTCGCCGATCGCGGGCCGGAGATCGCGGCGACACTCGCCGAAACGCAGATCACCATCCAGAAGGCGGGGATCGCCGCGCAGCAGATCGGCAACCTCGCCGACACCACCAACGGCATCCTGGCGCAGGACGTGAAGCCCGCCATGGCGAACCTCAACCGCACGATCGGCGCGGCGCAGCAGAGCATGGAAACGCTGAACGAGGTGCTGACCGCCGCCAAGCCCGGGGTGCAGGGCTTCACCCGCCAGACCCTGCCGGAAGTCAACCAACTGGTGTTCGACCTGCGCCAGATGGCAGCCGCGCTCTCCAACGTTGCCGAGAAGGTCGATCGCGGGGGCGCGAGCTCGCTGCTCGGATCGTCGCGCCTGCCCGACTATGAGCCCAAGAAGTGAGGCCCCCGATGTTGAAGCTCGCCCGCCTGTCCGTCCTTCTGCCCGCCCTCGCGCTCGGCGGGTGCCTCAGCTTCGGGGAGAAGACCCCGCCCTCGCTGCTGACCCTGACTCCCGCCGCGACACTGCAGCCGGGCGCCACCCAGACCGCCTCGGCCGAGAGCGTGACCGTGGCGGTGCCGGTGGTGCCACAGGAGATCGCGACGCTGCGCATCCCCGTGCGATCGAGTGAGACCAACGTCGCCTACCTGAAGGACGCGCGCTGGGTGGAGCCGGTCAACCGTCAGTTCGCACGCGTCCTGTCCGACACGGTGGCGACGCGCACCGGCCGCACGATCGTCGGCCAGCGGATGTTCGGTGAGGCGGGCGTGAGCCTCGGCGGCGAGTTGCGCAGCTTCGGCGTCGATGTGCCGAGCAGCAGCGCGGTCGTCACCTTCGACGCCACGATCGTGCGTCGGCTGAACGCGCCGCTTGAGCGGCGCCGGTTCGAGGCGCGCGTGCCGGTTGCGGCGGTGGAGCCGCAGGCAGTGGCCGTCGCGCTCAATCAGGCCGCCAATCAGGTCGCGGGCGAGGTCGCCGACTGGGTCGGTCGGTAACGTCCGGGCGCCCTGCGCTCGCCGCCGCCCGACGTCGCCTTTCGCGCCGTCACCGGCGACAGGTCGGGCGCTAGATCCGCCGCGCGGAAACGATCCTGACCGGCGGCTGGAGCATCTGCCCCTTCATGATCCCGACCCCCATCGTCCTGGACGTGGGGCTCGCCAGGATCTTGCGGACGACATCCATCCCCTCGACCACGTGGCCGAAGGCGGCGAAGCCCGGCTCGCCCGGTTTCGCATCGAGCCCCGACATGTCGCCGACCATGATCGACCAGTCGGCGGTCGCGCTGCCCGGCGCGTTGCGCGCCATGGAGATCGCACCCTCCACGTGCTTGACCCCGGTCTTGTCGGTCGGCTCGTGCCGGATCGGCGGGAACAGCTTGGCCGTATCCCGCACTCCGGCCTGGATCAGCCCGCCGCCCCACTCGGTCGTCATCGCGCGGTAGAAGCTGATGCCGTCGAACCGCTTGGCATCGACGTAGCGCAGGAAATTGGCCGTGGTGATCGGCGCCCGCTCCTTTTCCAGCGCCAGCACGATCGGCCCGGCGCTGGTGACCAGCCGCACCATAACGAGCGCCGGCTGGGGCGTCGCGGCCGGCACCGGGGTGGCCACGGGCGCCGGCACCGCCTGCGGAGCGGCGGCCGGCGGCGGAGCGGCCTGCCCCATCAGGGCAAGCGACGCGAGCAGGGCGAATCGAGAGGTCATCACGCGATCATAACCCGGCCATGCCGCAATCGCACTCTTCGACACAACTGAAGGAGTTGGATGCCCGACAAGGATTCGAACCTTGATTGACGGAGTCAGAGTCCGGAATCAAGACGCAGATTTCCGTGACTTTTTGCCAGTTTGTTGCATCCTTGTTGCATGAAGATTTTGCAACAATCTGATACAACGTGTCACGCCAGGTCGTACTAGAGCATTCCTGACTAGGTGAGAAGGTGCTCTTCGGCCCCAAATTCAGTAGTCGGTTTACGCCGGCGGTGGAACTAGCGTTGCTCTTCCCTCGTCGATCAGAACCGCGTCATCACAGTGGCTGATCGTCTCGGTGCGGTGGCTGATCATGATCACGGTGGTTTCGGCCGGCAGGCCGCGTACAACCTGGATGATCTCGTCTTCGGTCATGCGGTCGATCGCGCTGGTTGCCTCGTCGAGGATCAGCAGGTCGGGCGCGCGGAGCAGCGCGCGCGCAATGCCGATCCGCTGGCGCTGCCCCCCAGACAGGGAGGTGCCACGGTCACCGACTTGCGTCTGCATCCCGTCGGGCAGTGCGGCGATGAAGTGGGCCTGGGCGCGCTCGGCGGCCTGATCGATGTCGGCATCCGAGGCGGAAGGCGATCCGAAAGCGATGTTGTCGGCGATGGTCCCGTCGAACAGCTCGAGGTCCTGCCCCGCCACCGCGACGCGCGCCAGCCAAGCCGATCGGTCGAGCTCGTCGAGCGGCACGCCATCGACCAGGATGCGGCCGGTCGTTGGCGACAGCAGCCCGCAGAGAAGGTTGACGATCGTCGACTTGCCCGCGCCTGATCGGCCGAGCAGCGCAAGCGACCGGCCCTTTGCGATCGTAAAGCTCAGCTCCGTTAGGACGGGCGTCGCTTCGCCCCGCGTCTCGTAGGAGAAGCTGACACGGTCGAACCGGATTTCACGTTCGAGCTCGTCAAAGGGGCGGGAGCCGGAGCCCATGGTCCCGGTCGTCGCGGGATCGAGCAGCCACTCGACCTCGCTCAGCCGCCCGGCGGCCGCCGCATAGGCGCCATTCGCCTGCTCAACGGCACGCAGGTGCGGCTGCGCGCGGTTGAGAAGCACCAGGAAGGTAGCCAGGACGGGCAGCGGCACCGCGATCGCGATCGCGATCAACAGCACGGTCAGGAACAGCAGGGCGTGCAAGGTCTCAAGCGCCGGCCATACCGCGCCCGACAGCCGCTCGATCGAGAACAGGCTACGGCGGAGCTGTTCACTGCTCGCCTCGAACCGGGCCTGCTCCGCCGCGGTCTGATCGAACGCCCTGATCACCCGCGCGCCGAAGATCGCAAACATCATGCGCGCCGCCAGGTGATTGTTGCGCTCGGTCACTCGGTGGCTCATTCGCCGGAGGCGCACCTCGAAGCGGGCTTGAACGAAGCGGGCAATGATCGCCCCGAGCAGCACCAGCAAGGACAAGCGCCATTCTATCGCCAGCAGCATGACGCCGAACGCCAGCGCGGTGGCCATCGCGCCGACTCGAGCGAACCGCGCCCGCGCCGCGTCGGCCGCCTGCCACGATTCGGTTCCGAGGATCTGAACCAGCCGGGCGGAGTCCGCGCGCAGGTGAAAGGCGAAGGGGGCGACCTCCAATCGCCGCGATAGGTCGTCGCAAATCGTCGCCGCAATCCGTCCATAGAGCGAGGCCGAGAAGATGCCGCCGGCGGTCGCAACCAGGTTCTTCGCGACTACCAGCATGAAGATGAAGCCGGCAATCAGCACCAGGCGATCCGACGAGTCCAGCCCACCGGCAACCGACGTAAGGTATTGCGCAAGCCGCCCTTCCGGCGGGGCTGTCGACGCCGATAATGTCGAGAGCAATGGGATGAGCATCCCGATACCGGCGCTTTCGAGCAACCCGGTCAGGACGGAGATCACGACGACGACCGGCACGGCCGACCGGAACCGATTGGCGAGCGCGGACAGGTGCGGGTGATCGCCGAACGGCTGGAAACCCCACATCGCGGGTAAATACTCCAATGAAGCCGCCGTGCTGCGTCGACCCAGGCTTAGGATTGTTTGTTGCACCTCCGCAATGCACGCTATGGTCTTTGCGGAACGTCAAGGGAGGCAGTGTGTCGAGCCAGGTGGCCGTCGTCATCACGACGTACAACGACGCGCACTTCCTGCAGGACGCGCTCGAGTCGGTGCTGGCGCAGAGCTGTCCGGCGGACGAGATCATCGTCGTGGATGATGGATCAAGGATCGATCCTCGCCCGCTACTCGCCAACTATGCGTCGGTCACCTTCATCCGTAAATCGAACGGCGGGTTGGCGAGCGCCAGGAACGTCGGGCTGCGTGCCGCGACACGTCAGTTCGTCCTGTTCCTCGACGCCGACGATCGCCTCACGCCCGCTGCGATCGAGACCGGCCTGTCGTGTCTCCGCGCCAACCCCGATGCGGTGTTCGCCCATGGCGGCCATCGCCGGATCGACAGCGCGGGTATGCCGATCAGCGCGGACAAGTTCGAGAAGGCCGATGGCTTTGCCGATTTGCTGACCGGCAATCGGATCGGCATGCATGCAACCGTGCTTTACCGTCGCGAGCCCCTGCTGGCGGCCGGCGGGTTCGACGAGCGGCTGGCCAGGTGCGAGGATTACGACGTCTATCTGCGGCTGTCGCAAACGGCAGCCATCGCGTGCCATCCGGCAATTGTCGCGGAGTATCGCTGGCACGGCAGCAACATGTCCCGCTACGCGCCGGAGATGCTGGCCGCGGTGCTCGACGTCCACGCCCGCTACCGCCCGGACGCACCCGGTCTCCGCGCGAGGTGGGACGACGGGCGACGCAATTTCACGAGCTATTACGAGGCGGAAGCGGCGATGGCGGACGGCGTGCAACCACGGCAATCGCTCTTGAGGCGGGGCGCGCGGCGCGTGAAGCGAACACTGCTTCGCAGCTGGCCGCCCGCACTCGGCAGCGTCCGGCCGGCCCATCTTGCGGGCGACCGCCCGATCAGCCTCGATTTTGGCTGGGATCGCGGGCTGCCGATCGACCGCTACTACATCGAGCGGTTTCTCCAGGCTCACGCGGCCGACATCCGCGGGCGGGTGCTGGAGGTCGGGGACGCGGCCTACAGCCGACGGGTCGGCGGTGCGCAGATCACGCAGCAAGACGTGCTCCACGTCAGTCGCGACGCGTCAGAGGCGACGATCGTTGGCAGCCTGGAAGACGCCGGAACGCTGCCGCGCGCAGCCTTTGATTGCATTGTTCTGACGCAGACCCTGCACCTCATCTTCGATCTGCAGGGCGCGCTCGTGCAGCTGGCCGACGCGCTCAGGCCGGGCGGCGTGCTTCTCCTGACGAGCCCAGGCATCTCGCAGCTCGACCGCGGTGAGTGGGGCGATACCTGGTACTGGTCCTTTACCGCGCCCGCGCTGCGCCGGCTGCTGCAGCCGCATTTCCCAGCCGGGAACTTCGATGTTCAGGCGCATGGCAACGTGTTTGCAGCCACGTCGTATTTGCACGGGCTGGCGGTCGAAGAGGTCGATACCAGGCGGCTCGACCCGGTTGACCCCGCCTATCCCGTGATCATCACGGTCCGCGCGCAGCGACCGAATGACTAGCCTCCTCTACCGTGCTGAACGTTACGCGTCGCGAATACTCACGCCCGCGCCGGCGATCCTTATGTACCACCGCGTCAGCCGGCCGCGCTTCGATCCCTGGGGTCTCGCCGTGTCCCCGGAGGACTTCGATGCGCAGATCGCCTGGCTTGCGTCGCACCGGTGGCCGCTACCCATGGACGATTTCGTCGCCGGATTGAGAAAGGGGCGGCTGCCCAGGAAGGCCGTCGCGGTCACCTTCGATGACGGCTATGTCGACAACCTGACCCACGCCAAGCCGGCGCTTGCGCGTCACGCTATCCCCGCGACCCTCTTCCTGACCACGGATCACGTCGCAGGCGGCGCTCGGTTCTGGTGGGACCGGCTCGCGGATGCGCTATTCGCCTCGACCACCGCGGCCGATTGGACGCTGTCGGTCGGCGGCGAGACGGTCCGCCTCAAGTGGGAAGCGACTACTGTTGCTGACCACCTCTGGCGCGCTTGGGAGCAGCCGAGCGGGCCACGCGAAGCGGTGTATCTGGCGACGTGGACGGCCTTGCAGCGCCTGCCGCTCGCCGCCCGTGAGGAAGTGCTGGCGCAGATCGAAGACCGCCACCCCACCCAGCCGGAACCGGACTCGCGCGCGATGACCAGTGATGAGGTGCGTGCTTTGGTCGCGGACGGGCTTGTCACGCTCGGCGGGCACAGCAGGTCCCATCCCGCGCTTACATCCCTTGATGCGTCCGACCTCCGCCGTGAACTCGCGGGCAGTCGCGATGTTTGCACTTCCCTGCAAGGCCGTCCCGTCGCCGGCTTCGCCTACCCCTATGGTGACATGGACGAGTTCGTGCGCACCGAAACCGCCGCCGCTGGCTACGCCTGGGCGTGCAGCACCGAGAGCACCGCTGTGCCTACTGAAGTCGCGGGAGAGCAGTTCTACTCGTTGCCGCGGATCGTTCCACCCCCACAGGGTGCCGCAGCACTGGCGAAGGTGCTTCGTCGCCTCTGACCCAACAAGCGATACCTTCTCAAACGTGCGAGGCGCCTGTCACAACCGGGCCACCGATCGGAAAGCGCGCGCCGCGATCCGGGTTGCGCGAGTCGGCGAGTAAGGCGTCATCTACGATCGGGAGTTCCTCGCCGGGTGAAGTGACCCGGTGAGTGACCACGATGTTGTACGCCCACCGGGGCGCGATCAGGGCGAGGCGCGGAACCAGCTTCCAATAGGTCCGGTAGCGACCATGCAGAGACGCCAGCGACAACAGCCAGCCGAGCACGTATTTGCGCCCGAGCTTCAGCGCGGCTCGAGCGGCGGGCACCTCGCGGCCGTGACGTCGTTCCACCCTGCGGAAGGAGCGATACATCTGCATACCGTCGCTCGACATGTTGGATACGCTTTGACGATAGCCGGTCAGGAACTCGCGAACGACCGCGAACTTGTGCCGCCTCGCAACCCGCAGGTAGAAGTCGATGTCCTCGCAGCCTTGTGCCCCCACCTCTCGCAGGGTCGGATCGAACCCGCCGACGGCGCGTGCGACGTCGGTGCGGACCAACGCTGCGCTCCCGTTGCCGACGAAGTTGATCTTGCACAGCTCGTCGTGCACCCATCCCTCATGCTCTGATCGTTGGCTCTCGGCGACAATCCTGCCGGAGCCGTCGATATGCGTCGACCAGGTGTAGGCCAGTGCACAATCGTCGCCCATGCGCCACATCGCGGCCAGCATCTTGGACGTGCGCTCGGGTGCACACAGGTCATCTGCATCGACGAACGCAACGTAGGAGCCCTCGGCTTCTGCCAGGCCGGCATTGCGAGCCCGAGCGACGCCGCCGTTACGCTGCTGAATCAACCTGACCCGGGGATCAGCAGCGGCATGCGATGAGGCGACCGCGGCAGTTGCATCACGGGAGCCATCATCGACCACAAAGATCTCGAGCCGCTCGAACGTCTGGTTCCGCAAACTGGTCAGAGTAGCGTTCAGCGTATCCTGCGCATTGTAGGCCGGAACGACGATCGACACGAGCGGATGGTCCAAGCCCCCCGCGTGCCGCGCGCGCGCCGGTAGTCGCGCCGTCGGCACCTTTGGCGTGCGCAGATAGAAGAGGATGCCCGCGAAGAAGCCACTAACCTGATCGGCTAAGAATGCCGTTCGCGCCGAACGCTTTCCGGCGAGACGGCGAGTGAGCAATCGTGCATATCACGCCGGCAGCGTGACAAGGAGGCGCCGCAGGTCGCCTAAGCCGGGGACGCGCTCATGCTGAACGAGCAGAGCGGCGACGTGGCCCTTCGAATAGGCTCTGATCTGCCGCCTCAAGCCGGCACGGTCCGACCGATGTTCATGGAGCGCAATCGCGCCTGGTTCGTAGCGACAACGACCGCCGTTCGTCAGAATGCGGTGCCAATATTCCGAATCACCGCTGCAACCCGCGGCGCCTGCATCGAGCCGCTCATCGAACAACCCCAAACGCTCGAAGCAGCTGCGCCGAAACGCCATACTGGCGCCCGCCCCAACTTCCCAGGCCGGAATACCCGAGCGTGAGTGCGCTGTGACGAAGTCAGTCCCGAAATCTTGGCAAACGAAGCCACGGCCAAAGCCCCATTGCCGCTCAAACGTCCACTGAGCGTCGGTCTCAAGGGCGAGTGGCAGGACAAGGCCGGTGACTGCGTCGACCGCTTCATCATCGTCGAAGGCGCGCACCATGCGCTCCAGCCACCGTGGATGGAGGACGACGTCGTCATCCGTGAACAGGACGATGCGCCCCGTTGCCGATCGCACGCCGGCGTTGCGGGCGATGTCGAGACCGGGTCGGTCCTCACGGACATAGGTGACCCCGGCCATCGACGCGACGGCGCGCGTTCGATCATCGACGGAGGCGTTGTCGACCACCAGGACCTGCGCGGCGCGGCAACTCTGGTGCGAGAGCGCGTCCAAACAGCGCGCTAGTTCATCTGGGCGGTCCCGAGTGCAGACTATGATCGTTGCGTCGACATCGAAAGCGACGGTGGCATCAAGCCTAGAGAGTGCTTCTGCCTCTTCCAGTAGTTCCGGCGAGACCGAAATCGCCTCGCCGACTGGCTCTCGTCTGAGGTCCGGTCCGCTGGTAAGAACGGCTTGCCCAATCACGCGATCTTGATGCCAGAGTATGTAAAAGCCGGGGCTCGTTACACTTGCTGTCGGTGGCGAACTAAGAAAATCGAGGTGCACGACCCCGCCCCTGACCGGCGCCTGCCAAGCCAAGTGATTGATTGCAGATCCATCGCCTGCAGAACCGCTCTGATCAAGGTTGAGGGGCATGTTTTCATGCTATGTTGAGAAGTGACGTTAGTAGAACTCATTTTTGAGATGACAATCGATAGGTTTGGTTCGGCACGTTCTATAACGAGACAGATATTTCTGATGGTATTGCGGCACGGTCGCGTGGCAGCTTCCTCCCGAGTATGAGCTAATGGGTGAGTGGGCAGGGCGGATCTGACGCGCCGAGAGCGTCAACGACAAAGTCAGCTAGCAACACTTCTTATCCGCCCTGCCGGTCTCGCGCTCCGCTACGCCATTCCAATCACCTGCCATCCGGCGATCAGCTCGGCCTTCGTCGGCATCTCGAATCGCCCGAACTCCTGCACCAAAACTCGGACTGGCCAGAGCAGGTGCAGGTGCGGCTTATGCTTGCGCCCCGCCAGCGATGGCACATGATGGACCATCAGCACCGCCAGCCCGCGCCCGTTCAGGCTCGCGCGCGCGAACTGCCGTCCGAGCTCCCAGGCGTGGTGGTGCGGCAGGTCATGCGCGAAGCGCACGGTGGTGATCCCGCATAAGTCCTGCTGATCGGGCAGCAGCTGCTCCTCATAGGTCCGCACCAGCGTGAGCGGACAGCGCATGGCAGTCGCTGCATGGCGCGGCAGCAGCACCTCGTAATCATAGGCGTCGATCTCGCCGCGGCGGTGCGGATCGAGACGACGCGCCATGGCGCGATCGACCGTGTTGACGCGGCCCGCATGGTTGCGGCGAATGATGCCGTGGGTCAGATCGATACCGGCGAACACGGATCCGGGCTGGGGCGTGTAGTCGAGGCTCACCGGTGCAACTCCACGACGTTGGTGGAGTGCCCAGCAAGCGCGACAATCGACGCGAGCGCCTGCTCCTTGCCGTGCGTGAGCGCTCCGGCGTCGCTCGTAGGCGCACGCGCCGCGAGCTGCAGCCCGCAGCCGTCCAGCCGTACCCAGAGACGCCGCCGGCCCAGCGTCATCCAGCGCGTCCCCTCATACTCCAGCAGCGCCAATCCCCGGAACGCTTCGAAGCTGCCGGCGACGCGCATCGCGACATCAACGGACACGCCGGCATCCGTCCGATATGTTAGGTGCGCCAAATCGGCGCCGAAGTGCCGGGCCACCGTCTCCAGCTGGTCGGCGCCGAGCCGCGCGAAGTGCGAACTCGCCATCAGGATCAGCGAGGGATTGGTGTAACGGACGCCGCTGGGCAACGCTCGGGCGGCGAGTGGTGTCGAGATGCTATCGTGCAGCGGTTCGGAGAGGTAGCGCAGCGCTGCTGCGGCAGTGCAGTTGGTCGTCATCAGGTAGGTTCCAGGTTCGAGAATGGCAGGCAGCTGCCGGCCATGACCCTTTCCTTGTTCGGGGCAGGATCGCCCTGCTCAACCCTTCTAACCCACCTTGCTCCAGAGCGACTCAGGCTAGAGGCCTGAGCGCAGTCCCGCCTTCCGGAACCATGTCAGCGGCATGGTGGAGGACCCGGCACCCGCATCGCGGGGCCGTCTGCTCGCGTTCGGCGTAGCCGGAATGAGAGCCGCGAAATGTAAAAATCGGGGCTGCACCATTTTTGCGGTATTGCGCCTAACTTGTGAGGGATGTCAGAGCTTAATCTCTGACCTACCCGAGAGGGGCGATCCGACGGGGATCGCGAAAACTCTGACATAGTAAGCAGCGCGCGGGCGCCGCCGCGGGCGACTGCTTAATGCTATGTCAGAGATTTGTCGGCTACTTTGCACACGAGCGGCTGCTGGGAACGTGGCGCGAGTGAGATCGGCACCCACGACGCCGTTGTTTGTTGGCTATGGCAAGCGGAGGTAAGCCGGACGTGAGTGCCCTGACAAAGAAGCCGAACGGCGGCAGGTTCACCCTTGAGGATCTGGTCGACCAACCAGGAGCCAAGAGGATCCTGGAACTGATCCTCTCCATGGCGCTGGCGCCAGGTGGAGAGGTATCGCCAGACAATGAAAGTCTGGTCGCCCTGCGACGGGAGGGGACGAGGGAACAGGTCCTGCAGGATCTGGTCGCGCTCCTCGCGCCACGCAACGTCAATCCGGCCCTGTGGCTCAAATGGCTCAGTGGCGACGGTGAGCCTTACACGCCTTCGAAACTAGCTCGAGCGGGCTCATCCAAGCACGCCTCCGGCCGCGTCCTTGATCGCGCCAGCGACCGCATCGGGACGCAGCGTCAACGACGCGACCGCGCTCGAACGAAGTTGGAGGAAGCACGAGAGGAGCTTGACCGCGAGGAGCAGGCGCTCGCCACCGCTCAGGCGATGGACAATGCAGTGCTCATGTGGGCGGTCAGCGAGCACCTGGCGAGGATCATTGGTCCGGTGTTCGCGATGGGGCCGGCGTGGACGCTCATGCGTATCTGCAGCGCTCATATTACGCGGAGCGACATGGACGAAGAGCTAAGCCGCTACTCGGAAGGCGATCAAGAATATGCTGAGGAGCAGTTCCGCCGCGATCGCACGGATCAGTCAGCACTGATCCTCGACGCGCTCGACCTGTGGTCCGGCGATGATGAGTTCGAACACGAGATGCGCATGGCCATCTCCGACGTTGCTCGTCGATACAGGGTTAAAAAACGCGATCAGAGTAGCGTGCCGCCACGCAAGCGCTCCGCCAGAGATAAGACCAACAGCGCGCGTCCAGATGCCGCAACTGATCGGAACGAAGTGCTTGACGGCTTCGCCGCTGATCCGGGCAGTGATCGCTCAAACGTCGGGAGCGCGTCGCGAGCCGAGCGCGACGATGACGAAGAGCGCTTCTACTGACCTGATGGTGGCTCTACGATAGAGCACGTGCCGGCAGCACCGCTGCTTCAGTCAAGTCGGTTGCCGACTGATCCGGTAACCCGGCGCTAATCGCGCGAACGCCTCACGCTGCTCCGTTGTCGACCCGAGGGCGACAAAAGCGAGACTGAAGGGTGTATGCTGGCGTTTGCCGCTCGGTGTCAGGAACGGCACACGACCCTGCAGCAAGTAGATGTGCGCGACAGGGCTAAGGGTCGAATGGAACCAGGCCGAGTCAAACCTGGCCGGCACAAGGCAGACGACCGTCTTAACGTTCCCGATTTGCCACTGGTCGTGCGCGCGGCGTAACCACGTCAGCTGCTCGCTAAACGGCGGATTCACGTAGGCGAGCTTACCCGACCAACCATCACGAAGCCCGTCGCCACCTTCGGACAACAAGATCTCGCGACCCGCCACCACGGAGCTCAACGTGTTCGCGCAGGGATCGAGGTCGATCTCGCCGAACGCTTGCTCGATCATCGCCAGGAACTCCGGTGGTGTGAAGCGGCTGTCACGGTCCTCCTTGTCGCCCTGACCCCAGTATGCGCGCTCCTGTGCTCGGCGCCGGACCTTTGGCGCGAGCACAGCCAGCATCCGCTCCAGGCTGGCGACGGTGCCTCCACCTTCCTCAAGGCTGGCGAGCGTCTTGCGCGAGACATCGGCCTTCGTTGCGAGCGTGCTCAACGAAAGCGAGCGCCGCTGGCGCGCGGCCCGCAACTGTTCCGCAAGCGTGCGACCGGGAGCGAGCCCGGTCAGCCGAAAGTCGAGGGCGTCCATCACTGCGACGAGGGTCTGCACGGAGCCCGTGCCCGCTTCCAGTCGCTTGATAACTTGCTGTGTGACGGCGATCCGGCCTGCAAGCGCGCTCTGCGTTAGACCCTGAGAGCGACGCGCTTCTCGGAGCTGACGGGTCAAATTGTGATCTGTCATCGGATCAGATTGTGCGCAGTAGATTGGGAGTGATTAGCGTCGGCGAGTCTCATTGGGGCCGCCCACCGAAGGCTAGTCGGGCTTTGAGGCTCAAACGCGAGGTCCTGTGCGTCGTGCTGCCACGATCGCTCTGATTTCTTCCGCGAGGCTGGTGACTTCACGCTCGTTGAAGGTGGCGAGGAGGGCCGCGTCGATCCGATGGCGCTCGAACAGAAGGTCGAGCAGCGCGCGGGCACCGCCGTAAACGCCATCGACAAGCCGAAACAGGGTGTCAATCTTGTGCTTCCGTTGGGCTGACATCACCAGAGCGAGTTCGCGCTCAATCATTTGTATTCGGATCACTTCTTCGGATGTGCTTGTGACCAGCCGGATCAGTTCATCCTGCCTCTTAAGCAACTGCTTCTTTAAGGCACCTTCGCGAACTACGAGTGGCGTCGTGGTGCCTCTTGGATTCCGAGCTCGCGCCGCAGCGTACGCATCGACTCTGTTCATCATGTCGAGCGTTTCCCGCTCGATCTGCCATGCCGATGGTACTCCAGCTCTTATGTTTCGTCCGACCGCTTCGATCCTTGGCCCAGCCGAGCGCGATCGATCCGTTCCGGATGCTTCTCGCGGCGCAGGATCGACGGTTGCCGAACCGCACGAGTAGGGTGCGGATGTCATGCCTACTCCGCTGAACGACGCCGCTGCCGACCTCTGGTCGCAGATCTTCGAGCGCATCGCCGCTCACCCCGGCGCGGCGATCAACGATCCCGAGCACGATCACGCCGCTGACGACGTCGTTATGCGCGCTGGCTTCGCCGGTGCGGGATGGAGCGAGGACGAGATATCCGGGATCGTGGCCGCTGGGAAAAGCGCCGAGGAGAAGGCGCCGTCGACCAGCCCGGGAGTGAGCCGGGCCGCCGAGGCGCGCCACGCCATTCTCTGCGGCGACGTGGAGGCGGAGATGGCGCGTCAGCGGCTCGACTCGCACGCCTTAGTCGCCCGCGGCATCGAGCCACGCACAGGACCGTTCGCGTCCAAGATCGGCGTGGTCATGACCGAGCAGAGCATCATCGCGGTGGGCTCGTTCACCTACCGGTTCTGCGGCCTGGTCGCGAAGGCGTTCACGCGCACGCTTCGCCTTGAACCCGGACTCTGGGAACCTGACGACTTCACGCCCGCCCGGGCGAGGACGTTGCTGCGACGCAACCCCGCGGTGCTCATCTATTGGTTGCGCATCCACCTCTCCTTCGCGCTCACGGGCACCAACCTCACCGTGCCGTTCAAGCCGAGCACGAAGGAGGAGATCGTGCTCGTAGAACAGGTCGCGCGCGCCATGGAGATCTTCATTGTCGCGCATGAATATGGGCATCATCACTTCGGCCACGGCCGCGACGTCGAGGCCGACGCCCATGCCGAAGAGTTCGGGGCGGATCAGTTCGCGTTGCGGATCGGCGCGCCGCTCGGTCTCCAGGAGCGCTTCTGGAACCCTTATCTCGAGTCCGGCGCCGGGGGAGCGATCCTGCTTATGGCCCTCGAGACGCTGCGCCACTTCGAAACCTTCCTCGGCGGCCGGGTGCCGGTCGCCGACACGCACCCGGTGGCCAGCGCGCGGATCGACGCGTTCGACACGGTCGCTTTGATGGAGCCAAGGCGCTTCGCGGCCTTGAAGGGCTACCGCACCGCCAGCCGAAGGCTGATGGCGGTGGTGCACGAGCTCATGGACGAGATCCTGGCGGGCATCCCGGTGGAGCTGCGCGCTTCGTTGACGCGGATGCGTGCGGAGCTCGCGGCCGAGCTCCCTTGAGGTGAGCGGCGGGAACCGTTCGCCTTGCCGATCCTTCTGATCCGTCTGCGACGCGTCGGCGTCGAGACTACGGACGGCGTCGACGGCGGCGCTCCCCGCCGGCGGTCCGCAGGCCGTCGGCGGGGGCAATGGGTCGATCAGTCCGAGGTCATCAGCTGAGCCGGATAGGGCTGCGCCAGCTTCGCGGCGGGAGCGCCGTCGAGCCAGCGTTGTTCATCCTCGTCCTTGAGGATCACCGGCATCGCCTTGGGATGGATCGGCCGACCACGCTGTTCGGTTCGCACGTCAGGAAGGCGAAGGTGATGCCGGCGCTCGACGGTCGCCAGATGCCCGCAAAGCTGAACATCGGCCGGGAGGGCACGGCGAACCAGTGGAGCGGCAGCTTGCCATCGGGACCGCGCACCATCGCCGACGATCCGTTCGCGAGCAAGGACCGGGCGCGACCGGCCGAACCGGTCGGCAATCCCGCGATGTGGGTGTCCGCGGACGACTACCCGCCTGCAGCGATCAGGGGCGGCGAGGAAGGACGCGTGCAGGTCGTCCTGACCGTCGATCGGACCGGTCGTGTCGGTGGATGCGACGTGAAGGCGCCGAGCGGCTCCGCGCTACTGGACCAGGCCATGTCCTCGGTGCTGACCCGGCGCGCCCGTTTCCGACCCGCGCTCGGGGACGACGGGAAGCCGACGGAGGGTCGCTACGAGCGGACGATGATCTGGGCGCTGCCGCAGTCCTGATCCTCGCTCCTCGACCAGGGTGATCGGCGCAGGCTGCCGCGACGATCTGGGCACCGCCACCCTTAAGCCGGCGCGCTACTGTGCCGCGATCTTCAGCGCGTCCAGCACCTCCGGCGTGATGGTTCCGGTCACCGGCAGCTTGAAGTCGGTCTGGAATCGCCGGAGCGACGTTCGCATATCGGCGCCGACCGCACCGTTCACCGTCCCGTCGTAGTAGCCGTAGGCCATGAGGCCCAGCTGCACCCGCCTCACGATCGATGTGAAGAGTTCGCTGCGACCGCTGAGCGTGCGGAGCTCCGAGCCGCCGCCCGCCTCCGGCGGGGCGGGAACGGGTGGAACCGTGGCGTCGTCATCGACTCTGGGCGTCGCGAAGAGACTCTGCGCGCGTGAACGCGGAGGCCTCGCGTAGCCGCCGGTCGGGGTCGAGGGCGTCGGCGCTGGCGCTGGCGTGTAGACCCGCGCCGCCGGTGGCGGCGTGTAGACCGGCGCGCTCGGGACCGAGTATCCGCCGTATCCGCCGTATCCGCCTGAGCTGGACCGGTGGCTGCTGTGTGAACGATGGCTGCTGTGGCTGCGGTGCGATCGATGCTGCGCGAGCGTGTAGGCGTGGTCCAGCTTGAACAGTCGGAACAGCCTGCCCTTGCCGTCGTCGTCGACTTTCGTCGTGGATGGCTGGGGCACGTCGGCCTCCGCGTTGCCCGCCGCCCCGATGCCGGCGGCGAACAGGCTCGAGATCAGGAAGCGCACCTTCTTCATATCGGTCTCGCCATCTGGATCATCTCCTCCTCGGGGTGCCACTCGAAGAACCCGGTGCAGTCCGCCTTGGCCGAGCAGGCGTCGCAGGCGGGAGCGTAGCGGCGCTTCCAGTCGGAGATCGAGGCGGGTGCGAGCGGCCGGTAGGCGTCCGGCACCGTGCAGCGTGGAAAGTTGAACAGGCGCACGTCGACGCCGTGAAGCAGGGCGTGATCGACGGCGATGGCGACGGAGGCGAAGTCGACCTCGTGGGCGAAGCGAAGCGAGCTCCATCGGCCGCGAGCGAAGCCGGCGTTCTCGAGCTGCATGATCGACCAGCTCGCGACGAAGCCGAGGCGGGCGGTGACGTGCCGCGCGAGTTGGGGAAGGCACGGCGCGTTGTCGGAGAGGAGCACCGTCCTGAGCTCGACGGCGGCGCCTGCGAGCATGAGGTGGGCAAGCGTCTCGCCCAGTCGATCGAACGCGCCCTTCTTGCCGACGATCCTGTCGTGCAGTTCCGCATCGGAGGCGTAGAGCGGGATGCCCCAGGTCACGCGGTCGAAGGGGCCGCCGCGGAGCCGCGCGACGTCCTCACCGTCGAAGTGCTGTCCGTTGGTGAGGACGTGGAACGACAGGTCGGAACGCTCGGTCAGAACGCGCTCGAGCATGGCAAGGAGCCGTTCCTTGTAGAGCGTCGGCTCGCCCCCGGACACGCCGATCACCGCGTCGGGCTCGGCGAGCAGGCAGGCGCGCTCGAAATGGTGGAACCGGTCCTCGTGCGTCTTCTTGGGTGGTTGCGAGCACATGACGCAGAGCTGGTCGCAGCGCTCCGTGACGAGCAGCGTGTTGTGGTCGGAGCCGGCGCGGAGCAGCCGCTGCGCGCGGCCCCGGTCAGGCTCGACGAGCACGACGTCGCCGTTCAGCTCCTCCGCTTGGGCGCCGCTCAGCTCGAAGAGACCGAAGCGCCCGAGGAACGCCGCCGCGCCGTCCGCGCTCCCCAGGAGCGGCGAGTCGTCCTGTCCGGATCCGACCCGTCCATCCGTGCGGAGCCGCGTGACGAAGCTCAGTTCGGCCTCGGCCGCGGCCGGGAGCGTAAGCGGGATCAAGCGTGATGGATCCCGAGCGCGGGCGGATCGCCGGGCAGGCCGAGCCAGCGTGCGACGGAGTGGCGGACAGCCGAGTCGTCGTCGTGGATCAGATCGAAGGCGAGATCGAAGGCGTGCGTCTGCCGGCGGCAGAAGTCCGTGTCCCGTCGGGCCACGTCGATGCGACCGTAGCGGGCGATGTCGTCCACCATGTCACGGCCGCAGTAGGGCTGGAAGGCGCAGCGGGAGCAGGCCGGATCGTGGACGTTGTCCGAGTGCGCGTTGAGCAGGTCGCGACGGGCTGCATCAACGCCGCTCGACACGTGCCCGATCGACAGGTCGATGACGCCCGAGCGGGCCAGCATCCGGGCCTCGTCGGTCGGGTAGAGCGTGCCGTCGTGGTCAACCACGAGATAGTCGATGCCCATCGGATTCGGGTTACGGAGGTCCACGTGGTTGTCGACGCCCGGGCGGAAGATGCGCCGAATGCAGAGCGCCAGGTGGCTCTCCTCGATGACCCGCGACCGGTCGGCCCAGTTCCGCTCCACGATCCGCCGCACGAAGCGCTCGTGGTAGGCGAGCCACGCTTCGCCGGGATCCGCGGACGCCGAGTGTCGCTTCCTCGCGAATCCGTGATACACGATCGGCCGAAGCGGGATGCTGTTCATGCCCCGCCCGACGTAGGCCTCGATCAGCGTGTCGACGTCGGGCGGCGCGAGCGGGTCGACCGTCGGGAGGGCGGCCACCTTGTCGGGCCCGTATCTCGCCAGCAGCAGGTCGAGATTGCGTCGGAAGACGTCGTCCGCGTGCACCGACCCGGTCCTGTTCCGCCGGTGGGTGTCCGGGTCGCCGTCGAGCGACGTGCTGACCAGGACGTCGGGATCGTCCAGGATGGCGAGCGTCTCGTCGTCGAGCCGCGACAGATTGGTGCAGATGACGATCTGCCGCCGAGGGAAGCGGCGAGCCCGCTCCATGACGGCGGTGATCAGGTCGGGACGGAGCGTCGGCTCTCCGCCCTGGAACTCGAGCTTGACGCTGTCCGACTCCAGTCCGTCGAGCATGCGCAGCACCGCATCGAGCGTGCCCGGCGTCCAGTCGTAGCCGACGCTCCCGATCGCGGCGCGGGACACCTGGCAGTAGCTGCAGGCGAGGTCGCACCGGAGCGTCGGGACGAGGATGAGGTAGTCGAGCTGCGTCGGCGCGCAGGTTCGTCGGGCGATGCCGCGCAGGTGAGCGAGATGGGCAAGATCGCGCTCGCGTCCGTAGGCATGCCCTTCGCGCAGGAGAAAGGCTCGGTCATCCGGCGAGAGACGGCGGTCGATGATCCTGTCGAGGAACGCCTCGTCCGTGGAGAAGAAGCGGCCGGCGTCGTTGACCGCGAGCGCGCGTCCGTTTCGCAGCGGATGGAAGCGGAGCGGTAGGGGCGTCACCCGTGCAGAGCCTCGGCGGCTCGGGCGCGTTCGTCCCGGCCGCGTCGCCACTCGAGCTCCGAGGCGAGCGCCGCCTTGCTGATCAGACGCGCTTGCGCGTCCGAGAGCGTCGCGGTCGCCGAAGCGCCGGCGGTCTCGGGTTCCCGACGTGCTGCGCCGTCTTCAGCGGCACTCGGACCGATGAACGCTGCGACTCTCTCCGATGCTGCCGAATGCACGGCGTTCCCCTGCCCCACGTCTTCCCCGACCGGAGCGTATAGCGGTGTGCGACTGCACTCAACCGCCTCGTGTCCGCTTGCGCGGCCCGCCGGCTCCGTCCACGATGTCGCGGGAGAAGGGGGTAAGCTCATGCAGGGGTCGGAGCAGCGGTCGTCGGCGCCGCCGTCGAGCGCGCCCGTCCGGCGCACGCCGGCTTCGACCGGCGCCGTGGAACGTCCGTCCAACCCGTGGCCCGTCGTCATCGGAGCCGTCGGCCTACTGGCAGTGATCGGCCTCGCCTCCAGTGACGGCGGTTCCGACCAGGCGACGACGCCCGAGCCGGTCGTAGCGGCGAGCCAGGCGGCGGCCCCACCCGAGCCCGCTCCGCCGGAGGTCGAATCCGACGCGATCCGGCGCGCCGACCGGCACGCGGAACTCGCGATCGGAGCGGAGGGCGCGTCCGGCGCGATGGTCTACAGCGTCAACTGCTGGGCCGCGGTCGAGCGCAGCTTCTCCCTGGCGACGCTCGATCGCTGCGGCGCCTTCGATGCGCTCGCCCGCCGGGTCCGCATGGATCCGGCCGAGCTCGCGGCCGAGAGCGCCTGGTTCGACGCGACGGCCGCGAACGAGCGCTACGCGGCGACCGCCAAGGCTGGCGGAATGGAGCCGGTCGTCGCAGGCGAGCGCTTGGCGCGGGTGCTCGCACTGGCGGACGCCGAAGTGCTGGAGCCGCGGCTTCCCGCTCCGGCCGAGGCCGAAATCGAGGCGATCGACGCAGGCTCCGATGATGGCGACGTCTCCGATGCGCCGGTAGAGGAGGACCTACCGGCGACCGAGCCTTCGACTGCGCCGGAACTCGACCTCAGGGGCTTCGGCGAGCCACGCGAGGGCGCGAACGGCTGACTCGGTGGCGAGTGGTTCCGGCGACGCGTCGCGACGCAAGGACGGGACCCGGGCTGATGGCTCAACGCCGATCCACGTCGCCGATCTTCAGCGAATTGGATGACGGGCGGCTTCCGTCACCATTCGATCCCGATCTTGCCGAAGTGGCCACCGCTCGCCTCGTAGCGGAACGCGTCGGCGAGTTCGTCCAGCGCGAAGCGGCGGTCGATCACCGGCCGGATGCCGCCGGCGTCGAGCGCCCTCACGAAGTCCTGCTGCTCCCGTCGGCTGCCGACGATCAGCCCCTGGAGCCGGGCCTGCTTGGCCATCAGGGCGGCGGTCGGCACCTCGCCCGCTGCGCCCGTGAGCACGCCGATCAGCGAGATGTGACCACCGAGGCGGACCGCTTCGATGGACTGGGCCAGCGTGCCCGGGCCGCCGACCTCGACGACGTGGTCGACGCCGCGACCTCCTGTCCAGTCCAGAACGGTTCGTCCCCAAGCAGGCTCGTCGCGGTAGTTCACGCAGAAGTCGGCGCCGAGCGCTCGGGCTCGCTCGAGCTTGTCGTCCGAGGACGACGTGATGGCGACGGACGCGCCCATCAGCTTGGCGATCTGCAGCGCCCAGATCGAGACGCCGCCGGTTCCGAGCAGCAGCACGGTGTCGCCGGCCTTCAGCCTGCCGTCGACGACGAGGGCGCGCCAGGCCGTGAGCCCCGCGGTGGTGATGGTCGCCGCCTCCACGGCGTCGTAGCCCTCCGGCGCGTGGGTGAAGGCGCTCGCAGGAAGCACGACGTGCTCCTGCGCGAAGCCGTCGATGCCGTCTCCGGGCGTCCGCGAGAAGTCTCCTATGGTCGGCGCGCCGTCCTGCCAGTCGGGGAAGAAGCAGGACACGACGGTGTCGCCCGCCTTGAACTCGGTAACGCCGTCGCCGACCGCTTCGACGACGCCGGCGCCATCGGCGAGGGGCACGCGGCCGTCCTCCGTCGGCATGCGCCCGGTGGCGACGCCCAGGTCGTGGAAGTTGAGCGAGCTTCCGTGCAGCGCGACCAGAATCTCGCCGCGCCCGGGCGTTCCCGGGTCCGGTCGCTCCTCCATCGTCAGCCGCTCGAGCCCGATCGGTGCCCGCAGAACCATCGCCTTCATGATCTTCCTCCGTCGGTCATGCGGTCGCAACGAACGAGAAGGGACGCCTATCCGCAGGCCTGCCGCGCGGTCCGGTCAATCAGGCGCACCGATCGGTGCCATCCTGGCGACCCGTGTGGAGCAGACCGTCGTCGGGTTCAGGCCTTCAAGCCTCGAGAAGTTGGCATCGGCGAGCGTCGCTCACGGCTCGACGATCTCGAACCCCGCTCGCGGCACGTCACCGGACAGGAGCAGCTCTCGTTCGTTCCGGTCGTCGAAGAAGGCGAGGACGTCCGATCGATCGACCGTGAGCGACAGGACGACTGGTCGAGCGGTCGATCCCCATCTCCTGGGCCAATCGTTGGCGAAGAAGCGGGCGGTGTCGGGGTTCAGAGTCCAGCTTGTCCCGGAGGCGACGCCCGCTGGCTCGCCTGTGCCACCCCGGTAGGCGGTGCATGGGAACTCGAGAGCCGCCATTTCCGCCTTCTCGTCCGGCATCATCATCGCGCTCGCCCATGCCTCGAGCAGGCGACTGGTGGAGACGTCGGCTCCGTAGCGCGCGGCTGCCGTGAAGTAGTTCCCCGCGCGAAAGCCGTAGAGATAGGGCTCGCTGTCCCATGCTTGCCGGAACGCTCCCGCGACCACCTCGCGATCGAGCGCCGTCCCCGCGTGCCAGGCTTGCATCAGCTCGTGGACCAGGTGCACCCTGTCCCGGTCGCTTATGCGGTTGAACGCATAGGCGCCATGCGACCAGCCGAGTGCGTCGCCGCGTGCGCGATCGCGCGCGATGGCCATGAATTCGGAAATCGCTGGCCATGCCGTGTCCACGTCTTTCCCCTCATCTGTTCCGATCAGAATACGCTTGTTCACCTACCTTTTACTGAATGGGTCGTTGCCAGCCGACCGCCTCGCGAAGTCGCGATCGCCCTTGGCGACCGCCCGCTTTCAGGTCAGATCGGTCGCATGAAGGTGTTCCTTGATTTTGAGGCCTCGTCGCTCTCCGATCGGAGCTATCCGATCGAAGTCGCGTGGGCGTTCCAGGACGGGCGATCGGAAGCGCACGTCATCAGACCGGCACCCGAGTGGACCGATTGGGATCCGAACGCCGAGGCGATCCACGGCATGTGCCGGGAATGGCTCATTAGGAACGGCGAGGCGCACGATCTCGTCGCGCGTCGGATGGTCGAGATCCTGGGCGGGCACGAGCTGTTCGCGAGCGCCCCGTCGTGGGACGGCAAGTGGCTGAGCGTCCTGCTGCGCACGGCGGAGCTTCCCCGGCACGCGCTTCGCCTTCGCGACACCGACGATGCGCTTCGCGAGACCGCGACCGAGCTGCTCAGGCCGGTGGTGGCGCCCGCGAGGTTGGACTTGGAGGTGCATGCGCTTGTCTCGGCGGCGAACGCGGGCAAGCCGGCGGACCCGGCGCATCGCGCACTCGCGGACGCGGAGGCCGAACTGCAGACCTGGCTTCGGCTGCGACGGGCGGCGCGCGAGGCGGCGTCGCGCGGCTGAAGGCGTCGCGTGGGAATGGGACCCGTCGCGACCGCTCCGCCGTGGTGGTCGAATGCGCGCCGGGCGGCGCTGTCGCTGGGCGCTTCGACCCGGGCGACGCGGGGCGCGGTCCAGTCGGTCTACGTCGTCCTGCTGCATGACCGGTCCTTTCCGGAGCGTCACGGCCTTTACGTCGGGCAGACCTCGCGCGATCCCGATTGGCGCTTCGACCAGCACAAGGCGGGCTACAAGGCGAGCGGCGCGGTGAGGCGCTTCGGTGAGCGGCTGCTGCCCGAGCTGTTCCAGCACCTGAACCCGCTCCAGCGCTGGGAGGCGCTCGAGATCGAGGCTGCGCTCGCGGAGGCGTTCCGCCATGCAGGCGTTGGCTGGGTCGAAGGTGGCCATTGATCGCCGCTGCCGCGTCGCGGAGTTTCGATCGACGCCTGCGCCCCCCATATGCGGTGACATGAAGGAAGACCTGAACCGCCTCGGCCTCATGGAAGAGGAAGACATCCTGCTGGACCAGGCGGCGCTCACGCTCGCGCTGATCGACCAGCCCGGAACAGACCTGTCGCTCTGCGACGACCTGCTCGACGCGATCGAAACCCGCCTCGACCTGGTAGGACGGGACGCGGAAACGTCGGCCGAGCGAGCCGACGCGATGTCCGCGGTGCTGGTCGGAGAGTTCGGCTTTGAAGGCGGTGCCGATACCTACGACGATCCCGCGAACGCCGATCTGATCAGGGTCCTGGTGCGTCGCCGAGGTCTTCCGGTGAGTCTGTCCATCCTATGGGTGGCCATGGCGCGGCGGCTCGGGTGGGCCGCGCACGTCCTCGACGTGCCCGGGCACGTGCTGGTGCTGATCGGCGGAGAGGCGGACCCGGTCATCGTCGATCCGTTCGCGGGCGGGGAGCGCGTCGACGCCGATCGGCTCGCGGCGATGCTGGAGGCGTTCGGCGGAACCGGCCGCGCGGTTACCCGGGTCGCCGCGATGCCGAACCGGGCGGTCCTCGTCCGCCTGCTTCAGAACCAGGCCAGCCGCGCCGAGCAGGCGGGCAAGGGCCGGCGCGCGCTCGAGCTCTACGAGCGGATGACGGCCGTGGCGCCGGCCTACGCGCATGCGTGGTGGGAGAAGGCCCGGCTCGAGCTCGTTGATGATCGGGTCGAGGCCGCGCGGAGCAGCCTCAGTTCGGTGCTGGAGGTCACGCGGGACGCCGGCTTGCGTGAGCGGGTGGCATCCATGCTGCACACCTTGCCGCCGGCCTGACGAGCCGCGCGTCGGCGCTTCGATCCCGCTACAATGCACTGACGATCTCGCGGGCGACCTCTACGATTCTCTTGAATCGAGTAAATCCGGCTCGGTCTCGAGTCTGCAGCCAAACGGAAGACTTTGTTTCACAGGTTCAGGCTGAGCCTGTATCGAAGGTTATCAAGGTTTCTGTGAGGTTGAGGTTGCCGGGCGTGTCTCGACGAAAAAGGTGTGGTCCCCAGCGAACGCGGGAGTTGATCGATGATCCAGCCAGCCGGACTGCCGCCAGGAACCGTCGAATCGATCGTCGAGGTGGTCGGCTTTGTGAAAGCCGCGAGCGCGACGGTGATCGTGGCGACTATCGGTTTTGCGCTCAAGAACTGGTGGGAGTTCGTAAAGCTGCGGGAAGACAGACGGAAGCGCGCTGAAGATCTTCAGTATCGGCGTGACGAAGAAGATGCTCGTCGGAAGGAGGCTGTGGTTGCCGCAAAGCGCGGGCTTACGGAACTGGAGCGCCACATGTGGGAGAACTCGCTCGTCATGCGAGCGATGAGTGAAGAACTGAAGAAATCCGAGCGATTGCCGCTCGAGTATCAGGTTCGAAAATTCAGCCTGTTGCCGCTTCCGGATTTTCTGACCGATCGCGAGTTGGCTAGGCTTGAGCCAAAACCCGCGAGTGTTCTCACCAAGCTCCAGAAGATGGTGCCCAACTTCGAACGCGAATTCGAGCAGGCGGAGAAGGCAGTTGTCGAGCGTGACCTTGAGACGTTCCGCACCATGTTGCGGACGCTGAGCATCAAGGCTTCGGTTGGCATGAACAAAGCTCGCCAATTCCACAAGGATGCGTTCGGCGACGAACTTATCGAACACGAGGAACGCTCCCCGGCCGGAACTCTCAAGCCGGTCGACTACTACGACCCGATCCCGCGACAAGCAGCCGGCGACCATGCGGGTGGTCTGCTTGCGAAGTGGCTCAAGGGCGATCGTCGTGGAAAGTGAGTCCGCATATGCTCTCGTGCTCAACGCGGTTAGGCATCTGTCCTAGGTGCGCTGTCGATTGCGACATGCCGTTTGGTGGTGGATTTTTGCCCGTCCTTGAAAGGTAGAATAAAGGGAGAATCGCATGCTTGGTGGACGGTCGCCCAGTCCCGATCATCCGATCGCCATAGGACCGGCGGAGAAGAAGGTCGTCGTGACCTTGGGTGGCGTGACGCTCGCGGAGAGCGGCAGGGCGCTGCTGCTCAAGGAGGCCAGCCTCCCCCCGGTCTACTACCTTCCGCGTGACGACGTCGCGATGGGCGCGCTCGAGCGGAGCGCCACCAGCACGCACTGCCCGTATAAGGGCGACGCTAGCTACTTCAGCGCACGTGACGGGAGCGCCCGGGACGTCGCCTGGTCGTATGAGGATCCTTTCGACGCCGTGGACGCGATCAAGGACCACCTCGCCTTCTATCCGGACCGCGTGGACGCGATCACGGTAACCTAGCGCTGAGAAGAGTGCCTGGCGACCACCCGTATGACGGGAAGCGCGGTCTTAGCACGGTAAAGCAGGCGTTCGAGGACCGACGGACGCGCTCGACGAGCGCTGATTGGTCCCGCCCCGGAGTTGGTCGGCCGGCCGGCTCAACCGTCCCTTCTTCTCGCAACGGGGCTGGACCTCCGGGGCGAAAGCAGCATCGGCGGTGGAGTGGGCCCGCAGGCGTTCGCGGTCGCCACCGGCGTGCAGACCGACAGGACGGCCGACGCCCTCAGCGAGATCGCGAAGGAGCTGAAGGGCGTGGGTGGCGATCGTCCCGCGACTGCGCAGGAGCTGAACCTTCTGACCCGAAGCGAGGTTCTGACGCTCGCCGACCGGTTCGAGACGAACTACGCGATGGCCGGCTATCTCAGCTACGTGGACCGCTACGGCCATTCCTACGAATGGCTTTCGACCCTCCCGGATCGCTACGCGGCGCTGACGCCGGCGACGATCGGCCGCAGCGCCGCGGCGCTGCATCCGAACGCGATGACGTGGGTTGTCGTCGGCGATCTGTCGAAGATCGAGGAAGGCGTGCGAGCGCTCGATCTCGGTCCGGTGGAGGTGTGGGACGCGTCTGGGAAGCGCCGGCGCTGACCAGCATGGATCAGGCGAAAAGGTCCTCGGCGTTCGCTGCCGGGATCTCGATGGCGCCTGCCCGTGCGACGGCGTGGAAGTATGCCTGACCTGAGTCGTCGTCATAGCTGTGGTCGAATGGCAGCCAGCCGAGGTCCAGCTCCTTCGCGCCGTAAGGAGCGCACGCGGAGTCGTCCGATCCGACCGCCTCGACCTGAGCGATGAAGTCCGGTCGACCGAGATACAGCTTCGTTCCCGGTCGCGGCTTCCTGGTCCGTCTCGCGAACATGGCGGCATGCTCCGCCAACGTCTCTGTTTCGGAACGGCCGGACAGCAGGGTCAGCCGAGCGTCGATCGAGTAGTCGACGTCCACGAGGATGACAGTGCGCCCCGCGCCGCCACCTGCTCCCTGGTGCAGCGTCCGCCGGACGATCGGCGCGTTGATGCGGATGCGCTCGACCGTCCATCGGATGCTCGGTCGCCAATGGATCGCATCGAAGATGCCCCGAGCGGCGCGAGGCGTGATGACGTCGAAGCTCACCCGATCCAGTCTGAACTCGGGGCGAGGAAAGAAGGCCCGTTCGCCCGTCACTCGGAGAGTGAAGGGCTTCGACGTCGGAGAAGGCTGCAGGTCGGCCCCTGCGGCTTCGATCACGCAGAAGCTCGCGACCCGTCGCGGTCGCGCTCGGGGAAATGGCGGTAAGGCGCTCCGCTGAACTCGGCAGCGTAGCCATTCGCTCCGGCGGAACAGCTCTGATCCCTTGCGGGGCTCGCGACGGCAGCCGAGCGGCAGGCGAGGCTCGACCTTCGTGACGGTGTCGAGCGATCGCTTCCCGGTGTTCCGGGCATCTTCGCTCGTCGAAACGGCCGCCGTGCGCCAAGGCGGACCCCATGCTGACGATCGTCAGCAGCGTCAGGACCGCCAAGATGATGCCGTAGAACAGTTTGGCGCGGCGCCTCGTTGGTCCCACGGGGCGAGGATCCCGGTCGCTCCACTCGTTCAGCATTTCGACTCCCCAAGCGCCTCCAACTTGCCTCGTGCGGAGCGGCAAGTCGATGCGTAACGGCCCGATCGGATGCGACCGATGCGGTTCCAATTGGGGGTGCCATAAGCAGTCGGCCGCGGTCAGAACGAGACCGGTGGACGACGACCGCACTCGCGATCTGCGCATCCTCTGCGTCGATGACGATCCCGACATTCGGCTGATCGTCGAGCTTTCGCTGCACCTCGATCCCGACATGCGCGCGATCACGGTCGGCAGCGCCGTCGAGGCGCTGTCGGTGCTGGAGGAGCAGACGTTCGACGTCGTCCTTCTGGACGCTCTCATGCCCGAGCTCGACGGTCTCGGGCTGCTCGAGCGCATGCTGCGCGGCGAGGGCGGGCCGCCGACCCCCGTCGTGTTCCTGACGGCGGACGCTCTTCGCCGCTCGCGCTACGACAGGGCGGGCGTGCTGGGCGTGATCAGCAAGCCCTTCGATCCGATGAAACTGGCAGAAGTCGTCCGGGCTCTAGTCACCAATGTCGGCTCGACCAGGGTAGTAGGCTATTAGGCAGCGTCACCAGCTTCGTTGCTGCCCAGAGCGGCGGGCATGGAGGTCGCCCAATGAGCGGGACGCCAAGGAGATAAAGCGCATCGACCCTTGTGACTCGCAAGACTGCAGTCGCGCGGACGAATCAAATCCCGATCAGGCGAAGTCGCCGAGTCTGGCGGCCTCATCCTCCCCTGACCTCGTCAGACGTGCCGCCCGGTCGAAGCGTGGTCAACGAGACCGGGTCGGACACGTCCATGGTCTCGTCGAGCGCTTCGTCCAGTCGGGCATCGACGTCCTCCGGGTCGCGCTCCAGGCGTTCGGCGATGCTCGCGTCCTGTCCAGCATCCTGCCGCGGCTCGCGCTCGGAAGCCGCGTCGCTTTCGTTCGACATGAGGGACTCCCCTGCGTTGGCGTAGGCCTAAGAGGGCGCCAGACTAGCCGTCCGAGCCGCCGGAGGAAATCGGCGACCATGTGGCGCACCTTGGCCGCCCCCGTGCCGCTTGGACGAGGGGGGTGCCGGTGCCGCCGTTGATCAGCCGGACCTTGGCGGGAGCTTACTCAGCGGGCGTGCCGCCGCCAGTTCTCCCGCTGCTCCGGAAAGCCGAGGATGCGGCGCTGCATGCCCCAGTCCGTCGGTAGGTCGCACTCGAGCAGGACGCGCCGCGTCAGTTCCGGCGGCTGGGTGCCGTCTACGATCGCCGCGACGATGTCGGGCGCGAGGTAGCTCAGTCGGACCAGCCGCGAGAACGAGGCGGACTTGCGCCCGAGCGACCGCGCGAGCGCCGCCACCTCGACGTCCCGGTGCTTGAACACCAGCTCGCGCGCGGCCGTCGCCTCGTCCAGGAGCGCGACCAGCCTGGCGCACGGCCTGCCCGCTCCGGTGCTGGTCTCGAGCGGCAGCCAGTTCCGCTTGCGCTCCCGCGTCATCGCGACCGCGACCTCCTCGACGTGCACCTGCGTCGCCTTGGCGAGGTCGAGGTCGCTCATCGCGAAGAGTCCGACGCCGTCCCAGGCGAGGAAGAGGGCGAGCGCGTCGACGCGCACGACGACGCTGACCATGTCCTCGCCAACCTCCACGCGCGCGAGCAGCAGCTTGACGGCGGAGGACAGGCGCCGTTCGTCGAGCGTCGCGAGCCTGAGCGCCGCCGCCGTTCCGCACTCGCAGAGTTCGTCGAGGCGTCCGCCCGTCGTTCCGGCGCGAAGCAGGAGCGGTCGCAGGCGCGTGCGTTCCGACATGAGCCGCTTGACGGCCTCCATGACCAGCCGCTCGGTCGCATCGGCGCGCAGCCGGACCGCGCGAACGCGCTGCCGCGCCGCCCAGGTGGCGCTCGCGGAGGCGTAGTAGCGGCCGCTGGCGTTGCCTCCGTGGACCTCGCGCGCGTGCATGCGCCGCCCGAAGGCGTCGTGGAGCAGGCCGGTGAGGATGTGCCTGGGCTGTCGCGGCTTGAACTGCTCGCGCTCCTTGAGCACCGCCTGCACCCTGCCCCACAGCTCGGGCCCGATGATCGGCTCGTGCGCGCCGGGATGGCTTTCGGATCGATGCACCGCCTCGCCGATGTAGGCGCGGTTCCGGAGGACGTGGTGCAGCGACGTCAGGCTTATGGGTCCACCGCCGCGCTGGGTGCCGCCCCGAGTGCGGCGGACGGCTCGGCGGTGCCCCTCCTCCAGCAGGCGCTTGTGGACCAGCGACACGCGGCCGGTCGCGGCGTAGGTTTCGAAGATGCAGCGGACTGCGGGCGCCTCGTCGAGGTTGATCGCGAGCCGACCTTCGCGCACGTCGTAGCCGAGCGGCGGATCGCCTCCGGTCCAGAGGCCGTGCTGGCGCATCACCATCTTCTTGTCGCGCATGCGGTCGCTGGCGATCTCGCGTTCGAACTGGGCGAAGGTGAGGAGCACGTTGCGGATCAGCCGGCCCATGCTGTCGCTGGTGTCGAAGTTCTGCGTGATGGAGACGAACGCGACGCCGAAGCGGTCGAAGAAGTCGATGAGCCTTACGAAGTCGAGGAGCGTCCGGGTGATGCGATCGAGCTTATAGACGACAACGATCTCGATGAGCCCCGCCTCGATGTCGGCCATCAGGTCGCGGAGTGCAGGACGGTTGAGGTTGGCGCCGGTGCGACCGGCATCGTCGTAGGCTCCCGGCGCGAGGACCCATCCCTTGTGCTGCTGACTCGCGATGTAGGCCGAGCAGATCGCCCGCTGGCTTTCCAGCGAGGTGATCTCCTGGCCGATCGGAGGTTCGAAGCTCTTGCGGGTGTAGACGGCGCAACGGCGCCGACGTGGTGCGATCTGCATCGACGACATGGGGTCCTCCCGATCGGCGCCGGTCGGCGACGCTCGCCGCGGCGGAGAACGACTCTACATCGTCCGTCGTCGGCGAACCCGAGGCATCACTCGGCGGTCGGTGCCGGCGTCGCCGCGCTGCTCGCCCGATGCGACATCGCGCTGTCCCAGGCGAAGAGGGCGCACCCGATCCATATCAGCACGAATACGACGATCCGAGTGGTCCCGACGGGCTCGCCGAAGAACGTGACCGCCTCCATGAACTGGAGGGTGGGCGCGATGTATTGGAGCAGGCCGAGCGTCGAGTAGGTCAGCTTGCGGGCGGCGGCCGCGAACATCAGGAGCGGTGCGGCGGTGACCGCGCCCGCCACGATGAGCAGCAGGTCGAGGCGCGTGCTCTCGCCGAAGGCGCCGTTCCCGTTCGCGTGCGCGTAGAGGAGCAGGCCTGAGCACGCCGGAGCGAGCAGCAACGTTTCGACGGTGAGGCCCCCGAGCGCATCGATGGCCGCGATCTTCCTTAGCAGTCCATAGAAGCCGAAGCTGAGGGCGAGGGTGGTCGAGATCCAGAGCATGCCGCCACCCGACGCCATCAGCGCGACGCCCGCTCCGGCAACTGCCACCGCCGCCTTCTGCAATGGGCGGAGCCGTTCGCCGAGAACGAGCATGCCGAGCGCGACGTTCACCAGCGGGTTGATGAAGTAGCCCAGGCTGGCTTCGAGGACGTGGTGATTCTGGACCGCCCAGATGTAGACGAGCCAGTTGACCGCGATCAGCGCCGCACTGCCGATCAGCAGGAGCAGGGTTCGACCCCGTGCGGCGCGAAGGACCGCCGGGCCGGCGCTCAGGACCAACACGACGAGCGCCAGGAGGAGCAGCGACCAGAGCACGCGGTGCGCGAGGATCTGGAGCGGCGGAACGCTGTTGAGCAGCCGCAGGTAGAGCGGGAGCACGCCCCAGAGGACATAGGCGCCGACCGCGAGCAGCAGGCCGGAGCGATGAGGACGGATGATGGACGGCATGGCGGCGCCCTTCGTAGCGTCGTGCGGCGAGTGCAAGTGCGAAGGTGCTGGTTTCGCCTGCCATCCGGACGCGGTTCGCCGAAGACCGAGGAAGTCGGTCGTGGATCGCGGACGCGGCCTGGCGCTGGCGGTCCTTTGAGGCTCCTACGGGAGGGATGGGATCAGACCGTCGGGCCGGCCGGTTGCCGGCTCCACGGGCTTCAGCTCCTGCTGCATGCTGACGGCGGCCAGGTCCAACCAGCGATCGATCAGCTTCACGGCGCCATCGCTGAGGTGAGTGAAGGTGCGCCGGCCGTCGGAACCGTCCCGAACGCGCCTGACCAGTCCGCGCTCCTCGAGGACCCGGAGGTGGCGGAGCGCCGTCGACGCCGCGGCGCTCGAGCCGATGCAGGCGCTCGTCACGCTGATGTTTCCGCCCCTCTGCCGCGACTGGTAGAGGTCCAGGAGCATGTCCCAGGCCGGTTCGCCGAAGACGGTGGCGTCCGTCCCGAACACGGCGTCGCGTTGGCGCCGCATCCGGTAGACTCTGCCTGCGAGCTCGTGACGCGCCATCGCGCTCGAGCGTTGCAGTTGTCGGCGGGCGCTGGCCAGCAGTTCCTCGAGGACCTCGATTTCGGCCAGGACGGCGGACACCCGATCGACCGCGATCACTTCAGGTTTCCGGAAAGGGCGATCAGTTCCATGCGGGGTCCGTCCCGTAGCGCTTGATGCGCGATTGATGGCGCCAGGAGCCGACGGCGAGGATGAGCGGGTTCGGGTAGCTCCACGCGGCCGATGCGACGGAATACGACCAGGGCATCAGCTCGGGGGTGAGCATCAGCAGGTGCGTGATCACCGTGTTGACGAGCACCGCCGCCATCCACATGGGCCAGTATCGCTGCGCGGTGAGCGCCAGCACGAGAACGCACAGCAGCATCACGAAGTCGACGGCGAGCAGACCGGTCTCCAAGCGGCTGAACCTGGTGGTCGCGCTGCCCGGCACGAAGTGCGAAGCGACGATCGCCGCGAGAAGGATGGCGACGCCCACCCGCTCCGGCGACCCGCCGCGCGTCAGCGCGTATGCGCAGCAGGTCGAGAGCAGCAGGAGGTAGATCGCGACGTTCATGCTCTCGTGTCGACACCCCGTCCCGGACTCGTGTCAAGCCACGCGCTGGGCGGTCTCGAGCTTGATCAGTTCGCCCCGCGGAGTGTCGTGGTCGGGCGTTTCGAAGATGTCGCCCTGTCCGAGTATCTGATGGCGCTCCGCCGTCTTACGGAACTCGCCGTGCGCTGCCTTGATGTCCTTGAGCGCCGCGAACACCTTCATGGTCGCTTCCCCGACGTGGTCGACCCCGGTCTGGCACTCGAGAGGATGGAACGTTCCGTCTGCGCGTGCCGTCAGCACGGCCGTTCCCATGGCGAGCACCTGGAGTGCGGCCTGGTTCACCGCGATCTCGGCGGGCTTCAGGGACCGGGCGATGCGGACGGCTGCGATCGTCTTGGGCGAGGGCATACGACTTCTCCTTCGCGGCCCGCGATGCGGCCGCGTCATAATTGACGGGTCGGTTGGGATCAGTCGGCGAGCTTGTAGAGTGCGCCGAGGCCGTTCAGGAAGTTGGCCGCCGCGATCAGCATCGCCATCGCTAGGACGGCGATCCAACCGATGCGGCTTGCTGGGCTCAGGTCATTCCGCTGCCTCCCTTGCCGCAGGAAGGGCACTCGAAGGGCCGAGTGGCCTGGTTCCGCGGCGCTGACGGGAGAAGCCATGATTTCGGCAGGCCCGACAACCGCGCCCGCTTGGGTAGCCAAATGCTGGTTACTCGCGACCGGCAGCTCGGACGCGCGGCGGGCGGCGTCGCGTCTGCTTGTCGCCCCAAGGATGCGGATCGCGCGCTTGAGGTGCAGGTCTACGGTGTGGTGGGAGATGCCGAGTTCGCCGGCGATCTCCTTCGACGACATGCCGCGCCCGACCAGTTGGAGGCAGTCGCGCTGTCGGTCGGTAAGCTGCGACGGATCGGGAGAGTTCGCTCGGCTCGGTTCGTCTTCCGGGTGTCGCACGATTTCTCCCATGCGGCAGTCATGGTTCATTCTGGTGCTTGTTCGCAAGCAGATGCACGGTGGCGCCGAGTTCGGCCGGGGGGACCGCGACGGGCTCCTCCCGCCCCATCTGCCTGGAACCCCGTAGACCGTGGGAAAGCGACATCGCCGCATTGGGGGTCTCAACGATGCGGACGGCGTTTCCGCTACGTTTTGCCGCAGGAAAAGCGGAACGGCCGCTTTCGTCCGCTCACGTCGGCGCGTCGAGGATCGAAGCTCGAAGCTCGAAGCTGAACCGCCGTGTCGAGCTGTTCGGAGAATGGGTCGCCGACTGGCGACGCGCCTGGAAGCTGGACGCGCTCACGGGAGGGGCTCACCAGGAGATGCGTTCGGATCGACGGCGATTGGTCTCTTGATCTCCCAGTCCCGACGGCGACGATGCGACCGTTCGTTGGGGAGGGTCGATGAGCAAGGTGATCTACGTGACCGGCGCGCCGGCGTCGGGCAAGAGCACGACGACCAAGCTGCTGCTGGAGCGCGTCGAGGCCGTCGAGGTCTGGGAGTATGGGGCGCGCCTCGTCGAGCATCTCCGGAAGACGGGAGTGGACATCGCCGACCAGGACGAGCTGCGCGAGAAGTCCTCGCGTCTGGCCGTCGCCGCGGCGGTCGACCGGGTGGACGACGCGTTGCTGGAGTTCGTCGGCGAGCGTCGCGGACGAGGGCACGTCGTGATCGACAGCCATCCGGTGACGCGCGAGCATCACGGCTTCCGGATCACGGCCTTCTCCCACGACCGTTTCCGCCTGCTCGCGCCTGACGAGATCTGGTGCTTCTACACCGCCCCCGAGGTCGCGGTCGCGCGGATCGCCGCCGATCCGCGTGGCCGACCCATGGTCGACGTCGAGACCGCCCGCATGCACACCATGCTGCAAGCGTCGGTGGCTGCGACCTACGGGATCGTGGCCGGCTGCCCCGTGTATCTCTTCGACACCGATCGCGACCAGGAGAGCCTGGTCCGGAGCTGAGCGAGCGTCTGACGCGCTGAACCCGACAGAGACAGGAGAATCCGCGTGATCGAAGTGGACATGAGGACTGCCGTCAACGCCGTTTCCGACGTCGTGGAGAACAGGCCGAGGCCGCTCCGCGAGTTCGACCAGATCCACATGAAGACCGGCGACATGGTCATGCAGAGCGAGGCGATCGCCTCGTGGGCGGCCGACAAGCGCCTGGCGTTCATCGGCGACGGTGATGCGATATCCGTCGCCGTCGCCTACCTGAGGAAGCGCGACGTTCTGAACTTCGGACCGAGCAGGATCACCGTCTTCGACTTCGACGAGCGCACCGTGCAGGCGGTCAGGCGTTTCGCGGACAAGGAGCGTCTCGAGTATCTCGACGCCGAGCTCTACAACGTCCTGGATCCGTTCCCGGACCGCGCCAAGTTCGACTGCTTCTACACGAATCCACCCTGGGGCGCGTCCAACGAGGGGGCGAGCGTCAACGCCTTCGTGCAGCGCGGCATCGAGGCGGTGGGGTATGAAGGCGAAGGCTGCATCGTGATCGCGGACGACGACGAGCTTCCGTGGCCGAAGCAGGTGCTCGCGAAGGTTCAGGCCTACGCGTCCGAGCGCGGGTTCTACGTTTCCCGCATGAACCGGAAGCTGCATGCCTATCACCTGGACGACGCTCCGGACCTGAAGTCGTGCAACCTCTTCATGAGTTCGTTACCGGAGAACGCCAACAGGCGCGCGCCAAGCGTATCGTTGACCGATCCCGCCAGCCTCCGCAACTTCTACGGAGGCTCGAAGGAGCCGAAGGTCCGCTACGTCCACGAGCTGAAGAAGCCTGACTATGGCAAGGCGCCTGAGGGGGAGTACAGGCTGGAGTTCCTTCCGGAGGAGAGCGGCGAGTGAGCGAGATCATCCACCCGGGCGCGGGCGTGCTGTTCATGAAGGTCGGCACGCACGCGCAGGAGAGCCTTGCCGACATCATCGCGCGCAAGACCCGCGAGATCGAGGCGACCGGCATCGGCATGTGGGGCTACGGCGGTAACACCTGTCACCCGAGCTCGATGGTGCAGCCCTTCGCGGAGGATTTCGCCAGGCGCAACGAACCCATCCATCTCGTCATGGAGGAGATGGACTCGAAGCACTTCGCCGAACCCCTCTGCGCCGCGGAGTATTCGGTGGACGGCCGCGAATGGAAGGAGATCCCGAAGGAGATCGAAGTGCGCGGTTCCCGCTTCGCCCTCGTGATCAGGAAGCTTCGGCAGGCGCAGTTCGAATTGCCGCTGGCGAGGACCCGGGTGGCGGTGGGCAACAGCAAGGGGCGGCTCGGAAGCCGCTACATCGCCGGACGGGTCGACAAGGCCTGCCTCGAGGTGCTGGAGGAGCCGGAACGCTCGAACGAGGAGCAGAAGGTCAGGCCGATCAACCTGGTCGCCGACCTCGAGAAGCCCTACGCGGTGTTCCTGCGCAACTATCGCTGACGCGGGCGCGTCGGCGTCGATGCAGGATCATGCCGCGGCTGCGGACAGGTCGTCTCCGGGCACGAGTTTGGAGCCGGAGGCCGCACGCAGGTGTGCCACGTAGCTGGCGAGCCCGCTTCGGACGCCTGCCTCGTCTACGTGCGCGGCGGCGCAGCTGAAGCAGGCGGTGACCGCGCGATCGGCCTGCGGTTCGGCGCATACGGCAGGTCGGAGCGCCTCGATGCCGAAGAGGCTCAGCAGGGTGGCCATGAGCTGCTCCAGACACGCCACGCGACCGTCCGCGCCCTCGATCTCCAGAGCATGGATCGCCGAGACCGCCCGCTTGTCCCCGGTCAGCAGCAGACGAGAGGCTCGGCGCAGCATGATCGCGATGAGTTGGCTTTCCCCGGCGTCGAACGCGAGAGAGCGACGGGTCGCTTCCTCCTCCATGTCCGCGGCGAGGGCCACTTCCTCCTGATCGGGCTCGGCGAGCGCGATCGCGCCGAAGGTCTCCTCGAGCGCGCGGGCGACCCGCTCTCGATCGATGATGCGCTTCGAACGCCTCACGCGGTCGCGCAGAGCATAGCGTCCGACGCTCAGCATCGCCGGTCGCAACTCGCCGAGCGCCACGCCGAAGCTCCCGTGATGGCCGTAGCAGCAGAGCTTGAGGATGACGTCGTTGTCGATGAGAGCGAGGTCAGTCACGGATGTCGGTCACGGTCCGGATCCATTCGGCGGCGTCGTCTCCTATCCATTCCCATCGGAGCTGCGAGGCTGCGAGCGTGTTCACGTCCCGCCAGACCCGACGCGGTGCGCCGTAAATGAACTCGAGGGCGGACATGGCGCGCCCCCACTGGCCCGTCTGGTAGGCGAGGCAGAGAGCGAGCGTTCCCGGCTCGATCCGGTAGCGGGGTGCTGCCTGTTCGACCGCTCTGGCGAGCCCGGGTGCGTTGTAGCTCGCCCCGTCCGTATCGATCGTGGGCGTGGGCGTCCCGGTAAGCAGCTCGAGGGCGAAGCGGTCCGCCGCAGTCTCCTCCTCGTCCTTATCGCCTGCTTTCGCGGGATCGTCCATGTCGACGAGGGCGGGCGCGCCTTCGAGGTGACCGAGAGCCACGTGCCCCAGCTCGTGGGCGAGCGTGAAGGCGGTCTGCGCGGGGTAAGGGGCGTCGCGGCCGAGTAGGATCGCTTGCCGCCCGTCGACGCCGACCACCATCGCATGCATCGCCTTCGCGTCTAGCGGGAAGACCCGGAGATGGACGAGCGGCAATCCCACGGCCCAGCAGACGAAGACCAATCCCTGAAGGTCGACGAAGGCGCGGTCGCGTAGGATCGCGGCACGCAGGTCCGCCGCCGTCACGCCTACGATGCCGGCGACCTCGGGAGTGGCGCGAAGCAGCGAGCCTCCGACGGTCATTCCGAAGGATGCGAGGGCCGCGCGGTGGGTGACGTCCTCGGCCGAGAGATGCTTGAAGCGAGCCTCGTCGTTCCAGACGAAGCGGACCCGCTCGCCGAGCAGGGATTTCGGCGAGAGGCCGAGTCGACGGGCGAGCGCGAAGCGCAGTTCGGCGCGTCCCGAGGGATCGTCCGCGAGCTCCTCGCTCCACCACGTCGGCCATGCGGCGTCGATAGCCTTTTCGCTTAGTCCGGCGCGACGCAGCTCGCGTCTGAGATCGTTGCTGTCGGTGGTCACCCCTGCTCCGGTCCGGCGACGGCCGGCATGTTCGCGCATAGCACGTGCCGACTCCCAAGCGACAGTCCGATCAGAACAGGAGGAGCTCGCCGCTCAGCCGCGCGGTGGCTTGCGGGCTCGCGCGCAGCTCGGCGGCGAGCTCCAGCCAGTCGCGAGGCTCGAGCTCGGCCGCGCGATCCAGCCGGGTGGCCCCTGCGGGATCGACCTCCACCGGATCGGACAGCCGCACCCAGTATCCGCCGGCGAGCCAGGCGACGAGATTGACCTCGTAGTCGGAGGTCTTCCCGGGTTCGGCGACCTGCTTGAGCAGAGCGGTCACCTGCGAGGCGCCGACTGGCGCTCCCGTTCCGCCGGCATTGCGGTAGGCCGAGACGTCGAACGGCGTGCCTCTGCTCAGCGTCAGCGGCGCTCGCGAGTGGCACATCAGCGCGTAGTGGGCGCGTTTCGCGCCACCGGCGGAGTCCGCGCGACTGGTCACCACCGCACTGGCGGGAAGAGGACGCTCGTTCGCCGACGGATCGAAGTAGCGGCGCCATGCGAAGATCCGCGACGGAGCGACGTCGATCGGCTTGGGCCTGCTCTTCATGACGGAGAAGACGACGGGCACGCGGCAGCCGATCCGCGCCAGCGCGCTGATCGCCGTCGAAGGCGGATTGCCGACGCCCCACAGGAAAAGACCGTTACCTGCACGGCGTTCCAGCTCCTTCCGGGCGATGATCGTCTCTAGTCCCTGCCCGGCCTCCGCCTGCATCCGCGACCAGCAGACGTAGCCGCCGAGATCCGCCACGGTCGGCGGCGGTTCGGCGACGTGTCGCTGCGGAGGCGACATCTCGTTCATAGACTTGTTTCCATCACGTTCCCGATTCTGCCATGGACCGTCCCCTCCCGCAACGCGCAGCGGCTGAAAAGCTGATCGCCGTTGTTGGTCGACCTGTGGAATGTCTGTTGACGGTTCCTCTCCATTGATCCCAAATCGCCCCATGGCGCGAGGTCGACCACCAAGCTGGAACCCGTTCGGCACCATGATCGAGGGCGCGTGGACCGAGGCGGTCGCAGTCAGCTCGAAGGAGCGGGTGACCCTGCCGGCCGCTGTTCGCGCCCGTCTGTCCTGGTTCGGGAAGGCGACCGACGAGGGACTGCTCGCCACGTTGGACCCGCAGGGAAGATCGGAGCTCTCCGCTTGGACGACGAGCGGCTCCCGCGCGGTCGGAGACGTGGCGCAGCGACTGGAGGCAGCGGCTCCGGACGACCGTGACGACTTGGCGATCGCCGCGATGGATCGTTACATGCGCCTTGCGGTGGAGCCGCCCGCCCGCCTGGCGCTCCCATTCGGCCTCGCCGTGCATTTGGACGCCGTCGAGGGCGGAGTGGTGAGGATCGTGGTCAGCTCGAGCCGCCTGTGGCTCTGGAGCGAGCGGCAGTGGCAAGCTCGACGGATGGACCGGATCGATCTGCTGACCGGCTCCGCGAACTGACTGCGAGCGCTTTCCGGCTCCACCCGATCAACGACCTTTTGCTTCACTACCCTTTTCGGCGAAGCCGGGATCCGCTGGAGCCGCTCGGGCCAGCGCCGAGGGTCAATCATCATGTGGACGGAGGACTAACGGTGTGCCGGATGACCGACCAGCTCTTGTCGCACTTCAATACGATTTCGCCGTGCGGCTCCCGGTCGGTCTTGGTCACCGATGCGAAGCGTTCATGGCAGCCGGCCACCTGTTCGGCCGCCGGCTCGCTCGTGAAGAGGAGTTTGAGTCCGTGCCCGGCGGGAAGGGTGGAAAGATAGTCCGGCAGCGCCGTCGCCGGCCGATGGGCGCTATGCCTCTCGTGCGAGAGGAGAAGGAAGCATGGTGCGGTCTCTTTCGCGAAGCCGGCGCTGTTGATCGCGCGGTAGAAGTGTCGGCTGATCCCGCCGTGATGCGGCGCTTGGATGACCGACAATCCCTTGAGATGGTCCGTAAGGCCGGATTCGTATTCGGATGCCCTGTCGCGCCCACGTGCGAAGCCGTCGAAGCCCGAGTCGCCGGTTATGAGCACGCCCTGTCCTTCTGCGTCGAAACGGATGACATAGCTGAGCTGATTGCTGTGCGACAAACCCTCCAACCGGTCCCAACGCTTGGCACCGAAGCCGATGACGTCGGAGGGGAGCCGGTCGCGCCGATCGGCGACGAGACGATCGGTCGGTGACAACAAGGTGGCGGTCACGCCGCCGGCTTCCGCGCTTCGCACGAACAGCCCGGCGGTCCACCTGAACCTCTTTGGTCGATGGTCGCTGCATCGGTGGCTTTCGACGATGATCGAGCTCGTCGTCGGGATCTCGTTGAGCAGAGCCTTGAGCGCGACTGCGTTGATGGCGTTCTTGGCGTTCGTCACCCGCATGTGCGCCAACTGCGCCCGTGCGGCCATCAAGGAGTGCCCACCTTCAAGGATCCCGCGCCTCTTCGTTTCCCTGATCAGCGATCCGATAGCGGCGGGATTCGGCCTCGACATGATCGCGAGGTCGTCGATGATGTCGTATGACGACGCGGACAATCGGACGAGATCCGCGTCTGGAACATGCTCGCAGCCGCGTGTGCCTACGATCTTGTAGGCGGCTTCGAGTTCTTCACCGAAGACCCGGCGCCAATCCTCGAGGGTGCGCTCGCTCGGATTGTGGCTCGACGGCTTGGGCTGATCGGACCGGTCGTCGTTCTCGCCGACCCAGGCGAGCATCCGGTCCAGATCCGACAGGGTCCGGCGGCGTTCGTCCTTCCCGCGGACGTATGTTTCGAAGGCGGCGCTGCCGTCCTCGCTCCGGAACCTGTTGACCAGCAGGCTCTCGTCCTGGGCCAACCGACCGTAGTCGCGCCCCGATTCGTCGTCGGCGATCGGCGGAAGCCAGAGCTGACGTATGTCGACCCTACCCGACTTGATGATGTGGGTCAGACCGTCGAGGTGGTCCGCGTCGTAGTGGGTGCCGATCACCAGATCGAGGGGAGCTCTCTTGCCGGTCCCGTGCGTGAGTAGCTTCTTCAGCGATTCCTCGACCCGGATGCCCGCTCTGGCATCGCCGCCGTCCGCGAGCACGCGGACGGTGTGATCTCCGTCTTTGAACGTTAGCAGCACCGCACTGCCGAGGCCGACATCATACATGGTGACTTCGATCGTCATGCCGGGTTCCTAGTTTCCGCGATCCGACATCGCCGCCAGGCGCGGCTTGCGCAATGGACAGGGCATGATTCTGACCGAACCCACTCCACTTGACGCGGCGTGGTTAGGTCGACGGACACCTGGGGTAAGCGCCGGACGTTACATTCTCTCGCCAAGTCCGAGCTGTCGAAGCGAAATCTTGCTTCCACCTCACGTTGGCGCGACCCGCTCTAGTCGGCGAAAGGGTCAACCCTCACGAGAGCCGAGCGAACTGCAACCGAAATGGATGGGAAAAAACCTGTCCGCCGGGACAGCCTCGCGTCCTGTTTGCAGATGCTCTCGACACGAACGCAAACTCCTTCGATTTGAGAACGGCTGCTAATGTTCGGCGGCGGAGTGGCCCGCTAAACCAGCCACACGGGGATCGTCATCGCGAACAAGGTTCAAGCGGAGCGGCGGCGCAGCCCGACGGGCGGGCAGGTCGCCTTGTGCGGATTCGTGTTCCAGATGCTTCGCAGCCTGCAGCTCGGCATGGCGCTTAGCGCATCGTTCGCGTTCGAGGACGGCGAAGCGTCGGCGATGACGATCACGCTCGAACCGGACGACAGCGGCGACCTGCGCATCGACGAAGGGGGCGTGTCGACCATCGAACAGGTGAAGTTGCGAGCTCTCCATCGGCGCTGGACGACGGGGACGCTGGCGGGCGAGGTTCTCCCTGATCTGATCAGAGGCGCCAGGCCCGACGAGCCTCAGCGCTTCCGCTTTGCAAGCAACCATCTGCGTGGCCTCGCCGACTTCCAGGCCTACTTGGCGGGGCGCGCCGACCGAGATTCCGGCAAGTCGTTCGCCTGGGGGAAGGCACTATTGTCCTCCGAGGACTTCGCCGCTCGGATCGCCGATCGCGCGGGTTGCGAGCCGTCGGACGCGAGGCTTCGCCACGTCCTCGACAATCTCTCTCTTGTGTCGATCGACGTATATAACGCCGCCCGCGCGATCGAGGAGCGGCTCACCCCGTTGCTCGATGCGGGAGAGGACGTCGAAGAGAAGCGGCATGCGTTGATGGGCCGCCTCTTCCAGGCGGCGAGCGCCGGTGAATCGCTGGGCGCTGCTGAACTGCTGCGTCTCGTCGGCCCCGATGCGATGAGGAGGCTGCGGCACGCGGGAACCGCGATCGAGCTTTCCGCAGCCGCGTCGGCGCGCGACTGCCGCGCGCTGGGCTATGAGGCGCAGGCTCAGGCCCGTCTGCACCCGATCGCCGCCGCGTCGTGGTTCACGGTGCTTTCCGGCGAGTCCGGGCAAGGCAAGACGTGGTCGCTTTGTCAGTCGGCGCTCAGCGAGGCTCGGAACGGTGCGGTCGTCGTGGTGGGTTCGCCGGGATCGCTCGAGGCGATCTTCGACGCGATCAACTCCAGGCTCTGGCTTCCAGCTTACGAGAGCGAGGCGTCGTTGGAGGTCTTGTCGCGACGATTGGGACGCTTCTTGGCGCCGGAGGGCGGACATTGGCTGACTCTCTACGTCGACGACGTTCAGGACAGGCTTGTGGCCCGCCGGGTGGCGGAGACCGACTGGCGACGGCTGGGGGTGAAGGTCGTCCTGTCGTGCCAACCCAGGGTGACGATGGAGATCGTCCGCTGGTGCCCTGATGCCCACATCACCCAGGTCGCGGACTTCACCAGCGCGGAGCTGCGCCGCTACCTGCGGCACCACGACCGGCACGATTCGCTCGAGATGATGCCGGACGACGTCTTCGAGCTGCTGCGCAAGCCGGTCCATGCGCGCGTCTACGTGGGGCTGCCCTCGCGAGGTGAATGGCTCGATGCGACTGAATACGAGCTCTTCAAGAGCTACTGGGACGAGGCGACGGCGGACGCTCGTGAGCAATACGACCACCCCTACGATCGTCACCGGCTGGCCAACTTGGCGGGCACCCTCCTTAAGGACCACGCCAGATACCCGTGGACGTGGTCTGACCTGGAGATGGAGGGCTTGGATGAGGCCGCGATCCGCCGCCTCGAGATGGTCGGCCTCCTACGCCGGCCGGCGCGAGATCGGATCGCCTTCTCCACCGATCGCATGTTGAACTGGGCCGTGTCCGAGCACCTGTCCGAGAGGGTGGCCTCGGGAGCGCTGGATGCGGCGTCGCTGAATCAGGTCGTCCAGAGCCTGGACGATCTGGTCGACGCTGCGGGAGCGGGGCTTGGTCGACGGCTGGGCTACGTCTTTCACGATGTCGTCTGGCTCCTGCTGCGGGTGGTCGACGCCGCGTTCGTAGCCGACCTCATCGATGCCTACGTCGCTCAGGCACCACACGAATGGCGTAGCGACGGTCGATGGCGCCAGCTCGGGACCGTCGGCCCGATGCTGCTGCCCTCGCTTGAGCGTCTGGCGCTCAGAACGTGCTCGGACGAGCAGGACGTCGGCATCGCGGACCACCTGCCGGCCGCGATCGTGGCGGCGGGCGCCGGTGCGCCCGACGAGGTTTCAGGCCTGGTCGCGAGGTTGCTGGACATGGCTGGGGATCGGGAGACCAGGATCGCGCTCAGGGTCGCGCGACGCGTTCCACTGCCGAGGGTTCTCGACCGCCTGTTCGACATCCATCTCCGGCGGGCGGCGGATCTGGACCTGTCGACGGAGGTCGATGAACGAAGCACCGGCCTCTCCCGGTATAGCCTGAGCATGGAGGCGCTTAAGCGGGCGGTCGGTGCATCTCCGGCGTGGCTGGAGGCGCGATTGGCAGTCGAGTCCCGCGTTCAAGCGCTGGACCAGCTGGTCTGGTGCCTCGTCGACGACGCCTATCTGACCGGCGTCGAGGCGAAGCCAATTTGGGCACGACAGCAGGACCAGGTCGTCTCCGTCCTACCCCGCGACAGCAAGGCCCTCATCGCGGCGCTTGAGCACTTCGATGCGGTCGACAGACGGGAATACCTGGATGCCGTGCCATCGGCGCGTGACGATTGGATGCCCTCGCGGATACTCAGGGTCCGGGCACGCATCGACCCCGAGGCCGCGTTCGAGCAGATCCGGACCAGCGCCGATGACTATGGCTGGAGCGCGTCCGATTGGTGGCTACCCGAACTGCATCGATACGATGCGGATCGCCTTTCCACGGTTCTGCGGGAGGTCGCCGCGCGGACGCGCAGCCCCGGCAACGAGCTGATGCTCTACTACTTCAATCATCCCGAGCTGGTCGACCCAGCGACGCTTGAGATCGTGATCGATGACTGTCTGGTGCGCGTCCGCAATGCCAACCGCTCGAGGTTGCCTGAAGATCGAAGACCCGACTCTCCCGTGAGGGCGATAAGGTTCCTGGGCTTGCTCCCCGAACCCTGGCAGTTCGAACAGCTGCGTCGCCGCGCCGATTCGTCCTTCGAGCGTGAGCTCACGCGCTACGCGATCGAGCGCCGCGGCCGCACGACGCGACTACGAGATCTTGAGGGCAACGAGTGCGAGCGGGTCCTCGCGATGGTGGACGGCTCGGGGTTCGCCGAGCTCGTGGTGGCCGAACTGGAGCGAGGAGACGGGTTCGGCCGCGAGGACGGCTACAACGCCGCTCACTGGACGGAGAACGGCGGAGTTCGGACGGCGCTGATCAATGCGACGAGTGACGACGGATCGGACGGCTATCGTCAGGTCATCCGGATGCAGGCGCTCGCCATTCATGCATGCGACGCATCGCTCGAACGCATGCTGCGGCTGGGTTCGCCGGTCTATGTCTCGCCTGCCGAGATGCGGAGCTCTGAAGGTCGCGACTTGTCCGGCCTGCGACAGCGGGTCGTCGACCTTCTTTCGTCGGGTGACCCGGCCGACTTGGACGCTGCTGTCGCGCTGGCTGGCTTCCTGCGGGAACCGGAAGACGCTCTGCCGCTTTTGGAGCCCTTCCTCGACGACCAGACCCCCGCCAAGACGAGGCGATCGGTCGTCGGCACGATGAAGGCGCTCGGATTCTACGATGCGTCCATGCTGCCGGTGATCCGCGCGATGCTGGTCGGACATCATGATGATCAGGCGTGGTTCCTTACGTCCTACCTCGCGGAGTTCGGGGATGAACCTGCCCGCGAGTTGGTTCGGTCGTGGTTGGACGGCTCCGACACGACGAGCATTTCGACGGCGCGCTTGCCGACCCTGCACGCCTTGCGGTCGCACGAGGACAGCCGCGAGGCGGTTCTTGGTTTTGTTCGGCGGCTTAGCGAGCGCGGACACCGCCTCCTCGACTCGCATGATCTCGGAACTCTTGCACGTGCTGGCGACGAGCGTGCCCGGGAGATGCTCGTGAACGCCGCCTATCGAGGACCTGAGATCCTGGACGCCGGCCCGGTCGGCGGCATCCTCTTCCTCCTCGAGATAGATCCTGAGGAGGCGTTCTTCGCGGCAACCAGACTGCTGGTTCGTCACCGATCCCCGGAAGCGGTGCGCCTGATGTTCAGGATCGACAAGGGCAGAGCTTACGAGGACCTGCTCTCGCGCTACCGCTCGTTGCCGCCTTCGTTGAGGAACGAGGTCGGACGGAACGTCAGGGCACATGTCCCCGCCGCGGTGATCGAGGCATCGCTCGCCAGGTTGGCCGCATCGACGAGCACTTCCGAGCGCCGCACGGCGGCCGAGCTCAGTGGCTGGATGCCGCCGAGCATGTCTCTGCCGTGGCTACGCGACCTGATCGGGGATGCGGACGTGACCGTCAGGAAGGCGGTTCTCGGATCACTGCGCGCGAGGCGCATGGAGGACGCCGCGCTCGCTCATCTGGGGGCCATGCCGACGTCCACGAAGAGTCTGCAGTGGGCAAGGCTTAGGACCGTGTTCGAGCTTGTTGATCCACGGTTCCTCTGGACGCGCGGCGATGAACTGAGCCTTCAGCCGTTTCTGGAGGATGCGGCTTACGAGTTCTGGGTGGAAGCTCGGCAGCTGCACGAGAAGCGCGAGAAGGAGGTGGCGGACAATGAGAAGAAGGCGGACGCCAAAGCTGACTGATCTAGCGCCCGGGCAAGCGACGATCACCGCTTTGTCCCGGCTTGTGCGCCTGCGATCCTGAAGGATCAGCCGACAGCATCGTTCATGCGACGTCCGGCGGCACAAGGACGCGCAACTCACTCCATATCGACCGCGTGTGCATGGCCATCGGTCGCGAGCGTAGGTTTGTGGGTGATGGACTGTCGCGGTGGTGCCGAGCTGTCCGGGCGCTTGGGACCAGGAGACTTGTCGAATAGCGAGTCGGACGTGCCCGGTGCGGAGCGCGGAATGGTAGACCGGGATCTCGGATAGATCGCGACGACCGGAGTGCCGGCAATCGCATCGGTCACCGAGTGCGACTGACGCCGGCCGACCGCCATTGCGGACCTGATCTTGGCAGGGAAAGAAATGCACGATTGCTGAGGTCCTGCTATCGGCGGCCACCGAGCTGATCTCGCGTCGGCCCGGATGTTAGGCCGTCACGGGTCAGTCGAGAGCAGCGACCTTGAGGCAGGCGTAGTTGAAGCCTGCGTGGCGTTCTGCCGCGGCGGCGGGGTAGAGCTTTCAACGTCGTCGAGCTTTGAACGTCGGTCAGCTGGACCGCTTGCCCAGCGAGTGCGTGAAGTGGACGAGCTCTGTAAGGCATCCGTCGCGGACCACCGAGCCTTCGGCTGTTCTGTGCGAGAAGGTCCGGACGTTTCTCGGACGCGAGAAGCGGGATCGCGACCTCAGCGCTTTTTAAGGTCACGCTCGGAGACCATCGTGGTCTTGGACCACACGGGCTCCTCGTAGTTCCAGCGGAGCTTGGCCGTTTTAGGCGATGTGCCATCTGCTCTCACCACGGCGAACGCTCGCGCCTGTTCGGGGTTCTCGGACGTCGCTTCGGCCGGGGGAACGGAAAGCGGACCGACGGCGAGTCCGATCGGCGTGGCCGTGCCGTCGACGGGATCCTTGATGACGCATAGGGTCAGGCTGCTGCCGACGACCAGTCTGGCCTGCGAGAGCTTGCTGAGCGCGAAGGCGCGCTGATGCACCCAGCGGCCCACGCCCACGCCTATGTCCAGAATGGGCGTAAGCACCCAGTCGGGTTGATAGTGGGTGATCACGTCTTCGACGATGGTCCGCGCCTCCAGATCCTGACAGATCAGGATCACGCAGCGTCCGAAGCCGTCCAGATCGACCACCTTGATCATGTCGCCGGCTGCGACGTTTTCCATCAGAAGGGCGTCTGGTCCCGGATCGTCGACCCTGTAGGCGTCGGCGGCGGAGCGTCCCATGCCGTATGGCCAGACCTTGCGCTGTCGCCAAAGAAGTCGTCCGACCTTGTTGAAGACGCGACCTTCGTTCCAAGGACGTCCGCACGGTCCGACCTCGTCGGTCAGTCCTGTCCCCGCCAGCATGATGCGCGGCAGCGAGGCGGCGTCGGTCGTGCATAGATCGCTGAACGCCTGCTCGTCTCCATGCGACAGCGTGAGCTCGGGCGCGATTGCCAGGTCTGCATCGCCGTTGAGGCGTGCGGCCTCGTGGAGCCGTCCGCTCAGATTCCGGCTCGGCGTCACGTCGAGCAGCGTCGACCGTCCCTTCTTGCTCGATCTGAAGGTGAGATCCTCGGCGTCTTCGGCCAAGGGGATGAAGCATAGGGTTTCGCGACCGATTGACCTCGAGGCCGGCACACCGGTGGCGACGTCGGTCCCCACAACTTCGACGTCGATCTCTACACGCGTTCCCTCCTGCTCCCCGGACAGCGGGGCGCAGGTGAGACAGCTGAATTCATCCCGAAGCGAGTTGCCCGACGAGGCGGTTCGATGGCGTCCGTGCCGCATGAAGGGACCGTTCGGCACCAGCCGCAGCGTTTCGTGACGGCCGAACTCGCCGTCCTCCAAGCGACGCGCCTCGGCGACCTTCAGCCAGAGCGGGATTCGGGCTGTCCCGACGCTAGGCGCGACGGTCCGAGTGCGCGGGTGCGTGATCCTGAATGCGTCGTCGATCAGGGCCATCGCGCGAAGCGCTGCGCCTCCGAAGCTCGAACGTGCTTCGTAGGCGCCGCGTCCGGGATGGATGGTCGTGAGCAGGTCCAGCACCTCGGTGACGGCGACCGCTCCGTCGTCCCGCGCGACTGCCTTGCGCATCGCCTCGATGAAGTCGTCGGGGGGCGGCGGCATGATGTCGCGGTTGGCCGGTCCCCACTTGTTGGCAGATCGCCAGAGGTGCAGGAAGACGTCGCCCGGATCCCGACAGCCGCTTCGCCAGGACGCGAGTGTGGCCTTGGACGGCAGATCGATGGTCATCGCGGGCTGCCGTCGTCGAGGCGCGGGCCGCCATGGACCACTGCTTCCGCGGTCTGACGCATGCTCGCGATACGCGCCGGCTCTGCGCTGACCTCCTCCAGCGCATGGGCGAGACGCTCGGCCGCCGCGCCCATCGACGCTGCGGCCTCGGTTCGCGTCGCCATGCGTGCGGCCCGTCCGCCGAAGCTCAGCCTCCTGGAGGAGACCTGGGAGACCAGCACCTCGACCATTTCAGCCGCTTGGTCGGCCGCTGCGGCTTCCGCTTCGTTGAGCGGAGCTGCCGCCAGTATGAGGTCGGTGATCGCGTCGACCAGACGCAGTGCGCTTCGGGGGGCCCTGCTGAAGTAGGTAGCGACTTGGGAGCTTCGGAAGTTGCTTCCGAAGACGAACCTCAGCATCTCGCCGGCGCTCTTGCGCGGTTCGGGCGCGCCGATCACGGCGGAGACCATGTCGGGAAGTCGCGCGTAGAACGGCAGTCCGGTGAACCCGATCTGAGCCGCGGCAGCGATCGCCCGTTTCGCCGCCGACTTGCGGGCGGCTTCGTCGCCCTTCTGCTCGATGTTCATGAGGCGGTAGTTGAGTTCTCCGCTGAGACGTGCCGGCTCGGCTTGCGATGGTTCGGTGACCAGCGGCTCGACGAGGCGCAGCGCCCGGGCGAAGCTGCTCCTTGCCTCGTCCGGTTGATCCTCAAGCAGGGCGTCGCCCTTGATCAGCAGGGCATCCGCCTCCACGATCGAGAAGTCGTCGAGCAGTTCCGGCGGCGCTGTCTTCCTGCCTGGCCTGATCAGCTCGAGAACCTCGCCGACGACGGCGAGCTGCTGCATTGCCTGATCTGCGTCGCCGAACAGACGAGCTATCCTTTTACGGATGCGCGCGCGTCTGAGCAGGTTGCCCGGGCTCACCGGCTCGGCCGCGAGGAGTTCGTCGATCTCCTCGAGCTGGATGATCTCCCCTTCCGGGCCGACGTAGTCGGCACCGATGTCCATGGCGCGTTCGAGCAGGTCGGCGAGGACCGGTCGCCATGCGTCGGGCTCCTTCCCGTGCATGCCGCGAGCGAGTTCGGCTGCGGCTTCCAGTGCGTCGGCGAGCACCGGTTCGTAGCCCACCAGTTCACCTCGTTGCTGGATCGCCAGCATGGCGTCCACCAGGGCGCGGGCGTAGGCCGTGGAGATCTCCTCGTCCGCCATCAGCAGGGCGACGGCGCTGTTGGTCAGGGCGGTGAGCTGCTGCATGGCGTCGACCGGCTCTTCGGACACGAGCGCGCTGACGTATTGATTGGTTGAAAGCGTGGGCTTGAGCCAGCTGTTGACGTTCGCCCGCCAGGCCTCGTCGATGATCGGCACGGCGATCTCTCGCCCGAGCAGTTCCTTGGTCAGCCGCGCGTAGTCGGCGGTCAGGGTGTCGTGCCGGGGATCGCGGGCGTTGAACGGAGCGAGCGACTCGACGAACGGGACGTTCGGCTCGGCCATGATCGCGAGCGTTCGCATGTCACGTTCGACATCGTCGTGATTCAGCCTGCCCACCCGTTCGAGTTCGCGCATCGCCCTCGCGCGCGCTCCTTCCTCCTCTGCGGTGCCCACTCGCGACAAGCGCATCGGCACCGCGCGGACCTGTATCTCGCTGCCGCGCTGCGCCTTGATGGCGGCGGCGACGCGGGACACTCCTTCGATGTTCTGGCGGTTGAGCACGAAGCACAGCGCGACCACGTCTGGGAGCTGCATGGTGCAGACGCCAGCGACGTCGGCGAACCCGGTCCTGCTGTCGATGAGCACCAGATCGTATTTGCGCTTTGCCCAGCGGCGGAGTGACTCGATCATCGCTCCGCCGAGTTCCTCGTCGATGAAGCTGTTCCACGACAGGTGCGCGAGAGCCTCCTCGTAGCGGAGCTTCTCCGGTCCGATCTCGGGCGAACCCGCGGTCAGCAGGTCAAGTCCGCCCGGGCCGTGCTCGGCACGGAACACCTCCTCGACGCGCCGCTCGAACGGCGCGCCGGACTCGAACTCCTCGAACATGAACTCGAGCTCGTCCGGCTCCTCGGCCGACGCCACACGGGTCTTCCATTCCCAGGCCGCGTCGAGCAGGCCTTCCGGCTTGCGGTCCTTGAGCGCGTTCCGCATCAGTCCGCGAAAGTAGGTAGGCAGCCCCGGCGCCTCGAGGTCCCAGTCCATGGCGAGCACCGCCAGTCCGTTCATGGCTGCCAGGAACGCCACGTTGGCCACGGCCATCGTGCGGCCGACGCCGCCCTTGTAGGAATACAAGGAGGCGATCAGGCCTTCGCCACCTCCGATCACGCCGCCTCGCGGGCGTCGGCGTCGGCGACCAGAACGAGCGAATGCCGAAGGTGCGCCGGCAGCTCGTCCCGCTTCTGCTCCATCACCCGGACCACCTCGCGCGGCGGCGTGCGATGGAACCGGCCGGTGCCGATCGCGCCCATGCCGATGTCGCGCGCCACGGCCTCTGCCGCGGGCGTGAGGAAGTTGATGCGGCGATTCCCTTCCTTGCGGCTGTCGCAGACGCCATTGGCCTGAAGGCGGCCGATCACGCGGCTGACCTCGGCTTCATCCTTGCCGAGAGCGTCGGCCAGCGCACGGTTGTGCAGCTCCTTGCCGAGCAGCGCACGCACGTAGCCTTCGACGGTCTTGGACCGGATGAACCTGACGAAGCCGTCTTCGACGCGCTTGCTCGCCACGCGTGCGGCGACGGCGTGCGCGAACCCGATCTGACCCAGCGCGAAGGCGGCCGCCTCCGGCGACTCGGCCGCGGCGGTGCCGTTCACCGCGCGGCGAGTGGCCGTGGGAGACGCGCCCAGCATCCGCGCGAATACCATCTCCAGGCGGGCCTGCGCCTCCTCGGCATCGGCCCGACTGGCGGAGCCGAGCGCCTCGGCGATCCTGTCGGCAAGCGCCGTCAGCGTCCCCGAGCGAACGGCTTCTGCCCTGCCCTCGGCAAACCGGTTTGAGGCGGCGTCCATGAAGCCCCAGATGTCCGTCATGTCTTCTCCTACCCCCGAGAATACGCCCTGAAGCCGCTTGGCCAATGTAGGCTCAAGCACTCCTTATTGATAGCTCCTTGAGAAAAGATTTGAGGGATCAAGGTTCCCTCAAGGACTCATTTTCCTCCCTAGCGATCACAACGCCAGATGCCCTGCTTCAATGGCCTCGACCCTCTCGAGTCCGAACGGTTGGATGTCCGAGAGCGGCCTTCCATGGCTTCGGTCCGACTGGCCTAAAGTGTGCCGCCCCCCCCTCCGTTGCCATCCGGATCGCATCCGCTGCGCGAATTCGGGACGCCCCGCTCGCGCTCAGGCCGGCACGCTACCCCCTGAGCCGGCCAGGCTCACCAGCTTCCGAGAGGCGCGATCCCATTCGCTCGACCACGCCGAACTGAGCGGCTGCTGCAATCATCCGGTCGGTGAGCTTGGACCGGCGTGCCCAACGGATTGGCCCTCCTGCGACGGAAGCACCTTTCCCGCGCATAGGACTTTGACATGCATCTTCTTCTGCCCAGGTGCTCGACGAACCTTCGTCCCGCTGCGATGCGGAAAGCTCCCTGCAACGCCTGCCGTCGGCTCGCCGTGTCGATCGCGTCGGCTTTCGCCGCGCTACTACGGCATAGGGTCGTGCGGAACGTTGGCCATGACCACCTGCGAGGGCGCGATGGCGCGGAACAGGTCCGAGGTCATCGACTCCGCTCCACTTTGGCAGACCAGCAGAAGGTAGTTTCCACTCGCGGAGCCGAGACCGGGAGACCGCCGCGGGACGAGCGCTCGCACGACGAAGATGCAGTCCGTCGGCATTGCGGGCATAGTGCCCGGCGGCACCTGCAGCCCGTTCTGCCCCACTGCCTCATCGACGCGCTCACCCGTTTACATGGTCTGCTCCGGCGTGGCACGCCGTCGCTTCCGTTCGGCGGAGAGCAGCTTGGCGAGATACGAAGCCGACGACGCCTTGTGCGTCGTTTCACTCAGCTCGCGCTTGAAGACATGGTGCCAGACGTGCTCCGGCAAGGCTTGGACGAAGTCGCGGCACGCGAAGCTCCAGGTCAGCCGGACGGTTCTCCAGGAGGTTGCGGGTGACGTGGAGCGATATCGCCTTCTCTCGCATCGACTGCTCGCAGCCGTGCAGGCGGTCTGATCCTAACACCCTCGGTCGACCTGATCAGATTCCCGGTGGTGAACACGTCGAAGATCGCCAAGTCGGAATAGGATGAGGATCGAGCATCTTCATTGTCCGGCCACCATCTCTCGATCGAGAACCGTCGAATCATGAGGACGAGCTGCGATAGAGCTCCGCCAACCGTTGCGCTCTCATTGATTGTCTCACCGCGCTCGCGGACGAGCAGTGGAGAGAAGTCCATGAGCGTCCCGATCCAGTGCTCGAACCGACGCAGGAGCAGGAGCGGCGTCGCGGCCGAGACGAAGCGCGGCGAATGCAGCAGCAGGGCGGCGTGGCGTCGATCTCCGATGCTGCGGATGTGGCCGTATATGCATCCGCGAGGTCCTCGACGTGCACGTAGGCGAGAAGCTCCGGACCGCCGCTCGGGCCCTGGTCGATCGTGAAGACCCGGCGCCCGATCATGGGCACCGAGGCGCAATCCGGATTGCCGGACAGGGTCTCTTCAACGACCTCGAGAGGTCTCAACCCGTTCCAAGGTCCGTTCTCACGCATCGACACGAGCGATCGCCTCAAGCGGATTCTGCCGGGCCTCAGCAGTCCGGCGGATCCTGAATCTGCTGGCGTCTGCGCATTGGAGCACGTCGTCCTTTCGCACGAGGGTAGCGGTCGCGTGACCGGCACCCGCGCGACAGTCCGTCGACAAACATCTCACCGACGCCCGTCGGGGTGCGACTGCGCACCGGTCCTGCATTTCGTTACCTCCATCCAAGTCGCAGCCGCCGAGCTGCCCCCTTCGACTCAGATCGTCTGTGAGGCCGTTGCAATCACGGCGGGGCCGCCCGACCGAGCGCTTCGACCATCGCCGGTCGGTCAATCCCCGACGGCTGCAGCGACGACGCCAGCACCACGAGCAGCTTGTGAGTGAGTTCGCGCGAGTTGTAGCTGCTCGCGTGCTCGCTCCACGCGTGCCACCGGTCCAGCCGGACGCAGAGCCACTCGTAGAAGTCGTCGCGCTCGCGTTCGGCGGCGAAGGCGAGCGCCCACACGGTCTGCCTCGTCGGCACTGGCCCCCTTCCCCGCTCAACCAGCACGACGGAATGCCGACCCGCGTCCACCTGCCGGAGGAAGGCCGCGTCCCAGCCGGCGACGACCCGCTCGACCTCCGCGAGCCGCTCCTCGCGCGGGTCGGGTCCTAGACCGAGGCTCACGAGGTCCTGGACGGTCATGCCCGAGGGCCGCCTGGTCTTCACCGCGTCGGGCCTGGTGGCGTGGAGCATCGCGAGTGCCGACCAGCCCTCCGGAGTCAGTTCGGCCTTATGGTAGACGTCCGGCGGTGCCGTGAGGATCCCGACTCCACCGAGCCAGTCGAGGAAGTTAGCCCTGAAGAGCCAGCTGCCCTCGAAGAGGTCGCTTCTCTCCTCGCGGGAGTCGATCGTGCCGCGACGGGCACGCAACGCCAGCACAGCGTGAAGCAGTTCGAGCTGCGCGTCCGGCGGCGCGTTGAAGCCGTCCGGCATGCCGAGGCGGCCGCACCAGAATGCCTGGCGGAGCGTCGCCCAGCGTTCTCCGGTCTCGTCGTCGACGAGCATCGGCTTGCCGTCGACTAGCTGCGCGCGGAGCCAGTAGCCCCACGGCAGCTCGTGATCGATGTGCTCCCGGCGCATGGCTCAGCGCTCGCCGTAATCGTTGGGATCGTAGGCGCGCGCCGTGGGGCCGGGATCGGCGTCCGAGGGGTGGCTACCGAGCTCGACCGCCTTGAGCTGCAACGCGAGTCGGACGCACTCGCCGTAGACGTAGCGCTCGTCCTTGTAGGTCGCCTCGTTGAGTCCAGCGAGCGGTTCGTTGGTCACCAGCCTGCCGGAAATGTTCGGCCAGGCGTCGCCGGGGTGGTTGCACGAGAAGCCGAGCCACCAGGCGTCGTCGTGCGCCTTGGCTGCCGCGTTCGCATGGATCTGCCTGGGCTGGCGCTGCTTGATGCGCACGTGGCAGACGCTGCGGTATTCCGGTTGGCGGTGCTGGCACTCGCTCGAGTAGTCGAGCCCGCCGTGGACGCCGATCTCGTAGCCGACGAGCGTTCCGACCTGGCGTCCGTAGAACGGGTGCCCGGGCGGCACGGCGACGAAGCCGCGCAGGTGCATGCCCTTGGCGTCGCGCAGGATGATGCACGCGTAGCCGGACATGGGATCGGTCCAGGCGATCTTGTCGGCTTCCAGGGCCCAGGCGCCGCCGCTCGGATGGCGGATCTCGGGGTTGCGGAACACGGCTTCGACGCGGACCAGCTCGCCGCCGAACTGACGTTCGACGGGCTTCGATGGGATCAGCGCTGAGCTGGGCTTTGAGGTCTTGTCTGCCGGCACGTTGATTTCTCCAAGTTAGGACAGGGGAAGCGAGGGAGCCGCGGCCAACGTGGCGTTGGCCGATCGCGGGCGAGCTGGCGCGACGCGACAGGAAGGCGCTTCGGCCGGTGCGCGGCCTGGACCCGCAGTTCAGAGTCCAAGGCGTGCACCCGCAGGACGGTGGGCGCGAGCGTCGCCCCGAAGGGCGTCTTGGGCGGCGGTCGGACCCGGATGACGGAGCGTCGTCGCAGGCGTGTTCCTCTCATCGGCGTCGGGCATGCGGTCACGATATGTTCCAGCCGCCTGCGCCACCAGACGTCGCGGAGGCGCATCGGCGGGCTTTGGAGGAGCAGCGACGGTCGAAGTGTAGGTCGCGACCGGCCGGCAACGCTGTGCGGAGCATGGGACGTCGACGTCTCACCCGCATGCCGCGTCAGCGCAGAGCGTAGCGTTCTCGCCAGGTCATGCGCGTGACGACCGGCTCACGCGATCCCGCGTAGACGTCGTTCACGAGCCAGGAGATCTCGGCTTCGACCAGGGCTTCGTCGGCGAGGAAGCGCCAGCGCTGTCGCCGGACCTGGTCCCATCCGTAGCCGCGCTCGCGCAGGATCGCGTTGAGGGCGAACGGCGTCTCCGGCGCCTCGATGAGCCAGTTGGGTCGGCTCGCGTTGCGGATGAGCTGCCGCATCACTGTGTCTCCGCTCTCGAGGCGGTGTTCGAGCAGCTTCACGAGCGCGTTCACGTCGTCGGAGGCCCTGTGCGGCTCGTGGAAGCCGCCGCAGCGGTGCAGGAGGCAACCGAGCTTCCGGCACTCGAAGCCGTTCGCCGACCAATCCAGATCCTGCAGGCTGCAGATCCAGGGCCGCGGCGGCAGTTCGAGGCGCCGGTCGACGAAGGGGCGGTCGAACGCGGCATTGTGCGCGAGTATCGCGTCCGCGCTCGACAGGAGCGAGAACGCCTCGGCGTCCATGATGGAGCGCCCGGCCACGTCGGCGTCGGAGATACCGGTGTGGCGGGTGATCTCGGGCGGGATGGGCCGTCCGGGATCCTCCAGCCAGTTGTAGGTGCGGCCGGTCTCTACCACCCTTCCGGACTCGTCGACCTTGATGCGCTGGATGCCGAGCTCGATGACGGCGTCCTCGCGTTGGTCGAAGCCGGTCGTCTCGACGTCGATAACCGCGACCGTCAGTTCGGAGAGGTTCCGCTGTCGGGGCTCGTTGCGCCGCGCGGCGTCGGCGAGTCGGAGCACCTTGTAGCGGGGGTGGCGTCCGAGCGCCTGCGCGAGCGCTTCGGCGGGAACCGTCACCGCGGCGAGTTCGCCGTCGCGTCCGCGCATCATGCGAACCGCCGTTCGATGGTGAGGTCGAGGTCGGCGCCGGAGGGCACGGCGTCCATCTCCAGCAGCCGGACGAGAAGGGACGACGGAACTAGCTCGTCGACCCGCGGGTCGTCCCGGTCCACGCCGTCGACGACGGCGGCCGCAGCGACCGCGGAACGGCCGTAGCGGGCAGCGAGGCGGCGCTCCGCCTCGACCCGGCTGCCGGCGGTCAGGGCGCAGAACGCGAGCGACTCCCTGGCGTCGGCGAGATCGATGATCGCGGTGAACAGGCGCCGGGACGGCCGGTCGTTCGAGCTCGGGCCCTGCAGCGCCTCCAAGGTCGCCCATCCGAACGGCGGACATTCGCGGTCGTCCCCGTCGTCGTCGTTCAGGAGGTCGTCGATTTCCCGCGGATCGGCGTCCAGGCCGAGCGAGAGACCGTGGAGGACGATCGCGCGCGAGAAGGCTTGCGCGCTGCGACACGCGAGCAGCGCGGGATCGCCGTCGAACAGGCGCCGGGGCGCGAGCATCCACGCGACCGGATCGCGAGGAGTGCCCTCGCGCTGGAAGCGCTGGGCCACGTCGGCGGCCACGGTCGCGACCCGGAGCAGCTCGCGCGCGGTCAGGGGGAGCGTGGCATCGTTCTCGGCGTCTTGGAAGGGGTCGAGGCTGGCGAGCCCGGCGGGATCGACGAGGAGCGGCTTGGCGGTGATCGCGGCTTCGTCGTATTGGCAAAGGTCTGCGAAATCCATTCGAACCTCCTGAAAGCAGCTGTCTTCGTTCACGCGCGCATACGGGCGCTCTCCTTATTTCGGCATTTCCGGAAATATCGCAATACCTGCCTGAAACTTTGATGGTTAAGGCCGCTTTCCTCTCGCTGGACCGGCGTCCGACCTGCCGTTATCGTGGAACCATGGAAGTCAGCAGGGCGGCGCGTCTGTTCGCAGCGTTGGGGCAGGAGACGAGGCTGGCGGCCGTTCGGGCCCTGGCGGCCGCGGACGCGGACGGACTGGCGTCCGGCCGCCTGGCGGCGCTGCTGAAGGTGCCGGCGAACACCTTGTCGGCCCACCTCGGCATCCTGGTCGGCGCGGGGCTCGTGTCCTCAGAGCGACGGGGAACGTCCATCGTCTACCGCGCCGTGCCCGACGTTCGCGCGTTGGTCTCGGAGGCCCTGTTCGGGGAGTGACGGCCTCGCCCGCCAAGCCCGGGAGCGGGGTCGCTGGGATCGAGAGGCGTCGCGCCTGGGCTCTTGGCGCGGCAACTTGGCGACCGTGTCCGGTCCCAACCCGACCTTTGAACGGCTCGCCATGTCGTTGACCGAGAACGGCGCCCGCGCGGCGATCCGGATCATCTTTCAGCTCAGCACGGACGCGGAGCTCGCGCGGGCGATCGGGAGGGCGTCCGAGGACGCGATCGATCCGCTGCGCGATCTGCTGGTGGTGGAGCTGGAGCGGCGGGGATTGGAGGCGTGAGCTGGCTCGGGCGCGCCTGGCGCTGGCAGACCGACAGTCCATGGGTCTGGGTTCCGCTGTGGATCTTCGCGATCGCGCTGTGGGGCGGCTTCCTGATCTGAAGCCGCCCCACAGCCCGAGCGCTCCGCCGAACGCCCGGCGACCCGCGACCCGCGACCCGCCCGGCTGGTGGCTCCGCTGTCGGTCAGACCCGCTCGCTGTGGGTCCGACCGGCGCCGCCGCTCAGGATTGGCGCTTCGCCGTCGTGAGAAGCGCGCGGAAGTCCCCGACGCCCTTCTGGTAGAAGTGGATCCTGGGAGCGTCGAACGAGGCCATATACAGCTTCTTGGCGATGATCGCGGCGTGCGCCTCGCCCGACCTCCGGATCCCGTCGGCGTCCGTGAACTCGTAGTTGAAGACCACGCCCGGAGCGCCGAGGTAGCTGCCGGGCCTGCTTCCGAGCGATCGGAACTCGCCGATCTGCTTATAGGCCCGGTAGGTTCCCTCGAGCAGTTCGGGCACCTCGACGAGCAGCGTCTCCGCGGTAAACCTCGGCAGCGGCTGACGCTTCTTGTCGCGTTCCTTGACGAGCGGAGCGCCCACCTCGACGCCGCTGTAGAAGGTGACGTCGTTCAGCTGCTCGCCGTCGAGCGTCCAGGTCTCGGCGAACTTGCCCGGTCGGATCGACAGGCGGTTCCAGTCGCGCGGGGGCGAGACGAACACGCCCGAACCGGAGAGCTCGAACGACTTCCCCTTCTCTCGGTAGTCGTTGGCCAAGGTGGGTGCGGCCGGGAAGCCGAATGAGGCGACGGCTGCGATTACGGCGACGGCGAGGATGGTGGTCTTCATTGCGGAGTCTCGGTGAGTGAGGAGGTCAGCAGCTCGATCATCTGCCGGTCGTCGGCTTGCGGTGCGAGGCTCAGGTAGGATTGCAGCGCCTTGCGTCCTTCGCTCGGCCGGCCCGTCTTGACGAGCGACAGGCCCAGGCCGCGATGCGCCTGGACGTGCCCTTGCTCGAGCTCGATGGCCTTCGCGTAGAACTCGGCGGCGTGGATCAGGTCGCGCTGGCTTCCCCGCGCCCGGAAGAGCTCGCCGCGCGCGAACCAGAGTCCGGCGGTCCAGCCGTCGGCGGCGAGGGACTCGATGAGATACTCGGACCCGCCGAAGTCGTTGAGCCCGATCTGATCCTCAAGGAAGACCGGCAGCCACTTGGCCATCGCCGCGCGGTATTTCACCGCACCATCGTCCCTGCTGGAACCCTCCGGAAGAGCCAGCGCCCCGAGGTAGGCCGCGCGCTCGGCTTCCGGCGGATGGCTCGCGAAGTATGCCACTCGGTCGAAGCGCGGGCGCTTGAGCCCCCGCGCCATGGCTGACGCTTCGGTCTCCGCCATGAAGTTCTGCCAGACCCTCGCCGCCGCCTGCGGCTGCAGGCTGCTGGCGTTGAGGTAGCCGATGCCGATCAGGTCCGCTTCGCGCTCGTTGTCGCGGTTGAAGCGCAGCAGCGATCCGTAGACCGACAGCTCGAGGTCGCCGAAGCTCCGCTGTGCGGCGGGGTTGCTGTTCATCGAGGCGAGGACCGCGGCCCAGCTGAGGAGATCGGTTCCGCTGCGGTGCGCCTTGAAGCGCTGCAGCGTGTGTCGGCGTTCGAAGTGGCCGAACTCGTGCCCGAGCACGGCGGCCAGCTCCGCTTCGCTCCTGACCCGCAGCAGCAGGCCGCTGTAGACCCGCATGGTGCCGTTCGGCGACATCGTCGCGTTGAAGCTGGGCTCCCGCATCACGTATACCCGCACGCTTCCGCAGCGCTCGGCGCCGACGGCCGAGCAGAGCACGCCTTTGACGTAGGAGGTCAGCGCTTCGTCACGAACGACCAGTCGCGACCTGGCCAGCTGGGACTCGCTTTCGTCGTCCATCTTCCAGAGGCCGAGCTCGTCGACGCCCCGCGGCTGATAGACGCCCTCGTAGGGCTGCGGGGGCGGAGCGGTGACTTTGCGCGTCTCGGCAGGCGAGCCGAGCAGGGCCGCCGCCGCCAGCAGGACCGGGCCGAACACGCTCAGCGCGCCGCGACCGCGGCGGGCGCGCTCGTCGCCTCGCTGCCGGGAAAGCCTTCGAGGAGCTGTTTGACGCGCTTCTCGGCGCCGTCGACTTCGCGGACGTCGCCGCCCATCGCGAAGTCGGCGTTGAGCCACAGGAGATCGCCGGTCCGCAGATCCACCAGTCCGGCGCCTCCCTTGTGCTCTCCCGCCTTTACGGCGATCCGGGGCCCGAGCATCGCGACGATCTGGAGGAGCTTGCGGCCCGTCGAGCCGTAGGCGTCCTTGTTGAAGATGAAGAGCGCGTAGTCTGCGTCGCGGGCGCCTGGCAGATCGCGCACCCCTTCGCCGAGCGACCAGTCGAAGACGCCCGCCTTGTTGTCGCGCTTCTTGGTCGGAAGTCTGTTCCCGACGAAGAACTGGTAGTTGACGACCGCCTGGGAGACGGCGTCGAAGAGGTTGAGGTATTCCTCGACAAGCAGCGCCTGATCGCCGGAGGCATCCGGCGCTTCGACGATGGTGTTGCCGAGGCTCGCCTGCTGCTTGGCGAGCGCCGCGTTCATGTTCCGCCTCGCGAGCTCGGTCCATTCCGCGTTCGGCTCGAAGAGCCCACCGGTCGATTGGGCGCCTACGCTGACCTTCGGGCGAAACACGATGACGCGCCTGCCGCTGCCGCTCTTGAGTTCGAATCCCTGGCGCACGGCGGTGCGTTCCTGTGCGAGCGCCTCGGTCGACAGGCCGAGCGCGAGCAGCATCGCCGCCACGCGGCAGATCACGTTGTTCAAGTCATTCCCCCTGCGGCTCCCCAGCCGCAGGACCCTTGTTGCGCATCGTCGATCGATTGAAAAGCCTCTCTCGAGCGAAGGAACCGATCCGGATGGATCGGGCGCGCTTCCGGCCGGAGCTCGCCGGAAGGCACGCGGATGCCAGACCTCAGAGGCGCTGATCGCGTTCAGTGCAGGCTGGTCAGCCCAGCTGTGCGCAGTTATCGTTCGCATCGACGAGCGCTGGGTCAAACGCCTCGCATTACAACGGACGGGGTTGGAGCGGCTTGGATCTTTTTTCGGTTAGCCTGACCGGATTCCGTCGGTTCCGATCGAAAACCACGCTCCGCACCAACGGCAGGTTGGTCGCGCTCGTCGGGCCCAACGAGGCGGGCAAGACGTCCATCCTCGACGCGCTCGGGAAGCTGAACGGACCCCAGGCTTTCAAGGACGGCGACGTCGCGCGCGGCAGCAGCCCTGAGAGCTGGAACTGGTCGCCAGGTTCCTGCTGAGCGAGGCGGACGCCACTGATGCCGGCCTGCCCCACCCGAGCTGGATGAGGCTGCACAAGGACAACGACGGCAAGCTCCTTTACGGTTTCGATCCTAAAGCGCCGCCTCGGGATCTGGCTCCCCGAACGGCGGCGGCCCGGGCGGCCGCAAAGCTCATCAATGATGGGACTTGGCTTGAGCTGTTCGACACGCCGGCGAACGCCCTTCCTGAACTGCTGCGGGACGCTCTGGAGAGCATCCGCACGGAAGACCTCAACCTGTCGAAGCAAGTCCTCTCCAATCTGAAGACGGTCGATCAGCACTTCGAGGCGCTTCAGACTGACACGGAAGGACGTCACGCTCTTGTTGGCGAAGCCGCGCGGCTCTGGAGGCTCATGGTGGAGTCGGAGACGGCTTCAAATCCTTCGCAACGCGCCATCTCGGCCCTGAAGTCTCGCGTTCCCAAGTTCCTGATCTTCGACGAGAGCGCCAGACAGCTCGCGTCGTCGTATCAGATGGAGGGCCTCGGCTCCGCCGTTCCGCCGGCCCTGCAATACCTGCTGAAGATCGCCGAGCTGGATATGGCGGACGTGCTCACCGCTATCTCTCGCGAGGCGCGCGCGACGACCTCACCACGCTCGAGCGCAAGGCGAACAAGTGTCTGGAGAAGGCGTTCAAGGAGGCTTGGCGCCAGTCTGGCGTGTCGGTCGCCCTGCGCCTCTCGACGGACCTGCTCGAAGTTCAGATCGTCGACGAGGAAGAGCGCTACACGCGGCTTGCCGAACGCAGCGACGGTCTGCGCCAGTTCGTGGCCCTGCACGCCTTCGTAGCGCAGGCTCATGCGGACGCGCCCATCCTGCTGATCGACGAAGCCGAGCAGCGGTTGCACTACGACGCCCAGGCCGATCTCGTGCAGATGCTCGCCAGGCAGAGGCTCGCGTCCAAGGTCATCTACACCACCCATTCGGCCGGATGCCTGCCCGAGGATCTCGGGCATGGGATCAGGCCGGTCAAACCGGTCCCCGACGCGCCGTCCACCAGCCGGGTCGTCAACAAGTTCTGGGGAAAGTCGAGCGAGGGGTTCTCCCCGCTCCTCCTCGGTCTCGGAGCCATGACGATGGCCTTCTTCCCGACCCGAAGAGCGGTTTGCGTCGAAGGTGCGGGCGACATGCTGCTGCTGCCGTCGATGCTTCGGGAGGCGCTCGGGTCGGAGACGCTCGGATTCCAGTTCGTTCCCGGCCTCTCCCAAGCGGCGCGGGCGCTCGCTCCGATCGTTCCTTCCATGGCGGCTAACGTCGCCTTTCTCGTCGACGGTGACGATGGAGGCGGGAAGATCGCCGAGGGCTTGAGGGACGGCGGCGTTCCGCAGGAGCGGATCTTCAATTTGAAGAGCGGGAACGGCCAGGCTATCGAGTTGTAGGACTTTGTCGATCCGAACGTCCTACTGAACGCCGCCAACACGCTGATCGCCAAATACCACAGGGAGGCACCGCCGCTGGGCCGGCGCGATCTTGGGCAGAAGCATCGAACGAAGAAGCTGAGGGCGAGCTTCATCGCCCTGACCGGGCGCGAGATCGACAAGGTCGAACTCGCCTACGAGATACTCGACGCCGCGGATGCGAACCCTACGCTCGTTATCTGCGACGCCTCGCGCAAGGACGAGTTGGCGGCACTTGGCAGACGCATCGCCGAGTCGTTTTCCGCAGTGTGATTGCGTCACAGTCCCACCCGAGACGGCGTTTTAGACGTCGAAACCGGTGAGCTGGCTGAGCTCCGCACCGGTTTAGGTCGAGGCTGTTGCGTGAACGGCCGACGCTTTATGCCGTCCGGCAAGTTTTTGGATGCCCGACAAGGATTCGAACCTTGATTGACGGAGTCAGAGTCCGCTCTCTTACCATTAGAGGATCGGGCAATCGGAGGCGCGTCCTATGCGGCGTTGCCGGGGCGGTCAACCCTGAATGACGCACGGTCCGCTTGTGTTTCCCGCGTGTTGCGCTAGCCTCCCGCGCAAGCACCGAGCGGTCGTAGGTCGGCCGTGACGGATGAAGAGCATAAGCGAGTACACGGCCCGTGGGGGAAACTTCCGCCAGCGCGCCGATCGGTCAGCGCCGACCGGCGCCCCGTCCGGCCCCGACGCCAGCGCGCGGACGCTGGCCGCAGGCGCGCCACTATGCCGCGCTTGATCTCGGCACCAACAACTGCCGCCTGCTGATCGCCCGGCCGCAGGGCAGCGGCTTTGCGGTGGTCGACGCCTTCAGCCGGATCGTCCGGCTGGGGGAGGGGCTGGCGGCGACCGGGCGGCTGTCCGACGAGGCGATCGAGCGGACCATCGCCGCCCTGCGGGTCTGTGCCGACAAGCTGAAGCGCCGCGACGTCGCGCTCGCCCGGTCGGTCGCGACGGAGGCCTGCCGGCGCGCGAGCAACGGTCCCGCGTTCATCGAGCGCGCCTATGCCGAGACCGGGATCATGCTCGACATCATTTCGGCGGAGGAGGAAGCGCGGCTCGCGGTGCTCGGCTGCCACGCCCTGCTGGAGCCGGGCGACGGCGCGGCGCTGGTGTTCGACATCGGTGGCGGATCGACCGAGCTGGTGCTGGTCGACACCGCCACGCCGCAGCCGCGCATCCTCGACTGGCACTCCGCGCCCTGGGGCGTCGTGTCGCTGACCGAGAGCGTCGGCGGCCCGCGCGGGAGCTACGCCGCAATGCGGGCGGCGGTGCGCGAGAGCTTCGCCCGCTTCGCCGCACGGCTGCCGGCGGAATGCGGCCGGCGGCGGCTGCTCGGGACGTCGGGCACCGTGACGACGCTTGCCAGCGTCCACCTGGGGCTCACCAGCTATGACCGGGCTGCGGTCGACGGGCTGCTGATGCCGGCGGCCGCGATGCGGACCGTCAGCCGCCGGATCGCCGCGCTTGACCTGTCGGAGCGCGCGCGCGTCCCGTGCATCGGCGCCGAGCGCGCCGACCTGGTGGTCGCCGGCTGCGCGATCCTGGAGGAGATCCTCGACATCTGGCCCGCCGAGCAGCTCGGCATCGCCGACCGCGGCATCCGCGAGGGCATCCTGCGCGGGCTGATGGCGACGCCGGGCGGGCGCGCGTGAGCCGCGGCGGTGGAGGCTTGCGCACCCGCGTCAAGACCGCGCGCGGCCGGACGGCGCAGTCGACCCGCTGGCTCGAGCGGCAGCTGAACGACCCTTATGTCAAAAGGGCCAAGGCGGAGGGGTATCGCAGCCGCGCTGCCTACAAGCTGCTCGAGCTCGACGAGCGGTTCGCACTGCTGAAGGGCGCGACGCGCGTCGTCGACCTGGGGATCGCGCCGGGCGGCTGGTCGCAGGTGGTCAGGCGCAAGCTCCCCAAGGCGGCGGTGGTCGGGATCGACCTGCTGCCGGTCGATCCGATCGATGGCGTCACCATCCTCCAGATGGACTTCATGGACGATGCCGCACCCGACCGGCTGCTGGCCGCACTCGGCGGCGCGCCCGACCTGGTCCTGTCGGACATGGCGGCGAACACGGTCGGCCACCCGCAGACCGACGCGCTGCGCACCATGGCGCTGGTCGAGACCGCGCACGCCTTCGCCGCCGACGTCCTGGCGCCGGGCGGCACCTTCGTCGCCAAGGTGTTCGCAGGCGGCGCCGATTCGGCGCTCGTCGCCGAAATGAAGCGCAATTTTGCGACCGTGAAGCACGCCAAGCCGCCCGCCAGCCGCAAGGCGTCAAGCGAATGGTATGTGGTGGCACAGGGCTTCAAGGGGCGGGCGGGGTGAGGTGACCGGCCTCGCCTGCAGCGATCCCGGTCGTTCAGCAACGAGCAAGGTTGAAGGACTGAGCCTATCGACTGAACGAATCACCGTGAAGGAAAGCCCGCGCTTATGATCCTTCCCCTCCTGCTCGCCGTGGCGCAGACCGCGCCGGCTTCGCCACCAGTGCAGGGAGACGTGATCGTGATCGCGCCGCGCCTCGAGAAGGAGCTCGCGGCGTGCCTGGCGCGCAACTGTCCGCCGGCCGAAGAGGTGGAGGCGTCGCTCCAAGCCTCCGTCGAACAGTTCGCGGATGGGCGTTATGCCGACGCGCGGCGGACGCTGCAGCGCGCGATCCGGCGCAACAAGGATCGGGCCGCGACCATGCCGGGGCCGATCTCCAGCCTCTACGCGACGCTCGCCACGGTCGCGGAGCATGAGGGCGAGTCCAGCCTGTGGCTCGCATCGGCCCGCAACAGCGTCCTGACCCTGCGCCGCCACGTCGGTGAGGCAGCGCGCCCGACGCTGGAGGCGGAACTCGCCTTTGGCGACAATCTCGTCCAGTTGGGTCAGCCCGACTCCGCCGGGGACATCTATGCCAAGGCACAGCGGCTGGCGATTGCGCGGGGCGAGTCGCGGATGGCGGCCGCCGCGGCCTTTCGCCGCGCCTGGCTAGCGCTGCAGCAGCGCAGCCACAAGGAGGCGGAGAGCTTCGCCAACGAGGCAGTTGCCCTCGCTGGCCCGGACAACCGCTTCATGTCCGACCTGCGCGACATCGTCGTGATGCGGATCGCGCTGCGGCGCGGAGACGAGGGGGCCGTCGATGCACTGGCCGCGCGGCTGCGCCAGGCGGCGACCGTCAAGCCGCTGCTGCTGACCTCCCCCCCGGTCGATGACGTCAACAGCTCGCTGCTCGGCGTCGTGCCGGCAGAGGGCATCCGCTTCGCCGATGTCGGCTACTGGATCCGCCCCGACGGGCGGACGGCGGACGCGGAGGTGCTCCGCACCTCCGGCCTCGGCCAGTGGGGCCCGGGCATCCTGAAGCAGATCAAGGGCCGGCGCTACGTTCCACTGACGCTCGAGGCAGGCGACCCCGGTGTGTTCCGGATCGACCGCTACACCGTTCGCGCCTCGGTGCAGTTCGTCACAGGAACGCGCGTCCGCCAACGCGCCGGCCGGCTGAGCGTCCATGTTGTCGACCTGACCGAGACCGACGCGCTGAGCACCGTGCAGCAGCAACGCACCGCCGCCGCGCGGGTGCGGACCGAGACCTGAGGCCAGTGCGCCGCCATCGGGCGGTGCGGACGTGAAAAAGGGCGGTCAGCGTCGCCGCTGCCGCCCTTCTCCGGTCAATGCTGACGCTTACTCGTAATCGCCGCCGACGTTCTGGTTGCGCGGCGGAGCGGCGGCGGTGAGGCGCAGTGCCTCCGCCGATGCGGCGAGGCTGCCGATCTCGTCCGGCGCTTCCTCATCGTCGATCTGCACCTTCTGCAGCCCGGACACGACCGATTCGGACAGCATCGCCGGCGTGACGGTCTGCTCCGCGATCTCGCGCAGCGCGACGACCGGGTTCTTGTCGCGGTCGCGGTCAAGCGTCAGTTCGGCGCCGCCCGAGATCTGGCGCGCGCGCTGCGCCGCGAGCAGCACCAGGTCGAAGCGGTTAGGGATCTTGTCGACGCAATCCTCGACGGTGACGCGCGCCATGGGGCGGTTCCTCTTGTGTCCGTGGGTGTCGGAAAGCGCTGGCGCCTACGCGCAAGCGGCGGCGAAGTCAAGGAAAGCGCCTTGCGGGCGGGCCGCGGGCGGGCCACAGCGCGCGGGCGATGGCCGACCCGCCCCCACCGCCCGAGCAGCCGAGCTTCGCCGTGGCGGGCAACCGGCTGACGCTGCTCGACACCGGGCCGCGCCGGCTGAACGCGCTCCTCCACCTGATCGAGCGCGCCCGTGAGCGGGTGCGGCTGCTCTTCTACATCTACGTCGACGATCACGCCGGCCGGCGAGTGCGCGACGCGCTGATCGCCGCCGCGCGGCGCGGGGTTCGCGTATCCCTCACCATTGATGCGATGGGGAGCGAGCCAGCGGCGCGACGCGACTTCTTTGATCCACTCGCCGCCGCCGGCGCTGACGTGTGCCAGTTCATTCCGCGGCTCGGCCGCCGCTACCTGCTGCGCAACCACCAGAAGCTGGCGGTCGCCGACGAGGATGTGGCGATCGTCGGCGGCTTCAACGTGCAGGACAGCTATTTCGGCACGGTTGCCGACCAGGCCTGGCGTGACCTGGGGCTGGTCGTCGAGGGCCCGGCGGTGCCGCGGCTCGCCGGCTACTACGACGCGCTGAGCCGCTGGACGCATCAGCCGCGCGGATCGATGCGCAGCCTCAGGCGCATGATCGGCCAGTGGAGCGAGGATGCGGGCGCGCTCCGGTGGCTGCTCGGCGGGCCGACCCGCCGGCTGTCGCCCTGGGCCAAGGTGGTGCGCCACGACATGCGCCAGGCGCAGCGCACCGACATCATCGCCGGCTATTTCGCGCCGAGCCCGGCGATGCTGCGACGGCTGGACAAGGTCGGCGTGCGCGGGCGGGTTCGCGTGGTGCTGCCGTCGCGCACCGATCACGGCGCCTCGCTCTGGGCGTCGCACTTCACTTACGCCGGGCTGCTGCGCAAGGGCGTCGAGATCTACGAGTACCAGCCGACCAAGCTCCACACCAAGCTCTACGTCATTGACGACGTCGTCCATATCGGCTCCGCCAACTTCGACATGCGCAGCCTGTTCCTCAACATGGAGCTGATGCTCCGGATCGAGGACCCGGCCTTTGCCGCGCACGTGCGTGCCTATGTGGACGGGGAGGTCGCCGCCTCGCTTCGCGTCACGGCGGAGAGTTACCGCGCGCGCACCACGCCATGGATGCGCGTCAAGCAGTTCGCGGCTTACTTCGTGATGGCGATCCTCGACCCGAGCGTGTCGCGACGGTTGAATTTCGGAGACGAGCGATGATCGCGGGGCTGGAGCTGGGCGGAACCAAGTGCGTCGCAATCCTGGCCGGCGGGCCGCAGCGCATCGCCGAGTGGGCGGTGGTGCCGACCACCGCGCCGGACGAGACGCTCGGCGCGCTGGAGGCGATCCTCGACGGGTGGCAGTTCGACGCGATCGGCATCGCGAGCTTCGGGCCGCTGGACCTGCAGCGCGGCAGCGCGACCTACGGCCATATGGCGGCGACGCCCAAGGCCGGCTGGGGCGGGGCGTCGCTGCTGCCGCGGTTTGCCGCGCGCTACGGCGTGCCCGCCGCGATCCAGACAGATGTGGAGGGCGCGGCACTCGCCGAGGGGCGGTGGGGCGCGGCGCAGGGCTTGAGCGACCACGTCTACATCACGATCGGCACCGGAGTGGGGATCGGCGCGATTGTCGCGGGGAGACCAGTTGGCGGCGTCATGCACGGCGAGGCCGGCCATATGCGCGTCGGCCGCCGCCAGGACGACGACTTCGCCGGCGTCTGCCCGTTTCATGGCGATTGCCTGGAGGGGTTGGTGTCCGGGCCCGCGATCGGCGCGCGCGCCGGACGGAGCGGGGCCGGGGTGCCGGACGACGATCCGATCTGGCAAGACGTGATCGATGCGCTCGCGGCCGGGCTCCACAACCTCGTGCTGACGCTCGCGCCGGCCCGTATCTCGATCGGCGGCGGCGTGTTCGCAGGGCGCCCGGCGCTGTTCCCGCGCCTGCGCAACGCGACCGCGCGCAGCCTCGCGGGCTACGGTACCGTCGACGCGTGGCTGGCGAGTGTCGACGACCGGATCGGCCCGCCGGGGCTCGGCGACAAGGCCGGGCCGCTCGGAGCGATCGCGGTCGGCCTGGACGCGCTCGGCGCGTAGCCAAGTCGTTGTGGCGGCGTGATTTCCGGCGCCAACGCTGGACTTTGCACGCCTTCGAACATAGATAGAACGCGATGGCGCAGCTCGACGTTCGAGAAAAGCTTGGCATCCTCGCCGATGCCGCGAAGTACGACGCGTCCTGCGCGTCGTCGGGCACGGCCAAGCGCACGTCGGTCGGCGGCAAGGGCATCGGCTCGACCGAGGGCATGGGCATTTGCCACGCCTATGCACCCGACGGGCGCTGCATCAGCCTGCTCAAGATCCTGCTGACCAACAGCTGCATCTTCGACTGCCATTATTGCATCAACCGCAAAAGCTCCAACGTGCGTCGGGCGCGGTTTACGGCGGAGGAGGTCGTGAAGCTGACGCTCAGCTTCTACCGCCGCAACTATATCGAGGGGCTGTTCCTCTCCTCCGGCATCATCCGCTCCTCCAACTACACAATGGAGCAGTTGGTGGAGGTCGCGCGGAGCTTGCGCGAGGATCACGACTTTCGCGGCTACATCCACCTCAAGACGATTCCCGACGCAGACCCGGAGCTGGTGCACCAGGCCGGGCTCTATGCCGACCGCCTGTCCATCAATGTCGAGCTGCCGACCGTTGGCGGGCTGAAGCGGCTCGCGCCGGAGAAGGACATCGGTCGCATCGAGGGTGCGATGGGCGACCTCAAGTCGTCGATCGAGGACACCGCCGACGCGCGCAAGAAGTACAAGGCGGCACCCCGCTTCGCCCCCGCGGGTCAGTCGACCCAGATGATTGTCGGGGCGGACGCCGCGACCGACAGCGACATCGTCGGCAAGGCGGCGACGCTCTATGACCGCTTTCGCCTGCGCCGCGTCTACTATTCCGCGTTCAGCCCGATCCCGGAGGCCTCGAGCGTGCTGCCGCTCCAGCGCCCGCCGCTGATGCGCGAGCACCGGCTGTATCAGTCCGACTGGCTGATGCGCTTCTACGATTACCAACCGGCCGAAGTTGCGGCGGCGGCCGATACGGCAACCGGCATGCTGCCGCTCGACATCGACCCGAAGCTCGCCTGGGCGCTCAAGTTCCGCGAGCGCTTCCCGGTCGACGTCAACCGCGCCACTCGCGAGGACCTGCTCCGCGTGCCGGGACTTGGGGTAAAGGCGGTCAAGTCGATCCTGGCGTCACGCAAGTGGCGGCGGCTGCGGTTGGACGACGTCGCGCGGCTGACGGTGTCGGTTGCGAAGGTGCGACCGTTCATCGTTGCGGAGGACTGGCGGCCAACGCTGCTCGCCGACCGCGCCGAGCTGCGTCCGGTCGTGGCGCCCAAGCGCGAGCAGATGGAGTTGTTCGCGTAGCTCGTCATCCCGGACTTGATCCGGGATCATGGCTCCGCGGGCGCTTTCGCCTGAGCCTCTAGCTTCAGCGCTCGCGGACAGATGGACCAGCATCGGGTTGAGCCTGGCCCGCAGGCTCAAGGACCGGCTTGGAGCCGGTCCGACCCGATGCTCCTTCGCCGGGGTGACGGCGTATGGAGGCAACCTCCGCCTCACTCACCAGTTGCTTTCCTCAGATGCGTGTCGCGACCCTCACCACCCCCGACGATTTCGACGGCTGGCGCGACGCCGCCCGTGCCCTCGCTGGCGCGCGTGTGCCGCCGTCCGAGGTGGTGTGGCAGGTCGGCGACCAGCCCACCGACCTGTTCGGCGACGAGGCGGTGGTGGAGACGCCCGCCCCGTTCCGCGTCCCCCGTCCGTTCGTAGATCTCGCCCGCACGGTCGTGCTCCACGCCGATCCGGAGCGCTTCGCCCTCCTCTACACGCTGCTCACCCGCGTGCTCGCGCAACCCAAGCTGATCGACGACCGCGCCGACCCGCTGGTCCGCCGCCTGGACGAGATGGCCAAGGCGGTACGCCGCGACATCCACAAGATGCGTGCCTTTGTGCGCTTCCGCGAGGTGACCGACGATGACGGGCAGGAGCGCTACGTCGCCTGGTTCGAGCCCGAGCACCACATCGTGCGGGAGAACGCGCGCTTCTTCGTCAACCGCTTCACCGGAATGCGCTGGTCGATCCTGACCCCCGAGCTGTCGATCCACTGGGACGGCGAGGCGCTTACCGAAGGGCCGGGCGCGAGCAAGGCCGACGCGCCCGATGGTGATCCAATCGAGGAGGTGTGGAAGACCTACTACTCCTCCATCTTCAACCCCGCGCGGCTGAAGGTGGGTGCGATGCTGAAGGAGATGCCGCGCAAGTACTGGAAGAACATGCCCGAGACCGCGCTCGTCGGATCGCTGATCGCGGGCGCGCAGGCACGCGAGGTGGCGATGATCGAGAAGGCACGCACGGCACCGGGGAGCAACATCGCGGGTGCGTGGGAGGCGCTGCGCGAAGAGGCAATGGGCTGCACCCGCTGCGACCTCTACAAGCACGCCACGCAGGTCGTGTTCGGCGAAGGGCCGGTCGATGCGAAGCTGATGTTCGTCGGCGAGCAGCCGGGCGACCAGGAGGATCAGGCCGGTCGCCCCTTCGTCGGTCCGGCGGGTCAGGTGTTCGACCGCGCGGTCGCGCAGGCCGGGATCGACCGCGCGGAGGTCTACGTCACCAACGCGGTCAAGCACTTCAAGTTCGAACAGCGCGGGCCCCGCCGCATCCACGCCAAGCCGGGCACGGGCGAGATCGAGGCGTGCCGCTGGTGGATCGGCCAGGAACGCGCGCTGGTGAAGCCGCAGGTGACGGTGGCCCTCGGCGCGACCGCGGCGCGGTCGCTGCTCGGCCGCGCGGTGACGATCGGGCGCGAGCGCAGCAAGCCGATCCCGCTGCCGGACGGCGGTGAGGGCTGGATCACCGTCCACCCGAGCTATCTGCTGCGTCTGCCCGACAAGGTGCAGGCGGAGGAGGAGTTCGCGCGGTTCGTGGAGGATCTGCGGATGGCGGCGGCGCGGGTGAGTTAGCGGGATTGAGCCCCTCCTCATCCGTTCGTCCTGAGTAGCCGCTGAGCGAAGTCGAAGCGGCGTATCGAAGGACAGGTCACGGGCTCCACGTGCTTCGATACGAGCCTTCGCCTGCGCTCAGTCCCTACTCAGCACGAACGGTGGTCTGTGTCGGTTGACTCTTCGCAAGGCCACCCGCACATAGTAACAATCGTTACCACTTACGCGCACGGAGCCGGCCGATGGAGCACATGGACGTCAACCCGATGGGGCTGGACGGGTTCGAGTTCTGCGAGTTCACCTCGCCCGACCCGGACGCGCTCGCGCGCCAGTTCGAGCAGCTCGGCTTCGTCGCCGCGGCGACTCACCCGACGCGCAATCTGACCCGCTACAAGCAGGGTCGCATCAACCTGCTCCTCAACCGCGAGGACAGCGGCCACGCCGCCGAGTTCCGCGCCGCCCACGGTCCGTCGGCGAGCGCGATGGCGTTCCGCGTGCAGGATGCGCAGGGCGCCTATGATGCCGCGATCGCCCGCGGCGGCAAGCCGGCGCCCGCGGGCGCGGCGCTGGACGGCATCCCCGCGCTGGAAGGCATCGGTGGGTCGATCCTGTACCTGGTCGATCGCCACGGCGCCGCAGGCTCGCTCTACGACGACTGGAACGAAGTACCCGGCTGGCAGCAGGCGGAAGCCGAGAACAACGTCGGGCTCGACCTGCTCGATCACCTCACCCACAATGTCCGCCGCGGCCAGATGCGGGTGTGGGCCGAGTTCTACGGCCAGATCTTCGGCTTCGAGGAGCAGAAGTATTTCGACATCAAGGGCAAGGCGACCGGTCTGTTCAGCCAGGCGATGATCGCGCCCGACCGCGCGATCCGCATTCCGCTGAACGAGAGCCAGGACGACAAGAGCCAGATCGAGGAGTTCATCCGCGACTACAACGGCGAGGGCATCCAGCACCTCGCGCTCACCACCGACGACATCTACACGACCGTGGAGAAGCTCCGCGCGCGCGGCGTCAAGCTGCAGGACACGATCGAGACCTATTACGAACTGGTCGACAAGCGCGTCCCCGGCCACGGCGAGGATCTGGCGCGACTGAGGCAGAACCGCATCCTGATCGACGGCGACGTGGAGAGCGAGGGCATCCTGCTCCAGATCTTCACGGAGACGATGGTCGGTCCGATCTTCTTCGAGATCATCCAGCGCAAGGGCAACGAGGGCTTCGGCAACGGCAACTTCCAGGCGCTGTATGAGAGCATCGAGCTGGATCAAATTCGCCGCGGCGTCATAACGGTGGATGCGTAACAGTGCGTCACCCCGGGATTGACCCGTGGCCCCGCTTCTTCTCCGGCCGGGTCTAGGCAGCGGGCCCCCGGCTCAAGGCCGGGGTGACGAAGGACCTCAGATGACCACCTACCTCCCCGGCTTCGCCAACCATCACGCGTCCGAGGCAGTCGCGGGTGCCCTGCCGATCGGCCGCAACTCGCCGCAGCGCACGCCCTTCGGCCTCTACGCCGAGCAGTTGTCGGGCACTGCCTTCACCGCGCCGCGGGCCGAGAACCGCCGCTCCTGGCTCTACCGCCTGCGCCCGACCGCCAACCATCCGCCGTTCCGCGCCTCCGACGCCGCGCCGCTGCTGCGGAGCGCGCCGTTCGACGAGGTACCGCCCTCCCCCAACCGGCTGCGCTGGGACCCGCTGCCCTGGCCCGAGGCGCCGACCGACTGGCTGGGTGGCCTGGTCAGCTACGGCGGCACGGGCAGCGTGGCGGAGCAGACCGGCGTCGGCATCCACCTCTATGCCGCGACCCAAGACATGGAGCGCGTGTTCTTCTCGGCCGACGGCGAGCTGCTGATCGTGCCGCAGGAGGGCGCGCTCGCGATCACCACCGAGTTCGGGCGGATCGACGTCGCCCCCTTACAGATCGCACTGATCCCGCGCGGCGTCCGCTTCCGCATCGCGCTCCCGGACGGGCGCGCCCGCGGCTATGTGTGCGAGAACTACGGCGCGCTGTTTCGCCTGCCCGATCTTGGCCCGATCGGCGCCAATGGCCTCGCCAACCCGCGCGACTTCGAGACACCGGTCGCGGCCTACGAGGACTCGGACGCGCCATGCGAGGTCGTCCAGAAGTTCCAGGGCCGGCTGTGGTCGACCACGCTCGACCACTCGCCGTTCGACGTGGTCGCGTGGCACGGCAACCTCGCGCCCTGCCGCTACGACCTCACCCGCTTCAACACGATCAACACGGTGAGCTTCGATCATCCCGATCCGTCGATCTTCACCGTCCTGACCTCCCCCAGCGACACGCCGGGCACCGCCAACTGCGACTTCGTGATCTTTCCGCCGCGCTGGATGGTGGCGGAGGACACGTTCCGCCCGCCGTGGTTCCACCGCAACGTGATGAGCGAGTTCATGGGGCTGATCACCGGTGCCTATGACGCGAAGGAAGGCGGCGGCTTCGCGCCCGGCGGCGCCTCGCTCCACAACCAAATGAACGGCCACGGCCCCGATCAGGCGAGCTGGGAGAAGGCGACCAATGCCGATCTCAAGCCGGTCAAGCTTACCGATACGATGGCGTTCATGTTCGAGACCCGCCACGTGGTGCGCCCCACCCGCTGGGCGGTCGAGAGCCCGACCTGTCAGCTCGACTACGACGAGGTCTGGAGCGGGTTCGCGAAGGCGCAGGTGCCGTAGTGCCGTGCTCCCGCGTAGACGGGAGCACGGTGGATTGCAGGCACCGTTCGCCCTACACATACGCGCATGACCCTTCGCCCCTTTCACCTCGCCTTTCCCGTCCATGACCTTGCCGCGGCACGCCACTTCTACGGCACGGTGATGGGCTGCGCGGAGGGGCGATCGTCCGATCACTGGATCGACTTCGACTTCTACGGCCACCAGATCGTCGCGCACCTCGATCCCGCCGCTGAGCCGGTCGCCGTCGCCAACGCGGTCGACGGGCATGACGTGCCGGTGCCCCACTTCGGCGTCGTCCTGACCATGAGCGACTGGAGCGCGCTGGCCGAGCGCGTCCGGGCGGCCGGCGTGGCGTTCGGGATCGAGCCGCACGTCCGCTTCAAGGGCCAGGCCGGTGAGCAGGCGACGATGTTCTTCTGCGACCCGAGCGGCAACGCGCTGGAGTTCAAGGCGTTTGCCGATGACACAATGCTGTTCGCAACCGAAAAGGCCGACGCATGACCGATCCCGTCGAACTCGACATCCGCCACTCGCTGGGGCGCGAGGCGGCCAAGGCGCGGATCGCCGGCGGGATCGGCAAGCTGGAGAGCTACATTCCGGGCGGCACGGTGACCGACAATCGTTGGGAGGGCGACCGGCTCAATTTCACGGTCGCCGCAATGGGTCAGCGCGCGCAGGTGACAGTCGACGTTCGCGACGACCACGTCCACCTGTCCGCGGTGCTGCCGCCCATGCTGGCGCTGTTCGCCGGCAAGATCCGCGACGTGCTGAACCGCGAAGGGCCGAAGCTGCTGAAGTAATCCCGTTCCACCCCGGCCTCCGCCGGGGTGAAAGTTGGATGAGCTCAGCGCGCCGCGACGCGCCAGATCTTGTTGCCGACGTCATCAGCGACCAGCAGTGCGCCGCTCTGGTCGGTGATGACGCCGACCGGCCGGCCCTGCGCGCGGCCCTCTCGGTCAAGGAAGCCGTGGAGCACCACCGTCGGGTTGACGCGCGGGTCCGGGAAGCCGTTGGAGCCGAACGGCACGTAGAGCACGCGGTAGCCCGCCGGCGGCTCGCGGTTCCACGATCCATGCTGGCTGACAAAGGCACCGTCGGCGAAGCGCGCACCCAGGCGCGCGTCACCCGCGAAGGCGAGCCCGAGCGACGCGGAGTGCGCGCCCAGCGCATAGTCGGGCCGCTTCGAATATTCCTGCAAGCCCGGATTGGCGGGCTCGACCCGCTTGTCGGGATATCCGCCCCAGTAATACCAGGGCCAGCCGAAATTGTCCCCCAGATCGACCGCGGCCATATAGTCGGGCGGCAGGTCGGAGCCGAGCATGTCGCGCTCGTTGACGACGGTCCACAGCCGGTTGGAGCGCGGCTCGATCGCCAGGCCGTTGGGGTTGCGCAACCCTGCGGCGTAGATGCGGGCGTACTTCCGCTCCGGGAACACCTCCAGGATGTTCGCGCGGCGCCTTTCGGCGTCCAGCCCGTTCTCCGCGATGTTGGAGGCGGAGCCGACGGTGACGTAGAGCGTCCGCCCGCCGGGCGCGGCGATGACGTTACGTGCCCAGTGATTGCCGCCGCCGGGCAGGTCGACGACCTTTTCCGGGCGCGCCGTGATCCGGGTCTGGCCGGCGGCGTAGGGCACGCGGACCAGCGCGTCGGTGTTGGCGACGTAGAGCCACGGACCCACCAGCGCCATGCCGAACGGCGAGTTGAGACCGGTCAGGAACGGCTGGCGCACCTCCGCCACGCCGTCGCCGTTCGCGTCGCGCAGCAGGGTGATACGGTTCGCCGACGGCACGCCCGCGCCGGCGCGACCCATCAGCTTCTTCATGACCCAACCGGTGATCCCGCCTCCTTCGCGCGGTGGCGAGTTGCTCTCCGCCACCAGCACGTCGCCGTTCGGCAGCCGGTACAGCCAACGGGGATGATCCAGCCCCTCGGCAAAGGCCGCGACCTGCAACCCCGCGGCCGCGAGCGGCTTGGCGCCGTTCTGCCACCCGACCACGTCGGCGATGCCGATCGTCGGGAAGAACTGGCGTCGCGGTGCCGAGATCGTCGGCCGGACACCCATCACCGCCGCCTCCGGCAGCCGCGCGCGGTCGGGCTGCTTTAGGTAGAAGTAGACGCCGGCCGCGGCGAGGATGACGAGGCCGAGGGCGATCAGGATGTAGCGGCGCATGGACGAAAAATAGGGCCGCCGGCCGCGCGACGCAATCACGCTCACCGGCGGGTACGCCACCAGCGCAGCAGATGACGTCCCGGCAACACGACCGGCCGCAGCAGGATGGCGAGCGTCACCGCGCCGCGTCGCCCCTCCAGCGCCAGCATCAGCCCCGGATCGACCAGCAGGCGGGCGAGCTCCTGCCGAAGGTAGCTGCCGCGCGGCGAGGCGATCAGCTTCGTGCCGGTCACCAGCAGGCGCTGACCGACCTGCTCGTCAGCCTCGCGCGGATCGCGCAGGTGACGCTCGGCGGTCGCGGCGCACCACCGCGCCCGGCGGCTCGCGGTCGCGGGATCGATCCAGCACGCATCAGGCGCGACCGTGCGTTGCAGAAGGAGCAGCGTCGAGTCGACCACCACCGACAGGCCGTGGGCGTCGGCCCACGCGCGGAACTGTTCCCGCGTTGCCTCCGACCGGCCGGCCACCAGCGCGGCGACATCCGCGAGCCACTTCAGCCGGTGCCAGCCGTGTCGGAACCCGTGCACCATGAGGTAGAGGAGCAGGTGATCGCCGGCGAGCGTGGTGACCGGCTTGCCCGGCGCCAGCTCGATCGCCTGGTGCGCGCCCGTCGCCGCAACCGGCAGCAGCGCGCCGTTCTCGCTGAGCCGGACGTGCAGCTCGACCAAGAGCCCGGTCTGCGGATGGCGCAGCTCCACGTCCTTCAGCAGGAAGCCCCGGTCGGGACGCAGCGCCGCATCGGTCCCGGCGTAGGTGGGCTGGTAGCCCTGGTCGATCAGCAGGTCGTAGGAGGTGCCCAGCGCCTCGGGTGCGACCAGCAGATCAAGGTCCCGGAGCTGGCGCACCGCGAGGGTGCCGTAGATCAGCTGCGCGAGCGCCGGCCCCTTGAGCACCGTCGCCGCAACGCCCCGCGCGGCGAGCAGCTCGGTCAGCCGCACTGCCTCGCCCGCGATCCGCAGCGCATCGATCAGGTCGCGGCGCGCCTCGTCGCGGAGCACCGCGGGGACGGGCAGATCCGCGCGAGTGAGGGCGTCGGCGACCATGCCGGCCATGCGGTGGCGGCGGCAGGCGGCAACAACGGCATCCGCGTCCACGCCGGCCGCAGCGGCGACAGCGGCCGCGCGCTCTGGCGACGGTGGCCAGCGCGCGCAGGCGAACAGCAGCGACAGCTCGGGCGCGGCGGGGTCAGGCGGGGCTGGGCTGGCCATCACCGCCCTTGTGGTCGCGACCGGCGGCTTCGGCAATCGTGCGGGCGCACGGCGGGGTCGTCCCCCGCCGTGCGCGTCCGCTCAGTTCGCCAGGTCGAAGCGATCGGCGTTCATCACCTTGGTCCAGGCGGCGATGAAGTCGGTCACGAACTTGTCCTTCGCGTCGTTCATCGCATAGACCTCCGCCACCGCGCGCAGCTGCGAGTTGGAGCCGAACACCAGGTCGGTGCGCGACGCGGTCCACAGCGGCTGATCGGTGTCACGATCGGTGCCGACGAACTCCTGGTCGCTCTCCTCGCTCACCTGCTTCCAAGCGGTGCGCATGTCGAGCAGGTTGACGAAGAAGTCGTTGGTGAGCGTGCCCGGCCGATCGGTGAAGACGCCGTGCGCTTCCGCCTTCGGGTGGTTGGCGCCGAGGACGCGCAGCCCACCGATCAGCACCGTCATTTCCGGGATCGACAGCCCGAGCAGCTGCGCACGATCGACCATCAGCTCCTCCGTCGGCACGGTGAAGCGCGTCGACAGGTAGTTGCGGAACGCATCGGCCTTGGGCTCCAGCGGCTCGAAGCTCTCGGCATCGGTCCACTCCTCCGTCGCATCGCCGCGGCCGGAGGTGAAGGGGACGACGACGTCGTGACCGGCCGCCTTTGCCGCCTGCTCGATGCCGACGACGCCACCCAGCACGATCAGATCGGCGATGCTGACGGTGCCGGCGAACTCGCCCTTGATCCGCTCATAGACCGCGAGGACCTTCTCGAGTTCGGCCGGCTCGTTAACCTCCCAGCTGCGCTGCGGCTCCAGCCGGATGCGCGCGCCGTTCGCCCCGCCGCGGCGGTCGGACCCGCGGAAGGTGGAGGCGGAGGCCCAGGCGGTCTTCACCAGCTGGCTGACCGACAGCCCGGAGTCGGCGATCGCCGTCTTGAGCGTATGCACGTCGCCGTCGAGCAGATGGGTGCCGGCGGGCACCGGATCCTGCCAAATCAGATCCTCGGTCGGCGCTTCCGGCCCCAGGTAGCGGGTCTTCGGCCCCATGTCGCGGTGGCACAGCTTGAACCACGCGCGGGCGAAGGCGTCGGCGAAGTAGGCCGGGTCGGCGCGGAACTTCTCCAGCACCTTGCGGTACTCGGGGTCGTCCTTGAACGCCTTGTCCGCGGTGGTCATCATCGTCGGGACCTTCTTGCCCGGCGTATGCGCAGCCGGGGCAAGCGTCTCCTCGGGGTTGCCGACCGGCTGCCACTGGTTGGCGCCCGCCGGGCTCTTCACCAGCTCGTACTCATGGTCGAGCAGCATGTCGAAGTAGGACATGTCCCACTTGGTGGGCGTCGGCGTCCACGCGCCCTCGATCCCCGACGTGATGGTGTCGTCGCCCATCCCGCTCTCGTGGGTCGAGTGCCAGCCGAGGCCCATGTGGGCGATATCGGAGCCCTCGGGCTCGCGCCCGACCTTGGACGAATCGCCGGCACCGTGCGCCTTGCCGAAGGTGTGGCCGCCGGCGGTCAGCGCCGCCGTCTCCTCGTCGTTCATCGCCATGCGGCTGAACGTCGCGCGCAGGTCACGCGCCGAGCCCTTGGTGTCGGGCTTGCCGCCCGGCCCTTCCGGATTGACGTAGATCAGGCCGTGCTGGATCGCGGCGAGCGGGTTCTCGAGCGTGAGGCCCGCCTCGTCGTCGATGCGGGTCTGGCCGAGCCATTCCTCCTCGGTGCCCCAGTAGATGTCCTTCTCGGGCTCGAAGATGTCCTCGCGGCCGCCGGAGAAGCCGAAGGTCGGCCCGCCCATCGATTCGATCGCGACGTTGCCGGTCAGGATGAACAGGTCGGCCCAGCTGATGTTGCGGCCGTACTTCTGCTTGATCGGCCAGAGCAGGCGCCGCGCCTTGTCGAGATTGCCGTTGTCCGGCCACGAATTAAGCGGGGCGAAGCGCTGCGCGCCCGACGACGAACCGCCGCGGCCGTCGCCGGTGCGATAGGTGCCGGCGGCGTGCCAGGCCATACGGATGAAGAACGGGCCGTAGTGACCATAGTCGGCCGGCCACCACGGCTGGCTGTCGGTCATCAGCGCCTTGAGGTCCTCCTTCAGCGCCCAATAGTCGAGCTGCTTGAAGGCCTCACGGTAGTTGAACTCCTTGCCGTACGGATCGGCGCTGACGCCGTACTGGGTCAGGATCTCCAGGCTCAGCTGTTCCGGCCACCAGTCGCGGTTGGTGCGGCCGAGCAGCTTGCGCAGCGCCTCCGGCTGCTTCTGCGGATCGTTGATCGGACTATTCTCGGGAATGGCGTCCATGATGCGCTCTCCTGTGCGGGCCCCGCCGAGCGAGATAGCGGCGGCGCGCTGCAATTAGGATACTCCGGCGAGGACTGATCGACAAAGTGGAAAACCGCCGACTGTCTGATCGACTTGTCCGATCACCGCAGGTTGCCGCTAGTCGTCGCTGCCCTCCGGCGCGGGCTTGGGTGGGTGAAGTCGGAGCTTGCTGACCCGCTTGGCGTCGGCTTCCACCACCTCGATCCACCAGCCCGAAGGATGGGTCAGGCACTCGCCCTTCTGCGGCACGTGCCCGGCGAGCACCACGGCGAGGCCACCGATCGTGTCGACGTCCTCCTCCACCTCCGCCAGCGCGGGATGGACGGTTTCGCCGACATCCTCCAGCTCGGCGCGGGCGTCCGCCTCCCAGGCGCCACCCGGCAGCGGCACGATCAGCGCCTCGGGCGCCTCGTCGTGCTCGTCCTCGATCTCGCCGACGATCTCCTCGACCAGGTCCTCGATCGTGATGAGCCCCTCCGTGCCCGAATACTCGTCGAGCACGATCGCCAGGTGAGTGCGCTTGCTGCGCATCTGCGCAAGCAGGTCGATCGCGCCCATCGACTGCGGCACATAGAGCGGCTGGCGCATGAGCTCGGTGATGGTGGCGGGCGGCAGGGCGCCGGTCGCGAGCAGGGCGAACACGTCCTTGATGTGGACCATGCCGACCACGGTATCCAGGTTCTCGCGGTAGACCGGCAGGCGGCTGTGCCCGGCATCGGCGAACAGCGCGACTAGATCGGCGAAGCTCGTCCCTTCCTCCACCGCGATGATGTCGGCGCGGGGCACGCCCATGTCGCCCGCGTCACGCTCGCCGAAGTGGAGGAGGTTGCGCAGCATCTGCCGCTCGATCGGCGCGAGATCGCCGGCGATCGCTCGGCTCTCGCCCTCGTCATGCGCGGCGATCACCTCCTCGAGCTGATCGCGCAGGCTTTCGCCGCCCTCGTCCCCGAACAGAAGGGTGCGCAGACCCTTCCATATGCTGCCTTCGTTGGAGTCGCCGTTTCCGGCGCGACTTCGGTCCTCGGCCATTGGTTGCGCGTCAGTCCTCGCGGATCAGATAGGGATCGGCGATGCCGAGCGTGGCGAGCGCGGCACGCTCGAGCTCCTCCATCGCCTCGGCCTCCGCCTCGTCGCCGTGGTCATGGCCTAGCAGATGGAGCGTGCCGTGGACAATCAGGTGCGTGGCGTGGTCGGCGACCGACTTGCCCTCCGCCGCCGCCTCGGCCGCGCAGACGCCGTGCGCGAGCACGATGTCGCCGAGCAGCACCTCGCCGTCGTCGGATCCCTGCGTGACAGCATCGAGCAGGTCGGGCTGGACCATGGGAAAGGAGAGCACGTTGGTCGGCCTGTCCTTGCCGCGGTACTGACGATTGAGCGCTTGCACCTCGTCATCGGACGTCAGCCGCACCGCGATCTCGATCACGGCGGTGCCGGTCAGCCAGGCGGCCTGCGGCGTCCGCTCGATCGCGGCGCGCGCGGCTCGAACCGCGAGCGCCTCCCAATCCTCATTGTCGGGCCAGGGTGATTCGAATTGGACGGCAACGTCGATCATGCGAGGTCCGTACGGGAGAAATCGTCGCCCTTGTAGAGGAGCGTCGCGTCGTTGGTCTTGGCACACGCATAGGCGAAGCAGTCACCCATATTGAGTCGAGCGGGGTGACGACCCTTGCCGTAGCGAATGTAGGCTTCCAACGCGATCTGCCCCACGCGCGCATCAATCGGCACCACGACGGCGCTTATCAGGTGAAGAACCCCCTCGACCTCATCGCGCGCGTCCTCAGGATCAAAACTGTGGCTGCGGCTGAGCGCGACAACAGCCTCCCAGATCGCCGTCGGTGAGGTGATCACGTCCTTGGCGTGCCGAAGCCGCTCCGCCTGCTCCCACGCATCTGCCTCATCGGCGATAATCGCAACGAGAACAGACGCATCAACGAAGCTTGTCATTCGCGCGGCACGTCCGGGACATCCTCTTCGCCAGACAGCCAGTCGAAGAACGCCTTATCCGCCTTCAACCCGGTCGGGGGCGGCAATGGGTGGGTGCGGCGTCGCTCGCGTAACCACGCTATGATATCGGGGGCTGGTCCGGGCTTTTCTGAAGCGAAGCTCGCTTTCTTTTCCCGCAACGCCGTACGCACCGCCTCGGTCTTGGTCGTCCCGAGCCGACGCGCGACTTCTGCGGCCAGCGCGGCAGTCTCCTCGTCCTTGATGTACAGCGACCCCATCACCGCACTCCTTCGAACCGGGATATACTCACGTATATCCCGGCCTTCAAGCGTCGCTGCCCTCGTACGCCTCGACGATCCGGCCGACGATCGGGTGACGGACGACATCGGCGGTGGAGAAGCGGCTGACGCCGATCCGCTCGATCCCCTCGAGCCGCGCGACCGCGTCGGCCAGGCCCGACCCCGCGACGCCGCCGGGCAGGTCGACCTGCTTGGGATCGCCGCATACTACCATCCGGCTGCCCTCGCCGAAGCGGGTCAGGAACATCTTCATCTGCGCGGGCGTGGTGTTCTGCGCCTCGTCCAGGATGATGAAGGCGTCGGCGAGCGTGCGGCCGCGCATGAAGGCGATTGGCGCGATCTCGATCTCGCCGCTCGCGATCCGGCGCTCGACCTGCTCGGCGGGCAGGCAGTCGTGGAGCGCGTCGTACAGCGGACGGAGATAGGGATCGACCTTCTCCTTCATGTCGCCGGGCAGGAAGCCGAGCTTCTCCCCCGCCTCCACCGCCGGGCGCGACAGGATCAGCCGCTGCACGCTGCCGGTGATCAGCTGTGCGACCGCCTGCGCGACCGCCAGATAGGTCTTGCCGGTGCCCGCCGGCCCCAGCGCGAAGATGACGTCGTTGGCCAGCAGGTCGCGCATGTAATGGGTCTGCGCGATGGTGCGCGGCACGATCGTCTTCTTGCGCGTCCGAATCATGATCGGCGGAATGCCCGACCGTTCGGCGGAGATGATGCCGTCGAGCGTCGGCTGCGCGGCAAGTGCGATCACCGCGTCGACCATGCCGGGATCGACGTCCTGCCCCTGCAGCAGCCGGGTGTGCAGCCCGTTCAAGACGTCGCGGGCGAGTGCCACCTGCTCGGCCGTCCCCTCCACCTGCACGCGGTTGCCGCGCGCCGTAATGTAGACGCCGAGCCGGTTCTCCAGCGCGACCAGATTGGTGTCGTACTCGCCGAACAGCTGCGGCAGCAGCTCCGGGCGGTCAAAGGTCACTTCGGCGCGACTGCGCTCGCCCGATTGGGCGGGAACGGGCTTTCGGCTCATGCGGCTCCAGGGCAGGGAGGAAGGATCACCGCGCGCGAGTGTGGCAGAGCGCGCGGGCGGGTGACAGCGCTAAAAGCGACGGAGCGGATCAGGCGCGCGCCGCCGGACGGGCGGCGAGGCCGATCGCCAGGCCGGCGAGGATCAGCAGCATGCCCGCGATATGGTAGCCATGGAGTTGTTCGCCAAGGAGCGCGGCGGCGAGCAGCGCGCCGAACAGCGGCAGGAGATTGATCGCCTGCCCCGCGCGCCCCGGACCGACGGTCGCCACCGCCTGGTTGAAGAGGTGGTAGGCGACGAGCGAGGGCAGCACCGCGACATAGGCGATCCCGGCAAGCGCCCCGGCGGTCAGGTGGACGCGCTCGCCCGCCGCCCACTCCCACGCGGCCAGCGGAAGCATCGCGGCGACCGCGACCGCAAAGGTCGCGGCCAGGAAGCTGAATGGGTGGATCGCGGGCTTGGTGCGGAGCAGGCTGGTGTAGACCGCCCAGAGCAGGATGCCGATCAGGATCAGCAGGTCGCCCCGCCCCAGCCGCAGGCCGGCGACCGCCGCCGGGTCGCCGCGGAAGACGATCACCACGACGCCCGCCACCGCGATCGCCACGCCGATCAGCGCCACCGGAGCGGGCCGAACGCCGAACAGCACGCGGTCGGCGGCTAGCACGCAGGCCGGGCTAAGCGCGCCGAGCAGCAGCGCATTGCTGGCGGTGGTGTAGTGGAGGCCGAGGTAGTTGAAGGCGTTGAACGAGGCAACGCCGACGAGTCCCAGCAGCAGCAGCCGACGCCAGTGGGCGCGCAATCCCGCGCGGTCCGCGCGCAGGTGGGCCCAGGCGAACGGCAGCAGCAGTGCAAGCGCCCCTGCCCAGCGCAGCAGGCTGAGCGTGAACGGCGGCACCGCATCGCGCAGCGCGCGGCCAGCCACGGCGTTCCCGGCCCAGAACAGCATGACGCACGCGAGCATCGCGTACGCGCGCACGTCACGGTTCACGCGACCGTGCTCAGGCGGCGGCGCTCAAGGCGGGCACGCCGGTCAGCGAGTTCGGGCCCGCGGCGGTGATCTCCACCTCCACCAGCGTGCCGACCGGTGGACCGTTCTCCAGCAGCACCGACTGGAGCCACGGCGACTTGCCGAGCATCTGGCCCGGCAGCTTGCCGGTGCGCTCGACCAGCACCTCGCAGCGCTTGCCCACCGTCGCGCGATTGAACGCCGCCTGGTCGCGCGCGAGCCGCTCCTGCAGCCGCGCGAGCCGCTCGGTCATCACCTCCGGCGCGATCTGGTCGGGCATGGTCGCGGCCGGCGTGCCGGCGCGCGGGCTATACTTGAAGGAAAAGGCGCTGGCGTGCGCGACCTCGTCCACCAGGGAGAGCGTGTCGGCGAACTCGGCCTCGGTCTCGCCGGGGAAGCCGACGATGAAGTCGCCCGACAGCGCGATGTCGGGCCGCGCGGCGCGGACCCGGTCGATGATCCGCAGATAGCTGTCGCGGGTGTGGCTGCGGTTCATCGCGCGCAGGATGCGGTCGTTGCCCGACTGCACCGGCAGGTGGAGGAACGGCATCAGCGACTCGACATCGCGGTGCGCGTCGATCAGCCCCTCGGTCATGTCATTCGGGTGGCTGGTCGTGTAGCGGATGCGGGAGAGCCCGGGCACGCGATCGAGCACCCGGATCAGCGCGCCGAGGTCGCGGTCGCCGTCGCTCCAGGCATTCACGTTCTGCCCGAGCAGCGTGATCTCCTGCGCGCCGGCACCCACCAGCGCGCGTGCCTCCTCGACGATCGCGTCGAACGGCCGGCTCACCTCCGCGCCGCGCGTGTAGGGGACGACGCAGTAGGTGCAGAACTTGTCACAGCCCTCCTGCACGGTCAGGAACGCCGATGGCCCGACCCGCCGCCGCGCCGGCAGCGCCCCGAATTTTGAGAGCAGCGGCATGTTGGTGTCGAGCGCCGGCGCGCCCCTCGCCGCGTCCGCCACCAGCCGCGGCAGGTTGTGGTACGCCTGCGGGCCGACCACCACGTCGACCTTGGCACGGCGGACGATCTCCGCGCCCTCCGCTTGCGCGACGCAGCCGGCAACCGCGATCATCTGGTTCGGCTTGCCCTTTCGCAGGCGGCCGATGTCCGAATAAACCTTCTCCGTCGCCTTCTCGCGGATGTGGCAGGTGTTCAGCACGACGACGTCGGCGTCACGCTCCGAGGCGACGCTCGCGTAGCCGCTCGCCGCCATCGCCTCGGCCATGCGCTCGCCGTCGTAGACGTTCATCTGACAGCCAAACGACTTGACGTGAAAGGTCTTGGGAGTTGCCATGATCTGCGCGCGCTTAGCTCAAGCGGCCGCGCGCGTCATCTCCGCTTCGATCGCGGCCCGCGCCCGTGCGGCAACGCCCTTTCGACCGAGCGGGGCGGGATCGAAGGGCGCGAGGAAGTGCAGCCGGACCGTGAAACTGCCAGGGCGCGCCAACACGCGCAGCGCGTTGTCCTGCCCAGGCTCGTCGCCGACCCAGGCGAGGTCGCGCGCCGCCGCGCCGTAGTCGACATAGACCGGCTGGACGCACAGGCCCGGTGCGGGCGGGTCGATGGCCCCGAGCAGCGCAGCCTTGAACGGCAGCAGGTGGGTGCCGCCGCCGTCGGTGGTCCCTTCCGGAAAGATCGTCACCGGGTGATCGGCGGCGAGCGCCGTGCGGAGCCGGTCGACCTGCCGAGCCACCCCCAGCCGGTCACCGCGATCGACGAACAGCGTGTGGTTCATGCCGCACAGCCAGCCGATCAGGGGCACGTCCTGGAGCTCGCCCTTGGCGACGAAGGCGCTGCCGCTCGCGCCCGCGATCACGAGGATGTCGAGCCAGCTCTGGTGATTGGCGAGGTAGAGGACCGCGCGGCGCTCGGGCAAGCCAATCGGCTCCGCCCGCGCGCCCGCGATCCGGCCAATCAGCCCGAGCAGCCGCCGCGGCCAGGGCGAGCGGCGTCGGAGCAGCCGCCAGGTGCCGTGGAGCAGCAGCGCAGCCAGCAGCGCCGCGACCATCGCCGCCAGCCGCGCTGCGATGCGCAGCGTGGCGGCGGCGGAGCGCCGCTCAGTTCTTGCGATCGAGGCTGACGCCGTAGAGCTCCATGCGGTGATCGACCAGGCGGAAGCCCAGCCGCTCGGCGATCTGCTTCTGAAGCTGCTCGAGCTCGGGATCGACGAACTCGATCACCCGGCCGCTCTCCACGTCGATCAGGTGATCGTGGTGCGCCTCGGGGGCGGGTTCGTAGCGGGCCCGCCCGTCGCCGAAGTCGTGGCGATCCAGGATGCCCGCTTCCTCGAACAGCCGCACCGTGCGGTACACGGTCGCGATCGAGATGCCGGCGTCGATTGCCGAGGCGCGCTCGTACACCTTCTCGACGTCCGGATGGTCCTCCGCCTCCGACAGCACCCGCGCGATCACGCGACGCTGCTCGGTGATCCGCAGGCCCTTCTCCTGACACAGGGCTTCGAGGTCGATGGTGCGCGCCATGGGGAGCGATGTAGTCCGGCGCCGCGCAAGAGAAAAGGGCGACCGACTCGCAACAAGCTACAGCGTGAGCGAGAGCGTCAGCGCGTCGAAGCGCTCGCCCTGCCCGCCGCGGTAATAGTCGCGGCGCGCCCCGACCTGGGTGAAGCCGTGCGCGCGGTACAGCGCGGCGGCGCTGTTGCCGCTGCGCATTTCCAGGTGGACCCGGCCAGCGCCGCGCTCACGCGCGTCGGCGATCACGGCGCGGAGCAGCGCGGTGCCAATCCCCCGCCCGCGCACCTGCGGCCGAACCGCCAGCAGCAGCAGTTCGCCGTCATCCACCACCACCCGCGACAGCGCGAAACCGGCGAGCAACCCGTCCTGGTCGGCCAGCATCAGCGCGACGCCGGGCAGCGCGAGCATTCCCATGCACTGCGCACTCGTCCAGGCCTCCCCGAAGCGGGGATCGAAGGCGTCGGCCATCAGCGCGGCGACCGCGGGCAGGTCGTGGGTTCCGCCCGGGCGCAGGTCGGTTAGGCGGAGCTGGGTGCTCACGCGCGCGGTGCCGCGGGCTTGGCATCGGGCGCGCGGCCGTAGATCGGCCGGACCGGCAGCGCGGCCCGGGCCGCGGGCAGCAGCGCCGCGCGCGCCGCGTCCGGCAGCGCGTCACGCGCGTTCAGCGCCGGATCGAGCGCCTGCAGATAGCGGGCTCCGCTCCCCACCGCAGGGCGCCCATCGAGCACCGCGAGCGCCGCCTCCGGCCTCAGGGAGGCGAGCGGCATCAGGTCGGCCAGCGTGCGGTCGAACGCGTGCATGAACACCTCACCGTGCCCGCCTTCGAGCACGACTGCAATCTCGGCGAGCGCCGGATCGTCGGCAAAGGCTGCGGCGGCGACGAGCGCGGTGGAGGTGTAGCCGCGGACCGGCACGGACCATCCGATGCCGAGGCCGATGGCGGCGGCCAGCCCGACCCGGACGCCGGTGAAGCTGCCCGGTCCGCAATCGACCAGTACCGCCTCCGCCCGGCCCCCGTCCGGCATCGCGGCAATGAGCGGCAGCAGCCGCTCGGCATGGCCGCGCCCCACCACTTCGTGGAAGCCGGCAACCACCCGCCCATCCTCGATCAGCGCACCCGAGCAGGCCGCGGTCGCGGTATCGATGACGAGCGTGCGCACCTGCGTGATCGGTCAGGCGATCCGGTTGAACCGCTCGAACGGGGGCCGCGGCAGGCGATCGTGGACGCTCGCAGGGTCGCCAAAGCCGAGCGTGGCGATGAAGTTGGTCGACACGCCGGGCTGGTCGGCGAAGAACGCCTTGTCGACCGCGCCGCCGTCGAACCCCGACATGGGCCCCACATCAAGGCCGAGCGCGCGCGCCGCGATGATGAAATAGGCGCCTTGCAACGACGAGTTGCGAAAGGCGGAGGCGGCGCGAAGCTCACGATTGCCGTCGAACCAGCTCTTCGCATCGACGTGGGGGAACAGCTCGGGCAGGTGCTCGTGGAAGTTCTCGTCCATGCCGATGATCGCCGTCACCGGCGCCGCCATGATCTTCGGGCCGTTGGTGCCGCTCGCGCACTCGGCAAGCCGCGCCTTGGCCGCGTCGCTCACGCACCAGACGATCCGCGCCGGCAGCTGATTGGCGGAGGTCGGTCCCCACTTCATCAGGTCCCAGACCGCGTGGAGGAGGTCCTCGCCGACCGGCTTGTCGAGATAGTGGTTGGCGGTACGCGCGGTGCGGAAGATCGTGTCGAGCGCGGCGTCGTCGAGCGGCTGACCCATGAATGGCTCCTGATGGTGTCGGCGAACGATCAGACGGCGCGGACTTCCGTCACCTCGGGGACGTAATGGCGCAGCAGCTGCTCGATCCCGTTCTTGAGCGTCGCGGTCGAGGATGGGCAGCCCGAGCAGGCGCCCTGCATCTGCAGATAGACCTTGCCGCGCTCGAACCCGCGATAGACGATGTCGCCGCCGTCGTTCGCGACGGCGGGGCGCACGCGCGTGTCGATCAGCTCGCGGATTTGGGCAACGATGTCGGCGTCGGCCGGATCGTCGGCGAAGCTCTCGGCTGCCGGCACCGCGAAGCCGGCGGATGGCCGATCGTGGAACAGCGGCATATTGGCCGAGAAATGGTCGAGCAGGATGGCGAGCACGTCACCCTTCAGCAGCGACCAGTCGGTACCCGGCGCGGCGGTGACCGACACGAAGTCGCGCCCGAAGAACACGCCGGTCACGTCGCCGAGATCGAAGATCGCCTCCGCCAGCGGCGACGCCGCGGCCTCCTCCGGCGTCGCGAAGTCGCGGGTGCCGCCGTCCATCACCGTGCGGCCGGGCAGGAACTTCAGCGTCGCCGGGTTGGGCGTGGTCTCGGTTTCGATCAGCATGGGCGGCATGTGGCGCGTGCGGGCGGACCGATCAAGCGGGGCCACGAGGAAACGCTTCGTTGGGCAGAAGCGCCGCTTGGCAGCATGGCGCTGGCGGGCGGACGGGGCTTAGCCTAGATAGGGAAGCAATGGCCTTTCTTCCCCGCGCGTTGCGTTCCGCGTTCGCCCTTCCGCTCCTGCTCGCCACAGCGCTGCCCGCGCAGCAGGTCGCCGCCCCTGCTCCGGCTGCTCCCGCACCGTCGCTCGCGATCGATCGCAGTGCGTGGCTGTACAAGGGCAGCGATATCACGCCCGATCCGGACTGGCGATTCGGGACGCTGCCGAACGGGCTGCGCTATGCCGTCCGCAAGAACGGCGTGCCGCCCGGGCAGGTCGCGATCCGGGTCCGCATCGACGCGGGATCGCTGATGGAGCGCGATTCGGAGCGCGGCTTCGCCCACCTCATCGAGCATCTGAGCTTCCGCGGGTCCGAGCACGTGCCCGACGGCGAGGCGAAGCGGGTGTGGCAGCGCATGGGCGTCACCTTCGGCGCGGACAGCAACGCCTCCACCAGCTTCACCCAGACCGTCTACAAGCTCGATCTGCCGATGGCGAACGAGACGAGTCTCGCGGAAAGCATGAAGATTCTGTCCGGCATGATGACGGGCCCGGGCCTCACCCAGGCCGCGCTCGATGCCGAACGGCCGGTGGTGATCGCCGAAGGGCGCGAGCAGCCCAGGCCGCAGGTGCGGCTGGGCGACCTTACCCGCGCGACCTTCTTCGCCGGACAGCCGCTCGCCGAACGCTCGCCGATCGGGACCACGGAGGCGCTGGCCGCCGCAACCTCGGCGTCGGTCACCGCCTTCCACAACCGCTGGTACCGGCCCGAGCGCGCGGTCGTGGTCGTGTCGGGCGACATGGACCCGGCGGTGTTCGAGCGCGAGATCGTCCGCGCGTTCGGCGACTGGAAGGGCGTCGGCCCGGCGGAGAAGGCGCCCGACTTCGGCACGCCGACGCCGCAGAAGACCAACACCGCGGCGCTGGTCGAATCGTCGCTGCCCCCGGTCGTCAGCCTCGCCTACCTCCGTCCCTGGACGGTCGGCGACGACACGGTGATCTTCAACCAGAAGCGGATGATCGACATGGTCGCGATCCGCATCGTCAACCGCCGCCTCGAATCGCGCGCGCGCGCCGGGGGCAGCTTCATCACCGCGTCGGCCGACCTGGAGGACGTGTCCCGCTCCGCCAATGGCACCTTTGTCTCGATCCTGCCGCTCGCCGACGACTGGCAGGCGGCGCTGAAGGACGTCCGCGCCGCCATCGCCGATGCGGTCGCGACCCCGCCGAGCCAGGCGGAGATCGACCGCGAGCTGACCGAGATCCGCGCCAACATGCAGGCGAGCGTCGCCAGCGCCAGAGTCGAGGCGGGCGCCAAGAAGGCCGACGACCTGGTCGAGGCGGTCGACATCAAGGAGACGACCACCACCGCCGCGACCAGCCTCGCGATCTTTCAGGGCGCGGTCGACAAGCGGATGTTCACCCCCGCGGCGGTGCAGTCGTCGGCGAAGGCGGTGTTCTCTGGCGTCGCGGTGCGCGCGGTCGTGAACACCCGCACGCCGGGCGAGAACGTGCCCGCCCAGCTCCAGGCTGCGCTCGATGCCGAGGTGAAGGGCGGCACCGCCGCCAACGCCCGCCTGTCGAAGGTCAGCTTTGACCAGCTGCCGCGGCTCGGCCAGCCGGGCAAGATCGTCGCCCGCACGGTTGCTGTCCCCGACCCCAAGATGGAGCAGATCGACTTCGCAAACGGCGTGCGCCTGCTTCTGTTCGAGAACCCGTCTGAGGCGAGCCGCGTCTACGTGCGCGTCCGCTTCGGCCGGGGCTTGCAGGCACTGCCATCCGACCGCGCCACACCGGCGTTCGCCGGCAACCTCGCGCTGATGGCGAGCGGCGTCGGCAAGCTCGGGCAGGAGGAACTCGACCGGCTGACCGGCGGACGCCGGATCGGGTTCGATTTCAAGATCGACGACGATGCCTTCGTGATGGGCGGCACGACATCGGCCGAGGACCTGACCGACCAGTTGCGCCTGCTCGCCGCCAAGCTTCAGTCGCCGGGCTGGGACCCGAAGCCGGTGGCGCGCGCCCGCGCGGTGCTGCTGACCAGCTATGCCGCGCTCGGCTCCTCCCCCGACGGCGTCCTGACCCGTGACCTCGACCGGCTGATCCACGACGGCGACCCGCGCTGGGGCACGCCGACGCGGGCGGAGATCGAGCAGCTCGACGCGGCCGCGTTCAAGGCATTCTGGTCGCCGCTGCTCGCCAGCGGGCCGATCGAGGTGCAGGTGTTCGGCGACGTGAAGAGCCAGGCCGCGATCGACGCCGTGGCGGCGACCTTTGGCGCGCTGAAGCCGCGCAAGGACGCAGCACCGCTGTCGCCGACCGCTCGCTTCCCCGCGCATGTCGCGCAAGCGGTCACCCGCACCCACACCGGCGCCGATACCCAGGCCGCCGCCGTGATCGCGTGGCCGACCGGCGGCGGTTCGGACACGATCGGCGAGGGCCGCAAGATGGAGGTGCTCGCCGCCATCTTCCGCGATCGCCTGCTCGACAAGCTGCGCTCGGAGGCCGGGGTCAGCTACACGCCCAACGTCGCGGCGAGCTGGCCGACCGGCATGCCCGCCGGCGGGCGGATCATGGCGATCGGCATGGTGCCGCCCGACAAGACGGCGTTCTTCTACGAGCTCGCGCGCGGCATTGCCGCCGACCTGGTCGCGCGACCGGTCGAGCCGGATGAGCTCCGCCGCGCGCTGGTGCCGGTGGTGCAGCTGGTCGCGCGCCTGTCGACCGGCAACCAGTTCTGGCTGGCGCAGACAGAGGGCGGCACGCAGGATCCGAAGCGCCTGGCGGCGATCCAGACCATCGCCACCGACCTGACCAGCATCACGCCGCAGGAGGTGCAGCAGCTCGCGGGCAAGTACCTCCAGCCCAGCCGCGAGTGGTCGCTGGCCGTGGTGCCGGAGAAGCAGGCGCGCTGATCACGGCGGCGGCGCGGGGACCATGCCCCGACGCCGCCGACGCGATCAGAAGGCGTTCTTGTGCGAGAGCACCCGGAACGTCGCGACGATGATCGCCAGGTCACGCCACAGCGACCAGCCGGACACATATTCCAGGTCGGCCTGAAGCCGGTTGGTGAGGTCCGACGTGGTCTCCGTCGCGCCGCGGAAGCCGCGGATCTGCGCAAGGCCGGTCATCCCCGGCTTGACCGCGTGGCGGTGCCAGTAGCGGCCGTCGATGTCCCAGAACAGCTGGTCCTCCGCCTTGCACTCGAGTGGATGCGGGCGCGGGCCGACGATGCTCATGTCGCCGGTCAGCACGTTCAGCACCTGCGGCAGCTCGTCCAGGCTGGTCTTGCGGATGAAGGCGCCGACGCGCGTGATCCGACTGTCGTTGCGCCGGGTAGACGTGCTGCCGGCCAGGTCGCCCTGCGCCACCCGCATGCTGCGGAACTTGTACATGCGGAATACGCGGTTACCGAGCCCGACGCGCGGCTGGCGGAAGAACACCGGTCCCCTGCTGTCGAGCTTCACCGCGAGTGCCGTCGCCGCCATGATCGGCAGGACGACGGGCATGGCGGCGATCACCAGCGAGAGGTCGAGCGCGCGTTTCAGCACCTGATCGGAGAGGGCGAGCGGTGCGCTGGCGACGGCCAGCGTGGTGCCGCCATTGTAGCTGCGCAGTCCGATCGCCCCGATCGCGTCGAGCTCGCCGGCGCGGATCTCGCCGTTGACGTTGGCGCTCTTCAGCGCACTCACCCAGTCGACCCGGCGTTCGGGCGGGCACATCACGATGACGCGGTCCGCGCGCTGGAGGCAGCGGCCGAGCCGGTCGAGCATCGCCGGACTGTCGAGGCGCAGGCCGATGTTGTCGCGGGTCGCGTCGAGCACGATGCTGCCGTGATGAACATCGCCGGCGACGCCGTCGCGGATCACGACCTCGTTGATCGTGACCTCGCCCAGCAGCTTGTGCGCATGGAGCGCGAGCCACGACCGGAAGGTCGCGACCGAGACGATCGCGGCGACCGTGCCGAGGCCGACCACCGCGCGCGACACGCCGCCGACCGCCTGCAGGAAGAAGGCGACTAGGCCGACCAGGCCGATCGCGATGATGAGCGACCCGCAGGCGCGAAACGCGCTCACCTTTGCCCGCGCGATCAGCGCCATGGTGAAGATGTGCTGAGTGAGCCCGATCAGGACGTAGATCGGAACGATCGCCGCCACCGTGTCGCGCGCCTGATTGTCGAGCGGATTGCCGTACCAGACGGTCGCCGCCGCGGCGAAGGAGAGGAAGATGGCGACGACGTCGCCGATGAGCGCGAGGATACGAAGCGCGCGGCGATGCTTGACGCGCCGGGCGAGCGCGTGCACCACCTCGGGCAGTGCCGAGCCGACCTCGTCGGTCAGAACAGGCTTTCCGGCGCCAGGCGAAATCTTCTGGTACTCGGTCACCAGCGCCCCTTCTACTCAGCCGCGCGGGTCTCAACTACTCGATAAATCGCGGCATTGCTGCGCTTGCGAATAGCCGAGCGGTGCCCCGTAGACAATATGGACGGCGGGCGATGATCCCGCGAAAACCACCACTTAGCTAAATCGTTTCGCTGTCAGCATGATTATCATGCGGCCGTTATGGCGTGGGCGGCAGCGGCTAGGTCCCGCATGACGAGCATCGCGACTCGTGACATAGGGCGGTAGATGAGCGGAACGCCGGCAGCCTTCTTCGACCGCGACGGGGTCCTGAACGTCGACCATGGCTATACCTTCGAGATTGATCGGCTGGAGCTGATCAAGGGTGCCGGCGCGGCACTGGCGGCTTGTCGAGCGGCAGGGCTGCTGGTGTTCGTCGTCACGAACCAGTCCGGGATCGCGCGCGGCCTCTATGACGAGTCGGCCCTAGCGACCTTCAACACGGAACTGCGTCGGCGCCTGGCGGTGGACGGCGGCCTGATCGACGACGTTCGCTTCTGCCCCCATCATCCGGATGCCGTGGTGGCGCGCTATCGGCGATCCTGCGACTGTCGCAAGCCCGCACCCGGCATGATCCTCCATCTTGCGGAAGCGTGGAACATCGATCTGACGCGATCGATCATGATCGGTGACAAGCAATCCGACATGGATGCTGCCCGCGCGGCAGGCGTGGCCGGATACCTGTTCGAGGGAGGTGACCTGTTGGCGTTCCTCACTGACGTGCTCGAATCACGAGGACTGCAGGGCGCAAGGCGCCGCGAGGTTTGACCGATCAAGCGTCGCGCAGGAACTCCGGCAGGGTCGTCTCTGCCGATGGCTGGCTGAACAACGCGTGCCGGCCGGCCGTTGCCGCGCTCAGCGGTAGCCAGAAGAACTTCTCGCGTGGCGCAAGGACGTAGACCGGCTTGTTCAGGTGCTCGGCAAGGTGCGCCGTCATGCTGTCGGCGCTGATGACCCGGTCGGCGGCTTTGACCGCCGCGAGAGTCCGTCCGAAGTCGCGCGGCATCACCTCGAGCGGCAGGGATCCGTCGTTCAACTCAGGCAATTCGCCATCCACCGTGTACACGACCGGCTCGAGGCCCTCCTGCCGTGCTTCACTCACCAACGCGCGTAGCAGGTCCAGCGAGAAGCGCCGTTCCGCCTCCCGTGCGCCGGGAAAGATGTGCAGCCGTCGCCCGTGCGGCATAGGGACGGGCGCGTGTGCGGGCAACGTCAGCTTCTCGCCATCGAGGAACAGCGCCCAGGAACGGTAAAGATTGTCGCTCGGCGGAAGCGGACGAGCGGTCCTACCTCCCGCGAGGAAGCGATGGCGGGCATCCATCTCGTCGAACACGAGCACGCGGCCGTTCGCGGTCGAAGCGCGCCGCAATCCGCGCCTGACACCCACTGCACTGCGCAGCACGGCCAGCGGCGAGCGGCTGCGCACCTGGAACAGCGCGGCGGGCCCCGCATCCGGATGGTCCAGGACCGTCGAGCCGAACGGCACATCCAAGACGGCGAGCAGCGGTTGCAGGTGCCGCCCGACAAGCAGGTGGATCCGGTGACGGCACTCCGGGCGGACGCGTGCCAGGCACGTCAACGCAATCACGAGGTCGCCGAACCCCTTGACGCTTACCACGTCAAAGATCGGGTCGGACGAGGGCCGGGGTTGCGTCATGAGCTCCTCTCGTCCGCGCGGGTCCGGTCGCTAGCGCGCGATAGAGGCGAGGTAAATGCCGGTGCGGGGCTATGGCCATGATGCGGCGCTGCCGCTACCCACGCAGCATGCGGGTTGCGCTTACCGGTGCTGACGGCTTCACCGGCCGATACGTGGCAGAGGCGCTGACCGCGGCCGGGGCAACCTGCGTCGCCCTATCGGCCGACCTGCTCGACGGCGCAGCGATTGATCGGGCTGTCGCCGAAACGGATCTCGATCGCGTGATCCACCTCGCGGCCAAGGCCTTCGTCGGGGATGCCGACTGGGTTTCCTTCTACCAGGTCAACCAGCTCGGCACCTACCGCCTGCTGGACGCGATCGCCCGGCATCGGCCGGGCGCTCGGGTGATCATCGCCAGCAGCGCCCAGGTGTACGGCCCCGGCGCGACCGGGCTGATCGCGGAAGGTGCGCCGACCCGCCCGGCGAACCATTACGCGCTCAGCAAACTCGCGGCGGAGTGGGGCGCCGCCCGCTGGAACGATCGGCTGCAGCTGGCGGTGACACGGCCCTTCAACTACACCGGCGTCGGCCAGGGTGATGAATACCTCATCCCCAAGATCGTTGCTCACTTCCGCCGCAGGACCGAGCGCATCGAGCTCGGCAACACCTGGGTGCAGCGCGACTTCGGCGACGTGCGATCGGTGGCGAGCGCCTATGCCGGACTGGTCCTTGCCGATGAGATACCCGACGTCATCAACCTGGCGACGGGCCGTGTGTCGTCGATCGGTGACATCGTGCAGATACTTGAAGGCTTGAGCGGGCATCGCATGGACGTGGCGGTCAACCCCGCCTTTGTGCGCGCGAATGACGTGCCCGTGCTCGGCGGCGACATCGCGCGGCTCCGTGCGACGTTGCCGCATTGGGAAGCGCGCACGCTGGAGGACACGCTGGCGTGGATGTATAACAATGAGCGCACGTCTGAGTAACGTCGGATTGCGCAGCGTTAGGCATACTGTTAGCTGATCCGGAACGCACCTGCGGCCTTGCCGAGGATCGCCGCACGACACCGAGGATCGACATGTCAGTAATCACACAGGCTGAACGCGAGCGACTCGAACTCCACTTCTGGGAACAATCTTCCACCGAGGGAGCGGGCACCTTTTCGATCGACAATCTTCTTAATAAGATGTCCGAAGCGCCGGTGTTCGCCTCCGAGTTAGAGCGGTTTGCTGGTGAATTCAGCCGCGCGAAAACGGTACTCGAACTCGGCGGCGGACAGCTATGGTCTTCGTGTCTGGTGAAGGCCCGCTATCCTGACGCAGAGGTGATCGGTTCAGACATCAGCGCCTCCGGTATCGCTTCTGCGCCGATGTGGGAGAATATCTTCCGGGTTAAGCTAGACGGCAGCTTCGCGTGCACGAGCTACGCTATCCCGATGGATGACCAATCCTGTGACGTGGTGTATGCTTTCCAAGCCGCGCATCACTTTGGTGACCACGCTCGAACGCTAACCGAAGTTTCCCGAATCCTGCGGCCGGGCGGCGTCCTTCTGTATCTCGGTGAGCCCGTCTGTTCGCGACTGACGTATCCGGTGGCTCTGAAGCGGGTCAATCGTATCCGGCCGGAAGTTCACGAAGACTTGCTGATCCTTGACGACATGGAAAAGCTTGCCTCAGCAAACGACATGCAGCTTGATCGATTTGCGAGAGCGGACATCATTCATCCGACCCCCAAGAAAGCTTTCTATTATGCCGCGCTTGATGCGGCACCGATACTACGACGTGTACTGCCAAGCGCGATGAGCCTGCGATTTCGCAAGCGCTGAGCGGATCAAACGCTGCATTTGCAATTAGCCGGATCGTGCACGCTGCTGCTGCACTCGGACATATGCCAAAGCGAGCATGAACCACGGCGGCAGATAACCATATTCGGGCACCGTGAGCATCACCATCGAGAATGTGGCGAGAAGAGTAGCCACTACGGCGAGGCTGTCGTCACCATCCTTCAGAAGAAAGCACGGTGCGAGCATAAGCGCCGAATAGAGGATGACGCCGACAAGCCCGACATTGGCGAGAAGGTTCGACAGCATATCGCCCGATCGCACGGTACCAAATCCGAGTCCGAAGAGCGCCCGAACAGGATTTCCGTCGAACGGCACGGCCGAATGCGTCCAGAAGTATGCCAGACGCTCGTTGCCTGAAATCGTATCGAGCTTTCCAAATGCCAGTGTGTCGAGGACGGTTCGCACGGGATCCGCGGTGGCGTAGAGCAGCGCCAGGGTGAAGATTGCTGCCCCCAGGTAAAGTACCGTCTCCGGCCGTCGCCTCGCCTCGATCCAGGCCATGCCGACGCCAAGGCCGATAACGGCCGTAGTTGACGTCGACAGCGCCAGCGACATCGCCAGAAGCATGAAGATCAGCCACCAGCGACGCCCATAGGCGTACACGGCGAATGGGGTCACGCTTAGCGCGTACATGGACGGCTCGGCCGTAAGGCTTTTCAGCCGCATGTAACCGGCGCCAAACAGGTTCGAAGTCTGCAGCCGACTGCCGGTGACCGACAGGTTCTCGCCTGCTCCTGCCGCGGCTGTTTCTAGATCACCAAAGTTTCGATTGGAGAGAAAGTCCCCATTGATGTGAAACATCGCATAGAATACAAACTCGTAGAAACCATATACGCTAAGTAGCATTATACCGTAGTAAGCGTACTTGAGGAACGATTCCTGCCAATACTTATATACTAGAAAGTAAAATCCTAATGCTGCAAGTAGGTAAACTCCTTGCGTAACATGCGTCTGTCTCAGGTATCCGAAGATGCGCACATCTCTGATGACGGTTAGCCTACTCATATCTGGCTGATCGATAGCGAAGCTGGAGAGGCTCAAAACGAGATATGCAATATAACAAGTTGTAAAGATCGCAAAGAATGACAGGACTTGGAAATACCGTTGATCATTGGCGATGAGGAGGAGCGGACATAGCAGCACGAGCAGATAGGCTGGCGTGCTGCCCTGAACGGGGGTCAGCAGGATGCTCTGGATTGGCGCAACCAGGAGCAGGACCCGGAAGAAGATGCCGGCTACCAGACCGTCGCTGCGGAAGTCGTAGAGCGAGCGGCCGGCAGGACGCGACAGCGTTCTGCCCTGTTCGGCGGTCCAACCCTGTCGCGCGAAATCGGTCATGCACCATCATCGCGTCGGTCGTCGGGCATGGCAAGTGATCCGAGCCAGTCACTTCACGCCAAGCTGGTTGGCCTGTGCGCCGGCGCACACGGGAACATAGGTCAGCTCCAGCGCGTCTCCTCCAGTCAATTTAGCGACGTTGTGCCCAGATGATGACCCTGCCTTCGATCCTCGGTTCGCGCCGCGACCTCCTTGGGGCGATTACCGCGGCCCCGCTCGCGGCCCTGCCCGGCGATGCGCGTTCAGCAAACGACCGGGAGGTCGCAGCGACAGTGGCAATCGACCATCTTACGCCCGAACAGTTCGGCGCCGTGGGCGACGGCGTCGCGGACGACGCTCCGGCGATCCAGCGCGCCTTGGCTGCTGCGGCCGCCCGCCCCCGGGCAGCAACCGTCATTCTTCAGCCGCGGGTCGCCTACCGGTGCGGCAGCGGGCTAACCCTTGATGCGACCCGGGTGTCGCTATGGGGCAACGCGCTGCTCGATTTCTCCGGCTGGTCGGGCCGCTACCTGCGCGTGGATGCCAGTTCCGTGGGCGTGCCCGGACGCGACGCCGCCAACAACTATGGTCACAGGGGAATGATCTCCGGCATGATCCGGATCGTCGGTGCAGGCTGGGACACCGCGAGCACCGGCGTCGAGTTCTCGAGCGGAGCGATCGCGACGTCGGCGCAGCTCCTGATCGAGAACCTCTCGGTCGCGCACTGCGGGATCGGTCTTCGCTTCGGCAGTCGAGGGTACAACAACGTGCTCGTTCGCTGCGACGTGTTTCAGTGTGGTGTGTGCGTCGACTGGCCGGAGGCCGACGACAATGGCGAGCGCAACACGCTGATCGGATGCACGCTGTTCAACTCGGTGCTTGCGGCGCGAGTCACGGCCTCCAACGCCTGGCTCCACCTCCTCAGCTGTTCGCTCGACTATACGGAGCAGCTCTTTGACGTACGCAGCGGCCACGTGCTGGCGACCGGATGCAACATCGAGAGCAACAGGTGGAAGGATCGCCCGATCCGCTGTTCAGGCGACGGCGGTGTGATCCGGCTGGATGGCGGAGTCATGGTCAACCAGGTCGAGCTGACCAAGCCCACCATCACCCACTTCGTCGATGTCGGAAAGGGCGCGCGCGTCGAGTTCGGCGCCGTCTTCGCGTCCAGCCTGCCGCTCCGCGCGCAGGATCCGTCGCTGCCACCGACCTGGGCGATCGGAGCCGGCGAGTTCGACGTCGAGCGTACCCAATGTTTTGAATTGAGCCTGCTCCCACCCCGCCTTCACGCCGGCCGGACCTGCCTGTCCGATCCGGACTTCGCCAGCGAGCGGTGGGAAGACGTCATTTGGCGCATCGCCGACACCGCCGGGCCGGCCGGGGGGCGGCTCGGTCGACCGGACAGCAACCTGCGGCTCGCCAAAGGTGCCGTCGCGGGTGTGCGGGGCCTGATCGCCACCAAGGCGGGGGCGTCGGGCACACTTGCGGCGCTGGCGCTGATCACTTTGCCTGTCCGCCCGGGTGACATCGTGCTGTCCGGCTTCCGTGTGCGCCGCGACCCTGGACGGGCTGGCCGGGACGGCACCGTCTTCGTCTCGCCTAGCTGGATTCGGATCGACGGGCAGGACGACCAGCACGTGCCGATCGTCGTTCGGCAGGACGTCATCGGCACCCAGGCGCTGGAACCGCCGACGGACCGGATGCTGCCCGTATGGCCGCTGCATGCCCGCTCCCAGCGTCGGGCACCGGCATGGGCCACCCATTTCTGCATGGTGGTCGACCTGTCCAAGGCCGATCAGGCGAGCTTCCTGTTCAACGGCTTATGGGCCGACACGATCTGACGATGCGATCGCCCGAGTGTCCGCGTCGATCAGCGTTGCTGCACTCACTCCGCTGGCCAGCGCGAACTCGTCTGCTGCGCGCGCCATCGCGTCGTTGACGAACCGCTCGATCTCCGCGCGGAACCGGGTGGTGCTGAAGCGCTGCGCATTGGCCCGGCATGCGTCCGGGGTGATATGAGGAGCACGCGTCTCCAGTCGCTCGATGGCGGCACGGATGGCGGCGGTCGTCTGTTCGGGAAAGAACACGCCGGTCTGGCCCTGGTCGCTGTCGTGGCCGCGGATCGTCTCCAGCGCGCCGCCCTTGCCATAGGCGACCACCGGCGTGCCGCAGGCCTGCGCCTCCAGCGGTGCGATTCCGAAGTCCTCCTCGGCGGCGAAGATGAAGGCTTTGGCGCGCTGGAGGTGGTCGACGACGACGGCGTCGGGCTGCTTGCCCATCACGGTGACGTTCGGGCCCGCCAGGCGCCGCACCTCCGCCATGTCGGGGCCGTCGCCGATCACCACCAGGCGGCGGTCGGGCATCGCCGCGAATGCCTCGACGATCAGCGGAATGCGCTTGTACGGGACGAGCCGCGACATGGTGACGTAGAAGTCGTCGCGGTGGCTGCTCAGCTGAAAGCGGTCGAGGTTCACCGGCGGGTAGATCACGGTCGACGCCCGCCCGTACACCTTGCGGATCCGGCGCGCGATGAAGTGCGAGATCGCGACGAAGTGGTCGACCCCGTTCGCGGTCCGGGTATCCCACAGCCGCATGTAGTGCAGGATCGTGCGCGCCACCGCCCCCTTCAGCCCGCGGTCGCTGTTCGCCTCGCGGAGGTAGGTTTCCTGCAGGTCCCACGCGTAGCGGATCGGGCTCAGCGTGTAGGACACATGGACCTGGTCAGGGCCGGTGATCACCCCCTTGGCGACGGCGGAGCTGGTCGAGATCACCAGGTCATAGCCGGTCATGTCGAACTGCTCGACCGCGATCGGCATCAGCGGCAGGTAGGAGCGGTAGCGCTTGCGCGCGCCCGGCAGGCGCTGGATGAAGCTGGTCGTCACCTTGTGGCCGTCGAGGAAGCGGCGCTCCTCCTCCGTCAGGAACTCGACGGTCGTGAAGACATCCGCCTGCGGGTAGAGCAGCAGCAACTGCTCCACGCAGTTCTCGCCCCCCGTCTTGGACGCGAACCAATCGTGGACGATGGCAACCTTCATGTCAGTCCCTTGTACGTGCCGTCCGGCCCGGCCCGGCTGGTCCGTAGAGTGCGCTGGACTGATTTACTATATCCACTATGGGCATCCGCCGATGCCTTCCGTGACGCTCAGCACCGGCCGGACCTTCACCGCCGATCCTGCGACCTCGCTCCTCGACGCCGCGCTGCAGCAGCAGCTGGTGCTGGAATACAGCTGCCGCACCGGGCGCTGCGGGATCTGCAAGGCACCGGTGGTCGCGGGCGAGACCCGGCTGCTGCGGCCCGAGGACGAGAGCCTGAGCGCAGAGGAGGCAGCTCGCGGCCTGATCCTCACCTGCTGCCGCGCGGCGGTGAGCGACGTGGAGCTCGACGTCGAGCCGCTCGACCGTCTGGCCGGCCTGGAGATCAGGACGATCCCGGCGCGCATCGTGTCGATCGAAACGCTCGCCCCCGACATCGTCCGCGTCGTGCTAAAGACGCCGCCGGCCTCGCCGCTGCGCTTCCTCCCCGGCCAGTACATCGATGTGCTGGCCGACGGCGTGCGGCGCAGCTACAGCCTGGCGAACGCCCCGCGGGCCGACAACCAGCTCGAGCTGCTGATCAAGCGCTATCCCGGCGGGCAGCTCAGCGGCTTCTGGTTCGAGCGGGCGAAGCCGAACGACCTCATCCGGATCGAGGGGCCGCTCGGCACCTTCTTCCTGCGCGACGAGGCGCCCGTCGAAATCCTGTTCCTGGCGACCGGCACCGGCATCGCCCCCGTCAAGGCGCTGCTGGAGGAGATCGCGGCCGACCCGTCGCGCGCCGCCCGCCACCGCATCCGCGTGTTCTGGGGGAACCGCGAGGCGGAGAACTTCTGCTGGGATCCGGTCGACCTAGGGCTCGACATCGGCTTCCACCACCTGCTCTCCGGCGGCGATCCGTTGTGGGATCGACGGCGCGGCTACGTCCAGGACGCGGCGGTGGCCGACGGGGTCGACGTGTCGGAGACGGTGGTCTACGCCTGCGGCTCCAACGCCATGATCACGGCGGCGCGGAACCTGCTCACCGCGCGCGGCCTGCCGCCGAAACGCTTCTTTTCTGACGCATTCGTCAGCTCGAACTAGGACGGACACGATGAAGGCAGTGATCCTCGCCGGCGGACTCGGCACGCGCTTTGCCGAAGAAACCAGCCTCCGCCCCAAGCCGATGATCGAGATCGGCGGCCGCCCGATCCTGTGGCACATCCTGAAGATCTACGCCGCGCACGGGGTCAACGACTTCGTGATCTGCTGCGGGTACAAGGGCTATGTTATCAAGGAATACTTCGCCAACTACTTCCTGCACATGTCGGACGTGACGTTCGACATGGCGCACAACGAGATGATCGTGCACGAGAAGCGGGCGGAGCCGTGGCGGGTGACGCTGGTCGACACCGGCGACACCAGCATGACCGGCGGCCGGCTGCGCCGCGTGGCGGATCATGTCCGGGACGAGGAAGCCTTCTTCTTCACCTACGGCGACGGGGTCGGCGACATCGACATCACGGCAAGCCTCGCCTTTCACCGCGCCCACGGCCGGGCCGCGACGCTCACCGCCACCTACCCGCCGGGCCGCTTCGGCGCGCTCAACATGGCGGACGGCCGCGTGCTCGAGTTCACGGAGAAGCCGCAGGGTGACGGCGGCATGATCAACGGCGGCTTCTTCGTCCTGTCGCCGCGGGTGCTCGACTATCTCGTCGACGACGCGACGGTGTGGGAGCAGGAGCCGCTCCGCCAGCTGGCGGTCGACGGCGAGCTGATGGCGTACGAGCACCACGGCTTCTGGCAGCCGATGGACACGCTGCGCGACAAGCAGCACCTGGAGGCGCTGTGGGACGGGGGCAAGGCGCCGTGGTGCGTATGGCAGTGAGCACGCGCGGCGACGTCGATCCCGCCTTCTGGACCGGCAAGCGGGTCTTCCTGACCGGGCATACCGGATTCAAGGGCAGCTGGCTGTCGCTCTGGCTCCAGCAGCTCGGCGCCCAAGTCACCGGCTTCGCGCTCGCGCCGCCCACCAGCCCGGCGCTGTTCGAGGTCGCGCGGGTGGCCGACGGCATGACGTCCCACATCGGCGACATCCGTGATGCCGTCGCGCTGGAGGAGGCGCTCCGCGCGGCTGATCCGGAGATCGTGATTCACATGGCCGCGCAGCCGCTGGTGCGCGCGTCCTACGACGATCCGGTCGGCACCTACGCCACCAACGTCATGGGCACGGTGCACCTGCTCGACGCCGTGCGGCGCGCGCCCGCCGTCCGCGCAGTGTGCGTCGTCACCACCGACAAATGCTACGAGAATCGCGAGTGGGCCTGGGGCTACCGCGAGGACGAGGCGATGGGCGGCCACGATCCCTATTCAAACTCGAAGGGGTGCGCGGAGCTCGTCACCTCCGCCTACCGCCGCTCCTTTTTCACCGGCGATGGTTGTGCCGCGATCGCTTCCGGCCGGGCCGGCAACGTCATCGGTGGCGGCGACTGGGCAACCGACCGACTGATCCCCGACATCCTGCGCGCGGTGGCGGCGGGTGAGCCGGTGCTGATCCGCAATCCGCTCGCGACCCGGCCGTGGCAGCACGTGCTGGAGCCACTGTCGGGCTATCTCGTGCTCTGCCAGCAGCTGTGGCACGATCCGGCGGCCGCGGCGGAGGCGTGGAACTTCGGTCCGCGCGACGAGGACGCCCGCCCCGTCCAGTGGATCGTCGAGCGGATGTGCGCGCTGTGGGGTGCCGGCGCCGACTGGACCCGCGATCCGAGCGTCCAGCCGCACGAGGCCAACTACCTGAAGCTCGACATCTCCAAGGCGCGTGCCGGGCTCGGCTGGCAGCCGCACTGGACGCTTTCGGCGGCGCTGGAGAGTATCGTCGCGTGGCACCGTGCATGGCTGGCGGGCGACGACATGCGCCGCTATTGCACCCGCGAACTGGAGCGCTTCGCCGGCGCTTCCCTCGCCGACGCCGCCTGAGGATGATTGATGACTGCTGACGACCTTCGCCGCGAGATCCGCAAGCTGGTCGGCCAATATGCCGAAGCCCAGTTCGCGCCCAAGCCGTTCGTCCCCGGCGAGAGCGTGATCCCGCCCGCGGGCAAGGTAATCGGCGCGCCGGAGATCGAGCTGATGGTAGAGGCGTCGCTCGACGGCTGGCTCACCACCGGGCGTTTCAACACGCAGTTCGAGGCGGGGCTGGCAGAAGTGCTCGGCGCGCCTTTCGTCCTCACCACCACGTCGGGCTCGTCGGCGAACCTGCTCGCGCTGTCCTGCCTCACCAGCCACAAGCTCGGCGACCGCCGGCTGAAGCCGGGCGACGAGGTGATCACGGTCGCCGCCGGCTTTCCGACCACCGTCAATCCCTCGATCCAGCACAATCTGGTGCCGGTGTTCGTCGACGTCGACGTGCCGACCTACAACATCGACGCCAGCCTGATCGAGGCGGCGATCACCGACAAGACCGGCGCGATCATGATCGCCCACACGCTCGGCAATCCGTTCAACCTGGCCGAGGTGCGGCGGATCTGCGACGAGCACGACCTGTGGCTGGTTGAGGATTGCTGCGACGCGCTCGGCGCCACCTATGGGGGCAAGAAGGTCGGCCTGTGGGGCGACGTCGCGACCGTCAGCTTCTACCCCGCGCATCACATCACCATGGGAGAGGGCGGCGCCGTCTTCACCCAGAACCTGGAACTGCGCCCGATCATCGAAAGCATCCGCGACTGGGGCCGCGACTGCTACTGCGCGCCGGGCTGCGACAACACCTGCGGCTCGCGCTTCGGCCAGCAGCACGGGACGCTGCCGTTCGGGTACGACCATAAGTACGTCTACAGCCATCTCGGCTACAACCTGAAGATCACCGACATGCAGGCGGCGTGCGGGCTGGCGCAGCTCGACCGCGTCGACGACTTCGTCGCCGCGCGCCGCCGCAACTTCGCGCTGCTGACCGAGCGGCTGCGTGGGCTGGAGGAGATCTTCATTCTGCCGGAGGCGACGCCCAACTCCGACCCGTCATGGTTCGGCTTCCCGCTCATGCTGCGCGACGGGGTGGATGCGAAGCGCGTCGACGTGACCCGCTACCTCGATCAGAACAAGATCGGCACGCGCCTGCTGTTCGCCGGCAACCTTACCCGCCAGCCCTACTTCCAGCACGTCGAGTACCGCGTCGTCGGCGAGCTGACCCAGACCGACCGGGTCATGCACAACACCTTCTGGCTCGGCCTCTACCCCGCCCTCGGGGCGGAGCACTTCGACTATGTCGGCAGCAAGCTCGAAGAGTTCTTCGGGCTGAATTTCTGAGACAATGCCGGGCGTACTGGTCACGGGTGCGTCCGGATTTCTCGGCGCACATGTTGCCGCTGGGGCATTGTCGCGCGGGCTGAAGGTGCGCGCGGGCGTGCGCTCGACAAGCGATCTTAGTCGATTGCAGCGGCTCGCGCCGGCGGCTGATCCGATGGTCTTCGACCTGGCAGGCCCGACTGAACAGTTCGCAGCGGCGCTCGACGGCATCGACCTGGTCGTCCACTGTGCGGCGTACGGCGTCGACTATCGGCAGCGCGACTTCGACACCGGGCTGGCCGCAAACGTCAGTGCTTCCGTCCGCCTGGCCGAGGCGGTCGCCGCACGAGGTGCTCGCCTGATCCACGTCGGCACCTCCTACGAATATGGCACCGAGGACGGTGTGCTCACGGAGGATCGCCGTCTTGCGCCCGTTGGCGTTTACGGTGTCACCAAGGCCGCGGCGACCCTCGCCCTGCAGGATCTCGCCCGCAGAACCGGTGCGTCGCTTGCCGTCGTGCGGCCCTTCAGCATGTACGGCCCACTGGAGGGTGAACACAAGTTTGTGCCGCTCGTGATGGCTGCGAGCCGCAGCGGCAGCCCCCTCGATCTTACGCCGGGCGATCAGCAGCGCGACTATCTGTACGTGGGCGACGTGAGCGATGCCTGCCTGGATCTGGGATCGAGCAACGACTTCCCGTCGGGTGAAGTCTTCAATCTCGCGTCCGGCTCGGGCTTGAGGCTTCGCGACGTTGCGCTTGCGGCGGTTCACGCGGCCGGCGGCGACGTCAAGGTGCTACGCTGGGGCGCCAAGCCATACCGTCCCGCCGAGAGCATGCGGGTGGTCGGCGACGCAAACAAGATCGCGCGCGCAATCGGTTGGCGAGCGACGACGTCCCTCGTTACGGGGATGCGGCTCACCGCCGCCGCAGACCTCTGCTGAGAGTGAAGGAACCGACAAGAATGAAGCTTCTGATCACGGGCGGCTGCGGATTTCTCGGCAGCAACCTTGCCGCCGCGGCGCTGGAGCGCGGCGTCGAACTGATGGTGTTCGACAATCTGTCGCGCGTCGGATCGCCGCAGAACCTGGAATGGCTGCGCGGGCAGGGTCATTTCACCCATGTCCACGGCGACATCCGGAACACGAACGACGTCACGCGAACGATCCGCGACTTCAAGCCCGAGGCAATCTTTCACGTGGCCGGGCAGGTTGCGATGACGACCTCGATCGCGAACCCGCGGTTCGATTTCGAGATCAATGCCGGCGGTTCGCTGAACGTGCTGGAGGCGGTGCGCGATCACGCGCCCGAAGCGGCGGTGCTCTACAGCTCTTCGAACAAGGTCTACGGCGACCTCGAGTACATCGATTATCTGGAAACCGACACGCGCTACGTCGATCCGGCCCACCCGGACGGCCTCGATGAGCGCACGCCGCTCGACTTCCAGTCGCCCTATGGCTGCTCCAAGGGTTCGGCCGACCAGTACATGCAGGACTTCGCGCGCGTATACGGTCTCAAGACGCTCGTTTTCCGGCACTCCTCCATGTACGGGTCGCGGCAGTTCGGGACCTTTGACCAGGGATGGATCGCGTGGTTCTGCAGCCAGGCGGTCAAGCAGCGTGCCGGACTGCTCAACGCGCCGTTCACGATCGCGGGCAACGGCAAGCAGGTTCGGGACGTCTTGGAGGCCCGCGACATGGCGCGGCTGTACTTCGCTGGCCTGGACCACATCGAGCGCGCGCAGGGGCAGGTGCTGAACGTGGGCGGCGGCATGGAAAACAGCCTTTCGTTGCTGGAACTGTTCGCGCTGTTGGAGGAGCTGACCGGCGGGACGCTTGCCTACGAGAAGCTGGAACCGCGCTACAGCGACCAGCGCGTGTTCGTCGCCGATCTCGCGAAAGCCAGGGCGCTGCTCGACTGGACGCCGCAAGTGAGTGCGCGTGAGGGGATCGCTGCGGCCGTCAGCTGGGCCCGCGCCGGCGTGGAAGCAGGCCGCTGATCGAAGCTTAGCGCCGTCATGCCAACTATTCCACGAGTATGGCTGGTAGCTGGCGGCGGTTGGATCGGGCGTGCGGTCCAGGTGGCCGCACAGTTAGCGACGGTGCGTATTCTCACAGATGGCTTGGGCACCGTCGGCTATGGCGCGTTCGCGGTCCTGAGCAGTCTCGCCGGCTGGTTCGCGCTGAGTGATTTCTCGATCGCCGTTACCCTGCAGAACTACATCTCGGAGCGCCGCGCCGCTGAGCTCGAGACGGACGACCTTGTGTTCACGGCCGCGACGCTGTCGCTCGGCGCGGCCCTGCTGTTCGCGGTAGTGCTGCTGCTGGCCGGACCATGGCTGTCGAATCTACTGCTCGACGAGTTCGCCGTTCTGTCGCGAAGTGAACGCACCCTGGCCTTCTACGCGATCGCCTTTCCCAGCATCGGGACGGCATTGGGCGGTATGGCATACAAGATCTGGTTTGCGCAGCACCGCGGATATCTGTCGAACTTGCTACCGGCGGCCGGAACGGTTCTCGGGACAGTGGCCGTCTGGCTGTTCATGCGCAGCAGCCCCCAGCAACCGCTCGCCAGCACCCTCTTCCTCTACTATGCGGCGTCGGCACTTATTCCAGTGCTTGCCTTGACGGGTATCGTGCTGGCTGCGGCCCGCCACCGCTTCGCCACCGACCTGTTGAGGCCGCTGCTGCGCCGTGCCGCGCGCTTCTGGATATTCGGTGTTCTGGCGGCAGCCGTGCTGCAGGTAGACTATATCATCATGGCCCAGGTATTGCAGGCCGCAGATATCGTGGTCTACAATGTAGCGAGCAAGATCTTCCAGCTCGTCTTCTTCGTCTATAACGCCCTGCTGTTCGCATTATGGCCGGTCTGCAGCGAGGCCATTGCGCGGGGCGAGTGGGCCCGGGTCTTCGCCCTGCTACGCCGCAACCTCGTGATTGGCATCGCCTTCACGGTCTTGTGCGGTGTCGGCGTCGGCGTGCTCAACGGCACCATTGTTTCGATCGTCGCGCCCACGCTTGCCGAGCCCTTGCCAATGCTGGTGGTGATCCTGCTGACAATCTACGTCGCCGTCAGGGTCTGGTCGGATACCTTCGGCATGGTGCTCCAGAGCATGAACGACCTGACGCCGCTGCTGATCGCGCTGCCGATCCAGGCTGTTCTCAGCGCCGCTCTGCAGACACTCGGCGCCTCCGTCGCGGGTCTTCCCGGGATGATCGCTGGTCTGACTGCCTGCTTCGTGCTAACGGTTGCCTGGTATCTACCTTGGCGCTGCATCCGGTACGCGCGCGAGCGCACTACCATAGAGACAGAACGTCATGCGCCTTTCGATCTGCATCCCGACGTATAATCGCGCCAAGTTCCTGCCAGACCTGTTCGACAGTATATTGGCGCAAACCGGCTATGCGTGCGAGGTCGAGGTCGTCGTCAGCGACAACGCGTCCGCAGACGACACTCAGGCCGTTATCGAACGCTATCGAGGCAAGTTCGACCGCCTCGTCTATCAGTGTGCCTCGCAAAACATGGGCGCCGATTGGAACTACCTGCGCATCGTCGAACTTGCATCGGGTGATTTCTGCTGGCTGATGGGTAGCGACGACGTCCTGGAGGAAGGCGCGATCGCCGCGGTCGAGCAGGTGATCGCGGCACAACCTGAGATTGCTGGATTGTCGGTCGGGCGCGTCATACGAAGCTTCGAGTTGGAGCGGCGGCGCGAGGAGCGGCTCGCCAAGGGACTTGTTCTCTCTGACAGCGGCGAACTGCACGGTGCCGACGCCATCTTCAGGTCACTTGCCGCTTATCTCGCCTATCTCTCGGGTCAGATCGTCCGGCGCTCGCTCTGGAACGAGGTGGTGGAGGACAGCCCGGTGTCCGACTACTTCAACGCCTACGTCCATGTCTACGTGATCGGGCGAATGGTTCAGCGCTGCCCACACTGGTATTATCTGGCCGAGGGGCTGGTCGGGTGGCGGGAGGACAATGACTCGTTCCTGTCCGATGGCGAGTACAATCGCCTGCGCATCGATGTGGTCGGATATGAGCAACTGGCCCGCGGACTGTTCGGCGCAGGCAGCCCGACTTACCATCACATCAACCGGGACGTCTCCACCGGTCTCCTCTTCCGCCGGCTGCTTAGTGGCGTCATCGACGCAGCGCCGCGATCCTTCTTTACCAAGGCGGCGCAGCTGACCTTTCCGTTGTACGCACGCTATCCCGCCTTTTGGATCAAGACGGCACCCCTGCTTCTTCTTCCCCGGCCCGCGCTTCGCCTCGGGCGGACGGTGGTCAAGTCGTTGAGGGCGGCCAGCTAGGCGGCCCGACTGACAGCAGGCCCAGAGCAGAAGAGTTTGGTATGCGTCTTTCCATCTGCATTCCCACCTACAATCGCGGGCAGTTCCTCCCGGATCTGCTCGAGAGTATCGCCCAGCAGACCGGGCACGGATGCGAGATCGAGGTCGTCGTCAGCGATAACGCTTCCACCGATGACACTCCCGCCGTCATTGAGCGCTTCCGCAGCCGGTTGCCGCGGCTGATCTACCGGCGTCACGAGAACAACCTGGGTCCGGACCGCAACTTCCTGAGCGCAGTGGAACTCGCAAGCGGTGACTGGTGCTGGTTGATGGGAAGCGACGACGTGGTCGAGACGGGCGCCGTCGCGCGCATCGAGCGGACACTGAATGCGCAACCCGGCATCGCCGGGCTGTCGGTCGAGCGGGTCCTCTACAGCTTCGACCTGGCAAGCCAGCGCAACTCGCCGCCTTACGATCGCGCTCTCTTCAGCAGCTCCCGGCTGCTCCGGGGCGATCGTGAGATCTTCCTGTCGTCCGCCGATTACTTCGGCTATCTTTCCGGAAACGTATTTGACCGGCAGCTCTGGGCCGATGTCGTTGCAACCTCTCCCGTTGATCAATTCTACAATGCGTACGTACACGTCTACGTACTCGGGAACATGCTCAAGCGTCGTCCAGCATGGTATTACCTCGCGGAGCCGTGCGTGCGCTACAGAACCGACAACGATTTCTTCCTTGGGGAAGGTGAGTATCGCCGACTCGAGATCGACGTGCTTGGCTACGCGGCCATTGTACGGGCGTTATACGGTGACGACAGCCCCGTCACACGCCAGATGGACAAGCGGGTCGGCAAGCACGTCTTCTACCGCCTGCTCTCGGCGAAGTTGCGCGGCGTGACGGGCGATTTCTACCGTCGGTCGCTTGGGCTGTCGTTCCGGCATTACCGGCGTTCAACCGTCTTCTGGCTGGCGATCGTCCCCGCCTTCGCCGTGCCGTCCGTCGTTGTTCGCGGCGTGCGTGAGGTGTACCGTCGCACGCTCCGGCCCCTCAGGCTTGCCAGATTGGCCAGCCGGACTGCGCAGCAGTAAGCCGGCGTTCACCGACCCGTTCCAATCCCGTCAATCGTGAAGGTAACCATGCGTCGATCGCTCGCGCACAGTCTGGACAACATTTCCGACCGCCGCATCATCGTCCTCGGCGACATCATGCTCGATACGTTCGTCTATGGTCAGTGCGCGCGCATCTCGCCGGAGGCGCCGATCCCGGTGGTCCGGATCGAACGGGAGGATGTGATGCTGGGCGGGGCGGGCAATGTCGCCCGCAACATCGCGGCACTCGGTGGCGAGGTCATGCTGATCGGTGTGGCGGGAGCGGACGCCGCCGGCGCGTCGCTGCGCGCGAGAGTCGCAGCCGAGCCGGGGATCTCGGCCGACCTGGTCGACGATGGGCGTCCGACCACGCAGAAAATCCGCTATGTCGCAGGCCAGCAGCAGATGCTGCGGGTCGATATCGAGCACACCCACGCCGCGGAATCCGCTGCGCTGCTCCACGCCTTTCAACGTCAACTGCCCGCGGCCGACGCCGTTGTCCTCTCCGACTATGCCAAGGGCGTCGTGACGCCGGATCTGCTCGGTCAGGTCATCGCTGCGGCGCGCGCCGCGGGCAAGCCGGTGATCGCCGATCCGAAGAGCGCGGATGTGACGCGCTACGACGGCGTCACGCTGCTGACGCCTAACGCCGGGGAGGCCGACGCCGCGACCGGTATCGCCTGCGACGAGGATGACGCGGCGGCGCGGGCAGCGGCGCAGCTGCTGGCCGCCATGCCGACGTCGCCGGCGGTGCTGGTGACCCGCGGCGCACGCGGCATGACGCTGGCTCGTCGCAGCGGAGAGGTCGCCCACCTCCCGGCGCTGGCGCGCGCCGTGTTCGACGTGTCCGGCGCGGGCGACACCGTTGTTGCCATGCTGGCCGTCGCGCTGGCGGCCGGCGAGGATGTCGCGGTCGCAGCCGAGCTGGCCAACATCGCCGCCGGCATCGCGGTGGCGAAGCCGGGCACCGCGGTCGTCACCATGCAGGAAGTGGCGGAGCAGATGCAGCACGATCATCGGCTGAGTGCCGACAGCAAGGTCGTGTCGCTGCCTCAGGCGGAACGCATCGTTGCGGACTGGCGGCGCGACGGCGCAAGGATCGGGTTCACCAACGGCTGCTTCGACCTGATTCATCCCGGCCACATCTCGCAGCTCGCCCAGGCGCGATCGACGTGCGACCGCCTGGTCGTCGGGCTGAACACCGACGCGTCCGTCCAGGTGCTCAAGGGCCCCAGTCGGCCCGTCCAGCGGGAGCAGGCCCGCGCAACGGTCCTCGCCGCGCTCGAGGTCGTCGACCTGATCATCCTGTTCGGTGAGGATACGCCGCTGCGCCTGATCGAGGCATTGCGCCCCGATGTGCTGATCAAGGGCAAGGATTATACCGTCGACCGGATCGCCGGCGCCGATCTTGTGCTCGGCTATGGCGGCGAGATCTTCCTGGCCGACCTGCTGCCCGGGCACAGCACGACCAGCCTCATCGCGCGCGCCCGCGAACCGGAGCTGGGCGGTGAGTGACTAGAGCGGCGCGCCCGCCAGCGCCAGCCGCGCGAGCGCCGCATCGACCACCTCGTCCGGCTCGACGCCGAGGAAGCAGGCCATCGCCTCGCAGCCCGCACGATTGCAGGGGGCGCAGCGCACCGGGCGGACCAGGACGCTGACCTGCTGGCCGTACGGCGCCCATTTGGCCGGGCTGTTGGTGCCGGTGAAGATGACCACCGTCGGGACGTCGAACAGCGCGGCGACGTGCCCTGTGGCGGTATCCGGACAGATCACCAGCGCTGCGTCCGCGAGGACGCTCGTGAACTCCTCCCATGTCGCGCGGCCCGCCAGATCGATGGTGCCCGGCGCGTCACCGGCGAGCGCCCCGGTGAGTGCCTGATCATCCGCCCCCGCGCCGGTCAGCACGATGCGGTACATCGGCGCTTCCCGGCGAAGGCGCGCCATCACGGAGCGCCAACGCTCGACACCCCAGTGGCGCGTCGGCGAGCCAGCACCCGGGTGGATGACAAGATAGGGTCGTGCCTCCCGAACGTGTTCGGGGAGTGGTGCCAGCGTTTCGCGCTCGCGATGCGGCTGGAACAAGGACGCGTCAAAGGGTCGATCGGGCGTCAACCGGTCGAGCAGATCGCGGTACTGGTCCGCCATCGGCCGCTCCTCATCCCGCCACGGCACCGGATGCGACAAGAGCGGACCGAACCCACCGCTCGTATAACCGACCCTGACCGGGATGCCGGCGGTCCGGAACAACGGATGCGCGGGTGGGAAGAAGGGATATAGATCGATGCCGATCTCGTAACGCGCCGCCCGAATAGCGCGCAGGGCGACGCTACGCGTCTCGGCGTAGCGCCCGCGCTTGTCACGCGACGTGCCCGCTGACCGGTTCGCCATCCAGTGGTCGATCACGTGGATGTCGTCGACCAGGCCGGTGCCCTCGACCGCGGCACGCCCCCAGCTGCCGACGATCATCCCGATGCGGGCTTGCGGCCACCGCGCCCTGAGTGCCCTGAGCGCGCCCAGACTGGTGGTCACGTCGCCGAGATGCGCCCAATTGGCGACGAGGATGCGCTCTGGATCGGCCGGCACGGCCGCGGACGCTCGCGGCAGCACGGCAAGCAGCGCGTCCATCATCCCGATGGCTGCGGCTTTTGGCCGATTGCGGATGAGGTAGCGTCCGCGCATGGATGGGCGCGGCTCGGCATAGGGTCCGGTTGGCGCCCGGTGTGACAGCGGCAGGATCACGGACGCGCTCTCAGATACTCCGAGAGCGCGAGGAAGATGTGGTAGAAGGTGCTGGCCGGAACCCGATCGACGAGCGGGCGTCCGTCCGTATCGATCCAGTCGATCCAGCAGCCAGGCACCGGATGCGCGAGAAAGCGGTTGAACAGGGTCGCGACGATGGCGTCGCTCCGGGCTGCCGACACACCGTCCTGCAGCCGAGCCATAACGAGTTCCGCCTTGAGTGCTTCGGTCTGCGGCCAGGATCGTGTGCTTGGCTTTGTAACGGTTCCGTCGGGCCGGACTTCGTCGATCAGCAAGGTTCCGGCGCGATTACGTCCATGACGCTCGATGAAATCGTATAAGCGGAACGCTTCATCGCACAACGGTTCACCAACTGCCTGCGCGTACTGATCCAGCAGCCACACCCATTCGGCGTGATGACCCGGTTCAATCACCTCGCCGATCGAACCCGCAGCCGGTGCCCAGCGGTCATCGTAGAACTCCCGGAGCACACCGGCGCGACGATCGAACAACCGCTGCTGGAACAGGTCAAAGAGCGTGCGGGCGCGATCCAGGAAGATGGGTTCGCCCGTCGCCTCCCACGCCGCCAGCACCGCCTCGAACAGGTGCATGTGGGGGTTTTGGTGAAAGCCGGGCGTACCCTGGTCGTCCACGACTAGGCCGGTGCCGCTCGGATGCCCCAGCAGGGCCCAGGTCGCATCGCCGAGCTCGGCAACGGCCCGCCGCACGTCGTCCCGGTCCGTTGCGCGCGCGTACCAGCTCCAGGCGAACAGCAGAAAGGCGTGATCGTAGGTGTCGCGCTTCGCGTCGACGACCACCCCGGTTCGCGACACGGCGTGAACGGCCCCCCCGGCGATACCGTCCGGAAAACCGTACGCACGCACGAAATCATAGCCGTGGCCGGCAACGGCGTCGCCGTCCGCCGCCAATCCGAGCAGCTTGGCATGCGAGAAGACATAGATCTGCCGCGCCTGCACCCGCAGCCGCTTGGCGGCATCGACATCGGGTTCGCCGGACCATGACAGGCGTTCGACGAAGCCGCCGCAGCGCGCATCCACGCCGACCGTCGACCACAGGGGCAGCGCCGTGGTCGCCAGCCAGTCACGTGCGCGCTGTCGTAGGTCTGCCATCAGCCGCTTACCCGCCCAGGCATCGTGCCCGCTGTCGCGGGAGGACGCGCACGCATCAGAACGACCAGCCGGCCTCGTTGCGCCGCAGATCGGCGGACACCATCAGCGCGGCAAGTTCCTCCAGCTGGACCGTCGGGGTCCAGCCGAGTTCGCGTTCCGCCTTGCCCGCATCGCCGATCAGCAGGTCGACCTCGGCCGGGCGGTAGAACTGTGGGTTGACCCGGACCAGCAGCTTGCCCGTGCGCCGGTCGGTGCCGGTCTCCGCCTCGTCCCGGCCGGCCCAGTCGAGCGCGATGTCCACCTGCTCGAACGCCAGCTCGACGAAGCGCCGCACCGTCTCCGTCCGGTTGGTCGCGAGCACGAATGTTTCGGGCCGGTCGTGCTGGAGCATCAGCCGCATGCCCTCGACATAATCGCGCGCGAAGCCCCAGTCGCGCTTGGCATCGAGGTTGCCGAGTTCGAGCACATCCGCCTTGCCGAGCGCGATCTTGGCGACCGTATCGGTGATCTTGCGCGTCACGAACTCGCGCCCGCGCAGCGGGCTCTCGTGATTGAACAGGATGCCGCTGCAACCGAAGATGTCGAAGCTCTCACGGTAGTTGACGGTCAGCCAGTGCGCGTAGAGCTTCGCGACGCCGTACGGGCTGCGCGGGTAGAAGGGCGTCTCCTCGGTCTGCGGCACCGCTTGGACCTTGCCGAACATCTCGGACGTCGACGCCTGATAGAAGCGGATGCGCTTGTTGACGGTGCGGATCGCCTCCAGCAGGTAGGCGGCGCCGAGGCCGGTGATCTGCCCGGTCGTGATCGGCTGATCGAACGAGACGCCGACGAAGCTCTGCGCCGCGAGGTTATAGACCTCCGTCGCCTCCGACGTCTCGATCAGCCGGATCGCGGAGCCCATGTCGGTCAGGTCGTATTCGACCAGCTTCAGCCCGGGGTTGTCCGCGATGCCGAGCTCGTCGATGCGCCAGAAGTTGACGGAGCTGGTCCGGCGGTAGGTTCCGTACACCTCATAGCCACGCGCCAGCAGGTTCTCGGCCAGATAGGCGCCGTCCTGCCCGCTGATCCCCGTCACGATGGCTGTCTTGGGCATGAGGTTCCTGCATCGGCGCGCGAGAATGCGCGAAAGGTCTGCGGGTCTAGACGCCGCCGTCCGCGTTGGCCAGTATCGTTGCCGGTGAGATGGAGGGCGTCGTGAGCGTTGGCATTCGGATCGCAGTGACCCTGGTCCTGGCAACCGTCCCGGTCGCGGCAACGGCGCAGCAGGTGATCGGCACCGGCGCGCGCGAGGCGACCAGCGCGGCCAGTACCGAGCTCGTGACGACGGAGCTGCCCGCGGCCGTACCGCTCGCCGCCAAGCGGCGCTCCGCCCGGCCGATCAGCGCGAACCAGTCCTACAACCGGGAGCGCGCCGCCGCGGGGCGCGTCGGCGTGCGGCTGGGCGACGACATGAGTTTTCGCGCGGAGAACTGACGCGGCGCCCGCGCAGGCGTGTTGCGCGAGCGGCTATACCGGCAGCAGCTGGAGCGAGCGCAGGTTGATCTGGTGCGGCGTCGTGGTCGGCTGCAGCGTTCCGGTGATCTCCAGCACCGGATAGTCGCACGAGACCACGCCATCGGTGCGGTACCGGCCGACAAGCCCCGGCACCGGTCGCAGCGGCGTAACGGTGTTGCCGCAGGTGAGCTGGAAGCCGAGCACGCCCAGCGCGTCGCCGCCCTGCACCTGCTGCACGGCGAGCTGATAGGCGCCGCGCCGGCCGGTCGTTCGCTGGCGGGCGAACACCGGCACGCCCCGGCCGTCCCAATTGATGTCGAGCTGGGCCGATCCGTTCTCGACATAGGCGCTGGTGCCGTAGCCCTCGCCGGTCAGCAGCGCCCAGTCCAGGTCGACCACGCTCTCCTCGGCGGCCATGCTGTCCCGCGCGGCGGCGCGCGTGAAGGTCGGATCGCTCACCGCGCCGCGCTGCGGCAGGAGTGTTCGCCAGAGCGCCACCGCGAGGTCGGTCCGTCCGCCGGCCTCGAACACGCGGATGGCCGTGATCGCCTCCCCTTCGGTCACCGCATCAAGGGCGCCGAGCTCGCGCAGCAGGGCGTAGCGCGCCACCAGCTGCTCCGGGCTGCGCAGGTGGCCGGTGCTGCTCAGATAATCCCCGCGCCACACCGGCCTGCCGGCCAGCCGGCGCGCGACGACACGCCGCATCTCCGGCTCGACCTCCAGCATGCTCAGCACCGGAACGATCCGCTCGGTCGCCTCGCGACGCCGCAGCAGCGCATCGCACGTGTCCAGGATCGTCCGGATGTCGACCCGCGCGACCGCCAGGGTCAGGCTGTTCTGCAGGCTCACGCTGTCGCGCCAGCCGAGCTGCCTCAGCTGGCGCACCCACGGCTCCGGCGCGTCCCCTGCGTCGACGGCGCTGGTCATCGCCACGTTGACCAGCCGCTGCAGCAGGGGGCTTCCGGTCAGCGCCAGGCGCATGCTCGGCTCCGGTACTGCTGCCAGGGCTGCGCTAGCGGATGGCGTGCGATCCGCGAGCGCAGCCGCGCCGCGCACGAGCGACACCTGCCGGATCGCGTTCGCCGTCCGCGCCGCATAGGCCGCGACCACGAACAGGATCAGGCCGGTGAGCGCCGCTGCTACGATCCGGCGCCAGTCCGCGCGCCGCCCGGCCTCAGCGCTTGCGGCTGCCATAATCGTAGCTGTAGCCGTATTCCGTGCCGTAGCCGTAGCCCGAGCGACCCGGATCGAACTTCAGCAGGACGGCGCCTGCCATGGCACCGCCACCCTGCTTCAGCCGCGACAGCGAGGTTTGCATCATGCGCGGCGCATTGCGGCCCGACTCGACGATGTAGATCGTCGCTTCGACCTCGCTGGAGAGGATGACGGCGTCGGCGAGACCGAGCACGGGTGCGCTGTCGATCAGCACGACGTCGTAGCGCGACGCGAGCTCGGCGAAGAGCGCGCGCACGCGGGGGCTGTCCATCAGCTCGGTCGGGTTGGGCGGGATGTCGCCCGCGACGATCAGGTCGACGTTGCTCTCCGGCGTGTGACGGAGGCTCTCCTCCAGGCTCGTCTGGCCCGTCACGAGGTTGCTGAAGCCGCGCGTATTGTCCTGCTCGAACAGGCGGTGGAGGTTCGGACGACGCAGGTCGACGTCGACCAGCACCACGCGGCGGCCCAGCCGTGCGAGGCTGAGCGCCAGCGCGCGGCATGCGGTCGACTTGCCCTCGCCCTGCTGGGTGCTGGTGAACATGATCGTCCGCGGCGTACCGTTGGACGACAGCAGGGACAGGCTGGTGCGCACGGAGCTGTAGGCGTCCGACTGGAACGACTTCGGGTCGGCCAGATCCTCGTTCGGCGTGCTCGAGGTCGGCACCACGCCGAGCAGCGACAGCCCGGTCGCGGCGGTGACTTCGTCCGGCGTCCGCACTCGGCGGAACAGCTGCTCGCGCAGGAAGACCACCAGCGCCGACAGCAGCATGCCGAGGATCAGCGCCAGGGCGAGATTGAGCGACAGCTTCGGCCAGGACGTACGGTCGGGAATGCTCGCCCGATCGACCACCGCCAGGTTGTTGGTCTGGACGCCCGATTCGGCATTCAGTGCGTTGAATCGCCGCAGCAACGCCTCATACTGCTGGCGGTTGGTGTCCGCCTCGCGCCGCAGGATGGACAGCTCGATGCCCTGGTTCTGCTCGGCGAGCGTCCCGCTCTTCAGAGCGTCGATTTCGCCGGACAACTGCCGCTCGCGTGCTTGCGCGATGCGGTAAGCGCTGCGCACTCCGGCGCGGATGTTGCCGGCAATGGCGCCGATCTGACGATCGAGCTCGGCGATCTGCGCGCGTGCCGCGACCACGGTCGGATAGTCCTCGCGGCGGGTCGTCAGCTGCTGGCGATACTCGGCCTCGACCGACGCGCGGCGATCGATCAGCTGCTGCACGGCGCTGTTGCTCAGCACGTCCGGGGTGCTGAGCGGCGGGATCTGTGCGATCTGGCGCCACTTCTGCTCGGCCGCGATCCGCTCCGACACGGCGCTCGAATAGGCCTGGTTGAGCTGGACGAGCTGCGCCGTGATCAGCGACTGGGGACGCCCGTTATCGGTCGAGGCGGTGCTGCCGGCGGCATTGCCGGCATCGACGATCCGAGTGCGGCGGGCATAATCGACGACCCGCTGCTCGGTCTGCTCCAGCCGCGCCTGCGCCTCGCGCAGCTGGTCGCGCAGGAAGTCCAGTGCATAGACCGAGCTGTTCGCCTTTCGCGCCAGGTTCGAGCGGATGTACGCATCCGCGAACGCGTTGGCGACGCGCGCGGACAGGCGCGGGTCGGGACTGGTGAAGGAGATCTGGGCGATCCGGGTCGTGCCGGTATAGCGCACCGACATCCCCTTCGCGAGGGTGTCGAGGATCACTTCACGCCGCGCGTCGCGCGGGGTCATGCCGAGCGGCACGCGGGTGGGATCGACCTCGACCCGCATGGCGTCGAGGAAGCCGTTGCCGCGAAACAGCCCCTGCCGCTCGGCAACCGCCTCGGCCACGCCGCGGCTGCGGATGATGTCGAGCTGGGTCTGCATGAACCGCTCGGAGTCCAGGCGGCTCGATGCCCCTTCCCGGTCGGCCTCGGTGCCGAGCACCTTTTCCGCTTCCTGCCTGACCTCGACAGTCGCGGTCGCCTGATAAAGCCGCGTGCTCAGCAGCGCGGCGACGATCGCGAGCGCGATGCAGAGCGCGAAGATGCCGGCGATCCACCACCGCGCGCGGTACGCGGCCGCCCAGATCTCGCGAAGGCCACCGGCGCGCGGAGCCTGCGCCTCGGCCGCGGGCGATCCGGGTGCGAGCGGGACTGCCGCTGCGCCGCTGCCATCGAAGGGGAATTGCATCAACCGGATCCTACTATTGGCTCAGCGCCACGAACAGGCCGGCGACGCCCGGCAATGCGCCAATGGCGACCCGCAGCAGCGAGGACGCCTGCGAGAAGCCGACAACGATGATGTCGCTCTGCTGTATCTGCGGGTCATCGGCCCGCCCGGCGCGGATCTCGCGCAGGTCGAAGCGCGCGACGTAGCGCTGCCCACCGCTCTCGCGGATCACCAGCACTTCGTTCAGCTTGGCGAACTCGGTCACGCCCTCACCAAGCGCGACCGCCTGCACCAGCGACAATCGCGCGCCCGGGATCTGGTACACGCCCGGCTTGCGGACCTCGCCATCGACCGTGACCGTGAAGTTGGCGGCGCGCTCCAGCGACACGGACACGCTGCTGTTGCGGAGGTACCGCTGGTTGAGCAGCGTCGACAAGCGGTTCGCGACCTCCAGCGTCGACATGCCCGACACCTGAAGCTCGCCGAGGAGCGGGTACGAGATCTTGCCGCTGAGCGACACCGGCAGGCTGTCGAACGAGAGCTCAGGCTCCCGGAACACCCGCACCGTGATGGTGTCGAGCGGACCCAGCCGGTAATCCTGGTTCGCGACCGGCGTCACGATCCCGCCGCGCTCGGCCGGCGGCAAGGGACCACCGATCTCCAGGCCCGAGCCGCCCCCGCACGCACACAGGCTCAGCACCGCCAGGATCGGAAGGAATGTGAGACGCAAACGATGTCACCTTGAGGATTGGCGGAGCGCAAAGGCCCCGTTCCGTTAGCAGCAGGGCTTATTCGACTTCAAGCCGCATCGGTCGGGCCGGCGCGGCAGCCGGGCGCCACAACCGCAGCACGCCGGCGAGCGCCAGGGCGGCGAACACCGCCGCGGCGGGCCGGCGGAGCGGATAGTCGACCAAGCTGTGCAGCGCGAAGAGCAGGAGGATGACATAGGCTGCGACCGCTTCCGTACGGCGGGGATCGCCAGGCGGCAGGGTACGCCAGACAGCAACGGACTGGAGCACGCCGATCACCAGGAGCGCCAGCACCGCGCAGCCGGCAACGCCACCCTCCAGCACGAGTTGCAGATAGTCGTTGTGGAGCGCGTTGACGTAGGTCGGCTTGACCCAGGCAAGCTGCTCGTGCGCCGCGAACAGCGTGGCGAACGAGCCGAAGCCGCTGCCGGTCGACCAGTAGCGCGCGACCAGCGGCCACGACCAGTCGAGGAATGACCAGCGCAGATCGTCGTCGACGTCGCCGACCCGATCGCCCACGACGCGGAACACGTCGCTCCCGACCACGGCGGCGATGAGCAGCGCGCCCAGCGCCAGCGCCGCGAGCCGCCAGCGCAACGGCACCTGGCGCATCGCGTCGGCGAGGACGATCAGCCCGGCAATGCCGCCGAGCGCGAGCCCGGCGCGGCTGTTGGTGGCGACGATGCACACCAGCGCGAGCGCGGCGAAGGCGACGGCCGCGACCCGGCCGCGGCGCGTTCCGAGGAGGTCCTTCGCGACCACCAGCCCGACCAGGACCATCGCGCAGGCGATCGTCAGCGCCATGTGGTTCTTGTTCGCCTGGAAGCCGAGCAGGTTGGCCGAGGAGCGGTTGATCTGAAGGTGCGGCCAGCCGTCGTTCAGGACCTGCAGCAGCCCGATCGCCATCCCGGCGACAACGACGCCGGCGGCCACTGCCATCACGCGTCGAAAGGGTCGCGCCTCCAGCTCGAGCAGCAGCGCGGTCAGCACGGTGAAGCCGGCGGCGAGCAGCGCGGTGATAGCGGTGCTCGCCGGCTCCAGGCTGAGCGGCTGCCACGTGTCCGCCAGCCCGGCGAGCGACAGGGTGCCGAGCCGCAGCTCCTGCCCGGGCAGCTGCTGCCAGAGGGCGGGCGGCAGCGGCACCAGTTGCAGCAGGGGCAGCACCGCGATGCCGATCAGGCCGAACCGTGCGGCGAGCGGCAGGCAAGCGATCGTCCGGAATCCCGTCCGCCACGCCAGCATCACCGCCGCCGCGATCACGATGAGCGTTGCCAGCATATAGGCCGGCGTCCACCCGACCGATCCGCCGCCCAGCAGGGCGAGGGCAAGAAAGAGACCGGTCGCCAGGACGAAGTCGAGGCCCAGGTCGCTGATCGTGCCGCCGCGCTCGTGACGTGACCGGCGGCGCTGCTGTCGCTGCATCAACTCTTCCGTGAAGGCTTCAGGGGTAGTGACGGGCCGGCGCGCCTAGCATGGGTCGCGCGCGACGGCTAATCCGCGGCGGCGCTGCCCTTCGCTCGGCGGATCGCCTTCAGCCGGTGCCACACGTACCAGCCGACCGCCGCGACCAGGACGACCCCGATGATCGCGTCGGCGGAGTGGAAGAAGGCGCGGACGCGCGGGTCGCCGTGCCACTTCTCGCCGAGTTCGCGCCCGATCCAGGCGAGCGCGAAGCAGAACGGCCAGGAGCCGGCGAACGTGTAGAGGTGAAACGGGACGAGCGGCATCCGCGCCACCCCGGCGGGAAAGGCGATGAACGTCCGGATCACCGGCAGCAGGCGGCCGACGAAGACGGCCGAGGTGCCGAAGCGCGCGAAGAAGCGGTCGGCGGCGTCGAGTTCGTCCGGGCCGATCAGCAGATACTTGCCCCAGCGCTCCACGAACGGCCGCCCGCCCCGCTTCCCGACCTCGTACGCGACCACCGAGCCGACGTTGCACCCGAAGGCACCCGCGGTCGCGGCGAGCCAGATGTTCATCTTGCCCTGCGACACCAGATAGCCTGCGAACGGCATGATGAGCTCGGACGGGAGCGGCACGCACGCGCTCTCGATCGCCATCAGCAGCACGACGCCCCAGTAGCCGGTCGCGTCGATGACCCCGATCACGAGCTCGGCGAGGAAGGAGAGGATGTCTTCGACCATGCGCGCGCCCGTGGCCGAAAGCGCGGCGGATTGCCAGCGTCATCGCGCGACGGGCAATGCTTCGTTGCGGCGTCAGCGCTCGGACGGGAACACCGTCTCGCCCGCCGCGCACATCGCGACGAAGCGCTTGATCCGCTTGGCCCGGGTCTCCGGGCGCTTCGCCTCGTGGATGCGGTACAGGATGGCGTAGCGGTTCGCGCCGCTAAGCGTGTCGAAGAAAGCGCGCGCCGGCGGGTTGGCCGCGAGGGCGGCGGCGAGATCGTCGGGGACGGTCGCACTGGATGCGGGCGGATAGGCGGCGTCCCAGCGCCCGTCGGCCCTGGCGCGCTCGACCTCCGCCAACCCTGCGGGTGCCATGCGACCCGCTGCGATCAGCTCGTCGGCGCGGGTGCGGTTCTTCTCGCTCCACGGACTGCGGGCCCGCCTCCGCGTCATGCGGATCAGCGACCAGGCGTCGTCCCACTTGCCCGCTTGCCCATCGATCCAGCCGTGGATCAGCGCACCATCGACCGCCTGCGCGCGGGTGAGGGTCGATTCGGCGTTGCCCTTCTTCGGCAGCTTGAGCCAAACGCCCGCCGCGGCCCCGCCGTTGGCGGCGAGCCAGCCCTCCCACACGCCCGCGTCGGCGAAGGGGAGCACCGGCAGGCCGTCGTCGGCCGGCGTCACGCCGCGCGCGCCTCCAGCGCCGAGGCGGCCTCCGCCAGCAGGGTCCGGAGGATGTCGGCGAGCGGCTCCTCCCTGGTCACCATGCCGACCGACTGGCCCGCCATCAGGCTGCCGTGCTCGACATCGCCGTCGACCACCGCGCGCCGCAGCGCGCCCGCCCAGTAATGCTCGATCTGAAGCTGCGCCTCCGCCATCGCGAGCGATCCGGAGTCGATCGAACCCGCAACTTCGCGCTGCTTGGCGGTGAACAGCTCGGTGCCGGCGTTCTTCAGCGCGCGGACCGGGATAACGGGCAGGCGCGGGTCGACCTGGACGCTCGCGACCGCATCGCGGGCGGAGGCGCGAATGAAGGCGCGCTTGAAGTTCGGGTGCGCAATACTCTCCGTCGCGCACACGAAGCGGGTGCCGAGCTGGACGCCCGCCGCCCCCATGTCGAGGTAGCCGGCGATCGCCTCCCCCCGCCCGATCCCGCCCGCCACGAACACGGGGAGCGTCTCGGCGATCTCCGGCAGCATCTCCTGCGCCAGCACCGATGTGGAGACCGGACCGATGTGGCCGCCCGCCTCCATTCCCTCGATCACCAGCGCGTCCACACCCGACCGGATCAGCTTTTTCGCCAGGCTGAGCGCGGGCGCGAAGCAGATCACCTTGGCGCCCGTCGCCTTGATTGCCTCCAGCGCACCCTTGGGCGGCAGGCCGCCCGCCAGCACGACATGGCCGACGCCGTGCCGGCCGCAGACCTCGATCAGATCGGTCAGCTGCGGGTGCATGGTGATCAGGTTGACGCCGAACGGCCGGTCGGTGAGCGCGGTCGTGCCTGCGATCTCCGCGTCGAGCAGGTCGGGCGTCATCGCCCCGCACGCGATCAGCCCGAAGCCGCCGGCGTTGGACATGGCGGCGACCAGATTGCGCTCGCTGACCCACGACATCGCGCCGCACAGCACCGCCACCTCGCTGCCCAGAAACGCCGCGCCACGCGCCATGCGGCGTTGCAGCCGCTCTTCCCCGATGCTCATGGCCGCGTGGGTTAGGCGAGGCGGCGGAACGCGGCAAGCCGTACCCCGGCTTGCAACCGCCGCGCGGCGGCGTAGCGTCACCGGATGACCGACCCGACCGATCCGGTCCCAAGCGGCGCGCGGCCGACCTTGCTGGACGACGCGGCCACCCGCCGGATCCTGCGCTGGCTGCCGTTCGCGATGGCCGGGCACCTGCTGGTCGGTGTGCCGGCCCTCATCATCTCGCTGGTCGTCGCCTACGCCACCTTCGTCCAGGCCGGCGCGACCCAGCGCATGCAGCAGGCCGCCGCCTGGCCGATCGTCGCGGCGCGCACCACCAACTATACCACGGCGGGTGAGCGCGTGGTGGCGTTGTCGCTGGTCAACGACGGGCTCGGCCCCGCGCTGATCGGGCCGGTCGAGGTGCGCTACCGCGGGCGCGCCGTCGCAACCCCGACCGCGCTGCTGGCGGCGTGCTGCGGCTACCGCGCCGGGCAGACGATGCAGCTGCGCGGCACGCCGATCGTGCAGACGGCGCTCCGCCCCGGGCAGGAGGTATCGTTCATCGGGGTGCCGGGCGTCCCCGCCAACGCCGGCCTGGTCGACCGCTTCGATGCCGCCCGCCGGCACGTCACGGTGCGGGCCTGCTACTGCTCGATCTTCGAGGAGTGCTGGACGATCGCCGGCGAACAAGCGAAGCCGCAGCGGGTGGCGCAGTGTCCGGCCGACTGGACGGTGCTCCGCGCCGGCTGAGCACGCCAACGGCTCACGTCCGGTCAGGCCCGCCTGGTCGTAATCCATTGGAAAGCGACACTTTGCCTCCTTATTCGTCGGAGCTGACCGACCGGAGGAGGAAGCAATGCGCACGATCCTGGGATTGATGACAGCTGTCGCGCTTGCCGCAAGCGGGGCACACGCGCAGATCGATCCATCGGCGGTCGGCCAGAGCGGCGTGCACAGCTCGACGATGCGCAACCACGCGGACCGCATCGCGCGCGAGCGCGGGGGCGCAGCGCGACCCGACAACAGCGCCCGGGCTCGCGCCGTGTGCGCGCAGCGCATGGAGCTGCGCGCCAAGTTCGGGAGCGATGATCCCAAGATCCGGCAGATCTTCGATCTCTGCAACCGGCTGCACTACTGATCCGGCGCCCGCGCGGGCTATCGCACCGCGCCACCATCGGGCATTGATGACCGCATGCAGCAGGCCGCGCACCAGCTTACGCTCTCGACGCCTGGTGCGGGCCTCCACGAGTTTACCCCCGCGGTGACCGGCTGGGTCGCTGCGCAGGGCCTCGCGACCGGGCTGCTGACGCTGTTTGTGCGGCACACCAGCTGCTCGCTGCTGATCCAGGAGAATGCCGCACCCGCCGCGCGCCGCGACCTGCAGCGCTACTTCGCCCGGATCGCGCCGGAGAGCACCGCCTACGAGCACGACGACGAGGGGCCGGACGACATGCCCGCGCACCTGCGCGCGGCGCTGACCGCGACCAGCCTGTCGGTGCCGGTCGCGGGCGGCCGGATGGTGCTCGGGACGTGGCAGGGCATCTACCTGTTCGAACATCGCGCCAGCCCGCACCGGCGCCAGGTGGCGCTGCACCTGATCGGCGCGTAGCATCGCCCCGATGCTCCGCCGGCTCCTCGTGCTGCTCGCCGCCGGCCTCTGCCTCTCGGCCGCCGCGCCGCAGCCGCTCGCGCCGACCATCCACGTTGTTCGTCACTTCGACACGCCCGCGGGCGAGCGCGACCCGGCGCTGACCGAGGTCGGCCGGCAGCGCGCCGCGGCGCTGGTGCGCTGGTTCGAAGGCAAGCCGCTCGCCGCGATCTACGTGACCAACTTCCGCCGCTCGCGCGCGACGATCGCGCCGCTCGCCGCGGCGCGCGGCCTCAACCCGACGATCTATGGTCCCGCGCCTGACCCCGCGTTGATCGAGCGGCTGCGGGCGGAGCGCGGACCGGTGCTGATCGTCGGCCACAGCAACACGGTGCCGGACATCGTCGCGATGCTGGGCGGCGCGCGACCCGCGCCGCTCACCCACCCGGACTTCGGCGATGTCTGGACGATCGCGGCTGGTAGCGTCGCGAAGACGCAGATCGACCCCTAGCGTCGCGGCAGCGCCAGCGCGACCGCCAGCCCGCTGCCGACCAGCAGCGCGTCCTCCACGAAGCCGCTCGCGGTCTGGCCGTAACGGGCCATCGCGCGCTTGCGCAGCCAGAGCCCGCCGAACGAGGTCGCGAGCGCCGCCGCGGTGGCGAGGGCCGCGCCGGCAACCCGCCGGTCCTTGGGCGCGAAGGCGGCGCCCGCCGCCGCGGACGTGATCGTCCGCCCGATCAGCCCGGCCGCCACGGTGCGGTCGGGCGCGGTGGTCATCTTGTCGCCCGCCATCTCCGCCCCCGCCATCGCGACCGTACCGGCGCTGACCAGCGGGTGCGCGAGGAGCGACGGCAGCGTGCCCTCGTCGAGCTTGCCCTGGCGCGCGGCGCCCGATGCGAGCGCGAGCGGGGTCATGGCGCGCTGGCCGGCGATGATGCCGATGAGCAGGGAACGAAGCATGGAGCTGTCCTTTCGAGCGGTCGCCCCGGTGAACGCCGACGCCCGCGATCGGCTCCCGGCCTTCAGCCGGCGGCGTCCTCCGCATCCAGGCCGTAAGCGCTGTGGAGGACGCGGACCGCGAGCTCGGTCTCGTCCTCGTGGATCAGCACGCTCACCTTGATCTCGCTGGTGGAGATCGCCTGGACGTTGATCCCGCGCGCGCCCAGCGTCGTGAACATGGTGGAGGCGACGCCCGCGTGGCTGCGCATCCCGACACCCACCACGCTGATCTTCGCAACCCGCGTATCGTGGATCAGCTCGCCGAAGCCGATCGCGGCGCGCGCCTGGTTGAGCGTCTCCATCGACCGCGCGAGGTCCGCCGACGGCACGGTGAAGGTGACGTCCGTCGAACCCTTCCCGTGCGCGATGTTCTGGATGATCATGTCGACGTTGATGCTGGCGTCGGCGAGCGGCGCGAAGATGCTGGCGACCGCGCCGGGCTTGTCCGGCACGCTGGTCAGCGTGATCTTCGCCTCGTTCTTGTCGTGCGCGATGCCGGTGATCAGCTGGCGTTCCACGTCGTCAATCTCCTCTTCGCCGACGATCATCGTCCCCGGCAGCTGGTCGGCCATCGGCGCGTCGTCGCCGGTGAAGGACGACAGCACCTGGACGCGCACCCCTTCCTTCATCGCGAGCCCGACCGAGCGGGTCTGAAGCACCTTGGCGCCGACGCTCGCGAGCTCCAGCATCTCCTCGTAGGTGACCTTGGAAAGCTTGCGCGCCCGCGGCACGATGCGCGGGTCGGTCGTGTAAACGCCGTCGACGTCGGTGTAGATATCGCAGCGGTCCGCGCCCATCGCCGCCGCGACCGCGACCGCCGACGTGTCGGAGCCACCGCGGCCGAGCGTGGTCACGCGACCGTCGTCGGCCACGCCCTGAAAGCCGGGGATCACCGCGACCTCCCGCCGCGCCAGGCTCTCAGCCAGCGCCGCTGTGTCGATCGACCCGATCCGCGCGCTCGCGAACGCATCGGAGGTGTGGATCGGCAGCTGCCACCCGAGCCAGCTGCGCGCGGGCACGCCGATCGCCTGGAGCGCGATCGCGAGCAGCCCGCTCGTCACCTGCTCGCCCGACGACACGACGACATCATATTCGCGCGCGTCGTAGAGCGGCGACGCCTCGCGGCAGAAGCCGACCAGCCGGTCGGTGTCGCCCGCCATCGCGGACACGACCACCGCAACCTCGTTGCCCGCCGCCCACTCGCGCTTGACCCGCTGCGCCACCGTGCGGATGCGCTCGATCCCGGCCATGGAAGTACCGCCGAACTTCATCACGATGCGGGCCATGGGCGGGAGTGCTTCGTCCTTGGAGGTGGGCGGGGCGCCCTGATAAGAGGGCACCATGAGTGACGCAACAGTAACAGCCGCGACCATCGACCCGGCCGGGGCCGCGCATTTCGGGCGGCTGGCGGCCGACTGGTGGAACCCGAAGGGGACGTCGGCGATGCTGCACCGGCTGAACCCGCCGCGATTGCAGTTCCTGCGCGCGGCGGTCGATCGCCACTTCGATGTCGATCCGGCGAGCTTCACGCCCCTCGCTGGCAAGCGCGCGCTCGACATGGGCTGCGGCGCCGGGCTGCTTGCCGAGCCGCTCGCCCGGCTGGGCGCGGCGGTGACGGGCGTGGATGCGGCCGCCGAGAACATCGGCGCGGCCCGCGCCCACGCGGCGACGAGCGGCCTCACGATCGACTACCGCGTTGGTGATACCGAGGCGGTCCGCGGCGAGCAGTTCGACCTGGTCGTGAGCTTCGAGGTGATCGAGCATGTGACGGACGCCGCCGCCTTTGTCCGCGGGCTGGCGGGCGTGCTGGCGCCGGGCGGGCTGCTGCTGCTCTCCACCCCCAACCGCACGCCACTGTCGCGGCTCGCGATGATCACGCTGGCGGAGGGAACCGGGCAGATCCCGCGCGGAACCCACGACTGGGACAAGTTCCTGACCCCCGACGAGCTGACGGCGCTGCTGGCGGACGCGGGACTGCGCGTCACGGAGACGCAGGGCCTCGGCTTCTCGCCGATCCGCGGTTTCGCGCTCAGCGACTCGACCGCGCTCGACTATTTCGTGAGCGCACGGGCGACTTCCATTCGTCCTGAGTAGCGACTGAGCGCTGGCGAAGGCGCGTATCGAAGGGCCTCGACCCCGCAATGGCGCGCCGGTTGATCCTGACTCCAGCGGCGTCACTAAAATCAAGCTCGTCGCTCGCCTGCGGCCGCGCGGCGATTAGCGAAACGGCAATGGTTGCAGCGCTATGGCTGGTGCCGGCAACGGAGCGCGACATGGTAGACCGCATCACCGACCTGACGCTGAAGCTCGCCTTGCTGCTCGCGAGCCTCGGATCCTTCCTGTCGCTCGTCAAGATGACGCTGGAGCACTTCCGCCCGACGCCGTATCACTGGTGGGCGGCGGTCGCGTTCTTCGGCGCGACGCTCGCGCTTGCCGGGGCAGTGCGGCTTCGCGGCACCCGTGACGCGCCGGCGCTGCCGCGCTGACCGCCGCAGTCAGAACAGGCGCCCGCCGTTCGGTACAGGCTCGCTCGGAGCCACCAGCACGACCTTTCCGTCGGCGTCGGGGAAGCCGAGCGTCAGCACCTCCGACATCATCGGCCCGATCTGGCGCGGCGGGAAGTTGACCACGGCGGCGACCTGACGCCCGACCAGCGTGCCCGGCGCATAATGCTCCGTTATCTGCGCCGATGAGGCCTTGCGGCCGATCACCGGGCCGAAATCGATCAGGAGGCGATACGCGGGCTTGCGCGCCTCCGGGAAGTCGCGTGCCTCGACGATCGTACCGATCCGGATGTCGACGGCCAGGAACTGGTCAAAGGTGATGGTCGGCGCGACCGGTGCGTCGGCGGCGTGGGACACGTGCATGGCAGGCTCCATTGACAGCGCAGCCGCTGTGCCACAGCCAATCGGGCGTGGCGATCACCCTTCCCCCCGCCTGGCGGACGCTCGGCGACGATCCCCGGGTCGCGGCGGCGCTGACCGCCGCCGAAGGCTTTGCGGCGGCGGAGGAAGCGGCCGGGCACCCCGTCTACCCGCCGGTCGCGGCGCGGCTCCACGCGCTTGCCCTGACCGCGCCCGAGCAGGCGCGGGTCGTGATCCTCGGCCAGGATCCCTATCATGGTCCGGGGCAGGCGCACGGCCTGGCCTTCTCCGTGCCCGCCGGCATCAAGCCGCCGCCCAGCCTGCGCAACATCTTTGCCGAGCTGGCGAGCGACCTGGGGGTGCCGGCACCCGGCCACGGCCGGCTCGACGCCTGGGCACGGCAGGGCGTGCTCCTCCTCAATGCGACGCTCAGCGTGCGCGGCGGCGCGGCCGGGTCCCACGCCGGGCGCGGGTGGGAAGTGGTGACCGACGCGGTGATCCGGACGGTCAGCGACGGCGTCGCGCCCGTCGCCTTTATCCTGTGGGGCAATCATGCCGCGAAGAAGGCCGTGCTGATCGACGGTGCGCGTCACCTGGTGCTGACCAGCGCCCACCCCTCCCCGCTGTCGGCGCGTCGCGGCTTCCTCGGCAGCCGGCCCTTCTCGCGCGTCAACGCCTGGCTCGCGGCTAACGGGCGCGGGCAGATCGACTGGACGCTGCCGGAGGTCGCCGATGTGCAATGAACAGTCGAACCGCGTGGCCGCCGGGCTGATCCGCGACGACATTCAGCAGCTGCGCATCCCGCTCGACTTCCCCGAGGGACTCCCCAACCTAGAGCCGCGCGACAGCATCCGGATCACCGATCGCAACGCGATCCTGCGCACGGCGGCGGGCGGCACCGGCGCCGAGCTGGTCGTCAGGCGGTGGAGCTGGCCCGGGCCGGGCGGGCGGCCGGTGTACAACTTCCGGTCGGAGGGGCGGCGCTTCCCGCACGGCCGCTGCCTGATCGTCGCCGACGCCTTCTACGAGTTCACCGATCCGCCGCCCGACGCGCCCAAAAGGGCGCGCAAGACCAAGTGGCGCTTCACCAAGGCCGGAGAGGCGTGGTTCGCGATTGCCGGCCTGTGGCGCGCGGACCCGCAGGTCGGCGAAGCCTACACCATGCTGACCGGTGCGCCGGGTCCGGACATAGCCCCGTACCACGACCGACAAGTGCTGGTGCTCGAACGCAGCGACTGGGCGGCGTGGCTGGCCGCGGAGACGACGGCACCGGAAGCGCTGCTGGCGCCATCCCCGCTTGGTACGTTCGCGGTCGAACAGGTGGCTTGATCGTGGGACTCGACCGCCCAGATCTGCTAAGGCGTTGTCCGTGTTGAGGAAATCAGTCATGCGTCGCACCCTGTCCGCCATCCTGACCTTGTCGCTGCTGTCGGCGTGCGGCGGCGGTGGTGGTGGCGGCACGTCGGGCACGGTTTCCACGACGCCGAGCCCCACCCCGACGCCGGTTCCGACCGCGTCACCGACACCCACCGCGACCGCCGGCTGCTCGCTGCGGGAGCGCCAGGACTGGGCGCTTTCGCAGCTGCGCGAATGGTATCTGTTCCCGGAAACGCTGCCGGCGACGCTCGATCCCGCCCCCTATACCAGCGTCGACACCTACATCGACGCGCTCACCGCGACCGCCCGGGCGCAGCGACGCGATCGCTACTTCACCTACATCACCTCGATCGCGGCCGAGAACGCCTACTACAGCTCCGGCCAGACCGCCGGCTTCGGCTTCCGCCTCACCACCAACACGGCGCAGCGCCGGGTGATCGTCGCCGAGGCGTTCGAGGGCGCGCCCGCGCTCGCCGCCGGGATTGACCGGGGCACGGAGATCCTGGCGATCGGCACCAGCGAGGCGACGCTGCGTCCGGTCAGCGACCTGATCGCGAGCAACGGCAGCGCGGGCGTCACCGGCTCGCTCGGCCCTGACACGCCGGGGACCGCGCGCACTTTCCGCATCAGCGATGCGACTGCCGGCAGCCGCGTGGTGACGGTCGCCAAGGCCAATTACGAGCTGACGCCGGTGTCGTCGCGGTACGGCGCGCGGATCATCGACGACGGCGGGCGCAGGGTCGGCTACGTCAACCTGCGCACCTTCATCTCGACCGCCGACCCGGCGCTCAGGGCCGCGTTTGCGCAGTTCCGCAGCGCCGGGGTGACCGAGCTGATCGTCGATCTGCGCTACAACGGCGGCGGTCTCGTCTCGATCGCCAACCTGCTCGGCGACCTGATGGGCCGCGACCGGACCGGCAGCGACGTGTTCAGCTACACGACGTTCAATCCGGCCAAATCGGCGGAGAACAGCACCCGCTACTTCCAGCCGCAGTCGCAGTCGGTCGGCGTGACCAAGGTCGCCTTCATCGGCCTGTCCGGTACCGCCTCCGCCAGCGAGCTGGTGACCAACGCCTTCATCCCGTACCTGCGCGCCAACGCCGCGCTGGTCGGCACGAACACCTATGGCAAGCCGGTCGGCCAGATCGCGCTCGACCGGGCGGGATGCGACGACCGGCTGCGGGTGGTCGCCTTCGCGACGCAGAACGCCAATCGCCAGGGCGCCTACTACGACGGGCTGGCGGGGGTCATGGAGCGGACCTGCTCGGCGAGCGACGAGCTGGCCTTTCCGCTCGGCGACGCGCGCGAGTCGTCGGTCAGGGTCGCGCTCGACTTCCTCGCGGGGCGCAGTTGCACGCCGATCTCCGCGGCTCCGGTCGGCACCGCGGCGCGGCGTGTGGCCGATCAGGAGCTGCTCTCGCCCGAGCGGCCCTCGACCGCGCAGCGCGAGGTGCCGGGACTGTTCTGAGGAACCGGTTGCCGCGTCCGGCGCGTTGAGCGCCCGAACGCCGCAACCGGAGCCTTCAGCCATGACCGACACCGCCGCCACCCACCGCAGCCTCGCCGACCTGGCCGAGAAGATGCGCGACATCGATTTCTGCACGCTCAGCACCCGCACCAGCGGCGGGGCGATCGCCGGGCGCCCGATGAGCAACAACCGCGACGTGGCCTATGATGGCGACAGCTGGTTCTTCTCCTACGAGCAGGCGCGCACGATCAGCGACATCGAGGCGGACCCGAACGTCGGCCTGTCGTACCAGGGGAAGTCCGGGCTGCTCGGCATGCGCCCCTTCTTCCTCACCATCGAGGGTCGCGCGACGCTGATCCGCGACAAGGCGCAGTTCGAGGCGCACTGGACCAAGGATCTCGACCGCTACTTCCCGCAGGGCGTCGACACGCCGGGGATTGTCCTCATCCAGGTTCACGCGAGCCGCGCGCACTATTGGGACGGCGAGGATGAGGGCGAAGTGACGCTCTGAGTCCCACCCTCAACCGTCATGCCAGCGCAGGCCGGCATCCATGTCTGTGACGAAAAGCGAACGCTCGGGGCTGATCGACACGGACATGGACCCCGGCCCGCGCTGGGGTGACGGGTTTCAGCGCTCGCCCGCCAGCCGCGCTCGCGACCACAGCGCCGAATCGCGCGGCGCATCTGGGTAGAGCCGCCGCCGGTTCGCCGCCTGCCACCCGGCGCGGGCGATCGCCACGATCTTCTCGCCGCGGGTGGTCGTGACGCGGTGATCCCAGGCGTGCTCGCCCGCCGCGGCGACCTTGCGCGCGATCCCGCCGTAGATGTCGGCCGCCGCCAGCACCGCCCAGGCCTCGCGCCCGCCCAGCGCCGGCGTGCCGAGCCGCGCGCTCTCCTCGTAGCAGGCGGCCATTCGCGCGAGCCGGGTGGAGAGCACCGCCAGCCGCTTGCGGAACGGCGGCTTCAGGTGCTCGCCGGGCGGCATGTCCATCTCGACCAGCCATTCGACCGGCAGGTAGCAGCGCCCGGCGCGATCATCCTCCTCGATGTCGCGCGCGATGTTGGCGAGCTGAAACGCGAGGCCGAGATCGGCGGCGCGGTCCAGCGTCGCGGTGTCGTTCGGGTCCACCCCCATCACCACCGCCATCATGCAGCCGACCACGCCCGCGACATGGTAGCAGTAGCGCAGCAGGTCATCGGTGGTGCGCGGCCGCCACTCGTCGGCGTCGAGCGCGAAGCCGGCGATGTGCTCGTCGATGAACACGCGCGGCATACCCGTTTCCGCGACCACGTAGCGCAGCCCGTCAAAGGCGGGATCGCCGGTCCACTCGCCGCGGAGCACCGCGTCGGTCCGCGCGCGGATGGTCGCGATCCGCGCCGCCGGGTCGGTCACCGCCTGCTGGTCATGCCCCAGCACCTGATCGTCGGCGATGTCGTCGCACGCGCGGCACCAGGCATAGAGCAGCCAGGCCCGCTCGCGCGTCACCGGCCCGAACAGCTTGCTGGCCGCGGCGAAGCTCTTCGATCCGCGCGCGATGGTGGTCCGGGCGGCCGCGACCGTCTCGGCGCGGGTGGCCAAGCTCACAGGTCCTTGGCGCCGATCTCGCCGATCGTCGTCGCGGGCCGGAACGCCGCCATCTGCTCGAGCAACCCGTCCAGCCGATCGTCGATCAGCAGCAGGCCGCGGTGCTGCGCACGCAGGAAGCCGACGTCGCCCATCGTCCGCACGAACTGGATCAGCCCGTCATAGTAGCCCGCGACGTTCAGCAGCCCGACCGGCTTCGCATGATAGCCGATCTGCGCCCAGCTCATCGCCTCCCACAGCTCGTCCATCGTGCCGGTGCCACCGGGCAGCGTGACGAAGCCGTCCGACAGGTCGGTGAAGGCCTGCTTGCGCTGGTGCATCGTGTCCACGACGTGGAGCTCGGTGCAGCCGCGATGCGCGACCTCCGCATCGACCAGCGCCTGCGGTATGACCCCGATCACCTCGCCGCCCGCCGCCAGCGCCGCATCGGCGACCGCGCCCATCAGCCCCAGCCGCCCGCCGCCGTAGACGACGCCGATCCCGCGCTCCGCCAGCGTGCGGCCGACCTCACGGGCATTGTCGATGTAGACCGGATCGGCGGGGGTCGCCGACCCGCAGTAGATGGCAAGACGCTTCATGGCGCGCGCGCTAGGCGAAGCGGCCCAGGCCAGCAACCCTGGGGCTCACCGATCCCCTTCGAGCATCAGCCCCGCGGTCGCCTTGGCGCTGCCGACCACACCCGGGATCCCCGCGCCCGGATGCGTGCCCGCGCCGACGAAGTAGAGGTTCGGGATATTGTCGTCGCGGTTGTGCGCACGGAAATAGGCACTCTGCGTCAGCACCGGCTCCAGGCTGAAGGCGCTGCCCTGGTGCGCCGACAGGTCGCGGTTGAAGTCGGCCGGCGAGTAGCTGAATTTGGTGACGATCCGGTCGTGGATGTCGGGGAGCAGCCGGCGGCCGACCTCGTCCAGGATGCGCTTCTCCAGCACCGGCGCGAGCGCGTCCCAGTCGCCGACGAACTTGCCCATGTGCGGCACCGGCGCCAGCGCGTAGAAGGTGGAGCATCCCTCCGGCGCGAGCGTCGGATCGGTGACGGTCGGATGGTGGAGGTAGAGCGAGAAGTCCTCGCTCACCAGCCCGTGGTCGTAGATGTCCGACAGCAGCCCCTTATAGCGCGGGCCGAACAGGATCATGTGGTGCGGGATGCCGGGCCAGGTCCCGCGGACGCCGAAGTGCACCACGAACAGCGACGGCGAGAAGCGCTTCCGCTCCAGCCGCGCCGCGGTCCGCTGCGCCGCGCGCGATCCGCTCAGCAGCGTGCGATAGGTGTGGACCAGGTCGCCGTTGGATGCGACCGCGTCCGCCTCGATCCGCTCGCCGTCCGCGAGCGTGACGCCGGTCGCCCGGTCGCCCAGCGTATCGATTGACGCGACCGGTGCCGACAGCCGCACGACGCCGCCCAGCCGCTCGAAGTGGCGGACCATGCCCGCGACCAGCCGGTTGGTACCGCCTTGCGCGAACCACACGCCGCCGTCGCGCTCCAGCTTGTGGATCAGCGCGTAGATCGCGGATGTCGTCATCGGATTGCCACCGACGAGGAGCGTATGGAAGCTGAGCGCCTGGCGCAGCTTCTCGTTTTCCACGAAGCTCGACACCATCGAGTAGACGGAGCGCCACGCCTGGTACTTGGCGAGCGCGGGCGCCGCCTTCACCATCGACGTGAAGTCGAGGAACGCGACGTGGCCGAGCTTCTCGTACCCCTCGCGGTACACGCCTGCGGAGTACTCCAGGAACCGGGCGTAGCCGTCGATGTCCTTGGGGTTGAGCTTGCCGATCTCGGCGCGGAGCACCGTGTCGTCGTTGGTGTAGTCGAAGTTGGTGCCGTCCGGCCAGTTGAGCCGGTAGAAGGGATTGACCGGGAGCAGCGTCACGTCGTCCGCGATGTCGCGGCCCGACAATGCCCACAGCTCCTGGAGCGTATCGGGCGCGGTGATCACGGTCGGTCCGGCATCGAAGGTGAAGCCGTCGCGTTCCCACACATAGGCACGGCCGCCGGGCCGGTCGCGCGCCTCCACGATCGTCGTCGCGACTCCGGCGGACTGGAGGCGGATGCCGAGCGCGAGGCCGCCGAAGCCCGCGCCGACGATGACCGCGCGCTTCATGCCGCGCGTCCCGCGAGCGCGCGGACGGCGCGGCCGATCGGAACCGGCGGGCGCCCCATCAGGATGCGCGCCTTGTCGCCCAGCCGGCTCCGCCCCGCGTAGAAGCGGGCGATGAGCGCGGCGTCGAGGCCGTAGAACCGCTCCAGCACGCGGTAGCGCTCACCCGGATCGGCGGCGCGGAACAACATCTTGTCGAGCATGCGGTAGAAACTGCGATCCTTCCAGGCGGCGCGGGCGTGCGCGTGAAGCCGCTCGCCCAACGCCTCGCTCGTCAGGTCGGGTGCATCCGCGACCAGGCTGGCGACACGGACGGCATCGGGCAGCGAGTAGCCGGTGGTCGGGTGGAACAGTCCGGCGCGCACTCCCGCCTTGGCCGGGCCCGATCCGCTGCTCGCCCAATAGGCGTCGAAGTCGCCGCCGATCACGACGCCGAGTGCCCCTGCCTCTTCGCGGGCGATCCCGGCACGCTTCCAGCCCTTCGCGGCGGCATAGGTGTCAATCCGGACGCCCAGCGCTGCGCGGTCGATGTCGGGGGTGTCGGAATAATAGGTGTCCTCCACGAACATCCGGTCGTCGGCGAACGGGAGCGTGTAGACGAAGCGAAAACCGTCGATCTGGTCGACGGACCCGTCCATCACAGTCGGCCGGACGGCACCGTGCGGGCGCTTGAGGATCAGCTCGCGACCCAGGAACTTCTGCCAGCCGAGCTCCAGCGTCGAGAGGTCGCCCGCGCCGCGGCAGTCGATCACGCACCCGGCCTCGATCCGGTCGCCGTCGGCCAGCAGCACGGCATGCGCCTCCACCGACACGACCTTGCGCCCGGTCAGCACGCTTCCCTCCGCGCAGGCGGCGCGGACCTCGCGGTCGAAGCGTTCGGAGGTGACCGAATAGTAGTTGGCGGGAAGCGTCCGGCGCCGCGCCGGAAAGGCGATGTCGTAGCCCTGCCAGACATGCGCCACCACCGGGATCACGATCTCGCGGTCGGTCTTGGCGATGTCGCTGCCGAAGAACGACCAGATGTGATTGCCGCCGAGCGTCTCACCGCGCTCCACGATCACCACGCGCGCGTCCGGCCGGCGCTGGCGGAGCGCAAGCGCGATCAGCCCGCCCGAGAGGCCGCCGCCGACGATCGCGACGTCGCAGGGTATGATCGCTGCCACAGCGTGTCGCCTAGCCCAAGCACAGGGCGGGCGGAAGGGTGCGCGGCGTACCGCACCGCCGCCCGGCTGTGCCGCTTTGGGTGGATTGGGTAACGGACTCCGGGTAAGTGCGCGTGGCATGACGGTTTTCCTTGCCATTGTCCTGTCCGCCGTCGCGATGACGGTGATCGTCGGCGTCCGCTATCTGCTGACCAGCGCAGGCTTCGCGCTCGCGACGCGGCTTACGCGGCCGGGGCACTACGCCGGGCTGGACGAACAGATCAGGCGGGAGATCCGCTGGAGCCTCTACTCCGCGGCCATCTACGGCGTCCCGGCGGGCATCGTCGCCTGGGGCTGGCAGAACCGCGGCTGGACGCTGATCTACGAGGATTGGGGCGCCTATCCGCTATGGTACGTGCCGGTGTCGGTGCTGCTCTTCCTCTTCGCGCACGATACCTGGTTCTACTGGTCGCATCGCTGGATGCATCGGCCGGCGGTGTTCAGGCGTGTCCACGCCGTCCACCATGCCAGCCGTCCCCCGACCGCCTGGGCGGCGATGGCGTTCCATCCCTGGGAAGCACTGACCGGGGCTGTGGTAATTCCGCTACTGGTGTTCGTGATTCCGATCCACGTCGCGATGCTGGGTCTGGTCCTGACCGTGATGACGTTTATGGGTGTAACCAATCACATGGGCTGGGAGATTTTCCCTAGGTTCATGTGGGGGGGGCCACTGGGGGCGTGGCTGATCACTGCCAGTCATCATCAGCGTCATCACGACGCCTATGGGTGCAATTATGGACTCTACTTCCGGTTCTGGGACCGCGTTTGCGGCACCGACCGCGGTCTGGGGGATTTCGCGTCGCAGCGGCGTCGCGGCGGCAGCGCTGGGGGCGGCGCTGGTGCTGGGCGGCGCGTCGCCGATCGCGTCGGTTGAGATCGACATCACCAAGCTGCGCTCGACCAAGGGCGTGATCCAGCTGTGCCTCACCGCCGACCCGACGAACTTTCCATCCTGCGTTGACGACGCCCGCGCGCTGTCGCGGCGCGTGCCGGCGCGGGAGCGCACGATCCGGGTCGAGGGGCTCGCGCCCGGTGCCTACGCCGCCGCGCTGATCCACGACGAGAACGGCAACAACAAGCTCGACACGATGATGGGCATCCCGCGAGAGGGCTTCGGTTTCTCGCGCAACCCGGCAATCGGCTTCGGCCCGCCGCGCTTCTCGTCCGCGCGGTTCGTTCTGGACTCGGGACGCAACGAACAGGACATCCGGGTCCGCTACCTGCTCTGAGGCGCAACAAGCCCTTCCGCCGTCGGTAGAGGACCCTTTCGAGCCATCTGGCGTTACGCGGCTGCAACATTCCTTGTGCCTGGAGCGCCACAGCCGTGAAATTTCTGTCCTTGACCCTAGCCGGGCTGTTGCTCGCCACGCCTGCCTTCGCGCAGGAAGCGGCGCTGCCGCCGGAGCCTCAGACGCCGACGCTGCCAAGCGACATCGACGTCGACGGCGACTCGCTGACGATCGGTGCCGGGGCGGTGTACCTGCCCGATTACGAGGGTTCGGACGACTACCGCTTCACGCCCGCGCCCGGCGCCATCGGGTCGTACAAGGGCTTCTCGTTCCAGCTTGCGGGCAACCGCCTGTCGGTTGACGTGATTCCCGACCGCTCGGCGAACGGGATCGACTTCCAGGCCGGGCCGATCGGGGTCGTGAACCTCAATCGCACCTCGATCGACAACATCGACGACGCGCGCATTCGGGCGCTGGGCGAAATCGACACCGCGATCGAGCTCGGCGGCTATGTCGGCATCGCCAAGACGGGCGTGATCACCAGCCCGTACGACCGGCTGTCGATCTCGGCCAGCTACCGCGTCGACGTGACCGACGCGCACGGTTCCGGCATCTTCCAGCCCTCCGTCAGCTATCTGACCCCGCTGTCGCGCAAGGCGGCGGTCGGGCTGTTCGCGACGGCCGAGCGGGTGGAGGGCGACTTCGCCCGCACCTACTACTCCGTCACCCCCGCCCAGTCGCTGGCGAGCGGCCTGCCCGTCTTCGCCGCACGCGGCGGGTGGAAGAACTATTCGGTCGGCGCGCTCGCGACCGTCTCGCTGACCGGCGACCTGCTCCACGGCCTGAAGATCGTCGGCGGCGGCACCTACTCGCGGCTGCTCAACGGCTTCTCCTACTCGCCGGTCGTGCGGATCGCGGGCGAGAAGAGCCAGTGGCTGGGCGTGGTGGGGCTCGCCTACACCTTCTGAGCTCGAACTCGGCGGACCTAATCACTCCTTAAGCCGGCCGTCCTACGCTCGCCGCCGGGCAGCGCGCGGGCAGGGACGGCATGGCGATCATCACCTTCAGCAAGCAGGTCCCGTTCCCGATCGGGGCGCTTCGCGACGCACTCGGCAAGCACGTCCCGCTCCATCGCTGGCACTGCGGCGAGGACGATGACGGCTCCCCCGGCCAGATCGGGCGGTACGCCGCCTCCGGCCTGATCCAGGGGCGGTCGGACGGCTCGCTGATCCTGACCGAGTACCGCGCCCGCCGCGAGCAGCACCCCGACGCGCCGCCGCATGGGTGGTATCTGGAGCTGCTGCCGCCCACCACCGAGCTGCGGCCGGTCGCGGAGCGGATCACGACGGTGATCTGCGCGGCGGCGATGAGCGCGGACGAGGACGGCGCGCTCTGCCAGCTGATCCCCGGCACCGCCTGGCTGCCTGTCGCGGCGCTACCGGCGATCCTCCGCGCGCTCGCGAACGAAGCGTCGCTCGCCGACGCGGTCGCCTGCGCCGGACCCGGCGTGCAGGCGGCGACGCGCGCGGCGACGGCGCCGACGGTCGACGCGCGGCAGCCGGATGCGCATCGCCGGGGCATGCCGATGCTGATGCTGCTGGCCGATCGGCCGCTGCAGCCCGATTGGGCGATCATCGAGCAGGTCGCGCAGGCGATCGACCCGGCCGGCCACTGGTCGCTCACCGGCGCGGGACTGGCAGGCCGCGGCACGCAGGTCATCGTCAAGCAGACGAGCGAGCCCGCACCCGACTTCGTGTGGGAGAGCTGCATTCGGTACGGCTCCTGGGGTGACGGCGATGGTGCCCGGCTGCGGGCGCACCGCACGACCGCGATGATCGGATCGATGCTCGACCCGGCCGCCGTCCCGTTTGAGACGGTGCGCCAGGTCGCCAAGGTGATCACGGTGGTCGCGGGCCTGCTGGCGCGGCTGCCGGGCACGATCGCGCTGATCAACACGACGACGCGCGGCCTCTTCGCGGCAACGGCGCTGCACGACATGCTCGGCATCGTCGTCACGGCGGACGAGCTGCCGCTCGCGCTGTGGACGCGGACGGAGGTGATCAGCGACCGCGACGGCGACGTGTCGTTCGCCACCGTCGGGCTCACCCCGCTGATCGGGCTGGAGGTCGAGATGTGGCACGCGCCGCTTCCCTTCGGTGAAGCCGCGGATCAGATGAGCAACGTCCTTCGCTACCTGCTCACCCACGGACAGGTGATCGGCGACGGCGACACGATGGGGAAGACGGCGGACGATCGCGCGATCCGCTGCACGCTGGAGCCCGCGCGGGCGCCGGGGCGCGCGGGTCGGGCATTGTCGCTGACCTTCGTGCGCAACGATGGCGGGGCGGCGGCGAGCCCGATCGCGGGCGACCTGAGGCCTGGCGCCGACGGGCAAGGGCTGGCCTTGCCCGCACGGATGGAGGCGGACCGGCCGACAGGCATCGCCGCACCCACAGCGCCGACGCGCGCTCGCCCGTCCGCCCCGGCAGCACCGCCGCGCGCGCCCGCACCGGTCGCTGCTCCACCGCTCGCGGCCGGTCGCCGCGCCGGAGGGTTCGGCCGCAAAGGGCTATGAACGCCTGCCGATCGCGCCTACACCCGTTCCATCCCCGGGGGAGCGCTCCGTCGCGCTTGAGAGGGTGGCCGCAGCCACCGACCCGCCGAACCTGATCCGGCTGACACCGGCGTAGGAAGTGGAGCGGCGCCCCCCGGCCACCGTCTCCTCTCCTTCGAGATGGAGAGTGACATGGCAGACCTTCCCGCCCGTACCGAGATCGGCGTCACCACCGGCCCGATCCGCGGCTCCCGCAAGATCCACGTCGGCCCGCTGAACGTCGCGATGCGCGCGATCGATCTGGAGCCGTCGTGCGGAGAGCCGCCGCTCAACGTCTACGACACCTCCGGTCCCTACTCCGACCCGACCGCCACGATCGACATCATGGCGGGCCTGCCCCAGCTCCGTCGCGAGTGGATCGTCGCCCGCGGCGACGTCGAGTCGTACGACGCACGCGAGATCCGCCCCGAGGACAACGGCCAGCTCGGCCCCGACCGCTCGGGCGGGGTCCAGCCCTTCCCGGGCGTCGTCAAGCGCCCCCTGCGCGCCAGGGCCGGCGCCAACGTCAGCCAGATGCACTACGCCCGCCGCGGCATCATCACGCCCGAGATGGAGTATGTCGCGACCCGCGAGAATCTGGGCCGCGAGATGGCGCGCGCGTACCACCGCGACGGTGAGAGCTTCGGCGCCGCCATCCCCGATTACGTCACCCCCGAGTTCGTTCGGGACGAGGTCGCCCGCGGCCGCGCGATCATCCCCAACAACATCAACCACCCGGAATCGGAGCCGATGGCGATCGGCCGCAACTTCCTGGTCAAGATCAACGCCAACATCGGCAACTCGGCCGTCGCCTCCAACGTCGCAACCGAAGTCGACAAGCTCGTCTGGGCGATCCGCTGGGGCGCGGACACGGTCATGGACCTGTCGACCGGGCGCAACATCCACGACACGCGCGAGTGGATCATCCGCAACTCGCCCGTCCCGATCGGCACCGTCCCCATCTACCAGGCGCTCGAAAAGGTCGGCGGCATCGCCGAGGAGCTGACGTGGGAGATCTTCCGCGACACGCTGATCGAGCAGGCCGAGCAGGGCGTCGATTACTTCACCATCCACGCCGGCGTCCGCCTGCCCTACATCCCCATGACTGCCAAGCGCGTCACCGGCATCGTCAGCCGCGGCGGATCGATCATGGCGAAATGGTGCTTGGCGCACCACAAGGACAGCTTCCTCTATGAGCGCTTCGACGAGATCACCGAAATCATGAAGGCGTACGACATCGCCTACTCATTGGGCGATGGTCTCCGCCCCGGATCGATCGCGGACGCCAATGACGAGGCGCAGTTCTCCGAGCTCTACACGCTCGGTGAGCTCACCCACCGCGCCTGGGCGCAGGACGTGCAGGTGATGATCGAGGGGCCGGGCCACGTCCCCATGCACAAGATCAAGGAGAACATGGACAAGCAGCTGCAGGTCTGTGGCGAGGCGCCGTTCTACACGCTCGGGCCGCTCACCACCGACATCGCGCCCGGCTACGACCACATCACCAGCGGCATCGGCGCGGCGATGATCGGTTGGTACGGCACGGCGATGCTCTGCTACGTCACGCCCAAGGAGCACCTCGGCCTGCCCGACCGCGACGACGTGAAGGTCGGCGTCGTCACCTACAAGCTCGCCGCCCACGCCGCCGACCTGGCGAAGGGCCACCCCGCCGCGAAGCTGCGCGACGACGCGCTGTCACGCGCCCGCTTCGAATTCCGCTGGCGCGACCAGTTCAACCTGTCGCTCGATCCCGAAACGGCCGAGCAGTACCACGACCAGACCCTCCCCGCCAAGGGCGCCAAGACCGCCCACTTCTGCTCGATGTGCGGCCCGAAGTTCTGCTCGATGAAGATTACGCAGGAGGTGCGCGAGTTCGCGGCGAAGCAGAATGCGCCGGTGGAGACGTTCGTGGCCGCGGAGGACGCTGAGGTTGGTATGCAGGGAATGAGTGAGCGGTTCCGCGAGGAAGGTGGGGAGCTTTACCTTGCATCCGATGGGCGGGCTTGACCCCCTCGCCAGAGCCTGATTCAACCTGCGCCTGCCACGGATGGGCATGTGTAGAAGGTCGATATCGTGAGTAAGGCGCGCTTTTCCATCATCTATGACGGACCAGCGTTGACCGATCACACGATGGACGTGCGGGAGTTAGCACCCGCCTTACTCGCGATCGGCGAGATGTTCGATGCGGCGAACGTTGCATTGAATGGTGACGCTACGGACGTTCGTGTAAACGTGCGCGCACACGAGCCAGGTTGCTTCTCGATCGACTTGGATGTTGTCCAGAGTATCATCAAGCAGGGCATCGCTTTGCTTAGTGGCGACCAAATCGCCGCCGCGCTCAACCTGAAGGAACTACTCGTTGGCGCAGTTGGCGGGTTCGGTGGCCTGATATGGTTCATCCGTTGGATGCGCGGCCGGCAACCCGACCGTATTGAACGGCTGCCTGCCGGCATGGTGCGGGTCACCATCGACGGCGAAAGCATAGATGTGCCGCTAAAGCTATTGCGCTTGTATCAGGACATCGCAGTCAGGTCGGCTGTTGAACGCGTAGTTGAAATTCCACTGCAGCGCTCAGGAGTCGAGACTGTCGAGTTTGCGGAACAGGGAACTATCACTTCGCGCGTCGAACGAGCCGAATCAGAATTGTATCGAGCTCCGGCTATCGAAGATCAAGTCATAATCGATGACATTCGACGAGCGGCGTTCTCGATTGTGTCGTTGGCGTTCAAAGAAGACAATAAATGGCGCCTGCACGACGGACAAAATCAGATCAGTGCGATTATCGCGGATGAGGACTTTTTGGGTCGCGTAGATCGTAACTTGATTAGCTTCTCGAAAGGTGACGTACTTATCTGTGAAGTGAGATTTCGCCAGAAGCAGACAGGTAAGGGATTGGTTACAGAGAACATCGTGGAACGAGTATTAGAGCATCGTCCCGCGCCTCGCCAACTCGAATTTTTGATCGACGACGGGTCGGCAAATCTTCAGTAATGATACCGGCACTGCGCCACCTGCAACACCTGCTCGGCTCCACTCCCCGCCACTCGGTACACCAGCCGATGCTCGTGGCTGATCCGGCGCGACCACCAGCCTGACAGGTTGCCGCCGAGCGGCTCGGGTTTGCCGGTGCCCTTGAACGGGTGACGCCGGCATTCCTCGATCAGCGTGTTGAGCTTGGCGAACAGCTTGGCGTCGTCTGCTTGCACGCTCAGATACTCGGCCCAGGAGCGCGACGAGAACTGGACGTTCAAGGTTTGGGAAGCTCGTGCACCTCGCCACCGCCGGCTTCCAGCTCGGCGATGCTCTCCAGCAGCCGCTTGGCGTTCGCCGGGGACGCCATCAGGTGCAGCGTCTCCTCCATCCCGGCCCATTCGTCGGCGGAGATCATCACGACGTTCTCGCCACGCTGACGAGTGATTAGGAGCGGCGCACGGTCGGCGACGGCCTTGTCCATCACCTTCTTCAGGTTGTCGCGGGCTTCGGTGTAGCTGACGGTCTGCATGGACCCAATCTGTGCAGACTTCTGTCCAGAGTCAAGCGGGTGTGCGGCGCCCCAGATGCAGCGCCAGCCACCCCCCCAGCGCCGGCGCCAGCACCGTTGCCACCTGCATCCACAGCGGCGCGGGGATCTGGGTCGCGTTGTAGATGCCGGCGGCCGCGATCAGCCCGGCGATAATCCACGGCGCCACGCTCCACCGCGTGATCGCGAGCGCGGTCCAGCCGCCGAGCAGGGCCCCCGCGAACCAGCCGAGTACCACCGCGATCATCGCGCCGGCGGGGGCGCTCTCCAGATAGCGGGCGACGCCTTCCGGCGTCAGGTCCAGCCCGGCCGGGGCCGGATAGACCCGGTGGCCGATCAGCTCGACCAGGGTGATGGTGATGACGGCAACGACGACGCCGGCGAGCGTGCCCAGGACTTTGCGCATGTGCGATCCCCTCCCCAAGCGGGCGCGGGACCCGCCGGGATGGATCATGACTCAGCTTACCGAGTCGCGCCAGCGAGCGGAACAGCCGCGCTTGCCGCCATCGTGCGATGCGATCACGGTGCCACGGCGCTGGTACGCAGCCAACACTACCGGGAAGGACAGGCCGGTCTGGCCCTGCGACGTCGGCAACACTGCCGCCCGGCACGTAGCGGCCGGCCGGTAGCGCACGGGCACGACTCCGTATTTCCAAGCGCTGCACCTGGCGCACAGCCGATCCGTCCACCGGTCCGATCGCCGCCGTTCACCGCCCGACGGATGCCCATCCGTCACACCCGCCCCCCGAAATCTCCAACCCGCGCCATCCCCGCTGTCCTACGTCGCCCGCGACTGCTCCACCCTTCACGATGGAGCACGACCCGAACCGCACCCCCGCGCCGTCCAGCGAGGACCCGCGCGCCCTGCAACGCCTCGACGATGACCTGGACGACGATCCCGAACCGCCCGTCTTCGACGCGCACGGCTTCGATCCGGCCGAGTTCGAGTGGCGGCCGGTGCCGCGCAAGCGGCGCGCCGACGGCTGGACCATCGACAAGCAGCGCCAGTTCATCGAGGTGCTGGCTGACACCGGCCTCGTCTCCGCGGCGTGCGAGGCGACCGACATGTCGGTCCAGAGCGCCTACCGCCTGCGTCGCGCGCCCGGAAGCGAGGGGTTCGCGCGCGCCTGGGCGGCGGCGACTGCGGCGGCCGTCACCCGGCTGGTCGACGTCGCCTTCACTCGCGCGATTGAGGGGGAGGAGGTGCCGGTGTTCGACCGCGACGGCGTTCGCATCGGTGCCAAGTGGCGGCACAACGACCGACTGCTGATGTTCCTGATCCGCGCCTATCAGCCCGAGCGCTTCGCCCACGCACACCGCGACGTCCGCCCGCCCGATGCGGCGCTGCCAGCGCCCGAGCTGCCGGTCGTCCGCGCGCTGGAGGCGCTCGCCCCGGTGCCGCCGGCCGAGCCGCACACGCTCCTGCCGCCGGAGCGGCTCGCGGAAGAAGTCCTCACCGCCCGCGCGGTGGCCGAGGCCCACAATCGCTACCCCGTCGATGAGCGCGAACGCTATCGCCGGCCGACCGCGCCACCGTCGCACCCCGCCGCGCTCGATCGCAGCCTCGCGCGCCAGCAGCGCGCGGCGGCGCGCGCCGCGCGAGCGGACGATCCTGGCCTCACCCTTGACTAACCTTTGGCGGCGGCGCCCGGCGGATCAGCCGCGCTTGCCGCCGTCCTTGGACGCGATCATCATCCCGCGGCGCTGGCACGCGGCCTGCACCACCGGAAAGGAGAGGTCGGTCTGGCCCTGCAGCGTTGGCAGCATCGCCGCCTGGCACGCCGCGACCGACTGGTAGCGGACGGGCATGACGCGGGCCTGCTGGCAGGCGGCGCCGTCGTCGCCGCACCCCAGGATCGCCATCACGTAATAGAGCGGTTCCATCTGCTCTTCTCCCGTACCTAAGCCCATGAACACGCAAGGGCCGGGCACGGTTCCGGCCGGGCGCTCGCTTGTGCGGGCGCGAAATGTCCCTACGTGACGCACCATGCCGCCCGCGCGATCCGCCGGTGCCGATCGTCCGCTGTGGCCGACGCTCAGGCGCTTCCTCCCCTATCTCTGGCCTGCCGATGCCCCGACCCTGAAGGCGCGGATCGTCGGCGCGATGGGCTTCGTGCTCTGCTCGAAGCTGGTGCAGGTCTACGGCGCGCCCTTCGCGCTGCAGGGCGCGGTCGACCGGATGGCGAGCGGCCCGCGCGACGCGGTCAGCCTGGTGGTGCTGCTGGTGATCGGCTATGCCGCCGCGCGGCTCGGCACCGTCCTCTTCGACAACCTGCGCAACGCGGTGTTCGAGCGCGTTGGGCAGGACGCGACCCGGCGGCTGGCGGCGCAGGTCTTCCGCCACCTCCACAACCTGTCGCTGCGCTTCCACCTCGAACGGCGCACCGGCGCGGTCACCAAGGTGGTGGAGCGCGGCACCAAGAGCATCGACACGATGCTCTACTTTCTCCTCTTCAACATCGCGCCGACCATCCTCGAACTCGGGCTGGTGCTCGGCATCTTCGCGACGCGTTTCGGCTGGTGGCTGGTCGCGGGCACGCTCGCGATGGTTGTCGTCTACATCGCCTTCACGCGCTGGGTCACCGATTGGCGGGCGGCTCTGCGCGAGCGGATGAACGACCTCGATTCGGGCGCGGTCGCGCACGCGGTCGACTCGCTCCTGAACTTCGAGACGGTAAAGTACTTCAACGCCGAGGATCGCGAGGCGGCGCGCTACGCGAAGGCGGTCGGCGCCTATGCCGACGCGGCGGTCAAGTCGGAGAACTCGCTCGCCTGGCTGAACGTCGGGCAGGCGACGATCACGAACGTGATGCTGGCGGCGGGCATGGCATTGGTCGCGTACGGCTGGGCGGCGGGGCGCTTCACGGCGGGCGACGTGGTGCTGGTGTCGACTTTACTCGCGCAGCTGTTCCGCCCGCTCGACCTGCTCGGTATGGTGTACCGCACGGTGAAGCAGGGCGCGATCGACATGGGCGCGATGTTCGACCTGATCGACACGCCGGCGGAGGTGCAGGACGCGCCCGGCGCCGCGCCGCTCCAGGTTTCGAGCGGCCAGGTCCGGTTCGAGGACGTGCGCTTCGCCTACGATCCGGATCGCGAGATCCTGAAGGGCATCGACCTCGACATCCCCGCCGGTGCCACGGTCGCGGTGGTGGGGCCGTCGGGCGCGGGCAAGTCGACGCTCGCGCGCATCCTCTACCGCTTCTACGACCTGACCGGCGGGCGCGTGACGATCGACGGGCAGGATATCGCCGCTGTCACCCAAACCAGCTTGCGCGCCGCGATCGGGATCGTCCCGCAGGACACGGTCCTGTTCAACGAGACGATCGGCTACAACATCGCCTACGGCCGCGAGGGCGCGAGCGAGGACGACATCGCCGCCGCCGCGCGGGGGGCGGCGATCGCGCCTTTCATCCAGGCGCTTCCCGACGGCTTCGACACTCGGGTCGGCGAGCGCGGGCTGAAGCTGTCGGGCGGCGAGAAGCAGCGCGTCGCGATCGCGCGGACGCTGGTCAAGGATCCGCCGATCCTGATCCTGGACGAGGCGACCAGCGCGCTCGACAGCCGCACGGAGGCGGAGATCCAGGCGACGCTGGAGACGATCGAACAGGGACGCACCACGATCGTGATCGCGCACCGCCTCTCCACGATCGTCCACGCCGACCGGATCGTCGTGCTGGAGGCGGGCCGCATCGCCGAGCAGGGCACCCACGCCGAGCTGCTGCGCGCCGGCAAGCTCTATGCCGAGATGTGGGCGCGTCAGGCCGCCGAGCAGGATGCGGCGCTGGCGGCCGAGTAGCTCAGGCGCAGGTCAGCCGTACCTGCTTCGCCGGCTTGTCGAAGACGATGGCGGAACAGCGGGCGAGCGCATCGCTGCCGAGGGTGATCCGATCGCGGCTGCGGTCGCGCTTGCCCTTCGCCTCCACCACGATCTCGTCCGGATCGGCCGCGGCCGTTGTGCTGGCGATCCCGTCGGCATTGCCGAAGTCGCCCGTGCGGACATCGAGTCTGGTGATCGAAAGCGGACCGACGGCGAGCGGGCGGGCGAGCGTCATGGTCCGGACCGGGCGCACGACACCGAAGACGATCGGCACCGAGCGGCGCGCCTCCGCGAGGGTGCCCGCGTGCACCCGCGCGAGCGTCAGCGCCATTCCGGCGTTGGTGAGCGTGTGCGGCTGGTTGAGATCGAAGCGGATGCGGACCGGTTCCCCCTCCACATCGATGCGCGCGAACAGGCCGACCGATCCGCCGAGCAGCCCGCCCGCGTCCAGCATCGGCAGCGTCACCGTGCGCTCGCCAGCTTGCGGTGCCCGGAGGGTGAAGCGCACCACGTTGTCGGGCAGGCCACCGGGGCCGACCGCTCCGTCGACGTCGTCGCGGTAGGGCCGCTCGACCCAGCCGATCCGCCGCTTCTGCTCGCCCCGCCCCAGATTGATGCGCTCGACTGCGGTCGTCACCGGCAGCACGACCGGGCCGATCAGCCAGCGGATGGTGAACATGCCCGGCTTGAGCGCCAGCCGGTCGGCATAGGCTCGCGACACGATCGGCATCGACGGCGCGCCGGGATCGACGAGCAGCGTGCCCGCGACGCCATTGATGGTTGTGGCGACCGGCCGGCCGACGACGATCACCCGCTCGACCGGAGCCGCACCGACCAGCACCAGGGCCCCAACCGCCGCTACCCGCATGACGTCACTCCCGCTCGCCTGCCATACAGGCTCGCGCGTGATTCAGGCCGAAGCAGGGCAGCCCTATTAATCCGGGCCGAGGCGACGATATAGGCCACGCAATGCTCTCCGACGCCCGCGCGGCCCTTCAGACCATCTTCGGCTATCCCGACTTCCGCGGCGTCCAGGCGGACGTGGTGACGCGTGTGCTGACCGGGCGCTCGACCCTCGCCGTCATGCCGACCGGCGCGGGCAAGTCGCTCACCTATCAGCTGCCCGCAACGATGCTGCCGGGTACCTGCGTGGTCGTCTCTCCCCTGATTGCGCTGATGCACGATCAGCTGCGTGCCGCCACCGCGGTCGGCATACGCGCCGCGACGCTCACCAGCGTCGACGAGAACCGGGCGGAAACCCGCCGTCGCTTCCTGGATGGTGTGCTCGACCTCCTCTACGTCGCCCCGGAGCGCGCCTCCGGCGGCGAGTTCCGCGACCTGCTCGACCGCGGCAAGGTCAGCCTGTTCGCGATCGACGAGGCGCACTGCGTCAGTGAGTGGGGCCACGACTTTCGCCCCGACTATCGCCTGCTCCGCCCGCTGCTCGACCGCTCTCCCGATGTGCCGCGTCTCGCGCTCACCGCGACCGCCGACGCCCATACCCGCGCCGACATTCTCGAGCAGCTCGGCATTGCTGCCGACGGGCTGATCGTCGCGGGCTTCGACCGCCCCAACATCCGCTACCAGATCAGCCCCCGCGACAATGTCACTCGCCAGATCGCGGACCTGATCGCGGAAACGCCGGGTCCCGGAATCGTCTACGTGCCGTCGCGCGCGGGGACGGAGAAGATGGCGGCGGCGCTGGCGAAGACCGGCCGCCCGACCCGCGCCTACCACGCCGGGCTGGAGCCCGCGGTCCGCGCCGCCAACCAGGCGGCGTTCGTGGCGTCCGAGAACATGGTGATTGCCGCGACGGTCGCCTTCGGCATGGGGATCGACAAGCCCGACGTCCGCTTTGTCGCGCATGCCGGACTGCCCAAGTCGATCGAGGCTTATTACCAGGAGACCGGGCGCGCCGGACGCGACGGCGACCCGGCGATCGCGCATCTGTTCTGGGGCGCCGACGACTTCGCCCGCGCTCGCCAGCGGATCGGCGAGGTCGAACCGGCGCGTCAGTCGGGCGAGCGCCAGCGGCTGAACGCAATGGCGGCGCTGGTTGAGACGCCGAGCTGCCGGCGCCGCCTGCTGCTTCAGCACTTCGGCGAGACCGATGCGCCGGTCGATTGCGGCAACTGCGACAACTGCCTCAACCCGCCCGCCAGCATCGATGCGACCACCGTTGCCCGCAAGTTCCTGTCTGCCGTGTTCCGCACCGGACAACTCTACGGTGTCGGCTATGTCGAGGGCGTGCTGACCGGCCAGTCGAGCGACCGCTCGCTCCAGAACGGGCATGAGAACCTGAGCGTCTTTGGAATCGTGTCCGGCGACGAGGCGGCGTTGCTCAAGCCGGTCGCGCGGGCGCTGCTCGCGCGCGACGCGCTCCGCGCCAATCCCCACGGCGGGCTGGAGTTCGGGCCCGGGGCCAAGGCGCTGCTGAAGGGTGACGCGACGCTCGACCTGATCGTGCCGGCGCGGCGGTCACGGCGCGCCCGCGGTGCGGCGATCGACAATCCGGTCGGCGACCCGCTGTTCGAGGCGCTGCGTGCGAAACGCCGTGAGCTCGCGCAGGAGGCTGGCGTTCCTCCCTACGTCATCTTCCACGACGCGGTGCTGCGCGCGATGACGGCGGAGCGTCCGGCAACGATCGCGGCACTCGCGCGCATCTCGGGCGTTGGCGCGGTCAAGCGCGATGCCTATGGTGACGCCTTCCTATCCGTGATCCGCCAGTTCCGAGAAGCAGAGGCATCCGAATGATCCGCCAGATCGACGACCAGATAAGCGTTGCGCCGCAGATCACGCCTGAGGAGGTGCAGGCGATTGCGAACGCCGGTTTTGTCGAGATCGTCAACAACCGTCCCGATGACGAGGAGCCCGGTCAGCCGAGCGGCGCCGATATCGCGGCAGCGGCTGCAGCCGCGGGCATCGCGTATCGCGCCGTGCCTGTCACGCACTCGGGCTTCTCCGGCAACCAGGTCGAGGCGATGGCCGCGGCGCTGACGGCGGCGGGCGGCCCGGTCCTCGCCTACTGCCGCTCGGGCACGCGCAGTGCGCATCTGTGGGCCCTCGCTCGCGCCCGCATGGGCGACGAACCGGCAATGCTGGTCGCGAAGGCGGCGCAGGCCGGGTACGACGTCGGGGCGATTCGCCCGATGCTCGACACGCTCGTCGCGTCGCGATGACGCCGACGCAGTGGGTGGGGCTGATCGGCGCGATCCTGGTGATCGCGGTCGTAGCTCGCCTGCTGCGTCTCTCGGAAAGCCGCCTGTCCACCACCGCCGCCGCCCGGGCACACGCCGAGCGACTGCTCGCCGGCTTCGTCAGCGGCCGCGCGCTGGTGAGCGAGGATGCGAGCGCCGCGCTGGTAGCCGGCAACGGCACCGTGGCCGTCCTGGTCCGCGACAAGCACCGCGTCCGTGCCGGCCGGATGGTACCGCCGCTGCGACTGGGTGAAGCGATCGAGGGCGTCGCGATCCGCACCGGCGCCGGCCTGTTCGGGTCAGTGGTTCTCCGCGGCGTGCTGGTCGAGGATGTCCGCGCGCTAGAGGCGAGCGTTCCACCGCTAACTGTCCACTAAGGCCTACGCCGGGTACGATGTTCCACGTGGATCAGTGCCGGAAGTGCCGCATCCCCGTGAACACCATGGCGAGGCCTGCCTCGTCGGCGGCGGCGATCACGTCCGCGTCACGGATCGATCCGCCGGGCTGGATCACCGCCGTGGCGCCCGCCTCCACCGCCGCCATCAACCCGTCAGCGAACGGGAAGAAGGCATCGGAGGCAACGGCTGAGCCGATCGTTCGCGGCGCCGGCCAGCCGGCCTTCTCAGCCGCATCCTTGGCCTTCCAGGCCGCAATGCGAGCGCTCTCCAGTCGGTTCATCTGACCGGCACCGACTCCGGCGGTCGCGCCATCCTTTGCGTAAACGATCGCGTTCGACTTGACGTGCTTGGCGACAGTCCAGGCGAAGCGGCAGTCGGCAAGCTCCTGCGCGGTAGGCGCGCGCTTCGTGACAACCGTCAGCTCGCCGATTTGGCCATTATCGCGACCCTGGAGCAGCACGCCGCCTGCGATCGTCTTCAGCGTCATGCCCGGCCGCGCCGGATCGGGCAGCGGCCCGGTTAAAATCATACGCAGATTCTTCTTGCGGGCGAAGACCGCCCGCGCGTCCTCATCGGCGTCGGGCGCGGCGACCACTTCGGTGAAGATGCTGCTTATCGCCTCGGCCGTGGCACCATCGAGCGGCCGGTTGACCGCGATGATTCCGCCGAAGGCCGACACGCTGTCACAGGCGAGCGCCGCCTCATACGCTTTTAAGAGCGTCGTGGCGGTCGCCACGCCGCAGGGATTGGCGTGCTTAACGATCACGCAGGTCGGTTCCGCGTCACGGAACTCGCTGACCAGCTCCAGCGCGGCGTCGGCATCGTTCAGGTTGTTGTACGACAGCTCCTTGCCCTGCACCTGGCGATGATCGGCGAGCGTTCCGCGCGCGGCGGTCGCGGGCAGGTAGAGCGCCGCCGCCTGGTGCGGGTTCTCGCCGTAGCGCAGCGACTGTGCCCGGCGCAGCGCGAGGCTGAGGCTCGCCGGGAATTGCTCGCCCTGATCGGAAAAGGCGAACCAGCTCGCGATCGCCGCATCATACTCCGCCGTCGCGGCATAGGCCTTTGCGGCCAGACGCGTGCGGGTCGCAAGGTCGGTCGTGCAACCGGCGACCAGCGGGTAATCGGCCGGATCGGTGACAATCGCGACGCTCGCGTGGTTCTTGGCCGCCGAGCGGACCATCGACGGTCCGCCGATGTCGACGTTCTCGATGATCGTCGCGCGGTCCGCACCCCCGGCAACCGTTGCCGCAAACGGATAAAGGTTTACGACCACCAGGTCGATCATCCCGATCCCGTGCGCGTCGGCCGACGCCATGTGGGCCGGCATGTCCCGACGGGCGAGCAGCCCGCCATGGACCCGCGGATGGAGGGTCTTGACGCGCCCGTCCATCATCTCCGGGAAGCCGGTGAGGTCGGCGACATCGCGCACCTCCAGCCCCGCGGCGCGCAGGGCCGTCGCGGTGCCGCCAGTTGAGACCAGCTCGACGCCCTGCGCAGCCAGCGCCGTCGCCAGCTCAACGATGCCAGTCTTGTCGGACACCGACAGCAGCGCCCGCTCGATCCTCACGTCCGTCATGTCTCAGTCCTTATCTCGAGCGGTGAAACCACCAGCTGACGCTCGTGCCGCCCGCGGGCACGTCGCCGGTCACCACAAGCTGCTCGGTGCGGTGCGGCCGGCCGCTCGCATCAAGCCACACGCTCTCGTCGATGGTGAGCGGCGCGCCCTTGCAGCGGAACTGCCAGAGCAGATTGCCGGGCAGGCGGAGCACCGCCCCCTGCCCGTCGCTGGTCGGCGACACCTCGACGCTCGGCGCCAGGTGGAAGCGGACGGCGAAGGCAGGCGTACTCTTGCGCCCCCTCCCCGTATTCGACGGCAGCAGCGAGTCCTCGCCGCGCACGTCGCGGCCGTCCCCGCCGACGGCGAGCGTCCGGCGATGGAGGAAACCAAGGCGGCGCACATAGCCGTCGTGGCTCGCCTCGATCCGGCTTAGCGTGTCGCTCTCGCTGCGGGTCAGCTCGACCTCGCTCACGCCCTTGCCGAGCGTGCCGTCGGCCTGGATCGCAGTCGAGTTGAGGTCACCGAGTGTCAGGGTGGAGTGTGCCGCGGTGGTGCGCAGCCCCTCGGTCAGCGCCGCTGGAAGCTGTGCGTTCGCCATCCGCGCGCCGCCGCAATTGACCACGATGCGGTGCGGGCCGTCCGACAGCTCGAAGGCGAGTGTGGAGGCGCAGCCGCCATCGACCAGCCGGGCAACCGGCGGCGGCGCACCGTCCATAACGAGCAGCGTCGATCCGGCCGTGATCCGCTGGTACCCCCAGTCGCGCGCCTGGCGCAGCGGCCGCGCGCGAACGCCTGATGCGGCGATCACCGCATCGATCGCATCGCCGCCGACCGGCCCGCCGCCTTGCCAGCTGCCGAGACCGCGATCACCGTGGCAGACGCCGAGCAGCGGCGGCACCAGCCGCGCGAGCGCCGTCTCCAGCACCGCCGGCGGCTCCAGCCGCCGGGCGGCATAGACCGCGCGGAGCTGCACCAGCACCATCAGCGCGTCGAGCTGCCCGACGGGGGCGCGCCCCACCACCCCGCCATCGGGCGTGATGCAGGTATCGAGCGCCCGCGCGAGGCCGCGTTCGCCGAACTGCCGCCGCGCCTCGCCACCCGGGATCATAAGCCCGGCCGCAACCACCCCGCTCCACGCCGCGATCCGGGGCGGACCAAGCGGCGCCCGCTCCGCCGTGCGATCAAGGTGACGCGCCCCGCGAGCGAGGGCGTGGAGCACGCTGGAGCGGTAAACGAGGTCGGTCGAAGACAGGATCAGCGGCGCATGCGCGACCCAGGCGAGGATCCGCCGCCCCCACAGCTCCGGCCGCCAGGCGGTATCGGACACGCGCTCCCCGTGCGCGGCGATCCAGCGGCGCGTGATCCCTTCGGCGATCGGCGCCGCCTGCGCGCGCGGGGCGACGCTCGACAGGTCGCGTAGCCAGCCGAAGCCTTGCAGGTGATCGGCAAAGGGCCTCGACCAGTCGGGCTTCGCCAGATCGAGCACCTCGATCGGGCGTCGCTCGCCGCGGAACGCGATCACACCGTCGAGCAGCGCCCGGCCGCGCCCGACATCGCCGAGGAACGGATCATCGGCGACCGTGATGAGCTTCAACGGGTGGCGCCCGCGCAGCCGGACATTGTGGAGCGGCGAGCGCCAGGCGAGCGCCTGCAGCCGTTCCGACAATCGCTGGGTGAGCGACAGGCCGGCGTCACCGCCGACCCGGATCAGCCGCTTGCCCTCCTCGATCCCGTCGGCGGCGGGCTCGACCTGACCGGCGTCGATCACCCCGCCTTCAACGCGGCGATGTTGGCGGCATACCGGTCGGGCCCGCCTGCAAACGCCGCCGTCCCCGCGACGAGCACGGTTGCGCCCGCTTCAACGCACGCGCGCGCAGTCTCCGGCTCGATACCACCGTCGACCTCCAGCTCGATCGCGCGTCCGCTCGCGTCGATCATCTTGCGGATCGCGGCGATCTTCTTGAGCTGGCTGGTGATGAAGCGTTGGCCACCGAAGCCCGGATTGACACTCATCACCAGCACCTGATCGACCTCATCGATCAGATAGTCGAGCAGCTTGGCGGGTGTCGCCGGATTGAGCACCACCCCGGCGCGCTTGCCCAGGCCCTTGATGTGCTGGATCGATCGGTGGACGTGCGGCCCTGCCTCGATATGGACGCTGATCGTGTCCGCGCCGGCTTCCGCAAAGGCATCGAGGTACAGATCGACCGGCGCGATCATCAGGTGGACGTCGAACGGCTTGTCGCTGTGCAGGCGCAGGGCCTTCACCACCGCCGGACCGATGGTGAGGTTGGGGACGAAATGCCCGTCCATGACGTCCACGTGGATCCAGTCAGCGCCGGCCGCATCGATCGCGCGCACTTCCTCGCCCAACCGCGCGAAATCGGCGGAGAGGATGGAGGGCGCGATGCGGACGATCATGCGCGGGCGTTTAGCACGCGCGTGTAGCGCGGCAAGTCAGTCGGCGCGTGCCAGTCGGGCGACGAAGAAGCCGTCGACCCCGCCCTGTTCGACCAGCATGGTGGGCAGGGTCCGCACCGTGCCGTCGGCGCCGGGAACAATCCCCGCGGGCAGCTCGGCGGTCGTCGCCGGCACGATCCGGTAGTCCGACCGATTGGCGAGGAACAGGGCAAGCTGGGCCTCCCCTTCCGCCGGCTCGAGCGAGCAGGTCGCGTAGACGAGCGTACCGCCGGGCCGCACCCAATCGGCTGCCCGCGCTAACAGCCGCGACTGCAGCTCCGCCATCTCGGCGATGAACGCCGGCCGCGCTCGGTGCAGTACGTCGGGGTGCCGCCGGAAGATGCCGGTCGCACTGCACGGCGCGTCGAGCAGGACAGCGTCGAAGGGTACATCCGGCGACCAGGCGAGCGCATCCGCCGTGACGATCTCGGCCGAGAGCCCCGTTCGCGCGAGATTCTCGGAAAGTCGCGCGAGACGACTAGCCGATATGTCGAGCGACGTGACCGCCCATCCCGCCGCAGCGAGCTGGAGTGTCTTGCCGCCCGGCGCAGCGCACAGATCAAGCGCGCGCCCGCGCCCGCGCCCGATCAGCCGGACCGGGATGCTGGCGGCGAGATCCTGCACCCACCAGTCGCCGGTCGCGAAGCCATCCGCCGCGGCGATGTCGCTGCCGGCCGGGATGCGCCGGTGACCAGGGGCGAGCGACGCTCCGTCCGGCGCGTCGGCGAGCGGCTGCTTGAGCGACAGGTCGAGCGGCGGCGGCGCGGCGATGAGCCCCCGCGCGGCGGCAACCAACTGCTCGCCCCACTGCGCCGTCCAGCGATCGGCAACGTCGGCGGGCAGTGCCGGTACCGCGGGCAGAGTGGCGTTCGCCCGCATCAGGGTGCCGAACACGCCATGGACGAGCTTGCGCGGACCCCCGTCGACGAGCGGCAGCACGGTCGCGATTGCCGCATGCGGGGGCGTGCGGAGCTGCAACGCGCCCGCGAGCGCGAGCCGGAGGACACTGCGCGCCTTGGCATCAGGCGGCAGCGGCTGGCGGGTCGCCGAGTCGATCAGCGCGTCCAGGTCAGGCAAGCGACGGAGCACCTCCGCCGCGAGCGCGTGCGCCAGCGCGCGATCGGGGGCATGAGTGATTCCCTGCGTGGCATTGTGGAGCGCTGCCTCGATCGGCTGGCCGCGACGCAGCACCGCATCGAGCAGGCGCAACGCCGCCCTGCGGGCGGGCACGCCCGGGGGATCGTCGCGGAGGGTCTTGTCGGAAGCGGCCATTGCCCCGATGTGGCGGTTGCCGCCCGTTGTGGCAATCGATGGAGCCGAGCCATGGGCAAGCGCCCCGCGCATGTGAAGCCGCCGAAGGATCTGCCGCCCAATCCGCCCGTTCCGGTGCCCGAGCCGATCGAGCGCAGCGCCGATCCGCTCGATCCCGTCCGCTACGGTGATTGGGAGCGGCGCGGGATTGCCTGGGACTTCTAGGCAGCCAGCCTGACGGCTTAATCCTCGAGTATCTCAGCCGCGCGGGCTACCGCCAGTCTCAGCGATAGAAGATGTGGTTGCCGATCGCCGCGATCTTCTGCGCGCGCCAGCCGGGGGTGCGACCGCGGGCGTGGAAGTACAGCGCCTGCTCGGCCGCCCCGTCCCACAGGTCACGCATGGCGACCTTGGCGACGGCAACTGCCGTGGTCCAGCCGGCACGACCCTCCGCGCTGGGCACGGTGCCGCCGCGCACGAAGGAGAACTGCCCGCGCTGGGTCAGGACCGCGCAGATCGACGACGCGAAGCGACCGGACTTGCTGCGGTTGATGATGGTCTGCGCAACGGCGAGCTGCCCGGCGAGCGGCTCACCCTTGGATTCGAAGAACACGCCGGCCGCGAGGCAGCGCAGATCACGATCATCAACCGCGTGATCCTGCGCCGCAACGGCCGCGGAGAGCGTGGCATAATCGGGGTTGTCGCCGGCGAGCACATCGTCGGCGCTCTGGGCGACATCGACGATGGCGGGCTTGAGCCGGGGCGTGGCGTTCGGCGTGGCGCTTTCGGGCGCATCCAGCGGAACCTGCGGCACGGCCAACGCATTAAGCGTAGCAACCGGATCGCGGTGCAGGTCCTGCGCGAAGCCGGGGGACGTAGCGCCGAACAGGAAACCGGCGCCAAAAAGAGCGGCCGCAAAGGTCGCGGCACGAGCAATACGGAACATCAACAATCGATATTATGCGGTTGGCCGTCGCCGTGGCAGATCGACCGGAACACCCCCGGTACTTGCCCCACCGATGAACCCCCCGACTGCGTCATCGATCAGGATCGCACCCCATATCGACACAACGCTGACTTGGATGCCGCCGCTTCCGCCAGCGCACCTTACCAGTCAATTGATCCCGATCGTTTCAGCGGCGAACCGTTCGGCGTCGGCGACAGACAGTTCGACGACCCACAGATCGGGATCGCTGGCGCGACGCCGCTGCCAATAGGCGGTGACGGCCTGTTCGGACGAGTCGTCAGGGCCGGTCCGGCGGAGTGTGACGCTGCCGTCCGGGCCGAGACTCCGCTCCAGCACCGTCGCGCTCGCCCCGCCCAGCACTACCACCAGCACGGCGCCCGCGATCGCATCGCCGCGGGCGAGGATCATCGCCGACCCGCCAGCCGCGTCGACCCGGCGCAGCAGCGCACGGACCCGGACGTCGGTGGCCAGCCGGACGGTCAAGCGCTGTAGCCCGGCAGGCTGGTGAGCGCGATGCGGGAGCGCATGAAGGTGCCCGTGCCACGCGCGACCTCCTCCCCCGTGTCGTCGATCAGTCGTGCTTCGGCGACCAGCACGCGCCGCTGCCCGCTGATCCAGCGACCCTCCGCAGTCACCGGTCCTGCCCCGAGCGGCCGCGTCAGCAGCAGGTTAAAGGCGGTGGTGAGGAGAAACCGGTCGGTGACCAGGCTGTTCGCCGCGTAGAAGGCGGCATCGTCGAGCATCTTGAAATAGGCCGTGCCGTGCGCCGCACCCGCCGCGTGGAAGTGCGCAGCGGTCAGATCGCACCGGATCGTCGCCGTTCCCGGGGCGGCGATCGTCAGCCCGGAGTCGAATAGCCGGTTGATCGGCGCGGCGGCGTAGAGCCGCTCGAGCGCGCGGAAGTGCGCGTCGGCGCCGAGCGGCACCTGCTCAGGCAGCGTCGCGGACATCGTCGCCGGTGAGCAGCACGAACAGGGCGTCGCGCGATCCCGCCCCGCGCAGCTTGTCCGCAAAGCCGCGCTCGCGCAGCCGCCGCGACACGCGCGCGAGCGCCTTCAAATGGTCGGTACCGGCATCGGTCGGCGAGAGCAGGACGAAGAACAGGTCGACGGGAAGTTCGTCGACCGCGGCATAGTCGATCGGCCGCGGCAGGCGCACGAACAGGCCCCGGACCTGGGTCAGTCCCTCGATCCGAGCGTGAGGGACCGCGATCCCGTTGCCGTAGCCGGTCGTTCCGAGCTTCTCCCGCTCGCTCAGCCGCTCCGACACCGTCGCCTTGTTCAACCCCCAGACCTGCGCGGCCGCGGTGCCGAGGCCAGCGAACAGCGCTCGCTTGTTCGCAGCGGCCAGCGATGGCAGCACGGCATCGAGCGCGAGCAGGTCGCCCAGTTCCGTCACACACTCTCTCCGTGGAACGGCGGGCGCCAGGCCGGCACCCGCCCGTGCGAGTTTACCGCTCCGCGCTGCGGTTCGGCTCGACCCAGCCGATCGTTCCGTCGTCGCGGCGGTACACCATGTTGAAATTGCCCGTGCCGCTATTGCGGAACAGCAGCGCGTTGGTGTTGCGCAGATCGAGCATCATGACCGCGTCGCCAACCGACGCGTCCGGCACGTCGACCCGCGTCTCCGCGATGATCAGCGGGGCGTCGGGCACCTCCTCCTCATCCAGAGCGCCGCCGTTGAAGACGGTATAGCCCGCGTTGTCATACGCCCCTGCCTCCGCGAACGACTGCGCCTCGCCCGCGTTGCGGTCCTTCAGCCGGCGCATGTAGCGACGCAGCTGCTTCTCGATCTTGTCGGCCGCGCCGTCGAAGGCGAGCTGCGCCTCCGCACCCGCATTGAAGTGCGAACCCTTCAGCACCAGTCCCTGCATCACGTGCGCGACGATGTCGCAGGTGAAGCCGTGGTCGTGCGGCCCCTTGCCGAAGGTCACCTGGGACGAGATGGCGCGCGAAAAATACTTGTCGGCGATACCCTGGAGCCGGTCCTGCACGTGCGCCTTCAGCGCGTCGCCCGTATCGACCTGATGACCCGAGATCCGGATATCCATGCCCTCATTCTCCTTTTCTTATGGGACGGGGTGGGACCACCCCGCGGACATCACTGCAACGTTTCAGCCCCCCACAGCGGTTCCTTGATCGTCCGGAGGAAGGCGGCGTGCCGCGCCCGTTCCTCGTCCGACGGTGCATGGACGCGCGCGGCGCGAACGATGCGGCGCCCGGCGGGCACGACGATCGCCTCCGTCGGCACGTCGACGGCCAGCCCGAGACCGATCTGCCGCCCCCCGGTTAGCTCGACATAGACCTGCGCGAGCAGCTGCGCATCGAGCAGCGCGCCGTGCAGCACCCGGTGCGAGCGGTCGATCCCGTAGCGGACGCACAGCGCATCAAGCGTGTGCTTGGCACCGGGATGCCGGGTGCGCGCCAGCATCAGCGTGTCGACCATGCGGCTGCGGCACACCTCCGGATGGCCGCACCGGCCGAGCTCGCCGTTGAGGAAAGCGAAGTCGAACCCGGCATTGTGCGCCACCATCGGGGCATCACCGATGAAGTCGAGCAGCTCGGCGGTGATGCCGCCAAACACCGGCTTGTCGGACAAGAACCGCGCCGACAGCCCGTGGACGCGCTCCGCCTCCTCCGGCATGTCGCGCTCCGGATTGACATAGGCGTGGTAGGTCCGGCCGGTCTCGACCCGGTTAAACAGCTCCACGCAGCCGATCTCGACCAGCCGGTCGCCGCCGGCGAAACTGAAACCCGTGGTCTCGGTATCAAACACGATTTCGCGCATCCAGCCCTTATCCTCCCGGGCGCTGGACGAGGCAAGCGATCAGCGCGCGGACGGCGGCGCGGGTCTTCTCCACCGGCACGTCGGTGGCGATCACGTAATCGGCCCGCGCGCGCTTCTCGGCGTCCGGAAGCTGGGCCGCCAGGATCCTGGCGAAGCGCTCCTCCGTCATACCGTCGCGCGCGAGAACCCGAGCACGCTGCACCTCGGCTGAAGCGGAGACGACCGCGATTTCGTCCACCGATTGCCATCCGCCCGCCTCGAACAGCAGTGGTACGTCGAGCACGACGAGCGGCGCGGTGGCGTGATCGGTCAGGAAGCGCGCCCGCTCGGCCGCCACCGCCGGATGGACGATCGCCTCCAGTGCCGCACGCGCGACCGGGTCACCGAAGACCGCCTCCGCAAGCGCCGTGCGGTTCACCCCGGCCGGTCCGGTCGTATCGGGAAAGCGCGCCTCGATCGCTGCCACCAGGGCGCCGCCCGGCCCCTGCAACTGGTGCACGGTCGCATCGGCGTCGAAGACCGGCAAACCCTCTTCCGCGAACATCCGCGCGACCGTCGACTTGCCCATCCCGATCGAGCCGGTGAGACCGAGGACCACCGTCATACCGTCAGCAGGGAGCGCAGTTCTGCGTCGCATTCACGGGTTGGGGCGGCGCCGAAGAACAATTCAAAGGCGACCGCGGCCTGGCCGACCAGCATGTCGAGGCCGTCAACGGTCGCGAGCCCGCGCGCGCGCGCCGCGGCGAGCAGCGGCGTCTCGAGCGGCGCATAAACGATGTCGTAGACCACAGCGTCATCAGCGAGTGGCGAGAGATCGAGATCGAGCGACGGCTGCCCGCTCATGCCCAGGCTGCTCGTATTCACCAGCAGCGCGGTTGTCGGCGCGAGTGGCGCATCGAGCGGCACGACGTCGCCGCTCAGCCCGAAGTCGGCGAGCAGCCCGGCCGCCCGCAGGGGCGTGCGGTTCATCAGCGTGATGCGCTCCACCCCGAGCCGCGCTAGCGCGAACAGGACCGCGCGGGCCGCTCCCCCTGCGCCTACCACCGTCACGTGACGTCCAGTCAGCGCCAGCGTCGCGATCGGCGCGGCGAAGCCGGCGGCATCGGTGTTGGTGCCGACGAGCGTTCCATCGGGCTCACGCAGCACCGTGTTGATCGCGCCGATCGTCTTTCGCACCCCCGCCGGATCGGTGACCAGATCGAGCGCCGCGACCTTGTGCGGCACGGTGACGTTGCACCCCCGCCATTCCGTATCCTCCGCCCGCGTGATGAAATAGGCAGGCAAGTCGTCCGGGCGGACATGGACCGCCCGATAATCGCCGGATTGCCCAAGCGCCTCCAGCCAGAAGCGATGGATCAGCGGCGACTTGGAGTGAGCGACCGGATCGCCGATCACCTCGGCATAAGGGATCATGACGTCAGCACGCCCCGCGTGCGGAGGTAGTCGAGCACCGGCAGCAACGGGAGGCCGAGGATGGTGAAGTGGCTGCCCTCGACAGCCGCGAAGAGCTGGACGCCCGGCCCTTCAATGCGGAAGCAGCCGACACAGGCTGCGATCGCGGGCCACTCCGCGTCCAGGTAGCGCGTGATGAAGTCGGCGGACAGCGCGCGTACGTGGAGGGTGGCGGTATCGACGTGGCGCCAGACCGGCTGGCTGCCCAGCGCCATCACGGCAGCGCTGTGCAGGCGAACGCGCGTCCCCGACATGCGGCGGAGGTGATCGCAGGCATCCTCGCGGCTCTCCGGCTTGTCCAGCAGCGTGCCGTCGGCGAGCTCCACAATCGAGTCGCTGCCGAGAACCAGTGCGGCGGGCGCCCGCTGCGACACTCGCAGCGCCTTTAGCTGAGCGAGCGCGTCGGCGGTGTCGCGCGGGTAGGTGCCGGTCGCGGCGAGCGCCGCCTTGGCCGCGTCCTCGTCGACGTTAGGTCGCTCGACGTCGAACGCGACGCCGGCGTCGCTCAGCATGGTCCGACGCGCACTGCTGCCGCTCGCCAGAATCAGCCTCATGTCTCGACCTGCGGCAGGCTGCGCTGATTGTAGAGGCCGATGATCGCGGCGGCGGTCTCCTCGATCGATCGGCGGGTCACATCGATGACCGGCCAGCCGTTGTCGGCGAACATGCGGCGCGCGAAGGCGACCTCGCGGGCGACCGCGTCCTGCTCGACATAGGGCGTCTCGACCTTCTGATTGAGCGACAGGAGGCGGTTGCGGCGGATCTGCACCAGCCGGTCGGCGCTGGTGGTCAGTCCGACGATCAGCGGCCCATTGAGCGTGAACAGCGCCGCCGGCGGCGGTGACTCCACCACGATCGGGATGTTGGCGGCCTTGAAGCCCCGGTTGGCGAGGTAGATCGACGTCGGCGTCTTGGATGACCGCGACACGCCGGCGAGCAGAATGTCCGCTTCCTCCCAGTCCTCCGCGGCGATGCCGTCGTCATGGGCGATGGTCCACTGGATCGCCTCGACCCGCGCGAAATAGGCGGCGTCGAGCGTATGCTGCCGACCGGGCCGCGCCTTTGCCTCCTGTCCCAGCAGGCTCGACAGCGCGTCGTTGACTCCGTCGAGCGGCGCGACTGCGGGCAGACCGAGCGCGCGGCAGCGTGCCTCCAGCATCATGCGGATCGTCGGGTTCACCAGCGTGAAGAGCACCAGGCCGGGATGCTGGGCAATCTCCGCTAGGATCCGCTCCAGATGCGCTTCGTTGCGCACCATTGGCCAGAAGTGCCGCTGGGTATCGACGTCGTCGTACTGGGCGAGCGCGGCCTTGGCGATGTTCTCCAGCGTCTCTCCGGTCGAGTCGGAGAGGAGATGGAGGTGCAGGCGCATCACCGGGATCGATCTGTGGACAACATCGGGACGGCCGCTAGCGCAACCCGCCGCACCCGCCAAGCGGCGGAACGACGGTCGCTTTGTCCACGCTCGTCCACAATCCGCCGCACATCACCGGGTTGCATCCACAGCCTGTGGATTGCGTGCACGTTGGAACTCGAATCGTGTTCTGGCCGGGGTACGTGGCGCGTCAACTTGTGGACGGTGGCTGGACGGATGCTCAAACCCCGCTACCCACGCGCCAACCACCTTCAACAACCCTTTAAGATTCTCTTTATTTATAGTTGGGAGACCCGGTGAGCGACGTGCCCGCCCCCAAACCGCTCCTCCGGACGCTCCGGGGAGAAACGCTGCCGGTGCCGCCGGTCTGGCTCATGCGCCAGGCCGGCCGGTACCTCCCCGAGTACCGTGAGTTGCGCGCGGAGAAGGGCGGGTTCCTGGCCCTCGCGACCGATCCGGTGGCGGCGGCGGAGGTGACGCTTCAGCCAATCCGACGCTTCGGCTTCGATGGGGCGATCCTCTTCTCCGACATCCTGATGGTGCCCTGGGCCATGGGGCAGGAGCTGACGTTCGGGGCCGGCGAGGGACCGCGCCTCGCGCCGCCGCTCGACACGTTGGCGGCAATCGAGCGGCTCGGTGAGGTCGACACGGCGAAGCTGGAGCCGATCTACGCGACGATCCGCGGTGTCGCCGCGGCGCTACCGCCGACGGTCACCTTCCTGGGGTTCGCAGGATCGCCCTGGACAGTCGCCACCTACATGATTGCCGGCCAGGGATCGAAGGACCAAGCAGCCGCGCGGATGCTCGCCTACCGCGATCCTGACGCCATGCAGGCGCTGGTCGACCGGATCGTCCCGGTCACGATCGACTATCTCGCCGCCCAGCATGCGGCCGGGGTGGAGGCGGTGCAATTGTTCGACAGCTGGGCGGGCAGCCTGTCGCCGGCACAGTTCGAACGCTGGGTGATTGCGCCCAACGCCGCGATCGTCGCGGAGCTGCGGGCGCGCTGCCCGGATCTCCTGATCATCGGCTTTCCCAAGGGGGCGGGCGGCAAGCTCGCCGCCTATGCGCGCGAAACCGGCGTCGACGCGCTCGGCATCGACGAAACCGTCGATCCGGCCTGGGCTCATCAGGTGCTGCCGACCGACCTGCCGGTGCAGGGAAACCTCGATCCGCTGGCGCTGGAGGCTGGCGGCGACGCGCTCGACGCTGCGATCGACCGCATCCTGGACGCGTTCCGGGGACGGCCGCACATCTTCAACCTCGGCCACGGGATCGGGCAGCACACGCCGATCGCCCATGTGCAGCGCCTCCTGGAGCGCGTAAGAGGCGCGGCATGACCAACCTGCTCGGGGCCGCCTACCTGTGGGTGAAGGCGGCGCATGTCATCTTCGTGATCTTCTGGATGGCGGGATTATTTATGCTGCCGCGCTACCTGGTCTACCACCAGGAGGGTCTGGCGATCCCCGGCGAGGCGGCGCGATGGCAGCACCGCGAGGCCGTGCTTCGCCGGATGATTCTCACGCCGTCGCTGGTGATCGTGTGGGGCCTGGGGCTGCTGCTCGCCGCCAACGCCGGGCTGTTCGACGGCGTGCCCGGGCTCGGCTGGCTCCATGCCAAGCTGCTGCTGGTGCTCGCGCTCTCGGGCTATCACGGCTGGGCGATCGGCTATGCCCGGAAGCTCGGCCGGGGCGAGGCACCGCTCCCCCCGCGCACGCTCCGCCTCGTCAACGAAGTGCCTGCGCTCGCCGTCTCGCTGATCGTCATCCTGGTGATCGTGCGACCATTCTGATCGGGTAGGTCAGGCGCTCGTGCTTGACTTGGCGCAGGGTGACACCTAATTCGCGTGTCCGAGGCCGACACCGCCAGCCAGCGGGCGCGCCTCGCTTCCCATCTTTCCCGCGCCGTCGTCTTCTCGACCCCTCCAGCGCCCGAAATCCTCGACAGCATCCAAGTCCGGACGCCCGCAATGCATCTGAAAGACCTCAAGAAGAAATCGCCCGCCGAGCTGGTCAGCATGGCCGAGGAGCTGGGCGTCGAGGGCGCATCCACCCTGCGCAAGCAGGACCTGATGTTCGCGATCCTGAAGGTGCAGGCTGACAACGGCGAGCAGATCATGGGCGAGGGCACGATCGAGGTGCTGCCCGACGGCTTCGGCTTCCTGCGCTCGCCCCAGGCCAACTACCTCGCCGGGCCGGACGATATCTATGTGTCGCCGAACCAGGTCCGCAAGTTCGGGCTGCGCACCGGCGACACGGTCGAGGGCGAGATCCGCGGGCCCAAGGACGGCGAGCGCTACTTCGCACTGGTGAAGCTCTCCAAGGTCAATTTCGACGACCCGGACGCGGTTCGCCACCGCGTCAACTTCGACAATCTGACCCCGCTCTATCCGGAATCGAAGCTGACGCTGGACCAGCTCGATCCGACCCAGAAGGACAAGTCGGCCCGCGTCATCGACATCGTGTCGCCACAGGGCAAGGGCCAGCGCACGCTGATCGTCGCGCCGCCGCGCGTCGGCAAGACGGTGATGCTCCAGAACATCGCCAAGGCGATTACCGACAATCACCCCGAAGTGTTCCTGATCGTCCTCCTGATCGACGAGCGGCCGGAGGAAGTCACCGACATGCAGCGCTCCGTGCGCGGCGAGGTCGTGTCCTCCACCTTCGACGAACCCGCCACGCGCCACGTCCAGGTCGCCGAGATGGTGATCGAGAAGGCCAAGCGGCTGGTCGAGCACAAGAAGGACGTCGTCATCCTGCTCGATTCGATCACGCGCCTGGGCCGCGCCTACAACACGGTGGTGCCGTCGTCGGGCAAGGTGCTGACCGGCGGTGTCGACGCGAACGCGCTGCAGCGTCCGAAGCGCTTCTTCGGTGCCGCGCGCAACATCGAGGAGGGCGGGTCGCTGTCCATCATCGCCACTGCGCTGATCGATACCGGCAGCCGCATGGACGAGGTGATCTTCGAGGAGTTCAAGGGCACCGGCAACTCGGAGATCGTGCTCGACCGCAAGGTCGCGGACAAGCGCATCTTCCCCGCGCTTGACGTTGGCAAGTCCGGCACCCGCAAGGAAGAACTGCTGGTTGAGAAGGACAAGCTCAGCAAGATGTGGGTGCTGCGCCGCATTCTGATGCAGATGGGCACGATCGATGCCATGGAATTCCTGCTCGACAAGATGAAGAACTCGAAGACCAACGACGACTTCTTCGACAGCATGAATCAGTAGCCGCTCGTGGCCTGTCGCCTGCTGCGGCAGGACTCACGTCGGCACGGTCGGCGGGGCCCCAGCCCCGACCGACGACGCGGCTGCGCCGCGGCGCTCAAGAAGCAGAACGTTACAAACCGCTCAGAAGGCGCGTGCTTTGCCCGCGCCTTTTTTGTCTCTAGGACGCCCGCATGACCGAACTCTGGCAGCACATCCTCGCCGACTTCTCGAACATCACCTCGCCCTCGGCGCTGACCGCGTTCCTGCAGGTGCTGATGATCGACGTGATGCTGGCCGGCGACAACGCGATCGTCGTCGGCGCGCTCGCAGCCGGGCTGCCCGCCGATCAGCGCAAGAAGGTCATTCTGATCGGCATCATCGCCGCGCTGGTGCTGCGGATCATCTTCGCGCTGCTGGTCACACAGCTGATGCAGATCGTAGGGCTGATCTTCGCTGGCGGGCTGCTGCTGCTTTGGGTGTCATGGAAGATGTGGCGTGAGCTGCGCCAGCCCCCCGGGCACCATGACGAGGAAGCCGCCAACCTCAAGCCCGCCAAGAGCTTCGCGGGCGCGGCGTGGGCGGTGGCAGTCGCGGACGTGTCGATGAGCCTGGACAATGTCTTGGCGGTGGCGGGGGCCGCACGCGAGCACCCCGGCATCCTGATCGTCGGCCTGCTGCTGTCGGTGGCGATGATGGGCGTCGCCGCCAACATCATCGCCAAGTACATCGAGCGCTATCGGTGGATCGCGTATGTCGGGCTGCTCGTCATCCTTTATGTCGCGGGCAAGATGATCTTCGAGGGCTTCACCGATCCGTGCGTCGGCTTGTCGCCGCTGTTCTCCGATGCAGCTCGCGTCTGCACGGAGAACGCGGCCTGAGCCTCAGGCGAGGTGCTCGCGGAAGAACGCTGCCGTTGCCGCGTCGGCCCGTTCCGCCGCTTCTGGTGAGCGCCGGGTGCCGACCTCGGTTGCGAAGCCGTGGTCTTCGCCCGGATAGTCGATGATCGCGACCTTCGGGTGATCGTCGAGGCCGTCGTGCATGGCGGCCTGGGTGGCCGCATCGACGAAGTGGTCGGCGCCGGCGACATGGAGGAGTAGCGGGTGCGCGATCGCCTGAGCCTCACGCAGCAGGTCGGGGATGCCCACCGGATAATAGCCGACGCTCGCGTCGACGTCGGTGCGGGCCGCGGTCATGTAGGCGAGGCGCCCGCCCAGGCAGTAGCCGACGCACCCGACCTTCGCTCCCCCGCTCGCCGCTCGGGCGAAACGGATCGTCGCCTCAATGTCGCGAATGGCGGCGTCTTGGTCGAATTGGCCGATCAGCCCAAGCGCGCGCTGCATCTGCTCCGGCACGTCCGGATCGAGCTGGATGTCAGGTTCGATGCGCCAGAACAGGTCCGGCGCGACCGCCAGATACCCCGCGTCCGCGAGTTTGTCGCACTTCTGACGGATGCCGGGATTCACCCCGAAGATCTCCTGAATGACGACAATCGCCGCCATCGGAGTTCCGGCGGGTCGCGCAACATAGCCGGCGAAGCTGCCCGTGCCGTCAAGAGTGTCGATCATGTCCGTCATGGCGTCCTCCGTGTCGTGCCTCATGGTCGAGGAGCCAGCGCTTCGTGATCAGGCCCTCACCGGCCGAGTAGTTGTCCCGCAAGCCGCTGGCCAGCACGCGATGGCACGGCACCACGATCGGGAACGGGTTGCGAGCACACAGCTGGCCGATCGCGCGTGCGCTGGAGTTGAGCCGTTGGGCAAGGACACCATAGGTGACGGTATGCCCGTAGCCGACCTGCACCAGTCCGTCGCGGAGTTCGGCGCCTCTTGGAGTACCAGGCATAGCAAGAGTCAGGTCAAAGTGCGCAAGGGTGCCGTCGAACCATGCCACTATCTGCTCGGCGGCCCTGCCGACCGCAGCAGCGGTGGCGGATTGCGGCGTCGCCAGTCCGGGATCGATCACGATGCGGTGCACGACAGCGTCGTCACCCTCGATCCGGATCGTGCCGATCGGCGTTGCGAGCAGGGCGATATCGCGCGCATAGAGCATCGGCGCGCACGATGAGGGGAACGTCCATGAAGATCAATGTCGAGATCGAGTGCACGCCCGAGGAGGCGCGCGCAGCCATGGGGCTGCCCGATCTGTCGCCGATCCATGAACGCTATGTCGGCATGATGCTGGAGACGATGCAAGGGGGAGCATCGCCCGAGATGATGGAGACGCTCGTGCGCAGCTGGGCGCCGATGGGGGAGGCCGGCATGGCTTTCTGGCGCCGGATGTTCGACGCCGCGCCGAAGGGATGACCGACACCATCTTCGCACTGTCCAGCGGTGTCGTGCCCGCGGCGATCGCGATCGTTCGGGTGAGCGGGCCCGTGGCGTTCGAGGCGGCGGAGGCGCTCGTCGGGCCGCTGCCGCCGCCACGCCGTGCAGGTTTGCGGGCGCTACGAGAGCCGTCATCCGGCGAGTTGCTGGATCGCGGGCTCGTGCTGGCGTTTCCGGCTGACGGCAGCGTTACCGGCGATGATCTGGTCGAGTTCCACCTTCATGGCGGACGCGCGGTGGTCCGCGCGGTCGAATCTGCATTGGCGGTGATCGACGGCGTTCGTCCGGCATTGGCAGGCGAGTTCACGCGCCGCTCGCTCGCGTCCGGGCGCCTGGACCTCACCGCCGCCGAGGGGCTTGCCGATCTGCTGAGTGCGGAGACGGAGGCGCAGCGGCGCGCAGCCCTGCGCAGTGCCGACGGGCTGATCCGCCGGCAGATCGAGCAGTGGAGCGCAGCGACGGTCGCCGCCGCCGCTCAGGTAGAGGCGGCGATCGACCATGAGGAGGAGGGTGATGTCGGTGCCGGCGACACGTTGGCCAGGGGCGTCGCTGATCAGATCGCCACCTTGGTTCGCGACATTGAGGTGGTGCTGTCACGACCATCGAGCGAGCGGTTGCACGACGGCCTGCGCGTAGTGTTGGCGGGCCCGCCCAACAGTGGAAAGTCGACGTTGATCAATGCGCTGGCTGAACGCGATGTTGCGATCGTCTCGCCGATCGCGGGCACGACTCGTGACCGGATCGATGCGCCGGTCGTGCGTGACGGACGTGCCTGGCTGTTCACCGACACGGCAGGCTTGACGGAGAGTGACGATCAGATCGAAGCTATCGGCGTTGCACGCGCGCGCGAAAGCATCGCAGCGGCGGACTTGGTGCTATGGCTCGGCGACGGGCCGCCACCGTCAAGCGAAATGATAGCCGTCCATGCTCGTGCGGACCTCCCGCACCGGCGTCACGTCCCGGAGGGACGGATCCCGGCATCGGGGACGAGCGTCAAGGGTACCGCTGCACTATGGGAGGCGCTGGGTCGGGCGGCGTCGACGCTGGTTCCAGCTGCGGATGAGTTAGCGCTCAACAATCGTCAGCGGGCACTGGCAAACGCGGCGGCAAGCGCGCTTCGTCATGCCGATGGTCAATCGGATTTGCTGATTGCCGCCGAGCAACTGCGGATCGCGCGTGAGTTGTTCGACCGAATCACAGCACGAGCATCGGTAGAGCACGTTCTTGATGCGCTGTTCGCACGATTCTGCATCGGCAAATAGGCGTTCCACGTGGAACAGCATTTTGACGCTGTTTGACTAACCGACTAGGTACCAACAATGCACAAGGTTGATGTGGTTGTCGTCGGAGGCGGGCACGCCGGCGTCGAGGCTGCTCTTGCAGCGGATAGGGTAGGTGCGCGCGTCGCACTCGTGACCTTTGATCCGGCGTTTATTGGTGCGATGTCGTGTAATCCGGCGATCGGTGGTGTCGGGAAGGGCCATCTCGTCCGCGAGATCGACGCGCTGGACGGTGTAATGGCGGCGGCTGCAGATGCGGCGGCTATTCACCACCGGATGCTCAACCTGAGCAAGGGCAAGGCCGTTCATGGCCCGCGCATCCAGGCGGATCGTGTCGAATATGCCCGTGCGGTGCAGCACGCCGTCGCGAGTTCGCGCATCCAGGTGATCGCGGATGAGGTCCGCTCGCTGAAGACGGAAGGCGGAAGGATATGCGGGGTCGATCTGTCGGGTGGAGCGGTTGTCACCTGTTCTGCTGTGATCCTCGCAACCGGGACCTTCCTTGGTGGCCGGCTGTTCCGTGGCGATGAGCGCGCGGACGGCGGGAGGGTAGCGGAGCGTGCCGCAACCCGGCTTGGCGTGGAGCTTCGCGCACTCGCTTTGCCGATTGGACGGCTGAAGACAGGCACGCCGCCACGACTCGACGGGCGTACGATCAATTGGGGTGCGCTAACTCCGCAGCCAAGTGATGCCGACCACTGGACGATGTCGCCGCTCACCGCGGAGCGTCGCTTGCCGCAGCTCGCCTGCGCAATCACGCGCACTAACGAGCGAACCCACGATATTATCCGCTCCGGCCTGTCGCGATCGCCGCTGTTCTCCGGAGAGATCAGCGGGCAGGGACCGCGTTACTGTCCGTCTATCGAGGACAAGGTGCACCGGTTCGCGGATCGGAAGGGGCACCAGCTGTTCCTTGAACCAGAAGGGCTAACCGATCCGCTGGTCTACCCGAACGGAATATCGACCTCGCTGCCGGTCGATGTGCAGGTCGCGATGATCAACTCGATTGCCGGTTTGGAGCAAGCCGTCATCACGGTGCCGGGCTACGCCGTCGAGTACGACCATATCGATCCGCGCGCACTCGATCACCGTTTGGAAGTCGGAGCGCTCCCCGGTCTCTTCTGTGCCGGACAGATCAACGGCACGACCGGCTATGAGGAAGCGGCGGGGCAGGGGCTCGTCGCGGGCGTCAACGCCGCGGCGCGTGCATTGGGACGCGCACCGCTGCTCCTCGATCGGGGCAGCAGCTATCTTGGCGTCATGATAGACGATCTGGTCCTGCAGGGCGTCACCGAGCCGTACCGAATGCTGACCGCGCGCGCGGAGTACCGCCTGACGCTGCGCAGTGACAATGCCCCGGCCAGGCTCCACGAGCAGGGGATGGCTGTCGGATGCATCGGTGAAGCGCGGCAGAGCTGGTATCGGCAGCGCGTGGCGGACCGTCACAAGCTGGACCAGGCGTTCGATGCTCAACTGACGGCCGACGACCTCCGCCGCAGCGGGATCAACGTGGCGCGAGACGGTAGTCGTCGCGCAGCTCGTGAGTGGCTTCGCTTGCCTGATGTCGCGCCCGAGCAGCTGGTGCAGGTGCCGGACGTACCCGCGGATGTGCTCGCCGAGTATGTCGAGGATGCGCGCTATGCACCGTATCTGGAGCGGCAAGCCGCCGAGATCGCTGCACGACGCGCGGCGGCAGTGACCCATCTGCCGGACGATCTTCGCTACGATACGGTTCCGGGTCTCTCCAGCGAGATGGTGCAGCGATTGTCGGCGGCGCGTCCGCGCACGCTGAACGATGCGGAGCGAGTGCGTGGTGTGTCGCCGGCCGCGCTCTCGGCCATCCTGCTTCACGTCCGACGTCGCGCGGCGTGAACGAGGAGGAGGCGCAGGGGTGGTGTGCGGCGCAGTTCGGCACACCGGCGCTCGATCGTCTACGTCGCTACGTAGATCTGCTGACCGCGGAAAGTGAGCGCCAGAACCTGATCGCTCCCTCAACCAAGGAGGCGATGTGGACCCGGCACATCGTCGACAGTGCGCAACTGCTGCGGCTTGCCGTTGAACCTAGTGCGGGGGCGACGTGGGTCGACATCGGCAGCGGCGCGGGCCTCCCAGGCCTTGTCATCGCGGCTGCGAGCAACTGGTCGGTTGTCCTTATCGAACCACGCCGCCTGCGAGTCGCTTTCCTCGAGGCCGCGGCAAAGGATCTGGATCTAGACCACCGTGTGACGATCATCGGACGTTCGGCCGACCGTGTGACCTTGCCGAAAGCCGCAATCGTCTCTGCTCGAGCCGTGGCCAAGACCGATCGCCTGTTCGCCGACGCACGCGGCTTCGCGGGACTATCCACGGTTTTTCTCCTACCCAAGGGCGCGTCGGCGTCCGTCGAACTGGAGAATGCGCGGCAGACGTGGCAAGGAGAGTTCCACGTGGAACACAGCCTAACCGATCCCGCTGCCGGCATCATCGTCGCGACCCAGGTGCGGCCGCGATGAAGGTGATCGCCATCGCGAACCAGAAGGGCGGTGTCGGCAAGACGACGACGGCGATCAACGTCGGCACCGCGCTGGCTGCGACGGGATCGCGGGTGCTGCTGATCGACCTCGATCCACAGGGCAATGCGTCTACCGGGTTGGGGATCGATCGCGCCAACCGCGAAGTGTCCAGCTACGATCTGCTGATCCGCGAGGCGACGCTCGACGAGGCTGCCGTGCGCACCGACGTTCCACGGCTGGATGTCGTGCCCGCGACGGTCGATCTGTCCGGGGCAGAGATCGAGCTTATCGAGTTCGACGCGCGTACCCATCGCCTCAACCAGGCGATCGAAGCGGGTAGCAGTCGCTGGGATGTGGTCCTGATCGATTGTCCGCCGTCGCTCGGTCTACTCACGATCAACGCGATGGTCGCCTCCGATGCCCTGCTGGTCCCGCTCCAGTGCGAGTTCTTCGCGCTTGAGGGATTGAGCCAGCTGCTCAGCACGGTCGAGCGGATCCGGTCCCGGTTCAATCCCGGGCTCTCGATCCTGGGGGTCGTGCTGACGATGTACGATCGTCGCAATCGCCTGACGGACCAAGTGTCGGACGACGTTCGCGCGGTGCTAGGGCCCGTGGTGTTCGACACCGTCATTCCCCGCAACGTGCGTCTGTCGGAGGCACCGAGCCATGGCATGCCGGCCCTGATCTACGATCATCGCTGCGCTGGATCGGAGGCGTATATGGCGTTGGCGCGCGAGGTGATCACCCGCCTGCCGCGAATCGCGCAGGCCGCATGAGCGATCAGCCGTCTTCCCCGCGGAAACCTCGCACCGGGCTTGGTCGCGGACTAAGTGCGCTCCTCGGTGACGTGCCGGAGCCGGCGGTTGCGGGTGAGAGCCCGGCGACTGGCATCCGGACGCTCCCGGTCAGCGCGATGCGGCCGCATCCGGATCAGCCGCGCCGGCACTTCGACGAGGAAGCGCTAGACGAGCTCGCCCGATCGATCGCGCAGCGCGGGCTGATCCAGCCAATCGTCGTCCGCCCGCACGGCCACGACTATCAGATCGTCGCCGGCGAGCGGCGCTGGCGGGCAGCGCAACGTGCCCGGCTCCACGAAGTGCCCGTCATCGTCCGGGAGCTTACCGACGCGGAGACGATGGAGATCGCGCTGGTCGAGAACATCCAGCGCGCCGACCTCAACGCGATCGAAGAGGCTGAGGCATACCGACGGCTGATCGATCAGTTTGGTCACACGCAGGAGGCGCTTGGCCGAATTGTGAACAAGTCGCGCAGCCATGTCGCCAATCTCCTTCGGCTGCTCGATCTGCCGCCGCCGGTCCGCACGCTGGTGGTCGAGGGTGCGATCGAAATGGGGCACGCACGGGCGCTGATCGGGGCGCGCGATGCCGAGGGGCTCGCTAGACGAGTCGTGGCCGAGCAGCTGACCGTCCGGGATACGGAGCGATTGGCGCGCGAGGCTAAGCCGTCGGCCGGCAAAGCGCGTGCCCCGACGCCTCCCGTTGCCGCGAACGAGAATGCCGACATCGCCGCGCTGGAGCGCCAGCTCGGTGATCTGCTCGGGCTCAACGTGCGGATCGCGCACGGCGAGAAGGGGGGCGTGCTGTCGCTCTCCTATTCCACGCTCGATCAGCTCGACATGGTCTGCCAGCGGCTGAGCGGCGAGGGCATCTAGCCGCGTCGGGCGGCCGCCCGCGCGAGCGTGACGAGCTCGTGCGCGCCGGTCACGCCCGCACCGCCGCCGCTCATGATCCCGCGCTCGGCGCGCCGTACGCGCGCCAGCGCCTGTGCGATCTGTGGACTGGTCCAGCTGCGAAGCAGCCGCACCGTGCTGTCGCGCTCACGGAAGAAGACGCGGTGGCGCTCGACCGCCACCTCCGGCGACTCGCCGTCGTCAACCGTGGCGCGCATCTCGGCCAGCGCGATCAACCGCCTCGCGAGCGCACGCATGGTCGGCACCATCGTACCGGCGGCGTCGAGCTCAATCAGGTCGGCTGCCAGCCGGTCGGGCCGGCCGCCGATCAGCGCTTCCACCGCCGCGCCGATCTCCGCGCCCTCCACATCCGCACTGATCCTGGCGAGCGTCTCCGCGTCGGCCTCGCGTGGCCGGTCGGGTGCGGCGTCGAGGAACAGGGCCAGCTTCTCGATTTCGCGCGTCAGGATCGCGCGGTCGCCCCCGGCCGCCGCGAACATCGTCGCCGCAGTTTCGCCGGTAAGCCTGACGCCGTGGGCGCGGGCGATGTCGGCGGCGAGCAGGGTGGCCGCCTTTCCCTCCGGCTGGTAGCAGGCGAGCGCCATCGCGGCGGGAGCGGCGACCGCTTCCTTCACCAGCTTGCCACTCGCCTTGACCGTCGGGGCGAGCGCGACCACCGGGTTGCCGCCGGCAGGCGCCGCGAGCAGCAGCTGCACCGCCTCCAGCGACTCCTCGCCCATGGCCGCGACCCGCACCCAGCGCTTGCCGCCGAAGAGGGACAGCGACGCCGCTTCGTCGGCGAGCAGCCCGGGGTTGGCCTTCAGCGCCGCCCCGTCGAGGTCTATGCGCTCGGCATCAGACCCGATCGCGCGGCCGAGCTGCGCGGCATGCTCGGCCGCGCCTGCATCATCGTTGCCGTGAAGCAGGATCAGCCGGACGTCGCCGCCGCCCTTGCCGATCCGGGTGATCGCGGACGCGAGCTGCGCCGCGGTCGCCTTCATGGTTGCGGCGCCGCGCCCGCGGTCCGCTGACCATAGAGCGCGATCCGCGCGACGATCTGATCGGCAACGATCCCGGAGAGACGCTCCAGCGCCGTCTGCTCGGCGGCGATCGTCGCATATTCGGAGCCGACGACATCGATCCCGGCATCGGATCCGGCAGCCGCGTCCAGCAGCGTGTTGCCGCTGGCGAGATCCACCAACTGGTAGCGTGCGCGCAGCGTCCGCCGCTCACGCGCGACGCTGTCATCGCGGCGAACGCCGAGCCCGGAAATGCGATCGTCCAGCCTGACGTCCAGGCGATAGCGCGGCGTTCCCGAGGCCGTCGCACTCAGCCGATCTCGCAGCGCGGTGGCGACCAGCCAACCCGACTGACCCTCGATCGGCGCGACCTCCACGCCCGACAAGGCCGTGCGCGCGGCACTGTCGACCCCGCCATAGAGCGGCCGCATCCCGCAGGCCGTGAGCAGCAGCAGCAGCGCGGCGAGGGGAAGCAGGCGCGTCATGCGACGATGTTGACCAGTCGGTCGGGCACCACAACCACTTTCTTCGGCTCCTTGCCCTCCAGCGTGCGTTGAACTGCGGGGGAGGCGAGCGCGGCCGCCTCCAGCGCGTCCTTCGCGGCACCCTTGGCGGCGGTGAGCGTGTCGCGGAGCTTGCCGTTGACCTGCACCGCGATCGTCACTTCGTCGTCGACCAGCAGCGCGGGATCGACCGTCGGCCAGGTTGCGTCGGCGATCAACCCGTCGTTGCCGCGCAGCGCCCAGGCCTCTTCGGCAAGGTGCGGCACCATCGGCGCGACCAGCTGGAGCAGGGTGGTGATGGCCGCCTCGCGGTCGGTCGAGGGCGCAGCCTTCTCGATCGCGCTGGTCAGCTCGTACAGCCGCGCAACCGCCTTGTTGAACTGCAGCGCCTCGATATCGCTGGCGACCGCCGCGGTGGTGCGGTGGACGCGCTTGGCGAGGTCGTGATCGGGCGAGTCGGTCACGGGTGCGCCGTCCGGCGTGGCGAGCCGCCACAGGCGTTGGACGAACCGCCATGCGCCCTCGATGCCCGCCTCGCTCCACGGCAGATCGCGCTCAGGAGGCGAGTCGGACAGCATGAACCAGCGCACGGCGTCCGCGCCGTAGCGATCGACGATGGGCGAGGGATCCACCGTGTTCTTCTTTGACTTGGACATCTTCTCGACCCGGCCGACCGTCACCGGCTCCCCGGTCGCGACGACACGGCCGTCCGCTACCTCGTCCGGCGACAGCCAGGCGCCGGCAGGGTCTTGATAGGTCTCGTGCGTCACCATTCCCTGCGTGAACAAACCCGCGAACGGCTCCGCTACGTCGATCCGCCCCACGCGCCGCAGCGCGCGCGTCCAGAAGCGGGCGTAGAGCAGGTGCAGGATCGCGTGCTCGACCCCGCCGATATACTGGCCGACCGGAAGCCACTGCTCGGCCACCGCCCGGTCGAACGGCTGGTCCTCCGGCTGGCTTGCGAAGCGGATGAAGTACCAGCTCGAGTTGACGAAAGTGTCGAGCGTGTCGGTCTCGCGCCGCGCGGCGCCGCCGCAGCTCGGGCAGGCGACGTGCTTCCAGCTCGGGTGGCGATCGAGCGGGTTGCCTGGCACGTCGAAGCTGACGTCCTCTGGCAGAACGACCGGCAGCTGCTCCTTCGGCACCGGCACGACGCCGCACGCCTCGCAGTGGATGATCGGGATCGGCGTGCCCCAGTAACGCTGACGGCTCACGCCCCAGTCGCGCAGGCGCCACACGGTGGAGCCTTGGCCCCAGCCGCCTGCTTCCGCACGCTCGATCACCGCGCGCTTGGCATCCGTGACGCTCAGCCCGTCTAGAAAGGCGGAGTTCACCAGGCGACCCGGGCCCGTGTAGGCCTCTTCGCCGGCGAACACCGGGTCAGCGGCGTCGTCGTCGGCGACCACGCGGCGTACCTCAAGCCCGTACTTGCGCGCGAAATCCAGGTCGCGCTGATCGTGCGCGGGCACGCCCATCACCGCGCCGGTGCCATAGTCCATCAGCACGAAGTTGGCGATGAAGACCGGCAGCATCCAGCCGCTGTCGAACGGATGCCGCACCTTCAGCCCGGTGTCGAAGCCGAGCTTCTCCTGCGTCTCCAGCTCGGCTGCGGTGGTGCCGCCGGCCTTGCACTGCTCGATGAAGCCGGCGGCGTCCGCGTTCACAGCGGCGAGCTCCAGCGCAATCGGGTGATCGGCCGCGACCGCCACGAAGCTCGCGCCGAAGATCGTGTCTGGACGCGTCGAGTAGACGGCGATCCGGCGCTCGTCAGCGATCGGCGATGTGGCGGACACGTCGTCGGCCACGGTGAAGCCGAAGGTCAGCCCCTCCGACTTGCCGATCCAGTTCTCCTGCATCAGCCGAACCTTATCGGGCCACTGGTCGAGCGTGGACAGCCCGTCGAGCAGCTCGTCGGCGAAGTCGGTGATCTTCAGGAACCACTGGCTGAGCTTACGCTTCTCGACCACCGCGGCCGATCGCCACCCGCGGCCGTCAATGACCTGCTCATTGGCCAGCACGGTCATGTCGACCGGGTCCCAGTTGACCGCCGACTCCTTGCGGTAGACGAGTCCGGCGGCGAGCAGGTCGAGGAACAGCGCCTGCTCGTGCCCGTAGTAGCCGGGGTCGCAGGTCGCGAGCTCGCGGCTCCAGTCGAGCGCGAAGCCCAGCCGCTTCAGCTGCGCCTTCATCGCGGCGATGTTCTGGTAGGTCCAGGCGCCGGGATGAACGCCCTTCTCCATCGCCGCATTCTCGGCCGGCATGCCGAACGCGTCCCAGCCCATCGGATGGAGCACCTCGTGCCCGGTCATTCGACGAAAGCGCGCGAGTACGTCGCCCATGGTGTAGTTGCGAACGTGGCCCATGTGGATCTTTCCCGACGGGTAGGGAAACATTTCCAGCACGTAGCTTTTCGGCTTGGGGCTCGCGTCGTCGGCCGCGAAGGTGGCGCGCTCATCCCACACCGCTTGCCACTTGGCATCGGCGGTCAGCGCGTTGAAACGCGACATGGCTGTGCTCCGTTCGGGGGCGCCCGGCCCCGCGCTGATCAGTTGACGATGGCCCCGCGGCGCAGGTCGCGCGCGCGGGTGAGGATGATGTCCTCGAGCTTCTGAACCGTCGCCGCCTGGACCGGCGCGGCGATCCACTGGCCGCCCTGATTGACCTGGCGCAGCGCCGCGACCCGAACCGCATCGGCGCGCAGATCCTGGTCGAGGATCGTGACCGTCACCTTCATCCGCTCGGTCGGTGAGTTGGGGTTGGTGTACCAGTCGGTGACGATCACGCCGCCGTTCGAATCGGTCTGAAGTAGCGGCATGAAGCTGACCGTGTCGAGGCTGGCGCGCCACAGATAGCTGTTCACGCCGATGGTCGTGACCTGCGACGCCGCGAGGTCGGCGTTCGGCCGGTTGCCGCCGCGGCCGCACGCAGCAAGGGCGAGCAGAGCGAGGCTGAGGACGGCGACACGCGGTGCGGTGAACATCAAGCAGGTCCTAAACAGGTCGACGCGAGTGGAGCGACACGCCTCTATAGATGGTGGCCGGTGTGCCGCAAGCGCCGGCTGCCCGGCGCGGCCACCTGTGGATAAGGTGCAACACTGTCAGGGGAAAAGATTCCCTGCGGTGGATAGGTGCAACCGAATCATGGTAGCGCTCTTTTCCGGGTGGAGGAGTCTTCGTGGTCGCAACGCGCACCATTGTCGGGATCGGTGTCGCTGCAGCGCTTGCTGTGGTGGCCGGCGTCGCGCCTGCGATCGGCGCGGACGAGGGCCGATTGACCGCGCGTGCCGCCCCCGCCGGCGTGGGAGGCGGGCTGGGCGGGTTCACGCCCTCCGCCGGTGATCCGAAGCTTGCCGCCGCCCTGGCGCGTGCGGGTCTCTCCGCATCCGGCTTCCGCTTCACGCCATCGGGCGCGACCGAGAAGGCATCGCGCGCGGTGACGGTGGCGGTTCGGGCGCGGTCCAACCGGACACCGGCGGCGCTTGGTGAGCGTGTCGCCGCGCCCTCGCCGGTCGCGTTGGCCCCGATCGCCTATAACCTGGGCGTCGCAGTTGGTTGGAAGCGGTTTGCGCTCTCCAGCGAGCTGACCAAGGTCGACCTTGCGGGTCAGCCGGGCAGCCGCGAGTCGGCTGACCTCGGGATCAGCTACACCGGTCGCAGCTTCGGCGCGCGGGTGAAGGCGGAGGCGGTCCGCCCGCTTGCCAACCAGCCGCGCCTGCTCGCCGAAACGCCGAGCTACTCGCTTGAAGCCGGCGGCGCGTACAAGATCACCCGCAATCTCGATGTCACGGCCGGCGTCCGTTACCGGTCCGATCGTGAGCGCCTGCCGCAGCTGACCGATGATCGCCGCGACAGCCAGTCGGTCTACGTCGGAACCGCGTTCCGGTTCTGAAATCGGCGAGCGTCTGGCGCTCGCTTCACCTGTCCGTCGTCCAAGCTAAGGCTCGATCTCTTGCGGCCGAGCTCCACTAAGGGCTGTCAGCGTTCGCTGGCCTGACGAACCGACCCACGCGTCGATTCCCGCCCAACCATGCGCGTCAGGTAGGCGTCGCCAACGCCGCTCGGTCATGCCGCCGAGCGCAATTACCGGGATCGCCGATCCGCGCGCCAGCCACGCGAACCCGTGCGGCCCCAGCACTGCCGCCTCCGGATGCGATCGGGTCGCGAACACCGGCGACACGAAGATCAGGTCGGCGATCGCTCGCCGCGCGGCCAGCAACTCGCGGCGATCGTGCACCGAACGCGACCGCAGCCCTGGTCCTAACCCATTATGTACGCCCGCGGCGCCCGCTCGTTTGCTGTCCGCGCTCAGCAGCACCAGCCGCCGCGCTCGCGCGATCCGGCGTACCCGGACGTAGCGTGCCTCACCCGCCCGATCACGCGCGCGGAACACGACGCCGCTCCCCGGCGGCAGGCGCCGCAGCGCGCACCAGAGGCCGTTACCCAGCCGGTCGTCGACGAACAGCCAGCGGCGCGGCACGGGGTGGCGGGATGGCATCGCCCTCGCCTATAGCGCGCGCGATGCTCCACGACGATGCCGCCGGTCGCCTCCATGCCGTTCAGGACCAGATCGCCCGCGCCACGCGGGTGGCCGGGCGCGCGGCCGAGGAAGTGACGCTGATCGCGGTGTCGAAGACTCACGACGCCGCGGCGATCCGTCCGCTGATCGCCGCGGGACAGCGGGTGTTCGGAGAGAACAGGGTGCAGGAGGCGCAGGGCAAGTGGCCGGCGCTCCGAGGCGAAACGGCGGGGATCGCGCTGCATCTGGTCGGGCAGCTGCAATCGAACAAGGCCGGCGATGCGGTCGCGCTGTTCGACGCGATCCACTCGGTCGATCGGTCATCGCTCGTGACCGCATTGGCGAAGGCGATGGACGCCGCGGATCGGCGGCCTCCCTGCTTCATCCAGGTCAACATCGGCGACGAACCACAAAAGGGCGGCTGCCCTACCGCGGACCTGCCGGCGCTGCTCGGTGAGGCGCGGCAAGCGGCGCTGCCGGTCGCTGGCTTGATGGCGGTGCCCCCGGCCGGCGTCGAGCCCGCGCCCTATTTCGCGTTGCTGGCCAAGCTGGCGCGGGATCATGGGCTGGCCGAGCTCAGCATGGGGATGTCGGGCGATGTCGAGACCGCGGTGACGATCGGCGCGACCCACGTGCGGGTAGGCACCGCGCTGTTTGGGGCTCGCTGATGCTGTTCAAGGCGATTCTGTTCGACTTCGACGGCGTGCTGATCGAGAGCGAGGCGGCCGGCAACCGCCACATCGCCGACTATCTGAGCGGCATCGGTCATCCTACCAGCGCCGAGGAGTCGATGGCGCACTTCATGGGACTGGCCGGCGCGGACTTCATCGGTGCGGTCGAGCGCTGGATCGGGCGGACGCTTCCGGACGATTTCGCCGCTGCGCGCAAGCTGGAGAACGATCGTACCATGCGCGAGGGGGTTGGCGAAGTGGCCGGCGCGGTCGCCTTCGTCCGCTCGCTGCCGCCGACGGTGCCGAAGGCGATCGTGTCGTCGAGCAGCACCGCATGGATCCGTGCGCACCTCGACCACATCGGCCTGCGCGCCGCGTTCGAGCCGCACATCTACTCGGGCAAGGAGCATGTCGCGCGCGGAAAGCCGGCGCCCGACCTGTACCTCTACGGGGCTGCCCAGCTCGGCATCGACATCGCGGATTGCGCCATCATCGAGGACTCGCCGGTTGGCGCGACGGGTGCGGTCGCGTCGGGTGCCTATGTCATCGGGCTGTGCGCCGGCAGCCACTGCGGCGTCGGGCATGCCGAGCGGCTGAAGGCAATCGGCGTGGACGCGGTCGCGGCCGACTTCGCCACGGTCAGCGACCTGCTCGTCTGAGCGCCCATAATCCCGCGACGAGGTCATAGGGCAGCGCCGCCGCCTCGCGTAGCGCCATCCGCCGGCGGTAGGTTGAAAGGCTCGCCAGATCGGCGCGCGCGAAGCGGAGTGGCTCAGCACGCAAGCCGCACAGGCGGAACAGCATCAGCACGCGTGGCAGATGGTACCGATCGGTGCAGGCGACGATCCGGTCGTGTCCACCGGCGTGCGCGTAGGCCGTGGCCGCAAGCACCGTCTGCAGCGTGTCGCGGCTCGCCTCATCCAGGTGCAGGCGGTCCGGCGGCACCGCATCGCCGATCAGTGACGCCATGACCCGCGCTTCGCTCGGGGGGAAGCGACCCTCCGCGCCCGACAGGAACAGCGCGCTTGAGGGATCGGCGCGTGCCGCGGCGAGCGCGTAGCGGGTCCGGCGGGCGAGCGTCGGACTGGCGCGTCCGCCTGCCCACACCGCCGCGCCGAACACGACGATCAGCGTGCGCACGTCACAGCTGGTGGCCGGTCCGGTCGCGCTTGGTCGCGAGATAGCGCTGGTTGTGCGGATTGGCGGCAAGCGCGATCGGCACGCGCTCGACCACTTCGATACCGTGGCTGGCGAGTGTCGCAGCCTTGGCCGGATTGTTGGTCAGCAATTGGATCCGTCGCTGTCCGAGCAGCGCGAGCATCTGCGCGGCGACCGCAAAGTCGCGCGCGTCGACCGCGAAGCCGAGCCGGATGTTGGCATCGACGGTGTCGAAGCCCTGGTCCTGCAGCGCATAGGCCCTGAGCTTGTTGACCAGTCCGATCCCGCGTCCTTCCTGGCGCAGGTAGAGCAGGATGCCCCAGCCCGCCCCCTCGATGCGGCGCAGCGCTTCGTGGAGCTGCGGCCCGCAGTCGCACTTCAGGCTGCCGAGCACGTCGCCGGTCAGACACTCGCTGTGGAGCCGGACGAGCGGCGGCGTCCCATCTGGCTGGCCGATAAGGAGCGCAACATGCTCGCCCGCGGCCTCCGGCGTGCGGAAGGCGACGATCTCCGCTGCTTCCGCCGCCGCGATCGGCAGGCGCGCGCGGGTCGCGATGCGGAGCCGCGACGCATCCTCGTGGGCGTCGATGTCGGCGACCGTCAGCGATACGTCCGCCGGGCCGTCCTCCCGAACGAAGAAGGCGGGAAGCAGCCCCGCAATGCGGGCGAAGCGCAGCGCCGCCTCAGCAGGTGCCGGCGGACCGACCGGGATCGCGCGGAAGGGTCCCTTGAGCGGCGTCGCAAGATCACGCTGCGGATCGGCGAGCGCGGTTGCGGCCGCGAAGTCGAGCCACGGTGCGCGTTCGAGAAGGACCGGGGCGTCGGGCGCGACCGCCGCGTCGAGCTGATTGCCGAGCTTCAGTGTCGCCGCGCGACCGGCCGACAGCAGCACCGCGGCGCGCTCCGCCGGATCGAAGTCGGCCAGCCGGACCGGATCGGCGGTCTCGATCGCGAGCATCGACAATCCGTCGATCGCGATTGGCCAACCGCGCCGCAGCGCATCGATTGCGCGGGCGGCTGCTCGCGGGTCGCTCACAGATCGAACTCGGTGACGAGCGGCACATGATCGCTCGGCTTCAGCCAGCTCCGGCACGGCTCGCATACGCGGTGCGCGACCGCCCTGTCGGCGATCGCCGGGCTCGCCCACATGTGGTCGAGCCGTCGCCCGCGGTCGGACAGCGCCCAGTCTTTGGCGCGGTAACTCCACCAGGTGTGGAGGCGCTGCGGCGCGGGGTAGAAGCGGCGGCCGAGATCGACCCACCCGTGCGCTGTCTGTAGCCGGGCAAGCGCCTCCACCTCGATCGGTGTGTGGCTGACGACATCGAGCAGCGCCTTGTGGTTCCAGACGTCCGATTCGAGCGGGGCGACGTTGAAGTCGCCCACCAGCAGCGTCGGCACGTCCAGCGCCGCCGACCAGGCGGTCATGCGCTCGAGGAAGTCGAGTTTCTGCCCGAACTTGGGGTTCAATTCGCGATCGGGCACGTCGCCGCCGGCCGGCACGTAGACATTCTCTAGCCTGAGCCCGTTCTCCAGTCGGACGCCGACGTGGCGCGCTTCCCCGTTCGCCTGCCAGTCGAGCCGGTCGTCGGCGCTGAGCGGCACCCGGCTGATGATCGCGACGCCGTGGTGCATCCGCTGGCCGTTGATGACCAAGTGCTCGTAGCCGAGCGCGCGAAAGGGTGCGGCAGGGAAATCGCCGTCGATCACCTTGGTCTCCTGCAGGCACAGGATGTCGGGTGACTCTTCCCGAAGGAAGCGCTCGACGGCATCGATGCGGAAGCGGACCGAGTTGATGTTCCAGGAGGCGATGGACAGCGTCATGCGCCGGGCGATGTAGCGGTCGCGCTGCCGCCGCGCAAAGGGCCGGACGTGAAAAGGCCCCCGCTCCGGGGGCATGGAGCGAGGGCCGACCTGGTGTTGGTCACGCAGGCGGGAACGGGAACCGGATCAATCCGGGCAACAGGGGGAAATCCCGAATACAGGGCCCCGCTCCGCACATATTGCCCTAGCACGCTAACCTGTCGCTCAGATGAACACGCCGCTCGATTCGGCTCAACCTTGGCGACCACTCCTCCGCGGATCGTTCCAGCGGAACGTTCCGTCGCTCACGGGCGCGCCGAACTGCTGGCGATTGAGGCGGATGGTGGTGCGGTTGTTCTGCGCATCGAGCGCAACCCAGCCCTGGAGAACCAATCCGGCCGGGCCGCTTGCCGCCTTGTTGAAGACCAGCGTGATGCGCCCGAACTCGGGATGCTTCGGGTCGCGCACCTCCACGCTCAGCACCTCGGGGTTGGCGGTCGGCTGGACGGTCGCGAAGCGTGAGATGTCCTTGGTCGGATCGAGCAGCACGCCCAGTGGCGAGTTGCCGATCGGCCAACGCGACACCTGACGTACCGAATAGTCGATAAAGTGGAGCGACTTGCCGTCGCCGACGATCAGGATCGGCACGCCCTTTTCGTACTGGAAGCGGATCTTGCCCGGGCGCTTCAGCGTCATCGTGCCGGTCAGCACCTTGCCCGCCCGGTCCGTCTGGGTGAACGCAGCCGTCATCGTCGTCACGCCTGCCAGGTGTCGCTGCACCTGTTGCAGGTCGGTTTGCGCAGACTGTGCCTGCACCGGCGCGGCAACGACGACCGCCGCGGCGGCGGCGGAAAACAAGCTCTTGATCATGGGCGTCCTGTGCTCGGGCCGGATTGAACGCGGCGTGAACCCGTGGCGTTCCGGCGTGGTCACGCCAGCGGGCGGCCGTCCTCGTCCATCAGCACCTCGCGGCGGCCGACGTGGTCGGGGCGGCCGACCAGGCCGTCAGTCTCCATTCGCTCGATCAGCCGCGCGGCGGAGTTGTAGCCGATCCGCATCTGGCGCTGGAGCCAGCTGGTCGATGCCTTCTGGCTCTGCGCGACGTGCTGGATCGCCTTGCGGTAGAGCTGGTCCTCCGGATTGTCGTCGCCGCTCGGCGCGCCTTCCAGGCTGAAGCCGCCGTCGCCGTCGGGCTCGTTGGTGACCGCGTCGATATAGTCGGGTTCGCCCTGCGCGCGCCAGAAGTCGGCGACGGCCTGGACTTCGTCGTCCGAAACGAAGGGCCCGTGGACGCGCGCGGTGCCCTTGCCGCCCGGCATGTAGAGCATGTCGCCCTTGCCCAGCAGCTGCTCGGCGCCCTGCTCGCCCAGGATCGTGCGGGAATCGATCTTGGACGTGACGTGGAAGGAGATGCGGGTCGGCAGGTTCGCCTTGATCACGCCGGTGATGACGTCGACCGATGGGCGCTGCGTTGCCATGATCAGGTGGATGCCCGCCGCGCGCGCCTTCTGCGCCAGGCGCTGGATCAGGAACTCGACCTCCTTGCCCGCGGTCATCATCAGGTCGGCGAGCTCGTCGACGATCACGACGATCTGCGGCAGCGGGGACAGGTCGAGCGTCTCCTCCTCGTACAGCGGCTTGCCGTTGTCGTCGTAGCCGACGTGGACCTTGCGCCCGAGCGTCTGGCCCTTGGCCTTGGCGGCGCGGACCTTCTCGTTGAAGCTGGCGAGCCCGCGGACGTTGACGCTCGCCATCATGCGGTAGCGGTCCTCCATCTGCTCGACGGCCCATTTCAGCGCGCGCACCGCCTTCGGCGGCTCGGTCACCACGTCGGCGAGCAGGTGGGGGATGCCCTTGTAGATGCTGAGCTCCAGCATCTTCGGGTCGATCATGATCAGGCGGCACTGGTCGGGCGTGAGCCGGTAGAGCAGCGACACGATCATCGAGTTGAGGCCCACCGACTTGCCCGACCCGGTCGTCCCCGCGACCAGCAGGTGCGGCATGGGCGCGAGATCGGCGACGACCGGGTCACCCGCGATGTTCTTGCCGAGCACGATCGGCAGGCCCTGCGCCTGGTCGAACGCGTCGGAACCGATCAGCTCGTGGAGCGACACCGCCTCACGCCGGGCATTGGGGAGCTCGATGCCGATCACTGTGCGACCCGGGATGGTCGCGACGCGGGCGGAAATCGCGGACATGTTGCGCGCGATATCGTCCGCGAGCGCGATCACGCGGGTCGCCTTGATGCCGGGCGCCGGCTCCAGCTCGTACATGGTGACGACCGGCCCCGGACGCACCTCCACGATCGCGCCCTTGACGTGAAAGTCGTCGAGCACGCTCTCGAGCAGCCGCGCATTGCGCTCCAGCGAGGCCTTGTCGACCGTCGGATTGGCGCTCGGCGGCGCGGGTTTGAGCAGGTCGAGCGGCGGCAGCTTGAAATTGTCGCGCAGATCGAGCGAGCTCTGCCGCTCTTCGCGCTTCGCCGGCGCGGGAGCGACCTGACGGTCGGCGATCACCGGGCCGGGACGGTCGTTCGGCACCGCGACCTTGCGCGGCAGCGGCGGCGGCGGGGCCGCCGGCGCGGTGTCGTCATCGTTCAGGTCGACCGGCACCGGACGCGGGGCGGGCGCATCCTCCTCCCGCTCGCGCCGCCCTAAGCGGGGCAAGGCGAGTCGTCGTTCTGGCAGGTCGATGTTGATGCCGCGGCCCCAAACAACGATGCCGCCGATGCCGAGCGCGAGGCCGACCACCCGCTCGATCCACCGCACCGCCGTTTCCTGTCCGATGAACGCGATTGCCCAGGTCGCCGCGTCGGCGACCGCCAGCCCGATGACGCCGCCCCATCCGCCGGGCAGCGACAGAACGGAGCTGGAGGAGATGAAGGCAAAGGCGCTCGCCATCAGCGCCACGCCGATCGCGGTAGTACGGGTCATCCGCACCCAGCGGCCGAGCGGCACGTCGCGCCACAGCCGGCTCGCGAAGACCAGCCCCAGCGGCAACATCAGCGCGATCGCGGGACCCGCCAGGGTCAGGAGCAGGTCGGCGAGCATCGCGCCCGGTGGCCCCATCAGGTTCCGAACCGGACCGGCCGCTGCGGTGTTGAGCGACGGATCGCTCGGATGATAGCTGGCGAGCGCAAGCGCGACCGCAAGCGTTGCCAGCAGGATCGCGACCGCGCCCAGCATCGCGCCGCTGCGCCGTGCGCCCGCCTTCATCGTGTCGCGCCACAGGAACGGCGCCGCGCGGCTTGCCATGTCAGTTCTCACCCCGGATGTTCGCGCATTGTCCCGATCCTACGGTGTGGCGTCAAGGCAGCGGCATTGTCGCGCGCGCCCGGCTAGGCTAGCGCGGATACATGGAACACGCAGACGTCCTGATCCTCGGCGGCGGACTGGTCGGCAGCAGCCTGGGTGTCGCGCTCGACGCGCACGGCCTCTCCTCCGTCATCATCGACATTGCCGATCGCGAGACGATTCTGGCGGCCGAGTTCGACGGCCGCGCCTCCGCGATCGCCAGCGCGCCGCACCGGATGCTGCAGGCGATCGGCGTGTGGCCGCGCCTCGCTGGCGTGACCTGCCCGATTGAGGGCATCCGGGTGTCCGACGGGCTGAAGCCCGGCGCGCTCGACTTCGAACCAGGCGAGGACGGCGACCCGCTCGGCCACATGGTCGAGAACCGGCACCTGCGCCGCGCGCTGATCGAGGCCGCCGACGCCGCGCCTCTCGTGGACCTGCGCATGAACACGCGCGCGCTGTCCGTTGATCGCGGCGCCGGCGGCGTGGTCGCGATGCTGAGCGACGGCACCACCGTCCGTGCGCCGCTGCTGATCGCGGCGGAGGGGCGGAACTCGCCGACGCGCGAGGCGGCCGGGCTCGCGGTGGCGCGCTGGACCTATGAGCACGCGGCGATGGTTTCGACCTTCCACCACGAGCACAGCCACGAGAACGTCGCGTACGAAATCTTCTACCCGACCGGGCCGTTCGCGCTGCTGCCGCTGGTCGACGACGCGGACGGGCACCGCTCGGCGATCGTGTGGTCGGTACCCGCGGCGCAAGCGGCGGGGCTGATGAAGCTGTCCGACCGCGGCTGGCTGCACGAGGCGGAGGTGCGCATGGGCGGGTTCCTCGGCCGCCTGTCCGGCCTGACCCGCCGGTCGAGCTACCCGATCGGCTTTCATCACGCCGCGACGATCACCGCCGAGCGGCTGGCGCTGGTCGGCGACGCCGCCCACGGTATTCATCCGATCGCAGGCCAGGGCGTTAACGTCGGCTTCCGCGACGTGGCGACGCTGGTGGAGGTGCTGGTCGAGGGCAAGCGGACCGGGCTCGATCTCGGCGACGCGCAACTGCTCGCGCGGTACGAGCGGTGGCGCAGCCTGGATACCTTCATGGTCGCGGTCGCGACCGACGGGCTGACCCGCCTGTTCGGCGTGCCCGGGCGAACCGCCAACGCGGTGCGCCGGTTCGGCTTGTCGGCGGTGCAGCGCCTGCCCGCACTCAAGGACCGCTTCATGGCGGAGGCCCGCGGCGAGAGCGGGCAGGTTCCCAGGCTGCTGTCGGGACTGCGGGTCTGATCCTCTGCGCGGACGTAAGTCGCGCGGCGCGACTTACTGAAGCGTCCCGCTCTCGTCGTCGTGGCGGCCGAAGAAGCTCATCAGCTGAATTGTCAGCTCGGCGCGGTCGGACAGCGTCTCGGCCTCGAGCAGGGCCTGTTTGGCCGCGGGATCAAAGGGCGCGATCTGGGCGATGCCGTTGACCAGCGACTCATCGTCCAGGCGGCTCACCGCCTCCCAGTCGACCGCGTAGCCGCCGGTGTCGGCGAAGCGTCGGGCCTCGCTCTCGACGGCGGCGCGTTCGCCCAGGCTGAGGGTTTCGGGCGCGGCGGCCGGCAGCAGCACCGCTTCGACCTGGCGGAACGGCGTGGTCACGTCGAGTTCGCGGACCATCCGGAACCGCGCCAATCCTTCCAGCACGATGTCGAAGCGGCCGTCCGGCAGCGCCTCGATCTCCGCGATCCGCCCGACGCAGCCGACCTCGAACAGCGGTGGAGGGTCGCCGGGCCCGCGCGGCTGAATCATCGCGATCCGCCGGTCGCGGGCGACCGCATCGGTCACCATCGCGCGGTAGCGCGGCTCGAAGATGTGGAGCGGCAGGTGCATGCGCGGGAACAGCAGCGCGCCGGGAAGCGGAAAGATCGACAGCCTGGTGGTGTCGGCGGTGCTCACCCGAACAGGATCGCAGACAATTTGCGACGTTGCGCCGAGACCCACGGATCCTCCAGCCCGACCGCCTCGAACAGCTTGAGCAGCTGCGTGCGCGCGGCCGCCTCGTTCCAGTCGCGGTCATCGGCGATCATCGCGAGCAGCGTCGCCGCCGCACCATCACGGTCACCCGCCGCCATCTGACCATTGGCGAGGCGGAGCCGCGCGTCCATGTCGCCCGGGTTGGCAGCGACCTCCTCCGTCAGCGCGGCGAGGTCGCCGACCGGTGCGGCGACCAGCGCAAGCTCGATGGCCGAGCGCGCCCGCACGACCTCTGGCAGCTTGGCCGCGTCCGCCGGCAGCCCGGCGATCGCCGCCTGCGCCTCCTCGTGTCGTCCCAGCGCGATCAGGGCTCGCGCGCGCCCCGCCGCGACCACGGCGTGGTCGGGTGCCATTTCCGTTAGCTGATCGAAGATGGAGAGCGCCCGCGCCGCGTCGCCGGCGCCCAGCACCTCTTCCGCCATCGCGATCAGCGGCTCGAGCTCCGCCTCCTGCGCGGCCGCATCGCTCTCGATCGGCAGCTGTTTCAACAACTGGTCGATGATCGCCTTCAGCTGCGATTCGGTGCGGGCGTTGGTCAGGTCGGCCGCCAGCTGGCCCTGGAACATCGCGTAGACGGTCGGGATCGAGCGGATCTGGAACTGGGACGCGATGAACTTGTTCGCGTCCACGTCGATCTTGGCGAGCACCACGCCGCGGTCGGCGTACTCGGCGGCGACCTTCTCCAGCACGGGCCCGAGCGCCTTGCACGGCCCGCACCACTCGGCCCAGAAGTCGATGATGACCAGCTTGGTCATCGACGGCTCGACCACGTCGCGGCGGAACTGCTCAACCGCCTCCTTGTCGTTGGGGGATAGACCAAGGGTCGCCAAGCTGCTGCTCCGATCGGATAGGAGCCGCCTATGTGGCGCGTCTCCGCCGCGACGCCAAGGGCCACCGCGCGCAGGAAAGGGGTTGCGGAGGCGAAAAGGCGTTGCTAATGGCCCGCCTCCACCCGCCCCGACCCTGATCGGGGCCACGCCAGAGCGGGCGTAGCTCAGGGGTAGAGCACAACCTTGCCAAGGTTGGGGTCGAGGGTTCGAATCCCTTCGCCCGCTCCAGCCGCTGCACGAGGTGCAGCGGCGTCAGCACCGATATAGTCGCAGCGGCCCGGCCGGCGGCGCTTCAGGCGCCCACCGGCGACATGGCTTCGCCGCGGCGCTTCGGCCTCGCTATACCCGCTCCATGACCTCTCCCATGATTCGCGTCGGCATCGGCGGCTGGACCTTCGAGCCGTGGCGCGGCGGCGCCTTCTATCCCGAGCACTGGCCAATCAAGCGCGAGCTCGAATACGCGTCACGCCACCTGACCGCGATCGAGATCAACGGTACCTACTACTCCGGCTTCAAGCCGGCGACGTTCGCCACCTGGCGCGACACTGCGCCTGAGGGTTTCGTCTTCACGCTCAAGGCATCCCGCTTCTGCACCAATCGCAAGGTGCTGGCGGAGGCGGGTCCGTCGGTCGAGAAGTTCGTGCGGCAGGGCATTGTCGAGCTCGGCGACAAGCTCGGGCCGATCCTGTGGCAGTTCATGGCGACCAAGAAGTTCGACGCGGACGATTTCGCCGCCTTCCTCCAGCTGCTGCCCAGCAGCGAGGCGGGGGTGGAGCTGCGCCACGCGGTGCAGGTCCGGCACGAGAGCTTCGCCGATCCGGTCTTCGTCGCCATGTGCCGCACGGCGGGCGTGGCGATCGTCTTCGCCGACTCCACCGAGTACCCGGCGATCGCGGACGTGACCGGCCCTTTCGTCTACGCGCGGATCGAGTCGGCGGTCGAGGAGGAGCCGCTCGGCTACGCGCCCGACGTGCTCGACGGGTGGGCGGCCATGGCGAAGGCGTGGGCGGCAGGCGGGGAGCCTGACGGCCTGCCCTATGTCTCGCGTGACGCCGCCGCCGTACCGCGCGACACCTTTATGTTCTTCATCAGCGGCGCCAAGGTGCGCAATCCAGCAGCCGCGCAGGCGCTGATCGGCCGGCTGTAGCGAACTGTGCTCCCGCAGCGGCGGGAGCCTAAGGCCGCAAGTGACGCGCAGGTGATCCTGGACTCCCGCCTACGCGGGAGTACGTGGTCGCTGTATCTCGTAGATGACGTGCGGCTTCAGTTCGCCGGCCATGAGCCGATCGACCGTGCCGGGCCGCACCCGCCCGCCGATCTTCTCCACCGCGCGGCGCGATCGGATGTTGTTGACGCCGACGGTGAAGACCACCGTGCCGACGTACTGAAGGATGTGGTCGAGCATCAGCCGCTTGACCTCCCGATTGTACGCCCCGCCCCAGTGCGAGCGCGCGAGATAGGTCCAGCCGATCTCGATTTCGTCCGCGTCCGCGTTCCAGTTGTCGAACCGCGACGACCCGATCACGGTGTCGCCCGCCCGATCGATGATCGTCAGTGCGCCGCCGCTGGCGATACCCGCCTCGAAGTAGGCGCGGAACACGGGCTCCTGCCAGCGATCGTGCGCCGGGTGTACAGCCCAGAGCAGCGGGTCGGCGGCTACGGTGAACAGGGCGCCCCAGTCGGCTCGCGTCGACGGACGGAGGCGCACCAGCGCGCCCTCCAGCACCGGCTGGCGATCGGGCTTGGTCAGAAGGCAGATAGCCCCGTGATCGCGCGGCCGAGGATCAGGCCGTGGACGTCGTGCGTGCCCTCATAAGTGTTGACGGTTTCCAGGTTGATCGCGTGGCGCATGACGTGGAACTCCGCCGAGATGCCGTTGCCGCCGTGCATGTCGCGCGCGACCCGGGCGATGTCGAGCGCCTTGCCGCAGTTGTTGCGCTTGATGATGGAGATGGCTTCCGGCGCCAGCGCGCCCTCGTCGAACAGCCGGCCGCAGCGCAGCGCCGCCTGCAGACCGAGCGCGATCTCTGTTTCCATGTTGGCGAGCTTCAGTTGAACCAGCTGCTTGGAGGCGAGCGGGACCCCAAACTGCTGGCGGTCGAGCGTGTAGCGCCGTGTCGCCTCCAGGCAGAACTCGGCCGCGCCCATCGTGCCCCAGGCGATGCCGTAGCGCGCGCGGTTGAGGCAGCCGAACGGCCCCTTCAGCCCCTCGACGTTCGGCAGCAGCGCGTCTTCGCCGACCTCCACCCCGTCCATCACGATCTCGCCCGTGACCGAGGCGCGGAGCGACAGCTTGCCTTCGATCGTCGGAGTGGAGAGCCCGGCCATGCCCCGCTCCAGCACGAAGCCGCGGATCTTGCCGTCGTGCGCGTCCGACTTCGCCCAGACGACGAACACGTCCGCGATCGGGGCGTTGGTGATCCACATCTTGGCGCCCGACAGGCGGTAGCCGCCATCGATCCGCTCCGCGCGGGTGCGCATGCCGCCGGGATCGGAGCCGGCATCGGGCTCGGTCAGGCCGAAGCAGCCGACCAGCTCGCCGCTCGCGAGCCCGGGCAGGTACTTCCGTCGCTGCTCCTCGCTGCCATAGGCGTGGATAGGGAACATGACGAGGCTCGACTGAACGCTCATCGCCGAGCGATAGCCGGAGTCGACCGCCTCCACCTCGCGCGCCACGAGCCCATAGGCGACATAGCCCAGGCCGGCGCCGCCGTACTCGGCAGGGATCGTCGCGCCGAGCAGGCCTAGCTCTCCCATCTCGCGCATGATCGCACGGTCGAACTGCTCGTCCAGAAAGGCACGGGTGACACGCGGCAGCAGGCGTTCGCGGGCGTAGGCGTGCGCGGCGTCGCGCACCATCCGCTCCTCGTCGGTCAGCTGCGCGTCAAGCGCGAACGGGTCCTGCCAGTCGAAGCGGGCGGTGCCTGCCATGGGTGATATCCTCAGAGGCCGGGAAGCGGTGCGACGGCGCTGGCACCCGCTGCCGCGACCGGGGGGGCGGCGGGCTGGATCGCACCGCCGCCCGAGATCGCGGCGAGTTCGAGCTGTTCGAGCGCGCGGCGCGCGGCGTTGTAGCGCTTGGCGGCGTCGATCCAGCTGGTCGCCGCGCCGGCGCCGGGCATCCGCGCGACTTCGGCGAGTGCCGCCTCGACATTGCCGGCATCAAGCAGGCGACGGGCGCGGGCGAGCCGGTCGGCGGCGCGGGGCGACGGCGTTGTCTCCTTGCGCAGCACGACCAGGTTGGAGAGTTCGCGGCGAAGCGCGGGCCAGATGCCGGCGTTCCTGCTCGATGACTGCAGGTCGGGCGCGATGGTGTCGAGCGCGAGCCGCAGATCTTCACGGGTAAGCGGTGCGTTGGCGGCCGCGATCACGGTCGCGACCGCCTGCGGCTGGTCGACGCCGAAGCGGGTGCGCAGCTGCCCCTCGACATAGCCGAGCGCCAGCCCGCGATCGAGCGCGCGGCGCGCGGCGAAGGCGATCATCAGCCCCTCAGCCCGGGTCGCGTAGCCGGCCGCGGTGCGCGAGCCCGCATCAGCGGTCGCGAGCCGCCCTTCGATCGCGCGGAGCTGCGCGTCGAGTGCGGCCTCGCGCGCGGCTAACCCCTCCAGCGTCAGCGGCACGCCGGCCGTAACCGTCGTCGGCTGGGCGGCCGTCGCCGCGACGGGCGCCGGCGCCGGGGCCTTCGATTCACGCCAGCGCTGCACGTAGGGCAGCAGCACGATGACCGTCGCGACACCGAGCAGGAAAGCGACGAGCGGCCATGCCCAGCGGCGTGATCGGCGAGGAGCGGTCGCGAAGGAAGGCGGCGGTGTCGGCACCGGCGGGGGATCGCCTGTCATGCGGGGCGTTATCCGCGCGCGCCGCGCGCCCGTCAATCGGCGAGGGTGAGCGCCGCCGCAATCGTCGCTACATCGTCTGGTCGGTCGGCCACCGCGATCGCGCGCCACCCGCTGCCGGCAGCAGCCGCGGCGGCGGGGCTGATCGCGGCCACCGCGATGCCGCGTCGTTCCGCCACCAGCTTGGCCAGGCGCGCGCCCGCCCGCGGCGAGTGAACCAGCGCAACGCCGTCGGAAAGGCCGGATAAATCGGGTGAGAGCGCCACGCTGTCATAGACGATCCGGGTGTCGGCTTCAGGTACGGCGTGATGCTCGCGTCCGGCGAGATGGAGGACGCGCGGCGGCAGCCTGAGCGCGGCGACGCCGGCCTCGCCGATCTGCGTGACGGTGAGACCAGCGTCCCGAGCCGCTCGCGCGGTCGCCGCGCCGACAGCGATGACCGGCAGCGCCCGTAGGCCTGCCAGCTGATCGCCGCCGTGCCGCACGGCGTTGGCGCTGGTGAGCAGCAGTGCGTCGAAGTCGCCCGGATCTGGTGCCTCCCAAGCGACAGGCGTGACCGCGAACAGGGGTAGTCGCAGCGTTCGGTGACCCAGGCCCGCGATCCGCGCCGCGGTCGCGGCGTTGCCCGGCTCGGGCCGCAGCACGCCGAGCGGTCGGCTCACCCGCCGAACAACGCCCGGATAGGCGGCGGCGCCAGAGCGAGCAGCTTGGCGGCGAGCACCCGCGCGACGGCCGGGTCAGTCGGGGCGCCGCTCTCCTGCGCGGCGACGTGCGCGCTGCCGTCCGCGGCATAGAGCGCGGCGTCGATGGTAAGGATCCCGCCTTCGATCCGGGCGAGCGCCGCGACCGGCGAGTGGCAGTCGGCGACCAGCGCGGCGAGCAGCGCGCGCTCGGCAAGCACGCAGGCGTGGGTTGGCAAATGGTCGATGGCCGCGAGCACGGCGCTGGTTCGCTCGTCGGCCGCCCGGCACTCGATCCCGACAGCGCCCTGCGCGGGTGCCGGAAGCATCTCCGCAATCGAGACCGGCACCCCGACGTCTTGGCGACCGAGCCGCTCCAGCCCGGCGGCGGCGAGCAGCGTCGCCTCCACCTCACCCGCCGCGAGCTTGGCGAGCCGCGTGTCGACGTTGCCGCGAAAGGTGACGGGGCAAAGGTCGGGGCGGATTGCGCGAACCTGCGCCGCGCGGCGCGGGCTGCTGGTGCCGATCCGCGCGCCGGGCGGCAGCGCCTCCAGCGACTCCGCCCCGACCAGCCGGTCGCGCACGTCCGCACGCGGCAGGGTCGCGGCGATGACGATGTCGTCCGGGCGGATCGTCTCGACATCCTTCATCGAGTGAACGGCAAGGTCGATCTCGCGTGCGAGCAGTGCGCGATCGAGCTCCTTGGTCCACAGCGCCTTGCCGCCGATCTCCGCCAGCGGACGATCCTGCACCCGGTCGCCGGTTGTGCGGATCGGCACCACCTCGACCATCTCGCGTGTCCAGCCGTGCGCCGCGATGAGCGCGTCGCGCACGAGTCCGGCCTGCACGAGCGCGAGCGGGGAACCACGAGTGCCGAGACGAAGCATCGCGCCCCTCTACCAAGGTGTCGCCCTTCGACAAGCCGCAGCCGAGAAGCTACGACGCGGTCGATGGTGATCCTGGGACTGGAATCGAGCTGCGACGAGACTGCGGCGGCGCTCGTCACCGCCGACCGGCGCGTGCTGGCGCACAAGCTGGCGGGGCAGGAGGCGGCGCACGCACCTTACGGCGGGGTGGTGCCGGAGATCGCGGCGCGGGCCCATGTGGAAGTGCTGGGGCCGCTCGTGCAGGCTGCCTTGGCCGAAGCCGACATGACCCTCGCCGACGTCGACGCGGTCGCCGCGACGGCAGGTCCCGGCCTGATCGGTGGCGTCATGGTGGGCCTGGTCACCGGCAAGGCGCTGGCGCACGCAGCCGCCAAGCCGCTGCTCGCGATCAATCACCTGGAGGGACACGCGCTGTCGCCGCGGCTGGCCGATCCGACGCTCGCCTTTCCCTACCTCCTGCTGCTCGTGTCGGGCGGACACTGCCAGCTGCTGCTGGTGGAGGGGGTCGCGCGCTATCGCCGGCTCGCGACCACGATCGACGATGCCGCGGGCGAGGCGTTCGACAAGACGGCGAAGCTGCTCGGCCTCGGCTTTCCCGGCGGTCCCGCGGTTGAGGCTGCCGCTCGCGACGGCAATCCCCAGGCGGTGCCGCTGCCTCGACCGCTGACCGGGTCGGCCGAGCCGCACTTCTCGTTTGCCGGGCTGAAGGCCGCGGTTGCGCGGGCGGTCGGGACAGCGAGCCCCGCCGATCTCGCCGCATCGTTCCAGCAGGCGGTGGTCGACTGCCTGATTGATCGCACCAGGCGCGCGCTGAAGACGGCACCTGTCGCAACTGCGCTGGTCGTGGCGGGTGGCGTCGCGGCGAACGGCGCGGTGCGCGCCGGGCTGGAGGCGCTCGCCGCGGAGCACCAACTGCGCTTCGTGGCGCCGCCGCTGTGGCTCTGCACCGACAACGCGGCGATGATCGCCTGGGCGGGCGTGGAGCGCTTCCAAGCCGGCTACACCGACCCGCTCGACACGGTTGCCCGCCCGCGCTGGCCGCTTGATCCGGTGGCGGAGCCGGTTCGGGGTGCGGGGGTGAAGGCATGAGGATCGGCGTGATCGGTGGGGGCGCGTGGGGCACCGCACTCGCCCAGGTTGCGGCGCGCGGCGGGCAGCCGGTGACGCTGTGGGCGCGCGAGCCGGAGGTGGTCGCCGCCATCAACGACGCGCGAGAGAACACGACCTTCCTGAAGGGCGCGGCGCTGTCCGACAGTATTCACGCGACCGGCGATCTCGCCGACCTGGCCTACCACGACGCTCTGCTGGTGGTCGCGCCCGCGCAGCACGTCCGCGCCGTCCTTGCCGCCGCGCCGGTCGGGGCGACCCCGCTCGTGCTGTGCGCCAAGGGGATCGAGGCGGGCACGCGGCTGCTGGTGGGCGAAGTCGCGCGCGCGGTCGCGCCCTCAGCGCCGGTCGCGGTGCTCTCGGGCCCGACCTTCGCGCATGAGGTGGCCGCGGGCAAGCCGACCGCGGTGACGCTCGCCTGCGCCGATCCTGGCTTGCGCGACCGGCTTGCCGCGCGGCTCGCCAGCCCGGCCTTCCGCCCCTACGCCAGCGACGACGTGGTCGGCGCGGAGATCGGCGGAGCGGTCAAGAATGTGCTCGCGATCGCCTGTGGCGTGGTGGAGGGCGCAGGCCTCGGGCAGAACGCGCGCGCCGCGCTGATCGCACGTGGTTTCGCCGAGATGACCCGTTTCGGCCTTGCGCGCGGTGCGCGGGCGGAGACGCTGGCCGGGCTGTCAGGGCTGGGTGACCTCGTCCTTACCTGCTCGTCGACCAGCTCGCGCAACTTCTCGCTCGGCGTCGGCCTTGGACAAGGGCGCTCCGCGGCCGAGCTGATGGCGGATCGGCGGACGGTGGCGGAGGGCGCGCATACCGCGCCGGTGCTGCGCGAGGCCGCAGCGGCGGCGAACGTCGACATGCCGGTCGTCGCGGCGGTCTGCGACCTGCTCGGCGGCGCGGCGGCGGCGGCGGTCGTGGAGCGACTGCTCGCCCGCCCCTTGCGCGCCGAATGAGGTGGGCGGCGCTGCTCCGCGGCGTCAACGTCGGCGGACGCAAGCTGCTGATGAGCGACCTGGCGGCGTTCGCGCGCGACCTGGGCTTCACGGAGGTGCGAACGCTGCTCGCGTCGGGGAACCTGATCTTCGAGAGCGAGGAAGGCGATGCCGCTGTGGTTGAGGCGCTGCTGGAGCGCGAGTCGGTGGCGCGGCTGGGGCTGGTCACCGAGTATCACCTGCGCAGCGCCGATGACCTGCGCCGCACGATCGCGGCCAATCCGTTCCCTCACCAGGCGGCGACCGCGCCCAACCACCTGTTCGTCCACTTCCATCGCGATCCCGTGCCGGACGAATGGCTCGCGGTGCTGCGCGCCGAGCACGTCGGGCCGGAGGAGATCGCCGTCGACGGGCGCGAGCTGTTCGTCGACCTGAAGGATCGCGCGGCGGCGGGTCCGAACGGATCGACGCTGCCGGCGCTCATGGGCAAGAAGCGGTTCGCGCGCGCGAACACCGCGCGGAACTGGAACACGGTGGGCAAGCTGTTGACGGCCCTCGAGGCGTAACGTCACCGCGGTCATGAGCCGGAAACCCGCTTTCGGCCTGGCCGCTTGGCAAGCGGGACACCTGATCAAGTTCGGGGTGACGACAGGAGGTTGCGCTTCCCATCGTTCCCGACCTGTTCTAAACGCCGGGGATGGCCACGCTTGCCGCCCCTCCCCTCGTCGCCGCCGACGTCGCGCGCGGCGTCTGCCGGCTGCTGCTCCGCCACGACATCGTCGCGATCGCGGAGGTGACGCTCGACGGTGGGCGCCGTGCCGACCTGATGGGTGTGGGGCCGAAGGGCGAGCTGGTGATCGTGGAGATCAAGGTGTCGCGCGCCGACCTACTCGGCGATGCCAAGTGGACCGACTACCTCGCGCACTGCGACCGCTTCTTCTGGGCGGTGCCGGCCGGGTTCGACGCGTCGCCGCTCGAGGGCGCGGCGTTCCTGCCCGAGCGTGCCGGCGTGATCGTCGCCGATCGCTACGATGCGGCGATCGTGCGGGAGGCGGCGGTGGTCGCGATGCCGGCGCCGGCGCGGCGGCGCTGCACGGTGGCGCTCGCCAGGCGCGCGGCACGGCGGCTGATCGGGCTGGTCGACCCGGACTCGCTGGCGGACCGGTAGCCGCCCGCGCGACTTACCGCAGTCGCGGCCCCGACACCGCCCGCGTGGTCGCCTTGGGCGCCTCCTCCAGCAGCTTGACCAACGCCGGCGAACGCGCGTCGCGGCGGGCATAGTCGCGCGCCGACATGCCGGCGAGCACGTCGGCCTGGTCGGGGTTGGCGCCGGCCGTCAGCAGCGTGCGCGCCAGGTCCAGGTTGCGCAGCTGCACCGCGCGGATCAGCGGTGTCTCGCCGGCCGAATTGCCCAAATTGACGTTCGCGCGCTTGGCGGTGAGCGCGTCGATGCACTCGCCGCAATTGTTGCCGACCGCCAGCAGCAACGGGGTGTTGCCCTGCTGATCCTGCACGTTCGGATTGGCCCCGCGCGACAGCAGGAAGCGGACATAGGTCGCGTCGCTGCGCTTCGTCACTATGTGGAGCGCGGTCTCGCCCGAGCCGCTGTCCTTGGTGTTGACGATGGTGGAGCCGGGCTTGTCCAGGATCTGCGTCACCTTGGTGCCGTCGGCATCGCGCACCGCCTTCAGGAACTCATAACTGTCCGACATGCGCTGCGCCGGCAGTGCGGCAGGAGCGGCGACCAGCAGGGCGAGAACGGAGAAGCGGAGAAGGTGACGCATCGGGGAACCCTGTGGCGGTGAGCTTGCGCGGCCGCGCCTATCAGATCATGGCTGGCGCCGCCATGAACAGAGTCATTCCCGCCGGCCTGCTCGCCGCGCTGCTGCTCGCCGGATGCGGCGGGCAGAGCGCCGCCCCGACCCAGCCGCCGCTCGCCGGCGCGCGGATCGGCGGGCCCTTCACGCTGATCAACCAGGATGGGCGACCGACAAGCGAGCGCGACTTCGCCGGCCGCTACCGCATCATGTACTTCGGCTACACCTTCTGCCCCGATGTGTGTCCGACCGACGTCCAGACGATCGGCGCGGGCCTGAAGGCGCTGGAGCAGCGCGACGCGGCCAAGGCGGCCAAGGCGGTCCCGATCTTCGTGTCGATCGATCCGGAGCGCGACACGCCTGTAGTCGTAAAGGAGTTCGTCGCGAACTTCCACCCGCGCATGGTCGGGCTGACCGGCCCGCTGGCCGCGATCACGCAGGTGGCCAAGAAGTACGGCGTCTACTTCGCCAAGCAGAAGCCGGGCGCAAGCGGCAGCTACTTGATGGACCACAGCCGCCAAGCCTATCTGATGAGTCCGGACGGCCAGCCAATGGCGCTGCTGCCGACGGAAGCGGGGCCGGAGAAGGTCGCCGACGAGCTCGAACGCTGGATCACGTGACCGACGACCGTTTCTGGGAAACCGTCAGCCTCGACCGCATGGACCGCGCGCAGTGGGAGGCGCTGTGCGACGGCTGCGGCAAGTGCTGCCTCCACAAGCTGGAGGACGAGGAAACAGGCGAGCTGCTCGCGACCAACGTCGCCTGCCGTCTGCTCGACCGGCGCCAGGCGCAGTGCGCCGACTACCGCCACCGCCACGCCTATGTCGCCGAATGCGTGCGGCTGACACCCAGGCTGGTGCGGACGCTCGAGTGGCTGCCCTCGACCTGCGCCTATCGCCTGCTGGACGAGGGCAAGCCGCTCCCCGCCTGGCATTATCTGGTGTCGGGTGACCGCGACGCGGTGCACGCCGCCGGCCAGTCGACGCGGGGCTGGACGGTCAGCGAGGACGATGCCGGCGACCTGGAGCACCACATCGTCGACCGCGACCTGTGAGCACCCAGCCCTTCGACGTGGTGCGCAGCCCGCGGGCGCGCCGCATGAAGCTGGCGGTCGATCCGGCGAGCGGGCGGGTGCGGCTGGTGCTGCCCAGGCGCGCGAAGCTCGCCGACGCGCTCGCCTGGGCCGACGGGCATCAGGCGTGGATCGCGGCCCAGCGCGCGCGATTGCCGGAGGCGCGACCGTTCGTGCCGGGTGCAGTGGTGCCGGTCGCGGGTGAGCCGCTGACGCTGGTGTGGCGCACAGGCGCGGCGCGGACGCCCGTATGCGACGGCGACACTTTGGTGGTCGGCGGTGACCCCGAGGGGTTCGCGGGCCGGGTCGAGCGCTGGCTGCGGCGCGAGGCGCTGCGCCTGCTCTCGGCGGAGACGGCGGAGTATGCCGCGCGCGCCGGCGTCACGGTCAGCAAGGTCGGGGTCGGCGACACCAGGAGCCGGTGGGGCAGCTGCTCGTCGTCGGGCGGGATCCGCTACAGCTGGCGACTGATCCTCGCCCCCCGCCACGTTCGCCGTGCGACCGTCGCGCACGAGGTCGCCCACCGCGTCCACATGAACCACTCGCCGCGCTTCCACGCGCTGGTGGCCGAGCTCTACGAGGGCGATGCGGATGCCGCCCGCCGCTGGCTGCGCAGCGACGGTGCCACGCTTCACTGGTTCGGGCGGACGTCCTGATCGCGCGCTAGTGGTCGCTCGGGCGGCGTGCGCCCGAAGTCGCGAACACCCGGGGGCTGGCGGATCGGCGACACCGTGACCCGCGGCGGCGTGCGGCCGGTCACCCGGTCGATAAATTCCTGGTCGAGCTGCGGTTCGTCATCGGGCGGCGGCGCTTCGTCTTGCTCGCGCGGCTCCTCCTGCTCGGCCGCGCGCGGCTGTTCCGGCACCTGCTCGACGGGGTTGCCGTCCGCATCGACGAACACGCCGTTGTCCGGCTCGCCGTAGTAGCTCTCCTCGTCCGGCTCGAGCTGCCATTCGGGGAGCGTCACCTCCGTCTCGAACTGCTCGACCGGCCGGCTGGCGACCGCGCGGCGCATGAAGCTTGCAAAGGCACGTGCCGGTGCGGTGCCGCCCTGCAGCCCCGGTACGGTGCGAGCGTCGTCGCGCCCCATCCAGACGCCGGTGGTCAGCCCGCTGGAGAAGCCGAGGAACCAGCCGTCCTTGTTGGAGGTGGTGGTGCCGGTCTTCCCCGCGGTCGGGCGCCCGATCTGCGCGGCGTTAGCGCTGCCGGTGTTGACCGCGGTCTGGAGCAGGTCGGTGATCCCGGCGGCGACATAGGGAGCGACCAGCACGCGGCTGGTATCGACCTCGTGGTTGTAAATGACCTGGTTGTTCGCGGTGACGCGGGTGATGCCGTACGGGGTCACCGCCACCCCCTTCTGCGAGATGCTGGCGAACGCGCGGGTCATGTCGAGGAGGCGCACGTCGGAGGTGCCGAGCACCATCGACGGATGCGTATTGATCGGGGTGGTGATCCCGAAGCGTCGCGCCATGTCGGCGACGGTGGAGAAGCCGACCTCCAGCCCCAGCTTCGCCGCGATAGTGTTGAGCGAGTAGGCGAAGGCGGTGCGCAGGTCGATCGACCCGGAAAAGCGCCGCGACGAGTTGCGCGGGCTCCAGCCCTCGATCGTTACCGGCTCATCGACGACCTGGTCGTCGGGCTTGTGCCCAGCCTCCAGCGCGGCGAGGTACACGAAGAGCTTGAACGCGGACCCGGGCTGACGCGTCGCCTGGGTCGCGCGATTGTAGATCGACGAGACATAGTCCTTGCCGCCGACCATCGCGCGCACCTCGCCGCCGCGATCAAGCGCGACCAGCGCGCCCTGCGCGCCGCTCGGCGCATTGGCGCGGATCGCCTCGTCCGCGGCGCGCTGCATCGACAGGTCGAGCGTGGTCCAGACGTCGATCGGCTCCACCGTCTCGTCGATCAGCATCTCGAGCTGGGGCAGCGCCCAGTCGGTGAAGTAGCGAACCGAGTTGCGCAAGGGCTCGGGCGCGAGCTTCACCGCCTGCACGTCGGCTTCGTCCACGCCCATCGCGGCCGGAACGCCCTGCTGCTGCATGAGCCGTAGCACCACGCGCCCGCGCTCCACCGCGGCGTCGGCGTCGGCGGTCGGCGAATAGTTGCTCGGCGCCTTCACCAGCCCGGCGATGATCGCCGCCTCCGACGTGCTGAGCGAGGTGGCGGCATGCGCGAAGAAGCGGCGGCTGGCCGCGTCGATGCCGTAGGCACCGCCACCGAAATAGGCCTTGTTCAGGTAGAGCTCGAGGATCTGGTCCTTGGTGAACTTGCGCTCGAGCGCCAGCGCCAGGATGCCCTCGCGCACCTTGCGACCGTAGGAGCGGCTGGACGAGAGGAAGACGTTGCGCGCCAGCTGCTGCGTGATCGTGGACACGCCCGCGACCCGGCGCTTCCGCTCCAGGCTGACCTGGATGCCGCGGGCGACCCCGATCGGATCGACGCCGATGTGGCTGCGAAAGCGGCGGTCCTCCACCGCGATCATGGCGTCGCGCATGACGGGCGGGATGTCGCGGTAGCGGATCCATTCGCCGTAGCTCGGGCCGAGCGACACGATCACCGTGCCGTCGGCGGCGTGGACGCGGATCATCTGGCCGTTCGGCGACGATTTCAGCTCATCGAAGCTCGGAAGCGAAGCACGCGCGGTGTAGACCGCGATCACGAGCGCGAGCAGCCCAAGGAGCGCGGCGCCCAGGCCGAGCCCGAACAGCCACTTGAGCACTGTCTTCCACCGCGCAGGGGGTGCGGACTTGGTTCGGGAACGGCTCGCCATCGCAGTCGTCTCAAGCGACTAGATGGTTAGCAATCCGTGAACAAGCGTTCCCGTCAGCCCTCGCGTGGGTGGAAGTCGAGCGCGACCGAGTTGATGCAGTAGCGCAGGCCGGTCGGTGGCGGGCCGTCCGGAAAGACGTGGCCCTGATGGCCATCGCACCGCGCGCAGCGTACCTCGATCCGGGTCATGCCGTGGCTGACGTCGCGGTGCTCGCTGATCCGGTCCTCGCCCGCCGGCTGGGTGAAGCTCGGCCAGCCGGAGCCGGAATCGAACTTGTCGATGCTGTCGAACAGGTCGAGGTCGCACCCGGCGCAATGATACACGCCGTCCGCCTTGTTGTTGTCGTAGGCGCCCGCGAACGGCCGCTCGGTGCCGGCCTGGCGCAGGACGTGGAACTGCTCGGGGGTCAGCTTCTCGCGCCACTCGCGCTCGGAAAGGGTGATGTGATCCATGACGCGAATGTGTGGTGGGCAGGGGCGGAGATCAACGCCCGATCCGCGTCAGCCGCGCGGCGAGGTCGGTGAGCGTGGCGGACCCGGCGAGCAGGGACATCACCCGTGCGCCGCCCGGTCGCTCCGCGACGCGCCACAGCAGGGCTGCGACGCCGACCGGGCGGCGCAGGCGGCGGGCGAAGGCCGGCTGGAAGCGCGCGGGCGGCTCACCGGCAAGCACCGCCTGCGCGGCCGCCATCCCGCTCGCGAGCGCGATCCCCATCCCCTCGCCGGCGAGCGACGGAATGACGCCAGCCTGGTCGCCGATCCGGTACACGCCGGGTACGGACGCCGTCGCGCGCCAGCCGTAGGGCACGTTGGCAACCGCATCGATCGCGGCAGCGCCGGTCAGCGACTCCATCCGCTCGCCGAGCGCGGGGTGATCACGCGCGAGTTCCCGTAGCAGGAGCGCAGGGCTACCCGCCGCCTGCAGGCGCGAGCGGCGCACCGCGAGGCAGAGGTTGGCGCTGCCGTCCTCCTGCCGTACCAGCCCGGCATAGCCGCCATGGAACAGGTGCAGCTCGATCGCGTCTCCGACGAGCCGGTCGAGTGCCGGTGTGCGGGTCAGACGGATGCGCAGCCCGATCGCCGGATCGGTGGCGACGCTCGGGCGGGGGAGGCCGCGCACGTCGTGCTTGCCGGTCGCGAGCAGCACCGCATCGCCGGTCAGGGCGCCGCCATCCCCGGTGATCGCGGCGTTGCCCTCGACCCGTCGAATCGCGATGCCGCGCTCCACGCCTGCGCCAAGCGCCAGCGCGCGGTCGAGCAGCAGCGTGTCGAGGCGTCGTCGCGAGACGGCGCGGGCGGGCGCGGGCAGCGGCGCCTCCGACACCCGCCCGCCGCCGAACAGGCGGACGCGGGTGATCGCCTCACGGTTGAGCGCTTCGGCCGCGATCCCGAGTCGCTCGAGCGTCCGGAGTGTCCGCCAGCTGAGGAACCCGCCGCACAGCGCGTCGCCGGTCTCGCGCGTGCGCTCGATCACCGTCCCGCGCACGCCGGCCTGCGCCAGCGCGATCGCGGCGGCGCTGCCCGCCGGCCCGCCGCCCAGGATCAGCGCAGCCGCTCGACGCATAGCCGGAACGGAAAGGCGCGGTAGACGCGGGCGTCGCTCACCCTCGCCTCCGCCAGGATCGGCGGCCACTCGGCCGGGCGATAGCTGCGTGCGATCGACAGGGTGCCGTCATGGCGTACGATCTCGTGCCAGTGCCACACGCGCGCGAGCAACGGGTAGCCGAGGTACGCGAACCGATGCCGGTGGAGGTCGTTGACGTGCCAGCCGACGCGGGCATGCGCCTCCATGAACCGCAGAAAGGTGACGAGCTCGGCGTGGCTCATGTGGTGCGCGACCAGGCTGGAGACGACGATGTCCCACGGCTCGCCGGCGAGGGCGGCATAGTCGCCGGTGCGGTACTCGATCGGCAGTCCGGGTGGCGTGTGGGCGCGGGCGGCGGGTGCGCTGTTGGGGTTGAGGTCGATCCCAATCAGCTCGGCCGCGATCCCGCGCTTCGCCGTCCAGCGGGCAATGCGGCGAAGCAGGTCGCCGTCGCCGAAGCCGACATCGAGCAGGCGGACGCTGGTCCGCCCCGACAAGGCGCGCGCGAGGAAGGTGAGCGTCGGTCGCGCCGCCAGCGTCACGCGGTTGACCTGCGCCAGGTCGCTCAGGACGGCGGCGAGCACGTCCGGCGGCAAATCCTCCGCATCCATCCGCTCCTCGGCCTGGACACGGTGGCGAAGGGTCATGCCGCCGACCGAAACCGGAAACCCTCGGCCGCGAGCCCGGGACCAAAGGCGAGCGCGACGCCGCGCGCCGCCGGCCGCTTCAGCAGATCGGCCAGCACGAACATCAGCGTGGCGGACGACATGTTGCCCTTCGCCTCCAGCACCGCACGCGATGCGGCGAGTGCGGACCGGGGCAGCGCAAGGGCGCTCTCCACCGCATCCAAAATCGATCGACCGCCGGCGTGCACCGCCCAGGCGTCGATCGCTTCCCTGCCCGTCACGCGCGTGATCAGGGTGTCGTCCGCGAGCGCTGCCGCGATCCGGGCCGGGACGGCGCCGGACAGGTGCATCGCGAAGCCCTGGTCCGTGATGTCCCAGCGGATCAGCTCGCCGCTGTCCGGCAGCGCGGCGGCGAACGGTGCCTCGATCGCGAAGCCGCCGGCCTCGGCGGTCACCAGCCCCGCTGCCGCGCCGTCGCCGAACTGCAGCATCGCAAGCAGCGGCTCCAGCGTGGTCGCCGCCTGAAGGTGAAGGGTCGACAGCTCGACGCAGACGACCAGCACTCGCGCGTCCGGCTGCGACCGCACGATGTGGTACGCGCTGCGCAGCGCCGCCACCGCGGCGTAGCAACCCATGAAGCCGACCAGCAGCCGCTCAACATCAGGCGCAAGGCCCAAGCGCCGCGCGATGATCTGGTCGATACCAGGCGCGACGAAGCCCGTGCAGCTGGCGGTGACCAGGTGCGTCACGCCGTCCAGCACCACCTGTTCCTCAAGTGCGCGGATCGCCGCCTCTGCGAGATCCGGTGCCGCCTGCGCGTAGAGCGCCATCCGCGCGGCCGTGCCCGGGTACGGTGCCGTGGCGTAGAATCCGCCGGCGTCGACCGGTGAGCCGCCGTCGGCGAGGCGCGGCAGCACCGACCAGCGATGCGCGATACCGGCGCGGGCCGCCATCCGGTCGAACACCGGCTGCTCGCGGGGGCCAAGCTGCGCGCGCGCCCAGCCGATGAATGGCTGGTGGATGTCGTGGTCCGGAACCGCGGTCCCGACCGCGTTAAGATAGGGGATGACCCTAGTCCTTCCATGCCCAGTAGAGCTGGGCCGGCGGCACGTTCCACCATTCCATGTCGTGGTCGATCCGCTCGAAATGCGGGGTGAGGAAATCGCGGACCTTGGGGCTGAACTGATACACCAGGAATGCGCCACCGGGGCGCAGCACCGCATGGGTCGCCGCCGCGATCTCCGCGCCGACGCCCGGCGGCAGGGTCGAGAAGGGCAGGCCCGATAGCACGAAGTCGGCCGCCTCGTGCCCGTGCGCGGCGACGATCGCCGCGACGTCCGCAGCCGATCCATGGACGGCGGAGAAGCGCGAATCGCGGATGCCGTCCTGAAGGTAGGCGACGAAGTCAGGATTGGTGTCGATCGCGATCAGCTGCGCGTCCGGTGCCATCCGCTCGAGGATCGGATTGCAGAAGGTGCCGACACCTGGACCGTATTCGACGAACAGCTTCGTGTCGGCCCAGTCGACGCGTCCCAGCATCTTGCCGATCAGCCGGTCGGAGGACGGGATGACCGAGCCGACCATCACCGGGTGCTTCAGAAAACCGCGAAAGAACATGCCCCATTGGGTCGACCGGCGGCTGCGCTTGCGTGATCCGGCAGCGGTGGTGGCCGAACTGTTCATGAAGGTCCTTGCTCTCTCAACGCGATAAGCGCCGGTGCGTCGCAACTTTGCCGCCAAGTTGCAAGCATCGCTGCCGAACCAAGCGCGCGGATCGGGCGAAAGGTTGCGTCGGCGGCCGACGGTACGGCAGGGTCGGCGCGGCATGGCTCGGCCCGATCGCACCTTCACGCTGATGTTCGTCGTCATGCTGACGATCGCCGCCGGGAACACCGCGCTGCAGAGCGTGCTGCCCGCGCTCGGGCGCTCGCTCGGGGTCGCCGACGCGGCGGTCGCCGCCGCCTTCTCCGTCAGCGCTTTGATGTGGGTGATCGCGGCACCGTTCTGGGCCAACCGGTCGGAGCGCTACGGTCACCGCCGCATGGTGCTGCTCGGCATGGCGGGGTTCACGCTGTCGCAGCTCGGCTGCGGCCTGTTCCTGCTGGCCGGGATCAACGGCTGGCTGAGCGGGGCGGCGGCGTTCGGCGCGTTCGTGGTGGCACGGATGATCTACGGCAGCTTCGGTGCGGCCGCGCCGCCGGCGGTGCAGGCGATCGTCGCCGGGCGGACCAGCCGGGAGGAGCGGACGCGCGCGCTGGCGCTGCTTGCCTCCGCCTTCGGCCTTGGCACGATCCTGGGGCCGGCGCTCGCGCCCTATCTGGTGGTCGGGCATGTCGGCCGGATCAACGTCGGCCTGTCCGGCCCCGCCTTTTTCGCGCTGGTGCTCGGCGCGGTGGTGCTGTTGCTCGTCGCGCGGATGCTGCACAACCCGGCCGCGGCGGCGCCCGGGCAGGGTGCCGTGAGCGCCTATCCCTCGATCGGTGGGCAGTCGAGCGGCGCCAGCGTGACGGCCGCGACCGCCGAGCGCGGCGAGACAGTGACTTTTCTCGACCAGCGGATCCGCGCCTGGGTGCTGATCGGGCTGGTCATGGGGCACGCACAGGCGATGACGGGGCAGGCGATCGGCTTTCTCATCATCGACCGGCTGGCACTCGCGCCGGCCGCTGCGCTGGAGCCGACGGGGCTCGTGCTGATGATGGGGGCTGGCGCAGCGCTGCTGGTGCAATGGGGACTGATCCCGCTGCTCGACCTACGCCCACGGACACTGACGATCGTCGGCCTGGTGCTCGCCGCCGTCGGTTGCGCGGCGATCGCGCTCGCCGACAGCCTGTACGGGATCGCGACCGCCTATGCGCTCTCCGCGATGGGCTTCGGCTTCGTGCGGCCGGGCTACACCGCCGGCGCGTCGCTTGCGGTGGGGCAGGCGGCGCAAGGGTCGGTCGCGGGCAAGATCACCTCGGTCAACGGCGCCTCCTTCGTGCTCGGCCCGTCGATCGGCGTGGCGCTCTACGGGATGGCGCAGCCGCTGCCGTATTTGACCGCGGCGGCTGCGCTCCTCGTGCTGCTCGTCTACGCGCTCCTCAGTCTTCGCCCTTCGGCCCGCGACCCTTGAGCGAGCCGGGCGCGATGAAGCCGATCGGCTGGATCGACACCGCGTCCTGCTTCAGCCGCGCCGACATCGCCCGGTACTCCTCCTCCATCTCGGCCGAGACGGAGGCGCGTGAGTCGTCGAGCGCCGCCTCGAAGTTGGCCATGGTGACGCTCGCCGCGCCCAGGTTGGTGCGCAGCGCGATCAGGCCGGCGCGGCGAACCACGTCTTCCAGGTCGGCACCCGTGAACCGTTCGGTCTGCGCGGCGACCCGGTCGAGGTCGACATCGGCGTCGAGCGGCATCTTCTGGGTCTGGATGCCCAGGATCCGCCGCCGCCCGGCCTGATCAGGCACGCCGACGTAGATCAGCTCGTCGAAGCGGCCGGGGCGGAGCAGCGCCGGGTCGATCAGGTTGGGGCGGTTGGTCGCCCCGATCACCACCACCGACTGCAGCTCCTCCAGCCCGTCCATCTCGGCCAGGATCGTGTTGACCACCCGCTCCGTCACCTGCGGCTCGCCCAGCCCGCCGCCGCGCGCGGGCACCAGCGAATCGAGCTCGTCGATGAAGATCACGCAGGGCGCAACCTGACGCGCGCGGGCGAACAGGCGGGCGATCTGCTGCTCGCTCTCGCCGTACCATTTGGAGAGAAGGTCGCTCGACTTGGTGGCGATGAAGTTCGCCTCCGCCTCGCGCGCGACTGCTTTCGCCAGCAGCGTCTTGCCGGTGCCCGGCGGACCGTAGAGCAGGAAGCCCTTGGCCGGGCGGATGCCGAGGCGCCGGAATGCGTCCGGGTCCTTGAGCGGCAGCTCGACGCCTTCCTTCATCCGATTCTGCGCATCGTCGAGCCCGCCGACATCCTCCCAGCGGACGGTCGGCGCCTGCACCATCACTTCGCGCATCGCCGACGGCTGGACGCGTTTCAGCGCCTCAAGGAAGTCGTCGCGGGTGACCGACAGCGTGTCGAGCACGTCGGCGGGAATCGAGCGCTCCTCCAGATTCAGGCGCGGCATGATCCGGCGCACCGCCTCGATCGCGGCCTCCCGGACCAGCGCCGCCATGTCGGCACCGACGAAGCCGTAGGTGGTGCGGGCCAGCTCGCGCAGATCGACCCCGCCGTCGAGCGGCATGCCGCGGGTGTGAATGCCCAGGATCTCGCGCCGACCCCGCTCGTCGGGGACGCCGACCACGATCTCGCGGTCGAACCGGCCCGGGCGACGCAGCGCCTCGTCGATCGCCTCCGGCCGGTTGGTGGCGGCAATGATGACGACGTTGGCGCGCGCCTCCAGCCCATCCATCAACGTGAGCAGCTGCGCAACCAGCCGTTTCTCCGCCTCGCCCGACACCTGCCCGCGCTTGGGCGCGATCGAATCGATCTCGTCGATGAAGACGATGGAGGGCGCGCTCGCGTTCGCCTCCTCGAACACCTCGCGCAGCCGCTTCTCCGATTCACCGTACGCGGAGCCCATGATCTCCGGTCCGTTGATGAGGAAGAAGGCGGCGTCGCTCTCGTTCGCGACCGCGCGCGCGAGGCGCGTCTTGCCGGTGCCGGGCGGACCGTGGAGCAGCACGCCCTTGGGCGGGTCGACGCCGAGTCGCTGGAACAGCTCGGGGTAGCGCAGCGGCAGCTCGACCATCTCGCGCAGCTGGTCGATGGTGCCCGCCATGCCGCCGATGTCGTCGTAGGTGACGTCGGCCCGGCGCGACTCCTTAGGCTCCTCGTAATCGGCGCGAAGCTCGATCTCCGTATTCTCGTCGATGTGGACCACGCCCTTGGGCGTCGTCGACACCACCGCCATGCGGATTTCCTGCAGCGCATAGGCCGGCGCGTTCAGCATCCGCGCGATGTTGGGTGGCAGGTCGCCGCCAGCGACGCGCTGCTGCCCGACGGTCGCGACCGTGTCCCCGGCCGTGATCGGGCGCCCCGCGAAACTGCGCTGGAGCGCGGCGGGCTGCCCCTGCAACCGCACGTTCTTTGCGGCGGGCGCGAAGACGACGCGACTCGCCGGCTTCGACTCGCCCTTGCGTACCTCCACGAAGTCGCCGGAGCCGACCCCGGCGTTGGCACGCTGGAGGCCGTCGATCCGCAGGATCTCCAGTCCTTCGTCCTCCGCATAGGGTAGGACCGCGGTCGCAGGGGTGGTGCGCTTGCCGACGATCTCGATTACGTCGCCCTGCGCAATGCCGAGCGCCGCCATCATGGAACGGGGAATATGGGCGAGCCCGCGCCCGCTATCCTCCGGCCGCGCGTTGGCGACCTGCAACTTCCTGACCGCGACGTCCGCTTCAGCCACCCGCTTGCTCCCTTGCCGATTGGGCACGAAGCGCGGGAGATAGGGAGCGGGTTCCCTCCGCGCGAGGGGCTGCCCGCTTAACGGAACGGCAAGAAAAAAGGCCGATCCTTTCGGACCGGCCCTGGAAAGTTTTAGGAGAGGATGCCTGAAAGGCACGCTTTAAGTGCGCTGCAGCGACTTTTTGTGCAAGTGCGAAATGATCTAGGTTGGTTGCATTCGCTGCAACTGGTAACGCTCCCAGCGTCCGCTTTTGACAATCTCGTTTGTTGCGGCGCACTATCAAGCCCGTGCGCCGGCTACCACCCCTCACTGCGATCGAGGCGTTCGTCCACGTCGCGCGGCTTGGCTCGATCAAGGCAGCCGCGGAGGAGCTTGCGCTCTCGTCGCCCGCGCTCAGCCGCCGCGTCCAGGCGCTGGAACGCTTCATCGGCAAGTCGCTGTTTGAGCGCCGGCACCAGGCGTTACGGCTGAACAGCGACGGCGAGCGGTTGCTCGCCGGCATCGCGCCCGCGCTCGACGCGATGAGCGACACGGTAGAGGCGATGACCAGCGGTGTGGAGCTGCTCCGCCTGCGACTCGGGGTACTGCCGCTGTTCGCGACACAGCGGCTGCTGCCGCGGCTGGGTGAGCTCAAGAAGCGGCATCCGCACCTTCACCTCGACGTCGACACCGGCGGCCACAGCACCAGCCGCCTCGGCGACGGGCTCGACGTCGCGATCGTGCTCGCGCGGGAGATCGATCCGGCCCTCTACGCGCGCCGGCTCGATCGCAACCGCGTCTACGTCATCGGCGCGCGCACGCTGGTGGAGGGAGCCGACCCGATCACCGACCCGGCGCAGCTCGCCGGTGAGACGGTGCTGCTGCACCGCGACATGCCGGAAACCTTTACCCAGTGGAAGGCGGCGGCCGGGCTGCCGAACCTGGAGCCGCTGGCGATCGACCACTTCGACTCAGGCTCGCTGATGCTGGAGGCGGCGGCGCAGGGCCTGGGTGTCGCCTTTATGCTGGAAACGCATTTCGAATCGGCCAACGACGATCGCATCGTCCACCTGTTCGATATCGCCGTCGACAGCGACTACAGCTACTGGTTCGTGTGTCGTCCTCGCGCGCTCGCGACCCGTCCCGTCCGCCTGTTCCACGACTGGCTGGTGGAGTCGGTCGCGAGCGCGTGAGGCCGGGCGTTACTCCGCCCGCGCGCTGACGATCTTGCCCGGCTGACGCGGCGGCTCGCCCTTGGGCAGCGCGTCGACGTGCTCCATCCCCGACGTCACCTCACCCCAGACCGTGTATTGCCGGTCGAGGAAGGTCGCGTCGTCCAGGCAGATGAAGAACTGGCTGTTGGCGGTGTCCGGGCTCATCGTCCGCGCCATGGAGCAAACGCCGCGTACGTGCGGCTCGGCGTTGAACTCGGCCTTGAGGTCGGGAAGCTTGGAGCCGCCGGTGCCGCGCCCGGTCGGGTCGCCGCCCTGGGCCATGAAGCCGTCGATCACGCGGTGAAACACCACGCCGTCGTAGAATCCCTCGTTGGCCAGCGTCGCGATGCGCTCGACATGGTTGGGGGCGAGGTCCGGGCGCAGGCGGATAACGACGTCGCCGGTCTCCTCCCCGCTCTGAAGCGTCAGGTTGAGGGTCGTGAAGGTGTCAGCCACGTCAGCGTGCTCCTGTTGATCGGAAGGCGGTCACCTAGGGTCGGGTGCGCGCGGTTGCAAATGCCGGACAAACTGCGGCAGAGGGTGCTGCGACTGCGAACGGGAGGCGGCAGATGAGCGAGACCGAGCTTCCCGACGCGCCGACCGCCGCCGAGACCAGCGAGCTGGACGAGGACGACCGCCTCAAGCCGGGCTTCGTCCGTGCGGTGCTGGACGCGGTGGAGGAGGGTGATCCGGAGCGGGCGCGGGCGCTGGTCGAGCCGCTCCACCCGGCCGACATCGCCGACCTGTTCGAGCTGGTCCCGGCCGATCAGCGCGCCGGCCTCGCCCACGCGGTCCATGACCTCCTCGACGCCGACGTCTTCGCGGAGCTGAACGACTGGGTCCGCGAGGAGCTGATCGACGCGCTGGAGCCGCACGAGGTCGCAGACATCGCCGCCGAGCTCGACACCGACGATGCGGTGGCGATCATCCAGGACCTGGATGTCGAGGACCAGCGCGAGGTCCTGCGCGCGATGGAGCCGGACGATCGCGCCGCGATCGAGGAAGCGCTCGCCTATCCCGAGGACTCGGCCGGGCGACTGATGCAGCGCGAGCTGATCGCGGTGCCAGAGCACTGGAGCGTCGGCGACGTGCTCGACTATCTGCGCGGCAACGAGGATCTCACCACCGATTTCTGGGAGATCTTCGTGGTCGACGGCCGGCACAAGCCGGTCGGATCGGTCGCATTGTCGTGGGTGCTGCGCACGCCGCGCGGCATCGCGATCAGCGACGTCATGAAGCGGGAGCAGACGCTGATCCCGGTCGACATGGACCAGGAGGAAGTTGCGCTCCGGTTTCAAAAGTACGCGCTGATCTCCGCCGCGGTCGTCGACGCGAGCGGGCGGCTGGTGGGCATGATCACCGTCGACGACGTCGTCCACATCATCCAGGAGGAGGCGGGCGAGGACGCGCTGCTGCTCTCGGGCGCGGGCGAAGGCGACATCAACGAGCCGATCCGCGATACGTACAAGGCGCGAGTGCGCTGGCTGATCGCGAACCTGTTCACCGCGCTGATCGCCGCCACCGTCATCGCGACGTTCGAGGGGACGATTGAGCGGCTGGTCGCACTCGCCGCGCTCGGCCCGATCGTCGCCGGGGTTGGCGGCAACGCGGGGACGCAGACCATGGCGGTCACGGTGCGCGCGCTCGCGACCAACCAGCTGACCCAGTCCAACACGCTGCGCTCGATCCTGCGGGAGATGCAGGTCGCGCTGCTCAACGGGTCGACGGTCGCGGCGCTGATCGGGACGGCCGTTGCGCTCTGGTACGGCAGTCCGATCCTGGGCGTGGTGATCGGCGGCGCGATGCTCGCCAACATCACCATCGCCGGGTTCGCGGGCGTGCTGGTGCCAGTCGCGCTTGAACGCTTCGACCAGGACCCCGCAGTCGCGTCCTCCATCTTCGTCACGATGATCACCGACTCGATCGGCTACCTCGCCTTCCTCGGCCTCGCGACGCTGGCGCTGTCCCGGCTGGCTTGACCGCGCCACCCGCGCGCCCACATGCCACAGGTGACGCTTCACCTGACCAAAGTCGCGTTTGGACACGACAGCCTCCCCTCGCTCCAGGAACGTGCGCGGCTGCGCGCGGCGGAAGGGAGCGGGCTGCTGCTGACCACCCGCTTCCTCCCCAAACGGCACGCGGAAGTGGCGGGCGCGGGATCGCTTTACTGGATCATCAAGCACCAGCTGGTCGCACGCTCCCCCATCATCGGCTTCGGGGAGGTGGAGGGCGGGCGCATCGCGATTCGCCTGGCGCCCGAGCTGATCGTGGTGGAGCCGCGCCGCAAGCGCGCCCACCAGGGCTGGCGCTACCTGGAGAAGGACGACGCGCCGCCCGACCTGGGCGGGGGCGCGGCGGGCCTCAGCGAGATGCCGGCCGAGCTGCTCAACCGGCTGAGTGCGCTGGCGCTGATCTGACACCCGCCACCCCGGCGCAGGCCGGGAAGACGGTTACTTTGCGAGTGCCGGATACGCCGCGCGGAACGCCGCGATCTTCGGCTTGTCCCACGTGACGATGTAGCCGTGGGTCGGGTTCCGCCGGGCGAAATCCTGGTGGTACGCCTCCGCCGGGTAGAAGGCGCCGCGCTCGATCCGCGTGGCGATCGGCTTGCCGAAGGCGCGCGTCCGGCCGAGCTGCACCACATATCGTTCGGCGACCAGCTGCTGCTGCGGCGTCTGCGGGAAGATCGCGGAACGGTAGCTCGGCCCGCTGTCCGGATGCTGGCCGTTCACCTGCGTGGGGTCGTGCGCGACCGAGAAATAGATGCGCAGCAGCGTGCCGTAGCTGACCACGCGCGGGTCATAGGTGATCCGGATCGCCTCGGCATGACGGGTACGCTCGGTGGAGACCTGAGCGTAGGTCGCCGTGTCGCGAGTGCCGCCGGCATAGCCGCTGATCACGTCGCGGACGCCCTTCACGCCCTCGAACACCGCTTCCATGCCCCAGAAGCAACCGCCCGCGAGAACCGCGGTCTGCAGCGCAGGTGCGGCGGGCACGTCACGGGCCGGCGCCGGGATGGCCACCGCCTTCGCGTGGCCCGCGCCGCCGACCAGCGGAAGGGCGGCAGCGAGCGCAACCGCGGGAATCAGGATCTTCAGCATCGGACTACCTCGTGGGCGGGGGAGGCAGCGACATTGATCAGCGAGTCTCCGCCTGCGCGGCGGGAACGAGCGGGTTGTGACCGGTCTCGATCGCCTGCACCGACACGAGCGTCGCCGCGCCGAGGGCGAAGCCGCCGACGAACAGGCGGATGAAGCTGGGCGGGTTCTTGCGCATGATGATTCTCTACGTTCGTCACTGCCACTGACGACGACGCGCCAGATCGGAAGCCGGATGCCCCGATACAATGTTCGGTACGGTGTGGGGGCTGAACGGTCGCTGGGCGGCCCGTTCACCTGATCGTCAGCGAAGCGCGGCGCACGCTTCCTGGATGCGCTCGCACGCCGCGGTCAGCAGCACCTCCGACGTCGCGTAGCTGATCCGCATGGCAGGCGACAGGCCGAAAGCGCCACCGTGCACCGCCGCGACCCGCGCGTCATCGAGGAAATAGCCGATCAGGTCCTCGTCCGTCTCGATCCGCTTGCCCTTTGGCGTGGTCTTGCCGATCGTGCCCCCGACGTCCGGATAGACGTAGAAGGCGCCTTCCGGCGTCGGGCAGGTGATCCCGTCCGCCGCGTTCAGCATCGCGACCACCAGGTCGCGGCGGACCTGGAAGGCGGCGGCACGCTCCTTCAGGAACGCCTGCGGGCCGGTCAGCGCCGCGACCGCCGCGGCCTGCGCGATCGAGCAGGGGTTGCTGGTCGACTGCGACTGGAGCTTCGCCATCGCCTTGATCAGCCACGGCGCACCGCCGGCAAACCCGATCCGCCAGCCGGTCATCGCATAACCCTTGGAACAGCCGTTCACCGTCAGCGTGCGCTCGTACAGGTCGGGGCAGACCTCGGCGATCGTGCGGAAGCGGAAGCCATCGTAGACGATGTGCTCGTACATGTCGTCGGCGAAGACCCAGACGTGGGGGTGGCGTGCCAGCACCTCGCCCAGTGCCTTCAGCTCGTCCTCGGTATAAGCGGCGCCGGTCGGGTTCGACGGCGAGTTGAGGATGACCCACTTGGTCTGCGGCGTGATCGCCGCTTCCAGCTGCTCCGGGCGCAGCTTGTAGCCCTGCGCGGCGCCGGCCGCGACGAACACCGGCGTGCCGCCCGCGAACTGCACCACGTCGGGGTAGCTGACCCAGTAGGGCGCGGGCACGATCACCTCGTCGCCCGGGTCGACCGTCGCGACCAGCGCGTTGAACAGCGTGTGCTTGCCGCCGACGTTGATGCTGATCTGGTCGGGGCTATAGGTCAGGCCGTTGTCGCGCGCGAACTTGGCGGCGACCGCCGCCTTCAGCTCGGGCGTGCCGTCGACGTTGGTGTACTTGGTCTTGCCGGCGCGGATCGCCGCGATCGCCGCTTCCTTGACGAAGTCCGGCGTGTCGAAGTCGGGTTCGCCCGCGCCCAGCCCGATCACGTCGACCCCTTGCGCCTTCAGCTCGAACACGCGGCTCGTCATGGCCAGCGTGGCGGAGGGCTGGATACGGCCGAGCGCGGCGGAGGGATGCATGATCGGAGGCCTTGGCTGACAGGGACGCGCGCCTATAGCCAGCGTCCGGGCGGCGGGGCAATTGTCGCGTTCGTTACGGCTACGATCAGGGCTGGGTCTCGACCGGCGTCACCTCGATCGCCAGCGCGCCGGTCGGCGACACCAGCAGCCGCACCGTGCTGGCGCCGCGCAGGCGAAAGGTCGCGGCCTGGAGCTCATTCCGCACTGCGTGCCGATCGAACGGGTAACCGCGCGCCGTCGCGTCCGCGCGGATGGTCGCGATATGATCCTCCAGGTCGACCAGCCCGGCAAGCGGATCAAAGGCCATGGTGGCCTCGAGGTCGGGCGAGCGATCGTCCATTGCCGCGGCATGGCCGCTCACGCCGCACGGAGCAAGGGCGTTGCCGCTGACGTGGAGCAGGCCTAGGCTCGGTGCACACGAAGGGGAAACACCATGCGCCTCGCCACCGCCGCCATCCTGCTTGCCGCTGTCGGCGCGCCCGCCGCAGCGCAGGTCGCCAAGCCGGCGGCGATCACCGCCGACGGGGTGCCGGCGCTGCCCGTCAGCCTAGCCGACGCGCTGCGCCCTTATGCCGAGACCCGCTCCGCCGCGCCGGTCGCGTGGAACCCGGTCGACAAGTCGCTGGTGATCACCACCCGCTTCGCCAATGTCGCGCAGCTTCACCAGGTGGCGAGGCCGATGATGGATCGCCGCCAGATCACCTTCGAGGCCGATCGCACCAGCCAGGCCTATTATTCGCCATCGGGCGACGTCATGCTGGTCCAGAAGGACGTCGGCGGAGGCGAGTTCTACCAGCTCTACGCGATGAAGGACGGCCGCCTCACGCTGCTGACCGACGGCAAGAGCCGGAACGGCTTCGGCGCCTTCTCCCGCGATGGCAAGCTGGTCGGTTATTCGTCGACCAAGCGCACGGGGACGGACAACGACCTTTACGTCATGGATCCGCGCGATCCCACCACTGCACGGATGGTCGCGCAGGTGAGCGGCGGCGGCTGGTCGTTCGTCGACTTCCTGCCGGGCGACAGCCGCGCCGTCGTGCTCAATCGCGCGTCCGTGCAGAAGAGCGACCTCTACGACCTCGACCTTGCGACCGGCACGATGACGCCCCTCAATGACCTTAAGCAGCAGGTCGCGTTCGGATCGGCGGAAGTCGCGCCGGACGGTACGTTGTGGGTGCTCGCGGACGCGGGCTCCGACTTCCAGCGGCTCGGCACGCTCAAGGACAACCGGTTCACACCGGTGTCGAAGGAGCCGCGCTGGGACGTCGAGGACTTCGCGATCGCGAAAGACGGCAGCTTTATCGCCTACGTCTTGAATGAGGATGGCACCAGCCGGCTGAAGCTGCTCGATCCCCGGACCGGGCAGGTCCGCGAGGCAGCCGTGCCCAAGGGCGTGATCGGCGGGCTGGAGGTCGCACCCTGGGGCGACGTCGCCTTCTCCGTGAGCGGCAGCACGGTCCCGGGCGACGTCTTCGTGCTCGATCCGAGGGCGATGAAGGTCACCCAGTGGACCGCAAGCGAGACCGGCGGGCTCGATCCGTCACGGAACGTCGCCGCCGAGCTGGTGCGGGTCAAGAGCTTCGACGGGCAGGAGGTCTCGGGCCTGCTCTATCGCCCCGATCCGGCGCGCTTTCCGGGCAAGCGCCCGCTGATCATCGATATCCACGGCGGACCGGAGGGGCAGACCACCGCCAGTTACCGCGGCGCGGCCAACTACTACGTCAACGAACTGGGCATCGCGCTCTTCTACCCGAACGTCCGCGGCTCGACCGGCTACGGCAAGCGGTTCGTCAGCCTCGACAACGGTCCCTTCAAGCGGGAAGACTCGGTCAGGGACATCGGCGCCTTCCTCGACCATTTCGCGCGTGACCCGGGAATCGATGCCGCGCGGATCGGGGAGCAGGGTGGCAGCTACGGTGGCTACATGTGCTACGCGGCTGCCATCCGCTACGGCGCGCGGCTCAAGGGTGCGAACTGCATCGTCGCCATCTCCAACTGGGTGACGTTCCTGGAGAACACGTCCGGCTACCGCCGCGACCTGCGCCGCGTCGAGTACGGCGACGAGCGCGATCCGAAGCAGAAGGCCAAGCTGCTCGAGATCTCGCCCATGACCCGGGTCAGCGAGCTGCGCATCCCGCTGATGGTGGTGACCGGCGCCAACGACCCGCGCGTGCCGGCGAGCGAGGCGGACCAGATGGTGAAGGCCGTCCGCGCGAACGGCGGCATCGCCTGGCACATCCTCGCCGCGGACGAGGGCCACGGCTTCGCCAAGAAGGAGAACCGCGACTACCAGAACTACGCGACGCTGTTTTTCTGGCAAGCCAACCTGCTCGGCACGGTGCCGAAGTGAGCGTCAGCTAGGCGGAACGGCGCGGGGGTCGCCGACGACGATGGTCGTCGGTCCTTTGGCATCCTCGATCGTCTGGAGCAGCCGGAGTTGCGCGAGCTCCGGATTGTCCCGCACCAGCCGCGCGGCATTGGCGAGCGAGCGCAGCGCCGCCTGCTCGCTGCGCGCCCGCTCCAGCGCGGCGAGCCCGCTGCGGCGCGCCCGCTCCACCTCCGTCAGCATGCGGCGGGTCTCCGGCGGCAGCTCCATGCGGGTGACCGCCACCGCCTCGAACGCGAAGCTGGTCGCGCCGGTCGCCAGGATCGCACGCACGGCGTCCCCGAGCGCGACCGGCGCGCCGAGCAGGTCATCAAGTTGGAGGGCACCGGTAGCGGCGAGCGCCGCCGCGGCGACGCGCTCCTGAAGCGGCGCAACCGTGTAGCTGGTGCTCTCCGGCACCTCCTGCGCCTCCCAAGCCGTGCGCGGATCAACGATCGTCCAGGTGACGGAGAGATGCAGGCGAAAGGCGAAGCGATCCGCGCTCAGCACATCGAGCGGACCGAAATTGCTGCGCTGGGCGTGCGCCGGCAGCCGCACGATCCGCACCCGCTGACGAAGGTCGGCGTAATGGTGGGTGCCGGGGTCGAGCGTACGCTCGAACACACCGCCACGGTAGAGCAGCGCCGTCTCCCACGCGTAGACGATCACGCGCCGGCGCAGCGACAGTGTCACCGCCACGACGATCATGATGGCTGTGAGAATTGCGGCAAACGGGCCGAGCACCTCGGTCAAGCCCGTATCACCCGCTCATCCCCGGATGCCACGGCAGCGCGGCGGGGGTGCGAGCACCCGCAAGGCCGCGCCACGGCTGCCCCGAAGGGCCGGCATCCGGAGACTTCATGTTGCGAGCAAATCCGAATTGCTTGTGACCAACCACGTGGCGACGCCTCATCTGTGCTGTCCGGGCCGCTTCCGACCTCGCGGTCGAGAACGTCGCCAATTACCGGAGGAGTCGAACCTCCGCTCACGAGGCTAGCAGCACCCGCCCGGCTGGCAAGCCTGTTGACCCCGTCGCCGCACCCGCCCACCTGTCGCGCCATGACCCAGCCGCCGCTTCGCGCCACCATCATTCCCGTGACCTCGCTCCAGCAGAACTGCACGCTGTTCTGGTGCACCGCGACCATGAAGGCGGCGGTGGTCGATCCGGGCGGTGACCTGCCGCGGATCAAGGCGGCAATTGCCGAGGCGGGTGTCTCGGTCGAGAAGATCCTGCTGACCCACGCCCACGCCGATCACTGCGCCGAGGCCGGAGTGCTGGCGAAGGAAGTCGGCGTGCCGATCGAGGGTCCGCACGAGGCGGACCGTTACTGGCTCGCGCGGCTGGAGAACGATTGTCGCCAATGGGGGCTGCGCGGCGAGGCGTTCGAGCCGACACGCTGGCTCGACGACGGCGACACGGTGAGCGTGGGCGACCTGACGCTCGACGTCTACCTGACCCCTGGGCACACGCCCGGCCACGTCGTCTTCCACCATCCACCCTCCAGGCTCGCGATCGTCGGTGACGTGCTGTTCCAGGGCTCGGTCGGGCGGACCGACTTCCCGCTCAGCGATTCCAACGCGCTCGTGACCTCGGTCGTGACCAAGCTTTGGCCGATGGGGGATGAGACGGTCTTCCTTCCCGGCCACGGCCCGGCGAGCACGATCGGGCACGAGCGGCAGAGCAATCCGTTCGTGGGCGATGCGGTGCTGGCGGGCAGGTGAGTCACGCCCCGTGCCAGACCGTTCGTGCTGAGTAGCGACTGAGTAGCTGCGTAGCAGCGTATCGAAGCATCTTCCCGCGCGTGACCTGTCCTTCGATACGCGCCTTCGTCTGCGCTCAGTCGCTACTCAGGACGAACGGTGTGCAACGAGGGCTCAGGCTGCGGGCACTTGCTCTATCTCGATCGCGTCTCCCCTGCCGGGCGCGGCCCCCTGGTAGGTGGTCCAAGTCGCCTCGCCGATCAGCAGCGCCAGAATCGCCCAGGTCACGAGGATGCCGACCATCCGGGCGCCGCGCGACCGTTCCATGCCGATGCCGTGCGCGACCCGCGCGAGCACGAACACGGCGCCGTACGCCCAGAGGTGCACCGCCGGTCCCTTGGCCAGTTCGACCAGCGCGAGCAGGATCAACACGAAGGGTGTGTACTCGACGAAGTTGGCGTGGGCGCGCATGCGGGCGAGCACCAGCGGGTCGCCGCCGTCGCCGACCAGCACCTTGTGCTTGACCCGCACCTGGCTGACCCGCAGCCCGAGCCAGATCGCGAGGAGCGCACAGGCGGCCGCGGTGGCGAGCGTCGCGGGCAGGAGGATCGTCATCGGCTCGTCATCCTTCCGCTTGGCCCGGCACGGCGGCCAGCCTGTCACCCCGCCGATCGGCTTGCAAGCGCGGCGGAAATCGCTATAGGCGCGCCTTCGCTTTCGCAGGCACCCGTCCGCGCGCTCGTCGCGCATCAAGGATTCCTGCGGAACAGATGATCCGTACACGAAAAGGTTGCCGACATGGCCGTCCCCAAGAGAAAGACCTCGCCGTCGCGGCGTGGCATGCGCCGCGCGCACGATGCGCTGAGCGTCGAAGCGTTCCAGGAATGCCCGAACTGCGGCGAGCTGCGCCGTCCGCACAACCTGTGCACCAGCTGCGGGCACTACAACGGCCGCGAGATCGTCTCGGTCGACGCCTGACACGGTACGGCCTGAAGGTCAGCCTGTATGAACGCTGACGCGCGGATTGCCGTCGATGCGATGGGTGGCGACGAGGGGCTGGCGGTCATGCTGGCTGGCGTCGCGCGGGCGCGGCGCCGGTTCGATGGGATGCGCTTCGCGCTGGTCGGCGACGAGGCGCAGATCCGCGACGGGCTGAAGAACCACCCCAACCTGACCGCCGCGTCCTCGATCGTCCACGCGAGCGAGGTCGTCGGTTCTAGCGACAAGCCGAGCCAGGCGATTCGCCGCGCCAAGAAGACGTCGATGGGCGTCGCGATCGACTTGGTGAAGCGTGGCGAGGCCGCCGCTGCCGTATCCGCCGGCAACACCGGGGCGCTGATGGCGATGGCCAAGCTGTCGCTGCGCACCATGCCGGGCATCGACCGGCCGGCGCTCGCCGCGTTGCTGCCGAGCCTCGGCCGAACCGACTTCGTGATGCTCGATCTCGGTGCCAACACCGAGTGCGACGCGCGCAACCTGGTGCAATTCGCGGTGATGGGCGCGGCCTATGCGCGCACCACGCTCGATCTCGCGAGCCCGCGGGTCGCGCTCCTCAACATCGGAACGGAGGAGCTGAAGGGCACGGACGAGGTCCGCGATGCGGCCGCGGCGCTGCGCGATGCGACTCACCTGCCGATGACATTCGCCGGCTATATCGAGGGCGACCGCCTATCGTTCGGCGACGTCGACGTGGTCGTGTGCGACGGCTTTTCCGGCAACGTCGCGCTGAAGACGGCGGAGGGGACGGCCCGCTTCGTCGGCGACCTGCTGAAGCGCGCGTTCCGCAGCTCGCTGCGCTCCAAGATCGGCTTCCTCATCTCCCGCCCCGCGACCGAGCTGCTGCGCGGGCACCTTGATCCCAACAACCACAATGGCGCTGTCTTCCTCGGCCTCAATGGCCTGGTGGTGAAGAGCCACGGCAGCGCGAACGAGGTCGGCGTCGCGCACGCGATCTCCGTCGCCGCCAAGATGGTCCGCGACGACCTGACTAGACGCATCACCGACGACCTCGCCCATTTCGAGCAGGAAGCGGTGGCGTGAGCGTCCGTTCCGTGATCCTCGGAACCGGATCGGCGCTGCCGGCCCGGCGCGTATCGAATGCGGAGCTGGCACAGACCGTCGACACCAGCGACGAGTGGATCGTCGAGCGCACCGGCATCCGCTTCCGCCACATCGCCGGTTCGGACGAGACCACGGCGACGCTTGCCACCGATGCCGCCAAGGCGGCACTCGCCGCGGCGGGGCTGAACGCCGCGGATATTGACCTGATCGTGCTGGCGACCGCGACGCCTGACCAGACCTTTCCGGCGACCGCCACCAAGGTTCAGGCGGCGCTCGGCACCGGCGACTGCGTCGCCTTCGACGTCGCGGCGGTATGCTCGGGTTTCCTCTACGCACTGCAGGTCGCCGACAGCATGATCCGCGCCGGTGCGCACACCAGGGCGCTGGTGATCGGGGCAGAGACCTTCAGTCGCCTGCTCGATTGGGAGGACCGGGCAACCTGCGTCCTGTTCGGCGATGGCGCGGGCGCGATCGTGCTGGCGGCGGAGGAGAACGGCGATCGTGGGGTGCTCGCGACGCGGCTTCACGCCGACGGTCGCCACAACGAGCTGCTCTACGTCGACGGCGGGCCCTCCACGACCGGAACGGTCGGCAAGCTGCGCATGAAGGGCCGCGAAGTGTTCCGTCACGCGGTCGTCAACCTGGCGGCGGTGATGGGCGAGTCGCTCGGCGTCGCGGGCCTCACCGCGGAGGACGTCGACTGGGTGGTGCCGCACCAGGCGAACGCCCGCATCCTGGATGCGACCGCGCGCAAGCTGGGGCTGCCGCCGGAAAAGGTGATCGTGACCGTCGACCAGCACGCCAACACCTCCGCCGCCTCCGTGCCGCTGGCGCTCGACGCCGGCGTGCGCGACGGCCGGGTCAAGCGGGGCGACCTGCTGGTGCTGGAGGCGATGGGAGGCGGCTTCACTTGGGGGGCGGCGGTGGTCCGTTACTGACCACGGGCGTACTTTGCGACGCCAACTGTCTGTGATAGCTTCACTTACGTACTGGGGGGATGAAATGGACGCGGGGACTCTGACGCGCGCCGACCTGGCGGAAGCGCTGCACCATCAGGTGGGCTTGTCCCGAACCGACTCGGCGCAATTCGTCGAGCAGATCCTGGCGCACATGTGCGCTGCGCTGTCCAACGGCGAGAATGTGAAGATCTCCGGCTTCGGCAGCTTCGTGCTGCGCGACAAGGGAGAGCGGGTCGGCCGCAATCCCAAGACCGGGGTTGAGGTGCCGATCGCGCCTAGGCGGGTGCTGACCTTCCGAGCCAGCCAGATGATGCGCGACCGCATCGTGGCGGGGAAGTAAGGGCCGGACCGGATGGGCGCCCCGGACAAGGCGGCGGGCGCCTTCCGGACGATCGGCGAGCTGTCGCGCGAGACGGGTGTCGCCCAGCATATCCTGCGCTACTGGGAGAGCCGCTTTCCCCAGCTCCGACCGCTCCAGCGGGCTGGCAACCGCCGCTACTACCGGCCGGAGGACGCCGCGCTGGTGCGCCGCATCCAGCTGCTGCTGGAGGAGCAGGGCTACACGATCCGCGGCGTGCAGAAGCTGCTCGCCGGGGAGGCGCCGGTCGCGGAGCCGGTCGGCGCCGACGACCGGCTGAGCGCGCTCCACCGCATCCGCGACACGCTGATCGCTGCGCTGCGTGAGGGTGGGGCGTAGCGTTCGAAGACCTCAGCCCTCGTCCGGCCCCAGTGTCGGGTCGAGATCGCGCGGACGGACGAAGTGGGTCAGGGTCGCGCCGCCGGGCGCCACGTCCGCCCAGTTGTCGACCGCGCACGTCAGCACCGCCACGCTCGCGGTCGGGAACTTGATCGCCACCTCGCCGCGCGCATCGTCGCCCTCCGGCACCAGCGCGAGCACCAGTTCCTCCAACCCCGGATTGTGCCCGGCGAGCAGCGCGGTGTTGGCCGCGGCGGGCAGCGCGTGGATGACCTCCAGCAGGGTCGCGACCGCCGCCAGGTAGAGCCGCCTGTCGAACGCGGGATCGATCGCCGCGCCATAGCCGTGCGCCACCTGGGCCAGCGTCTCCGCCACACGCACCGCAGGCGACGCCACGACGTGATCGAAGCTTAGGCCAAGCGCGCGCAGGTTGCGGCCGACCGTCGTCGCCGCGCGCTGACCCTTGACATTCAGCGGCCGGTCGAAGTCGCGCAGCAGCGGATCGTCCCAGCCGGACTTGGCGTGGCGGAGCAGCGTCAGCGTCTTCATGCTTCGGCCCCATGCCGGATCGGGCCCGCCGACGAAAGGGTGCGCACGGCGGTTTGCGCCTCTTCCAGCGTCATCCGCGCGATCGGCGTGCCCTCCGGAAAGGCCGACAGCAGTCGCGACGGCATGGCGGCGCTCAGCAGCACGAAGGCCCCGGTGTCGTCGGCGCGGCGGATCAGGCGTCCGAACGCCTGGGCGAGGCGCGCGCGGACGATTCGGTCGTCGTACGCGCTGCCGCCGCCGGCCAGGCGCCGCGCGGCGTGGAGCACGCTCGGCTTGGGCCAGGGCACGCCCTCCATCACCACCAATCGGAGCGACTCGCCCGGCACGTCGACTCCGTCGCGGAGCGCGTCGGTGCCGAGCAGCGAGGAGCGCGGATCGTCGCGAAAGATGTCGACCAGCGTGCCCGTGTCGATCGGATCGACGTGCTGGGCGTGGAGCGGCAGCCCTTCACGCGCCAGCCGGTCGGCGACGCGGGCGTGAACCGCGCGCAGGCGGCGGATCGCGGTGAACAGCCCGAGCGTGCCCCCGCCCGCCGCGACGATCAGCCGAGCATAGGCGTTGGCGAGGGCCGGCAGGTCGCCGCGCTTCACGTCGGTGACGATCAGGACGCGGGCGCGGCCAGCATAGTCGAACGGGCTGGGTGCGGCGAAGTGTTGCGGCGGCGACAGGAGGTGCGGCGCCCCGACCCGCGCCTCCGCCACGTCCCAGTCGCCGCCCGCGGTCAGCGTTGCGGAGGTGACGAGCGCACCGTGCGCCTGCCTGAGGACGGTGTCCGCGAACGGCCGGGTTGGATCGAGCCAGTGGCGGTGGAGTCCCACGTCCCACTCGCGCCCCTCCGCCCGGTCGACCGCCAGCCAGTCGACGAAGTCGGCGCTCGCCGGGCCGCCGATCCGGGCGATCAGCGCCAGCCAGGCGGCGACCGTCTCCGTCCGCCAGCCGATGGAGGCGATCGCGCCCTCGATCCGGGCCCGCGCGGCCGCGTCCATCCAGTCGGGTGCGTCCGCCAGCACCGCCTCCAGCCGGCGGCCGAGCACCACCAGCGGGCGGAGCAGCGCGTCGAGCGCCGCCGCTGCCGGTGCCGCCGCCTCGACCAGCTGCGGCGTCGGCTCGGCGAGTTCGGTCTCGAGCGCATAGCCGGCGTCCTCGTCTCCGGCCGCGCGCGCGTAGGTGAGCCCGCGGACCGCCGCCAGCAACGCCTCGACCGGACCGAACGGCGCGCCCTCGTTCAACCGCTGGAGCCAGCCGTCGGAGGGAAGCGCCCGCGCCGCCTCCACCGCGTCGGTGATCGCGCGGCCACCCTCCTCGTCGTAGCTCGCGACGTCGGACAAGCGCGCGGCGAGCCCGCGGCGCCGCCCGCGTGCGGTTCCCTCCGGCCCGGTGATCCAGCGGCGCAGCTCGATTGCCTCCGCTCCGGTCAGCGCGGCCGAGAACATGGCGTCGGCGGCGTCGAACAGGTGGTGCCCTTCGTCAAACACATAGCGGGTCGGCCGGGTCGCCGACTCCCGTCCGCGCGCGGCGTTGACCATCACCAGCGCGTGATTGGCGACGACGATGCTCGCCTGCGCGCTCGCCCGCGCCGCGCGCTCGATGAAGCACTTACGGTAGTGCGGGCAGCCGGCGTAGATGCACTCGCCGCGCCGGTCGGTGAGCGCCGTGGATCCGTTGCGGCGAAACAGCGTCGGCAGCCAGCCGGGCAGGTCACCCCCCACCATGTCGCCGTCGGCCGAGTAGGCCGCCCAGCGCGCGACCAGCTGCGCGAGGATCGCCGCGCGGCCCTGGAACCCGCCCTGCAACGCATCCTCCAGGTTGAGCAGGCATAGGTAGTTCTCGCGCCCCTTGCGGGTCACCACGCGCCGCTTGCGCTCGTCGGCGTCAGGGTAGAGCCGCCGGGTCTCGTGGTTGAGCTGACGCTGGAGCGCCTTGGTATAGGTCGAGACCCACACCGCGCCGTCCGCCCGCTCGCTCCACAGGCTGGCCGGCGCCAGATAGCCGAGCGTCTTGCCGATGCCCGTTCCCGCCTCCGCCAGCACCAGATTGGGTGTGTCGCGCATCGCCCGCGGTGCAAAGGCCGCGGTGGCGGCGGTTGCGTAGGCGGCCTGGCCGCTCCGCTGCTCGGCACCCGCGCCGGTCAGGCGGGTGAGGCGGCTCGCGACCTCGTCGGGCGGCAGCGTCACCGTCCGGGGCGCCGCGCGCGGCGGCTCCTCCGCCCACTCGGGCAGCTTGGCGAACAGCCAGCGCTCGGCGCGCTCGGGCTTGGCCAGGCGCTGGGTCACGGCGGGTCCCCAGGTCCAGCGCAGCCGAAACAGGCTCTGCGCGGCGTGCCACGCGCCCTCCCGCTCCGGCCAGTCGGTGGCGAGCAGGTCCAGCATCGCGTCGACCGCATCACGCAGGAAGGCCGCCACCTCGCGATCGTCGGACGGGACCGGCAGCCCGAGCGCCTCCGCCAGTCCCTTGGGCGTCGGAACCGCGAATACCGCCGGCCGCACAAAGGCGAACAGCTCCAGCAGGTCGAGCCCCGACAGGTCGGCGTGGCCCAGCCGCTGGCCGATCACCGGCGCGTTCAGCACGATCGTCGGCGTGTCCGCGACCAGCCGCACCGCCTCCGCCCGCCCGACCGCGCGCGTGCCCTCGCCGTCAGCGATCCAGGTGCCGCCGTGGCTGGCGTGGAGGGCGGGGTAGGGCAGCATCGGTCCGCTCTAGCGCGCGCGGAACGATTGCGGAACGGGTAGGCTGCCGCTACGCCCGGGCAGCGAACCTTTCGGGAGCCGTCCGATGCGTTACCTGCCCCTGCTGCTCGCCCTTTCCGCCACGCCCGCGGCGGCGGAGGACGGGCGGGTGGACGTCGTGCTGACCGGGGTGGAGGCACGCGGCGGCAAGGTGCTGGTCGCGCTCTTCGATGAAAAAACCTTCATGCGAGCGATGCCGCCGTTCACGGTCGAACTCGACCCGCCGGCCGACGGAACGCTGCGCGCGAGCTTCAGCAACGTGCCCGCCGGCGACTATGTGGTGAACGCGATCCACGATGAGAATGGCGACATGAAGCTCGGCATGGGCGCGGGCGGGATGCCGAGCGAGGGCTATTCGCTGTCCCGCGCCGAAGCGCTCCGCGCCATGCCGACCTTTGCGACGACCAAGGTCGCGGTGCCGGCGGCTGGCGCCCGTTTCGAGCAGAAGATGGTCTACCCGGCGAAGCGCTGAGCCGCGCTCACCACAGCACGTCGCGGTCGGGCTGGAGCGGTTCGGGGGCCGGATCGCCGATCGCCTCCAGCAGGTCGATCTCGATCGTCCGGCACATGGCGTCGAGCGGCACGTCGTGCACCGTGTTGGCGAAGGGGTCGGTCAGGTCGTCGCCGATCTGGAGCACCGCCAGGAACATCAGCCCAGCTACGGTCGACCCGAACGGCGTCGCCCAGCCGAGTGTCTCAACCAGTCCGATCGGCAGCAGGATGCAGAAGATGCGGGTGAACAGGCTGGGGAAGAAGCGGTACTGATTGGGAAGCGGCGTGTTCTTCAGCCGCTCCATGCCGCCTTGCAGGTTCAGGATGTCGGTCATCGTGCTCTCGAACCGCGCGTGCAGGATGGTATCGAGGTGGCCCTGCGCGCGTGCCTTGGCGATCCGCCCGGCGGTGCCATCGACGATGCCGTTGGCGACGTTGCGCCGCCCGAGCGGCCCGGCCGCTTCCTCCGGCGATAGGAACCGCAGGATCTCGGGCTTCGGATCCAGCCGGCGCAGCTGACAGCGCAGGACGTGGACATAGGCGATATGGCGCAGCACCAGTGTACGCTTGAGATCGTACAGCTCGCCGTCGCGCGTGTACGGGAGCAGCGTCACCACCTCGCGCGCGAACGAGCGCGAAGCGTTGATCATCCCGCCCCACAGCACTCTCCCCTCCCACCAGCGCTGGTAGGCGGAGTTGTCGCGAAAGCCGAGAAACAGCGCGAGTGCGGTACCGAACAGGGTCAGCGGCAGCGACGGCGCGCGGAACGGCAGGTAGAAGTACGCAACTGTGACGATGACGTCCCAGACGAACAGCGCGAGCAGCGGTTTCCAGACGTCGTTGAGGATGCGGGCGTAGCGGGGCGTGGCGGTGACGATCATGCGCCGCGGTACTCCTGATTGGCGTTAAGGTTGCGCCCGATACATTCTTTTACGTAAGCGCGAGGTAATGACCGACACAGCTTTGCGCGCCGCCGCGCTCGAATCCAAGGCCTGGCCCTATGAAGAGGCGCGCAAGCTCCTGAAGCGCTGGCCCGAGGGCAAGCCGGCGGGTGCGGCGATGGTGTTCGAGACCGGCTATGGTCCCTCCGGCCTGCCGCACATCGGCACCTTCAACGAGGTGCTGCGCACCACCATGGTCCGCAACGCCTTTCACGCGCTTTCCGACACGCCGACCCGGCTAATCGCGTTCAGCGACGACATGGACGGCTTCCGCAAGGTGCCGGACAACGTGCCCAACCGCGAGATGCTTGCTGAGCACCTCGGCAAGCCGCTGACCCAGGTGCCCGACCCGTTCGGTACCCATGAAAGCTTCGCGCACCACAACAATGCGCTGCTTCGCGCCTTTCTCGACCGCTTCGGCTTCGATTACGAATTCGCCTCCTCGACTGACTATTACACGTCCGGCCGCTTCGACGACGCGCTGCGGCTGGTGCTGCGCCAGTTCGACGCGATCCAGGGCGTGATGTTGCCGACCCTGCGCGATGAGCGCCGCGCGACCTATTCCCCCGTGCTGCCGGTCAGCCCGACGACCGGCGTCGTGCTGCAGGTCCCGGTCGAGGTGATCGACGCGGACGCCGGCGTCATCGCCTTCACCGATGCGAGCGGCGAGCGGATCGTGCAGTCGGCACTCGGCGGCAAGGCGAAGCTGCAGTGGAAGGTCGACTGGGCGATGCGCTGGGTCGCGCTCGGCGTCGACTATGAGATGGCGGGCAAGGACCTGATCGACTCGGTCGTGCAGTCGTCCAAGATCGCGCGCGTGCTCGGCGGGCGACCGCCGGAGGGCTTCAACTACGAGATGTTCCTGGACGAAAAGGGGGAGAAGATCTCCAAGTCCAAGGGCAATGGCCTGAGCCTGGATGAGTGGCTGACCTACGGTCCGGAGGAGAGCCTCGCCTTCTTCGCCTATCGCGAGCCAAAGAAGGCCAAGCAGCTCCACATGGGCGTGATCCCGCGCGCGGTGGACGAGTATTGGCAGTTCCGCGCCAACTATCCGGGTCAGGAGCTGAAGCAGCAGCTCGGCAACCCGGTCCACCACATCCACGATGGCAAGCTGCCCGCGGGCGAGCTGCCGGTCACCTTCGGCCTGCTCCTGAACCTCGTCGGCGTGATGGGCGACGCGACCAAGGATCAGGTGTGGGGCTATCTCGCCAACTACGTTCCCGACGCCACGCCCGAGACTCACCCGGAGCTCGACCGGCTGATCGGCCACGCGCTCGCCTACGCCCGCGATTTCGTCGCGCCGACGCTCCACAAGCGCGCGCCGGAGGACGCCGAGGTCGCCGCACTCCAGCGGCTCGACGCGGAACTCGCCGGGCTGGGTGAGGATGCCGCGGCCGAGGACATCCAGAACATCGTCTACGAGATCGGCAAGACCGGTGACTTCGCCGAGCTGCGCGACTGGTTCAAGGCGCTGTACGAGACACTGCTTGGGTCGAGCCAGGGCCCGCGGATGGGCAGCTTCATCAAGCTCTACGGCGTCGCGAACTCGCGGCGCTTGATCGCGGAGGCCTTGCGGCGATCGTCACCCCGGACTTGACCCGGGGTCCAGGGCGCCGCGGCCGCTGAGCTACCCGACCCGGCGGTGCGCTTGCCGCCAGGCCGGGAGGACAGGCGTGATGGAGCAGCGTTACTGCGCCCAGGCGACCCGAAGCGCCCCTCGCTCGCTTCCGCGCGTTGCGGTTACGCCAGCCTTCGCCAGCGCCTCGGTCACCGCCTCGCCGTTCGTCCCACTGACCTCTACCGCTGCGCCGCGCCGCTGCGCCGCCCAGATCACGCCGGAGAGCTGCGGCACGTCGTCCACCACCTGCACAGCGGGCAGCGGCAATGCCGGCGGCACGATCTGCACCGACCAGCCGCGCACCACCGACCCGACCCGCGCTTCGAGCGCGCGATAGGTGTCTAGCGTCGCTCCCGGCAGCGGTGCGGCCTGCACCACCGCGCGGTGCGCCTCCGGATCGATCGTGATGCGGTCGCGCCCGCCCCCGGCGGCGATCGACAGCGCGTCCGTGATCCGCTCGCTCTCGACGGCGACCGTGCGCGCGGCGGCGGCGCTCTCGCCTGCCTTCTGCAACTCGGCGGCTTCGGCATCGCCGACCCCGACGCGGTACTGCACGACGTTCACCGTTGCCTGGCGGCCTACCAGCCGGGCGAACTCGCGCGCGGCGACGCGGTTGGCGTCGCGGCGGTACTCCGGGGTCAGCACCGTCGCACTCACCCCGATCGGCTCGCGTTCGTAATTCATCTCCAGCTGGCTGATGCGCGCGTTGTCGGGAAAGGCGGCGGCGACCGCAGTCCGTGCCTGGCGCCCGGCCAGATTTTCCCAGGCGATCTGCCGGAGCGAGAAGCCGAGCGGCACGGCGAGCATCAGGAAGGTGACGATGATCGCCGCCGTCTGCCACCAGCTCTGCTTCGGCGACAGGGCGCTGGCGAAGCCGTACAACCGCGCCATCACGGCGGCGGTGATCGCGATGGTCACGAAGTTGGTGACGAACAACAGCAGCGCGCCGCCGAACACCGTGCCGTTCAGCGTCGCGAGCCCGAACCCGACGGTGGCGAGCGGCGGCATCAGCGCGGTCGCGATAGCGACTCCGACGATCGTCCCCGCGCGGCCCTTGATCGTCGCATAAGCGCCCGCGAGCGCGGAGAAGAGCGCCACCAGCAGGTCGAACAGGTTCGGCCGCGTGCGGGCCGCAATCTCGCTGGTGACGTTCTGGAGCGGCGACATCAGCGAGATGACGGCGCAGAACAGGATCGCGGCGACGCTGCCTGCCACCAGGGCGACGGCGGCACGCCGGATCTGCGGCGCGTCGGCGGTCGAGAGCGCGAAGCCCAGGCCGATGATCGGCCCCATCAGCGGCGAGATCAGCATCGCCCCGATAACGACCGCCGGAGACGACAGCAGCAGCCCCAGCACGGCGATGCCCGCCGACATCAGGATCATGAACAGGTAGCGCGGCGTCCAGCCGGCATCGTCGTGAACGCGCTCCAGCACCTCGACGTGGTTCACGTCCGCCATGACGTGCGCTCGCCACCAGCGGCCGAGAACCGCGGGGGTCGAGATGGCGGGCTCGGTGCGTTCGTCTTTGACCCGAGCGGTCGGATCATTAGTCAGGGTCATGGCCGAAACAACCAAGCAACCGCGCCGCGGCTCCCACTCCGCGTTGCGCGACTTCCTGCACAGCGAGGCGGCGGGCGGGATCGTGCTTATCGCCGCGGCCGTGCTGGCGATGATCGTGGCCAACCTGCCCGCCACCGCGCCCGCGTACTTCGCGGGGCTGCACATCATCACCGGGCCGACGCTGAACGATCATCTCGGCCCAATGACGCTGCACCTGTGGATCAACGACGGGCTGATGGCGATCTTCTTCCTGCTGGTCGGGCTGGAGATCAAGCGCGAGGTGGTCGATGGACGTCTGGCACGCGCCGACAAGCGGCGGCTGCCGGTGATCGCGGCGCTCGCCGGCATGGCAGTGCCGGCGCTGTTCTACCTGCTGATCGTCGGCGACGAGCCCGGCCTGCAGCGCGGCTGGGCGATCCCGGCGGCGACCGACATCGCCTTCGCGATCGGCGTGCTGGCCCTGCTCGGCAAGCGTGCGCCCTCGTCGCTCAAGCTTTTCCTGACCACGGTCGCGATCGTCGACGACATGGGTGCGGTCGCGATCATCGCGCTCGCCTACACCGACCACATCAACGTCGTCGCGCTGGCGCTCGCGACCGTCGTCTTCGCCGGCCTCTACGTGCTCAACCGGCGGGGGGAGCGACGGCTGTTGGTCTATCTCGCCGGGTTCGCCCCGCTGTGGCTGTTCACGCTGATGTCGGGCGTCCATGCGACGGTCGCGGGCGTGCTCGCCGCGCTGCTGATTCCGGTCACGTTGTCGCCGGCCGCGCCCGATGACGCAACGTCGCCGCTCCATCGGCTGGAGCACGCGCTGCATCCTTGGGTGGCGTTCGGGATCGTGCCGCTGTTCGGCTTCGCCAACGCGGGCGTGAACCTGGCCAATGCCAGCCTCGCCACGCTTGCCGACCCGCTGGTGATCGGCGTCGCCGCAGGGTTGCTCGGCGGCAAGCAGCTTGGCATCTTTGCCGCGGTGTGGCTGGCGGAGAAGCTCGGTGTTGCCAAGCGGCCCGGCAGCACCGGCTGGGCGCAAATCTACGGCGTCTCGCTGCTCGCCGGCATCGGCTTCACCATGAGCCTGTTCATCGGCGGCCTCGCCTTCCCGGGCAACGAGATGCTGATCGACCGGGTGAAGATCGGCGTGCTCGCGGGCTCGATCCTGTCGGCGGCGCTCGGCTATCTGGTGCTCCGACTCGCGTACAGGGCACCGGCATGAAGTGCTTCTTCGATCCCCGTCAGCTCGTCCACGCGCCGGCGCAGGAGCTGCACAACGGCGCCTGGACGCCCTACAACGAGGTGCCCGCGCGCGCCGAGGCGATCCTGGCCGCGATCGGGCCGGCGGAGCGCCCGCGCGACCACGGCGATGCGCCGATCCGCGCCGTGCATGATGCCGGCTACCTCAATTTCCTGCGCACCGCACCTGCCGCCTGGGCGGCGGCCGGGCGGCCGGGTGACGTGCTCGGCTATATCTGGCCGACCGTCCGACGACGTGCGCTGAACCTGTCGCGCATCGACGCGCTCGCCGGGCAGTACAGCATCGACGTTTCGACCCCGCTCACCGCGGCGACCTGGGACGCGACCTACTGGAGTGCGCAGACGGCGCTCTCCGCGCTCGACGCGGCGTTGGGCGATGGCCGCGGCTTCGCGCTGTGCCGCCCCCCGGGGCACCACGCCGGGGCCGACTATCTCGGTGGCTACTGTTACCTCAACACCGCCGCGATCGCGGCCGAGGCGGCGCGGGCGGCTGGATGCAGGCGGGTCGCTATCCTCGACATCGACTATCATCACGGCAACGGCACGCAGGATATCTTCTGGAGCCGCGGTGACGTGTTCTTCGCCTCGCTCCACGCCGATCCCGCGACCGACTATCCTTTCTACTGGGGGCACGCGGACGAGGTGGGCGAGGGCGATGGCCACGGCACCACGCTCAACCTGCCGCTGCCGCAGGGCACGGCGCTGGACGCCTTCCGCGCCGCACAGGGGCGCGCGCTGGAGGCAATCGCGCGGTTCGGGACCGAGCTGCTGATCGTCAGCTTCGGCGCCGACACCTGGGAGGGCGACCCGATCAGCCACTTCCGCCTGACCACGCGCGACTATGCCGTGCTGGCCCGCGACATCGCCGCGGCGGGCTGGCCGGTGCTGGTCCTCATGGAGGGCGGCTACGCGCTTGACGCGCTCGGCGCCAACGTCTCGAGCTTCCTCGACGGCTTCTAGGCTTCGCGGATCTCGCCCTTTTCGTCGGCGAGCAGCCAGGTCTGCGCCCGTCGCCGGACTCGCGGCAGTATCACGAAGGTCAGCAGCGTCGTCAGCACCGCCGCCGACAGCAGCAGCCGAAGCGGCAGCGGCCAATCGCCGATCAGTGCATTGGCAGTGACGCTGATCACCAGCAGCAGCGGATATACGGCGGCGAGCGTCATCAGCACCTGGCGCGGCTTGCTGGCGCTCGATTCTGAGGGCACCCGGAACCAGATCTGTGCACCCTCCTGCACCTGGCGCTGGCGGATCGAGAAGTCGGCGCCTTCCTCGATCAGCGCGTTGTACGCGTCCGACGATTCCCACGCCGCGAGCGCTGCTCGGTCACGGAACTGCAGGACCAGGTGGAAGATGCCACCCGGCTGCTCCAGCCGCACGCTGGCGCGGTGCCCGTCGATCCGCGCCGCGGCCGCGTCCGCCCGCTCCGCCCAGTCGCGGAACCGATCGACCTCGCCTGCCGACACGACCCGGGTCGCGAGCACGATGACATTCGTTTTCATGCCGCCGGGAACGCGCGAGGCGGTCGTCAGATGCCGAGCCACTCGAGGCCGCCGGTCAGATCGGCGGCGGCATAGTCGACCTGCAGCACGCGGCGCCTGCAATCCCCGACTGAGGCGGCGGAGGCGTGCAGGATTGGGGTGGCATAGGCCCAGAGGTCGCCCGCCGTCGCGAGGCAGGCGTAGGTGCCGCAGCGAGCGGCCACGGCAGGCACGTCAGGTTCGGCGATGCGCCCCATGCGGTGCGATCCGGGCGCGATCAGCAGCGGCGCGTTATCCTCGGGCACATCGTCCAGGTGTAGGCGCAGCGTTGCCATGCCCGCGAGTACCGACATCGGCGGTGCAACATGCTGCAGGCCCCGCTTGGTCGTCCACGGCCCGAAGCCGGGCACGTCGCGGCGCTCCCGTACCACGATTGTGCGATCCTGATGCCAGTCGAGCGACCAGTTCAGACCGGGCGTTTTGTCGAACAGCACCGCCCGGACCGGCCGCGCCGGCGCGCGCAGGTGTACGCTGGCGATCCGCGCGGTCACTCCCGCCTCTAGCAAGGCCGTAAGCGCAGGATTTCCATGGAGCCGAACACCGGGTACCGCCCGAGCCGCCCCGCTCAGCGCCTGCTCGATCGACGGCAGAAGCGACCGGACGGTACCGGCGTGCAGCGCGGCGCCGTCCCGATCGAAGGTCAGCGCCGCCGTCAGAGCTTCTCCGTCAGCTCCGGCACGATCTTGAACAGGTCGCCGACCAGGCCAAGGTCCGCGACCTGGAAGATCGGCGCGTCCTCGTCCTTGTTGATCGCGACGATAATCTTGCTGTCCTTCATGCCGGCGAGGTGCTGGATCGCGCCGGAGATGCCGACCGCGACGTACACTTCGGGCGCGACGATCTTGCCGGTCTGGCCGACCTGATAGTCGTTAGGGACGTAGCCGGCATCCACCGCCGCGCGGCTCGCGCCGACCGCGGCGCCGAGCTTGTCGGCGAGTGGCTCGATGAGGTCATGGAACGCCTCGCCCGAGCCGAGCGCGCGCCCGCCCGACACGATGATCTTGGCGCTTGTGAGCTCTGGCCGCGCCGACTGGGCGAGCTCCGAGCCGACGAAGCGCGACACGCCGGCGTCGTCCGTGGCGGCGCTCACCGCCTCGACCGTGCCGCTGCCGCCTTCAGCCGCCGCCTTCTCGAACGCGGTACCGCGAATGGTCAGCACCTTCTTCGCGTCGCTCGACTTGACCGTTGCGATCGCGTTGCCGGCGTAGATCGGGCGGGTAAACGTGTCCGGCCCCACGACCGACAGCACTTCGCTCACCTGCATGACGTCGAGCAGCGCGGCGACGCGTGGCGCGATGTTCTTGCCGGTGGTGGTCGCCGGCGCGACGAACGCGTCGTGGTCGGCCATCAGCGCGACCACCAGTGGCGCGACGTTCTCCGGGAGCGCGTGGGCGTAGAGCGCGCCGTCCGCGACGTGGACGGTGCCCACACCCGCGATCTTCGCCGCCGCATCCGCGACGCCGCCGACGTTCTCGCCCGCGACCAGCAGGTGTACCTCGCCCAGCTTCGCCGCGGCGGTCACCGCGGAGAGCGTCGCGTCCTTGACGGTGATGCCGTCGTGCTCGACCCAGACCAGCGTCTTCACTTCGCCACTCCCATCGCCTTGAGCTTCATCACCAGTTCGTCGACGTCGGCGACCTTGGCACCGGCCTGGCGCTTGCCCGGTTCGGCGACGCTCACCGTCGTCACGCGCGGAGTCGTGTCGACGCCGAAGTCAGCGGGCGTTTTCTGCGCCATCGGCTTCGATTTGGCCTTCATGATGTTGGGCAGCGAGGCATAGCGCGGCTCGTTCAGGCGCAGGTCGGTGGTGACGATCGCCGGCATGGTGAGCGAAACCGTTTCCAGCCCGCCATCGACCTCTCGGGTGACGGTTACGCTCCCGTCGGCCACCTCGACCTTAGACGCGAAGGTGCCCTGCGCCCAATCGGTCAGGGCCGCCAGCATCTGCCCGGTCTGGTTGTTGTCATCGTCGATCGCCTGCTTGCCGAGGATGACCAGTCCGGGCTGCTCCTCGTCCGCGATGGCCTTCAAGATTTTCGCCACGGCGAGCGGCTCGACCGGGCCGTCGGCGACCACCAGGATCGCGCGGTCGGCACCCATAGCGAGCGCGGTGCGGAGCGTTTCCTGCGCCTTCTGCTCGCCGATCGACACCGCCACGATCTCGGTCGCGGCGCCCTTTTCCTTCAGACGGATCGCTTCCTCGACTGCGATCTCGTCGAAGGGATTCATGCTCATCTTGACGTTGGCGAGGTCGACCCCGCTGCCGTCCGCCTTCACCCGCGGCTTGACGTTGTAGTCAAGCACGCGCTTGACTGGCACCAATACCTTCATGCCATCTCTCCGGCTCGCTCGTCGCCTGTCCGACGAGTGCAACGCCGGACGCCTGTTGAGGCTCCGATAGCGCCAACTTTACGTTTACGTCAACGTCGCGTGCGCCGGAGCGCCGCTGCCGGACGGTAGGGCCGTCCGGCAGCAACCGGCATCACGCCGCGTTCTTTACCTCGGCGACGATCTTTTGCGCGGCATCGCCCAGGTCGTTGGCGGGCACGATCGCCAAGCCGGAGTTGGCCAGGATGTCCTTGCCCTGCTGCACGTTGGTGCCTTCCAGCCGCACGACCAGCGGCACCTGCAGGTTCACTTCCTTCGCGGCGGCGACGATGCCCTCTGCGATGATGTCGCAGCGCATGATACCGCCGAAGATGTTGACCAGGATGCCCTTCACCGCGGGATCGGACAGGATGATCTTGAACGCCGCGGTCACCTTTTCCTTGTTGGCGCCGCCGCCGACGTCGAGAAAGTTCGCGGGGAACATGCCGTTCAGCTTGATGATGTCCATCGTCGCCATCGCGAGGCCCGCGCCGTTGACCATGCAGCCGATGTCACCGTCGAGCTTGATGTAGGCGAGGTCGTACTTCGACGCCTCGAGCTCCATCGCGTCCTCCTCGGTGGTGTCGCGAAGCTCCAAGAGGTCCTTGTGACGGAACATCGCATTGCCGTCGAAGCCGACCTTGGCGTCGAGCACCATCAGCTTGCCGTCCTCGGTCACGGCGAGCGGATTGATCTCGATCTGCTCGGCGTCGGTGCCGAGGAAAGCGTCGTACAGCTTGGATGCGACGTTGGCGGCCTGCTTGGCTAGATCGCCCTTCAGCTCCAGCGCGGCGGCGACCGCGCGGCCGTGGTGCGGCATGAAGCCGGTCGCGGTGTCGATGTCGATCGAGTGGATCTTCTCGGGCGTGTCGTGCGCCACCGTCTCGATGTCCATGCCGCCCTCGGTCGAGGCGACCATGGAGACACGGCCCGTCGCGCGATTGACCAGCAGCGCCAGGTAGAATTCCTTGGCGATGTCGACGCCGTCGGTCACGTACAGGCGGTTGACCTGCTTGCCGGCCTCGCCGGTCTGGATCGTCACCAGCGTGTTGCCGAGCATATCGGTCGCGGCTGCGCGTACCTCGTCGGCGGTCTTGGCCAGGCGGACGCCGCCCTTCGCGTCGGGGCCGAGCTCCTTGAACTTGCCCTTTCCGCGGCCGCCCGCGTGTATCTGAGCCTTCACCACAAAGAGCGGCCCGGGAAGCTTCGAGGCTGCCTCGACCGCCTCCTCGACACTCAGCGCGGCGAAGCCCGCGGGTACCGGGACGCCGAACTTCGCCAGCAGTTCCTTTGCCTGATACTCGTGAATGTTCATGGGCCTCGCCTTCAGCGCCAAAGAGGGACAGCGGGGCTAAAGCACAGGAACGCGCGTTTAGCCACCCTGAAGTCGGACAGGCAGCGGCTTGTTGCGACTACGTCGCAGTATCGGAAAGCCAGGTCTATGCCGGTCAACACCATGTTCTTCGCTGCCAGCGCGCCCGAATCATGAGGATCGTCGACTGGCTCGCGCGTACGACCATGCTGGTACTCGCGAGCATGGCGACCCTCGCCCTCATCGGGGCGCTCGCCAATGTATCGAACAGCCCGCTCGCAGAGACGCTGCCGGGCGCGAGCGTACGCCCGGGCGAGCTGCCCCCGATCGTCGGCGACGAGCCCGCTTCGGCGATATCGCGAGATCGGACCGGTCCGGATGCAGGCGTCGGGAACACGCAGGCGTCCCGGGCCGTCGCGCCCGCGCCATCCCCGCTCGAACGCGAGCAGGTGCGCTGGCTGCGCGCGCTCACCTATGCGGTGGTCGCGCTCGCCGCCTTCGCCGCGGCAGCCGTAGTGGCGCTGAACCGGATCGCGGCGCATCTGTCCCGCCTTGCCGCGCGCTGATTCACCAAGATCTCAGAAGCATCGGAGGCCGCCGCGCAGGTGGCCGCGGCGGCGGCTCGCGCATCTGGGTAACAAGCGCGGTAAATACCTGCAAACGCTCGATGCTTAGCGCTTTGGCAAGGATCAACCGCCTAAAGCAGCGCCATGGACACGGCACTCCGCAATGCCCGCGTCCCTGTTGGGTCGCATTCCGATAACCGGGCCACGCTGCGCAAGGCGGTGCAGCTTGACGCGCGCGTGCGCGACCGGGGATCGTCGCGCTTCAAGATCAAGGTGGTCGACCTGTCGATGACCGGCTTTCGCGCCGAGACCGCCTTCACCGTCCGGCCGGGCAGCCTGGTGTGGATCAACCTCCCCGGGCTGATGGGGCTGGAGGCGGAGATCGCGTGGCAGCGCGGCGAGCATATCGGCGCGGCCTTCCGCCAGGCGCTGCACCCGGCCGTGTTCGATCACATCGTGGCGCTGAGCCGCCAGGGGTGACGATCGATCCCCCAGATCGTCCCGCCAGCCTCTTTCAGTCGAACAGGCTGGATACCGAACTCTCATCCGCGATGCGCTGGATCGCCTCGGCGAGCAGCGGTGCGATGGTGAGATGGCGGACCTTGCTCGACTGCGCGATGGTCTCGTGGTTGCCGATCGAGTCGGTGATGACCAGCTCGCGCAGCGATGAATTGTCGACCCGGGCCAGCGCGCCGCCGGTCAGCACCCCGTGGCTGACATAGGCGACCACCTCGGCCGCGCCCGCTTCCTTGAGCGCCGCCGCAGCGTTGCACAGCGTGCCGGCCGAATCGACAATGTCGTCGATCAGGATGCAGAATCGACCCTCGACCTCGCCGATGATGTTCATGACTTCCGAGTCGCCCGCGCGCTCGCGACGCTTGTCGACGATCGCGAGCGGCGCGTTGTCGAGCCGCTTGGAGAGCGCGCGCGCGCGCACCACGCCGCCGACGTCCGGCGACACCACCATCCAGTTGTGATCGGGAAAGCGGCTGCGGATATCGGCCGACATCACGGGCGCGGCGAAGAGGTTGTCGGTGGGGATGTCGAAAAAGCCCTGGATCTGTCCGGCGTGGAGATCGACGGAGAGTACGCGGTTGGCGCCCGCCATGGTGATGAGGTTGGCGACCAGCTTGGCGGAGATCGGCGTGCGCGGACCGGGCTTTCGGTCCTGCCGCGCGTAGCCGAAATAGGGAAGCACCGCGGTGATCCGCCGAGCCGACGCGCGCCGCAGCGCGTCGATGATGATCAGCAGCTCCATCAGATTGTCGTTGACCGGGTAGGAGGTCGACTGGAGCACGAACATGTCCTCGCCGCGGACATTCTCCAGGATCTCGACAAAGATCTCCTCGTCGGCGAAGCGGCGCACGCTCGCCTGGGTGAGCGGCAGTTCGCAGTAGCGCGCAATCGCCTGGGCGAGCGGCGTGTTCGAATTGCCTGCGATCAGCTTCATAAGTCCTCCCCCGCCCGGTCGCGCGACCCTCTACTGTGACGAGTCCGTGACGGCTAGGCCCATTGCCGCTCCACCGGCCGCAACCTATGCGCCGGCACCATGACCGTCGTCACTCGCTTCGCGCCCTCGCCGACCGGCACGCTTCACGTCGGCAACATCCGCACCGCGCTCCACAATTGGCTTTGGGCGAAGCGGCACGGCGGACGCTTCCTGCTCCGCATCGACGACACGGACCAGGCGCGGTCGGAAGAGCGCTTCGTGGAGGCGATCCGCGCGGATCTCGCCTGGCTCGGGCTGCGGCCGGATGCGGAAGTGCGCCAGTCGGCCCGGTTCGAGCGCTACGAGGCGGTGTTCGCCGACCTGGTCGCGCGCGGCACGCTCTATCCCGCCTATGAGACGCCGGAGGAACTCGACCTTCGCCGCAAGGTGCTGCTCGGCCGCGGGCTGCCGCCGGTGTACGAGCGGACGGCGCTGGCGCTCTCCGACGCGGACCGCGCTGCGCTCGAGGCCGATGGCCGGCGCCCGCACTGGCGCTTCCGGCTGGAGCACGCGTCCATCGTCTGGGACGACCTGATCCGCGGACCGCAGCGGTTCGACGCGGCGACGATGAGCGACCCGGTGGTGCGCCGCGCCGACGGATCGTGGCTGTACCTGCTGCCGAGCGTGATCGACGACGTTGACCTGAGGATCACCCATGTGGTGCGCGGCGAGGATCACGTGTCCAACACGGCCGTCCAGCTGCAAATGTTCGAGAGCATGGGGGCGACACCGCCCGCCTTCGCGCACGGGGCGCTGCTGACCGGGAGCGAGGGCAAGCTGTCCAAGCGGCTCGGGTCGATGGGCGTGGCGCACTTCCGCGAGGCCGGGATCGAACCCGAAGCGCTCCGGGCGCTGCTGGCGCGGATCGGCACGAGCCAGCCGGTCGAGCCGATCGTCGACGCGGACGCGCTGACCGGGACATTTGACTTCGCGCAGTTCGGGCGCGCACCGGCGCGCTTCGATGAGACGGAACTCGCCGGCGTGAACGCGCGGATCGTTCACCAACTGCCCTTCGATCACGTCGCCCAGCGCCTGCCAGCGGGCATGGACGCTGCGGCGTGGGAGGCGATTCGTCCCAATCTGGAACGGGTCGCGGAAGCGGCGGACTGGTGGGCGGTGATCGCCGGCGAGATCGCGCCCGCGATCACCGACGATGATCGCGCGTTCCTAGTCCAGGCTGCAGAGCGGGCGGCGGCGATCGACTGGTCGGCCGATCCCTGGCACGCGCTGACGGACGCGTTGAAGCAGGCGAGCGGGCGCAAGGGGCGCGCGCTCTTTCTCCCGCTTCGCCTGGCGCTGACCGGTCGCGACCACGGGCCCGACATGGCGGTGCTGCTGCCGCTGATCGGGCGGGCGCGGGCGATAGAAAGGTTATCCGCCGCAGCTAATTGACGCTACGGAAACAAGGACTTGCGTGTCTCCTCTTTACAGGCGTAGCCTCATCGAAGCCGCATGAACGGCACCAGGAGCATCGCATCCGAGGAGAGGACCATGTACGCACGTCGTTACCAGCGTCCGAAGACACATCCGCTCGCCATCGCCGCCGCTGCCGCGGTCAACATCGGCATGGTCGCGCTGATCGCCACCTCCGCCCCGCACATCGGCCATGAGGTCGAGCGCACGCTGGAGGCCTGGAACGTGCCGATCGCGCCCCCGCCCGAGCCGACCCCGCCCGAGCCCGCCAAGCGCACGACCGAGACGCCGAGTGCGGAGAGCAAGGTCGTGGTGCCCGAGGCGGTGGTGCCGCTCCCCACGCCGACGACCACGCTCACGACCACCAACATTCCTGTCGAGCAGCCGCTGGTCAGCGATCCAATCCCGCTGACGCCCGGCCCAGCCAACGGTGCGGTCGCGGTCGCGGCGCCAAAGCCCCTGCCGGTGGTGGTCGCAGCCCAGGCCGATCCGCGCGCGACCTTCCAGCCCGACTACCCCGCCGCCGAGCGGCGCGCAGGCACGGAGGGCAGCGTCACCGTGCGCGTCCTGATCGGCACCGACGGGCGCGTGAAGGCGGTGGAGCAGGTCGGCTCCGCAAGCCCCGCCTTCTTCGAGGCGACGCGGCGCCAGGCGCTCGGCCGCTGGCGCTTCCGCCCGGCGACCCGCGACGGGGAGCCGGTGGAGAGCTGGCAGGTGAAGACCCTGCGCTTCGTGATGGAGAGCTGACCGGGGCGCCTGGCCTTGTGGCGCTGGGGTGACGGGTTAGCGGCGAGCTTGGCTGAGAGCGCTCGGGCGGTTCGCCCGATGCTCTTTCCGTCACTCCAGCGAACGCTGAAGTCTGTGTGCGGACATTGATCGGAAGCTCTCCATCTTTCGACAGATGGCAGCCTGCGCTGACATGAAGGACGCGGGCCAAGCGGTCCACCGAGTGGGTTGGTACTGCACACAGCAGACGGCGGGGCTGGTTCCTTGTCCGTCAACGCCTTATCTTCGCCGCATGCGCTATTTCTCGCGGTTCGCGCCAGTGCGCGCGGTCAACGACCTTCGGCTCTATCTGTCGCAGCGTCGCCCCTATGAGGTCGTGTTCCTGGTGGTCGCGATCATGCTGACGGTGACGGTGATTGCCGGCTTCGTGATCGATTCGCACGTCGAGCAGCCTTACAAGCGCGACATCGTGTACGTGCAGAACTGGCGCGCCGACCGCAGCGAGGCGGAGATTCGCGCCGCGCAGTTCCGTGACATGGCGATAAAGACCAAGCGCGACGCGGCGATCGAGAAGGCCAAGGTCGACCGCAAGGCGTCGTTCAAGCGGCTGGACGACAAGCTCGACAAATGGGGGATCTGACCGACGCCCGGTGGATGACGGCGGCATGCGGGCTGGCCGAGCGTGGCCGCGGACGGACCGCACGTAATCCGAGTGTCGGGTGTGTTATCGTGGCCGGCGGCGTGGTGGTCGGCCGCGGCTGGACCCAGCCCGGCGGGCGACCCCATGCCGAGGCGATGGCGTTGGAGCAGGCGGGCGCACGTGCCGCCGGCGCGACCGCCTATGTCACGCTGGAGCCTTGCGCTCACGAGTCGCTGCGCGGGCCGGCCTGTGCGGACCTGCTGGTCGCAGCCGGCGTCGCCCGCGTCGTCGCCGCGCTGGAGGACCCCGATCCGCGGACGGCCGGGCGGGGGTTCGCCCGTCTGCGATCGGTTGGCATCGCGCTGACCACTGACGTGATGGCGTCAGCGGCGCGCGACGTCATGGCGGGCTTTCTGTCGCGCGAGGCCCGGGGGCGGCCGCATGTCACGCTGAAGCTCGCGACCTCGCTCGACGGCTGCATCGCGCTGGCGGGCGGGGCGAGTCGCTGGATCACCGGTGCGCCCGCCCGCGCCCACGCGCACCTGGAGCGCAGCCGGCACGAGGCGATCCTGGTCGGGCGCGGGACCCTCGCGGCCGACGCGCCGAGTCTCGACGTGCGCCTGCCGGGACTGGAGGAGCGCGCACCGCGGCGGATCGTGCTGACCTCGGGCGAAGCGCCCGCGGGCTGGACGGCGATCGCCAGCCCGCACGACATCGCCGCGCTGGACGGGGTCGATCACCTGCTGGTGGAGGGGGGCGCGGCGGCGGCCGCCGCGTTCCTGCGCGCCGACCTGGTCGACCGGCTGCTCCTCTACCGCGCGCCGATCGTGATCGGGGGTGGACTGCCGCCGATCGCCGACATCGGCCTTGGCGCCCTGGGCGCGGCGCACGGGCGCTGGCGGCTCCTCGACGCGCGCGCGCTTGGCAGCGACCGGCTGGAGGTCTACGGCCGCGGCCCATGTTCACCGGCATAGTCTCCGACGTCGGCACGATCACCGCGGTCGAGGATCGCGGCGACCTGCATGTCACCATCGCCACCGCATACGACACCGCCGACGTCGATCTCGGCGCGTCGATCAGCTGCTCGGGCGTGTGCCTGACCGTGGTCGACAAGGCGCCGGGATGGTTCGCAGTCGACGTCTCGGGCGAGACCGTGCGCCGCACCGCCGACCAGTGGCAGGTCGGCCGCTCGCTCAACCTGGAGCGCGCGCTGCGGCTCGGTGAGGAACTCGGCGGGCACATCGTCACTGGCCACGTCGACGGGGTGGCGACCGTGACCTCGCTCGATCCAGAAGGCGAGTCGATCCGCGTCGGCTTCCGCGTCGACGGGGGCCTCGCCCCCTACCTCGCGGCCAAGGGATCGGTGACGGTCGACGGCGTCTCGCTGACCGTCAACGAGGTGCGCGACGAGGGCGACGCGACCCTGTTCGCGGTCAACATCATCCCTCACACACAGGCGGTCACGACGCTCAAGGACCTGGCACCGGGCGCGACCGTGAACATCGAGATCGACGTGCTCGCCCGCTACCTGCAGCGCATGGAGGCCTATCGTGGCAAAGCCGGCTGAGCTCGCGCGGCTCGCCCACGCCTTCCTCTCCTCGCCGGAGGAGATCATCGACGAGGCGCGCAACGGGCGCATGTTCATCCTGGTCGACGACGAGGACCGGGAGAATGAGGGCGACCTGGTCATCCCCGCCCAGATGGCGACGCCCGACGCGATCAACTTCATGGCGAAGTACGGCCGCGGGCTGATCTGCCTCGCGCTCACCAAGAGCCGGGTCGAGGCGCTCGGACTCGAGCTGATGACCCGTAACAACGGCACGCGGCACGAGACCGCCTTCACCGTCTCGATCGAGGCGCGCGAGGGGGTCACAACCGGCATCTCCGCCGCCGACCGCGCCCGCACGGTCGCGGTCGCGATCGACGCGGCAAAGGGTGCGGCCGAGATCGTGTCGCCGGGCCACGTCTTCCCGCTGGTCGCGCGCGACGGCGGCGTGCTGGTCCGCACCGGCCATACGGAAGCGGCGGTCGACGTCGCGCGGCTCGCCGGGCTCAATCCATCGGGCGTGATCTGCGAGATCATGAACGAGGACGGGACCATGGCGCGGATGGACGACCTGGTCGCCTTTGCCCAGTACCATCACCTGAAGATCGGGACGATCCGCGACCTGATCGCCTATCGCCGGCGCTACGACCACCTGGTCGTCAAGCGCGCGGAAGTGCGCTTCCAATCCGAGTGGGGCGGCGAGTGGACCGCCCACACCTTCTGGAACAAGGCGACCGAGACCGAGCAGCTGGTGCTGACCAAGGGCCGGGTCACGCCGGACAAGCCGACGTTGGTCCGGATGCACGCGCTTTCCCCGTTCGCCGACCTGCTGGGCGAAACGGGCAACCGCACCGGCCTGCTCAGCCGATCGATGGAGATCATCGGAGCGGAGGGCGCGGGGGTGATCGTGATCCTCGCCCGTGCCCGTGCTGACCAGTTCACCACCGCGCTCCGCATCAAGTCGGGCGAGGCGAGCGAGGCCGACATGGAGGAGCTGCGCGACTACGGCGTCGGCGCGACCGTGCTCGCGGAGCTCGGCGTGCGTGACATGGTGCTGCTGACCAATACTCATCACACGCTCGTCGGGCTGGAGGGTTACGGCCTGTCCATCGTCGGCGAGCGGCCGATCACTGAGGGGGACGCCTGACATGGCCAAGCTGCTGATCGTGGAGGCGCGCTTCTACGACCATCTGAACGACCTGCTGCTGGCGGGCGCCCGGGCTGAGATCGAGGCGGCGGGCCATACCCACGAGACGGTGACGGTGCCGGGCGCGCTGGAGGTGCCGGGGGCGGTCGCGCTGGCCAGCGACAGCGGGCGCTACGACGCCTATGTAGGCCTGGGCGTCGTGATCCGTGGCGAGACCTATCACTTCGAGATCGTGGCGGGCGAGAGCGCGCGCGGGCTGATGGCGCTGAGCATGGACGGGCTCGCGATCGGCAACGGCATTCTGACCGTCGAGAACGAGGCGCAGGCGCTCACCCGCGCTCGCCCGGACGAGAAGAACAAGGGCGGCGAGGCGGCGAAGGCGGCGCTCGCGATGCTGGCGCTGCGCGCGCGGTTCGCCTGATCGGCCCCGTCCTCTTCACGCCCCGGCTGATGCTGCGGGTGCCGGTCACGGCGGATTTCGACGCCTGGGCCGACTTCTGCGCCGATCCCGGGCAGGCCGCTTTCCTGGGCGGCGCGATGCCCCGCGAAGTCGCGTGGCGCGACTTTTCCATGCGGACCGGCATGTGGCTGACCCGCGGCTTCTCCATGTTCTCGGTGATCGAGCGGGCGACCGGCGCCTGGGTCGGCCGGATCGGGCCGTGGCAGCCCGACGGCTGGCCGGGGACGGAGGTCGGCTGGGGCGTCGCGCGCGCCTTTGCCGGCCAGGGTTACGCGTTCGAGGCGGCGTGCGCGGCGATGGACTATGCGGTCGACGTGCTCGGCTTCACCCGAGTCATCCACACGATCGATCCGGCGAACACGCCGTCGATCCGGCTGGCCGAGCGTCTCGGGTCTAGTAACGGCGGCCGTGTGCAGCTGCCGCCGCCCCTCAAGTCGCTCGCCGTCGACGCTTGGGGGCAGGATGCCGCGGCATGGAAGGCACGACGTGGCTAGCAGCCCGCCGCCGAGCCGCTACCGCGTGGTCGAGCGCGACCGGCGGCTGGTGGTGATCGATACCCGGACCGGCCAGCCGGCGAGTGGCGAGGCTGCGCCACTGCCCGCCAAGCGCGCGCTGCCGAGCCTGCCCGACAGGACCAGCTTCGACGGGCGGGCGACGCTGGTCACCCACCCGCTCTACGACGACAAGGGCCCACGCGAGCTGGTACTCGATCCCGCCGCCAGCACAATGCTCGGGCGGGCCGGGCTTGTGCTGGCGGTGGCGGCGATTGCGACCGTGATTGCCGCCGTCGCCTTTCCGCCGCTGCTGATCCTGGTCGTGCTGCTCCTCAACCCGCAACCGCGACGACGGCTGCGGGCGGCGATCACCCGCTGGCTCGACCGTTACGACGCGAGTTCGAGCGCCGGATAGTCGGTATAGCCCTCGGTTCCGCGCGTGTAGAAGGTGCGCTTGTCCGGCTCGTTGAGCGGGGCGCCGGTGCGCAGCCGCTCGACCAAGTCGGGGTTGGCGAGGAACGGCCGGCCAAAGCTGATCGCGTCCGCCACCCCGTCCAGCGCCGTCTGCGCCTTTGCCAGGTCGAAGTCCTGGTTGAGAATCAGCGGACCCGAGAATACCTCGCGAATCTTCGGGCTGAGCTTGGCGACCTGCGACTGGAGAAAGCTGTCGTCCGGGCCCGACTCACGCAGCTCCAGGAAGGCGGCCCCGACCGAGTCGAGGAACGCTGCCGCCGGCACGAACACCGCCTCCGGGTTCGAATCGTCGCAGCCTTGCACTTCGCCGTTGGGGGAGAAGCGGACGCCGGTCCGCTGCGCGCCCGCCTCGTCGAGCAGCCGGCCAACCACCTCGCGCAGCAGCCGCAGGCGGTTCTCGACCGGGCCGCCATAGTCGTCGTCGCGGTGGTTGGTGCCGTCGCGCATGAACTGGTCGATCAGATAACCGTTGGCGGCGTGGAGCTCGACACCATCGAAGCCGGCGCGGATCGCGTTACGCGCGGCGCGGGCGAAATCATCGAGCGTCCGCGCGATGTCGTCACCAGTCATCGCGCGCGCCGCGACGTTCGGGTTCTCGGTCGCGCCCGGCCGCGCCGGCGCCTGGGTCGCGGAGGACGAGAAGGGCGCCTGCCCCGTCACGTCCTGGCGGGCGAGGCGCCCCAGGTGCCACAGCTGGGTGACGATGCGGCCGCCGGCGTCGTGCACCGCGTCGGTGATCGGCTTCCACGCTTCGACCTGCTCGTCCGACCAGATCCCCGGTGCGTTCGGCCAGCCCAGCCCCTCGAAGCTGATCCCGGTTCCCTCGCTGATGATCAGCCCGGCCGTCGCGCGCTGACGATAGTATTCGGCCATGATCGGCGTGGGGACGTGATCGTCGGTCGCGCGCCCGCGGGTGAGCGGCGCCATGACCAGGCGATTGGGGGCGTCGATCGCGCCGTAGCTGATGGGATCGAACAGGCTGGGCATGATATCTCCGTGGGAGAGGGGAAGACGCGGGGGAGATAGGAGGCTACCGGGCGGCATGCACGCGCCCGCGTCCTCAAATCCTGCTTTGCACCCGCAAAGCAAAGCATGGCCGGTGGCGGCGCTGCTGCTCGGCAACGTCGCGCTGGCGTTCGGGCCATGGTTCGTGCGGCTGTCTGACGTGGGGCCGGTCGCTGCCGCCTTCTGGCGGCTGGCGCTCGCCGTGCCGGTCCTGCTCGGCGTCGCGATCGCGACCAGCGGCGGGTCAATCGCCGCGCAGGCGCGCGGGCTGTGGGGCGTGCTGGTGCTGAGCGGCTTCGCGTTCGCCGCCGATCTCGGCGCCTGGCATGCCGGCATCCACCATACCCAGCTCGCCAACGCGACGCTGTTCGGCAACGCCGCGACCTTCATCTTCCCGATCTACGGCTTCGTCGTCGCGCGTGCCTGGCCGTCGCGGACGCAGGGCGTGGCCCTCGGCATGGCGGCGGTCGGCGCTGCGTTGCTGATGGGGCGGTCGGCGCAGCTTTCCGCCGACAACCTGCTCGGCGACCTGCTGTGCCTATTGGCGGGGGTGCTCTACGCCCTCTACTTCATCCTGATGGCGCGCGCCCGCGTGACCATGGCGCCGGTGCCAGCTCTCGCACTCTCGTCGCTGATGGGCGTGCTGCCGCTGCTGGCGGGCGCGTTGCTGCTCGGTGAGCGGGTGCTGCCCGGTAACTGGTGGCCGCTCGTCGCGCTGGCGGTGGTCAGCCAGCTGATCGGACAAGGGCTGATGATCTACGCGCTCGGGCAGCTGTCCCCGCTAATCATCGGGCTCGCGCTGCTGGTCCAGCCGGTGGTCGCGGCGACGATCGGTTGGATTGGCTACGGCGAGCGCCTCGGCCCGCTCGATTTCACCGGTGCCGCACTGGTCGCGGCGGCGCTGGTGCTGGTACGCCGCGGGGCGGTTGCAAGCGGCGCCGCGGCTCCCCAAAAAGAAGCGTAATGGCACTCGAGGACGCTATCCTGGACGAGATCCGCGCCGCGCTGGCGCTCGACGTCGCGCGAAACGCGGCGTTTGACGGGTGGAGCGCGGAGGCCGTGACGATGGCGGCGGCCGCGCACGGGGTCGATCCGGACGTCGCCCGACTGGCGTTCCCCGACGCGGTCGAGATGATCGATGCCTGGTTCGCGCACGTCGACGCGGCGATGCTGGCCGAGCTGCCGCCCGAGCGGCTCGCGGCGATGAAGATCAGGGAGCGGATCACCGCGCTGGTCGAGGCGCGCCTTGCCCTGCTCGCACCGGATCGCGAGGCACTCCGCCGCGCGCTCGCGATCCTGGCGCTGCCACAGAACATCGCGCGCGCGGCGCGGCTCGGCTGGCGCGCGGCCGACGCGATGTGGCGCGCGGCGGGCGACACCGCGACCGACTACAACCACTACACCAAGCGCGCGATCCTGGCCGGGGTCTATGCCGCGACGGTGCAGGTCTTCCTGGGCGACGAGAGCCACGACTACGCTGACACCCGCGGCTTCCTCGCGCGGCGGATCGATGGGATCATGCGGTTCGAGAGGGTGAAGGGACAGTTGCTCGGCCGCGGGCGGGATCGCCTGAGCCTCAGCCGCTTCATCGGCCGGCTGCGCTACCCGTCGACGTGACGGACACGCGGTTTCGCTGGCTTTCTTCGATCGTTATTGATAATCAGTCGCGGAAATGACGATCGCGACTCACATTCCCCTGCCGCAGCCGCTCGCGTCGCTGCGCCGCCGCGCGCCCGGCACGGTCGCCGGCGTCGACTGGGCGCTGCTCTCCGACAGCGAGGCGCGGCGGCTGCGTGAGTTCGGGCTGGACGAGGGCGTGGAGGTCGAACTGCTCCACGCCGGCCGGTTCGGCAGTGGCCCGGTCGCGGCGCGGATCGGCCGAATGACCGTCACCTTTCGTCGTCACATCGCCCGCGCGATCCACGTCCAGCCCGTCTAGCTCGTGACCGCCATCCCGCTGGTGGCGCTGGTCGGCAATCCGAACGCCGGCAAATCGGCGTTGTTCAACGCGCTGACGGGTGCGCGCCAGAAGGTCGGCAACTATCCGGGCGTCACGGTCGAGCGCCACTCGGGCCGACTCGCCCTGGACGACGGCCGTCCGATCGAGCTGGTCGACCTGCCCGGCACCTACAGCCTCGATCCGTCGAGTCCCGACGAGGAGGTCACGCGCGACGTCGTGCTCGGCCGCCAAGCCGGGGAGCGGCGGCCGGACGCGCTGGTCGTCGTCGCCGACGCGACCAACCTAGACAACCACCTGCGCTTCGTCCTGCAGCTCAAGGGACTGGGGCTGCCGGCCGTGCTGGCGCTCAACATGGTCGACATGGCCAAGCGCGACGGGCTGGCCATCGATCCCGCGGCACTCGCGCGCGAGCTCGGGATGCCGGTGGTGGAAACGGTGGCGGTGCGCCGGCGGGGGCTGGACGATCTGCGCGCGGCGCTCACCGACGCGCTGACTACACGATCCGGCGTCGCGACCACCGTCGATCCCGACATCCGCCAATTTCAACGCGAGGCACGACGGATCGCCGCGGCCGCGATCGTGGCGCAGCCGCGCGGCCGGGCGGTCACGCGCTCGCTCGACTCGGTCGTGCTGCACCCGCTCGCCGGGCCGGTGATCCTGTTCACGCTGCTGTTCGTCATGTTCCAGGCGGTGTTCAGCTGGTCGGAAGCGCCGATCGGCTGGATCGAGGGCGCGCAGGGCTGGCTCGCCGAGCGCGCGATCGCGACGCTGCCCGACGGCTTCCTGCGCAGCCTGCTGGTCGAAGGCGTCATCAACGGCGTCGGATCGGTCGTCGTCTTCCTGCCGCAGATCATCATCCTGTTCCTGTTCATCTTGGTGCTGGAGGCGTCGGGCTACATGGTCCGCGCCGCGATGCTGATGGACCGGCTGATGGCGGGGCTGGGGCTATCGGGACGCGCCTTCATCCCGCTCCTCTCCTCTTTCGCCTGCGCGATCCCCGGGATCATGGCGACCCGGTCGATCAGCGACCCGCGCGAGCGGCTGACCACCATCCTGGTCGCGCCGCTGATGACGTGCTCGGCGCGGCTGCCGGTGTACGCGGTGATCATCGGCGCGTTCATCCCCGCGCGCGACCTGGCGCCGGGCATCGGGTTGCAGGGCGTCGTGCTGTTCGCGCTCTACCTGGCGGGGATCCTGAGCGCGATGCTCGCCTCCGTCCTGATCCGTCGCACGGTGACGCGCGGAGTCGGTGGCGGCTTCCTGATGGAGCTGCCGCGCTATCAGTGGCCGTCCCCGCGCGACGTGCTGATCGGCCTGTGGCAGCGCGCCTATGTTTTCCTGCGCCGGGCGGGCACGATCATCATGGGGGTGACCGTCGCGCTCTGGCTGCTGGCGAGCTACCCGGTCGCGCCAGCCGGTGTGAAGCAGAGCGAGTATTCGGTCGCCGGCCGCATCGCGAGCGGGCTGGAGGCCGTGCTCCGCCCGATCGGCTTCAACCATGAGATGAGCTTGGCGGTGATCCCGGCGATGGCGGCGCGGGAGGTCGCAGTGTCGGCGCTCCAGACCGTCTATGCGATCGATGCGGAGGACGAGGAGCAGGGCGCGACCGAGCTCGGCGGGCGGCTGGCCGGGCGCTGGAGCCTGGCGACGGCACTCGCCTTCCTCGCCTGGTTCGTGTTCGCGCCGCAGTGCCTGTCGACGATCGCCGTCATTCGACGCGAGACCAACGGCTGGCGCTGGCCGCTGTTCGCGGTCGCCTACCTGTTCGCGCTCGCCTATCTGGCGGCGGGCGCGACCTACTGGACCGCAGTCGCGGCTGGGCTGGGCTAGTCCTCGCGCTTCGCGCCGTGGAGAGCGGCGTCCTGTCTGGCGGCTGCCTGCGTGTCCGCCGCCTTCTCCGCCTTGGTCCGCCCGAACTTTCTGCGGTTGGCGTCGGCCTGCGCGGTCCGCTCAGCCTTGGCGCGGGCCTTTCGCGCGCGATTGAGATTGATGACTTCCGCCATGCGTCCGCCTATCGCTGTGCCATACACGTAGCAACGGAGCGGTTATGGCGGGCAGCGTCAACAAGGTCATTCTGGTCGGCAACCTCGGGCGCGATCCGGAGAGCCGCAGCTTCCAGAACGGCGGCAAGGTGGTGAACCTGCGCATCGCCACGTCGGAGAGCTGGAAGGACAAGGGCTCCGGCGAGCGCAAGGAGAAGACCGAGTGGCACTCGGTCGCGATCTTCAACGAGGGGCTGGCGAACGTCGCGGAGCGCTTCCTGCGCAAGGGCAGCAAGGTCTACATCGAGGGCGCGCTGCAGACCCGAAAGTGGCAGGACCAGCAGGGGCAGGACCGCTATTCGACCGAGATCGTGTTGCAAGGCTTCAACTCGGTGCTGACGATGCTCGATGGGCCCGGCGGCGGGCAGGGCGGCGGCGGTAGCCAGGGTGGCGGCAACTGGGGCGGCGACGACGACTTCGCCGGCCAGTCCTCGCGCGGGGGCAGCGGCGGCAACTTCAACTCGGGCGGACAGCGTTCGGGTGCGGCCAAGTCGAACGACTTCGGCGGCGGCTACGACGACCTGGACGATGATGTTCCGTTCTGACCGATGCGGCCGGCGGCGTGCCGCCGCCGGACTCGCACGGGAACGGCCGGCGGGCTGACCAGCCCGGCCGACGACATGGGCTTCGCCCGTGTCCGCCACCGGATATCACCGCTCCGCCGTCACCCAGCCCGGCCCGGCGGGCGTTAGCGTGCCCAAAAACGCCGCCGCCTGCGCGCGGATCAGGTCCTGCTCCGCGGGGGCGAAGCGGTCCCACGTCCGGTACATGTTGCGCATCCGCGGGTTGGCGCGGAACCGCTCCTCGTGGCGGGCGAGAAAGTCCCAGTAGAGCGCGTTGAACGGGCAGGCGTCCGGCCCGGTGCGCTGCTTCACGTCGTAGCGGCAGCGCCCGCAGTAATCGGACATGCGGTTGATGTAGGCGCCGCTGGAGGCGTACGGCTTGGTGCCGACGCGGCCGCCGTCGGCGTGCTGGCTCATGCCGATGACGTTGGGCAGTTCCACCCACTGATAGGCGTCGGCGTAGACCACCAGGAACCAGTCGTCGATTGCCTTGGGATCGATCCCGGCGATGAGCGCGAAGTTGCCGAGCACCATCAGCCGCTGGATGTGATGCGACCAGGCGTGGTCGCGGGTGTCGCGCACCGCGATGTGGAGGCAGCGCATGTCGGTCTCCGCTGTCCAGTAGAAGTTGGGCAGCGGCCGGGTCGCGCCGAGCTCGTTGGCGTCCGCGAACGCCGGCATGTCGACCCAGTACATGCCGCGGATGAACTCGCGCCAGCCTAGCACCTGGCGGACGAACCCCTCCACCGCGTTGATCGGCGCGTCGCCGCGGCGGTACGCGGCCTCGGCTGCCTCGCACAGTTCGCGCGGGAGCAGCAGCCCGCAGTTCAGCATCGGCGACAGCACCGAGTGATAGAGCGTGTCCTGCTCCGCCAGCATAGCGTCCTGATAGTCGCCGTAGCCAGGCAGCGCGGCCGCGACGAAATGATCGAGCGCCGCGAGCGCCTCGGCCCGGGTGACAGGCAGGTTGAAGCCGTCGAGTGAGCCGAAGTGATCGCCGAACCGCCGGCCGACCAGAGCGAGCACCGCCCGCGTGATCTCGTCCGGCGTGGTCCGAAGCGGCGCGGGGTAGTTGAGGCCACGCGGCGGCGTCTCGCGGTTCTCCTTGTCGAAGTTCCAGCGGCCGCCGGCCGGCTGCTTGCCGTCCATCAGCAGCCCGGTCTTCTGCCGCTGGTCACGGTAGAAGAACTCCATGACAGGGGAGCGCTTGCCCTTCGCCCAGGTCGTGAACTCGGCGACGCTGACGAAGAAGCGGGTGTCCTCTAGAATCGTGACGGGCAGCCCCAGCAACTGCTCCCACCCGAGCAGCATCTGCTGGACGCGCCACTCGCCCGCCTCCGTGACGCGGATCGCGGTCGCGGCGTGGCGGGCGGCGACGCGCGCGAGCTCGCCCGAGAAGCTGCCGGTGTTGCCGGGCGCTTCCAGCTCCACATAGTCGACGCGCCAGCCGTCGGCGCTGAGCTCGGCGGCGAAGTGGCGCATCGCGGAGAGGATCAGCGCGATCTTCTGCGGGTGATGACGGACGTAGGTGGTCTCCTCCACCACCTCCATCAGCAGCACGACCGCGTCGGCACGGTCGACGCCGTTCAGGCTCGAGAGCGAGTGGCTCAGCTGGTCGCCGAGCACGGGGATCAGGATCGTCATCGCCGCAGCAGGAACACCGCGTGCTCGGCGCGGAAGTTGGCGGCGGCGGCGCTCGTCGGCCGCCCGTCCGCCAGGAACCAGGCGCCCTCGACGGTAATGCCGCGGGCGCACACGAACGACCGGAAATCATCCACCGTCACGTGATGGATGTTCGGTGTCTCAAACCACTCAAGCGGCAGGAGCCGCGTCACCGGCATCCGCCCGCCCCACAGCAGCGACACCCGCACCCGCCAGTGCGCGAAGTTCGGGAAAGAGACAAAGGCGCGCTTGCCGATCCGTAGCAGATGGTCGAGCACCACGTGCGGGCGCTTGGTGGTCTGGAGCGTCTGGCTGAGGATCGCAAAGTCGAATGTGTCGGACGGGTAGTCGGCGAGGTCGGTATCGGCGTCGCCCTGCATGACGGAGAGGCCGCGGCCAAGCGCGGTGGCCACGGCGTCGGCATCCAGCTCTAGCCCACGCGCGTCGCAATGCTTGTGCGCTTCAAGTGTCTCCATCAGGTCGCCAGTTCCGCACCCAACATCCAGAACTCGCGCGCGCGCAGGGATGTTGTTGGCGATAACCTTGAGATCGGCTCGAAGCGTAGGGGCGTTGAGCGGGTTCACGGCGCCGCCCGCAGCATCGCGGCCGCTTCGGGCGAGAGCTGCTCCATGTAGCGGTCGGGACGCAGCGGCGCGTGAAAACCGAGTGCCTCGTACACGCCGTGCGCGTCGGCGGTGACCAGCGCCATGCGGCGTATGCCGGCGAAATCCGGATGGTGGACGAACCAGCCGACCAGCCGCCGCCCGATCCCCCCACCGCGGTGGCGCTCGTCCACCCATACGTCGGCGATCCAGGCGAAGGTCGCGTGGTCGGTGATCGCGCGGGCGAAGCCGACCTGTTCGTTCCCCAGAAAGGCGCCGAGCGGATGCGATCCCGCGATGGCGCGCTCTACGAGCGCGCGGCTGATACCGGGCGACCAGTAGCTGCCCGCAAGCCAGCCGTGAATGCGCGCGAGGTCGAGTCGGGCACGATCGTCGTCGAGCTCGATCACGCGCCCGCCCCCAGGAACCCGGCCATGACCCGGTCGAGCTCCGGCGAGTCGAGCAGGAACGCGTCGTGCCCGAAGGGCGAGCGCAACTCCACGAAGCTCGCCCGGGCGCCGGCAGCGTTGAGCGCGTGGACGATCGTGCGCGACTCGCTGGTGGGATACAGCCAGTCGGTGTCGAACCCGACGACGCAGAACCGCGTGGCGGTGCCGAGGAAGGCGTTGGCGAGCACGCCGCCATGTTCCTCCGCCAGATCGAAATAGTCGAGCGCGCGGGTGATATAGAGGTAGGAATTGGCATCGAACCGGTCGGTAAAGGCGAGCCCCTGGTGGCGGAGGTAGCTCTCTACCTGGAAGTCCGCGTCGAACCCGAACGTCTTGGCGTCACGGGCCTGCAGCTTGCGGCCGAACTTGGCGGTCAGCCCGGCCTCCGACAGGTAGGTGATGTGCGCCGCCATACGTGCCACGGCGAGACCCGCAGTCGGGGGCGTGCCGCCGTAGTAATCGCCGCCGCGCCAGTCGGGATCGGCCATGATCGCCTGACGCCCGACCTCGTGGAAGGCGATGTTCTGCGCCGAGTGGCGCGCGGCCGACGCTATCACGACGCAGGCGCGGACCCGCTCCGGATAGGTCGCCGCCCAGCTGAGCGCCTGCATTCCCCCCATCGATCCCCCGACCACCGCCGAGAGTCTGGCGATGCCGAGATGGTCCAGCAGCGCCGCCTGCGCGCGGACCATGTCGCGAATGGTAATGACCGGAAAGGTCATGGCGTAGGGGCGTCCGCTCGCCGGATCGATGCTCGCCGGCCCCGACGATCCCATGCAGCTGCCGAGCACGTTGGCGCAGATCACGAACAGCCGGTCGGTGTCGATAGGCTTGCCCGGCCCCACCATCCGCGCCCACCAGCCGGGCTTGCCGGTGCGCGGGTGGGTGGACGCGAGATACTGGTCGCCGGTCAGGGCGTGGCAGACCAGCACCGCATTGCCGCGGTCCGCAGCGAGCGTGCCATAGGTCTCGTACGCGACGTCGATCGTCGCCAGCTCGCCGCCGCCGTCGAGCGCGAAGGCGCCCGGCAGCGTCACCCGGGCATCCAGGCCAAAGCGCGCATCGGTCATCGCCTGCGCGATACGGAGGGTAGCGCCTATCGTCCAGCGCATCGCTTGCCAAGCGCGCGCGAAGCCGCCTAGGCGCTTGCCCCATGAACAAGCCCGCGCCCAAGCCCTGGATCATGGACATCGCCCCTTACATCCCGGGGCGGAGCACCACCGACGACGGCCGCACCGTCGCCAAGCTGTCGTCGAATGAGAACCCGCTCGGTACGTCACCGGCCGCGCGCGCCGCCTTCGCCGCGGCGGCGGGCAAGCTGGAGCGCTACCCGGACGCGAGCGCGACCGAGCTGCGCGACGCGATTGCCGCCGCGAACGGCTTGGATGCCGCGCGGATCATCTACGGCAACGGATCGGACGAGGTGCTGCACTTGGCCGCGGGCGCGTTCGCGGGACCGGGCGACGAGGTGATCCACGTCCGCTACGGCTTTGCGGTGTACGAGATCGCGACCCGCCGCGTGGGCGCGACTCCGGTGATTGCCCCCGACCGGGACTATGCGACCGACGTCGACGCCGTGCTCGCCTGCGTCACCGATGCCACGCGGATCGTCTACATCGCCAACCCCAACAACCCGACCGGCACCTATGCGGCGCGGGACGAGATCGCACGGTTGCACGCCGGGCTGCCGCCGCACGTGCTGCTGGTGCTCGACCACGCCTATGCCGAGTACATCGACGGCGCTGCCGCGGACGGCGGGATGGAGCTTGCCGAGCGAGCGTCCAACGTGCTGGTCACGCGGACCTTCTCCAAGCTCTACGGCCTCGCCGCCGAGCGAATCGGCTGGGGGTATGGCGCGCCCGAGCTGATCGAGGCGATGCACCGCATCCGCCTGCCCTTCTCCATCACCATCGCCGGTCAGAACGCGGCGATCGCGGCGCTCGCCGATACTGACTTCGTGACGCACACCCGCGACCACAATGCGCGCTGGCGGGCGTGGTTCGCGGACGAAATCGCGAAGCTCGGCAACGCCGGGCTGCGGGCGGTTCCCAGCCAAGCGAACTTCGTGCTGGTGGTGTTCGAAGGCGCGGTGACGGCCGAGGTCGCGTACAAGGGACTGATGGACGCCGGCTACATCGTCCGCTGGCTGCCGGGGCAGGGCCTGGCGCAGGGCCTGCGGATCACGATCGGAACGGAGGAGGAGACCCGCGGTGTCATCGCCGCGCTGCGGGGCATCGTCGGGGCCTGATGCTTCCTCCCTCGACTACGCTCGGGACAAGCTTCGCGCGCGTCACCGTCATCGGGCTGGGGCTGATCGGATCGTCGGTCGCCCATGCCGTGCGTGCGCAGATGCCGGGCGCGACGGTAACCGGCTATGACGCCGATCCGGAGGTCCGCGCCGTCGCACAGGCCATGCACCTGTGCAGCGACGTCGCAGACAGCGCCGGCGCGGCCGTGATCGATGCCGAGCTGGTGGTGCTGTGCGTGCCGGTCGGCGCGATGGGGAGCGCGGCCGCGGCCATCCGCGACGACCTGCCCGCCGAGGCGATCGTCACTGACGTCGGCTCGTGCAAGGCGAGCGTGCTCGCGGCGCTCACCGACGCGCTGCCGGGCGTCACGATCATCCCCGCGCACCCGGTCGCGGGGACGGAGCGGAGCGGGCCGGAGGCGGGCTTCGCGTCGCTCTTCCACAAGCGCTGGTGCATCGTGACTCCGCCCGACGGCGCGGACCCGGTCGCGATCGAGCGCGTGTCCGCCTTCTGGCGCCGCCTGGGCGCGGAGGTCGAGCTGATGGCCCCCGACCATCATGACCGCGTACTCGCGGTGACCAGCCATCTCCCCCACCTGATCGCCTACACCATCGTTGGCACCGCCTCCGACCTGGAGGAGGTGACCCGGTCGGAGGTGATCAAGTACTCGGCCGGGGGCTTTCGCGACTTCACCCGCATCGCCGCGTCCGACCCGACGATGTGGCGCGACGTGTTCCTGTCGAACAAGGAAGCGGTGCTGGAGATGCTCCAACGCTTCTCGGAGGACCTGTCGGAGCTGCAACGCGCGATCCGGTGGGACAAGGGCGACCAGCTGTTCGACGCCTTTACCCGCACCCGCGCCGTGCGGCGATCGATCATCGAACAGGGCCAGGATGACGCGCGCCCCGACTTCGGGCGCAGCGATCACTGATCGGGTGCGCGCTCCAGCACGTTGATCGCCCGGTGCGCGGCCTGCTCGATCACGTCGCGGGGCTGGCCGGCGGGAATGACCTCACCGAAGCGGAAGGTGATGGGGGTGTTCGGTCGCTTGGGGCCATGGCGCGGCCAGGCGATGCCGCTGTCGATCGCGACCGGCACGACCGGTAGGGCGAGCGCGCGGTAGAGCCCGGCGAAGCCGGGTTTGAGCGGCGGCGTCTCGCCCGGCGCGACTCGGGTCCCTTCCGGGAAGATCACCACCGAGCGCCCGGTCGCGGCCGTCGCCTTGGCCTCGCGCATCATCTCGCGCATCGCCGTGGCCGACGCCGAGCGGTCGACCACGATCATGCCGTAGCGCCGCGCCGCCCAGCCCCAGACCGGTATGCGGGCGAGTTCCTGCTTCATCACGATCGCCGGTGCGCGGAGCAGTGCGACCATTTCGAGCGTCTCGAACATCGCCTGGTGCTTGGCGACGTAGAGCGCGGGCCCGGTCGGGATGGCGCCGGTGATCCGCGGCCGGATGCCGAGCGTCACCGCGGCGCACCAGCGGTGATAGAGCGTCCAGAACAGCACCCAGCGCCGCAGCGGCCGCTCCCCGAACAGCGCGGCGACGGGCGCGAGCAGCACGATGACCAGCGAGCCGGCGTAGAACACGAGCTGGAACAGGAGGGTTCGAAGGCGCGCTGCCATCAGTAGCCCGCCAGCAGCGCCGCGCGCCGCACCAGATACTTGTTGTACTCGCGCACCAGCATGGCGAAGGGCGGGTTGGTCGGAACGGCATCGCCGATCACCTCCACCGCGTCGTTCGCGAGCGCGTAGCGCAGCTCCAGCTGCGAGCGCGGCATGTGCCAGTCGGCGGTTACCAGCCGGACGGAGCGGTAGCGGTGGGTGCGGACCCAGCGCGCGGTCTCCTCCGCGTTCGAGCGGGTGTCCACCGCCTCCGCCCCCAGATCGATGCAGCAGGCGAACAGCCGGGGCGGCACCCGGTACTCGGCGGCGAGCTCGCGCGGGCGAACGCTGGGATCGGCGCCCGAGATTAGCATCCGACCGGCCGCGCCGTCCTGCAGCAGCTGCAGCGCGTGAGGGATACGGCCGGGACCGCCCGTCAGCACCACGATGGCGTCGGTACGCCGCGCGTCGACCGCACTCGGCAGGGCCAGCATGAATACCGCAAAGCCGAGAAAATAGGCGAGCGACACCAGCGCCAGGACGCGGACGAGCCTCACAGCGTGCGCCTGAGGGCGGCGAGGATCGCCACCCGCGCGAACAGCATGGCCAGCCCGGTGAAGAGGAGCGGCAGCGCCGCGAGCAGCAGCCAGTCCACCGGACCAAGCGCGACCCCGCTCACCAGCACCGCGTCGAGTGCCTGTACCCGCGCGCTGATCAGCGCGATCGCGCCTGCCGCGGCGACCGTCCCGACCGCGCCGCCGACCAGCGTATCGAGCGCGATCCGCCGCTGGAACAGCCGCGATACCTGCACGTCGGTGGACCCGAGCATGTGGAGCACGTTGATCGTGTCGCGGTGGGTGTCCAGCCCCGAACGGGCGGTAAGCAGCGCGATCGATGCGGTGGCAGTCGCCATCAGCACCACGAGGGCGCCCGCCAGCCACGCCAGCGACACGATGAAGCTCCGGACCGGGCCGAGCCAGCGCGCCGCCCGGTCGATCCGGGCGTCCGGCGCGAGCGCACCGACCCGCGCCGTCACGGCGTCGCCGACGCTGCCGGTGTCGCCTGCGACATCGATGTCGATCACCACCGGGATCGGCAGGTCGGCGTCGAGCCCGGCATCCCCCAGCCACGGCTGGAGCAGCGCCGCCATCTCCGCCCGCGGCACCGCCCGCACCGCGCGGACGCCCGGCACCTGCTGTACCGCATCAACCACCGCGCGCACGGCCGGGTCGGTCGCGCCGAGCAGCTGCACCGTCATGCGCCCGGCGAGCTGCGAATCGAGCCCCGCCACCGCGCTCCAGGTGCCGAGCCCCAGCGCGCCGGCGAGCACCGTCAGGAACAGCATGACCGCCATGACCCACCGCATCGCGCGGGTCTGGCGCCCGTTGTCCAGCAGCCGGCGGCCGGCGCGCGAGGCGGTGGCGTCGCTCATGCGTCGCGCGGCGGGAAGCGTAGCGAGCCGGTCGGGTCGGACAGACGGCCCTGCTCGATCCGCATCATGTGGGCGCCCGCGATGCGGTTGATCAGCTGAAGGTCGTGGGTCGCGACGACCACGGTCGTGCCCAGCCGGTTGAGGCTGTCGAACAGGTGAAGCAGTCGTTCGGCCATCGCCGGATCGACGTTGCCGGTCGGCTCGTCCGCGACCAGCATCTCCGGCCGCCCGATCACGGCGCGCGCGATCGCGATCCGCTGCTGCTCGCCACCCGACAGCGTCGCGGGACGGGCGTGGGCGCGATCCGACAGCCCGACCCAGGCCAGCATCTCGCGCACTGGCGCCTCCACGTCGCTCTCCGGCACGCCCGAGACCCGCAACGGGAGCGCGACATTGTCCGCGGCCGACAGGTGGGGGACGAGCCGGAAATCCTGGAACACCACTCCGATCCGGCGGCGAAAGCCCGGCAGCCGCGCGCGTGGCAGGGTGACCGCATCCTCGCCGAACAGGCGGATCATGCCGCGGGTCGGGCGCTGCGCGAGGTAGAGCAGCTTCAGGAGCGAGGTTTTTCCCGCCCCGGATGCCCCGGTGAGGAAATAGAAAGAGCCCGCGCCGAGCGAGAAACTCACGTCGGACAGCGTTTCCGGTCCGGTGCCGTAGCGCAGGCCGACGTTCTCGAACTGGACGATGGTCGCCACGACGGCGCGGTCTGCCCCAACACGGTGGTAAAAAGGAGTGGATAAGTCATCGCACACCCCGGCTTTGTGCTCAAGCAGGGCCGCACGACTCTTGCCCGCGACTCGCGGTCGTGCTTAGATTCTTGGCACTTGGCCGAGCCCTTGCAAGGCTCCTTTGGATCGTTGGGCATATGATCCTCGAATGTACCCAGTGCACCGCGCGCTACCTGGTTCCGGACACCGCGATCGGGCCGGAGGGCCGGACCGTCCGCTGCGCCAATTGCCGCCACAGCTGGTTCCAGCCGCCTGCGCTGCTCGACCTGTCGACCCGCGCGCCGGAGCCGGTGCCCGCGCCCGCTGCGCGGAGCGCCGTACCGGAGCCAGCCCCGGCCGCACCGCCCCCGCCGGAGGTTCGCTCCTACGTCGATGACGGGATCAACCATCCGCCGTCCTACGACGCGTTTGCCCATCGCCCCCCGTTCAAGCCACGTCGCAACCCGGCAAAGCGCTGGACCGCGGCGGCGCTGGTTGCGGGTGTCTCCATGCTGGTCGGGGCGGGAGCGATCCTCTACTCGGGTGCGCCCGGCATCGCCGCGCAGCTCGGGCTGCCGATCGGACAGGCGGACACGCCGCTGCGCTTCACTGACAAGGCGATCGACCGCCGCGACATGGGGACGGGCAGCGAGCTGTTCGCGGTCAGCGGCAAGGTGATCAACCCGACCGGCGCGGCGCAGCGCGTGCCGGACATCCGGGTGGAGCTGCGCGACGCGCAAGGCCGGCTGGTCTACAACTGGATGATCACGCCCGAGCAGCGGACGCTGGGACCGAGCGGGACGCTCGCGTTCAACTCCGGCCGGGTCGACGTGCCGGCGAGCTCGCGCGTCCTGGTGCTGAGCTTCGCCAAGGGGCTGAGCTGACGAAAGCGCTGTTGCCAGCCGGGGAACGCCCTGCTAGGGGCGCACGCCTTACCAGCCGCCGGCACTCGTCCGGCGGATTTCACGTGCGGTCGTGGCGGAACTGGTAGACGCGCAACGTTGAGGTCGTTGTGGGCGAAAGCCCGTGGAAGTTCGAGTCTTCTCGACCGCACCATCACCTGATCGGCTGAACACTCTCCCCTGAAAGGGGCAGCGATGCTGTCCCTATTGGCGCACTCGCCCGTTGCCGCTACACCGATCGAAACAGATCGGGAGAGCGATGTGGCCGGCGACTTCGACTTCGCGCTGGGCGACAATGCGGACATGATCCGCGAGGTGACGGCACGGTTCGCGCGTGAGCGGATCCAGCCGCTCGCCGAGCGGGTCGACCGCGACGACTGGTTCCCGCGCGACGAGCTGTGGCCGGCGATGGGCGAGCTGGGGCTGCACGGCATCACGGTGCCGGAGGCGGACGGCGGCCTCGGCCTCGGCTATCTCGAGCATGTCATCGCCTGCGAAGAAGTTGCGCGCGCCTCCGCGTCGATCGGGCTCAGCTACGGCGCGCACTCCAACCTGTGCGTCAACCAGATCGCGCGCTGGGCCAATCCTGACCAGAAGGCGAAGTTCCTCCCTAAGCTGATCTCCGGGGAGCATGTCGGCAGCCTCGCGATGTCGGAGGCGGGCGCAGGGTCGGACGTCGTTTCCATGAAGCTGCGCGCGGAGAAGACCGACCGCGGCTACGTCCTGAACGGCACCAAGTTCTGGATCACCAACGCGGCCTACGCGGACACGCTGGTCGTCTACGCGAAGACGGGCGAGGGCAGCCGCGGCATTACCACCTTCCTGATCGAGGCGGGCATGCCCGGCTTCGCAATCGGGCAGAAGATCGGCAAGATGGGAATGCGCGGATCGCCGACCGCCGAACTGGTCTTCACCGACTGCGAGGTCGGGCAAGAGAACGTCATGGGGCCGCTGAACGGCGGTGTCGGCGTGCTAATGTCGGGACTGGACTATGAGCGCACGGTGCTCGCCGGCATCCAGCTCGGCATCATGCAGGCGTGCCTCGACGTCGTGCTGCCGTACCTGCGCGAGCGGCACCAGTTCGGCCAGCCGATCGGGGCGTTCCAGCTGATGCAGGCCAAGGTCGCAGACATGTACGTCGCGCTCAACTCGGCCCGCGCCTATGTCTACGCAGTCGCCAAGTCGTGCGACGCGGGGCGCACCACCCGCTTCGACGCGGCGGGCGCGATCCTGCTGGCGAGCGAGAACGCCTTCACCGTCGCGGGCGAAGCGGTGCAGGCGCTCGGCGGCGCCGGCTACACCACCGATTGGCCGGTCGAGCGCTTCCTGCGCGACGCCAAGCTGCTCGACATCGGGGCCGGCACCAACGAGATCCGCCGGATGCTGATCGGCCGCGAGCTGATCGGGGCGGCGGAGCGCGTCGCGCAGTGAGCGCGCCGATCCTCGACAGCAAGGTCGATCCCGGCTCCGAGACGTTCCGTGCTAATGCCGCGCACAATCGCGCGCTCGTCGACGATCTAAGCGCGCGGGTCGCGGCGGCATCGCTCGGCGGCTCCGAAGCGTCGCGGGAGCGTCACGCCGCGCGCGGCAAGCTGCTCCCGCGCGAGCGGGTCGAGCGGCTGCTCGATCCCGGCTCGCCGTTCCTGGAGGTGGGGCAGCTCGCCGCGAACGGCCTCTACGGTGACGAGGTGCCCGGCGCGGGGATGATCGCGGGGATCGGCCGCGTCTCCGGTCGGCAGGTCATGATTGCGTGCAACGACGCGACGGTGAAGGGCGGCACCTACTATCCGCTGACCGTCAAGAAGCACCTCCGCGCGCAGGAGATCGCGGCAGAGAACTGCCTGCCGTGCGTCTACCTGGTCGATTCGGGTGGCGCCAACCTGCCGCACCAGGCGGAGGTGTTTCCCGACCGCGAGCATTTCGGCCGGGTCTTCTTCAACCAGGCCAACATGTCGGCGCTCGGCGTGCCCCAGATCGCGTGCGTGATGGGGAGCTGCACCGCCGGCGGCGCCTATGTGCCGGCGATGTCGGATGAGACGGTGATCGTCCGCAACCAGGGCACCATCTTCCTCGCGGGGCCCCCGCTGGTGAAGGCGGCGACGGGTGAGGTGATCTCGGCCGAGGAGCTGGGCGGGGCGGAGACGCACGGGCGCAAGTCGGGCGTGGTCGACCATATCGCGGAGAACGACGCGCACGCGCTGACGATCGTTCGCGATATCGTCTCGACGCTCCCGCCGCAGCAACTGCCGGGCGTGAACCTGCGCGAGAGCCGCGCGCCCAAGTACGCGGCGGAGGAGCTCTACGGCATCGTCCCGCAGGACGTCCGCGCACCCTATGACGTGCATGAGGTGATCGCGCGGATCGTCGATGCCAGCGAGTTTCACGAGTTCAAGGCGCTCTACGGCAGTTCGCTGGTGTGCGGCTTCGCGCACATCCACGGGGCACCGGTCGCGATCCTCGCCAACAACGGCGTGCTGTTCAGCGAGAGCGCGCAGAAGGGCGCACACTTCATCGAGCTTGCCTGCCAGCGCCGCATTCCCCTCCTGTTCCTCCAGAATATTTCCGGCTTCATGGTCGGCGGCCGTTACGAGGCGGAGGGGATCGCCAAGCACGGGGCAAAGCTCGTCACCGCGGTCGCGACCGCCTCCGTGCCCAAGGTCACCGTGCTGATCGGCGGCAGCTTCGGCGCCGGCAACTACGGCATGTGCGGCCGTGCCTATTCTCCGCGGTTCCTGTTCACCTGGCCGAACGCGCGGATCAGCGTGATGGGGGGCGAGCAGGCGGCATCGGTCCTGGCGACCGTCCACCGCGACGCGGACAGCTGGACGCCCGAGCAGGCGGAAGCGTTCAGGGCGCCCGTACGCCAGAAGTACGAGGACGAGGGCAATCCCTATTACGCGACCGCGCGGCTGTGGGACGACGGCATCATCGATCCGGCGCAGACCCGCGACGTGCTGGGGCTGGCGCTCGCGGCCTGCCTGAACGCGCCAGTGCCGGAAAGCCCACGCTTCGGCGTGTTCCGGATGTGAGTAGGTCTACGGGCCGTCGCCCTGAATTCGGTTCAGGGCCCATCTTTCCGCGCACGCTGTCTGAGCGGCTCAAGTCCGAGCGTCGGGGCCAGGTCGTGCCAGTCTGGATTGTTCGACTCAATCAGGTTGATCTTCCAATCTCGGTGCCAGCGCTTGAGCTGCTTCTCGCGAGCGATCGCCGCCGGCATGTCACTGAACAACTCGTATCTGACAAGAAGGTGCACGCCGTAGGTTTTGACGAAGTCGGACCCGCTACCATCGCGGTGTTGATGGAGGCGACGGACCAGATCGCTGGTCACGCCGATGTACAATGTTCCCATACGTCGGCTCGCGACGCACGGCTGCCTCATCACTCGATCGCTAGCACATCGCCTGCTGCACCATAGATGCTGAAACAAGTTCAGCATGACGGGGAATAATCATGATCACCTCCCTCCTCATCGCCAATCGCGGCGAGATCGCGTGCCGGATCATCCGTACGGCGAACGCGCTCGGCATCCGCACGGTCGCGGTCTACTCGGACGCCGACGCGGGCGCGCTGCACGTGCGGCAGGCGGACGCGGCCGTCCACATCGGCGCAGCGCCTGCGCGGCAGAGCTATCTGGTCGGCGAGCGCATCATCGCCGCCGCGCGCGACAGCGGGGCGGAGGCGATCCACCCGGGCTACGGTTTCCTCAGCGAGAACGCCGATTTCGCGGAAAGCGTGATCGCCGCCGGGCTCGTCTGGGTCGGACCCAAGCCCGACAGCATTCGCGCCATGGGGCTGAAGGACGCGGCCAAGGCGCGGATGATCGCAGCGGGCGTGCCGGTCACGCCCGGCTACCAGGGCGAGGACCAGAGCCCGGAGCGGCTGGCGCGCGAGGCCGAAGTGGTCGGCTACCCCGTCCTCATCAAGGCGGTGGCGGGCGGCGGCGGCAAGGGGATGCGGCGGGTCGACGATGCGGCCGACTTCGCCGACCTGCTCCAGTCGTGCCAGCGCGAGGCGGCCTCGTCGTTCGGCGACGACCGGGTGCTGATCGAAAAGTACGTGCTCAACCCGCGCCACATCGAGGTGCAGGTGTTCGGCGACACTCACGGCCAAGTCGTCCACCTGTTCGAGCGCGACTGCTCGCTCCAGCGCCGCCATCAGAAGGTGATCGAGGAAGCGCCCGCCCCCGGCATGAGCGCGGAAACGCGCGCCGAGGTCTGCGCAGCGGCGGTGCGGGCAGCCCAGGCGGTCGACTATGTCGGCGCGGGCACGATCGAATTCATCGCCGACGCGTCTGACGGGCTTCGGGCCGACCGCATCTGGTTCATGGAGATGAACACGCGCCTGCAGGTCGAGCACCCGGTGACCGAGGCGATCACCGGAGTCGACCTGGTCGAGTGGCAGCTGCGGGTCGCCTCGGGCGAGCCGCTGCCGAAGCGGCAGGACGAGCTGTCGATCAGCGGCTGGGCGGCGGAGGGGCGACTCTACGCCGAGGACCCTGCGAAGGGGTTTCTGCCGTCGATCGGAAGGCTCGATCACCTCCAACTCGCACGACCCGCGTTCACCTGGTCCAACGCCGGACCGTCAATGGCGCCTCAGGGTGTACGCGTCGAAACGGGGGTGGAGGAGGGTTCCGACGTGTCGCCCTATTACGACCCGATGATCGCCAAGCTGATCTGCCACCGCGACACCCGCGAGGAGGCTCTCGCAGCCCTCGCCGACGTGTGCGCCGACGTGCAGGTCTGGCCGGTCCGCACCAACGCCGCCTTCCTGGCGCGGGTGCTCCGCGAGCCGGCGTTCGTGGCGGGCGAGGTCGACACCGGCTTCATCGGCAAGGAAGCCGAGCGGCTGGTCGCGACGGCGCCACTGTCGGCTGCGCGCGGCAGCTACGCGCTGTCCGTGCTCCAGGAACTCGCCGGTCCGGCGGCGCGGGTACAGGTGCCGGCCGGTTTCCGCTTGAACGCTGCGCCGCGCGGCGATGCCGTGGTGGTGATCGACGGCGCACCCGTCCGGGTACCGCTGCCGAGCGAGCGGTTCTTCCAAAGCGCTGATCCCGCCAGCTTCGCCCGCGCGGACGAAGGCGTCGTCGTGTTCGCGGGTGGATCGCCGCATCTGGTGACGCTCGCGACGCGACCATCGGCCGCGGGTGCCGGAGGCGACGGGGCGATACTCGCCCCCATGCCCGGACGAGTCACTGCGGTAGAAATTCTGGCCGGCGCATCGGTCACCAAGGGTCAGAAGCTGCTGACGCTGGAGGCGATGAAGATGGAGCACACGCTGGTTGCGCCGTTCGACGGGACGGTGGCGGAGCTCGAGGTGGAGGCGGGCGCGCAGGTGACGGAGGGCAGGCTGCTGGTGCGGGTCCAATCGTGACCCGTCACCCCAGCGCAGGCTGGGGTCCATGGCTGTTGCGATCAGCCGCGACATTACCTGCTCTCGGCGCAGACATGGATGCCCGCCTTCGCTGGCATGACGATTAGGCGAACGCCCACCTGAGCGTCCGCGCCAGCCCCAGCGTGCCGAGCCGCGTCAGCGGCCGGGCGAGCGGCGCGGGGCTGAGGCCGTGCATCGCGCGCGCCCACGACGGCAGCAGGTCGACACCCGCCGCCATGGCGAGCCGCTGCACCGGTTCGCCGACGCCCGTCGTCGCACGCTGCTCCAACACCAGGCGGCGGACCACCTCCACTCGCTCGTCGACCAGCAGCTCAGCCCGCATCGAGTGGATCAGCGCGTCGAGCGAGCGGCGATCGTGTGGTAGCGGATCGGCGCCAAGCGCCTCGCCCACCCGCGCGACCTCCGCGATGTAGCGATCGGCACCCGTGTCCGACATGCCGGGATCGCCGTAGCGCCGCCAACCGGCCAGAAAGCTCCACGTCTCGGTCGCATGGACCCAGGCGAGCAGGCGCGGATCGGCGGCGTGATAGGGCGTGCCGTCGGGCAGATGCCCGCGCACCGCATCGTGGATGCGGCGCACCCGCGCGATCGACGCCTCCGCATCCCCGCGGCTGCCATAGGTGGTGACGGCGATGAAGCGTGCGGTGCGACGCAGACGGCCGTGCATGTCGGCGCGGAAGTTCGAATGGTCCCACACGCCCGCGAGGACCGCGGGGTGGAGCATCTGAAGCAGCAGCGAGCACACGCCGCCGACCAGCATGGAGGTGACGTCGCCGTGAACGCGCCACGCGATCGTCTGCGGGCCGAACAGCCCGTCCGGCTGGCGTGTGACCGGCCGCTCGCCGCGCTTGGGATCATTGAAGACGCGCACGACCTGTCCCGCGATCGCGCGCTTCAGATTGCGTTCCAGCCCGTTCGTTGCTGCCATGCGACGCCAACGCGCCGCCGCGGGATCAGGTGCCGAAGCGGCCCGCTTTGTACAGTAGCGTGATCGCGACGCGGCGGTTGCGCGGGTCGGCGGCATCCTTGGCGATCATCGGCTCGCGGTCCGCGACGCCCTCGATCCGCTCGAACCGCCGCTCCGCGACGCCGCCGAGCGCGAGCCGCCGCCGCGTCGCCTCCGCGCGGCCGGAGGAGAGCATCCAGTTGTTCATCTGGCGCGGGTCGCCATAGGGCACGCTGTCGGTGTGGCCGCGGATCATGATCGGGCTGTCCGTGCCCTTGATTGCGTCTGCGACCAGCCCCACCAGGCTGGAGGCATCGGGCACCAGCGCGGTCGTGCCGAGCGCGAACATCGAATAGTCGGCATCGTCGACCAGGTCGATCCGCATGCCGTCCTGCGTCATCACAAAGCGGACGTGCTTGCCGAGCTTCGCCAGCTTGGCGTCGGACGCGATCTGCCGCTCCACGCTCTTCTTCAGCTGGTTGAATGCGGTTTTCTCCGCCTCTCGCGACTCGGCGCGCTTGATCGAACCCTTGTCGCCGCTGCCCTCCTTGTTGCCGCCGGTCGCGCCCATCGGAATGGTCAGCGTCCGGGTGCCGGTCTGCGCGGCCTTGTGCGGGTAATTGTCTTTGTCGGTGATCGACGAGCCGCCGAACATCCCGTTAGATCCGGCCGAGTTCTCGCGCAGCTCGATCATCGTCGGCGTGAAGTAATCCGCGATCGACTTGCGCTGCTTCTCCGTCGTCGCGCCGAGGATCCAGAGTAGCAGGAAGAACGCCATCATCGCCGTCACGAAATCGGCGTAGGCGACCTTCCAGGCACCGCCGTGATGGCCGCCGCCGTGATCGCCGACGATCTTCTTGACGATGATGATCTTGGGCGGCTGGTTGTTGCCGTGGGGAGCGCGGGCGGCGGCCATGACTTAGCGCCCGCGCAGCCCGTCGAAGACTTCGCCGAAGCCCGGCTGGTTGTTGTGCGCGATGCCGGAGCGCGCAGCTTCGATCACCAGCGGCTGCGGGTGGCCGTGGAGCGACGCGATGATGATCTGCTTGACCACGTGATAGATCGCGGCATCGGCGTCGATCACCTGCTTCAGCCGGTTGGCGAGCGGGCCGACGATTCCGTAGGCGAGCAGCACGCCCAGGAACGTGCCGACCAGCGCCGAGCCGATCATGCCGCCGAGGATCGACGGCGGCTTGTCGATCGATCCCATGGTCTTCACGACGCCGAGCACCGCCGCGACGATGCCGAGCGCGGGCAGCGCGTCGGCCAGGCTCTGCAGCGTGTGCTGCGGCCCCTCGACCTCGTGATGGTGGGTCTTGATCGCGTTGTCCATCACCTCTTCGACCGCGTGCACGTCGAGCGTGCCGGAGGAGACAACGACCAGCCGCAGCGTGTCGGCGATCAGGTTGATGAGCGTGTGGTCGGCCTGGAGGCGCGGGTATTCGCTGAACACGGCCGACGACTTCGGGTCCTCGACGTGCGGCTCGAGCGCGATGGGCCCGTCGGTGCGCAGCATCTTCATCAGCTTGCTGACCAGGAAGATGGTGTCGAGGTAATCCTGCTTCTTGTACTTCGGTCCTTTAAGCACCTTCATCACGCCGCCGCCGACGGCCTTCAGCTCCTTGCCCGAGTTGCCGATGATCAGCGCGCCCACTGCGGCGCCGCCGATGATCAACATTTCGTGCGGCACGGCGTGCAGCACGGGGCCGAGCGCGCCGCCGGTGATGGCGAAGCCGCCAAACACCATGGCGAGCAGGACGACGAGGCCGATGGCAGGAAACATTGGTGCTGGAGTCCCCGAACGCTTGAGCCCTGACAGGCCGATTCACCGCATCTTTTGCCGCCAAGGGATGGGAATCAGGTTAACGCGGCGGTTGCCGTGACTTTAACTTCTCCGGCCCGAGGAGGCTTTTACCGCAGATAGTCAAACAGCGACAGCGAGGTGAGCTTCGAGAAGCTCGCCTGGGTCGCCTGGAGCACGGTGAGCGTCTTCTGGAGCTCGGTGATCGTCGCGGTCACGTCGGTGTCCTCGATGGCCGAGCGCGCCTCCTCGCGGGTGAGCGCCAGGTCGGTGAGCCGCGATTCCTCCAGCTCCAGCCGCGCGCCGCGCGCGCCGATCGAGGCGCGGGCGTTGGTTACGCTGTTCAGGATGGCCTGGACGTCGCGACCGGCGTCGCCGACGGCCACGTCGTTGCGCAGGTTGTCGGCCATCCCCTCGATGATCGCGAACATGTCCTGCGTGCCGCCGGCCGAGACCGGAATGGCATTGAAGATCGCCGCACCGCTGGTCGTTGCGTTGATCGAGCGGCCGTCGCCGATCGGGATCGCGCCCGCTTCGCCGACGCCGGTGTAGGTCACCGTGCCGTTCACCCGCTCATAGGGCGGCTGGACGCTGGTGCCGCTGAACAGCGGGCCACCACGCGAATCCGACGTGTTGGCGATCCGCAGCAGATCCTCGACAATGACGTCGAGCTCGGTCGCGAGTGCCGTCTTCTGGTCGGGGCTGAGCGTCGCGCTGCCGGCGCTGACCGAAATCTCGCGCACGCGCACCAGCTGCGCCTCGATGCTGCCGAGCGCGGTCGAGGACGCCTCCAGCAGCGAGGTCGCCAGATCGATGTTGGTGAGCTCCGCCTGCGCGTCGGCGCCGGTCCGCTTGAGCAGCGACAGGGCGCGGTACCCGGCGGCGTCGTCTGACGGCGTCTGGATCCGCTTGTTGGTCGCGAGCTGGTTATTGAGCTGGTCCGCGCGGGCGCTGAGCGCACCCATGCGGTCGCGCAGGCGGTCATAGGTGAGCGAGGTGGCGACGCGCATGGCGGAGGTCCTCAGCGGATGTCGATAATGGTCTGGAGGATGTCGCGCGCGACCTGGATCACGCGGCTCGATGCCTGATAGGCCTGCTGAAAGCGGATCAGGTTGACCGCCTCCTCGTCCAGGTCGACGCCGACCGCCCCGTCCCGCGCGGCAACTGCGGCGCTGTGGATCGATCCCTGCGCCTCCGCGACGTTGCGGCGGGTCGCGAGCAGCGCCGCGTTCTCCGTCACCACATCGTCGAACGTGCCTTCCCAGTCGGCGGCGATGCGCAGATTGGCGAGCGCGGTCATGTTGCCGTTGCCGCGTGCGCCCTCGCCCACGGCCGCGGCGGCGATCCCACGCGCGTCGATCAGCGGGTTGACCAACATGGTCGTCGCATCGGTGCCGGTGATCTCGAACAGGGCGACACCCGGCGTGTTGTCGAGCGTGCGACCATTCGCCTGGAGCGCGGTTGTTTGGTCGGTGAAGTCCTTCGCCAGCACGTTCAGGCTCTCGCGCGCGGCCGCGATCCGCCCGGCGCCATCGATCAGCCCGGCGAGCATGCCGCCGCTCGGCTCGATCATGGACGTCGTGTCGGCGTGGCTGGCGGAGATCGCAACCGCACCCGTCGGGCTGGACGCGAAGCTGATCAGCGCCGCATTCTCCAGGTCGGCGATGACCGGACCGGTCGCGCCGCCCGCGCGTACGATTGCGCGGCCGTAATCGTCGAAGGCGACGTTGATGTTGGTGATGCCGGTCATCGCATCGAGCAGCCGGTCGCGCTCGTCGAGCAGCTGCGCCTGCGGCGCCGAGTTGGCGGACGCGCGGGTGAGCCCGCGATTGATCCGGACCAGCGACTGGGCGAGGTCGCCGAGCTCGGTGGCGGCATCCTTGCCCTGTGCGTCGAGCTCGGCCGCGGCGCTGTCGAGCGCGATCGCTGTGCTCGCGAAGCCGGCCGCGAGCGAGCGCGCATCCTCCAGCAGCACGGTGCGCGGCGCGGTGGCGGCGGGATCGGCTGCGAGATTCTTGGCGGAGGCGAAGAACTGCGATAGCCGGTCGCTCAGCTGATTGCCGACCAGCGCTCCCTCGATCCGGTCGATCCAGACGACCCCGGCCTCCGTCCGCGCGAGATCGGCGCCGCTGGAGCGCACCTCCGCCGATTTGAAGCTGTCGGACGCGCGCGTCACGCCGGTCACGTGCGAGCCGCTGCCGGACAGCTTCACCGTCTGGCCGATCGCGATGCTGTTGGTGCGCCCCACTTCGCGGATCAGGGCGGAGCGGCGCGAATAGCCCGGAGTCGCGGCGTTGGCGATGTTCTCCGACGCGACGCCGAGCGCGGTCTGGTAGGTGCGCGCGCCGCTCGCGCCAATCGACAGCAGGTCGCTCATGCCACCGATCCTTCAGTAGCCTGCGACTTGCGGAGGAAGTCGGTCATGGCGCGCCCGATGCCGAGCGGCGTGTGCGCGGCCATGCTCTCCGCGACCTTGGCGTCGGCCATGTCGCGGAACTGCTCGCCCGCCTTGTTGTCGAACAAGCCGTCGGCGAGCTTTGCCGAGCGCATCGACTTCAGCATCATGCCGGTGAAGATCGATTCGAACCGCTGGCCCGCCTTCTCCAGATTGCCCGCGGACGCCAGGCGCGACGCGTCGTTCGATACGCCGCCGGCGGTACCGATGAGCGGGGAGGTGGGGGCGAGCGGCGTCGTCACAGGACGATCAGCTCGGCCTTGAGCGCACCGGCCTGCTTCAGCGCTTCCAGGATCGCGACCAGGTCGGCCGGGGACGCGCCGATCGCGTTCACCGCCTTCACCACGTCGGCGAGCTTGGGGCCGGGATTGAGCAGGAACATCGGACGCCTTTCTTCCTCCACGCTGACCGCGCTCTGCTGCTCCACCGCCGTCTTCCCTTGCGAGAAGGGCGCCGGCTGCGACACGCGCTGGTTTTCATCAATACGAACGGTCAGTTTACCATGTGTTACCGCGGCAGGGCTGACCCGGACCGCAGAGTTGATAACGACCGTTCCCGTGCGGGCATTAACAATTACTTTTGCCGGTGCTTCGGCCGAGGTCACGTCCAGGTTCTCGATCGCGCTCATCGCCGATGCGCGGACGTCCGCGCCGGCGGGCGCGGTCACCGCGATGGAGACGCCGTCAATCGCACGCGCGGTGTTCGCGCCGTAGCGGCTGTTGATCGCGGCAGCGACGTTCTGCGCCGTGGTGAAGTCGGCGCGCGCGAGATTGAAGGTGAGGGTGGGCGCGGACGCGAAGCCCGTGTCGACCGCCCGCTCGACGGTCGCGCCTTCCGGAATACGGCCGGACGAAGGGACGTTGACGACGATCTTGGACCCGTCGGCCCCATCCGCACCAAGTCCACCGACCGCGAGGTTGCCCTGCGCCATCGCGTAGATCTGACCGTCCGCGCCGTAGAGCGGGGTCATGATCAGCGTGCCGCCGCGCAACGACTTGGCCTTGCCCATCGCGGACACGGTGATGTCGAGCTTCTGCCCTGGCTTGGCAAAGGCGGGCAGCTCGGCGGTGACGATCACCACCGCCGCGTTCTTGAGACCGGGGTTGGCACCCGGCGGCAGCTGCAGCCCGAAGCGCGAGGCGACGCCCTTCACCGATTGCACGGTGTATTCGAGATTGTCGTCGCCGGTGCCGGGCAGGCCGACCACCACGCCGTAGCCGGTTAGCTGGTTCGAGCGGATGCCCTGGAACGTGCCAAGGTCCTTGATCCGGTCGGCGTGCGCGGGTGTGGCAACCAGAAGGGCAGCCAGCGCAGCGAGGAGAGTACGAAGCATGGGACCGAACCTCAGAACGGGCTGACGACCTGGAAGAAGCGGCTGAGCCACCCCTGACGGCTGGCGCGGGCGACGTCGCCGCGGCCGGTGTAGGCGATGCGGGCGTCGGCGACGCGGGTGGAGAGGACGCGGTTGTTCGCGTCGATGTCGGCGGGCCGCACGATGCCGCGAATCTGGACGAACTCGTCGCCGCGATTGAGCGTCACCGTCTTCTGCCCCTGCACCACCATTGTGCCGTTCGGCAGCACTTCGGCGACGGTCACGCTGACCTCACCCGATAGGGCGTTCGACTGATCGGCGCTGCCGGTCCCGCCGAAGTTGCGGTTGCCGCTGATGCTGGCGTCGGTCTGGCGGAACAGGTTGAGCGCGCCGGTGGTCGGGGGCGTGATGGAGAAGCCGCCGTCCGAATCGAGCTTGGTGCCCGCCGACTTGGACGCGCTGGTGCGCTCCACCAGCACGATGGTCAGCGGGTCGCCGACCGCGCGGGCGCGGGCGCCCTCGTACAGCCCGGCATAGCCGTTCGACACCTGGAAGATCGCACCGTTGGCGGGCGCCGGAACCGGGGCGGGCGCCGCCGGCAGCACGGTCCGGAACTCGGGCGGAGGGACCGGCTTCTTGGAGCCGAACAGCCCGGCATCGGCCGGGGTGGCCGCCAGCGTGCCGATCGCGGCGCAGGCAAGGAGGAGGGTGCGGATCACGGCGGCGCTCATCAGATGTTCTGGTTGACGTACTTGAGCATCTCGTCGGTCGCCGAGATCATCTTGGAATTGACCTCGTAGGCGCGCTGGGTCTCGATCATGTCGACCAGCTCCTCCACGACGTTGACGTTCGATCCCTCCAGCATGCCTTGGCGGACCTGGCCGCGGCCGTCCTGGCCGGCGATGCCCATGTTGACTGCGCCGCTCGCGGCGGTCTCCATCAGGTAGTTGTCGCCCGCCGCCTGGAGCCCGCCCGGATTGGCGAAGCTCGCGACCTGGATCTGGCCGAGCTGCGTCGCTTCCGTCTGGCCGGCGACGGTCGCCGAGACGGTGCCGTCGCCGCCGATCGTGATCGCGGTCGTCCCCTCCGGCACGGTGATGCCGGGCTGCACCTGATAGCCCTCGCTCGTCACCAGCAGGCCCTCGGCCGAGCGGCTGAAGTTGCCGGCGCGCGTGTAGCCGAGCTGCCCGCCGGGCAGCTGCACCTGGAAATAGCCGTCGCCGTCGAGCGCGAGGTCGAGACTGTTGCCGGTGGTCTGGAGCGACCCTTGGGTGTCGATCCGCGCGGTGCCCTGGATGCGCACGCCGGTGCCGAGGTTGAGCCCGGTCGCGTAGCGCGTCTCCGCCGTGCTCTGCGCGCCCGGCGCGGTCACGACCTGATAGGCGAGCGTCTCGAACGCGGCGCGATCCTTCTTGAACCCGGTCGTGTTGACGTTCGCCAGGTTGTTCGAGATCACGCGCATCCGCGTGTCGTTGGCGTCGAGCCCGGTGCGGGCGATGTGGAGTGCGGCGGAACCCATGGTTCGTGTCCTTCGCTTTGGAGTTTAGCCGGGCAGGCGCATCAGGGAGGCGGAGCTCTCGTCGAGCGACTTCGCTTCCTTGAGCAGCGAGCCCTGGATCTCGTAGCTGCGCTGGTTCTCGATCATGTCGACCAGCGCCTCGGTCAGGTTGACGTTCGACTGTTCGAGCGCGCCGACCTGGACCTTGGCGTTCATGTCCTCGGGCAGCACGCCCCCGCCGCGCACGTGCAGCAGATTGTCCAGACCCTTGACCGTGTCGGTGCCCTCCGCACTCGCCAAGCGGATGCGGTCGATTACCTGCGCGGGTGCGCCCGGCTCCGCGCCCATCGGGATGATGGACAGGGTGCCGTCGTCGCTGATCATCACCTTCTGCGCGGGCGGGACGGTGATGGGGCCCCCCGACCCCATCACCGGGAACCCGTCGCCGGTTTCCAGCACGCCACTCTCGGTAATGCGCAGGTCGCCGCGGCGAGTGTAGGCTTCGGTGCCGTCGGTTGCCTGCACCGCCATCCACGACGCGCCAGGAATGGCGATGTCGAGATCGCGGCCGGTCTGCTGGATGGATCCGGCGCGCCGATCGGCGTCCTTCACCTCTTCGGAAGAAGCCGCGCGCGATTCGTGGCCGGTGCCGCCCTTCAGCATCATCTGCTGGAACGAGACCCGGTCCGCCCGGAAGCCGGTGGTGGCGGCGTTCGCGATGTTGTTCGCGATCGCCGCCTGCGCCGACATCTGGCTCTTGAGCCCCGACAGGGCGGTGTAGACCATCCGGTCCATCGCTTGGCGTTCCTACTCGGCCGTTTGGCTCAGTTGCGGATGTTGAGGATGGTCTGCGACGTCTGGCTGGACGTATCGAGCGCCTTGGCATTCGCCTGGAAGTTGCGCTGCGCGGCGATCAGGCCGACCAGTTCCTCCGTGATGTCGACGTTCGAGCGCTCGACCGCGCCGGACATCAGGCTGCCGAAGCCGTTCGCGCCGGCCTCACCCAGGCGCGCCTCGCCCGACACGCCGGTCGACGTCCAGTAACTGTTGCCGAGCTGGCGCAGGCCTGACGGGTTCGAGAAGTTCGCGAGCACCACCTTGCCCAGCGCCTGGGTGTCGCCGTTCGAGAAGCTCGCACGGACGATCCCGTCCTCGCCTACGCTCACGCCCTCGAGCTGACCCACCGCGCGGCCGTCCTGCGTTTCCATCAGCTTGGAGAAGGGCTGGCCGAGCTGGGTAGTCGCAGTGCCGAAGTCGAGCGTCACCTGCTGCGGCGTGGTGGTGCCGTTGGGCGTGAAGGCGTCGAACTGGATCGCGCTGGACGGCGCGACCTTCGCACCCGAGCTGTCGAAGGTCATGGTGGTCGGGTCGTTCGAGCCCGCGACCTGCATCTGGCGATCGCCGACAAAGGTATAGACCAGCCAGTTGCTGTTCGAACCCGCGCCCGTCGAGACGGTGTCGCGGATGTAGTAGTTGGTCATCGTGGTCGCGTTGCCCACCGCGTCGTACACGATGGTCTGTGACGAGTTGTTGTAGGTCGCCGGGTTGAAGCGATCGAAGGCGTAGGGGTTGGTCGTGGTGTTGAAGACCGGATTGTCCTTCGGCACCGTCGCGTTCGCCGACAGGTTCACGGCCAGGCTGACGACCTCGGTCGGCTTCGGCGTGCCGCTGGTCGGCGGCAGCTGCAGGTTGATGGTCGAATCAAGGCCGGTCGCGACCACCGTGCCCGATCCGTCCACCGGATAGACCTGCAGGTGGCCGCCGTTCGAGTCGGTCACGAAGCGATCCGCGTTGACGGAGAAGCCGCCGTTGCGGGTAAAGGCGACCTTGGCCGAGTCCGGATCGGGCTTCACCGCGAAGAACCCCTCGCCCGAGATCATCAGGTCGAGCGCGTTGGTCGACTGGATCGAGGCGCCCTGGCCGAACTGCTGGCGGATCGCCTTCACGATCGTGCCCGACCCGATCATCTGGGTCGGCGACATGCTGACGCTTGATGCCATGACGTCGGCGAACTCGGTGCGGCTCTTCTTGAAGCCGTTGGTCGCGACGTTCGCGAGGTTGTGGGAGATCGTCGACATTTCGGTCTGCGAGGCCTGGAGGCCGGAGAGCGAGGTGTAGAAGGACATGGACGTGCTCCTTGGAAGCTAGAGGTCGATTGAGTTCAGGCGATCGAGCGGACGGCGTCGGGCGCGACAGCGCCGTTGCCGAGAAGGGAGAGGGACGGGGTGCCGTCCTTGGGCATCGAAACGGAGGTGACGGCCGCCCACACCAGCGTGCGGCTCGCGACCGACTTGGCGCCGTCGCGTGCCTGGGCGGAGACGGTGAACGGGCCGTCGCCGGCGGGCTCGCCCTTGGCGTCGGTGCCGTCCCAGTCGAAGTTGACGGTCCCGGCCGCGTGGGCGCCCAGATCCACCGTCTTCACGATCTCACCATTCTGGTTAGTGATCGTGAGGTTGACCGCGGTCGCCGCCTTGTCGATCTCGACCCCGCCGGCGAAGCCGCCGCCGGTGCGCGGATAGGCGGTCTTGCCCTCCACCAGCACGGTCTTGCCGACGTAGGAGACGGCGTCGGACGTCGTCGCCGCGCCGAGCTTCGCGGCGATCGACTTCAGCGTCGTCGCCATCTCCGTCTGGCTCGACAGGCTGGTGAACTGCGCCATCTGGGCGACCATCTGGCTGTTGTCGACCGGCTCGAACGGGTCCTGGTTCTTCATCTGCGCGGTCATCAGCTTGACGAAGTCGCCCGCGTTCATCTCGCTGGCGTCCTTGCCGGCGCCCTGCACGGCGGTGGTCGAGCGCTTGATGCCGAGGTTGGCGAGGGTCGTGTCGAAGGAAGTGGCCATCTATCAGCGTCCCAGCTTGAGGGTGTCGACGATCAGCGACTTGGCGGTCTGCATGACCTCCACATTGTTCTGGTAGGTGCGGGTCGCCTCCAGCATGTCGACGAGCTCGCGGGTCTCATCGACCGCGTTCTCCCAGACATTGCCCTCGCCATCGGCCAGCGGATTGCCCGGGTCGTAGCGCTTGGTCGGCTCCTCGCCCGCGGTGACGACGCGCTCGACGTTCACGGTCGCCATGCCCGACGCCTGGTCAAACTGGGTGCGGAACACCGGCTTCATCGTGCGATAGGCGCTGGCCGCATCGCTCGCGACGCCGCCGGCGTTCGCGAGATTCGACGCGGTGGTGTTCATGCGGACGAGCTGCGCCGACATCGCGCGGCCCGCGACCTGGAAGATGTTCATGGGATTGTCGGCCATCGTCACTCGCCCTTCAGCGCGCGGGTGATCTGGCCGATGCGGCCGTTCAGGAACGACAGCGTCGTCTGATACGCGACGGCGTTCTCAGCGAAGGCGGTCTGCTCGGTCGCGAGCTCGACGGTGTTGCCGTCCATGCTCATCTGCAGCGGGACGCGGTACTTGGTCGCGTCGGCGATGCCACGGTCGAGCGGACCGGCCTCGGCCGAGCGGAGTGCGGCGGCGAAGTCGATGTCCTTGGCCTTGTAGCCCGGCGTCGAGGCGTTCGCGATATTGGAGGCGAGCATGCCCATGCGCTGCGAGCGCACGGCCAGCGCCTTCCCATGTACCCCGAAAAGATCGTCGATCGGCATCGTTGCCACATCCCGTGTTGGTTGCAGCGAGGTTCCTGCAACGCCCGTGCCAATTGCCGGATTTTGCGTTGGCGACCCGCACCGGCAAGCGCGACCGGCAAGATTTTGCCGCTGCCGGCAGAGGGCTGCCGCGCTGCCCGGGGTGCATCGGCAGCGCACGACCTGCAACCGTTTGGCACCCTAGTTGCAGGTGCGTACGCGATGACTCTCGCGACCACCCTTGCGCCCTTCCTCGATCCGACCGCCTTCGCCATCGTCGGCGGCGGCACCGCGCTCGCGGCCGCGCTGCGCACGCCAGTGCGCGATCTCGCCCGCGGGTTCGTCGCACTGCGGGTGCTGGGTCGGCAACCGTTCTCGGCCGACGCGCTGGTGACGCAGGTCGAGGCGCTCGCCCGCATCTCCGCGCGGCACGGCGTGATGCAGCTCGACCGCTCGGTAATCCGCGACGGCGACGTTGCCGCGGCGATCGCGCGCGTGGTCGACGGCGAGGGTCCGGCGCGCACCGCCGCGGCAATCGAGGAGCGTCGGCTCGCCCGCTACGAGCGGCAGCGCGCCGCCGCCGACATGTGGGCTGCCGCCGCGGAGATCGCGCCAGCGATGGGCATGGTCGGCACGCTGGTGGGGCTGGTGCGGCTCTTCACCAGCATGACTGATCCGGCCGCGATCGGTGGCGCGATGGCCGTTGCGGTGCTCGCCACGCTCTACGGCGCGCTGCTCGGCAACCTCCTGTTCCTGCCAATCGCGTCGCGCCTCAAGCGCCTCGCGCGCGCGGAATACTTGGAGCGCGGCCGCCTGGCCCGGCCGCTCGCGGCACTCGCGGAGCGCGAGGCGCCGCTGCTGCGCGAGCGGGCCGCATGACCCCCGAGCAGATCGTGGAGGACGAGGCGCGGCGGCCGATCTGGCTGATCACGCTCGCCGACGTCATGCTGCTGCTGGTCGGCTTCTTCGTCTACCTCCAGGCCAATCCCCAACTCGATCGGCGCGCGCTCTCCGACAGCCTGCGCGAAGGCTTCGGCGTCGAACAGCCGGTGCCGATGGCGGTCGACGCCAATGTCGTCACCGGCTTCGCGCCTGGCTCGGCCGCGCTGCCCGCCAGCGATGTCGCGCTCTGGGCGGAGGATGCGCTGCGAGACCCTCGCACGATCATCCGCGTGACCGGCGGTACCGACGGCACACCCGCCGACGTCGATCCCGTGACGGGGTCCGCGGCGATCCTTGCCGCCGACCGCGCCCGCGCCGTCGTCGCCACCCTATCCCGGGACGTGCCGCCGGCACGCCTCCTCATCGACACTCGCGTCGGCGCCGGCCGCGCGGTCCAGCTCAATCTCGCTTTCGCAGGGGAACACCCATGATCCGCCCGCTTCTGATCCTCGCCGCGCTGGTGCCGCTGCCGGCCGCCGCGCAGCTCCGCTTCCAGGACACGACCGCGATCGACGTCGCGGTGGCCGCCTTTACCGGCCACAAGGTGGGGGAGGAGGGCGGCGCCCGCACGCTCGTCGATCCGCGGCTGAAGCTCGCCGCCTGCCCGCTGCCCGAGCTGGACTGGCGCGGCACGCTCCAGGACGCGGTGGTGGTGCGCTGCGCTGCGCCCGCCTGGCGCATCTACGTGCCGGTGAAGCTCGCGCCGCAGCCGGTGCGCGCGCCCATAGCCGCCGCCGTCAGCGCCGCACCCCTCGCGGCCAAGCCGGAGCCGGTGATCCGCCGCGGCGATCCGATCACGGTGGAGGCGGGCACGGCGGGCTTCTCCATCACGCGTGACGGGGTCGCGATGGGCGACGCGGTCGCCGGCGGACGGCTGATGGTGCGGGTCGATCCGGCCAAACCGCCGATCCAAGCGGTGGCGGTCGAGACCGGCCGAGCGACGCTTCCCGGATGGGCGCAATAAAAAATGCTAAAGTCCCGTGTCGACCGGTCGTTTAGCCGTTCGCAGAAGCAATTCGAGGACGGAAGCCATGGTGGATCCGGTCGGTACAAAGGCCACAGCAAGCGTCGATCGGCGGTTAGCGCCGGTCGCACCGGTATCGGCCGTCAAGGCAGCCGAGCCGCAGGTGAATGTCGCCGGCACGCAGGCGGCATCGACGCTGCAGGCGCTGTCGCAGCCCGCAGCGGCGAGCGCACCGGTGGACGCGGACCGCGTCGCCAAGATCAAGAAGGCCATTCAGGACGGCAACTTCCCGCTGGTGCCATCCACGATCGCGGACCGGCTGCTCGCGCTCAAGCTCGAGTGGAAGCCGAATGACCCGGCGTGATGCGCTGATCGGGGTGATCGAGGCGCTGCACGCCGAGATCGCCGCGCTGAAGGCGAACGACATCGACGCGCTGGAGCGGGCGACCACGGCCAAGCTGTCCGGGATCGACGCGGTGGCGCAGGCCGGCAACGAGCCGCCGACCGCGGACGTCGAGGCGCTGGCGCGCGAGGCGCACCGCTTGAATGAAACATGCCGCATCTACGTCAACCTGATGGCGGCAAACGTCCGCCGCCGCCTGCAGGTTCTTGCCGGTTCGCCGGCCCAGTCCTACCGCCCGACCGGCAGCGCCGCCTTGGCGTGAGGTGATCGGGGGCATCTGGCACGCCCCTTGCTGATGACGTCCCGAACACAGGGACTTCATTTTGCCGATGACCATTCCGACGTTGGGGCGGATCGCCCAGGGCAGAGTCGGCGTGCAGAACGCCATTGCGCTCGCCGCCGACCGCACCGGGATCGACTTCAACTATCTGCTGGGTCAGGCGCAGGTCGAGAGCGGCCTGAACGCGTCCGCGCGCGCCGGCACCTCGACCGCGACCGGGCTGTACCAGTTCATCGAGCAGAGCTGGCTGGGCGTGGTGAAGAACCACGGGGCGGAGCACGGCATGGCCTGGGCCGCGGACTCGATCCGTAAGACGTCGTCGGGCCGCTACGTCGTCTCCGACCCCGGCGTCCGGCAGTCGATCCTGAACCTGCGCAACAACCCGACCGCGGCCTCGCTGATGGCGGCGGAGCACGCGTCCGACAACAAGGACGCGCTGTCCACCAGCCTCGGCCGGGATGTCACCGGGACTGACCTCTACATGGCGCACTTCCTCGGCATCGGTGGTGCCAAGAAGTTTCTGGGCGCGATGGAGGCGAACGGCGACCGCAGCGCCGCCGCGCTGTTCCCCGCCGCCGCCCGCGCCAATCGCGGCGTATTCTACACCGGCGACGGTCGCGCGCGGTCGCTAAGCGAGGTCTATGACCGGTTCGCCGCCAAGCTCGACAAGGGCGCGGCCGCGGGCGGCGCCACCGGGGGCGCGAGCGGCGCCATCGACGCGCTCGCCATCGATCCGGAGACCGAGGTAGTGCTGGGGAGCGAGGCGGCCGGCGGCGACCGCGCGTGGCTCGCCTCCACGCTCGACCGGTTCGGCAGCAAGCAGGTGACCCGCGCGGCGGCGGCGAGCATGATCCGCCCGACACCGCAGAATGCACGGCTCGCCTACATGATGCTCGCGCAGCTCGGCGGGCAGCTCTAGGCCATGGCGACCGCTTCGTTCATGCCCGCCAAGGCCGGTCCTTTCGCGCGCGGCGCGGCGCTGCCCGTCGCCATGCTGCTGCTCGTCATGCTGATGGTGGTGCCGATCCCGGCCTTCCTGCTCGACGTATTCTTCATCGTGAACATCATCATCAGCCTGGCGGTGCTGATGGTGGCGCTGAATGCGCAGAAGCCGCTCGACTTCTCCGCCTTTCCGACCGTGCTCCTGTTCGCGACGCTGTTCCGCCTGGCGCTGAACGTCGCCTCGACCCGCGTGGTGCTGGTCCACGGGCATGAGGGCGAGGCCGCGGCCGGCCACGTGATCGAGGCGTTCGGCACCTTTCTGATCGGCGGCGACTATGTCGTCGGCCTGTTCGTGTTCGCGATCCTGATCATCATCAACCTGATCGTGGTGACCAAGGGCGCAGGCCGCGTGTCGGAAGTGTCCGCCCGCTTCACCCTGGACGCCTTGCCCGGCAAGCAGATGGCGATCGACGCCGACCTGAACGCCGGCCTGATCACGCCCGACGAGGCGCGTGCCCGTCGGATGGATACGGCGACGGAGGCCGATTTCTACGGGTCGATGGACGGTTCGTCCAAGTTCGTGAAGGGCGACGCGGTCGCCGGCCTGCTGATCCTAGCGGTGAACATCGTCGGCGGCCTGATCCTGGGCGTGGTCAGCCACGGCATGGGCGTGAAGGACGCGGCGCAGACCTATGTCCTACTCGCGATCGGCGACGCGCTGGTTGCGCAGCTGCCGGGGCTGATGCTCTCGATCGCGGCGGCGTCGATCGTTACCCGCGTGACTTCCAGCCACGACCTGGCGGGCCAGATCGGCAGCCAGTTCGGCAGCTTCAAGACGTGGGCGCCGGTCGCCGCGATCCTGGCGCTGCTCGGCGTCATGCCGGGCATGCCCCACTTCATCATCCTGCCGATGGCGGCAGCGGCCGGCTACGCCGCCTATCGGCTGAAGAAGGCCGCTGACCGCCCCGCGCCCGCTCCGGTCGAGGCGCCGCCCGAACCCGCCGACCTGTCCAAGATCGGCTGGGACGAGGTGACCGACGCCAGCCAGGTCATGCTCGACATCGGCTACGGCCTCGTGCCGCTGGTCGACGAGCGCAAGGGTTCGCCGCTGATGGGGCGGATCACCGGCGTGCGCCGCCAGCTCAGCAAGGAGCTGGGCTTCGTCGTCCCACAGGTCCGCGTCCGCGACGACATCGGCCTGTCGCCTTACACCTATCGCATCCTGATCGGCGGCGTGGTGGTCGGCGAGGACCAGGTCTCGCCTGACGAGATGCTGGCGCTCGACACCGGTCAGGCGGTCGGCCGCCTATCGGGCAAGCCGGCCAAGGATCCGACCTTCGGCCTCGACGCGGTGTGGATCGCGCCTGCCGACGCCGATGCGGCGACCGGCGCTGGCTATCTGGTGGTCGATCCGGGCACCGTGATCGCCACCCACCTCAACCAGCAGCTGCTTCAGAACGCCTCCGACCTGCTCGGCCCGGACGAGGTTCAGGCGCTACTCGACGGACTGAAGGAGCGCGCGGGACAGCTCGTCGCGGCGCTCTGCCCGCAACCGGTGCCGCTCACCGTCCTGACTCAGGTGCTGCGCGGGCTGTTGGCGGAGGGCGTGCCGCTGAAGGAGTTCCGCCGCATCGCCGCCGCAATCGCGGTTGCCGCCGGGCGGACGCTCGACGCCGACGAGCTGATCGAGCTGATCCGTCCCGAGCTCGGCGCGCTGATCGTCCAAAAGCTGTGCGGCGTGCGCGAGCCGCTCCGCGTCATGACGCTGGAGGGGCATCTGGAGGCGCTGCTGGGCCAGGCGGTCCGTTCGGACCCGCAGCGGCGCCACACGATCGAGCCCGATCTCGGCCGCCGCATCTCCGATGCCATGCAGCGCGCCGCCGCCCCCCTGATCGCGGAGGCCAAGCCCTTCGCGCTCGTCGTCCAGCCGGCGATCCGCGTCGCCATGCGCAAACTCACCAAATCCATCCTGCCGGATACCCCCGTCATGAGCTTCTTCGAAGTCCCCGAGGACAAGTCGGTCGAGGTCATCGCCGTAATCGGCGCGCCCGAGGCGCCGCCGGCGCTCGGCCAGCAGCAGCAGGCGCTCGCCGCATGAGCTTTCACTCGCGCATCCAGCCCGCCGCGGGCGTGCCCCTGACCTACGGCGCGCGCCCGGCGCCCCGCCCCGATACGGAGGCGCTGGTCCGCAAGCACCTGCCGATGGTGCGCCGCGTCGCCTGGCACGTTCACGGATCGATGAGCACGATCGTGGAGGTCGAGGACCTGGTCCAGATCGGCCTGATCGCGCTGGTCGAGGCGGTCGGCGCGTTCGAGGACCGCGGGCAGGTGACGTTCGAACAATATCTGCTGACCCGCGTCCGCGGCTCAATGATCGACGAGCTGCGCCGCCAGGCGACGCTGACCCGCGGCGCGATGCGGCGGCGCCGCCAGTACAACGACGCGGTGACAGCGCTGACCGACGCCACCGGTCGTCGTCCGGACGAGGCGGCGGTCGCCGAGCGGCTGGGTGTCACCACCGAGAAGCTGCGCAGCGACTATGCGACGGCGGAGGCCGTGCGCTTCGAGAGCGTCGACGACGTCTACACCGACGAGGGCCCCTGGTTCATGTCGAACGAGCCGTCCCCCTTCGACCAGCTCGCCGACGCTGACCAACGCACCGCGCTGATCGCGGCGATTGCCGAGCTGCCCGAGCGTGAGCAGATGGTGATCCAGCTCTACTATGTGGAGGAACTGAACCTGGAGGAGATCGGCCAGGTGATCGGCGTCGGCGCCGCGCGCGTGTGTCAGATCAAGAAGGCCGCGCACGACCGGCTGAAGAAGGGGCTCATTCGCCGCCTGGGATAACGTCACCCCGGACTTGATCCGGGGTCCCGCTGTTGTGGATCCGGGTCAGAAGGAGCGAGACTCCGGGCCAAGCGCGGGGTGACGTTACTTGAGAGCACGGGGGTTGCCCTCCCCCAAGTTTTCGGGGTGGCTGCCGCCCCGCTCGCCGCCTAGTTCCGCGGCGATGACCGACGCGATCGCCGCGCTCACGGAGAAGGAGAAGCAGGCGCTGCGCCTGCTGGTGCGCGGGCACGACGCGAAGTCGATCGCGCGGGCGCTCGGCCTGTCGGTCCACACGGTCAACGAGCGGCTGCGCGACGCGCGCCGCAAGCTGTCCGTCTCCAGCAGCCGAGAGGCCGCACGCCTGCTGCTGGCCCGTGAGGACGCCCCCCAAAGATTTGGGGACAGCATGATCGGGGATGCGCCAGCGCCGCAGTCGGCCGATCCCGCAGCGACGCAGCCGGCATCCCGCCGCCTGCCGATCGTTGCCGGAGGTGTCCTGATGTCTTTTGCTGCTGCCCTGCTCGCCGCGCTGACTGTTCCCGGTAGCGCGCCGCCGCCCGCCCCGGCCTCCCAGACCGACCCCGCGATCGCGCGAACGGTGGAGACCGCGGCGCGCGACTGGCTGGCGCTGCTCGATCGCTCCGACTGGGCGGCGAGCTACGCCGCAACCGCGGCCTCGTTCCGACAGCTCAACACGCTGGAGGTCTGGACGGCAGCGTCCGAGAAGGTGCGCAGGCCACTTGGCGCGGTGCGGTCGCGCGCGCTGGTCGCGCAGGAAAGCGTGCCCGCGCCGCCGAACGGGGTGGAGATGGTCAAGTTCCGCACCAGCTACGCCAACCGCGCCGACGTGATCGAGACCGTGTCGCTGGCGAAGGAGGACGGCGCCTGGCGCGTGGTCGGCATCTACGCCGACTGACGAGGAAAACCCCGGCGGTCCGTGTCGGACCACCGGGGCATCCTTTCGCCCACCCGTGAGGGATAAGCGGTTCGCGGGAGAAGCGGCGTCGGTTAGGGGGGTGACGCCACCCCCGCAAACTTTACGGGTCCGCTACCCTTAGCGCAGCAGCTGGAGGACCGACTGCTGGCTCTGGTTCGCCTGCGCCAGCATCGCGGTCGAGGCCTGGCTCAGGATCTGCGACTTGGCGAGCGCGGCGGTCTCGGTCGAGAAGTCCGCGTCCTCGATCCGGCTGCGCGCGTCGGTCAGGTTGGTGACGTTGTTGGTCAGGTTGTTGACCACCGACTGCAGGCGGTTCTGGCTGGCACCGAGCGTGGCGCGCGCCGTGTTCACCGTGGTTAGCGCCGTGTCGATCGTGTCGAGCGCGGTCGAAGCGTCCGCCGCGTCGGAGATGTCGATCGCGACCGCGTCGGTCAGGTCGACCTCGGCGAGCGAGAGTTCAACGGTGTCCGCCGCATCCGCGCCGACCTGGATCGTGACGACGCCGGCGGTACCGGCAGTGCCGTCGAACAGGTTGACGTTGTTGAACTTGGAGTTGGTCAGGATGCTGGTGATCTGGCCGGTCAGCTCGCCCACTTCCGCCTGCAGGTTGGTGCGGTCGTCGTCCGAGTAGGTGCCCGATGCCGACTGCACCGCCAGCTCGCGGACGCGCTGCAGCATGTTGGTGATCTCGTCCAGGCCACCCTCGGCGACCTGCGCCATGCTGATGCCGTCGTTGGCGTTGCGGACGGCCTGGGTCATGCCCTTGATCTGCGCGGTCATCGACGAGGCGATGGCGAGGCCGGCGGCGTCGTCCTTGGCGGAGTTGATGCGCTTGCCGGTCGACAGGCGCTCCATCGCCGTGTTCAGGGCCAGGTTCGCCTTGGTGGACGCATTCGCCGCGCGCAGCGAGCCGATGTTGGTTCCGATAACGGTCATGTCAGTTCTCCATGTTGGCTGACGATCCCGCCACCCCCCCTATTGCGGAAGTCCGAGCCGTCAGCAGGAGTAACGGCCGCCGGCTCCGCGCTTTTAGAGCTTTGATGGCCGCGCCCGATTTTTCTGGTGACGCCCTCGCGGGCACGCCCGCGCATCGCGGGACCGGAGACTCCCGCGCCCATCGTGCGGGGGCACGCGCCCGGATGCTGTGGCAGGATCTTGCCGGCAGGCTGCCGCACTTTTAGAGGGCGTTAACCATTTGCGGCGCATGCACTCCCGGTCACAGGGGGTTCATTCGTCCATGGTCTCGCTCTTCCCGTCCGCTGCCGTGCTCCGCCAGAATTATGCGCTGGTATCGGGGCTGCGCGCGCAGGGCTTCGCGCTCGGCTCGTTCGAGACCGGGCGGCCGACGCCCGGCGACCTGTTCCTGATCGCCGATGGCGAGACCCCGCCAGTCGCCGGTCGCACGCTGATCATGGGCGAGGGGCCTGCGCGGGCGGTGCCGTTCCGGGATGGCCATCCGGCGCGTCTGTCGTTCACGGGTGAAGACGCGGCGCTCGGCGCTGGCTTCGCGACCGCGATGCTTCGCCCCGGAGCACCGGTCGCCGCCGATCCGGAGAGCCTGGCGCTTTACACGCTCGCCGAGCGAATCGCGCAGTCGGACATCACCGTACTGATCAACGGTCCCACCGGCACCGGCAAGGAAGTGCTCTCCCGCGCGATCCACAACGGCAGCCCCCGCGCGGCCGGCCCGTTCATCGCGATCAACTGCGCGGCGCTCCCCGAAACGATGCTGGAGGCGATGCTGTTCGGCCACGTGAAGGGCAGCTTCACCGGCGCCTCGTCGGGTGGCGAGGGCTTCTTCCGCGCGGCCAACGGCGGCACGCTGCTGCTCGACGAGATCGCGGAAATGCCGCTCGGCCTCCAGGCCAAGCTCCTGCGCGCGCTGCAGGAGCGGGAGGTGGTGCCGATCGGTGCCACAACCCCTGAAAAGATCGACGTCCGTGTCATTGCCTGCGCCAACCGCGACCTCCAGGCGGAAGTCGCCGCCGGCCGGTTTCGCGCCGACCTCTACTACCGCCTGTCCGTCTTCCCGCTCGCGACCCGCGCGCTGGCCGAGCGTGCAGGCGACATCCCCGCGCTCGCCGCGGCGATGATCGTCCGCCACGGTGAGGGGCGGCCTGAGCTGCCGTGGCTGTCGGCCGAGGCGCTCGACGCGCTCATCCGCCACGATTGGCCGGGCAACGTCCGCGAGCTTGAGAACGTGATCCAGCGCGCGATGCTGCTGGCGCGCGGCACCACCATCGAGATCGGCGACATCATCTTCGATCGCCCCGCCGCCATGCCCGAGCGCGTGTTCGAGCCCGCGAACGAGGGCGAGCGCACGCTCGGCAAAGTCGTGCAGATGAGCGAGTTCGCCGCGATCCGTGAGACGCTTGCCGCGTGCGGCGGCAGCCGGATCGAAACGGCGCGCCGCCTGGGCATCTCGGAGCGCACGCTCCGCTATCGCTTGGCGAAGGCGCGTGAGCAGGGCGACGTGATCGTCGGCCAGCATGATCGGAAGGCTTCGGCATGAGCATCGGCAAGATCGACGGCGGGGCGATGGGCATCGATCGGGTGATGGCGCTCCGCAGCCAGATCCTTGAGCGCAATCAGGCGCTCGCCCGTGCTGCGGCCGACGCGCCCGCGTCCGCCACCGCCACCTCCTCGGCCGCCAAGCCGACCAGCTTCGCCGACACCATGTCGGATGCGCTGAAGTCGGTGAACCAGAGCCAGGCCAAGGCGAGCGAGCTCAGCGCCCAGTACGAGCGCGGTGAGGAGATCGACATCGCGAAGGTGATGCTCGCCCGCCAGCAGGCGTCGGTCGGGTTCGAAGCCACCCTTCAGGTCCGCAACAAGCTCCTTGCCGCGTACAAGGACATCATGAGCATGCCGGTGTAATCCATGGCCACGCAACTCGCCCCCATCCCGACCGGTGCCGCGCCAGAGCGCTTCGCCAATCCGCTGAAGCAGATCGGCGGCTTAGTCGCGCAGCCGGCGGTCAAGCGGTCGCTGCCGCTGATCTTCATGCTCGGCCTCGTGATCGCCGCCGGGATCGCCTGGGCGACGCTCAGCACGCCGGCGCAGAAGGTGCTGTTCGCCGGACTGGCCGATGCCGACAAGCAGGCGGTGGTGAGCGCGCTCGACGCCGCCAACATCGACAATGCGGTCGACGGCACCGGCAACATCACCGTCGGCGAAGAGGACTACCACAAGGCGAAGATGCTGCTCGCCGGCCAGGACCTGCCCAAGGCGGCGCCGGGCGGCTACGCGCTGCTCGACCAGCTGCCGATGGGGGTGTCGCGCGCCGTCGAGGGTGAGCGCCTCAAGCAGGCGCGAGAGACGGAGATCGCCCGCTCGATCCAGGAGATCGACGCGGTGGCGGAGGCGCGCGTGCACCTCGCGACCCCAGAATCGACCGTGTTCGTCCGCGATCAGGCGCAGCCGACCGCGTCGGTGGTCGTGAAGCTCCAGCCCGGCCGCGCGCTCTCCGACGCGCAGGTGCGCTCGATCGTCAATCTCGTCGCCTCGTCGGTCCCCGGCATGAAGCCCGACGCCGTCACCATCGTCGACCAGATGGGCACGCTGCTCTCCAAGAGCGCGGACGGCCTGGGCGGCGCGGGCGAGACCGACAAGCGCATCGAGTTCCAGCGCCAGGTGGAGGACAAGGTTCGCCAGCAGGTCGCACAGCTGCTCACGCCCTTGCTCGGCGCCGGCAACTTTACCGCCGAGGTGCAGGCCGACGTCAACCTGGACGAGCGCCAGGCGACGCGCGAGAGCTACGAGAAGCAGGGCACCGTCCGCGCCGAGCAGGGCAGCTGGACCGGCAACCAGCCGAACGCCGGCACGCCCGGCGGCATACCCGGCGCGCTCAGCAACACCGTGCCGGCGCCCGGAACGCCGCAGACCCCGGCCCAGGGCGGGACCCAGCCGGGGCCGAACGGCCAGACGCCTGCAGGCCCGGTCACCGACGCCCTGAAGCAGTCGGACAGCTTCGCCCGCGCCTATGACCTCGGCAAAGAAGTGTCGGTCAGCCGCAGCGCGCCCGGCGACATTCGCCGCCTGTCGGTCGCGGTGCTGCTCCGCGAGCCGGAGAAGGGTCGCCGCACGGCGATGGAAATCCAGCAGATCACCGGGCTGGTGCAGGCCGCGGTCGGCTACAATGCCCAGCGCCAGGATCAGGTGACGGTCATCTCCAAGAAGTTCACCGGCACCGCCGACGCGCCGGTCGCACCCGCCTGGTACGAGGCGGCGTGGCTGCCGATGGTGGTCCGCAACGTGACCGCGCTGGTGATCGCGCTGCTCGTGCTGCTGCTCGGCGTCCGTCCGATCGCCAAGGCGCTGATGAAGAAGCGCGAGGATGCCGGTGCCGGCGCCAAGCTCGCCTTTTCCAATCCGGCGGCCAGTCCCGAGGAACAGGCGGCGATGGCCGCGGCTGCCGCGGCGAACGGCGGGGCGGGTCCGGTCTCGATCGAGATGCTCGACAACGCCCGCGGCTATGACGACCGGGTCGGCCTGGTCCGCGGCTTCACCCGCGAGAACCCGGCTCGCGCCGCTCTCGCCGTCCGCGACATGATCAAGGCGGAGAACGGCCAGTGACCGAGATCGCGACCGGCCCGGCGCGCGCCTACTCGGGCGTTGAGCGCGCGGCGGTGCTGATGATGCTGGTCGGCGACGAGGAGGCCGCCGCCATCCTCCAGAAGCTCGATCCGGAAGAGGTCCGCCTGCTCGGCAAGGCGATGTTCGCCGTCGCCGACGTAAGCGAAGCGGAGGTGGAGGGCGTGCTCGACGACTTCGTCGGCCACGCGCGCCAGCGCACCGCGATCGGCTTCGATCCGCGCCCCAAGATCGAGGGGATGATGACCAAGGCGCTCGGCCCCGACAAGGCCGACAGTGTGCTCGCGCGCATCACCCCGCCGGAGGCTGCGTGCCAGATCGATCTGCTCGACTGGCTCGACGCCAACGAGATCGCCTCGCTGATCGAGGAGGAGCACCCGCAGGTCGCCGCGATCATCATCGCGAACCTCGATTCGGGGGTCGCCGCGCAAGTACTGGAAATCCTGCCCGAGAGCGTCCAGCCCGAGATCCTGCACCGCATCGCCAAGCTGGAGCCGATCACGGCCGAAGCGGTCGAGACGCTCAAATCCATGCTGTCCTCGCGCGTCGGCAAGGGCGGCGGCGCGTCCGGTGCCGCGGTGCAGCTCGGCGGCACCAAGGAAGCGGCCAAGATCATGCAGTCGGCGCGCAAGGCGACCGAGGCGCGGGTCATGCCCAAGCTCCACAAGATCGACAAGGACGTCGCCAAGGCCATCGAGGAGGCGATGTTCGTCTTCGACAACCTCCTCGAGATGGACGACAAGAACCTGGGCGTGCTGATTCGCAACGTGGAAACCGACACGCTGGTCCGCGCGCTGAAGGGCGTGGACGAGAGCGTTCGCGGGCGCTTCCTCGGCTGCATGTCGAGTCGCGCCGCCGACGGCATCCGCGACGAGATGGAGAGCCGCGGGCCGATGCGCCTGTCCGAAGTGCTGGAGGCGCAGAAGGTCGTGATCGGCATCGCCCGCGGTCTCGCCAAGGACGGCACGATCATCATGGGCGGCGGCGAGGACGATTATGTCTGACGCCGCCCTGATCCATACTCTTCGTTAACCGTGATCCGCCAGAGTGGGTCCATGCGTTGCAGGACCTCCGCGGCATGACCGACTTCACGCCAGGCTTCGCCGCGCGCCACGATGCCGCCGCGGCCGTGCTCGGCCAGGCGTTCGCCGTGCCGGGTGCGTTCGAACCGCGTGATCTCCGGACCGGCGTGACGCCGAAGAGCTTCGCGCCGGCGCCCGAGGGCGGCCCGCGCCACTTCACCCCGCTCGATCCCGATGCCCGCGCCACCGAAGGCTGGGACCCGCTCGATCCCGCGCTCGACCAGGGCGAGGGTCCGTTCGTCGATCCGATCGCCGCCGCGCACAGCGCCGGCCACGCGGAGGGCTATGCTGCCGCGCTCGCGCAGATCGCCGCTGACGCCGGTCGCGACCGCGCGCTCGGCGATGCGCTCGGCGCCGCGCTGGGGCAGGGGATCAACTTCGATCGCGAGCGCCTCGCGCGTCAGCTGCGTCAGACGGTGCTGCTGCTGGTTTCGCGGCTGGTGGGGGAGGTCGGCGTCTCGGCCGAGCTGCTCGCCGGCCGGGTCGAGTCGGCGGTCGAGCTGCTCGCCGACTCGGCGGAGAGCGCGCTGCTGCGGCTCCACCCCGATGACGTCGCGCTGGTCGACGGACGCCTGCCCAAGACCTTGTTTCCGGTCGGAGACCCCGCGGTCGCGCGCGGCAGCTTCGTGCTGGAGAGCGCCTCGACCATCGTCGAGGACGGGCCCGACCAATGGCTGGAGCAGCTGTCGGGTGCGATCGAGCGGGTGGCCGTTCCGGCATGCTGACCCGCTTCGCAGAGGATTACCTGGGTGACCTGGGCGCCAGCGGCTTCACGCCGCGCGCGCGGGTGTCCGGGCGGCTGTCGTCCTACGACGGGCTGCTGATGGAGGCGGTCGGCCTGTCGCTGCCGGTCGGCACCGTGTGCGCGATCGGCGACACGGTGGAGGCGGAGGTGATCGGCTTCCGCAATGGCAAGACGCTGCTGATGAACCTGGGCGGCCCGGCCGCGCTCCTTCCCAACGCGCCCGTGCGCCCGCTTGGGCCCCCGGGTGAGGCGGAGGTCGGGGCGGCGCTGCTCGGCCGCGTGGTCAACGGCGCGGGCAAGCCGATCGACGGCCTCGGCCCGATCCGCGGCGCGGGCACCTGGCCGATCGCGGGCAAGCTCCAGTCGCCGCTCGACCGTGGCCGCGTGCTCGAGCCGATGGACGTCGGCGTTCGCGCGATCAACGGGCTGCTCACCATCGGCCAGGGCCAGCGCGTCGGCATCATGGCGGGGTCGGGCGTCGGCAAGTCGGTGCTGCTCGGCATGATCGTCCGCGCGGCAAAGGCCGACGTGGTGGTCGTCGGCCTGATCGGCGAGCGTAGTCGCGAAGTCGCCGACTTCCTCGAAACCAAGATCTCCGGCCCGGCCCGCGCGCGCTCCGTCGTCGTCGCGGTGCCAGCGAACCATTCCCCCGTGCTGCGCATCCGCGGCGCGCTGCGGGCGACCGCGATCGCGGAGGCGTTCCGCGCCGAGGGCAAGCGCGTGCTGCTAATCATGGATTCGCTCACCCGCGTCGCGCATGCGGGCCGCGAGATCGGGCTGGCGCTCGGCGAACCCGCGTCCGCACGCGGCTATCCGCCCTCTGCCATCGCGATGCTGCCGAACATCATCGAGCGCGCGGGCACCTGCGCGATCACCGGCGGATCGATCACCGCGATCTACACGGTGCTGGCCGACGGCGACGACGGCAACGATCCCGTGGTCGACTCGGCCCGCTCGATCCTCGACGGGCACATCGTCCTCAACCGCGCGCTGGCGGAGCGCGGCGTTTACCCTGCAATCGACATCGGCCCGTCGGTCAGCCGCGTGATGACCGACATCGCCGCGCGTCCTCACGTCCACGCCGCCCGCGTGCTGCGCCGCCACCTCTCCACCTACGAGGAGAACCGCGACCTGGTGCTGATGGGTGCCTATCGCGCCGGGGCTGACCCGGCGATCGACGCGGCCATCGCCTACCATCCCGCCGTCATGGACTATGTCCGGCAGGACGCCGATCAGGTCGTACCATTGGACGAGGCGATCACCGAACTGACCGCCGTTTTCGGCGATGGCTAGCCCCAAGCGCCTCGAACGCCTGCTCCGCGTCCGCACGCTGCAGCTCGGGCAGGTGCAGGGGCAGGAAGCGACCGCCGCGGCGAAGCTGACGCAGGAGACGCAGCTCTCCGCCCGCATCACCGCGCTTGCCGACAACATCACGCCGCGCGCCGCCGACACCGGCTTTGCCGCGAGCATGGCGGCCGCCGCCTATTATCGCGATCGGCTGCACGGATCGGCACAGGCGGCGCAGGGCCGGATCGCACAGGCCGAGGCCGGGCTTGCGCGCGCCCAGGAGGCGACGCGAGAGGCACGCCGGGACCAGTCCGCGATCGAGAAGCTGATGGTCCGCGCCGAGGCGCAAGCGGCGCTAAAGGAACTGCGCGCGATGGAAGACGCGCCCGTGTTCAAGAGAAATCGGCACGATCCTTGCTGATGTGACTGCCGAGATGTCTCGGATGAGTACCGCCTGCCCATGATCCAGCTTGCCACCGCCCTGTTGCCGACCGTGCCGACGATGCCGTCCGCGCCGGGCGCTGTCCTGTCGACCACCAGCGACTTCGCGCTGGCGCTGGCGCAGCTGAGCGCCAGTGTGATTGCGCCTGAGGCGGTAGGGGCGGCAACACTGGCGGTGCCGTCTGCGGCCATCCGCGTGGATGCCGCGGCTTCATCGGTGCGGCAGGCGCCCGACCCTGCCAGCGCCAGCCTAGTGGCGGACATCGGTACCGTGCCCCCGCCGGCCGTGCCGACGCTTACGGTAGCAGTCGCATCGATCGACCGGCAACCGCTTGCCGCTGCCGGCACGATCTTGCCGGAAACGGTGCCGCAGATCGAGCTGGCTGCCTCCACGCTCCCGGCATCGCCTGTCCGCGGTGCGGCGCTGCCGACCATCGGCCCAAGCGGGCAGCCGCTCCGCCCCGCTCCAGACATCGCGATTGTCGTGCCTGAGCAGCCATCATCTGCGCAGCCGGTCCGGCTGACACCAGCGAGCGTCGCTTCCGAAGTGTCACCGCTGGCTGCTCCGCGGATGGTTGTAGCCACCGCGACGCCCTCAAGTCCCGTCATGGAGCTAGAGACGCTACCGGTCGCCGAGCAGTCGGACCGCCGGCACGAGCAGCCGGTGCTCGCGCAGGCGACGCTCGTGCCACTGTCACTGCCGACGGCGACGCCGGTGGCTGACCCCGAAGCGCTTGCGGCGGAACCGAAGGCGGGCGAGCGTGCCGCCGATCAGCTGCCCATGGATGAGCCCCACTCCGAGCTGCCCGCCAGTCAGCCGCCGATCGTGCCGGTGACCGTCGTCGTGTCACCCCAGCCTGTGCTCAGCGCGTTGACGCGATCCGACGCGCCGGCCGGAGAGGCTCAGCCGCTGTCCGCACCGCCGGTCACGCCTGCGATGCTGCCCCGTCCGGCTGCGGCGCCGGCGCGTGACGAGGCTGCGTCGCCATCCGGCGGAACGCGCGTGAACGCGGAGAAGGGCGAGGCAGGCGCCTCCGTGCCGAAGTCGACCCTCCGAGCCGCGCCGTCGTCGCTGCTGCCGATCGAACCGGCGTCACGTCCGCCATCGGTGCAGGATGGCGACGTCGCTGCCGTCAATCCTCAGCCGAACGCGCGAGTTTTCACGCAGCCGACAACGACAATCGTGGCCGATCCCGCGGTGGCCGGGCTAGTACCTGCGGTCGCCCCCGAGCCCCTCGTCGGCGACCGACCAGCGCCGGTGATCCCCGTCATCCGCCCATCCCATCCGGTCCCGACGACACCGCCAGTCTTTGCCGAGCCAATGCTTGTCGCAGGACAGCGCCTCGACCTTGTCCTGCCTTCAAATTCGCTCGCCGATCGCCCGCAAGAACCTCAGATCGTGGCCGCAGCCGACCGCGTTGCGCGCACGCTGGTGGCAAGCCAACCCGAAACGGCACTCGTGACGCCACCGGCTCCATCGGTTGCGCCCTCGTCCGTTCTTGCTCCAGCGGGGCTTGCGCCGACCCAGCCACTCGCTGCCTCGACTCAAATTCCATTCCCGGCCGCGTGGAACCGCCCGAGCAGCGAAGTGCGCCGGGTGACGGTCGCCGTGACGCCGCTTCGCGCCGCCCAAGCCCGGCCGATCGCCGCGCCGGTCGAGCAGCCTGCCGCCGCCGCTTTCGCCGCTCAGCTGTTCGCCGCCGCCGCGCCGGCGCGGACCGACGCCGTGGCTGACCCGCTCGCAGAGCTCAGCGCCGCGTTTCCGCTTGCCGGGCTGACCGGCGCGGCGCCGGCGCCCGAGCAGGTCGCCGCGGCCGTGCCCGCGCAGGACGTGGCGCTCGACTTCGCCGACGACAGCTGGATGACCGGCATGATCGACCGCATCGAGACGCTGCGCGATGCGGGCGGTGCGCAAGGTGAGACCCGCATTCGCCTGACCCCCGACGCGCTCGGCGGGATCGACGTCGCGATCACCCGCGACGATGCGGGCACGCTCCAGGTGCAGCTGTCGACCGACACGCCGCAGGCACGTGCCGTGCTGGCCGAGGCCGCGCCGCGGCTCGCCGACATGGCGGAGGCACGCGGGCTGAAGCTCGGCGGCAGCGCGGTCGATACCGGCGCCGGCCAGCCCGGCGGCGAGCGCCGCGACTCGCACCAGCCGACGCCCGCCCGGCCGCGCCCGGCGAGCGCCCGCGCGGACACTCCATCTGAGACCACCGATCACCGAATCGCCTGACCCAAGAGGATTTGACCCATGAGTGACAAGAAGGACGAGGCCGCCGCGCCCAAGAAGAAGGGCAAGCTCGGCAAGCTGCTGGTGCTTGGGCTCGGCACGCTGCTGCTGGTCGGCGGCGGCGTCGGTGCGGGGCTGTATGCCGCGTCGAGCGGCATGATCGGTGGCGGCGGTCACGAAAAGGACGCCGACGCCGACACGCCCAAGCTGGTCCCGAAGTCCGAGCAGAAGCGCGCCGGCGCCGACGGGGGCGAGGGCGGCGATCACGGCGGCGGCGAGAGCGAGGGCGGCGAATCGGGCGAGAAGCACGAGGGGCTGCCGACGCCGGCTGGCGAAGGCGGGGACAAATACGCCTCCACCTACTTCACCATGGAGAAGGACTTCACCTCCAACCTGAAGGAGAGCGCGCACTTCATTCAGGTCGGGCTGGCGGTGTCGACGCCGTACGACGACCGGGTCATCTCCAACCTGAAAACCCATGAGATCGCGGTGCGTTCGGCCGTGCTGATGACGCTCGGCGACACGGCCGAGGACGACATCTTCACCAACACCGGCAAGGAGGCGCTGCAGAAGCGGCTCGTCCAGTCGATCAACGCGGTGCTGAAGCAGAAGGAGGGATTTGGCGGCGTTGGTAACGTCTACTTTACCAATTTTGTGGTTCAGTGACCGTGCATGGTTAACGGCACGGCAACCGAGACGATCGAGCGGCGCGAACGGCCCCGCGGCGCGGCAGAGCATGTCGCGTCGCTGGGCGTCGCCAATCTCAATCCGTTCGGTGATCTCCACACGCTGCAGCACCTGTCCGCGCGGCTCGCGCGGTCCTTGCGCGGCGTGTTCGAGCCGGTGCTGCGCCGCTCGCTCCGCACCTGGGCGGAGCCGCTGGTCGTTCAGCGCTTCGCCGATTACTCCGCGGAGCGCGACGGGCGCCTGACCGCCTGGCTGCCGATCGCGATGACCCCGGACTGCCGGGCGCTCGCGGTGTTCGACGGTTCCTTCGTGGTCGAGACGCTCGACCTGTTCTTCGGCGGCACCGGCGAGCCGCCCAAGACGCTGCCGAGCGAGTTCACCCCCGCGGCTGAGGCGATGATCCGCCGCCTGGGTCAGATGCTTGCGCGCCCGCTCGCGACCGCGTGGGAGCCGCTCGCGCGCCTGACCTTCACCCCCGGCAACCCGGAGGCGAGCCCCGCGATGCTCCAGGGCATCGACGGCGACGACGCGATGATCGTCACCCGCTTCGGCCTGGCGGTAAGCGAGGACGCGCTCGTCTACCTCGACATCGTCTATCCGGTCGCCGCGCTGAAGCCGTTCGCGCCGACGCTGACCGGCAAGGTGCTGGGCCGCTCCGCCGAGCCCGAGCCGAAGTGGCGCGCCGGCCTGACCCGCGCCGCCATGAACGTGAAGTTTCCGGTCCGCTCGGTGCTCGCCGAGCCGGTCATCTCGCTCGCGCAGCTGATGGAGCTGAAGGTTGGGGACGTGATCCCCGTCTCCTTTGGCGCCGACGTGCCCGTGATGGTCGGTGGCGACCGCCTGGGGACCGGCACCGTCGGCACGTCCAACGGCAAGGCCGCGATCCGCATCACCGAACTCACCCGTCTCGACGAAGAGGACTCCCAATGAACGACATGACCGGCGCCTTCCCGGTCGATGCCTCGGTAGCGGCCAACTTCCGGCTGCTCCAGGACGTCGATGTGAAGCTGACCGTGGAGATCGGCTCCACCCAGCTCAGCTTGCGCGAGCTGCTGGCGCTGGGCGAGGCGAGCGTGATCGAGCTCGATCGTCACGCCAACGAGCTGCTCGACGTGTTCGTCAACGGAACCCTGATCGGCCGCGGCGAAGTCGTGACCGTGGGCGAGAAGTTCGGCGTGCGGATGACCGAGCTGGTCAGCCCCGACAAGCGCGCGAGCCGCTGACGCCATGATGTGGTCCTATATTCTCAAGCTGGTCATCCTGCTGCCGCTGGTCTGCGGCCTGCTGGTCGGCTGTCTTTACCTGTGGCGCCGCCTGGAGGCGCGCATGCCCGGCAATCAGGGCGAGCGCCTGCTGAAGGTCAAGGAAACCATGATGATCTCGCCCGGCCTGCGCCTGGCGGTGGTCGATTTCGAGGGCCGTCGCCTGTTGGTCTCGGTCGGTCGCGGCGGCGTCAACCTCATCGACAAGGCTGACGCGCAGTGACCCTGTCCGGCCTGCTCCTCCCCGACGCGCGCAGCGCCTCGGGCCGCACGCTGCGCGGCCTGCTGGTCGTGTTCGCGGTGATGACGCTGCTGCTCGCCGCCTTTCCGGCGTTTGCGCAGGCCGCGCCCGCGGCGCCCGTGGTCGCGCCGCCCGCAGCGCCAGTGACGCCGGGCGTCGGCGACGCCATGGACCGCGCGCTCGGCCAGCTCGGCGGCGGTGAGGCCCCGCTGAGCCTGTCCCTGCAGGTTATCATCATCATGGGACTGCTGACGGTTTTGCCGGGCATCCTCCTCATGATGACCAGCTTCACACGCATCGTGATCGTGCTCGCGATCCTGCGCCAGGCGCTGGGTCTTCAGAACTCGCCGCCCAACCAGGTGATCGTCGGCCTGTCGCTGTTCCTCAGCTTCTTCGTGATGGCGCCGGTCGTGTCGGAAGTGAACGCCAACGCGATCCGTCCCTATGCGGCCGGCCAGATCACCTCGACCCAGCTGCTGGAGACCGGGGGCAAAAGCTTTCACGCGTTCATGCTGAAGCAGACCCGGGTCAAGGACGTGACGATGTTCGCCAAGATTGCGAAGGCGCCGCCGATCGCGCAGCCTGCCGACACGCCCTTCTCCATCCTGCTCCCCGCCTTCGTCACCTCGGAGCTGAAGACCGCGTTCCAGATCGGCTTCCTGATCTTCCTGCCGTTCATCGTCATCGATCTGGTGGTCGCAACGGTGCTGATGTCGCTCGGCATGATGATGCTCTCACCGCAGATCATCTCGCTGCCGTTCAAGCTGCTGCTGTTCGTCCTCGTCGACGGCTGGGCGCTGACGATGGGCAGCCTCGCCAACAGCTTCGTGAGTTGACGCGATGGACGCCGATTACTTCCTGACGATCGCGCGTGAGGCGATGTGGGTGCTGGCGCTCGCGTCCGCCCCGATCCTGATCCCCGCGCTGCTCTCCGGCCTGATCCTGGGCATGATCCAGGCGGCGACCTCGATCAACGAGCAGACGCTGTCGTTCGTCCCCAAGCTGATCGTCGTGGCGGTGAGCCTTGTCGTGTTCGGGGCGATGATCCTGGGCCTGCTCAGCGATTTTACGACCAGCATCTTCGAGCGCATTCCTGAATTGGTGAAGTAGGAATGTTGGGCTTCGGCCTCGCCATCGAGCCACAGCTCTGGGCGCTTCTCTTCACCATGGTGCGTGTCGGGGCGGCGTTCATCGCGGCACCCGTGTTCGGCGCCGTCGCGGTGCCGCTGCCGGTCCGGATCACGCTGTCGGGCGCGATCGGCATCCTGGCGATGAATGCGCAGAACATCACCGCGCCGTCCGAGGTGTTCGCGCTCACCACCTTCGTCGCGGTCGCGGGAGAGGCGCTGGTCGGGCTCGCGATCGGCTTCGTGCTTCAGATCGCGTTCGCCGCGCCGCTGGTCGCCTCCGAACTGATCGGGACGTCGATGGGGATCGGCTTCGCGCAGGCGATCGATCCGGTGAACGGCGCATCGTCGCCCGCTATTGGGCAGTTCCTGTCGATCCTTCTCACCCTCCTGTTCCTCTCCGTCGACGGGCACCTGATCCTGGTCGACCTGATCGTCCGCAGCTACGATGCGTTTCCGCCCGGTAACTGGGTCGCGCCGGAGCGGCTGCGCGCGATTGCCTTCTTCGGCGGCTATGCCTTCCTCGCCGGACTGCTGCTCGCGCTGCCGGTCGGCTTTCTGCTGCTGTGCCTCAACCTCGTCGTCGGCATGCTGTCGCGCTCGGCCCCGGCGCTCAACCTGTTCGCGGTCGGCCTGCCCGCCAGCCTCGCGGTCGGCGTCGTCGCGCTGATCGCCGCCATGCCCGCGATGGGCGACTACATGATGGTCATCGTCCACGAAGTGCTGGAGATGACCGCGAAGCTGGTGTTCGGTTGAGGCGCTGATGTCGGATTTCGGCGAAAAGACAGAAGCCCCAACGCCCAAGCGCCAGCAAAAGGCGCGCGACGAGGGGCAGATGCTGTCGTCGCGCGAGTTCGGCTCGGCGCTCTCCGTCCTGATCGGCTGCGCGTGGCTGGCGACGCTCGGCCCCGGGCTGATGGCGGCGTGCAAGGAAGTGATGGCGGCGGGCTTCACCTTCGGCCGCGCCGACGTCGAGCGGTTCGAGCCCTGGCGCCCGATCGCCGAGGCGGGCTGGAAGCTCGCGCCATCGCTCCTGATGCTGTTCGCGCTGTCGGTCGGCGCCGCGATCCTCAGCCAGGCGGGCCTCGGCTCGCTGCGCTTCAACCCCAAGCTGTGGGGCCCCAAGCCGTCCAAGCTCAATCCCGCGTCGGGCCTGAAGCGCATCTTCGGCGCAAACGGCTGGGTGGAGCTCGGCAAGTCGCTGCTGAAGGTCACCCTGCTCGGCTCCATCGGCGCGTACCTGCTGTGGTCGTCGGCACAGGGCTCGATCGCACTCGTCTCCTCCGACCTCGGCACCGCGGTCGACAGCCTTGGCGGCACGTTCCTGACGCTCCTCTTCGTGATGTCGGGCGGGCTCGTCCTGATCGCGATGATCGACGTGCCGCTGTCCGCCTTCCGCCTGAACAAGCAGCTCCGCATGTCCAAGGAGGAGATCAAGCAGGAGCACAAGGAGTCGGAAGGGTCACCGGAGAACAAGGCGCACATCCGTTCACGCCAGCGCGAGATCCTGAAGGGCGGCTTCCGCAAGGCGGTGGCGGAGGCGCACGTCGTGCTGACCAACCCGACCCACTTCGCGGTCGCGCTCCGCTACGATCAGGGCCGCGATCAGGTGCCGGTGGTGGTGGCGAAGGGCCGCGGGCAGACCGCGCTCGCGATCCGCGAGCTCGCCGCCGAGATGGCGGTGCCGGTGCTCGAATATCCGGCGCTTGCCCGCGGCGTCTACTACACCAGCAAGGAGGGTCAGGAGGTCCGCGACGACCTGTACCTCGCGATCGCGACCGTGCTCGCCTTCGTCTTCGGCGTGAACAAGGCGGCGGGCGGGCTGCAGCCGCTGGTCAGCGTGCCGGAAACCGCGCGCTTCGACGAAAATGGCGTGAAGCAGGGCTAAAGCCGGAGCGCGGGCGGCCGTTTGACGGGGAAAGGGGACGGCCGTGGTCGAATCGATTGCCAAAACGCTGGGAACGGGCTCGGGCGTGGACACCGCCGCGCTGGTCACCAGCCTGGTGGAGGCGCAGTTCGCCGCCAAGACCCAGCAGTACGAGCAGCGCACGGAGACGCTGACCAAGCAGATCTCTACCGTGTCCGAGCTGAAGAGCGCGATGACCGGCTTCAACAACGCGCTGCGCGCGCTGGTCGCGGGCGGCACGCTGTCGAGCCGCCTGACCAGCAGCGCGGAGGGCGTGCTGAAGGTGAGCGCCACCGGCACCGCGATCCCCGCGGTCAACAGCACGATCACGGTCAGCCAGCTCGCCTCCGCGCAGGTTTCGACCACCAACACGCCGATCGATGCGGCGACCGCGTTTGCCGAGGGCACGCTCACGATCCAGCTCGGCGCCGACGTCTACGACGCGGCCGGCACCGTGACCGGCTTCGCTCCCGTCGGCGGCGGCGTGGAGGTGACCGTCCCGGCGGGTGCGACGCTTGCCGACATTGCGGCGCAGATCAACGCGGCGGGCGCCGGCGTGACGGCCAGCGTGATCCAGGACGGCACCGGCCAGCGGCTGTCGATCCGCGGTGCCGACGGCGCTGCCAAGGCGTTCGAGATCGCCGCGGAGGACACCGGCCCGGGCGGCGCGTCGCTCGCGAGCCTCGCCGTCGGCCGCACGGCAACGGGCACCACCTCCGCCACCCGCGCCAACGACGCGCTGGTCGTGATCGACGGCGTCCGCTTCGCCCGCGCAACCAACAGCATCACCGATCTGGTCCCGAACGTGAAGCTCGACCTGGTCGCCCCGAGCACAACGCCGGTCAGGATCGGTCCGAGCCGCGACACCGCCGCGCTGACCCAGGCGGTGAACGACGTCGTCGCGACCTACAACGAACTCTACACCATGCTGCGCACCGCGACCGATCCGATGACGGGCACGCTCGCGCGCGACTCGGGTGCGCTAGAGATGAAACGAACGCTCGGACGGCTGACGCTAACCGACCTGACCGGCGCGACCGACGGTACGCCCAAGACGCTGGCGGAGATCGGCGTCGGCACCAACCGCGACGGCAGCCTCAGCGTCGATGCGACCAGGCTCGCCCGCGCGGTGCAGGCGAACCCGCAGGCGGTCGAGGCGATGTTCAGCGACAAGGTGACCGGCCGCGGCGTGTCGTCCGCGCTCAACGCCATGACGGTCCAGGTGACCAGCCGCAGCTTCGGCCTCGGCGCGTCGGAGAGCCGCTACACCCAGGCGCAGTCGCGCCTGACCGACGACAAGCTCGAGCTGACCGACCAGGCGGACAAGATGCGCACCCGCCTGACGCAGCAGTACGCGAGCATGGACGCGCGGGTTGCCGTGTATAAATCGACGCAGGCGTTCCTGACGCAGCAGATCGACGCCTGGAACGCCGACTGATGGCCCGCTACGCCACCGCCTTCGCGCCAGAGGCGACCTACCGCTCCGTCGACCTCGCCAGCCGCACCGGCGGGGCGGACGCCGGCGGGCTCGTCGCCGTGCTCTACGGCGAGGTTGTCCGCGCGCTGCGCTCGGCCGCCTGGGCGGCTCAGAACGCCCGGTTCGACATCAAGAGCGAGCGAGTCACCCGTGCGATCGCGGTGCTGTTCGCGCTGGAGAGCGGGCTCGACTTCGAGCGCGGCGGCGAGGTGTCGAAGACCCTCGCGCGGCTCTACCAGGGCGCGCGCGGCCAGTTGGTCGACGCGAGCCTCGGCAACGATCCCGCGCCGTTCCTCTCGGTTGCCGACACGCTGGAGGAGATCGGCGCCGCCTGGAACACCGCGCGCGGCGCCTGACGCTGGTCCCCGCACCGCTTTGCCGCTAGCGGTCGGGACCATGAGCCAGCCGCACTTCGTCGCCATCGGCGGAACCACCCGCGCCGCCTCCACCTCCGGGCGGCTGCTCGCGCGGGCGCTGGAGCTGGCGGAGGCGGCGGGCGCGCGCACCACGCTCCTGACCGGCGACGCGATCGACTTCCCGAACTTCGACCCCGGCAGCAACGGGGACGAGCCCGGCATCGCACGCTTCGTCGCGGCGCTGCGCGCGGCCGACGGGGTGATCATCGGATCGCCGGGCTATCACGGCACCTTCTCCGGCCTCGTCAAGAACGCGCTTGACCACGTCGAGCTGATGGCGGGCGACGCCCGGCCCTATTTTCACGGGTTGCCGGTTGGGCTGATCGCCTGCGCGGCCGGGTGGCAGGCGGCGGTCTCCACGCTTATCGGCCTGCGCTCGATCACCCACGCGCTGCGCGGCTGGCCCACCCCGCTCGGCGTCGCGGTCAACACCGCGGAGGGGCCGGAGGCGGTGGCGCGCGCCGACGGGCAGATCGCGCTGATGGTCGGGCAGATGCTGGAGTTCGCCCGCGCCCGCCCGCGTTGACGATCCGTTAACCATGCCGGCCCTAACCTGTGCCACGGCAAGGTGCGGAGGGCTGCGGTGACGGCACGAACGATCCTGGTGGTCGACGACCGCCCCATCAATCTCCGGGTCATGCAGGTGCGGCTGGCACAGGCGGGTCACCGCGTGCTGGCGGCCGGGGAGGGGCGGAGTGCGCTTGCCCTGCTCGCGGCCTGGCCCGTCGATCTCGTGCTGCTCGATGCGGTGATGCCCGGCCTCTCGGGGATCGACGTGCTGCTGACGCTCCGCCGCGATCCGGCAACTGCCGCGCTGCCCGTCATCGTCGTCACCGGCAGGTCGGAGCCGAGCGCCGCGGTGGAGGCACTGGCCGCGGGCGCGGACGACTGGATCGCCAAGCCCTTCTCCTTCGACCTCCTCATCGCCCGCATCGACCGGGTGCTCGCGCGAGCAGCCAAGCCGGGCACGGCTCGCGAGGACACCGGCCTGCTCGCCTCCGTCCAGGCACTCCAGCTGCAGGTCGCCCGGCTGGAGGGCTGAGGCGCTACCGCGTCCAGTGCCGCCGGATGAAGTAGCCGGCGACCGACGCGGCGATTAGCACGCACAGCCCGACGATCGCGTCGAAGGCCCAGGGCTCGTGCGCGAACCACAGCCCTTCGACGTTCATGCCGTAGAGGCCGGTCAGGAAGGTGAGCGGCAGGAACACCATTGCCGCGATCGCGATCACCAGGCTGCGCTGGTCGATCAGCTCGCTGCGCAGGTCCGTCAACGTCTCGTGCATCAGCCCCGCACGCTCGCGGATCGATTCGACCTCCTCCGCCATCCGCGCGGCGCGGTCGGCGGCCGCCGAGAGGTGGAGCCGGTCGTCCGCTTCCAGCCAGTCGGCGTCGAGTCCGGCCAGCTCCTCGATCGCCACGCGCTGGGGAAAGAGGAACCGGCGATAGGCGATCGCCTCGAACCGGACGCGGTTGACGCCGCGGCGCAGGTCGAATGCCTTCCTGGCGTCGAGCTCGCTCTCGCAGTCGTCGAGCTCGTCGCCGAGCTTGGCGACGACCGGATCGAGGCCCGCGGTGATGGCCGTGGCAAAGGCGGCGATCAGATCACCGGGATCGGCGACCTTGCCCTTGCCCACCTCCGCCCGCACGGCCTCCAGCGCCTTCAGCGGGAAGCGGGTGACGGAGATCACGCGCCCCTTGCGGGCGAAGAGCCGGACGGAGGCGAGCAGGTCACTGCCGACGCTGCCGTCCGACAGTCCGCGCATGTTGATCAGCGCGCCGTCGTCCATCGCCGTGCAGCGCGGCCGCGTCTCCGCCGCGGTCAGCCCCTCGATCACGTAATCGGGCAGGTGCGCGACCTCGTCCAGCCAGTGCTGCGCCTCCTCGTTGGTGACGTTGAGGTGCACCCAGACCAGCTCCGCCTCGCGGGTGAGCGCGGCATCGTGATCGACCTCTTCGACCTGCTTGCCCGTGACGACAAAGGCGAAACCGCTCATGCCGGACCCTCAACGCTGACCGATAATCCTGGCGGGAGCGCGGCCGGCGCCGCGCCGACGATGCGCGCGGCGTCGGCGCGGGCGCGGTCGAGGATGGCGGCAGGCACGGCCGCATCGTGATAGACGCGGTCGGCCTGCGCAAGCGCGCGCGCTTGCCGCAGCGTCAGGTCGTCGGGATCGGCGGAGGTAACGCGCACCACCACGAGTGCGGCCGCTGCCTGGTCATCGAGGTTGCGGAGCCAGCCGGCGACATCCGGGTCCGACCCCAGCGGATCGAGCGGACCGCCCGCGCGCAGGCCATCGCCGATCGCGCGGCGCCGGTCGTCGGCCTGCGGGAAACGTTCGCGCAGCACGGCCCGCGCGGCGTGCAGCCTCTCGGCCAGCCGCCCGAGACGAGCCGGCAGCAGCAGCTCCAGTCGCTGGCGCAGCGCGGCGGCGAGTCCGGCGGAAACGCCGCCGGTGCCGACCGCGACGATCACCGGCGAGCGGTCGACGATCGCGGGCAGGGTGAAGTCGCACAGCTCGGGCCGGTCGACCGCGTTGACCAGCACGCCGCGCGCCTTCAGCCGCGCCACCGCGTCCTCGTCGTCGACCACGATGGCGAGCGCCGCCTCTGCCTCCTCCCCGACGATCGTCGCGCCGGCGCGCTCCAGCAGCCGCCGCTTCGCCTCCGCCGCCTCACCCGCGCCCACCAGGATGACCGGGCGGCCGGCGAGTCGGACGAAGACGGGCAGGCTGGGGAGCGTCACAGCCAGTCGGGAACGCGTTCGGCCGCCATGATCGTGCCGGGATCGATCCGGTCGGCGACCACCGCGAACTTGTCGCCGCAGACCAGCACTTCCGGCACCAGCGCGCGGCTGTTGTAGGTCGACGCCATCGTCGCCCCGTACGCGCCGGCGGTGCGGAACACGGCGAGGTCGCCGGACGCGACCGCGTCGATGTCGCGGTTCTTGGCAAAGGTGTCGCCGCTCTCGCACACCGGCCCCGCAATGTTCGCGCTCATCCGCTCGCCCGATGGGCGGACCGCCGCGAAGTCGTGGAACGCGTCGTAGAGCGCCGGGCGGGCGAGGTCGTTCATCGCCGCGTCGACGATCACCCAAGGGTCGCCAACGCCCGGCTTCACCCACACCACCTTCGTCGCGAGCACGCCCGCGTTGCCGGCGATGACCCGGCCGGGCTCGAACATCAGCGTCACGTCCCAGTCCGCGGTGACCCGCGCGACCATCGCCCCGAGCTCGGCGGGGGACGGGAACACGTCGTCGGTGCGGTACGGCACGCCCAGCCCGCCGCCCAGGTCGACGTGGGTGATGACGTGCCCGGCGGCGCGCAGCTCCGCCACCAGCTCGCCGACGCGGGCGTAGGCTCGCTCCAAGGGGGCGAGGCTCTGGAGCTGGCTGCCGATGTGGATGGCGACGCCGCGCAGGTCCAGGCCCGGGAGCGGCGCCAGCCGGTCGAAGATCGCGCGCGCCTCGCTGATCGGCACGCCGAACTTGTTCTCCGCCTTGCCGGTCGAGATCTTGGCATGGGTGCCCGCGTCCACGTCCGGGTTGACCCGCAGCACGGCCGGCGCGCGGACGCCGCGATCGTGCGCCAGTCGCGCCAGGACGACGCCCTCCTCCTCCAGCTCCAGATTGAACTGGCCGATCCCGGCGGCGAGCGCGTCGCGGAGCTCCGCCACCGTCTTGCCGACGCCGGAGAATACGATGTCTGCGGCGCTCATGCCCGCGGCCAGCGCGCGCCGCATCTCGCCGCCCGACACCACGTCGGCGCCGTAGCCCTGGTTGGCGAGGACGCGCAGCACCGCGATATTGGGATTCGCCTTGATCGCATAGGCCAGGTGGACGTGCGGGATCGCGGCCATTCCCTCCCGGAACACGCGGGCGTGACGGGCAAAGGTCGCCTGCGAGTAGATGTACACCGGCGTGCCGACCGCCGCGGCGATGGCGGCGACGGGCACGTCCTCGACGTAGAGCTCGCCGTCGCGGTAGTGGAAATCGTCCATCGGGAACTCAGTTCGGCGGCAGGGTAAAGTCGTCGCGGGGGCGCTGCTCGCTCGATTTCAGCACCTCGTCGCTGCGCGCCGGGCGCGCCTGGATCGACGGGGTGAGCAGCGCCGCCGGCGTCGGCGTCGCCCGCGCGCCGACCGGCGCGACCGGCAGCGGGGTGTTCGACGCGGGCTTCAGGTCGCCGCGCTGACCGCAGCCGGCAAGCGCGACCAGCGCGATGGCCGCCAGGTATCGCGTCATGCTGCTCCTCCCCGCGCCGCGGCGATCGCCTCGCGCACCCTGACCGGGGCGGTGCCGCCGTAGCTCACCCGGCTGGCGACGGAGGCGTCGACGGTGAGCACGTCGTACACCTCTGCGGTGATCCGCCCATCGATCGCCGTCATCTCGCCCAGCGGCAGCGCATCTAGGCTCACCCCGAGCTCCTCCGCGCGCTTGACGACCCGCCCGGTGACATGATGCGCCTCGCGGAACGGCAGCCCGGCGGCGCGGACCAGCCAGTCGGCAAGGTCGGTCGCAGTTGCGAAGCCGCTCTCCGCCAGGCCGCGCATGCGATCGGTGCGGAAGGTCGCGCTCGCGACCATCCCCGTCATCGCCGCGAGCGACAGTTCGAGCAGCTGGTGGCACTCGAACACCGGCGGCTTGTCGTCCTGCATGTCCTTTGAATAGGCGAGCGGCAGGCCCTTCATCGTCACCATCAGCCCGGTCATCAGCCCGACGATCCGCCCGGCATGGCCGCGGACCAGCTCGGCGGCATCCGGGTTGCGCTTCTGCGGCATGATCGAGCTGCCGGTCGACCACTGGTCCGACAGGACGACGAATCCGAACGGCTGCGACGCCCACAGCACGAACTCCTCCGCCAGCCGACTGAGGTGCAGGCTCGTCTGCGTGGCGCTCGTCAGATACTCGATCGCGAAATCGCGGTCGCTGACCGAATCGAGGCTGTTGGTGGTCGGCGCGTCGAAGCCGAGCGCCGCCGCAGTCGCGTGGCGGTCGATGGGGAAGCTCGTGCCGGCGAGCGCCGCGGCGCCGAGCGGGCAGCGATTGGCGCGCGCGCGCGCGTCGCGGAACCGGCCGATGTCGCGCGCGACCATGTCGTGGTACGCCATCAAGTGGTGACCGAGCGTCACCGGCTGCGCGCTCTGGAGGTGAGTGAAGCCCGGCATCACCGCATCGGCATGCTGCTCCGCGCGCGCGAGCAGCGTCTGGCGCAGCGCCTCCAGCCCGCCCAGTGCATTGTCGATCGCGTCGCGCACCCACAGCCGGAAGTCGGTCGCGACCTGATCGTTGCGGCTGCGTGCGGTGTGGAGCCGGCCGGCGGGCGTGCCGATCGCGTCGGCGAGCCGCGCCTCCGTCACCATGTGGATGTCCTCGAGCGCGAGGTCCTCGGGCACACCACCAGCTTCGTAGCCGGCGGCGACCTGCTCCAGCCCGGCGCGGATCGCGGCGCCGTCGTCTGCGCCGATGATCCCCTGCGCCGCCAGCATCGCGGCATGCGCCTGCGATCCGGCGATATCCTGCCGCCACATTTGCTTGTCGAACGGGATGGAGGCATTGATCGCGCGCATCACGGCCGAGGGTCCCTCGGCGAACCGGCCGCCCCACATCGAATTGGAGGAAGTCATGCGCGTAGCGTCTATCCTGGTGCTCGGCGCCGCGCTCGCGGCTGGCGGCTGCGATAGGGCAGCGCCGCCGGCCCCGCAAGGCAACGCGACCGCTGCGGTCAGCGCCGACGAGGTCCAGCCGGACGAGGCCCGTGCCGACGCGCCGGTCGCCAAGCCGGGCGCGATCGATCGCAGCCATGCGGGCGAGGCGGCACCCGATCATCCCTTCGCCGACGCGGGCGGGAAGACGCGGCGCCTGGCCGATTTCCGCGGACGTCCGGTGCTGGTGAACCTCTGGGCCACCTGGTGCGCGCCGTGCATCCGCGAGCTGCCGACGCTCGACCGGTTGGCGGCGCGTGACGGCGCCAGGCTCCACGTACTGGCGATCAGCCAGGACATGGATGCGGCCAAGGTCGCGCCGTTCGTGGCCGCGCGTGGGCTGAAGTCGCTCGCGACCTACACCGATCCCAAGATGGCGTGGACGCCCGCGGTCACCGCGACGCTCCCCACCACGATCCTCTACGATTCGGCCGGGCGCGAGGCGTTCCGCGTCGTGGGCGAGCTCGACTGGGCAGGACCGGAGGCGGCCAAGGCGATCGCGGGCGTCCGCTGAGGTGCGCGTCGGCGTAGGTCGCGCCGCCACCGCGAATCGCGAGCGGTAAGGTGGCGATCGGCTCTACCGCATCGTAAGAAGTTGGCGAGATGCGCATGCCGAGCGTGCGGGAAATCGCGCCTGGACGGGCTTTGGATGCAGGTGGCTTGACCGGCTGGGGCGTCCGGCGGCTGTGGTGGCCCCGCCAGCCGCCGGCCTAAATTCTTGCCGGGTTGGAGAGTGAGATGAAGCTGGTGTTCGGCGAGAAGATTGTCCCTAAACCAGTCGATAGACGCAACGATGACGACAACGCGTGGGGTCAGGCGTGGCATGCCTGGCGCGAGGGCGGGTCGTTCGTGCTGGAATATGACAGCGGCGACATCGGTGGGCACTACCGCCGTGTCGCGCTCAGCGCGGCGGAGTTCCAGCAGCTCCATGCCGAGCCGGACAGTTTCCTGACGATCGTCCGCAATCACGGCGGCTGACGCCAGCGACGGGTTGCGAATCTGAGCTAGTCCGAAACGGCGGCTGCCGGCGCACGACGGTCCGCCGGCCTAGTGGAAGTCGCGCGACTTGATCGGAATGGCGTCCTCGGGGTCGCAGCCGGTGCGGAACGGCGGGTGGTAGTCGCTCCTGACCCGCGGCTCCCAGCCCGGGTCGCCGCGGTCGGGCGCGCCGGCGTGGGTGGCGCCATCGCCGCGGCTGACGAAGCGGGGCAGCTCGGCGTCCCCAACCTCACGCAGCAGGTGGCTGTAGTCGACGATCCGGTCGGTGATGACGTGGATCACCTTGCCCTCGCGCTGCACCCGGCCCTGGATGCCGATCATCGCCGCCGACATCACGGTGCGGCGCTGCGCCTCGAATCGGTCGGGCCACAGGATCGCGTTGGCGACGCCGGTCTCGTCCTCGATCGTGATGAACAGCACGCCCTTAGCGCTGCCCGGCTTCTGGCGGACCAGGATCACGCCCGCGACCTCCACCTTGCGCCCGTCGGGAATGTCGGCGAGCGCGGATGCGGGCACCACACCCAGCAGCGTCAGCCGGTCGCGCAGGAAGGTGAGCGGATGCGCGCGCAGCGACAGTTGCGTCGCGCGGTAATCCTCCACCACCTCGCGCCCCTCCGTCAGGGGCACGAGCGTGACCGGCTCTTCGTGGCCGTCGGCACCAGCCAGCAGCGGCAGCTGGCGCTCGCCCAGCGCTTTTACCGCCCAGAGCGCCTGACGCCGGTCGTGCCCGAAGCAGCGGAACGCATCCGCCCGCGCCAGCCGCTCCAGCGCGGCGACCTTCACGCCCGAACGCCGCCATGCGTCCGCCACCGACGCGAACGGGCCGCGCGCGCGGGCCGCAAGGATCGCCTCGGCATCGACTGTGGCAAGCCCGCCGACCACCTTCATGCCGAGCCGCAAGGGCCGCAGCCGCGCCCAGTCCTCGGCCGTCCCGGCGAAGCGCAGCGGCGCACGGCCTTGAGCGGCAGGCGGCAGCAGGATCGTGTCCCAGTCGCTGCGGTTGATGCAGACCGGCTCCACCTGCACCCCGTGCTCGCGCGCGTCGCGGACGATCTGCGCGGGCGCGTAGAAGCCCATCGGCTGCGCGTTGAGCAGGGCGGCGCAGAACACGTCCGGGTGGTGGCACTTCATCCACGCGGACGCGTACGCGATCTTGGCAAAGGACGCGGCGTGGCTCTCCGGAAAGCCGTAGGAGCCGAACCCCTCGATCTGCTTGACCAGCCGCTCGGCGAAGTCCTGCGCGATGCCGTTGTCGCGCATGCCGTTGATCAGCTTCTCGCGGAACTCGCCGACGCCGCCGGTCATCTTGAACGTCGCCATCGCGCGACGGAGCTGGTCCGCCTCGCCGGGAGAGAAGTTCGCGCCGATGATCGCGACCTGCATCGCCTGTTCCTGGAACAGCGGCACGCCCAGCGTCTTCTGGAGCACGTCCTTAAGCCGCGGGCTGGGGTACGCGATCGCGGCCTGCTGCCGCGGGCTCATGCCGCGCCGTTTCAGATAGGGGTGGACCATGTCGCCCTGGATCGGCCCCGGCCGGACGATCGCGACCTGGATCGCGATGTCGTAGAAGTTGCGCGGTTGCATGCGCGGCAGCATCGCCATCTGCGCGCGGCTCTCGATCTGGAAGGTGCCGAGCGTGTCCGCCTCGCGCATCATTGCAAAGGTCGCCTCGTCCTCCTGCTGCAGCTCGACGTCGTCGAGGCCCAGGCGGGTGCCGTGGTGCTCCGCCAGCAGGTCGAACGCCCGGCGCATGCAGCCGAGCATGCCGAGGCCCAGGATGTCGACCTTCATGAAGCCCAGCTCCTCGATGTCGAGCTTCTCCCACTCGATCACGTGACGGTCGAGCATGGCGGCGGGCTCGATCGGGACCAGGCTGTCGAGCCGGTCGCGGGTGAGGACGAAGCCGCCGGGGTGCTGCGACAGGTGGCGCGGCGTGCCGATCAGTTCCCGGGCGAGCTCGATGGTGAGCGCGATGCGGGGATCGCCGGCGTTGAGGTTGAGCGCCGCGACCTCGCGCTCGCCAACCCCCTCACTCGACCAGCCCCAGACCTGACCCGCGAGCGCCCCGGTCAGGTCCTCCGGCAGCCCCAGCGCCTTGCCGACCTCGCGCACCGCGCCGCGGGTGCGGAAGCGGCTGACAACCGCGGTCAGCGCCGCATGGTCGCGGCCGTAGGTTTCGTAGATCCATTGGATCACTTCCTCGCGCCGCTCGTGCTCGAAATCGATGTCAATGTCGGGCGGCTCGCGGCGCTCCTCCGACACGAAGCGTTCGAACAACAGCTGGTGCTTGATCGGGTCGATCGAGGTGATGCCGAGCACGAAGCAGATCACCGAATTGGCCGCCGACCCGCGGCCCTGGCACAGCACGTCGATCGATCGCGCGTAGCTGACGATCGAGTTCACCGTGAGGAAGTAGGGCGCGTATCCCATACGGCTGACGAGCCCGAGTTCGTGCTCCAGCTTCTCGGCGTAGGCGGGCGGCGGTGCGCCGCCGAAGCGCTGGGCGAGCGCGTTCCGCGACAGTCGCTCCAGCGCGTCCTGCGCGGTGCGGCCGCTCATCACGATCTCGTCGGGGTACTGATAGGCGAGCTGGCGCGGGCTGAACTGGCAGCGCTCGACGATCGCCTCCACCGCCATCAGGGCTTGCGGGTGATCGGCGAAGCGACGCGCCATCTCCTCGGGTGGCTTGAGGTGGCGGTCGACGCTGCGCTCGCGCCGAAAACCCAGCTCGTCGATCGTGCACTTGTGGCGGATCGCGGTGACCACGTCCTGGAGCATCCGCCGCTCGGGATGGTGATAGAGCACGTCGCCGGTCGCGAGCGGGGTGAGGCCGTGGCGGTGTGCAGCCTCCGCCGTCTCGTGCAGGCGCAGCGCATCGCCGGGGCGGCGCTGGTGAGTCAGGCAAACGTGGCCGTGGGTGGACCCGAACAGGTCGGCCATCCAGCGCAAGCGGCGGGCGTCCGGCACCTCGTCCGCGACGAGGGCGCCTACCAAACCTTGGCAGCGCTCGGCCAGATCCTCCCAGTGAAGAAAACAGCGGCCTTTCTCGCCGTGGGCGGTGTCGGCGCGCGCCTTTCCCTGGGTCAGCAGCGCGGTCAGGCGCCCCCAGGCGTCACGATCTTCCGGCCAGATCAGCACCGACGCACCATCGACCAGGTCGAGCCGGCAGCCCGGGATCGAGCGGACAGTGAGGCCCTGATCCTTGTACACCTGCTCGCTGGCGTAGAGCGCGCGCACCACGCCCGCGACCGAGTTGCGATCGACGATGCCGAGTGCGGGCATGCCCATCAGCGCCGCGTGCGCGAACAGCTCCTCGCAGCTCGACGCCCCGCGCAGGAACGAGAAGTGGGTGGTGACCTGCAGCTCGCTGTACGTCATGGCGCGACGTGACTATATGAACTGGTCACAAGGAGTCGCACCCATGAAGTACATCAGCGCCGCCGAGTTCAAGGCCAAGTGCCTGAAGCTGATGGACGAGGTCCAGGCGACCGGCGAACCGATCACGGTGACCAAGCGCGGCAAGCCGGTGGCGGTGCTGCAGCCGCCGGTCAGCGCTTCGCACGACGACGGTGCGCTGATCGGTTGTGCGACGTTGCCGACATATCGGTACGACGATCCGTTCGCACCGGCGGTCGATCCTTCAGAGTGGAATGCGCTCAATCCAGATAAGCGGGATGGCCTGTTTTGGTCCTGATCGACACGCACGTTCTGATCTGGTCGGTTCAGGATGACCCACGGCTCGGACCCAAGGCGCGCGCGGTGATCGCCGAAGAGCAAGAACGATCCGATGGCGCGGTGATGGTATCCGCGATCACGCCGTGGGAGATCGCGATGATGGCCGGTAAGGGGCGCCTGACGCTTGGTCGCGAGCTTCGCGAGTGGATGACGCTGGCGCTCAATCGCAAGCGCGTCCGCATCGCCCCGCTTGAACCCGAAATCGCGATAGATGCAGGCACGCTGCCAGGCGAACTGCACGGCGATCCGGCGGATCGGATCATCATCGCAACCGCGCGTACCTTGGTGTGTCCGCTCCTCACCATGGACGACAAGATCATCCGTTATGCCGAACAGGGACACCTGCGCGTGATACCGGCCGGCAAGTAACCCCCTCACGCGAACCACCCGTGGAGGAACCAGCGGCGGTCGCCCGTCTCCGCCCGCTCCGCATCGCCGCGGCGGTAGAGCCAGAAGCGGCTGCCGCCCTCGTCCTCCACCCGGAAGTAATCGCGTACGCCCGCGCGCTCGGCCGGGCGGCGCCACCATTCGCCGGCGATCCGCTCCGGTCCGTCGGCGCGGACCACCGCGTAGCTGCGCCCGCGCCAGGTGAAGCGGCGGGGCGCGCCGTCCGGCCACAGCGACACCACGTTGTCGAGCTGCTCGGGGCGGCGCAGCAGCCGGGCGGGACGGGGCCAGCGCGGCTGCCACGGGTGGGTCGGCGCGCGCTCGTCGAGGCGGCGGACGTCGTCGGCCTTGAGCGCGGGCGCGTCCGCCTCCGCCGGGTCGAGCGGCGGTACAGCGGCAACCGCACGCTCGGGGACGTCGCTCTCGACCGCGGCGGAGCGCCACAGCCGGTGCGCGCCGATGCGGTTGGCGATCGCGTCGACCAATGGCGCCAGATCTGGCGCGCTCTCCTCCGCCAGCTCGGGCGCAAGCGCCTCCGGCCCGAGCGGGTCGGCGCGGCGGACGTGGAGGGTGAGCGCGTCGATGCCGTAGCCGGGCTCGATCTCCTCGATCCGGCGGGCGAGCAGGCGCAGGAGGTGGCCGGGCTCGCGGGTCGGACGGGCGAGGCCGATCCGCAACCGCTGCACCGCATGGTCGACGCGGTCGGCGGCGAGCTCGAGGAGGCGCGCGCCCTGACCGACCCCGGCGAGCGCGGTGGCGAGCTTCGCCACCAGCCGCGCGAGGCTGGCGGCGATGGCTTCGGGCGTGGCGATCGGCTCGGCGAAGCGCTCCGCGACGACGACCGGCTCGGGCACGGGCACCGGCACCAGCGGCTCGGGCAGGCGGCCGAGCGCCTGGTCCAGGCGGCGGACCAGCGCGGTGCCGAAGCGGCGCACGAGCGGCCCGCGCGGCATGGCGGCGAGCGCCCCGACCCGGTCGATGCCTAATCGTGCCAGCAGTTCGCGCGCGACCGGGTCGAGCCGCAGCGCCGCGACGGGTAGCGGCGCGATCGCGTCGGCATGGGCGCCTGGTGGGCAGAGCTGCACTGGCTTGTCCGCGGGCCCGTGATGCGCCAGCGCCCAGGCCGCGCCCGCCGTGTCCGCCATCGCCATCCGCGCGCCCACGCCGTGGCGGGCGAGCAGCGCGCACAAGCGCCGCCCCAACCGCGCTTCGCCGCCGTGGAGGTGCGCGACTCCGGTCAGGTCGAGCAGCAGGGTCGCGTCGTCGGCGACCATCACGGTCGGCGTCCAGCGCCGTGCGAGCGTTAGCGCCAGCCGCTCCAGCGCCGCGCGGTCGCCCGCCGGATCGGCGTCGCGCACGTCCAGGTCGGGCACGGATGCGCGCGCCTGGGTGAGCGCCATCCCCGGCGTGAGCCCCATCGCGAGCGCCGTGGGCGAGGCGGCGGCGATCTCCACCCGGCTGCCGACTTTCTGCGCGGTGACCAGCGGCGGCTCGGTATCGGCCAAGGGGGCGGGGTCCCGCGGCGCGCCCTGCTCCGGGCAATTGCGTGCGACCACGTCGGCGGTGGTGCGCGCGGTGTCGAAGAAGGGGACGACGCCCGGCGGCTTGGCATGCGGATCGTTGGAGCCGCGCCGCTCCATCCGCTCGAGCTTGTTGGGGTGCGGCCCCTCACCCGGGTAGCGGATCGCCGGCATCGCATTCCACCGCGCGATTGCCCCCATCGCCCGCTCGTCGCCGTTGGGGTCGAGATCGCGGAACGGGGAGGGAGCGTGATCGATCATCCCGTTGGGGTTGCGCCAATGGCCCGCGGGCACGCGCGTCGGGGCGGGGGGCGCGGGCACGACCGGCCCGCCCTCGTCCGGGGGCATGGCGCGGAACGGATGCGCCGCCGCCTCGCTGCGCCGGCCGAGCTCGCGCATCGGCGGGCGCTGGTGGTACGGCAATGCCTCGATCGAGGCCTGGACATCCTCCCGCGCCCAGCGCGCACCGGGGCGCCAGCCGGTGTTGCGCGGCGCGTCGCACTGCACCGCCTGCTCGGCGGCGGCGCTCGCGCCGAGCGCGTCGAGGGTGACGGCGCGCGCGCCCTCAGGCGGCGTGGCGCGACGCGGCTCCGCCCGCCGCAGCAGGTCGATCGACCAGCTGGGCAGGAAGAGCGCAGCGACCCGTGTCATCGCATGCCTCCACGATCCATTCGCCGCCGGGTCCGCCCTTCTGGCGGGTGAGCTCCAGCCGCCAGCGCGCGCGGCCCACGCCCGCGACCGGCAGCGGCGCGGACGGCGCGCACGCCACCCGCCAGCGCGTCACCGCGGCCGACGGAGCACCCAGCGGATCGCCCTTGCCGTGGCGCTTCAGCAGCAGCGCGATTGTCCGCCCGCCCTCCGCCGCCAGCTGCAGCCGGCGGGTGGCGGAGAGCCCCGCGCGCTTCACCTCGCCGATCACCGCGCCCAGCCCGCGGTGACGCAGTCCTTCCTCCATGATCGCCAGCAGCTCGTCGTCGTCCGCCGCCTCGGCATAGATCACCCGCTCGGGCGCGAGTCCGGCCTGCATCAGCCCGGGTGCGAACAGGTCGCGGCGGCGCACCACCCACAGCACCGGCCCCCAGGCGCGCGCCGCCACCCCAGCCAGGAACAGCGTCGCGGCGGCATCATCGCCCATCGACGCCGACGCGCCCGCGACCTCGTGCAGCGCGTCGAGCCGCAAGCCCCCGCTCGCCAGCGCCTCGTCCACCGACGACAGCGCGAACGGCAGCGCCGGCCGCCGGCGAAACCCGCGGCCTTCGATGGCGCTCAGCTCCTCGCGCAGCTTGGCAATGACGGCGGTTTGGGACACGGACACGACTCGGACAACCAGAATGTTCCTATTCTGTTCCGGTGTGCTCCAGAGTCAAGCGGGCGACTCGCCCGCCGTTATCCGCGCACCTGCCCGTTCCCGCGCCCGACCCACTTGTAGGTCGTCAGCCCCTCCAGCGCGACCGGGCCGCGGGCGTGGAGGCGGCCGGTGGCGATGCCGATCTCCGCGCCCAGCCCGAACTCGCCCCCGTCGGCGAACTGGGTTGAGGCGTTCCACAGCACGATCGCCGAGTCGCACTGCGCCAGGAAGCGCTCGGCAACGCCTGTATCCTCGGTGACGATCGCGTCGGTGTGGTGGGAGCCATGCGCGGCGATGTGCGCGAGTGCCTCATCCACGCCGTCGACCACGCGGACGGAGGCGATCGCATCGAGATACTCGGTGTCCCAATCCGCCTCGCTCGCCGCGTCGTAGCCCATCGCCTGCACCGTTCCATCACCGCGGATCGCGCAGCCACGCGCGGCGAGCGCCGCTACCAGCGCCGCGATGTGCGGATAGGCGCGGTCGACCAGCAGCGTTTCCATCGCGCCGCAGATGCCGGTGCGCCGCATCTTGGCGTCGAGCACCACGGATTGCGCCATCGCATGGTCGGCCGCGGCGTGGACGAAGACGTGGTTGATCCCGTCGAGGTGCGCGAGCACGGGCACGCGCGCCTCCGCCTGGACCCGCGCGACCAGCCCCTTGCCGCCGCGCGGCACGACCAGGTCGACCAGCCCCTCCGCGGCGAGCAGCGCGCCGACCGCGGCGCGGTCGGTGGTCGGCACCAGTTGCACCGCGTCCGCCGGCATGCCGCCCGCGGAGAGTCCGGCGACCAGCGCGCCGTGGATCGCCCTGTTGCTTCGCGCCGCCTCGCTCCCGCCGCGCAGGATCGCGGCATTTCCCGCCATCGCTGCAAGCGCGCCTGCGTCGGCGGTGACGTTGGGCCGGCTCTCGTAGATGATGCCGATCACCCCGATCGGCACGCGGACGCGCTGCAGCTTCAGCCCGTTGGGACGGCTGCTCTCCGACACCAGCGTGCCGACCGGATCGTCGAGCCCTGCGATCGCCGCCACCCCGTCCGCCATGCCCGCGACCCGTGCGGGATCGAGCCGCAGCCGATCGAGCATCGCGCCGGACAGCCCACCCGCCTCCGCCGCCGCCATGTCCTCGGCGTTCGCCGCCAGGATCGCGTCCTCCGCCGCGCGCAGCGCATCCGCGGCCGCGCGCAGCGCCCCGGCCTTGCCCGCCGACGGCATGGTCGCGAGCACACCCGCGGCCGCTCGCGCCCGCTGCCCCATGCCGGCGATCAGCGCCGCTGCGTCCACCTGTTCGTCACCCATGCCGCAGACCATAGCACTGCGCGGGTGCACAAAACACGCTCGACCTGTCCCGACCCGTACGGCATGTAACGCGGGGGGAACGGGATGAACGACGCGGTCGACTCTGCGGGCATGATCGCCACCGGCGCGCTGCTGGCGCGCGAGGCGGAGCGCACGCACGCGCCGGGGCACGATGCCTCGCCCGACTGCGCCAACTGCGGCGCCCACCTGCTGGGCCCGCACTGCCACGTCTGCGGCCAGCACGGGCACGTCCACCGCACCGCCGGAGCCTTCGTCCACGACATCCTCCACGGCGTGTTCCACTTCGAGGGCAAGTTCTGGAAGACGCTCCCCATGCTCGCCTGGCGTCCGGGCGAGCTCACCCGCCGCTACGTGCACGGCGAGCGGGCGAAGTTCGTGTCGCCGATGGCGCTGTTTCTCTTCTCCGTGTTCCTGATGTTCGCCGTGGTCGCGAACCTGCCCGGTTGGGACTGGGGCGGCGACAAGCTGCTGACGCCCGGCGCTGCGACCCGCATCAACGAGGCACGTCGCGAGATCACCAAGGAGCGCAAGGACGGCCAGGCGGAGGTCGCGCGCCTCGCCGAGCGGCTGAAGGCGCGCCAGACCGAGGCGGAACCGGACGCGGAGGCGATTACCTCCGCCGAGAAACGTCTGCAACGCGCGCAGCAGCGCCTGCGCGAGGCGACGCAGGCGGAGCAGGCGCTCGCCCGGATCAGCCTGGACGGAGAGGAGACGCTCCCCGACATCAAGGCCGCGCCCGGATCGGCCGGCGGCAACTGGATCGAGGAGAAGTACCAGCACGCCAAGGAGAACCCGAAGCTGCTGCTCTACAAGGTCAAGACGTCCGCCTATAAGTTCAGCTGGGCGCTGATCCCGCTGTCGCTGCCGTTCATCTGGCTGCTGTTCCCCTTCCGGCGCGGGGTCGGCATGTACGACCACGCGGTGTTCGCGACCTATTCGCTGTCGTTCATGTCGCTGCTGGTCATCACGCTCGCGGTGCTCGGGGCAGTCGGGGTTCCCGGAGGGCTGCTCTTGATCGCATGGCTGCTGATCCCGCCGTTCCACATGTACCGCCAACTGAAGGGCGGCTACAGCCTGTCGCGAGCCGGCGCGCTGGTGCGCACGGCGGTGCTGCTGTTCTTCACGACGATCACGTCGACGCTGTTCATCCTGCTGCTCCTCTACCTCGGCGTCGCGGACTGAGCGTGTGAGCGCGACGCGGGAGGAGGCGAGCGCTCCCGCGCGCCTGCCGGGCGGCTGGGCGGATGCGCTCGGCGGCTATGCCTGGGCGCGCGACCGGGTGGGGGAGTCCGGTGCGGCGGTCTACCGATTGCACGGCCGGGCGGGCGCACCCGAGCTGTACCTGAAGCACGGTGCCGGGCCGACCGCCGACGATGTGGTGGACGAGGCCGTGCGCCTGCGATGGCTCGCGGCGCACCTGCCGGCGCCCGCAGTCGTGCGATTTGCAACCTCGGCGGATGAAGCCTGGCTACTCACGACGGCGCTGCCCGGCCGGACAGCGTACCAACTGCTTGAGACGGGAGGGGGCGAGGCGGCCGCCGTGGTCGATGCCCTCGCCGACCTGCTTGTCCGCCTTCACGCCGTGCCGGTCCACGCCTGTACCTTCATCAGCGATCACGCGCGCCGGCTCCTGCTCGCCCGCGCGCGGATCAACGCCGGGCTGGTCGACGAGGACGACTTCGATGAGGAGCGGGAGGGCTGGAGCGCCGAGCAGGTCTGGGACGCGCTGGATGAGCTCCTGCCTCTCGTGCCCGATCTCGTGGTGACCCACGGCGACTATTCGCTAGACAACATCCTGTTGCAGGACGAAGCCGTGACCGGCTGCATCGACGTTGGCCGGCTGGGCATCGCCGACCGCTATCAGGACCTCGCCGTGATGTGGAACTGCCTCGGCGAGTTCGGCTCGGACCTGCAGCAGCGGTTCCTCGCGCGGTACGGGATTGACCGGCTAAACGAGCGCAAGCTGCGCTTCCACCTGCTGCTCGACGAACTGTTCTGAGCGACGCGCCTCAACTGGGCCAGCCGACCCGGATCAGCGTGCCGTCGGGGTCGGAGACGGCGAACTCGCGCAGGCCCCACGGCTTGTGCTCGACCGATGCTCCCACTGCGGCTGCAAGTGTGTCGACGTCGCTGGCATAGAGGTACACGCCGAACGGATTGCGCGCGGGGTCTAGCCAGCCGGACGGCGCGAGCGTCAGGTGAAGTGAGGCGCCGTCCGCGTTGGCGAGGATCAGATAGCCGTGCGCCGGATAGCGCGATGCGACCGTGAAGCCGAGCCGCGCGTAGAAGGCTTCGCTCGCCGCCAGGTCGCTGCACGCGACGATCGCGACCGCCGCGGGTGCCGGCTCGGTCATGCGCCAGTCCCCTGAAGCAAGAAGGCGCCCCGACCGCCTGGTCGGAGCGCCTCCCCTTTCAGGCGCCCTGCGGGGCGGGGGTGCCGAAGGGCCCCTTGGGCCGCCGCGTCTTGGGGATGGAGGTTCCCGCGGCGCCGACCGGTCGGACGTTGGCGCCAGGCTCCGGCCGGTCGATGTCCTCGCCGGCGATCAGCCGCTTGATCTCATCACCCGTCAGCGTCTCGTACTCGAGCAGCGCGCCGGCCAGCGTGTGCAGCTGGTCAATGTGCTCGGTCAGCACGGTCCGCGCGCGCGTCAGCCCCCCTTCAACGGTCGCGCGGATTTCCGCGTCGATCAGCTGCGCCGTCTCGTTCGACATATGGCGCGGCTGCGTCGCCGAGTAGCCGAGGAAGCTCTCGCCCTCCGGCTGAGCGTACTCGACCGGGCCGACCTTGTCCGACATGCCCCACTTCGTGATCATGTCGCGGGCCAGGCCAGTCGCGTACTGGATGTCGCCGGACGCGCCGGACGAGACCTTGTCGTAGCCGAAGATGATCTCCTCCGCGACGCGCCCGCCCATCGACACCGCCAGGTTCGCGTACATCTTGTCACGGTGGTAGCTGTAGCTGTCCCGCTCCGGCAGGCGCATCACCATGCCGAGCGCGCGGCCGCGCGGGATGATCGTCGCCTTGTGGATCGGGTCGGACGCCGGCTCGTGAATGGAGACGATCGCGTGGCCCGCCTCATGGTACGCGGTCATCCGCTTCTCGTCCTCGGTCATCACCATGGAACGCCGCTCGGCGCCCATCATGACCTTGTCCTTGGCCTGCTCGAACTCGGCCATCGCCACCAGCCGCTTGGACTTGCGCGCCGCCATCAGCGCCGCCTCGTTGACCAGGTTGGCGAGGTCCGCGCCCGAGAAGCCGGGCGTGCCGCGAGCGATCACGCGCGCGTCGACGTCCGGTGCCAGCGGCACCTTCTTCATGTGAACCTGCAGGATCTTGATGCGGCCCTCGATGTCGGGGCGCGGCACCACGACCTGGCGGTCGAAGCGACCCGGACGCAGCAGCGCGGGGTCGAGCACGTCGGGGCGGTTGGTCGCGGCGACGATGATGATGCCCTCGTTCGCCTCGAACCCATCCATCTCGACCAGCAGCTGGTTCAGCGTCTGCTCGCGCTCGTCGTTGCCGTTGCCGAGGCCTGCGCCGCGGTGCCGGCCGACCGCGTCGATCTCGTCGATGAAGACGATGCACGGCGCCGACTTCTTGGCCTGCTCGAACATGTCACGGACGCGGCTGGCGCCGACGCCGACGAACATTTCGACGAAGTCGGAACCGGAAATGGTGAAGAACGGCACGCCAGCCTCACCCGCGATCGCGCGGGCGAGCAGCGTTTTGCCGGTGCCGGGTGACCCGACCAGCAGCGCGCCCTTCGGGATCTTGCCGCCGAGCCTAGCGAACTTGGTCGGATCCTTCAGGAACTCGACGACTTCCTCCAGCTCCTCGCGTGCCTCGTCGATGCCGGCGACGTCGTCGAAGGTCACGCGACCTTCCTTCTGGGTCAGCATCTTGGCGCGAGACTTGCCGAATCCCATCGCGCCGCCCGCGCCCGAGTTCTTCTGCATTTGACGCAGCACAAAGAAGGCGATGCCGAGGAAGAGCAGGAATGGCAGCGACTGGTAAAGCAGCACTAGCCAGATCGAGCTGCCCTCCTCCGGCCGCGCGGCGATGGTCACGCCCTTCTCACGAAGCGTCGGAACCAGCGTCGGATCGGCGATCGGATAGGTGCGGAACTTCTCGCCGGAGGTCAGCGTGCCCGAGATGATCTCACGGCTGACGTTCACCTCCCGCACGGTGCCCTCGTTCACCTTGTCGAGGAAGCTCGAATAGGCGATCGTGTTGCCGCTCCCGGTCGTCGTGCGGCTGTCGAACATGGTGACGAACAGCGCCAGGGCGAGCAGGATGCCGACCCAGATCAGCAGGCTCTTCATCCAGGGATTGCCGCCGGGGCCGCTCGGCTGCTTGTTGTCGTCGTTCATGCGAGTCGTGAACCTTTCTTGCGCCCGCAAGATAGGAGCACCCAGGTTAATGGCAATGGAACGAGTTGCCCCGTTCGCACCGATTCAGGGCGTCTCGCCCTCCGTCCGGCGCGGCGGCGCGGGGGCGAAGTGGAACAGCCGACCGCGCTCGCCGTGCGAGACGGATCCCTTGACCCCCGACAGGGTGGCAGCGAGGTCGGCGTCCAGGCGATCAACGAAGCTGTTGAAGCGATCGCTGCGCGGCGCGACGTGGCGGTCGATCAGCCGCAGGGAGCGCAGCGTCAGGCGCCGCAACAGCTCGTCGGGAAGCCGATCGGTGGCAAGCACCACCTGTCCGCCCACCTGCTCGATCAGGACGCCGGCCAGCATGTCGGCGCAGAACTCCAGCGCCTCGTCCGCCCGGCCGAGCGCCCGGGCGGATTGCGCGACCCGGTCGGCGTCGAGCAGGTCGCTGACCGCCAGGAGCTTGCGAAGCCGTGCCCGGTCATAGCGGTCGTCGTCGTTGGTCGGATCGGCGACGACGTCCAGCCCCGCTGCCTCGACGATCGCCAGCAGCTCGTGCCGCCGCCACTCGATGACCGGGCGGATCAGCCGTCCATTGGTCACCCGAATGCCCGCCAGCCCCGCCACCCCGGAGCCGCGATTGAGTCGCATGACTATCGTTTCGAGTTGATCGTCGGCGTGGTGTGCTGTCGCGATCCACTGCGCCCCGACTTCCCGCCGGTGCGCCTCCAGTAGCGACAGCCGCAGCGCGCGAGCCCGGGCGGAGAGGTTCGCCGATCCCTTGGCGCGGGCCGGCAACGGGCCGGACAGGATCGCGTGAGGAATGCCGCGGTTCTGGCAAAAGGCATGCGCGGCCTCGGCCTCGGCGGCCGACTCGGGCCTGAGCGCGTGATCGACGGTGGCGGCGCGGCAGCGGTCACCGAGCGCGGCTCGTGCGAGCAGCAGCAGCGCCGTGCTGTCCGGCCCACCGGAAAAGGCGACGACGACATGGTCGATCATCGCGCCGGTCATCGCGTGCCAGTCGGCGCGGAACCGTTCCACCAGCGCCGGTGGAATCAGCTCCGGCTCAGCCGCACTTCTGCGCGGCACGGCCCTTCTCGACGTCGACCTTCATGGTGGCGGTGAGCTTGTCGCCGTAGACCTCGGTCAGCTCGCCATAGACCTTGCAGACGTCGGCGGCGGGCTTCTTCAGCCGCACCAACGACTGGGCGAGATAGTAGAGGCTGTCCGGCGCGCGCGCGCCGTCCGGAAACTTCTTGTAGCTGTCGTAAAAGGCGAGACTGGCAAGACTCGGCTTGCCCTCGTCCAGATAGGCGCGACCGAGCAGGTTCTGCGCGTAGCTCGCCCGGCGATGCTTGGGATAGCGCTCCGCCACGCTTTTCAGCGCCGCCTGCGCCTCCGGGTACAGCTTCGCCTCCCACAGCCGATAGCCATAGGTGTAGCCGTCCTCCGCGGGATCGCCGGTGTCCGGCCGCGCCACCGCTGCGACCTCCGTCGCGCGGGCGCCGCTGGTCCCGGCGCGCGGCAGATCGGCGTCGATCTCGCTTGGTGCGGACCGGGTCGGGCGGACCGTGGGTGCGCGCGGCGGCGGCGCGGTGTCGCCGGACGCGGCGACCTGACCGGGCAGTGCGTCGGGCGTCGATGCGACGGCAACGCCGGCGCCTTCCAGCGCCTTCAGCCGGGTGTCGGTGGCGGCCTTGTAGGCGTTGAACGCTTCCTCAAGCTGACGAACCCGGAAGTTCGCCTGCTCAACCTGCCCGGTGACGCTGCGCACGCTCGCTTCCAGCGCGCTGACCCGCGCGGTGAGGTCGGTCAGTGCGCCGCCCGCGGGCACGCCGGGCACGGCGGTCTCGACCGGCGGGGCGGTGATCTGCGGCTCCAGCGTCTGCCCGGCACCGCCTGGAAAGACCTTGCGCTGCACCGCGCGCATTTCGCGCTCCAGCTTGTCGACCCGCGGCTCGATCGCGCTTTGCGCCGCGACCGGCACCGTCCACATCGCCGCCGTCGCGACCAGCGCGACCATTATCACTTTACGCATATGCCACCCCCGGTGTCGTTCCGGGGCCCTCCATTGCACGTTTGGCGGGAACCCGAACAGGCGTCCCGGATCACCCGTTCTACCCCGCTCAGTTGAACGCCGGCGGAACGGTACCGCTCGCGGTAGGCGTCGGGGTAGGCGTCGGTGCCGGCGTCCCCCCGGCCGCTCCGCGCGCGAGCAACGCGGCGGCACTGATCTTCACGTCCTTGATCGCGACCCGCCCGTCGCCGAGCGGGGGCACGGCCGATCCGTTGACGGTGACGCGCAGCTGGTCAGGGCGACCGACGTTGATCATGGGATCGTTGGCGCCCGGCGGCACGTCATAGCGTTCGCCCGCTGCCATCGTCTTCAGCAGCAGCGTAGTGTCCGCCGCATCGTAGATCCGCACCCAGACTTCATCGGTCGCGGTGAGGCTGACCTGGCCGCCCGCGACCGGGGTCGGGCTGGCGGCAGGGGCAGGCACCGGCACCACCGCCTGCTCGCTCGCGACCGCGGGCTCGGCGGGCGCGCCGCCGCGGAACAAGTCGGTCCCGTACCACAGCGCCACGCCGACGATCAGCAGCAGCGCGACGATCACGCCGCCCCACACGATCCCGCGCGGCGGGGTGCGAGAGGGATCCTCGACCTCGTAGACCGGGATGGTCACGTGGCGCTCGGGCGCGGTCACCGCCAGTTCGCGGCGTACGTCGGCGGCAATGCTGGCATCGTCGATGCCGACGGCGCGGGCATAGGCGCGCGCGAACCCGACCGCATAGGTGGTGGAGGGAAGCGCGGCATAGGCCCCGCCCTCGATCGATTCCAGATGGCGCTGCGGGATGCGGGTGCGCCCGGCGATGTCGCCGATGCTCAGGCCCGCGGACTCGCGTGCGGCGCGCAGGCGGGCGCCCGGCCCGTGGGGCGGGGAAGTCGCGTTGTCGCCTGCGCCGTCGTTCACTCGCTCATTCCTTCCGCCGGGCGGCCGGTGCCACTCGGCCGTGATCCCGTGTCCCACCGTGCGCGGACTCCTGTCAACGCAGGGCGCACACTTCCTGGCCCATGATCAGTCCAGTTCGACCCCCGCCGCGGCCGCCCAGGCGGTCAGCGTGCCGCGCAGGTCGGCCGGTGGGTCTGCGAGCCAACCCGCCATCGCGGCGGTGATTGCCGCGCGATCGAGCGTGCGCACCATTGCCTTGATCGGTCCGACCGCAGCCGGGGTGATCGACAGGCGGTCGATCCCGAGCCCGATCAGCGCCAGCGCCTCCAGCGGCCGGCCCCCCATCTCGCCGCAGACCGCAAGCGGAACGCCGGCCGCCCGCGCCGGCGCGGTCACCCGCGCAAGGAAGCGCAGGATCGACGGGCTCAGCCAGTCGTAGCGAACCGCGAGCTTGGGATGCGCCCGGTCCGCGGCGAACAGGAACTGGGTCAAGTCGTTGGTGCCGATCGACAGGAAGTCGAGCCGCGGCAGCAGCAGGTCGAGCACCTCGGCGAGCGCCGGCACCTCCAGCATCGCGCCGTAGCGGATCTGGTTGGGCAGCTTGCGTCCGCGATCGGCGAGCCAGGCGCGCTGCGTCTCGAAGATCGCGCGCGCCTCGTCAAACTCCCAGGGCTCGCTGACCATCGGGAACATGACGTTGAGCGTCCGGCCCGCACCCGCCTCGATCAGCGCGCGCGCCTGCGCCTTCATCAGGCCTTCGCGCTCCAGCGCGAGCCTGAGCGCGCGCCAGCCCATCGCCGGGTTCTCCTCCTCGCCCGCCTCGTCATGGTCGAGGTAGGGGAGCGCTTTGTCACCGCCGATGTCGACGGTGCGGAACACCACCGGCTTGTCGCCGGCCGCGTCCAGCACGTCGCGGTACAGCCGCTGCTGCCGTTCGCGCGCGGGGAGCGTGGCGGAGACCAGGAACTGGAACTCGGTGCGGAACAGCCCGATGCCGTCGGCGCCGGTCAGTTCGACCGCGGCCACATCGTCGCGCAGGCCGGCGTTGACCATCACGGTCACGCGGTGCCCGTCGGCCGTTACCGGCGGCTCCGTGCGAAGCGCGTTAAATGCCGCGCGGCGCTTCTGGGACAGCGCGAGCTTGGTCTCGAACGCCTCCTCCATCGCCTGTGTCGGGCGGACGAACAGCGTTTCGGACGTGACGTCGAGCAGCAGCGGATCGCCCTCCGCCACCTGGCGCTTGATGTCCTTGGCGCGGCCGAGCACCGGCACGCCCATCGCGCGTGCGACAATGGTGACGTGGGCGGTTAGCGACCCTTCCTCCAGCACCACGCCCTTCAGGCGACGGCGGTCGTACTCGAGCAGCTCGGCGGGCCCGAGGTTCTTGGCGATGAGGATGGAGTCCTCGCGCAGCCCGATCTGCGCCGCGGTGCCGAGCCTGCCCGACACGATCCGGATCAGCCGGTTGGACAGGTCCTCCAGGTCGTGCATCCGGTCGCGCAGCAGCGGATCGTCGATCTCGCGCATCCGCATCCGGGTGCGCTGCTGCACCCGCTCGATCGCAGCCTCCGCGGTCAGGCCGCTGTCGATCGCCTCGTTGATCCGCCGCGACCAGCCCTCGTCGTACGCGAACATCTTGTACATCTCGAGGATCTCGTCGTGCTCGCCGCCGACCCCGAACTCGGCCTGCTGCTGCATGCGCTCGATCTGGTCGCGCATCTTGTCGAACGCCGTGTAGACGCGGCGGCGCTCGGCCTCCGTATCCTCGGCGACGGTGTGCTCGATATGGATGCGCGGCTGGTGGTAGACGGCGACGCCCGCTCCCATGCCGTCGACCAGCCGGAACCCGGCGACGCGCGCGGTGGCGGTCGATTGCGTGCGGGTGGTCGCGACCGCCGCGGAGTCGACCAGCCCGGCGTTCGCGATCAGCTCCGAGAGCACCATGGCGACGGTCTGCAGCGCCTCGATCTCGATATCGGCGTAGCGGCGCGGCTCGGCATGCTGGACGGCGAGCACGCCCACCGCCCGCTCGCGGCGAATGATGGGCACGCCCGCGAAGCTGTGGAACTTGTCCTCGCCCGTTTCCGGCCGATAGGCGAAATCGGGGTGCGCCGCCGCTTCGTCCAGGTTCAGCGTTTCGACGTTCTGGGCGATCGTGCCGACCAGCCCCTCGCCCAGCGCCAGCGTGGTGACGTGGACCGCCGCCTGGTCAAGGCCGTGAGTCGCGTAGAGTTCCAGTACGCCCTCGCGCAGGAGGTAGATGGAGGCGACCTCGCTGGTCAGCCCGTCGGCGACGATCTCCGTCACCGCGTTCAGCTTCGCCTGCGCGCTGGTGCGGGCCGCCATCACGTCGTGGAGGCGGACCAGGATCTCGCGGGCGGCGGCGGCGGCGGTCAGGACCATGGCGCCACCGCTAACACGTCGCCCGCACCGGTGCGAGTGGGGTGAGGTCGCCGGCGCGCCCCCACCCGATCACGCCTACTCCGCGGCAACTCCGGCGGAGGCGAACATGTCGCCGCCGGTGTCGGCGTCCTCGTTCGCCGCCGGCGCCGCCTTTGCCTTGCGGCGCTTGTCGAAGCTGTCCCAGACGTCGTTCCACTGCCCGCGCGTCGCCGCCTTCGAATACTCGGTCGCGCGCTGCTCAAAGAAGTTGGCGTGCTCGACCCCGTTCAGCAGCGGCGTCAGCCAGGGGAGCGGATGCTCGTCGATCATGTAGATCGGCTTCAGGCCCAGCTGCGACAGCCGCCAGTCGGCGATGTAGCGGATGTACTTCTTGATCTCCTTGGGCGTCATGCCGTTGACCGGCCCCATCTCGAACGCGAGGTCGATGAAATTGTCCTCCAGGCGGATGGTCGTCTGGCAGACGTCGGCAATGTCGTCCTTGACCGCCTTGGTCAGGCAGTTCCGCTCCTTGGTGAAGGCGTGGAACAGGCGGGTGATCCCCTCGCAGTGCAGGCTCTCGTCGCGCACCGACCAGCTGACGATCTGGCCCATGCCCTTCATCTTGTTGAAGCGCGGGAAGTTCATCAGCATCGCGAATGACGCGAACAGCTGCACGCCTTCCGTAAAGCCGCCGAACATCGCGAGCGTGCGGGCGATATCCTCGTCCGAATCGACACCAAAGTTCTGGAGGTAGTCGTGCTTGTCCTTGAGCTCGCTGTACTCGAGGAACGCGCCATACTCGCTCTCGGGCATGCCGATCGTGTCGAGCAGGTGGCTGTACGCCGCGATGTGGACCGTCTCCATGTTGCTGAACGCGGTCAGCATCATCTTGATCTCGGTCGGCTTGAACACGCGGCCGTACTTCTCGTGGTAGCAGTCCTGCACCTCGACGTCGGCCTGGGTGAAGAAGCGGAAGATCTGGGTCAGCAGGTTGCGCTCGTGATCGCTGAGCTTCTGCGCCCAGTCGCGGCAGTCCTCGCCCAGCGGCACTTCCTCGGGCAGCCAGTGGACCTGCTGCTGACGCTTCCAGAACTCGAACGCCCAGGGGTATTCGAACGGCTTGTACTGCTTGGATGCTTGAAGAAGGGGCATGCGAGCTACTCCGTACGTCAGTTAGAATTTATATAGGAAGAAGAGGGCGAAAGCGGCACCGGCGATCACCGCGCCGCACTCCACTGCCACAGGAAGGTCGCGCTCATCGCGAGCACCACGCCGCCCGACAGCGCCATGATCCCGATCATGCGGAACGCGTAGACCTGTCCTTCGCTGCGGGGCCGGGCGAGTGCCAGCAGCAGCCCGGCGCCGAGCAGGATGAAGGCAGCCGCAACGCCGTACATGATGAGCGCCTGCCAGCTCACGACCGCACCCGCCTGGTCACGTAGACGGTCCGCGTCTTGCGTGCGCCGACGCCGAACACGACGATGCCGAGGAAGTAGCCGAAATCGTACCAGCCGCCGTTGTTGGGCACCGCGTACACTGCGACCTCCGGCATGAAGAGCGACAGCACCCAGGCAATCGGAAAGATGAAGCCGTGCCACAGCCCGGGGAGGAAGCCGGGCGACGTGGCGCCGGTGCTCACCGCGGATGACACCTGGGTGGCGCAGCCGGAGAGGATGAGGGCGGACGCAAGCGCCACCGTGCTCCCGCGCAGGGGCACCCCACGAAGTACTACTTCGCGTGGACTCCGAAGGCGGGAGTCCAGGGCGGCAAAGGACCGCACTCTCGACTCTAGGCTCCCGCCTGCGCGGGAGCACGGCATGCGCGCGGCACTCATGCAGCCAACTCGGCGCATGCGCGTTCAGCGGCCGAACCCCACACAGGAGTTGTACCATGGCCGACATCAGCCAGATCAAGGAACATGCCGAAGTGATCGGCGCGGACGGCGTCCACGTCGGCACCGTCGACAAGGTCGAGGGCGACCGCATCAAGCTGACCAAGAAGGACTCGGGTGCGGAGGTCGAGGGAGCGGACAACCCGCACGCCGGGCACCACCACTATATTTCGACCGGGCTGGTCGCGGACGTCGAGGGCGACACTGTCCGCCTGTCCGCCAACGCCGACGTCGCGGTCACCTTCGAAGAGGAAGAGGGCGGCCAGCCGCTCTGATCCGCTGACCGCGTGACGATCCGAGGCGCCGTTCCGCGATGCGCGGGGCGGCGCTTCGTCGTTCCGGGGCTGGTTGGTCGCGATCATCGGATCACCGTTCCTCTAAGTCGCCGCGACGTCGGACGGAGCGGCCGCGCCGCACCGCCGCCCGCCGCGGCATGCCCTAGGATTGCTGGCGCAATCCTAGGCTGCCCGCTTCACTGACACGCCAAACACTCATCGTAATCCGTGCTCTCGCCGAGCGAGAACTGCGGCTTGTCGAGCGTGTTGTCCGCCTCCACGCCGCCCTGGCCCTCGGCACCCGCGAAGCCGGCACGCTGCACCGACTTGGAGCGGAGATAGTAGAGCGACTTGATGCCGAGCTCCCACGCGCGGAAGTGGAGCATCAGCAGGTCCCACTTCTCGACATCGGCCGGGATGAACAGGTTCAGCGACTGCGCCTGGTCGATGTACGGCGTGCGGTCACCCGCGAGTTCGAGCAGCCAGCGCTGGTCGATCTCGAAGCTGGTCTTGAACACCGCCTTCTCCTCCTCGTCGAGGAAGTCGAGGTGCTGGACGGAGCCGCCGCGCTCCAGGATCGAGTTCCAGACCGCATCGGCGTTCTTGGCCTTCTCGATCAGCAGCCGCTCGAGGTGCGGATTTTTGACGCTGGTCGAGCCCGACAGCGTCTTGTGGGTGTAGATGTTGGCCGGGATCGGCTCGATGCACGCGCTGGTGCCGCCGCAGATGATGGAGATCGACGCAGTCGGCGCGATCGCCATCTTGCAGCTGAAGCGCTCCATCACGCCCATCTCGGCGGCGTCGGGGCAGGGCCCGCGCTCGACCGCGAGCTGCATCGACGCTTCGTCGACCTGGGCGCGGATGTGCTTGAACATCTTCATGTTCCACGACTTTGCCATCGCGCCTTCCATCGGCAGGCCGCGCGCCTGGAGAAAGGAGTGGAAGCCCATGACGCCGAGGCCGACCGAACGCTCGCGGCCCGCGGAATAGCGCGCCCGCGCCATCTCGTCGGGCGCGCGCTCGATATAGTCGGTCAGCACGTTGTCGAGGAAGCGCATCACGTCCTCGATGAAGCCCTTCTCGTCCTTCCACTGATCCCAGGTTTCGAGGTTCAGCGACGACAGGCAGCACACCGCGGTGCGATCGTTGCCCAGGTGGTCGCGGCCGGTCGGCAGCGTGATCTCGCTGCACAGGTTGGACGTCGACACCTTGAGGCCCAACTCGCGGTGGTGCTTGGGCATCGTCGAGTTCACGTGGTCGGAGAAGACGATATACGGCTCGCCGGTCGCGAGGCGGGTCTCCACCAGCTTCTGGAACAGTGCGCGCGCGTCCAACGTGCCGCGCGCCGACCCGTCCTTGGGGCTGCGCAGCGTCCACTCGGCGCCCTCGCGCACCGCCTCCATGAAGGCGTCGGGGATCAGCACGCCGTGGTGGAGGTTCAGCGCCTTGCGGTTGAAGTCGCCCGAGGGTTTCCGGATCTCCAGGAACTCCTCGATCTCCGGGTGGCTCACGTCGATGTAGCAGGCCGCCGACCCGCGGCGCAGCGAGCCCTGGCTGATCGCCAGCGTCAGCGAGTCCATAACCCGGACGAAGGGGATGATCCCGCTGGTCTTGCCGTTGAGGCCGACTGGCTCGCCGATCCCGCGCACGCCGCCCCAGTAGGTGCCGATCCCGCCGCCGCGGCTGGCGAGCCAGACGTTCTCGTTCCAGGTCTGGACGATGCCCTCCAGGCTGTCGGGCACCGAATTGAGGTAGCAGCTGATCGGCAGCCCGCGACCGGTGCCGCCGTTCGACAGCACCGGGGTCGCCGGCATGAACCACAGGCGGCTGATGTAGTCGTACAGCCGCTGCGCGTGCGCGGCATCGTCGGCATAGGCGGAGGCGACGCGGACGAACAGGTCCTGGAAGGTCTCGCCCGGCAGCAGATAACGATCCTTCAGCGTCTCCTTGCCGAAGTCGGTCAGCAGCGCGTCGCGGCCGTGATCGACCTCGACGGGATAGGGCTTGGCGATGCTACGCGAATCATTGAGATTCGCGGGACGAGCGGTCGCAGCGATCGTCGCCGTGGCCTCCGCGATCATGGTGGTTGCATCCGTCATCGCGCTCTCCGCACCGTCCCGAAAATCCATGCCACCCGTCCCTTGCTACGCTGAAGCGAACCCGACTCGGGTGTCCGCCCTATGTAATGCCTGTTTGCAGAACAAAACAGGATCATCGGCTCTGTCCGGGGCACCGGTCCCACCTTCGCGACGACCACCGGCCGAAGCGGAAGATCACCAATGCTGGGGTTGGTCCCCCGATCCAACCACAACAGCTTGTGGCCGATCGCGATCCGACGCAAGTCGGTAAATGTCGCGGCAACGCTGCCATCCGTCGCAAGCGAACGGATTGTGCAACCGGAACGAACCGGCGACGCGTGGACAATCCTCACCTCCTGAAAAGGCAAGTGGGGATGGCGGACAGCGAAAATATTTTGCCGTGGATCAAGCTGTGGATGATCGCCGTTGCCCGTCGCCGGACCGCCGCCTAGCCTTGTCCGTTCGTGAGCTTGGAAGGGACGGCGATGCGGTTGGTCGGGACGGTGACGGCGGCGGCACTGGCGGTGGCTCCTGCCGCGGCGCAGGACCGGGCGCGAGTGGAGGAACTCTCGCTCGCCGACCTGAGCACCCGGCTGGCGAGCCGCGCCACGACGTCGGAGGCGGCGACCCGCGCCTACCTCGACCGCATTGCCGCGCTCGACCGCAAAGGGCCGGCCTTGCGCAGCGTCATCGCGATCAACCCGGACGCGGTCGCGCAGGCCCGCGCGCTTGATGCCGAGCGGCGAGCCGGACGGGTGCGCGGCCCGCTCCACGGTGTGCCGATCCTGGTCAAGGACAATATCGAGACGGGCGATGCCGTCCCGACCACCGCCGGCAGCCTGGCGCTGAAGGAGAACATCACCCGCCGCGATGCGCCGGTGATCGCACGGCTGCGGGCGGCAGGCGCGGTGATCCTCGGCAAGACCAACCTCAGCGAATGGGCGAACATCCGCTCGACCCGGTCGATGAGCGGATGGAGTGCGGTCGGCGGGCAGGTGCGCAATCCTTACGCGCTCGATCGGACGCCATGCGGCTCCTCCTCGGGCACCGGCAGCGCGGTGGCCGCGAGCCTGGCGGCGGGGGGGCTGGGAACCGAAACCAACGGCTCGGTGGTGTGCCCGTCCTCGATCAACGGGCTGGTCGGGCTGAAGCCGACGGTGGGCGCGGTCAGCCGCACCCGGATCGTGCCGATCAGCCACAGCCAGGACACCGCCGGCCCGATGACCCGCAGCGTCCGCGACGCGGCGCTGCTGTTCTCCGCGATGGTCGGCAGCGATCCCGCCGACAAGGCGACGGGCGGCGCCGACGCGTACCGGCGCGACTATGCCGCCGGCCTGTCGGTCGATGCGCTCCGCGGCAAGCGGATCGCTGTGCTGCGCCAGGACTTGTCGCCCGACCTCCAGGCGCTCTACACGGCGGCTCTGGCGAAGCTGACCGCGGCGGGGGCGGTGCTGGTCGACGTCAAGGCGCCGCGCGCCGACCTGGGCGACGCACCGCTCACGATCCTGCTCACCGAGCTGAAGGCCGATCTCAACGCCTATCTCGCCGACGCCGCGCCCGCGGTCCGCACTCGCACGCTCGCGCAGGTGATCGCGTTCGACGAGGCGCAGGCCACCGCCGAGATGCCCTATTTCGGGCAGGAGCTGTTCGTGCGCGCCGAGGCGACGAAGGGCCTTGCCGACCCCGCCTACACGGCCGCACTCGCCAAGGCGCAGAAGGCCAGCCGCGACGCGATCGCCGCCATCCTCGCGGAAGCCAGGGCCGACCTGTACGTCGCGCCGACCACAGGTCCCGGCTGGCTGATCGATCCGGTTCACGGCGACAGCTACGACGGCCCGAGTGCGTCGAGCTTGCCCGCGATCGCCGGCTACCCGCACCTGACGGTGCCGATGGGGCTGATCGATTCGCTGCCCGCCGGTCTCAGCTTCATCGGGCGGCCCTGGTCGGAGCAGCAGCTGCTCGCCGCCGGTTACGCGTTCGAGCAGGCCGCGCGCGCGCGCGTGGCGCCGCGCTACCTGCCCACGGCCGACGCCGGACCGGGGATGGAGGGCGCGCGCTGACCGGTTTGGCCGCAGCTTCCGGGATGCCCGGGCGACGGTAAGGGCGCATCGCCCCGGCACACAGCCGGGAGCCGATCCGTATGACCTACCGCATCTCGGGCCTGTCGCCCGCCGCCTTTGCGCCGCTCTACGGCCTGCCTGACGCTCAGCTTGCCGTGCGCGGGGTGGAGCGGGTCCGGGTGTCGGAGCCGTTCAGCGCGCCTGACCGGGTCGCGTTGCGCGACGTCGAACCGGGTGAGACCGTGCTGCTGCTCAACCACGTCCACCAGCCGGCCCCGACGCCGTACCGATCCGCGCACGCGATCTTCGTGGCGGAGGGCGCGACCGAGCAGGCGGTCGTTGTCGGCCATATCCCCGACGTGCTGAGACGCCGTCCGATCTCGCTGCGTGCGTTCGATGTCGGGCACGCGATGATCGACGCCGACCTGGTCGAGGGCATCGTGCTGGAGGCGCTGATCACCCGCTTTCTGGCGGAGCCGCGCGTCGCCTATCTGCACGCGCACTATGCGCGGCGCGGCTGCTACGCCGCGCTGATCGAGCGCGCGTAGCGACGCGCCAGACGGGCCTGCCAGAGCATGAGCAGCGGCACGGCGCCCAGCTCGACCGCCAGGCCGAGCTGGTGGCCGATCGAGGGCACCCCGACGAGGACGAGGGACAGCAGCCGGCAGAGCCCGCCCACCACGACCATCGCGCCAAGCAGCCGAACCCGCGCCGCCTGGCGCTCGATGGCGGGGATCGTGCCGGCGAACAGGACAAGCAGCGCGAGGAAGAGACCCGACAGGTAGCGGAAGTGGCTGTCGAGATCGGCGGAGACGACAGGCGGGTGACCGAGGAAGCGCGGCCCCCCGATGATGCTCGGGATCACGGCGCTCGCCGGCAACAGCAGCACGACCGCCATGACCGCCTGGAGCAGCCGCTTTTCGGCATCGCGGCTCACCGCCGCTGCTCTTCCTCCAGCAGCTCGGCCCGCACGTGAATCGAGCGCAGCGAAATGCGCACCTCGTGCAGAAAGGCGAGCAGGCCGAGGGTCAGCAGGACCATGGCGATGATGAACAGCGCGGCGATCACGGGGCCGAACCGCCAGCTGACGAAGCGCGCGATGAACAACGCGACCACCACCATGCACACCGCAACCGCACTCGCGACGCAGAGGCTCAACGCCACGTTGATCACCGTGATCCGGCGGTCGAGGATGCGCAGCTCCCACACGTGCCGCTCATGCTCTGGACCCGTCGAGCGGGGGTGCAGCGCCTCCAGCGCCCGCACCCGATCGACGACTCGCGCGAGCCGCCCCGCCATGACGTTCAGCACGGCGCCGATCCCGGCGAGCAGGAAGACCGGGGCGATCGCGGTCTGGATCGTGGTGGACACGGTGACGAGACCGAGGGCGGGCGGCATGGCGGCGGTTATGCGGGGTCCGCCGCGTGGAGGCAACTGCACCGGTTGGTAACGCCTCAGCTGCTACACGCGCGGGCGATGACCAAGCCTGTCCCCGCCTCCGCCTTTCGCCGCGCCGCGGCCGCGACGATGGTCGACGGACTGGCGCCCGCAATCGACACGGTGGCAGCGCGCGGGCCGGAGAGCCACGCCTTCCTGCGCCGGCAGTGGTTCGCCGCCGCGCTCCACGCCTACGGCGGGACTGCGCGCACGCTGGTGGTGGAGGACGGAGACGAGCCGCGCCTGGCCATTCCAATTGTGCCGTTCGGTCCACGCGCGCTGGGGCTGGCGCAGGTTCCGGGCTGCTACTGGCCGTTCCGCGGCTTCCCGGCCGTGATCGACGCGGACGATCGCGACTATGGCGCGGCACTAATGGTGCTTGCCCGTTCGAACAGCGGCCTGCGGATTGGGCCGGTCTATGACGAGGACGCAGTGGTGGCGCCCCTGCTGGCGGCGGCGCGGGGGCGGGGCTGGTGCGTGATCGACCGCTTCGTGGCGGAAAGCTTCGTGCTCGACATGGCGGCGGCTGAGGACGGCGGCGGCTGGCCACGCGCATCCACGCTCAAGAAGAACCGCTTCCACGAGAAGCACCTGGCCGCGCACGGTGCGCTCGACTGGGCGTTCGTCACCGGCGCGGACTGGAACGACGCGGCCTTCGACTCACTCGCCCGGGTCGAGCAGCTCAGCTGGATCGCCGAGCGCACCGACGGGCGCGACGCCAAGTTCACGAACGGCGGTCATGGCGCGTTCTGGCGAGCCGCCGCGATCGATCCGGTGATCGCGGGGATGATGTGGGCGGCGGTGCTCCGCATCGACGGCGCGCCCGCCGCCTTCTCGTTCGATCTCAACGCCGGCGCGCTGAAGTACGCCATCGCCAACAGCTACGATCCGCGGGTCGGCAAGCATTCGCCAGGCAAGCTGCTCTACTACCGCAACCTCGTGCGGGCGCTGACGGAAGGGATCACCCGGGTTGATTGGGGCGCGGGTGACAGTGGGTACAAGCGCACGATCGGCGCCGAGGCCGGGCCGGCGATCCGCGACTGGCTGCTGCTGCGCCCCGGACTGCCGGCGCTGGCCGGTCGCCTGCTCGCGCGGGCGTGGCGACGGAGCGGTCACACGCCCGCCTGACGCCGACAGAAGGCGAACGATACGCCGCGCTTCGATCGCCGATCAACGACGCGGCAGGGAACGGCATCGCTGGATTGCGGTCTTGAGGCTCGCCAGACCGAGAACGTCAGGAGGCTCCATGTCATCGCTTCGGCGCTTCGCCATGCTCCTGGAGCATAGCCGTCAACAGACGCTCGACCGACTCACCCCTCGCGTGTCCCATTATCCGGCGGCGGATCGCCGCACCGGACCCGATCGCAAGCGGGCCGGTCGCGGCGAGTAGATCATCCGCCCTCCGGAAAGCGGGCGATGGCCTTCATCTCGACGTCGAAGCCTGCGAGCCAGGTGACGCCTACCGCCGTCCAGGTCGGATAGGGAGGCGTGCCGATCTCCTGCTCACGCAGCGCCATGAAGGTCTCGAACTGCCGCTCCGGATCGGTGTGGAAGGACGTCACGTCGATCACGTCGTGGAAACTGAGCCCGGCCGCGGCGAGCACGGCGTGGAGGTTGGCGAACGCCCGGCGGACCTGCGCGGCATAGTCCGGCTCGGGTGTCCCATCCTCCCGACTCCCGACCTGGCCGGACACGAACAACAGCTCTCCTGCGCGAACGGCGGGCGAGTAGCGGTGCGCATCGTAGAGTGCGTGGCGGTGAGTCAGGGTGACGGCATCACGGGTCGACATGGCTGAACCTTTCGCTGGCGCGCCACGCTGCCCGCAGGCAGCTGGCGCACCTTGATCACGACGCCTACATACGCGCCGTATGAAAGAGCAAATGGGAACATACGAGACGTATGTCAACGGAGAAGATCAAGCGTGATGGCACCGCGCGCCGCGCGGAGCGGGCGGCCGCCAATCGCGACCGGCTGATCGCTGCCGCGCGGGCTGCGTTCGCGAGTCAGGGCTATGCGGCTGCGTCTATGGACGAGCTGACCGCCGCGGCCGGGCTTACCCGCGGCGCGCTGTATCACGGATTCGGCGACAAGAAGGGGCTGCTCGCCGCGGTGATCGCGCAGCTCGACGGCGAGATGTCGGCTCGGCTGGCGGCGGCGCGCGCCGCCGCGCCCGACGCCTGGTCGGGGCTGATGGCGGAGAGCGTCGCCTATATCCGCATGGCGCTTGATCCGGAGGTGCAGCGGATCATGCTGCTCGACGGCCCCGCCGTACTCGGCAATCCGTCCACCTGGCCCGGCGAGCAGGCGTGCCTGGCGGTGACGATCGCCACGCTGTCGCAACTGCACGCGGACGGCGTCATAAAACCCGTCGACATCGAGGCGGCGGCGCGGCTGCTGAACGGCGCGGCGCTGACCGCGGCGTTGTGGGTGGCGGCGGCGGAGGAGCCGGCGGCGGTGCTCGACCGCGCGACGCTCGCCTTCCGGACGATGGCGGAAGGGCTGCTCGCGCCGCGATGACGCCGCTTCAGACCCGCACGTAGCGAAAGTACCAGACCTCGTGACCCTGGCGGCGGGCCTTGCGCTCGTAGCGGGTTTCCGGCCAGTCCGCTGGACGGGTGAGAAAGTCGGCGGCGCAGTCGGCAGTCCACACGAAGTCGCGCCGCCGGGTCATCACCATCATTGCCCAGCGGCAGTAGGTCGGATCGTCGGTTCCCAGCCGGAACTCGCCCCCGGGCTTCAGCTTGGCGGCGATCAGGTCGAGCGGGCCGTCGTTGACCATCCGCCGCTTGGCGTGGCGTGCCTTGGGCCAGGGATCGGGATGGAGCAGGTAGACTCGCTCCAGGCTGGTGTCCGGCAGCCGATCCAGCACCTCGATCGCATCGCCCATGTGGAGCCGCACGTTGCCGAGCGCCGCGTCTCGGACATGGTTCAGCGCCCCGACCACGCCGTTCAGGAACGGCTCGCACCCGATGAAGCCGTGGTCGGACCGCATCGCCGCCTGGGCCGCGAGATGTTCGCCACCGCCGAAGCCGATCTCCAGCTCGAGCGGCCGGTCATTCCCGAACAGCATGCGGGCGTCGAGCGGGCCGCTTTCGGGCACGGCGACGGTCGGCAGCAACTCCTCGACCAGCGCCGCCTGACCGGCACGCAGCTTGTGCCCCTGACGACGACCGTAGAGCTGGCGGTGGGTGGCGGGATCGATCATGGCGGAGGGGCGGATAGGCCGGGCGCCGCCTTGCCGCAACCGCCTGACGTGCCACCCGTTAGGTGCGGATGACCAAGGCAAAGCGTACCGCCAAGAAGCTCCACCACATCGACCGCGCGATGAGCGAGACGGCGGCGGCGGAGCGCCAGTCGGGGCCGATGCGGGTTCTGGCGGCCGTCAACGAACTGTCGGATCAGCCGCCGCTTATCGCGCTTTCGGCGGCGACGCTGGCGGCGGGGCTGGTGCTGCGACGCCCGGCGCTGACCCGCGGCGGCGCGCGGATGCTGGCGAGCCACCTCCTCGCCACCGCGATCAAGACCGCGGTGAAGCGCAGCGTCGACCGTACCCGGCCCCATTCGGTCGACGACGGCTATGATTACCGGCTGGAGAAGGGCGGCAGCCGGTCGCACCACTACAGCAGCTTCCCGTCCGGCCACACCGCCGGCGCAGTCGCCGTCGCGCGCGCGGCGGCGCGGACGTGGCCCGCCCACGCACCGGCGGCTGCCGTGAGCGCGACGGCGGTCGGGGCGATGCAGCTGCCGATCGGCAAGCATTACGCCGGTGACGTGATCGCCGGCGCGCTGATCGGCTATGCGGCGGAAGCGGCGGTCGGCGCGATCGAGGCTGCCGTCCTGCCAGCGATGACGAGGCGTAGCGCGTCCTAGCGCGACGACGGTAGCGTGATCTGGCGCTTTGGCCCGTGGGTCGACGTGCTCGACGCCGGCTTGGTGCGGAGCAGCGCCAACGCGCGTTCGGGCCGCGGCAGGCGATCCTGCGGTGCGAAGTTGATCGTCTGCCCGGGCAGCGCGAGGTCCACCGACCAGCTCGGCTTCGCTGTCTTGTCGAACAGCGGGCCGATCCCTGGACCGACCACGACCCCGCGTCCCGCGTCCGACAGCGCGATGAAGTAGCGGTCGCTCGCACCGTCGGGGCGATAGAGCCCGAACGCCTGATCCCGCTGCCCCTCACGGCAAAAGGTCGGGCGGGTTCCGGACGCGCCCTGGACCGCGAGGCTGCCGAGCGCGCCCGCCAGGGCCGTCTGCATCGACGCCGGCGCATCCTTGGCCGTGCCCTTGTAGCTAAGCTGGTCGGCGCAGGCCGCGATCGGCTGCGCCGCCGCCGTAGCCGGAATGACGGCAGGCCAGCCGAGCCCTGCAATCGCGGAACGGAGGACTTCAGCGACCGCCGCTCCGTCCCTGCTGGTCGAGGAATAGCGCAGCTTCACCAGCCACTCGCCCATGGGCATGATCGCGACGCCGGTTCCGCGATACGCCCCCTCGGTCGTCCAGGTTGCGATCAGACCGGCATCGACCGCTGCTCCCGGCACCCTCAAGGCCGCGGGGAGCTGCGCCGGAGTGAGCCGGCCGTAGACGGGGCGGGTCTCGATCGCCCAGGTCGCGCGATCGAACCAGACCGGCACCGACCCGGCCGTGCTGCGCGTGACATAGACGGTCAGCTCGTCGTCGTCGCGCTGCCATGTCCCGACCACGTCGAGTTCAGGCGCTTCGAACTCGCGGACCTGCGTGCGCGGAAAGCCGAACAGCGTCACCGGCATCGTCATGCCGCTGTTCGCGTGCCGCCAAGGCGCGTCGGCGGCAACGACAATGGGCCGGGGAGCCGGCGCCTGCGCCGCGACCGGCACGAAGGGGAGGAGGACCAGGAACATAGACGCGAGGACGTGCCGCACCGGACTTCTCCCTTGCTCGGCGGGGAGCGTGACCCGCGCGGGCGGCAAAGGCAAGCGGCGATCGGGCGCTGGTCCGGCGCCCAACACTGCTATATCGCGCCGGATATGGATCCAGTTACCCTCGCCGCCATCTGCCTGCTGTTCTGCCTCGGCGCGGCGCTCTATACCTCGGTGGGCCACGCGGGGGCGTCCGCCTATCTCGCGATCATGGCGCTGTTCGGCGTCGCGCCCGCGACGATGAAGCCGACCGCGCTGGTGCTCAACATCCTGGTCGCGAGCTTCACCTCCTGGCGCTACGTCCGCGCCGGGCAGTTCGACCGGCGGCTGATCGTGCCGCTCCTGCTCGGCGCGATGCCGCTCGCCTTTCTGGGCGGTAGTATCACGCTCGATGGCGCGATCTACCGGCCGCTGATCGGCGTCGTGTTGATGATCGCGGGCGTGCGGCTGCTGTGGCCCCGCCCACTCCGGCAGGCGCAGCTGCCTCATGCCGCACCCTGGCCCGGCGCGGCCGCGAGCGGCGCCGGGGTCGGGCTGCTGTCCGGACTGACCGGGACCGGCGGCGGCATCTTCGTCAGCCCGCTGCTGCTCTTCCTCGGCTGGTCGGATGCCCGTCGCGCGAGCGGCATCGCCGCCGTGTTCATCCTCGGCAACTCGCTCGCGGGGCTCGCCGGCAATCTGTCGAGCGTCGGCGCGCTGCCGGCGGCGCTGCCGTTGTTCGTGGTCGCGGTCGGGATCGGCGCGGTGATCGGCACCACGCTCGGGACGGTCAGACTGCCGACCGAGCGGCTGGTGCAGGCGATCGGCGCGGTGCTGCTGATCGCCGCGGCGAAGCTGATCCTGAGCTGACCCGCGCCGTCAGGCCGCGAGCGCGGCCTTCAGGTCGTCGACCAGGTCCGTGCGCTCCCAGGGAAAGAAGTCGCCTTCCGCCTGACGGCCGAAGTGGCCGTAGGCGGCGGTGCGGGCGTAGATCGGCTTGTTGAGCTGCAGGTGCGTGCGGATCGCGCGCGGCGTGAGGCCACCCAGCTTCTCGATGCGGCCGATCGCTTCCTCGATCTTGTCGTCGCCGACGGTGCCGGTCCCGTGGGTGTCGACGTAGAGCGACAAGGGCTTCGACACGCCGATCGCATAGGCGAGCTGGATCGTGCAGCGCTGGGCGAGACCAGCCGCGACGATGTTCTTGGCGAGGTAGCGGGTGATGTATGCGGCCGACCGATCGACCTTGGTGGGGTCCTTGCCGCTGAACGCGCCGCCGCCGTGGGGGGCCGCGCCGCCATAGGTGTCGACGATGATCTTGCGCCCGGTCAGCCCTGCGTCGCCGTCCGGCCCGCCGATCTCGAAGCTGCCGGTCGGGTTGATGTGGTACTCGGTTTCGTCGCCCAGCAGCTCGGCCGGGATCACGTCGGCGACCACCGACTTAACGTAGGCCTTGAGCTCGGCCTCCTGCTCGCCCTTGTCATAGCCCATGGCGTGCTGGGTGGAGACGACGATCGCGGTCGCGGCGATCGCCTTGCTTCCCTCGTAACGGAGCGTCACCTGGCTCTTGGCATCGGGCTCCAGGAACGGCGCGGTGCCGGCGTGGCGGTCGGCGGCCATGCGCTGCAGGATCTTGTGGCTGTAGTCGAGCGTCGCCGGCATCAGGTCCGGCGTGTCGTTCGCGGCATAGCCGAACATGATGCCCTGGTCGCCCGCGCCCTCGTCCTTGTTGCCGGACGCGTCCACGCCCTGCGCGATGTGCGCCGACTGCGGGTGGAGATTGTTCTCGAAGCGGAAGCTCTCCCAGTGGAAGCCGTCCTGCTCGTAACCGATCCGCTTAACCGTCTCGCGCACCGTGCGCTCGATCTCCTCCGGCACGCCCGGCGCCCAGTTACCGGCGGTGTCCATGATTCCCTCGCCGCGGATCTCGCCGGCCAGCACCACGAGCTGGGTGGTGGTAAGCGTCTCGCAAGCGACCCGCGCCTCCGGATCCTTGGAGAGGAACAGGTCGACGATCGCGTCGCTGATCTGGTCGGCGACCTTGTCGGGATGCCCCTCGCTGACGGACTCGGAAGTGAAGAGATAGGTGGAACGCATGAATGTCCTCTGGCCTGGAAGAAGCGGCGAGCAAGCCTCGGGCCGTTGCCATGCCCATATAAAGCTTGCTTTATACGAGGCCGCTTAGCGGCGGCGCGCCACCATCGCAAGCGCGAGCAGGATCAGCACCGCGGCGAGCGCCATCCAGTTGCCGGTACGCGCGAACGGCGTCGGCGGCGCGGCGGGCGGCAGCGGCAGCTCAACCGCGCCGGCGACGTGGCGCGGCACCTCCCCCAGGATCCGGCCGTCGGCGGCGATCACCGCGGAGATGCCGTTGGGGGTGGAGCGGACCACCGGCAGCCCCTCCTCGATCGCGCGCATCCGGGCCTGCGCGAGGTGCTGGGGCGGGCCCCAGCTGCCGAACCAGGCGTCGTTTGAGGGATTGAACAGCAGGCGCGGGCGAACGCCGCGACGGTCCACCACCTGGCCGGAGAAAATGATCTCGTAGCAGATCTGCATGGCGACCGGGCCGAAGCCGGGGACCTTGACGGCGCGCGGACCGGCGCCGGGCAGGAAGTCGATCTCGCCCGCGACGAGCCGTGACAGCCCGAGCGGCTCCAGCAGCTCGCGCATCGGCAGGTACTCGCCGTAGGGCACCAGATGCGCCTTGTCGTAGCGACCGCCCAGCCGTGCGTCGGGCCCGACCACGAAGATGGCGTTCGCCGCGCCCGTGATCTCGCCACGGCGATCGAAGGCGAGCGCGGTGCCGCCGACCAGCGCCCGATCATTCGGTCCCAGCACCCGCGCGATCCCGCCTCGCGTCAAAAGCGGCGAGCCGCGCCAGTACCAGGCGGGCGGGTAGCCGTCCTCCAGGTACGGATCGACGATCCCCTCCGGCCAGACCACCAGCCGCGGGGCGGGGCCCGGCCGGCCGGACAGGCTGGCCAGCCGGCGCAATACCGCCTGCGCGTGATCGGGCGACACATGGACCTGCTGCTCGACGTTGGGCTGCACCACCCGCACGCGGGCGGCGGTCGCGCCACCGGCCGTCACGAGCGGCGGGCGGACCGCGTGCGCGACCAGTAGCAGCGCGAGCACTGCGGCGACGCCGGCAGGCAGCGGCCAGCGCCGCCCGAGCAGCAGCACCAGCGCACCGCTGCACAGCACCAGCAGCCCGCTCATCGCGTAGGTCCCGGCGAAGCGCGCGCCCTCCGCGACCGGCAGCACCGCCAGCCACGCGGTGCCGAGCGGGTTCCAGGCATAGCCGGTGAACAGCGTCGCGCGGCCGTACTCCGTCACGATCCAGGCCGCCGCCGCGACCAGCACGAAGGACGGGCCGATCCGCGCGTCCGCTCCGACGCTGCGCGGGCTCGCCAGCCGCCAGGCGAGCCCGGCCGCCGCCATTGGGTAGACGGCAAGGTAGACCGCCAGCAGCACCACCGCGCCGTAGCCGAGCACTGGCGGCATCCGGTCCTGATAGTCGAAGGCGTGCTGTATCCAGTTGTTGTTGATCGTGAAGTGACCCAGCCCGAACAGCCACCCGGTCAGTAGCGCCTGCTTCAGGCTGGACGCTTGGTGGACGAGCACCAGCCACCAGGCGAACGCCAGGATCGTCGCCGGCAGCAGCGCGAGCGGCGCGAAGCCGGTCGCCGCAACTGCACCGAGCAGCAGGGGAAGGAGGAAGCGCATCGGCGCGCGCTGTAGCGCGTCGGTGTGACGTTGGGGAGGCTACGCGCAGGATCGATGTCCGGTCCGATCAGGAACATGGGCCGCGGCCAGGTCCAATAGTCCGATGCACGTCGCGGACCTCTCGAACGCAATCCGTCGGTGGAACAATAACCGAACTGAATCGTCTGCTTATATGATTCCTAAGCTGTGACGGAGTTCCAATATGAGTCGCGCCTTGTCCCAACCCGACCAGAGCTACGCAGAGGCTACGGCCAAGGTGGCCGACCTGATTGCCGGTACGAAGGTCGGCATGCTCACGACCAGTGACGGCGACGGTGGCTTCGTCTCGCGACCGATGGGCTCGGTCGAGCGCACGTTCGATGGAAGCTTGTGGTTCGTGTCGCGCGACGACAGCCGCAAGGCGGCGCAGATCGAGCGCGAGCCGCGTGTTAACGTCAGCTTCGCGTCGAGCAGCGCCTGGGTGTCGATCAGCGGCCACGCCGCCATCGTGCGCGATGCCGCCAAGCTGAAGGAGCTCTGGGGGCCGGGCGTGTCGGCCTGGTTTCCGGAAGGGCCTGAGGACCCGCACACCGTACTGATCCGGATCGATGCCGATGGTGCGGAATACTGGGACACGCCCGGTGGTCCGATCACCGCATCACTGCTGTCCCTCGTCAAGGCGAAGACGAGCGGCGAGCCATACAAGGTCGAGAACGACCGCGTCGATTTGTAACGACCGCGGCAAACCATGAAGCTGGCTGTGTTCGGGGCAAGTGGGCCGACCGGCCTGCAAGTCGTCCGGCAGGCGCTCGCCGCGGGGCACGACGTTTGCGCGGTGACGCGCCGGCCGGAGGCGTTCCCGATGCACGATCCGGGGCTGACGGTCGCCGCTGCCGACGTGACCGACCCGCGGGCGGTCGCGCGCGCGACGATGGGAGCCGAGGCGGTCATCTCGACCTACGGCGTGCCTTACGGCCGCAAGCCGATCAGCGTTTATTCGGACGGGGCCCGCAGCATCGTCGCCGCCATGCGAGAGCACGGCGGCGCCCGTCTGGTCTGCGTCAGCTCGACAACGCTAGCCGGTCCGCTCCCAGTTGAGAGCTGGTGGTGGCGGACAATAGTCATCCCGACCCTGCGCCAGGTGGTCGGACGAACGCTCTACGACGACATGGCGCGCATGGAGGCGATCGTCCGCGCAAGCGACCTGAACTGGACGATCGTGCGACCGGGCGGCCTCTACGACGTCGATGAGCCGACCGGCAGCGTCTCCGTCTCAAACGAGCGTCTCTCCGGCCGATACACGGCGCGCGCCGACCTGGCGCATGTCCTCATCGCGGAGGCGAGCGGGACGAACAGCCATCCGCGCCAGGTCGTAGAGGCGATTTCCGCGACCGGCCCGCCGTCGCCGCTCCGAACCTTCTGGCGCGAGGCGTTCGGACGCCGGTAAGCTGCGGCGATGGAGACCGGAACGAAGACACGGGGGCGCCCGCGTGATCCCGCCAAGCGCGAGGCGATGCTCGACGCAGCGCGGACGCTTTTCCTTCGACAGGGCGTCGACGCTGTCACCGTCGACCACGTTACTGCCGCTGCCCGGGTCTCGCGAGACACCTACTACAACAACTTCGAAAATCGCGACGCACTGCTTGCCGCGGTGATCGCGCGTGAGTCAGAGCGGATCGCGGGCGACGCTTTCTTGGATGACGATCACGCAGAAGGCGTCAGAGAGGCGCTGATCCGCTACGGCGAGCGCTTTCTTCGCTTTCTGGCCGATCCGGATGCCATGGGTTGGGAGCCGATGATCCTCCACCTCCACCGGCACCGCCCCGACCTTGCCCGATCCTTCTTCGACATCGGGCCGCGCCGCGCCTGGCGGGCGCTGGAGCAGATCATCACCGCAGGCCAGCGTCGGGGTGACCTCTCCCCCATCGACCCGGCTCAGGCCGTCAACGACCTGATCGGGCTCTGGCAGGGCAGCTGGCGTGTGGAGCTGGTGTACGGTTGTCGAGCGCCGCTGGACGAGGGTGAGGTGCAGCGGCGTGCGCGGCAAGGAGTCGACGTCTTCCTCGGAGCTGTCGGAACGAAAGGCGGCTGAGGCCTCCAGTGCCGTCGCGGCAGCAGGAAGGCGACTGATCGCGGTTGTTCATGGTGCAACAACGCTCCGAGTGGCCGTTCGGTATGGAACGAGCGCATCGGCGGTGACAGTGCAGCGCGATTGTGACCTGCAATCGATCGTCGTCGTCGCCAAGAAGCCTTCATCGTTCTGCCACGAACGGAAGCGACGGACCGTCACGCCGATCTGCTCTGGCCTCAGGTGGCTGTAGCCGCGCTGCCGTCGCGATGTCCGGACATAGTCCAGCTCCCGGGCGATCGCCGCCCTCGCCTCAGCCGGGTCGGCATGCTCCCGCGCCAGCCGGGCGACTGTCGAACTCGGCATGTAGCCGGACACGCCCAGGGCAAGGAACAGGAGCGGCACCTGCAAGGCCGACGCGAACATCGCGAGCGTGAACTTGGCCCCCGGCGACATCGGGGCTCACTGGCATGCGAAGGTGAAGAAACCGCCTCAGTCGGTCACGGACAGCGTCGTCGCGTACTTCCGGGCCTTGGCCACATAGACGTCCGCCGACATCCTGAGCTTCGCCACCGCTGCATCGTCAAGGGTGCGGATCGCGCGCGCCGGCGAGCCGACGATGAGGCTGCGCGGCGGGAAGCGCTTCCCCTCCGTGACCAGCGCGCCGGCGCCGACCAGGCTCTCGTCGCCGATTGTCGCGCCGTTCAGGATAATTGCACCCATGCCGATCAGCACCTGCCGCCCGAGCGTGCAGCCGTGCAGGATCGCGCGGTGACCGACCGTGCAGTCCTCGCCGAGCGCGAGCGGCGCTCCGGGATCGGAGTGGAGCACCGCGCCGTCCTGCACGTTGCTGCGCGCTCCGACGACGATCGGCGTGTTGTCGGCGCGGATCACCGCGGCGAACCACACGCTGGCGCCCGCGCCCAGCCGCACGTCGCCGATCAGGTCGGCGGTCGGCGCGATCCAGCAGTCCGCGGCAATCGACGGGGTCGCGTCGGCGAGGGCGTAGAGCGGCACTGCCTCACTGCCGATCGTAGATGAGCGTGACGACCTTCTCCGGCGCGGTCACGCGCCAGCTCCGCTCGGTGAAGGAACGGCCGTCGTCCGCCAGCGTGTTGATCCCGGCCACCCGCGGCGATCCCGCGACGGCGAACAGCCAGCGATAGCTGGTGGGCGATACGGCGGTGACCGCTAGGGTGCGTTCCGCTGCCGCCGCCTTGCCACCGACCGGGGCGGGTGTGCCGTCGAAGCGGGTGACGAGGATGCTGTTCTCCTCCACCGACTCCATCCGCATCGCGCCGCCGCCGGCATCGCTGTAGATCAGCGTCTCTGGCGGCTCGGCCGGGTTCGCCAGCCGCAGCTTCCACGTTCCGAACCACGGGGCTGGAGGGGGATCGGCCGCCGCGGCGAGGAGCAGCAGGAGAGAACAGGCGGCTAGGCGCAGGCTGGTCATCGCCGATCCTCCACGGACGTCCGCAATCGACCATGCGCCAGCGGGGCGACGCTGGCAATCGGACGAGGCGGCGGCGCGCTCTGACCGCGCCGCACCGTACGCGTCAGAAGACGGCCGTGACCGAGAAGACGACCTGCGGCCCGGCGATCGGGCCGCCGTCCTTGGTCGAGCTGAAGTTCGGCAGCAGGTAGGCGCTCTCCGCACGGCTGATGTCGGTATCGACATAGGCCGCACCGAAGGTGAGCGGCCCGACCACCAGATCGGCGCCCAGCAGCCAGTCCCAGTACTTGCCGGTCGGCGCGACGCTGGTCCCGTTGGGGCCGAGGCCAGGGTTGCCGTCCGAGTAGCCGATGTGGCCCTTCAGCGTCAGCGGGGTGCCCGGCACCGCGGTCGCGGCGTCACCCCACAAGTAGAGGTTGTCCTCGCTCTGCCCGCGGCTCTGCGGCGTGTTGGAGAAGTTGCCGAGCGCCTCCTGCTCGGGCGCGTACGCCACGCCGGCGAGCAGCGACACCGGCCCCGCGGTGCCGCTCAACTTCACGTACGGCTCGGCGAAGTCGGTATTATCGGCGCCGCCCGGATAGGTGTACCAGGTGAGCCCGACATCCAGCGCACCGCCGGAGATCGGCAGCTTGTAGCCGCCGATCAGGTCGAGCTCCAGGTTGGGGCCGCCGAACGTGCCCCAGCCGCCGAGGTTCGATCCCCACGCGCCCGCGTAGAAGCCGCTCTTGTGGGTCACGGTGACGCCGCCCTGCAGCGCCATTTCCTCGTCGCTCTGCGAGACGCCGCGAAAGCGGTAGTCGGAGACGAGCGCGACGCTGCCGCTGACCGTCAGGTCCTTAGGTGGATCGGTGTCCTGCGCCAGCGCCGGCGCCGTTGTCATGGTTGCCACCGCCAGGGCGATGGCCGTCTTCTTCAGGAACTTCATGCGCATATCCTCAGGCGGATGGTGAGCGAAGTTCCTCCTGCGCCGATGCCGCCGCCTTTCTCACGCATTCGCACGGAAGGCTGCTGGGAACCGGCGCGAAAACGCTACGCGACAGAAACAAGCGGTGCAAACGTCTTTTTCGATACGATCGTGCCTAGGAGCGGGCGACGGGTAGCCAGATCTCTGCGCTGAGCCCACCGGCAGGCAGGTTGCGGAGCGTCAGGCTGCCCCCTTCCAGTTCCACCGCGCGCACCACGATCGGCAGCCCGAGTCCGAACCCCGGCGTGTCGCGGGAGCGCGCGCCGTCCAGCCGGACGAACGGCTGAAGCACCTGGACCTGCTGGTCTTCGGGGATGCCGGGGCCGTCGTCCTCGACCCGTAGGCGGATCTGGGTGGCGGTCCGCTCCAGGCACAACCGCGCATTGCCGCCGTAGTGGAGTGCGTTGTCGACCAGGTTGACGATCGCGCGCTTCAGCCCCAGCGGCCGCACGGTCGCCTCCAGGTGGTCGGGGCCGTGATACTCGGCCGCCTGGCCCAGGTCGGTCGCGTGCTCCACCACCGTCGCGCAGATCACCGCGAGGTCGGTCCTGACCGGCGCCTCGTGATCCTCCTCCCCGCCGAGATAGGCGAGCAGCGAGGCGACCATCGCGTCCATCTCTACCACGTCGGCGAGCATCGCGTCGCGCAGCTCTTCGTCGCGAACCGCGTCGGCACGCAGCCGCAGCCGAGCGAGCGGGGTGCGGAAATCGTGGCCGACCGCCGCCAGCGCCTCCGTCCGCGCGGAGATCAGGCGGTGAATGCGCGACTGCATGTCGTTGAAGGCGTTGATCAGGCGGCGCACCTCGCTCGGCCCCTCCGCCGCGATCGGCTCCACCGTGCCGTGACCCAGCCGGTCCGCGGTGACCGCCAGCTGTCGGAGCGGGCGCAGGACGTTGCGCACCAGCAGACCGCCGATGAAGATCAGCGCGATCGCGGGGGTGAGCGCGAGCAGCAGCCGGCTGAGCGAGAAGCCGAGATGGTTGAGCGGCTCGCGTGTTTCGAAATACAGCCAGCTGCCGTCGTCCAGCGTCACGCCGCCTGTGATGTATGCGTTCCGACCGGGCGACTTCAGCCGGAGTTTCAGGTCGCGTCCGGCGAGTTCGGGCTCCCAGGTCACGATCTGGCCGCGCATCCGGTCGAGCGAGGGCGCGATGAACGGCGGCAGCGGCAGCTGGCGCTGCCAGCGGACCAGGTAGCGGGAGGTGGTGAGCTCCTCCGCGATCGCGGCGCGGGTCGGCACCGGTTCGTCGTTCACCACCTTGCGGGCGAGCACGATGTGCTCGGCCAGGCGGTTCGCCTCATCGTCGCGGATCGAGAACTGGTCGGCGCGCTCGTAGAGGAAGCTGGTGGCGCCATATTCGACCAGCAGCGCGAGCAGCAGGATCGCGAAGATCTGCCCGACGATGCCGATCGCGGGCCGGGTGAACAGCCTCAACTGCGCTCCACGGGCACGTTCAGCATGTAGCCGACGCCGCGCACGGTGACGATCGGCGCTGCTTCTCCGTCGCGGGACAGCTTGCGGCGCAGCCGGCTGATCAGCACGTCGACGCTGCGGTCCGAACTGTCGCCAAGCCGGGTGCGCGACAGCTCGATCAGCCGCTCGCGCGCGATCACGCGTTGAGCGTGCTCGCACAGCGCGACAAGCAGGTCGAACTCGGCCCCGGTCAGGTCGACCACCGCGTCGGTCGGTGACAGCAGCTCGCGGCGCGGCAGGTTGACCGTCCAGCCGGCGAACTGGAGCACGCCCTTCTCCCGCTCCGCCGGCGCGACTTCGCCCGAGCGTCGCCGCAGCACCGCGCGCACCCGCGCGACCAGCTCGCGGGTGCCGAACGGTTTCGCCAAGTAATCGTCGGCACCGAGCTCCAGCCCGACCACCCGGTCGGTCTCGCTTCCCTTGGCCGAAATGAAGATGATAGGTACGTCGCTTTCGCGCCGGAGCGCGCGGCACAGGTCGATGCCGCTGGTGCCGGGCAGCATGATGTCGAGCAGGACCAGGTCGACCGGCCCCGCCTCGAACGCCAGCCACATCTCGGGCGCAGAGCCGGCCGGGCGGACGAGGTATCCGTTTTCCTGCAGCGCGCGCGCGGTTAGCGTCCGCAGCGGCGGATCGTCCTCGACCAGCAGGATGGTGGGCGCGGTCACGGCGGTGGCGTAGGGGAGGGAACGCCCAACCGTCAACGGCTGGACACGATCGGCAACGATTCCGCGGGCGTAACGGAACCGACTCGGAGCGGAGTCCATTTGGACTCGCGCACTTCGCTCCAGGAGGAACCGGCCGATGGCGGCACGCGCATATTGGCAGGGACAGATCAGGCTCGCGCTGGTCTCCATCCCCGTCGAGATCTACTCCGCGACCAAGAGCGGGGCGAGCGTCTCGTTTCACCAGATCCACGAGCCGAGCGGCAAGCGCATCCACTATGAAAAGGTTGTGGACGGCATCGGCCCGGTCGATCGCGACGAGATCATGAAAGGGTACGAGTACGCCAAGGGCGAGTATGTCCTGCTCGACGAGGAGGAGATCGCGGGCGTCAAGCTGGAAAGCAAGAAGACGCTGGAACTGACCCAGTTCGTCGACATCGGCGAGGTGGACGCGATCTACTACGACAAGCCCTACTACGTCGTGCCTGCCGACGACCTGGCAGAGGAAGCGTTCATCGTGCTGCGCGAGGCGCTGCGGCGGGCGAAGAAGGTGGCACTCGGGCAGCTCGCGCTGCGCGGCCGCGAATATGTTGTGACGCTGAAGCCGTGCGGGCGCGGCATGGTGCTGGAGACGCTGCGCTACGCCGACGAGGTCAACAAGGCGCAGAGCTACTTCCGCGACATTCCCGACGACAAGCCGGACGAGGACCTGCTCGAGCTTGCGACGACGCTGATCGACAAGAAATCGGGCAAGTTCGACGCAACCGAGTTCCACGACCGCTACGTCGATGCGCTGAAGGAGCTGATCGAGCGCAAGCGCAAGTCGAAGTCGGGCAAGGTCACGCTCGACACGGACGATGCCAAACCGTCGCGCGGGTCAAACGTAGTGGACCTGATGGCCGCGCTCAAGAAGTCGCTCGACAAGCCGGGCGCGAGCACCGCCGCCGCCAAGACGGATGACGCGCCGGCCAAGAAGGCGCCGGCGCGCAAGGCTCCCGCGAAGAAGCCGGCGGCGGCACCGGCGCGCAAGCGCGCCTGAGGTGGCGCGCGCGGCCAAGAAGGTGGCCGAGCGGGTCGCGGCCGAGGCGGACGCGCTCGCCGACTATAACGCCAAGCGCGACTTCGCGCGCACCGCCGAACCCGCGGGCGAGCGCGGAGAGGCGGGCGGGCGGACCTTCATGGTGCAGAAGCACGACGCGACGCGGCTGCACTGGGACCTCCGGCTAGCGATGGAGGGCGTGCTGAAGAGCTGGGCGGTCACCCGTGGGCCCAGCCTCGACCCAAACGATAAGCGGCTGGCTGTGCGGACGGAGGACCACCCGCTCTCCTATGCGACGTTCGAGGGGACGATCCCCAAGGGCGAGTATGGCGGCGGCACGGTGATGCTGTGGGATCGGGGCACGTGGGAGCCGTACGGCGGCAAGGACCCGGTCAAGACGATCAAGGAGGGGCACGTCCACGTGATCCTCCACGGCGAGCGGATGAAGGGCGAGTGGCTGCTGATTCGCCTGAAGCCGCGCGCCGGCGAGAAGCGCGAGAACTGGCTGCTCCGCAAGATCGACGACGAGCATGCCGGCGCGTCGGGCGGGCTGGTCGACACCGCGCTGACCAGCGTCGCCACGGGCCGCACGATGGTGGAGATCGCAGAAGGTGCGGACGTGACCGTGTCCGCCAAGTCGCCGCAGAAGGCCAAGCCGAAGCCGAAGGCGACATGGTCGTCGCGCAAGAAGGGGGGCGCGCTGCCCGCCTTCCGCGACGTGCAGCTCGCGACGCTGGTCGACCACGTCCCGGGGGGGACGGGCTGGCTGCACGAGGTTAAGTACGACGGCTACCGCGCGCTGCTGAGCGTGAGCGGGGGCGAGGTGCGCGCCTACACGCGCCACGGGCTCGACTGGACCGATCGGTTCGGACCGGTGGTGGAGGCGGTGGCGGCGCTCGACCTGCCGCCGTGCCTCCTCGACGGCGAAGTGGTTGCGCTCGACAAGGATGGGCGGCCGAACTTCTCCGCGCTGCAGTCGGCGCTGAAGTCGGGGGCTCCGCTCCATTACTTCGCATTCGACCTGCTGGAGCAGGACGGCGAGGACCTGACCGGCCTGTCGAACCGCGACCGCAAGGAGCGGCTCGCGACGCTGCTGGAGGGCGCGTCCGAGCCGATCCACTATGCCGAGCACATCGAGACGAGCGGCGAGGCGCTGTACGAGTCGCTGTGCCGCGAGGGGTATGAGGGCATTGTGTCGAAGCGCGCCGATGCGCCCTACCGCGGCACCCGCTCGCGCAGCTGGCTCAAGACCAAGTGCACGCGCCGGCAGGAGTTCGTGATCTTGGGCTATGTCGAGAGCGACAAGAAGGGTCGCGACCTGCGCTCGCTCGCGCTGGGCGTGAACGAGGACGGTACGCTGCGCTACGCGGGCCGGGTCGGCACCGGCTTCGACGCCGACACGCGCGACATGCTGATGCGCGAATTCCGGCCGCTCGCGCGCAAGACCCCGGCGGGCGACGTCCCGCGGGCCGCCGCGCGCGGCGTCACTTGGCTGCGCCCGACGCTGGTCGCCGAGGTCGCCTACGCCGAGTTCACTGCCGACGGCGTGGTGCGCCACGCAAGCTTCCTCGGCCTGCGCGAGGACAAGGCGGCGAAGGAGGTCGTCGCCGAACGGCCCGTCAAGGCGCCGGACGCGAAGCCGTTCGGTGTCGCGATCACCCATCCCGACCGCGTCGTGTTTGCTGGTGATGGCAGCACCAAGGGCGATCTCGCCGCCTATTACGCGCAGGTTGCCGAACCGATGCTCGCCTGGCTCGGCAACCGTCCGGTCAGCCTGGTCCGCTGCCCGCAGGGGCGCGGCAAGCACTGTTTCTTTCAGAAGCACGACGCCGGCAATTTCGGCGGGAAGGTCGGCCACGTGCCGATCCGCGAGAAGGACGGCAGCACCGAGGACTATCTGGTCGTGGACGACGGCGAGGGGCTGCTGACTTGCGTCCAGATGGGAACGATCGAGTTCCACGGCTGGGGCGCGCCGGCGAGCGACGTCGAGCACCCCGACCGGCTGGTGTTCGACCTTGACCCCGACGAGGGCCTCGACTTCGCCGCGGTCCGCCACGCCGCGATCGAGCTGCGCGACCTGTTGGGGGAGCTCGGGCTCGCCAGTTTCCCGATGGTGTCGGGGGGCAAGGGCGTCCACGTCGTGGTGCCGCTCGACGGATCGCGGGACTGGGTGGCGGTCAAGGACTTCGCCGATCGCTTCTCCCGCGCAGTCGCGCAGGCGCACCCGGAACGCTACACCGCCAACATGCGCAAGTCGGAGCGCAAGGGGCGCATCTTCCTCGACTGGCTTCGCAATCAGCGCGGGGCGACCGCTGTGCTGCCCTATTCGGTCCGTGCGCGCGAGCGGCCGAGCGTCGCCGCGCCGGTGACTTGGGACGAGCTCGCGGCGTTGGAGCAGGCGGCGCCCTACACGATCGCCGACGTCGCCGAACTGCTGGTGCGGGCCGACGGCGCGGTGCTGCGCGACTGGGGACGCGCGGATCAGGCGCTCCCTGATCTATAGCGGCGCGCATGAGTGCCGACGACACGATCCATCCCGAGGCGGCAACGGCCCCGGGTTATCTCGCCAACCATGCCGCCCGCGTCTTCAACCGCAACGTCGACGCGCGCCTGCGCGAACATGGGCTGTCGCTGAGCCTGATCGGGCCGGTGCTGCTGCTCGCGTGGAAGGGGCCGATGCGGCAGCGGGACCTGGTCGCGCACTCCGCGGTGCGCCAGCCGGCGATGGTCGCGCTCCTCGACAAGCTGGAGGGCATGGGGCTGCTCACCCGGACCGCGCACCCCGACGACCGCCGCGCCGCGCTGATCACGCTGACGGCGGCGGGCGAGCGCATGGCGGCGCTCGGTGGCGAAGTGCTGCGCGCGGAGAACGCGCGCGGCGGTACCGGGCTGATGGCGGCGGAGCAGGCGACGCTGGTCGCGCTCCTCCAACGCTTCATTACCGCGCTGGAGGGAACATAAGCATCACGCATGATGTTTCTGCTGCGAAGGAGAACATGGTGGCCCGGCGGATCCTGATCAGCGGTGCGAGCATCGCCGGCAACGCGGTTGCCGCGCTGCTGGCGACCCGCGGTTTCGACGTCACGGTGGTCGAGCGTGCCCCGGCCTTCCGCGACGGCGGGCAGAACATCGACATCCGCGGCGTCGGGCGCGAGGTGCTGCGCCGGATGGGCCTGGAACAGGCGGCGCTTGACCGCGGCACGGGCGAGGAAGGCACCGTCTGGGTCAACGAGGATGGGTCCCCCGCCGCCAGCTTCATCACCGAGGAACTGGGGCAGGACGGCCCGACCGCCGAGATGGAGATCCTGCGCGGCGATCTCGCCCGCCTGCTCTACGATGCCGCTCGCGAGCGGGCTGGGTACCTGTTCGACGACCGGATCGAGAGGATCAATCAGGACGACGCCGGCGCCCGCGTCACTTTCGCCAGCGGTACCAGCGAGACGTTCGATGCGGTCGTGATCGCTGAGGGAGTCGGCTCCGCCACACGCGAGCAGGTCTTCGCGGGCGAGAACGACCCGCGCTGGATGGACATGACGATCGCCTATTTCACGATCCCGCGCGCGCCCGGCGACGATCGCACGTGGCGCTGGTACAATGCGCCGGGCAAGCGCAGCGTGTCGCTCCGCCCCGATCGCCACGGCACGACGCGGGCGATGCTGTGCCTTTCCCGGCAGGCGGAGGGTGAGCAGGACTGGTCGGCAGATCGGCAGAAGGCGTTCCTGCGTGAGCAGTTCGCCGGCGCCGGCTGGCAGACCGACCGTGTCCTCGCCGGCATGGCCGACACCGACGACTTCTACCTCGACGTGCTTCGCCAGGTCAGGATCCCGCGCTGGTCGCGGGGATGCGTTGTGCTGACGGGCGACGCGGCGTGGTGCGTCACCCCGCTCGGCGGCGTCGGATCGACGCTCGCCGTGACCGGCGCCTATGTGCTGGCCGGCGAGCTCTCGCGCCATGATCGGATCGAGGACGCCTTCACGGCTTATGAGGAGCAGATGCGGCCGATGGTGGCGGAGGGACAGGGCACACCCAAGTTCGCGCCGCGGCTGATGCACCCGGAGAGCCGGCTCGGCATCAAGCTGCTCCACGGGACGCTCGCGATCGCCAGCATGCCCGCAGTCCGCTCGGTCGCGACCAAATTGGTCGGCTCGCCGGGCAAGGAGCCGGACCTCTCGCGCTACGCCTGAGCGCGGGAGAGCAGTTCGTCCACCCACGCCGGCACCAGCACGCCTGCGGGCCCCATCCGGCTCTCGTCGAACCAGATGCTGCCGTCCGACGGATCGAGGTTCAGCTCGAGCGTCGCCGCACCGTGGTGGCGCGCGGTGCGGACGAACCCGGCCGCGGGGTAGACCGCGCCCGAGGTGCCGATTGAAACGAACAGGTCGGCCCGCGCCAGCGCCGCCTCGATCGCGTCGATGCCGTAGGGCATCTCGCCGAAGAAGACGATGTCGGGCCGGAGCGCGACCGCCTCGCATGCCGCACAAGCGGTTCCGGGCGGCAGCGCCCCCGCCCAGGCCGCGCGCGCTCCGCACCGGGCGCACAGTGCCGAGCGGAGCTTGCCGTGCATGTGGAGCAGGCGGGTCGATCCGGCACGCTCGTGCAGGTCGTCGACGTTCTGGGTGACGAGCAGCAGCTCGCCCGGCCAGGCGGCATCAAGCCGCGCGAGCGCCCGGTGGGCAGCGTTCGGCTGCACTCCGTCGAGCGCCGCGCGGCGAAGATCATAGAAGCGGTGCACAAGCGCGGGATCGCGTGCGAGCGCCTCGGGCGTGCACACGTCTTCCACCCGGTGCCCCTCCCACAAGCCGCCTGGCCCGCGGAAGGTCGCGATGCCACTCTCGGCAGAGACGCCCGCGCCGGTAAGGATGACGATGGAGGGGTGATCGGCCATGTCGCCGTGTTAGCCTCCGGCGGTACGCTGTGTCACCGTCGCGGGCGAAAGGTTGTAATACTCAACCTTCACACTCCCCATCGCGCCCGCTTTCTGCCAAGGCGCGACCGGCATGGAGAGGGCGGCATGGCGAGCATCGGTATTTACGGCAGCCTGGGGCGCATGGGTCAGGTGATCGCCGCCGAGATGGGCACGATGGGCGCCCGGCTGGCGGGCGGTGCGGACTCGCGCGACGATCCGCTGCCGGTCGCAGAGGCCGCGGACGTGCTTGTCGACTTCTCGACCCCCGCCGCGCTGACGCCGCACCTGGCGGCCGCGCGCGCAGCGGGCACGCCGATCGTGATCGGCACCACCGGGCTGTCGGGTGAGCACCACGCGCTGATCGACGCCGCGGCGGGCGAGATCGCGGTGCTGCAGACCGGCAACACCTCGCTCGGCGTGACGCTGCTCGCGCAACTGGTGAAGGAGGCCGCGGCGCGGCTCGACGCTGCCGACTGGGACATCGAGATCGTCGAGATGCACCACCGTCACAAGGTGGACGCGCCGTCCGGCACTGCGCTGCTTCTCGGCGCGGCGGCGGCGGACGGGCGCGACGTCACGCTGGCGGAGGCGGGCGTTCAGGACCGGGCCGGGCTGACAGGGGCGCGCAGCGAGGGGACGATCGGCTTTGCGTCGCTGCGCGGCGGATCGGTGATCGGCGACCACAGCGTGGTGTTCGCGGGCGAAGGCGAGCGGATCGAGCTCGTCCACCGCGCTGATGGTCGCGCGATCTTCGCACGCGGCGCGATCCGCGCCGCACTGTGGCTGCGCAGCCAGCCGCCGGGCCGTTACGCGATGGCGGAGGTGCTCGGCCTTTGAACCGTACCCAGCGCTTCGAGTTCTTCGAGCGCCTCGCTGCCGACAATCCGGTTCCCGAAACCGAGCTCGAGTACACCAACGCCTTTACCCTGCTGGTCGCGGTGGTGCTGTCCGCGCAGATGACCGACGCGGGCGTGAACAAGGCCACGCGCGCGCTGTTCGCCGTCGCCGACACGCCCGAGAAGATGGCCGCACTCGGGCTGGAGTCGATCCGCGCGTACGTCGCGACGATCAACTTCAACAATATCAAGGCCAAGAACGTCCTGGCGCTCAGCGAAGCGCTGATCCGCGATCACGGCGGCGTGGTGCCTGCCGACCGCTCGGCACTGGAGCAGCTGCCCGGGGTCGGTCGCAAGACCGCGAACGTGGTGCTTAACTCCGCCTTCGGGCAGGAGACGTTCGCGGTCGACACCCACATCTTCCGCGTCTGCAATCGAACCCGCCTGGCGCCCGGCAAAGACCCACTCGCCGTCGAGCTGAAGCTGGAAAAGGGCGTGCCCGCGCCTTTTCGTCTCCACGCGCATCACTGGCTGATCCTGCACGGCCGCTACACCTGCAAGGCGCGGCGGCCGGAATGCTGGCGCTGCGTCGTCGCCGACCTGTGCCCGTTCAAGCCCAAGACCCCACCGCCGGCGGCACATGCGAACGGGGCTGGCGCCGACGCCTAGCCGCTGCTAGGCACGGCCTCACGCGCCGGCACCCGTAGCTCAGCTGGATAGAGCGCTGCCCTCCGAAGGCAGAGGCCACAGGTTCGAATCCTGTCGGGTGCGCCATTCCCGTGTGATCCCATTGCTCCCGAGTTCGCCACGCCTGCTGAGGCATAAGCAGCGCTTCGGCTGTATTGCTAAGACCGCCGCGTCGTCGATCCAGACCATCGCCTTCGCCGGCTGCGCGTGCCGCGAAACCGCAACATGGATCAGGCGTTCACTGGCGAACTCAAGGAGTATCTTGTGACGAAGTTGCCGTTGATCGCCTTCACCACGCTGCTGCTCGCCTGCTCGGAGGCGCCGTCGGTTTCGCAGTCCGCGCCGGATACATCCGCCGCGGCGCCGGCGGCGGGCACGCTCCCGTTCACGGTCACGCCGGTCGCCGACTTCCAGGCCCCATGGGCGATGACCTTCCTGCCCGACGGCCGGATGCTGGTGACGGAGAAGGCCGGGCAGCTGCTGCTGGTCACCGCCGATGGACGTACCAGCCGGGCGATCGCAACGCTCCCGGTCGATGCGGCCGGGCAGGGCGGGCTGATGGACGTGGTGCTCGCACCCGGCTTTGCTCAGAACCGGCAGGTGTACCTCAGCTACTCGGCCACCGGCGCCGGCGGCAAGGGCGTGGTGCTGGCGCGCGGCACGCTGGCGGGTGCGTCGGGAGCGGAGACGCTGACCGGCGTCACTACCCTTTTCCAGGCGACGCCCTTCGTGGAGGGCGACGGCCATTATTCCGGGCGTATCGCCTTCTCGCCGGACGGCAGGTTCCTGTTCTTTACCAATGGCGAGCGTCAGAAGTTCGAGCCGGCGCAGGACCCGAAGGCGACGCTCGGCAAGGTGTTGCGGCTCACGCTCGACGGCAAGCCGGCCGGTGATCCGGCGCTGACCAGCCGCGGCTTCCATCCCGCGGTGTGGTCCTACGGCCACCGCAACCTCCTCGGGGTGACCTTTGACGAGGCCGGCAACCTGTGGGAGCAGGAGATGGGGCCGAAGGGCGGCGACGAGGTCAACCTGATCCGCGCCGGCGCCAACTACGGTTATCCGCGCGTGTCCAACGGCGACCATTACGACGGCCGACCGATCCCGGACCATGCCCCGGGCGATGGGTTCGAGGCACCCAAGGTGTCGTGGAATCCGGTGATCTCGCCGGGCGGGCTGATGCTCTATCACGGCGCGATGTTCCCGGAGTGGCGCGGCGACCTGTTCATTGGCGGACTCTCCAGCCAGGCACTGGTGCGCGTCGATGTGCAGGGTACCACGGCGAGCAAGGGCGATCAGTGGCCGATGGGCGCCCGCATCCGCGAGGTGGAGGAAGGGCCGGACGGCGCGATCTGGGTGCTGGAGGACGGCGGCCGCGGGTCGGCGGGCCGGCTGCTCAAGCTGACCAGGTCCTGAGGCCGTCGTCGGCTGACCGGTCGGTCAATCCGCCGGTCGCCTGAGCAGAAAGGTCAGCCGCGCCGCCGCGATCGGGCGTGACGCGTCCTCCTGCCACGCCGACACGTCGACGTTCGCGATACGGCTGCCGAGCCGCCGTATCGTCGCGGCGGCGTGGGTGTCGGCGTCGCGACCACCGCGCATATAGTCGACCGTCAGATTGATCGGCTTGATCGTGACCGCCGCGTCGTCGATCGCGGGGCGAAGCGCGACAATCGCGGCGACCTCCAGCAGTCCGCCGATGACGCCGCCGTGAAGGAAGCCCGGTCGTCCAAGGACCGATGGGCCGAACGGCATGACGATACCGGAACGGGCGCCGTCGCCCTCCAGCCGCATGCCAAGCCGCTCGGCATAGGGCGGCAGCCTCACCATGAGCCCGTGGTCATGAAGGTGCCGGCGACATGCGCGACGGGATCGCCGGGGTCGCCGTCGTGTGCCTGGCCGCGGACGAACGCGACGCTGCGGGTCAGGTGATAGCATTCGCCGCGGCCGATCACGGTACGGCCCGGCGCGGCTGGGCGGAGGTAGTCGATCCTGAGGTCCAGCGTCGCGTGCGGCAGGAAGGCGCCGCGTCGGATCCACACGGCCAAGCTGGCGGCCTGATCCATCAGGGTCAGGATCGGCCCGGACGCGAGCACGCCGCTCTCCTCCTCCCCGATCAGGTCGGCGCGGTAAGGCAGCGCGAACTCCGCCCAGTTCGCTCCATGCGCGTGGTAGGCGATGCCGAGGTGGGTGCCGTGGTGCGCGAGCGGCAGCCGCACGAAGGCGAGGGGATCGAACGCGGCGGGCATGACCGGCACGACTATCGCGCGCGATCGGGCATGACAAACGGCTCGCTTGTCGCTGCCTCGGACGGAGAAAGGCATAGGCGGCCGGTCCGGGTCAGCCTAGGTTGGGAAGATGACCGATCAGCGCGTGACCATTGCCGTGGACGCCGGCGTCGCCGACGTCCGCCTGAATCGGCCGGACAAGCTGAACGCGCTCGATCCGGCGATGTTTGCCGCGATCGTGGCGGCGATCGACACGCTGGCGGCGACGCCAGGCTTGCGGGCCGTGGTGCTGTCCGGGGAAGGCCGCGGCTTCTGCGCCGGGCTAGACATGGCGAGCATGGCGGCGGGCGGCGGCGACCTGGACCTCTCCACGCGCAGCCACGGCGCGGCCAATGCGCTGCAGCAGGTGGTGTGGGGGTGGCGGACGCTGGCGGTGCCGGTGATCGCGGCGGTGCACGGTGTGGCGCTGGGCGGCGGACTGCAGATCATGAGCGGTGCCGACGTGCGGCTGGTCCACCCGGCGACCCGCCTGGCGATCCTGGAGCTAAAGTGGGGCATCGTCCCCGACCTAGCCGGGTTCGCGCTGTGGCGCGGCAGCGTGCGCGACGACGTCGTCCGAGAGCTGACCTATACCGCGCGCGCGTTCGACGGGGTGGAGGCGGTGCGGCATGGCTTCGCGACGCGAGCGTCGGACGATCCGCTCGGCGAGTCGCTGGCGCTCGCCCGCGATATCGCCGCGCGCAACCCGCACGCGATCCGCGCCGCCAAGCGGCTGGCGAACCTGGAGGGCGACGCGGCGGCAATCCTAGCGGCCGAGAGTGCAGAACAGGCCGCGCTGCTGCGCTCCCCCAACCAGCTGGAGGCGGTCCGGGCCGCCTTCGAGAAGCGATCACCCGTCTTCCGGGACTGATTGCTGCCGAGCTGCTGATCGAGTAGCGCCATACCCGAAACTGGAAGTTCGGGAGAGTCGTTGGCGTGCGTGAAGCAGCGATCGTGTCCACTGCCCGTACCGGAATCGGCAAGGCGTATCGCGGCTACTTCAGCGCGACGGAGGCGCCGGTTCTCGCTGCTCACGCCATGACCGGCGCGATCGCACGCGCCGGAATCGATTCGAGGCGGATCGACGACATCTTCTGGGGCGTCGGCAATCAGTGGAGCGAGCAGGCCGGGAACGCCGGGCGGATGGCCGCATTCGCCGCCGGGCTGCCGCGCGGCGTCCCCGCGCTGACGCTTGATCGCAAGTGCGGCTCTGGGCTCACCACGCTGGCCCTCGCCGCGCGCTCGATCATCGCCGGCGACATCGACGTGGCGCTGTCGGGCGGGAGCGAGTCGATCAGCCACACGGTCGTGAAAGGCGCCGCTCGTGATGTTCCCGCGAGCGTCCTCGCGCAGGAGCCGAACGCGGCCATGGCGATGATCGAGACCGCGGAGGTGGTCGCCCAGCGCTACGGCATCAGCCGCGCGGCGCAGGACCGCTACGCCGCCGAGAGCCACCGGCGTGCCGCTGCCGCGGTCGCGCGCACGGCGGAGGAGATCGTGCCGCTGACCGTCCAGCGCGCACTGCTCGACACGGCCGGGCAGCCGATCGGCACGGAAGAGATCACCGTCATCGCCGACGAGGGGATCCGCCCCGACACCACCGAGCAGGCGCTGGCGGCGCTCCGGCCGGTCTGGTCGGGCGGCACGCTTATCGCGGAAGGACGCTGCGTCACCGCCGGCAACGCCAGCCAGCTGTCGGACGGCGCCGCCGCGCAGGTCGTCATGGCGCGCGACCTAGCGGAGGCGGAGGGCCGCGAGGTCCTGGGCGTGTACCGCGGCTTCCAGGTGGCGGGCTGCGCGCCGGAGGAGATGGGGATCGGGCCGGTGCTCGCCGTACCCAAGCTGCTCGCCCGTGCAGGGCTGAGCATCGCCGACATCGGCCTGTGGGAGCTGAACGAGGCGTTCGCCAGCCAGTGTCTCTACTGCCGCGACACGCTCGGCATTGATCCGACACGCTGCAACGTCAACGGCGGGGCGATTGCGATCGGGCACCCGTTCGGCATGACCGGTGCGCGGATGGTCGGCGCCGCGCTGCTGGAGGGGCGGCGGCGCGGCGTGCGCTTCGTCGTCGTCACCATGTGCACGGCCGGCGGCATGGGCGCGGCCGGCCTGTTGGAGCTGGTGTAGGGAACTCAGACCGTCGATGGCTCGGCATGCTCGCCCGGCGCATCGCGGTCGGGGTCGCGGCCCTGCTGGCGGTCGATCAGCCGCATGACCGGCGTGACCGTCAGTCCGTGGAGCACGACGGAGAGCAGGATCACCAGCGCGATAAACCCCCACAACCGGTCGGCGCCGGGCAGGTCGACGTGGTTGAGCCCGTAGGCGAGATAGTAGATCGAGCCGACGCCGCGGATGCCGAAGAAGGCAAGCGTCAGCTTCTCCGACCGGTCGGCCGTTACGCCCCACAGGCCGACGAGCCCGAACACCGGCCGAACGACCAGCAGCACGACGACCGCGATCACCACGTCGATCGGCTGAACGGCGCGGAGCACCCCGCTCATCAGCGCGCCGCCGAACAGCAGCAGCAGGACCATCATCGCCAGCCGCTCGATCTGTTCGGTGACGGCGTGCATGTCGGCGTGGAACTCGTGGTGGCGGTGTGAACTTCGCAGCGCCAGCGCGGTTACGAACACCGCGAGAAAGCCGTAGCAGTGGATCATCTCGGCGAGACCGTAGGACAGGCAGGTCGCGGCGAGCGCGATCAGCCCGTCGCCGGTCTGCGCCAGCTTCGATTCGGCGGGGACCTTGAAGGTCAGCCAGCCGAACGCGCGCCCGATCAGCCACCCGGCACCGACGCCGGCGCCGACTTCCCACAGCACGCGGTAGCTCAGCCACTCGCCGAGCCACGGCTTGCCCGCAGCGGCGACGGTCGCGAGCATGATCGCCAGATGGACGAAGGGAAAGGCGAGCCCGTCGTTCAGCCCAGCCTCCGACGTCAGGCCGAAGCGCACCTCGTCCTCGTCGCCCGACTTCGGCGGACCGACCTGAACATCGGCGGCGAGCACCGGATCGGTCGGAGCGAGCGCCGCGCCCAGCAGCAGCGCAGCGGCGAGCGACAGCCCCATGCCCCACATCGTCAGCCCGACGATCGCGAGGATGGTGAGCGGCATGGTGATCGCAAGCAGCCGCCAGGTGATGCCCCATTTGCGCCAGCGGAACGGACGGTCGATCTTCAGACCCGCGCCCATCAGCGCGATGATCACGACGAACTCGCTGAACCGCTCGGTGATGGTCGGGAAGTCGGTAGGCAGCGGTCGCAGCGTGACCTGCGGCAGCGCGAAGATCGCCGCGCCGATCGCGATGCAGATGATCGGGAGCGACAGCGGCAGCTTGCGAAGCGCGAGCGGCAACCACACGACAAGCGCCGTCAGCGCGCCGAACCCGGCGAGCATCAGGATATAGGGATCGGGTGGTGTAATCTCCGGCACGCGGGCGCAACGAGCCTGACCGCATATAGGATGCGTAGCGCTCGCATATAGTTGTGTGGCTCAGCGAGGAACCCTCGCGTGCTACTCCGATCTGACCGGCGCGGCGGCATCGTCGCCGACCACCGTAACCCAGCTGCGCACCTGCCACGCCGTCACCAGCCCGGCAGTCACATAGGGATCGGCTCGCGCGAACTGCTCGGCGACCCGAGCGTCGTCCGACGTGAACAGCAGCACCGCCCGGTCCGCCGGGTCGGCAAGTGCGCCGCCGAGGACCAGCTCACCGCGCGCGACCGCCGCTTCCGCATCAAGCAGGTGCGCGCTCCGCAGCACGCCGCGGCGCTCCAGATAGTCGGGCGCGAGGTCGTAGAGGAGCAGCCAGTGCGCCATCAGTCGGCGAACAGCAGCACCGGCGTCTCCAGCAGCTTGCGGACCGCCTGGACGTAGCTTGCCGCATCCCAGCCATCGACGACGCGGTGGTCGCAGCTGATCGACAGGTTCATGAGCTTCGCGCGCACGATCTCGTCGCCCTTGAACACAGGGCGCTCGACGATCTTGTTGGGGCCGATGATCGCAACTTCGGGACGGTTGATGACCGGGGTCGTCGCGATGCCGCCGAGCGGACCGAGCGAGGTGACGGTGAGGGTCGAGCCGCTCAGCTCCTCGGACTTCGCCTTGGAGGTCCGCGCCGCGTCGGCCAGTCGGGTGATCTCGGCGGCGAGCTGCCACACGTTCCTGTCCTGCGCGTCGCGGATCACGGGCACCATCAGCCCGGCGTCGGTCTGCGTCGCCATGCCCAGGTGCACGCTGCCGTGCCGCGTCACCACGCCGCCCTCGTCGTCGTAGCGAGCGTTGATCATGGGGAAGTCGGGCAGCGTCCGGCAGATCGCGACGATCAGGAACGGCAGCATGGTCAGCTTCGGCCGGTCGCCGCGGCTGGCGTTCAGCTGGCCCCGCATCTCCTCCAGCGCGGTCACGTCGATCTCGTCGACGTAGGTGAAGTGCGGGATCTGGCGCTTCGATGCCGCCATGTTCTCCGCGATGCGGCGGCGCATCCCGATCACCTTGACCGGTACGTCGTCGCGCGCGCGACTGGCGTGGGGCGCGTGATAGCCCTGGCCGCCGGCGTAGCGGAGGTAGGCGTCCAGGTCGGCGTGGCGGACGTGCAATCCTTCGTGCCGGACTTGGCTGAGGTCGACGCCCAGATCCTTGGCGCGCGCGCGGACAGCGGGAGAGGCGAGGACGGGGCGGGCCTGCTCCGCGCCGTGCTCTTGCGCAGGCGGGAGCCCAGCGTCGCTGACGGAAGCTGTGGGGCTCTCGGCTCCCGCCTGCGCTGGAGCACGGGCGGGCTGCGGGGCTGACGTCTCGACCACCTCCTCCACGCCTGGGTTCTCGGCCTCGATCTGCTCCTCGGTTGCCGCGCTCACCGGCATCGGTTCGGCCACGTCACCCGCGGCCTCCTCCGTCTCGATCACCACCAGCGTGGTGCCGATCGCGATCTGGTCGCCGACCTCGCCGGCGAGCGCCACCACCGTGCCGGCAACCGGCGATTCCATTTCGACCGTCGCCTTGTCGGTCATCATGTCGGCGAGCTGCGCGTCCTCTTCGATGTGGTCGCCGACCGCGACGTGCCAGGCGACGATCTCGGCCTCGGCGATGCCCTCGCCGATGTCGGGCAGACGAAATTCGAAGCGCGCCATAATCCTGATCCGTTCATGTCGAGCGAAGTCGAGACATCGTCAAAACCCCGTTTCTCGACTTCGCTCGAAGCGAACGGGGTAGGCAGGATCGGTCAGTCCTTCATGACTTTCTTTAGCGCCTCGCCGATGCGCACCGGCCCGGGGAAATAGGCCCACTCCAGGCTGTGGGGATAGGGCGTGTCGAAGCCGGTGACCCGTTCGACCGGCGCCTCGAGATGGTGGAAGCAGCGTTCCTGAACCAGCGCGGAGAGCTCCGCGCCGAAGCCGCTGGTGCGGGTCGCCTCGTGCACGATCACGCAGCGGCCGGTCTTCTTCACCGATGCCTCGATCGCCCCAATATCGAGGGGGACGAGCGTGCGCAGGTCAATCACCTCGGCGTCGATCCCGAGCTCCTCGATCGTGTTCAGCGCGACATGGACCATCGTGCCATAGGCGAGGATCGTCACATCGTTGCCCACCCGCACGGTGGCGGCAGTGCCCAGGTCGACGCGGTAATGATCCTCGGGCACCTCGCCCGCGGGATGGCTGCCCCAGTTCTTGGACGGGCGATCATAGTGGCCGTCGAAGGGGCCGTTGTAGATGCGCTTGGGCTCCAGGAAGAGGACGGGGTCGTTGTCCTCGATCGCGGCGATCAGCAGCCCCTTGGCGTCGTACGGCGTCGAGGGGATCACCGTCTTGATGCCCGACACGTGGGTGAAGATGCCCTCGGGCGACTGCGAGTGGGTCTGGCCGCCGAAGATGCCGCCGCCGTACGGGCTGCGAACCGTGATCGGCGCGGTGAAATCGCCGGCCGAGCGGTAGCGGAGCCGCGCCGCCTCGCTGACCAGCTGGTCGAGCGCGGGATAGATGTAATCGGCGAACTGGATCTCCGGTACGGGGCGCAAGCCGTAGGCACCCATCCCGATCGCGACTCCGACGATCCCGATCTCCGTGATCGGTGTGTCGAACACCCGAGTCTTCCCGTACTTGGCTTGCAACCCTGCGGTGGCCCGGAACACGCCGCCGAAATAGCCGACGTCCTCCCCCATCACGATCACGTCGGGATCGCGCGCCATGGTGACCTCCAGCGCGGAGTTGATCGCCTGGATCATGTTCATGCGGGCCATCGTCAGATCCCCGCCGCTTGGCGCTCGGCGATCATCTGCGCCTGCTGTTCCTTCAGGTGCCAGGGCGTTTGCTCGAACACGCCCTCGAACATCGTTTCGAACGGCTGGTGCATGCCGTGGCCGAGCACGCCGTTCTTCTCCGCTTCCTTCTGGGCGGCGCGGACTTCCTCGGCGAGCTCCCTGTCCATCTGGGCGTGACGCTCCTCGTCCCATTCACCAAGCGCGATCAGGTGGTCGCGCAGGCGCACGACCGGGTCGCCGAGCGGCCAGGCGTTGGGTTCCCCCGCCGAGCGATATTGGGTCGGGTCGTCGGAGGTGGAGTGCCCCTCCGCGCGGTAGGTGAAGTGCTCGATCAGCGTCGGCCCACCGTTGGTGCGCGCGCGCTCCGCCGCCCACTGGGTCGCGGCGTAGACGGCGAGCGCGTCGTTGCCGTCGACCCGGAGCCCGGCGATGCCATAGCCGATGGCGCGGGCGGCAAAGGTCGTCGCCTCCGCGCCGGCGAACCCTGAGAAGCTGGAGATCGCCCACTGATTGTTGACGACGTTGAAAATGACGGGGGCGCGGTAGACGCTGGCGAAGGTGCAGGCGGAGTGGAAGTCGCCCTCCGCGGTCGATCCCTCGCCGCACCAGGTCGCGGCGATGCGGGTGTCGCCCTTGGCCGCCGACGCCATCGCCCAGCCGACCGCCTGCGGGTACTGGGTGGTGAGGTTGCCCGAAATCGAGAAGAAGCCGAAGCGCTTCTCCGAGTACATGATCGGCAGCTGTCGACCCATCAGCTTGTCGCCGCGGTTCGAGTAGATCTGGTTCATCATGTCGACGAGCGGGCAGCCGCGCGAGAGCAGGATGCCCTGCTGCCGGTACGACGGGAAGCACATGTCGTCATCGGCGAGCGCGGCGGCGGCGCCGATCGACACTGCCTCCTCGCCCAGCGACTTCATGTAGAAGCTGGTCTTGCCCTGACGCTGAGCGCGGAACATGCGCTCGTCAAAGGCGCGGGTCAGCGCCATGTTGCGGAGCATGCGGCGCATCTGGTCGGGTGACAGCCGCGGGTTCCACTGTCCGCCGGCCGTCCCGTCGAGCTCCAGCACCCGGACCAGGCCAAAGGCGAGCTCGTGAAAGCTTCTCGGGTCGGCGGCGGTGTCCGGTCGGCGCGCGGCATCGACCGGCGGCACTGCGACATCGGCGAAGTCTACCGGGTCGCCCGGCCGGAATCGGGGTTCCGGCACGTGCAGGGACAGCGGCTGCAGGTTGGCGCGGGCGCGCTCGTCGGTCATGCTCTCTCCACCTCGCGTGCCCCGCCGTAACGCACGGGACCGCTGTCCGGTGCGTTGTTAGAAAGTTTCAAGCGCGGTGACAACAAGGTCAGCGATGCTGGCATATTCTTCTGCCCACTGGCGGGCCGGGACGGGACCGTTAAGGATGTCGGCATGACTCTTGACCATGACTTGATCCGTTCGCCTGGAGCAGGCCGCTGAGCCGGATCGGGCTGCTCGGCGGGTCGTTCAATCCCGCGCACCGCGCGCACCGCCGCATCTCGCTCGCCGTGCTGCACGAGATGCGCCTGGACGAGGTGTGGTGGCTGGTGTCGCCCGGCAATCCGCTGAAGGCCGGCGCGACCGACATGGCGCCGTTCGCCGCGCGGCTCGCCTCTGCCCGGCGGATGGCGCGGCATGCGCCCATCCGCGCGACCGGGATCGAGGCGGCGATGGGCACCCGCTACACGATCGACACACTTCGCGCCCTGCGGCGGCGATTCCCGCACCATCGGTTCGTCTGGATCATGGGGGCGGATAACCTCGCCGATTTTCATCGCTGGCGCGACTGGCGGGGGATCGCGCGCACGATGCCGATTGCGGCCGTGGCGCGGCCGGGGTATGAGAGTGCCGCCCTCGCGGGTCCGGCGATGGGCTGGCTGCGGCGCTGGGTGCGGCCCGCGGCCATGGCGACGAACTGGACCGAGTGGAGACTACCGGCGGTTGTGCGCTTGCGCTTTCGTCCCGATCCCACCTCCGCGACGCGGCTGCGCGCGGCTGACCCCGACTGGCATCGTCGCATGACCGTCCCTACCTGCGGACTCACGCACCGCAACCCGACATTGGAGTAACCTTGGCCACCCAACCCCATGCGATCCGCACCACCGGCACTGACGCCCAATCCGACGCGGCCGATCGGCTGCACGCGCTGGTGATGACCAGCCTGGAGGATGATCAGGCGGTCGACACCGTGACCATTCCGCTCGCCGGCAAGTCGTCGATCGCCGATCACATGGTGGTCGCGTCCGGTCGCTCGACCCGCCAGGTCGCGTCGATGGCGACCAAGCTCGCGGAGAAGATCAAGGCCGAGTTCGGCCGCACCGCGCGCGTGGAAGGGCTGCCCAACGCCGACTGGGTGCTGATCGACGCGGGCGACGTGATCGTCCACCTGTTTCGCCCGGAAGTCCGCACCTTCTACAATCTGGAGCGGATGTGGTCGTTTGGCGACGCGCCGGGCACCGGCGGCGGCGAGCCGCACTGAGCCGGGTCGGTCAAGCCGAATCATACGCGGGATGACCATACCCTGAGTTGGCGCAGGCATCCGAGCGTGCGACAGGAGCGTCATGTTCGTTCGGTCGACCTCCTGACATGCAGCTGCACATCGTCGCGCGGGGACGGATCGGGCGGAGCCCGGAAGCGGAGCTGGTTGAGCGCTACCTCAAACGGATCAGCTGGCCGGTGAAGGTGACCGAGCTGCCGGACACGGGCGGGCGCGTTCCGCCCGCCGACGGGGCGCGGATCGTGCTGCTCGACGAGACAGGCGAGACCCCGGGATCGAAGGCGTTCGCCGACCGGCTCGGGCGCTGGCGCGACGAGGGAGTCCGCGAGTGCCGCTTCCTGATCGGCGCCGCCGACGGCTTCGACGATGCGGCGCGAGCGCAGGCGGACTATCTGCTCTCGTTCGGCCGCCTGACCTGGCCGCACATGCTCGCGCGCGCAATGCTGGCGGAACAGCTGTGGCGCGCGACCTCCATCCTCGCCGGGCACCCGTACCACCGTGAGGGGTGATCTCCACGCGTTGCCGTTCGCCCCGAGCTTGTCGGCGGGCGTGGTGCGGGCACGTATCTCGACAAGCTCGGCACGAGCATTGGCGGGTGTGCTAAGCCTGTTTCTCCTCGGCGCTGCACCCGTCAGCGACCAGGCGCGGCTCGCGGCGGCCAAGCGGGCGGCGGCAGCGGCGGACGCGCGGGCGCGGCTGCTGGAGCGCGACGCCGACGAAGCACGCGACGCCGCCGATCGGGCCCGCGTGCGCGAGGCAGCGGTTGCCGAGCGGATCCGCGCGGCGGAGGCGGAGATCACCGCCGCGCGCGCCCAGGCGGCGCTGACCGCGCGGGCGCTGGGCAGTGCGCGGGAAACGCTCGCCGAGCGGCAGGCGCCGATCCAGCGGCTGGTCGCGGCGCTCCAGTCGCTCGCGCGGCGCCCGGCCGCGCTGTCGGTCGCGCAGCCGGGGTCGGTCGACGAGGTGGTCCACGTCCGCGCGGTGCTCGGCACCGTCCTCCCCGTCGTGCAGGCGCGCAGCCGCGCCGTGCGGGCCGAGATCGCCCGCGCCGAGCGCTTGCGAGCGAGCGCGGTCGCCGCTGCGCAGGCGCTCGCCGCCGGTCAGGCGCGGCTCCAGCGCGAGCGCCTCGCGCTCGTCCAGCTGCAGGGGGCGGAGCGGCTGCGCGGCGCGACGCTCGACCGCTCGGCTCTGGTCGAGAGCGACCGCGCGCTGGCGCTCGGCGAGCGGGCGCGCGAGCTCGTGGACCGGCTCGGCACCGCCGAGGATGCGGCGCAGGTCCGCGCGGCGCTGGCGGCGCTGCCCGGGCCGCTGCCCCGCCCGGAGCGCGGGATCGCCGAGCCGCGTGCGCGCTTCGGCACCGCGCCCTATCGGCTGCCGGCCGCCGGCCGGGTGGTGGAGGGGCTGGGCGAGCTTTCGACAAGCGGCGTGCGCGCCCGCGGCGTCACGCTGCTGGTGGCGCCGGGCGCGCTCGTCCGGGCACCGGCGGCGGGCCGGATCGTGTTCGCGCGGCCGTTCCGCGACTATGGCGGTGTCGTCATCATCGATCACGGTGACGGCTGGTCGAGTGCGGTGATCGGGCTGGATGCCATCGCGGCGACCGTCGGCGGCACGGTGGCATCCGGCGCGCCGCTTGGCCGGGCGGTGCTCGGTGACGAACCGCGGATCACGGTGGAGCTGCGCCGACGCGGGCAGGCGGTCGATCTCGCTCAGCTGATCGGCTGAGGCGCGCCCGCCAGTCAGCCGGCATTCAGCGCCGCCGTGTTTTGCACCTCCTCGCGAAACCGGTTAAAACCACGGCCTTACGCCTCCGTCAGGACCTGCCCCATGCCACGCCTGTTCCCTTCCCTGTTCCGCGCCGCGGCGCTGCTCGGCACGGTCGCGGCCGTGCCGCTGACCACCGCCGCGATGGCCCAGGTCGACAGCGGCGCCTACCGCGACCTCGACGTGTTCATGGACATCTACAACCGGGTAAAGGCGGATTACGTCGACAAGGTCGACGACAAGACGCTGGTCAAGGGCGCGATCCAGGGCATGTTGGCGGCGCTCGACCCGCACTCCAGCTACGTCGACGCGCTCGAGTTCGACAACATGCGGATCGCGACGGAGGGCAACTACGGCGGCCTAGGCCTCACCGTCAGCATGGAGGACGGCGCGGTCAAGGTGATCGCCCCGACGGAGGACACCCCCGCCTACCGCGCCGGAATCAAGTCCGGCGACTATATTACCCACATCAACGGCACGCTGATCTACGGCCAGAGCCTGGACGAGGCTATCGAGGGAATGCGCGGCCCGGCCGGCACCAAGGTGTCGATTACGCTGGTCCGCCCCGGTCGCGACAAGCCGCTGGACGTCACGCTGGTGCGCGAGATCATTGTCCAGAAGCCGGTCAAGTGGGAGGTGAAGAACGGCATCGGCGTCATCAACATCAACACCTTCAGCGCCAACACCGGGGCGGACACCCGCGCCGCGATCATGGCGATCGAGAAGTCGCTGGGGCGCGCGCCGCTCGGCTACGTCGTCGATCTGCGCGACAATGGCGGCGGGCTGCTGACCCAGGCGATCGAGGTCAGCGACGTGTTCCTGGACCACGGCGAGATCGTGTCGCAGCGCGGCCGGGCGAAGAGCGACATCGAGCGCTATTATGCCAAGCCCGGCGACCTGACCAAGGGCCTGCCGATCATCGTCCTGACCGATTCGGGCACGGCCTCCGCCTCGGAGATCGTCGCGGGCGCGCTCCAGGACCACCACCGCGCGCTGGTGATGGGTGAGCGCAGCTTCGGCAAGGGATCGGTGCAGACGCTGCTCCCGCTGTCGTCCAATTCGGCGCTCCGGCTCACCACCGCGCGCTACTACACGCCGTCCGGCCGCTCGGTGCAGGAGGGCGGGATCGAGCCCGACATCGCGGTGCCGCAGCTGAGCGATCCCGACTACAAGACCCGCCCCGTCTTCCGCGAGGCGGACCTGCGCCGTCACCTGATCAACACCGCCAAGGTCGACAACAAGGCGCTGGAGGAGGACACGAGCGACGATCCCCGCTTCACCGCGTCGGCCAAGGAGCTGGAGACGAAGGGGATCAAGGACTTCCAGCTCGACTATGCGCTGAAGACGATCGGTCGGCTCGGGCCGGCGGTCCAGACCGCCGCCGTCGCGCCGAAGCCCAAGGCGGCGGCGGTCCGCAAGGCACGCTGAGCGGCCGCTTGCGCCACGGGCTGCTCACCGCCAATCGCCTGGCGCTGCTGGTCCCGGCGGCGCTGATGGCGGGCGCGCTCGGCTCCCAGTATCTGGGCGGGCTTTATCCGTGCGAGATGTGCCACTGGCAGCGCTGGCCCCACTACGCAGCAATCGCGCTGGCGCTGCTCGCGTTCCTGCTGCCGGTGCCCGCGCGGCGCGCGCTGGTCTTGCTCGCGGCGGCCGCGATCGCCATTTCCGGTCTGATCGGCGTCTTCCACGCCGGCGTGGAATATGGCTGGTGGCCGGGAATCACCGGCTGCACCTCGACGGTTCGGATGGGCGGGAGCACGGAGGACATGCTGAAGAACATCCTGGCGGCTCCGATGGTGCGCTGCGACGTGGCGCAGTGGCGGCTCGTCGGCATCTCGCTTGCTGGATGGAATGCGCTGATCTCGCTGATCGGCGCCGTGACGGTCGCGCGGCTGGCGGTGAAGCGGTGAGGCGCTGGCGTCCCGGTGACCGACGCGAGCCGGTGGAGGCGATGATCCGCGTCGACCAGGCGGGGGAATTCGGCGCGACCCGGATCTATGCCGGGCAGCTCGCGGTGATGGGCGACCGCCACCCGATGGCGCGCAAGATCGCGCACATGGAGGCGCAGGAGGTGGTGCACCGCGCCTTCTTCGACGACATGATCGTGCGCCGCGGCGTCCGCCCGACGCTGTTCCAGCCGTTTTGGCACATCGCGGGCTACGCGCTCGGCGCGGTGACGGCGGCGATCGGGCCGGAGGCGGCGATGGCGTGCACCGCCGCGGTCGAGACCGAGATCGACGAGCACTATGCCCAGCAGCTTCGCGACCTGGGCGACGACGATCCCGAGTTGTCGGAGGCGATCGCGCGCTTCCAGGCTGAGGAGCTCGAGCACCGCGACCTGGCGCTGGAGCATGGCGCGGAGCGCGCGTTCGGCTATCCGGTGCTGTCCGCGCTGATCCGGTTCGGGTGCCGCGCGGCGATCGGCGTGGCAACGCGGATTTGAGGAGAATGGTGATGAAGGCCCTCTTGACCCTCGCTGCGCTCGCCGCGGCACCGCTGCCGGCACTGGCGCAGGATGCGCCGGTGAACGGCGTGACGATCGTCTACGGCGACCAGAAGTGCCCGACCAACGCCGAGGGCGACGAGATCGTCGTCTGTCAGCGCCGCGACGCGGGCGAGCAGTTCCGCGTGCCCAAGGAGTTGCGAAATCCCGAGATCAAGCCCGAGTACCAGGCCTGGGCGACCAAGGCGGAGGGCGCACTGTCGGTCGGCGCGACGGGGATCGGCAGTTGCTCGACGGTCGGCCCGGGTGGCGGCATCGGCTGCGCCAACCAGCAGTTCGGCGCCGCGCGGCGCGAGAACGCCGCGAAGGCACGCGCTGACCGCGCCTACGTCCCGAACTGAGCCGCGGGTCTGTCCGCCGGCCAGCGTAGCGCGTCGATCAGCGCGCGCAGCGCCGGCGTGACCTGCCGGTTCGGATAGTAGAGGTACAGGCCGGGGAACGGCACGCACCAGTCGTCCAGGACCTGGATCAGCCGCCCGTCGGCGATCTCCGCCGCCACGTCGACCTCGAACATATAGCCGAGACCGGCGCCGGCGCGGACCGCAGCGCCGGACAGCACCTCGTCCGTCGACACTAGCTGGCTGGACGGACGTACCTTGACCTCGCGACCGTCGCGCTCGAACTCCCACGGCAGCAGTCCGCCGTCGCCGCCTGACAGGCGGTAGTTGACGCAGCGGTGTTCCGACAGCTCGTCGGGTGAGCGCGGCTTCGGATGTCTGGAGAAATACTCGGGCGTGCCGACCACCACGGTCCTGAGGTCCGGGCCGACCCGGACCGCCACCATGTCGCGGTCGACCGTCTCGCCCAGTCGGATGCCGGCGTCGAACCCGCCCGCGACGAGGTCGCCCAGCCGCTCTTCCACAACCACCTCGACGGACACGTCGGGGTGGTCGCGCAGAAAACGTGGCAGCGCGGGCGCCAGCACCAGCCGCGCGCCCGAGCAGAAGGTGGTCAGCCGCAGCGTGCCCGACGGGGCGCCGCGCCAGTCGGCCAGTCCGGCAAGTCCCTGCGCCACCTGCGCGAGCGCCGGCCCCAGCGACTGCAGCAGCCGCTCCCCCGCCGTCGTCGGTGCGACGCTGCGTGTGGTGCGCGCGAGCAGGCGGACGCCGAGCCGCTGTTCCAGCGCGCGCATCGCATGGCTGAGCGCCGAAGGGGAAAGCCCGAGCTCGGCGGCGGCGCGGGTGAAGCTGCGCGCGCGGGCGACGGCCGCGAACGCCGCCAGGTCATCCAGATCGCCCCGTCTCATTGCTGCATCCTACTCACAAGCCCTTGCGGAAATCCCGTCCTAATCGGGTTGGACCGGCACCGCTATCTCGGGCGCAGTCACGCAGGAGATACAGCAATGGACCTCACCCACTATCGCACGCTCGGCCGCTCCGGGCTCGCCGTCAGCCCGCTCGCGCTCGGCACCATGACGTTCGGCGCGGGACGCTGGGGCGCGGACGAGGCGACCTCGCGCACCATCTTCGACGCCTATGTCGATGCCGGCGGCAACTTCATCGACACGGCCGATGTCTACTCCGGCGGCGATAGCGAGACCATGCTCGGCCGGTTCGTCGCGGCGCGCGGGCTCCGCGACCGGCTGGTGATCGCGACCAAGGCGGGCTTCGCGCGCACGCCCGGCAATCCGCTCGCGGGCGGCAACAGCGCGCGCAACATCCGGGACGGCATCGAAGGATCGCTGCGGCGGCTCGGCACCGATCGGATCGACCTGTTCTGGGGTCACGTCTGGGACCGGACAACGCCGGTCGAGGAGGTGCTGCGGGCGCTGACCGACGCGGTCGCACGGGGCGACATCCTCTACTACGGCTTCTCCAACGCGCCTGCCTGGTATGTCGCACAGGTCGCGACGCTGGCGCAGGCGCACGGCCTGCCCGCGCCGATCGGATTGCAGTACAGCTACAACCTGCTCGATCGCGGGGTCGAGCTCGACGTGGTGCCGGCGGGGCAGGCGCTCGGGCTCGGGCTGGTGCCGTGGAGCCCGCTCGCGGCCGGGCTGCTGACGGGCAAGTACGGGCGCGAGAAGCTGCGCGATGCAGGACCGGCGGGCGGCGTCCCCGATGCGGCGGGCGAGACGCCGACGGGCGGCAGCGACGGGCGGCTGAATGGCGACAATCCGTTCGGGGGCATGCTTTTCACGGAAGCGAACTTCGACGTGGTCGACGTGCTGCGCGCGGTGGCGGCGGAGCTCGGGCGGCCCATGGCGCAGGTCGCGCTCGCCTGGGTCGCAGGTCGACCCGGCGTGTCGTCGGTGCTGGTCGGCGCGAGCCGGGCAGAGCAGCTCCACGAGAACGTCGCCGCGCTCGACATTGCACTCGACGCGGACCAGCAGGGGCGGCTCGATGCCGCGGGCGCGCCGCCGCTGCTCAGCCCCTACTTCATCTTCGGCCTGCCTCGGCCGGTCATCTTCGGAAGCGAGGTGACGGTCTGGTCGCCGCAGTGAAGCGACTCGTTGCGCGCCCTTCGGCACCGCGATAGCGTGGCATCCGGGCTGTTCGGGGGGAACGCGCATGGCGACACTGGCGGAACCGACGATCGCACCGGCGCGGCGCGTGTCGCTCGCGCCCGACCGGTTCGAGCGGCTGCTCGGCATCGGGGCCGGCGTGCTGCTGGTGTTCGTCCTCGCCGCCTTGCTGCGCGGCCGCGCCGAATGGGGGCAGGTGCCCGCGGCGATTTGGCCACACATCGCGACGATCGTTGTTGCATTAGTGCTCACCGTGCCACTGATGCTGCGGCGCCGCGGTGATCGGTCGCACCGGGTGCTCGGGACGGTCTGGGTCGCGGCGATGATCGCAACCGCGCTCTTGTCGTTCCGCATCCACACGGTGAACGGCTCCTGGAGCTGGATCCACCTGCTTTCACTCTGGACGCTGGTGCAGGTGCCGCTGCTGTGGTGGCACGCGCGGCGGCACAACGTCGCGGGGCACCGCGCGGCCGTGCGGGGCATGGTCACGGGAGCGCTGCTGATCGCCGGCTTCTTCACCTTCCCCTTCAATCGGCTGCTTGGCCACTGGCTGTTCGGGTGAGCGAGGCAGCGCGGCCCGGCCGGGTGGCCGGGCTGATCCTGGTGCTGGTGTGGCTGTCGTGCGCGTGGTTCGGATCGTGGGAGTGGAACGCGAACAACGCGACGCGGCTGTTCGCTGCCATCACCATCGCGGAGGATGGCAGCGCGCGGATCGACCGCTTCGCCCCGCTGACCATCGACAAGGCGCAGTTCGGCGACCATTTCTACTCCGACAAGGCTCCGGGTACGACGCTGATGGCGCTGCCGGCGGTCTGGGCGGCGGAGGCCACGAGCGGCATGCGATCCGCCGATCTGTCCTTTTCCCCCTATGATCCGGCCGCCGACCGCTTCCTCCGCCTGCGCCTGAAGCTCGCCACCATGACCGGCGCGGCGCTGCTGACCGCGGCCGCGGCGGTGCTGCTGTTCGATCTGGGTACCGCCCTCGGCGGCTCTGCGGCGGCGGGCGTCTTCGCGAGCCTCGGCTTTGCGCTCGGATCGCCGATGTGGGGCTGGTCGACGACGCTGTTCGGGCACGCTCCGGTCGCGGCACTGTTCGTTGTCGCGATCTGGGCGGTGTGGCGGGGGACGGAAGGAACCGAATCGCGCGTGGGCCTGGCCGCCGTGGCCGGAGCAGCGCTCGGCTGGGCAGTTGTGATCGAATATCCTGCGGCGATCGGGGGTGCGGTGATCGGCGGCTGGGCGCTTGTGCGACTGTGGCGCTTTCCGCCCCCCGTCCGGGCCCGCGCGATCGGTGCCGCGGTGGCGCCGGCGCTGCTCGCGGGCGCGGTGCTGCTCGGCTACAACTGGCTGGCGCACGGTGCGCCCTTTCGGCTCGGCTACCAGGGCGTGGTCGGCTGGGACGGGATGCGCCAGGGGCTGTTCGGGCTGACCTACCCGCGTCCAGACGTGCTGTGGGAGGTGACGCTCGGCACGCGGCGGGGGCTGGTGTGGGTGGCGCCGGTCATGCTGACCGCGCTCGTCGGGATCGCACGGCTGATCCGGGCCCCGGCAACCCGCGACGTCGGCGTCATGGCGCTGGCGGGGGCGGTCGCCGCGATCGCGTACAACGCCGCCTATGTCTACTGGGACGGCGGCAACTCGACCGGCGCGCGCCACGCGGTGCCCGCGCTCGCCTTTCTCGCGGTCGGCCTCGCCCCCGCCTGGCAGGCGTTTCGCGCGACCGAGTGGCGGGTGCTGACGGTGGCGCTGCTCACGCTGTCGATCGCGGTCAACCTGGTGATCGCGGCGGCGGAGGTGACGAGCGGCGGCACCGGTGCCTTTCCGCTGTGGAGCGACGTGATCGTGGGGCGCTTCGCTGGCGGATACTTGCGCACCTTGCCGAACGAATGGTGGGGATGGTCAGCGTGGAGCGGGCTCGGGCTCTACCTGCTGATCGCCGGCGGGCTGCTCGTCACGCTGTTGCGGACGTTGCAGTCGATCGACGCAGGCGGCAACGGTCAGGTTGGCGCTCGCGCTCGGCACGGTGCGGGTCATGTCGAGCAGCCGGTCGAAGGGTAGCACCAGGCCGACGACGAGCGCGGTGCCCTCCGCCGACACGCCGACTGCGCCGAGCATCGCCGCGAGCATGAACAGGGACGCGGAGGGCACGGGCGCGGTGCCGAAAGCGGCAAGTGCGCCGGTCACCAGCATGGTCGCGAGCATCGCGCCGTCGGGCACGACGCCGAGCGCCTGGAGCGCGAACTGGCCGAGCAGCCCGACGTACATTGCCGTGCCGTCCTTGCCGATGCTCGCCCCGAGCGGCAGCACGGTGGAGGCGACCGCGCGGTCGAGGCCGAGCCGGGTCTGCGCGACCCTGAGCGCAACGGGGAGCGTCGCGGACGAGGACGCGGTGGAGAAGGCGACGGCGAGCGCCTCCACGATCCCGCGGTAGAAGCGCACTGGTCCTATTCGCGCGACGGCACGGAGCAGGGGGGCGTGAACCAGCGCCATCTGCGCGAGCGAGCCGATGACGACGCAGAGCGCGAGCCAGCCGATGTTGGTGAAGACGCCCAGGCCGGCCGTCGCGATTGCATTGGCGATCAGCGCGAGCACGCCGATCGGCGTGAACTCCATCACGATCCCGACGATGCGGAACAGCACCGCCGACAGGCCGGCGAGCAGGTCGGCGACCGGGCGTCCCGCCTCTCCGGCGGCGAGGGTGCCGATGCCGAGCAGGACGGCGGTGAAGATGATCGCGAGCATGTCGCCCTTCGCCAGTGCCTCCACAATGTTGACGGGCACGATGCCGACGAGTTGCTGGTAGGGCGTCACCGCCGGTCCGAGCGCGTGCGGGGCGACGCCGGCGAGTGCCGCGCCTTCGCCTGGGCGGAGTAGCAGCCCCGCCGCTATGCCGACCGCGACCGCGACAAGCGTGGTGAACGCGAACAGCGCAACCGTTCGCGCGCCCACGCTGCCCAGCCGGCGGACGTCGCCGAGTGCCGTGATCCCCGCGGCGATCGTGACCAGCACGACGGGCACGACCAGCATCCGGATCGCGCGGACGAACAGCTCGCCGAACACGGCCAGGTAAGGCGCCGCCGTGGGGGCGAACACGCCGATGAGGACTCCGAGCGCGAGGCCGCCGATGACACGCTGCCAAAGGGGATTGGCAAACCAGCGGCGGGTGAGCGTCATGCGGCAGAGTATGGACGAGTGAGGGAGCGGAGCAAGCGCCCAACTTCCCCTCACCCCGGACTTGACCCGGCACCTTCCCGTCACTCCGGCGAAGGCTGGGTCAATGTCTGTTGCGATCGTTCGATACGGCACCGCCAGTCGGGACAGACATGGATGCCAGCCTGCACTGGCATGACGGCTAGCTGTGCTTCTTGCCTTCAACCCGCGCGATCCACGCGCCCAGCCGCCAGCGGTGATAAGTCAGCGCCTCGTACAGGCGCAGGCTGGTGCGGGCCCAGCCGGTGTAGAGCGCGGGCACGCCGAGGATGCGTGCAGCGAGCGCCAGGCGGTGGCTCCACGCCGCGATGCCGTAGCGCAGCCGGTAGACGAGCTTGCGCCGCCAGCCGATCCCGGCGGCGGACGGCGCCACGCGCTTCCGCGGCCGTATGCCCCGTTTCCACCAGGTGAGACGGTAGGCGAGGCCCTGGCGGCGCTGACGAAAGCCGGCTTCCTGCGTGCCGGCGATGAAGGCGGCGTCGACTTCGGTGAGCGCGAGCCGGCCGTCGCCGATCGCCGCGCGCACCGCGGCCGCGAGCGCGGGCGAGCGGACGACCGCGACATTGGTGCCGCGCCCGTCGGACGAGTAGGGCTCGACCCAGGCATCGCCGAACGACACGTCGGCGGTTTCCGCGACCACGTCGTCGCACCAGTTGCAGGCGCTGTTCTGGAAGAAGCCCGCACCCCAGTCGCCGTCGGCCAGGTGCCACCAGTCCTGCCAGCGCGCGGTGCCGTCGGCGAGGGAGAGGTGCGCCGTGTACCAGTTGGCGGGGCGGTCCGGGTCCTTGCGGCGGTACTCCACCGCGCGGACGTCGGCCCGCGGCGCATCCAGCTGCCAGGCGAAGCTGTCGACGAACGCCGCGCTCTTCATGTGGCCGCAGAACAGCCCGAGCGTGTGGGTGACCCGCTCGGCGATCACCGGGTCAGTGGCGCGCAGTAGGTGCACCGCCTTGATGAAGCAGGGTATCCCGACGATTGCGTAGCGTCCCGGTGTCGCGCGGATCTCCTGGAGCACGTCGGCTAAGTCGACGGGGTAGTAGCGCGACTTGGATCCTTCCGCGATCTCGCCGGCGCTGCGCGAGATGCGGTAGCGGAACAGCCGCCCGTCGCGGTCGGTGGGCACGGTTGGGACGACGTGCGCGACGCCGTCGATTTGTCCGGTGCGGAGCAGCTCGGCCGCGACCCAGCTGACCATGCCGCCCGAGCTGCCGATCGCGCGAAAGTCGCCTTCGGCAACGTGACCGACGAACGCCGCCTCGAACCGGCCGAGCCGCTCGTCGGCGTGCGGCGCCGCCGGGAAGCGGGCGTCGGCGATCGCGCTCTCGTCGGAGGCGTGGGGACTGAACGGGCAGGTCTGCGCGAACGCCTCAGTGCGTTCCGACTGGCGCGCGCCCGCGGGCTTGCGCTGCCCGTAGCTGTCCCATTCCATGCGGCCATCAGGACGCGCGGCGCAGCTGCCGCAGCCGATGCAGAGCCCTGAGCGGGTAACGTCGCGCGGGGACAGCGCGACCGGATCAGCCAAGCGCCCGGTCCAAATAGGCGGCGGATTGGACGCGCAGCGCGGCGATACGCTGCCCGATTGCGGGAGCGAGCGGCTCGCCGATCAGCGCGTCGTACGCGTCGTCGGCGGTGGCTTCGTCGAGCAGGTGCGCACCCGCGTCCAGCTTGGCGGTGAGGTCGCGCAGCTTGTTGCGGCGATAGGGCGTGGAGGCGCAGACGAACGGCGTGCCGTTCACGAGCGCAAAGACGCAGCCGTGGAAGAAGTTGGTCGCAACCGCGCGCGCGCCCGCCATCATCCGGGCAAACTCGATCGGCCCGACGTCGAGCTGCTGCTCGTCGGCCCAGTCAGTGCGATAGCCAATCGAGACGAGGCGCGTGCCGGTCCGGTCGGCCCAGCCGCGAACGCGCATCTCGAACCAGTCCGGAAAATTGTGGCCGTAGACGACGGCGTAGTCGCCGGACGTCTTCGGCGCCTCGGCCGCGATCACCTCCGGGAACTGAAGGCAGGGATCGAGCACCAGCGTGGGCACCTCCCCCAGCGCTTCGGTCACCAGTCGCTCGGCATTGGCGTCGCGCACGGCGATCGCATCGAAGTTCCGCAGGCGCTCGGCCCAGTCCGCGCCCATGCCGCCGTCCGCGTCGTGGTTGCCGAAGCTGGCGGCGTAGCTGATCAGGCGATCGGTACGCAGGCCGTCGCCGAAGAACACCCGCTCGCCCGCGTACCAGGGGTGCGCAAAGTTCCATACCTCGTCGCTGCCGACCACGACCGTGTCGACCGGGTCCATCGCGGCCGGATCGTCTAGCGGGAAGGCGCGCGAGAGCGGCAGCGCGTCGATCGCCGCGACGAAGGCGCGGGTCTTGCGCCCGAACGCCGCGAGATCACTCGGCGCGGTGCGGCGCGGCAGCTGCGGCTGGAACGCGCAGCGCAACTCAGCGGCGGCGACGCGGCGGCTGTGATGATCAAGCAGCACCGCGTCAAACCCGCGGGCGCGCAACCCCTCCGTCAAGCAGCGCGCCTGCCAGTAGGAGCCATAGTTGATGCAGCGGTGAAAGGTGAGGACGCCGACGCGGCGCTGTTCGCCCATGCTCAGCGCCCGTAGATACGGTCGAGCACCTCGGCCGAGGCGGCGAACCAGCGTGCGGCGGAATCGAACGCGGTCGAGCGGGCGAGTTGCTCCGCCCACGCCGCCGCGGCGCGGCCGCCCCAGGCATCCGGGCCGCTGGTCAGCGCGGTCGCGCTGGTGCCCGCGAAATGCTGCGCGCTGAAATCGTAGAAACTGCCGTCGACGTTGCGGAGCGACGCGCCGCCGCCCGTGCCGTAGAAGTCGGCCGCTATTACCGCGTCCTGCCCGGCATTCAATCGCCAGGAGCAGGCGAGCCGCACGTCTGCCTCGCCGGCGCGGAAGCGGGCGCTGGCGTAATCCTCAACTGCGTCTGCGCCGAGCGGCGCGCCGTTTGCGAACAGCGCGGCCGAGACGTCGCTCACGGCCGGGAAGTCGAGCGCCCAGAGCGCCAGGTCGACCAGGTGAACGCCGAGGTCGATCACGCAGCCGCCGCCGGCCTGCGCCGGGTCGTAGAACCACGGCTTGTCGGGGCCGTAGGCGTTGTGGAAGGTCAAATCGACGGCGAAGATACGCCCGAGCGTGCCGCCGCGGATCAGCTCGGCGATCGCCTGCGTCCCCGCCGTGTGCCGATAGGACAGGTCGACGCCGAGCAGCTGGTCGGCGCGCTCGGCCGCGGCGATCACCGCGTTCACCTCCGCAGCGGTCCGGCCGAGCGGCTTCTGGCAGAACACCGCGACGCCGGCATCGAGCGCGCGGATCGACTGCTCCGCGTGCATTGCCGATGGGGTCGCGATGACGATCCCGTCGAGGTCGAGCGCGAGCATGGCGTCGAGATCGTCGACGACCTGCACGGCAGGCGCGTAGCCGGACGCTTCCTTGATGCAGGTCGGTGACGGATCGGCGATCGCCGCCGCCTCCACAGCCCCGGTCGCGAGCATCGCCTCCATCCGGTGGCGCCCGATCCAGCCGACGCCCAGGAACCCGACGCGCGGCTTCACGACAGCATCACCAATGCCTTGACGAAACCTTCCGGCTTGTCGCGGGTCGCATCGAGCGCTTCGCCCAGCTGGTCGAGCGTGTAGCGGTGCGTGTAGAGCGGCGCGGGGTCGAGCCTCCCGCTCGCGACCGCGTCTATCGCTTCCTGCACGCCGCGCAACTGCACCTCTGCGTCGCGCTCGTGCGCGTTGACGACGTCGATGCCCTTCCAGTTCCAGTTCTGCATGGAAACCTGGCGCGGGCCGTCCTGGTGGTAGCCGGCGATCACCAGCCGGCCGCCGAACGCGATCAGCTCGCCGGCGAGGTCGAGCGGCCACTGCTTGCCGACCGCCTCGATCACGCGCTCGCACATGGCGCCGTCGGTCAGCGCCTTGACCTGGTCGATGATGGCATAGTGATCGTGCATCGGGATCGTCTCGGCCGCGCCGTAATGGCGGGCGAGATCGAGCGATTCCTGCCGGCGCGAGATGGCGATCACGCGGGCACCCGCGTCGGTCGCGAGCCTGGTCAGCACCGCGCCCAGGAAGCCGATGCCAATGATCGCGACGGTCTGACCGGGCTGGATGTCCGAACGACGAAAGATGTTGAAGGCGCAGCCGAGCGGTTCGCCGGGGAAGGGCTGGCCGTCTAGTTGGGGCGGCAATTTCGCGACCATCGACGCCTTGGCGACGTCGGCGTCTGCGAAGCTGCGGTAAGACAGCGCCGCCACCCGGTCGCCGGGGGTGAGGTCGTCGATCTCGGCGCCGACCGCGTCGATCACGCCCCAGCCCTCATGGCCCAGACCGCCGGCGTCACCCGGGTAGGTCATCCAGTCGAGCCCGGCCCAGGGCTCCAGGTTCGACGCGCAGACGCCGCACCCTTCCAGGCGGATGCGGACCTCGTCGGCGGCGGGCTCGGGCGCGGGCACGTCGGCGATGGTGATGGTGCCGGGCGCGGAGAGGACGGCGGCGCGCATCAGCACGCGCCCGGGACGGTACAAGCGGACATGGGGACTTTCGCGGAGAAGAAGGGTGCGAGCGGTATTAGCCGTTTGCCGCAAGCGGGGCGCCGCGCGCAACCTCCATCGTCGCGGGCGACGCGGGGGCGTAGCGATCGATCATTTCCGCGCAGAAGTCGGCGAACTGCTGCGGGTCGCGCGCCGGGCTGGTGTGATGCGGCTGAACGCCGAGATGCTCGGGCGTGAAGCAGAAGGTCACGGTGACGTCGAAGTCGGCCAGCGCGTCCATCTGCCGGTCGAACCAGTCGCGCGCGTTCGGGCGGAAGCTGTCCGCCCAGCTGAGGCCGGTGCGCAGCTTGCGGGTGCCAAGCCGCTTCATCCAGGCGACCGCATCGTCCAGCCGCGGGTCCTGGTAGTGGAACCACTGCATCAGCCCCATCTCGCCCGCGACCTTGGCATATTCCTCGAGACCCGGCTTGGGGGTGCCGTCGGCGCGGATCAGCCCCATGTAGAAGTGGCGGTAGTAGCTCGATCCTTCCGCCTCGCGGTGGCGGGTGGTCGCGCCCCATTCCTGCGGCAGATCGAACAGCGAGTACCAGAAGATCTGCGGCACCCGCCCGATCAGCAGCTCGGCGGTGCGCTTGACGCCGAACACCTGCACCTCCTCTGCCCCGAACGAGCCGACGCCGACTTCCGTCACCCACACCGGCTTGTCCGGCACGGCCGCCTCGATCTCCGCGATCTTGTCCGGCCAGGCGTGGATCGACCACAAATTCCAGTCGAGCGGGAAGCCGTGCACCGCAACCACGTCGACGGCATCAAGCGCGCCGTGCCCACGCAGGCGGTTCACCCACAGGGGATCGATCGGCGACATGCCGCCCAGCACGCGCGTGATCGCGGGATTGATGGCGTGGATCGATGCGCCGGCGCGGATCACCGTGTCGGCGTAGATGCTCCAGTCAGGATCGAGATCGGGGTCCCAGTGCGACTTGTTGTTCGGCTCGTTCCAGATCATCGCCGCTTCGATCAACGCGCATCCCCTGTCTCAGTGCTGCCCCGCGCCGGATAGACGGCGTTCGGTCCGAAGCGTCCGTAGGGTAAATCGGTTACCGAACAAAGATATACCTCCGGCTCTGGCTGCGCCTCGATCCGGAACCCGGCGGAGCGGAGCATCGCGGCGCTGGCGGCGGCGTTGGGCGCCCACCAGTTGGTCCAGTCGTCGGCGAAGCGCTGCTCGATGAAGTGCAGCTTGGGAAAGGCGTGATCGTCGAACATCGGCGGCGGCGTCAGCGTGCCGGGCACGAAGAAGGGGTGGTTCTCCGGCGCCTCGTACGGCTCGAGCGCGCCCTGCTGCATCGTCTGGAACAGCAGGAGATCGCCCGCGACATGCTCGCGGATCAGGTCCAGCGCGAGCAGCGGGTGGCGCAGGTGGTAGAGCACGCCCATGAAGATCACGAGGTCGAACTTCTCGCCGAGCGCGCCGACGTCGTAGACCGACAGGTTGCGGAACTCGAGCTGGTTGAAGCCGAGTACTTCGCTCGCGAGCCGCGCCTGGGCGAGATAGCGCTCATCGCTGTCGATCCCAACGACCCGCACCGCGCCGCGCTTCGCCATCTCGACCGAGTAGAAGCCGGCATTGCAGCCGATATCGAGCACCGACTTGCCGGTTAGATCGGTCGGGATGACGTGAGCGAACTGCTGGTACTTGAAGGACGGATAGTCGCCCAGAAAGTGATCGGGCGCGGTCCGGATGCCGCCGAGATCAATGTTGTGGAACCAGGGGCCGAGCGCGTCGATGCGTGCGCGCAGGTCATCCTTGCTGATCAAATCCGCGGCGCTCATCCAATACCTTCCACGCAAAGTCGTTACGCGAACGATCGGACGCTGGCGCCGTTCCGCCGTAGTGGGCAGGGTTCGGCAGGGGAACCACCGGCACGAGCATGGATTTGCGCAACTGATGGACGGAATGGCGGCGTGGACGGCGGCGATGCGCGCCGAGCGGTGGACCGACGCGTGGGCGATCCAGTCGTGCTCGCTGGCCGAGCGCGATCCCACAACCCGAGACGACCCGCGCCGGCCATACCACCAGCGCTGGGTTTGGGACGGAACGCCGGTGGACGGGCGCGACGTGCTGGTGCGCTGCTATCACGGACTCGGCGACACCATCATGTTCGCACGTTACCTGCCGCTGCTGCTGCAGCGGGCGCGGTCCGTCACGTTGGAGGTGCAGGAACCGCTTCTGGAATTGCTTGCTCCAATAGCCGCGGGAGCGATGATCGTCCCGTTCGACGTCGCACGACCACTGCCGCCCGCCGACTGCGACGTCGAGGTGATGGAGCTCGGCTGGGCGCTGGCGGCAGCTCCGGACGCGGTCGCAATCCCGTATCTGCGCGCCGAGCCGGTAGCGTTGCCGCTCGGCACGCTCGGCCTCAATCACCTGACCAGCGCATGGGACCCGGACCGTGCCGTACCAGCCGAGCTGCTCGCGCCGCTCTGCGCGAAGCGGCCCTGCATCGTGCTGCGGCCGGAGGCGACGACGCTCCCGGTCCTCAATCCCGACGGCTGTCCAGGCGCCCTGGCGGACACGGCGGCGCTGATCGCGGGATCGGCGCTCGTCGTTACCGTGGACACGGTGATCGCGCATCTCGCCGGCGCTCTCGGGGTACCGACCTGGGTGCTGCTCAAGCACGAGTGCGACTGGCGCTGGAACCCTGAGGCGCGCACCAGCCCTTGGTACCCGTCGGTCCGGCTCTATGCGCAGCCGACGTCCGGCGATTGGTCGACAGTCGTGAAGCAGGTCCGTTCAGACCTGAGGCCGCTCGTTGATCGCGACGATGCGCGTGTCACCCGGCGCGAGTACGACCGTGCTGACCGACCCGGGATCGCAGCCGATCTGGAACATGCGGGCGAACGGCAGGCCGAGCAGTTGCGCGACGATCCCGCGGATCACGTCGCAGTGCGTCACGCACAGGACGGGCGATCCCGTGTCCGGTAGCGTCCACAGGTAATCGAGCGCGCGGGCGGCCGCCTCCCCCATCGTTTCGCCGCCGGGGCAGCGCGCGGTTTCGCGCTCGGCATTCCAGCGGTGCCAGTCAGTGTCGCTTTCCAGCGCTGCGAAACTCCGTCCCGTGAAATCGCCGAACTCGATCTCGTCAAGCGCCGGCGCGGTGATGACCGGACGTCCCAGCGCGGCGGCGGTCTCCCGGGTTCGGCGGCGCGGGCTCGCGTGGACCGCGGCGAGCGGACGCGCGCCGATCCACCGCGCAAGCGCGGCGGCCTCGGCGCGACCGCGCGCATCCAATGCGATCTCCGAACGGCCGCTCAGCACGCGTCCGACCTCCGCGTGGTTGCCGTGCCGGGCGAGCAGAATCATGGTCATGCCGCCGCTCTAGCCATTTGCGAGCAAGCTATATAGCTTGACCGCTTGCCGCACGCCGGAACAAAGATGAAGAAGAAGCATTGGACGTTCGGAACCGGAGCGTAACGAGCGCCCTATTGCAACGGTTTGGCAGTAAAAGGGGCAATGATGACGATCGACGCGGGGGGAAGAGCGTGAGCGAAACAGTACTGGTCACGGGAGGAGCCGGGTTCATCGGACGGTTCGTGACGCGCGAACTGCTGGCCCGCGGCAACAAGGTCCGCGTGCTCGACGCGCTGATCCCGCAGGTTCACGGCGATGGTGGTCGCCCCGCCGATCTGGCGAGCGACGCCGAACTGATCCACGCCGACATCCGCGATGGCGACGCGGTCGCCCGCGCGCTGAAGGGCGTGGACAGCGTCATCAACCTGGCCGCCGAAGTCGGCGTCGGCCAGTCGATGTACGAGGTCGAGCGCTATACCAGCGTCAACGACGTCGGCACCGCCGTGCTCTTTGAGCGGCTGATCGACCATCCGGTGCGCCGCGTCGTCACCGCATCGTCGATGAGCATATACGGCGAGGGGCTGTACGCCGACGCCGACGGCATCCTGGTGGAGAATGCCGAGCGCGGTATCGTCCGCGACGGGCAGCAGCAGTGGGATCCTGTCGATGCGCAGGGCCGCGTTCTGAAGCCGATCGCCACGCCCGAGTGGAAGCGCCCGAGCCTCGCGTCGATCTACGCACTCAACAAGTACGTGCAGGAGCGCACCACCCACATCATGGGCGCGCCGTACGGCATCGAGAGTGTCTGCCTGCGGCTGTTCAACGTCTACGGCCCCGGCCAGGCGCTTTCCAACCCGTACACCGGCGTGCTGGCGATCTTCGCCTCGCGCCTGCTGAACGGGCAGCAGCCGATGATCTTTGAGGACGGGGAGCAGCGCCGCGACTTCGTCCATGTGACGGACGTCGCCCGCGCCTTCGCCGACGCGCTGGTGCTGCCCGAGGCGGTCGGGCAGACCTTCAACATCGGCTCCGGCCAGGACCGCTCGGTGACCCAGGTTGCCGAGGCGCTGGCGCAGGCGATGAACAAGAACGAGATCGCGCCGGAGATCGTCGGCAAGGCGCGGATCGGCGACATCCGCCACTGCTTCTGCGACACCGCGCTCGCCGCCGAGCGGCTCGGCTTCACCGCACGGCAGGACTTCGTCGCGGGGCTCGCCGAGCTTGCTGAGTGGGTCGGGCAACAGACAGCGACGGACAACGTCAGCAAGGCGCGCGCCGAGCTCGAGCGCCGGGGGCTGGTCGCTTGAGCGGCGCGCCGATCCTCGTCACCGGCGGCGCGGGATTCATCGGGTCGAACCTGGCGGACACGCTCGCGGCGCAGGGCCGCGACGTGGTCGTCTATGACGCGCTGTCGCGGCCGGGAGTCGAGCGCAACCTCCAGTGGCTGCAGGAGCGGCACGGCGCGCGGATCACGCCGGTGATCGCCGACATTCGCGACCGCGACGCCCTGACGCGCGCCGTCGGGGAAGCCGACGCGGTGTTCCACATGGCGGCGCAGGTCGCGGTGACCACCAGCCTCGACAATCCGCGCGACGATTTCGAGATCAACATTGCCGCGACCTTCGACCTGCTGGAGGCGGTGCGCTCGACCGGTCGGCGCGTCCCGGTCGTGTTCGCGTCGACCAACAAGGTCTACGGCGACCTCACCGACCTCACCTTCGTACGCGGACTTCAGGGCTATGTGCCCGCTGAGCTGGAGATCGCGGCGCACGGCATCGGCGAGGACCGGCCGCTCGACTTCCACACGCCCTATGGTTGCTCCAAGGGCGCGGCCGACCAGTATGTGCTGGATTACGCGCGCAGCTACGGCGTGCCCGCGACCGTGCTGCGGATGAGCTGCATTTACGGCCAGCGCCAGATGGGGACGGAGGATCAGGGCTGGGTCGCGCACTTCCTGATCCGCGCGCTGACGGGAGAGGCGATCACGCTCTACGGCGACGGGCACCAGGTCCGCGACATCCTGGACGTGTCGAACGCGGTCGACGCGTACCTGTCAGCGTGGCGCAACATCGATGCGGTCGCGGGGCGCGCGCTCAATCTCGGCGGCGGGCCGGCGAACGCGGTCTCGCTGCGCGTGCTGCTCGACCACATCGGCACGCTGACCGGTCGCGACGTGGACGTTCACTTTTCCGACTGGCGCGCGGGCGACCAGCGCTACTTCGTCGCGGATACGCGCGCGGCCGAGGCGGCGCTCGGCCTGAAGCCGAAGGTCGCCTGGCGCGACGGTGTCGCGCAGCTCGCCGGCTGGCTCGCCGCAGAGCGTGGGCTCAGCCTGGCGCCAGTCGTCGAGCAGCCGGTCCGTCGCGCCGCGGCGCTGTGAGCGCGGGCACGGCGATGCGACTGCTGCTGACCGCGGATTCGGTGGGAGGCGTGTGGCAGTACGCGCTCGACCTCGCGCAGGCGCTCGGCGCCCACGGTGTCGCGACGACGCTCGCTCACATGGGTCCGGCACCGAGCGCGCATCAGCGCAGCGACGCAGGCGCCGCCGGCGTGACGCTGGTCGAGACGGGCCTGCCGCTCGACTGGCTCGTCGACACGCCCGGCCCGGTGCTGGCGGCGGGTACGACGATTGCCGCGCTCGCGGCGGAGAGCGGGGCCGACCTCCTCCAGGTCAACATGCCGAGCCTTGCCGCTGCGGCGGGCGCAGATGTGCCGGTGATCGCGGCGGCGCACGGTTGCGTCACCAGCTGGTGGGCGGCGGCGTACCCCGGCGAGCAGCTGCCGGCGAGCTTCGACTGGCATCGGCGGCTGACCGGCGAGGGTCTGCGCGCCGCCGACCTGGTGGTCGCGCCGACCGCCGCCTACGCGCGGATCGTCGCGCGCCATTACGGCCTGCCGCGCGTGCCCGCCGTGGTTCACAACGGCCGCCGCGCACTGGTCGCGTCGCCGGCCGCGCGGACGAGCGATCGGGCGTTCACCGCCGGGCGGCTTTGGGACCGGGTCAAGCGCACCGACCTGCTCGACGCGGTGGCGGCGCTGCTGCCCGTACCGTTTCTCGCGGCGGGGCCGGTTAGCGGGCCGCACGGCGAGACGGTCGCGCCGGCGCACCTGCAGCTGCTCGGCGTGATCGATGAGGCGAACCTCGCCGCCGAGCTCGCCGCGCGGCCGATCTTCGTGTCGGCGGCGGTGTTTGAGCCGTTCGGGCTCGCGGTGCTGGAGGCGGCGGCGGCGGGGTGCCCGCTGGTGCTCGCCGACCAGCCGGGCTTCCGCGAGCTGTGGGAGGGGGCGGCGGTGTTCGTGGGCGCGGACGACGCGAACGGCTATGCGCGAGCCGTTACGATGCTGCTCGACGACGCCGGTCTGCGCGACCGGCTGGGCGACGCGGCGCGCGCGCATGCCCGGCGCTACACGGCGGCGGCCATGGCGGAGGGGATGATGGCGCTGTACCGGCGCGCACTCACGGAGCGGCAGCCAGCGGGGCGGGCGGCATGAAGATCGCGTACTTCACCCACAGCCTCGCCTCGTGCTGGAACCACGGCAACGCGCACTTTGTCCGCGGCGTGCTGAGCGAGCTCCTCGCGCGCGGGCACGACGTGCGCGCCTTTGAGCCCGCGGGCGCATGGAGTCTCGCCAACCTGACCGGCGACCACGGCGACGCTGGGCTGGACGCCTACCGCACTGCTTACCCTGAGCTGTCCTCAACCGAGTTCGAGGCCGATGCCGATGTCGCCGACCTGATCGGCGATGCCGAGCTGGTGATCGTGCACGAGTGGAATGACCCTGCGCTGGTTGCCGCTGCTGGCCGGGTACGCGCGCTGGGCGGGCGCTTCCTGCTGCTGTTCCACGACACGCATCACCGCGCGGTCAGCGCCCCGCACGAGATGCAGGCGTTCGATCTTTCCGCGTACAACGGCGTGCTGGCATTCGGCGAGACGCTGTCGGCGGTGTACCGCGACTGGGGCTGGGAGGGTCGGGTCTGGACCTGGCACGAGGCCGCCGACCTGCGCCGCTTCCATCCGCCGAGCGAGGAAGGCGAGCGCGCCGGGCTGGTGTGGATCGGCAACTGGGGCGATGGCGAGCGCACTCGCGAGATCGAGGATTATCTGCTCCGCCCCGCAGCCGAAGCTGCCTTGGGCCTCGACATCTACGGCGTCCGCTACCCGGACGAGGCAAAGGCGATGCTCGCCCGGCACGGCGCGCGCTATCACGGCTGGGCGCCGAATGCCGCCGCTCCGGGCATCTTCGCGCGCCACCTCGCCACCGTCCATGTGCCGCGGCGCTATTACACGACGATCCTGCCCGGCATTCCGACCATACGCGTGTTCGAGGCGCTGTCCTGCGGCATCCCGCTCGTTTCCGCGCCGTGGGATGATGCGGAAGGCCTGTTCCGGCCCGGCACCGACTACCTGGTCGCGCCCGACGGCGCTGCGATGACGCGGCACCTGCGCGATCTGGCGAACGACGCCGACCTGCGCGTGGCGCTGGTCGCGAGCGGACTGGAGACGATCCACGCCCGGCACAGCTGCGCGCACCGCGTCGACGAACTGCTGGCGATCGTCGCCACGCTCAATCCTGCGCTCACCAAGGACGCTTCATGAAAATAGCCTTTTACGGCTCCAGCCTGCTGTCGTCCTACTGGAACGGCGCGGCGACCTACTACCGCGGCATCCTCAAGGCATTGGCGGGCCACGGCTACGACATCACCTTCTACGAACCCGACGCGTTTGACCGGCAGCAGCACCGCGACATCGATCCGCCGGCCTGGTGCCGGTCGGTCGTCTACCCGGCGACCGACGAAGGCCTGAGATCCGTGCTGGCGGAAGCGGGCGGTGCCGACATCGTCGTCAAGGCAAACGGTGTCGGCGTGTTCGACCGCGAGCTGCTGGAGGGCGTGGTCGCCGGCGCGCGGCCGGGCGCACTCAAGATCTTCTGGGACGTCGATGCGGCGGCGACGCTGGACGAAATGCGCGGCGACGCGTCGCACCCGGTGCTCGCGGCCCTGCCGGCGCTCGACTATGTCCTGACCTACGGCGGCGGGCCGCCGGTGATCGACGCCTACCAGGGTTTCGGCGCGGCGAGCTGCGTGCCGGTCTACAACGCGCTCGATCCCGACACTCACCACCCGGTACCGCGCGACGAGCGCTTTGCCTGCGACCTCGCCTTCCTCGGCAATCGCCTGCCCGACCGCGAGGCACGGGTCGAGGAGTTCTTCCTCAAGCCCGCCGCGGCGCTCGCCGACCAGTCGTTCCTGATCGGCGGCAACGGGTGGGAGACGAAGGACATGCCCGCCAACGTCCGCCACCGCGGTCACGTCTACACGGCCGAGCACAACGCCTTCAACTGCACGCCGCGCGCGGTGCTGAACGTCGCACGCGACTCGATGGCGCACATCGGCTTCTCCCCGGCCACGCGCGTGTTCGAGGCGGCGGGCGCGGCGGCGTGCCTGATCACCGATGCGTGGGAAGGGATCGAGCAGTTCCTGCAGCCCGACCACGAAGTGCTGGTCGCGCGTGATGGGCAGGACGTGGCGGAGCATCTTCGCGCGCTGACGCCCGAGCGGGCCGAAGCGATCGGCCGGGCGGCGCTCGCGCGCGTGCTGGCCGAGCACACCTATGCCCTGCGGGGCGAACAGGTCCACGCGCTATTCCAGGCGCATGTGGCTCGGGCGCGGGAGGCGGCATGAAGCTCGTCGTCCTCGGCCTAAGCCTCGGGTCGTCGTGGGGCAACGGCCACGCGACCACGTTCCGCGCGCTGCTGTCCGCCTTTACCGAGCGCGGCCACGAGGTGCTGTTCCTGGAGCGCGAAGTGCCCTGGTACGCCGGCGCGCACCGCGACCTAATTGATCCGGACTGGTGCCGGCTGGAGTACTATCCCGATCTCGCCGCGCTGGAGGACTGGCGGGGCGAGGTCGCCGGCGCCGATGCGGTGATGGTCGGCTCCTACGTGCCCGACGGTGTCGCCGTCGGTTGCTGGGTGCAGGACGTCGCCCGCGGCACCACCGCCTTCTACGACATCGACACGCCCGTCACGCTCGCGAAGCTGGCGCGCGCGGACTACGAGTACCTCTCGGCCGAGGTGATCCCCGGCTACGACCTGTACCTGTCGTTCACCGGCGGGCCAACGCTCGACCGGCTGGAGCGCGACTTCGGCTCGCCCGCGGCACGCGCGCTCTACTGCTCGGTCGATCCCGCCCGCTACCAGCCGCTCGACGTTCCGAAGAGGTGGCATCTCTCCTATCTTGGCACCTACAGCGACGATCGCCAGCCGACGCTGACCCGCCTGCTTCTCGATGTCGCGCGCGCCTGCCCGGAACGGCGGTTCGCTGTTGCGGGGCCGCAGTATCCTGTCGACATCGACTGGCCGGCGAACGTCGAGCGCATCGAGCACCTGCCGCCGGCCGAGCACGCCGCCTTCTATAGCGCCTCGCGCGCAACGCTGAACGTGACGCGCGCCGACATGATCGCGGCGGGCTGGTCACCATCGGTGCGGTTATTCGAGGCGGCGGCATGCGGCACGCCGATCGTCTCGGACCGCTGGAACGGGATCGAGGACGTGCTGACACCCGGCGAAGAGATCGTGCTCGCCGACACCACGTTGGACGTCGTGCGTGCCCTCGATAGCGACCTGGCCGCAATCGGTGCAGCGGCCCGTGCCCGCGTGCTCGGCGCCCACACCGCCGCTCACCGTGCCGCCGAACTAGAGCGCTATCTTGCCGAGTCCGCCGGTTCGCGCCGCGCCCTTGAGCGGGCCGGGGCGGAAGGCTAGATTGCCGCCAGATCGAATAACAGGAGCAGTGCGTGGCCGATCAGAGTGATATGAAGGCGCATGTGTCGACGTACAACAGCGTCATGGCCTTTCTGAAGTGGGGAACGGTCGCGTGCGCGATCGTCGCGGCCGCGGTGGTCTGGATTATCGCGAGCTGAGCGCCGAGCGGTGAAGATCGCGATCCTCCGCGAGCAGGCCGCGGGTGAGCGCCGGGTCGCGGGCACGCCCGAGACCGTCCGGAAGTTCGCCGCGCTCGGCGCCGAGATCGCGGTCGAGGCAGGCGCGGGCGAGGGTGCCGCGATCGCCGATGCCGCTTACGCCGAGGCCGGAGCGATCGTCAGCGACCGCACGGCAACCCTGGCCGGTGCTGATATCGTGCTCGGCGTCCAGGCGCCTGCCGCCGACACGCTGACCGGCGCCGCTCCGGGCGCGTGGGTGGCGGCGGTCTTCAATTCCTTTGGCGATCGCGCCCGCGTCGATGGCTATGCCGCCGCGGGGCTGGAGGCGCTGGCGATGGAGCTGATGCCGCGCATCACCCGCGCGCAGTCGATGGACGTGCTCTCGTCGCAGTCGAACCTCAGCGGCTACAAGGCGGTGCTCGACGCTGCCGCCGAGTACGGCCGCGCCTTTCCGATGATGATGACCGCGGCCGGCACGATCAGCGCCGCTCGCGTCTTCGTCATGGGCGTGGGCGTAGCGGGGCTGCAGGCGATTGCGACCGCGCGGCGGCTGGGCGCGCAGGTCTCGGCGACGGACGTGCGCTCCGCGACCCGCGAGCAGATCCTCTCGCTCGGCGCCAAGCCGATTTTCGTCGAGAAGGTCGCGGGCATCGAGGGCGAGGGCTCGGGCGGTTACGCGACCGAGATGACGCCCGAGTATCAGGCGGCGCAGGCGGAGCTCGTTTCCGGCCACCTCGCCAAGCAGGACATCGTCATTACCACCGCGCTGATCCCGGGGCGCGCCGCGCCGCGGCTGATCAGCGACGCGCAGCTCGCCACGATGCGCCCCGGCAGCGTGGTGGTCGACCTGGCGGTAGAGGCCGGCGGCAACGTCGAGGGCTCGGTCGTGGGTGACGTCGTGGAGCGCCACGGCGTCAGGATCGTCGGCCACCGCAACGTGCCCTCGCGTGTCGCCGCGGACGCCTCGGCACTGTTCGCGCGCAACCTCTACAACTTCCTGTCTGCCTTCTGGGACAAGGACGCCGGCCGGCCGGTGCTCGACGCCGAGATCGGCGACGCGATCCGCCTGACCAAAGGTGGGCAGATCGTCCACGCCAAGCTGCACTAAAGGGAGCGTCATGGGCCTGTTCAGTTCGCATGAGATCGATCCTGCACAGGTCGCCGAGCAGTTCGGATCCATCCTGCTGCCCGGCGAGCAGGTGCAGGCGGCGTTCCGGTCGATCCGCGACACGGTGTTCCTGACCGACCTGCGGTTCGTGCTGGTCGACGTGCAGGGGATCACCGGTTCCAAGACCTCGATCCAGAGCGTACCCTATCGCTCGATCTCGCGCTTCGCCGTGGAGACGGCGGGTACGCTCGACCTCGATAGCGATCTCAGCATCTGCGTGCCCGGCAGCTCGTCGCCGATCACCGTCAAGATCTCCCGCGACGCCGACCCACAGGCCATTCAGCGGCTGCTTGCAGAGCGGGTGCTGGCGGCCAAGCGCTAGGAGGCAAGCGATGGACTTCGTCTCGATCCTGTCGGTGTTCGTGCTGGCGTGCTTCGTCGGCTACTATGTCGTGTGGTCGGTCACGCCGGCGCTGCACACCCCGCTGATGGCGGTCACCAACGCGATTTCTTCCGTGATCATCGTCGGCGCGCTGATCGCGGCGGCGGCGGCGGGCGCGCCGGGGGCTAAGTGGCTCGGGCTGCTCGGCGTGGTGCTGGCGAGCGTCAACATCTTTGGCGGCTTCGCGGTCACTGCACGGATGCTGGCGATGTACAAGAAGAAGGACCGGCCGGCCGGAACTGTGCACAAGTGATCGTCACCCCAGCGCACGCTGGGGTCTCCCGGTTCTTGGGCGGGACAGGAGCCGCATGAGCCCCCAGCCTGCGCTGGGGTGACGGAGGGGGTCAGTAAGAAGATGGAACACGCGAACGCCGTCAGCCCCTGGGTGTCATTCGCCTATCTGGTCGCGGGCGTGTGCTTCATCTTGGCGCTGCGCGGCCTGTCGAGCCCGCGGACCAGCCAGCGCGGCAATCGCTTCGGCATGGCCGGCATGGCCATAGCGGTCGTGACGACGCTGGTGACGCACGTGCCGCAGCAGGCGTTGGGGCTGGTGCTGACGGGCCCGGACGGGGTGATCGCGTCGACCGGACCGGTGCTGGCGCGGCTCGACACGGTAACCCTGCTCGAGATCCTGGCCGCAATCGCGATCGGCGCGGTGATCGGCCTGGTCACCGCGCGCCGCATCGCGATGACGGCAATGCCGCAGCTCGTCGCCGCCTTCCACAGCCTCGTCGGGCTGGCGGCGGTGCTGGTCGCGATCGCCGCGTTCCTCAACCCGGTCGCGTTCGGGATCGCCGACATCGTGACGCCGATGATCGGCCAGCCGTTCGCGGTCATCAACCGGGTCAGCCGGATCGAGATGATCCTGGGGGTAGCGATCGGCGCGCTGACCTTCTCCGGATCGGTGATCGCGTTTCTGAAGCTCAACGGATCGATGTCGGGCAAGCCGATCCTGCTGCCGCAGCGCCACCTCCTCAACGCCGCGGTGGCTCTCGCCATCGTGTTCTTCGCGTTCGGTTTCTGGAGCGGGCAGCACGCGGTCGACTTCTGGCTGGTGGTCGCGCTCTCCTTCCTGATCGGCTTCCTGCTGATCATCCCGATCGGCGGCGCCGACATGCCGGTCGTCGTCTCGATGCTGAACAGCTACTCGGGCTGGGCGGCGGCGGCGATGGGGTTCACGCTCCACAATTCGGCGATGATCATCACCGGCGCACTGGTCGGATCGTCGGGCGCTATCCTGTCCTACATCATGTGCCGCGCGATGAACCGCAGCTTCATCAGCGTGATCGCCGGCGGCTTCGGCGCAGTCGAAGGGGGCGGCGCTGCCGCGGCGACCGACCGGGCGTGGAAACGCGGATCGGCGGAGGATGCGGCGTTCCTGATGAGGGAGGCCGCGCAGGTCGTGATCGTCCCCGGCTACGGCATGGCGGTCGCGCAGGCGCAGCACGTGCTGCGCGAGATGGCGGACAAGCTGAAGGAGGCGGGGGTGCGCGTCAAATACGCGATCCACCCGGTCGCCGGCCGCATGCCGGGGCACATGAACGTGCTGCTCGCCGAGGCCAACGTCCCCTATGACGAGGTGTTCGAGCTGGAGGACATCAACGCCGAGTTCGCGCAGACCGATGTCACCTTCGTCATCGGCGCGAACGACGTGACCAACCCGGCCGCCAAGACCGACAAGTCGTCGCCGATCTACGGCATGCCGGTGCTCGACGTCGAACGGGCGAAAACGGTGCTGTTCGTCAAGCGATCGATGGGCGGCGTCGGCTACGCCGGCGTCGACAACGACGTGTTCTACCGCGACAACACGATGATGCTGCTGGCGGACGCCAAGAAGATGGTCGAAGAGATCGTCAAGGCGCTTGATTGAGGTAAGTTACTCCGTTCTGGAGTGAAATCGATCGATCCGGTCCGGAACGAAAGCGGATCAAGTCGCCTTGGGACTCGTAGCATAGCATGTTTCGGCAGGCCGCCGCGGGGGAGACATTGGTGCTGATCGATCCGGACCAGAGCTATCAGAAGCCCGGCGAGTTGTTCTTGCTGGTGGCCGCGGACGTCGATGGTTCTGCCGCACGGGCCTCGCGGCGCGCGGTGGAGGCGAGCGGCGCACGGATCGGGGGCGTTACTCCGCTCAGCGAAGCCGTCGACCGGCTCGGTGCGCAAGCGGCACTCGACGGGGTCATTGTCGCGGCCGAAGGTGCCGATGTCGAGCTGCTCGACCGCACGATCGACTCTATCGGCCTGCTAGCGCGCGAGCGCTTGGCGCGGCTGATCGCGCATGGCGGCGAGCGGGAGATCGACCTGCTGTGGGCGCGGCTGGGCGGGGTGGCGCAGGCCATTCTGCTCGATCCCGCGCCCATCGATATCGCCACCGCGATCGCCCTCCCGCGCCAGCGCCGCGCCTGGCACGACGTCAGCCGTGACGAGGAGCAGCGGCTGCGCCAGCTCGATGCGGAGGTCGCACGCTTCGCGCAGACGCTCGCCCGGCTGAGCGATCCGGAGGCGCGCGGCGCGGCCAGCATGTTCGGCGAGAAGCGCCCCGATGACGCCGGAGAGGTGGATGGCGGCGCGCGCGTGCCGACCGCAGCGGAGGTCCGCAGCGTCATCCGCGCCCGCCGGCTGCGCGACGCGCACTTCCCACCCGACCTGTTCGCCGATCCGGCCTGGGACATGCTGCTCGACCTCTATGCCGCGGAGCTCGAGCATCGCCGGGTGTCGGTCTCCAGCCTGTGCATCGCCGCCGCTGTGCCCGGCACCACCGCGCTGCGCTGGATCGGCACAATGATGGACGCCGGCCTTTTCGAGCGGCACGCCGACCAGCACGATCGGCGACGCGCCTATGTCGCGCTGACCGATGCGGCGCGCGCCGGCCTGAACGGCTATTTCGATGCAGTCGGGCGCGCCGGACTGAACCCGGCCTGACCGGTCCGGCGCTGCCGCCGACCGACCCGCGGCTGGCAGCAACGGAGCGGGCGGATGCTTGAGCGTTGCAGCGCGCCGCAAAAAGCCCCTATGCGGTGCGGCTCACGCCTTTTCTCCCGCGATCGGAGCACCCGTTGCAGAACCAGCCTGTCGAGACGCCGCACGCCGACCATCTCATCCGCAAGCGCGTGCTCGTCACCGGCGGAGCGGGTTTTCTCGGCTCGCACCTGTGCGAGCGGCTGCTCGACCAGGGGCACGAGGTGCTGTGCGTCGACAATTACTACACGGGCCGCCGCTCCAACGTCGAGCACCTGCTCGACAATCCGCGGTTCGAGACGATGCGCCACGACATCACCTCGCCGCTGCTGGTCGAAGTGGACGAGATCTACAATCTCGCCTGCCCCGCCTCGCCGGTGCACTACCAGTTCGATCCGGTGCAGACGCTCAAGACCTGCGTCCACGGCTCGATCAACATGCTCGGGCTCGCCAAGCGAGTGAAGGCCAAGATCTTCCAGGCCTCGACCAGCGAGGTTTACGGCGACCCGCTCGTCCACCCGCAGCCGGAAAGCTACTGGGGCCACGTCAATCCGCTGGGCCTGCGCTCCTGCTACGACGAGGGCAAGCGCGCGGCGGAAACGCTGTTCTTCGACTATCATCGCCAGCACGGTGTCGAGATCCGGGTGGTCCGCATCTTCAACACCTACGGCCCCCGCATGCATCCGAACGACGGGCGGGTCGTGTCGAACTTCATCATCCAGGCGCTGAAGGGCAACAACATCTCGATGTACGGCGACGGATCGCAGACGCGCTCCTTCTGCTACGTCGACGATCTGGTTGAGGGTTTCCTGCGGCTGATGAACCAGGACGCGACGATGGGTCCGGTCAACATCGGCAACCCGGGCGAGTTCACGATCCGTCAGCTCGCCGAGATGGTGGTGGAGCTCACCGGTTCGTCGTCCAGGCTGGTCCAGCTGCCGCTGCCCGCCGACGATCCGCGCCAGCGTCGCCCCGACATCTCGCTGGCCAAGCAGCACCTCGACTGGGAGCCTAAGGTCCAGCTGCGCGAAGGGCTGGAGCGCACCATCGCCTATTTCGACCGGCTGCTGCGCGGCGACAACAAGATCTGACCCGGTGTCGCCATTTGCGCTCCGCGCCGACCTGACCCACATAGTCGCGGACGAACGACCACAGGGACACGATGGCTGATCCTTACACCACCCTCGGCGTGCAACGCGGCGCCAGCGCGGACGAGATCAAGTCTGCGTATCGCAAGCTCGCCAAGCAGCTGCACCCGGACCGCAACAAGGACAATCCGAAGGCCGCCGAGCGCTTTGGCCAGGTAACCCAGGCCTATGACCTGCTGAGCGACAAGGACAAGCGCGCCCGTTTTGACCGCGGCGAGATCGACGGCGACGGCAACCCCGCGATGCCGTTCGGCTATGGCGCGGGCCCGCGCGGTGGCGGACCGCGCGGGCCGGGCGGCACGCCCTTCGAGCAGGCGGGCGAGACCGACTTCTCCGACATCTTCGAGAGCATCTTCGGCGGCGCGGGTGCGCAGCGAGGCGGCGGTGGCTTCAGCAGCGGCTTCGGGCGCCGCCCGGCGGCGAAGGGCGCAAACGTGCCCTATCGGCTGCAGATATCGTTCGAGGACGCGGCCGCCCTCGCGCCGCAGCGGGTGACGCTGCGTGACGGCAAGACGCTCGACCTGAAGCTCCCCGCCGGCGTTGAAACGGGGACGCAGATGCGCCTGTCGGGGAAGGGCGAGGAGGGGCCGGGCGGCCCCGGCGACGCGATCATCTCGATCGAGGTCGCGCCGCACCGCTTCTTCACGCGCGACGGCGACGATGTCCGGCTCGACCTGCCGGTGACGCTCAAGGAGGCGGTGCTCGGGGCGCGAGTGCCGGTGCCGACCGTCGAGGGCACGGTGATGCTGACGGTGCCGAAGGTCGCCTCCTCAGGGAAAGTGCTGCGGCTCAAGGAGCGCGGCTTCCACCGCAAGGGCGGTGGACGCGGCGACCAGCTGGTCACGCTGCTGATCGATCTGCCGGACGACGACGCGGCGCTGGCGCGCTTCGTGGAGGACTGGACACCCGCCGACGGGAACCCGCGCGCGCGTCTGGGCGTCTGAGGCGGGTGACCGATACCGCGCTCACTCCCGAAGACCGCGCGCGGCATCACCGGCGCTTCCAGAAGGAGTGGGAGAAGCTGGGCCCCGGCAGCAAGTTCTGGGAAGTGGTGAAGCGCGCCGCGCTCGGCGTCTACAACGACGGCTTCATCCACGCCGGCAACCTCGCCTACCTCGCGCTCATGACCCTGTTCCCGTTCTTCATCACGGCGGCGTGGGTGCTGTCCGTGCTCGGCGAGAATGACGAAACGGTTCGCGCCGTCGCTTCCTTCCTCTCGGTGCTTCCGGGCGATGTCGCGGACCTGCTCCGCAAGCCGCTCGCCGACGTGCTGACGGCACGGACCGGGTCGCTTCTGTGGCTCGGCGGGATCGTCGGGCTGTGGACCGTGGGCAGCTTCGTAGAGACGATCCGCGACATCTTCCGCCGCGCCTACGGCACCAAGGCGAGCGCGTCGCTGCTGAAGTCGCGCATCCACCTTAGCCTCGCGATCGTCGGATCGGTGATCATCGCGCTGTTCTCGTTCCTGGTGCAGGGCGTGCTGACCGCGGCGGAGCAGTTCATCTATCGCCTGCTGCCCTGGGCTGAGGGTGTCGCCGGGTGGCTCGGCATCGCGCGGCTGATCCCGGCCGCGTTCATGTTCGGCGCGCTCTACATGCTGTTCTACTCGGTCACCCCGTCCAAGTACCGCCACTCCCACAGCCGCAAGTGGCCGGGCGCGCTGTTCACGACGCTGTGGTGGGTATCGATGACGGCGGGGCTGCCGCTCGTGCTCTCCAACCTTGGCGGCTATGACCTGACCTACGGCAGCCTCGCGGGCGTGGTCGTCATGCTGCTGTTCTTCTACCTTATCGGGCTCGGCCTCGTCTTCGGCGCGCACCTGAACGCGGCACTGGCGGAACCGGTGCAACCGACGCTAGAAGCCACGCCGGCAGAGGCGACGACGAAGGGCTGAGTGGCGTGACCGGACTGATGCAGGGCAAGCGCGGGCTGATCATGGGCCTGGCGAACGACCGTTCGCTTGCCTGGGGGATCGCCAAGCAGCTGGCGGAGCATGGCGCCGAGCTCGCCTTCAGCTACCAGGGCGAGGCGCTGGAGCGACGCGTCCGCCCGCTCGCGGAGCAGTTGGGGCAGGACTTCCTCATTGAGTGCGACGTCGCCGACATGGCCGCGCTCGACCAGGCGTTCGCGACCCTCAAAGCGCGCTGGGAGACGATCGACTTCGTCGTCCACGCGATCGGCTTCTCCGACAAGAACGAGCTGCGCGGCCGCTACTACGACACCAGCCTCGACAATTTTCTGATGACCATGAACATCAGCGTCTATTCCTTCACCGCCGTCGCGCAGCGCGCGCGGGCGATGATGACACCGTACGATCCAGAGACAGGGAAGGGCGGCGGAAGCCTTCTGACGCTGACCTACTACGGGTCGGAGAAGGTGGTGCCGCACTACAACGTCATGGGCGTCGCCAAGTCGGCGCTCGACACCTCGGTCAAGTATCTGGCGATGGACTTGGGTCCGGAGAACATCCGGGTAAACGCGATCTCGGCCGGGCCGATCAAGACGCTGGCGGCGTCGGGCATCGGTGACTTCCGCTATATCCTCAAGTGGAACGAGCTCAACTCGCCGCTCCGCCGCAACGTCACGATCGAGGACGTCGGCGGCGCCGGGCTCTACCTGCTGAGCGATCTCGCGTCGGGGGTGACGGGAGAAATCCACCACGTCGACGCCGGCTACAACGTCATCGGCATGAAGGCGGAGGACGCGCCGGACATCGCGCTGGCGTGAGCGTCGCGGTTCGCCCGGCGACCGGCGGCGACGTCGCGGTGATCGACGCGCTGCTCCACGCGACCTTTCCCAGCGCCGCCGAAGCCATGCTGGTGCGCGACCTGTGCATCGATGGCGACATGGTGCTGACCCTGGTGGCAGACGATGAGGCGACCGGCGGCCTCGTCGGCGTGATCGCCTTCAGCCGCATGGAAGTGACGGTGAACGACCGCCAGGTACCGGCCGTTGCGCTCGGCCCGCTCGCCGTCGCCGCGGATCACCGTGGGGAAGGCATCGCCGCGGCACTCGTTCGGACCGGGCTGCGTGACGTGGCGGCCGCCGGTGCGCTCCTGTGCTTCGTGCTCGGCGACGCCGGCCTCTACGCGCCCCACGGCTTTGCCGCCGACCTGGCGAGCGGCTTTGCCTCGCCCTACGCGGGCGAGCATTTGCTGGCGGTCGCGCTGCAGGACGGGGCGATCGCGTGCGGGGTGCGGGGCCGGGCCGACTACGCACCTGCCTTTGCGCGACTGGAGCGTGCGGCATGAGCTGGAACAGCTTTGGCCGGGTCTTCCGTTTCACGACCTGGGGCGAGAGCCACGGGCCCGCGATCGGGGTGGTGGTCGATGGCTGCCCGCCGGGGCTGCCGCTGAGCGAGGCCGACATCCAGCCGTGGCTCGACGCACGGCGGCCGGGGCAGTCGCGCTTCACGACCCAGCGGCAGGAGCCGGATCAGGTCCGCATCCTCTCCGGCGTGTTCGAGGGGCGGACCACCGGCACCCCGATCAGCCTCTTGATCGAGAACGTCGACCAGCGCTCCAAGGACTACAGCAACGTCGCGCAGGCCTATCGTCCCGGCCACGCCGACTATGCCTATGACGCGAAGTACGGCTTTCGCGACTATCGCGGCGGCGGGCGATCGTCGGCCAGGGAGACCGCCAGCCGCGTTGCGGCGGGGGCGGTCGCGCGCACGGTGCTGCCGGAGGTCACAATCCGCGCCTGGGTGGAGGCGATCGGCGGCGATGCGATCGATCCGGCGAAGATCGACCACGATCAGATTGCGCGTAACCCCTTCTTCTGCCCCGACGCGGACGCCGCGCTTCGGTGGGAGACGCTGGTCGACGCTGCGCGCAAGGACGGATCGTCGCTGGGCGCAGTGGTCGTCTGCGAGGCGACCGGGGTGCCGGCCGGCTGGGGTGCCCCGCTCTACGCCAAGCTCGACAGCGAGCTCGCCGCCGCCGCCATGTCGATCAATGCGGTCAAGGGGGTGGAGATCGGCGATGGCTTCGCCGCCGCGGCCCTCCGCGGCGAGGAGAATGCGGATGCGATGCGCCCGGGTGCCGACGGACCGGCGTTCCTCAGCAACCATGCCGGCGGGATCGCCGGTGGCATCGCGACGGGTCAGCCGATCCGCCTTCGGGTCGCGTTCAAACCGACCAGCTCGATCCTGACGCCGGTTCCGACGATCGACCGCGACGGGCAGGCTGCCGAGATTGCGACCAAGGGGCGTCACGATCCATGCGTCGGCATCCGCGGCGTCCCTGTTGTGGAAGCGATGATGGCGCTGGTGCTTGCCGACCAGAAGCTGTTGCACCGCGCACAGGTGGGATGAGCCGGAACGACGGCGAGTTGAGCAGCAATGATTCATGTTGCTGAAATTAGCCGATAGTCCGTGTCATTCAGCTGGCCGGCTGCGCAACATTGATGTGCGACTATCGTTGATGGCGTGAGTGACAGATCACTTGGAGAAACGCCATGCGCAAGTCTACTCTGGCCAGTGTCCTGATCCTGTGCGGCTCGACGGCCGCGATCGCCAACGTATCGGCAACCGCGCCGCAGGTCGTGACCAACAACACCACCGTCGACAACACGACTGGGCCGATCGTGGACAGCGCCCCGCCTGCGCCCGACACGACGCCGACCCCCGCGCCGACGCCGGACACGACCACCAACACGCAGGATCCACCGACCGAGTAACGCTGACGCCGTCGCGCCGGACCAATCGGCGCGGCGGCTCAGTCGGCGAAGGGATCGCGGACCAGGATCGTGTCGTCCCGCTCCGGGCTGGTCGAGACCAGCGCAACCGGGCATTGAACCAGTTCCTCGACACGCCGGATATACTTGATCGCCTGCGCCGGCAGCTCGGCCCAGCTTCGCGCTCCGGCCGTCGACTCCGACCAGCCGGGCATCTCCTCCCAGACGGGCTCGACCCGCGCCTGATCCGCGGCATGCGCCGGGAAATGGTCGAGCGCTTCACCATCCAGCCGGTAGCCGGTGCAGATCCGCACGATGTCGAAGCCGTCGAGCACGTCTAGCTTGGTGAGCGCCAGGCCGGTCACACCCGATACCGCCACGGATTGGCGGACCAGCACCGAATCGAACCAACCGCAGCGGCGCTTGCGCCCCGTTACCGTCCCGAACTCGTGACCGCGCGTGCCCAGCCGCTCGCCCGTCTCGTCCTCCAGCTCGGTCGGGAATGGGCCGGAGCCGACCCGCGTTGTATAGGCCTTGGCGATCCCCAGCACGAAACCGACCGCGCCCGGGCCGAGCCCGGATCCCGCCGCGGCGGTTCCCGCCACCGTATTGGAGGAGGTGACGAACGGGTAGGTGCCGTGATCGATGTCGAGCAGCACGCCCTGCGCGCCCTCGAACAGCATCCGCCGCCCGCGCGCCTTCGCCTCGGCAAGCAGCTTCCACGCCGGCTTGGCGAAGGGGAGCACGAAGGCGGAGATCGCCTCGAGCTCGGCGATGAGTTCCGCGCGGTCGATCGGCGGCTGCCCGAAGCCGGCGCGCAGCGCGTCGTGGTGGGCGAGCAGGCGATCGAGCTGGGGCGCGAGCGTGTCGAGATGCGCGAGGTCGCAGACCCGGAGCGCGCGGCGGCCGACCTTGTCCTCATACGCCGGGCCGATGCCGCGCCGCGTCGTGCCGATCTTGCCCGCGCCGCTCGCGTCCTCGCGCAGCGCGTCCAGGTCGCGGTGGAAGGGGAGGATCAGCGGGCAGGTGTCGGCGACCGTCAACACGTCCGGCGAGATCGTGACGCCCTGTTCGGCCAGCCGCGCGGTCTCGTCGCGCAGGTGCCAGGGATCGAGCACCACGCCGTTGCCGATCACGCTGGGCGTGCCGCGGACGATGCCGGACGGCAGCAGCGAGAGCTTGTAGGTCTTGTCGCCCACGACCAGCGTGTGCCCGGCGTTGTGCCCGCCCTGAAAGCGCACCACCAGGTCGGCGCGCTCGGCCAGCCAGTCGACGATCTTGCCCTTGCCCTCGTCGCCCCACTGGGCGCCGATCACCGCGACGTTGGCCACCCCTGATCCTTTAGATGGTTGGAAAAGTCGGGGAGGCCCTAGCCGCTCGCCGCCGGGCCGTCGAGCGCGGCGCGGATTCGGGTCGCGAGCGTCGCCACGTCGAACGGCTTGGCGAGCAGCGCATCGCCGGGCAGCGGTGCCAGCACGTCGCGGGTGTAGCCGCTGGTGTAGAGCACGCGCAGGTCGGGAAGCTGGCGAACCGCGCGGTCGGCAAGTTCGCGGCCGGTCATCTCCGGCATGACGACGTCCGTGAACAGCAGCGCGGCGCCCTGTCCCCCGTCGATCAGGCGCAGCGCGGCCGGCCCGTCGGCGGCGTGAACGACGGTGTAGCCGAGCTCGCGGAGCGCCTCGACGGAGAAGGTGCGGACCCGCTCCTCATCTTCCACGACCAGGATGATCTCGTCGGCGGAACCACGCGGCAGTGTCGCCACCGGCGCGCGGGCCGGCGTGGGCGCCGCGTCGCTCAGGTCGCGGGGCAGCAGGATCAGCACGGTGGTGCCCTGGTCTGGCCCGGTATCGATCGAGACATGGCCGCCCGACTGCCGGACGAACCCGAACACCTGCGACAGCCCGAGGCCGGTGCCCCGGCCGACCGACTTGGTGGTGAAAAACGGGTCGAACGCCTTGGCGGCGACCTCCGGGCTCATGCCCGATCCGCTGTCGGTCACCGCGATGCTGACATAATCGCCCGACGGGATCGCGCGGGCATCTGCATCGGCTTGCGACAGCGTGCAGGTCGCGGTGGTGATCCACAGCCGGCCGCCGCGCGGCATCGCGTCGCGGGCGTTGACCGCCAGATTGATGATCGCGTTCTCCAGCTGGCTCGCGTCCACGCGCGCCAGCCACGGCGCGGGCGCCAGGTTCACATCGATCGCGACATTCTCGCCGAGCGTCCGGGACAAGAGCTCGGTCATGCCGGCGACCATGGCGTTGAGGTCGATCGGACGCGCGTCGAGCGGGGTCTGTCGCGAGAAGCTGAGCAGCCGCTGGGTCAGCGCCGCCGCGCGGGTCGCGCCGTCGCGTGCCGCCTCCACGTAGCGGGTGACGTCGGTCCGCCCCTGCGTCAGCCGCCGCTCCATGAGGTCGAGCGCGCCGATCACCACCGCCAGCATGTTGTTGAAGTCGTGCGCGATGCCGCCGGTCAACTGGCCGAGCGCCTCCATCTTCTGCGACTGGCGCAGCTGCGCCTCCGCACTCATCAGCTGCTCGGTCCGCTCGATCACGGCCGCCTCCAGGTCGGCGCGGCTGCGCGCCAGCACCTCGCGCGCCTCCACGATCTCCTGGATGTCGGTGCAGGTCCCGAACCAGCGGGTGATCCGGCCGTCGTCGTCGCGGACCGGCTGCGCGCTGCCGAGCACCCACCGATAGGCGCCGCTCCGGTGGCGAAGGCGGTACTCGATGCGATAATGGTCGCCAGTTGCCAGGCTGTGCCGCCACATCGCCCAGGCGCGGTCCTGGTCGTCGGGATGGAAGACGCCGTTCCAGCCCTCGCCATCCGTCGAGCCCGCGGGGACGCCGGTGAACTCGTACCAGCGCTCGTTGAAATAGTCGTGCAGGCCGTCCGGGGTTGTCGACCACACCATCTGTTCGATGGAGTTGGCGATCGCCCGGAACTTGGCCTCGCTCTCGCGCAGCGCAACCGCGGCCTGCGCGCGCTCGACCGCGTCCCAGGTGATCTCGGCCACCGCCTCGACCAGCGACACCTCGTCCGCCGCCCAGTGCCGCGCATGCGCGTGGTTCGCGAACAGGACCGCCGCCCACTGTCCACCGCGCCTCAAGGGGACGCCGAGCCCCGCGCCGGCCGACAACGGGCTCTGACGAAAGCCGCTGCCCATCTGTGCGTAATCGTCGATGACGTTGGTCTCGCCCATACGAAACCGCTCGACCAATGCGGGATCGAGCCGGTCGAGCGGGATGGTGCCGGCGAGCTCGGGCAGCTGTTCGTTGTGCCAGCAGCTGATGAAGCGGACCTGCTCGTCAGCGCTAAGGCGGTAGAAGCCGACCCGGTCGCAGGCGAGCCGCCGGCCGAGCGCGGCGGTGCTGACACCGAGGATCGCGGCCGGCGTGTCGAGCCCGCGCAGCCGCTCGGCCAGTCGAAACACGAAGGCCTGGGTCTCGGTCGCGAGCTGAAGGTCAACCGCCGCGGTCCGGGCCGCCTCCTCCGCCATCCTCCGCTTGGTCACGTCGAAGCTGACGCCCGGGAAGCGCACCGCGCGGCCGGCGGCGTCGAAGTGCGCCCGTCCCTGCGCGGCGACCCACCGAACGGCGCGGTCGCTGTCGATCAGCCGGTATTCCTCGGCGAACGCTTCCCCCGTCGCCAGCGTCCGCTCGATCGCGCCCTGCACCCGGCCGACATCGTCCGGGTGGATCGCCGCAAAGAACTGGTCGATGGGAGCGCCGTCCAGCGCGACCTGAACGTCAACGCCGTACAATCGGGCAAAGCGATCGTCCGCGGTCACCCGATTGGCCTGTACGTCCCAGTCCCAGGTCCCCACCCCCGCCGACGCGTCGAGCGCGAGTTGCAGCCGCTCCTCGCTTTGCTGGAGCTTGCGCTGAGCGATTGCCCGGTCGGTCACGTCGTTCGCCACCAAGAAGATGTCGGCGACCGCGCCGCCGGCGTCCGTGATCGGCTGGTAGACGAAGTCGAGCAGCCGGGTCTCGATCGCGCCATCAGCCCGTGCCAGCGGCATCGGCGCGGCATCGGCGCGGTAGGTTTCGCCGGACCGCCGCACGCGGTGTAGCAGCTCCACGAAGCCCGCATCCGCCACCTCGGGCAGCGCCTGCGCGGCGGGGCGGCCGATCAACTCGCGATTGCCGACCAGGGCGCGGTATCTGGCGTTGGCGAATTCAAACACGAACTCGGGCCCGCGCAGCAGTGCAATCGCCCCCGGCGCCTGCTCGAACAGGTCGCGAAGGCGTTCGGTTTCGGCCTTCTGCGCGCGCTCGGCGAGCACCAGGCGCGTGGTCTCGTTCCCCTGGTTGAAGATCCCGACGATCTCGCCGCTCTCATCCCGGATCGCGGTCAGGCTGTAGTTCCACCAGGTTTCGACCGGCGCCCCGCCACGCTCAAAGGTGATGAGCTGGTCGTAGCTCACGATCCCCTCGCCAGTGGTCATCACCCGCTGAAGCTGCGGCTCCAGGAAGTCCCAGATGTCGTACCAGACCTCCTTGGCGGTGCGACCGAGGCTCCACGGATGGCGCTCGCCGGGGATCGGTGCCCACGCGTCGTTGTAGACCAGCCGCCAGTCGGGTCCCCAGTAGATGGACGTCGGCAGGCTGGAGGCGAGGCAGATTCCGAGCGCCGTGCGCAGTGCCGCCGGCCAGCCCTCCACGGGCCCGAGCGCCGAACCAGACCAGTCGTGGGCACGGATCATCCGCCCCATCTCCCCACCTTGGTCCAGAAAGCGCAACGCCATAGAGGAAGAGCCGTCGTTCACCCTAACCCACGTGTCAACAGTGCTCGACTTCGCGCCGGGTGGGCCGCATGAACGTGCGAAACAAGGGAGAAGGTGCCGATGAAAGTTGCGAGCCTGAAGCACGGGCGCGACGGCAAGCTCGTCGTGGTTTCCAGCGATCTAGCCTGGTACGCCGACGCCGGCCATATCGCCCCGACGCTGCAGGCGGCGCTCGATGACTGGGACAGGCTGCTCCCCGACCTTCAAAACCTCCAGACCGATCTCGACCACGCAGTCATCCCGCGCGCGCGTTTCCACGAGCATGAGGCCGCCTCTCCGCTGCCGCGGGCGTTTCAGTGGGCCGACGGATCGGCCTATGTGAACCACGTGGCGCTGGTCCGGCAGGCGCGGGGCGCGGAGATGCCGGAGAGTTTCTGGCACGATCCGCTGATGTACCAGGGCGGCTCCGACGGGTTCCTGGGGCCGCGCGATCCGATCCCGCTCGCCGACGAAAGCTGGGGCTGCGACCTGGAGGCGGAGGTGGTCGTGGTGACCGGCGACGTGCCGCTCGGCGCCACGCGGGAGCAGGCGCTGGCCGCGATCCGCCTGGTCGGGCTGACCAACGACGTGTCCCTGCGCAACCTGATCCCGGGCGAGCTCGCCAAGGGCTTCGGTTTCTTCCAGTCGAAGCCGGCGAGCGCCTTCTCGCCGGTGTTCGTGACGCCGGACGCGCTCGGTGGCTGGTGGCAGGGCGGCAAGCTCCACCGGACCCTGCGGGTCGACCTCAACGGACAGCCGTTCGGGCGGGCGGAGGCAGGCGAGGACATGACCTTCGACTTCGGCACGCTGATCGCCCACGCGGCGAAAACCCGGGCGCTGGGTGCCGGCACGATCATCGGCTCGGGTACGGTGTCGAACCGCGATGCGGCGGGCGGGCCGGGCAAGCCGATTGGGAACGGCGGGGTCGGCTATTCCTGCCTCGCCGAGCTGCGGACGGTGGAGACGATCCGCGATGGCGCCCCGTCCACGCCGTTCCTGCGGGCGGGCGACACGGTCAGGATCTGGGTAGAGGACGACCGCCACCATCCGGTGTTCGGCGTGATTGAGCAGGTTGTCGTTGCGTGAGCCTTCGACTTCGCTCAGCGGCTATTCGAACGAACGGGGAATGAGCGGTGCAAGCGTCACGCCGCCAGCGGAAACCGGAGCAGCCGGTCATCGAGCGGCACCAGCGCCTCCGCCCGGGGCCCAACCGCGCGGACGATCTCCGGGTGGTCGGGGTCGAGCCCGCCGGTCAACGCGCCGAACGCCGGCAGGATGAGCTTGGTCGCGGTCGCGACGAAGCAGCGCCGTGCGACCTGGCGGCCGCGGACGGTGACGCGCAGCTTGGGGTGAAAATGCCCGGACAGTTCGGGCCGTTGCTCGCCCGCCACCGCCTCGTGCCGCAGTACCAGGCCGTCCACAACCGCCTCCTCGACGATCTCGCCGCCGCAGCGATCGACCAGCGCGGCATCGTGGTTGCCGGTGATCCACGTCCAGCGGGTGGCGCCGGTCAGCCCGCGCAGCATGGCCTGCGCCGCGTCGGGCAGGCGGTCGCACCCGGCGCTGTCGTGGAAGCTGTCGCCCAGGCACCAGACCTCTTGCACCTGGTGCCGCTCGACCAGCGCAATCAGCGCCTCCAGCGTCGCCTGGCTGTCGTACGGCGGCAGCAGCTGCCCGCGGCCCGCGAACCAGCTCGCCTTCTCGAAGTGCAGGTCGGCGACCAGCAACGCCCGCCTGGCCGGCCAGTAGAGTGCGCCGTCGCGCAACGCACCGAAGTCGTGACCAGCGAACGAAAGCGGAACCATGTGCCGCCTATGCCGCCGGCCGCGACGCTGATCAACTGCCGCGGTGGTCAGTCCGCGCAGCGATCGTTGAGGCGAGTCCGACACGCGGCAGTCTGCGCGCCGCGCGGCAGGAGGAACCGGATCTCGCGATTGGCGAAATCAATGTCGACGCGGCGAAAGAACTTGAGCGCGTCCATCCCAAGCAGCATCGCCGGCCGCTTCGAGAGCCCGAACTGGTCGAACGGCGGCACGTCGGCGAACGCGATCGGCACGCCCGTGAAGGCGACCCCGCCGAGCCGTAGCCGCGATGCGGTGCCGTAGCGCGTCTGGACCGGCTCACCGATCACGCTGATCAGCTCGAGCGGGCGCAGCGCGCGCGAGTCGCGCCGCATCAGCCGCTGCAGCGGCGTGTTGCCGATCGTCAGCGCCGATCCGGTGTCGAGCACCACCCGCACTCGGCGCCCCTCGACGTCGGCATCCGTAACGATCAGCTGCCCGGTCTGGCTGCGCGCGCGCACCACGATTTCGCCGGGCTCGCGTCGTTCGCGGCGTGCGCGAGGGTCGGAGCGGCTGACCGTCATCACGCCGGCGTCGAAGTCGATCGAGACCTTGTGCCCCTGCAGCGTGTCGATCCCGAGCAGGCCCAGCCCGCCGAGGTTCGCCGCGTCGAGCGCCGGCGCCTCGATCGCGCCGATCGCGGGAATGCTGGACAGCTGGATCGAGGGCACGGTGACCGTCGCGACCCGCGCCGTGCCGCTCATCGCGATGACCTTTGCCCCGCGTCCCGCGGGCAGGCGCAGCGCGCGGGCGAGCTGCCGGGCGATCACCGTTCGCTCCGATCCGGTATCGATGATGAAGGGATAGGGCCCTGCGCCCGCGACCCGCACAGGTACCGTCATGCGATCGGCCACGCTGCCGAGCAGGATGGCGAGCGCGTCCGGCGGCAAAGCCTCGGGCGCGGCGCCGATCAGCGCGAGGGGGAGCAGCGCGGGCGGGAACGCCGGCATGACCGCCAACATGCTGCACCCATGCTGCTGCAGCAAGCGCGATCAGTCGAGCTGCATCGCCTCTGCCGCCAGCAGCTCGGCCTCCGCCAGCAACTGGTCGTCGGCACCCGACTGCGCAACGCTCTCGCGCCCGATCAGCACCAGCACGGGTACCGCGAGCGGGCTGATCCGGTCGAGCTGAACGTGCAGCATCGTGTCGGCCGCGCGGTCGAGCAGATGCGCGAGCCGGCCGATGTCGGTCATCCGCGCGCGCGCATCGTCCCACGCCGCTTGGAGCAGCAGGTGGGTCGGTTCGTACTTTCGCAGCACGTCGTAGATCAGGTCGGTGGAGAAGGTGACCTGCTTGCCGGTCTTGCGCTTGCCCGGGTGCTGACGCTCGACCAGCCCGCCGATCACCGCGACCTCGCGAAAGGCGCGCTTGAGCAGCGCGGAGCCCTGTACCCAGTCGACGAACTCATGCTCCAGGATGTCGGGGGAGAAGAGCGCCGCCGGATCGGTGATCGGCTCCAGGCCGTAGCAGGCGAGCGCATAGTCGTTGGACACGAAGCCGATCGGCTTCAGCCCCATCGCCTCCATCCGCCGCGTGATCAGCATGCCGAGCGACTGGTGCGCGTTCCACCCCTCGAAACTGTAGGCTACCATGTAGTGCCGCCCCTCGCGGTAGAAGGTCTCGACCAGCAGCTGCTCGGGTGAGGGCAGTGCCGAGCGACGGTCCTGCACCTCCAGCCAGTCGCGCACGTCGTCGGGAAAGCGCGACCACTGCGTCCGATCGTGCAGGAAGGTGCGGACCCGGTGCGCGAGGTTGGTCGAGAGCGCGAGCCGCGTGCCGACATAGGTCGGAATCCGCGCGGGACGGGTGGTCGCGCGGACGATCAGGTCGGCGACGTCGACCCGCTCGACCTCCACCGAGAGCCCGGCGAAGAAGAAGGTGTCGCCGACGGTGAGCGTGGACGCGAAATACTCCTCCACCGTGCCGAGCTTGCGCCCGTTCTTGAACCGCACGTCTAGCGTCACCGCATCGACGATGATCCCGGCGTTGAGGCGATGCTGCGCGACGAAGCGCGGATGACTGACCCGCCACAGCCCGTCCGGCCCCCTGGTCAGCCGCTTGAAGCGATCATAGGCGCGCAGGGCATAGCCGCCGTCGGCGATGAACTGGAGGACGCGCTCGAACGTCTCGCGCTCGAGCGCGGAGTAGGGCAGCGCCGCGCGCACCTCATCGAGCAGCGCTTCGCTGCTGAACGGCGCGGCGCAGGCGACCGCCATGACGTGCTGGGCCAGGACGTCGAGTGCGCCGGGGCGGAACAGGTCGGGGTCGAGTTCGCCCGCCTCCACCGCGTCGAGTGCGGCCTGTGCCTCCAGATATTCGAAACGGTTGCCGGGCACGAGCACCGCCTCCGACGCCTCGTCCAGCCGGTGGTTGGCGCGCCCGATCCGCTGGAGCATCCGGCTGGAGCCTTTCGGCGCGCCCATCTGGATAACGCAGTCGACGTCACCCCAGTCCACCCCCAGGTCGAGGCTGGCGGTGGCGACCAGCGCGCGGAGTTTGCCCGCCGCCATCGCCTCCTCGACCTTGCGCCGGGCCTCACGCGCCAGGCTGCCGTGATGGATACCGATCGGCAGCGCGAGATGGTTCTCCTTCCACAGATCCTGGAAGATCAGCTCCGCGAGACTGCGGGTGTTGCAGAAAACCAGGGTTGTGCGGTGCGTCTCGATCTCCGCCATCACCTGCGGCGCGGCGTAGCGGCCGGAGTGGCCGGACCAGGGCACGCGCCCCTCGGGCAGCAGGATCGCGACGTCGGGAGCCGCGCCTGCCTCCCCCACCACCAGATCGACCGCGTCGATGTCGCCGTACGGGCTCAGCCACGCGCGATAGCCGTCCGGATCGGCGACGGTCGCCGACAGTGCGACGCGGCGCAGGTCGGGAGCGATCCGCTGCAGTCGGGCAAGGCTCAGCGCCAGGAGGTCGCCGCGCTTGCCGATCGCGAAGGCGTGCACCTCGTCGATTACCACCGTCTTCAATCCCGCGAACAGCGTCTCGCTGTCCGGGTAGCTCAGCAACAGGCTGAGCGATTCGGGCGTGGTCAGCAGCAGGTGCGGCGGGCGCGCGCGCTGCCGCGCCTTGCGGTCGGACGGGGTGTCGCCGCTCCGCGACTCGACCGTGATGTCCAGGCCCATCTCCGCGATCGGCGTCATCAGGTTGCGCTGCACGTCCACCGCGAGCGCCTTCAGCGGCGAGATGTAGAGCGTGTGGAGGCCGTCGTGCGGCCGCTCGATCAGATCGGCGAGGCTCGGCAGGAAACCGGACAGCGTCTTGCCCGCGCCGGTCGGCGCCACGAGCAGCGCGTGGCGCCCGGCCCGCGCGGCGGCGACCATGGCGCGCTGGTGCCGTCGCGGTGCCCAGCCGCGCGCGGCGAACCAGTCCTGCAGGGCGGGGGGTAGGTCGGCTAGGTCACTCACTCAGGCGCAATATGGGGGAGGCGCCTGGTCAGCGCACCTCCTTTGCCTTGTCCTCGGCGTTCTGCTCCGCATACATCTGCCGCGTTGCCGCTTCCGTCCGGTCCTCGGCTGCCTTGCTGCGCCGATTGTTCAGAAGCGCCCAGGCGATCGCGACCGCCAGGACGATGGGTCCGAGGATCGTCATCAGGCTCCACCAGCCACCGCTCATCGCATCGCTCCGTCTCAGTTCGCGCGCTCAACGATTGCGGCGACGCTGGCGTTCCGCTGGCTAGGCCCCATATCGGCCGCATGGCACGACTGGGCGACTGGGTGGAGCCGCACCCGCAGGGCATCTACCTTCCCGCCGCCGACGCGTGGATCGATCCGTCACAGCCGGTGCCGCGCGCGCTCGTCACCCACGGCCACGCCGATCACGCCCGCGGCGGGCATGGCCAGGTGTGGGCGACGCCCGAGACGCTGGAGATCATGGGCGTTCGTTACGGCGACCAGAACGGCCGCGCGGTCGCGTATGGCGAAACGCTGAGCGTCGGCGACATCGAGGTGAGCTTCGTGCCCGCCGGCCATGTGCTCGGTTCCGCGCAGATCGTGCTTGACCATCGGGGCGAGCGAGTGGTGGTGTCGGGGGACTACAAGCGGCGCGAGGACCCGACCTGCGCCCGGTTCGAGCCCGTCAAGTGCGACGTGTTCGTGACGGAGGCGACCTTCGGCCTGCCGGTGTTCCGCCATCCCGAGACGCACGACGAGATGGACAAGCTGCTCGCCACGCTGCGCGCCAATCCGACCCGCTGCGTGCTGGTCGGCGCGTACGCACTGGGCAAGGCGCAGCGGGTGATCCGCGAGCTGCGGGTGATGGGCTTCGACGATCCGATCTACCTGCACGGCGCGCTGCAGCGGCTATGCGACCTCTATGTCGCGAACGGCATCGACTTGGGCGAGCTGCGCCCCGCGACCGGCGCCAGCAAGGCGGAGCTGCAGGGCCGCGTGGTGGTGGCGCCGCCCGGTGCGCTCAACGACCGCTGGTCACGCCGCCTGCCCGATCCGATCACCGCGATGGCGAGCGGGTGGATGACGGTGCGCCAGCGCGCACGGCAGAAGAACATCGAGCTGCCGCTGATCCTGTCCGATCACGCCGACTGGGATGAACTGACCGACACCATCCGCGAACTAGCCCCGCGCGAGGTGTGGGTGACTCATGGACGGGAAGATGCGCTGGTCCACTGGTGCGCGCTTCGCCAGATCAAGGCGCGTGCGCTCGACCTGGTCGGCTTCGAGGACGAAGACGACTAGGGGGTCACGCCGCGGCGCGTGCGTCCGCGAAGACCCAGGCTTCGGCGGCTGCGTGGGTGTCGAACACCTTGGCGCCGCGTCCGTCCAGCGCGCGCAGCAATTGCGTCCGCGCGAGCGTCGGAGCGGTCACGAAGGCCAGCCGGCGGGAGGTGTACGCCGGGTCGGCCAGCATCCGCTGGAACGCCTCCACCATGTCTTGGGACTGGATCTTCATTTCACGCACGTCGGTGATCGTGCAGTGCTCATTCGGGCCGCACGCGAGCCGGGCATGGGCCGCGCCCCGCGCCGCGACGAAGCCGGCGATCGTCTCGGGCGTGAAGAAGCCCGCAAGCGTGATGCGGACCAGGCTGCGTGCGACGTCGACGTCGATCGAATAGGTGGCTGCCATGACCTATTCAGGCGTACGGGAAAGCGCTTGCGAAACGCTTAAGGTCGTCGCCTAAGCCGTGCCTTCCAGCGCCTTCTGACGGCGGCGCTGGACCGAGCTGCCGATCCCCATCGCCTCCCGGTACTTGGCAACCGTGCGGCGCGCGATGTCGAACCCCTTGGCATTGAGCAGTTCGACCAGCGTGTCGTCGGAGAGGATCGCCTTCGGGTTTTCGGCCGCGATCAGGGCGCGGATCGCGCTCTTGACCGCCTCCGCCGACACCGCCTCGCCGCCGTCCGCCGCCTGGATCGCCGAGGTGAAGAAATATTTGAGCTCGAACACGCCGCGCGCGCAGCTCAGATACTTGTTGCTGGTGACGCGGCTGACGGTCGATTCGTGCATCTCGATCGCCTCGGCCACGCGCGCCAGGGTGAGCGGGCGCAGGTGGCTGACGCCGTGCCGGAAGAAGCCGTCCTGCTGCTTCACGATCTCGGTCGCGACCTTGATGATCGTGCGCTGGCGCTGGTCGAGCGCCTTGACCAGCCAGTTGGCGCTGGCGAGACAGTCGGCGAGCCACGCCTTTGATTGTCGATCTTTTCCGCCACCCTTCGCCAGTTCGGTGTAGTAGCGGCGGTTGACCAGCACGCGCGGCAGCGTCGCGCTGTTGATTTCGATCCCCCAGCCGCTGCCCCGCGCCGCGACGAAGATGTCGGGGACGATCCCGGTCGCGGGTTCCCCGCCGTAGCGACACCCGGGCTTGGGGTCATAGCCGCGCAGTTCGCGGATCATGTCGGCCATGTCTTCGTCATCAACCGCGCAGATCCGTTTTAGGCGGGTCAGCTCGCCGCGGGCGAGCAGGTCCAGGTTGGCGAGCAGTGCGGCCATGCATGGGTCGTAGCGGTCGGCCTCCTTTGCCTGGAGCGTCAGGCACTCGGCCAGATCGCGCGCCCCGACGCCGGTCGGGTCAAAGGTCTGGATGACCCTGAGCACCGACTCCACCCGGACGAGCGGCACGTTGAGCCGATTGGCGACGTCGAGCAGCGGCACGGTGAGATAGCCCGCCTCGTCGATCTGATCGATGAGGTGCGCGGCAACGAACATGTCGGCCGCGGCGATGCTCTCACCGGCCTGCTGAAGCAGATGGTCGGCCAGGCTGACGTCCGGATTGGCGAAGCTGTCGAAGTCCAGGCCATCCTCGCCGCCGACCCCGCCGGCCGAGGCCGAAGCCCCTGCACTCATGCTCCCGTCGAGCGGACCCGCACCGTCGGCCGGGCTGTCCTCGGCAAAGGCGCTCGCCGGGTCCATGTCCAGCGCCCCGTCACCGCCACCGCTCGCGGCGTCGGGCAGCACCATCTCCTCGCTTGCGACCGGCTCCGCGCGGTCGACCACCTCGGTCGCGCCGGCCTCAAGCAGCGGGTTCTTCTCGACTTCCTCGGCGATGAAGGCCTCGATCTCCAGGTTCGACAGCGCGAGCAGGCGGATCGCCTGCTGCAACTGCGGCGTCATCACCAGCGACTGCGACTGGCGCAGGTCCAGGCGTGGCGCGAGGCTCATCTGCTGATGTGCGGTGCCGGCCCACTCCCCCACCCGGCCTCCCAACCAGGATACGCTGTGGGAGGCCGGGTGGGGGAGTGGGCCGGCACCGCCTCGCAAGGCGAGCAGATCATAGCGAGAAGCCCTCGCCCAGGTACAGGCGGCGGACGTTGGCGTCGGCGACCAGCGCCTCAGGCGATCCGGTGAAGAGCACGCGGCCGTCGTAGATGATGTAGGCGCGATCGACGATGTCGAGCGTCTCGCGCACATTGTGGTCGGTGATCAGCACGCCGATCCCGCGGTTCTTGAGCGTCTTCACCAAGTCGCGGATGTCGGCGATGGAGATGGGGTCGATGCCGGCGAACGGCTCGTCCAGCAGCATGATCGAGGGATCGGCGGCGAGCGCACGCGCGATCTCCGCCCGGCGCCGCTCGCCGCCAGACAGCGCCATGGCGGACGCATCGCGCAGGCGGGTGAGCCCGAACTCGTCGAGCAACTGGTCGAGCTTCGCCATCCGCGCATCCTTGTTCGGCTCGGCGAGCTCCAGGACGGCGAGGATGTTCTTCTCGACGGACAGGCCGCGGAAGATGGAGGTTTCCTGTGGCAGATAGCCGAGCCCCAGGATCGCACGGCGGTACATCGGCAGCCCGGTGATGTCGTCCCCGTCGAGCAGGATGCGGCCCGAATCGGGCTTCACCAGGCCCATAACCGAGTAGAAGCAGGTCGTCTTGCCCGCGCCGTTGGGGCCGAGCAGTCCGATCACCTCGCCATGCCCGACGGTCACCGACACGTCGGAGAGGACGACACGCTTGTCGTACGACTTGGCGATCGAAACGACCGCCAGTCCGGTGCCGGTTTCCTCCGGCGGCAGTGGCGCCCGGTTGAGGGTGGCGGTGTCGGTCATCTGGGCGTCCGATCGCAGAACATGGTTACTGCAAAGCTAAACATCTTGATCTTGGCAAGCTTTGTGCATGAACAATGCGCAAGAAAAAAGACGGCGTGACGGCCGCCGCGCCGATCGGCCTTGCTGATGCGGCGAGCGACCGGCACCACGGCCTGCCTACAGATCGAAGGATCGAACCAATGCTCCACACCCTGATCCTCCCCGCGGTGTTGCTCGCGGGCGCGGCGGTACCGGCGTCGCAGCAGCCCGCCGGCGACGACGCCGCGGCGCGTGCGCTCGGGCAATGCCTGGTGCTGAAGACGACGGGAGCGGATCGGCTTACCGTGGCGCGCTGGATGCTCGCCGCGATGGCATCGGCGCCGCAGATGAGCGACGTGGTGACCGTCCAGCCGGGTCAGAAGGAACGCAACGACCGTGCAATGGCGGCGCTGTTCACCCGCCTGCTCGTGACGGACTGCGCCGAACGGTCGAAGGTCCTGTTCGGGATGGCGACCGTCAACGGCTTCGAAACCGCCGGCGAGGCGCTGGGCGGCGTCGCCATGAAGGAGTTGCTCTCCGACCCGAAGGCTTCCGCGGCGCTCGCGGCCTATGCCAGTTGTCTGGACAAGGAGGCGTTCAAGCCCGTTCTGCCGCGCTGATCCCGCTGGCCCGCCCGCGGTCAGTCGCGCTTGGGGACCGAGAACCGCCCGGTCACGCGGCCGCCCTGCGTGGTCACGCTGCCGCCGTCCGGCGCGCGTACCGTGCCGCCGACCGCCGACCCGTCGATCGTCGCGCGACCGGTATCGAGGTTGATCGTCAGCCGGCCGCCGTTCACGACGTTGCTGCCCTGCGCGAGGCTGACCCCTCCGAGCATGGTGATGACGCGGCGGTTGAGGTCGTAGATCGCGTACTGCGATCGCGCGCGCTGGTCGGGGCGCGTGACGGTGACGCCGCCCGACGCATCGAGCCTCGACACCTGCGGCGATCCGTCGACGACCTGGCCGGTGTAGTTGACCGTCATGCGCTGCGCGGTCAGCGTCATCTCCGCCTGACGCACGTTGACGTCGCCGGACAGGATGGCGCGGTTGGCGCGGTCCTGCAGTTCGATATAACCGGCGTTGAAGTCGATCGGCGCACTGGTGTTGTGCCGCGTCTGCGCCAGCGCGGGCGCGGCGATCGCGAGCATCAGCAGGGTGGCGAGCCGGGCCGTCATCGCGCCCCTTTCGCCCGCGCCGGATCGATCCGCAAGCGGGCATTTCCCTTGAGCGCGACGGTGCGCTTCTCCAGGTCGGCATTCATGCTGTTGCCGCTGAACGTGCCGAGCGGGGTCGATCCGGTCACTGCGGTGCCGCTCTGGAGGCGGCGGGTGCGCAGGTCGACCGTGGCGCCGGTCGTGTCCAGCCGATAGCCGTCGGCCGCGGTGAAGCGGATCGGACCGTCCACGGCGACGCGCTCCTGCTCCATGTCGTAGCGACCGCTGTCGGCCTTCAGCTGCGCGAGCCCGTCCTCCAGCGCGATCTGCGCGGCCAGGTCGCGCATCTGGACGACCTTCTCCGCCGAACTCTTCTGCACTGCGCTCCCGGCGGTCAGCTGGAACGCGCGGCCCCTGTCGTCGGCGCCCGAGTAGCGCGCGGTCTGAAGCTTCAGCCGCTCGGACGCAACGTCGACCTTGTTCTTGTCGAGCACGAAGCTGACGTCACCCGCCATGAACAGCGGCGCCATCACCAGGAACGCGGCGAGCACGCCGATCCCGACCGGCAGCGCGAACTGGAGCAGCGCAACCAACCGGTCGTGGCGGCTGCCGGGCGCGGCCCAGGTCTGACGGGCGGTGCGCTGGCGGGCGGCGGCGTGGCTCATCGCGCCGGCAGCTCAGGCATGCGCGAAGATGTCGACCTCGGCCCAGCCCGCGATGTCGAGCTCGGCGCGGGCAGGCAGGAAGTCGAAGCACGCCTGGGCGAGCGCGGTCCGCCCCTCGCGCGCGAGCCGGCGGTCGAGCTCCGCCTTCATGGCGTGAAGATAGCGGACGTCGGAGGCGGCGTACTCGCGCTGCGCGTCGCTCAGCTCGGGCGATCCCCAGTCGGAGGATTGCTGCGCCTTGGACAGCTCCTGCCCCAGCAGCTCGCGGACCAGCTCCTTCAAACCGTGCCGGTCGGTGTAGGTGCGGATCAGCCGCGACGCGATCTTGGTGCAGTAGACCGGGGCCGCGACCACGCCCAGATAGTAGCGGATCGCCGCGATATCGAACCGGCCGAAGTGATAGAGCTTCAGCCGGGCCGGGTCGGCGAGCAGCGCCCGGAGGTTGGGGGCGGCATAGTCGCTGCCGGCGGCGAAGCGGACCAGATGCTCGTCCGCGCCGCCGTCCGAGAGCTGCACGACGCACAGCCGGTCTCGCGGCGTGATCAGCCCCATGGTCTCGGTGTCGACGGCGATGCTGGCGCCGGGGGCGAACAGGTCGGCGGGGATGTCTTCTTCGTGCAGGTGAACGGTCATGGCCGGCACATAGGCGGTGGCGGGTGAACGCTCAACAACTAGTGGCCGGCGCGCCGCTCCCGTCGCCGCCGGGCGACGATGTTGAGGATCTCCACCCCCGCGGAGAAGGCCATGGCGGTGTAGATGTACCCTTTGGGCACGTGGACCCCGAACCCGTCGGCGATCAGCACCGCGCCGATCATCAGCAGGAAGCCGAGCGCCAGCATCACCACGGTCGGGTTCTTGTTGATGAAGTTGGCGAGCGGATCGGCCGCGAACAGCATCACCGCGACCGCGACGATCACCGCCGTAACCATGATCGGCAGGTGTTCGGTCATGCCGACAGCGGTCAGGATCGAATCGATTGAGAACACCATGTCGAGCAGCAGGATCTGCACGATCGCCGCGCCGAACCCGATCGCGCCCGCTTTCCCCTTATCGAGCAGGTCGTCCGATCCGTCGTGCTGGTCGACGTTGTGGTGGATCTCCTTGGTCGCCTTCCACACCAGAAACAGCCCGCCCGCAATCAGGATCAGGTCGCGCCAGGAGAACTGCGTCTCGAAGGTCGGCTCGCCGTGCGGACCCGGACCGCCCGCGAGGCCGAGGTTGAAGACCGGTGCGGTCAGCCCGACGATCCACGCGATCATCGACAAAAGCGCGAGGCGCATCACCAGCGCGAGCCCGATGCCGAGCCGCCGCGCCTTCTGCCGCTCGCCCTCCGGCAGCTTGTTCGAAAGGATCGAGATGAAGATGAGGTTGTCGATCCCGAGCACCACTTCCATCACGATCAGCGTGACGAGCGCGGCCCAGGCGGCGGGGTCGGCGAGCAGGCCGGGGATGCTGTCCATGGCGACAAAGATGTGCCGAATGGGCCACAGAAGCGCAAGGATCAGCATGAGCGCTGCCATAATTGCGTCGAAATCGTTCGCCGCTTGCCGTTAATTGAGCTATGCCCCCGAGTCTTCAGTGCGCAGACGTGCGTACGGGAACCGGCGTCCGCTGCTCGGCGTAATGGTTCTTGACGATGATGGGCGGCCCGGGAAGACGAACAGGGTATGAGTTTCGATAAAGGACGCCGCGGGGATCGTGGCGGTCGTGGGCGCGACAAGCGCGACGGTTTCGGCGGCGACGACAGCTTCGGCGGTGGTGACCGCGGTGGCTTCGGTGGCGGTGGCTTCGGCGGCGGCGGGTTCGGCGGCGGTGGTGGCGGCTACGGCGGCGGCGGCTTCGGTGGTGGCGGCTTCGGCGGCGGTGATCGCGGCGGCTTCGGCGGTGGCGGTGGTGACCGCGGCGGCTTCGGTGGCGGCGGCGGCGGGTTCCGCGGCGGCGGCGGTGGTGGCGGCTTCGGCGGTGGTGGCCGCGGCATGCCGCCCCAGGTCGTCGGCGAGGCGACGGGCGTGGTCAAGTTCTTCAACGCGCAGAAGGGCTTCGGCTTCGTGGTGCGCGATGACGGCGGCGAGGACGTGTTTGTGCACATCTCGGCCGTCGAGCAGGCCGGCCTGACCGGCCTGGCCGAGGGGCAGCCGATGGGCTTCACCCTGGTCGATCGCGGCGGCCGCATCTCGGCGACCGACCTCAAAATCGACGGCGAGCCGATGCCGGTGCAGGAGCGTGCGCCGCGCGAGGATCGTGACGCGGGTCCGCGCGGCGGTGCCGGCGGCGGCTTTGGTGGCGGGCCCCAGCGCCAGCTGACCGGGGAGAAGGCGACCGGCACGGTCAAGTTCTTCAACGCCATGAAGGGTTTCGGCTTCATTCAGCGCGATGACGGTCAGCCGGACGCGTTCGTTCACATTTCCGCCGTTGAGCGTGCGGGCATGTCGACCTTGAACGAGGGCGATCGCCTGTCGTTCGAGCTGGAGGTCGACCGGCGCGGCAAGCACGCAGCGGTCAACCTGCAGTCGTCGCAGTAAGCACGACCGCAACGATAACAGCGACGGGCGGTGCCGAGAGGCGCCGCCCGTTCTGTTTGGGGATGAAGCGCGTCATGTTCGTTCCTTTCGCGACGCGGCTCACCGGGACAGCGCTGGCGCTGCTCGCCACCGCATCAAGTCCGTTCCAGAGCGAACCGGCACCGAGCACACCGGCCGCGACCCGGCCGGTCGAAGCGATCGGCTACCGCGTCACCGCGACCTACCCGCACGATCGCACCGCCTTCACCGAAGGGCTGTTCTGGCACGACGGCGCGCTGTGGGAGAGCACGGGGCTGGAGGGCAGGTCGGACCTGCGCCGCGTGCGGCTGGAGGACGGTGCCGTCAAGCGCCGCGCGGTCGTGCCCGACCGGCTGTTCGGCGAAGGCATTGTGCGCTGGGGCGACGAGATCGTCAGCGTGACATGGAAGACCGGCGCCGGCTTCCGCTGGTCGCTCAAGGACCTGAAGCTGCGCAGCCGCTTTCGCTACCCGGGCGAGGGCTGGGGCCTGACCAGCGACACACGCAGCCTCATCCTGAGCGACGGCACGCCCAGCCTGCGCGTGCTCGATCCGAAGAGCTTCGCGGAGCAGCGGCGGATCGCGGTGACCGCGAACGGCCGGCCGCTCGCCAACCTCAACGAGCTCGAGTGGATCGATGGCGCGATCTGGGCGAACGTGTGGATGACCCGCTGGATCGTCCGCATCGATCCGGCGAGCGGGGCCGTCACCGGCGCGCTCGACGTGCAGGCGCTGATGGAGCAGGCGGGCGGCGACCTCCAGGCGGCGACGCCCAACGGCATCGCCTATGATCCCGCGACGCGGCGGGTGTTCGTCACCGGCAAGAACTGGTCCAAGCTGTTCGTCCTCTCGCTTGACCAGCCGGCGCGCTGACCGCTCCTCAGGTCACCAGCTTCAGCAGGGCCGGCAGCGTATCCGCCTCCGCCGCGGGCTTGTCGGCGCGGATGCGGTGGATCCGGGGAAAGCGCATCGCGACGCCGGACTTGTGCCGCTTGGATGCGTGGATCGAATCGAACGCGATCTCCAGCACCAGCGTCTTCTCGACTTCGCGCACCGGGCCGAAGCGTTTCACCGTGTGGTTGCGGACGAAGCGGTCGAGTTCGGCGATCTCCTGGTCGGTGATTCCCTGATAGGCCTTGCCGACCGGCAGCAGCTCGCCCTCCGCACTCCAGCAGCCGAAGGTATAGTCGGAGTACCAGGATGACCGGCGCCCGTTCCCGCGCTGCGCGTACATCATCACGCAGTCGGCGGTCAGCGGATCGCGCTTCCACTTGTACCAGAGGCCTGCGCGCCGCCCGGCGATATAGGCAGAATCGCGCCGTTTCAGCATCACGCCCTCGATCGACGCGTCGCGGGTGCCCGCGCGAATCTCCGCCAGTTCGTCGAAGTCCTTCGCCTCGATCACCGACGAGAGGTCGAAATGCTCGGCGGGCAGACGCGGCATGAACGCCTCCAGCCGTGCGCGGCGCTCGGTCCAGGTGAGCGCGCGCAGGTCCTCCGCCCCGTCGAACAGGATATCGTAGAGCCGGACAAAGGCGGGGTAATCGGCCAGCATCCGCGCCGAAACCTGCTTGCGCCCGAGCCGCTGCTGCAGCGCGTTGAAACTGGCGGTCGCATCGTCGCGCCCGGTCCCCTGCGCCTCCCCCTTCACCAGCAGCTCGCCGTCGAGCACGCCGGGGGTCCGGAACGCGGCGGCGACCTCCGGAAAGCTTGCGGTGATGTCGTCGCCCGCGCGGCTGTAGAGCCGTGTCTCGCCCGCGACATGAACCAGCTGCACGCGAATGCCGTCCCATTTCCACTCCGCGGCATAGTCGGCGAGATCGACGGAGCCGTCCTCCAGCGGGTGCGCGAGCATGAACGAGCGAAAGGTCGGCACATCGGCGGCGGTGGGCTGGGCACCGCGTCCCTCCACCCAGTCGAACAGTGGCGCGTAGGGCGGGGCAAGGCCGTGCCACACCTCCTCCACCGCGTCGACGTCCACCCCGAACGTCTCCGCGAGCGCGGTCTTCGCGAGCCGCGCCGAGACGCCGACGCGCAATGCGCCGGTCGCGAGCTTCAGCAGCGCGAAGCGCTCGTCCGCCTCCAGCCGGTCGAGCAGGCGCGAGAGCACTGCGGGCGTGTCCGACTTCGACAGTGAGGCGAGCCGGTCGACGACGGCCGCGAGCGTCAGGTCGTCGCCCGGCAGCGCGGCGGCGTGCGCGGCGTCCGGCTCCGGCCAGATCAGCGCCACCGTTTCCGCCGTGTCGCCGACGAAGTCGCGGCTCATCGCGAACAGCACCGGATCGACCCGTGCCTCCACCATCGCACGGATGGTCGCGGGCTTGACCGCAGGCAGGTCGAGGTCGCCGGTCAGCGCCGCCACCGCCCAGCCGCGATCGGGATCGGGTGTGGCGCGCAGATAGTCGCCGATCAGCTTCAGCTTGGCATTGCGCCCGCGCGTGTAGATCAGCGAGTCGAGCAGGTCGGCGAAGGCGCGCATGGGGCCGTAACGATCCGGCGGTCGGACTGCTCCGTCAAGGCGGTACTCCGTTCGTCCTGAGTAGCGGCTGAGCGCAGGCGAAGACGCGTATCGAAGGATGGTGTCGGGACTGTGCTTCGATACGCGTCCCCGATCCGCTACCGTCGGCAGCTTCTCGGTCGCTACTCGGCACGAACGGAGAAGTTCGCTCTGTTTCGGCGCTTCCACCAGCCACGTTGTAGAGCAATGCCACCGTCCGCTAAGCGCCAGCCATGCGGCGCCTGATCATCTCCGCCCTCCTGCTGCTCGGCATCGGTTTCGGCGTGCTCGCCTACGCCTTCGGGCAGGCGCGCGCCGATCCCGTCGTGCGGCGGGCGACCATCGCGCTTCCGGACTGGCCGCGCGGGGCGGCGTCGGTGCGGGTGGTGCTGCTGAGCGATATCCACATCGGCAGCCTGGCGATGGACGCGGGCCGGCTCACGCGTATCGTCGCGCAGGTGAACGCGCTTCGCCCCGATCTGGTGCTGATCGCGGGCGATTTCGTCTATGGCCATGATCCGCGACGCGGCGTCCGCTTCGCCGCAGAACTCGGCACGCCGCTCGCCGGCCTGCGCTCGCGACTCGGCACGATCGCCGTGCTCGGCAATCACGATTGGTGGAACGGTGAGCCCGCGGTTCGCGCGCAGCTCGCCCGCGCCGGCATCGCGGTTGTCGAGAATGGCGCGGTCACGCGCTGGCCGCTCGCGATCGCCGGGATCGGCGATGAGTACACCGATCACGACCGCATCGGTGCAGCCATGGCGGCGGTGCGACGGCTGCCGGGCGCGCGACTGGTGCTGACCCACTCGCCCGACCTGGTCCCGCGGCTCCCGCCCGACGCCCGGCTGGTGCTCGCCGGGCACACCCACTGCGGCCAGGTCAGCCTGCTCGGCTGGACTCCCGGGCCGCAGCCCTATGCGCCCCGCTATCGCTGCGGCATCATCCGCGAACATGGCCGTGCGATCGTGGTCGGGGCGGGGGTGGGCGCCAGCGTGGCGCCGATCCGGTTCGGCGTGCCGCCCGACCTGTGGCTGCTGACGCTGGGTCCGGCGGCAGCCTAGCCGCGTCGGCTCGCCTCGAACAGGAACCAGGCGCGCTCCTCGGCCTCGTCGGTCCAGTCGTCGACGATGCCGCTGGTCGCGTTGTCCTTGGCGCTGTCGGCGGCGTCCTTTACGACCCGGAAGCTCTCCACCAGCTTCAGATTGTCGTCGCGCAGCTCGGACAGCATCGCGTGCGGATCGACGAACTCGGCATCATTGTCGGCGATCGTCTGACGCCGCGCGATGTCGCCGATCGAGCGGAGCGTGAGGTTGCCGGTCTTGCGCACCCGCTCGGCGATCGCGTCGGTGACCGCCAGGATCTGCGTCGCCTGGTCGTCGAGCAGCAGGTGGTAGTCGCGGAAGTGCGGGCCGGACACGTGCCAGTGGAAGTTCTTGGTCTTTAGATACAGCGCGTAGCAGTCGGCAAGCGCGCTGTTGAGCGCGTCCGCGACGCTGCGCGTGTCGTTGCGGTTCAGGTCGGTCGGGGTTGCGAGCGGCGCCGGTTCGGCCATGGGGAAACTCTGCGGTTGGGGGTGTCGGATCGTCACTGTAACGACAGCCGCGGCGATTCGCTCCCGCCTTCAGATGAGGCGGACCGCACCGAGCGCGACGACGATCCCGGCGCCGAGCAGGATCGTTCCCGCGATTTGGCGGACCTGCGGCAGTCGCGCGGCGACCACCGGATCGGAGAGCGCGACCGCGCTCGCGGCGATGCTGCCCGCCGCCGCGCCGATCCCGGTCAGCCACGGCGTCGCACTGCTCGCAGCCAGCGCGAAGGTGATGAATGCGGCACGATCGGTGAGCGCGAGGCCGGCGAGCAGCAGTGCGGCGGAGAGCGGATGCCGCGGCAGCGCCGGCCGACCCTGCGGCAGCAGGGCGCCGCCGCCGGCCGCGACGAGCGCGATCCCGAGCAGCAGCGCGCGAGCGCCGTCCGCGAGCAGCGGCCGCATGAGCGCGCCGGCGAGCGTGCCTAGCATGGCGGCGGAGGCGTGGAGCGCGGCCAGCAGCAGGAGCACGCGGATGGCACCCCACCTGGCGCTCGCCACACCGGCGGCGGCCGCCGGTCGGTCGCCGACGCCGGCGAGCAGCGCCGCGATCAGCGCAGGGAGCAGCGCGTCCAGCGGGGTCAGCCGTTCAGGCGCAGGTGGCAGGCGGCGGCAAAGGTATCGCGTGCCTCGGCATCGCCGCGCCCGCAGGCGACCGAATCGCGCAGGATCTGCAGCCAGCCCTGGATCATCGCGCCAGCCTCGCCGCGACCGACCGCCGCGCGCAGGGCATGCGCAACCGTGATCGCGGGTCCGATGTTGTGGCGTCGGGCGAGGCTCAGGATCGTGTCGACCTCGTCGAGGAGCTGCGTGGCGCCCAGGCGGTCGAGTCGGCCGGCGACGGCGTCGATGCGGGATACCAGATCCGCCCGCGCGCCCGCTCCCCCTGCCTGCCACGCCGCTTGCGCCATGGGTCCGTGCGCCCTGTCCAGCGGAGCGCGCCCACCGCGCCCGACACGCCCACGGTACGCCCGCGTAGTTAACGCCGTCTAAAGCCTGCCCGGAGCCGCCGGACGTTGACAAGCGACGCGGTTTCGCCCATGCGCGCACCCCACGGGGCGGTCGCCGGCTGGCGGGCCGCCCGTTGTCTTTACAGAACACGAGAGTTTCGGGCCATGGCCAAGCCGACCACCGTCAAGATCAAGCTCGTCAGCACCGCGGACACCGGCTTCTTCTACGTCACCAAGAAGAACCCGCGGACGCAGACCGAGAAGTTCACCTTCAAGAAGTACGACCCGGTCGTGCGCAAGCACGTCGACTTCAAGGAAGCTAAGATCAAGTAAGCACGCGTCGGCGAACAGCCGGCGTCGTCCAAGGAGCCGCGGGGCACCGCCCTGGCGGCTCTTTTTTGTTGTCCGCGCTACAGCAGCGGCAGTGTCCGGTCGTCGACCGGCGGGTCGCTCGGCATCAGCGACCGGATTTCTTCCATGAAGCGCATGACCGAGATCGGCTTGGACACATAGGCGTTGGCGCCAGCGGCGCGGATCCGCTCCTCGTCCTCGCGCCCTGCGTAGGCGGTCACCGCCATGATCGGGATCGAACGGAGCTTCGGATCGCGCTTCATCTGTCCGATCAGCTCCAGCCCGCTGACGTGCGGCAGCTGGATGTCCATGACCACCAGGTGCGGTGCCACCGCGCGGGCCCGTGCCACCGCTTCCCGACCGTCGCGGACCGGCTCCGCGGCGAAGTCGTGCGCGCGCAGCAGATCGCAGAAGAGCTTCAGATTGAGTTCGTTGTCCTCGACAACGAGCACCCTTTTTGCCACGCGCGTCCGACCCCTTCTTGCAACCACAGCTTAGCGATGCCCGCCGCCGACACCAACGACGAAACGCTGGCGCTGCAGGCGCTGGTCTGGACCCTGGCCGAACCGGGCCGTGCGAATCGGCTGCTCGACGTGACCGGGCTGTCGCCCAACGCGCTGCGGGCATCGGCGGGCGACCGCGCGACGCTGATCGCGGCGCTGCAGTTCCTCGAATCGCACGAGCCGGACCTGCTGGCCTGCGCCGAGGGCATCGGCGTGCCGCCGACGGCACTGGTCGCGGCCCGCGCGCGGATGGAGGCGGCATGAGGCCGCTGCTGATCACCGACTGCGATGAGGTGCTGCTGCACATGGTGCGGCATTTCGGCACCTGGGTAGGGGAGGCGCACGACCTCGACTTCGCGTTGCAGGGCGGCGATTTCGCGACCGCGCTGAAGCGGCGCGACGGTACCGCACTGGCGTCGGGCGAGATGTGGGCGCTGCTCGACGGCTTCTTCCCGGCCGAGATGGCGCGCCAGACGCTGGTGCCGCACGCGCGCGAGGCGCTGGCGGAGCTCGCGACGGCCGCCGACATCGTCATCCTCACCAACCTGCAGGATCACTGCCGCGAACCGCGGATCGCGCAACTGGCCGATCACGGCATCGTCCACGAGGTCCGCTGCAACCAGGGCGGCAAGGGGGAACCGGTCGCCCGGCTGATCGCCGAATATGGCGCTAGCGTCGCGGTGTTCGTCGACGACCTGGCGGTCCACCACGCGTCGGTCGCGCAGGCTGCGCCCGGCGTCCACCGCCTCCACATGGTCAGCGAGCCCGCCCTCGCGCCGAACATCCCGCCCGCGGCCGACGCCCATGCCCGGATCGACGACTGGCGCGACGCGGTCGTCTGGATCGAACAGCGTTTCGCCGCCGGCGTGCCCGCGGCCTGAGAAGGAGACAGCAGCCTTGACCACCCACGTCGACCGCGCCCTTGCCGAACTGGGCCTGACCCTGCCGGAGGCCGCGGCCCCGGTCGCCTCCTACGTACCCACCGTCCAGGCGGGCGGGCTGCTCCACATCTCGGGCCAGATCCCATTCCGGGAGGACGGCTCGCTGATGCTCGGCCGGCTGGGGGAGGAGGGCTGCGATCTCGCCTACGGGCAGGAAGCCGCGCGGCGCTGCGCGCTGATGCTCGTCGCACAGGCCAAGGCCGCGCTCGGCGGGCTGGAGCGGGTGCAGCGGGTCGTGAAACTCGGCGTGTTCGTGAGCTCGGCTGCCGACTTCACGCAGCAGCCCGAGGTCGCGAACGGCGCGTCCAACCTGATGGTCGCGCTGTTCGGCGAAGCGGGCAAGCACGCCCGCAGCGCCGTCGGTGTCTCCGTCCTTCCGCGCGGGGTGGCGGTGGAAGTCGACGCCATCCTCGCGGTGGACTAATCATTGTGCTCCCGCCTGCGCGGGAGCACCGGTCACTGACCGCCGGCCGTCACGCGGGCTGCCTGACCGTCGCCCTCCGGCGCGGCGACGATATCGCGGGTGACCGATCCCTTGTCGACCACCGCGGTCCCCGGATCGCCGGCGGCGGAGCGGATGCCGGCTTCTGCGCTCTCGCGGCCAGCAGCCTGAAGCGCGCTGGTCTCGCTGGGGCTGCGCGGGGCGGTGCCGCCGAACAGCGCGTCGAGCGCCTGGGCCGACGGGCTGACGTCCTGCGGCCGCGCGGCACCCGGCTGCGGCGGGCGCAGCGCGTAGTCGGGCGGGATCACCAGCGGCGCCTGGCGGCCGACCGCGAACTCGTCCGGCCGCTCGCGGTTGAACCCGCCGCGGCCGCACGCCGCGGTGGTCGCGAGCAGGGCGAGGCCCACCGCCACGTTGAGAACCCTACGCATCTACTTTCTCCCGAGAAACCGCGGCGGCCGGCCGGTCACGCACGAACAGCGCGCGCAGCAGCAGGATCGCGACGCCGATCGTAATCGCGGCGTCGGCCACATTGAAGACCAAAAACGGGCGCCACTCCCCGAAGTGGAGGTCGGCGAAATCGACCACATAGCCGAAGCGGATGCGGTCGAGGATGTTGCCGAGCGCCCCGCCGAGTACGAGGCCGAGCGCCAGGATGTCGGCGCGCACCGTCTCGCGCGTCATCCACACGCCGACCCCGAACGCAATTGCCGCCGTGAGCGCGACCAGGCCCCAGCGCATCGCCGGGCTGTCGGCCGGCAGCAGCCCGAGCGAGATGCCGACGTTCGGCACGAAGCGCAGGTCAAAGAAGGAGACGACCTCCCGCACCGCGCCCAGGTGATCGAGCCCGAGCGGGCCGACGACCCACGCCTTCACGGCCTGATCGACGACGAAGAGGAGCGCAGCGAGTACGAAGCCGGTGGTGCGGGGGGTCATGCCGGCACCGCTACTACCGCCTCGCAGCGGTCGCACAAGCTGCCGTCGGTCGTGACCTCGGGCAGGTGCCGCCAGCAGCGCCCACACTTGTGGTAATCGGTGCGGCGCACGGCGAGCGCCGCGCCGCCGTCGACCTTCGCCGTGATGAACACCTCCGCGAGGGCGTGCGCGTCAAGCGGCAGCTCGGGGACGGTCACTTCCGCCTCCAGGCTGGAGCGGATCGTCTTCTCGCGGCGGAACGGCTCGATCGCTTCGGTCACCGCAGTGCGGAGCGCGCGGACGTCGGCCCAGTTGGTCGCGGTGGCCGCGTCACCCGGCAGCGTCGGCAGCTCGGGCCACTCGAGCAGGTGGACGGACTCGTCCTCGCTCGGGAAGCGTGCCTGCCACACTTCCTCGGCTGTGAAGGGGATGAGCGGCGCGGCATAGCGGACGAGGGCGTGGAACAGCGTGTCGAGCACGGTGCGGTAGGCGCGCCGCTTCGGATCGTCGTCCGCATCGCAGTAGAGCGAATCCTTGCGGATATCGAAGAAGAAGGCCGACAGATCCTCGTTCGCGAAATCGGAGAGCGCGCGGGCATAGCGGTTGAACTCGAACGCCTCCGCCGCGGCGCGCAGTTCCACGTCGAGGGTGCCAAGCCGGGCGAGCACGTAGCGCTCCAGCTCGGGCATGTCGGCGACGGCGAGCGCCTCCGCCTCCGTGTAGCCGTCCAATGCGCCGAGCAGGTAGCGAAAGGTATTGCGGAGCTTGCGATAGGTGTCCGACGTGCCGGCGAGCACTTCCTTGCCGATCCGCACGTCCTCGAAATAGTCGGTCTGCGCGACCCACAGGCGGAGGATGTCGGCGCCCGACTCGCCGATCACCTTGAGCGGATCGACGACGTTGCCCAGGCTCTTGGACATCTTGCGCCCATTGCCATCGAGCGCGAAGCCGTGGGTCAGCACCGCATCATAGGGCGCGCGGCCGCGGGTGCCGCAGCTCTCCAGCAGCGACGACTGGAACCAGCCGCGGTGCTGGTCCGACCCCTCGACGTAGAGGTTGGCGCGGACGCCTTCGCCGTAGCGCGCCTCCACGGTGAAGACGTGGGTCGAGCCTGAGTCGAACCACACATCAAGGATGTCGTTGACGGGCTCGTAATCGGCGATGTCGTAGTCCGCTCCGAGCAGTGCCTGGTGGTCGGCTCCGAACCACGCGTCCGCCCCGCCGGCGCGGAAAGCCTCCACGATGCGGGCGTTGACCGCCGGATCGGCGAGGTACTCGCCGGTCGCGCGGTTGACGTAGAGCGCGATCGGCACGCCCCAGGCGCGCTGGCGGCTGATGACCCAGTCGGGGCGCCCCTCCACCATCGATCGGATGCGGTTCTGCGCGCGGCCGGGCACCCAGCGGGTGTGCTCGATCGCGTCGAGCGCGACCTCGCGGAGGGTCGGGGCGTTGCCGAGGTTGAGACCGAGCAGCGGCGCGCCCGCGGTCGCGTATGCCAGCGGCTGCTGCGCGGCGGCAAGGACGGCGGCTTCCTCCGCAACCGTGCCTTGCGGGCGGTCCATGGGAATAAACCACTGCGGCGTCGCGCGGAAGATGATCTTGGCCTTCGACCGCCACGAGTGCGGGTAGCTGTGCTGGAAGTCGTCGGACGCCGCGAGCAGCGCGCCGGCCGCGCGCAGGTCCGAACAGATCGGCCCGTCGGCGGCAGTGAACTTCTTGTTGATGACGCTGCCTGCACGTGGGTCGGTACGGGGAAGCCAGGCCCAGTCGGCACGGTACCAACCGTCACCCTCGACTGCGAACACCGGGTCTAACCCATGCGCCTTGCACAGCGCGAAATCGTCCTCGCCGTGATCCGGCGCCATGTGGACGAGGCCGGTGCCCGCGTCGGTGGTGACGAAGTCGCCGGGAAGGAACGGGCGCGGCCTGGCAAAGAACGCCAGTGCCGCCTCACTCACCCCGTCACCCCGGACTTGATCCGGGGTCCCGCTACCTTCGCCGCCGTCCGCAGAAGAAGCGGGACCCCGGCCTTCGCCGGGGTGACGAAGGAGGTTAAAGATCGGATGGCGCGCCACAGCGCCGGCCAGCTTCTCGCCGGTGAGCGTCCGAACGACCGAGAAGTCGAGCGAGGTATCGCTGCGATCCATTGCTGCGGGGGAGTTCCGCAGGCGCGCGACGAAAGTCTCGATCAGCTCGGACGCGACTAGGAAATAGTTGCCGATCGTACTTGGCGACCAGATTACGTTCACCAGCGCGTACTCAATCTCCGGCCCATAAGCCAAAGCCTGATTCACCGGGATCGTCCACGGCGTGGTCGTCCAGATCACCGCGTGCGCGCCGACCAGCTCCGGCGCGTTCGGGGCCTCGACGATCTCGAACGCGACGTCGATCTGGGTCGAGGTGATGTCCTCATACTCCACCTCGGCCTCGGCCAGCGCGGTCTTCTCGACGGTGGACCACATCACCGGCTTGGCGCCGCGGTAGAGCTGGCCGCTTTCCGCGAACTTCAGCAGCTCGCCGACGATCGTCGCCTCTGCCGCATAGTTCATGGTGAGGTACGGGTCCTCCCAGTCGCCCTGCACGCCCAGCCGCTTGAACTGCTCGCGCTGCACGTCGACCCACTTGGCGGCATAGGCGCGGCACTGGGCGCGGAATTCGTGCGCCGGCACTTCGTCCTTGTTGCGCTTCTTGGCGCGGTACGCTTCCTCGATCTTCCACTCGATTGGCAGGCCGTGGCAGTCCCACCCCGGTACGTAGGGCGCGTCCTTGCCCATCAGCGTCTGGCTGCGGACGATGATGTCCTTCAGCACCTTGTTCATGGCGTGGCCCATGTGGATGTCGCCGTTGGCGTAGGGCGGCCCGTCATGGAGGATGAAGCGCTCCCGCCCCTGCCGCTCGCGGCGCAGGCGATCGTACAGGCCGATCCGCGCCCAGCGCTCGAGAATCGCGGGCTCCTTCTGCGCAAGGCCGGCCTTCATCGGGAAGTCCGTCTTGGGCAGGAAAACGGTGTCGCGCCAGTCGCGCTGGGTGTCGGCGGGTGTGTCGGTCATTGCGGGGCGACTTAGCGGAGGAGTGCGGCCGCGCAAAGGCGGCCGGGAAGGTTGTTCGCGCAGAGACGCGGAGGCGCAGAGATGGCGCGTTCGGGTCGCCGAATGCGAGTCCCCATCAACGCCCCTGTATATGTTGCTGCCGCGGACAGCTCGCCAGTTCAGCGACCTCTCTGCGCCTCCGCGTCTCTGCGCGAGCCTCTGCTAGCCTTCCAGTATCGCTCGGGCGCGCTGGCAGTCACGATCCATCTGCGCCTGCAGCGCGTCGAGGCCGTCAAACTTCTGCTCGGGGCGCAGGTACTCGATCAGCTCGACCTCGATTACTTGCCCGTACAGGTCTTCGGCAAAGTCGAAGAAATAGGGTTCGAGCAGCTCGACCGGTGGATCGAACGTGGGGCGGATCCCGAGGTTGGCGGCGCCCATCAGAACCCGCCCGTCCGCCAGTCGGCCCCGAACCGCATAGATGCCGTAGGCGGGCCGCAGGTATGGGCCGAGCACGAGGTTGGCGGTCGGATAGCCGATCGTCCGCCCGAGCTGCGCCCCCGGCTGCACGACGCCCTCGATCCGGAAGGGGCGGGTGAGCAGCGCCGCCGCCTCGCGCGGACGGCCCTCCCGCAGCGCCGTGCGGATCGCGGTGGATGACACGGTGGCGCCGTCGAGCGTGACCGGGCCGACCGTCTCGACGATGAAGCCGTGCGCCTCGCCCAAATGGTGCAGCACCGCGACGTCGCCGCCCTTGTTCTTGCCGAAGGTGAAGTCCGCGCCGGTCACTACCCCGCCAACACCGGCCAGTCGCTCACTCGCGAACGCCTCCGCCGACAGGCCGGCGAGTGCGGCGTCGAAGCCGAACACCAGCATCGCGTCCGCCCCCGCCTCGGCGAACAGCCGCTCGCGCTGGTCGAGCGTGGTGAGGCGGAACGGGGGCGTGTCGGGCCGGAAGAAGCGCACCGGATGCGGATCAAAGGTCGCGATCAGCGCCGGGCGACCGTCCGCACGCGCCCGCGCGATCGCGGCGCCGGCGACCGCCTGGTGGCCCAGGTGAAATCCATCGAAATTGCCGAGCGCGACGATGCCGCCGCGGAAGCGCGCCGGAATGGCCGCGCCGCCGTTGAGGCGCTCCATGCGCGCAGGCCTTAGCGCTCGGGGGCGGCGCGCACCAGCGTCACGAAGCTGAAGCCGTCGTGGTCCTCGCGCGTGTGCTCCGTCCAGCCGGTGAACGGGGGCACGACCGCGTCGCCTTCTGGCGACTGGTGCACCTCGGTCAGCTCGATGCGATCCGCGCGGGGCAGGAACAGGGCAAATACCTCCGCACCGCCGATCAAGGCGACCTCCGGCACGTCGCCGGCGAGCGCCAGCGCGGCAGCGGGATCATGCGCGACCTCGGCACCAGGTGCGCTCCAGTCGGGCGCGCGGGTCAGGACGATGTGGCGGCGGCCGGGCAGGGGGGCGGGAAAGCTCTCAAACGTCTTGCGGCCCATCACCATCGGCTTGCCCGTGGTCATCGCCTTGAAGCGGCGGAGGTCGGCGGGCAGGTGCCACGGCAGCGTGCCGTCACGGCCGATCACGCCGTTGGCGGCGCGGGCGAGATAGAAGACGATCTCCGTCACACCGCCACCGGCGCGGCAATGTGCGGATGCGGGTCGTAGCCGGCGACCGTGAAATCCTCGATCGCATAGTCGAAGATCGACGCGGGCCGGCGCGCGATCGCAAGCGTCGGTGCCCCGCGCGGTTCGCGCGCCAACTGCTCGCGCACCAGATGTTCGTGGTTGAGGTAGACGTGCGCGTCGCCGCAGCTCCACACCAGTTCGCCCGGCGCCAAATCGGCCTGCTGCGCAAGCATGCGGATCAGCAGCGCCGCGGAGAAGGCGTTGAACGCGAATCCGAGCCCGAGATCGCACGACCGCTGCCACAGCATGCCCGACAATCGCCCGTTCGCGACATGGTACTGGTACGTCATGTGGCAGGGCGGCAGCGCCATCTGGTCCAGTTCGGCGACATTCCAGCCGGTGAAGATCAGCCGGCGCGAGGCCGGGTTGGTGCGCAACGCCTCCACCAGCCCGGCGATCTGGTCGATGCCGCGCGCTGCCCGGCGGTAGAGCCCGTCGCCCGCCGGCTCGAAGCGCGGCCAGTCGACCCACTGCTTGCCGTACACCGGCCCAAGCTCGCCCCAGCGTGCTGCAAAGACGTCGTCGGCCAGAATACGCGCCTCGAACGCGTCGCGGTCGATCACCTCGCCCGAGTGGCGGCGGTAGGCGTCGAGCGGCCAGTCGGTCCAGATGTGGACGCCCTGCGCGACCAGCGGGCGGATGTTGGTCTCGCCCGACAGGAACCACAGCAGCTCGCGCGCTGCGGTCTTCCACGCCACCCGCTTGGTGGTGAGCAGCGGAATGCGGTCGTCGGAAAGGTCGAAGCGCAGCGTCGGCCCGAACAGCGATCGGGTGCCGACCCCGGTGCGGTCGCGGCGCTCGTCACCCCGCTCCCAAACATCGCGAAGCAGGTCGAGGTACTGGTGCTCGAAGTGGCGGGGCGCGGACATGAGGGGCGTTCTACCCGCGTCGCCATCACGCACAAGCGTCCGGGCGTCCGCACGCAACTGGCTCGATAATGGACCTAGCTCGGCTTGCGGCGTCGTCGCACGGCGTGGCTCCGTCCCTCGATGGGGGTCGCCGTTCCGCCAGTCGTTGCTGTCCACGGGCCGGACATGGCCCGGCGCCTGTTCGTCGGGCTGATCCATCCCGAGCGGGAGATGGCGGGCGTCGCCTATCTCGACGGCAGCGGCCGGCTGCTCGGGCTCCGGCACGTCGCGGGCGGGCGCGACTGGTCGGCGGTGCCGCCGCGCACGGTGGTCACCGACGCGCTGGCGTTCGATGCCCGGGCCGCCGTGGTCGCGCACAACCACCCCAGCGGCTGCGCGTGCCCCAGTGAAGCCGACCGCGCCTTCACCCGCGTGCTCGCGCAGGCGCTGGCGGCGGTCGAGGTGCGCCTGCACGACGCGCTGATCCTGACGGTGGAGGAGACCACCAGCTTCCGGGCATTGGGGCTGTTGTGACGCGCACGCGCTTACGCGCGGCTCACTTCGCCTTGTGGGCGGCCGGTCCGACCGGGACGGCCGCGCCCGACTGCTCGACGCGGCAGGGCCGGATCGCCTCGGGTGCGGGGCGCGGGCCGACCGGGCGGAACATGGCGAGATAGCCCCCGGCCGAGGGCATCGCCTCCTGGTGGATGCGCTGGTAGCCGACGGCGGCGAACTCGCATTCGAGCAGCGCGGGTGGGGTGCCGTGGTTCTGGGTCGTCCGGTTGGCATCGACCACCACCACCGCGCCGTCCGCCTTCACCGACGGGCGCAGATGCCAGAGGAACTCGTACGGCTGCTCGATCTCGTGGTACATGTGGACCATCAGCACGCGGTCGAAGCTGTTCCCCGGCAGCTTGGGGTCGTCCGCCTCCCCCAGCCGGACGCTGACGTTCGCCAGCTGCTCGCGCGCGACCCGGGCGGCCAGCGCATCGCGCACCTCCGGCACGATGTCCTCGGCCAGCACGCGGCCCTCCGCGCCGACCCGGCTTGCCAGGCGGATCGTGTAGTAACCCTCGCCTGCGCCGATGTCGGCGATCGTCATGCCCGGCGAAATTCGGGCGCGATCCATCACCCGCTCCGCCTCGTTCAGCCGGTCGCGCGTTTCCTCGTCCGACCAGCGCGGCGAGACGATCCGCGCGACCGGGCGGTCGGCGGCGGGAAAGCGCAGCTCCTCGCCCTGCGAGTTGGCGATGGGCAACGGCGCGCCCGAGCAGGCCGCGAGCAGCCCGGCCCAGGCCAGCAACAGGGCGGCGCGCGCGATCAATCGACGTCCTCGACCTCGACCGCCTCGCCCGTCACTCGCTGCGACAGCGCCGCCGCCATGAACGGGTCGAGCTCGCCGTCGAGCACGTCGCCGGGCGCGGTGGAGGTGACGCCGGTGCGCAGGTCCTTCACCAGCTGATACGGCTGGAGCACGTAGGAGCGGATCTGGTGACCCCAGCCGATGTCGGTCTTGGTCGCGTTGGTGGCATTCGCCGCCGCCTCGCGCTCGGCGAGCTCACGCTCGTACAGGCGCGCGCGGAGCTGGTTGAACGCTTCCGCCTTGTTCTTGTGCTGCGATCGCTGGTTCTGGCACTGCACCACGATGCCGGTTGGCAGGTGGGTGATGCGGACGGCCGAATCGGTCGTGTTGATGTGCTGTCCGCCGGCGCCGGACGCGCGGTAGGTGTCGATGCGCAGGTCGCTGTCGTTGACCTCCACCTCGATATTGTCGTCGATGACCGGATAGACCCACACGCTAGAGAAGCTGGTGTGGCGTCGCGCCGAGCTGTCGTAGGGGCTGATGCGGACCAGCCGGTGCACGCCGCTCTCGGTCTTGGCGTAGCCATAGGCGTTCTCGCCCTTGACCAGCATGGTCGCGGACTTGATTCCCGCCTGCTCGCCGGCGTGATAGTCGATCAGCTCGACCTTCATGCCGTGGCGCTCGGCCCATCGCGTGTACATGCGCTGGAGCATCTCGGCCCAGTCCTGGCTCTCCGTCCCGCCCGCGCCCGAGTTGATCTCGATATAGGTGTCGTTGGCGTCCGCCTCGCCGGCGAGCAGCGCCTTGACCTTATCGGCCTCCGCGCGCCGCGCGAGTTCGGCGAGCGCCTGGGTACCCTCCGCCGCCATCGCGTCGTCGCCCTCCGCTTCCGCCATCTCGATCAGCTCGGCGGTGTCGGAGAGTTCCTGCTGGATGTTGCGGGTGGCGGTGATCGCCTCGTCCAGGCGGCGACGCTCGCGCATCACCTCCTGCGCGGCCTTGGGATCGTTCCACAGCGCCTGATCCTCGACCCGCGCGTTGAGCTCGTCCAGCCGCCTGAGCGCCTGGTCCCAGTTGAGGAAGCGGCGCAGCAGCGACAGCGCGTCGTTGATCGTGTCGACATGTGCCTGCGCTTCGGCGCGCATGGTAGAACTCCAACCTAGAACTCGTCATCCCAGCGCGGGCTGGGATCCGGCGCCGCGACGGCACCCTGATGGTGAGCAATCCCGGCCTTCGCCGGGATGACGGACCGCCCTAATAGATTCCGCCCTCGCGCTGCAAGAAATCGCTGTCGCGCGGGCGCTCGGCGGGGCCGGCAGCCTTTGGCTGCACCGCCTTTGGCCGGGCGTCATCCGCGGCGGTGCGCCGCGGGCGGCGCGCCTCGCTCTGCGGCTTGAACGCTTCCCAGATCACCCCGGCCCTGGGATCGTCGGAGGTCGGAAAGGTTCCGAACACCGGCCGCCCGCTCGCGCGGTCGATCCGGACCATGCGGATGCCCGGCGGCGCGCGGAAGGGGAGGACCGGAAGGTCCTTGTACGCTTTTTCGGCAAAGGTCTTGAACATCGGCGCGGCGAAGGTGCCGCCCTGGATCCAGCCACCGAGCTTCTGGGGCGAATCATAGCCGATGTAGAGCCCGCCGATCATCTGCGGCGTGCCGCCGACGAACCACACGTCGGTCGGGCCGGTCGTCGTGCCGGTCTTGCCCATGATCGGCCGCTTCAGGTCGCGCAGCACGGTGGCGGTACCGCGCTGGATCACGCCTTCGGTGATGTGGACCATCTGGAACGCGGTCAGCGGATCGATCGCCTGGCGCCAGCGGGTCTGTGGGCGCGGCATCGCCCGCCCGTTCCAGTCGCGGGCGTTGCAGCCGTCGCACGCGCGCCAGTCGGCCGGCCAGATCACCTGACCGCGCCGGTTCTGGACATAGTCGATCAGCGTCGGATCGAGCGCGCGGCCGTGGTTCACCAGCATCGAATAGGCATTGACCATGCGCAGCACGGTCGTCTCGCCGGCACCCAGCGCATAGGAAAGATAGGGCGGGAACTTGTCCTTCGAGACCCCCAGCCGCTGGATGTAGTCGACCACCTTGGGCATCCCGACCGTGGCCGCGGTGCGGACGGTCATCAGGTTGCGCGACTGCTCGATGCCCCAGCGCATCGTCTTGGGGCCGGCTGCGCGCATGTTGCCGAAGTTGCGAAAGCACTTCTGCCCCAGCCGCGCGCCCTGGTAGACGCAGAACGAGCCGTCGACGATCAGCGTCGCCGGCGTCATCCCGCTCGCAAGCGCCGCCGAGTAGACGATCGGCTTGATGGTGGAGCCCGGCTGGCGCAGCGCCTGGGTCGCGCGGTTGAACGAGCCGAGCCGGCTGTCGAACCCGCCCTGCATCGCGAGCACGCGGCCGGTCGCCGGCTCCTCCACCACGAAGCCGCCCGAGATCTTGGGAACGGAGCGGAGCGCCCACTGCCCGCCCGACGGCGCGACCGCGATGATGTCGCCGACCTTGAGCGCCGGAAAGGCGGTACCGCCGACCCCGCGCACCGGCATCTGCGCGCCGGAGCGCGGCAAGGTACCGGTCGAGCCGTCCGCGAAGCCGAGCGTCGCTGCCGCGGCGCCCAGATCGGTCACGATCCCCGCGCGCCAGTCGCTGTAGTCGAGCCCGATGTTGCTGTTGAGCAGCGGCACCAGCCAGGTGTCGGTATCGACCCCGTCGACATGGGCGAGCGGCCCGGCCCAGCCGCGCCCACGGTCATAGCGTAGCAGCCCCTCGCGTAGCGCCTCCTGCGCGTAGCCCTGCAGCCGCCGGTCGAAGGAGGTGCGGACCCATAGCCCGCCGGCATAGACGCTGTACGGCCCATCCTCGCTGTTCTCGCCGAAGCGGTCGAGCAGCTCGCGGCGGACCTCTTCGACGAAATAGCCGGCGCTCCGCTCGAACCGCGGCGTGCGGCGGTTGGCGGTGCCGAGTGGCTGGACCACCGCGCCGTCGTGCTGGGCCTGGGTGATGAAGTTGTTGCGGAGCATCTCGCCCAGCACCCAGTTCCGTCGCCCCATCGCACGCTCGTAGTTGCGCTCCGGGCTGTAGTTCGCCGGCCCCTTGGGCAGGATCGCGAGATAGGCGAACTGCGCGAGGCTCAGCTCGTTCAGGTCCCTGTCGAAGTACGCGTGGGCCGCCGCCTCCACCCCGGCGGCGTTTCGCCCGAGCTCGATCTGGTTGAGGTAAAGCTCCAGGATCTGCTGCTTGGTCAGCGCGTCCTCGATCTTGTAGGCGAGCAGTGCCTCGCGCGCCTTGCGGACGTAGCTGACCTCGTTGCCGACCAGCAGGTTCTTGGCGACCTGCTGCGTGATCGTCGACGCACCGACCGGGCGGCGGTCGCTCCGGAGATTGGTGATGACCGCCGCGACGATGCCGGGATAGTCGACCCCCGAATGTTCGAAGAACGTCCGGTCCTCCGCCGCCAGGAAGGCGCGGACGAGGAGCGGCGGATATTCGTCAAAGGAGAGCTCGACCCGGCGCAGCCGTGCATAGCTATGGATCGGCAACCCGTCGCCGCCACGGACGTTGGTCGGCAGCGGCGATTCATACGCGCGAAGCTTGTCGACCGAGGGCAGGTCGCGCGCGACCGCATACCACAGCCCCGCAAGGCCGATCAGCCCGAGGATCGCCAAATAGGCGAGGATGCGGACCCAGCGCCGCGCCCAGGCGCGACCGATCGCTCCCCGTGCCGCCCCCCGCTCCCGCTGCAGGCGCAGCTTCAGGTCCGTGTCGTCGTCCGCCATGTCGGCGCGCGGTGTAGCAAATTGCGCGCCGAGGGAAAGCGTTACAGGCTCCGACCGGCGCCGCTGGCCTTCTGCCCGGCGCCGCCGCTGGCGGTCTGCTCGCGATCGAGCAGCCGGCGCGCGAAATGCAGCTCCACCGCGCGACGGATGCTTTCCGCCACCTTTCCGCGGCCCTCTCGCGAACGGAGGAAGGCGGCGTCCTCCGCACTGGAGAGATATCCCATCTCCAGCAGGATCGAGGGGAGGTCGGGCGCCTTCAGCACCACCAGCGACGCCATTCGGTGGAACAACGGCCGGGTCCGGATCAGCGGCTGCGCCTCCCGCCCGAGCAGGCGGGCGAAGCCGGCCGACGCGGTCATGGTCTCGCGCTGGGCCAAGTCGATCAGGATGGAGGAGATCGTCGCGTCCGACTGGCCGAGGTCTATGCCGGCGATTACGTGCGCCTTGTTCTCGCGCGCCGCGAGCCGCGCGGCCTCCTTGTCCGACGCGACCTCCGACAGGGTATAGGCGGTGGCGCCGGTCGCGAGCGGGTTGCCCGCGCTGTCGCAGTGGAGCGAGATGAACAGGTCCGCGCCCAGCCGGCGAGCGATGCCGAACCGCTCCTGGAGCACGAGGAAGCGATCGTCGCTGCGGGTCAGCGCCACCCGGACCCGCCCGCCGGCGAGCAGCCGGTCGCGCACCGCCATCGCCGCCTGGAGCGTCACGTCCTTCTCGCGCAGCGTGCCGTCGCCGGAGAGTGCGCCCGGGTCATGTCCGCCGTGACCCGCGTCGATCACCACCAGCGGACGTCCGGCCGGGCCCGCCACCGGTGGTAGCGGCAGGCGGCGGACGCGCAGCGGGACCGCCATCGTCTGCGCAGCGGCGCTCGCGGCGAGGGTCACGCGCCCACCCGCCGCCGGACGGGCGAAGCCCGCCTCGTCTGCGCGGCGGAACGAGAGCGTCAGCGCCCGTCCGTTCGGTCCGACGCGGCCATCAGCGAAGATCGCCGGCCGCGCGAGATCGACGGCGACGCTTGCGCCACCGTGCCGTCGGCCCGGGCGCACCGCGGTGACGCGACCCTCGTCACCCGCTGCGGGAAGCAGCAGCGCGCTGGCCTTGGCGACGCGCCCGTCGAAGCGGAGGATGATGGCACGGTCGCTCACCGAGACCCGGGCGATCGTCCCGGCCAAGTTCGGCAAGCCTGCGAACAGGTCGGTGAGAAGGGCGAGCACAATTAGCACGCCCAAGATATGCCGCGCGCGCTCCGTCGCGGTCCAGCCGAAAACGGTTAATGGCTGTCCCTCGACTTGTCGCGGCCGACGTATTTACGACGAGGATCTCCACCGAACACGCAAGTTGCAGGGTTAACGGCCTGTTTACCTTCACCGGTCAGCCTGCACGCGCCCGGCATGGTTGCCGGGCTGGTGCCGGAGTGCTAGGCACCGGATCGTCGGCCGGGGGCAGCCGTTCACGCCACGCCCTTCGTTCGACCAGTGCAGACCGCGGCGGCCATCCGGCCGGTCGCGCTAAATCAGGTTGACGCTGCCATGAGGCAAACACCGCCATTGTCGCACCGAGCCGCCCCCGGCGGCCGCGCGACGCGGGCGGTCGTCCTGGACCAAGTCTCCGGACGGGCTCTGGCAGCAGACGCATTCACCCACACCCGCCGCCGCACCGCCGCTTCGCCCAGCGAAGCCGGCCCGCGCGCGGCTTTATCGCGTGCGCCCCGCTCATTGGGCTGCCTGGCGCGCGCTCGGAGAACATCACATGACCACGCGTATGCTGATCGACGCACGCCACCGGGAGGAAACCCGGGTCGCCGTCGTCAAGGGTAACCGGATCGAGGAATTCGATTTCGAGAGTGCCGAGCGCAAGCAGCTCAAGGGCAACATCTATCTCGCCAAGGTGACCCGGGTCGAGCCGTCGCTCCAGGCGGCCTTCGTCGACTATGGCGGCAACCGCCACGGCTTCCTGGCATTTAGCGAGATTCACCCCGACTATTACCAGATCCCCAAGGAGGATCGCGAGGCGCTGCTGCGCGAGGAGGCCGAGCATGCCGCCGAGGAGGCGGCCCTGCGAGCCGAGCAGGACGCCGAGGACGACGAGGCGGAGGGAGACGAAGCCGACGAGCGCGACCCCGGTGACCGCGATCATGACGAAGACGACCACGACCACGACGGGGACGCCGACGACGAGGTCGCGCATGAGGAAGTGAGCGAGGGCGAGGACGCCCGTCCGCGCCGCAAGCGTCGCGGCGGCGGCGATGACGCGGCGGTCGAGGCGCTGCGTGAGCGTCGCATGTCGCTGCGCCGTCGCTACAAGATTCAGGACGTGATCCGCCGCCGCCAGGTGCTGCTGGTCCAGGTCGTCAAGGAAGAGCGCGGCAACAAGGGCGCGGCGCTGACCACCTACCTGAGCCTCGCCGGGCGCTACTGCGTGCTGATGCCCAACACCGCGCACGGTGGCGGGATCAGCCGCAAGATCAGCAACGCATCCGACCGCAAGCGGCTGAAGTCGATCATGGCGGACCTGAACCTGCCGTCGACCATGGGCTGCATCGTCCGTACCGCAGGCCTTCAGCGCACCAAGACCGAGATCAAGCGCGACTTCGACTATCTCGCCCGGCTGTGGGACGGCATCCGCGAGACGACATTGCAGTCGGCGGCGCCGGCGCTCGTGTATGGTGACAGCGACCTGCTGAAGCGTGCGATCCGCGACATCTACAACAAGGACATCGACGAGATCATCGTCGAGGGCGAGGACGGCTACCGCCAGGCCCGCGAGTTCATGAAGCTGCTGATGCCGAGCCACGCGCGCCGCATCAAGCACTACAGCGATCCCGTGCCGCTGTTCCAGCGCGCGCACGTCGAGGATCAGCTGTCGGCGATGTACCACCCGGTCGTCCAGCTGAAGTCAGGCGGCTACCTGGTCATCAACCCGACCGAGGCGCTCGTCAGCATCGACATCAACTCCGGGCGGTCGACCCGCGAGCACAACATCGAGCAGACCGCCACCGCGACCAACCTCGAGGCCGCGCAGGAGATCGCGCGCCAGCTGCGCCTGCGCGACATGGCGGGCCTAGTCGTCATCGACTTCATCGACATGGATCACGGATCCAACGTCCGAAAGGTCGAGAAGGCGATGAAGGAGGCGCTGAAGAACGATCGCGCCCGCATCCAGGTCGGCCGGATCAGCTCGTTCGGCCTCATGGAAATGAGCCGCCAGCGGCTGCGCACCGGCGTGCTGGAGGCATCGACCCGCCAGTGCCCGCACTGCGAGGGCACCGGGCTGGTCCGCACCGCTTCGTCCGCCGGGCTGAGTGCCCTGCGCCTGATCGAGGACGAGGCCGCGCGCGGCCGCGGCTCGCAGATCGTGCTACGCGCGAGCCAGGAGGCGGCCTTCTACCTCCTCAACCGCAAGCGCGCGGAACTTGCCGAGATCGAGGATCGCTACGGCGTGACCGTCGAGGTGACGGCCGATGGCGAGATCGAGGGCGCGCGCATGGCGGTGGAAGCCTCCGGCCCGCCGCCCGCGCACGCCCCGCGCTTCGACGCGCCCCTGCAGGAACTCGACGACGACCTGCCCGAGGAGGTCGAGGACGAGATCGAGGAGGAGCTGGAAGAGGACGCCGAGGTCGAGGACCGGCCGGCGCGTCGCGAGCGCGAGCGCAGCGATGGCGAAGGCGAGAGTCGCGGCCGCCGTCGTCGCCGTCGCGGGCGCCGCGGTCGCTCGCGCGAGGAAGGCGGCGCCGAGCAGGGCGAGGCCGCTGCTGCGGGTGACGACGTCGAGGACGGCGAAGCGGAGGCCGGCGAGGGCGACGAGGTCGCCGTCGAGGTGAGCGCCGATACCCGCGAGTCCGAGGGTGGCAGCGGGCGCAAGCGCCGTCGCCGGGGTCGCCGCGGCGGTCGCCGCGAGTTCGCGGGCGAAGCGCCGGTCTCGGCAGAGGACGCGGTCGAGCCGCAGCTCGACACCGCCGAGGCGGACGTCGACGACGGTGCGGCAGAAGGCGCGTCGGAGCCGCTCCTCCCCGTTGTCGCCGACGAGGCGCCGGCCAAGGCCGAGGCGGTCGCGGAGAAGCCGAAGCGCAGCCGCCGTCGCAAGGCGGACGCGGCGGCCGAGGCGACCGAGGCTGCACCGGCTGCCGAAGCGGTGTTCGAGGCCGTGGCCGGCACGCCGGCGGCGGACGTCCCGGCGGCCGAGGAGCCTGCCCCCAAGCCGAAGCGCACCCGCCGCCGCAAGGCCGACGCTGCGCCCGAGGCAGAAGAGGTGTTCGCAGCAGTTGCGGGTACGCCGGCCGAGCCGGACGCCGGGGATGCGACGCCCGCCCCCGTCGCCGCGAACGACGATGCGGCCGAGGAGAAGCCGAAGCCACGCCGCCGTACGTCCCGCAAGAAGGCGGAGGCCGAGGCAGCCGAGGCGGCACCAGCCGCGGACACCGCGCCGGCAGCGCCTGAAGCGGACGCCGTGGCCGAGTCCGACGCGCAGCCGGCGGACGATGCGGAGGCCGCGCCGGCCCGGCGCGGCTGGTGGCAGCGGACGTTCGGGAACTGAGGCCAGCTTAACCGGCGGTTCAGCCGCCGCGGGACAGGGCACGCGAGTGATGGCGGGCGGATCGGTTCTGGGTTGGGTGCGGCACGCGGCGACGGTGGTCGTCGCGAGTGCATCCCTTCTGGCCGCGCCGTCCGCCTCTGCCCAGTCGATCCTGCGCGACGCGGAGACGGAGGCGCTGTTCGCCGACATGTCGCGCGACATCATCGCGGCCGCCGGCCTCGCGCCTGCCAACGTGCGGATCGTCGTGATCAACGATCCGTCGATCAACGCCTTCGTCGCGGGCGGGCAGATCGTCTACGTCCACTCCGGCCTGATCGACGCGGCGGACAATGCGAACGAAGTGCAGGGCGTGATCGCGCATGAGCTCGGCCACGTCGCGAACGGGCATATCCCGCTCCAGGATCAGGGCTACAGCGGGGCGATGGGCCTCTCCATCGTCAGCCTGGTGCTCGGCATCGCGGCGATCGCGGCTGGCTCGGGAGAGGCGGGGGCCGGCATCCTCGCCGCCGGGCAGCGCGCGGCGCTCGGCAAGCTGCTCGCCTTCACGCGCGTCCAGGAATCGAGCGCCGACGCCGCGGGCGCGCGCTACCTCAACACCGCCGGGATCACCGGGCGAGGCATGCTCAGCTTCTTCAAGAAGCTGCAGAACATGGAATACCGCTACGGCATCTCGCAGAGCGAGGGCAGCTTCGAGCGGACCCACCCACTGACCGGTGAGCGGCTTGCCGCGCTCGACCAGGTGGTGCGGAGCGCCCCCACCTTCTCCAAGGCGGCCGACACCGGGATCGACGCTCGCTTCAAGCGCGTTCAGGCGAAGCTGCGCGGCTACGTCAACGAGCCGCGTCAGACGCTGGTCAAGTACCCGATGACCGACCAGTCGCTGCCGGCGCACTACGCCCGCGCCTACGCCTATCACCTGTCGGGCTATCCCGATCAGGCGGCGAAGGAGGCTGCGGCGCTGGTCAAGGCCGAGCCGAACGACCCTTATTTCCTGGAGCTGCAGGGCCAGATTTTGCTGGAGGGGGGCGATCCTGGCGCAGCGCTGCCGCCGCTGCGCGAGGCAACGGCGGCGTCGCGCAGCTCGCCGCTGATCGCCACCACCTTTGGCCACGCGCTACTCGCGACGGAGGACGCCGCGCACCTGGGTGAGGCGGAGAAGGTGCTCCGCCTGGCGGTGCAGCGCGACAACGACAATCCCTGGGCGTGGATGCAGCTCGGCACCGTGTACGAGCGCAAGGGTGATCAGCCGCGCACCGCGCTCGCGACCGCCGAGCGGGCGAGCCTGATGGGGGACGCGCGCACTGCGCTGTTCTCCGCCCGCGCGGCGATGGCGGGGCTGCCGCAGGGCAGCAGCGACTGGATCCGCGCGCAGGATATCCTGCTGGTGTCGCAGACCCAGATGGAAAAGGATCGCAAGGAACGCCGCCGGTGACGCTCCGGCCATGGGTGCTTGCCCTGCTGCTCATCGCTGCCGGCGCGGCGGGCGGCGGTGTCGCCGCGGCGGTGCAGGCGTGGCGCGCGCCGGCGGCCGGTGGTGACGTCCGCGCCTTCCTCCTCGCGCACCCGGACGTGATCCCGGAGGCGATGCAGCGCCTGCAGGAGCGTGAGAGCGGTAAGGCGATCGCCGCCAACCGGCCCGCGGTCGAGCAGCCCTTCGCCGGGGCGGTTGGCGGCAACCCGGCCGGCGACGTCACGATCGTCACCTACATGGACTATGCCTGCGGCTACTGCCGCTCCAGCCTGCCCGATCTGGCAAGCGTGGTGAAGGACGACGGCAAGGTCCGGATCGTCTACCGCGAGCTGCCGATCCTCTCGGCCGACAGCCGCACCGCCGCGCAGTGGGCGCTCGCCGCGGCCGAGCAGGGCAAGTACCTGCCCTTCCACGAAGCGCTGTTCGCCGCCGGCCGCCCGACGCCGGCGGCGGTCGCCGCTGCGGCGCAGGCGGCGGGGCTCGACCTCGCCCGCGCGCGCCGGGTCGCGGCCTCGCCGCAGGTCGCTGCCGAGCTCGGCAAGAACCTCCAGACCGCCGGCGCGCTCGGGATGACGGGCACGCCCGCCTGGGTCATCGGCGACCGCATCCTGTCCGGCGCGGTCGGGGCAGCGGCGCTCCGCGACGCGGTGGCAGCCGCGCGCGCGGCGTAACCTCGCTCAATCTACGTTGGTGCCGAGAAACCTGTAAGGCTTTAGGTGCGCTCATCGGACAGGCGTAGGCGCTACGGAAGGCCGGCATGGGGATCGACAACGAGAACGAGCAGCTTTCCGGTGACGCCAAGTTCCGCTGGATCCTGCGCAGCGGCTGGTACGGGCTCTGCCCGCGCTGCGGCAAGGGACGGATGTTCCGGTCGTGGCTCCGGATCACCGATCGCTGCGAATGCTGCGGCCTCGACTACCGGTTCGCGGCGCCGGACGATGGCCCGGCCTTCTTCTCGCTGTGCGTCATCGCGCTGCCGCTGATCGCGATCGTGGTGTGGATCGAGCTCGCGTTCGCGCCGCCCTGGTGGGTGCACCTGCTCACCTCCATGCCGATCATGGCGGCGGGCACGCTGCTGCCGCTCCGGCCCATCAAGGGCTGGCTGGTCGCGTCGCAATTCGTCAACCGCGCGCAGGAGGCGGGGACCCAGCGGCTGTGGGGTCAGTTGCACGGTACGGACCGGAACGACTTCGACCAGTGATCCCGCGGTTCGTGACGCTTGTGGAACGCGCCGGCGCTGCCTACGTCACGCGCCACACAAGGGGGCGCGCATGCACGATCCGATCCTGGCCGTGGCCGGCGTGTCGAAGACCTACAAGGGCGGCCACCGCGCGCTCGATACCGTCGATCTGGAGATCAGGCGCGGCGAGATCTTCGCGCTGCTCGGGCCCAATGGCGCCGGCAAGACGACGCTGATCAGCACGATCTGCGGCATCGTCACGCCGTCCTCCGGCACGATCACCGTCGACGGGCACGACGCGATCACCGACTTCAAGCGTGCCCGCGCCAAGATCGGGCTGGTACCGCAGGAGCTGTCGGTCGACATGTTCGAGACGGTGCTGGCGACCGTGAAATTCAGCCGCCGCCTGTTCGGGCGATCCGGCCACGACGCCTATATCGAGGAACTGCTGCGCGACCTGTCGCTGTGGGACAAGCGTTCCGCCAAGATCATGGAGCTCTCGGGCGGAATGAAGCGCCGGGTATTGATCGCGAAAGCACTCAGCCACGAACCCGACATCCTGTTCCTGGACGAGCCGACCGCGGGCGTCGACGTGTCGCTCCGGCGCGACATGTGGAAGCTGATCGGGCGGCTGCGTACCCGCGGCGTCACCATCATCCTGACTACCCACTATATCGAGGAAGCGGAGGAGATGGCCGATCGCGTCGGCGTGATCACGGGCGGCAAGCTGCTGCTGGTCGAGGAGAAGACCGCGCTCATGGCGAAACTCGGCAAGCGCGAGATGGACCTGGCGCTGGTAGAACCGATGGCGACGATCCCGCCGGACCTCGCGGAATGGCACCTGAGCCTGGAGAACGAGGGTCACACGCTCCGCTACGTCTTCGACGCGCAAGCGGAGCGGACCGGCATCCCCTCGCTGCTGCGCAAGCTCGGCGAGCTCGGCATCACCTTCAAGGACCTGGAAACGTCCAAGTCGAGCCTGGAGGACATCTTCGTCGACCTGGTGACCGAGCGGAGGGCGGCGTGATGCGCGCAGCCACTTCCGTTTGTCCGGAGCGTAGTCGAGGGACCCGATCCGACTACCCGTCCCCCGACTTCGCTCGGAACGAACCGTTGGGGAGGGGGCAGGCATGAACACGCACGGCGTCTGGGCGATCTACCGGTTCGAGATGGCGCGCGCGCTACGCACGCTGTGGCAGAGCCTGGTCACGCCCGTGATCACCACCAGCCTCTACTTCGTCGTGTTCGGCGGTGCGATCGGCAGCCGGATGCAGGAGGTCGGCGGCGTCGGCTACGGCAGCTTCATCGTGCCCGGGCTGATCATGCTCTCGCTGCTGACGCAGAGCATCGGCAACGCTTCGATCGGCATCTACTTCCCGAAGTTCACCGGCACGATCTTTGAGCTGCTGTCCGCGCCCGTCTCGGCGATGGAGATGGTGCTCGGCTACGTCGGGGCCGCGGCGACCAAATCGGTGGTGCTGGGGCTCATCATTCTCGCGACCTCGGCGCTGTTCGTGCCGCTCCGGATCGAGCATCCGCTCGCGATGGTCGCCTTCCTGATCCTGACCAGCGTCACTTTCAGCCTGTTCGGGTTCATCATCGGCGTGTGGGCAAAGGGGTTCGAGCAGCTGAACTTCGTGCCGGCACTGCTGGTCACGCCGCTCACCTTTCTCGGCGGCGCCTTCTACTCGATCGACATGCTGCCGCAGCCGTGGCGGACGGTCAGCCTGTTCAATCCGGTCGTCTACCTGGTCAGCGGCTTCCGCTGGAGCTTCTTCGGGCAGGGCGACGTCGATGTCGGCTACAGCCTGGCCTTCACGGCCGGGTTCATGGCGCTGTGCCTCGGCGTGATCGCCTGGATCTTCCGTACCGGTTACCGGCTGAAAAATTGAGGCGGCGCCAGTTCCTCGCGGTGGGTGCCGCGGCGCTGCTGCCGCGCGTCGCGCGGGCCGAGACCCCGCGCCCGAACGGGCGCTTCGCCTTCTCCTGCACGCCCGCGGGGCTTGCCGGGCTGGTGCTGGAGGGGGAGGACGGCGCCGTCCTCGACCCCACCTGGGCGTGGCACCTGGGATCGAACACCAAGGCGATGACCGCGGCGCTCTACGCCCGGCTGGTCGATCGGGGTCGTTGCCGCTGGGGCGCGACGCTGCCGCAGCTGTTCCCGGCGCTCGGCGTCCACCCCGCCTGGGCGGGCACGACCGTCGAGCAGCTGATGGGGCATGTCGCCGGGCTCACCGACGCACCCGTCACGCCGGCCTGGCTGATGGAGCGGCACACGGACCGGTCGTCCCCGCGGGCGCAGCGCCAGGCACTGGTGGCGGCGCTGCTCGCCGCGCCCCCTGCCGGTACGCCCGGCGCTTATGTCTATGGCAACCTCAACTTCGTCGTGGTCGGTGCGGCGATCGAGGCCGCGACAGGGTTGAGCTGGGAGGAGGCGATCGCGGCCGAGCTGTTCGCGCCGCTCGGTATTCGGGACGCGGGTGTCGGCGCGCCACGCCGCGGGCTGTGGGGCCGTGCCGGGCCGACGCTGATCCCGATCGATCCGGCGGGCTTCGCCGACAATCCGGCGGTGCTGGCGCCGGCCGGGGGCGTCCACATGCCCCCGGCGAGCTACGCCCGCTTCCTCCAGCTGTTCCTCGATGGGGGCAGACCGCTGCTGCGGTCGGAGACGCTGGCATGGCTGCTCGCCCCGCCGATCGCGGGCGCGCGCTACGCCGGCGGCTGGGCGCTGGAGGGCGGGACGCTGACTCACGACGGATCGAACACGCTGTGGTACGTGTCGGCGCAGATCGATCGCGCCGCCCGCCGCGCCTATGCCGCCGGCATCAATCGCGGAGGCGCGGAGGGGGCCCGGATCGCGCATGAGGGCATCGCGCGGCTCAAGAACGCAACGTCATCCCAGCTGAAGCTGGGTTCTGGTGCGGCAGGGGCGCACTTCGATGGCGAAAAACCCCAGCGTTCGCTGGGGTGACAGTACAAGCGAGGTACGGCCGGCGTTGTAATTCGGCCGGCGCTCAGCCCACGCGGTGCTCGCCCTTGACCCAGCGGACGGTGCCGGAGGACGCGCGCATCACCACGCTCTCCGTCGTCATCTTGGCACCCTTGCGCTTGACGCCGGCGAGCAGCGAGCCGTCGGTCACGCCGGTCGCGGCGAAGATGCAGTCGCCCTTGGCGAGCTCGGTCAGGTCGTAGATCTTGTCGAGGTCGGTCACGCCCCAGCGCGCCGCCCGCTCGCGTTCCGCATCGTTGCGGAACAACAACCGCCCCTTGAACTGCCCGCCGATGCAGCGGAGCGCCGCGCAGGCGAGCACGCCCTCCGGCGCGCCGCCCGATCCCATGTAGACATCAACGGTTGTGTCCGGATCGGTGGTGGCGATCACGCCCGCGACGTCGCCGTCGCCGATCAGCATCACCCCGCAGCCGAGCGCGCGCAGCTCCGCCACCAGCGCCTCGTGGCGGGGACGGTCGAGCACGCAGACGGTGATCTCGTGCGGCTCCACGCCCTTCGCCGCCGCCACCGCGCGGATGTTCTCGCTCGGCGATTTCGCCAGGTCGATCACGTCCGGCGGATAGCCGGGGCCGACCGCCAGTTTCTCCATGTACACGTCCGGCGCGTTGAGCAGCTGGCCCTCCTCTGCGATCGCCAGCACGGCGAGCGCGTTCGGCCCGGCCTTGGCGGTGATGGTCGTCCCCTCCAGCGGATCGAGCGCGATGTCGATCTTCGGCCCCTTGCCGATCGCCGCGCCGACCTTCTCGCCGATGAACAGCATCGGCGCCTCGTCACGCTCGCCCTCGCCGATCACGACCGTGCCGTCCATGTAGAGGGTGTTGAGTGCGGCGCGCATCGCCTCCACCGCGGCGGCGTCCGCTTCCTTCTCGTCGCCACGGCCGACCAGCCGCGCCGCCGCGATCGCCGCCGCCTCCGTCACGCGCACCATCTCGAGAACGAGCACCCGGTCGAGGACGGTGCTGGCGACGTCGGTCATGCTGTTCTCCGGGGGGCTGTGCTTTGTTGATGCCCCTACGGAGCGTCCGGGCGCTTGTCGAGGCTTGCGGGCGCCGGCGCGCCGGATCATGGTGAAACGGTGATGATCGCGCTCCTCCTGCTCGGCCTGGCGCCGCAAGACCTGGTCACGCAGGCTAAGGCGCTGACGCGGGCGGAGGTGCCGTGCCGCACGAGCGAGGCGGCCGACGACATCACCGTCTGCGCCCGTCGCGATGCGGACAAGCGCTACCGCATCACGTTCGTCCTGCCCGACACGCGCGACAACGTGCCGCGCGAACGCGATGCGCTGCTCCAGCCGAAGCTCGCGGGCTGCGGTCGGGTCGGCCCGTTCTTTGCTGACTGCGGTTTCGCCGGTGTCACGATGACGACGGGCGCGGGCGGCACACAGGTGAAGACCCGCAAGCTGGCGCCGTGACTTCCGCGTAGCCGCGGCTATTGAGGATGGAGCGGGGCTCGAGAAGCTCGGTCTGCGGAGCCGTCATGCCCGATCCTTTTGTCCGCTTTCCCCGAAGGACGCTGCTCGAAGGCGTAACGCCGATCCAGCGCCTGACCCGGCTCGAGCAGGCACTCGGCGGGCGGGGAGTCCCGGCGATCTTCGTCAAACGCGACGACCTGACGGGGTTGGGCGGGGGTGGCAACAAGCTGCGCAAGCTGGAGTACCTCCTCGGCGCAGCGCTGGCGGCGGGCTGCGACACGTTCATTACGACCGGCGCGCGCCAGTCCAACCATGCACGCCTGAGCGCGGCCGCAGCAGTGCGGGCGGGGCTCGCCTGCGAACTCGTGCTGACGGATCGGGTGCCACGCGACGATGAGGCGTATCGCCGAAACGGCAACGTGCTCCTCGACGACTTGTTGGGCGCTACGGTGCATCGCCTGCCCGCGACCGGCGATGCGCTGTCTGTCGCCAAGCAGCGGGTCCAGGCGCTTCAGGCACAGGGTCGACAAGCCTATGTGGTCGGTGCTGGCGGGTCCTCGCCGACCGGGTGCCTCGGCTACGCCAACTGCGCGGTCGAGATCACCAGGCAGGAGGTCGAGCTGGGTCTCCGCTTCGACCAGATCGTCGTGCCCAACGGCAGTTCAGGCACGCATGCCGGACTGCTGGCCGGTATGGTCGCAAGCGACGACGATCCGTGTCGCGTTTGCTCCTACACGGTGCTTGCCCCGCTCGCGGAGGCACGAGCGGACACGCGAACGTTGTCGCGTGAGGTGCTCGACCTATTCGGTGCGGATCACCGCGTGACGGATGACGACGTCGTCGTCGGCGGAGACGCGCTCGGCGAGGGGTACGGCATCCCGACGAAGGCGACGATCGACACGGTGCGGCTGGTCGCCCGGACGGAGGGGCTGCTCCTCGATCCGGTCTATGGCGGCAAGGCGATGGCCGGCCTTCTCGGTGACGTGCGGGCCGGCAGGTGGAGCGGCGGTCACAAGCTTCTCTTCGTCATGACCGGCGGTCTGCCGGGATTGTTCGCCTACGAGCCTGCGTTCAGGACCTGATCTTACCCCAGCAGGTGCATCCACATCGGCTCGCCCGCCAGGCTCTGCGAACCGCGCAGCTTCTCCAGCGCCTGGGCGATGCAGCGTTCCGGTCCGTCGTGGGTGACGATCGCGACCAGCACGGTGCCGTCCGCGCCCGCGCCGCGCTGGATCAGGCTCTCGATGGACACGCCCGCATCGCGCATCGCGGCGGCGATCTCCGCCAGAACGCCGACGCGGTCGACGACGGCGAAGCGGAGGTAGGCGCGGCCTCGGCGCTCGCCCGCAGGAGCGGGCGGCAAGGCGGTGAGCGACGCGGCGGGCATCGCATAGGGCGGGCCGAACTCGCCGCGTGCGATGTCGATCAGGTCGGCCACGACCGCCGATGCAGTTGGCCCGTCACCGGCTCCGCGCCCCTGAAAGAACAGCCGCCCGACGAAGTTGCCGTCGGCGACGACTGCGTTCAGCGAGCCGGTGGTGGTGGCGAGCGGGTGATCGACGGGGACGAGGTGCGGGTGGACGCGTTGGAACAGCCCGGCCGGCCCCGCCTCCGCGACCCCGACCAGACGCACGCGGTAGCCAAGCGCGGCCGCCTCCGCGATGTCGGCGGCCAGGATGTGGCGGATCCCGGTCACCGCCACGTCGCCAAACGCCGGCTGGGTGCCGAACGCGATGCTCGCCAGGATCGACAGCTTGTGCGCGGCGTCGACGCCGTCGATGTCGAAGCTCGGGTCGGCCTCCGCAAAGCCGAGCGCCTGTGCCTCGGCCAGCACCTCGGCGAAGTCGCGGCCCTCGCTCTCCATCTTGGACAGGATGAAATTGCAGGTGCCGTTGAGGATGCCGTAGACCCGCTCGATCGCGTTCGCGGCCGCGCCCTCGCGCAGGCCCTTGATGACGGGAATGCCGCCCGCGACCGCCGCCTCGAACTTGAGCGCGACGGACGCTCCCTCGGCCGCCTCGGCGAGCTCCAGTCCGTGATGCGCCAGCATCGCCTTGTTCGCGGTAACGAACGACTTGCCCGCGCCGAGCGTCCGGCGCGCCAAGGTCAGCGCGGGGCCGTCCGACCCGCCGATCAGCTCGACGACGACGTCCGCGCGCTCGTGCGTCGCCAGTGCCGAGGTGTCGTCCACCCAGTCGAACGGGATGAGATCGACGCCGCGGTCCTTGGCCCGGTCCCGCGCGGACACCGCCACCACCTCTATCGGCCGCCCGGCCCGCCTGGCGATCAGTTCGGCATTGGCATCGAGCAGCCGGATCACGCCGGCTCCGACCGTTCCCAGCCCGGCAAGCGCGATGCGCAGCGGTTCGGTCATGCAATCCCCCAAGTCACGCAAGTTCACGTTCGTTTCGAGTAGAGATCGAGCGGAGTCGAGAGTTCGTACTCGAGAAATCGCCCGATATGTTGACCCGATCTGGCTAGCCGGCAAGCCAACGCCCGCAGCGTGGTGGCCTATTTTTTGATCAGCCCGATCTCGACCAGCCGTTCGCGGAGGTAGTCGTGGGCGGTGATCGGCGTCTCGTAGCGGTTCGGGTTCGCCGCGCTGATCGTGCCGGGCAGCGTCTCGATCAGGAAATCGGGCGCGGGGTGGAGAAAGTAGGGCATCGAGTAGCGCGAGAAGCCGCGCCGCTCCGGCGCCGGATTGACCACGCGGTGCGTGGTCGACGGCAGAACGTGGTTGGTCAGCCGCTGGAGCATGTCGCCGACGTTGACGACCATCGCGCCTTCCGGCGGCTTGACCGGCAGCCAGCGGCCATCCTTTTCCAGTAGCTCCAGCCCCGCCTCCTCGGCGCCGAGCAGCAGCGTGATGAGATTGATGTCCTCATGCGCACCGGCGCGCACTTCCGGCGCGTCGGCCGGGACGGGCGGGTAGTGGAGCAGGCGCAGCACGGAATTGCCGTCCTCCACCGCGTGCTCGAACCAGTCGGGCGCGAGGCCGAGGTGGCGGGCGATGCCCGACAGCAGCCGAGAACCCGCTGTATCGAGCGCGGCGAACAGCTCGATGAACGTCTGGCGGAATCCCTCCGGGTGCTCGGGCCAGACGTTGGGCGCCATCGCCTGCTCGAAGCGGTGGCCGGCCGGCAGCTCGCGCCCGACATGCCAGAACTCCTTCAGGTCGACGTGGGTCGCGCCCTTGGCGATCTCCGTCTTGAACGGCGTGTAGCCGCGCGCGCCGCCGCCGCCTTCCAGAAAATAGCCGCGCTTCTCGTCCTCTGGCAGGTCGAAGAATGCCTTGGTCATTGCCCAGGCGCGTGCGACCAGCGCGTCCGGCACGCCGTGGTTGGAGACCATCGCGAAGCCGAACCGCTCGAACGACTGGCCGAGCGCGGCGGCGAACCCGTCGGGATCGTCGGCCTGGCGGCTCATGTCGAGCAGCGGCACCTGCGTCTGGGGCGTGTCGAGCATCGGTCTGGGTCCTGTGACTGGTTGCTGCGCCTCACATAGGACCGCAAGGGCGCGCGGACCAGCGCTGCGCTCAGAATGCGAGGTCGAACCCAAGCTGCAAGCTGCGCGGCACCAGCGCGTACTCGCCATATCGCGTTCGCTCCTCCACCCGGTTGTGGACGCCGGGGAGCGGGGAGCGCAAGCCCGGATCCCGCATCTGCCGGGCGACGCGCAATTCGATCAGGTTGGTGCCGCGTGCGCCCTCCGCCAGCGACAGGCGGTCGCCCTCGATCACCTGCGCGCCGCCGGCGTAGAGGTCGAGCGGCACGCCTCGCTTGGACGCCGTCACGACGATGTCGGCGGCGGCTGCTTCCTCATCGCCCGCGGGCGGAGCGGAGAGCGGGGAACGAGCGGTCGGCGTTGCGGCGATTTGGGCGCGCCGGGAGGCGCTCTCGATCACGAAGGTAGACGGGCGACGCGGCGCGCGCGCATGGCGGTGCCGCTCAGCAGTCGGTCTAGCGCGGCGATCGGAGTCAACGAGCCCCTGACCGCGCGAAGGGGCAGGCGGGTCAGCCTTGCGTCTCGAAAGCCGATGGAGACGCGGACCTGTCGCCCGAGCACGCGGATCGTTTCGCCCCCGCTACCCGCCGGCAGGTCAATCGCCGCCAGCCGGTCGCGGGCCTGCGCGGGCGCGGCCGACAAGGCAAGCAGGAGGATGGATTCCCTAGCAGAGGCGACCATAGCGCGCATCGACGTGCGCGCCGCAAACCAGCGGCCGCCGCGCCATGCCAGCGTCAACCGGACACGCACCGGCCGCGCGGCCGTCGACCTGGGCAATGTCGCGGCCGAGCGGCTCGCAAGCTGCCGAGCGGACGTCGCGGTGCTGGCGAACGCCGCGCGCTACCGGGCCGAGGCAGCACGCTTCCCGGCGCGCCAAGCGACCTACCACCGCTATCTAGCCGCCTACCGCCTCGCCGCCACTTCGGCCCTGAGGCGCAGCGGATCAAAGTATGGCTACGCCGCTAGTAAGAATGACTTGCAATAGCGGGTGACTCACCCTAGGGCTAGGGTTGTCACGACACAGGACCCCCTTCACCCATGCTGATGATCATGACGGCGGCTGCTGCACTCACGGCGGCGACGCTGCCGGACGAGAAGCCGGCCGACGTACCCGTGACCACCGCCACCGTCGCTCCGGTCGATCCGCAGGCGCAAGACATCATCGTCACCGGTGCGCAGACCGACGGCGACGAGGACTACACGATTGACGGTCAGACCACCGCGACCCGGCTGGCGCTCTCGCTACGCGAAACGCCTCAGTCGGTCAGCGTCGTGACGCGCGCCCAGATCGACGACTTCCAGCTCAACGACGTCAACCAGCTGCTGACCAGCGTGCCGGGCGTCAACGTGATCTTCTCGGACACCGACCGCGTCTATTATTCCGCGCGCGGCTTCGACATCCAGACCTTCCAGATTGACGGCATCGGCGTGCCGTTCGCGTTCGGGATTCAGACCGGATCGATCGACACCGCGATCTACGACCATATCGAGGTCGTGCGCGGGGCGCCGGGGCTGTTGTCCTCGACCGGCAACCCGTCCGCGGTGATCAACTTCATCCGCAAGCGCCCGACCCGCGAGTTCCGCGCATCGGCCAACGCGCAGTACGGGTCGTTCGAGAGCCTGCGCCTTGACGCCGACGTCAGCGTACCGCTGACCAGCGACGGCAGCATCCGCGCGCGAGCCGTCGGAGTCTACTTCGACACGGATAGTCACCTCGATCGCGGCGCGCTACGCCGCTGGACCGGCTACGGCATCGTCGAGGCCGACCTCGGCCCGGAAACGGTGCTCTCCGGCGGCTACGGCCATCAGGATCATCGCAGCCGCGGTGCCTTATGGGGCGCGCTGCCGCTGCTCTACGCCGACGGCACCCGCATTGCGTACGATCGCTCGGCGAGCACCGCGCCCGAGTGGTCGAGCTGGGGCGTGATCGACCGCCAAATCTTCGGCGATCTCACCCACAAGTTCAGCAACGGCTGGGTCGCGCGCGTCAGTGCAATCCGCCGCGCGACGGACGAGAACAACGAGCTGTTCTACGTCTACCAGAACCCCGATCGGACGACCGGCAACGGCCTGATCGACTATCCGGGAAAGTTCGCCGCCCCGACCCGCAACCTGACCGTCGAGGCGTATCTGACCGGCCCGTTCGCGCTGTTCGGGCGCACCCACGAGCTGATGGTCGGGGTCAATCGCAGCGCGCAGGAGTATCAGCAGTACGCCGCCTACGGTGCGATCGGCACGCCGGTGCGGCTGGAGGATCTGCTCGCCGGCCGCGCGGTGCGCCCGAACTTTCCGGCGTTCAGCGAGGATCCGGCGCTCGACCGTCACACGCGGCGTGAGACCGCCTACGGGCTGCTCCGCTTCAACCTTGCCGAGCCGCTCAAGCTGATGGTCGGCGGCAACGTCACCCACTCGAAGAGCGAGGGCGTTTCCTACGGCGTGCCAGTCAACTTCGACAGCACCCGCTTTCTGCCGTTCGTGGGCGCGGTGGCGGACCTGACCGCGAACCTCAGCGCCTACGCAAGCTACGCCACCATCTTCAACCCGCAGACGGAGGTGAACGCCGCCAACGAGGTGCTGTCGCCTATCACCGGCAACAACCTGGAGGCGGGGATCAAGGGCGCGTGGTTCGGCGGTCGGCTGAACGCCAGCGCCGCGGTGTTCCGCACGCGCCAGAACAACACCGCCGCCTATGCCGGTTTCGCCAACGGGATCAGCTTCTACAACGGCGTCGATGCGAAGAGCGAGGGAATTGAGCTCGACGTCGGCGGGCAACTCGCGCCGGGGCTCCAGCTCACCGGCGGCTACACCCTGATGCGCGTGGATGGTGAGGACGGCGATCCGGTCCGCACCTTCGTGCCGCGCAACACCGGGCGGTTGAACGTCAGCTATTCGCCGCCCGCACTCGACCGGCTGAAGCTCGGCGCCGCGCTCCAGTACCAGAGCCGCATCTACTTCGACGCGACCACCTCGGCCGGGGTCGCCGCCCGCATCCAGCAGGACGACTTCGCGCTCCTTGATCTGCTCGCGAGCTTCCGCGTGACCGACAGGGTGCAGCTGAGCGCCAACCTGCGCAACGTCACCAACGCGAAGTACCTGACCGGCCTCAGCTACGACCAGAGCTACTATGGCGCGCCGCGGACCGTGCTCGGCACGCTGAGCGTGCGGTACTGACGTGGTCGCGGTCGCGCTCCTGCTGATCGTCGCCGCGGTGGCGCTGGTCCGGTACGGCTGGGCCGGGCGGCCCGCGGCGGCCTGGGCAGGCTGGGGCGGGATCGCGGCGGCGCTGCTGCTGCTCGCGTTGAGCGATGGCGCCTGGGGCGTCGCGGTCGGCACGACGCTGGCGATGATGGCGGCGCTTGCAATAGTCCTCTACGCCGGGTGGCGAGAGCCCGCGCGCGCGCGCCGGGCGCCGCGGACCCCGCCCTCGGTCACGCTACCGCACGGTGGTGCCGAGTTCGGCCGCCGCGCCGCGGTGTTCGCCCTGGTCGTCCCCGTGGCCTTTGCCGCGACCCAGTGGCTCGCCTTCGCGCTCCAGGCGCTCGCGCGGTCCAGCGGCTGGAATGCGACGGATGCGACCGTGCTGATGCTGCTCGGCCAGCCGCTGCTCTGGGGCGTGCTGATGACGTGGCAGATGACGCGGAGCGGCCCCGCCGCGATGGTGGCGCCGCCCGTGCTGGCGGCGCTTGCCGGTACCTTGCTATGGAGCCTGTCGTGAGCACTGCCCCCGCCACCACGCTGGTTCAGCGCGCGCTCGGTGGTCACGCCGCGCTTGGCCTGCTCGCGAGCGCGCTGCTCTACATCATCGCGCTGACTGGCGCGATCGTGGTGATCCACGACCGCTGGCAGCGCTGGGAACAGCCGGACGTCGCCGAGTACCAGACGCTCGCTCCCGCCGCCGTCCAGACCGCGCTCGCCGCCGGCCTCGCCGCCGATCGCGGCAAGCCTGCGACCACCCACCTTTACGTCCGGATGCCGGACGAGGCGCTGCCCCGCGCGGTCATCACCAGCGACCATTCCGCCTGGTACGTGGGCGCGGACGGCCGCATCGTCGACCGCGAGGCGCACAGCTGGACGGAGATGGTGATCGGCCTGCACGAATACCTCCACCTGCCCGTGCTGTGGGGCATGGCGGTGGTCGGGGCGCTCGGCGTGGTGCTCGCCGCGCTGCTGCTGACCGGCGTGATCGCGCACCCGCGCATCATCCGCGACGCGTTCCGCCTGCGCACCCGTCATGATTCGCAGATCGCGCGCGCCGACTGGCACAACCGGCTGGGCGTGTGGACGCTCCCCTTCGCGCTCGCGATCACGCTGACGGGGGCGTTCATCGGGCTGGGCAGCGCCGGGTTCAGCGTGCTGGCGGGCGCCTATCACGGCGGCGACCTGGAGCAGGCCTATGCGCCGATCTTCGGCGACGAGCCCGCCCACGACGCGACGCGCGCGCCGCTCCCCAATATCGCCGCCGCGCTGACCACGCTCGGGCGGCAGGTGCCGGGCGTCACGCCGACCTATGTCATCGTCCACGATCCGGGCACGCGCGGCCAGCATGTGCAGGTGATCGCCGAGCATCCTCGCCGCCTGATCTACGGCGAGACCTACACCTTCGACGCGGCCGGGCGGATGACGGGCAAGGTCGGGCTGTCTGACGGGGAGCTCGGGCGCCAGCTCGCCGCCTCCACCTACAACCTTCATTTCGGCAACTACGCCGGGCTGCCTGTGGAAATCGCGTACACGCTGCTCGGCCTCGCGCTGTGCGTCATCACCTCGACCGGCACCACCTTGTGGCTCGGCAAGCGGCGGCGGCGCGGGCGCGGCAGCGCGCGGCTGGAGGCGAGCTGGACCGCGGTAATCTGGGGCACGCCGCTCGCGCTGGTCGCGACCGCCTGGCTGCGCGCGGGCGCCGGTCCGGACGCGCCGCTCGTCGCCGGCTTCTGGGGCGGGCTGCTGGTCGCGATCGTTGCGGCAGTGCTGCGGCCGGCGGCGGTTCAGCCGGGGCCGATGCGCGCGGCGACGTTCGTCGCGGTGGCGCTGACCGGGGCCGCCCACTTCGCCTGGTTCCAGCCGGCCGAGCAGGCGGTCCTCACGCTCGATCTGATCCTGGCGGGCGGCGGGCTGGCGGCGCTGGCCGCCCTCGGGCACTTACCGCGTCGCCGCCCGGCCGATTGCGACTTCGCCGCCCAGGCCGCGCCCGCCGAATAGCCGCTTGCCGCGCCCGCGGCGGCGCGGCACGGACGGGTACCATGAGGTTTGATGTCCTGATCGTCGGGGGCGGGCACGGTGGCGCGCAGGCGGCAATCGCGCTCCGCCAGGAGAAGTTCGCCGGCACGATCGCGATCGTCGGCGACGAGCCGGTGCTGCCGTACGAACGACCGCCGCTGTCAAAGGAGTACGCCGCCGGCGAGAAGTCGCGCGACCGACTGCTCATCCGCCCGGCCGCCTTCTGGACGGAGCGCGACGTCACGATGCTGCTCGGCCACCGCGTAATTGCGGTCGATCCGGTAGCGCACACCGTGACGACCGCCGACGGCAGCGCGATCGGCTACGGGCAGCTGATCTGGGCAGCCGGCGGCGCGGCGCGCCGGCTGACCTGCGACGGCGATGCGCTCGCCGGCGTCCACACGATCCGGACGCTCGCGGACGCCGACCGGATGATCGCCGAGCTGCCGGACGTCGCCCGCGCGGTGGTGATCGGCGGCGGCTACATCGGGCTGGAGGCGGCAGCGACGCTGCGCAAGTTCGGCAAGGCGGTGACGCTCGTCGAGGCGCAGCCGCGCGTGCTCGCGCGGGTGGCCGGCGAGGCGCTTTCGCGCTTCTTCGCGGACGAGCACCGCGCCCGCGGTGTCGACGTGCGGCTCGGCCAGAGCGTGGGGTGCCTTGAGGGCGAGCGGCGTGTGACCGGCGTCCGGCTGGCGGACGGTGCGCTGCTGCCGGCCGACATGGTCATCGTCGGGATCGGCATCGTGCCGGCGGTCCAGCCGCTGTCCGCGGCCGGCGCAGCAGGCGACGACGGCGTGGCGGTGGATGCGCGCTGCCTTACCAGCCTGCCCAACGTATTCGCGATCGGCGACTGCGCGCTCCACCACAACGATTTCGCCGAGGGGCCGGCGGTCCGCGTCGAGTCGGTCCAGAACGCCAACGATCAGGCCGCGGTGGTGGCGAAGCTGATCGCCGGCGACGACGCGCGCTACGCGGCGGTGCCGTGGTTCTGGTCCAACCAGTACGACCTGAAGCTCCAGACCGTCGGCCTCTCTACCGGCCACCACGCGGCGGTCACCCGCGGCGATCCGGCGAGCCGCAGCTTCTCGGTCGTGTACCTGCGCGGCGGCGCGGTGATCGCGCTCGACTGCGTCAACGCGATCAGGGACTATGTCCAGGGCCGCAAGCTGGTGGTCGACCGCGCGCGGATCGCGCCCGAGCGGCTCGCCGACGCGAGCGTGCCGCTCAAGGAGCTGTCGGCCTAGGCTACCGTCAGGTTCAGCCTGCCGTCGCCCTCGTCCACCCGGACGGTCGCGCCGTCGCGGACCTCGCCGCCCAGGATCAGATCGGCGAGCGGATCCTGCAGGTAGCGCTGTACGGCACGCTTCAGCGGCCGCGCACCGTACACCGGGTCGTACCCAACCCGACCCAGCCACGCCTTGGCGGCGTCGGTCAGCTCCACCGTGATCTTGCGATCGGCGAGCAGCTTGCCGAGTCGGCCGACCTGAATGTCGACGATCGGCGCCATGTGCTCGGCCGCCAGGCGGTGGAACAGGATGATCTCGTCCAGCCGGTTGAGGAACTCCGGGCGGAAGTGTGCGCGTACGATCTCCATCACCTGGGGCTCAACGGTTGCGACATCCTGACCATCGTCCAGCGTCGCCAGATACTGGCTGCCGAGGTTCGACGTCAGGATGATCAGCGTGTTGGAGAAATCGACCGTGCGTCCCTGACCATCGGTCAGTCGCCCGTCGTCCAGCACCTGGAGCAGCACGTTGAACACGTCGCCGTGCGCCTTCTCCACCTCGTCGAACAGCACGACCTGGTAAGGCCGTCGCCGCACCGCCTCCGTCAGCACGCCGCCCTCCTCGTACCCGACATAGCCCGGAGGGGCGCCGATCAGGCGGGCGACCGCGTGCTTCTCCATGAATTCGCTCATGTCGATGCGGACCATCGCAGACGGATCGTCGAACAGGAACTCGGCGAGCGCCTTGGTCAGCTCGGTCTTGCCGACGCCGGTCGGACCGAGGAACAGGAACGAGCCGAGCGGCCGGTTCGGGTCCTGCAAGCCTGCACGTGAGCGGCGGACGGCGGTGGACACGGCGCGCACCGCGTCGCTCTGGCCGATCACTCGCCGGCCGATCACCTCCTCCATGCGGAGCAGCTTCTCGCGCTCGCCGGTCAGCATCCGCTCCACCGGAATGCCGGTCCAGCGGCCGACCACGCCGGCGATGTCGTCGGCGGTAACTTCCTCGCGCAGCATCGCCGCACCGGTCTGCGCCTGCGCCTCGTCGAGCTGCTTCTGCAAAGCGGGAAGGGTGCCGTAGGAGAGCTCCGACATCTTGGCGAGGTCGCCCGAACGCTGCGCCTGCTCCAGCTCGAGCTTCGCCGCCTCCAGCTGCTCCTTGATCCGCGCCTCGCCGGCGATCTTGTCCTTCTCGCCCTGCCAGCGCGTCGTAAGCTCGGCGGACTGCTGCTCCAGGTTGGCGAGCTCACCCTCCAGCGTCTCCAGCCGGTCACGCGACGCCGCGTCGCTCTCGCGACGCAGCGCCTCGCGCTCGATCTTGAGTTGGATGATGCGGCGATCGAGCGTCTCGATCTCCTCCGGCTTCGACTCCACCTCCATGCGGATGCGGCTCGCGGCTTCGTCCATCAGGTCGATCGCCTTGTCGGGCAGGAAGCGGTCGGTGATGTAGCGGTTCGACAGCGTTGCCGCCGCCACGATCGCGCCATCGGTGATGCGGACGCCGTGGTGGAGCTCATACTTCTCCTTCAGACCGCGCAGGATCGAGATCGTGTCCTCGACCGTCGGCTCGTCGGCGTAGACCGGCTGGAACCGCCGCTGGAGCGCGGGGTCCTTCTCGACGTACTTGCGATACTCGTCGAGCGTGGTCGCGCCGATACAGTGGAGCTCGCCGCGGGCGAGCGCGGGCTTCAGCAGGTTGGACGCATCCATGGCGCCATCGGTCTTGCCGGCACCGACCAGCGTGTGCATTTCGTCGATGAACAGGATGATGTCGCCCTCGCCCGCCTTCACCTCGTCGAGTACGCCCTTCAGCCGCTCCTCGAACTCGCCGCGGTATTTGGCACCCGCGATGAGGGAGCCCATGTCGAGCGCCATCAGCTTGCGGTCTTTCAGCGTGTCCGGCACGTCGCCATTGGCGATGCGGAGCGCGAGGCCTTCCGCGATCGCCGTCTTGCCGACGCCCGGCTCGCCGATCAGCACGGGGTTGTTCTTGGTGCGACGCGCGAGGATCTGGACGGTGCGGCGGATCTCCTCGTCGCGGCCGATCACGGGATCGAGCTTGCCGTCCCGCGCCGCCTGCGTCAGGTCGCGCGCGAACTTCTTGAGCGCATCGTAGCGGTCCTCCGCACCGGCGGTATCGGCGGTGCGCCCGCCGCGCATCGCGTTGATCGCGGTGTTGAGCGCCTCCGGCGTGACGTTGGCGGTCTTGAGCGCCTTGCCGGCCGCGGTGTTGAGGCTGAGCGCGAGTGCCAGCAGCAGCCGCTCGACGGTGACGAAGCTGTCGCCCGCCTTCTGCGCGACCTGTTCGGCCTGATCGAGTACGCGCACGCTGTCGTTGTTAAGACCCGGCGCCGACTGCGCGCCCGATCCGGACACCGCTGGTACCTTGCTGAGCGCGAGGTCCGTCTCGCTCGCCGCCCGCTTCGCGTCAGCGCCAGCGGCGGCGATCAGGCCCGCGGCCATGCCCTGCTCGTCCTCCAGCAGCGCCTTCAGCAGATGCTCGGGCGCGATCTGCTGGTGGTTCATCCGGATGGCGACGGTCTGCGCCGACTGGAGGAAGCCCTTGGCGCGATCAGTGAATTTCTCGAGGTTCATGATGGTCACTGTTGTGTCTCACCGCAGAGATGGTGTGATATTAAGGCAACACAAGGGGGTCACTTGGCCGGACGTGGCGCCTTCGGCTGGTTGGGTGCGAACTGGTCACCGAAGGGGCTGCCGGTGTACCAGCGCGGACGGGCCGGCGCATCGGCCAGGTCGCGCGCAATCGCGTAATTCACTACCGCGAACTTGGCCGCCGACTCCCAATTGAACGGCAGATCGATCTGGTCGGCCGGGGAGTGGTACGTCTTGCCCAGGAACTCGCGGAAGATCCGCTCGCCGTCGTTCTTCACCCCCGTCGCCAGCATGACGGACGGCACGCCCTGCTTGACGAAGCTGTAGTGGTCGGAGCGGACGAAGACGTTCTCGTTTGGCATGAAGTCGGGCGAGAGCGTCAGGCCGCTCGCCGCCGCCGCGCGTGCGACCGCCTGCCCGACCTCCGAGTGCTCGGCCCCGAACGCGACCACGTCGTCGAGCATGTAGAGCAGCACCGGCATGTCGAGGTTGACGTTGGCGACTACGGTGCCGCCCGCCGGCACGACGGGGTGACGCGCGAGATAGTCTGAGCCGAGCAGCCCATCCTCCTCGCTCGTCACCGCGGCAAACATCACCGAGCGCTTCGGCGGCTTGCCCGACGCGGTGAAGGCGCGCGCCGCCTCCAGCATGACAGCGACGCCGGCGGCATTGTCCATCGCGCCGTTGAACACCTTGTCCGCACCGGGCGCGTCCGCGTGGATGCCGTTGTGATCGAGGTGGGCGGTGACGAGGACGTACTCGGTGTTGAGCGCCGGATCGCTGCCCGGCAGCACGCCGATGACGTTGGGGCTGCGGCTCTCGGAAACCGCCGTCGACTGCGCAATCGTGACCTCACCCGGTAACGCGAAGCGAGGAAGGGCCGCCTTCTTCTGATAGGCTGCGTCGATCGCCATAAAGGAGGAGCGGGTGCCCGCGAACAGCGCGGCTGCGGCGCCCTGTGCCACGGTGGCGCGCGCCTGGACGCCGGGCGCGCGGAGTCGCGGCTTGCCGTCGGGCTCGACCATCAGCGTGCGCGGCTCGCCCGATTGCGCAACGATCCGCGCCCACGGATAGGCCTTCAGCGTATCGGACGTGACCAATGTCACGATCCCGATCGCGCCCTTGCGCTCCGCCACTTCCGCCTTGGTGGCCGAGAGCGTCGCCGCCACATCGCTCGGGATGCCGGCAGGCGTGCCGCGCACCATCACCACGATCTTGCCGCGGACGTCCAGGCCAGCATAGTCGTCCGCCTTGTACTGCGGCGCGTCCAGGCCGTAGCCGACGAACACCGCCGGTGCGGTCAAAGCCTGGGTCGGGAACCGCGCGTCGGGGGTGACCAGCACGTCGTCTCCCTGCGCGAACCGCCTGCCGCCGATCGTCACGCCCGCAGGCTTCGTGGGATCGATCCGCGCCGCCTGAAAGCGGATCGTCTGGTACCAGCCGCCCTTGTCGCCGCCGGGCTTCAGCCCCAGCGCATCGAACTGGGTCGCGACGTAGCGTGCGGCGACGTCGTAGCCGCGGGTGCCCGCGTCGCGCCCTTCCAGCGCGTCGTCGGCCAGGAAGGAGACGTGCGCGCGGACCTGCTCCGGCCGGATCTGGGGCGCTGCCTGCTGCGCCAGGACGGAGGCGGTGGGCAAGCTGGCGAGCAGCAGGGCGAGAAGGGGGCGCATCGGCAAGTCTCTCCGGAACCAGGCGGGCCTAAGCGGTTTGGCGTCAAACTCCTGCCGGACGCAAGGTCGCGGATGCGAACTGCACCGGCCCGCCTTGTGCGCGGCCGGTCGCGCGCGGTAGCACGGCGGCAACCCTCCTTCGTCCGGGAAGCCTGCCTTCATGTACCGCACCGCCCTACGCCTGGCCGCCGCCGTTTCGCTCACCGCGCTCGCCGCTCCTGCACTCGCGCAAGGCACCGCGCGCACGTCATTGACCGACCTCGTGAACCAGGTGAACATCCCCTACGAGACCTTCACGCTGCCGAACGGCCTGCGCGTAATCGTCCACACCGACCGCAAGGCGCCGGTCGTCGCGGTGTCGGTCTGGTACCATATCGGATCCAAAAACGAGCCCGCGGGCAAGACCGGCTTCGCCCACCTGTTCGAGCACATGATGTTCTACGGGTCGGAGAATGCGCCGGGCGCCTTCTTCGGGCGGCTGGAGGAGATCGGCGCGACCGACTGGAACGGGACGACCTGGTTCGATCGCACCAACTACTTCCAGACCGTGCCGACCGGCGCGCTCGACCGCATGCTGTTCCTGGAAAGCGACCGCATGGGTCACCTGCTCGGCGCGGTGACGCAGGAGAAGCTCGATAACCAGCGCGGCGTCGTCCAGAACGAGAAGCGCATGGGCGAGAACGAGCCCGGCGGCCTGGTCGAGTATGCCGAACTCGCCGCGCTGCTGCCGGTGGGGCACCCGTACCGGCACTCGACAATCGGCTCGATGGCGGACCTGAACTCGGCGAGCCTGGAGGACGTGAAGAACTGGTTCCGCGAGCATTACGGCCCCAACAATGCGGTGCTTGTGCTCGCCGGCGACATCGACCTCGCAACCGCCAAGCAGAAGGTCACGCGCTACTTCGGCGATATCAAGCGCGGACCCGACACGCCGCGCCCCGCCGTTGCGATCCCGACGCTTCCCGCCCCGGTCGAAAAGGTGATGTTTGACCGCGTCGCGCAGACCCGCGTGCAACGCGAGTGGACCGCGCCTGGCGCCGTCGACCAGGAATCGAACCTGCTCGACCTTGCGCTCGACATCATCGGCGGGCTCGGCAGCTCGCGCCTCAACGACGCGCTGGTCCGCAACGAGAAGATCGCCGTCGGCGTGAGCGCCGGTCTCCAGGTGCAGGAGAACCTGTCGTTCGCGGAGATCAGCGCGCGGGTGAAGCCGGGCGGCGACGCCGCACAGGTCGGGCGCCGCGTGGACGAGATCGTCGCCGAGTTCCTGAAGAACGGCCCGACCGAGGACGAGGTGCGCCGCGCCGCGACCACCACGCTCGCCAACCGGGTCAAGGGGCTGGAGCAGGTCGGCGGCTTCGGCGGCAAGGCGGTCGCGCTCGCCGAAGGCGCGGTCTATTCGAACGATCCGGCCGAGTACAAGAAGGACCTGCAGACCATCGCGGCGGCGACCCCGGCCAGCGTGCTGGCGGCCGCGCGCAAGTGGCTCGCCCGCCCCGCCTTCCGCCTGACGCTGGCGCCGGGCGAGCGGTCCGCCGCCGATCAGGCGCTCGCCGGCAACGACACCGCGGCGGTCGAGGCGCCCGCGGTCAAGAACCAGGTCGCGGCGAACACGCCCGCGCCGACCCGCCCGCAGCCCGCGGTCGGCCAGCTCGCCGCGCTCCAGTTCCCCGCGGTCGAGCGCACGACGCTGTCAAACGGCATGAAGGTCGTGTTCGCGCGCCGCAGCACCGTGCCGGTGGTGCGCGTCGCTGCCGCCTTCGATGCCGGGAGTGCCGCCGACGACCGCGCGAAGCTCGGCACCCACGCGCTGATGGTCTCGCTGCTGGAGGAGGGGACCACCACCCGCTCGTCCGCGCAGATCGCCCAGGAAGAGGAGCGGCTTGGTGCGACCGTGTCGGCGTCGGGCGGGCTCGACTCGACCAGCGTCTCTGTTGCCGCGCTCAAGGCCAATCTGGCGCCCTCGCTCGACCTGCTCGCCGACATCGTCCGCAACCCGGCGTTCGCGCCCGGTGAGGTGGAGCGGCTGCGCACCGCCCAGCTCGCCCGGATCGCGTCGGAGATGACCCAGCCGCAGGGCATCGCGCTCCGCACCCTGCCGCCGCTGATCTACGGCACGCAGCACCCCTACGGCATCCCGCTGACCGGTTCGGGCTCGCCCGAGGGCGTGCGCGCCGCGACCCGCGACGATCTGGTCGCCTTCCATGCCAAGTGGATCCGGCCGGACAATGGCACGCTCTACGTTGTCGGCGACACCACGCTCGGCGAGATGAAGCCTCTGCTGGAGAGCCGTTTCGGCAGCTGGCGCGCGCCGGCTGTCCCGAAGGGTGTGAAGGCGTTCACCGCGCCCGTCCCCACGCCCCAGCCGCGCATCCTGCTAATCGACAAGCCGCAGAGTCCGCAGTCGATGATCATCGCCGGCGCCGTTACCCCGGTAAAGGGAACGGAGGACCCGATCGCCCTCAATATTGCCAACGACGTGATCGGCGGCTCTTCCACCTCGCGCCTGATCACCAACCTGCGCGAGACCAAGGGTTGGGCCTATTATGCCGGCACGTCGCTGCAGACCACGAAGGACCGGATGCCGCTGCTCGTGATCGCGCCGGTGCAGACCGACAAGACCGGGCCGGCGATCACGGAAGCGCGGAACGACCTGACCGCGTGGCTCTCCACCAAGGGGACGACTGCGGACGAGGCGGGCCGCGCGATCCGCAACTCTGTGCTGTCGCTGCCGGGCAGCTTCGAGACCGGCAGCGACCTGCTCGGCGCGTTGATCCGCAACGACCAGTACGGCCGGCCGGACAACTATTATGCGACGCTTGCCGGGCGGTACCAGGCGCTGACCCCAGCGGCACTAGACCAGGCAGCGCGCGGCGTGTTCGATCCCGCCAAGCTGACCTGGGTGGTGGTCGGCGACGCCGCCAAGGTGAAGCCGCAGCTTGACTCGATCGGCCTCCCCGTCGAGGTGGTCGGTGCAAGCCCGGCCGCCCCCGCGACTCCCGCGGCGGCGCCGCGGCCGACGGAGTGAGAGGATAGCATGGCAAACGTCGATGGCAGCTGGGACACGCTGGTGAAGTCGCCGATGGGCGACCAGCAGGCGACGCTGACGATCCAGAGCAATGGCGACACCTTCACCGGCCAGTACTCGGGCGCGATGGGCACGACCGAGATTAAGGAAGGGCGCGTGAACGGCGACACGCTGACCTGGAGCCTCGACATCAGCGTGCCGATGCCGATGACGCTGACCGCCGAAGCGACGGTCGACGGCGACACGCTCCGCGGCCAGGTGACCGCCGGCGCGTTCGGCAGCTTTCCGATGACGGGTAATCGGGTCGGCTGATCGCTTCGCAGCGGCAAAAAAGGGCGCGTCCGCGAGGGCGCGCCCTCTTTGTTTCTACGACGCTCCTGGTTTGAGAAGCAGGCTTTCAATGGAAGAAACATACCAGGCGCTCCGAAGCGATTGGTTCGGGGGGAGTCGCGACCGCGAAACCGCCTTGCACCTCCTCTTCCTCTCATGGTGGCACTGGGCGGAACCAGAGTTCCTCACCGGACTGACCTATGATCCAGCTTCCGCTGAGTTATGGCACGAGGTCTTCAACCATTTCGGCGGCCAAGCGTCAGAGGACGCCGAGTTCCTCTTTGTGGCGGCTATTATGGCTGGGATTACGCCTTGGGCCTTCGGTGACGAGAACGAGTGGACGGCCGCTGCCGCGGCGATGATGGCGCATGCGCGCAGCTTGCAGCCAGATGAGCTATCGCCTGGAGTGTTCGAGGGTCGCAGCGCTTACGGAGACTACTTCGCGCACCAGTCGCGGGTCCACTCTGGCGAGTACTGAACGTCCGCTTTTGGTGGGAAGCGGACGTTGCCCTTTAGCCGTAAACGAGGCAGCCTTGCAGAATGAGGCATCCAGAAGCGGCGTTCGTTGTGGAGGTCACCGCAGATGACGAGATTGTCTGCCGAGCGCCAGGACGGGCGGAGCAGCGCATGCGGATGATCGACGTCGCGGCAGTATACGTCGAGACCAACGAGAACGGACCGTGGGGCGTCGACGTCTGGTGGTTGCTGAAGGACGACACTGGGCAAACGCGAGTTGCGTTTCCGCAGTTGGCGACCGGGGAAGATGCTGCGCTCAAACGGCTAAGACAGCTGCCCGGCTTCGAAGTCCGCGGGATGAACTCGGTTGAGGATGCCCGGTACATGTGTTGGCCGACACCGATGCCTTGAACGTCCGCTATAGGGCGAGAGCGGACGTTCGGCCCCGGCCTGCATCGAGCGCTACCGCGGTACCCGCGTCACATGCCCCATCTTGCGCCTGGGGCGCGCCTCATGCTTGCCGTAGAGGTGAAGGTGCGCATTCGGGTCAGCCAGCAACTCCGGCCAGCGCGCGGCGTCGTCGCCGATCAGGTTTTCCATCACCGCGCCGGTGCCGACCGTGTCGGTACTGCCGAGCGGCAGTCCGCAGATCGCGCGGATGTGATTCTCGAACTGGCTGGTGACCGCGCCTTCGATCGTCCAGTGGCCGGAGTTGTGGACGCGAGGTGCCATCTCGTTGAACACCGGGCCGTCCGTGCCGACGAAGAACTCCAGCGTCAGCACGCCGACGTGGTCGAGCGCGTCGGCCACCCGACCGGCGAGGGTCGCGGCTTCCGTCCACTGCGCGGCGACCGCGGCGGGGGCAGGGATGGTGGAGGTCGCGAGGATGCCGTCGCGGTGGACGTTGACGGGCGGCGCGTAGCTGACGATCTGCCCATCGAGCCCGCGCACCAGCACGATCGAGAACTCGTGCTCGAACGCGACGAACGCCTCCAGGATCGCCGGGGCCGCGCCGATCCGGTCCCAGGCGGTCGCGGCATCGTCGGGTGACTTTAGCCGCGCCTGCCCGTGACCGTCGTAGCCGAAGCGCGATGTCTTGAGCACCGCCGGGCAGCCGATCTCGGCAATGGCGGTTTCCAGGTCGGCGAGGCTCAACACCTCACGCCACGGCGCCGGCCGGCCGCCCAGTCCCTCCACGAAGCGCTTCTCGTTCACCCGGTCCTGCGCGGTCGCGAGGCTCAAGGCGGAGGGGCGCACCGGGACCAGCGGCGCGAGCGCGGCGATTGGGGCGAAGGCGACATTCTCGAACTCATAGGTCACCACGTCGACACTGCGCGCGAAGGCGGAGAGTGCGCCCGCATCGTCGTAGCGTGCGCGGGTGAGCAGCGGCGAGACGTCGTTCGCCGGCCCCGTTTCCGGCGCGTAGATGTGGGTGCGGTAGCCGAGCTGCGCCGCCGCGATGCTCAGCATGCGCCCGAGCTGCCCTGAGCCGAGGATGCCGATCGTGCTGCCGGGGGGAAGGGGCTCAGCCAGCGGGCTGCTCCGCTACGCTGTCGGTCTGAGCGGCTCGCCACGCGATCAGCCGTTCCGCGAACAGATCGTCACTGGTCGCCAGGATCGCCGCCGCAAGCAGCCCGGCGTTGATTGCGCCGGCCTTGCCGATCGCAAGCGTGCCGACGGGAATGCCGCCCGGCATCTGGACGATCGACAGCAGGCTATCCATGCCCTTCAGCGCCTTGGATTCGACCGGCACCCCGAGCACGGGAAGGTGGGTCATCGCCGCGGTCATCCCGGGCAGGTGCGCCGCGCCACCGGCGCCCGCGATGATCACCTTCAGCCCGCGGCCGGCGGCACTCTTCGCGTAATCGACCAGCCGGTCGGGCGTGCGATGCGCGGAGACGATCCGGGTCTCGTGCGGGACGCCGAGCGCGTCCAGCGTCTCGCTCGCATGGCGCATCGTTTCCCAATCGGACTGCGAGCCCATGATGATGCCGACCAGCGTCATTTCCGCCGCCTAGCGAAGCGGCGGTGGGCTGTCACCCCACCTCGGGCAGGCCGCTTTCCAGCACCCGCGTCGCAAAGGCGCAGTGAAGCGCGATCCCCTTTGCCATGACGCTCTCGTCGATGGTCATTCGGGTATTGTGAAGCGACGGGTTGGTTGCGGGATCGCTGCCGGGCGCCGCGACGCCGATGAAGGCCATCGCGCCCGGCACCTCGCGCAGCACGTAGCTGAAGTCCTCACCCCCCATGATCGGCGCGGCCATGCTGTGCCAGCCGTCGGCGCCGCCGATCGCTTCCGCGATGTCGCGGATCAGCGCGGTCGCGCGCGGGTCGTTCTGCGTCACCGGATAGCCGTCGTCGATCCGGACCGTGCCGGTGCAGCCGTGCGCCGCCGCCACCGTCTCCACCACGCGGGTGAGGCCCGCGCGCGCCTTCTCGCGGGTCTCGGGCGAGAGGGTGCGCAGCGTGCCGAGCATCGTCACCTCGTCCGGCACGATGTTGTAGGCAGAGCCGCCGCTGATCTTGGTGATCGAGAGCACGGCGGGATCGTGGACCGGGATCGTCCGCGCGATCAGTGTCTGGAGGGCGCCGACGATCTCGCACGCAACGGGGATCGGATCGACGTTCTCGTGCGGCATCGCCGCGTGGCCGCCGCGCCCGCGCACCGCGATGTTGAGCGCGTCGGTGGAGGCGAGCAGCGGTCCCGCCCGGCTCGCGACCACGCCGCCGGGCACATTGGGGTGAATGTGAAGCGCGAAGGCCGCGTCGGGCCGCGCGACGTCGAGCAGCCCGTCGGCGATCATGGCCCTTGCGCCGTGGTAGCCCTCCTCACCGGGTTGGAACATGAACACCACCGTTCCGGGCAGTTCGTCCGCCCGCGCGCACAGCGCCCGCGCGGCCCCGACCAGCATCGCCGAGTGGCTGTCGTGCCCGCAGGCGTGCATCGCGCCGGGGATCGTGCTTGCGAAGTCGAGGCCCGTCTCCTCCGTCATCGGCAGCGCATCCATGTCGCCGCGCAGCAGCACGGTGCGCCCGTTGCCCCCGCCCCCGCGCAGGATCGCGACGAAGCCGGTGGTCGAGCCCGATTCGTGGATCTCGAGCGGAAGGCCCGCGAGCGCCGCCCGCAGCTTGGCGGTGGTCAGCGGGCAGTGCAGCCCGATCTCGGGCTCGGCGTGGATCGCGCGGCGCAGCGCGATCACCTGATCGAGCTCGGCGGCGCCGGCGGCGGTCCAGTCGGACAGGGGGGCGTTCATGAGGGCTCCTTCGTTACGGGTAGCCTACCCCAGCGGCCGCGAGGACCCAAGCACGCGCTCACGCGCGGCGTTGCGGCGGAGGCGCTCGGCGACGCCTTCCGCTGCGGCCAGCGTGTCGAGCTCGTCGGGACGCGCACCCCCACGGTTGATGATCTCGACCAGTCGCGGGAATGGGAAGGTGCCGTGCTCCTTGATCGTCACCGGGTCGCCTGCCGCAACAATACCCGGCCGCAGCACGCGGTAGTACCAGCCCGACCAGCCGCTCCGTACCATGTGCCTGCCCGCACGCGGTTCGCCGAGCTTGAGCGCGAGCTTGAAGCACGGCTGGCGCGGCTGGCAGACCTGGAGCAGTGCGGTGCCGACCGCGTGGACGTCGCCGACGCAAAGGTCGTCCTCGACCAGCCCGGTGATCGCCAGGTTCTCGCCCAGCGCGCCGGGAACCAGCGCATCGGCGAGCGCCGGGAACTGCGCCTGCCACCCGGCGTAGCGATCGGCCGGGTAGCCATAGACCGCCTTGTCCGGCCCGCCGTGGACGGACAGGTCCGCTTGCGCATCGCCGGCGAGTCCGAGCAGATCGACCGTGACCGACCCCGCGACCGGCGACTTCACGAACGCGCTCGGCACCTTTTCCGGCCCGAGCGCCGCGACGCCGCCGACATAGACGGCGAGCAGCCGCGCGCTCACCCGCGGAAAAGCCCGCCGAGCACGCCCCGCACCAGCCCGCCGAGCAACCCGCCGCTCGCGCGTCCCCGCCCGCGCCCCGAACCGAGCACCGCTTTGGTCACTTCGTTCGCGAGCGCGCGGCCGACGGTCGAGCTCGCCGAGCGGGTCGCGGAGGTCACCGCCTTGTTCCAAGGCGAGTTCGCCGCCTCTCGCGCCGCGTCACGTTCCGCCTTCTCGCGCAGCCGTGCCTCGCGGTCGGCCGCCTTCTGCGCGGCCAGCTCCGCGCGTGCCGCTTCCTTCGCCGCTGCGGCATCGGTCTTGGCCTGGAGCGCGGCCGCCTTCTCCGCTGCCGCCTGCGCCTCGGTCGCGGCGGCGGCGGCGGCTGCCTCGCTCGCTTTGGCCGACAGCAGCTCGGCCGCACTCTCGCGGTCGATCGCCTCGTCGTACTTGGCCCCGATCGCGTCCGTGCCGATCAGCACCGCGCGCTCCTGTGGGCTAACGGGACCGACGCGCGAGGCGGGCGGGCGGATCAGCGTGCGCTCGACCGGGGACGGCGCGCCGTCCGGCTGGAGCAGCGAGACGAGCGCCTCGCCGACCTTCAGCTCGGTAATGGCGGTCGCCACATCGACGCCGGGGTTGGCACGGAACGTCTCGGCCGCGGCGCGCACCGCCGCCTGGTCGCGGGGCGTGAAGGCGTTGAGCTTGTGCTGGATGCGATTGTTCAGCTGGCCTGCGACCTTGTCCGGGATGTCGATCGGATTCTGGGTGATGAAGTAGACGCCGACGCCCTTCGACCGGATCAGCCGCACAACCTGCTCGATCTTGTCGGTGAGCGCCGCCGGAGCATCGTCGAACAGCAGGTGCGCCTCGTCGAAGAAGAAGCACAGTACTGGTTTGTCCGAATCGCCGATCTCCGGGAGCGTCTCGAACAGCTCGGACAGCAGCCACAGCAGGAAGGTGGCGTAGAGCTTGGGCGACGCCATCAGCTTGGTCGCGTCGAGGATGTTGACGACGCCGTGCCCAGCATCGTCGGTCGCGATCAGGTCATGGATGTCGAGCGCGGGTTCGCCGAAGAAATGCTCACCGCCCTGTGACCGTAGCGAGAGCAGCGCGCGCTGGATCGCGCCCACCGACTGCTTGCTGACGTTGCCATAGCTGGTGGTCAGTTCCTCGGCACGCGCAGCGCACTCGGCGAGCATCGCGCCCAGATCGTCGAGGTCGAGCAGCAGCAGCCCGTCCTCGTCAGCGACGTGAAAGGCGATGTTGAGCACGCCCTCCTGCACCTCGTTCAGCCCGAGCAGCCGGGCGAGCAGCAGCGGGCCCATCTCGCTGACGGTGGTACGGACCGGGTGCCCGCCCTCGCCGAACAGGTCCCAGAACTGGACCGGCGTTCCCGCATAGGACCAGTCGGCCATGCCGATCTCGGCCGCGCGCGCCGCAAAGATGGCGTGGGGCTTGGCGGTGGGAGAGCCGGGCAGGGCGAGGCCGGACAGGTCGCCCTTCACGTCGGCGACGAAGCAGGGCACGCCGGCGGCGGACAGCCCCTCGATGATGCCCTGCAGCGTGACGGTCTTGCCGGTACCGGTCGCGCCGGCGATCAGACCGTGACGGTTGGCGCGGCGGAGCACCAGCTCCTGCCGCGATCCGCTCGCACTCGAACCGATGACTATCGCTTCGGTCATCCGCTATCCCTTCCCGTGATCGAGCTCGGGATAGCGGATGCCGAAACGTCTAACTAGCGCAGGCGGACGGCCACGTAGCCGCCGACACCGCGCGAGCGGGTGAAGTAGAGCGCCACCGAGTCGCGGCCGGCCGCCTTGGCCGCCGCTGCCGCCTGGTTCAGCGCCGCGGCGGACGTCACCGCAGTGCCGTTGACCGAGACGATCACGTCACCGCGGCGAAGGCCCTTGGCCGCCGCATCGCTCGACGGATCGGCCGAGACGATGACCACGCCGCGGGTCGCCGGATCGACGCCCAGGTTGCGTGCGATCTGCGGGGTGAGCGGCGTCACCTGGATGCCGAGCGGATTGCTGGCGGGCGCCGTCTGATTGCCGTCACCCTGCGGCAGGTCACCATCGTCGTCGCCCTCGCTGAACTGCGCCAGCTGGTCCTCCGGCGGGCGCGTACCGACGGTCGCCGTCAAGTTGATCCGGCGCCCGTCACGGATGACCTCCAACGGAACGCGCGTCCCCGGCGCCTGGTTCGCGACCAGGTAGCTGAGCGTCTGGTCCGGCGTGACTTCCTTGCCAGCGACGGAAACGACAACGTCACCCTGCCGGAGACCGGCCTTCTCGGCCGCCTGACCCGGCTCGACGCGACTGATGATCTCGCCGCGGTTAAGCGCCAGGCCCAGCGCTCCGGCTAGGTCGGACGTGACCGGCTGAATGCCGACGCCGAGATAGCCGCGCTGGACCGAGCGCCCCTTGAGCAGCGTGTCGATGACCGGCTTGGCCTCCTCCGCCGGAATCGCGAAACCGATGCCGACGTTGCCGCCAGTCGGCGAGAAGATCTGCGAATTGATGCCGATCACGTTGCCGTTCAGGTCGAACATCGGCCCGCCCGAGTTGCCCTGGTTGATCGACGCGTCCGTCTGGATGAAGCGGTCGCGCGCGCCGCCCTGCGGCACGCGGTGGACCGCCGAGACGATACCGGCGGTCACGGTCGAGCCGAGCCCGAACGGATTGCCGATCGCGACGACCCAGTCGCCGACGCGCGTCGCGGTCGAATCGCCGAAGCGGACGAACGGCAGGTTGGCGCCGTCGATCTTGAGCAGCGCGAGGTCGGACGCCGGATCGCGACCGATCAGCCGCGCCTTGAACTCGCGGCGGTCGGGCAGCGTCACCGTGATCGACTCAACAACCGCCGAATTGGTCGGACGGCTGCCGGGCGTCTGCCCGCCGCCGGCGGAGACGACGTGATTGTTCGTCACGACATAGCCGTCGGCGGAGATCAGGAAGCCCGACCCGAGCGACTGCGCCTGCCGCGTAACGGGCGCGCCGCCACCGCCCTGGCCGCCGAACCCGAACAGCTCGCCGAACGGCGTGCCCTGGAACGGGTTGGCCTGCTGGTTGACCGTAACCCGCTGCGTCGTGGAAATGTTAACCACTGCCGGCTGGAGCTTGGCGACCATGTCCGCGAAGCTCATCGGTGCGCCGGGGCGCGGCGCGGCGGCGGCGATGGTGCCGGGTTCGTTCTGGGCGGTCTGCGCGCCGGCCGGCGGCTGGATCGCGATGGACGCGGCGGTGCCGCCGAGGAGCAGGGCTGCGGTAAGGGCGTAGGCGTAACGCACGTTTCTGTTGTTCCTCTCAGCTCTGATTAGTCGAGCGACCCGGTCTCATGGCGTCGACTGGCTGAACGCCGACTGAAGCCGAAGGGTGCTTCAGTCGCGTCCAGCCCCACTGAATTCACGTAGGTAGCCGTTGCGCGGGCTCAAGATGATCGACGTACCCCCGCGACCATCCTCCGCGCTGCCGTCCGCCCCGAAGGTGTAGCGGTACGACTGCATCGCGCGATAGAAATCGTAGAAGTCGGCGTCCTTGCCGAAGCTGTCGGCATAGATCTTCGATGCCTGTGCGTCCGAATCGGCGCGGACGATCTGCGCGTTGCGCTGGCCCTGCGCGCGGATCGTCAGCGCCTGCTGCTGCCGCGCGGTCCGCATCCGGTTGAGCGCGCTCTCCAGCGGGGTACCGTCCGGCAGGTCGGCGTGCTTGATGCGCACGTCGACGATCTGCACGCCGTACTGGCTGGCGAGCCGCTGGAGCCGGTTCTGGATATTGTCCATTACTGCGCCGCGTTCGGGGCTGAGCAGCACCGCGAAGTCGCGCTTGCCGAGTTCCGCCCGCAGCGATGAGGAGAACAGCGGCCGAAGCGCGGAGATGACGCCGTCCTCCGTCCGCGCGGTGATCACCATCTTCAGCGGATCGACCACCCGGAACCGCGCGAACGCGTCGACCTGCAAGCGGAGCTGGTCGGTCGAGAGCACCTGCTGGTCCTCCAGGTCCACGCTCAGCACGCGCTTGTCGACCCACACGATCTTGTCGACGAAGGGGATGCGCGCGATCAGCCCGGCGCCGGTGCGGCCGAACTGCTGGCCGTCGGCCCAGCCGTTGATCGGGCGGCCGACCGGCTGCTCGAAGCGCAGGACCACCGCCTGGCGGGTCTCCGGCACGATGGTGAAGGTGCTGGCGAGCACAATCAGCAGCGCCAGCAGCGCGATGCCGAGCACCATGGGGTTGCGAAGCGAGATCATCGGTTCGCCTCCCCCTGGACGGCGGGTGCGGGCGTGGTCGGCTCCGGCAGGCTCTTCCGCGCCTCGGGGAGCGGCAGGTACGGGGTCACGCCCGGCGCCTCGACGATCGTCTTGTTCGACTTGGCCAGCACCTGCTCCATCGTCTCGTAGTACATTCGGCGGCGGGTCACTTCCGGCGCCAGGCGATACTGCTCGTACATCTTGTCGAACTGCGCGGCCTCGCCCTGCGCGCGGGCGATCACCTGCTGTGCATAGGCACGGGCGTTGTTGAGATCGGCCTGCGCCTGCTGCTGCGCGGCGGACACCGCCTTGAAGTCGTCGTTGACCTGCGCGGGCGGATCGGCCTTGCTGATCGCGACGCCCTGAATGCGGACGCCCGCATCGTAATCGTCGAGCAGTTGCTGGATACGCTCCTGCACCCGCGCCTCGATCAACGTGCGCCCGGCGCCGAGCGCCTGGTCGAGCGTCACCGACGAGACGACCTCGCGCATCGCGCTCTCCGCGGTTGCGCGCACCGTCTCCTCCGGATCGCGGATCTGGAAGACGTAATCCTGCAGATTGTCGATGTTCCAGCGGACGGAGTAGGCCAAGTCGATGACGTTCTGGTCACCGGTCAGCATCAGGTTCTCGCCATTCCCCTCGGGAAACGTCTCGGACCGGATGTTCTGTACGTCCTCCGTCTGCACCGAATTAAACGGCGCGGGCAGCGTCATTCGGATACCCGGCTCCAGCGTGCCGGCGTACCGGCCGAAGAAGGTCACGACGCCGCGCTCCTGCGGGCTGATGGAGTGAAAGCTCGTGAAGACGATCCAGATCGCGACGAGCAGCGCGATGCCGATCGCCCACAGCCGCCCGCCCGAGGCGCCGCCGAACGGCGAGCCGCCGCCCCCACCGCCACTGCGCGCCCGGCGCAGCAGCTCGTCCAGCGTGCTGGTGGCACCGTGCTTGGGACGGCGGCCTTCCGGCGGAAACGCCCAGGGGTTGCGAGCGCCATCGCCCGCCGGCTTGCCCGCGTCGTCACCGTTGCCGCTCTTGCCCCCCCACGGGCTCTTCGGCGGTTCGTTGAACAGCGCGCCCGCTGCGCGCCACCCGTCTGAAAGTCTCATGCAGTCTTTTATAAGTGTCTTACCGGGGAAAAACAGTGGCGAGGTACGCGCGGGGCCCTAAATCGCGCCGATGATCCCCGATCTTCCCCCCGGCGCGACGGCGCGCGTCGCCAACGGCCGCGCCAGCATCATCCTGGACGTGACCGGGCTTGCCCCGCACGAGGCCGACCTGCGCGAGGCGGCGGCGCGCGCCGCGGCGGCGGCGTTCGGGATCGCGGAGGTGCGGGTCGCACGGACGACGGCGCGGACCGGCCGGCGCCTTATCGCGGTGGCGAGCGGGAAGGGCGGTGTAGGGAAGTCGACGGTCTCGGCCAACCTGGCAGTGTCGCTGGCGCGCGGCGGGCGGCGAACCGGCGTGGTCGACGCCGACATCGCCGGCCCGTCGCAGCCGACGCTGTTCGGCGTGGCCGAGGCGCGTCCGGACGCGCGCGACAACCGCATGGTGCCGGTGGCGACGGCCGCCGGGGTATCGATCACGTCCGTCGGGATGCTGGTGCCGCCGGGCAAGGCGGTCGCGTGGCGCGGGCCGATGCTCGGCAATGCGCTCGGCCAGCTGCTCGATGCGCACTGGGGCGACACCGACACGCTGATCCTGGACCTGCCGCCAGGGACGGGGGACGTCCAGCTCACCATGATCCAGAAGCACCGGCCCGCGGGCGCGGTCATCGTGTCGACGCCGCAGGATTTAGCGCTGATCGATGCGCGCCGCGCGATCGACCTGTTCGCGCAGGCCGAAGTGCCGATCATCGGGCTGGTCGAGAACATGGCCGGCTACGCCTGCCCGCACTGCGGCGGCGTTTCCGACCCGTTCGGAGCGGGCGGAGCAGAGGAGGCGGCGGCCGGGCTCGGCATTCCCTTTCTCGGCCGCATCCCGCTGTCCATCGCGATCCGGAAGGCATCGGACGCGGGCACGCCCCCGGCGGCGGGGAACGGCCCCGACGGGGCTGCGTTCGATGCGGTAGCGGCACGAGTAGAGGACTGGCTCGCGCGCGCAGGAGGATAGCATGCCGCTCACCCGCGACGAGGACATCAGGGCGCTGCTTGAGAGCGCCCGCACGATCGCGGTTGTCGGCGCGTCCGACCGGCCGGACCGGCCATCGTGGGGCGTGATGCGGTTTCTGCAGGATCACGGCTACCGCACGATTCCAGTCAATCCCCAGATCACCGGCGAGCACATCCACGGCGAGTTCGTGTTCCGTGACCTCGCGCAGCTGGGCGATCCGATCGACATCGTCGACATCTTCCGCCGTCCGCAGGCAGCGGGCGAGGCGGTCGATGAGGCGATCGCGATCGGTGCCAAGGCGGTGTGGATGCAGATCGGCGTCGTCAACCACGAGGCGGCGGCGCGCGCCGAGGCGGCCGGGCTGCAGGTTGTGATGGATCGCTGTCCCGCGATCGACATTCCGCGCCTCGGAGTGCCGCCGATCCGCCGCGATTAGCGCCGGATCGGAACGGTAGCGCGCCGATCCGCTCGCATCGGCGGCAGCGTTACCGGCATCTTTACCGTTCGCGCGCAAGGGGGTGGCATGACAATGCCTGTCCTACCGGTTGCTGAAGCGGTGTGCCGACCCACGGCACGCTACCGCCTGCTCGCGGGACAGCTCGTCGCGGCGGTTGTCGGCGTGGCGGCGCTCCTCCTGTCACCACCTGTTACCGGAGCAATGCTGCTCATTCCGGTCGCTGGCGGCAACGAGGGCGACATGATCAGGTTCGCCTTCCTGCATGACGCCCAACTGATCGGGCGCGGACCGGTGGCGGGTTCTGTCATGGTTCGCGGCACGCGCGCGCGGCTGCTGCCTGCGGCGCTCGCCGCCGGGCTGCTGGTGATCGCGGGTGGCGGCGGCTGCGGCGCGGGAGGCTTGCGCTGACGATGGCGTTCGCCCGACCATCCTTCCCATCCTGGTCGTCGGCACCCCGCCCGACCGGAGCCGTCGATCGCCTGCGTGTCCGCGGCTTGGAACTGCTGGCCGCACTCGGCTGGCTGTGCCTCGTCATGATTCTGGTCGCTGGTGCCGTGCTGGAGCAGGGCGACGGCTTCGCGCTGCTCGCGGTCGGTGGCGCGATCCTCGCCGGGCCGACGTGGGTGGCGGCGCGCGGACGCTATGACGCGGAGGCGCGGCTGATCGCGGCGCCGCTGGTCGCGTTCATGCCGGCGCTGCTCGTCTTCGTCCTGCGCGGCCATCCGTGGCAGATGGACGCGCACATGTATTTCTTTGTCGCGCTCGCGTCGCTGACAATGCTGTGCGACTGGCGGCCGATTGCGCTCGCCTCCGGCCTGATCGCGGTGCACCACCTGTTACTCGAGTGGTCGGCGCCGAGCTGGGTCTTTGCCGATACCGGAAATCTCGGGCGCGTGCTGTTCCACGCTGGCGCCGTGGTGCTGCAATGCGCGATCCTGTCGTTCGTCGCCAACAAGCTGCTGCTGCTGATCGAGCGCCAGGACGCCGCCGTCGCGGAGACGGAGCGGCTGCTGCGCCAGGCGGAGGTCGAACAGGTCCGGGCCGCCACCGCGCTGACCGCGGCGGAGGCGTCGGACCGGGCTGCCGCCAGCGAGCGTGTGCAACGCGAGCGTGTGGAACTGCGCAGCGCCGCCGAGCGCCGGGCGGAGCTGATCACGCTCGCCAGCCAGTTCGAGGGATCGGTGCTCAGGATCGTCCGCTCCGTCGATGCCGCGATCGGCGCGCTGGCCGGGTCGGCTGGGTCGCTCGACCAGGTCGCGCGGGCGGCGGGGCAGGAGGCGCAGGACGTCGCCCGCAACGCTGACCGCGCGAGCGTGGAGATCCACCAGGTCGCGTCCGCGCTCCAGTCGCTCGGCCGGTCGGCGACGACGATCGGCACCGCCGCCGAGCAGCAGCGCATGGTGACCGGCGATGCACAGGCGCACGGGCGGCGCAGCGCCGACACGATCGCGCGGCTGGCGGATGAGGCGGATCAGATTGAGGCGTTCGTCGCCGACATCCGCAAGATCGCGGCGACAACCAACCTGCTCGCGCTAAACGCCACGATCGAGGCGGCTCGCGCGGGCGATGCCGGCCGCGGTTTCGCGGTGGTCGCCTCCGAGGTGAAGGCGCTGGCCGCGAGTTCCGAGCGCGCGAGCGACCAGATCGCGGTGCTGCTGGAATCGATCCGGGCGGGCATGGAGCGCTCGCGCGACCAGATTGGCGAGGTTTCGACCGCCATTGCGGAGGTCGCCGAGGCCGCCGACGCGGTCGCGACCGCCGTGTCCGAGCAGCGGACGGATGCGCGCGGGGTGGAGGCGAGCGCCACTCGCGCGGCCGACAGCGCGCAGGCGATCGAGCTCCGGATCGGCCATGTCGCTTCCGCCGCGGTTGCCGCGGCGACGCTGGCTGGGGAGGTGCGCTCGAGCATCGCCGCGCTGGGCGATGATGCCCGCGATCTGTCGGCCGCGACCGAGCGCTTCGTTTCCTTCCTGCGCGACACGGATGCCGCGCCGGCGGGCTAATCGCGCAGCAATTCGTTGATCCCGGTCTTGGAGCGGGTCTGCGCATCCACCGTCTTCACGATCACCGCGCAGTAGAGCTGCGGACCGTCAGGGTTCGCCGCCGACGGGGCGGTACCGGGCACCACCACGGCATAGGGCGGCACGTCGCCGCGGTATTCGCGGCCGCTCGCCCGGTCGATGATCCGGGTCGAGGCGCCGAGGTACACGCCCATCGACAGCACCGCGCCCTCGCCGACGCGCACGCCCTCCGCCACCTCCGACCGCGCACCGATGAAGGCGCCGTCGCCGATGATCACCGGATCGGCCTGGAGCGGCTCCAGCACCCCGCCGATCCCGGCGCCGCCCGACAGGTGGACATTGCGCCCGATCTGCGCGCAGCTCCCGACGGTCGCCCAGGTGTCGACCATCGTGCCCTCACCGACATAGGCGCCGATGTTGACGAAGCTCGGCATCAGGATCGCGCCGCGTCCGATAAAGGCGCCGCGCCGCACCACGCTGCCCGGCACCGCGCGGAAACCCGCGTCGTGAAAGCGCCCCTCGTCCCAGCCGGCGGTCTTCAGAGGCACCTTGTCGAAGGCGCCCGCCATCGCGGCATTGTCGTTGAGGCGAAAGGAGAGCAGCACCGCCTTCTTCAGCCACTGGTTGACCCGCCACCCGTCGCCGTCCGGTTCCGCCACCCGCGCCTCGCCCCGGTCGAGCAGGTCGAGTGCGGTGTCGACCGCGTCGCGCACCGCGCCGGTGGTCGCGGGGGAGAGGCTCGCGCGATCCTCCCACGCGGCCTCGATGGTCTGCGGCAGGTCGGTCACGCGTTCTCTCCCAAAAGGTCATGGAGCCAGCCGGTCAGGTCGCCGGTCCGATAGTCGATGAAGTCGTCGCGCTCGGGCGCCGGACCGCCGTTGTGTATCCACAGCGTCGTCATGCCGATCGCCTTGGCGGGCGCCAGGTTGCGCGCCATGTCGTCGGCGAAGAAGGCGGTCGTCGGATCGATCGCATAGGCCTCGCACAGGCTCCGGTACGCCGATGCGGCGGGTTTCGGGATCAGCGCCATCGCGTGAATGTCGTGCACCGCCTCGAAGCTTGCGCCCAATCCGAGCCGGTCCAGCACCCGCGTCGCATAGGGCAGGTCGCCGTTGGTGAAGACGAGCTTGCGCCCCGGCAGCCGCGCGATCAGGCCGCTCAGCGGTGCGTTCTCCTCCAGCACGTCCATCTCGACGTCGTGGACGTGCGCCAGGAACTCGTGCGGATCGACGTCGTGCTCGGCCATGAGCCCGGCAAGCGTCGCGCCGTGCGAGTTGAAGTAGCCTTCGCGCAGCTCGGCCGCCGCGGCCCCGTCCAGGTCGAGCAGCCGTGCTATATAGTCGGTCATCCGCTGTTCGACGGGCGCGAACAGGTTGGCGCTGGCAGGGTAGAGCGTGTTGTCCATGTCAAAGATCCAGGACCGGATGTGGGCAAGCTCGGCGCGCATCGCGCTGCGGTTAGGGGCGGGGCGGAGGCGTGGCAATTCCTTCCTTCGTCACGCCGGTCGTGAGCCGGAGTTCGTGGCCGTGTCACTGCTCATAGCGAAGCAAGACGTCGGATCAGGTCCGGGGTGACGGTGGTTTGCGCACTTGGCATCTCCGTGCCACTCACCGGCGATGATCGACACCAATCCCGCCCGCAGGCCGCGCGAACTCACCTTGCGCGGCGTCGTGCTCGGCGCGATCATCACCGTGCTGTTCACCGCCGCCAACGTCTATCTGGGGCTGAAGGTCGGGTTGACCTTCGCGACGTCGATCCCCGCTGCGGTCATCTCCATGGCGGTGCTGCGGCTGTTCCGCACCGGCACGATCCTCGAGAACAACATCGTTCAGACGATCGCGAGCGCGGCGGGTACGCTGGCGGCGATCATCTTCGTGCTGCCCGCTCTGGTGCTGGTCGGGTGGTGGTCGGGATTTCCGTATTGGACGACGGCGTTCGTCTGCGCGGTTGGCGGAATCCTGGGCGTCATGTTCTCCGTCCCCCTGCGTCGCGCACTGGTCACCGGCTCCGACCTGCCCTTTCCGGAAGGCGTGGCGGCGGCCGAAGTGCTCAAGGTCGGCGCCGAATCGCGCGAGGGCGGGGAGGAGAGTGCCCGCGGGCTCCGCGCGCTGCTGCTCGGCAGTCTGTTGTCGGCCGGCTTCGCGCTGCTCGTTCAGCTGCGGCTGGTGGCGGGCGAGGCGGCGCGCAATTTCAAGCTGTCCGCCGGGTCGGCGACGGGCGTGTCGACCAGCTTCTCGCTGGCGCTGATCGGGGTCGGGCACCTGGTCGGCCTGTCGGTCGGCGTGGCCATGCTGGTCGGACTGCTGATCAGCTGGGGCGTGCTGGTGCCGGTCCTGACCAGCTACCAGGCAGCGATCGATCCGATCGACACGGTCGTCGGCGCGGTCTTCCGCTCGGATGTGCGCTTCATCGGTGCCGGAACGATCGGGATCGCCGCATTGTGGACCCTGCTCAAGATCCTCGGCCCCATCATCGCAGGCATTCGCGGCGCGCTTGTCGCGTCGCGGGCGCGGCGCGGGGGTGAGCTGCTCGCGTTGACGGAGCGCGACCTGCCGATCGGCGTCGTTGCCGGGACCATCATCTGCTCGGCCCTGCCGATCGCGTGGCTGTTGTGGGACTTTGCCCGCGTTGGGCCGGTTGCCGCGCACCCCGCGCTCGTGATCGGGGGCACGCTGCTCTACATCTTCGTGGTCGGAGTCGTGATCGCGTCGGTGTGCGGCTACATGGCCGGGCTGATCGGCGCGTCCAACTCGCCGGTGTCGGGGGTGGGCATCCTCGCCGTGCTCGGCGCCGCGCTGCTGCTCGCGGCTGTCTTCGGCCACGGCGGCGATCCGGCCCGCGTCCAGGCGCTGGTCGCCTATGCGCTGTTCACCACCGCCATCGTCTTCTCGGTCGCGACCATCTCCAACGACAATCTCCAGGACCTGAAGACCGGACAGCTGGTCGGCGCGACGCCGTGGCGGCAGCAGCTCGCGTTGATCCTCGGAGTGATCTTCGGCAGCCTGGCGATCCCGCCGGTGCTCGACCTGCTCAACACCGCGTTCGGGTTCCAGGGCACGGCGAACGCCGGCGTCAACGCACTCGCCGCGCCGCAGGCGTCGCTGATTGCCGCACTGGCGCAGGGCGTGCTCGGTGGCGACATCGACTGGGGCCTGATCGGGATCGGTGCGGCGATCGGCGCAGGCGTGATCGCGATCGACGAGCTGCTCGGCCGGGTCGGGCACGTCCGCCTGCCGCCGCTCGGGGTCGGCATGGGCATCTACCTGCCAATGAGCCTGACGCTGCTGATCCCGGTTGGCGCGCTGATCGGCTGGTGGTATGAGCGCCGCGCCAGCCGCAGCGCCAACCCCGCCTTCGCGACGCGGCTGGGGGTGCTCGCCGCGACCGGGCTGATCGTGGGCGAGAGCCTGTTCGGCGTCGTCTTCGCCGGGATCGTCGCGGGAACCGGAAGCGACGCGCCGCTCGCGCTCGCTTCGCTCGGCGAAGCGGTGACGGTCCCGCTCGCCATTGCAGTCTTCGCCGGAGCGATCGCGTGGCTCTACGCCGCCACGCTCACATCAGGTCGAGCAGCTTCCTGATTTCGACAAACGCAAAGCCGATCGAGCTGTCGGCGATGCCGTAGGGAATGAACAGCCGGTCGCCGATCCGCGTCGCACCGCAAGTGTAAACGACGTTGGGCACATAGCCTTCGCGATCCTGGTCGGCGGCGGCCAGGATCGGCTCCTTGGTGCGGCCGATCACCTTGGTTGGATCGTCAAGGTCGAGCAGCGCGGCGCCGATCGAATACTTCCGCATCGCGCCCACGCCGTGGGTCAGCAGAATCCAACCCTCGTCCGTTTCGATCGGCGGGCCGCAATTGCCCATCTGGACCAGCTCCCACGGATAGTGCGGCCGCAGCAGCAGGTCGCCCTCGTCCCAGTTCTCCAGCGTGTCCGACGATATGATGAAAACGTTCTCACCGTCCTGGCGGCCGATCATCATGTACTTCCCACCGACCTTGCGCGGGAACAGCGCCATGCCCTTGTTGCGGCTGGCGCTGCCGGTCATCGGCACGAGATCAAAGGCGCGGAAATCCTTGGTCCGCATCAGTTCCGACTGGATCGCCGAGCCGTTATAGGCGGTGTAGGTACCGATCCACTCCTTGACTCCGTCGTCGTGGGTGAACTCGACCAGCCGCAGGTCCTCCAGTCCCTTGGACTGCTGGTCGGTGACTGGGAAGATCACGGTCCCCGACAGCGTCGAGTCGCGGTGGCGATAAACGGTGACCGGGCCGACCGGCAGCTCGTCGTCGCCTCCAACCGCATCCGCGGCGGTCGCGAACGGCGGTTCGGGGGCGAGCGTCAGCTCGTTGTCGTCGGTGATGATTCCTTCACGAAAGGCAACGGAACTGATGTGCCCCTCGCCCACCGCGCGCATCGACATGACGATCCGCTGCGCGCCCGGCGGCATGCCCGACTGATCGTGGTGGGGGACGACGCTGGGGTTCATCAGCGCGGCGGCGGCGTAGCTGTACTCGTGGCAGAAATAGGCGCCGATCAGCTGGCGCTTCTCGTCGCCGATCTTGCTGCCGTCGAGCCCGAGCTGCTGTTCGATCTCGTCGTAGCGGGTCATGAACACGCGCCGGGTCTGCCAGTGCCGCGCCTCGAAGTCCTTGAGGACGACCTCCAGCTGCGTGCGCGCCTGACCCGGACTCATCGCCAGCACCTCGCGGACCAGCCGCTCGGTCCGGCTGGGGCCCATGCGCGGGCCCGCCCAAGCGATGTGGAACGGGCGGACGACGACACGGGACGGGTCGGCGTGCAGCCGCAGCGCGTGGGTGAACAGGTCGAGCATGCGTTCCCCCCGGAACGGTGTAGCGGTTAGGTCAGGTGCGCAGCCCGCTCAGGCGGCGACCGCGCCGCCCTGCCCTGCCACGGCTCCGCTACGCTTTCCAAGAGCTGAAATCGCGACGGAAGCCAATTGTAACGCGAGGATCGATTCCGCACCCTGGTTGCGGTTAAGCCCGGCGGGGTTCAAGCCGTCGAAGCATCCGCCATCACCGAAGCTGGCGAGCGGAAGGTCCAGGTCGTTCGCGCCCAGGTACCAGCGGTAGGCGCGGTTCGCTCCCTCCACCCAGCGCGTGTCACCGGTCGCCTGGTAAGCGGCAGCACAGGCGTCGATCGTCGCCTGCGCTTCCAGCGGCTGCTGGTCGAACGGCAGCGGCTCGGCATATTCGCGCCCGAAGCTGTCGGTACCGACCGCGCGAAAGCGGCCGTCCGGACTAGTCTGGCGTGCCTCGATCCACTCCAGCGTCTCGAGCCCGGTCGCCACGAAGTCGTCGCGGCCGAGTGCGAGGCCGGATCGGATCAGCGCCTCCGGCAGGCGCGCGTTGTCGTAGGCCAGCACGATCTCGAACCAGCTCCACTCCGGGCGGCGGGCGGTGTCGAGCAGCACCAGCAACTCGTTGCCGAACCGCTCAAGCAGCTCGCGCGACAGCCGGTGGGTCGGCTGCACCTCCAGCATCGCCGCCGCGCCGAGCATGGCAAAGGCGTGGGCGCGCGGCGAGCCGAGCTTGAAGGCGAGCGCGGCGGTGTCGTCGAACAGGCGCGCGGCCCAGTCGCGATGCTTCTGCACCCGTGCGTCGCGGGCCGTCACACCCAGCGCCCAGAGCGCGCGACCGTTCGAGTCCTCGGAACCGGTTTCCTCGCACCAGCTACGGTCGAAGTTCATGAAGTTCCGAAACCGTCGCTTGTCCGGGTTCCAGGCATGCTGGACGAACGACGCGTAGATGCTCGTCCACTTGTCGCGAGTCGCATCGTCGATGTCGTCGATTGCGCAGAGCAGGATCAGCGCGCGGGCATTGTCGTCGATGCAGTAGCCGTGGCGGCGGTCGGGCACCGAGAAGATCGAGTGCTGGAGCATACCGGTCGAGTCGCTCATCCGTTCCACCGCCGACAGGTCCGGCTTGAGGTTGGAGAGCATGCCCCCCGTATTCAATCGTCGCGGCTGCGCCGTCACCATCACCTCGACCTCGCTCATCGCCTTCTCCGCCAGTCGGGGCCAGATCATCGTGCGACCGCGTGCATAGGCGCGCTCGGACAGTCTCAGGCGGTTGCGCTCGTTTCCGAGCAGGGCATTGATCTCGCGCCCGAACGCCGCGCTGTCGCCGAAGTCGACGAGCACGCCGTGCCCATCCGCCAGGATTTCGGTCGCGTGCACATAGGGGGTGGAGACCACCGCCTTGCCCACTCCGACCGCGTAGGAGAGCGTCCCGCTCGTGATCTGAGCGGGGTTGCTGTACGGCGTCGCGTAGATGTCGGCCGCCTGCAGATAGTCGAGCAGGTCGTCATGCTCGACGAAGCCGTCAATGAAGCGGATGTTGCCCGCAACGCCGAGGTCGGCCGCAAGGGTCGCGAGCCGCTCGCGGTACGCTTCGCCTTCGTGTGCGACGAGGTTCGGGTGAGTCGCGCCGAGTACCACGTAGAGTGCGCATGGGTGCTGTGCGGCAATCGCGGGCATTGCCTCGATCATCGTCTCGATCCCCTTGTTGGGGGCGAGCAGGCCGAAGGTCAGGATGACGTCGCGGCCGCTCCAGCCAAACGCGTGCTTGAGCGTGTTGGCGTTGACGAACGGGCGATCGGGCACACCGTGCGGGATCATCACGATCGAGCGCGGGCTCGCGCCGTAGACCCGGGTCAGGATCTCGCGCCCGCGGTCCGCCATCACGATCACGCGCGCGGCGCGGTGGAGCAGCGCGTCCATCACCCGGCGCTCCTCGGCGCTAGGCTTCTCCAGGATAGTGTGCAGCGTGACGATGACCGGAATGGTCAGCCGGTCAAGTAGGGCGAGCAGGTAGTCGCCGGCCGAGCCGCCATAGATGCCGTACTCGTGCTGGACCCACAGCGCCTGGGCGCCGCTTGCCTCGATCGCCTTCGCGGTCTCGAGATAGGCGCTCCGGTCGTCCTGCGGGATCGCGCCCGTGACGGCGGCGGGGTAGGCGTAGCGGCCGGGATGGTCGTCCATCGCATAGACGTCGACCTTGAGGTCGGGGAACCGGTTCCGCAGGGCGTCGTAAGTGTCGGTGGTGTAGGTCGCGAGGCCACACTGTCGCGGCAGATAATTCCCAAGCAAGGCAATATGACCGACCCGGGAACTTCCGCTCACCTCGACAACCCTCCGTTCGCGACTGCAGCGAGGGATGGTACACATCCGCTCACCGACACGCCCAACGTACGAGGATCAAGATGGTTGCACTTATATTGCAGCGCAACAAGAGAGGTGATGGTCAGCCGCGTCCGCGATAGGAGGCAACGCCCTGATCGGGCACCCACACGTCGGCCGGCGGCGGGCCCGACTGCCAGAACACGTCGATCGGGATGCCGCCGCGCGGATACCAGTAGCCGCCGATCCGCAGCCAGTGCGGCTGCATCTCCGCCGTCAGCCGCTCGCCGATTCCGACGGTACAGTCCTCGTGAAAGGCGGCGTGGTTCCGGAACGCGCCCAGGAACAGTTTCAGCGACTTTGATTCGACGATGGTGGCGGCCGGCACATAGTCGATCACCAGATGCGCGAAGTCGGGCTGGCCGGTGACCGGGCACAGCGAGGTGAACTCGGGCACCGCGAAGCGAACGAGATAGCGTGTGCCGGAACGCGGGTTCGGAACATAGTCGAGCACGGCCTCTTCCGGGGAGGCGGGCAGGCTGCTCGCCTGGCCAAGGTGGAGCGGGGTCATGCGCCGGCCTCTAGCCCGACCGGCTGCCGATTGCACGCGTGCGGCCGTTCGCTAGGGTAGCGCCATGCGCCAACTGCTCCTCGCCCTCGCTCTGTTCGCGACCCCCGCCCTCGCGCAGGAACCACCCGGCCGCCCCTCTCCGTCCAAGGCGGACGAGGTGCCGCCGCCGACCGTCTCGGTGACGCGGCACACCGGCACCTTTGGTGGTCAAACGATCCGCTACACCGCGACGGCGGGCGAAACCTACCTGAAGGCCGACGACGGCACCCCGCGCGCCGCGATCTTTTCCGTCGCCTATGTGAAGGAAGGCGCCGACCCGCGGCGGCCGGTCACCTTCCTGTTCAACGGCGGGCCCGGCTCCGGCTCCGTCTGGCTCCACATGGGTGCGTTCGGGCCCAAGCGGGTGGCGATCCCGTCGGACGCGCGCGACGACGGCGGCCCGCCCTATCCGATCCTCGACAATCCCGATTCGCTGCTCGACGTCACCGACCTCGTCTTCATCGATCCGGTCGGGACCGGCTACAGCCACGCCCTCGGCAAGACCGATCCCAAGGATTATTGGGGCGTCACCGCCGACGCGCGCTCGGTCGCGCAGTTCATCCGGCTGTGGCTGAACGCCAACGGTCGCTGGAATGCGCCCAAGTATCTGGGCGGGGAGAGCTATGGCACGACGCGCTCGGCGGCGGTGCTGAACCAGCTCGAGGGGTTGTACAACGACGTCTCGCTGAACGGCGTCATCCTGCTGTCCACCGTGCTCGATTTCGCGGCTGGCGCGGACACGCCGGGCAACGAACTGACCTTTGTTCTCAACCTGCCCTCGATGGCAGCGACCGCGCTTTACCACGGCAAGGCGACGCATCCCGGCGGCGTCCAGGCGTTCGTCGCGGAGGCGCGGGCGTGGGCGACCGGGCCTTATGCCGCCGCGCTGCTGAAGGGCAACGCGCTCGGTGCGGAGGAGCGCGCGACCGTGCGCCGCGATCTCGCCCGCTACACCGGGCTTGGCGAAACCTATCTGGAGCAGGCCGACCTTAGGGTAACGCCCGCGCGCTTCTACAAGGAGCTGCTGCGCGACCGCGGCCTCACGATCGGGCGGCTCGACAGCCGCTACACCGGCCGCGACTTCGACAATGCGGGCGAGACGCCGGACAACGATCCGAGCTTCTACGGGATCGACGGGGGCTACACCGCCGCGATCAACGCCTACACGCGCGGCGACCTGAAGTTCGCGACCGACCGCAGCTACGTGACGATCGGATCGGTTCAGCCATGGGACTGGCGGATCGGCGGTGGGCGCGACAACGACGTCTACCTGAACGTCGCGCCCTACATCGGCAAGGCGCTGCGCGAGAACAGCGGTCTTCGCATCTTCGTCGGCCAGGGCTGGTACGACTTCGCCACCCCCTTCTTCGCGGCCGAGTACGCGCTGTCGCGCACCGGCTACGACAAGCGCCGCATCCAGTTTGCCTATTATGACGCGGGACACATGATGTACGTCCGTGACGAGGACCGCGCGAAGCTCTCGCGCGACCTGCGCGCCTTCATCGGGCAGCGGTGATGGAGCCGCTCGTATCCGCCGACTGGCTCCGCGCGCACCTGCACGACGTCGTGGTGCTGGACGCCACCTGGTTTCTTCCCGAGCACGACCGCGACGCCGCTGCCGAGTACCGCGCCCGACACATTCCGGGTGCGCTGTTCCTCGATCTCCCGACGCTGAACGGCGCAGACGGTAATTTGGGGGACGGGTCGAGCTTCGGGCAGCGGCTGGGTGCGCTCGGCGTTTCCGACCGCGACCGCATCGTCGTGTACGACGACTCGCCGCTCCATTCGGCCGCACGCGCGTGGTGGGCGCTAGACACGATGGGGGCGCGAACGGTGGCGGTGCTCGACGGCGGGCTTGCCGCCTGGCAGGCGAGCGGCGGCGCGCTGGAGAGCGGCGTCGTCACTCGTGCGCCCGCGCAGTTCCGGGTGCTGGGCGATGCCGCGCTCGTCATGCATCTCGCCGACATGAAGGCCGCGGTCGCGCACCGGGAGCAGATCGTCGACGCCCGCTCGCCCGCGCGGTTCCGCGGCGAGGAGCCGGAGACCCGCCCCGGTGTCGCGTCCGGCCACATGCCCGGCGCGCTCAACCTCCACTACGCGCGGCTGTTCGACGCGGACGGTCGCTACAAGTCGCCGGCCGACCTTGCCGCCGCCTTCGAGGCCGCCGGGGTGGAGATCGATCACCAGATCATCGCCACCTGCGGGTCCGGCGTGACCGCGGCCTCCGTCGTGCTCGCGATGCGGCTGCTGGGGCAGGAGGCGAGCCTCTACGACGGCAGCTGGGCGGAGTGGGGCAGCGACCCGACCCTGCCCAAAGAGCTCGGTGCGTGAGCGGCGACGGCACCCGCGTCGTCCGTGCCGGTCGCCGCGCCGAGTGGACGCAGGGGATCGTCAACCCGCCGGTCTGGCGCGCGTCGACCATCCTCTACGATTCCGTGGCGGACCTGCGCGCGAACGGCGGACGCGACACCCACCACCGGCTGTTCTACGGTCGGCGGGGGACGCCCACCCAGTGGAGCCTGGCCGATGCCCTGACCGAGCTGGAGCCCGGCGCGGAGGCGACCTTCCTCTACCCGAGCGGGGTCGCGGCGATCGCGGCGGCGCTGCTGAGCGTCCTGTCGCCGGGCGACGAGCTGCTGCTGGTCGACAGCGCGTACGACCCGACCCGCAACCTCGCCAACGGCCTCCTCAAGCGGATGGGGATCGCCACCCGCTTCTACGATCCGCTGATCGGTGAGGAGATCGCCGAGCTGATCGGCCCGTCGACGCGCGCGATCTTTCTGGAAAGCCCGGGCAGCCTGACCTTCGAGGTGCAGGATATTCCCGCGATTGTCGCGGTGGCGAAGGAGCGGGGGATTGTCACGCTGCTCGACAACACCTGGGCGACGCCGCTCCGCTTGCCGGCGCTGGCGCTCGGCATCGACCTGTCGATCCTCGCCGGCACCAAATATGTCGGCGGTCACTCGGACGTCATGCTGGGGTCGGTCACCGCCACGCCCGCGCGCTGGCCCGCGCTGCGCGACACCAGCTACCAGCTCGGCCAGACGGTCTCGCCCGACGACGCCTTCCTCGGCAGCCGCGGCCTGCGGACCATGGCGCTTCGGCTCGACCGCCACGCCGAGAGTGCGCTCGCGGTCGCGCGCTGGCTCGCCGACCGGCCGGAGGTCGCCCGCGTGCTCCACCCGGCGCTGCCCGACTGTCCGGGCAGCTCCATCTTCCATCGCGACTTCCGCGGCGGCGCCGGGCTGTTCGCGTTCGAGCTGGCGGGCGGCGGGGAAGGGGCACGCGCGGCGCTGATCGACGCGCTCGCGCTGTTCGGAATCGGCTACAGCTGGGGCGGGTTCGAGAGCCTGGCGATCCCTGTCGATCCGGCGCGGTTGCGTACTGCGGTCCCCTGGCAGGGTCAGGGGCCGCTCGTCCGGCTGAGCATCGGGCTGGAGGATGCGGCCGACCTGATCGCCGACCTGGAACAGGGTCTTGCCGCCTGGCGTACGGCAACGGGGTGACCGGCGGCTTGGACACGCGCGGGCGCTCGCCTAGATAGGCGGGTGTGAGCTCCCCCACGGTCACCGCCCGCATCGCCAACGGCGTTGCCGCCGTTCCCCCGGCCGACTGGGACGCGTGCGCCGGTGACGGCAACCCGTTCACCAGCCACGCCTTCCTGTCGATCCTGGAGGAGTCGGGCTCGGCCACCGCGCGCGCGGGGTGGCAGCCGGTGCCGGTCATCGTCGACGGCGCCGACGGCCGGCCGGCGGCGGTCGCACCCGCCTATGCCAAGAGCCACAGCCAGGGCGAATATGTCTTCGACCACGCCTGGGCGGACGCGTGGGAGCGGGCGGGCGGGCGCTACTACCCGAAGCTGCAGGTAGCGATCCCCTTCTCGCCCGTTCCGGGCGAGCGGCTCCTGCTGCGCGATGCGGCCGCCGCGCCTGCGCTGATCGCCGCGATCGAAGCGGTGACCGAGCAGCACGACCTCTCCTCCGCCCACGCGACCTTCGTGACCGCGGAGCAAGTGCCGCTGTTCGAGGCGGCGGGCTGGCTGATTCGGCAAGGCACGCAGTTCCACTGGACGAACGACGGCTACGCGACCTTCGACGACTTCCTGGGCGCGCTGGCCAGCCGCAAGCGCAAGGCGATCCGGCGCGAGCGCGAGCGCGCCGTAGAGGGGCTGACGATCCGCCACCTGACCGGGGCCGACCTGACCGAAGCGGTCTGGGACGTCTTCTGGCGCTTCTACCAAGACACCGGCAGCCGCAAATGGGGGCGGCCTTACCTCACCCGCCGCTTCTTCTCGCTGCTCGGCGAGCGGATGGGATCGCGCGTGCTGCTGATCTTGGCCGAGCGCGACGGCGTGCCGATCGCGGGTGCGCTCAACCTGCTCGGCGCCGACACGCTCTACGGCCGCTACTGGGGCTGCACGGAGGACGTGCCGTTCCTCCACTTCGAGCTTTGTTATTACCAGGCGATCGACGCGGCGATCGCGCGCGGGCTCGCCCGGGTGGAGGCTGGCGCGCAGGGCGAGCACAAGCTTGCGCGCGGCTATGTGCCGGTGCCGACCTGGTCGGCGCACTACATCCCCGATCCGGGCTTCCGGCGCGCGATCGCCGACTTCCTGGTACGCGAGCGGCGGGCAGTGGAAGAGGAGCAGTCGTTCCTGGGCGAGCTCGCGCCCTTCAGGAAAGGCGGCGACGCCGCGCCTGCAGGCGACGCAGCATGATCTCGCGATACGGGCCGAGATCCTCGGGTGACAGCTGCGCGGCCGGGACGTCGTGCTCGACCTTGAACAGCGCGCTGCCCCCGCTGCGCCAGACCGGCGTGAGCCCTCGCTCCAGCCGCGGATCATAGGGCGGCGGGCTGATCAGCCAGACATAGTCGAAGGCGCCCCGCGGAAAGCGGACCAGCGAGATCGCGATCGGCCGCCACCACTCGGTCGGGCACTGGGTGCTTGTCGTGATCTGCGACGGATCATGCGCGAACGGTCGCGCGGCGCGGTAGCGCACGGTCAGCATCTGCGCGCCCTGCATCGACCACTGGTCGTTGGTGTAGGCGAGCCGCCGGGCGAGGGCGATCCCCGGCAGGTGCTGCAGCCGGGTCATGGTCCACTCGTTGTAGCAGGTCTCCCCCACGAAGCTGACCAGCCGCGCCCCGATCGGCAGCCGGTCGAGCGCGGCGAGCTCGCGATCGTACGACTGGTCGTACCGCCAGAAGCTGACGGTGGTGCCCGCGGTCCGAACCAGGAAGAACACGAGCCCCGCCGCTGCGAGCACCGCCGCACCGCGGATCGAGAGGCCGGGGCGCGGCCGGATCGCGATGATCGCGATCCCCATCATGTAGGGTGCAAGCCGCATGTCGGCGTAGGCCGAGCCGAACACGATCCGCGGCAGCAGCACGAACACCGCGCACAGGAACAGTGCCGATAGCCCCAGATTGCGTGAGTACTGGATGTTGGGGTCGCGCAGCCCCTTGAACAGGATCAGCAGCAGCACGCCGACGGAGGCGATGTCGAACGTCTCCCAACGGTCGCGCAGCACCATGGTCAGCCAGTTGATCTTGGCCCGCCAGTTGAACCAGTCGGTGGTCACCCCGCCGACGTGACCGCTGCGCCACATGATCATGAGCAGCGCCGGTGGTGCGAGCGGCAGGCAGTGGACGCCCGCCAGCAGCCACGGCACCAGCCAGCGCTCGACAAAGCCGGTCCGGTCGCGGCGCAGGTCGTGCTGGCGGATCAGTTCGGCCGAGAAGGCGAGCACGCCGAGCGCGCCCCAGCCATAGGTGTGGCAGAGCCACAGCAGCGCGCCGAGCGGCAGAAACAGGATCGCGCGCAGGCGCAGCTTGCCGAGCCGCGCGAGCCGCAGCCACAGCGCGAAGGCGTTGAGCGCGAGCGCCATCGACAGGGCGAAGTTCACGAACCCGAACTGGAACGGGTAGGAATAGGCGAGCGGCAGCGCGAACAGCGCCGGCGCGGGGATACGGCCGTGCACCTCCCGCGCTATCCACAGGAAACCGACCGCGGTGAGCGTCGGGATGCTCAGCACGATCAGCTTGACGGCGAGCTCCAGCCCGAACACCGGCGCCAGCGGCACGATCAGCAGGTCGACGCCCAGGTTGCCGATCAGCTGCCAGTCGAAATTGTACCAGTCGGCGAACCAGACGATCTCGCCGTGCGACAGCTGGACGCGGTAGCGCGCCATGTGCCCGGGAAGATCGACCAGCGGCGCGATGTCGGGTTTCAGCAGCGGGATCGCCGTGATCACCGCCACCGCGAGCACGAACAGGCGTGTTTGCCACCAGCGGAGCGGCTCGGCAGGAACCCCGGTCATCAGCGGGTCTTTACCGCAGTGGTGCTTGCCAGCAAGCGCTTCGCTCAGTCGCGGAGCGCAACTTCGAAGATCGTCGGTGCGACCGGGTGTAGCCAGGCGGGCGTCGCGCCAGCGCCGATCGTCCCCGAAGGCGCCTTTACCGCGCCGAACATGCCCGGGCAGCGCACGACGTAGCGGACCCGCCAACGCCGAGCGATCCCCCGCGCCGCCTGCTTGTCGCCCATGAAGAAGCGGTAGGCGGCGACGTTCCCAGCATTGTTGCGGTGATAGGGCGCGGCGACGAAGCTGTGCGGGGTGGCGGCGAGCCCCCAGCCACCAAGGTCCACGCCCGCCATCACGCGGCCGGCTGAAAGCTGTGCGAGCCGCGCGAGCGCCGCCGGGTCGGTGCAGTCGGGACCGGGCGGCGCAGCGAGCGCCTGCTTCGGCGCGACCAGTCCCGCGGCGAGCGGGTAGCTTAGGCCCGCGCCCGCGATCCACAGCGCCAGTACTGCGGATATTGCCCGCCGGCGTCGGGCGTGGGCGAGCAGCGCGGCGAGCGGCACCACCGCCAGGATCGCGCCCAAGTAGGCACCGCGCAGCTGCGCGAAGGTCAGCGCCAGCGACAGCGCCTGGTAGGGGAGCAGCAGGAGCCACGCGCCCCCGCGCTGCCACCACAGCCAGGTAGAGGCGAGCAGCCCCATGATGAGCAGCCCGGCATAGCCGATCGCCAGCGGGAGCGGGGTGGCGAGTAGCGGCTGCGCCTCCGCGACGTGTGCCAGCCACAGCCGCGCGACGAGCGAATCGACGGAGGCGTAGGGGCCGGCGAGGCACGGCTGCGCCGCCGGCCAGCCGAGCACGGCGAGCCCGACGCCGGTCGCGAGCAGGAGCAGGAGCCGCCCGCGCTCAATCCGCCCGAGCGCGGTAAGTGCGAGGCCGCCGGCGACCGTCACTCGCGCGAGCGGTACGATCGTGTCGCAGTCGCCGCCTCGGCCTGCGAGCGGCAGCAGCGACAGCAGGCCGAGCGCGAGCGCGAGGCCGAAGCCGCTCATCCGCTCCGGGCTGTCGCGCAGCCCGCCCGCCACGATCACTGCGGCGGTGACGAACGCGAACGGCAGCGTCTCCAGTCCGATCACGGCACCGGCGGCGACCAGCGCACCAGCGAGCGCTCCGCTGCGCAGCGTCGCGGGCGCGAGCAGCAGCCTGATTTGGCCCAGGACCAGCAGCAGCTGCAGGGCGTGATGATCGATGCGGCCCGGCATGAACAGGCCGGAAGCGGGATAGGCAAGCGCGGCCAGTACCAGCGCGGTGCCGGCGGCAGCAGGCGCGAGCCGGCGCGCGATCCCCGCGACAAGGCCGAGCAGCGCGGCGAACTGGACCAGCGGCCACAGGATGACGGCGGCAAGCTCCGCCGAAGGTTGGCCGAGCAGCGGCCGCAGCAGCAGGATGATCGCGCCCGGCACCAAATCTCCGATCCGCGACCAGTGCATGGCGAGCCCGTCGGCGATCCGGTGCTGGCTGAGGTCGGTCAGCGCCTGGCCGGCGAGCCAGTCGCGCACCTGCTGCAGCCGCACGGCGTCATCGGTATCGGGCAGCCGCAGGCCGGAAAGGTTGTGCCAGTCCGCCGCCGCCCACGCCGCCGACAACAGGCACGCGAGCAGGATCGCCCCGAACCACTGCGACCGAAGAGCCTGCCACGCCATGCCGAGAGGCTAGGCCGAGATGGTTAATGAAGTGCTACTCCCCTCCCCTGCAGGAAGAGGAGAAAGGCTTACCTATCTCGCCGGCCCAGCAACCTGAGCCTGAGCGCATTCAGCTTGATGAAGCCCGCCGCATCGCGCTGGTCGTAGGCACCCTGGTCGTCCTCAAACGTGACGACCTTCTCCGAGTAGAGCGTGTGCGGCGACTTGCGCCCGACGATGTGCGCCGCGCCCTTGTAGAGCTTCAGGCGAACGGTGCCGATCACCTTCTCCTGGCTGTGGTCGATCGCGGCCTGGAGCATCTCGCGCTCCGGCGAGAACCAGAAGCCGTTGTAGATCAGCTCGGCGTAGCGCGGCGCGAGCTCGTCCTTGAGGTGCGCCGCCCCGCGGTCGAGCGTGATCTGCTCGATGCCGCGGTGCGCCAGGTGATAGATGGTGCCGCCCGGCGTCTCGTACATGCCGCGGCTCTTCATGCCGACGAAGCGGTTCTCGACCAGATCGAGCCGCCCGATCCCGTGCGCGCGGCCAAGGTCGTTGAGGCGCGCGAGCAGCGTCGCCGGGCTCATCCCCTCGCCGTTCAGCGCGACGCCGTCGCCGCGCTCGAAATCGACCGTGATGAACTCGGGCGCGTCGGGCGCATCCTCCGGGTTGACGGTGCGCGAGTAGACATAGTCGGGCACCTCCTCCCACGGATCCTCCAGCACCAGCCCCTCGGACGAGGTGTGGAGCAGGTTCGCGTCGGTGGAGAACGGCGCCTCGCCGCGCTTGTTGTGCGGGATCGGAATCTGGTGCTGCTCGGCCCACTCAATCAGCCGGGTGCGGCTGGTCAGGTCCCACTCGCGCCACGGGGCGATCACCTTGATGTCGGGGGCGAGCGCGTAATAGCCGAGCTCGAAGCGGACCTGGTCGTTGCCCTTACCGGTCGCGCCGTGGCTGACCGCGTCGGCGTTCACCTGACGCGCGATCTCGATCTGGCGCTTGGCGATCAGTGGCCGCGCGATGGAGGTGCCGAGCAGGTACAGCCCCTCGTACAGCGCGTTCGACCGCATCATCGGGAACACGTAGTCGCGCACGAACTCCTCGCGGAGATCGTCGATGAAGATGTGCTCCGGCCTCACCCCCATCAGCTCGGCCTTGGCGCGCGCGGGCTCCAGCTCCTCGCCCTGGCCGAGGTCGGCGGTGAAGGTCACGACCTCGCACCCGTAGGTCTGCTGCAGCCACTTCAGGATGACGGAGGTGTCGAGGCCGCCGGAATAGGCGAGGACGACTTTCGAGACTCCGGCGTCGCCGGTTGGACGGTTGATTGATTCGCTCATGGCCGCGCGCTTAGGCTGCGCGTCGGAGAGCCGCAACCGGAGGGTTGGACGATGACCGGGAACAAGACGCAGTTCACCGACGCCTCCGTTGACGCCTTCATCGACGGCCTGCCTGACGAGCGCCGGCGCGAGGAGGCGCGGACGCTGCGCGACCTGATGGAGCGGGCGACCGGCGGACGCGCCGAGATGTACGGTACGTCGATCATCGGCTTCGGCCGATATCGATACCGCTACGCGAGCGGCCATGAGGGAAGCTCATGCCGCGTCGGCTTCTCGCCCCGCAAAGCAGAGCTGGTGCTCTACATCGGCGCCGGCCGTCCCGAACAGGCCGACGCGCTGGCGAAGCTCGGCAAGTACCGGCTCGGCAAGAGCTGCCTGTATCTGAAACGCCTCTCGCCCGAGCAACTCGGCCCCATCGAGGCGATGACGCGGTTCTGCTACGCGGCGCCCATCGCCGACGAGGTCACGACCTGAGCGCCGCCTCCGCCGCAACCATGTAGTCGCGCGTCAGCGGCAGCGTGTCGCGGTCGCGTGCGAACTGCAGCTGGTAGTTGACCATGCCGCCGTACTGGAAGCTGACAAAGGCCCCCGCGAGGTAGAAGGTCCACATGCGAAAGAAGCGCTCGTCGTACAGCGCCACGATCTGCTCCTTCGCGGCGACCGTGCGTCGGTACCAATGCTCCAGCGTCAGCGCATAGTGGAGCCGCAGCACCTCAATATCGGTGCAGTGCATCTTCAATCCCTCATAGCCTTGCGTGATCTCGCTCAGCGCGGGGATGTAGCCGCCGGGGAAGATGTACTTGGCGGTGAACGCGTCGGTGACGCCGGGCTTTCCCGCACGGCCGATAGTGTGGAGCAGCATGACGCCGCGCTCGTTGAGGAGCTCGCGGCACTTGGCGAAGAAGGTACGGTACTGCGGCACCCCGACATGCTCGAACATGCCGACCGAGACGATCCGGTCGAAGCTGCCGGTCACCGCGCGGTAGTCGATCAGCTCGAAGCGGACGTGATCGGCGACGCCTGCCGCCTCGGCTCGGGCGCGTGCGACCTTCAGCTGCTCCTCCGACAGCGTGATGCCGGTCACGTCGGCGCCGGTCTTCTCGTGCAGATAGAGCGCCATCCCGCCCCAGCCGCAGCCGATGTCGAGCACCCGCATACCCGATTCGATCGCCAGCTTGGCGGCGATATGCGCCTTTTTGTCGGCCTGCGTCTGTTCCAGGCTGTTGGCCGGGTGGGTGAAATAGGCGCAGCTGTACTGCAGGTCGCTGTCGAGAAAGAGGCTGTAGAGGCGCGAATCTAGGTCATAGTGGTGCGCGACGTTGCGGCGGGATGCCTGCGCCGCGTTGATCCGCGTCAGCCGGTATCTGAGCGCGGTCAGGGCGCGGTCGGTCAACCCTGGCTTCAGCGCGACCGAGCCCTGCTCCCAGCGATTGTTGGCCTTGAACAGCGAGAGCAGCGCGAGGATGTCGCCCTGTTCGATGGTGAGCCGTCCATCCATGAACGCCTCCGCCGCGCCGAGCGCCGGGCTGCGCGCGATCGCCGCGGCGGTACCGCGCGCGAGCCGCATGGTGACGGGGTCAAGCGCCGGGTCGGGCGCGCCGAAGCGCCGCTCGCGGCCGTCGGAGTAGATCACGGTGAGTTCGCCGCGGCGGACGGCGCGGGCGAAGAAGCGGTCAATCAGGGCCATCGCTGCGCGAAATAGTGGGCACAGGCGTTATTTGCAGCCCCCATCTCCTCTACCTCGCAGCGAGGAGAGAAGTCAGATTCCTGCGTACCACTCGTAATCGGCGACATCCTCCCAGTAGCCGCCCTTGCCGCCGCCGATCCCGGCGAGGCTCGGCACCGCCTCGATCCGCTCGATATACTTGGCATGCTTGTAGCCGAGCTGGCGCTCGACTCGCAGCCTAACCGGTGCGCCGTTCGGAACGGAGAGCACGCGGTCGTTCAGCACCCAGGCGAGGATCGTCTGCGGATGGAACGCGTCGACCAGGTCGATTGACTCATAATAGGGGCGCGTACCGAACCGGTCGGCGCAGTGAAAGACGATGTAGCGCGCGCGCTGCTGCAATCCCGCGCGCTCCAGGATCGGCCCGAGCCGCGGGCCGGACCACTTGCCGATCGCGCTCCATCCCTCGACACAGTCGTGACGCGTGATTTGGGTGCGCGCCGGCATCGCGCGGAGGTCCGCAAGGGAGAGGTCGACTGGTCGCGCGACCAGCCCGTCGATCCGGATTCGCCAGTCGGCGAAGTTCTGCGCGAGCGACGCGTTGTAGGTCGGCGTGTTCGGGTTGCGCGTCCCGTTCGCGCGAAAGATCGGTGAGCGCTGATCGGCGGAGAACTCGGGTGCGAGCGCGGTGCGGTCAATCAGGGCGCGCTGCAGCGCCTGCGTCGCTGGCTCACCCGACAGCAGCAGCTTGCGGCCGATGTCTGTCCCCTGCACCGCGTCACACCCGGCGAGCAGCCCGCCCGCACCTGCCGCCAGCCCGCCGACCAGCGCGCGCCTGCGCGTCAGGATCATCTGTCCTCCTCCGGCACGCGCCACCAGCCGGTTATGATCGATCGCAGCTCGTTGCCGACCCCGGCCAGGATCACCAGTGCGAGATGGACGATCGTGAAGCCGCCGAGCCACACCGCCGCGATGAAATGGATCGAGCGCGCCGACTGCCGCCCGCCGAACAGGTCGAGCAGCCACGGCCATGCGGCGTTAAGCCCCGGGGACATGGTCAACCCGGTCAGGATCACGAGCGGCAGGGCGACGAAGATCACCGACACGTAGCTGAGCTTCTGCAGCACATTGTAGGCGCCGGGATGGTCGGGATCGTGGAAGCGCAGCGCCAGGTGCGCGCGCAGGTCGGCCCACAGCGTGCGCGGGGCGAGGTCGCCGCGCCGCACACGCAGGTCGCGCTGGAAATGCCGGTTGACGAGGCTCGCGACCATGTAGGCAAGGAGCGCGAAGCCGAGCACCAGTGCGAACAGGAGGTGCCAGCGCCGCGCGAGCGCGAGGTTGTAGGTCTGCGGGATCGTCAGCCAGCCGGGAACGCGCCCGGCCTCGAACAGCCAGGCGACCCGGAACCAGGGCTGGTCGAAGTTCGCGCCAAAGCGTCCCCAGTAGAGCTGCGGATGCGCGTTCAGGATCATCAGCCCGGAACCGAGCAGGATCACGATCGCGACCGCGTTGATCGCGTGCCAGAGCCGAGTCGTCAGCCTGTGGCGGTACACCGTCTGCATCATGGGCGAGCCTAGCCGTTTAGGCGTAGGCGCGCCAGAAGAACACCGCGGTGGTGATGGCGGTGACGAGTAGCGTCCACCAGCGGATCGCGACCGGCGGCAGCACGCGCCCGAGCCGCGCGCCCGCGAACCCGCCGACGATCGCACCCGTCGCCATGGGCACCGCGAGCGCCCACCGGACCATCCCGAACGCTATAAAAACGATCGTCGCCGCGGCGTTCGCGACCGCCAGCATCAGCGTGCGGTGTGCCATCAGCTTGTGCGGCGGCTCGCCCGCGAGCAGCCCCCACGCCGCCGTCAGCATCAGCCCGACACCGCCGCCGAAATAGCCGCCGTAGACGCCGAGCAGCACCTGCGCGACGACCAGCGACGCGCGCCCCGGCGCGGCTTGGCTGGCGAGCGCCGCCGCCGCGCGCCGGCCGAGCGCAATCGCGATCGTCGCCGCGAGCAGCAGCCAAGGCACGATCACGTCGAACACCCGGCTCGGCGTTACCACCAGCAGCAGGCTGCCGACCAGTCCGGACACGAAGGTGAGCGCGCACAGGAACCGCACCGACAGCCCGCCGAGCGGGCGCAGCCCGTCCCGGAACGTCCACGCGCTCGCAATCGCCCCGGGCTGCACCGCGACGTTGCTGGTCGCGTTGGCGATAGTGGAGGGCGTGCCGAGCGCGATCAGCGTCGGCATGGTCGCGAACGATCCGCCGCCCGCCAGCGCGTTCATCGCGCCGCCCAAGAACCCGCCACCGGCGGCGAGCAGAAGGAGCAGGATGTCGGGCATGGGCCGCGCTTAGGTGAAGGGCGGTGCTTTGGCGAGCGGCAGGGCGGCCGCTCGCCGGGAACCACCCGCTTGACCAGCCCGTTTTTGATCGGCGTCAACAATCGAAAGGTACGGACATGGCGGTAATCAAGGGCACCAGCGAAGGCGACTTCATCGGCGGCCGGAACACCGACGACACCGTCTATGGCTATGGCGGCAACGATGCGCTGTTCGGTTCGGGCGGTCGGGACGTACTCTATGGAGGCGTTGGTAACGACGCGCTCTACGGTGGAAGCGGCGCAGACACGCTGTACGGCGGTGCCGGCAATGACGATCTGTTCGGCGGCGATGGCGCGGACCTGTTGTTCGGTGGCGTGGGTGTTGATCGCATGACCGGTGGCGCCGGCGCGGATCGCTTCGCCTTCGCCTCGGTGAACGATTATGCCAACCCTGGTTATGATGTGGTGACCGACTTCAGCCGGGCACAGGGCGATCGCATCGACTTGTCGCGTATTGACGCCAATTGGAACGTCGCAGGCGACCAGGCCTTCCGCTACATCGGAAGCAACGGCTTCACCGGGCGAGCCGGTGAGATCAGCATCACGCTGCGCAACAGCGACGGCGATCCGGTCACGATCGTCAGCGTCGACACCAACGGCGATCGTTCCGCCGACTTTCGAATGCAGATCGACGGCAACGTCCAGCTGACGGCCGCCGACTTCATCCTCTAACCGTATAACGCAGCCATAGGCCGATTGCTCAGGAGGTAATCGCGCCTATGGCCGTCGATCTAAGGGGCCGCACTCTCCGCCAATCGGTCGAGTTCGGCGCGGCTCTTCTTCTCGGCCGCAGTCTTCAGCTGGCCGCAGGCGGCGTCGATGTCGCGGCCGCGGGGGGTGCGGACGGGGGCGGAGATGCCGCTCTCGAATACGATGTTGCTGAAGGCGCGGATCCGCTCGGGGGTCGAGCACTCGTACGGTGCGCCGGGCCAGGGATTGAACGGGATCAGGTTGACCTTGGCCGGCAGCTGATAGTGCTTGAGCAACCGGACGAGCTCGCGCGCGTCATCGTCCGAATCGTTCTTGTCGCGCAGCATCACATACTCGAACGTGATCCGCCGCGCGTTGTTGGCACCGGGATAGTCGGCGCAGGCCTGCAGCAGCTCCTCGATCCCGTACTTCTTGTTGAGCGGCACGATCTCGTCGCGGACGTCCTTCGTTACCGCGTGCAGCGAGACCGCGAGGTTGACCCCGATCTCCTCGCCGGCGCGCGCCATCATCGGCACGACGCCGCTGGTCGACAGCGTGATGCGGCGCTTGGAAAGCGCCAGGCCATCCCCGTCCATGACCAGGCGCAGCGCATCGCGGACGTGGTCGAAATTGTAGAGCGGCTCGCCCATCCCCATCATGACGATGTTGGTCAGCATCCGCCCTTCGGGCTGCGACGGCCACTCGCCCAGCGCGTCGCGCGCGAGCATTACCTGGCCGACAATCTCGCCCGCGGTCAGGTTGCGAACCAGCCGCATCGTCCCGGTGTGGCAAAAACGGCAATTGAGCGTGCAGCCGACCTGCGAAGATACACACAGTGTGCCGCGGTCGGCATCAGGGATGAACACCGCCTCGTAATCCTGCCCGTCGTCGGAGCGGAGCAGCCACTTGCGGGTGCCGTCGGACGAAACCTGCGCCTCCACCACCTCCGGCCGGCTGATGACGAAGCGCTGCTCGAGCCACGGGCGCAGCTGCTTGGAGATGTCGGTCATCAGAGCGAAGTCGGTGACGCCGCGGTTGTAGATCCAGTGCCATAGCTGCTTGGCGCGCAGTTTAGCTTGGCGGGGCTCCAACTGCGATGTCTCGAGCGCAAGGCGGAGCTGGTCCTTGGACAGGCCGAGCAGGTCGATGCGGCCGTCGCTGCGCGGCGGCAGCGCGCGAGGAACGGGCACGGGATCGATGTGCCCGGGGATGGGCATTGGCGCGGCCGACAGTGTCTGCATGGCTGCGCATATAGCGGAAGCGGCGGCTATTTTCCACTCCGCCGGGTGAGCAAGCGCCACGCGCCACGCGCCGCGCCAGCCCGCCGACCAGGCCGGGCCGGTCATCCGCGCGAACCAGCGGGTGCCGCGGGCGAGGTCGCGGCCCAGCCGCCTGAAACACATAGGCCAGCCAGAGCAGGCCCGGCGTCAGCGCGGCCAGCGCCAGCGCGTTTCGGCCGTCGCCGCCCAGCCGCAGCGCGTCGGCGATCTGCTGCGCCGCCACGAGCAGCGGGAAGGCGGAGGCGACCGGTAGGGCGACCCACAGTCGCGCCCAGTTCTAGCGCTCGGGCGCGGACGCCCAGTCATAGTAGCGGCGGACCAGGCCCAGCCTGGGCTGTGTGACTAGCAGACGCCTCCCGATCACTCCATCGGCGCCGTGGGGTGCAATCGGCTGCCGCAGTCCCTATGTGGCAGTCATCGCCGGTACCCGCTCGTAAGCGCCGTCGACTGTGAGACATCCCGCGCTCCCGCTTACACGCCGGAGCCGCATCATGGACCTCAACTACCTCTTCGCACGTCATCAGGTGTCGCTGATGCGCGCCACGTCCGCCCGCTGCGAGCCGAGTCGCATCGCACATATCAAGCTTGCTCAGGGCTATGCCGGCCGTATCGACACGCTGCGGGGGCTCTCCGGCGCTACCGGCCGCATGCTCGCCGCGCCGGCGGTGGCCGCATGATCGAGGTCATTCCGCCGGCGGGCGTCGACAGTGACATCAGCAGGCCGCGACCGGCCAAGCGCCGCTTCCACCGTGCCTCTGGAGAACGCGCCTCGCCGGAGACGGTTGAGCGTCAGGCGGAAGCCGCGCGACTCGCCTTTACCAAATTCGACGGAGCGGAGGCGCGCGCCTTCCTCAACACCCATCACGTCGCGCTCGGCGGGCGGCCGATCGATGTCGCGGGTGCGGACGCTGCGGGACTGCGCCGGGTGGCGGATGTCCTGGTGGCAACGGCTGGTGGATGATGACTGTTTCGCCGCGCGGGTGGCGACGGCCTACCGGCGGCGCTTCGGCGAGCAGGCCGGTGTTCAGGCGGCGCGGCGGCTGACCCGCGCGCTCAACCGCGGCGACATCATCAAAATTGACCTGTTCGTCGCAGTCGGCGTGATCCTGCGCGACGAAGGGGGACAGTATCGCGCATCACGCGGCTATCCGCCGGCGCAGCGGATCGCAGCGGCGTCGATCGCGGTGGCGGCGCCGGTCAGCCGGTAGGTGTCGGCGAACGGCCGGCCGCGCGCGTCCACGCTCTCCACGCTCATGCTCCGCCCACCGCGCAGCGCCGCCACGATCGCGCGGTCGGTGCGCGCGTCCGGTGACCAGGCATCGCGCGGGCCGGCCAGCAGCTCGAACCGGCGCTCGCCGACCGACAGCGTGACGCGGGCACGCGCGCTCCGCTCGCGGCTCAGCCGGACATGCAGTTGGTTGCGCGCGCCCGTGCCCGGCCAGGTCGCGACGCTCGCGAAGGCGGCGGCGTCGCCGCCGCGCGTGCTGGGTGCGGCGAGCGCGTAGCAGCGCTGCGGCGCGCGGTCGCGGAACGCACCCCAGCCAGCGTGCACGCCGATCACCTCGCGGCCCTGCGCGGCCTGGAGCAGCAGCGCGAGCGCAAGGCTCACGTCGGCGTTTCCTTGCGACCCGTGCCCTCGAGCACCACGCGCTCCACACCGCCCTCGATCAGCGCGACCGACCCCTGCGGCAGCGCGGGCGCGACCGGCGCTGCGAACTGCGGCAGGACGTCGCTGTTCGTCATGACTCCGCGCAGCACCCGGCTCGACATCCCGTGCATCACCACCAGCCGGTCGCCGGCGTCGTCGTCCGTGTCGCGGACCCAGCCGGACACGCGCGCGGCGATCGCGTCGTACCACTCGCCGCCGTCGGGCGCGCGCGTGTAGAAGCCATGCGCGCGGTCGACGAACGGCCCGACCTCCGCCTCCACCTCGGCATAGTAGCGGCCGCTCCAGGCGCCCATCCCGATCTCGACCAGCCGGTCGTCGGTGCGCGTCGCGTGCCAGTCGAGCTCCAGGTGCTCGGCGATGATCGCGAGCGTCTGCAGCGCGCGTCCGGCCGACGACGACCAGAGCGTCAGCGGAGGTCTTGGTCCGAGCAGGCCGCGGAGTGCCGCCCCCATCCGCTCCGCCTGCGCGAAGCCCGCGCGCGTAAGCGGCGTGTGCAGGTGATTGCCCTGCATCCGCCCAACGGCATTGTAGACGGTCTCGCCGTGGCGGGCGACGAAGTCACGGCCCTTGCGCGTGGTCGGCATGGCCGCTGCTTTCAACCCCGTGTGGCGCAAAAGCAACGGTTTTCCGCGTTTATCTGCGGTTCATGCAACGTCGCTGGTGACCGCCCATTTACGCCGTCCCCGGGTCGCCCGGGCTGACAAGATGGAGTGATCTGATGCGTAAGACTGCCCTCGCCGCGCTGTTCGCGGCAACTGCGTTCGCCACCCCCGCCCTGGCCCAGGAAGCGGCCCCGTTCACCGGCCTGCGGGTCGAGGGTGTCGCGGGCTACGACAATCTGAGCGACGGCAGCAGCGACGATGACGCGGCGTCGAGCGAGGGCCTGCTGTATGGCACCCAGATCGGCTACGAATTCCAGGCCGGCCGGGCGATCTTGGGCGTGGAGGGCGAGATCACCGGCGCGACCACCGACGTGCGCGCGCCCGATGTGTTCGCCGCGGGCGACAGCTTCCAGGTCGACGCGGGCCGGGACCTCTACGTCGGCGGACGGGTCGGCATCGCCGTGTCGCCGCTCGCGATGGTCTATGCCAAGGCCGGCTACACCAACGCGCAGGTCGACGCCGAGTACCGGCTGAACAACACGCGCACGGGCTTTAAGGCCGAGCTCGACGGTTATCGCCTGGGCGCCGGCATCGAGTATCAGATCAACCCGCAGTTTTACGTGAAGGGCGAGTACCGCTATTCCAATTACAGCGAGGTAGAGGATTATGAGGCCGACCTCGACCGCCACCAGCTACTCGCCGGGGTTGGCGTCCGGTTCTGATACCGGCGCGCCGCAATAAGCTGTGCACAAGGGGGCCGGGGCGCTTGCTCCGGCCCTTTTCCGTCCGCTAGAACCCCGATTCAAATTGGGCCACCCGTCACCTGTGCGGGGCCGGCGGGGGTGGGACACGACATGAAGGCGACGATCGAACGCGCGACCCTGCTCAAGGGGCTGAGCCACGTTCAGTCCGTGGTTGAGCGCCGCAACACCATCCCGATCCTGTCCAACGTTCTGATAGAAGCGGTGGGCGACGGCGCGATCCGGCTGATGGCGACCGATCTCGACCTGCAGATCGACGAGACCGTCGCCGCCGCGGTCGACCAGGGCGGCGCCACCACCGTCAGCGCGCACACGCTGTTCGACATTGCCCGCAAGCTGCCGGAGGGAAGCCAGGTAGAGCTCCAGGCGGCCGAGGGACGGATGACGATCCGAGCCGGTCGCTACAACTCGTCGCTGCCGACGCTGCCGCGCGACGACTTCCCGGTGATCGCTGAGGGCGAACTCCCGACCACCTTCGAACTGCCCGCCGAGACGCTGAAGCAGATCATCGACAAGACCCGCTTCGCGATCTCCACGGAGGAGACGCGCTATTACCTCAACGGCATCTTCCTTCACGTCGCGGACGACACGCTGAAGGCGGCGGCGACCGACGGTCACCGACTTGCGCGCGTCACGGTCGCGCGGCCCGACGGGGCCGAGGCGATGCCGGACGTGATCGTGCCGCGCAAATGCGTGGGCGAACTTCGCAAGCTGCTCGACGAGGTCGACGGGTCGGTCGGCGTGTCGCTGTCGGGCAGCAAGATCCGCTTCGACCTGGGGCGCGCGATCCTCACCTCCAAGCTGATCGACGGCACCTTTCCCGATTATTCGCGGGTCATCCCGACGGCGAACGACAAGCTGCTTAAGCTTGATCCGCGCTCGTTCCAGGAAGGAGTCGACCGGGTCGCCACCATCGCCAGTGAGAAGACCCGCGCGGTCAAGATGGCACTCGACCGCGACAAGATTACGCTATCGGTGACCAGCCCGGAGAACGGCGCCGCCGTCGAAGAGGTGCCCGGCGACTACACGTCGCTACCGTTCGAGATCGGCTTCAACAGCCGCTATCTGCTCGACATCCTGGGTCAGATCGACGGCGATTCGGTTGAGGTTCACCTGGCCGACGCCGCCGCGCCGACGCTGATTCGCGAGAACGACAAGTCGCCGGCACTCTACGTCCTGATGCCGATGCGGGTGTGATCGCTTTTGCGATGAACACCTATAACTCTATACGAAGTCTTCACTTCTTGACGTTGGTCAAACTTTAACGCCGCGCCGCCTATAACTCCCGTCATTACCGGACGGGGGTCCCAATGCTGCATCGATTGCCTGTCGAGGATCTCCGACTTGGCATGTTCGTCGTCTCGCTGGAGTGCACGTGGCTGCAGAGCCCGTTCTGGCGCTCGCGCTTCCTGCTTCGCGACACCGACGACCTCGCGCGCATGGTCGCGGCGGGGATCGAGCATGTGACGATCGACGACCAGCTCGGGCTCGGTCCAACCGTCGCGGCGGCGGACGAGCCGACCGGTGTCGAGGTGATCGCGCAGGGCACGCCCGATGCTCCGTTGCTGGTTGAGCGCCGCACCGCCCGGCGACGCGGCGCCACCGACGTCGAGCGCGCTCGCGCCACCGTCGAAAAGGCCAAGGATGCGGTCGCGGCAATGTTCGGGGAGGCCCGGCTCGGCCGCGCGGTCCAGCTCGCGCAGGTGACCCCGCTGGTCGACGAGATCGCCACCGCGATGGAGCGCAATCGCTCCGCGATGCTGAGCGTCACGCGGCTGAAGACCAAGGACGAGTACACCTACCTCCACTCGGTCGCGGTCTGTGCGCTGATGATCAATCTCGCGCGGCAGGTCGGCTGTCCCGAGCTCGAGGTGCACGCACTCGGGATTGCCGGACTGCTCCACGACGTCGGCAAGATGGCGATGCCCCCGTCGGTGCTCGGCAAGGAGGGCGCGCTCGACGAGCAGGAGCGGCGGATCATCATGAGCCATCCGGAGATCGGCCATCGCTTCCTGCAGGCGAGCCCGGAGGTGACCGCGGTCGCGCTCGACGTCTGCCTGCACCACCACGAGCGGGTCGACGGTACCGGCTACCCGGAGGGGCTCTCGGGCGACGCGCTGTCGCGCGCGGCGCGCATGGGCGCGATCTGCGACGTGTACGACGCGATCACCAGCCAGCGGCCGTACAAGCGGCCGTGGTCCCCCTCCGACGCGCTCGCCCGGATGGCATCGTGGAGCGGGCATTTCGACGAGCAACTGTTCCGCGCCTTCGTCGCCAGTATCGGCATCCACCCGGTCGGCGCGCTGGTCCGGCTGCACAGCAATCGACTGGCGCTGGTGCTGCCGTGCGAGGATGAGGACCCGACCACGCCGCCGGTGCGCGCCTTCTACGATGTCCGTGACGCCCGCTTCGTGACGCCGCAGGATGTCGCGACCCGCAACAGCGAGGGCGGCGACCCGATCGTCCGGGCCGAGCGCGGCGACCACTGGTTCCGCGGCGACTGGGCGACGATCCGCGCGCGGGTGGAGGCGGCCGAGCCGGCCGGCACCGTGGCCGCGACCTTGGTCCAGGCGCAGGCGGCGGAGGCGCGCGCGTGAGCGCGCTCGCCCAGCCGCGCCCAGCCTACCGCCTGCCGGGATGGCTTGGCGGTCGCGCACCTGTCGCACCGGCCCCGGCGGTTCCGGCCCGCGAGCAGGCGCGGCGCAAGCTCTACGACGATGTCGGTGACCTGCTGATCGCGCACGAGCTGACGCTCAGCGACGTCAATTTCGCGGTGGCGCTCGCGCATCTGTCCGGCGATCCGCGCGTGACGCCGCGCGTAGAGGCGCTGCTGCGTGAGCGCGCGCCGCTGAGCGATGCCGCCTTTGCGGCGCTACACGACGAGCTCGACCACGCGATCCGGCCGGAGATGCTGGCCGATGTCGCCGAGCGGCTGACCGCGAAGCTCGAGGAGTGTCTCCGCATCGTCAGCCGCTCGGGCGAGAGCGCGAAGGATTTCGGCGCGGCGGTGACGCACGAGGTGGCAGGGTTCGAGCGCGACCCGCTCGGCGCCTTCACCCGGCTGCTGTCGCTGACCCGCAGCGTGGTCGACAACGCCCGCGCGATGGAGGAGCAGCTCGGCAGCACCCGGGCGGAGACGGAGCGGCTGCGCGGCAACCTTCAGCGCGCGCAGCGCGCCGCGGACCGCGACCACCTGACCGGGCTACCCAACCGGCGCTGCTTCGATTCAAGCCTGGCGGCGATCCACCCAGCGGCCGCTGGCGGGGCGGTGGCGCTGCTCGACATCGACGATTTCAAGCAGATCAACGATCGCCACGGGCACGAGGCGGGTGACCGCGTGCTGCGCTTCTTCGCGCGGCTGCTGAAAAGCGAGCTGGGTGAAGAAGTCGTGGTGGCGCGGCACGGCGGCGAGGAGTTCGCCGTGCTATTCCCGCACGGTGACCTCGGGGAAGCCCGAACGCAACTCGATGCGGCGCGCGAAACGCTGGTCGCGCGCTCGCTCGTCAATCAGGCGACTGGTGTCGCCTTCGGCCAGATCAGCTTCTCGGCCGGGATCGCTCGACTCGACGGCGACGGGCGCAAGGCACTGCGCGCCGCCGACAAGGCGCTGTACCAGGCCAAGCGCGACGGCAAGAACCGGGTGGTGACGCCCGCCTAGGTCCGCGCCGCCGCGCTGATGCGGTTCAGGCCTTTGCCTCCGGCTTCGCGCGGCCGCGCTTCATGCCGGGCTTGCGGCCGAGGCCGATCTTCTTCGCCATCTCGCGGCGCGCGTTCGAATAGCTCTCCGACACCATCGGGTAATCGGCCTTAAGGCCGAACCGCTCGCGGTACTGCTCGGGAGTCAGCCCGTGGCGGGCGAGGTGACGGCGCAGCGTCTTGTACGGCTTGCCGTCGATCATCGAGATGATGTGGTCCTTGGACGCGAGCGACTTGCGGACCGACACCGCGGGTGCCGCACTGGCCGCGGTGTCCTCCGCGACCGGCTCCTCCGCTTCGCCGCCGCCAAGCGCGCCCACCGCCTCGTACATCGCCCGCAGGAACGAGGGCACTTCCTCCGCCGACGCGCGGGTATTCGGATTGGCGAGCCATGCGATCGTCAGTTCGGTCGCAAGTTCGGCAATGTTGGTGGTCTGGGTCTCGTCGGCCATGCTATACTCCTTCAGGCCGGTCGCGCTATCACCTCTTGTTGTTCAGTCAAGTCACAACTGGCATAATTGCCGGAGTTGCACATCAGCAGTCGTGAACGACACGCTTCTTCGCCTAACATCGATAAAGATAACGAATGTTTTCTCGGTACGATTTTGCCGCGCGCGAGATCATTGCGTGGAGCAGTCGACGCGCTTAAAGCTCATGGCGACATGGGGGACATGCAGAGTCTTTTCTGGTTGCAGCCGGCGGCGGCGCTCGTCTTCGGCTATCTGCTCGGCTCGATCCCGTTCGGTGTGATCCTGACACGACTGGGCGGCGCGGGTGACCTGCGCACGATCGGATCGGGCAACATCGGGGCGACCAACGTACTGCGCACCGGGCGCAAGGGGCTGGCCGCCGCGACGCTGCTGCTCGACGGGCTGAAGGGCTGGCTGGCGGTGGTGCTGGTCGCGCAATGGTCGCCGATCGACGCGCCGGTCGCGGCGGTCGGCGCCTTCATCGGGCACCTTTATCCGGTATGGCTCGGCTTTCGTGGCGGAAAGGGCGTGGCGACGCTGATGGGCGTGGTGCTGGCGCTCAGCCCCTTGAGCGGACTGGTCTATGCGGTCGCCTGGCTGGGCACCCTTGCGCTGCTGCGGGTCTCGTCGCTTGCCGGTCTCGCTGCGGCGTTCAGCGCCCCGGTCGCGGCCGCGGTGTTCGATCAGTTCGACTATGTCTTTCTGTTTCTCGCCTTCGCGATCCTGGTGCTCTGGAAGCACCGCGCCAACGTCGACCGGCTGATGGCGGGAACGGAGCCGCGGATCGGCGGCGGCACCAAGGGTGGCTGACGCCGGGCGGGTCGCCCGGCTGCGGCTGATCCGCACGCCCGGGGTGGGGCCGGTCACCTATCGCCAGTTGCTGGCGCGCTTCGGCACAGCGGCGGCCGCGCTCGCCGCGCTGCCCGACCTCGCCCGGCGCGGCGGCGGCAAGGCGCCCGCGATCCCGTCCGAGGAGCAGGTGCTACGCGAGATCGCCGCTGTCGACCGGCTCGGCGCGACCCACTGGTTCAGCGATGATCCTGACTACCCGCCGCTGCTCGCCGAACTGGAGAGCGCGCCGCCGGTTGTGACGGTGCGCGGCGCGCGGGCGCTCGGCGCCACGCGGGTGGTGGCGATGGTCGGGGCGCGCAACGCCTCCGCCGCCGCCTGCCGGTTCGCGCGCCAGCTCGCCCATGCACTGGGGGAGGCGGGGGTGACCGTCGTGTCCGGCCTCGCCCGCGGGATCGACACGGAGGCGCATGTCGCGACGCTCGGGAGCGGCACCATCGGCGTGATCGCGAGCGGCATCGACATCGCCTTCCCGCCGGAGAATGCGCAATTGCAGGAGGAGGTCGCGACCCGTGGGCTGCTGATCGCCGAGCAACCGCCGGGCGCGGAGCCCCGCGCACGCCATTTTCCGCACCGAAATCGAATCATCGCCGGGCTGGCGCTCGGCACCGTGGTGGTGGAGGCGGCGCCCAAGTCGGGCTCGCTCATCACCGCGCGGCTGGCGGCGGAGGCCGGGCGTGAGGTGATGGCCGTGCCCGGCAGCCCGCTCGATCCCCGCGCGCAAGGGTGCAACCTCCTGATCCGAGAAGGCGCGACGCTGATCCAGTCGGCCGACGACATCCTGGAGGCGATCACGCCGATCGATCCGCGCCGGCTGCGCAGCCCGGCCACCCCGTTCGGCACCGAGCCGGCCGCCGAGCCGACCACGCGCGACCGCGACCAACTGACCGGGCTGCTCGGGCCGGTGCCCGTCGCCGTCGACGAATTGATCCGCCAGTCCGGCCTGGCCCCGGCGGCGGTGCAGATGCTGCTGCTGGAACTCGAGCTTGCCGGGCGGCTGGAGCGGCACGCCGGCGGGCGGGTCAGCAGCTACGGCGCATAGTCGATCCGCCACAGCCGCAGCGGCGAGCCCCTGGGCAGTGGCACCCGCACCAGCCACACCGGTACCTTCCCCCTGGCGAGCTGCCCGTAGAAGCCATCGCGCGCCCGGGCGCGGTACACGGTGGTCTCCGCCATGTTGGGGCAGGTCAGCAGGTACTGCGCCCCGTGCGCCCGGGCGATGCCGCGGAACTGCGCGGCGCTGCCGGTGAAGGCGTGATGGACGTCCAGGATCGCCTGGCCGTTGCGGTGGTACGGCCCGGTAATGCCGTTGTGGTGGGTGAGCGTGATCAGCCGCGGGCCGAGGTCGACATGGGTGAACATGGTCGCGGCCGGGAAGCGATCCAGCGCCGACAGCGCCGGGATGGTCGCGCAGCGGGCGTTCGCGCGATTGATGATCCGGGTGGTGCGGCTCGGCGGGTCGATCGGGAGCCAGCGGATCGCCAGCCCCGCGAACAGCCCGGAGATGACGAGGAACGCCGCCACCGACCCGATCACCCGGACGAGCATCAGCCGGTGGCCGAGGCACCAGGGCACGACGATCCAGGCGAGCGCGGTCGCGCCCGGCACGGCCAGCAGCTGCGCCGCCGGGCCGGCGCGAACCTGCCACAACAGCATCAGCACGGCGAACGCGGTGAACAGCGCGACCGGGATCCACGCCGCCACCACGCGTGTGCCGCGCGCGCGCCACGCCGCGACGAGGGCGCCGACCAGCCCCGCGATCGGCAGCGCCGCGATCGGGAAGGCGGTACGGAACGGGTGAGCGTAGATCGGCTTGGCTTCCCGCACATTATTGAGCCAGGTCTGCTGCAGTTCCGCCGACACGCCTTCCGGACGACCCAGGCACTGCGGAAACAACAGCGCGAACCCGCCGGCAATGATTGCCGCGACGATGACGGCGAGCACCAGGCGCAGCTCGCGTCGCCGCGGATTGATGCGCGCGAGCAGGAACACGAGCGCGCCGCCCGCGATCAGCACCGTCAGCCACACCGGGGTCAGCGCGTCGCAGCGCATCGCGTAATTGGCGCGCGAGGCGAACAGCGCGAAGCCGGCCGCGCTGCCTCCCGCCAGCGTGACGCCATAGGCGGCCAGCCGCGGGGCGGCGGGTGCGTCCCAGACCCAGCGCAGCGTGATGATCGCACCCGCCATCGCGGCGTAGGGCAGCATCTCCAGCCCGATCGTCAGCGAGCATGCGGTGGCTGCGCCGACGATCGCACCGCCGCGCGCCGCGCGTTCGTCGGCCAGGCCGGCGACCGTCAGGCTCAGCAGCGCGAGCTGCCAGCCGTGATGGTCGATCCGCATCGGCATGAACATCAGCATCGCCGCAGCGGCGCCAAACAGCACGAACAGCGCTAGCGGGTAGGCGGTGGGCGCAATCAGCCGCCGCGCGGTGAAGGCCAGCGCAGCCATCGCTAGCGCGAGCGGCAACGCCGGTGCAATCCCGCACGCCAGCCGCTCCGCCCAGGCGGTGCCGACCAGCGGCTTGAACAGGAGGATCAAGGCCGCGATCGGCAGGTCGACCAGCCGCGACCAGTGGATGTCGAGCCCGCCCGGCGGATTGAGGCGGTACTGGCGCAGGTCGTACCAATCCTGACCGGCGAGGAGCCCTCGGACCTGCATCAGGCGCATGTTGTCGTCGGTGTCCCCGAGCGCCAGCCAGTGGATCGCGCCCCAGCGGCTCCACAGCCACCAGCCGAGCACCACGGCCCAAGCAACGAGCGTCAGGCGCAGCCAGTTGCGGTCGAGCACGCTCTCGAACCGCCCTTCCGCTTCGTTCAAATCGCTTCCCTCACGCCCGCCAGCGCCCTACACGCGCTCCCTCAAGCGCCGGGCATAGCCGAGCGACGGTAAAGAACAAGCAGGGCTAGGGCGTTGGCTACGCTACTCCATCACCTCAATGCGAACACGATCCACGGCCAGCTGATCCGCTATGCGATCACCGGCGGGGGCGTCACGCTGGTGGGGGGCGGGCTCTATCTCGCACTGGTGCAGCTGACGACCGTCAACGAGCAGGTCGCGATGTTCGCCGCCTACCTGGTCTGCGTCGCGATCGGCTACGTCCTCCACAGCCGCTGGAGCTTTCGCGGACACGGGGAGCGCGACAACCCGGCAAAGACGACCACCCGCTTCGTCGCCGCCAGCCTGATCAGCTACGCGCTCAACGCCTTTTTTACCTGGGCGCTGGTGCGCGGGCTCGACCTGCCGCGCTGGACGCCGGTCATCACCACACTGTTCGTGACCCCCGTCATCATGTTCGTGGTCAACCGCCGCTGGGTGTTCGCCTGATGGACCGCGTCGTCTACGACCGCATGGCCGCGCATGACTCGACCCACTGGTGGTACCGCGCGCGTCGCGACATCCTGTCCGACTATCTCGCGCGCTACGCCGACCTGCCGGCGCAGGCGAAGGTGCTGGAGATCGGCTGCGGCACCGGCCACAACCTGCCGATGCTGGCGCGGTTCGGGGAGGTTGACGCGATCGAGATCGACGAGGCGGCGGGCGAGATCGCCAGCCAGCGCCTCGGCAAGCCGGTCGGCACCGCGCCGCTGCCCGAACTCGCCGGGGTGGCGCGTGGCGCCTACGATTTGGTCGCAGTGCTCGACGTGATCGAGCACATCGACGACGACGTCGCGGCGCTGAAGGCGATGGCCGACGCGTTGAAGCCCGGCGGCCGCATTCTGATCGCGGTGCCCGCGCACCAGTGGATGTGGAGCGCGCACGACGTGGTCAACCACCACAAGCGCCGCTACTCCAAGCAGACGCTCGACGCCGCGATCCGTGCCGCCGGGCTCACCCACAACGGCCTGCGCTGGTTCAATTCGCTGCTGTTCCCGGTCGCGGTCGCCGCGCGCGTTGCGGGCAAGCTGACCGGCAAGGACGACAGCGACGACTCGCCACCGCCCGCGCTGGTCAACACGGCGCTGGAGGCGGTGTTTCGGGTCGAGCGTTTCCTGCTCGGCCGCGTGCCGATGACGCCTGGGCTTTCGCTGATTACGCTGGCGGAGAAGGGGTGAGTGGCAGCTCGAAAGTCCGCTTTCGCCTAATTGCGGACGTCCGCGAAGCGGTTAAGCGGGCGCTATGGACTTACTTCGACTTCGATTTGAGCCCGAGGACCAGTGGCACGGCAAAGTCACTGCTGATGTGTCAGCGAAGGGTTTCGCGGGTCGGGGGAGCGGCTGGTTTGCGACCGCGGAACTGCGTAACTTTGTCGCCGCGATGTCCGCCTTTCCGCTCGACGCGGAAAACCTCCCTTCAATCACTGGAGGCTTCGGCGCCACCCAGGAGGCTCTCGAACAGGTGCACGTCGCGATTGCGTTTGCGCCACATGACGTACGAGGCAGCATCCGCGCAACCGTCCGGCTAGCGACCGAGGTGTGGAACGCCGACACGGCAGACTTAGCATCTAGCGTGCTTGTGCGTTTTCTCGTGACCTATGCCGATCTGGATAAGTTCGGCGCTGCAATCAGCGGCCTCTTGGATGGCGAAATTGCTGAAGCGACGCTTCAATCGTGGAACGCCTAGGAACGTCGCCTTCCACCACCACCACCACCACCTTACGCATTCACGCGAGACGCCAGCCCTCACTCCACCGGCGGCGCGACGAGCAAGCCTTCGGCCGGTTCCGGCCGGACCGGGCGGGGGCCGTCGCCGGCGCGGTAGCCGAGGCTCGCGCGGCCCTGCACCGGCCCCGCGATGTCGGCCACCAGGTAGAGTGGGCGGCGCTTCGATTCGACGTAGAGGCGGCCGAGATACTCGCCGATCATGCCGAGCACGAACATCTGGACCGAGCCGAGAAACAGCACCACCAGCATGGTGGAGGTCCAGCCCTGCACCGTGCGGCCGAGCACGAAGCTGCCGACGACGTACAGGAACATGACGACCGTCACGCCGGTCAGCGCGAGGCCGACGTGGCTCGCGAACCGCAGGGGCGCGGTGGAGAAGCCGGTGACCGCGTCGAGCGCGAAGGCGATCATCTTGGCGAGCGGGTATTTGCTGTCGCCGGCCAGCCGCTCGGCGCGGTCGTACATGAAGGGGACCTGGCGGAAGCCGACCCAGGCGACCATGCCGCGGATGAACCGCGCCTGTTCGGGGAGCGACAGCAGCGCATCCAGCGCACGCCTGCTCATCAGGCGGAAGTCGCCGGTGTCGAGCGGGATCGGGGTGTCGGTCACCCGGTCGAGCACGCGGTAGAAGGCGGACGCGGTCAGCCGCTTGAACAGCGTCTCGCCCTCGCGCTTGCGGCGGACGGCGTAGACCACGTCCGCCTCCTCACGCACCATCGCCTCGCGCATGTCGGCGAGCAGCTCGGGCGGGTCCTGCAGGTCGGCGTCGATGATCAGGATCTGCTCGCCGGCGCACAGGTCGAGCCCGGCGGTGAGCGCCAGCTGATGCCCGTGATTGCGCGACAGGTTGATCGCGATGACGCGGGGGTCGGCGGCGGCGAGCGCCTGCATCACGCGCCAGCTGCCGTCGCGCGAGCCGTCGTTGACCAGCACGATCTCATGATCGTCGCCGACCGCGGCATGCGCGACCGCGGACACGCGGGCGTGGAGCGCCTGGAGGCACCCCTCCTCATTGTAGCAGGGGACGACGATCGACAGGGCTGGCCGGCGCATGCCCGCGCTGTAGCGCGGGGCGGAGCGGCTATCCAGTCACGACCAGCTTGACGAGCTGCCCCGGCGTCAGCCGCGCCGACGCATCGAGACCGTTCAGGGTCAGGAAGCGTTCGCGCTGGAGGCTCGGATAGGCCATGTCGCGCGCCAGGCTGTCGACCGTGTCGTTGGCGCGAACGGTGCGGATGCGGATCACCTTGCCGCGGATCGCCGCTGCCTCCGCCTGGCTCAGCGAGGAGAAGCTCGCCAGCAGCGGCTCGAACGCGGCGCCGCCTCGGCCGGACGGCGTGATGATCGTCCAGGTATAGGTCTGCCCGCCGAGCGCGATCGCGATCACCGTCGCGTCGACGCGCTGGTTGTTGACGGCCGCGGCGATCGTGCCCGCCGCCGCGCGGTTGCCGCCGATCGTCGCGTCCTCGATCTCGCCCGGATCGAACTGCCCCCCGATCGCGCGGAAGCGTGCCGCAACGGCGTCGGCGAGCGAGCCGCCGGCGCCGGCGAGGTTCAGCTGCGCCTGACCGCTGCTGCCCTGGACGGTGACGGCGTCCGCCGCATTGTTGATCGTGTAGCCGGCGGGCGCGGTGAAGCGCAGGCGCAGCATCGGGTGGCGGAAGGTCTGACCGTCGATGACGCCCTGCGCCGGATCGTCGTCGTAGCGGAGGCCGTCGAGCATGCGGAGGAAGGCGGTGTCCTGCGCGGGTGCGGTGCCCGCCCGGCCGGTCGCCTGCGCCTGCTGGCGGGCGCGCGCCACCCGCGCGGCACTGCTCGGGTGGGTGGAGAGCCACGCCGGGACCGCCGTCGCATCGCGACCGCTCGCCCGTGCGCTGAGCGACGTGCTGGCGCCGAGCTGCCCCAGGATCAGCGGCGCAGCACCCGGATCATAGTTTGCGCCCGCGGCGTAGCGGATGCCGAGCGTGTCGGCCTGGTACTCCTGGTCGCGGCCGTATTTGAGCGTGAACAGCCCCGCCGCCTGCTGCGCGCCCGCGCCCACCAGCTGGCCGAGGGTCGAATTGCCCGCGACCGCGCCGAGCACGCTCGCGGCGATGCCCGCGATCCCCGAGGTGCGCTGCCGCCCCGCCGAGTGCCGCGCCGCGACGTGGCCGACCTCATGCCCCATGACAAAGGCGAGTTCGCTCTCGCTGTTCATCAGCGCGAGCAGCTGGCGGGTCACGTAGATGTAGCCGCCGGGGATCGCGAACGCGTTCTCCACCGGCGAGTTGAGCAGCTGCACGGTGAAGTCGCGCTCGCTGTTCGACAGCCCGGACTGGAGCGCGACGCGCTTGCCGACCCGCTCGACGTACGCCGACTGAGGTCCGGTGTAGCGCCCGCCGAACTGCGCCACGAGCTCCGGATTGGCCTGCGCGCCCTGCTGACGGTCGGACTGCGAGATCGCGCGCGCGCTCTGCGCGGCGATGGGTGCTGCCAGCGTCGGGCTGCAGGCGAGGAGGGCGGCGGAGACGAGCAGGCGGGCGCGGGGCAAGGGACTCTCCAGGATCGTTGCCTGTCGACAATGACCTGCCCCGCGCCGGGTTCCCTCAGGCGATGGCGCGGGCGCGTTCCTCCACCAGCCGCTCCAGGATGGTGAGCGGCACCGCGCCCGATTGCAGCACGTCGTGGAAATACTTCACGTCGTACTTGGCACCGGCGATCTTTTTCGCGTTCTCACGCGCGCGCAGCCAGGCGATGTGCCCGACCTTGTAGCTACACGCCTGCCCCGCCATCGTGCAGTAGCGCTCGACCTCGCGCTGCGAGCGCGGCCGGGCGAAGCCGGTGGTCGCGACCATGTAGTCGGTCGCCTGCTCGCGGGTCCACCGCTTGTGGTGGATGCCGGTGTCGACCACCAGCCGCGCAGCGCGGAACAGGAAGGACTGGAGGTAGCCCGCCTTCTCGAGCGGTGTGGCATAGCCGCCGAGCTCGTCCGCGACCTGCTCGGCGTAGAGCGCCCAGCCCTCGCTATACGCGCTGAACCCGCCGACCTTGCGCAGCAGCGGCTGATCGGACGCCTGCGCGATCGTGATCTGGAGGTGATGGCCGGGAACGCCCTCGTGGTAGGTGAGCGAGGGCAGCGTGTACTTGGGCCAGTCGGCGACCGACTTCAGGTTGATCCAGTAGATCGCCGGCCGCGAGCCATCCAGCGCGGCCCGGTTGTAGTAGCCGTTCGACGCGCCGTCCTGGATTTCGACCGGCACCGCGCGAATGTCGAGCGGGGCGTTGGGCGGATTGTTGAACGCCTGCGCGAGCTTCGCCTGCATCGCGGCATTGCCCTCGTTCAGCCCGCGGATCAGCTCCGCGCGGCCGGCCGGCGTGTCGGCGTAGAGCTGCGACGCCTGCGCGTTCAGTGCGGTCAGCCGGGCGCCGACCGTGCCCTGCGTCAGGCCCTGGCCCTTGAGGATCTGGTTGAGCTGGGCGGAGATCTCCGCGACCTGCGCCAGGCCGAGCTGGTGGACCTCGTCGGGCGTGAACTTGGTGGTGGTCGCCTGCTCCAGCGCGGCGGCATAGAGCGCCGCACCCTGCGGCACGTCCCACAGCCCGGCGGACGAACGCGCGCCCGCGCGCAGCTTCCGGACCAGCGCGATCTGCCGGTCGAGCGCAGGGTAGACGGCTTGCTCGACGATCTTCGTGCAGCGCGCGGCCCAGTCGCCCGCGAGCTTGCGCTCGGCGGTGCGGCGCGCGATCGACTGGGTCAGCGTGTTGTCGGCCGGCGCGGGACGCCGCAGCGCCGCCATCTGCCCGAGCGCCAGGTCGAGCGAGAAGTCGGGCGCGAGATAGCCGCGCGCGCCCTGCTCGGCCTGGACCTCGCTGTCCTGGTCGAGCGCGGTTGCGAACGCCTGCGTCCGCGCCAGATACGCCTCCGCATCCTCGGCGGTGATGATCGTGTGGGCGGAGTTGAGGAAGTCGGGCGTCGAGAAGTAGGAGCCGCCCTGCTGCGTGATGACGAACGGGCGCTGCGGCGAATCGACGCCGAAGCGGTCCTGTCCGACGGTCTGCGAGCGGAGCGAGTAGAGCACCACTTCGCGGTTGAGCTTTGCGTTCGGGGACAGCCCGGCCTCCGGCACGCCTTCGATCAGCGCGATCCCGGCCTTGGTCCGTGCGAGCCCGGCCTTGCGCGCGGCGAGGCTGCGGTCGCTGAGCTTGCGCTTGGCCGCGGCGTTCGGGCCCTTGTCGAAGCCGAGCGAGGTCGCGAGTTCCGGCGAGTAGGAGAGCGCGGTCTGGAAGACCTTGTCGAACGCGGCGTTCAGCTGCGCATCGCCGTTGGCGGCCGTTGCCTGCGCGTGCGTGGCAACGGGCAGGACCGAGAGTGCGCCGGTGGCGGTGCCGGCTGCGAGAAATTGACGACGATCCATGAACGCGAAGCTCCCTGACGCGATTGTGCTTGGCGGCAGTGTAGCCACGGTGGCGCGCGTCGCGGAAGCGGCTAATGCAGGCCGGATGACAATGGAGAGCGGGCGCATGAAGACGGTGGGCGTGATCGGGGCGGGGCAGATGGGCGCGGGCATCGCGCAGGTCGCCGCGCAGGCGGGCTACCGCGTGCTGCTGTCGGACGTCGACCAGGAACGGGCCGAGGCGGGCAAGGCCGGGATCGGCAAGGCACTCGACCGGCTGGTCGCCAAGGAGAAGATCACGGGCGACGTGCGCGACACGACGCTCGGCAACATCGCGTCCATCGGCGACGTGCGCGACATGGCCGAGTGCGAGCTGGTGATTGAGGCCGCGACCGAGCGCGAGGAGATCAAGCGCCGCATCTTCGAGACCGTCGGCGCCGTGCTGAGCGACACCGCGATCCTCGCGAGCAACACCTCGTCCATTCCGATCACGCGGCTCGCCCAGGCGTCGCCTGATCCGGCGCGGTTCATGGGCGTGCACTTCTTCAATCCGGTGCCGGTCATGGGACTGATCGAGCTGATCCGCGGCCTCGCCACCAGCGACGTGACGGTGCAGGCGGTCGAGCAGTTCGGCCAGACCCTCGGTAAGCGGATCGTTCACGCGAACGACGCACCGGGGTTCATCGTCAATCGCGTCCTGATGCCGTTCCTCAACGAGGCGTGCTTCGCGCTGGGGGAGGGGGTTGCGACCATCCCGGACATCGACGCCGCGATCCAGCTCGGGCTCAACCACCCGATGGGGCCGTTCACGCTGGCCGACTTCATCGGGCTCGACACCTGCCTAGAGATCACGCGGGTGCTGTTCGAGGGCACGGGCGACCCGAAGTTCCGCCCCGCGCCGCTGCTGGTGAAGTACGTCGAAGCGGGCTGGTACGGCCGCAAGACCGGGCGGGGCTTCTACGACTATGGCGGGCCTGAGCCGGTGCCGACGCGGTAAGGAGGAGCGCATGAGCCTGGACGACACGATCGTACAGACGCCGGACGGTCCGATGACCTATGGCGAGTGGAAGAAGAAGAACCCGGTGCAGGTTCCCTCGCGCCGGACCAAGGGCAAGGACCTGCCCAACAAGGTCAAGATCCGCACCGACGAGTAAACGCAGCGGGCGGTCGTCCCGCGCCGGGACGTGCCGAAATCGGCCCTTTTCAGCCACGCTGCGACGGGCGATCCTGGCAGTCATGGCAAGGGATCGAACAGCGTTGGCGAAGCGAGTCGCCCTTGGGGCAGGGTGTCTCGCGGCCTTCCTCGGCGCGGCGCACCTCGCCGAGCGCGCTGACCGCCCGGCGGTGCCGGCCGCCGCGCCGGTGACCGAGCGGCCGCTGCCGCCCGAGCTCCCGCGGCAGGCGCTGACCGCCGCGCTCGCCACCGCGGCCCCCGTGGCTCCTGCGCCGAAGCCGGTCGCGCCCTTGCCGGCGGCCTACACGGTCAAGTCGATCCTGCCGGTCAAGTCGCCCTTCGTCCACGGCGACTGGTACTGGGACGAGAGCGCGGCGCCGAGCACGGGCAAGATCGTTGTCACCGTCGACCTCAAGGCGCAGGTCCTGTCCGTCTTCCGCGATGGGCATGAGATCGGGACCGCGGTGATGATCTACGGTGCCGATGCGAAGCCGACGCCGCTGGGCGTGTTCAACGTCAGCTTTCGGAAGGCCCGCCACGTGTCCAGCATCTACGATGCGCCGATGCCCTACACGCTGCGCCTGACCAACGACGGCGTGTCGATTCATGGCAGTGAGAGCATGCGCCCGGATGCCGCCACCCACGGCTGCGTCGGCGTGCCGATCGCGTTTGCGAAGAAGCTGTTCGCCGTCGTGCAGCTCGGCGACACCGTGATCGTCTCCAACGGCGAGACGCTCAAGGCAGGCCAGCCGATCACCGCGGCATGAGCCAGTGCTCCCGCGGAGGCGGGAGCCTAGAGCCATGGATCGCCGCTTTCCAACCCTGGGCTCCCGCCTGCGCGGAAGCACGGCGCAGGCGGTTTGTCGCCTACGGGCTCCGGCGCTAGAGATTGGTCCCGGGGGGGTATGCCGTGACTGAAATCGTCGAGCGCCAGTCGATCGTGGGGGCGCGCTGGCCGTTGTTCTGGGGCGGTTGCGCGGCGATCGCGGCCGGCGTCGCGCTCCACCTGCCGATGCTCGCGATGGCGCACCAGATGGGCAACCACCTGGCCGGCATGCCGATGGACGGCTGGATGTACGCGGGCATGGCGCTCATCCTGCTGGGGGTTCCAGCTGCCATCATCGGCGCGCTTCCGCGGCACCGCGCGCGCGACCTGGCTGGTGACAACACCGTGTTCGAGGCGCCGGACGACACGCCGTTCGGCGCCGCCCACGCCGGCGTGCTGCTGGTGCTGACGCTCGGCCTGGTCATCGACACGATGAAGCCGGCGACGCTCGGTTTCGTGCTGCCGGGCATGCGCAGCTAATATGGCATCGTCCCCGCGACCGCCGCGCTGCTGCCGTTCGTCGCGCTGACCGGCACCACCGTCGGCTCGTTCCTTTGGGGCTGGCTCGCCGACATCTACGGCCGCCGCGTTTCCATCCTGCTCTCCACGATCCTGTTCGTCTCCACCTCCATCTGCGGCGCGATGCCGTCGTTCGAGTGGAATCTGGTCATGTGTTTCCTGATGGGCTGCTCGGCCGGCGGCATGCTGCCGGTGGTCTACACGCTGCTGGCGGAGATCATGCCGCCGCGGCACCGTAGCTGGGTGCTGGTGCTGGTCGGCGGCACCGGCCTCGTCGGCGGGTACCTGGCGGCGAGCGGTGCCGCCCACCTGTTCGAGCCCGCCTATGGCTGGCGCGCGCTGTGGCTGCAGGGCTTCCCGACCGGGCTGCTGCTGCTGGCGCTCGCCCGCTGGATCCCGGAAACGCCGCGCTTCCTGCTCGCGCAGGGCCGCGATGCCGAGCTTCAGGCGATGTCGGCGCGATTCGGGATCGTCCGGCGTTCGGCGCCCGCACGGACGGACGGCGCAGCCGGGATCGGCGGCGATCATCGCCGGCTGACCGCCGCGCTGGTGCTTACCGCGCTCGCCTGGAGCTTCGTCACCTTCGGGCTGCTGCTGTGGCTTCCCTCCGACCTTCAGGCGCGCGGCTACAGCGCCGGGCTGGCGAGCGGCATCATCGCGAGTTCGGCGCTGATCGCGCTGCCGACGATCATGCTCGCGGCCTGGTGCTACAGTCGTTGGAGCAGCAAGTGGACGCTGGTCGGCACGATCGTGCTGACGCTCGCCGGCCTCGCCGGCGCTCTGCTGCCCGCCCCGACGCTCGCCGCGCCGCCGCTGCTGATCGCGGTGATCGCGCTGCTGGTGGTCGGGAGCAACGGAATGATCGCGGTGCTGCTGCCCTATGCGGCCGAGAACTATCCGCTCGCGGTCAGGGGTCGCGCAACCGGGCTGATCGCGGCCAGCAGCAAGTTCGGCGGGGTTGCGGTGCAGGGCCTCGCGCTTCTCGGCCTCATCCCGACGCTCGGCGGCGCGGCGCTCGCGCTGGTGCTGCCGATGGCGGCGTCGGCGGCGCTGGTCGGGGTTGCGGGCCGCGAGACCCGCGGGCGCAGCCTGCGCGAACTGGAGGCAACGGGCTGACCGCGGAGCAGGTGCCAACAAGGGAGGGGACGCGATGAAGGATCAGCCGCTGGCGACTTTGCAGACCGAGTTTCGCGCAGGCAGCACGGCGTCGATGCCGATCGCGGGTGCGATCGTGTGGGCGGCGCTCGGGGCGGCGGCGCTGGTGCTCGACGACGGCACCGTCGGCACGCTCGCGCTCTACATTATGGCGGCGATCATGCCGCTCGCAATCCTGCTGGACCGGGTGCAGGGCCGCAACCTGTTCGCCGGAGGCGCGGACAACCCGCTGACGGTGCTGTTCCTGACCTCGGTCACCGGTATAGCGCTGATGGTGCCGATCGGCGTCATCGCGGCGCAGGCGACCGGCAGCGGCGTGCTGATGGTGCTCACCATGGCCATCCTCGCGGGTGTGATCTGGATACCCTATGGCTGGGCGGCGGACGATCCCGCGGGCCTGCGCCACGCGGTCGGCCGCGCGCTCGGCGCCTATGCGGCCTATGCGCTGGTGCCGGCGCCCTATACGGCAAGCGGGATCTGCGCGGTCGTGGTTGCCGCCTACGGCTACTCGCTCGTCGCCATGCGCCCGGTCGGCACGGCGGTGCCGGCCTAGCTGACCAGCAACCCGGCGAGGGCCGCCGACAGGAGGTTGCTGAGCGAGCCCGCGACCAGCGCCTTGATGCCGAGCCGCGCGATCACCGGGCGCTGGTTGGGGGCGAGGTTGCCGGTCACCGCCATCTGGATCGCGATGGAGGAGAAGTTGGCGAAGCCGCACAGCGAGAAGGTCGCAACGGCGACCGTCACCGGCGACAGCGTCGCCTGAATCTTCGACAGCTCGATGAACGACACGAACTCGTTGAGCACGATCTTCGTCCCGAACAGCCCGCCGGCCACGCCCGCTTCGTTCCACGGCACGCCCAGCACGAACATGACCGGCCGGAACAGGTAGCCGAGCAGCAGCTGGAACGAGAGATCGCCGCGTCCGAACCAGCTGCCGATCCCGGCCAGCAGGCCGTTGGCGAGCGCGACCAGCGCGACGAACGCGAGCACCATCGCGCCGACCGCGACCGCGAGCTTGACGCCGGTCTGCGCGCCCTGTGCGGCGGCCATGATGATGTTGGCGGGCCGCTCCTCGTCGTGGCTCGCCTCCGCGATCGGCACCGGCTCGACATCGGCGAGCAGGGGATCGTCGGGCATCATGATCTTGGCCATCAGAATGCCGCCCGGCGCCGACATGAAGCTGGCGGCGAGCAGGTACGGGAGCAGCTGTTCCCCGATCATGCTGGCATAGGCGCCCAGGATCGTGCCCGCGACTCCTGCCATGCCGACCGTCATCACCGTGAACAGCTGCGCCGGCGTGAGGCTCGCGAGATAGGGGCGGATCACCAGCGGGCTCTCCGACTGGCCGACGAAGATGTTGGCCGCCGCGCCCAGCGATTCTACCTTGGTGATGCCCGTGACCAGCTGGATCGCGCCGCCGACCCAGCGGATGATCAGCTGCATAACTCCGAGATAATAGAGGATGGAGATCAGCGAGGCGAAGAAGATGATGACCGGCAGCGCCGCGATCGCAAAGCTGTTCGCCCCCATCGCGGGCCCGGCGAGGGGCCCGAAGATGAAGTCGGTGCCGGCCTTTGCATAGCCGAGCAGGTTGGACACGCCGCGCGACATCGCGCCGATGATCCCGCGGCCCCACGGCGTCGCCAGCACCAGCACCGCGAACCCGGCCTGGAGCGCAAAGGCAGCGGCGACGACGCGGAGGCGGATCGCGCGACGGTTGCTCGACAGCGCAAAGGCGATGCCCAGGATCACGATGATGCCCACAACGCCGATCAGGTACCGCATTCAACCACCCCCACGCGCGCACCCGGCGGCCGCTTTCTGAGCGCGCGACCATACACACGCGTCGACCCGCCGCTAGGTGTGACGCACGGCGGGGCTGTCCCCCGCGTGGTTTTCCGCTAGCGTCGCCCCTGATGGAACACCCCAACCACGCGGTTCCCCGCGCGCTATTCGCCTTCTCGATCTTCTACGGCGGCATGGTCTGCATCGCGGGCGTGCTCGGCAACAAGCAGGTGGCGCTGGGGCCATTGGCGGTGGAGGCGGGGATCTTCGCCTTTCTGCTGCTGGTCGTCACGTCGAGTGCGGTGGCGGAGCTCTACGGTCGCGACCGGGCGAACGGGCTGGTCCGCCTCGGCTTCGTGCCGCTCATCACCTCGCTGCTGCTCTCGCTGATCGTCTGGGCGCTGCCCGCCTCCGCGGAGATGCAAGCCGATCGGCCGGAGGCGCTGGCCGCGGTGCAGGGGCTGCTGTTCTCCACCTGGCGGATCTGGATCGGCGGCATCGTCGCCTATGGCATTTCGCAGACGCTGAACGTCACCATCTTTTCCGCGCTGAAGGGGCGCGAGGGCAACGCGCTCCTGTGGCTCCGCTCGGCGGTGGCAGGCGTGCTCAGCCAGGTCGTCGACACGCTCGTCTTCATCGCCATCGCCTTCTACGGCGAGTTTCCGATCGGCAGCCTGCTCGCCGGGCAGCTGCTGGCGAAGGTGGTGCTCTCGGCCGTGCTGGTCCCGCCGCTGATCTACGCCATGGTGGCGCTCGGGCGGCGGCTGGATCGACCAAGCCCCATTCGTTCTGAGTAGCCGTTGAGTGACGTCGAAATGGGGTATCGAAGGATGTGCTTCGATACGGGTCTTCGACAAGCTCAGCCCCTACTCAGCACGAACGGTTGTGTTTAAGGCGCGCCCATGACCGACCACGCCCCCGATCCCGCGATGCTCGCCAAGGCGGAGACGCTGACGGAGGCGCTGCCGTATCTGCAGCGCTACGCCGGCAAGACCTTTGTCGTGAAGTACGGCGGCCACGCGATGGGCGATCCCGAGCTCGCGCGCGATTTCGCCGAGGATGTCGTGCTGTTGAAGATGGTGGGGATCAACGTCGTGGTGGTCCACGGCGGCGGCCCCCAGATCGGCGCGATGCTGAAGCGGCTGGGTGTCGAATCGCGCTTCCACGACGGCCTGCGGATCACCGACGCCGAGACTGCGCAGATCGCCGAGATGGTCCTCGCCGGATCGATCAACAAGGAGATCGTGGCCTGGATCGCCGCGGCCGGGGGCAAGGCGGTCGGTATCTCCGGCAAGGACGCCGGGCTTGTCCGGGCCGAGAAGGTGACGCGGACGGAAGCGGACAAGCTCCAGGGCATCGAGCGGCACGTCGATCTGGGCTTCGTCGGCGAGCCCGCGGCGGTACGCCCGACGATCCTCGACACGCTGTCGCGCGAGGGGTTCATCCCGGTCGTCGCGCCAATCGCGCTCGGCGGCGACGGACATACCTACAACGTCAACGCCGACACCATGGCAGGCGCGATCGCCGCGGCGACCGGCGCGTCGCGCTTCTTCCTGCTGACCGATGTGCCGGGCGTACTGAGCAAGGACAAGGAACTGCTGAGCGACCTTCGGCCCGTCGACATCGACGCGCTGAAGCTCGACGGCACGATCACCGGCGGCATGATCCCGAAGGTCGAGACCTGCGTCCAGGCGGTGCAGCGCGGCGTGGACGCCGCCGTGATCCTCGACGGGCGCATCCCGCACGGCATGCTGCTCGAGATCTTCACGGAGCGCGGCGTCGGCACCTTGGTGCGGCGCTGACGACGCGCTATATAGGCCTAACACACTTGAGGGTCCGGACTTGAACGCGCTTCTTCAAATCGTCCAACTGCTGCTGACGGTGGTCTGGTGGATCATCGTTGTGCAGGCGATCCTGTCCTGGCTGATCGCCTTCAACGTGGTGAACACCCACAACGATCTGGTGCGCAACATCTGGAATGCGCTCGGCACCATGACGGAGCCGATGTACCGCCCGATCCGCCGCATCCTGCCCGATTTCGGCGCGCTCGACCTGTCGCCGCTCGTCGTGCTGCTGATCCTCTACATTCTCATGAACATCGTGATCCCGTCGCTGTACCAGCCGGTCTACCCGGTCTGACGCTGGCGTAACCGCGGCGGCGTCGGTAAGCGATGCCGCATGACAGCAGAGATCATCGACGGAAAGGCGGCCGCGCAGCGGCTGCGGGAGCGCGTGGCGCTGCATGCGGCCGCATTCGAGCAGGCCGCCGGCCGCAAGGCCGGCCTAGCGGTGGTGCTGGTCGGCGAGGATCCGGCGTCGGCGGTCTATGTCCGCTCCAAGGGAAAGGCGACACTCGCCGCCGGTATGGCGAGTTTCGAGCATCGCCTGCCCGCCGACACGCCGCAAGCCGAGCTGCTGACGCTGGTCGACGCGCTCAACGCCGATGCGGCGGTCGACGGTATCCTGGTCCAGCTGCCGCTGCCCAGGCACATCGACGAGAGCGCGGTGCTGCTCCGGATCAGCCCGGACAAGGACGTCGACGGCTTTCACCCGGTCAACGCCGGGCGGCTCGCGACCGGGCTGCCGGGGTTCGTGCCGTGCACCCCGCTCGGCTGCCTGCTGCTGATGGAGGAGCGGCTGGGTTCGGTCGCGGGCAAGGACGCGGTGGTGATCGGCCGCTCCAACATCGTCGGCAAGCCGATGGCGGCGCTGCTGACGCGGGCGAGCGCAACGGTGACGATCGCGCACTCGCGAACGCAGGACCTGGCCGCGCACGTCGCCCGCGCGGACATCGTGGTCGCTGCGGTCGGGATACCGCAGTTCGTCAAGGGTGAGTGGATCAAGCCCGGCGCGACGGTGATCGACGTCGGTATCAACCGAACGGACGCAGGGCTGGTCGGCGATGTCGACTTCGCCGGCGCGGCAAGCGTCGCCGGTGCGATCACACCCGTGCCGGGCGGCGTCGGACCGATGACGATCGCCTGCCTGCTGCGCAACACGCTGGTCGCCGCGCACCGCGCCGCCGGCGTGCCGCTGGACGAGCGGGCGATCTGACGCAGGTGCTCGAGCTTTTCGTCTCCTCGCTGATCACCTTCTTCGTCGTCATCGATCCGCCCGGCTGCGCGCCGATCTACGCCGGGCTGACCGCGGGCGCCTCGGCCGCGCACGTCCGCGCGATGGCTGTGCGCGCGGTGGTGGTCGCCTCGCTGATCCTGCTCGTCTTTGCCCTGTTCGGCGAATCGCTGCTCCACGCGCTCGGCATCGGGCTCGATGCGTTCCGCATCGCCGGCGGGATCATGCTGTTCCTGATCGCGCTCGACATGGTGTTCGAACGCCGGACCCAGCGGCGCGAGGACCGCGCGCAGAAGATCATCGACACGCCGGAGGTGGAGGACGTCAGCATCTTCCCGATGGCGATGCCGATGATCGCGGGGCCGGGATCGATCGCCAGCGTCATGCTGCTGATGTCCAGGACGCAGGGGCTCGCCTCGTCGCTGATCGTGCTCGCTGCAATGGCGACGATCCTTGCGCTGACGCTTGTTGCGCTGCTTGCCGCCGGTCCGATCATGCGGGTGCTGGGCGCCAAGATCGAGGCGGTGATCACACGCCTGCTCGGTGTGCTACTGGCCGCGCTCGCCGCGCAATTCGTGATCGACGGACTGAAGGCGCAGCTGGCGGCTTGACGCTACGGTAAAGAGCCCGCCACCCTCGCGCGTACACGTAAGGCTCCCTAGCTAAGGCCCCCATGCAGCTCGTCATCGTCGAATCGCCCGCCAAGGCGAAAACCATCGAGAAGTACCTGGGCAAGGACTACCGCGTCCTCGCCTCCTACGGCCATGTCCGCGATCTGCCGGCGAAGGACGGCTCCGTCGATCCCGACCAGGGCTTTGCGATGGAGTGGGAGCCGTACGCCGACAAGTCCAAGCAGCTGAAGGCCATCGCCGACGAGGCGAAGAAGGCCGACCGGCTGATCCTGGCGACCGACCCCGACCGCGAGGGGGAGGCGATCAGCTGGCACGTGCAGGAGGTGCTGCGGCTCAAGAAGGCGCTGCCGAAGGAGGTCGAGCGTGTCACCTTCAACGCGATCACCAAGCCCGCCATCCTGAAGGCGATGGGCGAGCCGCGCGAGCTCGATACCGACCTGATCGACGCGTACCGGGCGCGCCGCGCGCTCGACTATCTCGTCGGCTTCACCCTGTCGCCGGTGCTGTGGCGCAAGCTGCCGGGCGCCAAGTCGGCCGGCCGTGTCCAGTCGGTCGCGCTACGCCTGATCGTCGATCGCGAGCGCGAGATCGAGGCATTCCGCGCGCAGGAATACTGGTCGGTCACCGCCGAGTTCGAGCATGACGGCACACCTTTCCAGGCGCGGCTGACGACGTGGGAGGGCAAGAAGCTCGACCGGTTGTCGATCGGCGACGAGGGAACGGCCGCACGCGCCAAGGCGGATGTGGAGGCCGGCCGCTTCTCGGTCGCGAGCGTCGAGACCAAGCCCGCGACGCGCAACCCGCCACCGCCTTTCACCACCTCCACGTTGCAGCAGGAGGCCGCGCGCAAGCTCGGCTTCTCGGCGAGCCACACGATGCGGGTGGCGCAAGGCCTCTACGAGGACGGCGCGATCACCTACATGCGGACCGACGGCGTCCAGATGGACGGCAGCGCCATCGACGCCGCACGCAAGGCAGTCGTCGACCGCTACTCGGGCGCGTACGTGCCCGAGAAGGCGCGCCAGTATCAGACCAAGGCCAAGAACGCGCAGGAAGCGCACGAGGCGATCCGCCCGACCGACTTCGGCAAGGACCGGGTCGGCGCGGGCGATCACGCGCGGCTCTATGAGCTGATCTGGAAGCGCGCGCTCGCCAGCCAGATGGCGGCGGCGCGGATGGAGCGCACCGCGGTGGAGCTGGAGGACGGCACCGGCCGCACCGGGCTGCGCGCGACTGGACAGGTGGTGCTCTTCCCAGGCTATCTCGCGCTCTACGAGGAAGGAGCGGACGACGCCGAGGGTGAGGACGGCCGCCGCCTGCCGCAGCTCCGAGCGGGCGATGCGCCCGCCAAGAAGGGCGTCGCGTCGGAGCAGCACTTCACCCAGCCGCCGCCGCGCTTCTCCGAGGCATCGCTGGTCAAGCGGCTGGAGGAGCTGGGCATTGGGCGCCCGTCGACCTACGCCTCAATCATCCAGGTGCTGAAGGACCGCAGCTACGTCCGCGTCGAGAAGAACCGATTCTTCGCGGAGGAGAGCGGGCGGCTGCTGACCGCGTTCCTGGAGCGGTTCTTCGAGAAATACGTCTCGTTCGACTTCACCGCCGAGCTGGAGGAGGAGCTGGACGACGTGTCGGGCGGCCGCGCCGAGTGGCAGACGGTGCTCGAGGCCTTCTGGCGCGACTTCAAGCCGCGGACGGAGGAGGTGAAGGAGCGCCAGCCGAGCGAGGTGACCGCCGCGCTCGACCAGTTTCTGGAGCCGTATCTGTTCCCGCCCAAGGAGGACGGCAGCGACCCGCGGGCCTGCCCGGCCTGCGGCGACGGTCGCCTGGCGCTCAGGGGCGGACGCTTCGGGGCATTCGTCGCCTGCTCCAATTACCCTGAGTGCAAGTACACCCGCCGCTTCGGCCAGGGTGGGGGTGACGGTGAGGCTCAGTCGGAAAACGAGACGCTTGGCAACGATCCGGACACGGGTCTGCCTGTCGAGCGCAAGTCCGGACGGTTCGGACCGTACATCCAGCTGGGCGAGGGCAAGGAGGCGAAGCGCGCTTCCATCCCCAAGGACATCGGCGAGCTCGATCTCGATTGGGCGCTTAAGCTCTTGAGCCTGCCGCGAACGGTCGGCACGCATCCCGAATCGGGTGAGCCGATCACCGCCTCGATCGGTCGCTACGGTCCGTATCTGGCGCACGCGGGCAAGTACGCGCGGCTGACCTCGACGGCGGAGGTGTTCGAAACGGGCATGAACGCGGCGGTAGTCAAGCTGGCGGAGGCTGCGGCTGGTGGCGGACGGCCGCAGCGCGGAGCGGCGCGCGCACCGCTCAAGGAGTTCGGGCCACACCCGCGCACCGGCGCCGAGATCAAGCTGATGGAGGGGCGCTACGGGCCCTATGTCACCGACGGCGAGACCAACGCGACCCTGCCCAAGTCGATCACGCCCGAGGCGCTGACGCTGGAGGAGGCGGCCCAGCTGATAGACGCGCGGGCGGCCGCTGCGCCGGTCAAGAAGGGGAAGAAGGCGGCGACGAAGAAGCCGGCCGCGAAGAAGGCAGCGCCGAAGAAGGCGCCGGCCAAGAAGGCCGCGCCGAAGACGGCGGCAAAGGCCTGATCGTCACCCCGGCGGACGCGGGGGTCGCTGGCCGCGAGGACGGGGTGCGTGGCTTGAGATGCCAGCGTTCGCTGGCATGACGGGGTGGCTTACGCAGCTGCCCGCGTCGTAATCTGGAGCCAGGCGCGTGCCGCCTTCTGCGCTTGGATGATCTCGCGGGCGCTCATCTCGTCGGCGATCTCGGCGCGGCATTCCTGCGCGCGCTCGTTGCCGGCGATCGCCGCCAGGTTGAACCATTTGTGCGCCTCGATCAGGTCGACGTCGACGCCTTCGGCGCCCGACGAGTAGACCATGCCGAGATCATAATAGGCTGACGGATTGCCCCGCGCCGCATCGCGCAGCCGGCTTTCCATCAGAAACGTCGCACTCTTCAGACTGCTGCCCATGACCCACCTCTGTTCGGGTAGGTGCACGAATGACGGCGAAGTGTTGGAGAATGGTTAACGCCCTTAAGCTAATGCGTTTACCGCGATATTATCGATGAGCCGGGTGCTGCCGAGCCGCACGGCGGCGAGCAGGCGACGGGGGTGTCTCGGCACAGGCGTGCCGAGCGTTGCCGAGTCGACCAGCTCGACATAGTCGACGCTGAATCCGGCCGCTGCGAGAGCCTCGCGCGCGGCCGCCAGCGTCTCCTCCACCGCCTGCCCCTTGGCGATCGCCTCCGCCGCATTCCCGAGCGCGCGGGGCAGCGCCACCGCCTTCACGCGTTCCTCCGGCGAGAGGTAGACGTTGCGTGAGGAGAGCGCGAGGCCGTCGTCCTCGCGCTGAGTCGGCACCCCGACGATCTCGACGGCCAAGTTCAGGTCGATCACCATGCGGCGGATCACCGCGAGCTGCTGGAAGTCCTTCTCGCCGAACAGCGCCACGTTCGGCTGGACCTGGTTGAACAGCTTCGTGACGACGGTCGCGACTCCGTCGAAGTGGCCGGGGCGGGCAGCGCCGTCGAGGCCTTCGCTGACTCCGCCGACCGAGATGTTGGTGGCGTACCCCGCCGGGTACATCTCCTCCGGTCCCGGCAGCCACAGCAGGTCCGCACCTGCCTCCGTCAGCAGTCGCGCGTCGGCGGCCTCTCTTCGGGGATAGCGGCCAAGGTCCTCGTTCGCCCCGAACTGCCGCGGATTGACGAAGATCGACACGGCGACGCGCTTCGCCGCGCGGCGCGCCTCCGCCACCAGCGCCAGGTGCCCGGCGTGGAGCGCCCCCATCGTCGGCACCAGCGCGAGGGTCTCTCCCGCTGCCCGGAACGCGGCAGTCGCGGCGCGCAGATCGGGCAGGTGACGGATGGTTTGCACGGCTGCGGAGCCTTGGGTAGAAGCGGGAGCGCGGCCTTTACGGGCCGGGCCACGATCGATCAACAAGGGGATGGGTCGCCACGGTGGCCGAGCTATCGAACAACCTCCACGTCATTGTTTTCGCCAATGAGAAGGGCGGAACGGGCAAGTCCACGACGGCCGTTCACGTCGCCATCGCGCTCGCCACGCGCGGCGCGCGGGTGGCCGCGTTCGACCTCGACCATCGCCAACGCACGATGGGCCGCTACCTGGACAATCGCGCGGCGACGGTGAAGCGCACGGGACGGCCGCTGGTCACGCCTGTGCACGCGACGCACGACGGCGAGAGTGACGACTACTTCGCCGAGACGCTCGACCGGCTGAGCGCGGGCGCCGACTATCTGGTGATCGACACGCCGGGCCGCGACGACAAGTTCGCGCGCCTCGCGGCCACCAACGCCGACACGCTGGTTACGCCGATGAACGACAGCTTTGTCGACTTCGACCTGATCGGCCAGGTCGATCCGGACACGTTCAAGGTGACGCGCCCGTCCTTCTACTCCGAGCTGATCTGGGACGCGCGCAAGACCCGCGCGCGGGCCGACGGCGCGACGATCGACTGGGTCGTGCTGCGCAACCGCCTCCAGTACGTCGAGGCCAAGAACATGCGCCGCGTGTCCGAGGCGATCGAGCAACTGTCCAAGCGCGTCGGCTTCCGCGTCATTCCGGGCCTCAGTGAACGCGTGATCTACCGCGAGCTTTTCCCGCAGGGACTCACCATGCTCGATTCGAAGGAGTTCGGCGGCATGGGCCTGGGTCACGTCGCCGCACGGCAGGAATTGCGCGAGATGCTGTCAGGCCTGGCGCTGCCCGAGCCTGCGCTGCCGATGTTTGCCGCATGATCTTCAAGCTGCTGATCGCCGCGCTGGTCGCGTACGGCGTGTGGCGATTGTGGCACGGCATTCGCAAGCCCGCGCCGCACCAGCAGCGCACGGTGGCTGCGCCCGACGATGCGCGGGCGCGGGAGGTGCTCGGGATCGGGGCGGGCGCGAGTGCGGAGGAGATTCGCGCCGCGCATCGCCGGCTCGTGACCGCCACCCATCCCGACCGCGGCGGATCGGCCGAGCTTACCCGACAGCTGAACGCCGCGCGCGACCAGCTGCTCAAGCGGGCGTCCTCGTAACGTACGTGCAACCAACCGCGGCCACAGGCTTTGTGTGGCGAGCATTTCCACGGAGGCCAATTTGACGCACCAGTTCGACCCCACGTCGCTGCGCGAGTACGACATCCGCGGCATCGTCGGAAAGACGCTCGGGCCGGACGATGCGCGCGCGATCGGCCGCGGCTTCGCGACCATCGTCCGTCGCGCTGGCGGCACCAGGGTGGCGGTTGGCCGCGACGGCCGCGTCTCGTCGGAGACGCTGGAGGCGGCGCTGGTCGAGGGGCTGACGACGAGCGGCGTCGATGTGGTGCGCACCGGGCTCGGCCCGACGCCGATGCTCTACTATGCGGAAGCGACGCTGGAGGTCGACGGCGGTATCCAGATCACCGGCAGCCACAATCCGGCCGACTACAACGGCTTCAAGATGGTGCTCCAGCACAAGCCGTTCTTCGGCGAGCAGATCCAGCAGCTGGGCAAGATGGCCGCCGAGGGCGACTGGGACGAGGGTGAGGGCACCGTCACCGACGCCGACATCGAGGACGATTACGTCGGCCGGCTGTTCGCGGGCTACGCGGGCGGCACCTACAAGATCGGCTGGGACGCCGGCAACGGCGCGGCGGGAACGGTCATCGAGAAGCTCGTCAAGCTGCTGCCCGGGGAGCACCACACGCTCTTCACCGACATTGACGGCACTTTCCCGAACCACCACCCGGACCCGACCGAGGAGAAGAACCTCGCGGACCTGAAGCAGCTGGTCGCCGACAAGGGCCTCGATTTCGGGCTGGCGTTCGACGGCGACGGCGACCGCGTCGGCGCGATCGACGGGCAGGGCCGCGTGGTCTGGGGCGATCAGCTGCTCTCCATCCTGGCGGTGCCGGTGCTCAAGAAGCAGCCGGGCGCGACCATCATCGCCGACGTGAAGGCGTCGCAGATGCTGTACGACCGGATCGCGGAACTGGGCGGCGAGCCGCTCATGTGGAAGACCGGCCACAGCCTGATCAAGACCAAGATGAAGGAAACCGGCGCGCCGCTCGCGGGCGAGATGTCCGGGCACATCTTCTTCGCGCAGGATTACTACGGCTTCGACGACGCGCAGTACGCCGCCGTCCAGCTGATCAATGCCGTCCATGTCACCGGCAAGTCGATGACCGAGCTGAAGGATGCGATGCCGGCGATGGTCAACACGCCCGAGATGCGCTTCCAGGTCGACGAGAGCCGCAAGTTCGCGGTGGTCGAGGAAGTGCTCGACCGGCTGGAGCAGGAAGGCGCCGACGTGAACCGCACCGACGGCGCGCGCGTCAACACCGCCGACGGCTGGTGGCTGCTGCGCGCCTCCAACACCCAGGACGTGCTGGTCGCCCGCGCCGAGGCGAAGGATCAGGCCGGTCTCGACCGACTGATGGCCCAGATCGACGCGCAGCTGGCGGCGAGCGGGCTGGAGCGCGGGCCGCAGGCGGCGCACTGATACGCCACTGCGACCTGACGGAGGAAGGTTGGTTCACGCGAAGGCGCGAAGGCGCGAAGATGATTCGCGCAGAGACGCGGAGACGCAGAGATAGCCTGTTAGCAGGTACGCGGCAGCTCTCATCGTCGCTGATCGGAACTTCGCTGCGTCTCTGCGTCTCTGCGCGATCAATCCTGAAGGCGCCTGACGGCGCGAGCGGGCGGCTATCCGCCGCCCACCTGCTTCGCGCCTTAGCGCCTTCTCTGAACCACTTACTTCCTTCTTCGCGTCTGAAGCCCCACATAGGCGGGATGCGACCCACGCCCAGCATCGTCCGTGTCATCGACCTGGAGACCACCGGAAGTGCGCCGCCAGCGCATCAGGTGGTGGAGATCGGCTGGCAGGACGTCGCGCTGCAGCCCGACGGTCGCTGGGAGCTGGAGGGCGAGGGTGGGCACGTCCTGGTCAACCCGAACCGCGCGATCCCGCCGCTCACCATGGCCGTCCACCACATCCGCGACGAGGACGTGGCGGACGCGCGCCAGTGGCACGACGTCGCGCGTCCGATCCTGGACCCCTACCCGCGCCGGGTTGCGCTGGCCGCCCACCGCGCCGCGTTCGAGGAGCAGTTCTGCACGGCGGCGCTGACCCGCGGCGCCAAGTGGATCTGCACCTGGAAGTGCGCGCTGCGCCTGTGGCCCGACTCGCCCGGCTTTTCCAACCAGATGCTCAGGTACTGGCGCAAGCCCGCCGGGCTGGTTCATGAGCGTGGGCTACCCGCGCACCGCGCCTTCCCCGACGCCTATGTCACCGCGCATCACCTGCGCGACCAGCTGAACGAAGCGAGTGTCGCCCAGCTGATCGAGTGGTCGGATGCGCCGGGCCTGCTGCCGCGGGTTCGTTTCGGGGCGGAGCGCGGCAAGGATTGGCGCGAGATCACCAACGAGAGCCTCGCCGGATTCCTCACCGACCGCGACCCCGACGTGCGATTCACGGCCGAAACCGAGCTGGCACGTCGGCGCGGCGGCGGGGAGATCGGGCGGGCGAGCGCGCAGGAGCTGTTGCTGTAGCCCACGAGCGGTAATCGTTGCGCTCTCGCATGGTTCGCCTATGGCACGCGGCGTGCCACTCAGGGCCCTTGTCCATGTTCGCGACGATGCGCGATCGTTCCGCCGGCTGCTGCTGGCGGCGCTGGCGCTCGGCTTCGTAGCGCTGATCGCGGCGGGGGTCGCGACCTGGAAAAGCACGGAACGGTCCGCCCGCTACAACGCGCTCGTCGACCATACCTATCAAGTGCGCGAATCGATCGCGGCCTTCCAGATCTTGCTAGAGCAGTCGGAGACGGCGCGGCGAGGTTTCATTCTCGATCCGGCACCGCTGTTCCTCCAGACCTATCGCGAGAACGCAGCCGCCCTCTACCCGCAGCTCATCCGCATCGAGGCGCTGGCCGCCGACAACCCGCGCCAGCAGCGTGCGGCGGCGCGGGTACGACGGCTGCTCGACCGCGTGACCGCCGACCGCGACCGCTCGATCGTTCTGGTCCAGAGCGGCCAGTTGGCGGAGGCGATCGTCGGCTTCAGCCGTGGCCAAACGGTCCTCAGCATGCGGGCGATCCGCATGCGTCTGCGGGCGATGCGGGCCGAGGAGGAGCGCCTGCTCACCATCCGCACCAACGATCAGGCGGTCAGCGCCACCGCGTTCCTGGCGTTGCTGGCGCTCGCGGGCGTGCTGGTGGTCGGGATCGCCGCCGTCTCCTTCCTCACCGTGCTGCGCTACACGCGCGATCTCGGACAATCGCGCGCGCGGTTGCAGGAGCTGAACGACACGCTGGAGGACCAGGTCGCGGAGCGGACCACCGACCTGACCCGCGCCAACGATGAGATCCAGCGCTTCGCGTACATCGTCAGCCACGACCTGCGCTCGCCGCTCGTCAACGTCATGGGCTTCACCGCCGAGCTGGAGACGGGCACCAGGGCGATGGCCGAGCTGGTTGACCGCGCGGAGGCGACCGCACCCGAGATCGTGACCGACGAGGCCCGCTTCGCCGCGCGCGAAGACCTGCCGGAGGCAATCGGGTTCATCCGCACCTCGACCGCGAAGATGGACCGGCTGATCAACGCGATCCTGAAGCTGTCGCGCGAGGGGCGCCGGACGATCACCCCCGAGCCGCTCGACATGGCGGCTCTGCTCGCCAGCATCGTCGCGACGCTCCAGCACCGCCTGGACGAGCGCGGGGCGACGATCACGATCGCGCCGGACCTGCCGCGGCTGACCAGCGACCGGCTGGCGATCGAGCAGGTCTTCGGCAACGTCATCGAGAATGCGGTCAAGTACCTCGATCCCGCGCGCGCCGGCCGCATCCAGGTGCGCGGGCGCGAGGCCGGCGGTCGCGCGATCTTCGAGATCGAGGACAATGGCCGCGGCATCGACCCGCGCGATCACGCCCGCGTGTTCGACCTGTTCCGGCGATCGGGCACGCAGGACCAGCCGGGCGAGGGCATCGGCCTGGCCCATGTCCGCGCCTTGACCTATCGCCTCGGCGGGACCATCGACGTCGAGTCGGTGCTCGGGCAGGGAGCGACGTTCCGCATCAACCTGCCGCTCCGCTTTTCGGACACCTCAGGATTAACGACATGAACGCGCACCAGTCCGTCACCATCGTGATGATCGAGGATGACGAGGGTCACGCCCGGCTGATCGAGAAGAACATCCGCCGCGCCGGCATCTCCAACGAGATCCGTCACTTCACCGACGGCACCACCGCGCTCGATTACATGTTCAACGATGCGACCGGGCCGGCGCTGAACGGCCCGGCGCTGATCCTGCTCGATCTCAACCTGCCCGACATGAGCGGGACCGACATCCTGGCCAGGGTCAAGGCGGAGGGTTCGGCCGTGCGCCGCACGCCGGTCGTGGTGCTGACCACCACCGACGACAAGGTGGAGATCCAGCGCTGCTACGACCTCGGCTGCAACGTCTACATCACCAAGCCGGTCAACTACGAGAACTTCGCCCAGGCGATCCGCCAGCTCGGCCTCTTCCTGTCGGTGATCCAGGTTCCGGATCAGGAGGACTGATGACCGCCGGCGCCCCGCGCGTCCTCTACATCGACGACGACGCCGCGCTGCGCCGCCTGGCAGAGCGCGGACTGACGCGGCGCGGCTTTGCGGTCAGCCTCGCCGATGGTGGCGCGGAGGGGCTCGCCATGGCGATGGCCGAACGGTTCGATCTGGTGGCGGTGGACCATTACATGCCCGGCATGGACGGGTTGCAGACGCTGGAGCGGCTCCGCGCGCTGCCGGATGCACCGCCCGTCATTTACGTCACCGGCTCGGAGGAAGGCCGCATCGCGATCGCCGCGATGAAGGCGGGCGCTGCGGACTATGTCGTGAAGACGGTCGGCGACGACTTCTTCGACCTGTTCGCCGCGGCGATCACCAATACGCTGGAAAAGGTGCAGCTCGCCCGCGCCAAGGACCGGGCGGAGGAGGAGCTGCGCGCATCCAACGCCCGGCTGGAGGCGCTGCTGCGCGAGGTCAATCACCGCGTCGCCAACTCGCTCCAGCTCGTGTCGGCGTTCGTGTCGCTCCAGTCGAATGCTCTTCCCGAAGGCGCGGCTAAGGCGGCGCTCAAGGACACCCAGCTGCGCATCGACGCGATCGGGCAGGTCCACCGCCGGCTCTACACGTCCAATGACGTCGAGGGGGTGGAGATGGCCGAGTATCTGGCGGCGCTGGTCGACGAGCTCGCGCAGACCTGGGCGACGTCGCGCGACCACCGCATCCTGGTGACGAGCGAGCCGCTGCGGCTCCCGACCGACCGCGCGGTTTCGGTCGGCGTGATCGTCAACGAGCTGGTCAGCAACGCGTGCAAATACGCCTATGGCGAGGGCACCGGTGGCGAGATCCGCGTCGCGCTGCGCCGCCAGGGCGAGGACCGGTTCGAACTTGCGGTCGAGGACGATGGCGTCGGCCTCATCCCCGGCGCCGCGGCGAAGGGCACGGGGCTTGGCACCAAGCTGGTCCGAGCGATGGCGCAGAGCCTGCAATCGAGCGTTACTTATGCGTCGCCAGGCGTCGGCCTGCGGGCAAGCCTGGTGGCGGGAGTGGCTTAGAGCACCCCGTCATGCCAGCGAAGGCTGGCATCCATGTCTGTTTCGTCCTGGGCCGGACGATAACACCTTGCACTGTCAGACATGGACCCCAGCCTTCGCTGGGGTGACGAATTGCTACGGCGCGCTTCGCTCCGGCTGCGCTTCGGCCAGGATCAGCGCGAACTTGTCCTCCGCGTCCGTCCATTCGGCGACGGGCGTCCAGCCGCCCCCGCGCAGCAGCAGGCGGGCGTCGCGCGGGCCGTACTTGTGACTGTTCTCCGTATGGATCGTCTCGCCCGCCCCGATCGAGAAAGGTCGGCCGTCGACCTCGAAGGCGACATCGCGGCTCGCCTCCAGATGCATCTCGATCCGCGCGCGGTCGTCGTTCCAGAGCGCGCGGTGGCGAAAGGCGTCGACCGGAATCGTGCCGCCGAGCTCGCGGTTGATCCGGTGCAGCAGGTTGAGGTTGAAGGCGGCGGTCACGCCCTGCGCGTCGTCGTAGGCCGGGATCAGCACCTCGACCGGCTTGATCCGATCAATCCCGATCAGCAGCAGTGCGGCGTCGCCGAGCGACGCCCGCATCGAGCGGAGCAGGTCGACCGCGCCGACCGCCAGCATGTTGCCGATGGTGGAGCCGGGAAAAAAGCCAAGCTTCGGCAGGTCGGCGACGGCGGGGGGCAGCTTCAGCGGGCGGGTGAAGTCCGCCTCGATCGGGGTCACCTGCACGCCCGGGAAGTCCGCGGCGATCCGGCCCGCACTCTCGCGCAGGAAGTCACCGGAAATGTCGACCGGCAGGTACGCCGCGGGTGCGAGGCAGCCGAGCAGCAGCGGCGTCTTGGTCGAAGAGCCGGAGCCGAACTCCACCACCGCCGCACCCGCGGGCACGCGGGCCGCGAGGGCGGAGCAGACATCCCGCAGGATCGCGATCTCCGTGCGGGTTGGATAATACTCCGGCAGCGCTGTGATTCCTTCGAACAGCTCGGATCCCCGCCGGTCATAGAACCAGCGCGCCGGGATCGCGCGCTGCGGCAGGGCGAGCCCGGTCAGCACGTCGCTGCGGAACTGCGGGTCGGCCAGACTCGCCTGACCGTCCTCGGCCTCCTGCTTCAGCATGTCAGATGTCCTTGGCCAGCCGGACGCCGGTGAACTGCCAGCGCTGGTGGGGATAGAAGAAGTTGCGGTAGCTCGCGCGCGCATGCCCGCGCGGCGTTGCGCAGCTGCCGCCGCGCAGCACGAATTGTCCGCTCATGAACTTGCCGTTGTACTCGCCGACCGCGCCGGCGGCGGCCACGAAGCCGGGGTAGGGGCGATAGGCGCTGCCGGTCCACTCCCACACGTCGCCGAAGAAGGCGGGGCCACTGGTCGAAGGGCGCGGCTCTACGGCGCCACCGCTGTCGAGAAAGTTGCCGGCGTGCGGATCGTGGGCAGACGCGGCGGCCTCCCACTCGGGCTCGGTCGGTAGGCGCGCGCCGGCCCAGCTGGCATAGGCATCCGCCTCGTAGAAGCTGACGTGGGTGACCGGTGCCGCCGGATCGATCGCGCGGCGTCCGTCGAGGCCGAAGCGGGTCCATCGGCCGTCACCCTCGCGCCAGTAGAGCGGAGCGGTGATCGCCTCCGCCTGCACCCAGGCCCAGCCGTCCGCCAGCCAGTGGCGCGGCTCCCGGTAGCCACCGTCGGCGATGAACGCGGCCCACTCGCCGTTGGTGACGGTCCGGTCGGCGAGCGCGTGGGCCGCCAACAGCGTGGCGTGACGCGGGCCCTCGCAGTCGAAAGCGAAACCGCGGCCGTCGTGACCGATCTCGACGATCCCGGAAGCGCCCTCGATCCAGCGTATCGGGGGCGGTACGGCGACCGGCTGCTTGGGGGCGGGCGCCCAGACGGCGGGTTCGAGCGGGTTGCAGGAGAACAGGTGAAGCAGGTCGGTGACGAGCAGTTCCTGATGCTGCTCCTCATGATGGCAGCCGAGCTCGACCAGCGCGATTGCCTCATTCGGCAGGTCGGGCAGCGCGCGGAGCACCGCCGCCGTGACTCCGGCACGGTAGGCCATCACCTCCGCCAATGTCGGGCGGGTGATGAGCCCGCGCGCGGCGCGGGCGTGGCGGCTGCCCTCCGCCTCGTAATAGCTGTTGAAGAGGAACGGAAAGCGCTCGTCGTGGAGGGTGTAGACGGCGACGTAATCGCGCAGCACGAACGTCTCGAAGAACCAGCTGGAGTGCGCCAGGTGCCACTTGGCCGGCGACGCATCGGGCATCGACTGCACGGTGGCGTCCGCGTCGGAGAGTTGCATGACGAGCGCCTCCGTCAGCGCGCGGACGGCGGCGAACCGCTCGCTCAGCAGGTCGCACGCCGGTTGGGAAGCAGGACGAGTCGACACCGGTTGTTCTCCCTCGCCCACACCGCGCTGGCCAATGAGACGCAACCTAGATCAGCAGTCCGCCCCGCTCCACCATAACGTGGGTTAAACCGCTTGGTTCAGCGTCGGTACGTTGCCCGGCTCAGGTCCGGCCCGCAGCGAACAGCAGCACGACGACGATCAGCACCGCCAGCGCCTGGAAGAAAATGCGGTACTGCATCATCTTGTTCGACTTCAGGGCCGACGCGCTCGGGCCGTCGCCGCCTTTCAGCTCTGCCTCCGTCGTCTTCAGGAAGGTGACAATGCCGCGCACCAGCGCGACCAGGGTCGCGATCATCGCCGCGATCAGGAGCAGGACGAGGAACGTGTTCATGGCAGTAATCTAGGCATTTTCGGTCGAGATACCAGTGCCGCGCAAGCGGTCCGCCAGCGCACGCCCGTCCTCGCCGCGGGCGCGCAGGTCGGCGAGCGACGGAGCGCCGGTGCGCTTCGCCAGCCGCTGCCCGCCGGCATCGGTCAGGAGCGGATGGTGGTGGTAGGCCGGTGTCGGCAGGTCGAGCAGCGCCTGCAGCAGTCGGTGGACATGGGTGCTGGCGAACAGGTCCTCTCCCCGGACAACGTCGGTTACGCCCGCCCACGCGTCGTCGACCGACACCGCCAGGTGGTAGCTCGCCGGCGCGTCCTTGCGGGCGAGCACCACGTCGCCGTGCGCCAGCGGATCGGCCGCAACGGTGCCCGCCCGGGCGTCATGCCAGGTGAGCGGCCCGGTGATGCGCACCGCGGCGGCCATGTCGATCCGCCAGGCGTGCGGCTCCGCCATGCGCCCGCCCGCATCGATCCCGCGGCAGGTGCCGGGGTACAGCGCGCCGCCGGGGCCGTGCGGGGCGCTCGCGCTCTGCGCGATGTCCGCGCGCGTACAGAAGCATGGGTAGAGGAGGCCCAGCCTGCGCAGTTGTTCGAGTGCGGCCTCGTACGCGCCGAGCCGCCTCGATTGCCGCACGACCGGGCCGTCCCAGTCTAGTCCGAGCCAGCGAAGGTCGTCCAAGATCGTCGCGACATGCTCGTCTCGGCTGCGAGTCCCGTCGATATCCTCGATCCGCAGCAGGAAGGAGCCGTCGGCGCCGCGGGCGAGATCGTGTGCGCGGACGGCGGAATAGCCATGGCCGAGATGCAGCCTGCCGGTGGGGCTCGGCGCGAAGCGGCTGACGACCGCGCTCATCCGGGTGCTTGACCGCGAGTCCGCGGGTATGCTGTCATGCGCGTGTCATCCTGTGCGGCAAAGGGTGGCGGCGTGAGTTGAGGGGGGTCCATGTTCCATCCCGACCTGATGCGGCACCCGGACAGTTGTCCGGCGCTGGTGCTCAACGCCGATTACACGCCGCTGTCCTACTACCCGTTGTCCATCTGGCCGTGGCAGACCGCGGTCAAGGCCGTGTTCCTCGACCGGGTCGACATCGTCTCCCACTACGAGCGGGAGGTGCGCAGCCCGACCCATGCGCTGAAACTGCCCTCCGTCATCGCGCTAAAGCAGTATGTGAAGCCGTCGGCGTTTCCGGCCTTCACCCGCTTCAACCTGTTCCTGCGCGACAAGTTCGCGTGTCAGTATTGCGGGACGCACAGCGACCTGACCTTCGACCACGTGGTTCCCCGCGCGTACGGCGGCCGGACGACGTGGGAGAATGTCGCCACCGCCTGCGCGCCGTGCAACCTGCGCAAGGGCGGGCGCACCCCGCGCGAGGCGAAGATGCCGCTCCACGTCCAGCCGATCCGTCCGACCAGCTGGCAATTGCAGGAGCATGGGCGGTCGTTCCCGCCCAACTACCTCCACGATACCTGGCGCGACTGGCTGTACTGGGACATCGAGCTCGAATCCTGAGGGCATTGCGGCCAGCGTATTAGGGTTCTAATACAGGCGCGATGAGCCTGGGGTCATTGTTCAGCCGGTCGGACCGGCACGCTGCCGAGACGCCCGACGAGCCGCTCGGCGGCTTCGAGCATCCGCGCTGGGGCGGACGGGGCGAGCAGCCGCACCCCACCGATCCGCCGCCACCCCCGGCGGGGCCGCCGCCGCGGCGCTTCCGTTGGGGACGCTGGATCATGCGCGTGGCGGGCGCGCTCATCATCCTGCTGGTGCTCGCGATCGGCTGGCTGGCGGTGACCGCGCCCTTGTCGCGCTCGCTCAAGCCACCCGCACCGCCCTCGATCACGCTGCTCGCCGCCGACGGGACACCGATCGCCCGGCGCGGCGCGATCATCGGCGATCCGGTCGACGTGACCAAGCTGCCGGAGCATGTGCCGCAGGCGTTCATGGCGATCGAGGACCGGCGCTTCTATCGTCACTGGGGGGTCAGCCCGCGCGGGATCACGCGGGCGATGTGGAACAACCTCCGCGCCGGCGGGATGCGCGAGGGCGGATCGACGATCACCCAGCAGCTCGCCAAGAACGCCTTCCTGTCGTCCGACCGCACCTTCGGCCGCAAGGCGCGCGAGCTGATGATCTCCTTTTGGCTGGAGGCGTGGCTGACCAAGGACGAGATCCTCAGCCGCTACCTGTCGAACGTCTACTTCGGCGACAATGTCTACGGGCTCGATGCCGCCTCGCGGCACTATTTCAGCCGTCCGCCTGCTCGCCTGACGATCGCGCAGGCGGCGCTGCTTGCCGGGCTCGTCAAGGCGCCCTCGCGCCTCGCGCCGACCGTCAACCTGTCCGGTGCGCGGGCGCGGCAGAAGCTGGTGGTCGCCGCGATGCGCGAGGAAGGCTATCTGACCGCCGCCGAGGCAGCCGACGTCGGTCCCGCGCGCTTGCGGGTCGAGAAGACCCGGACGCTGCCGACCGGCACCTATTTCGCTGACTGGGTGCTGCCGCAGGCGCGCGACCGATCGGGTGAGATCGCCAACGAGATCACCGTCACCACGACGCTCGACACCCGGCTCCAGCGTCTCGCCGAGCGCGCGGTGAGGCGCGCCGGGCTGCGCCAGGCACAGGCGGCGCTGGTCGCGATGCGCCCCGACGGCACCGTGGTCGCGATGGTCGGGGGGCGGAACTACAAGGAGTCGCCGTTCAACCGCGCGGTGCAGGCGCAGCGGCAGCCGGGCTCCACCTTCAAGCTGTTCGTCTACCTGGCCGCGCTACGGAGCGGGATGACGCCGGAGGACACCGTGCTCGACGAGCCGGTGACGATCGGTGAATGGAGCCCCAGGAACGACGGCGGCAGCTACGCCGGCGAGATCACGCTGGCGCGCGCCTTTGCCAAATCGTCCAACGTCGCCGCCGCGCGGCTGACCAAGGACGTCGGGGTCGCGAACGTGATCCGGGTCGCGCGCGACCTGGGCGTCACCTCGCCGATCGCCAACGAGGCGTCGATCGCGCTCGGCACCTCGACCATGTCGCTGCTCGAGCTGACCAGCGCCTATGCCGCGGTCGCCGCCGGGAGCTATCCGGTGCGGCCGCGGGGCTTGAGCGAGGAGGACGAGCCCAGTCTGATCGAGCGGTTTCGCGGACGGCAGACCGTGATGGGGGAGCGTGAGCGCGACGGCATGCGCGAGCTGCTCCAGCGCTCGATCGAGCGGGGTACCGGCCGCTCGGCCGCGATCTCCGTTCCCGCGTTCGGCAAGACCGGCACGACCCAGAACGCGCGCGATGCGCTGTTCGTCGGCTACGCGGGCGGTCTGGTCGTCGGCGTCTGGGTCGGCAACGACGACAACACGCCCAACCCCGGCCTGTCGGGCGGCGGCATCCCGGCGCGGCTGTGGCGCGACTTCATGGTCGACGCGCTCGGCGTCTCCCCGCCGCGCGCGCCGGTCGTCGATGATCCGGTCGGCAACCTGATCGAGGGGATCGGCGATGGCGCGGAGCCGGCGCTGGAGGACGGCCTGGCGGCGGAGGTCGAAGGCCTGGGTCTCAACCTGCGGCTCGACCGCGACGGCAACATCGACGTGCGCTCCAGCGGCGACCGGCCGCGCGACGAGCCGCCTGAACGGGAGGAGCGCCGCCCGCCCGAGGAGGACGAGAACGAGCCGCGCTGAGCGGTCATCCTAGACCATGGTCGTAGCGCCCCGGCGATTGCCACGGCGCGCGCCGCGCGGCACGCTTCCTCCTTGGCAAGGGCAGGAGCGGCGTATGTGGATCGGGGCAGGATGCAGGGCCGCCGCTGACGCGGCGCTCGGAGCGGTAGCGGGGCTGCTGATCGCCGGCTCTGTCCTCCTTGCCTCGCCCGCGCGCGCCGAGCCGCTGGCGATCGTCGACCGCAACGGCGCGATCGTCTCGGTCGAGCCCTACGGACCCAACATCGTCCGCGTCACGATCGCGCTCGACAAGGCGCTCGGTACGGCCGCGCCCGGCTACGGGATCAGCGGCAAGCCGGACCCTGCCGGCTGGCGCCACCGCAGCGATGCGACGGGTGACGTGTTCACCTCCTCCGCCGTGACGGTGACGGTCGATGCGAAGCCGTGGCCGGGCGCTCCGACCCAGATGCAGCGCTATTTCGCGCCGTCGCTGCCCGGCGTCTCGCTGACGCTTGCCCGGCCGGACGGGTCGCCGCTGCTGAGGATGACCGGCTGGGAGATGGCGCCGCATACGGTTAACGGCGAGAAGACGTTTCGCGTCGGCGCGCGCTTCGCCGCCGCGGCCGACGAGCACTTCTACGGCCTCGGTCAGAACCAGGAAGGTGTTCTCGACCTGCGCGGTCGCACCATCAGCTGCAAGCACTGGTACGACGCGCCCGCCGGCGAGACTGTGTGCGTGCCCTTCATGGTCTCGAGCAAAGGCTACGGGATCGTCTGGGACAATCCATCGGTCACCACCGTGTCGCCCGGGCTGCACAGCGCGACCCGGTGGCAGAGCGAGGTCGGCGAGCGCGTCTCGTTCTTCGTCATCGCCGGCGCCACCGCCGACGACCTCTACGCCGGCTATGCGCGGCTGACGGGCGCGACGCCGCTGCCACCCAAGGCGGCCTTCGGACTGATCCAGTCGAAGGCGCGCTACGCCTCGCAAGCCGAGCTGCTCGACGTGGCGGCGGGATACCGGAAGCGCGGCTACCCGCTCGACGTGATGGTGCTCGACTGGTTTCACTGGACGCGGATGGGCCAGATCGACATCGACCGGACCTTCTTCCCCGATCCCAGGGGCATGAACGACACGCTCCACGCGCAGGGTATGCGCTCGATCATCAGCGTGTGGCCGCGCTTCGAGCGGGAGAGCCGCTACTTCGACCTCCTCGACACCAAGGACTGGTTCCTCCGCGACAAGGACGGCAACACCGTCGACGGCCTGCCCGAACGGAGCGACCGCGCGGGCGCCCTCCTCGACACGACCAGCCCGGCGGTGCGCGCGTGGTTTTGGGGCAAGGTGCGCGACAATATCCTGGCGGAAGGCTTCGATTATACCTGGCTCGACGAGACCGAGCCCGATCTGGTGCCGGGCGGCCTGTTCTACTCGATCGGCTCGGGCGACCGGTTCCACAACGTCTATCCGCTGCTCCACACCTCCGCCGTCGCCGACGGGATGGCCCGCGACTTCCCCGACAAGCGCAGCATGATCCTGTGTCGCGCGGCCTATCTCGGCACGCAGCGGAACGGCTGCCTGTTCTGGTCATCGGACATCCAGTCGACGTGGGAGGCGCTGCGGCGGCAGGTGCCCGCCGGGCTCGGCTTCACCGCGTCGGGCATGGCCTATTGGTCGAGCGATACGGGCGGGTGGCAGTCGGCGGCGGGCCCCGCCGCGCCGCGGCCGGTGCTGCTCGATCCGGCCGGTGCCGTCTCGACCGCGCCCAACTACCCCGACTATCCGGAGCTGTTCGCGCGCTGGTTCGCCTACAACAGCTTCACGCCGACGCTGCGTATCCACGGCCAGCGGCCCGGCGGCGGCGCGATCTGGGACTATGGCGCGGCGGCCGAGCCGGTGCTCGCGGCGTTCCTCCGCTTCCGCTACCAACTGATCCCGTACCTCTACGCGCTCGGCTACCAGACCCATCGCAGCGGCGCGCCGTTCATGCGGGCGCTGTTCATGGACTTTCCCGCCGACCCGACGGTCGCGACGATCGGCGACCAATACATGTTCGGCCCGGCGCTGCTGGTCGCGCCGGTGACGGAACAGGGCGTCACCAGCCGCCAGGTCTATCTGCCGGCCGGCGCCGACTGGTATGATTACTGGACGGAGCAGCGCTATCCCGGCGGACAGTCGATCACCGCCGCCGCGCCGATCGACCGAATCCCGCTGTACGTCCGCGCAGGATCGATCCTGCCGTTGGGAGCAGCGGTGCCGAGCACGGCCACGCGCCAGCCGCTGGAATCGATCCGCGTCTACCCGGGCCGGGACGCCACGTTCACGCTCTACGACGACGACGGCGTCAGCAACGGCTACGCCCGCGGCAAGGACGGGCGCACCGCTGTGCTGCGCTGGGATGACACGGCCCGGCGGCTCTCGGCGAACGGCACGCTTCCGACCGGGCAGCGCGTCGACGCGCTGGTGCGGATCGTCGGCGCACCGCGCTGAGCATCGCCGCCCCGGCCGTTCGGGCCCGGGCGGCGATGCGGTCGTTCAGGCGTTGCCGCGCAGGTCCTCGAGCAGCTGGAGGTGCTCCTTGATCTGCCCACGGGCGAGCATCGCGACGTGGCGCATGTGCGGCTGGCGGCCGGCGGACAGGTAGCGCTCCTGCACCGCCAGCAGCTTCTGATGGCCGTCGATCTGCGCGGCGACATAGGCGGCATCGAAGGCGGAGCCGTTAGCCGCCGTGAGACGCGCCATGGCCGCGCGCTCCTCCGCGTCGGGCGGGGGTGGGTTCATGCCCGACGACTCGCGCAGGATCTGCGCGATCGTGGTCTGCTCCGCGACCTCGAAGCCGGCGAACTCCTTCACCTTGGCGCCGCTCGCCTTGGTCTGCGCAAGCTGGCTCGAGCGAAGCGCGAGACCGCCGATCTTCAGCGTGTTGGTCGCGTGCTCGCGCTCGGCGGCACACATCGGCTCGCGCGCCGCCTGGGCGAGCGCGGCGGTTGATGCACCCATGGCCACTGCGCCGCCGAGCAGCGACAGGCCGACTTCCCGTCTGTTCATCACGACTTCCTCCGGTTCGCCAAAGTTGACGCGCGCCGGGAAACGAGTGTTTGTAAGCCTTTGTTGCCATGGTTGATCGGTGTTAGGCGCTTTGTGCCGCACCGCCGGGCAACGCGCGAGTGTTGACGCCCCGCCGCCCGCCCGCCACTCGGCGGCCATGCGCTTCTTCTCCGACAACGCCGCCCCCGTCCACCCCGCCGTCCTGGACGCGCTCGCGGCGGCGAATACGCTCGACACCGCCTATGACGGCGATCGCTGGAGCGCGGCGCTGGACCGGCGCTTCGCCGAGCTGTTCGAGACCGAGTGCCGCGTGCTGTGGGTGCCGACGGGTACCGCCGCCAACTGCCTGGCGCTGGCGGCACTCTGCCCGCCCTACGGCGGCGTGATCTGCCACCGCGAGGCGCACATCCAGGTCGACGAGGCGGGAGCGCCGGAGTTCTACACGCACGGCGCCAAGCTGCTGCTGGCCGAGGGCGACGGCGCCAAGCTGACGCCCGCCGGGATCGCGGGTGTGCTCGCCGGCATACGCGGCGACGTGCATCAGGTGCCCGCGCATGCGGTCTCGATCACCAACGCGACCGAGTACGGGCTGATCTATACACCCGACGAGGTCGCGGCCATTGGGGAGCTTGCCCGCGCGCGCGGCCTCGGGCTCCACATGGATGGCGCGCGCTTCGCCAACGCTGTCGCGGCGCTCGGCTGCCACCCGGCGGACGTGACGTGGCGGGCAGGGGTGGACGCGCTGTCGTTCGGCTTCGTCAAGAACGGCGGCATGAACGCGGAGGCACTGGTGTTCTTCCGGCCGGAGCTCGCCGCGGCGAGCCTTCGGCGGCGCAAGCGCGCCGGACACCTCCAGTCCAAGGGGCGCTACCTCGCCGCGCAGATCCTGGCGATGCTGGACTCGGATCTGTGGCTGGCGAACGGCCGCGCGGCCAACGCCGGTGCACGGCTGCTCGCCGAGGCGGCGGGTACGCGGCTGGTCCATGCCGTGCAGGCGAACGAGGTGTTCCTGCGGCTGACGGCGGGCGAGGCGGCGCGGCTGCGCGGTGCCGGGTTCGATTTCTACGACTGGGGCGTGGGCGAGGCGCGGCTGGTGATCTCCTGGAACCAGACCGCCGCCGACATCCGGCCGCTCGCCGACGCGATCCGCGCCTTGTGAACGCCGCCGATCGCCCGCAGGCGACGCGCGCGGGCATCCTTATCCCGTTTGCGATCGTCACGCTGATCTGGGGATCGACCTGGCTGGTGATCACCGGGCAACTGGGCGTCGTGCCGCCGAGCTGGTCGGTCAGCTACCGCTTCGCGGTCGGTGGCGCGGCGATGCTCGGCTATGCGGCGTGGCGGGGCGAGCGCGCGCGGCTCGACGCGAGCGGATGGGCGTTCGCAGCCGCGCTCGGAATGCTGCAGTTCGTCTGCAACTTCAACTTCGTTTACCGGGCGGAGCAGTACATCACATCCGGCCTGGTCGCGGTCGTGTTCGCGCTGCTGCTGGTGCCGAACGCGCTGCTCGGCCGGCTCTTCCTCGGCCAGCGGCTCGGCACGCAGCTGCTGGTTGGATCGGCAATCGCGGTGTGTGGCGTCGCGCTGCTGTTCCTGCACGAGGTACGCGCGGACCCGGGCAATACCGCCGCGCTGCTCGCCGGGCTCGCGCTGACCGGCGCGGGGGTGCTCTCCGCCTCCTGCGCGAACGTGATGCAGGGGACCGCGCTTGCCCGGCGCTTCCCGATGATCCCGACCATCGGCGTCGCGATGCTGCTCGGCGCGCTGTTCGACGCGCTGTACGCCTGGGCGACGGTCGGCCCGCCGGTGTTCGATCCGCGCCCGTCCTACTGGCTGGGCGTCGTGTACCTGGGGGTGGCGGCGTCGGCGATCGCCTTTCCGCTCTACTTCGGGATCATCCGCGTGGTCGGTCCGGCCAAGGCCGCCTATTCCAGCGTGCTGGTGCCGGTGATCGCGATGCTGCTCTCAACGCTGTTCGAGGGCTATCGCTGGTCGCCGCTCGCGGCGGCGGGCGCACTGCTGGTGATCGGCGGGCTGGTGACCGCGCTCACCGCGCGCAGGCCGAACCGGTAGTCGGGGTAGCGCGGCCGCCAGCCGAGCACGCGCGCCGCCTTGCGGTTCGAGACGCGCCGGTTCTCCCCGTAGAACGCTTGCGCCGCCGGGCTGAGCGTGTCGAGGGCGACGATCGGCGGCGGTGGCACGCCGAGCAGCGCGGCGGCATAGTCGACCACATCGTCCTGCGACGCAGGCAGGTCGTCCGCTAGATTGAACGCGCCCGCCGGTCCGTCGATCGCGGCTGCGACGCCGTGCGCGATGTCGTCGACGTGGACGCGGCTGAACACCTGATCGCGGAGCCCGGTACGGTGGGCGGTACCTGCAGCCACCCGGTCGAGCGGCGAGCGGCCGTGGCCGTAGATGCCGGGCAGTCGCAGTACCCGCGCGCCCCGCGCGAGCCACGCCGCGTCGGCGGCGTTGCGCCCCGCGCGGCGGCCGCGGATGGGCGCGGTCTCGTCCACCCACGCGCCGCCCGCATCGCCGTAGACGCCGGTCGAGGACAGGTAACCGAGCCAGCGCCCGCCCAGCACGTCGCCGTAGCGGTCGAGCACCGGGTCGCGGTCGTCGGCTGGCGGGACGGAGGACAGGATGTTCGACGCCCGGCCGACCGCGGCCCGCACGGCTGCGTCATCGTCAAAGGCCAACGTGCCCGCACGGCCGGTGCTCTCGATCGTCCAGCCGGCCGCGGCGAACTGCCGGGCGATCGCGGACGCGGCGTAGCCCAGGCCGAAGATCAGGAGGTGCACCTACTTTCCTCCCTGCAAGGGAGGGGCTTGTTTCACCTCACTTCGCCCCGAACCCGCCGTACAGCGTCCCGAAAAAGTCGCCCTTGTTCCAGCGCGGCCGTTCCGCGCCATCGGCGATCTCGCGCGCGATCGCGTAGTTCACGTCGATGAAGCGGACGCCCTGGCTCCAGTCGAGCGCCGGCTGCCACGCTTCGTCCGACGGTTTGTGGTAGTGGTTCTTGAAGAAGTCCTCGACCGCGGCCTTGCCCGGCCCGGCCTGGCCCGGCCACAGGAACACGCTCGGCACGCCCTGCTGGACGAAGCGGTAGTGGTCGGAGCGGACGAACAGCCCCTGATCGGGCATCGGATCGGGGCCGAAGCCGACGCCGATGTTTGCCGCCGCGCGCTTGACGATCGACCCGAGCGTCGAGCGTTCCGCGCCGAACGCGATCACGTCCTCGAACTTGTAGGTGATGATCGGCATGTCGAGGTTGACGTTGGCGACCATCGCGCCCTTCGGCACGGTGGGATTGTTGGCGAAATACTCGGCGCCGACCAACCCCTTCTCCTCCGCGGTCACCGCGACGAACAGGATCGAGCGCTTGGGCGCCTGGCCGCTCGCCTTGAACTTCTTCGCCTCCTCGATCAGCGAGGCGATGCCGACCGCATTGTCCTCCGCCCCGTTGTAGATCGCGTCGCCGTTCACCGCGGTGCCGACCCCGACGTGGTCGAGGTGCGCGGAGAGCACGACATATTCGTTCCGCAGCTTCGGGTCGCTGCCCGGCAGCACCCCGACCACGTTGGAGGAGGGAAGCGGCGTCCACTCGGTGTTGATCGCGGCGGTCATGGTGCCGGGGATCGCGACGGCCTTGAAGCGGGTCTCGTCCGACTCCGCGCCCTTGGCGATTGCCGCCCAGCGCGCGCCGAACAGCCGGGCGGCAAACGCCTGGCTGACCGCCCCGAGCGCGGGCGCGCGCGGGCTGGGGTCGAAGCCGCTGCCCGCCTTCGTCGTCCAGGTGACGCGCGGACGGTCATAGCCCTCGGCCAGCCGCTTGAACCCGCCGGCCCGTGCGCTCGCCGGACCCTCGATCAGGATCACGCCCGCCGCGCCTTTCGCTTCCGCGATCTGGCGCTTGCTGGCTGCGCTGCCGAAGTGCGCGCGCAGTTCAGGGTGGAAGCTCTTGGGCGCGCCCGCGAACAGCAGCACGATCTTGCCGCGCACGTCGACGCCCGCGTAATCGTCGCGCTTGATCGTCGGCTCAACGATGCCGTAGCCGGCGAACACCACGCCCGCGCTGACGCTGGTCGCGGCCTTTGCCGGATTGGTGCCGGGCACGTAATCGGAGCAGAAGACGAGCGGCGTCGCCGCGCCGCCCGCCGGCGTCCAGGTAAAGCGCCCCTGATCCTTTGCCTTGACGGTGATCAGCGGCACCTGCTGCAGGTAGCTGCCGTTGTCGCCGCCAGGACGAAGACCGGCGGCGTAGAACTGCGAGGCGACATACTGCGCGGCGATGTCGTACTCGGGGCTGCCGGCGTCGCGGCCCTTCATAGCATCGGACGCGAGGAACATGACGTGCGCCTTCATCGCGGCCTCGGCAGGCGACAGCTCGGCGTTCAGGCGCGCGTTGCGCTCCGGATTGGTCGCGGTGGTGACCGCCGGCGCGGTCGTCTGCTGCTGCGCGGCGGCGGCGGCGGGGGCAAGGAGCATGAGCGCCGTCGACGCGGCGAGCCGGATGCTGGTCAAATCAGGTCCCTCAAGGAAATCAGCGTGATGGAGGCTCGCTAGCAGGCCGGTCCGCGGCGATGCAATTCGCTAGTCGCCCAAGTGCCGCACAGGGTATACGGACGGCATCATGGACGTCCTCGCCACCAACGCCGCACCACCCCCAATCATCCGCCGTGCCGACTATCAGGTGCCCGACTGGCTGGTGCCGACGATCACGCTCGACGTCGATCTCGATCCCGCCGCCACGCGGGTGCGCGCGACATTGGAAGTGGCGCGCAACGGCACCCACGCCCGCGCGCTGGTGCTCGACGGCGACGGGCTGGAGCCGCTTGCCGTGCGGGTCGACGGCGCGAATGCCGACTGGCACCTGCAGGACGGCGACCTAGTGGTGCAGCTGTCCGGCGACACCCACCTCGTGGAGACCGAGGTCGTGATCGCGCCGGAGCGCAACACCCAGCTGATGGGGCTGTACGCAAGCTCTGGGCTGCTCTGCACCCAGTGCGAGGCGCAAGGGTTCCGCCGCATCACCTTCTTCCCCGATCGGCCGGATGTGCTCAGCCGCTACCACGTCCGCATGGCCGCGGATGCCGAGCGCTTTCCCGTGCTGCTCGCCAACGGTGACCCGGTTGCCGCGGGCCTGCTCGACGACGGCCGCCATTGGGCGGAGTGGAACGATCCGTTTCCGAAGCCCTGCTACCTCTTCGCGCTCGTCGCGGGCGACCTCCAGGCGAATCGCGACACCTTCGTCACGCGGTCCGGCCGGGAGGTGGAGCTCGGCATCTGGGTTCGCGCGGCCGACCTGGCCAAGACCGATCACGCGCTGCACGCGCTCAAGACGTCGATGAAGTGGGACGAGGACGTCTACGGACGCGAGTACGACCTAGACGTGTTCAACATCGTCGCGGTCGACGACTTCAATTTCGGGGCGATGGAGAACAAGGGGCTGAACATTTTCAACAGCCGCTACATCTTGGCCGATCCCGATACCGCGACCGACTACGACTATGACGGGATCGCCGCCGTCGTCGCGCACGAGTATTTCCATAATTGGTCGGGCAACCGCGTCACCTGCCGCGACTGGTTCCAGCTCTCGCTGAAGGAAGGCTTCACCGTCTTCCGCGACCAGGGCTTCTCCGCCGACCAGGGCAGTGCCGCCGTCAAGCGGATCGAGGACGTGCGGGGCCTGCGCGCCGCGCAGTTCCCGGAGGATGCGGGGCCGCTCGCGCACCCGGTCCGCCCGGACGAGTATATCGAGATCAGCAACTTCTACACCGCCACCATCTACAACAAGGGGGCGGAGGTCATCCGGATGATGGCGACGCTGCTCGGCCCCCAGCGCTTTCGCGCCGGCAGCGACCTGTACTTCCAGCGCTTCGATGGCACGGCGGCGACCGTCGAGGACTTCGTGTCCTGCATGGAGGAAGCGGGCGACATCGACCTTGCCCAGTTCCGCCGCTGGTACACGCAGGCCGGCACCCCGCGCGTCACGGCGCAGCTCCGCCACGAGCCGGGCTCCGCGCGCGCCCAGCTCTCGCTTGCGCAGGCTGTGCCGCCAACCCCGGGGCAGCCGCACAAGGAGCCGATGGTGCTCCCACTGAGGCTGAAGCTGTTCGGCGGCGAGACCGGTCGCGCGCTCACGGAGGAGCAGCTCGTCACCCTGACCGACCCGGCGGCGGAGGTCACCTTCGACGGCCTTGCCGAGCGGCCGGTGCTGTCGATCAACCGCGGCTTCTCCGCGCCGGTCATCATCGACGCCGCGCGCACCCCCGCAGATCTTGCCTTTCTGTCGGCGCACGACGACGATCCGTTCGCCCGGTACGAGGCGATGCAGCAGCTGATGCTCGACACGCTGGTGCTCTCGGTCGCGACCGGCCGGGCGGACCACCGCGCGGTGGTGGAGGCGGTCGGCAACACCCTTCGCGATGCGGCGCTCGATCACGCCTTTGTCGCGGAAGCGGTGCTGCTGCCGTCGGAGAGCTTCATCGGCGACCAGCTGGCGCAGGTCGATCCGGATGCGATCTTCCGTGCGCGCGAGGCGTTGCGCGCCGAGCTCGGCACCGCGCTCGAGCGCGAGTGGCGCGCCGCCTACGACGCGACGGAGGCGAACCGCTTCGAGTACAGCCCGGCTGCGAAGGGCGACCGGCGGCTGCGCAGCGTTGCGCTTGGCTACATCGCGGCGAGTGGCGCGAACGATGCCGCCGCGCTCGCCTTTCGTCAGTTCGAGCGGGCCGACAACATGACCGATCGCCAGGGCGCGCTGGTCACGCTCGCGGGCGGCACATCCGACGAACGCGTCGCCGCGCTCGACATCTTCTACAATCGCTATTCCGACAATCCGCTGGTGCTCGACAAGTGGTTTCAGGTGCAGGCGCTGTCGCAGCGTGACGACACCGCCGACACGGTCGCGGAGCTGGCACGGCACCGCGACTTCACGCTCGCCAATCCGAACCGCGCGCGCGCCCTGGTCGGCGCGTTCTCGGTCAACCAGCGCGCGTTCCACGAACGGTCGGGTCGCGGTTACCGCTTCCTCGCCGACCAGCTGCTGGCCCTCGACAAGCTCAACCCGCAGACCGCGGCCAAGCTGCTCCCCCCGCTCGGCCGGTGGAAGCGCTTCGATCCGGCGCGCGCCGCCCTGATGCGCGCCGAGCTCGAGCGCCTGCTGGCGGTGCCGGGGCTGTCGAAGGACATGTTCGAGCAGGCGTCCAAGAGCCTCGACTGAGCCCGTGCGGATCGCCGTGCCCCGGCCGGCGCTCGCGGGCGCGGTGCTCCTCGCCGTGCTGGTGGCGCTCGCGTGGATGCGCGGGATCGACCATGACGAGAGCCAGTATGTCGCCGCGGCCCGGCTGACCGCGGCCGGGCTGCTCCCCTACCGCGACTACGCCTACCTCCAGACGCCGCTTCAGCCGTTCGCCTTCGCACCCTTAGTGTGGCTGTTCGGCCCGCTCGACCTCGCCTGGCCGGCGCTCCGCATCGCCAATGCGCTGCTTGGGGGCCTGACCGTCGCAGCGACGTGGCGGGCGATGCGAACGGCGGGCGTGGACGAACGCACCGCGACGATGTGCGCTGGGCTGTTCGCGACCTGCGACATCCTGCTGTTCTCGGCCGGGACGGCGCGGAACGACGCCTTGCCCGCGGCCCTTTTCGCGGTCGCGCTGGTGCCGATCCTGCGCGCGGAACGGGGTGACGGGACGATGGGCGGCGCGCTGCTCGCCGGACTGCTGTTGTCGGCGGCGGCGGCGGCGAAGGTCAGCTACGCGCTGCCCGCCGCGACCTACGGCATCTGGGCGCTCCTGCATCACCGCCACCGTCCCACCTCCGTGGCGCTCGGCGCGCTGCCGTCGATCGTGCTGGTCGCGGCACTCGCAGCGGCAGCGCCTGACGGGTTCGCCTTTGGCACACTGATCTTCCCCGCTCGAGCGCCCGCCGAATGGTATGCGGCGACGGGCCGGGCGTGGAAGCTCGGGCTCGCAATCAAGGCGATCGACACGGCCAAGTTCCTGGCGCTCGGCCCCGCGCTGCTCGCGCTCGTGCTGGTCGCGCGCTGGGGGCGGCCGTCACTGCTGGCGTGGCTGACGCTCGCGGGGGTTGCCTCGGCACTGCTGCCCTCGCCCACCTGGCGGCAGTACCTGCTGCCCGCGCTGCCGCCGCTGTTCGTCATGCTGGCGCTGCGCTTGGAGCGGCTGCCGCCTGCGCGCGGCTGGTACCGGGCGTTCGCCGGCTTCGCCGCGATCGGGCTGGTGCCATCGATCGTTGCCGTGACGAGCGGTACGGGCATGATCGTGGGCGTGGCCGAGACCCGGGCGCTTGCGGTCCAGAGCGTCGGCGGCACGGTGGCAACGCTGTCGCCTCAGTTCCTCCCGGACAATGCCCTCCCGGACCCCCGCTTCGCGACCGGCCCCTTCTACTTCCGCAGCCGCGCGTTGGTGACTGCGTCGCGTGAAGCGCGGCTGCACCTCGTCTCGCACCCGCGGCTCACTGCTTCGTTCGCGATGCGACCACCAGACTTCATCCTCGTGGGCGGGGAGGGGACATGGGCCAGCGGCACCGACGAGCTAGACCGGCTGCTGGAGCGCTGGGCAGTGACTCGCGGCTGGGGCCGGGTCGACACCGGCGGACGGCTGCGGCTCTACGCGCCGCCCGCTGCCCGCCGCGCCGCCTTGCCCGCGATCAGGCCGGAATAATAGTCGATCAGCGCGACCGCGTGGTCCTGATCGGTGCGCACCTTGTCCGCCGCGGCGAGGCTGGCGGCGCGCAGGACCCGCGGCTCGCGTGCGAACAGGCGGGCGATCGCCGCGGCGCAACTGCGCGCGTCGCGGGGCGCGTAGGTCTCGGCGAACGGCGGCTCCGCGATCTCCGCGGCACCGCCCTCGTTCGGCACGATCAGCGGCAGCCCGGAGGCGACCGCCTCCAGCGCGACCAGCCCGAACGGCTCGGCGTCCGATCCGTGGATCAGTGCGTCCGCGCTCGCCATGATGCGGGCGAAGCGCAGCCGATCGTAGACCGGGCGGAACAGCCGGATGTGCGGGCTCTCCGCCACCCGCGCCGCGAGCTTCTGGTGGTCGACGCCGTAGCCGAGCAGCATCAGCCCGATCGGCATCCGCTCGCCCGCGCACTCCACCGCGTCGATCACGGTCGGCCAGCGCTTCTCCGGGTGGTGCCGCCCGACCCCCAGCAGCAGCTTGCCGTCCGCGGGTAGCCCGCACTGACCGAGCAGCGCGACCCGCAAGCTCTCGTCGCGCAGGTCGGGCGAGAAGAAGCCGCGATCGATCCCGAGCGGCATGGCGGCATCGACGTGCAGCCCGCGCCGCTCGTGCCGCTTCGCGAGTGCCGGACCGTTGGTGACGAATGCGTCGAAATGGCGCAGGAACCGCCCCATGTAGCGGGTGTAGAACGCCAGCCAGCGCTCCACGGTCGGCAGATCGGCGACGCCTTCCAGCCAGCGCCCGGCGTAGGCCGCCATGTTGTCGTTGTGCGCGAAGAAGATCTTCAGCGCGCGGCCCTGCCAGGCACCGACCGTCCAGGCAGGCCGCCACGGCGAGCTCGTCTCCACCACATCCGGATCGAGCTGGTCGAGCAGCCGCACGATCGGCGCGTCCTGCCAGTAGAGTCCGTAGCTGCGGTCGAACGGCAGCCGCGGTGCCTTGACCCAGAAGATGCGCCCGCCGCCGGGGCGATCCTCCACCCCATCCTCGAACCCCGGCGCGATCACGATCAGCTCATGACCGAGGTCCGCCATGATCCCCATCTTGCGATCGAGATAGGTGCGCACGCCGCCGCCGGTCGGCGAGTAGAATTCGTTGACGTCGACGATCCGCATGCGCCGCGCGCCGGGCCTAGTTCGGGATCGGCGAGAACCCGCCGAGCCCGCGGAGATACTGGACGCGGATGCTGGTGCCGGTCACTCCGCCGCCGACCGCGATCACCGCCTGCGCGAGCTTGGGGCGGCTGCGGCCGAGCTTGGTGTTGCTCGGGAACCCCGCGCCGTCGCGCCAGAAGTTGAACTTGTTGCGGTTGTCGCGGTCGTGGGTGAGGAGCAGTGCATAGCGGCCGGGAGCGGGCGCCCTGATGCACATTTGGACGCTCCCACCCCCCGCCGGCGTCTGCGCCCAAACCCGGCGGAAGACCTTGCCCTCGCGGACCAGGTCGCGGTCGTCCTTCAGGAAATCACCCTCGTTGGCCGGATAGAGTTCCAGCTTCAGCCGCCCGGTGCGATCCTTCAGCCCCAGGATGCTGACCTGGATGGCGGGCACCGTGCCGGCGACACAGGCGGCCGCGTCCTCGCCGAGCGGCACCGCCTGCACCGGCACCGCGGCGAGCAGCAGCAGCGCGGCGACGCTCACGCCCCGAACCCTCACGCGCGCACCCGCGCGGCCAGCGCCTGCAGGCCGAAGCCCGCGATCAGCACGATGTGGGCGAGCAGGGTGAGCGCCGCGGTGAACGCCACCAGCTCCGACAGCGCCTCGCCCTGGCCGATCAGCAGGATCGCGAAATTGGCGAACAGCAGGTCCTTGTTGGGGACGAGCGGCAGGCGCGACACCAGCAGGCGGCCGGCCGCCAGGAACAGCCACATGCCGACCGACACCTCCGGCATTGCGAAGTGCCAAGCGAGCGCGATCATCGTCGACCCGAACACAAGCCGAGTGCAGTGCATCCAGAAGATCCACCACAGCGTCGCCCGATCGAGCGAGAAAACCCGGCGCGAGAAGATGAGAAAGGGCAACGACATCGCGATCGTCACGGCGACCGAGCCGACCAGCGTGTTGAACTGGGTCGGCGTCAGCAGGCCCTTGCCGAAGGGCAGGGCGATCGCGACCATCGCAAGCGTGATCGCATTGCCCGCGATCGCGGACAGGATCGACACGTCCTTCACTGCCCCGAATGGCGCGGTCACCATCTTCAGCCGGGCGCGCGCCCAGGCGTAGAAATATGCCTCTCCCGAGTAGCCGAACACTACCTCGTTCGCGATCCGCTTCTTGACCAGCGCGGCGAGTCCCGCGGGCGGCAAGCCCCACAGCCGCCGGAAGATCAGCCAGTCGAAGGTCGGCGGCGACATGTAGAGGAGCGCAAAGGCCACGTAGAAGACCGGCCGCTCGGGGACGGTCGCGCCGAGCGCGGCTAGCCCCTCCCCGAACAGTTCGCGGGCAAGGCCCGCCACCATCAGCAGCGTCAGCCCGGCCGCCAGCACCATCGGCCAGCGCCGCTTCATGCGCTCGATCGGCTCCAGCGCGGCGATCTCGCCGGGCGGCGGCAGCACGGGCGCGGTCAGGGGAGCGGGCGCGTCGCTCACGATGCCGGCGCCGGCCCCTGCAATCTCGTGTCCGTTCAAGAGGTTGTTCCATCAAGCGCCGGCGGACGGCGGGCCCGGCCGCAAGCATAGAGCGCTTCGCCGCCGCCGCCAATCGCGCCGACCGTCATCCTGCCCGCGTGCGCCGGCGCCTTGGCGCGCGATTGCGGCTGTAGCATGGCAGGCGACTGCCATGACCCGCGCCGCCCACATCCTCTCGGTCGTCCAGCACCTCGACGGAGGTGGCGTGGAGGCGGCGTTGCTGCGCCTCGCGGCGGGCTGGGTGGAGCGCGGGCGGCGGGTGACGCTGGTCGCCGGCGACGTGGCGGGCCCGCTCGCCGCCGCGCTCTCGCCGGGGATCGAGGTCGTGGCGATCGGGGACCGCCGCTACCATGCGCTCGCACGCGCGCTTCCTGCGATCGTGGCGGCGCGCGCGCCCGACGTCGTGTTCTGTCCGGGCAACCACTATACCGCGGTCGCGGCCTGGCTGCGGCTCCGGCTCGGCCGCCGCGCACCGCCGGTCGCCGGCAAGGTGTCAAACACGCTGACCCGCGGCGGCCCGGCCTACCGCGCGTGGCTGCGGCTCCACCCGGCCTTCCTCGACCATGTGGTCGCGATGACGCCCGGGATGGCGGACGAGGCCGCGGCGACGCTTGGCATCGCGTGGTCGCGGCTCCACGTCATCGCCAATCCTTCGCGAACTCCCGCGCCGGCGGAAGCTCAGGGGCGCTCGGTAGTTGACCCTGGGCTCCCGCTGTCGCGAGAGCACACCTATCTGGTCGGCGTTGGGCGCCTCGTACCGCAGAAGCGGTGGGACCGGGTGATCGCGGCGCTACCGCAGCTCGGCGACGTGCCGCTGCTGATCCTGGGTGAGGGGCCCGAGCGCGCCGCCCTGACGGCTCAGGCGGCGGCGCTGGAAGTGGCTGACCGGATCCATCTGCTCGGGCACGTCGCCGATCCGCTGCCGCTGATCGAAGGCGCCGCGGTCCTGGTCCTCGCCTCCGACTTCGAGGGAGTGCCCGGCGTGCTGCGCGAGGCGCTGTCGGTCGGGACGCCGGTGGTCGCGACCGATTCGAGCGTCGCGGTGCGCGAGCTGGTAACAGGTCCCGAGCTCGGCAGCGTCGTGCCGTGCGGCGACGCTGCGGCGCTGGTCGCGGCGCTGAACTGGTGGCTCACGCCCGGCCGTGCCCGGCCGCGACCGATCCTCGCCGCGGGCGATCCGGTCGGCGATTACCTGGCGCTGTTCGACTCGGTCGTCGCCACCTCATCCTCTTCCTGAGCGGTCTTCTCCGACCGCCGCTCGAGCGCCGCCTTCGCCATTGCGGTGATTGGATCGGCGAGCGCCAGACCCATGATGCCGAGCAGGGCGCTGGCGAGGATCTGCGTGCCAAGCGTCAGCGCGGGCGGCATGTCGACCGTCTTCTTGGCGACCAGCGGCAGCAGGACGTAGCCGTCGAACATCTGCACGATGACGTAGGTCAGGATCGCCCACACGCCCGTGTCGACCCCGGCGGAGAAGCCGACCGCGATCATCAGCACGCCCGAGATGAACGCGCCGATGTTGGGGATGAAGGCGAGCAGGCCGGTGAGGATGCCGAGGATAAGCGCCATCGGCACGCCGCCCAGCATCAGCGCGAGCCAGGTCAGCGCGCCTTCGAACACCATGCCGAGCAGCCGCCCTGCGAGGAGGCGGCGCAGCGTCTCCCCCATCCGCCGGATCGTGACCGCCACCTCATCGCGGTGCTCGCGCGGTATCAGCCACTGCAAGCCGCGTTCATAGACCAGCGGATCGATGGCGACGAACAGCCCGATGACCATGATCATGAACAGCGTGGTCAGCGCGCCGAGCGCCGTTCCGACCCAGGAGGTCAGCCGGCCGACCGAACTCATCGCCTGGCGTGCGATGCCGCTGATGTCGGAGGCGCCGGGCATGAGTCCCTGTTGGGTCAGCCAGGTGGTGACGCGCACCGCCTGCCCCTCGAGCGTCGAGCGGAGCTGCGTCACCTGCTCCGTCACCTGCACGCCCGTCAGGTAGAAGGTGCCGAGCAGGAAGGCGATCGTCAGCAGCACCACGATCAGCAGCCGCCACCCGCGCCCGATCGGCAGCACGCGCTTCAACAGCCGCACCCCGCCGTCGAGCATGGACGCGAAGACCAACCCTGCCAGAATGATGAGGAGCGGCTGGATCAGCAGCACCACCAGCGCGATTCCGCTCGCCATCCCGAGCCACACCGCGGCGCGGCGGATCTCGCGCCGGGTGGCCGGATCGCGGACCTCGTTGGGGCTGGCGTCGTCGATGACGTGGACGTTGTCGCTCACTTGGACCCTTCCTGCTGCGGGTGGAGCGAGGTGCCGGCGCGCCCGCTGCGGAACGAACGCGGCCAGGTCAGCGGGTTGAGCGTCGCCGTGCCGTCGAGCGAGAAGGTGATGAACTCCGCTCGCCCGCCGATATTCTCCCACGGCACCGCACCGCCCAGACCCAGGTCGGCTGTCGAAAATCGGCTGTCGGCCGAATTGTCGCGGTTGTCGCCCATCAGGAACACGTGCCGCGCCGGCACGGTGTAGGGGCCGAAACTGTCGCCCTCTGACCAGCCCATGTCGATGGTGTCGTAGCTGCGCCCGTTCGGCAGTGTCTCGCGGAACACGGGCAGACGGCACATCACTGCGCCGCCCGGACCGGCGACGCGGCGATCCTCGCGGCCCTGCGGCAGGCACTCGTTGTTGGCGTCGACCGGGATCATCCGGTCGCCGACCGCCACGCGGGGCACCGCGCGCCCGTTCAGGAACAGCACGCCGCCCTGCAACTGCACCCGGTCGCCGGGCAGCCCCACCGCACGCTTGATGTAGTCGGTCGTCGATCCCGGCGGCGTCACGATCACGACGTCGCCGCGCTCCGGCAGCGAACCGAACAGCCGCCCTCCGATAAAGGGCAGCAGGTGAAAGGTCGGGCTGACGTAGGAGAAGCCGTAGGGGAACTTGGTCACGACCAGCCGATCGCCGACCAGCAGCCCGGGCATCATCGACTCGCTCGGGATGTAGAAGGGCTTGGCGACCAGGCTGTGGAAGCCGAGCACTGCCAGCACCAGCCAGATCAGCCCCTTGATCTCCGCCCACCAGTCTGTGCCGGTCCGCGCCTCCTGCGAGTCGCCGCCGGCGGGATCGTGGTCGGAGCGCTCCAGCGCCAGGTCGTCGGCCATCATGCTTCCTTGATCGCCTCGATGACCACGAACGCCTGCGCCCAGGGATGATCGTCGGTGAGCGTCAGATGTATACGCGCGACGTGGCCGTCCGGTACCATCGCGTCAAGTCTTGCCTTGGCGCCGCCGGTAAGGTCGAGGGTCGGCGCGCCGGAGGGCGCATTGACCACCCCGATGTCGCGCATGAACACGCCGGCCTTGAACCCGGTCCCGACCGCCTTGGAGAAAGCCTCCTTGGCGGCGAAGCGCTTGGCGAGGGTGCCCGCCTTGGTGAAGGGGCGGCGATCGGCCCTGGCGCGCTCGACGTCGGTGAAACAACGCGCCTCGAAGCGCGCGCCGAACCGGTCGAGCGACGCCTGAATCCGCTCGATGCTGCACAGGTCGGAACCGAGCCCGATGATCATGGCCAGAGCACCCAGCCGAGGAAGGCAACGACCGGTACCGTCCCGATCACGGCCATCGATCCACCAAGGCGAGGGAAGCGTCCGCGTGCCAGCCACCACGCTGCCCCGTTCCACATCAGCGCGACCAGCAGCGGCACGACCGCAAAGGGAGCGGCTTGGGCGAGCGTGTCGCCGGTCGGGCCGTTCGCGAAGGCAAAGAACACCGCCAGGGTCAGCCAGGTGCCGAACGCACCGAAGCTCACCGACACAATCACGGCCGCGTAGAACCAGATCGGCAGCGAGCGGCCCAGTCCGGCCGTGATCAACGCGCCGCGTCCATCAGCGCGCGCATCCGGGCCACCACTGGACCGATCCCGTTGAAGATCGCCTCGCCGATCAGAAAATGCCCGATGTTGAGCTCGCGCAGCTGCGGGATGGCCGCGATCGGCTGGACATTGTCGAAGGTGAGGCCATGGCCGGCGTGCACCTCGATCCCGTTCTTGGCGGCGAGCGCGGCGGCGTCGGCGATGCGGCGGAGCTCGGCCACCTGTTCCTCGCCGTTCAGCTCGGCGTAGCGCCCGGTGTGGAGCTCCACGACCGGAGCGCCCAGCTGTACAGCGGCGGCGATCTGCCCAGGGTCGGGCTCGATGAACAGCGACACCCGCACCCGCGCCTCACTGAGCGCCCGAACCATCGGCGCCAGGTGGTTGTGCTGCCGGGCGGCGTCGAGCCCGCCCTCCGTCGTCCGCTCCTCGCGCTTCTCCGGCACGATGCAGGCGGCGTGCGGGCGATGGCGGAGCGCGATGCCGAGCATCTCGTCGGTTGCGGCCATCTCCAGGTTGAGCGGCACCGTCAGCTCGGCCGACAGGCGTGCGATGTCGTCGTCGGTAATGTGGCGGCGATCCTCGCGCAGGTGCGCGGTGATGCCGTCCGCTCCCGCCTCCGCCGCCAGCAGCGCGGCGCGGACCGGATCGGGGTAGCCGCTGCCGCGCGCGTTGCGGACGGTCGCGACATGATCGATGTTCACGCCGAGGCGCAAGTCGGTCATGGGCACGCCACTCGGGCGAGCAGGTCGTGGCTGAGGCCCTTGCCCTGCCAGATCTCGCCGAAGTCGAAGTCGCCGTCGGCGGTGAACAGCATGAGCACCTTGTTTTGCGAGAGAATCAGGATGTTGCGGACCTGGAAGCGCCCGATCCCGCCACGCCGCTCGATCAGCCGCACCGGCGCCGCACACCCTTTCAGCGGCGCGTCGAAGCTCCATTGCGCCAGCGCCATGTAGCCGAGCTTCGGGTCGCCCGCCCACATGGCGTCACGCGACGCAGGTGACAGAAGAGTGCCGGCCATCAGCGCACGGTCGATCGCGAGCAGGTCGAGCGGGGTGCCGATCAGCCCGCCCGCTGCGCCGAAGCGCTTGAAGATGGCGCGCTCCTTCTTGGTCAGCGTCACCGCCGTGCCGTCGTAACGCGGCGGTGCTGCCGACGATTCGAACGCGGTAGCCTCCAGCTGAAGCGGTCGAGCGATCTCGCGGTCGAACAACTCCGGCAGCGAGGTGTCTGCGACATTCTCCAGCACCGCGCCGAGCACCAGCGTATCGCAGTTATTGTAGCGCCAGTCGCCGCCCGTCGCCGTCCGCCCGGCCAGGCACCAGCCGAGCGCGTCGTCGCTCGCGGTGAACCAGGCCGGCCAGCCCTCGGCGTCCTTGGGCGTGTCCTCCGGATTGCGCAGGCCCGCGCGGTGCTGGAGCAGCTGGCGGATGGTGGGGGAGGGCGCGCCGGTCGCGAGCTGCGGCAGGTAGCGTGCGGCCGGCGCGTCGAGCGCCAGGCGGCCGCGATCGACCTGCTGCATCGTCAGCACCGCCACCACCTGCTTGGTTACCGATGCCCAGGGCCAGCGCTGGAAGGCAGGGTCGCTCGGGTGGCACAGGATGATCTCGCCGCCGGTCGGTGCCGGGCAGGGCGCGCGCGGCGTCTGCCACAGGATCGTGTCGGCGTCCGCGGCGAGCGCGAAGCCCTCGAACTTGTGCTCGGCGAGAACCGGCGCAAGGTCAGGGCGCGGCTGGGCAATCGCGGGCGTCGCCAGCAGCGCGGCGAGCAGCGCGGCAACCCGGGCGATCATGCCGCCCGGCTGCCCGGCTTGATCGCGGGGATCGCCGCCAGCTCGGGCGGCACCGCGTCCGCCTCGTAGCTCGGCACGTCCAGCCGTATCAACGGATAGAAGGGCACGTCGAAGCGGGCCGCCCCGTTCGAGCGGTCGACCAACGCCGCCGCTGCAACGACCTCACCGCCCGCCACGGCGATCGCGGCGGTCGCCTCGCGGCTCGAGAGGCCGGTGGTGACCACATCCTCCATCATCAGCACGCGCGTGCCCGGCTCCAGTCGAAAACCGCGGCGCAGCTCAAAGGTGCCGGTCGGGCGCTCAAGGAACATGGCCGGCACATTCAGAGCACGCCCCATCTCGTGCCCGACGATCACCCCGCCCATCGCGGGCGAGACCACCGCCGCGATCGCGAGATCGGCCGGGATTGTCGCCGCGAGCGCCTCGCACAGTCTGGCGGCGCGGCGCGCGTCCATCAGCACTCGCGCGCACTGGAGGTAGCGCGGGCTGTGCCGCCCGGAGGAGAGGATGAAGTGACCTTCCAGCAGCGCCTCGGCCGCGCGGAACTCGGACAGGATCTCGTCATCGGTCATGGTGGCGTGCGGTTTAGGGGCCGCGCCGCGCGCCCGCAACATGGGTGTACGAAAGGAAGCGGTCTGCGCTCTTGAGGCGCGCGCATCGCCCGCGTATAGGCCGGCGACGTTGGGCTCCTCGGGCCCTCTCGCGACGCGCGCACCGGCGTCGCATTGCTACAGGGGCTACGCCATCACGATGCGCATGACCGGTTTCTTGTCCATTCTCGCCGCGGCCGTGCTCGCGCTGACCGGCGCACCCGCGCTCGCGGCGACGGCGGCGGCCGCCAACACGGCCGAGCCGGTGCCGATGGCGAACACCACCAGCGATCCCGCGATCGCGCCGAAACCGACCCCTGCCGATCCGATCCTGACCGCCACCGGCGCGGCGCGCGCGCCGGTCGAGCATGTCGGCCAGCCGACCGACGGCTGGTACGGCGTCCAGACCCAGGTGACCAAGACCGGCGAGGAAGCACGCTCCTTCCACGACAACATCCTCGTGCCGCTGATCACGGTGGTGTCGCTGTTCGTGCTGGCGCTGCTCGCCTACACGGTGATCCGCTTCCGCGCGAAGGCGAACCCGGTTCCGTCCAAGACCAGCCACAACACACTGGTCGAGGTGATCTGGACGCTGGCGCCGGTGGCGATCCTGGTCGCGATCGCCGTGCCCTCGATCCGCCTCCTCGCCGCGCAGTTCGCGCCGCCGCCCAAGGGTGCGGTGACGCTGAAGGCGACCGGCAACCAGTGGTACTGGAGCTACGAGTACCCCGATCACGGCGGCGTGACGCTGACCGCGAACATGCTGAAGGAGCAGTCGGAGGTTCAGCCCGGCCAGCGCTATCGCACGCCCGCCGACGGCCCGCGTCTGCTCGCCGCCGACAACCGGGTGGTGCTGCCGGTCGGCGTGCCGATCCGCCTGATCTCCACCGCGGCCGACGTGATCCACAGCTGGGCGATGCCGGCGTTCTGGATCAAGCTCGACGCCGTGCCCGGCCGCCTGAACGAGACCAGCTTCACCATCGAAAAGCCGGGCGTCTACTTCGGCCAGTGTTCGGAGCTGTGCGGCGCCCGCCACGCTTATATGCCGATCGCGGTGGAGGCTGTGTCGCCGGCGCAGTTCGCCGCCTGGATCCGCGCCAAGGGCGGGACGATGCCGGGCGCCGCGGCGCAGACCGGCACCACGCCGCCCGCGGGCCTGCCGCAGATGTCGCCGGCGACCGTGCCGGCGGCGAAGACGGATGCGCCGTTCCAGCCCGCCCCCGACAACGCCACCACGCCGGTCGCCGTCAACGGCACCGCCCCCGCCAACGAGCGTCAGACCGGGAACACCGGCACGCTCAGTCAGCCGTCCGGACAGTAAGCTCATGACCGACTCCGCTCTCACCCCCAGCCACTTCGAGGCGCACGGGCACGACCATGCGCACGCGCATGACGCCGATCACAAGCCCGGCTTCTTCGCGCGCTGGTTCATGTCCACGAACCACAAGGACATCGGGACGCTCTACCTGATCTTCGCGATCATCGCGGGGATCATCGGCGGCGCGATCTCGGGCATGATGCGTGCCGAGCTGATGCACCCGGGCATCCAGTATCTCCCGACCTGGCTGGCGATGATGCCGGGGCACGAGAACCCGTCGTTCGACGACGCGCTCCACTTCTGGAATGTGCTGATCACCGCGCACGGCCTCATCATGGTGTTCTTCATGGTGATGCCGGCGATGATCGGCGGCTTCGGCAACTGGTTCGTGCCGATCATGATCGGCGCGCCCGACATGGCGTTCCCGCGCATGAACAACATCTCGTTCTGGCTGCTGGTCCCGGCCTTCACGCTGCTGCTCGCCTCGCCGTTCTTCGGCGGCGCCGGCAACGGCTGGACGCTCTACGCGCCGCTCTCCACCTACGGGGAGCCAGCGCCAGCGACCGACATGGCAATCCTGGCGCTTCACCTCGCCGGTGCCTCGTCGATCCTCGGCGCGATCAACTTCATCACGACCATCTTCAACATGCGCGCGCCGGGCATGACCCTGCACAAGATGCCGCTGTTCGTGTGGTCGGTGCTGGTCACCGCCTTCCTGCTACTGCTGGCGCTGCCGGTGCTCGCGGCCGCGATCACCATGCTGCTGACCGACCGCAACTTCGGCACGACCTTCTTCGATCCGGCCGGCGGCGGTAACCCGATCCTGTACCAGCACCTGTTCTGGTTCTTCGGCCACCCCGAAGTGTACATCATGATCCTGCCGGGCTTCGGCATCGTCAGCCAGATCGTGGCAACCTTCAGCCGCAAGCCGGTGTTCGGCTACCTCGGCATGGCCTACGCGATGGTCGCGATCGGCGTGGTCGGCTTCGTCGTGTGGGCGCACCACATGTTCACGACCGGCCTCGGCGTGAACACCAAGATGTACTTCACCGCCGCGACCATGGTCATTGCGGTGCCGACCGGCATCAAGATCTTCTCGTGGATCGCGACCATGTGGGGCGGCAGCTTGCGCTTCCCGACTCCGATGGTCTGGGCGATCGGCTTCATCTTCATGTTCACGGTCGGCGGCGTGACCGGCGTCGTGCTCGCGAACGGCGGCGTCGACGACTACATGCACGACACCTACTATGTCGTCGCGCACTTCCACTATGTGCTGTCGCTCGGCGCCGTGTTCGCGCTGTTCGCCGGCTTCTACTACTGGTTCCCGAAGATGTTCGGGCGAATGTACAGCGAGCTGCTCGGCCAGCTGCACTTCTGGGTGTTCTTTGTCGGCGTGAACATCCTGTTCTTCCCGATGCACTTCCTGGGCCTGCAGGGCATGCCGCGGCGCTACCCAGATTACCCGGACGCCTACGCCTTCTTCAACTCCATCGCGACCTATGGCTACATGATCATGGCCGCGGGTATGGCGATCTTCTTCATCAACCTGGTCTGGTCGCTGCTCGCCGGCCGCAAGGCGGAGGGCAATCCGTGGGGCGAGGGCGCGACGACGCTCGAGTGGACGCTCTCCTCGCCGCCGCCGTACCACCAGTTCGAGACGCTCCCGAAGGTCGACTGACCCGGCTTAGCGCCGGCAGGTTCCGAACAGCCGTTCGGACGCGGACACCAGAACGCCTCGACAGCGATGCCGGGGCGTTCTGCTTTGTTGGCGGATCGCGCCATTCTCGGTTTTGTGAATTGCCAACAATCAGCGAGCGGGCGGGCCTGAGGGGCAGCGAATTCGACGGAAGGCAGTGCCGAACAGTGTGTTAGTGACTTGGCACACCTTGTGCGAGGCGGGTGGCAGGTCGGCGATGGTGCCGACCGCCAGCACGAGGAACACCGCCATGATTCGTCTGCCCGTTCTCACCGTTGCCGCGGCCACGCTGGTCGCCCTCGCCGCTCCGGCCGCTGCCAAGCCGCGTGCCTTCGACCCGCTCACCGCCGGCTACACGCCTGCGTCCGGCATGATCTGCGTGAAAAGCGGCTGGGGGATCGCCACGCAGCAGACCGGCCGCCCGGTCCGCGCCGGCGACTGCCGCACCGCCGCCGGCTGGAAGAGCCGCGGCCTCGTCTTCGACCTGTCACCCGCCAGGCGCGACACGATCGAGATCGCCGCGCGGTGAAGCGCGGCACGTCTGCCGCGAAGCGACGGCGGCTCGGACGTGCTGTCCGAGCCGCTGGCTATTCTGTCGCGACCGCAATAAGCAGTCGGACTGTAGTGCAGCGAATGTCGGCTCTTGAGGGAGAGCGATCGTCCATCGAACCGGTCAGCAGCCGTGGGGAATCCCCTTTGCCTCTGCTACTTTTCGGCAAAGGACCGGGTAACTCTCCATCACCGCGCCGTACTCTACGGTGACAAGCTTTCCCTTGCCGAACCTGTAAGTAACGTGGCGAAGTGGATAGCTTGGATGGTAGATGATCGTTGCACCTGTCGGAGCAATCGGATAGGTGAACTCCCTAATTAGGATGCTCCCATCTGTTAATCTGCTATATTGGTCTCTACTTACGGAGAAGCCTTGCGGGTCGTCTGGGGACCTCCGCTCGTAAGATTGAAGCTCCTTGATCCAGGCGGCGCGATTATTATGTATCAAGGCACCGTCGCGGTAAACTTTCAAATCTTTGGCGACTGTACGCTCGAACTGCGCCGTGTCGGTGACCGGACGGCGGGTTGGAAGCAGCTTGAAGAAGGTTACTTGTGCATTCCAGACATCGGGTGGGGGAGGCGCGGTTTGGGCTGATCCGCTCGATGGGAGAATGTCGGCCACTGCCAACGGAATGCTTCCGAACCGCAAGCCGTCGATCTCCCTGGGAACGGCATCAACCAATCAGCGCCACACCTGACCCAAAGAAGGTGGCGGAAGGTCGTCGCCGAGGCAAGCCGAAGAGCCTCTGCCGCCTATTGGCGAGTGGGCGGAACCGCATGTCACATCCGCACCCGTCATCCCGGACTTGATCGGGGCCACCCTGCCGCTTGCGCTTCGCTCATCATCTATCCGCAGCCCTTGCTGCGCCATGGACTCCGGACCACGTCCGGGGTGACGCTGAGAAGGAGTGAGCGCTCCTCCGATGATGATCGGCGCGCAACCCGGACCTTTCGTTTGCGCGCCGGGCGGCCTATAGGCGCGAGCGTCCCATGAGCGTCGCTGACACCTCGGTTCGCCTGCCTGCCGAATGGCGTGACTTTCTCGCGCTGACGAAGCCGCGCGTCATGACGCTGGTCGTTTTCACCGGGATGTGCGGCCTGCTCGCGGCCCCCGCCTCGGTCGATCCGGTGATCGGTTTCACCGCGATCCTGTGCATCGCGCTCGGTGCCGGGGCGGCGGGCGCGCTAAACCAGTGGTACGAGGCCGACATCGACGCCGCCATGAAGCGCACCGCTGCCCGCCCGCTGCCGGCCGGCCGGATGGACCGGCAGTCGGCGCTGCACTTCGGCGTCGGGGTCGCGGCGTTCTCCGTGATCCTGATGGGGCTCGCGGTGAACGCGGTCGCGGCGGCGATCCTTGCCGTCTCCATCCTGTTCTACGTGCTGATCTACACCGTGTGGCTGAAGCGGCGGACGCCGCAGAACATCGTCATCGGCGGGGCGGCCGGTGCGTTCCCGCCGCTGATCGGCTGGGCGGCGGCGACCGGGCAGGTCGCGCTGCTCCCGTTCCTGCTGTTCTGCACCGTGTTCCTGTGGACGCCGCCGCACTTCTGGGCACTCGCGCTGTTCGTCGAGACCGACTACGCCAACGCCGGCGTGCCGATGCTGCCGGTGGTCGCGGGCGAGCGGACCACCCGCAACCAGATCGGGCTCTACACCGTGCCGATGGCGGTGGCCGCGATCGCGCCCTGGCCGCTCGGCCTGACGGGCGCGGTCTACGGCTGGAGCGCGCTGGTGCTGACCGCGGTGTTCGGCGTCCTCGCCGCGCAGGTGGCGTTCCGCCACACCCACGCGAACGACGCCATGGTGCCCGAAAAGCGGCTGTTCCGCTTCTCTCTCCTCTACCTCGCGCTTATCTTCGCCGCGGTGGTAATCGACCGGTGGATTGCATGACTCCCGACCAAGAAGCCGAACTGCGCGCCCGTCAGCGTAGCCGTTCCAAGGTGATGGCGCTGCTGCTCGGCGCCTTCTGCCTGCTGATGTTCTTCATCACCATTTCCAAGATCAAGGCGGGCATGGGATCGTGACCCGGACGCATCGCACCGCGCTGCTCGCGGCGCTCGGCGTGTGCGGGATGACGGGCCTGGGCTTTGCGAGCGTGCCGCTCTACCGCATGTTCTGCGAGGCGACCGGGCTCGACGGTACCACCAACCGGGCGGAGGATGCACCCGGCGCGGTCGGGCGCAAGATCACCGTCGCGTTCGACAGCAACGTGGGCAAGGGACTCGACTGGGCCTTTCGCCCCGAAGTCGAGCAGGACACGATCGACATCGGCGCGCGCGACATGGCGTTCTTCACCGCCACCAACCGCTCCGGCGCCCCCATCACCGGCACCGCGACCTTCAACGTGACGCCGGCGCAGGCCGGGCGCTACTTTACGAAGATCCAGTGCTTCTGTTTCACCGAGCAGACGCTCCAGCCCGGCGAGACGGTGCGGATGCCGGTCACCTACTTCGTCGATCCGAAGCTGCTCGACGATCCGGACGCGCGCGACATCGACACGATCACGCTCAGCTACACCTTCTACCCGATCAAGAAGCCGGCCTGAGCCGCGTACCGGGCATTGCCACGCTGGAGCACGCGTCCTAGAGTGGTACCCAAACACGCCTGACAGGGACGCATCATGGCCGGTGCCAAGAACCACGACTATCACATCCTTCCCCCCAGCCCCTGGCCGCTGATGGGGTCGCTGACCGCCGGCATCCTGGCGGTCGGCGGCATCTTGTGGATGAAGGATCACGCCTTCGGCCCGGCGGTGTTCGCGCTCGGCTTCGCGGGCGTGCTCGCGACCATGTATTTCTGGTGGGCGGATGTCGTGCGCGAGGCGCGCTCGGGTGACCATACGCCGGTGGTGCAGCTCCACCTGCGCTACGGCATGATCCTCTTCATCGCGTCGGAGGTCATGTTCTTCGTCGGCTGGTTCTGGGCCTATTTCGACTTCTCGCTGTTTCCGGCGCTGATCGGCTACACGCCCGGTGCCCACGGCGAGGCGGGCACCGTCGAGCTGCTGACGGAGGGCGTCGCGACCTGGCCGCCCAAGGGGCTGGAGGTGCTGAACGCGTTCGAGCTGCCGCTCCTCAACACCTTCATCCTGCTGCTCTCGGGCACCACCGTCACCTGGGCGCACCATGCGCTGATTCACGGCGATCGCGACGGGCTCAAGAAGGGACTGTGGTGCACCATCCTGCTGGGTGCTGTGTTCAGCTGCATCCAGGCCTATGAGTATGCTCACGCACCATTCCCGTTCGCCGGGATCAACTACGGCGCGTCCTTCTTCATGGCGACCGGCTTCCACGGCGTCCACGTCCTGATCGGCACCATCTTCCTCGCGGTCTGCCTCGTCCGCGCCTACCGCGGCGATTTCACGCCGCGCCAGCACTTCGGCTTCGAGGCGGCGGCCTGGTACTGGCACTTCGTTGACGTGGTGTGGCTGTTCCTGTTCGTCTCCATCTATGTCTGGGGCGGCTGGGGCGCGCCGGTCCACGGCTGATGGATGAGGCGGGCGGCGTCGCACCGGCGGCGCCCACCATCGTTCAGGCAGGATTGAAGGGTCTGTGCCCCCGCTGCGGGGCGCAGACCCTTTTCGCAGGCGTGGCGCACTTCGCTACCTCGTGCAGGGCGTGCGGGCTCGATTTCGCCGGCTTCAACGTGGGGGACGGACCGGCCGCGTTCCTGACGCTCGGAATAGGCACGATAGTGACGGTGCTGGCGCTCGCGCTCGACTTCGCGGTCCGCCCGCCCTTGTGGCTCCACCTCATGGTCTGGCCGCTGGTGACGCTCGGCGCAGTGATCGGCGGGCTGCGTGTCGCCAAGGCGGCGCTGCTCGCCGCCGAGTACCGCAATGCCGCGCGCGAGGGGCGGATCAGCGAGTGAAGCGCCTTCCCATCATCCCGACAATCATCGTGGCGATCGCGATCGCTGTGATGATCGGGCTGGGCGTCTGGCAGCTCCAGCGTCGCGGCGAGAAGGAGGCGGCGCTCACGCGTCTGGCCGCGAATGTCGAGCGGCCGCCGATCGCCTTCCCGGCGGCCGGGTCGGGCAACGCGGCGTTGTTCCGGCGCAGCAGCCTGACCTGCTCGCGAGCGACCAACCTGCGGCTTGAGGGCGGGCGCAGCGCCGACGGCGGCACCGGCTGGCGCGTGCTCGCCGACTGTCCGGTCGAGGCAGGGCGGGTTGCAGTGGTGCAGCTCGGCATCGCCGGCAAGCCCGATGCGCGGCCGGCTTGGGCAGGGGGCGTGGTCACCGGCCACATCAGCTACGCGCCCGATGCCCGGCCGCTGCTGAGCGCGCTCTACGATCGCCGGCCGCGCGCGCTGATGCTGGTCGCCAATCCGCCGCTTGCCGGGCTGCGCGCGAACCCGGGACCGGACCTGTCGGCGGTGCCGAACAACCACCTGGCCTATGCCGGGCAATGGTTCCTGTTTGCCGGAATCGCGGCGGTGATCTACGCGCTCGCGCTGCGCCGCCGGGCGCGAAGCTAAGCTTTCTTGCCCGTCCGCGACGCGCTCGCTACGCCCGCCGCCGTCATGCATTATGTCAGCACCCGGGGCGCCGCGACGCCGCTCGACTTCCGCGCCGCGACGCTTGCCGGTCTGGCGAGCGACGGCGGGCTCTACGTGCCGGAGGCGTGGCCGACGCTGAGCAAGCGGGAGATCGCTGCGCTCGCCGGACTGTCCTACGCCGAGACGGCGGTCTGGGTCATGACGCCGTTCGTGGGTGATGCACTGAGCCAAGACGAGCTGCGGACGATGTGCGAGGCGGCGTACGGCCGGTTCAGCCACGCGGCGGTCACACCGCTCAAGCAGCTCACCCACCAGCACTTCCTGCTGGAGCTGTTCCACGGCCCGACCCTCGCGTTCAAGGACGTGGCGCTACAGTTCCTGGGCTTGCTGTTCGAGCGGTTCCTGGCCGGCACCGACACCCACCTGACGGTAATCGGGGCGACCAGCGGCGACACCGGCTCGGCGGCGATCGATGCGCTGGCGGGCCGCGCGGGCGTCGATGTCTTCATGCTTCATCCGCAGGGCCGCGTGAGCGACGTCCAGCGGCGGCAGATGACGACGGTGCTGAGCCCCAACGTCCACAACATCGCCATCGAAGGGGACTTCGACACCGCGCAGGCGCTGGTGAAGGCGATGTTCAACGACCGCGACTTCGCGGATCGCTTCACCCTGTCGGCGGTGAACTCGATCAACTGGGCGCGACTGATGGCGCAGGTGGTCTATTATTTCTACGCCGCCGTCCGGCTCGGCGCGCCGGAACGAGCGGTCGCCTTCTCGGTCCCGACCGGCAACTTCGGCGACGTCTTCGCCGGCTATGTGGCGGCCCAAATGGGGCTGCCGGTCGCGCGGCTGATCGTCGCGACCAACGTCAACGACATCCTCCACCGCGCACTCTCCACCGGCGACTACAGCAGCGCGGCGGTGACTCCGACCGCGGCCCCATCGATGGACATCCAGGTATCGTCCAACTTTGAGCGGCTGCTGTTCGACCTCGGCGCACGCGATGGGGCCGCGCTCGCGGCGCAGATGCGCGGTTTCGAGACGAGCCGGGCGATGCGGCTGACCGACGCGCATGCGAGTGGCGCGGCCGCGCTGTTCACCAGCGACGCGGTAGACGCCGCCGACATGGCAGAGGCGATGCGCTGGGCGTGCGCGGAAACGGGCGAGCTGCTCGATCCGCACACCGCGATCGGCTTTGCGGCGGCGCGCCGCGCCGGGCTGCCCGCCGACGTGCCGGTGGTCACGCTCGCGACCGCGCATCCGGCCAAGTTCCGCGAGTCGGTGGAGCGCGCGACCGGGCTCCGCCCGACGCTGCCGAACCGGGTCGGCGACCTGTTCCAGCGCGAGGAGCGGTATGCGACGCTGCCTGCCACCTTTGACGCGGTGAGCGGTTACATCGCCGAGCGGGCGGTGTCGGCGGCGTGACCCCGATCACGCTCGTCGGCGAGCCCTGGGCCGATTACGGCCTGCTCGACTGCGGCCATGGCCGCAAGCTCGAGCGCTACGGCCGCTTTCGTTTTATCCGCCCCGAGCAGCAGGCGATGTGGGCGCCCGCCGCCGCGCACTGGGACGCCGACGGCGAGTTCGTGCCCGGCGCGGACGAGGAAGGCGGCGGACGCTGGCGCTTCGACCGGCCGGTCCCGCGCGAGGGCTGGCCGCTTGGCTGGCGCGAGGCGCGCTTTACCGCCAGCAACACGCCGTTCCGGCACCTCGGCTTCTTCCCCGACATGGCACCGGTGTGGGACTGGATGCGCGGGCGGATCGCTGGCGCCGAGTCGCCGGAGTGCCTCAACCTGTTCGGCTACACCGGCGTCGGGTCGCTGGCGTTGGCGGCGGCGGGCGCGCGCGTCGTCCACGTCGATGCCTCGAAGAAGTCGGTCGACGCCGCGCGCGGCAATGCCGAGCTCTCCGGCATGGCGGAGAAGCCGGTCCGCTGGCTGGTCGAGGACGCGGGCAAGTTCGTGGCGCGGGAGGTCAGGCGCGGTCGCCGCTACGACGGCATCATCCTCGATCCGCCCAAGTGGGGGCGGGGGCCGAACGGCGAGGTGTGGAAGCTGGAGGAGGGGCTGCCTGGGCTGGTCGCGGATTGCCGCCGGCTGATCGACGCCGACTCGCGCTTCCTGTTCCTCACCGTCTACGCCGTTCGCCTGTCGGCACTGGCGATCGGTGAGCTGGTCGCCCAGGCGTTCGGCGACCTGCCGGGCACCGTCGAGTGCGGCGAGCTCGGCGTGCGCGAGGAAGCACGCGGACTGGTGCTGCCAACCGCTATCTTCGCGCGCTGGAGCCGGTAGCGAGCGGGTCAATCCCGCCCTGCGCGGATCGCCGCGCCCGCGAGCGCCGGGGCGCCGGCAACGAGCAGCAGGCTGACTGCGCCGAGCAGCTGGAGCGCGCCCGCGCCGCCCGTCAGCGACCCCGCCCCGAAGATCAGCAGCGGCACCGCCACCGGCAGCATCAGCAGCCCCGCGATCGCTCCCGCGCCGCGCAGCCCCGCCACCAGCGCACCCGTCGCGACCGCGAGCGCGGCAAGCCCGGGTGTGCCGATCAGCAAGCTGATCTCGACCTGGAGCACCTGCTCCGCCGACAGCCCGAGCAGCCCGGCGGCGAGCACCGCCGCGGCGAGCAGCGGTGGCGTGAAGGCGAGCCAGTGGCCGAGCGTCTTGGCGAGCGCCACCGTGACCATCGACACGCCGCGCACTACCAGCTGATCGAGCACGCCGCTCTCCGCATCGGGCGCGACCAGCCGCTCGACGGGGAGCAGCGCGGCGAGCAGAGCTGCCGCCCAGATCACCCCGCCACCGACCCGGGCGAGCACCGCCGCATCGGGGCCGATGGCGAATGGGAAGAGCGTCGCGACCAGCAGGAAGAAGGCGACCGGCAGCAGCGCGCCGCCACCGACATAGCCTCGCTGCACCTCACGCCAGACGATGGCGACGAACGCGCTCACAGCGCCAGCCCGCCGGTGTTCGGCCAGTCGAGCGGCAGGTGCGTCGCCGCGAGCACGAGCCCGCCCGCCGCACGATGCGCGGCGACAAGGCCGGCCAGCATCGCCAGCCCGTCCGCGTCGAGGCCGTTGCCGGGCTCGTCCAGCAGCCAGATCGGCGCGCCCGCCGCGTGCAGCCGCGCGAGGCCGGCACGGCGACGCTGCCCGGTCGAAAGCCAGCGCACCGGAACGGCGGCGAGCGCCTCTAGTCCGGTAGCGGCGAGCGCCGCCGCCGGTGCGCCGCCGTCGATGCGTCCCCAGAAGCCGAGCGCGCGGCCGAGCGGCTGTTCCTCGTCGAGCGCGAGCGCGTCGTCGGCCAGGGCTACCTTGCCCTCGCGGGTGACCGTGCCCGCACTCGCGCGGAGCAGCCCGGCGGCGATCCGCAGCAGGCTCGACTTGCCGACGCCGTTCGGCCCGGTGACGACCAGCGCCTCGGCCGGCCCGAGCGTGACATCGACTCCTTCGAACAGCAGCCGGCCACCGCGCAGGCAGGCGACCCGCTCCAGCCGCAGCGCCGGGCTCACCCGGCCGCGGCCTCCAGCGCGTGCATGTCGTCGTCCGACAGGCCGAAGTGGTGCCCGACTTCGTGCACCACGATGTGGTGGACCAGCGTCGCCAGATCGTCACCGTTCGCGACCCACTCGTCAAGGATCGCGCGGCGGTAGAGGTGGATACGGTCGGGCAGCGCGCCGGTGTCAAAGGCCGACTTCTCCCCGATCGGACGGCCGGCGTAGAGGCCGGTGAGATCGTACGGGTCCTCGATCCCGAGCGCATCGAGCGTCTCGTCGTCGGCCCATTCCTCGACCAGCAGCACGACGCCGGCGAGGTGATCGGCGAAGGGTGCCGGAATGCGCCGGAGACTCGCCCGGGCGAGTGCCTCGATCTCCGCCGCGGTGGGCGCCAGCCGCTCTTGCCCGTTCATGGCCGTCGCCATAGGCTCGCGCGCGGTACCGCGGCAAGGGAGGGGACGTGATCGAGGCTCTGAACCAGGCGGAGCGCGCCGATGCGCTCGATACGCTAGCCGAGTGGGACTATGACGAGGCGCGCGATGCGATCACCCGCTCGTTCACCTTCGAGAACTTCGCGGAAGCATTCGCCTTCATGACCCAGGTCGCGCTGTTCGCGGAGAAGGCCGACCACCATCCCGAATGGTCCAACGTCTACAACCGGGTCGACATCCTGCTGACGACCCACGACGCAGGCGGGCTGTCGGCCAGCGACATCGACCTGGCGGGGCGGATCGACGCGTTGGTGGATTAGTCACCCCTCACCCCGGCTTTGCGCCAGGGTCGCGGTGCCTTACCGACCGCCGAACCCCTGCGGCGCGGGCGACACCGTCACCGTCTGGCCGCCGCGGATCTCCTGCACCTCCAGCGCGCGATCGGCGACGCCGTCCCGGCCGAAGCGGAACGCCCCATCGAGTCCGGCGAAGCCGTCGCGGTCGGACAGGCGGCCTTCCGGAAAATTATCACCGACCCGCCAGTCACGGGCGATCCGGACGGTGAGCAGCACCGCGTCGTAGCCGAGGCTGGAAAGCCGGTAGGGAGCGGCCCCGAAGCGGGTGCGGTAGCGCGTCGCATACTGGCGATAAAGGGCATCAGGCACGCTCGCGAACCACGCGCCGGCGAGCGCCGCGTTACCGCCGACACTGCTGTCGGTGTTCCACAGCTCGGTCCCCAGCACCCGGACGCCCGCGCCGCCACTCCGTCGCAGCGCCGGCACGGCGACGCTCGCGGTCCCGGCGCTGTCGGCGATCAGCACCGCCTGGTACCCGCTTGCCCGGCCGAGCCGCGCAACCGCCGCGGTGACGCCGCCAGGGCGCCGGTCATAGGTCTGGATCGCGGTGACGCTGCCGCCCGCCCCCTCGACCGCGCGCAGAAAGGCGGTGGAGGCGCGCTCCCCGTACAATCCCGTCGGCATCAGCCCGGCGAAGCGGGTGACCCCGCTGTTCTTTGCGTAGTCGACGACGCGCTCGATCGACTGCGCGGGCGAGTAGCCCATCAGATAGGCGCCCTGACCGGCGACGCTCGCGTCGTTGGAGAAGCTCACGACCGGCACCCGCGCACGGCGGGCGATCGGCGCAACCGCGCGGACATCCTCCGCCAGCAGTGGCCCCAGGATCAGCTGAGCACCTTCCGCGATCGCGCGCTGCGCCGCCGCCGCGGCACCCGGTGCCGTGTCGTAGGTGGTGATCCGCACCCGCTCGCTGCGGGTGTCGAGCAGCGCCAACTGGGTCGCGTTGGCGAGGCTGCGCCCGACCGCGCCGTTGGTGCCGGTGATCGGCACCAGCAGCGCGACGCGGTGCCGCTCCGTATCCTCGGGGATGCCCGACTGGACCGGGTGCGGCGCAGTCGGGCGAGGCGCGGTCGGCGCGGGCGGCGGCGGAGCGGGCCCGCGCGGCACCACCGTGGAGCAGGCACTCACCAGTGCCGCCACGGCAAACGTCAGCGCGCGCACGCCCCATCTGCGCGGTTGCAGCCGCGGTGCCGCCTCAGCCATAGCTATCCCCTCATGAACGCTGAACTTCCCCCCGGCCTCTACATCGTCGCGACCCCGATCGGCAATCTCGGTGACCTATCGCTGCGCGCCGGCGCTGTGCTGGCCGCAGCTGACGTGATCGCGGTGGAGGACAGCCGAGTGACGGCGCGGCTGCTCCAGCATCTGGGGATCAAGCGGCCGATGACTCCGTATCACGACCATAATGCGGAGGCTGTCCGTCCCGGGCTGGTCGCGCGGATGGGGAGCGAGGCGGTAGCGCTCGTTTCCGACGCGGGCACGCCGCTCATTTCCGATCCGGGCTACAAGCTGGTGCGCGACGCGCGCGCGGCGGGGCATCTGGTCGCGACGGTGCCTGGCCCGTGCGCGGCGGTGGCGGCGCTGACGCTGGCCGGGCTGCCGACCGACCGGTTCCTGTTTCTGGGATTTCTGCCGCCCAAGGCAGCGGCGAAGGCGAGTGCGATCGCGGAGGTCGCGGGTGTGCGTGCGACGCTGATCCTCTACGAATCGGGGCCGCGCCTCGCCGCGACGCTTTCGGCGCTTGCTGATGGGCTGGGCGATCGTGAGGCGGGAGTCGCGCGCGAGATCACGAAGCGCTTCGAGGAGTGCGTAACGGGCACGCTGTCGCAGCTGGCCGACCGCTATGCCGAGGCGCCGCCCAAGGGCGAGATCGTGGTGATCGTCGCCCCGCCGGGCGAGGTGTCGCCGAGTGGTGAGGGCGTCGACATCGACGCTGCGCTGCGCGACGCGATGGAGCGCTTGCCGGTGTCGAAGGCGGCGGCCGAGATCGCAAAGCGAACCGGACTCGACCGCCGCGAATTGTACGCGCGCGCGACGAAGTTGAAGACGACCGACTTCCCTCCCTGACAGGAGGGGTGGGTCGATGCACGCGGCACCGGAGTGGCCGCGTGCCTAGCCATCTACGTCCCCCCACCCGATCCCTGCTGGAGTGGGGAGATCTGCTCGCCTGCTACTCGGTATCGCTGGTCCGCACCGCGTCCTCGTCACCTTCCTGCTCCGGATCGATGCCGGTGGCCGGCGTGTCGGTGTTGTCGCCGTCCTCCATGCCGAAGCGGGTGGTAGCGGTCTCGCCAGGCTTCGGCGTGATCAGGTCGGGGTCGGTGTCGGGCATCGGTGATCTCCTCCTCGGCTGAACGATCGGACACGCGGACCGGTTCACTTGCGCTTGCCGCTGCGACGCGCGACGCTCCTTGGCATGAGCCGTCCGCCCAAGCCCCGCGCCCTTGCCGACCGCCGCGCCGCCGAAGCCGCGGGGCGCCGCGGCGAGCGGATCGCGGGCTGGTGGCTGCGCCTGAAGGGCTGGCGAATCCTCGACCGCCGGGTGCGCACGCCCGCGGGCGAGGTCGACCTGGTGGCAAAGCGGGGTGCGCTGATCGCCTTCGTGGAGGTGAAGACGCGGCGGACGGTCGGCGAACTCGACCTAGCGATCGACCAGCGCCGCCTGGCCCGCGTCGCGGCGGCGGCCGAGTATCTGATGCCGCGCTACGCGACCGCGGGCGAGGACATCCGCGTCGACGTGCTGCTCGTCGCACCCGGGCAGATGCCGCGGCACCTCGAGAATGCTTGGATCGGGTGACTTCCAGCCTACTCCGTCCTACTTGCCGTCCGTGCTGAGCCTGTCGAAGCACGTGCCTGGATCACGCCCTTAGACAGGCTCAGGGCGAACGGAGTTACATGGATGTCCCTCACCGTCGCCGTTCAGATGGACCCGCTCGAGTCGATCAACATCGCGGGCGATTCGACCTTTGCGCTGATGCTGTCCGCGCAGGCGCGCGGGCACCGGCTGTTCCACTATGCGGCGACCGATCTCAACTACGCCGACGGGCGCGTGTGGACGCGCGCGCACCCGGTTACCGTCCAGCAGGTTGAGGGCGACCACTTCCGCTTCGACGCGCCGGTGTCGCTCGACCTAGGGGCAGACGCCGACGTCGTGCTGATGCGCCAGGATCCGCCGTTCGACCTCGGCTACATCACCGCCACCCATCTGCTGGAGCGGGTCGCCGACCGCACGCTGGTGGTGAACGACCCGCGCGAGGTGCGGAACGCGCCGGAGAAGCTGTGGGTGCTCGACTTCGCGCGCTTCATGCCGCCGACGCTCGTCACCCGCAGCCTGGAGGAAGCGCGCGCGTTCCTCGCCGAGCACGGCGAAATCGTGATCAAGCCGCTCCACGGCAACGGCGGCAAGGCGATCTTCAAGGTCGGGAGCGACGGCGCCAACTTGTCGTCGTTGATCGAGGTGTTCAACACCGCCTACCGCGAGCCGCACATGGTGCAGGCGTTCCTTCCCGGCGTGGTGAAGGGCGACAAGCGGATCGTGCTGGTCGACGGCGAGATCGCCGGCGCAGTCAACCGCCTGCCCGGCGAGGGCGAGATCCGCTCCAACCTGGCGGTCGGGGGGACCGCGGCCAAGGCGGCGCTCACCCCACGCGAGGAGGAGATCTGCGCCGCGCTTTCGCCCGAGCTTAAGCGCCGCGGGCTGCTCTTCGTCGGGATCGACGTGATCGGCGGCGAGTGGCTGACGGAGATCAACGTCACCTCGCCCACCGGCATCGTCGCGATCGATCGCTTCAACGGCACGGACACGGCAGGCATGATCTGGGACGCGATCGAGGCCAAGGTGGCGGCGCGGACCGGCTGATCGCCGCTGCGACGCGCGACCGCGACAGGGAGCCTCCGGCGACGTCGTGAGTTTCGTCGCCGTCGTGACCGAATTCATACTCAACGCCATCGCTTGGGGCGGCTACATCGGCATCGTGCTGCTGATGGCGCTGGAGAATGTCGTTCCGCCGGTCCCGTCAGAGGTCATCATGGGACTGGGCGGGATGCTGGCCGCCCGCGGCGACATGGCGATGGTGCCGCTGGTGCTGTGGGGCACGCTCGGCACCACGATCGGCAATTACTTCTGGTACGCGATCGGGCGGCGCTTCGGCTATCAGGGCCTAAAGCCCTTCGTCGACCGGCATGGCCGCTGGCTGACGGTCGAGTGGGAGGATGTCGAGCGGCTCCACCGCTTCTTTCTGAAGCACGGTGGCAAGACCGTCTTCGTGTTCCGCTTCCTGCCAACGTTCCGGACCATGATCTCGCTACCCGCGGGGATGGCGCGGATGCCGCACTGGCGCTTCATACTGGCAACCTTCACCGGCAGCACGATCTGGAACAGCGTGCTGGCGGGTGCCGGCTTCTACCTCGGTCGAAACTTCGACCGGCTCGACGCCTATGTCGGCCCGGCGGCGATCGCGCTGACGGCCGCGATCGTCATCGGCTATCTTTACCGAGTGGCGACCTGGCGGCCCCGCGACCAGCGCTCATAAGCGAAATCGATCACGCGCGTGGATGCGCGTGGCGGTACACGTCCAGCAGATAGGCCGCGTCGACCGCGGTATAGACCTGGGTCGAGCTGAGGCTCGCGTGACCGAGCAGTTCCTGCAGCGCGCGCAGGTCCGCGCCTCGCCCGAGCAAGTGAGTGGCGAAGCTGTGCCGCAGTGCATGGGGCGTGGTCCGCTCGCCGAGCCCGAGCCGCGCCCGCGCGCCGCGGACGGAGCGGCGGATGACGCCGGCGGCGAGCGGGCCTCCCTTCGCTCCGCGAAAAAGCGGTGCGTTCGGCGACACTCCCCAGGGCTGAAGCGACAGGTAGCGCTCGATTGCCACGCGGACCTGCGGCAGCAGCGGGACGATTCGGGTCTTCGCGCGCTTGCCGGTGACCCGCAGGGTCGGGCCAAGCGGCAGCACTGCGCCCATCAGCGCCATCGCCTCCCCGATCCGCAATCCCGCGCCGTAGAGTAGTAGCAGCACCGCCCAGTCGCGCGCGGCGATCCACGCCGCCGCTGCCTCGTCCGCCACCTCTTCCGCCAGCGCGATTACCTCGGCGGGAGCGATCGGGCGCGGCACGCCCGACTTCACCCGGGGACCGCGGACCCGCGGCGAGGCGGACCCGGGTGCCGCCCAGCCCAGAAAGCCGCGCACCGCCGAGAGCTCCCGGGCGGCGGAGGCATTGCCGATCCCCTCGCCGCGGCGACGGGCGAGAAAGGCGCGCAGATCGGCGGCGGACAGCCGCGCGAGCCGTTCGACGGTGACCGGGCCGCCCCAATGGTCCTGGAGGAAGGACATCAGCCGCTCGGCACAGGCCTGGTAGGCGCGCACCGTGTGGGCCGAGCGGCGCCGGTCACGGAGGAGGTGCTGTGCATAGGCGGCAGGTAGGGGATGCATCGCTCGGCAGGCTCCTGATCCGGCTCATCTAATCGTCGCGGAACGATCCCGCATCCGGAAAAAATTAACCCTGCTTCCCGTAGCACCGCCGGCATGTTCGCGTCTGCTCAAACCACCGATCGGGATGCCGCGCGCCTGCGGGCGCTCGCTGCCTTGCAACTGCTCGATACGCCGCCGGAAGCGGAATTCGACGCGCTGGCCGCGCTTGCCGCGGAGATGCTCTCGTGCCCGGTGGGCGCGATCACGCTGATTGATCTCGAGCGCCAATGGATCAAGGCCGGCGTGGGCACACCGGCGCGCGAGCTGCCGCGCTCCGCCAGCTTCTGCACCCACACGATCGAGAGCACCGGGCCCCTGTTGATCAGGGATGCGCGCCGTGACGATCGGGTGGCGAACTCCTTCCTCGTGACGGAGGCGCCGCACTTCCGCGCCTATGCCGGCATGCCGATCCACGCGACCGATCCGGGCACGGGAACGACGGTGCCGATCGGCGCGGTGTGCGCGCTGGATACCGAAACCCGGACCTTCTCCCCCGAGCAGCAGGCCCGGCTCCGTCACCTCCAGACGCTGGCGGAGGCGCTGCTGCGCAGCCGCGCGCTGCGGCTCCAGGCGGAGCAGCAGTCGGCCGAGTTGCGGCGCGCCGACCAGACGTTTCGCCAGGCCGAGCGCATGGCGCAGATCGGATCGTGGCGAATGACGCTGGCCGACGAGCGCCTCTCCTGGTCGGAAGGGACCTTTCGCGTCCACGAGCTGCCGATCGGCGCGCCGCCGCCGCTCACCTCCGCGCTCGACTATTACCCGCCGCAGGCGCGCGCAGCCATTAGCGCGGCCATCGCCGCCACGCTGGAAACGGGTGCTCCGTTCGACGTCGAGGTCGACTTCTGCACCGCGCGCGGCAACCTGCGCCGGGTCCGCGCCGCCGGTGAGCTGGAGCGCGAGAATGGCGAGCCGCACGCACTGATCGGCGTGTTCCGCGACGTGACCGACCGGTACGCGCTGGAGCAGAGCCTGCGCCGCACGGCCAGCATCGATGCCCTGACCGGGATCGCCAACCGCGCGTCCTTCGCCGAGACGCTCGATCGCGAGCTCGCGGCGGCGTCGGATGAGGGCACGCCGCTCGCGCTGCTGATGATCGATCTCGATTACTTCAAGCAGATCAACGACACGCACGGGCACCTGACCGGCGACGACGTCCTGCGCGCCTTCGCCCGGCGGATCCGGCGGGTCGCGCCGGACGGCGGCTTCGCGGCGCGGCTGGGCGGCGACGAGTTCGCGCTGGTGCTGACCGGGCCGGTCGCGACGGACGTGGATGCGCTGCTCCCGCGCCTGCTCGACGACCTGCGCAAGCCGGTGCGGACGAGCGCCGGGCCGATCGCGGCGTCGGGAACGATCGGCGTGGCGGCGATGACGGCGGAGGTGCAGGACGCCCGCGCGCTGATCCACCGCTCCGACAGCGCGCTCTACCAGGCCAAGCGCAACGGGCGCGGGACAAGCGCGACCTGGGGTAGGATGCGCTCCGGCGACCGCGAGCAGCGCCGGAGCTAAGGAACGCGGTGCGGGGTCGGGCGGTTCTTCGGGCAAGGAGAACACCCATGACCGATGACGGCAAGCCGACCGAGACGCAGCCTGCGCCGAACATCTCGACCGAGCATCAGGAGAAAGGCGACGCGCGCCGGCCGGGCGACACGCTCGACCGAAACCAGCCGCCCGCCGACGATGACGGCGGGCGGAAGAGCAAGCTGACGGACGCGGGATGACCCGGGTTCCCCGACGGCCTGCGTCGGGGCACTGCCGGTCAGGTGAGGGTCACGCCGGGGCGGCGTCGACGCGACGGAGTTCGTCGGCCTGACCCTTGACCAGGGTCGGTGCCGGGCCGGTCGCGGGGCGCAATCCTTCGCGCTCGCTCTCGGGAACCGGTGCGGTCGGATCGGGTCGGAAGGCGTCGGGTGCACGGTTCGTGCCGGGACGCGGCGCATCAAGCGCGAGGTCGGGCGCGGCGTGCTCGGCATTGCCGGTCGTCGCCAGCCAGCCGCGGCGGTTCGCGAAGATCCCGAGCAGCGCGGCCCCGCCCGCGATCAGCGTGGTACCGATCCCGATCGCGGCCACCCGGCTCCATGACGTGTGCCCCTGATCCTTTGCCTTCCGCGGCGCTGGCCGGCGCTTGGCGGGCGTGCGGCGTCCCGTCGCGTTCGCTGGCTTGTCGGTGGTGGTGGTGCGGCGAGCGGCCATGAGTGAACCTTCGTTGATTGTGACGGCTGACCAACGACTCGGCGAGTGGCCTGTTCCTAGGCAGTTGCATCAAGCGTGCCGGGAGCTTTCTGCGCGGCGTCTACAGACCGCGACGGCCGCGCAGCGAGCGGCGGAAGCGGGCCGGCATCCAGCGTGCGGCAAAGGCGATGCGGCGCGCGGTCCTGCCGACCGGATAGTGGACGCGGGTGCCGTGCACTGCCGCCCAGGCGGCCTGCGCGACCTCCTCGACCGGCGTGAACTCCAGCCCGGCGGCGCGCACCCGGTCGCGCGTCGTCGCGTTGGAGCCAGTGGGCACCACGTCGAGCAGCGGCGTGTCGATGAAGCTCGGCAGCAGCGCCGCGACCGTGATCCCGTCACGCGCCCATTCGAGATCGAGCGACTCGGTCAGTCCGCGCACGCCGAACTTGGTCGCCGAGTAGACGGCGGCGTTGTTGACCCCGAACAGCCCGGCGGCCGACGCGGTGTTGAGCAGGCACGCACCGGGCGTCGCGGCCTTGAGGTAGCGATAGGCGGCATGCGCGCCGTGGATCACGCCGGTCAGGTTGATCGCGATCGCACGCTCGATGTCGGCGACGCTCGTCTCCGCGAACGGCCCGCCGACGTTGATGCCGGCGTTGTTGAACAGCACGTCGATCCCGCCGTCTGTACCGGCGAAATCGGCAAGCGCCGCGTCCCAGCCGGCACGATCCCGTACGTCGAGGCGGTGGAGCGAGTGGCCCGCACCTTCCAGCACCGCCCGCGTCTCGGCCAGGCCTGTGTCGTTCACGTCGGCGAGCCCGACGCGCCATCCGCGGTCCGCGAACAGGATCGCGGTCGCGCGGCCAATGCCCGACGCGCCGCCGGTGATGAAGATGCTGCGCATGATCCCCTCCGCTCTGGTCACTCCAGCGCAGGCTGGAGTCCAAGTCTGCTTGCCACAGTACGGAAGTCAGATTGCGGCGAAACGGCCATGGATGCCAGCCTGAGCTGGCATGACGGTCAGTCGAGTGGTTCGACGTCGACCGACACGTGCATGGCCTGCGCGCCCGATCCCAGGATCACGCCGTCGATCGGCGCAATATCGGCATAATCGCGGCCGATCGCCATGACGACATGGTCCTGCGCCATCCAAATGCCGTTAGTCGGATCGACCCCGACCCAGCCGAGCGCGTCGCCGCACCACAGCAGCACCCAGGCGTGGGTGGCATCCGCCCCGACCAGCCGCGGCTGCCCGAGCGGGGGCAGGGTCCGCAAATAGCCCGAGGCGTAGGCGGCGGGGAGCCCGGCGGCGCGCAGGCCGCCGATCATGATCTGCGCGAAGTCCTGGCACACGCCGCCGCGACGGTCGAATGCTTCGCGCGCGGGCGTGTCGACCAGCGTCGCGGTGGGATCGAAGGCGAAGTCGCGCTGGATCGCGCGCGCGAGGCCGATCGCCGCCTCCAGGCACGGCCGGTCGGGGGCGAGCTCGGCCGCGCACCACGCAGCGATCGCGGGATCGAGCGGGATGCGGGGCGAGGGGAAGAGATAGGCCGCCGGGCTCGCCGCGCCCATGTCGCGACTGACCCGCGCGGCCGCGGCGATCGTGGCGAGCGTCGGATCGCCGGGGTCGGGAATCGGGAGCAGCCGGTCGACCGTCACCCGCGCGCTGCTGGTGATGGTCAGCGTCCGAGCCGCCGTCTCCACCACCAAGCGGGTGACGTTGGCGAGTCCCGCCTCTGCCCGCGCCGGCGCGGTATCGCCCCCGGGCTCAACCGCCAGGTGGTAGTCCTCTAGTCGCTGGCCCGACCAGTGGATCGGCTTCAGGCGCAGGTTGCAGCGGGCGAAGCCTGCGGGCTCCGCATAGTCGAAGCGGGTGACGTGGCGTATCTGGTAGCGCATCGGCGTCACGCCAGGGTCAGGCCGGCGGCGCGGAGCGGCTCGGCGCCCTGCAGGAAGAAGCGGCGCGCGACCGCGTTGGACAGCGCGGCCAGCCGCACCTCCACGTCGCGCATCACCGCGTCGTCGATCTCGACCGCGCGGGTGGTCGAGATTACCGCCTGAAGCGCGGTGGCGAGCGCCTGCTGCGGTTCGGCCAGACCGTCGTCACCGAGCGTCGGCAGCCGCGCGAGATGCTCGCCGATGGTCGTGACCTGGAACGCCAGGCTGCGCGGATTGCCCGGATCGAGCGTGACCAGATCGACGACCGGCACCCGGGCCATCCCGGTCAGGTAACGCTGGCGATAGCTGATCTGGCTGTTGGCAAGATCGAGCAGGGTCGACAGGTCGTCCGCGCTGGCCCCGAGGGTGCCGAGCGTGCGTACCGCCGCCGCGGTCGCGGTCGCACGCTCGATCCGGCGGCCGAGGTCGTGGAATCGCCAACCGTCGGTGCGGCTCATGTGCTCCGCCGACAATCCGGCGAGCGCGGCGTAGCGCCGCTGGAGCGATCCGGCACGGTCGAGCATGTGGCCGCGAGTCGGGTAAGGCGCGTCGAGCAGCTGGAGCAGGTCGCCGGCCAGCCGGTCGCGCGACACTGCGCCGATCCCGCGCGCCTGGCGGTTGATCATCCGGACGCTGAACCCCTCCTCCGCCTCCAGCGCGGTCTTGGCAAATTGGGTCAGCTCCTGGCGCCGGATCGACGCGGGTGGCGGCGCCGCGCCGCTCGCGACAATCAGCCCGATCAGCCGCCACAAGGTGTCGGGGGCGAGCGCCGCGCCCGTGTCCGCGCCGATCGAGTGGCCGAGCAGCACGCGGATGGTACCGAGCAGCGCCTCGCCCCGCTCCAGATAGCGGCCGAGCCAGTAGAGATTGTCGGCGACCCGGCTGGGGAGGGTGCCCGGGTTGCGGCGGAGATTAACGGTGTCGACCGAAGGCAGCAGCGACACCTTGTCGACCGGCTCCGGCCCATGGACGCACACGTCGGCGGACCAGGTGCCGTCACCCATGACCACCGCGCGCTCGTCGGCATGCTCGCCGATCCGCGCGAAACCGCCGGGCAGCACCGTCCAGGCACCGTTCGCGTCACGCGCCGCGAACACCCGCACGGTGAACGGCCGCGGTGTCAGCCGACCGTCGCTCACCACCGGCATGGAGGACAGGCGCACGACCTCCTGCCCGACATAATCCTGCGGTCGACGATCGAGGTCGGCGAGCAGCGCAGTGCGCTCGTCGGGGGACAGCGCGGCCCCGACCACCGGGCGGCCGGCCGGCAGGCCGAGCGGCGCCTCGGCAAAGGCGGGAGCGATCACCATCCGGTCGATGTTCTCGATCACCTCCTGTCGCTCGGCCTCGCCGCCGCACCACCAGGTCGCGGCGTTGGGCAGGAGGAGCGACGCGCCGGTCAGCCGGGTCGCGAGCTGCGGCAGGAAGGCGTTGAGCGCCGCGCTCTCCACGACGCCGCTGCCGGGCGAGGAGGAGAGGACGACGTTCCCGGCCGCCATTGCGTCGACCAGCCCGGGCACCCCGATCGCTGAGGTCGAGTCGAACGCCAGCGGATCGAGGAAGCGCGGATCGACGCGGCGCCACAGCGCATCGACCCGCTTCAGCCCTGCGATCGTGCGGACGTAGAGCCGGTCCTCCAGCACCGACAGGTCGGCACCCTCCACCAGCAGAAAGCCGAGGTAGCGCGCGAGATGCGCCTGCTCCGCATAGCTCTGGTTCCAGCGCCCGGGGGTGAGCAGCCCGATCCGCGGTTCCGCCCGCCGGCAGACGGCGGCCAGCCCCTCCCGGAACGCGGCGAAGAACGGCGCGTGGCGTTCGATGTTGAGGCGGGACTGCAGCCCGCCGAGCGTCCGCGACACCGACAGCCGGTTCTCCAGCGCGTAACCGGCACCGACGGGCGCGCGTACCCCGTCGGCGAGCACCCGCCAGTCGCCGGCGGGCCCACGGCAGAGGTCGACCGCGTAGAAGTGGAGGTGAAAGCCGCCGGGTGGCTGCAATCCCATCATCGGGCGCAGGAACCACGGGCTGCCGGTCACCAGCGCGGCGGGCAGGTGGCCGTTCGCGACCAGCATCCCGGGCCCGTAGATGTCAGCGATGACCGCCTCGAGCAGCTCGGCGCGCTGCACCACGCCGGCGGCGATGCCCTGCCACTCCCCCGCACCGATCAGCAGCGGCAGCGGGGAGAGCGGCCACGGCCGCTCGGCCCGCTCGCCGGCGACCCGGAAGCCGGTACCGATGTCGCTGGCGTGGCGCTGCACCCGCTCGCGCGTGTCGTCCAGCGCCTCGCCGCCGACGCTCGCCAGTTCCTCCAGCGCGATGCGCCACGCGGCGCGGTCGTCGGGGCGGGCGGTGACCAGCACGTCGGCGAACGGCTTCGGCCCGCAATAGTCCGCCAGCCATCGATCGGCGATGGTCGCCGCGTCGAACAGGCTCGTCGGTACCGCTTTGCTCGCCACTCGTGCCCCAATCCGGCTTGCTGGCCGCGGTTCGATCATAAAGCCGCGGGCGGCGCAACCGTTCCTCAGGCCGGCTGTACCTCACCCTTGAACAGGATGTGGCTGCACAGCTGCGCCTCGGGCGTGTCGTGCGCTTCCAGCGCGGCGACCGTCACCCAGCCTTCACGGCGCAGCCGGGCGCCGTCGGCGGGATCGGTGCCGTGGGGCAGGAACAGCCGCCGCCGCTCCACCGCACCCGCCGTCGCGCCCAGGATCGGATCGACGTAGAGCGTGACGCCGACCGCCGGCTCCTCGCGTCCGTCGTCGTGGATGACGCCGTAGGTGCCACCGCGCCCGATCTGGTCGGAGGCGCCGGCGGCGAACAGCGAAAAACCGAACCAGTTCTGATATTCGAACCCGTGGCGCTCGGTCGGATCGAGCGTCAGCGAAACGCCCGGCGGTAGCGCGGCGGCGATCTGCTCCAAGCCGTCGAGCCGGCTGGCCAGCGCGGCATGGCTGCGCAGCTTGGCGACCGCTGCCGTGAACGGACCGGCGGCGGCGATCAGGGGCAGGAAGCTGCGGTCGATCGCGGCGACCGCGGCTGCATCCTTGGCGTCCAGCGCCTCGGCGAGCGCCGTGCTGCCGCCCATGGTCGCGACCAGATCGGGCAGGGTGAGGTCGACCGACAGGCCCGTGACGCCGGCCTCCGTCAGCGCCTCGACCGCGACCAAGACCACCTCGCGCGCGGCGGCGACGCTGTCGAGCCCGATGAGCTCGACCCCGATCTGCCGAAGCGCACGCTCAGGCTTCAGCTCGGACGCGCGGAGCTTCAGAACCGGCCCGGCGTAGCTGAGCCGGACGGGTCGGGGGTGGTGACCCATCCGCGTCGCGGCGATGCGCCCGACCTGCGCGGTGATGTCGGGGCGGATCGCCAGCGTGCGCTGCGACACCGGATCGACGAACCGTACCGCGCCCTGCGCCGCTCCCGCCTTCAGCCGCCGGGCGAGCGCATCCTCGAACTCGGCAAGCGGTGGATCGACCTGCTCGTAGCCATAGGCGCGCGCGGTATCGAGCACGCTCCGCTCCAGCCGCGCGGCCTGGTCGGCGAACGGCGGCAGGCGATCGTGAAAGCCCTCGGGCAGGAGACCGGTCATGCACGGTCCTTCGGTCAGCCGCGGCGCATTGGCAAGGTCGCCGTGCTTTCTCCCGTCCCTGCAAGGTTGGCGGTAAGAGTGGGTAGACGCCTGGACTAGGCTGACGGAGCACGCGGATGTGACCGTTGCGCGGACATCGACCCACCTCCGACCCTTTCCCTGCAGGGAGGGGAGTGCAGATGCGATCCGGGCCGAAGTACCACTTCGGCCCGCCGGTTCAGAACGCCAGTGCCATGGCGGTCCTGACCCCGCCCAGCGCCTTGACCCGGGCGAGGAGCTCCGCGCTGACCGCCTCGTCGACGGAGAGCAGCAGCACAGCCTCGCCGCCGGCGGCGCGGCGGCCGAGGTGAAAGGTGCCGATGTTGACGCCCGCTTCGCCGAGCAGCGAGCCCAGGCGCCCGATGAAGCCGGGTGCGTCCTCGTTGACGACGTAGAGCATGTGGCCGGCGAGGTCCGCCTCCACCTTGATCCCGAACAGCTCGACCAGGCGCGGCGCCTGGTTGCCGAACAGGGTGCCGGCGACCGAGCGCTCGCCCTCCGCCGTCTTGACCGAGACGCGTAGCAGCGCGTGATAGTCGCCCTCGCGCTCGGTGCGGACCTCGCGCACCTCCATGCCGCGTTCCTTGGCGAGGAACGGCGCGTTGACCATGTTGACGGTGTCGGTCTGGGTCCGCAGGAAACCCGCGAGCACGGCCGACACGATCGGCTTCTGGTTGACCTCCGCCGCGGCACCCTCGCTGTGGATCGAGATGCGCGGGATCGCGCCGGTCGAGAGCTGGCCGACCAGCGACCCGAGCTTCTCAGCGAGTGCCATGTACGGCTTTACCCGCGGCGCTTCCTCCGCCGAGATCGACGGCGAGTTGAGCGCGTTGGTGACCCCACCCGAGACGAGATAGTCGGCCATCTGCTCGGCGACCTGGATCGCAACATTGACCTGCGCCTCGCTGGTCGACGCGCCCAGGTGCGGGGTCGAGACGAAGTTGGGGGTGCCGAACAGCGGCGAGGCCTTGGCCGGCTCCTCCACGAACACGTCGAGCGCGGCGCCCGCGATGTGGCCGCTGTCGAGCCCCGCCTTCAGCGCCGCCTCGTCGATCAGCCCACCACGTGCACAGTTGATGATGCGTACGCCCTTCTTGGTCTTGGCCAGGTTCTCGGCCGATAGGATGTTGCGGGTCTGGTCGGTCAGCGGCGTGTGGAGGGTGATGAAGTCGGCGCGGGCGAGCAACTGGTCGAGCTCGACCTTTTCGACGCCCAGTTCGATCGCACGGTCGGGGCTGAGGAACGGATCGAACGCGATCACCTTCATCTTCAACCCGATTGCGCGGTCGGCGACGATCGAGCCGATGTTGCCCGCGCCGATCAGGCCCAGCGTCTTGCCGGTCAGCTCGACGCCCATGAAGCGGTTCTTCTCCCACTTGCCGGCCTGGGTGGAGGCGTCGGCTTCGGGGAGCTGGCGGGCAAGCGCGAACATCAGCGCGACCGCGTGCTCGGCGGTGGTGATCGAGTTGCCGAACGGCGTGTTCATGACGACCACGCCCTTGGCGGATGCCGCGGGGATGTCGACGTTGTCGACGCCGATCCCGGCGCGGCCGACCACCTTCAGGTTGGTCGCGTGGTCGAGGATGTCCCTCGTCACCTTGGTCGAGGAGCGGATGGCGAGGCCGTCGTAGGCACCGATGATCGCCTTCAGCTCGTCCGGCGTCTTGCCGGTGATCTCGTCCACTTCGACGCCGCGCTCACGGAAGATCTGCGCGGCCTTGGGGTCCATTTTGTCGGAAATGAGTACCTTGGGCATGTGTTGGTTCCTTGCCTCACGGCCGTCATCCCCGCGGAGGCGGGGATCCATTGCCGCTGACGCTGCGGCTCAAGCGACGACCTGCGTGTATGGACTCCCGCCTGCGCGGGCGTGACGGAGTAGGTTAGTTGGCGCCCCTCGCGCTCGCGTACGCCCAGTCGAGCCACGGCCCGAGCGCCTCGATGTCGGCGAGCTCCACGGTCGCGCCGCACCAGATGCGCAGCCCCGGCGGTGCGTCGCGGTAGCCCGCGACATCAAACGCCGCGCCCTCGGCCTCCAGCAGCGCCGCCATCTTCTTGATCAACGCTTCGTCCGCGCCCTCGACCGTCAGGCAGACGCTGGTGGTCGAGCGCGTGTCGATATCGGTGGCGAGATGGCCGAGCCACTGCCGATCCGCCACGATCTTGTCGAGTGCGCGGGCGTTGGCGGTCGAGCGTGCGATCAGGCCATCGGCACCGCCGATCGTCTTTGCCCACTCGAGCGCGGCGATGCAGTCCTCCACCGCCAGCATGGAGGGGGTGTTGATCGTCTCGCCCTTGAAGATGCCTTCGCTGAGCTTGCCCTTGGAGGTGAGGCGGAACACCTTGGGCAGCGGCCAGGCCGGCGTGTAGCTTTCCAGCCGCTCGACTGCGCGGGGGCCCAGGATCAGCACGCCGTGGCCGCCCTCACCGCCCAGCACCTTCTGCCAGCTGAAGGTCGCGACGTCGATCTTCGCCCAGTCGATGTCGTAGGCGAAGACGCCGGATGTCGCGTCGGCGAACGAGAGGCCCTCGCGGTCTGCCGGGATCCAGTCCGCATCAGGCACGCGCACGCCGCTCGTCGTCCCGTTCCAGGTGAACAGCACGTCGGTCGACCAGTCGACCTGCGAAAGGTCGGGCAGCTCGCCGTACGGCGCGCGGATCACAACCGGATCGATCTTCAGCTGCTTGACGGCATCGGTGACCCAACCCTCACCGAAGCTTTCCCAGGCGAGCGTCGTCACGCCGCGCGCGCCCAGCATCGTCCACATCGCCATCTCGAACGCGCCGGTGTCGCTACCGGGCACGATGCCGATGCGGTGGGTGTCGGGCAGGCGCAGCAGCTCGCGCATCAGGTCGATGCAGTAGCCGAGGCGCGCCTTGCCGATCTTCGAACGGTGCGAGCGCCCGAGCGATTCGGTGGCAAGTTTGTCGGGAGACCAGCCGGGCGGCTTGGCGCACGGGCCGGAGGAGAAATACGGGCGCGCCGGCTTGGTGGCCGGGACGGCGAGGTGTTCAGTCATGTCAGACTCTCCTTACAGAGAGCACGCGCGGCGTTGGGACCGCGTGGCCCGTCGGCGGCCCTATGGAGATGCGCTGCCGCCGTCAACTGCGCTTCGGCGCCACGCGGCGGACAGACCCGCGCTCGCGGCAAAGGGGTGTGACAAGGCGCGACCGCTGCGCGATGAAGGCGGCGTGTACCGGTACCTCGTCGTCTTCCTCGCCCTGTTGCTCGCCGCCTGCGGCTCCAGCCCGAGCGCGCCGCGCCTGCCCGAGCGGCCACGTAACGCACCGCCGATCACGCTCAATCGCCCGCCCGATGCCGACACCCGCGCCTGCTTCGCCGACCTGTCGCGCGAGGACGTGCGTTACTCACCGCTGCCCGACCGCGACTTCGGCGGCGGCTGCGTGCTGACCGGCACCGTGCAGCTGATCGACTACGGCGTCCCGACGACCAACCTGCGCGCGATGCGCTGCCCGCTGGCGCGCACCTTTGTCGCCTGGGTGCGCAACGGCGTGGTGCCCGCCGGGCGTGAGATCCTGGGGAGCGAGGTCCGCAAGGTCGAGAGCATGGGCACTTACGCGTGCCGCGGCATCGTCGGCGGGCGAACCAACCGCTTGTCGGAGCACGGGATCGCCAACGCGGTGGACGTGTCCGCCTTCGTGCTCGCCGACGGACGGCGGATCACGATCGAGCGCGACTGGCGGACCGGCGATCCGGCGATCCGCGAGTTCCTGCAGGTGATCCGCCGCTCGGCCTGCCGCCGCTACAAGACCGTGCTGTCGCCCGACTACAACGCCGCGCACTACAACCACCTCCACCTCGACCTGGGCGGCAGCGCATTGTGCCGGTAACAGTTCGCGCCTACCTCGGCGCGAATGAACGACACCAAGGTACCGACGCGCGTCTTTCCGCGCGCCAAGCAGGACGCCGAGACCGCCAAGGCCGGCGTTTCCACACCCCAGACCACCCATCCGGCATATACTCTCGCCTTCCAGGACATGGATTTCCTGCTCCGCGAGGACCTGCGGCCCGTCCGCTTCCAGCTCGAGCTGCTCAAGCCCGAGCTGATCATGGACGAGGCGAAGATCGCCTCCACCTTCGTCTTCTACGGCTCCGCGCGCATCCCGGAGCCGGAGAAGGCGCGCGCACTGCTCGATGCGGCGCCGGCGAGTGGCCAGCAGCGCCGCATCGCCGAGCGGCTGTTCGAGAAGTCACGCTACTACGACGTCGCACGCGAGCTCGCGCAGAAGGTCAGCAACTTCCCGCTGGATGAGGATGGCAAGCGCCACTTCGTGGTGTGTTCAGGGGGCGGACCGTCGATCATGGAGGCGGCGAACCGCGGCGCGGCGGACGTTGGTGCGGAGTCGATCGCGCTCAACATCGTGCTGCCGCACGAGCAGGCGCCGAACCCGTACGTCACTCCCGCGCTCTCGATGCAGTTCCACTATTTCGCGCTGCGTAAGATGCACTTTCTGCTCCGCGCCCGTGCGCTCGCCGCCTTTCCGGGTGGGTTCGGCACCTTCGACGAGCTGTTCGAGTTGCTGACTCTGATCCAGACCGGCAAGATCAAGCCAATGCCGGTCCTGCTCTACGGGCGGGAGTTCTGGGAGCGGGTCGTCAACTTCGAGGCGCTAGTGGAGGAAGGCGTGATCGCCGAGCGCGACCTGAAGCTCTTCACCTACTGCGAAACCGCCCAGGAGGGCTGGGACGTGGTCCGCAAGCATTACGAGCAGCACGACCCGACGATCGCGTGAGCGCGTCTGGGTGATCGGTCTCTCGACACCGCTCGAGATGAACGGAGCGGAGGGCGCCCGCGCCCTCAACCAGTCCGATTCGTGCCGAGCGAAGTCGAGAGTTCGGCGCCCGCCTCAGAAGTCCGCCGCGACCTGGACGAACCAGTTGCGGGGGCGCGCGAAGATGCGCTCGGCATAGCCCAGCGTCGCGAGGCTGGCGTTCCCCTGTATCAGGTAGCGCTCGTTCCACACGTTGTTGACGCCGCCGCTCAGCTCGATGCCGTTGCGCAGACGCAATCCGACCGAGGCATTGCCGGTCCAGTAGCCGTTCTCCTCGATCTCCGGGATGCTGCCGGTGATGAAGGTGATCTTGGACTGGTAGCTCGCGTCGAATCGCGGCGTCAGCGTCAGTCCGCCGCCCAGGTCGAAGCGCCAGCCGAGGCCGACGTTCGCCTGGAGGTCGGGGGTGAAGGGCAGGTCGTCGGCCGGGGTCACCGTCGCGGTCGCGCCGGGTACGGGCGTGATGCTCTTGATGTCGTCGTCGAGGATGCTCGCGCCAGCGTCGATCACCAGGCCAAACGGCGCTCGGTAGTTCGCCTCCGCCTCCAGCCCGCGGATCCGCGCCTCGCCCGCGTTGAACAGCAGCGGCACGACGCCCTGGCGGAAGATCAGCTGGATGTCCTGATACTCGGCCTGGAACGCGGCGAGGTTCAGGCGCAGGCGCCCGATGTTGCTCTTGATGCCGAGTTCGTAGCTGGTGACGCTTTCCTCGTCGAAGGGCACCGGAAGGTTGTTGGCGGTGGCGGCGTTGTAGCGGGTGTTGAACCCGCCCGACTTGAACGACCGGGCGTAGGAGGCATAGGTGCTGATCGCCGGGCTGAACCGGTACTGGATCGATGCGGAGCCGGTCAGCGCCGCGAAATCCTGCGTGAACGGGCGGTTGAAGATGAACAGCGGCCCGCCCTGCGTGGTCGCGAGCGTCGGCAGCGGGTTGGGATCGGGCTGGGTCGACGGGAACAGGTTCAGCACGGCACCGCGGTACGACTTGCGGTCGGAGGTGTAGCGCAGGCCCCCGGTCAGCTCGAGGCCGTCGAGCGGGCTCCAGCCGAGCTCCCCGAACACCGCAACCGAGTTGGTCTTCAGCCGCGAGACCTGGAGGTCGCGTGAGCCGGGCCCGCCGGCCAGCAGCGAGCCGATCACCGGCGGCGAGGGCGGGAAGGCGAGGAACACCGTCGCGCGCTCGTCGGTGACCTCGTCGAAATAGTAGCCGCCGAGGATCGCATTGACGCTGCCGAAGTCGAGCTGGAGCTGGACCTCCTGGCTGAACTGCGCCGACTGTGAGCCGACATCGGTGGTGATCAGCAGCAGCGGCGTGTTGTCGCCGTCGCGGACGCCGCGCGACGAGGTCTCGCGATAGGCTGTGATCAGCTTCACCGTCGCCTGCTCGGTGAGGTTGATGTTGGCGGTGCCGGCGACGCCCCACACCTCCGACTCGCTCATCACGGGCGCGGTGCCGCCGTTGACGAAGTCGCCGCGCGTCTGGAAGTCGTTGGCGCAGCGCACGTCGTTGATCTGCGGCACGTTGGGCGCACCGAAGCGCGGATTGCCTGGCGTCAGCGGCGCAAAGGGAATGGTCGCGCCCGGGCAGCCCGCCGCGACGCTGGCGATGGCGGCGACGGGTGCCTGCTCGTTGATCCCGGCGAACACGAACGGCGCGCCGTTCTCGTCCCGCTTTGAGTAGTCGGCGCGCAGGAACAGGTCGAAGTCGCTCGACGGCTCCCACTTGAGCGAGCCGTTAAAGGAATAGCCATCCTCGTTGCCGAGATCGAGGCCGTCCGCCTGGCGGATGACATAGCCGTCGCGCTTGCGGAAACCGCCGGAGACGCGCGCCGCCAGCGTGTTCCCGAGCGGCAGGTTGAGCGCGGCGAAGCCCTCTCGCAGATCGTACTCGCCGATCCGCAGGCGGCCGCGCGCGCTGAACCGGCCGAGCTCGGGCTGGCGGGTGCGGACCAGGATCGCGCCGCCGATAGTGTTGCGGCCGAACAGCGTGCCCTGCGGCCCGCGCAGCACCTCCACGCTCTGGATGTCGCCGAAGTCGATCGCTCCGCCGACCGCACGGCCGAGATAGACCTCGTCCAGGTAGATGCCGACGCCCGGATCGACCGCGGCGGTCGGATCGACCTGACCCACCCCGCGCAGGAAGACGACGGAAGACGCGCTGTTGCCGGAGAGCTGGCCGGCGGGCTTGAACTGCAGCGAGGGGGTGACCCGCTCCAGATCCTGGGTCTGAAGCACCTGGCGGTCCTGCAGCAGCTCGGCCGAGAAGGCGGAAATCGCGACCGGCGTATCCTGCAGGCTTTCCTCGCGCCGGCGGGCGGTGACGATGATCTCGCCCGATTCCTCCGGCTCCGACGTGGCCGGCGTGCTGTCCTGCGCGCGCGCCACGTCGGCACCACCGACGATCGCCGCCATGGCCAACGCCAGGTGCGATGCCACCTGGAACAGTTCTCGGTTGAACAGCCGCATGCCTCACCCCCTCCAATGCTGCACGAAGTCTCTGCTTCGTCGCGAGGACGAGTGGCTGTAGCGACCGCTATTGTCAATAACTTTGCTGAATAACTATACGCTGCAAAGCTAATCGTTGAACAATTAAGCGATCTCCAGCAGCGGCATGCCGTCGAAGTAGCGATGGGCGCGGACTCGGCGCGCGTTCTCCGCCCCGATCGCGGTGTCGTTGACCAGCCGGCTGCCGGCCACCGTCCGGTACAGCGCGACGGCGGTGTCGATCCGGTGGAAGCGCGCACCGGCGGCGGCCGCGCGGGTATAGAAGTCCCAGTCGTTGCAGTTGTGGAAGCTCGGGTCGAACCCGCCGACCGCGTACACCGCGGTGCGGCGCACCACCGACCATGATGGACCGATAACGCCGCCGCTGAGCAGGGCGGCGCGGATGTCGCCGCCGTCCCAGCCGCATTCCGGATCACCCGGCTCGCCGCCCTGTTCGACCCGCGCGAAGTGGCCGACGACGATGTCGGCGCCCGCTGTTGCCTGCGATCCGAGGAGCGCGCGGGCGGCACCGGGCAGCCACACGTCATCGCTGTCGAGGAATGCGATCCAGTCCGATCCGCACAGCCCCGCGCCGACGTTGCGGGCGTGAGAGGCGCCGGCGTTGCGCGGCATGGCGACCGCCTCCACCCGGCCCGGATTCGCCGCGGCAAGTCCGCGGACGATCGCGGCACTGCCGTCGCGCGATCCGTCATCCACCACCACGACGCGGGCCGGCGCATGGTCCTGCGCCAGCACGCTCGCCACCGCGTCGGCGACGACGTGCCCGCGGTTGTAGCAGGGGATCACCACGTCATAGTCGGCGTGGCGGGGCTCGATCGGAAAGGATTCGGTCAGGTGCTTCATGATCCGCAGCTATGTGCGGTGCAGCATGGCCGATCAAGCGGTGCTCACCGCCCGAGGTTCACCTTTGCGCCGAAGTACAGGAATCGACCGACGGGTGAGATCGGCACGTTGGTCTCGAACCCGATGTCGGGCTTCTGATCGGCCAAGTTGTTGACCCCGCCGTAGAAGGTGAAGCCGTCGCTGGTCGTGATCTGCGCCTGCACGTCGTGCTGCCACAATTCCTTGAAGCGGAAATAGCGCGGATCGACGAAGGTCGGGTTGTTGTCGGTCGCGAAGCGGCTGAAGCGCCGCACGCCGTTCTGCCAGCGCAGGTTGTAGGCGAGGGTGATCGGCCCGAACGCCCAGGTCGGCGAGAAGGTGAGGTTGTACTTTGGCCGGAACGGGCGATCGACGTTGTTCTCGACCTCCGCGCCCGGGGTCGCGAGCTGCTCCAGCTTGTGGAGATAGCCGCCGACCAGCCGGACGTCGAAGCGACCCAAGCTGCCCGCGTCGAAATTGTAGCTGACGTTGCCTTCCAAGCCGGCGGTGCGGAAGGCGGCGACGTTCTCCGGCTGGACGATGAAGCCGTTGATGTAACCGGTGCCCTGACGACGCGAGATCGTGTCGCAGAACGGATTGTCGGTGGTCGGCTGGTCGACGCACAGGGCCGCGATGGTCGACGGCGAGGCCTGGCTGATCGCATCCTTCAGGCGGATGTCGTACCAGTCGAGCGCGATCTGCAGCCGCGGCACGAAGCGCGGGCGCAGGACCACACCCGCGGTCCAGGTTCGCGCGACCTCCGGCCGGAGCAGCGCGTTGCCGCGCTGCGAGCCAGGGATGTTTACGTCGCGGTCGGGGTTGTTGATGTCGTTGAACGTCGCCGGATTGCCGCCCGCGGCCGAGATCAGCGCCTGGCAGTTCGCCTCGCGGTACTGGGTGCCCTGATTGCGCTGCCCAAGATAGCAGGGATCGCTGATGAAGTCGGCGAAGCCGGTCGTCGGGCGGAAGATCTCCGCGATGTTCGGCGCCCGGACCGAGCGGCCGTAGGAGCCGCGGAAGCTCACGTCCTCGACTGGCGCGTAGATGCCGTTGAACTGATAGGCGCGCGTGCTCCCGATCGTCGAATAGTCGGAGTAGCGGCCTGCCGCGCCCACCGATAGCAGGTAGGCGAACGGCCGCTCCTTCAGCAGCGGGGCGTTGAGCTCGCCGAACGCCTCCCAGACGTCGAAGCTGCCGGACGAGGGCGTCTGGACGACCGGCTCGTCGTAGATGCCGTCGTCGACCGAGTAGTAGGCCTGCGTCGCGAGCCCCGCGTCGGGGCGAAATCGGCTCGACTCGCGGCGGTATTCCCCGCCAACCGCGAATTGGATGGCGCCGCCGGGCAGTTCGAAGAACTGGCCGAAGTCGCCGGTGAGCGATGCATTGGCGACATGCTGCTCGACGCGGGCGTTGCTGACCGGATCGGTCAGGAAATAGTCGAACGCGCCGGTGTTGCCGGCGGCCGCGTTCGCGCCAAAGGTGTTGATCGGCACGCATCCCGCTGCGCGCGCCGCCGCCGAGCGGCACACGATCGCGCCGGACGCATCGCGCACCGCATCGACCGACGCCACGAAGTTGGCGACCAGCCGGTCGTTGAGCTTGGTCGCGCGCACGTCGGTGCGGCCGTAGGTGTAGTAGATGTCATAGCTTGCGTGGTCGGACAGCCGTCCGGTCGCGTCGATCACGCCGCGGTACGTGCGGCGCCGGTCGTCTTCGCCGCGGCGCGGAAAGTCAAAGTTGTTGCGGCTGATATAGACCGCGCTGTCGCCGTTCGCGCGCGCGGCGGCCAGGATGGTCGCGGGGATGAACGGATTGTCGAGCTGGATGGTCGATGGATAGGTGCCGCTGTAGCTGCCGAAGGTCCGCGCCTCCGCCTGGACGAACTTGCCCTCAATCGTCAGCTTGAAGGCGTCGGACGCGTCGAAGCGGGTCAGCAGGTTGACCGCGTGGCGCTCCGTCCGCGGGAAGATGTCGCCGATGTATCCCGCAACCTGGGTGTCGTCGCCACCGAGCGTGTAGCCGTCGTTCTGGAGCTGGCGTCCGGGCGTGTAAATGGCGCCGTCGCCGCGAAACACCTGATCGCCGATGTAGACCAGGCCGGCGGGCGAGCTGGCGGCGTAGCGGATGTCGGCGACCGGGCCCTGCTGGTAGCTGCCGGGGCGGGTCGGGTCGTAATTGTCGACGTTGACGAAGTTGAAGCGGTTCTCCGAGCGCAGGAAGGCGCGGTCGTCGTTGGCGAGCGGATCCTCGGCGTTGTACTCGTAGCCGAGCGTCACATTGGCGCGGCCATCGGCGAAGTTGCGGCCCGCGATGATCGACGCGAAGCGGTTGCCGGCGTCACCCTGGTCGGAGATGCCGACCTGTCCGCGCGCGGCGATCCCGTCGAAGTCGCGGCGCAGCACGAAATTGACGACGCCCGACACACCGTCCGCGCCGTAGACGGCGGACGCCGCGCCGGTCAGCACGTCGACTCGCTCGATCAGGTCGGTCGGGATCGCGTTGATGTCGACCGCAGCGGTGTCGAACTGGCTGGCGACGTGGCGCCGGCCGTTGACCAGCACCAGCGTGCGGTTGGTGCCGAGCCCGCGCAGGTCGAGCAGATTAAGCCCGGCGCTGCCGATCGATGCCTCCGTCTGCGAATTGCCTGCCGTCCGGGAATTGTCGAGCGAGTTGGTGAGCGCGGGCACCCGGCGGAGGAACTCGGTGACGTTAGTGTTGCCCGACTCCTGCAACTTGGCCGCGTCGAACGAGACGATCGGGTTGGGCGCTTCGTAATCCGGACGCTGGATGCGGGAGCCCGTGACGACGATCGCCTCAGAGTCGGAGCCCTCATCCGCTGGCGTACCCGAGGGAGCCGGTTGGTCCTGCGCCGCGGCCGGCACGGCCACGATGAGCGGCGCGGCGCCGCAGAGAAGCGCCACGCGCAGCAATTGTGTGATCGTCATCTACCCCGGAGTCCCTTTGATGGTCCCACCTCTTTCGGGCGGGCTGACTTGTGTTATCGTTGTCCGACAAGAAAGCGCGGCGGCGCGATTGGTTGCGGAACCTCAACAACCGCAACCGTACCGGAGGACGGGCGATCGACGGCTTGACGCCGCTGGAGGTGACGCGGCGCGGCTGGCTGGCGGGGGCGGGCGCGCTCGCTATCGCGGGCTGTCATCCGGCGGCGCGCGCCGACCTGCGGTTCTGGGCGACCAGCTACGAGGGGGATTACTCGCCGCACCTGACCGCCGCGTTTGAGCGGGCGACCGGCCTGTCGGTCGACGTCCAGTCGGTGCCGTCCACCGCCGCGCACGAGAAGATGCTGACTGCGTTCGCCGGCGGGGCGCTGCCCGACGTGTTCATGGTACCGTCGGGCTGGGTGCGCGAGTTCTGGTCGATCGGCGCGATCGCGCCCGTACCGTCGCCGGCGCTGATCGCAGACACCGTGCCGACCGCGCTCGCGCTCGCGCGGGTGGACGGGCGCGACGTCGCGGTGCCGTGGGCGATCGCGCCGCAGGTGCAGTACTACCGGCGCGACCTGCTCGCCGCGGCGGGGTACGCCGGCCCGCCGGACGACTGGGAAGCGTGGCGCGCGATGGGGCGGACACTTAAGCGCCGTCGACCCGACGACTACGTCTTCCTGATGCTGCTGAACTGGCCCGACACGCTGGTCAGCATGTTGTGGCAGTCGGGCGCGCGGCTGCTGCGGGAGGACGACACGCGCGGCAACTTCAGCCAGCCGGCGGCTGAGGCGGCGTTCGCCTTCTACAAGTCGCTGTTTGATGAAGGGCTGGCTCCGCGCGCGCTCTCGACGGAGGTGCAGGATCCGCTTGCGGCGCTTGCCGCAGGTTACTTCGCGATCTGGCCGAGCTGGCCGACGCTGCTGCTCGACCTGCGCCGCCGCGCCGCCGAACTGCCGCGGGAGCGCTGGGGCGTGGCGCGGCTGGCCGGACCGACGGGGCCGAGCGTCGCGTCAATGGTCAGTGCTAGCCTGTGCGTGTCGGCGACGACGCCGCGACCGCGGGAGGCCTGGGCGCTCGTCCGACACCTGACCTCGCGGTCGAGCGAGGTAAAGTTCCAGCAGATGATCGGCAACCTGCCGGCACGGGCGAGCGCGTGGAATGCGCTGTCGCTCGACCCGCAGGTGCTCGCCCCCTTCGCCGCGCAGCTTGCCGCGCCTGGGCTCGCGCCGCCGGTGATCGAATGGGAGCGTATTCAGATCGAGATCCAGTATGCGGCCGAGCGGGTCGTTCGCGGGCTTCAGACGATCCGCCAAGCGCTCGCCGGGCTCGACGCGCGCGCCGATCAGCTGCTCGCCAAGCGGCGCGAGCTTGTCCAGGCGGGCCAGATCGCATGACCCGGCAGGAGCGTGCCGCCTGGGGCTTCGTCGGCCCGGTGCTGCTGATTACGTCGCTCGTCTTCGTGCTGCCGGTCCTGCTCGCGATGGCGCTCGCCGTGACCGACTATAGCATCTACGCGATGGCGGCGTCCGACAACGTCCGCTTCGTCGGCGCGGCGAACTTCACGGAGCTGCTCCGCACCCCGCTGTTCTGGCGTGCGCTCGGCAACACCTTTCTGTTCGCCTGCCTAGGCGTGCCGATGGCGATCGGCGCATCACTGTTTGCAGCCCTGCTGCTCAACGATGCGACGGTGCGCTGGAAGCCGTTCTGGCGCGTCGCGCTGTTCGCGCCCTATGTCACCAGCGTCGTCGCGACCGCGATCGTCTGGCGCTTCGTCCTCAACACCCGCTTCGGCCTGCTCAACTATGCGCTGTCGTGGGTCGGGGTGGGTCCGGTCGACTGGCTGGGCGATCCGCGCGCATCGATCCCGGCGATCCTGCTGTTCGTGACCTGGAAGATCTTCGGCTACAACATGATCGTGTTCACCGCCGCGCTGTCAGCCGTTCCCGTCGAGCTGATGGAGGCGGCGCGATTGGACGGCGCGTCGCGGTGGGAGCGCTTCCGCCACGTGACGCTGCCGGCGATCGGCCCGACGCTGCTGCTCGCCGCGGTGATGAGCGTGGCGGGGTTCCTCCAGCTCTTCTCCGAACCCTATGTCATGACAATGGGCGGTCCCGCGCAGAGCACCGTCACCGTGCTCTACTTCATGTTCGACGAAGGCTTCAAATGGTGGAACTTGGGACAGGCCTCGGCGGTCGCGCTGATCCTGTTCGTGCTGATCCTGGCGCTCACCACGATCCAGACCCGCATAGGGCGGCGCTACGAATGGCTGTGAGGCGCCGCACCCTCCGCGCCGTCGCGCTCAACGCCGCGGTTGCGCTGCTGACGGCAGTGACGCTGCTGCCGCTCGTCTGGATGGTGCTGGTGTCGTTCATGCCGCGCTATGCGTCGAGCGCCTTTCCGCCGCCGTTCTGGCCGGCGCGCTGGACGGGGGAGAACTATTACGAGCTGCTGGTGCGACGCCAGTTCGAGGGGGCGTGGTTCGACTACAAGGTCGTGCCCGCGATCTGGAACAGCTTAGGGGTAGCCGCGGTTGCGACGCTGCTCGGGCTGCTGCTGACCGTCCCCGCCGGATACGCCTTTGCAAAGCTGCGCTTCACCGGACGCGAACGGCTGCTGAAGCTGCTGCTCGCGCTGCTGGTTGTGCCGGGGCAGGTGGCGATGCTGCCGCTGTTCCTGCTGCTGCGTGAGGTCGGACTGGTGAACAGCTATGCGGGCGTGATCCTCCCGAGCCTCGCCGGCATCTTCGCGATCCTCTTTGTGCGTCAGGCGGCGCTGTCGATTCCGGATGAGATGCTCGACGCCGCGCGGCTGGACGGGGCGAGCGAAGGACGCATCTTCGTCTCGATCGTGCTGCCGCTGCTCGCGCCGATCACCGTTACGCTCGCGCTGTTCATCTTTCTCGGCAGCTGGAACGATTTCCTGTGGCCGTTGATCGTGCTGTCGGACGCGCACAGGTACACGCTGCCGGTCGCGGTGGCCGCGATCGTGCGCGAACATGCCGCCGACGGCGAGCTGATGATGGCCGCCGCCGTGGTCACGACTCTGCCGGTGCTGCTGCTGTTCCTGTCGCTCCAGCGCTTCTACATCGGCGGGCTGCTCGGCGGCAGCGTCAAGGGCTGACGCGCGGCAGGGCGTTCCCGGCGGTGTTGAACAGGTGGATCTGCGCGGGCGGTGCGGCAAAGGTCAGCACCTCGCCCAGCGTCACCCGCCGGTCGCCCGGCAGCTGCGCGACCACCGTGTCCGCCGCGCCGCGGGTGCCAAGGTGCGCGAAGGACAGCGGGCCGAGCCGCTCGAACAGTTCCACCGCGCCGGTGAACGGGCCGGTGTCGCTCGGGTGGAGGTGCTCGGGGCGGACCCCCACCGTCACCACCTGCCCGAGCGCCGCCAATCGGCCAGCGCGCACCTGCTGCCCGTCGCTCAGCCGCACGGTCGCGCCCTCCGCAGCGACCTCCTCAACCGTTCCCGACACGACGTTCATGCCGGGCGAGCCGATTGCCCGCGCGACATGGAGCGTCGCCGGATCGTCGTAGAGCTCCAGCGGCGATCCGACCTGCTCGATCACGCCGGCGTTCATGACGACGATCCGATTGGCGAGCGTCATCGCCTCCAACTGGTCATGCGTCACGTAGATCATGGTCGCGCCGAGCGAACCGTGCAGCCGCGCGAACTCGTGCCGCATCCGCCCGCGCAGCTCCGCGTCCAGGTTCGACAGCGGCTCGTCGAGCAGCAGCACGTCGGGCTGGCGGACGATCGCGCGGGCGATGGACACGCGCTGGCGCTGCCCGCCCGATAGTGCTGCCGGACGCCTGCCGAGCAGCGCGGTGAGGTCGAGCGACGCGGCGACCTCCGCCACCCGCGCCCTGATCTCCGCTTTCGGACGTTTGGCGACCTTCAGCGGAAAACCGATGTTCTCGGCGACAGACAGGTGCGGGTAGAGCGCGTAGGACTGGAACACCATTGCCAGGCCGCGGTCGGCGGGCGCGGCGTCCGTCACGTCGCGGCCATCGATCAGGATGCGGCCGCTGGTCGGCGTCTCCAGCCCCGCGATCAGGCGCAGCAGCGTCGACTTGCCGCACCCGGACGGGCCGACGATCACCACGAACTCGCCGTCCTCGATCACGAGGTCGGTTGGGGCGAGTACCGCGGTGTCGCCGAAGCGCTTGGACACGCCGACAATGGCGACACTCGCCATCAGCGGGCGAGCAGGCGGGCGGCTTGGGTCAGGGTGGCGGCGATGCGGCGGGGCACGTCGGGGCTGGTGCAGACAAAGGTCGGGGAGGGATGGGGCATGGCGAGAATGTGAACGCCGGGTCGCGCCTGTGCAACCACGGCATCCGCCCGGGCCGCGACGCTACCGGACAGAACGACGACCCCCAGCCGCGGCAGCAACGCGAGCAACGGCGGCAGCCAGGTCAGGCCTTCGCGGATCTCGCCCACACGCAGCGCCCGGTTGCGCGCGCCATCGGCATGAACAATCCACGGCACCGCGTTCCAGATCACCGTGTCGGCGCGCGCGATCCCGGCATTGTCGAGGAAGCGGATCAGGTTGCGCGCCGTGCCCGTCGGATTGTCGCGGCTGACGTAACGCGGGCCGGCTCCGCCCGGCCCCGGCGTCTCGAGCAGCAGGAGCAGCCGCGCCCGATCACCACCGTCGAGCGGGTCGAAGTGCGGCACGCGCCGGTCGCCGCGGACGCGCTCCCGCCACTCCTCGAGTGCCAGCAGGTGCGGCGGGGTCACGCGGGGAGGTAGCTGGTGAGTTCCGCGCGCACGTCGACGCTCGCCTTCAGCCGCGCGCAGAGCAGCGCGGTGCCGCTGATCTTGCGCTGGACGAACAGCGTGTCGACCGGCGGTACGTGCCAGGTCGCGCGGTCCTGCGCCATGACCATGGCTTCCTCGCGGATCACCTGGACGAACGCGCGGTCGCCGAAGTCGAACGGGCCGGGCTTGTTGAGCTCGGCCAGGATCACGTCGAGCATCCGGTCGACCGTCGCGCGGTGCCGCTCGACCGCGGCGTCGCCGAGGAACCCGGCCGCGACCGCCGCGGAGCGCACCTGCTCCCGGTCACCGCCAAGCCCGGCCGCGAGCAGCCGTCGGTAGCCGTCCTGCGTTTCCGGCTTCACCTCACGCGCGGCACCGAAGTCGAGCAGCACCAGCCGCCCGCTGTCCGCTTGCCACCGATAGTTGGCGAAGTTGGGGTCGGTCTGCATCACGCCCCAACCGAACAGCTCGCGCAGGACCAGGCGGACGAGCGCGTGAGCGGCACGGTTGCGCTCGTCGGCACCGCGACCCTCCAGCGCCTCGATCGGCTCGCCCGCGACGTAATCCATCGCGAGCACGCGCGCGGTGCTGAACTCGGGCACGAGGCCGGGTACCAGATAGGCGGGATCGTCGCCGACCAGCGCCCGGTAGCGCGTCAGCATGGCCGCCTCGCGCGCGTAATCCGCCTCCTCGTGCAACTGGCGCTTGGCCTCCGCAAGCAGCGGCGCCAGGTCGAGCTCACGTGGGAGCAGCCCCGATACCCGCAGCAGCGTGGTCACATTGTCGACGTCGGCGTCGATGCTGTCGGCGACGCCCGGATACTGGACCTTGATCGCGACCGTTCGCCCGTCGGGCAGCTCGGCGCGGTGAACCTGCCCGATGGAGGCGGCGGCGATCGGGTGCGCCTGAAAGTGGCGGAAGCGGCGACGCCAGTCCGCGCCCCATTCGGCCGCGAGCACTTGGGCAAGCTGCTGCGGCGGCATGTGGTGGGCGTTGTCGCGCAGCCGCGCCAGGATCGCGGTGAGCTCGGGCGGGAGGACGTCGCCTGCGTCCATGGAGATCATCTGCCCGAGCTTCATCGCCGCGCCGCGCAGGTGCGACAGCTGCTCGGCGACGCGCGCCGCATTGGCAGGGGTGAGCAGCAGGTCGCCCACCTTCGGCCGCTCGCCCGCCGCCAGCCGCCGCGCCCCCTCCGACAGCATGCCGCCTGCGACGCTCGCCCCCATGCGCCCGAAGCGGGAGAGCCGCGACAATCGCCCGCTCGGCACGCTGCGGCTCCGCCCGTCGTCGGTCATCGGCTGGTTCCTTGTTCGAGTAGTTGCGCCAGCGTGACCGGCGCGAAGTGGTGGACGTCGACGCCAACGTCGTACTGGCGCGGCAGCGGTTTCAGCCGACCGTGGCTGTGACCGTGCAGGTTGATCGCGCGGGCGTGCTGCTGGTTCCAGCTGCGGAACGGATAATGGCACAGCACCAGCGGGTGCCCATCCGCCTCCAGCTCGGCATAGTCGCCGACGCTGGCCCAGCCGGGCGCGGCGGCGGTGTCATCCGGATCGTTGTTGCCGCGCAGCAGGTGCTTGGTGCCGTGGAGCCGTGCGAGCAGCGCCGCCACGTCGCCGGGCCGCCGCGCGACATCGCCCAGGTGCCACACGATGTCCTGCGGCCCGACGACTGCGTTCCAGCGCTCGATCAGCAGCGCGTCCATCGCCGCTACGTCGGCGAACGGGCGACGCCAGATGTTGATGGTGCGGTGATCGCCGAAGTGGGTGTCGGCGGTGAAGAACAGGCGGGTCGAAAGGGCATCGGTTGCGGGCACGCGCTGCTAACGGTTACCGGCCCATGCGGCTCCCCCAGGCGATAGACGCGGAACCGCTGTGACCGGCAGCGCGCCGAGGCGTGGTGGCGCTATCCCTCGCCGACCGCTTCCAGCAAGCGCCGGGCGCGGCCCACGTCGCCCTCGACGATTGCGGTGGTGAACCGCTGGATCATGGCGCGGAACGGCCCGCTGCGGGGCGCGGCAGCGCTCGTTTCGGGCGCCGCGAGCAGGCGGCTGCCCCACTCGCCCGACAGCGCCTTCGCGTCCTGACCGGTGCCGAGCACCAGCGAGGGGAAGGGCAGGACCGACCGGGGCGAGGCGAAGGACGCGGTCTGGTCGCCGCTCGCCGGATCGATCAGCAGCGCGCCCGCGACCCGCTCCACATAGGCGCGGGGCGACAGCCTGGCCCACCACGCCGCCGCGGCGCAGCCGATCCCCTCGGCGACCAGCAGCACGGCACGATCGGCACCCGCCACCGCATCGTCGATCAGCGAAGCCGTGACGTTGCGCTGCGCGGGCGTGTCTGCACGGCACGGGATCAGGCGTCCGGGATTGATCGGCAGCGCGGCGAGCATGTCGGCGAGCCCGATCCGCGCAGGATGGCCGCTCAGGATCACCGGCTGCAGCCGATCCAACGTCAGGGCAGTGGCGGCCACTTGCGACTCCTCCGTTGCCTGCTGCGGCGCGCCTGCGCTCGCGGAGGGCATAGTCGCGCGGCACCGACGCCGAGCCTAGCAAGCAGAACTTGGTGCTCGTAAAGCAAATCTGACAATTCCTACTTAGCTGATGGGATATCACTTGGGGCGGAGGTCATGAATGACGCAGACGCCGTTCGCCGAGGATTTCGCACGCGTTCGGGGCAGCGACTCGACGGGTGTCGGCACGGTACCCGACATCGTCGCGGCCCTCAGGGCCAGTCGCGACACCTGGCGCGCCCGCGAAGGCGCGGGCCAGGACGGCGCGAGCTTCCCGGCGCGGGCCGCAGTCGCCGGGATCGTCGAGCTGCTTTCCGCCGCGCTCTACCCGCGGCGGCTCGGTCGCTTCGGCGGGAGCAACGCTGACGAGGACGGCTTCGTCGCCGCTCAGCTGTCCGCCGCGCTCACCGCGCTGGAGCGGGAGGTCGGACGCGAGCTGGCCTATTGGCAGGCCGAGGCGCGTGTGCCGTTTCCGCGCGAGCAGGCCGGTGAGATCGCGGCGCTGTTCGGGGCGGCGCTGCCCGACATCCGACGCCAGATCGACGAGGACGTCGACGCGGCCTTCCTGATCGATCCCGCGGCGCGCAGCGTGGACGAGGTGCTGATCTGCTACCCGGGGGCGATCGCCTGCCTCCACCACCGCATCGCGCACCAGCTCTTCGCGCTCGGAGCGCCGATCGTCGCGCGGCTCATCTCCGAACTCGCCAACGAGCGCACGGGGATCGACATCCATCCCGGCGCCACCATCGGCCGTCACCTGTTCATCGACCACGGCACCGGCGTCGTGATCGGCGAGACGGCGCGGGTCGGCGACCGCGTCCGCATCTACCAGCATGTGACGCTCGGCGGCCGGACGGCGCCGGGTACCGCGCGCCGGGCGCAGCGGCCGGGCATGCCGCGCCATCCGGTCGTCGGCGACGACGTGGTGATCTACGCCGGCGCGACCATCCTCGGTCCGGTCACGATCGGCGCGCGATCGATCATCGGCGGCAACGTCTGGCTGCTGAGCGACGTCGCGCCCGACAGCGTGATCGTGCAGCCGGAGGCGCGGCACCTGCCCGCCAGCTCGGCGGGCGACCTGCGCGACGCGCTGGAGGACGCGGCATGAGGGAGGGAGGGCGGCGCCCGATCGTCGGCATCATGTGCGGGAACGAGGTTGCCAATCGCCCGGTTCAGGCGGTCGCCACCCGCTTCCTCGATCCGCTGAAGCGGTTCTGCGATGCCAGCGTGCTGCTGGTCCCCGCAGCGACGGACGCGGTCGACATCGCCGCGACCGCGGCGGTGCTCGACGGGCTGCTGCTGACCGGCGGACGCTCGCACGTGTCGCCGCGCCACTACGGCGACCACGCCGCGCCCGAACCGGAGACGGTGGATCCGGAGCGCGACGCCGTCGCCCTGGCGCTCGCCGAGCGCATGATCGCCGGCGGCAAGCCCGTGTTCGGCATCTGCCGAGGGCTGCAGGAAATCAACGTGCTGTTCGGCGGCTCGTTATCGACGATCGCCGCGGCGCCACGCCACCACCGCGGCAGCTGGGACGACGACTATGACGCGCTGTTCCGCCATCGCCACCTGGTCGAGCTGACCGCGGGCGGGGTGCTGGCCGCGGCGAGCGGCCGGCGGCGGCTGCGCGTCAGCTCGGTCCACCAGCAGGGGATCGCCCGGCTCGGCGGCGGGCTGCGGGTCGAGGCGCTGTCGGCCGCCGACGGGCTGGTGGAGGCGGTGCGCGCCCCCGCCTGCGGCGCGAACGTGCTGGCGGTGCAGTGGCATCCGGAATGGGACGTCGATCGCTGCGCGGGCAGCCGCGGCTTCTTCACGGCGTTCGGCGCGGCGCTCAGCCACCAGACAACGGTTCAATAACGAAAGGGTGATCAATGAAGAAATCTGCTGCCGTGCTCCTGCTGCTCGCCGCGCTCCCGCTCGCCGCCTGCGGCGGCTCGACCGAGACGACCAACAGCGTGGTGACGGAGAATGTCGCCGGCGACCCGCTCGGCAACGAGCTGGAGGCCGGCGACGCCTTCGGCAACCTGTCCGGGGACAATGCCGTCGCGCTCAACGACACGCTGCTGGACAATGCCGCTACGCTCGAAGGCAACAGCCTGACCGCGACCGACAACAGCCAGTGACCCATTCCGCGGTTAGCCACGTGCCGCCCGCGTCCCAGATGCCTGGAAATGCTCCCTAGGCACAACTCGGCCCGACGATGACCTCGTCGGGCCGTTCTTTTTGGGCTGCGGACTCAGGTCAGCGCGCCGCCGTCGACCGTCAGGCTGGTGCCCGTAATCTGGCGCGCCGCCGGGCTCGCCAGAAACGCCACCGCGGCAGCCACGTCTTCCGGCTGGCCGTAGCGGCCAAGCGGGACCAGGCTGCGCTGGTAGTCGGCCGTCTCGCCGTCCTCCGGATTCATGTCGGTATTGGTCGAACCGGGCTGAACCAGGTTCACGGTGATGTCGCGCGGACCAAGTTCCTGCGCCAGCCCGCGGGTGAACGACTGCAACGCCGACTTGGTCATGTAGTAGACGGTGCCGGGTGCCCCGACGATGCGGTCGGCGCCGGCCGATCCGATGTTGATGATCCGCCCGCCCGCGCCGAGATGCGGGATCGCCGCCTTGGCAGCGAGGATGGGCCCGCGCACGTTGACGGTCAGGAGCGCGTCGATGTCCTCGACCGGGAAGCTCGCGATGTCGCTGTAGCGGGCGATCGCGGCGTTGTTCACGAGGATGTCGAGCCCGCCGAGTGCCGCCGCCGCCTCACCGACCGAGCGCTCGATCGCGCCCGCGTCGGCGCTGTCCGCCTGGATCGCGACCCCGCGCCGGCCGAGCGCCTCGATCCGGGCGACTACCGCGGCCGCACGCTCCGTCGCGCGCTCATAGGTGATCGCGACATCCGCGCCCTTCTCAGCCAACCCGATCGCGATCGCCGCGCCGATGCCGCGCGAGGCGCCGGTGACCAGGGCGCGCTTGCCCGCGAGTTCCTGCATAAGCCTGTATCCTTATATAGTGATCGACACATAATGTTTGGCGTTCAGCAGTCGGGCCGTCAACGTCTAAATGTGTCGATCACTACAGAAATGATCTCCGCATCGGCAACGTCGCGGGGCACGCCGGCTTGGGTCGCGGCCGTGGCTGCGCTACGGAGCACGGATGGACTTCGATGAACTGCTCGTCCGCTTCTTCGGAACCGACGACATCGCCACCCTTCCGCCCGAGCAACTCGCCGCCGGGATCGACCGCCTGCGGCTGCAGTTCGGGCTGGAGAAGGACAGCGGTCGGCGCTTCGCGCTGTGGTGCCTAGCCTACATGCTCGGCGTCGCGCCTGACCTCGACACCGCCTTTGCCGACGAGGAGGATCGCGAGGCCGCGCGCGACTTCATGGACGCGGTCGACAACGAGATCGAGGACGCCGAGGACGAGTGACGCAGCGCCGGTGATCGGGTCGGCCCGGCGCGACGAGGCCTTGAAGGGGGGGTGCAGGGCGTGGATCGGCGTGAACTGCTGGGGCTCGCCGCGCTCGGTGCGCTGGACCTTAGCTGGCCTGCGTCCCCGGGTGCCGCCGCCCAGCAGACAGACCGGACTGCGGACGCGCCGCGGCTCTGGTACCGTCAGCCCGCGCGAATGTGGCTGGAGGCGCTGCCCGTGGGCAACGGGATGCTCGGCGCGATGGTGAGCGGCGGCGTTCGGGACGAACTGCTCCAGCTCAATCACCATGGCTGGTGGGCGGGCCAGCCCTACCATCCCGTCAACCCGGCCGCGCGCGAGGCGCTGCCGCGGGTGCGCCAGCTGATCCTCGACGGGCGGATCAAAGAAGCGCACACGCTCGCCGACGCCGCGCTGGTCGGCCGTCCGGCGAGCCAGATGCCCTACCAGACCGCCGGCGCGCTGCTCGTCCGGCTAACCGGCGTGAATGACAACGACGCGGAAAGCTACGAGCGGGATCTCGACCTCGACGGCGCGCTGGCGAGTGCCAGCTTCACCGCGGGCGGGCGGCGCTACCGGCGGGAGGTGTTCGCCTCCCATGTCGATCGGGTGCTCGTCGTCCGCCTGTCCTGCGATGCGCCGGGCGCGATCGACGCGCAGCTGGCGTGGCGCGCGGGTCCGGACGCGGCCGCGCTGCCGGCCGGTGACGATCAGCTCCTGTCCGTGCTGCGCGGCGCCAGCAGCGCCGGCGTGCCGGGCGGGCTGACACTGGCGCTGCGCGCGCAGGCGCTGCCGCGCGGCGGCCGGGTGGTGCGGGAGGGTGACGCGCTGACCGTGCGCGGTGCCGACGAGCTGGTCGTGCTGGTCGCGCTGGACAGCAGCCACCGCCGCTTCGACCGGGTCGATGGCGATCCGGTCGCCGCTACCCGCGATCTGCTCGCCGCCGCCGCCGCCAAGTCGTACGCGACCCTGCTCGCCAATCATCAGGCCGATCACCGCCAGCTGTTCCGGGCCGCCGCGCTGGAGATCGGCCGCTCGCCCGTCGCCGAGCTGTCGACCGACGCACGGGTCGCGATCAGCCGGCCGCAGGACGATCCGGCGCTCGCCTCCTTGTACTTCGCCTACGCCCGCTATCTGCTCATTGCCTGCTCACGCATCGGTGGCCAGCCGGCCAATTTGCAGGGCATGTGGAACGACAGCAACGCCCCGGCCTGGGGCTCCAAATACACGATCAACATCAACACCCAGATGAACTACTGGCTGGCCGAACCCGCCAACCTCGCGCCCTGCGTTGCGCCGCTCGTCGCGATGGTGGAGGAGCTGGCCGCGTCGGGCGCACGCACCGCGCGCGAGATGTACGGCGCACGCGGCTGGGTCGCGCACCACAACACCGACCTGTGGCGCGCCACCGCGCCGGTCGACGGCAGCTTCTGGGGCCTGTGGCCGATGGGCGGCGCGTGGCTGTGCCTGCACCTGTGGGATCACTATGACTACGGCCGCAGTGCGGCCTTTCTGCGCCGAGTATGGCCTGTGATGCGCGGCGCCGCGCTGTTCTTCCTCGACACGCTGGCGCCGGAGCCCGGCAGCGACCGGCTGCTGACCAACCCGTCGCTGTCGCCGGAGAACGATCACGGTCACGGCGGCAGCCTGTGCGCCGGCCCCGCGATGGACATGCAGATCCTGCGCGACCTGTTCGCGCGCTGCGTCGAGGCGGGCGCGATCCTGCGGCTGGACGCCGATCTCTGCGCCCGCTTCGCCGCGGCCCGCGCGCGGCTGATCCCCGACCGGGTTGGTCGCGCGGGCCAACTGATGGAGTGGCGCGACGATTGGGACGGTGACGCGCCCGATCAGCGCCACCGCCATGTGTCGCACCTCTACGGCCTCTACCCGAGCGACCAGATCAACCGCGACGACACGCCGGCGCTCGCGGCGGCGGCGCGGCGGTCGCTTGAGCGGCGCGGCGATGCGTCGACCGGCTGGGGCCTCGCGTGGCGGGCCAGCCTATGGGCACGGCTGGGTGACGGGGAGCGGGCGCTCGGCGTGCTCCATCGCCTGCTCTCCTCTCCGCGCACCTACCCCAATCTGTTCGACGCGCATCCGCCGTTCCAGATCGACGGCAATTTCGGCGGTGCCGCCGCGATGATCGAGCTGCTGGTGCACAGCCGCGGCGACCTCCTCGAGCTGCTGCCGGCGCTACCCGCCGCGTGGCCGCACGGATCGATCCGCGGCGTGCGTGTCCGCGGCGCGGCGGAGCTTGATCTCCGCTGGACGAACGGGCAACTGAGCGAGTGCCTTATTCGGCCGCGGATCGGCGGAACCCGAGTGGTTCGCTGCGGTTCCGACCGGCGGACGGTGGAGCTTCGACCCGGACGCATCGTGCGGCTGCTAGGTCCTGGCCTCCAGGCGGCTGACGCGTGACGATGATGAGGAGCGACGATGTGAGCGACACCGTGGACGTGAACGCCGCAACGGCGGACGAGCTCGACGCGGTGCCGGGCCTCGCCGGGCACGGGTTCGAGATCGTCCGCTATCGCGGCGAGCGCGGCCGCTTCACCGACCTGCGCCAGCTGGAGGAGGTGCCGGGCCTCGCCGGCAAGGTCGACGGCAGCCGGGCGCACCTGCGGGTCGGGGAGGACTGACCAGCGGCTGGAAGCGCAGCCCGACTCCGGTGGTGATCAGCCGGCCGAGCGGGCTCGACTGCTGCACGTCGAAGCCGCCGCTCTGCCGGGCATCCGACGCCAGGATGGCATCGGGCGGGTCGCGGTCGAACAGGTTGGTGACGTTCAGCGACAGGGCGTGAGCGCGGCGACCCCGGTCGTTCAGGCAGAACGGCATCCCGTGGTGGTACGGCGACGGGGCGGGCGGACGCCTGACCGTGGCCGAGCTCGCGCTGCCCGGTCCGACGCGGGCGCTGCGCGAGCGGGTCGGCGTCGCGCGGACGATCGGTGCCGTGGTGTCGTCCTCCAACGAAGTCGAGCGCCCGGGCGTGGTCCGCAACAGCTCACCCGAACGAAACCAGCTGACCATCGGTGAGATCGATGACAGCGCTAGCGGCCGGATTGCGGAGCTCCGCGCCGTGCTGGTCGCGGCCGGGATCGCATCGCCGCCCACGTTGGACATCCGGGAGGCGGTCTGGACCAAGCTGATCAACAACCTGCGCGCCTCGCTGCTGTCGCTGCTGACCGATCGGACGTCACGCGAGGTGTCGACGATCCGGCCCTGCGCCCGATCGTCGACGCGGTCGGGGCGGAGGCGGTCGCGATCGCGGCGGCGAGCGGGGTCGACTGGACGATCGATCCGCGACCGCCCGCGGCGGGTCACCTGTCCTCCATGCCCCAGGACCACCGCCGCGGGCGACCGCTGGAGGCGGATGCGCTGCTCCATCTGCCGCTCGCCTTTGCTCGCGCAGCCGGCGTGGCGGCACCGACCCTGACGACCCTCGCCGCGCTGGTGAGCGCCGCGCTAGAGCAGGTGGTGGTAGATCTTGTCGAGCGCGGCGCGAAAGTCGCGTAGCTCGGCGGCGGTCAGGGCTTCGCGGGCCGGGCGCTCGTTCTCCAGCGCGCGGGCGAGCAGGCCGTCCAGCGCCACCTTGCCCTCGTTGGTCAGCGCGACGCGGTGTCGGCGACGATCGCTCGGATCACGGGTGCGGGTCGCCCAGCCGCGCTGTTCGATGTCGTCGAGCACTCCGACCAGCACCGTCTGGTCGTAGCCGCCGAACCGCGCGAGATCGATCTGCGAGATGCCGGGATTGGCGTCGATCACCGCCATCACGCCGAACGCGCCCGCCTTCAGCCCGAGCGCGAGCGTTTCCTTGCGGTAGCAGTCGGTCAGGTAGTTGCGGATGTGGCGCAGCCGGAAGTTAATCAGCTGGTCCAGCACGCCCAGCGAGAAACTCTCCGCCAATCCGGGCGTGGCCGCGCCCGGCGGCACCGGGTCGGCAATCTTCGTTGTCGCCCTGCGAGCGGTCATTTGAGTACGCGTTGCTCCAGAAATTCCTCGACCTTCCGTATCATGGCGGCGTTATCCCACAAGCGGGCATCGACCATGCTGGCAGTCAGCGTCAGCGTCGGAATGCCGCCTTGCTCCAGGGCCATGGCGCACAATTTGGTGCCGAACGCGCTCATCCGGTCGCCGATCGGGACCAGCATCACCGCGCCCGTGCAGCCGTAGTCGCGCGCCTGCTCGATGATCCATTCCGCCATCCAGCCGGGCAGGTGGAGCTGCTCGTTCATCGAGATGTGCCGCGCGGCGAGCGCCCGCAGCGGATCGTCGGTGAAGTATTTCCGGTACCCGTCCGAGAGGAAGTTGGAGTACATCGACCACACGAACGTCGCCCCGTACTTCTCCTCGAACGCGCGGTAGAAGCCGGTGTTGAACCACAATCCGTTGTTCACCCACAAGAGCCGGACGCGCTCGTCCGGGCAGGCGGCGACGCCGCTTGCGACCCGCGCCTCCAGTTCCTCGCAATAGGTGCGCAGGTGGTCGACCGCCCATTGGCTGCCGCGGTTCCAGGTCGCGGCCATGACGTTGGTGAGCTGTTCGGGCAGCGACACCGGCGCGGGCCGTGCGGCGGCGATGATCCGCTTCGCACGATCGACCAGCTCGCCCGCCTCGTTCACGCGGTGCATGACTTGGCGGAACGCGCCTGGGTCGAGCGAGCGGTGGGTCAGCGTCTCGGCGACCGCGATGACGTTCTCGATCTGCTTGACCTGGAAGTCGAGCCGGTGCGGCTCGTACAGCGCCTCCCAGTCGGACTGCGCGTGGCGGAACCAGCCGGGGGTCAGCTCCGTCACGGAGGAGTTGTCGATCGTGACGAGCGGCACGCCGCCGAACGCGCGCGCCCATTGCTCGCCGATCTTCTGCCCGTAGTCGCCGCGCAGCCGCTCCAGGATCATGGTCGGCTTCGGCAGCCCGCCATAGGGTGCGCGCTCGGGCTCGTTCGCCAGCGTCGTCATGAACGGCAGGCTGGTGTAGCGCGGCAACCCGTCGTGGTAGCCGAGCTCGTCCATCAGCCCGAAGTAGTAGGGCGAGAGCTGTTTCGCCGAGATCACCGCCGAGTACCACGGCAGCGAAATGACGGGCACGTCCATGGTGTGGAAGATCTCGTGCGGGGCAACCGCGTCGGCGATGACATAGTCGCCGCCGCCCTCGATCACCTCCGCGCGAAACCGCGCCTGGGTCGCCTTCTGATAGGCCTGGGCGGCGAGGGTCGCGGCCATGCGCTCGCCCTCCGGCGCACGCGGCGGCCGGGTCGCGGTGTCGGTCATGCGGGCACTTTCTGGAGCGTGGCGAGGAAGCCGGCGACCGCCGCGTGCTGCTCGGCGACGGGCGGGTCGAGGTAGGGCTGCTGCTTCAGGAACAGCGACGGGATGCCGCGCGCGTCGAGCAGCTTCTTCTGATCCGGATACTCCCAGCCGAGCGTGTCGTCGTACTGGTCGTGGAAGAAGATCACCACCTCGGCCCGGCTTCGTTCGACGAGCGCCAGGAAGCGCTGGTCCTGCGCGCGCTGAGGGTAGGCGCGCAGCCCCGGGATGCCGAGCTGATAGTGGTGGACAAGCGCTTCCCACGGATCGCCGCCCTCGCTCACCAGCGTGTCATAGGTGGTGTCTCCGGCGACATGGTCGTGCGCGACGACGCGGGCACCCGCCTCCTCGATCAGCGCGGTCACGCGCGGATCGCTCTGCGGGCTGCCCTTCAGCAGCACGCGCGGCCGATCGTCGCGGCGGACCGGCGGCGGATCGGCGACCAGGGCCTCAAGCGCCGGCACGGCCTCGTCCGGATGGAGCACTGACGCCGCCGCGATGACGGCGAGCGCATCGACGCCGGAGAGGGATGGAGCGTCGCCCTGCCAGAGCGTACTCGCTTGCCCGAGCAAGCTGCGCAGCCGGTTGCAGGTCGCGATCGCCGTGCGGAGCGCCGCTTCGTCGATCCGGGCGCCGCCGATCTCCTCCAGGCGCGCGGCGAGTGCCCGCATCCGGCCGAGGTCGTACTGCGCGACCGTCCAGTGCGGCGTCTGCAACAGGTCGAAGAGATGGAGCGGCGGCACGCTCGCCTGCAGCTCCCATTTCGGGATCTCTTTCAGGAAATAGTAGAGCTGAAGGTAGGTCTCGGCCGTGCGCGGGATCACCAGCAGGCTCATGTCGGCGAAGTCGCCCTCCATCGCGGCGCCGAACAGCGACTGGACCTCGCCGTCGAAATACTCCTCCAGGTAGCGCTCAGTGAGCGGGGACCGCCGCGCGGGATCGCCGACCAGCCGGATCGGATCGAGCCCGGCGGCGAGGATCAGCTCGACCGGCACGGCGTTCAGGAAGTAGCCGACCAGCGTCGCACCGGCGGCACGGCGGCGGCGCGCTTCGCCCAGCCGATCGGCATAGACGGCGCGGATGCGCGCGAGCGCGTCGGCTCCCGTCACGCGACGTCCCCGACCTGGACTACCAGCTTGCCGAGCGCCTGCCGGTCGGCGATCGCGGCGATCGCGGCCGGTGCGTCTGCGAAGGAAAAGACCTGCGACACGCGGGGGCGGATGCGGCCGGCCACGAACAGCGCGACCAGGTCACGGACATTCTGCGCCGCGACTGCCGGCTCGTTGGTCTGCAAGCCGCCGTTAAAGACCCCGACGATCTCCGCGCCCTTCAGCAGCGGCAGGTTGAAGGGAAGGCGCGGGATGCCGGCGGTGAAACCCACGACCAGGTAACGGCCTTTCCAGGCGAGCGCGCGGAAGGCAGGCTCGGCATAGTCGCCGCCGACTGGGTCGTAGACGATGTCGAAGCCGCGCGCGCCACCCGCTTCCTTAAAGCGCTGGCCGAGGCCACGCGCTGCATCCTTGTCGAGCGGGCCGCGGTCGTAGACGATTGCCGCGTCCGCGCCGCTCGCTCGTGCGAAGTTCGCCTTCTCCGCGCTCGAGCAGGCGGCGACGACGGTGGCACCCAGCGCCTTGGCGATCTCGATCGCGGCGATCCCGGTCCCGCCCGCCGCGCCCAGCACCAATACGTGCTCACCGGCCGCGATCCGGCCGCGCTGCACCAGCGCGTGGTAGGAGGTGAGATAGGTGAAGAGGAACGCGGCACCCTCCGCCATCGACATGCCCTCGGGCAGCGGCGCGCACTTGTGCGCGGCAACCGCGACCTCCTCCGCCAGGCCGCCCCAGCCGGTGCGCGCGATCACCCGGTCGCCGACCGCGAGCGCGGTGACCGCCGACCCGACCTGCGTCACTACGCCCGCGATCTCCCCGCCGGGCGCGAACGGACGCTCGGGTTTGAACTGGTAGAGGTCGCGGATGATCAGGCTGTCGGGAAAGTTGATCCCGCAGGCGGCGACCTGGACGACTACCTCGTCGGCCATCGGCGCGGGCGAAACCGTGTCCGTCAGCCGGAGGGTCTCCGGCCCGCCGACCGCCTCGCTATGCCAGATCCTCATGCCATGTTCCTTCCCGGAGCTGAGAGCGCGGATATGCCCACGCGGAGCGCGGCGACCAGCGCGAGCGGCTGATCGACCATGATGTGATGGCGCGCGCCCGGCACCGCCGCGACGAAGCGGCAGTCGGGCAGCTGCGCGCTGAGGTGGGCGACGTGATCCTCCCCGACCAGCGCCGACTCCGCGCCGTGGAGGAGGCCGATCGGCACGCGCGCCTGCGGCACGAGCGCGTCGGCCGCGGTGCGGTCGAGGGTCGCCCAGAGGTTCGGGTCGAAGCGCCACGTCCACCCCGCCGGGCCGTTCGCGTCCGCGGCGACCTGGTGCAGCGACCCGCGCGCGAGGTGGTCGACGGCGTAGAGGTGTTCGCTTGTCTGCGGCGGCGCGAAGCGGTAGCGGGCGAGTGCGGCGGCGAGCGTCGGGTAGCGGCCGGGCGCACGACCGGTCACCAGCCAGCTCGGCCGTTTGCGCGCGGGCGGGGGAACGAAGCTGTCGACCATGATCCCGCCGCCGAGCCGCTCGGGATGGTGCGCGGCGGTGTAGATCAGCGGGATACCGCCGAAGCTGTGCGCGACGACGATCGGCGGTCCCGCGGCGGCGAGGTCGCCCGCGTCGGTCGCGCCGAGCAGCTCGGCCGCGAACTGCGCGACCGAGTAGCTTTGCCGCCACGCGGAACCGCCCATCCCCGACCAGGAGATCGCGGCGCAGCGGTGCGTGGCGGCGAAGAAGGGCGCGATAAAGCTCCACCAGTCGGCGTGCGCCGCGTTGCCGTGGAGAAAGAGCAGCCCGGGCCGGCCGCGCTCGCCCCAGGTCAGCAGCTCGATCGCCGCGCCGTCCGCATCGAAGGTCGCGCGCGCCGGGGCGTCAGCCAGCGCGGCCGTGAACCAGGCCGGTGCCGGCGGCTGCCGCCCCTCGAAGAAGCCGAGCAGGGAAGGGAGATCGTCGCCGTCGGGCAAGGCGTCAGAACTTCTTGGCGAGCGTGAAGGCGACCAGGCGCCCGACCGCGCTCGCCTGCCCGGGATCGAAGCCGCCGACGATGTTGACGAAGGGGGGATCCTCGTCGAGCAGGTTGGTGACGTTGACGCCGAGCGACAGCCCGTTCAGCAGCCCGGCGCTCCGGAACTCATAGGCGACGTTCAGGTCGATGGGGTTCCAGCTCGACACCCGCTGGTTGGGCGTGACCAGCGTGTTGCTGTACCCGCCGACGTGGTTCAGCGTCGCCCCGACGGAGAAGCCGTTCAGCTCCCATCCGGCATAGGCGCGGGCGCGGAACTCGACCGGGAAGTTGATGCGGCCGGTCTGCTCGACCGGGGTCGCGATCTGGGTCACCGCAAAGTCGTAGTTGAGGACGTAGCTGCCGTTCACGCCGATGTCGAAGCGGCTCGCCCCGGCCTCGAACGCGTAGCTCGCGTCGAAGTCGAAGCCGGAGGTGCTGATCGAGCCCAGGTTCTGCGCCGAGCCGTCGTACAGGAAGGCGATGACGGGCGGCCGCACGCCGTTGATGACGAGCCCGCGGTCGAGATACGATTGGATCAGCGCGTCACTGGGATTGCGCGTCACCGCGAAGCTGTAGTTCGCATCCAGCAGGCTCTGCGAGGTCCGCGGCGGGAAACCGATCAGGTCCTTGTAGAGCAGCGAAAAATAGGTCGCGCTGAGCTGCAGCCCGCGGATCTGCGTCGGGTTGACCTGGACGGTCGCGGACCAGGTCTCCGCCGTCTCCGGCGTCAGATCCGGGTTGCCGGCATTAAGGGTCAGCCCGACGCTCGACCCGGTCGGCGACTGGCGGTCGGTCAGCGTCGCAACCGTCAGGCTCGCGCCCGTGCGCAGCAGCGGCAGATCCTGGAGCCCGGGCGCCCGGAAGGAGGTGCCATAGCTCCCCTTGAACAGCAGCCCGGCGACCGGCGACCAGTTGAGCCCGATCTTGGGATTGGTGGTGCTGCCGACGTCGTCATAGTCGTCGTAACGGACGGCGGCGGACAGATCGAGCCGCTCCAGCCCCGGCGCCGCGTTCGCCGTGCCGAACACGGGCACGTAGAGCTCGGCATAGGCCGACTTCTGGTTGCGGCTGAGCTTCGGGTTGTTGATGATCGACGGAGCGGCCGCGGTGCCCTGGCGGCTGCCGGCATCGGAGGTGTAGCGGACAAACTCGCCGCCGATCGCCAGCCGCACGTCGCCGCCGGGCAGTGCGACCAGCGGCCCGTCGGCCTGGATCGATCCGCCGCGGGTGCGGCTGACCGCATACGGGTTGAAGAGGCCCGAGTAGATCGCGTCGAGCACCGCGGGGCTGTTGGTGCCGCCGAAGGGATTGAACGCCTGGGTCGGATCGCTGCTGCGCAGCCGCGCCGTCAGCGTCGCGGTTTCCGGTCGGCGCGTGTTCTGTTCGCTGAAGTCGGAGGTGTAGAACCCGTCGAGGCTAACCTTCCACGCGTCCGTCACTTCCCAGGCGATGCCGCCGGTCGCGAACAGCGTGTTGGTGGTGCCCTGCTGACGGATCGGGCCGAGCAGCGGCGTGAAGTCGTATTCCACGGTCACCGAGGTTGCGGTGCTGCCGACCGGGCGGACAAAGAACGGGTTGGTGTTTGGCACCGTCAGGCTGACGATGTTGGTGGTCGATCCCTGCTGGATCGCCAGCGAGGTATAGTCGCGCGCCGAGTAGAGCCCCTGCGCATGGAGGGTGATGCGGTCGCCGACCTCCTGCTCGAGGTAGCCGTAGACGCGGTGGCGCTCCTCCCGCGGGAGGATGTCGCCGAAGCGCAAATTCTCGCACAGGTTGCGGGTTCCGGCCCGCAGTTGATTGGCGGTCGCGGGGGTCACGCCGCCCGCGGGAATCGCGTAGGATTGCCCGCCGACCACGATGTTGCCCGGGCTGCACTGGCTGTTGCGCAGGTCGCTGCCGCCGAACTCGCGCAGGTCGGACCGGTTGTAGTCGCGCTCGCCGCCGTTCAGATTGTCGTTGCGGGTGTATTCATAGGCGAGCGTCACGCCGCCGCTGCCCCAGCGCTGCCCGGCGAGCAAGCTGCCCTGCGCCAACCAGTAGCCGTCGGCGAAGCCGTAGCGACCGCGCGCCTGGAGCCCCTCATAGTCCTTGCGCAGGATAAAGTTGACGACGCCCGCGACCGCGTCCGAGCCATAGACCGCGGAGGAGCCGTCCGGCACCACCTCGATCCGCTCAATGGCGATGCTCGGAATCGCCGAGGCGTCGACGTAGTTGGACGACACGCCGCTGAACGACAGTCGCTGCCCGTCGATCAGCGTCAGGGTCGCCTGCGGGCCGACCCCGCGCAGGTTGAGCGCGCTGCCGCGGGTGGTGTTGGTGCCGCCCTGACCGCCGCTGACGGAGGGGGAGGAGGCGTCGACACCGAAGCCCTGGATCTGCGGCACCTTGCGCAGGAACTCGCCGACGGTCGCGGTCGGCTGCGCGACCACCTGGTCCGCGCCGACCGAGATCACGGCTGAACCCACCGGCCCGGTGCCGCGGATGCGGCTGCCCGTCACGATGATGTCGGCGGCGGTGTCCTCCGGGACCACCTGCTCCTGCTCGCCCGACGGGGCCGAAGGGTTCTGCGCCGGAGGCGGCGCAACCGGGTCCGTGTTGGTCTGGGCCGCGGCCGGAAAGGCGAGCGCCAGGCACAGCGGGGTGACAGCGATGTAGTGCAACGAACCTCTCCTCATCTTTTCTTTGTTGTCGGTCGTGCGCCGTTTCGGCGTTGGTCGGGTGCTCGGGCCGGTCAGGTCGCGCCGCTCGCGTGCAGCGCGGCGATCGCATCGTCGCCGAGTCCCAGGCTCGCCAGCACCTCGTCGGTGTGCTGCCCGAGCGTCGGGACCGCGCCCGCGCTCATCGGGCCGCTCGCGAGCTGGAAGCCCGGCCCCACCACCTTCAGCGGCTGCTCGCTGCCGGGCAGTTCGCCCTCCAGGAAGATGCGCCGCTCCTCGAAGTGCGGGTGCTTCAGCACTTGGCCCAGGTTGCGGACGATCGCGACCGGCACGTGCCGCGCGGCGAGCTGCTCCTCGATGTCCTCGCCATTGTGCTCGCGAAAGATCGCGGCGAGCGCGGTACGCAGCGCCTCGTGGTTGGCAACCCGGTCGGCGTGGGTGGCGAACCGCGGGTCGGCGATCAGCCAGCGGCAGTGGAGCACGTCGCACAGCGCCTCGATCTGGTGCTGGTGGTTGGCGCCGATCGAGATGTAGCCGTTCGCCGTCCGGTACGTCTCCGCCGTCGCGACAAGGCGGTAACCCTTGTTCCCCGTCCGCCCGCGCACCTCGCCCGTGTAGAAGTAGGTGGGGACTGCGGCGCCCAGCAGGTTGAAGGCGCTGTCGAGCATCGCGACGTCGACGAAATCGCCGGTGCCGGTGCGTTCGCGCCGCTGCAGCGCGGCGAGGATGCCGATCACCGCCATGTAGCCACTGAAGGTGTCGATGATCGGAAAGCCGACCTTCATCGGCTCATCATCCGGATTGCCGTTCATCCACATGATGCCCGACATCGCCTGGACGATGTGGTCGTACGCGGTCCAGTCGCGCAGCGTGCCGGTCTGCCCGAAGCCGCTGATCGAGGCGTAGACGAGCCGGGGATTGCGCGCCTGGAGGTCGCCCGGCGACAGCCCGATCTTGGCAGCGACGCCGGGGCGGAAGTTCTCCACCAGCACGTCGCTGCGCTCGACCAGCGCGTGCACCACCGCGATCGCGGCCGGGTTCTTGAGGTCGAGCGTGATCGATTTCTTGCCCATGTTGGCCGAGGCAAAGGGCAGGCTCATCCCCGGCAGCCCGGCGTGTTCCGTATAGTGGCGGAAATCGTCGCCGACGCCCGGCCGCTCGACCTTGACCACCTCCGCGCCCAGCATCGCCAGCATGTTGGTGCAGGTCGGACCTGACAATGCGTGGCTCAGGTCGAGGACGCGAATACCCTCCAGCGGCCGGGATGCTTGCGGGGTCGCCTGGCGACCCGACTGGCTTGCACTCTCCATGACCTCTCCAGATCGTCTTGCTAACAAACAATACAGAAGCCAATTAGTCATATAACTTGACTTTCGGCAAGCGCCTGTCGAGCATCGCTGGCAGAAAAATCGAGCGGGCACCGCCCGCGAGGAGAGGTCCGATGCGTCACGACCACACACCCGTTCGAGCCGCGACACGTTGATGGCGATCGAGGAACAGGACGCGCTCGCCGCGCCGTCGCCGGCCGGTACGTTCCCTCGCGCGGCGGGCTGGACCCGGGCGCAGATCTACGTCCTGGTGCTGCTGGTCTTGGTCAACATCTGCAACTACCTCGACCGCGGCGTGCTTGCGATCCTGCAGGAGCCGATCAAGCGCGACCTCGCGCTCCAGGACTGGCAGCTCGGGATGATCAGCGGCCCGGCCTTTGCGATCCTCTACTCCTTCGCCGGCATCCCGGCGGCGCGCATCGCGGAGCGGGTGAACCGGATCTCCGTGCTGTCGCTCGCGCTCGCGCTGTGGTCGGGCATGACCGCGCTGTGCGGCGTGGCGGGCAGCTTCGGCCACCTGGTCCTGGCGCGACTGGGTGTCGGCGCGGGGGAGGGGGCCTGCACCCCGGTCAGCCACTCGCTGGTGGCGGACACCTTTCCGCCGCAGCGCCGCGGGCTCGCGCTCGCGGTGCTCACCACCAGCATCCCGCTGGCGCAGATGCTGGCCCCGCTGATCGGCGGCTTCGTGGCGATGACCTATGGCTGGCGGGTGGCGTTTGCGGTGGTCGGGCTGCCGGGCATCGCGCTTGCCGTGCTGCTACGGCTCACCTTGCGGGAACCGCGCGACGATGCCGCGAACACGCTGGTGTCGCGCGCGCCGGCGGGTCGGTTCCGGGACGACCTCCGGCTGCTGCTTCGCCTGCGCTGCTTTCGCTGGCTGTTCCTTGCCTCGGTCTTCATGGGCTGGGCGGTCGGCGCGACCAACATCTTCACCGCCAGCTATTTCCTGCGCCAGTACGACCTGACGCTGGCACAGGTCGGCATGGTGACGGCGGCGGGCCTCGGCGTCGCGGGTCTGGTCGGCACCTTCGCCGGCGGCTGGCTCGCCGATCGCTTCGCCGGGCGCTACGGGCGGTCCTACCCCGGCATGTGCGCGGTCGCGGCGGCGGGAGCAGGGCTGTTCTTCCTGATCACCTTCACCCGCCCGACCTGGCAGGCCGCCGTCCTCTTCCTGATCGTCGCCAACCTGTTCAACGACCTGAAGAACGGGCCCAACTACGCCGCGCTCCAGAACATGGCGCCGCCGCACATGCGGACCACCGCCACCGCGATCCTGATGGTGGCGGTGATCGTGCTCGGCACCGGCTGCGGCCCGCTGATCGTCGGGGTGGCGAGCGACCTGGCGGCGGCTCGGGCCTTTCCCGACGCGCTCGGCAGCTTCACCGCGGTCTGCCCGGGCGGGAAGGCGCCGGCGGGTGCGGCGGCGCTGCTGCACGATGCTTGTGCGGCGGCGTCGGCGGCTGGCCTGCGCGGCGGGCTGATGGCGGCGTGCCTCGCCTATGCGCTGGCGGCGCCGTGCTTCCTCCTGTCCGCGCTGACGATCCGCACCCCGCTGCAGGGCGCTCAGGACCCGCGCGAGGCGTAGCGTCTGAGCGCGAGCGCGAGCAGCACCAGTACGCCGATCAGCGCGAGCTTGAGCGAGGGGCTGGGCACCAGCCGTACCGTGGCGGTGGAGAACAGCGCCGCGCCGCCCATCTGGGTCATGCCGAACAGGCTGATCGCTGCGCTTGCGTTGTCGCGCTGCCGCTCCAGTGCCTGCGCCATGAGGGCGGGACCGGTCATTCCGCTGCCGAACGCAATCAGCATCATCGCGGCGAGCAGCGCGACAAGGTTGCCGCCGGTCGCCGCGACTGCCATCACCAGCACGGCACCGCTGCCGAGCGCCGCCGCACCGATGCTGCCGAGCCGCCCTGGCCAGCGCGCCATGACGCGCGGGACCGCCAGCGTGCCGGCGATCATCGCGCTCGCCACCACCGAATAGTAGAGCCCGGCTTGGGCAGGGCTCGCCCCCGCCGCGCGCAGCAGGAACGGCGACACCGCCAGGTACACGTACATGCCGCCGGTGATCAGTGCGTTGGACAGCGCGAGCGGCAGGTAGCGGCCCTTGCGCACGACCTGGAAATAGGTGCGTGCGAGCCTGGCCGGCCCGATCGGCAGGCGGTCACCGGGCCGCGTCTCCCCCAGCAGCGGCGCCAGCGCGATCGCCGCGATGCTGAGCGCCAGCAGCAGCCAGAACGGCGCCTGCCATCCGCCGATCGAGGTCAGGGCGCCGCCGATCGTCGGTGCGACGGTGGGAGAAATCAGCGTGACGCTGCTCATCAGCGCGAGCGGCGCGGCCGCGCTCCCCTTCGGCGCACGGTCGGTCGCCATCGCGCGCGCGGTGACGAGTGCGGTCGCGGCGCCGAGCGATTGCACTGCGCGACCGGCCAGCATGACCGCCAGGCTGCCCGCCGCGCCGCACGCGAGCGTGCCGGCGGCAAACACCGTGAGCCCGCCCAGGATCACGGGCCGGCGACCATAGCGATCGGCGAGCGGCGCGCCGACCAGTTGCCCCAGCGCGAGCCCGACCAGGTAGACCGTGATGATCAGCTGTCCGTCGGCGGCGGAGATCACCAGCCCCTGCGCCACCAGCGGCAGCGCCGGAACGATGATCTGGGTCGCGAGCGATCCCAACGCCGCGATCCCGCCGAGCAGCAGCAGCTGTGCTCGTCCGATCCCTGCCCGCACCGTGTCGATCGCTCTTCCCCCCAAGTTGATTTAAATCAGTACGACAAACCATCGACTGGACAAATTACTTTCTGCTCAGCAGAAGTGTGTAGCGACGGCGGAGGCGCCTTGGCGGCACCGGCACCGATACGATGGTCGTGGGAGTGGATCGATGGCGAAGCCCCTGGCGGGGATAACGATACTCGATTTCACCCACGCACTGGCCGGGCCTTTCTGTACCTCTCAGCTTGGGCTGCTCGCCGCGGACGTCATCAAGCTTTAGGCGCCCGGCACCGGCGACGATTTCCGTGCCTTTGCCCCCACCACCTTTCTCGCGGTGAACGGCGGCAAGCGCTCCGTGACGCTGGACCTGAAGCAACCCGCGGCGCGTGAGGTACTCGACGCGCTGCTGCCGCTCGCCGATGTCGCCGTCGAGAATTATCGTCCGGGCACCGCCGAGCGGTTCGGGCTGGAGTGGGACCGGCTGCGCGCGATCAACCCGCTGCTGATCTTCTGTTCCATCTCAGGCTTCGGGCTGACCGGTCCGCTGCGCGATCTGCCGGCGGTGGAATGGTCGGCGCAGGCCGCCGGCGGGCTTTCCGCGCAGGATCTGGGCGAGGAGGCGGACCCGCGCGATCCCGGTTTCGGGATGCTCGATGTGTCGACCGGGCACAGTGCGCTCACCGCCATCCTCCGCGCTGTTCCAGCGCGAGCGGCAGGGCACCGGGCAGCGGATCGACACCGCGCTACTCGACGCCGCCCTGATGCTCTCGACCGCGCGGCTCCACGCGCCGGCGAGCGCCGAGGGGTCGCGGGAGAGTCGCCCGGCGGTGGGGCGCTTCCGCGCCGCCGATCGCCGGCCGTTCGTGATGGGCGCACCAGCGCTGGTTCGCGACGATCTCCGACGTGCTCGGCGCGCCTGCGCTCGTCGACGATCCGCGCTTCGCGACACCTGCAGATCGCCAGGCGCACGCCGACGATCTGCTTTCGGCGATGGAGGCGCGGCTCGCGGCGCGGCCCGCGGCCGAGTGGGAGGTGACGTGACCCCGTTTTTTTCCTCCATCTGGAGCTAGAGTCCGGCCCATCAAGGGATACGGACGACATGAAGCGGAAGCATTTTCCGAAGAGCAGATCATCGGCCTCCTGAAGGAGGAGGCCGAGGCGGGCGCGGTGGTGACGGAGCTGTGCCGCAAGCACGGCATGTCGAGCGCGACCTATTATGCGTGAAAGGCCAAGTTCGGTGGGTTGGAGGTGTCCGACGCGAAGCGGCTTAGGGCTCTGGAAGACGAGAACGCCAAGCTGAAGCGGCTGCTGGCGGACGCGATGCTCGACAACGAGGGTTAGAAGGATCTGCTGTCAAAGAAATGGTAGCGCCCGCTGCGAAGCGACAAGCTGTCGCGCATCTCCAGGCGACGTTGGGGATGAGCGAGCGGCGGGCGTGCATGGTCGTCGGGGCGGACCGCAAGAGCATGCGGTATCGCTCGTGCCGGGCAGATGATGGCGACCTGCGGTCGCGTTTGCGTGAGCTGGCGCAGCAGCGTCGGCGGTTCGGCTACCGGCGCCTGCACATCCTGCTCCGCCGTGGTGGCATCACGATCAACCGCAAGAAGACGCAGCGCCTCTACCGTGAGGAAGGGCTGACGGTCAGGCGCAGACGCGGACGAAGGCGCGCCATCGGCGCGCGGGCGCCTGCGCCGGTGCTGGCGCTCCCCAACCAGCGCTGGAGCCTGGACTTTGTCCATGACCAGCTTGCCACGGGACGCCGGTTCCGGGTGCTCAACATCGTCGACGACATCACGCGCGAGTGCTTGCGAGCGGTGGTCGATACCTCGATCTCCGGCCGCCGTGTCGTGCGCGAGCCGGCCGATCTGGTGGTCGAGCGTGTCGCGCCGAAAATGATCGTCAGCGACAACGGCACTGAGCTCACCTCCAACGCGGTGCTGAGCTGGTCGGGCGAGGCGAAGATCGAGTGGCACTACATCGCGCCGGGCCGTCCCATGCAGAACGGCTATGTCGAGAGCTTCAACGGCCGCATGCGAGATGAGCTGCTGAACCAGACGCTGTTCCTGACGCTGGGTCAGGCCCGCGACATCGTCGCGGGCTGGGTCGAGGATTACAACACCGAGTACGCCACACCAGCGGCCTTCGCCGCAGGTCTCGCGTTGCAAGTGGCTGCTCCGCTCCGCGCAGCTGGAAGCTACGTTCCGCAGCCCCTTGCTCCACCAGCGCAGCCGCGCGACAACAAACCCCGGTCTCTGGTCCCGGCTGGATGAAAACCGGGGGTCACGTCAGAGGCGCTGCTGACCGCGCGCGGGGTGCCGGCGGCGGTCGTGCGGACGCTGGCGGAGGTCGCTGAGCACCCGCACGTCCGCGCCCGCGGCAATCTGCGCCCGCTCACGTTGGAGGACGGCACCGCGACTGCGGTGGTCGGCGCGCCCTTCTTCGCCGCCGACGGCCCCGGCGACCGAGCGGGCCGGTGCCCAAGCTCGGCGGGCACAGCGACGAGGTGCTCGCCGCCGCCGGTCTCGACGAAGCCGCGCGGGAGCGACTGCGTGCGGCGCGGATCATCTGAGCCTCTCGGGCTGGTCCGGTGTGCGATCCGGATCGGTCTCAGGAGGAGAAGCTCGTGCCTCCGTCCGGCATCACGTTATCGACGCCGTTACGCGCACTGCCGGCGCTCAAACGGCTGATCGCCGGCACGATCCATGCCGACTTCACGCTCCTGGAGCCGGCGTTCTGCCTGATGGACTGGATCATCTGCTAAACTCCACTTGATCAACCGTCGGATCGCGGCAGCCGAGCTCTTCCATGACAGCACCGTAGCTGCGAAGCCCGTCAGTGGTGATCGCCTCAGGCGAGCCGTGGCGCTTGAGCGCCTTCTTCATGAAAGTGAGCGCAGCCTCCTTGTCACGTGTCTTGGTGACGAAGCTCTCGAGCACCTCGCCTCCGTGATCGACGGCACGCCACAAGTAGACCATCCCGCCGTTCAGCTTGACGTACATCTCGTCCAGGTGCCAGCGCCAGTGCCGGAACCCGCACATGCGGCTCACCCGTGCCCGGCGGAGATCATCTGCGAACATCGGGCCGAACCTGTTCCATTACAGCCTGACCGTTTCATGGCAGATGTCGACCTGCGCTCGAGAAACAGGTCCTCCACGTTCCGCAAGCTGAGTAGGAAACGCACGTACATCAGCACCACCAGCCGGATCACCTCCGGTGACGAGTTGAAGTAGCGAAACGGGCTAGCTGGCTTGCGCAGGCGGGGCATGCCGCGCCGCTACGCTGCCCTGCTTACCAGCCGTTGCATTACGTCTGACAGTGCCCGGCCAGGCTCCGCGTTCTGCGTTTCTTCGCGCGCTTGCCGCCACAGCGCGCCCATATATCGGTCAAGCGATGCCGGCACGACCGGCAGCAGACCGGAGCCGGGATAGACGGTCACCTCGCCGAACAGCGGCCTTCCTGCCACTTCGTAGCAGTCGATGCGAAGAAAGTGATGCCCGCGCGCCAGACGCTCGGCACCGGCGATGAGCTTGTCGAGCGTTGATGGCCGCTCTGGATCGGGATCGCGAGTTGGCGGTGAGGCGCGAACCCAGTTACGGTCCATCACGATCCAGCGGTGCGCAGTTGCTCGCTCGAGATGAACCTGCACGAAAGCAACGCGGCCACCAAACACGAACAGCTTATAGTCGGTTGGGAGCTCTTCTCCGTTGCCGAGGTAAGATTCGATGAGCAGCCCCGGCGGTACGTTTGCATAGGCCCACTCGTCCAGCCACCGGCCATACCGCACGTCACCCCAACATGCCGCTTTCAAATACGCAGCATCCCACTCGGCCGGCGTTCGCACAAAAGCGACGTGCCCGCACCCGTGCCGCGCTTTGACCACGAAGGGCAGCGGCGCAGGCGGCTGAGGCGGCAGAACACTGCCTTGCCAAAGGGTCGGGATCACCCAGTCAGGTCCAAGCACGGAAGCGACCAGCTCCTTGACCGCGACCTTGTCGACGAGCCCCGGCAGACGCGGGTCACGGTCGTGCAGTTTACGGTGCTGTACCCATTCGGTGAACCGTTGTGGCGCATGCAGATGCAGAGCGCGTCCGTGCTGCCAAAAGTAGGTCAGATGCAGCCGTAGTTGCGCAAGGAAGGTCATCGGAGATTGTGTCGCGCGTTTGGGCCGATAAGCGCAAGCGCTGCGGAAGGCACCGCATCCCAGCTGCGCGAACTCGCCAGAATCGCCCGCTCGCGGCCGCTCAGGGGCAATGAGGCGCGCCCCGAACCGGTCGCTCGTTCAGCATTATCCATGGCCGCACAATCGAGCGATTCTCGACCTCGCTACCGTCTTGCCCGAGCGTCCTTGAACATGCCCACAGATCATCCATATACCATCCGTCTGGATGGTGACAGTGCGATGCGGAATGTTGCTGAGAGCGAGAAAATCACAATCAACCTCGGGTTTGTAGATCTCGGCCACGTTGATCTGCTCGTGCGCGAGGGCTTCTATGGCAATCGCACCGACTTCATCCGCACGGCGATCCGTAACCAGCTCGAACGGCATAGCAACGAGGCGAAGCAATCCGTCAGCCGCCGAGCGCTCCAGCTCGGTGTTTGCCACCTTTCCGCGCAGGAACTCGGATCCGCGCGTGAAGCCGACGAGAAGCTGGACATCCGCGTCCTGGGTCTTCTGTCGATCGGGTCCGATGTAACTCCCGAACTCGCGCTCGCCACGATCCGCTCGATCACGATCCTAGGCGCACTCCATGCCACCCCGGCAATCAAGGCCGCTTTGGCCGATCGCATCACCTGACCGGAGAATACCCATGAGCCTGCAGACTTCCATGATAGAGGCCTTGCGGCTGACCCGCTCCGGCGACCTTTCAGGCGCAACGGCGCTGCTTCGCACCACGCTCGCAGGGCAAGGCGGATCCTCGCCGACCATGGAATACCAAGGCGAGGTGATCGACCTGACGCCTGAGCAGCCAACGCCCCGTGTGGGTCGCGAGCAATCGCGCAGTGGCGATTTCATCGGACGTAGCCACTCGGGCAGCGTCGGAACTATCGAGTACATGCTGTACCGCCCGGCTGCCACTGCGCCCAACATGCCGCTGGTCGTCATGCTGCACGGCTGCACGCAAACGCCCGAGGACTGCGCGCGAGGCACGGGCATGAACGAACTGGCGGAGGAGCTTGGATTTCTCGTCGCCTACCCGCGGCAGACCCAGGCCGCCAACCAGCAACGATGCTGGAACTGGTTCCGGCCAGGCGACCAGGCGCGTGGGCGCGGTGAACCCGCCCTCATCGCCGGGATCGTGCGGGACGTGATCGCCGCAGAGCGGATCGATGCCGAGCGGGTCTATGTGGCGGGTCTTTCGGCTGGCGGTGCCGCGGCAGCGATCATGGCCGACGCCTACCCCGACCTGTTCGCCGCGGTTGGCGTGCATTCGGGGCTCGCCTGCGGCGCGGCGCGTGACCTGCCCTCTGCGCTCACGGCGATGAATCGAGGCGCCGCGCACCAGTCCTCAGCGCCAAATGGCCGGAAGCGCTTCGTGCCCGTCATCACCTTTCACGGCGATCGTGATCGCACAGTGATTGAGGCGAATGCCCGCGAAATCGTCCATGCCGCATCCAGGGCTGCCGGCGTCACCATCACGGTCGTCTCGGAAACGGGCAGCAGCGGCGGCAGGCGCTTTACGCGCGCGCTAAGCCAGGACGCTGCCGGACGCGTCCTGATCGAACAATGGACGATTGCGGGCGGGGGGCATGCGTGGTCGGGCGGAAATCCGGCCGGCTCGCACGCCGACGCAGCCGGGCCGGACGCATCGCGGGCCATGCTAAGCTTCTTTGAGCGGCATCGCCTCTCAGGAGCCCAGTAGGTGGTCGACGGTAGCGACACGCGCGAGCCGGGCCTGGCCGAGCTGCCGCCAGGTGCCTTCGCCAGGCAGGATGATGGCGACGATCTGAGCTTCTACGCGCCCCCACGGCTCGTCACGCACATCGACGATGGCGCTGTCGCCGCGTTGAGCGCCCACTATCGCCGGGCGATCCCGGCAGGCGGCCGCATCCTCGACCTCATGTCGAGTTGGGTAAGCCATCTGCCTCCGGAGCAGCGCTACGCCGAGGTCATTGGTCACGGCATGAACGCCGATGAGCTCGCGGCCAACCCGCGCCTCGATCGCTGGTTCATCCAGGACCTCAACCGTAATCAAGCATTGCCGATCGACGATGGGTCAATCGATGCTGCGTTGTGCTGTGTCGGCGTGCAGTACCTGAAGCATCCACTGGCAGTGTTCGCGGAGGTTCGACGCGTGCTCAAAGCGGGAGCACCGTTCATCATCAGCTTTTCGAATCGCTGCTTTCCGACAAAGGCGGTTGCGATCTGGCGCGCGCTCGGCAGCGATGGTCACGCTGCGCTCGTTCAACTGTATCTTGAACGATCCGGCTTTTCACACTTGGGCGTCGAGGTGCTGTCGGATGGGAGCGCCGGCGACCCGCTGATCGTGGTGAGCGGAAGAGCCTGAGCTGTACCTATCCAACCCACCGGCGAACGACCGTCTGCAGCGCCCCGCGGGCGTGAAATCGCTCGCCGGCAAGCAGATCAAGGTCGCCGGCTGGATCATGCCGCTCGACAAGGCAGCAAACCAGAAGCGGTTCGTCCTGCTCGCCTATCCGCCGGGCTGCCCCTTCCACGTCCATACCATGCCGAACCAGTTCATCGAAGTGATGGCGCCGGCGGGCGTGCAGCTGAACGGAAGTGACCCGATGGTGATCGCCGGCACGCTCCAGCTGGCCGGGCAAGACGAGAGCGGCATCTTGTACCGTCTGGTCAACGCGAAGAAGGTCTGAGGGGCAGGGGTGACTGCGGCAGCCGCAGTCACCCCGTCCTTTAGCTTACCGCCCGCGCAGTTCCGCCACCAGCGCCGGCGCCGGATAGATCTTCTCCAGCGCCTCCTGCACTGAGTCCGTGGACACCACGACCGTGCGGTTGAGCGTGGCGTCATAACCGTAGTTGCCGCCGAGCGAGTGAATGTTGCCGTCGAACGCCGCGCCGATCACCGTGCCCGCGCGATCGATCACCGGCGAGCCGGAGTTGCCGCCGATGATGTCGTTGGTGGTCACGAAGTCGTAAGTGGTCGCGCCGTCGATCTTCGCACGGTTAGCGGCGAAGCCCGGAGCGACGTCGAACGGCGCGTTGCCGGTCGCGCGGTCGAAGGTGCCGCCCAGCGTTGTCGCGATCGGCACTTCCTGCCCGCGCTCGGTCCAGCCCTTCACCTTCCCGTAGCTGATCCGGAGCGTGAAGGTTGCATCCAGGTATGAGCTCAATCCCACACAGGCCGCAAAAGCGGCAAATGAGCCAAAACGCCCGTTCCGGGTCGAGCTGGAACGATCGCTTGTGATCATAGATCGCGTCAAGCCGCCGTTCGTCAAGTGGGAAGGACCGCTAGCGACCTCGCGGTTGTTGACCAAGGACGGCGGCGAGTAGCGGCTCGTTGGCCGTAATCAAAGTAATCGTAAGCAGCTCAGCGCGCCCGATCATCTTTGATCGTTGATCCCTCTGGTGACCGACATCGGCATCGCCGCCGTGGTACGTAGCTGGTCTTCGCCGCTGGCGCCAAACTAGAGAGCGATCTTTAGACCTTGGTCTAATTCGAAGGTGCCGCCCACCGCCGCGTAAGAGGTGTTTAAGTACGATAGCGTTGATCGGTCCCGCACAAGTTCACGCGGGCAAATCGATCCAATGATCAAGAACGGCAACGTCAATGGCACCCAGGCTCTGCGGGTCACCGCGGCCTCGCTGCTGGCGTGCGTCGCCGCCGTGCCAGCCGCCGTGGCGCAAGTGACCCCGGCCGGCACTCGCATCACCAATACCGCGACGCTGACCCACGCCGACAGCGCCGGGCCGATCACGTTTCCAAGCAATACCGTCACCACCTCGGTCGACGGGCTGGTCGACGTGACGGTGGTTGCGGCAGCCGCAACCCGCGTCGTCGCCGACCCTGCGTCGCAGGTAGCGGTTCCGTTTGTCGTCACCAACACCGGCAACCTGGCTCAGGATTTCTCCTTGGCGGGCAGTGGCGGCGAGCCGCTCCGGGTCGCGATCGACAGCGACGGCACGAACGAAGCGACCAGGATCACGCTGACGCCAGGCGAGCAGCAGACCATCTTCGTGCTCCTGCCCGGTCCGGTCGTCGATCGAACCGCCGTCACCCTCACCGCGACCGCGGTGACGGGTACGGGCGTTCAAGGCAGCGTCCTGCCCGGTGCCGGCCCGGATGGCAGCGACGCGGTGCTCGGAGGTAGCGGCGGTCGTGCCACCGCCCAGACGGTCCTCATCCTAGATCCAGCCGCGCCCTCGCTCACCAAGTCGCAGGCAGTTCGCGCCCCCGATGGGAGCGAGCGCGCGATCAACGGCGCGACCATCACTTACCAGCTTGTCGCCCGCTTCCCGGGCGCAAAGCGCGGCGTCGTCATTACCGACGCGATCCCCGCCGGCACCCGCTTCGTGGCCGACAGCGTGACGCTCGACGGCATCCGGCTGACCGACGCCGACGACGGGGATGCAGTGACCTTCGACGGCACGACCGTCCGCGTGACGCTGGGTGATCCGACGCCCGGCACCGTCCGCACCGTGCGCTTCCAGACCATCATCAACTGAAGGATCAACGATGACCCGCCTGCTTTCCGGCACTGCTGCCATCACCATCGCCACTGTCGCGGCGCCCGTGCTCGCCGCCGGGCCGCTCCAGGTGAGCGCCAGCGTCATGGTGGAAGCCAAGGAGCGCGGCACCGACGGCGCCGTGCGGGTCAAGCTGGTGCCCGCGAGCCGCGTGGTGCCGGGCGACCGGATGACGCTGGTCGTCGCCTATCGCAACACGGGCGGGCAGCCGCTGTCCAACGTCGTGATCGCCAACCCGGTACCTGCAGCGCTGATGTTCCAAGCGGCCGCTCCCGGCTCCCCCGCGCCCGAGGTGTCGGCCGACGGCAAGACCTTTACGACGCTCTCCGCTCTGCGCGTCGCCGGCCCCGCCGGCCCGCGCGCAGCCAAGCCTGCCGATGTCACGCACGTCCGCTGGCGGATGACTGCCCCGATCGCACCCGGTGCGGAAGGCCGCTTCGCCTTCAACGCCGTCCTGAAATGACCCCCAACGTACCGAACCACCATCTAGTCAGAAGGAAGAACAGGGATGTTTGTTAAGAAGACCATCGCCGTGCTGCTGGCGGGCACCGCCACGCTCGCGGCGGACAACGCCTTTGCACAATCGACCGGCACGGCCGCCGGCACCAGCGTCGACAATACCGCGTCGGTCACCTACACGGTGAACGGCGTCAACCAGTCGACCACCTCCAACACCGCGTCGTTCGTCGTCGACCGCAAGGTGAACTTTACCGTGGTCACCGACCAGACCGGCTTCACCCAGGTCACGCTGGGTCAGCAGGACGCGGTTACCAAGTTCAAGGTGACCAACACGACCAACGGTACGCAGGACTTCATCCTCGATCCCGACCAGAACAACATCGGCGTCGGGATCCTGCCGGGCAACGACAATTTCGACGTGGCCAGCCTCCGCGCGTTCGTCGATTCGAACAACAATGGCGTCTATGACGCAAACGTCGACACCCAGACCTTCATCGACGAACTGGCGCCGGACGCGTCGGTGACCGTGTTCGTCGTCGGCAACGTGCCGAGCACCCAGTCGGCGGCGATCGCCTGGGATTCGCTCCACGTCATCGTCGCGGCGGGCGGCACGACGGGTACCCGCGGCTCGGCGTTGATCGCAACGGACCTCAACCTCGCCAACGCCGACAACACGGTCGATATCGTCTTTGCCGACAACGACAGCGATGGCGCCGCCATCGGCGACATCGCCCGCAACGGTGAAGGCCGCGCCTATTCCGGTTACGAAGTCGGCACGCGCAACGTGGCGCTGAGCGTCAACAAGTCGGCGCGGGTCGTGGCCGACGGGGTGAACCTCGCCAACTTCAAGGCGATCCCGGGCGCAACGGTCGAGTACTGCCTGACCGTCACCAACGCGACTCCGCTGGTCGCGGCGAGCAGCGTGGTCCTGACCGACGTCATCCCGGCGAACACCACCTATGTGCCGGGGTCGATGGCGATGGGTGCGCCGGGTACGCTTGGTGCATGCGTCGCCGCCGGCTCCACCGAGGACGATGACGCCGACGACGGCACCGAATCCGACGGTCTCACCGCGGCGTTCGACGGCGGATCGAAGACCGTTTCCGCGCGGATCACGACGGTGCCGGGCCTGGGATCGGTGGCGACCGCGTTCCGGGTCAAGATCAACTAAGCCACTCAGTCAGCAAGGAAAACAGAGCTCCGGCGCGCGCCACCCCCTCGCGCGCCGGGGAACGACGCTGCATGTCCATGACCCCACGCCTTCTCGCCCTTGCGGCCCTGCTCGGCCTGTCGCCTGTCGCCCCCGCGACGGCGCAGACCGTGCAGCGCGTGACGAATACCGCGCAGCTCAGCTGGAGCGACTCGTCCGACCGCCGGGAAGTAAGCTCCAACACCGTTTCGCTGGCGGTCGACCGCATCAAGGTCCCGACCCGCCTCAGCTTCCGCCTGCCGCCTGTCGGCCACGAGATGTCGGGGTCGCGCTGCGAGACGATGCCGCGGTTGCGCTTCACCCCCGCGCCCGTCGACGAGGCGGCCTATGCCGGATCCGCTCCGCTGGAGACGGTCGACAATCACCAGCCGTACTTCATCGTGCTCGAGAACGCCGGTGGAAACCGCGATGCCGCCCGCCGCGAAGAGGCGATCATCACTGCCACCAGCGGTGCCACGTCGCTGCAGGTCGTGCTGCTGGAGACCGGCAACAACACCGGCGTCTTCGCCGGTGGCATCTCGCCGCCCGGCCGCAATCCCGGGAACGCCGCGTGCGATCCGCGCCTGGATCGCGGCGCGCGCGTGATCCTGACCTTCGAGGAGGACGACCACAGCTATGGCTCGACGTCGGAGCAGCTGGTCGATCCGGCCGGCTACGTCTTCGACTCGCAGACGGGCGCGCTGGTCGACGGCGCCGTCGTGACGCTGCTCGACGAGCAGAACCGCCCGGCCGTGGTCTATGGCGACGACGGGATCAGCCGCTATCCCGCGACGGTCATCAGCGGCGGGCACACGACGGATTCGAGCGGGCGACTCTACGACTTCCCCCAAGGGAACTACCGCTTTCCCTTCGTCGCGCCGGGCAAGTACCACCTGCGGATCCAGCCGCCGGCGCGCTACACCGCACCGTCCGTTCGCTCGGCGGGTGAACTCGCCCGCCTTCGCGACCCGAGCGGCAGGCCCTTCATCCTGAACGGTGCCTCGACCGGTGGCGTGTTCGAGATCGTCGAGCCCGACCCCTTCTACGCCGACATTCCGCTCGACCGCGAAGGCGAAACGGCACTGCTGCTCACCAAGACGGCCTCGGTGCGTGAGGCATCGCCCGGCGACTTCGTGCAGTACCGGGTCACGCTGGAGAACCGAGGCTCCGCCCCGGCGCAGGGCGTTCAGCTGACCGACATCCTGCCTGAGGGGCTTCGCTACGAGCGTGGCTCCCACACCGGCGCGGGCACTCCGGCAGTATCGGCAGATGGCCGGACCCTGAACTTCCCGCTGGCGCAGGTTGCCGCCGGTGCCAGCGTCGAGGTGCGGTACGTCGTGTCGATCGCGCCCGGTGCACCAGTCGGCGAGGCAATAAATCGCGTGCTCGCCTCCGGCAGTGCCGGCGCGACCTCCAACGAGGCCGCCGCGGCCGTCCGCATCCGCCCGCTGCTGTTCACCGACGGCTTCACCGTCACCGGCCGCGTGACGGAGGGTGGCTGCGGCGACCCGGTCGACAAGCGTCGTGGCGTCCCTGGCATACGGCTGCTGATGGAGGACGGCACGTTCGTCGTCACCGACCGTGATGGCCTGTACCACTTCGAGGGCGTGCGACCGGGCCGCCACGTCGTGCAGCTCGACACCGGCTCGCTGCCAGCCAGCCACACGCCCGTCGCCTGCGACATCGACACGCGTCAGGCCGGCAGTGCGATCTCGCGCTTCGTGGAGGCCGACGGCGGACTGCTGAAGCGCGTCGATTTCCAGCTGAAGCCGACCGGCAAGGCCGCGGCGGCCGACACGCTGCCGATCGCGATCGCAGACGATGCAAATGCGGCGGGCAATCGCGATTGGCTGATCGGCCAGACGCCCGGCGTAGAGATGCTATTCCCGACGGTCGGCCACAATCCGCGGGCGCCGGTGCTGCGTGTCGCGATTAAGCACCTGCCGGCTCAGCGCGTACGACTGTCGCTCAATGGCCAGCTGGTCGATCCGCTGCTGTTCGACACCACCGATCAGGCGGGCGACGTTGCGGTTTCGCGCTGGAGCGGCCTCCCGTTGGTCGACGGCGACAACAAGCTGCACGCCGATGTGTTGGCCGGCGAGGGCCAGGTCGTCGCGAGCTTCGACCGCGTCGTACGCTCCACCAGCACCGCCGTGTCGGCGAGCGTCGTTGCCGATCGCAGCCGCCTGATCGCAGACGGCGTCACCCGCCCGCTGGTCGCGGTTCGCGTGGTCGATGCGACCGGCCATCCGGTGCGCGCCGGCACGACCCTGCCGTTCCGCGTCGATCGCCCGCATGTCGCCGCTGTTGATCCGACGCTGGCGCAGGACGGCACGCCGGGCGCCGCCACCATCGCGCGCGTGGTCGGCGACGACGGCCTGGCGTTCATCGCGCTGGAACCAACCACCCAGACCGGCGCGGTACGCGTCGTCGCGAGCTTCACGGGCGAGAAGTCGACCCACGATCGGGAGCTGCGCGCCTGGCTGTCGGGTGCGGCCAAGGACTGGGTCGTGGTGGGCTTCGGCGCGGGCACGGTCGGCCACAACACACTCGATCGCCACGCCCGCACCCTCGCCCGCGCCGACCGCGACACGCTGATGACCGACGGCCAGCTCGCGCTGTATGCCAAGGGCCGGATCAAGGGCTCGTGGCTCGCGACGATCGCCTACGACAGCGATCGCCGCCGTGATCGCGACCGGGGGCTGCTCGGTACAATCGACCCCAACCGCTACTACACCGTGTACGGCGACGGCACCCGCCAGGGCTATGATGCGCCGACCGAGCGCAAGCTCTACGTGCGGCTGGAAGCGCCCGAGTTCTACGCGCTGTTCGGTGACTATGAGACCGGCCTGACGCAGAGCCAGCTCGGCCGCTACAGCCGCACGCTGAACGGCGGCAAGCTCGCCTACGAGAGCGCCAACGTTTCGGTGACTGCCTTTGCCGCGCACACGGACGAGCTCTACGCCCGCGACGAGATCCCCGGGAATGGCCTGAGCGGCCCGTACCGCCTGTCGGGGCGCGACATCGTGCCGAACAGCGACAAGCTGCGCATCGAGGTGCGCGATCGCTTTCGCTCGGAGCTGATCGTGTCGTCGACCGCGCTCACGCGTCACCTCGACTATGACATTGACACGGCGATGGGGACGATCCGCTTCCGCCAGCCGGTGCTGACCCGCGACGCCGCGCAGAATCCGATCTTCATCGTCGTCGACTATGAGACCTACGGCCGGACCGGCGCGCTGGTCGCCGGCGGGCGCGCTGCGGTCCGCACCAGCGACCGCCGGCTGGAGGTTGGCGCAACCGCGCTGCACGACAGCACGGTCGGCACCGCCAACCTGCTGGCGATCGACGTAAAGGGGGAACTGAGCGCCACCACCGAAGTGCGAGCCGAGGCCGCGACCGGCGGCCGGGGCGGCTTTAAGGCCGGGCAGGCGTTTCTGGTCGAGGCTGAGCATCACGGCGCGGCGCTCGATCTGCTCGCCTATGCGCGCCAGCAGGATCAGCGCTTCGGCGTCGGCCAGCAGAACGTCGTGGAGGCGGGGACCCGCAAGCTCGGCGTCGACGGGCGGCTCCGCTTGGGCGACCGCGTCTCGCTGACCACGACCGCGTGGCACCAGGACTCGCTGGAGACGGCCGGCACCCGGCTCGCCGCCGATGTCCGGCTCGAGCTGCAGCGCGCGGGCGGGACGCTGTTCGTCGGCGGCCAGCTGGCGCAAGATCGGGGCATCGACGGGCGCGAGCGTGACTCGCGGCTGCTGACGCTTGGCGGTACCCAGGCGCTGTTCGACGGCAAGCTGACGCTCGCCGCGCAGACCCAGGTCGCACCCGGCGGCGACAAGGCGAGCGTCGACTTTCCGGTTCGCCATCAGGTGACCGGTGCGCTGAAGGTTATGGACGGTGTCCGCCTGCTCGGCGGGTACGAGATCGCGGAGGGTGCAGACTATACCGCTCACACCGCTCAGGTCGGCTTCGACGTCGCGCCCTGGGCCGGTGGCAAGCTGTCCTCTACGCTCAACCAGCAGGCAGCGGGCGAGAACGGGCAGCGCCTGTTCGCGCAGTACGGCCTGACCCAGTCGCTCCAGCTCGGCAGCCGCTGGTCGGTCGACGCGACGCTGGACGCCAGCAGCACCGTGCGCGGGGCGATCCCGACCGGTGCGGTGATCAGTGCGTTTCATCCGGTGGCGTCGGGCGGCTCGCTCGCGCAGGACGGGGCGGGCGACTATGCGGCCGTGACGCTCGGCACCAATTACCGTGCGGATCGCTGGTCGGCGAACGGCCGGATCGAGTATCGCATCAGCGACGCCGGCGATCGCTTCGGCATCACCGCGTCGGTGCTGCGGACGCTGGGCGAGGGCAAGACGCTGGCGTCCAGCCTGCGCTGGTCGCAGGTCACGCAGGACAGCGGCGCGGTGGCCTCCTTCGCGACCGCCGACCTGTCGGTCGCGTGGCGCCCGCTCGACAGCAATTGGTCGGTGCTCGAGCGCTTCGAGCTGCGCCGCGAGCGCGCGGACGCAGGCTTCGATGATCGCAACGTGCTCGGCGTGCCGTCCTTTGGCGGCGGGTTCCAGGCGACACTGCGCGCGGTCAACAACATCGCGCTCAACTACCGCACCGGCCCGGAAGGGCTCGGTCACGGGACCGAAGCGACGCTCTATCACGGCATCAAGTGGGTAAAGGGCAGCTTCGGCCCGCAGGACTTTACCGGCCTGGTCAACGTCGTGGGTTTCGACCTGCGCCGCGATCTCGGCCGGCATCTCGACATCGGCATCGCCGGCTCGGTCCAGCACGCGTGGGAGCGCAAGGTCGTGTCGTACAGCGTCGGACCGACGGTCGGCGTCTCGCCAGCCCGGAATCTCTGGCTCACGGCCGGCTATAACGTCGCCGGCTACCGCGACCGCGATTTCGAGGCGGATCGTTATACCCGCGCCGGCCCGTTCATAACCGCGCGATTGAAGTTCGACCAGGCGATGCTCGGCAAGGTAGGGGGACGCTGATGCGCCGGGTGCCACTTCTCGCTGCGATGCTGCTCGCCGCAACGCCGGCCGCGGCCGATCCGCTCACCGTGACCAAGAGCGTTACCGTGATCTCCGACCCGCTCGGCTCCGTGGTGCCGCGCTCGCTTCCCGGTGCGGTGGTGGAGTACAAGTCGCGTGCGACCAATCCGGCGGCGAATGTACTGGTGCCGGTGAAGGATTTGCTGCTGGTGGAGAACCTGCCCGTCAACGTCGAACTGCGGGTGGCCGATCTGGCTACCGCCGGCAAGGGGCCGGTCGAGTTCGCCGACGGAAGTCTGCTCGGCACGGGGCTGCTGCCGAGTGGATTAAGCTACAACTATTCGACGGCAGCGCCGACGACCGATGGTCTGGAGTTCTCCACCAACGGCACCAATTGGACCTATCAGCCGGTTGCGAACGCGGCGGGTTATGATCCGGCGGTGCGTGCGATCCGCATCAAGCTGACCGGCAACTTCACGGCCGCGACGTCGTTCCAGCTACGCTATCGCGCGCGGATCCGGTAAGCTTCTGTTGTTTGGTGCGTTGCGGTGGAGCCGCACGCAGGCGATCAGGCGTGACCGGCCCGGTTCAGTGCCGGAAACATCAGCCGCTCCTCGCGGTCCATCCGTGTGCGCAAGCGGGACAGCAGCGCCCGTGCCGAAGAGCGATAGCAGTGCCAAGATTGAATGAGCGACACGCCGCTCCACTTCGCTACATGCTCGGTGAAGGCTGCGTCCAGGCTAAGGTCGATGTGACTGGCCGCCGAGCCGGCGCTGCGCTGCCACGCCTGGAGCGCGGAGCGCTCGGCTGCCAGGTGCATGGAGAGTTCGCGAACCAGCTGCCAGCGCAATTGGGCGAACTCCGGTCCGGACGGAGGCGTCGGCTGGACCAAATAGACGTCAAGGTCCGCCGCCAGCGCGCGAAGTCGATCATGGTCGTGCTGAAGGTTCGCGATCACTGCTGCCTGTCCTCTCGATACAGGTGGCAGTGGAGCGTATCAGGCTTAACGACATCATGCCCTCGGCGAGGGCGGAGGCAAACTACGACGGAAGTCTAGTGTTCAGACAGGTTTTGTTGGCGGATTGCCGGCGAGCAGCGCTCGCACGTCACGCGCGAGTTCCAGGGGATCGAACGGCTTCAGGATAACCCCGATCGCGCCCTGCTCGCGATAGAACTCCATGTCCATCGCACGCCCCTTGGCCGTCATGAAGATCACTGGAATGCCGGTATGCGCCGGGTTGGAGCGCATGGCATCGAGCACCTGCGGCCCGGACATCCCCGGCATCATAACGTCTAGGATGACGACATCGGGTCGGTACCCGCCCACCAGCAGATCCAGCCCCTCCTGACCGGATGCTGCGATCCGGACGTTGATCGACGGATCCAGCGACAGTGACATGCCGACGATGGTGCGGATGTCGGCGTCATCGTCGATGTAGATGATCTTCAGCAGGCTCATGCAGCCGGTTCCTCTTCCAGGCGCGGCCGGAGAATGCGCCTCAGCGTGGCCTTAAGGTCGGGTATCGATCCCCGTGCCTTTACCAGTACGGCGTCGACCTGAGCCGCTGTCTCCTCCGTCACGTCCTGCGCGGAGAAGATCACCGTCGGGATCGCCAGTCCGTCCTCGTCGACGAGGAAGGGGATCAAGTCTCTCCCATCCGCGCCTTCCAAATGCAGGTCGAGGATCACCGCGTCGGGTCTGACATCGTGGAGCAGGGCGCGGGCGGACGGAAGGTCAGTGGCCGTGACGATCTGAGCCTCCGGCTCGAGCGCCGCCGACACGATCTTCAGCAGGTCGCGGTCGTCGTCCAGGTGCAGGACGACGGGGCGTCTCGGGCGCGTTCGCGACAAGGCCGCGCGCAAGGCTTCAGCCAGCCGTTCCGTCTCGGCCGGCTTGTTGATCCAATCCACGACATCAAGCGGCGAAGGACCATCACCGTCCGGCAGTGTGTCGGTTGTCACGACCATGACCGATGTACCTGCCGCGGTCCGTGCCTCGCGTACCGTGCGGGCGAACGAAAGACCGCCCCTCGGCGGCAATTTGAAGTCGACGATCAGTGCGGCATAATGCCGGTGCGCAAGGCACGCCCGTGCATCTTCGGCGTTGGTCGCGACCTCGAACACGCAGCCTTCCTCGATAACCAGTGCGCAGAGACTCTCGGTCAGCACTTCATCGTTCGAGCAGACCAGGATGCAGGGCGCCGCTTGGTCGGCGGCCGCGATGTTGCCGGTGAGCGGTATGGTGAAGCGGAAGCAGGTGCCGCCGCCGGGGCGATCCTCAAACCAGATCCTTCCGTCGTGCCGAGTCACGATCTCCCGCGAAATCGCCAGACCCAGACCTGTTCCGACCGTCCCGTCGCTCTGCTCGGCCCGTTCGAACCGGCCGAAGATGCGGTCGCGGAACCCGGCAGGAACGCCCGGCCCACGGTCCGCGACGGTGACAACCGCGCAGTCGCGGTCGTCGTTTTCAACGAACAAGTCGACCTTCGATCCCGGCGGGGCAGCCCTGATCGCGTTGGACATCAGGTTCGTCATCACCTGAAGCAGTCGATCGGCATCGCCCATCACCATCACGGGCTGATCGGGGAGATGGCTCGCGACGCGGATCGCGCGGGTTCCGGCCAGTCCCTGGCTGCCGAGACCCGCCTGCTCGATCGTCAGGCGCAGATCGATTGGCTCGCGCAGCATGCGAAGGGTGCCCGTTTCGATCCGGTCGATATCGAGCATGTCGTTGATCAATCGGATCAGTCGACGCGAGTTGTTCTCGGCAATCTCCACCAGACGACCGGCACTGGTCGGCAGGGTGCCGGCGGAGCCTGAGCGAAGCAGCCCGAGCGCGCCGACGATCGACGTGAGCGGCGTGCGCAGCTCATGGCTGACCGTGGACATCAGGTCGTCCTTGACTCGCTCCACGCGCTTGCGCTCGGAAATGTCACGCAGTGACACGACGAGATGATCGCCGCTGGGCAGGCTCATCAGGCCCATGGCGACGTCTACCGCAACGTCATGACCGTCTCGGTGGATCACGCGCCGGTCGGGCAGGAACGATTGCGCGAGTTGCCCATCGTGTAGGCCGACGCGCTTGTGGAAGCTGCCCTCTCCGGGCGCGATGTCGAGAATGGTCGCGATGTCGCGTCGCTCTAGCTCATCGCTCGCATAGCCGAGCATGTGCGTCGCGGCGGCGTTCATGATCTCGACCGTGCCGCTGGGATTGAGGATCAGGATCGCGTCAACGGTGCTGTTCAGGATCGTCGCATTGCGCTCGGCCGACTCGAACGCAGCGACATTTGCGCGATAGCGCTGCGCCCGCACGCGCCACAGGAACACAAGAAAGGCGAGCAGCACCAGCGAGAGCAGGGCGAACAGCGTCCAGACGATCTCGATCACGCGTGCTCGCTGGGCCTCGAAGGCGGCGGTGCGGCTAACGGATCGCCGCTGCTCGTCAACAATCCTCTGCCCAATCTCGACGCGCAGCCGGTCCATCAACTCCTTGCCGATGCCGGCGGCCACGCGCGCCTGGGCTGCCGCCGCTCGGCCTCCTCGGGCAAGAGCGATCGTTTCGTCGAGTTCCTTGAACTTCGCAGTCACAAGCGCGCGAACTGTTGCGCGGTAGGTGGCGGGCACGTCGGCCAGGCTTTGACGGTCGAGCCTCCTCAGCAATGCCGCAACATCCCGTCGGGCCGGCTCGAACGGTTCCAAAAACGCCGGATCGCTCGTCAGCAGGTATCCGCGCTGTGCGGTTTCGGCATCCTTCAGCCGTGATAAGAGGCGCACTTGCTCAAGCCGACGTTCGTAAGATGCGGCTGCCTGGACCCTCAACGCCTCGGACCGCGATGCCTCTTGTCGAATGAAGAACAGCGCCGCGGCCAGCACGAGCGGCAGGAGGGCGGCGATGCCGAGATACCGCCGCAGCGACGGCGCGCTCTCCGACAGTTCGGCCCGTCGATCACGTTGCGTCATGCGCTCTCCTCGGAACTGCTGTTGAGCACGGATCGCATGGCGAGCAGCGCTTGCGCGCGGTTAGAAACACCCAGCTTCCGGAAGATGGCGGTGAGGTGCGCTTTGACGGTCGCCTCCGTCACGTCGAGATCGAATCCGATCTGCTTGTTGGAGCGACCGTCCGTCAGCGCCATCAGGACAGCGTGCTGGGCTGGCGACAGGTCGGATATTCGATTGCCGATTGCTGCAACCGTCGTGTTAACCCCCGCGCTGTCCGGAAAGATGACGCGTCCCGCATCAACCTCGCGCAGGTTCGCAGCAATCTCGTCAAGCGGTCGGCTCTTGAACAGGAAGGCGGCAGCGCCGAGCGCCCGGGCGGCTTCTATAACGGCGAGGTCCTCGCGCGCAGAGATGACGACGATCGGCGTCTGTGGCACGATGCTTTGCAACGTCAGGAAGCCGGTATACCCGCGCGCGTCGGGTACCAAGAAGTCGAGCAGGATCATGCGGCATGATCCCCAAAGCTTCAGCAAGCTAGCCGCTTCCGCAATCGTTCCGGCTGTTCCCACCGTGGCGCCAATGATTGCCGATCGAGCAGCAAGGGAGAGACCCTCGCGGGTCAGCGGATGATCATCCGTCACTAAGACGCGACTGCTCGATCGCATCCGCCCCCCTCTTTCAGCCATTATCGATATCAGTTTCTCACTATCCTCATTGCACAATAGATCGTCGCGCCGCAAACCCTGTTGGTGAGATTTCGAGCCTTTGTTGACAACCTAGGATAGTATTGTTGAAGCGCATCGTCGTCGTCGATGAGAACGCACCGTTCCGGATCAGCTTGTTGCTCGAGCAGGCTGGCTGGCAACCTCATCATTGTAGGTTATCTGACATACCGACCTTGCGGCTTATAGAGGTGCGACCGCCCTTATTGTTATGGCGCATACTTGATCGGACACAATTTGTAACCGATCGCTTAGTGGCGAAACTGCGCGCTGAAGCCACAAATATTGCGTGTTTACCCGTGCTGGCATTCGGCACTTGGCGGACCACACAGTTCGCCGCATCGGTAAATGGAGCTGATTCACACATCAGAACAGATGAGGAAGGTGCAACTATTATCGCGGCTATACTAAGCTACGAAGTAGCGGCGCCACCCGAGTTGGGTCGACTACAACGTCATTTCGGATCGGAGGCGATAGAGACCCTTGTGGAGGGGCTTAAGAGCACGTTGATCAGTGCGCTTCCGACCCTCGATGACGGAGACATGACCATGGCCCACCGGATCGCTGGTTCGGCAGGAATTATCGGCTTTGCTGAGTTGGGAAGGGCGTGGAGCGATTATGAGCATGGCCGATGTTCGCCGGTCACCGTCGCGCGACTTACCCGGCGAGCCATTGCGCAACTAACCCATGCGGCAGACACCTAAGCCAAGGCTTCTTGATCGCTTAAGCGAGTATCATGCATGCTCCGCGAGTTGATAGTACGAAGGTGTCAACCGCACCAGCAGACAGCCTGTGCGTGCCCCCGACTTCTTCATCCACCTGGACCTAGAGACCGGCCCTTCTCAGGGGACGGACGGAACGAAGCGCAAGCAATTTTCGGAAGAGCAGATCATCGGCTCCCGAAAGAGGCCGAGGCGGGCGTGGTGATGACGGAGCTGTAGGTTCATCTGTCCGCAGCGATGTCTCCGTTTTGAGACACTGTGTGGCTACGTTCGCGATATGCTGCGCAAGGTCCCACCGCTCGAGATGGTCGAGATGTTCGTCGTCGCGGCGCGGACGAGCAGCTTTCGGGCCGCCGCGCGGTCGATGGCGCTCAGTCCGTCCGCGGTGAGCCGGCGCATCGCCGGGCTCGAACAATCGCTTGGTATCGAACTGTTCAATCGCTGCGGCCAGTCGGTGACGCTGAACGCGGCCGGTCGGCGCTATCTCGATCTCATTGAGCCCGCGATCAGTGCCATCCGCAATGCCGGTCGGACGATCGCGGGGGAAGGCGTCGCGGCGCTGCGGATTGCCGCGTCGGATAGCCTGGCGTCCTGCTGGCTCGATCCGCGGATTGCCGCTGCACGCCTGCACTGCGGTGTAGATATCGAGATCATGGTGTCTCGCGATCCGGCGGCGCTGAAGGCCGGCGAGAGTGACTTGGCTATCTGGGGCGGACTGGGTGAGATCTCAGGCCTCGGATCGGACGTCCTGTTCGAGGTGGATGCGCTGCCGGTCGCGTCCCCCAACGCGATCGAGCGCCGACAGACGCCGATGCCGGAGGAGGCGCTTGCGCGATTGTCGTTGCTGGGCGTCGGTTCTCCGGCCGGGCTGTGGGAACGTTGGTTCGCGCTTGGCGGCTATCGCCCGCCTGCGCTGACGGTGCGCGAGCTGCCGAGCGTTCGCAAAGCCTATGAGACCGCCGCCACCGGCCTTGGCGCGACCCTGGCGGTTCCGCTGTTGTCAGAGCAGGCGTTGAGCGACAATCAGCTGGTTCCGATCGCCCGACGCCGCCGCATCGGCGAAGCGTACCGCCTCTACCGCGCCGACCGTCCGGCCACGACGCTGCAGCGCCGGTTCGTCGACTGGCTGCATGGCGAGCTTGACACGTCGATCCTGCACTTTGACCGATTTTCGGAAGCCTTCCCACCGACCTGCGCGCATTGACGGGGTGCCTCAGCGTTGGGGCTCGATCGGCATGCGGAACCGCTCCGACCCGTTGAGGTCGTGGATCGACATGGTCAGCACGCCCGTCACCGGATCGACTTCCCCCATTCCGAAGAACTGGTTGCCGCCGCGTGGGCTCGAGTCGATCGGTGCGGAGGGCATGCTGTCATAGACGAGCGCGGGGCCAAAGGTCGGGTCGAGCGGATTGCCGGCCGAGGTGCCGGTACCGGCGTTGATCGGCCCGGCGACGAATTCCCAGAACGGATCGAAATCGGCAAAGGCGGCGCGGCCCGGCTCGTAGCGGATCGCTGCGGCATAATGGACGTCGGCGCTCAGCCAAACCGTGTTGCGGATGCGGTGCCGCCGCATGAAGGAGAGAAGGCGCGCAAGTTCCGGCTCGCGTCCGCCGGGCGGCCCGGCCGCGCCGTCCGCCAGGCCCTCGATGCCCCCCTTCGCCACGTCGCGATTGAGATCGGGCACCGTCAGCGACAGCGGGATGTCCGACGCGATCACCTTCCATGTCGCGGTCGACCGCATCAATGCGCCTTCCAGCCACGAGATCTGCTCGCGCCCGAACATGTCACCGTCGCGCCGCGCCGGTCCGCCCGCGAGCAGGTTCGCGCCGCGGCGGCTGCGCGCGTCGAGCATGAACACTTCTATGAGCGGGCTCGGGCGAAAGTTGCGGTAGATGCCCGCCGCGCCGGGCATCGGGCGCAGCGGGTTGTATTCGAGGAGCGCCCGCCGTGCATTGGCCGCGAGCGTCGCCATCGGGGTCGCCCCCGCCAGCGGCTTGTCGGGCCACCAGTTGTTGCGCACCTCATGGTCGTCCCACTGTACCAGCATGGGCACTTCGGCGAGAAAGCGTCGCTTGTGCGCGTCCTGGAGGTTGTAGGCATAGGCACCGCGGAAATCCTCGAGCGTCTCCGCCACATGATCCTTGGCTGGCGTGACCAGGTTGCGCCACACGCCGCCACCCGCCAGCGCAACCTCCGGCTTCAGCGGACCGTCGGCATAAATCTGATCGCCCTGATGGATGAAGAAGTCGGGTTGCTTCTGGCGCATCGCCTCGTACAGCCGATAGCCGCCCAGGTCCGGATTGATGCCGAAGCCCTGACCGGCCTCGTCACCGGCAAAGGTGAAGCGTACCGAGCGCTCTGATTGATGCGTCATCCGCAATCGGCCGGGCGTCCAGTCGCTGACGCGCCGTGAATCGTCCGGATCGGCAAAGGCGACGCGGTAGAAGACTTCTCGCCCGGCCGGCAGTCCGGTCAGGTCGAGACGGGCGGTCAGCCCCGTCGCAGGCGTCGCGAGCGATCCCGTCCGGCGCTCGCGATTGCGGAACGAAGGGTCGGTCGACCATTCGACGACCATCCGCGCCCGCTGATCGGCAGCGCTCCACAGCATCGCACGATCGCCAAGCGGATCGCCGCTCATAACGCCCAGTGGCAGCCGTGGCCGAAGCCGATCGGGCGCGACGATCGCCGGCGCGCGCATCGGCATCGCCAACGCGCCCACACTCGCCGCTAGGAAAGAGCGCCGTCGCATCAGAAGATCACCGTCGCTCGCGCGAACACCTCGCGGCCGTTGGTACCGATCGCACCCGCCTCCGGATAGAGCAAGCTACCGCCCTGCGTCAGGCCGCGCTCGATCGTCTTATCAGGGAACGCGTCGGTCAAATTAAGCACGCCGATGCCAAATCGGAACTGCCGCGTCACCGTGAAGTCAGCGGTTAGATCGATCGTGGTGACCGCGCCGTAAGTCTGCGGCGTCAGGACCGAGATCGTCGTGAACTCGCCGAACTGAACAAGGTCGGCGTTCAGCCCGAACGCGCCTAGGTCCAGCCGCCCGGCCAGCGTCCACTTGTCCTTCGGCTGTGCGGTCGTCAGCAGGCCTATTGCCATCGGCCCCAACAGCGGCGCGGAGGGGACGACCGCGTTGGTGTTGAGGCGGTCGACATCGGTGTCGAACCGACCGTAGCCTGCCGTCAGCGCCAGGCTGCCGTCGGCAAGCCGATGTCGCCAATTGGCAGTAATTTCATACCCCTTGGTCGTCGTGTCCACCGCATTGGTGAAGAAGCGCGCCTGAGAGGCATTGGTGATGCCGGCGGCCCGCAGGATCGCGGTGACCGCGGCGCCGCTCAGCGTCTCGCTGAGCGCGATGCGGTCGTCGATCTCGATCCGGAACGCGTCGACCGTCAGGGTGAAGCCGCCGCCCGGCGTCAGGACGATACCGCCGCTCAGGTTGCGAGAGGTCTCCTGTCGCAACGGCTGCGATCCCAGCGCACGCGCGACGGGATCGGACACTGCGAAGGTGCCGATGTTGACGAGCACCCCGCCGCTCGACTGGCTGGTGACGGTGCTGAAGAACTGCTGCTGCAAGGAAGGCGCGCGAAAACCGGTCGACGCCGTGGCACGCAGCGCCAGCATGTCGAGGGGCTTGAGGAAGGCGGTGAGCTTGCCGGTGGTCGCGGCGCCGAAGTCGCTATACTCTTCGTGCCGAACCGCGCCGCCCAGCGTCAGCGCCTCGATCGGGCGGAGCTCCAGGTCGGCATAGACGCTCCAGGCATTGCGATCGACGTCGACCGGCGATGGGGGATTATAGCCTGGGAAGCCCTGCGCCCCTGCGCCGACGTAAGAGCCGGGCTCGCCCTGCCTGATCTTGAACCATTCCAGCCGATGCTCCGCGCCGATCGCCAGATTGCCGCCCGCCAGGAGTTTGAGCGGCCGGCTGATCCCCAGGCTGGCGACGTTCTGCGCATAGCGCGCACCGCCCGCCTCGAACGCGGTGGGGCTGGCGGCGCCGAGCGTGGTGTTGGCGGTGTCCTCGACCCGGAACCGCGTCTCGTTCAGGCCAACGGTGTCGCTGAGGTCCCAGCGCCAGCCCCGCCATTCGCCGCGAAGGCCAAGCGTGCCGTCGAAATCGTCCATCCGCAGCCGGATGTGCGGGACGAAGCCCGCGGGGAAGATCGCCGGGGCGGTGGTCGGGACGCGGAACTGCGCCGGGCTTCGCGACCGGCGCCGGTCATAGGTCGCGTCGCCATAGAGCTCGACCGATCCGATCGCCTGGCGAAGGCTGGCCGCCGCGTTCAGGTCGACCGAGTCGGGGTCGCCCTGCTCGCCCGTCAACCGGCCATAGCGGCTGTCGATCCCGGCGCGGTTGGTGGCGCCGCGTTCGCGCAGCTCGGCGGTGACGTTCAGGCTGCCGTCGTCGCCAAGCGCGAAGCCGTGATTAAGCGCCGCGGTCAGCGTGCGGCCGTCGCCCCGTTCGGTGATGCCGGACTGGACATCGGCAAAGCCCGATGCCGCCCCCGATTTGAGCACGATGTTGATGACGCCCGCGATCGCGTCGGAGCCATATTGCGCGGCGGCTCCATCGCGAAGGATCTCCACGCGCTCGATCGCCGACACCGGAATGGTGTTGAGGTCGTAGGGGACGGAGCCGCGGCCGACCACATTGTTGAAATTGACCACCGACGAGCTGTGCCGCCGCTTGCCGTTGACCAGCACGAGCACCTGATCGGGCGAAAGGCCGCGCAAGGTTGCCGCGCGCGTGTTCGCCGCCGATGGTGCGGTCGCCGACCGCGGAAAGTTGAAGGACGGCGCCAGGAACTGCAGCGTGCGACTGAGATCGCTCAGCCCACGTGCCGCCAGCTCGTCCGCCGACAGGATGTCGACCGGCGACGCGGTCTCGCTGCCCAGCCGACCCGGCGCGCGCGATCCGACGACCACGATCTCCGACGTATCAACGGGTACGTCCTGCCCCCAAGCCGGCGTGCCCAGCGCCACGCCCAGCGCAACGATACTTGATTTCCCGAGCTGCTTCATGATCGATCACCCCCTGCTTTTCGCGGGGCGCTTAGAGGCGATCGAGCCGTGCCGTTATCGCTGATTGCGTGACAGCTGTTGCCGACGATGCAACAGTCTTACGTTGCGCACCATTCTCGCCCCATCGTTCACGAAACGGATGTAAGTCGCCAAGCGCACCCACCGTTGCAAGAACGACGCGTGGCGAGGTCATGGGAGATACCGGTGGGGGCGCTGCCTCACCAATTGTAAGAACTCGGCTGTTTCCCGCCGCGAGTGTCTTCGCGGCGAATCGCATGCAGCGATTAGGCGAAGCGACCGTGTTGCTGGGCTTGGGCCTCGTGCTGTTCGGTCTCAACATCATCGGCACGGCCGCCGAGCCGCTGCAGGACCAGCCTAAAATCGCCGCCGGGTTGCTGTGAAAGCAATCGTTGAATGGCTGGAACGACTTTAAGCGCCGCTCCTCGGCGCAGCGGCGGGTGCGCTGGCGACGGTCACAATCCAGTCCTCGTCGGCGATGATGGGCATCGTCATCGTTCTGGCCGGCGGTGGGCTGATCAAGCTCCCAGCCGGCATCGCGACCATGCTGGGTGGTGATCGAATAGCTCGCCTCCACCTTGCGCTGCGCGGCGTTGCCCAGGCGGCCGGTGACGACGATCTCGTCCAGATGCGCGCCGGTGTCGGCGTTCTGATCATACGCGAGCGAGTCCTGCTTCTCCGCCGTCACCGCTTCGGCGGTAGTGACCTGCGCAGCGGCGGTGCCGGCGCTGGAGACAAGCAGGATCGATGCCGCGGTCGCCCGCAGCCACAGGTCGAAGGACATGATTATTCCCCTTTGGATCGGCAACGCGATCCTGATGGTCGGTCGCTCTCAGCTTCGGTTGCTTTCGCGTCGGTTCGTTAAGCTAGGAACACGATGCGACGTCGCTACCGTGACGCGCGCTCTGCCAGCTTCTGCCGGCTGTGGAGTGCGCACCGGAGCGTCAGAAGCTGGCAGTCACCCCTAACGTATAGATGCGGCCGCTGGTCGTGTAGACCAGCGTCCGATCAGCCTCCCGATCAGCGAACTGCTCAATCGCCTCGTTGGTGATGTTGATGCCTTCGGCCACCAGCCGCACCGTGGGGGTTAGATTGTAGCGGATCTGGAAATCGACGTTGTTGGTCGGGCGGATGCCGTCGCCCACGTTCGCGTTGGAGCCTGCGCCAAGGAGGTAGCGGCTGCGGAACGCCGTCGATACGCGCGCGCCGAACCGTTCAGTTTCGAAGTAGAGCGTGCCGTTCGCTGCCCACTTAGACAGATTGAACAGCGGAATGCGCTGCGACACTCCGTTGTAGACCGCATTCTGATCACCGTCGATGTAGGTCCCGTTCGCGACAACGCCGAACCGGTCGAACGGCGCGGGCAGGAACGTGAAATCGTGCTGGAACGCCGCTTCCACGCCGCGGATCTTCGCTCCTTCGCCGTTGATCGGTCGGGTGTAGTTGTACGGTGTGGTGCCGTCCTGCCCCGGTAGCAGCAATGACACGGGGAAGCCGGTCGCGCTGTACGGGACCTGCGACGTCTCCGACGTAATGAAACTGTCCAGATCCTTCCAGAACACGCCGAGCGAGGCGAAGCCACGGCGGTCCATATACCATTCGAGCACGCCCTCGACGGAGGTGGAGCGAAATGGCTGGAGGAACGGATTGCCGACAGAGACCGTGCCCCCGAACGGCGCCACAGTCAGCGTGCCCGCTGCGGCCAGCTGCGGCAGCCCGGGCCGGTTGACGTTGCGGCTGGCTGAGGCGCGCGCGACGAGCTGGGGCGTGATGTCCAGCGCGAGATTGACGGCCGGCAGCCAGCCGTCGTTCTCCGTCTCCACCACCACCGGTTCGAGCCGGGTCACGCCGTTCGTGGCGGTCGCAAGCGAGCCGCCCGATCGAAGGCTGGTGTTGTAATAACGCACACCCGCGTTGCCGCGCAGCCGCATGCTGCCGAGGTCGGTGTCGAGATCGATTTGCGCGAAGCCCGCCCACGTCCGTTCGCGGATGTTGTAGTCGCTTCCGGCCGTCAGATTTGCGGCCGTCAGGTTGCGGTTGTTGCCGAGCAGCGCGTAGATCGGACCCACGTCGCCGCCGATGTAGGGCAGCAGGCTGTCCCGGTTGATGACGTACTTCAGGCTGTCCGGCACCGCTCGGTCGGTCGTCGCCGCGGTGCCATAGAAGGTATTCGTGAGATACTGATAGCCTGCGTTGGTGAAGCGCTTGTACTCGCCGCCGGCCTCCAGCTTCAGGGCCGGAGAGATGTCCAGCACCGTGCCGACCTGCGCATTACGGTATTCCGACGTGATGGTGTTTTCCTGCGCCACCAGCCGCTGCACATTCCAATTCGCAGGGTTGGTCAGGTCGAAGCCGTAGGTATTCTGCGGAATCGTCGGACGCATGTCGAAGCTGAAGGCAGTGTTGCGTGCCTGCAGGAACACCTTGTCGAACACCGGCTGCGCGAAGTCGGACTTCTGGTAGCCGGCGAGTGCGGTGAGGAGCAGCCGGTCGCTCGCCTGCCAGCTGACATTGGCAACCGCCTGGTAGAAGTTCGTCTCGTTTTCGACATAATGGTGCTCAGTGCGCTGATCGATGCCAGTGTAGCTCGCGGCGACAAGGGAATTGCCCTCGATTACCGCAGACCGGATCACCTGCGTGCCCGACACGTTGCCGGTCAGCGCGTTGTAGCCCCCTGAGGCAATGGCCCAGTCATCGCGGTTGTCCGACAACTGACCATAGAGCAGATCGACGTCCAGCTTGAAGCGGTCTCCCGGATGGTACTGCAGCGCTGCGGTCGCGCCGATCCGCTCCCGATCGGTGTACCATGTCGATGGCGACTGCGCTTGCGGTGCGAAGATCGTGCCGCCACGCAGCAGCGCACGGGTGTTCGCGTCGATCTCCGGCCCGATATTGTTGGCGCCGTAAGTGACGCGACCCCAGTTCCAGTTGCGATAGCCGTATTCGTTGTTACGGATCTTGGAGTAGGCGATGGAGACCAGCGCGCCCACGTCACCTTGCCGCTGAGAGAACAGCGCGACGAGGCGCGGGGTAAGACCCTCCGTCTGGTCGTTGTGCTGCCCCTTGGCCGAGAGCACGACCTGTGGCCCGTCATAGTCGAACGGCTTGGCAGTGGCGAGCTGAACGGTGCCCGCGATCCCGCCCTCCTCCTGGTTTGCCGCAAAGCTCTTCTGCACAGTGACCCGGTTGAACAGTTCGGAGGCAAACAGGCTGAAGTCGAACCCGCGCGTGCGGCTGACGTTGCCGCGATTGTCCATGCCCGACGCCGTATTGCCGAGCACCTCCATGCCGTTCAGCTGCGTCCGGGTGAAATCGGGGCCGAGCCCGCGCAGCGCGATCTGCCGACCCTCGCCCGTGTCACGCGTGATCGCCACGCCGGGTACGCGCTGCAGCGCCTCCGCGAGGTTGAGGTCGGGAAAAGCTGCGATGTCGGACGCGACGATGCTGTCCTGCGTACCCACCGCACGACGCTTCAGTTCCTGTGCGGCGGTCAGTGCGGAGCGGTAGCCGACGACGACGACGTCCGGTCCGTCGGTCTGCGGCTCAGTCGTTGCGACCGATACCGGCGTCTCGATCGGTGCGGCGACGGTGTGGCGCGCTCGCCGCGGCGTGGCATCCTTTTGTCCGGCGCGCAGTACCAGCACACCGTTGCTGGTGACCGCGTGGAGGCCCGTGCCGCGGAGCAAGCGTGTGAGCGCGTCGTGCGCGGTGAGGCGCCCACTTACTCCAGCCGTCCGGCGACCCTGCACCAGCGCTGGCGCGGCGATGACCTGCATGCCGGTCACGCTGGAATAGGTCGACAACGCCGAGGAGAGCTCGCCGGCCGGGATGGAGAACGCAGCCGCGCGCTGCTGTCCGCTGGCCGGCGCGCCGACCACCACCAGCGCCGCTGCCGACGCACAAAGATACCACTTCATTGCCGCTGTCCCCCATCGCTGTCCCGGCGCTCTCTGGCGCTCACGGGGAAGACGACGGTCGCGGACAGATCCGGACAGTCTTTTTTGCCAGATCAGGCGTTCGGTCGCAGGACCAGCTTGCCGTTGCGCTCCACGACCGTGAAGCCGAATCCATCGCCCATCGCACGCAGGATCTGCGCCGGGCGATCGATCCGGAAGCGACCGGACACGCGAACGGCGGACAGCGCTTCCGGCGGTGCGGCGATCGATACGCCGGCTTGTCGGTTCAGCACCTCGACCACTTCGTCCAGTCGCATGCCGTTCGTGTCAATCCATCCGCCCCACCAGGTGGGAAGCGTCGTGTCGAAACGTTCAGGGTCGGCAACGGCGCCATCGTGAAGGCTGCTGCGATAGCCGGCGCGCACCAGAACAGAGCGCGTCTGCCCCGCCACGGAACCGAAGCGGACGGCGCCGCGGTACACGGCGAGCTTCAGCCTGTGCCCCGTGAGATCCAGGTCGAACGCCGTTCCCAGCACCCGGATCTCGCCGGAGCCGGCACCGACGATGAACGGCCGTACGGAATCATGGCGGATGTCAAAGCTGGCCTGCCCCGCCAACAGTTCGGCCGTCCGGCGACCGGCGCCATAATCGATCCGAACTCGGGTCGCGCCGTCCAGCTTCACCGTTGACCCGTCGACCAGCGTCAGCATGCCACGCTGGCCGGGTCGTGTCGCCACCTCACGCGTGTAGGGCGCCGCCGTCGTCGCTGGCTGATGAAGCATCACCGCGCAGGCGAGCACACCCGCTATGCCGGTGCCGACCAGTCCGGTTGCGACCCCGCGCCGTTGCCGCCGCAACGCGCGCACCTGATCGTTCGTCAGCCGACCGCAACGCTCCGACGCCGTCTGCAACGCTTCCGTCAGGGCGGCTCCATCCACGACGCCGGCGCTGGTGCTCACGCGCCGTGCTCGATACTGAAGCCACGGCGAGCCAGCGCCGTGCGCAAGTCCTTAAACGCTCGCACCACATGTTTCTCGACGGCGGCCAAGCTCATGTCGAGGCCAAGCGCGATATCGGCAGTGCTGAGCCCGTCAAGTCGCCGACGCAGGAACACCTCACGTCGGAGCGGCGGCATTCGCTCCAGAGCAGTCGCCATGATCGCGACGGCGCGGCGGTAGGCAACGATCACATCCACTTGAGGGTTCGGGCAAACCAGCTCGTCGCTCAGCGGCACGGCAACGCGCCGCGCGGAGCGGGCGTGATCGACCAACAGGTTGCGCGCGATCGCGAAGCATAGCGCCTTGGCGTTATTGACCGGCGCCTTGTAGCTGAACAGCCGTACGAAGGTTTCCTGCACCAGGTCCTCGCCGTCGGCATGATTGGCAACCCTCTGACGCATGAAGCGGCGTAGAGCGTCGGTCAGTGCGCTGCCGCAGACCTCCGGCAAGTGCTCCGCCGCTTCGCTCACCACCCCGACTCCATCGAAAAATCCCCGGGCGCAGCTAAGCGGCCAACGTGAAATCCACATGACAGTGGATGGCGCAGATCAACTCGCTCGCGAGGCTACTCGGAGGTTCAGAAATTCGGTCCGATGTCCGATGCCGCTATGGCACCAATCCGGTCTAACGAATGTCCGCGCCTAGCAGGATTCCGCCCCGAAGCGGTCGTTCCGATGCTGTCAGTCTAACGCGAACTCGTCTCCAATCGACAGCAGGATGGCTTAGGAGGGCGGCAGCCTAGCTCGCGAGGATCTGCCACTCGGCAAGTGCAGCCGAGCGTCGCTCCTTGTAGGTCTGTCGGGCGGTGAGTTGGCGTTCGAGGCTGAAGTGATTGTGGATGTTGGCGTGGACGGAGGCGAACTTCTGTAAGCTCTTCATCTGCCTGAACCGGAGCATCGCCCGCTCTCGTCGTCGGAACGGCAGGTGTGAGTTCTCGACCCGGTTGTTGGCCCAGCGGCCCACCTCCTGGCGGTCACGGCAGCCTAGCTCGTCCAGGGCAGCACCGTAGCTGCGCAGGCCATCGGTCGTGATTGCCTCAGGCGAGCCGTGGCGCTTGAGCGCCTTCTTCATGAAGGTGAGCGCCGCCTTCTTGTCGCGGGTTCTAGTGACGTAGCTCTCGAGCACCTCGCCCTCGTGATCGACGGCACGCCACAAGTAGACCATCTCGCCGTTCAGCTTCACGTACAGCTCGTCCAGGTGCCAGCGCCAGTGGCGGAACCCACGCATGCGGCTTACCCGTGCCCGGCGGATGTCGCCGGCGAACATCGGACCGAACCTGTTCCACCACAGCCTCACCGTCTCATGGCATAGCTCAATCCCGCGCTCGAACAGCAGGTCCTCCACGTTCCGCGGGCTGAGCGGGAAGCGCACATACATCAGCACCACGAGCCGGATCACCTCCGGCGACGAGTTGAAGTAGAGGAACGGACTGGCTGGCTTGCGCGGGCGGGGCATGCTGCACCGCTACGATGCCCTGCTTACCAGCCGGTGCATTAGGTCTGACGGTGCCGGCGGGCGACCTGCCGAGCTAAAACCCGCATTCGGAGTGGCGAACGGACCTAGCAGATTTCCGAAGGATGAGGACAATTGGAAGCAGCTATGGCGTAGGCTTCGCGACTGACACTTAGCGATCGGACTTTCTCTTACCCACCTTAACCAGCTTTACTCTATGCCTCTTCATAAATCGCGCCTTAGTTCACGCGCTCACTTCCTGAGGGCCTTATGATCGTTAATCTACTCGCGTTGGCAGCCGCCACGATGCAAGCCTCACCGTCGCAAGCGCACGACGGCCCGACCGTTGACGAACTGACGTTCGGACGCAGCCTCAGCGGCATCATCGAAGGCTATCGCGCCTGCGGTTTGCCGCTTACCGACTTGGGAGATATTCCGGCTCGCTTTGAGCGGTACGCTCGAACCCACCGGCAATACTCCCGTAGCATGACCGAGGTTTACGCGAAGCGGAATGCCTCTTCGCGAGCGTTCATGGCTGCGAACCCGGCCTACAAGCAAGCGCAATGCGCTAAAGCTCGCCCTCTTCGGGCCCAAGCCGTGGCGACCGCAAAGCGATCTGCGATGAAGCTCGACGAAGCGCACGCTAGAGCAGTCGCAGCCGCACGATGAATGCTTCCGTTCTGGCGGCAGCGTTGCTGCTACAGCTAAGCGGCGGTTCGCCGTCGTTTATACAGCCCCTAATAGACGAGGATGCGCGTACAGCAGCGACCAGAGCCGCGACGGCTTCGTTCAGTGATCGCCTTAGTGCGGGTGTCGCCGAAAGCTCGCCTTCACCTTCTTGGCGAGCTGTTACTGACGTGATGGTGCGGGCGAACAGCGGCTACTCGGCTCCGCTCAACTACCGTTACTCGACGACCGTCACCGTCGACCTGGACAAAGATGGACGTACCGATCAAGCCGACTTCGTTGACAACGGCAAGCAAGGAGCGATCCGCATACGGTTCGGCAATGGTCGCGTTCGCATCTTCGCTAAGGGTAAGCGCCGCATCTACGGTGAAGGGCTTTTCGCCGTTGGGCAGCACGCAATCATGGTCAACTATCCAGAAAGCAGCATAGTCTTCATGTTTATGCATAGCGACGAAATGCGTGCGATCTTCGAAGGCGAGTAAAGCTTCATGGATGTTTTTCCGTCCACGTTCGCGTAACCATATTAAAGATCGGCCTAGCCGTCTTCGTCATAGATAAGGGTGTTAGGTTTGTCGGCGCGCGCATCCGAAGAGCGCTGAAACCGAATGATGACGACTTTGACTGGTGACGGCTTACCTATTGCGATTTGGCGATCACGTTTAAATTTTACACTGACCCGTGTAGACAATATCCTTGAGCGTCTTAACGCCTAGCCACGTCTTAGGTTTGGCGATCAACTGGCGATTAGTGATCGTGTACCCGCCGCCGCAGTTGCTGTTGCGGCTTAGGTAGCCGATGAGCGGGCACTGTCAAAGCAACTGCACCAGCCGGACCTAACGTGCGGTCCTACCTCGGTTGCCTGCTTTCTAGCAGACAAAAAACGGCAGCGATCTCTAAAACAAATCGAACGAATCCGCAGCACTGACAGCCGGGGCGGCATGCTTCACGTGCTCTGACGAACCCGTTAGCAAGCCGCGTAGGAACGGCGGTGCGTTAGGTTTTGACAGCACCTACGGCAGTCTCACTTACGACTGGATGGCTGAAGAGGTTAAGGACGGCCAAAACCTTATCGCCACGGACCGGATGGCGCGCAAGTTTGGAGAGCAGAGCCGATCCTGTCTTCTGATCCGGGACTAGACTGCTTTGTGGCGAGACGGGCGGACGGCATGACGCTAACTGCCTCAGCTACAACGTCGCCATCGACTTAGATATCTAGCAGCTGGGCTAGGAACGGTGTGCTGGCGAGCACGCCTACCATGATATTGGACGCGCCCAGATGTAGTGCAAAGGCGGTCAGGATGACGCCGGTGGTCAGCGCGGCTGTGCCGCCCGACCAAGCCGCTTCGCTGATCAGGAGCCGCAAACCAGCCTCGCGCTCAGCCTCCGTTACATTAGGTTGCGGTGCGAACCAGCGCATCGCGCCCCGACGCCTCTCACAGACGCTGGTTGCCGCTCAGTTTGTTGACTCAAAGCAGAAGTCAGTGTCCGCATTCAAGAAGTGCGCGCCCACGATTGCTGACGTCGCAGCGGTTTCGATCTGGGTGTATTAAACAACCGGGATCGTGACGGTCCGAGAATGACTTTCGGTGGATCTGTTGGTTGGGAAAGCTTCAGGGCACGATGTGACAGCCCAGCGAAGGATCCCATGTACTATCACGACAAGCGCCTCCAGTATCCGGTTACCGTCGACAAGCCCGATCCTCGCTTCGCGCGCATGCTGCAGCAGGCGATCGGCGGCGTGGAAGGCGAGATCCGCGTGTGCATGCAGTATTTTTTCCAGGCGTGGGGCAACCGCGCGCCGACGACCAAGTACCGCGACATGCTGCTCCATACTGCCACAGAGGAGATCGGCCACATCGAGATGCTGGCGACCGCCGTCGCGCTGAACCTGGAGAAGGCGCCGGCGTCGCTGCAGCCGACGGCATCGTCGGCGCGGTGATGGGTGGCGGCAACGGGCGCCACGCCATCGAGGGCATGATCCACAAGAACCTGCTGTCGGGCGGGCTGGCGGCGATGCCCGTTGACTCCGACGGCGTGCCGTTCAACATGAGCCACATCTACGCCAGCGGCAACGTGGCGGCCGACATGCACTGCAACGTCGCGGCCGAGAGCACCGGCCGCGTGCTGGCGGTGCGCCTGTTCAACGCCGCGCACGACGACGGCATGAAGAAGATGCTGCACTACATGATCGCGCGCGACACCATGCACCAGCAGCAGTAGCTGGCCGTGCTGGACGAGGATCGCACATATTCCCACTACTTTCCCACTACTCGTGAGAACCGTACTGCCGAACTTAGGCGCGGAGAGTGGGCGGGCAGGAACGCGGAGATTGCGCCCAAAGGCGTTCTCCGTAGTACGGTTTGGAAGCGAAGGTGCCGCAGAACTGCGCCGCTTCGGGCGAGTTCTCTGTTTGGCTTGGACGTTCGCAGACTTAGTGGCGGAGCGGGAGGTTGCCTCAAATTCGTACTAAGTAGCTGACAGAGCAGACTAATCACCAAGCGGCTTGGCCGCTAGCCCACAATCTTTCCCACCGGGTATGGAAATAATCCGCCGCTATTCACTCGCGTATGCCTCACCTCCCCGCCCGCCCTGCCGAGCTTTAGCAGCCTTGCTTGCGTCTCACATGAGGCATATATCAGCATCACGTGAGACGAGGAACGGTATGGCTACGCAACCTGCATCGATCGAGGCGCTCTTGGGTGTACCGGTAGGCAAGCAGGCCTCTCGGCTCGCTTTGGCCTACTCCATTGAGGATGGCTTACCCGTGACGGCGCTCGACCGCCTAGCCGACACAGTGGCGCCCGACGACGCCCGCTTCAAGTTCCGCCTGATCCCGAAAGCCACGCTGGAGCGGCGGCGCAAGTCGCCATCCAAGCGCCTCACCAGCGAGGAAGGCGACCGGCTGGCGCGCCTGGCCAAGGTGTTCAGCTTCGCGCTCGACATCTACAAGGCACCCGAGAAGGCCCGCGAGTTCCTGACCCGCCCGCACCCGATGCTTGACAGCAAGCCGCCGCTGGACGTGGCACTTGCCACCGGACCCGGCGCCGACTTAGTCATCAACCTGCTGGGGCGGGCGGCCTACGGCGGCGGCGCGTGAAAGGCGGCAACACCGACCGCGTTCTCACCGCCTTCCGCATCGGCGACCCGGACGGAGCCCACCCCATCTACGACAGCGAGGGCGCGCGGCTATACCCCGGCCGGTGGAACACGCCGGCAAGCCCCATCATCTACACGTCCGAGCACTACTCGACCGCGATGCTGGAGAAGCTGGTCCACGCCAACAGCGTGCTGCCGCCGAACCAGCACTACATCCGCATCACGATCCCGAACGGCACCAGCTACGAGGTCTTCCAGCCCGCCGCGCATTCTGGGTGGGACGGCAAGGACGAGAGTATCTGCAAGGCATTCGGCGCCGCTTGGTACGAGGAGCAGCGGACCGCGCTTCTACTAGTGCCATCGATCCCTGCGCGGCTCGAACGTAACATCCTTATCAACCCGACGCACGCGGACGCCTCCGGCATCTCCTTTGACCTGCCCGAGCCGGTATGGTGGGACGAGCGGCTGTACGGCTGACGACGGATTTCCGCGTTCCGCAGCAGACGGTGTCTTCGCAAACCTCAGCCCAAACGCGCCGATTTGGCGGTGGGAAGCGGTCAGGCTAAGCTGCCCTCCGTTAGTAAGTCGAGCTGAGCGATGGATGGGCCGTGGCGGCAGAGCTACGCCGGTGTAAAAGACGTGTCGTCCGGTGTTATGCCATGAAAGAAAAACTTGAGGATGTATCGGTCGAACGCAGTTAGGCCTTGGACTTCGAGTGCGGCTTCGAGACCTTTGCTGCGGAAGAGATCTAGCGCGCTCCTAAGGTCGAGATCGGGCTGCAAAAAGTTTAAATATCGGGCGTTGTGCAGCTTGCGCGAGATCATCCGGGGAAGGCCGTACTCTTCCAGATTGTGAACGGTCGGGGGCAGGAACGCATGGCTCACCTTTCCTATGGAGGCTCCGATGTCCACGGAGGGATTCACAATCATTTTGTGAAGCTCGTTGACGTCACTCAGAAGGGCGGAGAGCTTGAAAGTGACCGTCCTCTCAAGCTGGAAAAGGCTTCGATATCGATCCCTTCGCCGGATACCTGCGTGAGCATCGTCGGCATATCGGTCGTCCAATTGGCCGCGAGGGCCTTGACCACCGCCACCACGCGGCCATGAGGAGTGTCCCATCCCGAAGGGCTTAAGGGCAATCACCTTAAATAGCATTCGCTCCCAGTCGGAGGAATTGGCCGAGTTCAGGTAGCCGAAGCCTCTCCAATCCTTCGGGTTGTCCTTCATGTCGCTGGCCGTTTTGAGAAGGAAATCCGCGTCGCTGTCTTGCAGCAGGTTCTCCCTTTCAATCCGCGCGAGGTTGTCCGCACCGATGATGTCTGAAAGCTGACGCTTGTACTCGATGATCCTCTCGATTCGGCGCTCAGTCAGGCTTTCGCGGTCTTGGGTCTCGTCCAAGCTTCCTAGAAGCGTATCTGGGAACTCGATCTGAAGTTGCGTATCCTCCTCCTTTGGCGGCGAATCCAGAAGGTAGATGTGGCCGACAAAGTGCTTGAACATGCGGCCGCCTCGACCGATAATGTTCTTGTATGTGAAATCCTTCAGGTTAGTCTGCCCAAGCTTGCTTTTCCAGATGACAACGTTTTGCGCGGATGTGTTCACGCCCTCGATGATCGAAGATGTGGAGATAATGCTGTCGAACCCTTTCTCATGCTCGAATAGCAGAACCTGAAGCTGGCTGAGGCACCTGTGCATTCGGCCGTTGTGTACGCCGACACCTCGCTCCACGAGGTCAGCCAGCACCCAGTCCCGCTGATAGTTCTCTCGAAGCCACCGGGCGAAATGGCTGGTGTGAGGTCGATCGACCTTGTCCAGGCGGGCCACGACGAGCTCGGCAATTCTGTTTATCTCTGTGTATGTCCTGGCGTAGATGAGCGACTTCTCTCTTCGCGGCGAGATGATCGAAAGCAGGGCCTCGGACTTCCTCTGTCCGTCGCCGCCAATCTCCTTGTAGACTTCGTGCTTCTCAAGGAATACGGTGTTAAAATCCAGGAGTTCTAGGAACTCCATGTCTCGCGTGAAGACGTTGTCTTGCAGCTTCTTGATATTTGGTGCCAGGTAGTAGCGCTGCTCGGATCGGCGAGACAGCTGGAGGATCGCCTTGATAAGTGACGGGGTCCGCTCCTTGTCGTGAACGATGCTCGCCTTGTAAAACTCGTCAATGACTAGGAGATCGATCTTCTTCAGCTTATGCACGTAGCCAAAGGCGCGCTCCTGCGGAAAGATCAAGATGTTCCGCGCTTCGAGCGGGACGTCAGGCGCGGTGATGATGCCGTACTGGCGCGCGAACTTCTTGTACAGGCGACGTCGGGTCTCGTCCATCAACGCGATTGTCGGGACAATGATCACGACGGTGTCCGGCCGCTTCGCCGCGATAAACGCGTCGATGATGAAGCTCTTTCCGAAGCTCGTTGGGGCGCTTACCGCGATGCTCTTGCCATCGAGAAGCTTCGAGAGAACCGTGGACTGCTCGCGGTGCAAAGTGGCGGTCCGGTTGCCGACATCGACGGCGAACGCCTCATGAACGAACTTCTGATCCCATGACGCAGTCTCGAGCTGAAGATACGGGAAGAGCCCAGCCGTCCGGATCAGCTGGTTCAGGACCTGAGGGTAGGGAGTCCTGCTACGGTCCAGATCGCCGAGAAGCCGTATCAGCATGTTTCGCGCGGCCAAGTCGTTGCCGCCTTCGATCAGGTCGTTTACTTCGGAACATGCGGCGAAGACCTCCATTACGCCGCCCCCTTGAAGTAGGAGACCGCTCCCAAGAATGTCTCGACGATCGCCTTTTTGTCCGGAACCGGGAAGAGGATCAGATGGAATTGGATGTCGCCATACCTATGGACCTTGGACGACCCGGATAATTGCCTTGAAAAGTAGGCTTCGGCCCTCTCGGTGTGCTGGACGGAGATTGCGTTCCGATATTCGTCAGATAGCTGGACGCATTTGGCTGTCTCGGCGCACTGGTGGAGAATGAGGATCGGAACGTGACTCTTCGGCTTCAGATGATCTATTGATACCTGGCTGCTGAGCGCGGCCTTGATCTTCGTCCTCAAGGATGCGGAAAGGACCAACCGGTCGAGATCCGACACATTGGTGATGATGGCGTTCTCTTTTTTGAGCTTTCCCGTATCGAGGCTCGCGTAGACCGAGTTCACGACCGCGTCCAAACGTGCGTCGACGATGGAGTTATAAAACTTCGCTTCGCCGAACCATAGCGTAAAGTCCTCACCATCGTCGCTGATCACAATGTGGACGCTATCAGCGCCCTTCGCGTTGTCCTGGACGTTCTGCTTGTAAAATATCTTAGGGACAACGGGTAGCGCCCCGAAATGGTTTTTCATTATTCCATAGAGGAAAACTTCCGCGATCTCGCTTCCCTGACCAACTTCGTCCTTATCGGTGAGCCTAAGATTCCTAGCGGAAGCCACAAGTGCTGAGTGGCTCTGATCCGCTAGGGCAAGTCGCTCCCGTTCAGAGAGCGCGGTTTGGGCGATGTTGTCCCATAAATAGCTCTGGAAACGACTGCTGAGCCATTTTCCGTCCTCGAAATCGTTCACTAAACTCAGAACACGCTTGTTCAACAGCACCTTCAACTGGGCGATATTCGTTATTTTCGACAGTGAGTCGTCAATGACGGTCTCGAAGGCGATGCTGGTCATCCGGCGGAACGCCTCTGACCAGGTCGAACGGAGACGGTGAAGCCCGCATCTGAGGGATCGGCCAAACGCTGCATTAAGAAAAGCGCCAGCTCCCCATCGCCTTATCTCCGGCTCCCAAGAAAAGGACTGGGTGTCAAGCATGCTAGGTGCGACCACCTGCATCACAGTTCCTCATCGATGTCCTTCGTAATTCAAGCGGCAGGCGTCCCCCAGAACAAACACGGAACTTAAACGGTCAAGGTTGGGCTGCGTAAATTCCGGTCTCCATACCGCCGTTCAGAGGATCGCCGCCGCTGCAAGCCATGATGTTCCCGTTATCACTCCTACGTCGAAGCTAGCGAGTCGGTGCGGAGCGACATGCGGCCGCTATTCGCCTTCCACGGTTCGGCGCCGCTCCGAGGGGTGGCGCCGATAAGAACCACCGCTGGCCGCTTCTGGCCCTTTCCGCGCCGGTAACCGTCCGGCCCGCGATCACCGGGCCGCACGGCCTTGGCGGGGCATGCCGGCGGGTGCGGCCACAACCGTGCGGGGCGGGCGTGAGCGCCTCAGCCGTTCTAACGGCGAAGATTGTAGGCCGGCACCGGAGTCGCTTCGACGGACGCGCGACAGGACCTGCCCAAGCTGATACTGCGCGACGTCGCGCTGGCGCGCGCGACGCGGCGGCGTTAGGCTACTTTGCGAATAGGGCTGGCAGGGGAGCCGATGCGCAAGGACCGATCGCTGGACGCTTTGGCCGCAGTCGGCAACGTCGCGCAGTTCGTGTCGTTCGCCCCGCAGGGCGGCGGCGTTTTCGCGCAGACGCATTCGCGCGTGCTGGGGCATCCGGCGGACCATCGCTTCGGCGATCTGGCGGACGCCGCGTCGGCGCTGCTAGCAGCCTCACCGGAGGGCCGCGTCAACGTTCGCAGCTACGAGCCGACCGATCCCCGGAGCCGCGAGTTCGTCTACGGGCTTCAGTCTGCGGCGGAGGTCGTCGCGACCGCGGAGCGGCTGCTTGGCGAGGGTCTGCACGTGATCCTCAACGAGACGGTCGACGTGTCGGACGGCGGCGTCTCTGGAGTGGTGCAGGATGATCTGATCGAGTTCGCGCCGGATGACACGCCCCGGTGCGTCGAGAAGCCGGGCGTCGCCTCACTTCCGCTGGACCTGGGAGTAGACCTGCTAGAGATCGTTTACGGCTTCCGTCCGGACGTCCCGGCGGGGGGCAGGACCGAATTCAGCGTCCACCCATTGCCGCGCGGATATCGCGCGACGCGGACACTGCTCTGGGAGCGGGAGGAGACGGCGGCGGAGCCCGGTCGTGCGGCCGTCGTCTGGCCGAATCGCTTTAGCCGCCATTTGGGCGACAAGCTCTACGGTCTCCTGGTGGCCCACCTCATCGGGCTGCGCGTCCCATCGACTCTGGCAATCTGCCGGAGGGTCGCACCGTTCTCCTTCGGCGTCGCGACCGGCGGCGTAGGGACTTGGACGCGCACCTGTCCCGTTGAGCAGGAACCCGGCCTATTTACCACGACGCGCGGGTGGACCGATCCCTTCGCCCTGCTGGCCAAGGAGGATTCCGCGGGAACGGCGATCGCGTCGGTCCTCTCGCAGGCGGCGGTGCCCGCGGCGCACTCGGGCGCAGCGGCTGTCGCGGCAGACGGCACGGTGCTGATTGAGGGAGTGGCCGGGACCGGCGACCGCTTCATGCTGTCCGAGCAGGCGCCGCAGGCACTACCCGAGCACGTTCTTCGAAAGGTGGGCGCCGCGTGCTCGTCCGCCGGATCGGTGCTCGGAGCGGTGCGTCTAGAGTGGGTCCACGATGGCGCGGAGGCGTGGGTCGTGCAGCTCCACGCAGGCGCGCCCGACCGAATGGACCACGTTCTGGTCGATGGCGAACCCTCGTCCTGGAGGACGGTGGAGGCGTCCGCAGGCTTGGCCGCGCTCCGCCGCGAGATCGGCTCGCTCGATCCCAACGAGGGTCTGCTGTTGCGCGGTTCGTTCGGCCTGACCAGCCACATGGCCGACCTCGTGCGCAAAGCCGGAGTGCCGGCACGCATGGAGCCGTCCGGCTGACCCGTTCGTTTCGTCACGGGACGTCGCGGCACGCGCCGGGACGTCGGACTGGGGGCCTTCTGCCGCCTGGATGGTTTAGAACCCACTTGCTCGCAGCTCGGCTAGTTGGTACATAGAGGGAACAGATGAAGACGATCATCCTTGGCATCTTCTTCCTTGCGGCCTTTATGCTGGTAAGCCGCTTGGTGGCCGCATACCTCCGCGTCACCGACGAGGGTGAGCGCCAGGCTGAGGAGCTGCTGCGCGCCGGCGTGACGGTTCGCGCGTTGATGGAGGGAAGCGTGCCGCCTGATCGGACGGGCGGGCTCATCCCGATGCGCGAGGGTCTGCTCTTCGAGGCCTCGTCGGAGGGGGTGGAGATCCGGGGAACCAGAACGGTCGCGCGCGACGTCTTCTGAGGCGGTCGTGGAGGCTCCTTGGTCAGGCAAGCGGCTCGGCTACGCAGGATGGGTCCCGAACGTTCATAGCCACCTCTCGTTCAGCCTGATCGGACACTCTCGCGGAGCGGACGTGCTGGCGGCGACGGTGGCGTATCCCCAACCTGCCTTGAAGCGCTTGGTCGCAGTCCATCAGTCCAGGCAGACGGACGACTTCCTGGCCTACGCCTGGTGGACGCGCTGGCGGAGGAAGGCGGCACGGCAGGACTTCGTCATGATCGGCGTCACGCACGAGGTCGCGGCGCCAGTGGGCATTGCCCAGCGTCCGCCTTCCCCTCCGCGCCCGGTCGGCCTCCGGCATGCGGCAGGGCGGGTTTATGACGTCCTCCGTCCCGATCATCGGAAGGTCTCGGAGCAGGAAGACAGGCCACGCCTGGTCGTCGAGACCGCGCCGGATGCCCAGGGCATGCTGCTCGGCAGCATCCACGTCATGCCGCATCAGAGGGAGGAGGCGAATGCGGCGGTCCAGAAGGACGTGCTTCGCCGGCTGCGCGAGGCGATCCGGATACTGCCATACGAGGCTACGACGTCCGCTCTCGACGACTTTCCCGACCAGGCCGCTGGCCTCGCCGCCCGTCTGAACCGTCCCGCTAGGATCGAGTTCGCGCTGTTCAGGACCGGCGAGGCGAGGCTTTGGTTTGACGAGGAGGCCACGACGGGCTTCGATGCCGACCAGCTGGAGGTGCTGGCGCGACAGTCCTACTTCTTCCTCAAGGACATGGTCCATCACCACGTCCATCACGACGCCAAGTCGGACCAGATCACCCCTCTGGTGCCGCTGTCGTCGCGACCGCTCGACGATCGGGAGGAGCATTGGCGGCGTGCGACCGCCTGGAGCCTCACGCGGATCGTCGACGCGCTGGCGCGCAGGGGCAACCTGCAGGATCTGCGCGAGGCAACGGGCATCCTCGCCTACGCGGACGCCTTCCAGAGCACGCTTTTGAAGTATCGGCGTCGGGTCGACGATCCGTGGGCGTTCGAGGCCAATGCCCTGACTTACGGCTACGACTACAAGCACGTCCGGGAGTCGCTCAAGGTTCAGCTTGACCAAGCGTCGGCGCGCCGGGCCAATCTCGGGCAGGTGGTGGTCGCGGGCCTGGCGGGCTGCATCGCCGCGACGTCGCTGCTGGCGTCAACGATCAGCGCGCACAACGCGCTCGTCCGCAACGAGGTCAAGCCATCGGGCCTGGTCGCCATCATTCCCGGACTGCCGGACGAATGGCTGACGGTCGCCGCGCGCTGGTACCTGCTGCCCGCGCTTCTGTGCGCCTGCTTTCTGATCATCGTCTCCTGGCAGGTTCTGGCGGAGGACCGAATCGGCGCGAAGCGGGTGAGACCGCGCCGAGAGGAGCAGGCGATCAGGGGCGTCGTCAACAGCCTCGCGCTCCGCTTCCGCTGGAGCGCGAGGACGGTCCAGCGGACGCTCCGCTGCGTCTATGCGGGCGCGGTTATCGGCTGCGTCGCGGCGACGATATGGCTGGCGCCCGTGGTTCTCGCGGCTGCGGACGCGGTGCTCGCCTTCAATCCCGGCGCGTCGCTCGGGGCGCTGATCGCCTGGATCGAGACCTTGGGCTGCTGAGCCGCGTTGCGTCTTCACCTGTTTAGCCGCGCGCGATCGCCGCGATGAGCGACGTCTGGAAGGCTATCGCGTCACGGAGCCTCGCCAGGACCTCGTCCCGCGGATCCGCCGGGTCGTGCGCCTCGTCGATCCGCCCGAGCGCGGTCGCGAGCAGATCGAGGGCGGCGGCGGGGGCGAGTTCGTGCCCGTCTACGTCGACCCGCGCCAGGCCGTGCGCAGCGGCTCGGCGGTATTCGAACGCGCACCCTGCACTGAACTCCCAGCCTGAGACGAATCTCACGCGCGAGGCGTGCCTCTCCAGTACGCGATCCCAGAAGGCCAGGAACTCCGCCTGACCCCAGTGAACGAAGTCGGCCTCAAAGCTGCCTGGTTCGATCGTGCGGATGCCGGCGGCCCGCTGCCGATTGGCCTCCTCGCGGAGATCCGCGATATTTGGTTCGATGACCGCTCGACGGCACGCGTTGCGGCGCCTTTCCGCAGCGAGGAGCCGTCCTTCGGCGAGATGCCACGTCAGCAGGCGCCTGCCGCCGGTGATCGGTCCGCTGAGATACTGGTAGCGCTCGCTGCCTAGCGCTGCTCTGAGAGTGGATAGTGCGACGTCCGCCAACTGCTCGCCGGTCAGTTCGATGTTCATACGGTGTCCTTTGTCGCCGAACGTCTGGTTACCTGCATCCCTCTCTTCGGAGTAGAGCCCATCAGACGATCGGCGAACATGCTCGATCGCGCGTCGTGGATGGCGTTGCCGCGCCTGTCGCGGACAGAAGCGGCTGAGCTACGAGCGTAGCTTGTGTTCGTCTTCCGCAGCTCTCGACGGGGGCCGAACGACCGAGCGCGAGCGATGCGTAGTTAGTCGGAGGCGCAGCTACGCGGCATCCGGCGGCATCAGAGCAACGACCAGCATCGCACCCTGAGGTCGTCGTTTAAGGGGCGGTCCGGATCGGCCTCGACCCATATGTCGGCGACGAGATGCGCGAGAAACGCGAGCGCCGCGTCGTGGTGCAGCCCGTCGGCATTGGCGATCCGACGCACCTCGCGGATCTGGTGCCCGCCCGGCCGCCACGCCGCACCGCGGCCCTAACGATCAATCCAATGACGGTCGTCTGACGCCCGTCAGGGCGCCACGCGGCGTTTGGCCTCGGCCGCGGCGAGCTCCGGCAGCTTGACCATAAACAGATGGCAGAAGTTGGAGCGAAGGCATCGCTCGTTTGGCGCTTCGCCTCGCTGGCTTGCGCCACTAAGGGTGAGCTTGAGGGGCTTGCATGGCGCTTGGCGTTTTCGTTCACCGAACCGACTCGATCTACGACGACAGTCCGGCTGAGCGGTACCAGTTTCCGGCGCAGTACCTCGGACGGGCGAGCGCCTGCGTGGGCGATTGGGTGCTGTACTACGAGCCGGTGAAGGTCAGGGCCACGCGCGGCTACTTCGCGGTGGCACGCGTGCAGGAAATCATCCCTGACCCCTTAATCCGCGCCATGTACGTGGCCGTTATCGAGCCCGGCAGCTATCTGGAGTTCGCTAATCCCGTGTCCTTCAATGGGCCTGACGGTCTGATCGAGCGACGCTTGCTCAATGAGCAGCAGCGCGTCTCGGGGCGGGCGCAATCGGCTGTGCGGCCGATCTCCACGACCGACTTCAACCGCATCCTGGACCTCGGTCTGGGCAACGACGAAGCGCTGCTCCCCCGCATCGACCACGCGGCCGGATCGGTTCTCCAGGAAGAGCGAGCGCCGTTCGCTTTCGAGCACGAGCGCGAACGGATCACCACCTACACGTTGCGCATCTTTCGGGATCGGGTGTTCCGAAAGGTCGTGTTACGCGCCTATGGCGAGCGCTGCGCGATCACCGGGCTTCGGATCATCAACGGCGGCGGCCGGGCTGAAGCCGAAGCCGCTCATATCCGGCCGGTGGAGGCGAACGGTCCCGATATCGTGACCAATGGACTGGCACTATCCGGCACCGTGCATTGGATGTTCGATCGGGGGCTGATCAGCCTCTCTGACGACCTCGAGATCCTTGTCTCGCGCCAGGCGAACGATCCCGACAGCTTGCGCGCGATGATCAACCGAACCGGTCGCGCTCTACCCACCATCCGCGCCCTCGATCGTCCTCATCCGCACTTTATGGCATGGCACCGAGAGCACTGCTTCAAGCTCTGAAATAGCGCCTTGTAGCCCCAGTCATCGATTGTTTCGTGCCCTTAACGGCGGCGCTGCCGATTCTGCCGGAGAAGCTTAGCAAGGCTGTAGGCAGGGAGCTTTAGCTGGCCCTAGCTCGCCCATCTTCGGAGGGGAATTTTGAGCACACCCTATGCGGCGAGCCCGCAGGTAAGTGTAGGAAACTACTCGCCAATCTTGTGATACATCGACCGCGCTAACGTGTGACAACGTTAAGCTGCTGTTTTCGCCACAGTTTTCTTGCGAGTGCAGCGCTAGTTTTCGTTTTCCTACAGCCCCGGTGAGCGGCTATCCAGACGACGCCTTGCGAAGCGCGACCACGCTCCTCCTAACCACGGAGAGTGTGATGTACTTCGAATATCTGACGATCCGTATCAGCCCGAACATGCGCGCGGAGTTGCTTGCGTATGTCGCGCGGATCGACTCCGATCCGAGCAAATTTGTGCGGGAGCTTATCGCCCGCGCACTGTCGACGGCGCGCGACGCGGAGGGCGAGATGCAACGGCACGTGCTCTTCTGCGCGGTGGCATTGGACTACCTTCTGGAGGCCCAAGCAGACACCTCGCTGCGTCAGCAGGCGATCGACGATTGGAAGAAGATGATCGCGGAATGGGAGCGGCCTCATGTCGATTGAGCGCAGCCCCAAGGCGCTGAGGGCGGGTGCGACGGCGTTACCGATCGAGCCGCTGACGGTCCGCATACCGGTGGCGGTTCAGCTCACCGGGATCGGCCGATCCAAGCTCTACGAGCTGATCAAATCGGGCGATGTGGAGACGGTGAAGATCGGCACAGCGACGCTCGTCACCATGGCCAGCTTGCGGCGGCTGGTGGAGCGTGGATCAGCCTGAGAAGGGGGCGAGGCTGGTGCAGAACGCAGCCCACTCGCGCATGAGGGAGCGACGCTTCTCGAGAAAGTCGGTGCGGCGATATGCCGCTTCGACCTTGTTGGGGATCGCATGCGCGAGGGCGGCTTCTGCAACCTCGCCAGGGTAGCTGGTTTCCTCCGCAACCCAATCGCGGAAGGCCGAGCGGAAGCCGTGGACGGTGACGCCGGTTTCCATGTCGCGCATGACCTTCAGCAGGGTCATGTCCGAAAGCTGGTTCTTCAGCCTCTGGCCTGGAAAGACCAGGTCGCTGCACAGCACGCGCAGCGCTTCGGCGCGCCGGAACACGTCGATCGCTTCGGGTGCAAGCGGCACATGATGGACCCGGCCCATCTTCATCCGTTCGGCTGGAACGGTCCACATGCCGGCTTCCAGATCAACCTCGTTCCACGTCGCGCCGCGTATCTCGCCGGAGCGCGCCGCCGTCAGGATCAGGGCCTCCATGGCGAGCCTTCCTACCGACGATCGCTCGCGCAAACGGGCGATCAGCTTGGGCACGTCGGTGAACGGCATGGCGGCGAAATGACCGTCCTTGCGGGGCTGCCGGGGCAGCCCCTTGGACAGCGAGCGCATCGGCGCTTCGGTTGGGCGGTAGCCCTTGGCGTAGCTCCAATCGAGGACGGCACCGATGCGCTGGCGGACCCGCCGAGCGGTCTCCGGCTTGGCGAGCCAGATCGGCGCCAGCACGTCGCGGATGATCGGCCCTTCGATGTCGTTGACGAGCCGATCGCCGAGCTTGGGGAAGGCATAGGTGGTCAGCGTGTTGATCCACTGATCCTGATGCTTGCCGTTCTTCCAGGCGGCCTTGTGCTCTTCGTGGACAAGCGTCGCGGCCTCGCGGAAGGTTGGGACCGGGTCTTCGACCTTCTTGCGCTCGGCGATTGGATCGATGCCCTGAGCGATCTGCCGGCGCAGCTCGGTCGCCTTTGCGCGGGCCTCAGCGAGGGTCAGCACCTTGAGCGAGCCGATGCCTATGTCTCTGCGCTTGCCATCGATCCGGACGCGCACCATCCAGCTCTTTGCGCCGCCGTCCGTCACCCGGAGCATGAGTCCGTCGCCGTCCACGTATCGGCCCGGGTCGGTGATGGCCTTGATCTTCATCGCAGTCAGCTGACCCATGACACCTCTCCAGTCCCACCACTTGTCCCACCAAAAGTGGTGGGCATGGGTGGATAGCTGCGGATGCGAGCGGACGCTCCAGCAGCCAAGAACCGGCTGTTTTTAGCGGGTTTAGCTGGATTTTAGAAGGCCCGAAAAGGGCGTAAGTGGCGGAGCGGGAGGGATTCGAACCCTCGATACGGTTTTGCCGTATACTCACTTTCCAGGCGAGCGCCTTCGACCACTCGGCCACCGCTCCGCAACATCGCGCACTGGAAGCGCTGCGCCCTAGGGGACGGGAAGGCGAGTGGCAAGTCACTCCGCTCACGGTTGCGCGGGGCGGAGCGGGGTGTCAGGCTTGCAACCATGCTGCTCTCTCTCCTCCTTTCCGTCCAGGCCGCGCCGCCCGCTGCTGCGCCGCCCAAGCCGTATGACGCCGAGCCCGCCGATTGGGTCGCGATCCCGGATGACGAAATGCTGGTGTTCACGCTGGCGGACGGTCGCCGCGTGGTGGTGCGCCTGGCCGCACGCTACGCCCCCGCGCACGTCGCCAATATGCGCGCGCTCGCGACTGCGCGGTGGTGGGACGGGGAGAGCGTTTACCGCGTCCAGGACAATTACGTGACTCAGTGGGGCGATCCGACGGAGAAGAAGGCGCTGCCGTCCGGCCTGATCGCTAATCCGCCAGCCGAGTATGAGTGGCCGGCGTTCGACGCCGTAGCGACGCTGGCGAAGCCGGATTCGTACAGCACGCGTGCGGGCTACAGCCGTGACGGATGGCCCCTTGCGACGAATGGCACGACAGCGTGGATGCCGCACTGCTACGGCATGGTCGGGGTCGCCCGCGATCTTGCGCCATCGACCGGGTCCGGCGGCGACCTCTACGCCGTGATCGGCCACGGCCCCCGCCACCTCGACCGCAACATCGCGGTGGTCGGGCGTGTGATCGAGGGAATGGAGGCGCTCTCCAGCTTTCCGCGCGGGACGGGCAACCTCGGCTTCTACGAGCAGCCGGCACAATATGTCCGGATCAGGAGCGGACGGCTGGCGAGTACGCTGCCTGCCGCTGAGCGGCCTCGCTATCAGTACCGCCGCACAGACAATGCGCGCTTCGCCGCCTGGATCGCCGCACGCGAGAACCGCGAGCCGCCGTTCTTCACGATGCCGGCGGGCGGTGCCGACATCTGCAACGCGATGCCGCCGGTGCGAAAGGCTTCTTAGCAGCCGGCGGTCCCGTGGTTGCGGCATCCAAGCTAAAGGCAATGCTCGGCCTCCACGCCGTGCCGGACCGGATGCGCAGGTGCATGATCACCTTTGTTGGTTCAGTCATGATCGTCTTTCTTACCAGCGTCGCCAAGCAACGAAGCGCCAATGTCTCGCCGTAGCGCTGGTCGGGCAACTGTCGCTTGGACCGATCCGGACCGGCTTACCTCCAGAATATGTCAACCGGCGATAGACTTGAGAAGAAAGAGGGAACACAAGCGGAACGATGTTCCGTGATGCGATGACGTTTGCGATACGGTGCTCCGGCGAACGCGCGTTCTTCACCCGGCCTGAATTCTGCCAGGATCGGGTAACCTATGACCTGATCACTCCGCGCATCGCTCGTGGTCTGTTCGACGCGATCCATTGGCGACCTTCGATCAGGTGGACCGTAACACGTATCTACATCAGCAGTATCGGAATTGGGGAGGCGCTCAAGGGGGACATGGCGGCGGTCCTGGTCGAACTTTGATTCTCCGAGACGTCGACTATCTTGTTGAGGCGCGACTTAACCTCCTGTCGCGAGCAGCGACGGGCGAGTCTCTCGCGGAGCATATGGCCTTGTTCCGGCGGCGCTGCCGTCGGCCGAAACTCGGAACCAAGCTCTATCTTGGTCGACCTGACTTCGCAGCGCAGGTCGAGTTAATCCCGGATTTCGAAACGGCACTGGCCGGGGGACTCGATCGGGATTTTGGATGGTTGCCGTGCGACCTGCCCCATGGCGCGAAGGAGGCGATGTATTTCAGGGCCAACGCTGTAAGTGGGATTGTCGAGGTACCCAAGATCAACTCTCCCGATGTGTTTGCGTGACGGCGCGAAGCTTCGCCTGATCGTACGGGCGGGGTGACGAAGTGGCCGCTGCGCGCTAGGCGGGCGGGCATGATCAAGCACGCGCTTCCCGTCACCCGCGCGGCCGATTTCTCGGCCTGGTACCAGTCCGTCATCGCCGAGGCCGACCTGGCCGAGGAATCCGGCGTGCGCGGCTGCATGGTGATCCGCCCGTGGGGTTACGGCATCTGGGAACGGGTGCAGCGCCTGCTCGATGACCGGATCAAGGCGACGGGGCACGAGAACTGCTATTTTCCGCTGTTCATTCCGCTCTCCTACTTCGAGAAGGAGGCGGAGCACGTCGAGGGCTTCGCCAAGGAGATGGCCGTGGTGACGCACCACCGGCTGAAGGCGGATGCGACCGGCCGTCTCCAGCCCGATCCCGAATCGAAGCTGGAGGAGCCGCTGGTCGTCCGCCCGACCTCGGAAACGGTGATCGGCACCGCCTTTGCGCGCTGGGTGCAGTCGTGGCGCGACCTGCCCGTCCTGATCAACCAGTGGGCGAACGTGGTTCGGTGGGAGATGCGGACCCGCATGTTCCTGCGCACGTCCGAGTTCCTGTGGCAGGAGGGACATACCGCCCACGCGACCGCCGACGAAGCGCACGAGGAGACGCTCCGCATACTCGAGGTGTACCGCTCGTTCGCCGAGGAGTGCCTTGCGCTTCACGTGGTCGCCGGCGAGAAGCCGGAGAACGAGCGCTTCCCGGGCGCGGTCGAGACTTGGTCGATCGAGGCGATGATGGGCGACGGCAAGGCGCTTCAGGCCGGCACCAGCCACTTTCTAGGCACCAACTTCGCGCACGCGCAGAACATCCGCTTCCAGAACGCGGACGGGCAGCTGGAGCTCGCCAACACGACCAGCTGGGGCGTGTCGACGCGAATGATCGGCGCGGTGATCATGGTCCACGGCGACGACGATGGGCTGTGCTGCCCGCCCAGGATCGCGCCGTGGCAGGTGGTGATCGTGCCGATGCTGCGCGACAAGCCGGAGGATGCGGCGATCGTCGACTATTGCCGCACGCTGCAGGCCGAGCTCGCGGCCTCACGCGCACTCGGCGAGCCGGTGCGGGCACTGCTCGACCTGAAGCCGGTCAAGTCGACCACCAAGCGCTGGAACTGGATCAAGAAGGGCGCACCGCTCGTGATCGAGGTCGGCGGGCGCGACGTGGAGGGCGGCAACGTGTCGGTGATCCGCCGCGACGAGCTGTACCGCGAGGATGGCAAGCTCGATGCTCGCGTGGTCGCGCGCGACGCGTTCGTCGGTGAGGCGGCGGGGACGCTGGAGGCGATCCAGGCGGCGCTCCACGCGCGCTCGACCGCGGCGCTCAAGGCCAACATCGTGCCCTTGAGCGACTGGGCCGCAGTGGAGGCGACCTTCGCCGAGGACCAGAAGAACCCCGGCTGGGTCGACGTCGCCTGGTGCAGGCCGACCGGCGCCGAGCTCGACCAGGTGGTCGAGCGGCTGAAGGCGCTGAAGCTCACCATCCGCAACGCGCCGATGGGGCAGACGGGGGAGGGTGCGGTCACCTGCATCTTCACCGGCAAGCCGGCGGTGGAACGGGTGCTGATCGGGCGGGCGTACTGATGGCGATCTGGCGGCGCCCGGTTGAGGTGGAAGCGCTGACGCGGCTCGGCGCGGCGACGCTGCCGGGGCATGTCGGCATCGAGTTCACGGAGGTGGGGGACGACTGGCTCGCCGCGCGAATGCCGGTCGATCACCGGACGCACCAGCCGTTCGGGCGGCTCCACGGCGGGGCGTCCGTCGTGCTCGCGGAGACGGTGGCGTCGGTCGGCGCGACCATGGCGCTGGGCGAGGGCAAGCTCGCGGTCGGACTGGAGATCAACGCCAACCACATCCGCCCGGCGGTGAGCGGCCACGTCCACGCGACCGCGACCGCCGAAAGCCTGGGGCGGACGACGCAGGTGTGGACGATCCGCATCGTCGACGACGCGGGCAAGCTGGTGTGCCTGTCGCGGATCACGCTGGCGGTGATCGACGCGAAGGGGTGAGCGGTTCCCAGCCATTGTCATACCCGCGGAGGCGGGGATCGGTTGCCGCCACCTTTCGGGAGTTCCAACAAGCTCAGCGTGTACCAGTCCCCGCCTGCGCGGGGATGACGAGTGAAGTTTGGCGGTGACCACCACCTCCTACGACGCCATCATCCTGGGTGGCGGGGCGGCCGGGCTGATGGCGGCGGCGACGGCAGGACAGCGCGGGCGGCGCGTGCTGGTGGTCGATCATGCCCGCGCGGTCGGCGCGAAGATCCTGATCTCAGGTGGCGGGCGGTGTAACTTCACCAACATCGGCACCGCGGCCGACCGGTTCGTGTCGGCCAACCCGCATTTCGCCAAGTCGGCGCTCGGCCGCTATACGGCGGCGGACTTCCTCGCGCTGGTCGAGCGGCACGGGATCGCCTGGCACGAGAAGACGCTGGGGCAGCTGTTCTGCGATGGGTCGGCCCGCCAGATCGTCGACCTGCTGCTCGCCGAGTGTGCCGCGGGACAGGTGCGGATCGCGTGCGGTTTCCCTGTGCGCGACGTGGCGCATGGTGACGGTGCGTACCGGGTGACCTTCGGGAACGAGGAGGCGTCGGCGCCGTCGCTGGTGATCGCGACCGGCGGGCCGTCGATTCCCAAGATCGGCGCGAGCGACTTCGCCTACCATCTCGCCAAGCGCTTTGGCCTGAAGCTGGTCGAGCCCCGCCCGGCGCTGGTGCCGCTGACGCTGGCGGGCGAGGAGGCGCTGTTCCGCGAGCTGTCGGGCGTGTCGACGGAGGTGGTCGCGCGCGTCGGCAAGGCGAGCTTCCGCGAGGCGGCGCTTTTCACTCACCGGGGCTTAAGCGGTCCGTCGATCCTGCAGGTATCATCCTACTGGCGGCACGGCGAGGAAGTCGGCGTCGATTTCCTGCCCGAGCGGGGCAGCGGCTGGCTGCGGGAGGCCAAGCGGGCGGCACCGCGGGCGAGCCTCAAGCGCGTGCTCGGCTTGCCCGACCGGCTGGCCGACGCGCTTGTCGAGCGGCTCGCGCTGACGGGCGAGCTCGCCAACCTGCCCGATCGCGCGCTGGAGGCAGCCGAGCGGCGGCTGGCCGACTGGCGCTTCCGGCCAAGCGGGACGGAGGGGTATGCCAAGGCCGAGGTGACGGTCGGCGGGATCAGTACGGCGGAGCTGTCGTCCCGCACGATGGAGGCGCGCCGCGTGCCCGGGCTGTACGCGATCGGCGAGGCGGTGGACGTCACCGGCTGGCTCGGCGGGTATAATTTTCAGTGGGCGTGGTCGAGCGGGTGGGCGGCGGGGCAGGCGCTGTAGCTATACATAGCCCGTCACCCCGGACTCGATCCGGGGTCCCGCTTTTCCCTTCTCGACCAGACGAGGGGAAGAGAGAAGAAGCGGGCCCCCGGCTCAGGGCAAGGGTGACGGGAGTGGACGCTTGCGGCTGACCGGCGTCCCCCAGCCGAGCTTCGCCAGCACATCCTCCGCCAACGCCCGCGCGGTTGTGATCTTGCCGCCCACGATCGTGAGCAGCGGCGCGGCCGATCGGTCCAGCTCCAGGTGGTAGTCGCGCGTAACGGTGCGGGCCTCCGCCGCGCCGTCGTCGTGGAGGGCGCGGATGCCGGACCAGCTGCCGGTCACGTCGGCAGGGGTAAGCGCCTGCGCGAAATAGCGGTTCGCGGCGTCGAGCAGGTAGGCGGTTTCTTCGCCCGAGATCTGCGGGTCGGCCGGTGCGTCGACGGGGACGTCGGTGGTGCCGATCGCGGTCTCTCCGGCCCACGGGAACGCGAACACGACGCGGCGGTCCGGCTGCTGGAGCAGGTAGGCGTGATCGCCCTCGTAGAGGCGGGTAACGGTCAGGTGGCTGCCCTTCACCAGTCGCAACGCCGGACGATCGCCGCCGAGCGTCTCGGTCACGTCGGCAGCCCAGGGACCTGCGGCGTTGACGATGATCCGAGCCGTGATCGATTGACCGCTCGAGAGCCTTACCTGCCACGCCTCGCTCCGCGTCGCCTCCGTGACCGCCACATGCTCGCGCAGCTGTGCGCCCACCGCGGCCGCGTCGGCGGCATAGGCGCGGGTCAGCGCGGCGTCGTCCACCATCGCGTCATAATAGACGAAGCCTGGCAGCGTGCGCGCGAACGGCGCCTGGAATGCGGCATCGCTCGCCCGCAGCCGGCGTGCGGCCGGCACGCCACGCCCGCGTCCACCGATCGTGTCGTAGAGCAGCAGCCCCAACCGCACGAGCCACGCCGGCCGGGTCGCGTGGACGTGGGGCAGGACGAACGGCACCGGCCGCACCAGCGCGGGCGCGAGGCGGAGCAGGCGAGCGCGCTCCTGCAGCGCCTCCCGTACCAGGCGGAAGTCGTAGGTCTCCAGGTAGCGCAGGCCGCCGTGGATCAGCTTGGAGGAGGCGGACGAGGTGTGCGCCGCCAGTGCGTCGCGCTCGACCAGCAGGACGGAGAGGCCGTGGAGCGCCGCCTCGCGCGCAACCGCGCAGCCGTTGATCCCGCCGCCGATGACCAGCATGTCGTACACGCGCGATCCGCTAGCAGATCGGAGCGCAGGTGACGACGGCGCGACGACTCCCTATCTGCCACCCATGCCAACGCGCACCAACGGGCTCCCCAGCCGCCAGCAGATCCTCGACTTCATCGGCGAGAGCGACACGCCCGCGGGCAAGCGGGAGATTGCGCGTGCGTTCGGCCTGCACGGCGCGGACAAGATCGGATTAAAGGCGCTGCTGAAGGACATGGCGGACGAGGGGCTGATCGATTCCGCGCCCGGTCGCGCGTTCCACAAGATGGGCGGGCTGCCTAAGGTCACGGTGCTGCGCGTGGTCGACGTCGATGACGGGGGCACCGTCTGGGCGCAGCCGGAGCGCTGGGAGGCGGAGGGTGTGCCTGAGCCGCGGCTGCGCGTGAAGGAGCGGAAGCGCGGCGCGCTGGCCGTCGGCGCACGCATCCTCGCGCGGACGGAAGAGGCGGGGAGCGGCTGGATCGCGCACCCGATGAAGGAGCTGCCGAAGGGCGCCGAGACGATCCTGGGCGTGCTGCGGCAGGAGGGTGACAAGCTGTTCCTTCAGGGCGTTGAGAAGAAGGAGCGTCGCGACTGGCTGGTGTCGGACGCGGGCGGGGCGGAGCCGGGCGAACTGGTGATGGCGGAGAAGGCCGGCCGACCGCCGCGGATGACCGCGCGGGTGGTCGAGCGACTGGGCGATCCGTTCGCGCCGCGCAGCTTCTCGCTCATCGCAATCCAGCGCCACGGCATCCCCCACGTCTTCACCGGAGCCCTGCTCGACGAGGCTAAGGAGGTCGCCTCGCAGCCATTGGGCGAGGATCGCGAGGACCTGCGCGACCTGCCGATCGTCGCGATCGATCCGGCGGACGCGCGCGACCACGACGACGCGGTCTGGGCGCAGCCGAACGGCGAGGGCAGCTGGGACGCGATCGTCGCGATCGCCGACGTGAGCTACTACGTGCGGCCGGGCTCCCTCCTCGACAAGGAAGCGCGGGCGCGGGGCAACTCGGTCTACTTCCCCGACCGGGTCGTGCCGATGCTTCCCGAAGTGCTGTCGGCCGACGTCTGCTCGCTGAAGGAGGGCGTCGATCGCGCGGCGCTCGCCTGCCGCTTCACAGTGACGAAGGACGGGGCGCTCAAGGAACCGCGCTTCAGCCGCGCCGTGGTGCGGCTCGCGGCCAACATCGCGTACGAGGATGCGCAAAGAGCGATCGACGGGACGCTCGACCATCCGCTGACCGAGAAGGCGCTGAAGCCGTTGTGGGATTGCTGGGATGCGCTCAACCGCGCGCGGGCGAAGCGCGAGCCGCTCGACCTCGACCTGCCGGAGCGGCGGATCGTGCTGGACGAGAAGGGACGCATCCTCTCCGTCGCGCCGCGCGAGCGGCTGGACGCACACAAGCTGATCGAGGACTTCATGATCGCGGCGAACGTCGCCGCCGCCAAGGCGCTGGAGGCGAAGAAGATGCCGGTCATGTACCGCATCCACGAGCCGCCCGCGCGCGAGAAGCTGGCCGGCCTGAAGGACTATCTGGAGACGTTCGGGGTCAAGTTCGCGCTGGGACAGGTGATCCGCCCTGCGACCTTCAATCGCATCCTGGAGCAGATCGGCGACGCCGACTTCCGCCCGCAGGTGATGGAGCAGGTGCTGCGCACGCAAACGCAGGCCTACTACGGGCCGGGCAACCACGGCCACTTCGGCCTGGCGCTCGGGTCCTACGCGCACTTCACCTCGCCCATTCGCCGCTACGCCGACCTGCTGGTCCACCGGGCGCTGGTGGAGGGATACAAGCTCGGCCCCGGCGGGCTGTCGTCGGGGGAAGTCGATGCGTTCGAGCGGATCGGCGAGGGGATCAGCCAGCTCGAGCGGCGCGCCATGGAGGCGGAGCGCGAGACGGTCGATCGCTACGTCGCGGCGTATCTGTCCGAGCACGTCGGCAGCGTGATGGACGCGCGGATCACGGGCGTGCAGTCGTTCGGCTTCTTCGCCACGGTGGAGGGGATCGGCGGCGACGGCCTCGTCCCGGCGCGCGACCTGGGTTCCGAGTATTTCCGCTACGATGAGGCCGGGCACCAGCTGGTTGGCGAGCACAGCGGCACTGCCTTCACGCTCGGCCAGCGCCTGCAGCTGCGGCTCGCGGAGGCGAACCCGGTATCGGGCGCGCTTCGCTTCGAGCCGCCGGACGGGATCGGATCGGCCGGCAGTGCGCCGCGCGAGCGCGAGCGCAAGGGCGGGTCGCCGCGAGTGCTCAAGCGGCGAGGGCGGCCGGGCAACATCCGGCACCAGGGCAAGCGTCGGTGATGACGGCCGCTTGCCCGCGGGCGGCGGCGTGATAGGTTCCCCGGAGTAGCGGCGTAGACTCACTCCGGGGGGCGTGATGGTTGCAGCGGCAGAGATGCGCGCGGGTGCGCGTGGCGAATGGACGTTCTTCGCGACCATGTCGCTGGTCGTCGCAGGCGTGATCGCCGCAGGCTTCGGACCGAGTTATGTGCGGAGTAGCGCCGGCAGCGGGCTGCCGTGGTGGGTGCACCTGCATGGGGCGGTGATGACCGCCTGGATCGCCCTGTTCGCCGTCCAGGCCGCGCTGGTGCGGCGCCGTGCGCTGCCGATCCACCGCGCGCTCGGCATCGCCTCCGTCGCGCTGGTCGCGGCGATGGTGCCGCTCGGCATCGCGACCAACCTGCTCGCGATCCGGCGTGGCGCGACGCCGCCCTTCTTCACGCCGGCGGAGATGTTCGCCGCCGACACGATCGACCTGCTGCTCTTTGCCGGGCTGTTCGCCTGGGCGCTGGTGCTCCGGCATCGGCGCGAGTGGCACAAGCGCCTGCTGCTCTGCGCGACGGTGCTGCTCGCCTGGCCGGCGATCGGGCGCCTGCCGCCGGTACGCTGGGGCGGGATCGAGTTGGTGATCCCGATCTCATCGGCGCTGTTGATCGGGCTGGCGCTGGTCGGGCCGCTTCATGACCTGCTCACCAGGCGGCGGGTGCACCCGGCCTACCTGTGGGGCGTCGGGCTGATCGTGCTGGCGCAGCCGCTGCACGCCCTGGTCGCGCGGAGTGACCTGGCCACTCGAGTGGTCGAGCGCGTTTCCGCCTAGCCCTCCATCCGGAACGTCACGCCGGCGTTCGCCTCCAGCCGCTTGACGAGCGGCTCGGGCATCAGCGCGCCGGGCGTCCAGATGCCGCCCGCGCCGTCCACGTCCTTGACCAAGCAGATCGCGGCCTCAGCTATCATCTTGCTGGTGGAGCCGTAGCCGGGGTCGCGGTCGCCGGTGACGGTCGCGACCACGCGCTCGCCGTCCGGCATCTCGGCCAGAAACTTGATCTCGTAATGGCCGGCCTCGCGCTCCGTCCGCGTCGGGCCGTCGCCAAGCGCCGGGCCCTTGTCCCCGCCGAGCGGATTGAGCTTCGCGACCGCCTCCGCCGCCATGCGGCCGACGTCGCCGAGACCAGGCACCGCGACCATCTCGTCGTAGCGCAGGTCGGTGCCATAGGCGTGACCGGTGAGCGCGTTGGTGCGGTGGACATTCTTGGTGTTGATCGCCGCCATGACGAAGGGCGCGGTCCACGCGCCGAGCGTGTCGTCATACTCGGGCATCAGCCCCTTGGGCTGCGACGGGCCCGTGAAGCCGGGCGTCAGCGCGAACGGGTCGATCATCAGCTTCAGCACCTGCGGGTCGCGCGCGGCGGCCGCCATCGTCGCGCGGGCGCTGGCGAAGGTCCCGCCGGAGAAGGTGCCCTGCATCTTGGTGACGCGGCCCTTCACCCGTGGCGCGGGGCGACCGAAGCGCGCCCGCGCGGCGTTCTGGACGGTCCAGACGCCGAGGTCGAAGGGGATCGAGTCGAACCCGCACGAGAACACGATGCGCGCGCCGCTGGCCTTCGCGTCGGCCTCATACGCGTCGATCATCTGGCGCATCCAGGCGGGCTCGCCGCACAGGTCGACGTAACCGGTGCCTTTCGCGGCGCAGGCGGCCACGAGCGGCCCGCCGTAGAGCTGGTACGGCCCGACGGTGGAGAGCACGACGGTGGTCTGCTCGCACAGGGCGCGCAGGCTCTCCGGGTTGTCCGCGTCCGCCACGACGATCGGCTGGTCGGGCAGGCCGAGCTCGTCGCGGACCTGCTCCAGCTTGGCCTGCGAGCGCCCGGACATGGCCCAGCGCACGCCGTGGTTGCGGCTGCCGAGGTACTCGGCCACCAGCCGGCCGGTGTAGCCGGTCGCGCCATAGACGATGATGTCGAACTCGCTCACGGCTGCTCTCCTGCTGTTTGCGTACGGGTCGCGCATCTGCGGGTGGCGCGCAAGCGCGACCGCGCCTACCTGAACGCGACGACATGCAGGAGCGCCCGATGGCCGAGTACGACTACGACCTCTTCGTCATCGGCGCGGGATCAGGCGGCGTGCGCGCGGCGCGGGTCGCGGCGGCGCACGGCGCGCGCGTGGCGGTGGCAGAGGAGTACCGGGTCGGCGGCACCTGCGTGATCCGCGGCTGCGTGCCCAAGAAGCTGCTGGTCTACGGCGCCCACTTTGCCGAGGACCTGAAGGACGCACGGCGCTTCGGCTGGACGGTGCCGGACTGCGACTTCGACTGGCACTGCCTGCGCGACAACGTCCATGCCGAGGTCGACCGGATCAACGCCGCCTATACCCAAACGCTCGGCAACCACGCGGTCGAGATCATCGGCGAGCGGGCGGTGGTGACCGGGCCGAACGCCGTCCGGCTGGCGGACGGGCGCGAGGTGACGGCGGAGCGCATCCTGCTCGCGGTCGGCGCGCGGCCCGCGGTGCCGTCGTGCCCGGGACACGAGCACGGCATCACCTCCAACGAGGTGTTCGACCTCGACAGCGTGCCCAAGCGCATCCTGATCGCGGGAGCAGGCTACATCGCGAACGAGTTCGCCGGCATCTTTAACGAGTTCGGGAGCAAGGTGACGCTGATCAATCGCACGGACGTGATCCTGCGCGGTTACGACGAGCAGATCCGCGACCGGTTGCTCCAGATCTCGATGGTCAAGGGCATCGACTTCCGCTTTCACGCCGAGTTCGAGGGGATCGACAAGGGCGAGGACGGAACGCTGACGGTGCGGATGAGCAACCACGATCCGCTCACCGTGGATTGCGTCCTGTTCGCGACCGGGCGGGTCCCCAACACCGACGGACTAGGGCTGGAAAGCGCCGGTGTCGCGCTGGACGACAAGGGCGCTGTGAAGGTCGATGAGGACAGCCGGTCGACCTGCCCGTCGATCTACGCGGTCGGCGACGTCACCAATCGGGTCCAGCTGACCCCGGTCGCGATCCGTGAGGGACAGGCCTTTGCCGACAGCGTGTACGGGGCCAAGCCGGCCCGGGTCGACTATGACTGCATCCCGTCGGCCGTGTTCAGCCACCCGCCGCTCGCGGGCGTCGGACTGACGGAGAGCCAGGCCAAGCAGAAGCTCGGCAACGTGAAGGTCTACACCTCCGACTTCCGCCCGATGAAGAACGTGCTCGCCAACCGCAACGAGCGCGCGCTTTATAAGATGGTGTGCGACGCCGACACCGACCGGGTCGTCGGGCTCCACATGATTGGCCCGGACGCGCCGGAGATCCTTCAGGCGGCGGCGATCGCCGTGAAGGCGGGGCTGACCAAGGCCGATTTCGACGGCACGGTGGCGCTGCACCCCAGCATGGCCGAGGAGCTGGTGCTGATGCGCTGAGCGCGAGGCGTGTCGCCACAGCGACGCGCCGGTGCGCAAGCACGCGCTCGGCCGGCCGGCGGTGCTTAGCACCGGCCGACGACGCGGGCTTCGCCCGCGTCCCCGCCGCCTACCGTACTTCGATAAGTGCCAGGTGAAGGATGCCCCGCATCCTTCAGGATCGTCTGGGAGACGATCCGACCTGACACTCCTTCGCCTTCGCTCAGTCGCTACTCAGCACGAACAGGTTTGGACTACTCCGCCCCATCCGCAAGCAGCGCATCCGTCTCCGTCCGCTCCACCGCGCCTTCCCCGTCCGCGCGCCGTGCAATCGCCGAGGTCGCCGCCACGTCCATCGCGACGTTGCCGAGCGTGCGCATGATGTCAGGAAAGGTCTCCACCGCGACTAGCAGCGCGAGCGGGCCGATCGGCAGCCCCATGGCGAGCGCGATCGGGGCGATGGAGGAGACGAAGCTGATCGTGCCCGGCAGGCTGACCGCGCCCATGGTGGTGATCGCGGCCGCGGCGATGCCGATCGCGTACTGGGTCGGGGTGAGTGCGACGCCGAAGATGTGCGCGACATAGAGTGTGACCGCGAGGTTCATCGCCGGCCCCGTGTAGCGGAAGATCGCGACCGCGAGCGGCAGCACCATGCCCGATGTCGCGACGGGCACGCCGAGCCGCTCGGTCGCGCGCAGCATGGCGGGAAGCGAGGCGAGCGACGACTGGGTGGAGATCGCGACCGCGGCGGGCTGGGTCATCGCGCGCAGGTACGCGCCGAGCCCGAGCCGCCCGCCGATAACCGCGACCGGGAAGGCGAGCAGCGTCACGCCTGCGCCGGTCGCGGTGACCACCGCGACATAGTGGATCAGCGCGCCGAACGCCGCGGTGCCCGCCTTCACCCCGACGCCGAAGGACAGCGCAAAGACGCCGAGTGGCGCCAGCCACAGCACCCAGCCAATGACGATCAGCATGGTGTCAGCGATCGCGCGGAACACGCCGGTCAGCAGCCGGCGCGGCTCGTCGGGCAGGCGGGTCACCGCGAAACCGAACGCCACCGTGAAGACGATGAGCGGCAGAAAGGCGTCGTTGACCGCGGCGGCGAGCGGGTTGGTCGGCACCATCGCGACGATGAACTGGCTGAACGGCGGCACGTCGCCGATCTCGCCCGCGCTCGCGACCGCGCTCTTGAGCGCCGCGGCGGCGTCCGGCCCGAGCGGGAAGATCGCGAGCAGGGCGGTGATGATCACCGCCGAGAGCGCGGAGGACACCCAGAGCAGCGCGATGAAGACGACGAGCGCGCGGGTTGCGAGCGTGCTCGCCCGGGCGGCCTCCGCGGTCGCGGCAATTCCGGTCACCAGCAGCCCGACGACCAGCGGGACGATGGTCATCTGCAGCCCGTGGAGCCACATGGTCCCGACCGGCTCCGCGACCGCGAGCCCGGCGGTGCCCGCCCCTGGCGCCCAGGCCGCGAGCCCGATGCCGAGCAGCAGGCCGCCGACCAGCGACAGCAGGATACGGGTGGCTTGCGACATGCTCGATTCTCCCACGGCCGGGCGCTATGGCTACGGCCGCGCGTGGCGACAAGGTTGCGGAAACGGGTGAAATGGCAAGGAAATACTTCGGTACCGACGGGATCCGCGGCCTCACCAACGCCGGCGTGATGACGGCGCAGATGGCGATGACGGTCGGCATGGCCGCGGGCAAGCACTTCCTGCGCGGCGACCACCGCCACCGCGTCGTGATCGGCAAGGACACGCGGCTGTCGGGCTACATGCTGGAGAACGCGCTGGTCGCGGGCTTCACCAGCGTCGGCATGGACGTGGTGCAGGTCGGCCCGATGCCGACGCCGGCCGTCGCGATGCTGACCGTGTCGATGCGCGCTGACCTCGGCGTCATGCTCTCGGCCAGTCACAATCCGTACCGCGACAACGGCATCAAGCTGTTCGGGCCGGACGGCTACAAGCTGTCGGACGAGGACGAGGCCGCGATCGAGGCGGCGATCGAGGGCGAGGTGACGCTCGCCCCGGCGGCGGAGATCGGTCGCGCCAAACGCTACGAGGACGCGCGCGGGCGCTACATCCATTTTGCCAAGTCGACCTTCCCGGATGACCTGCGGCTCGACGGGCTGAAGATCGTGGTCGATTGCGCCAACGGCGCCGCCTACCAGGTCGCGCCGTCGGCGCTGTGGGAGCTCGGCGCCGACGTGGTCGCGATCGGCGTCCAGCCGAACGGCAAGAACATCAACGACCGGATCGGATCAACCGCGCCGGAGGTGCTGTGCGAGACGGTGGTGTCGACCGGCGCGCACCTAGGCATCGCGCTCGACGGCGACGCCGACCGGCTGATCGTCGCCGACGAGAACGGGCGCGTGGTCGACGGCGATCAGCTGATGGCGACGATCGCCGGCGGCTGGCACCGGACGGGCAAGCTGCGCGGGCAGGGGCTGGTCGCGACGGTGATGTCCAACCTAGGGCTGGAGCGTCACCTGCGGTCGCTGGGGCTCGACCTCGTCCGCACCAAGGTGGGTGACCGGTACGTGCTCGAGCAGATGCGCAGCACCGGCTACAATCTCGGCGGCGAGCAGTCGGGGCACATCATTCTCAGCGACTATGCGACGACTGGTGACGGGCTGGTCGCCGCGCTGCAGGTGCTGGCGGAGGTGGTGCGCGCCGGCCGCCCGGCGAGCGAGGTGCTGCACCGCTTCGATCCCGTGCCGCAGCTGCTCCGCAACGTCCGTTTCGCGGGCGGTCGCCCGCTCGACGACGCGGGCGTGCAGGCGGTGATCGCCGATGCGGAGGCCCAGCTCGACGGCCGCGGCCGGCTGGTCATTCGTCCGTCGGGAACCGAGCCGGTGATCCGGGTGATGGCGGAGGGCGACGACGCCGCGCAGGTCGAGGCGGTGGTCGCGCGTATCTGTGACAGCGTCCAGGCGGCAGCCGCCTGATGCTCGAGATGCGGCCCGACTGCGAGCGGTGCGGCACCGACCTGCCGGCGGACGAGGCGGGTGCCTTTATCTGCTCGATGGAGTGCACCTTCTGCGCCGATTGCGCCGATCGCCTGGACGAGCGCTGCCCGAACTGCCGCGGCGAACTGCTCGACCGGCCGGCGCGGGTGGATGATCTGCTCGCGCGCCATCCCGCCTCGACGAAGCGGCATCATCGCGCGTGAGCGGCATCGCACGCGTCCTGATCGTTGCCGGCTCGGACTCGGGCGGCGGGGCAGGGATCCAGTCCGACATCAAGACCGTCACCATGCTGGGCGGCCACGCCATGACCGCGATCACCGCGGTGACGGCGCAGAACACGCTGGGCGTCGAGGCGGTCTACCGGATGGAGCCGGAGGCGATCGTCCGTCAGATGTCCTGTGTCGCCGAAGACATCGGGGTCGATGCCGTCAAAATTGGGATGCTGGGCAGCGCCGCGATCGCCGATGCCATCGCCGACGAGCTGCGCACCGACCTGTACGGAACTGCGATCGTGCTCGACCCCGTCATGATCGCGTCCAGCGGCGCGGTGCTGGCGGACGAGCGGACGGTCGCGGCGATGGAACGACTGGCGCGGATGAGCGCGGTAGTCACACCCAACCTGCCCGAGCTCGCCGTCCTGTGCGGGCGCGAGCGGCTGGACCCCGCCGAGGTCGAGGACGCAGCGCGTGACCTGGCGGCACGCTTCGGCACGTCGCTGCTGGTGAAGGGGGGGCACGCGGAAGGCGCGACCGTCGTCGACCGGCTGATCGATGCGGACGGCGTGGTCGCGCGCTGGGCGAACCCGCGGATCGACACGCGCCACAGCCACGGCACCGGCTGCACCCTGTCGAGCGGGATCGCGACGGGGCTCGCCGCCGGGCTGCCGCTCACCCACGCGATCGGGCGAGCGATCGATTATGTGCGCGCGAGCCTTGCCGCCGCACCCGGGCTCGGGTCAGGACACGGACCAATGGGACACGCGCTGGGACAGGTAACGTTCGACCGATGCCGGGGTTGAAGCACGAGCGGCTGTACGCCGGGCCGGTCGCCGGGGTCGACGAGGCCGGCCGCGGACCGCTGGCCGGACCCGTTGTCGCTGCTGCGGTGATCCTGCCGGCGAAGGGCATCCCGCGCGGCCTGAACGATTCGAAACAGCTCTCGGCGGCGACCCGCAAGACGCTGTGCGAGCGGCTCCACGGCTGCGCGGGCGTCGGCGTCGGGATCGTCGAGGCGGACGAGATCGACCGGCTCAACATCTACTGGGCGACGATGAAGGCGATGACGCTGGCGGTGGAGGCGCTCGGCTGCTCGGTCGAACACGTATTGGTCGACGGCAACCGCCTGCCACGCTGGAGTTATACGGCGACCGCGATCGTCGGCGGGGACGCGATCTCGGCCTCCATCGCCGCCGCGTCGATCGTTGCCAAGCACACGCGCGACACCATCATGATCGCGCATGCCGCAGCGCATCCGCAGTACGGCTGGCACTCGAACAAGGGCTATGGCTGCGCGCAGCATCTCCGCGCGCTGCGCGAACACGGGCCATCGCCGCTTCATCGCCGCAGCTTCGCGCCCGTCGCACAGGCCGAGCTGCCGTTATCCATGCCGGCTGAGTCTTTCGCGTCACACCACTAGGGATTGTGGTCGCGGTCGGCGCGCGACTCAACATCGAGTCGAGGTGCGGAAATGTTCCGCCTCGTTAACGATATCGTAACTGCCCCGGTTAACCATTGATCACTTGACGGTGAGTCCGCTTGCCGTCGATTTCACGGGCTCAACGTGCCGGGGGGCTGAAGCAGGTGGGAGTGATCGACCGGGTCGCGGGTGCGACCGCGACGACCGACGAAGCGCCGCTTGCGCTCGCCCAAGCCATCAGCTTGTCGGCCCTGCCGACGGGGCGCATTATCCAGGGCGACTGCATCGCCGCAATGCGCGCGCTGCCTGCGGCCAGCGTGGACCTGATCTTCGCCGACCCGCCCTACAACCTCCAACTCGGCGGGGAGCTCAGCCGGCCGGACGGAAGCCACGTCGACGCGGTAACCGATCACTGGGACAAGTTCGACAGCCTCGCCGCCTACGACGCCTTTACCCGCGCCTGGCTGGCGGAGGCCAAGCGGCTGCTGAAACCGGGCGGCGCAATCTGGGTGATCGGCAGCTACCACAACATCTTCAAGGTCGGAGCGGCGATCCAGGACCTCGGCTACTGGATCCTCAACGACATCGTGTGGCGCAAGGCGAATCCCATGCCCAACTTCAAGGGCACCCGCTTCACCAATGCGCATGAGACGCTGATCTGGGCCTCGACCGGCGAGAAGGCGAAGTACACCTTCAACTACCGCAGCATGAAGACGCTGAACGACGAGCTGCAAATGCGCTCCGACTGGGAGTTCCCGATCTGCGGGGGTGCCGAGCGGCTGAAGAAGGACGGGCATAAGGTCCACCCGACGCAGAAGCCGGAGGCGCTGCTCTACCGCATCCTGCTCGCGTGTACGAAGCCGGGTGACGTGGTGCTGGACCCATTCTTCGGCACCGGCACGACCGGCGCCGTCGCGAAACGGCTGGGCCGGCGCTGGATCGGGATCGAGCGCGAGGGCGTGTACATCGCCGCCGCCGAGGAGCGGATCGCCGCGGCGCTGCCGCTCGACGAATCGGCGCTCACCACCATGCAGTCGCCCAAGGCCGCGCCCAAGGTCGCGTTCGGCACGCTGGTGGAGACCGGGTACCTGGAGCCGGGCACAGTGCTGATAGACGCCAGGCGGCGGTTCAGCGCCACGGTGCGCGCCGACGGCTCGCTCGCCAGTGCGTGCGGGCAGGCGGGCTCGATCCACAAGCTCGGCGCGACCCTCCAGGGCGCGCCCGCGTGCAACGGCTGGACCTTCTGGCACCACGAGGCACAGGGCACGCTCCAGCCGATCGACACGATCCGCCAGACCTACCTGCTCGCGACGCAGCCGTGACGTGCGGTCACCCCGGCCTTGCGCCCGGGTGACGAAAGGAACCTCCCACGTGATCGATCCTCGCACCATCCCTGCCGGCGCGCGGCTGTACCTGCGGCCGGAGGGGTTCGTGGACACGCCGGTGGGGCGCGACGGGCAGGTGGCCCGGCTCGCGGGCGGTCTGCTGTGGTTCGCCGCGTACGAGCTGATCGCGCGGGTCGGGAACGCCCGGGTGGTGCAGGAGAGCGTGGCCGTGCCGGAGCTTTCCGCCCTCATCGCCAACCTGCCGCCCGCGCAGGCTGCTCGCGTCCGCCTGCTCGCCGAGCGGCTGTCCGCGCCGCGTGCGCCGCTCGTGTTCGGCGCGCGCACGATCCGGCTCGATCAGCCGCAGGTCATGGGCATCCTGAACGTGACGCCGGATAGTTTCTCAGATGGCGGACGGAACGGTGGCGATCCCGCGGCGGTTGCGCAGGCCGGATTTGACCTCGGCGTGCAGGGCGCCGCGATCGTCGACGTGGGCGGCGAATCGACCCGGCCGGGCGCCACGACGGTGTGGGAAGGGGACGAGATCGCGCGGGTCGAGCCGGTCGTCCGCGCGCTCGCAGCGACGGGGACCCCCGTCTCGATCGACACGCGCAAGGCGGCGGTGATGGAAGCGGCGATCGCCGCCGGCGCGACCCTGGTCAACGATGTGGCCGCGCTCGCCTTTGACGATCGCGCCGCAGAGGTGGTCGCGCGGGCGGGTGTGCCCGTCGTGCTGATGCACTCCCCCGATCCGGCGCGCGGGCCGCACGGCGACGGCGGCTACGGCGACGTCCTGCTGGACGTCTATGACTGGCTGGAGGCGCGGATCGCGGCGGTCGAGACTGCCGGCGTCGAGCGGACGCACATCCTCGTCGACCCGGGGATCGGTTTCGGCAAGTCGCTCTCCGACAATCTCGCGCTGCTGAACGGCACGGCGCTGTTCCACGGCCTCGGCTGCGCGGTGGTGCTGGGCGCCAGCCGCAAGCGGCTGATCGGCGCGCTCTCAAACGAAGCGCCGGTGGATCAGCGGCTGGGCGGCAGCGTCGCGCTGGCGCTGCACGGAGCGAATCACGGCGCGCAGCTGCTCCGCGTCCACGACGTGGCGGAGACGGCGCAGGCGATCCGCGTCTGGCGCGGCCTGCGCGATGCGGCGCTCACCGGACGGCGGGGGTGACCGGCTTCTTGGGGCTGGCGCTCGCCGCGCCGTAGAGCGCCGTGCCGAGCAGCCCGCAGACGATCGCCGCAATCAGCACCGCGCGCCGTCCGCGCGACGCCCAGCTCGGTACCGCCGCGCCAAGCAGCAGCACGCCGCCGACCAGCCAGCGCGTGTCGCCGCTCGCTCGCCAGTGCAAGATCCCGAGCGCGCTCGCGGCAAGCGCGAGGATCAATTGCGCAAGCGGCAACGACGCATGCGGTCGGCGCGTCAGTCCGAAGAGCGCACTTGCGACGAACAGCAGCGCCGCGAACAGGGCCAAGGTTCCGAACACGGCAGCTCTCCTGCGGGCTTCAGACGCCGCATCCTAGCACGGCGGCGCGCGCGTTGTCCCGCCGCGATCACGCCGCGCTCTGGTCGATCCCCAGTTCGCCGAGCTTTCGGTAGAGGGTCGAGCGACCGATCCCGAGCCGCCGGGCGACTTCCGTCATGCGGCCGCGATAGTGTCCGATCGCAAGGCGGATCACGTCCGCCTCGATCTCCTCAAGCGCGCGCAGGTTGCCGTCGGCGCGGAACAGCGTGACGCCGCTCGCCCCGGCGAGCGAGGCCGGGCTGCCCGGCGCGCTGGAGCGGGCACCGGCGAGCGTCGCGATCTGCGGGAAGTCGGCGCGGGTGAGCGCGTCGCCGTCGCACAGCACGGCGGCCCGGAAGAGGGCGTTCTGGAGCTGGCGGACGTTCCCGGGCCAGTCGTACTGGACCAGCAGCGACAGTGCGTCGTCGGTGATGCCGAGCGGACGCAGCCCCGGCTGGAGCGCGATGCGGCCGAGCAGGTGCCGCGCCAGCGGCGCGATGTCGCCGGGCCGGTCGCGCAAGGGGGGGATCGTCACCTGCACGACGTTCAGGCGGTAGTAGAGGTCCTCGCGGAAACGGCCCGCCTCCACCTCGTGCGCCAGCGTCTTGTTGGTGGCGGCGATCACGCGGACGTCCACCTCGCGCGGGTGGCGCGCGCCGACCGGCTGGACCTCGCCCGACTGGAGCACGCGCAGCAGCTTCACTTGCGCCTCCAGCGGCATCTCGCCAATCTCATCGAGGAAGATGGTGCCGCCGTCGGCATCGGTGAAACGGCCGACCTTGCGCTCGAACGCGCCGGTGAAGGCGCCCTTCTCGTGCCCGAACAGCTCGCTCTCGACCAGGTTGGCGGGAATCGCGCCGCAGTTGATCCGAATCATCGGTTTGCGGCCGCGCGGGGAGGCGGCGTGGAGCGCGTCGGCGACCACTTCCTTGCCGACGCCGCTCTCGCCCTCGATCAGCACGGGGACGCGGGCGCGAGCGGCCTTGGCGGCGATGGCGAGTGCGGCGCGGAACTGGGGAGCGGCGCCGACGATGTCCTCGAACGCCAGGGTCGCGGGCAGCTTCTCGGTAAGCGGGCGGAGCTCGCCCGCGCTGGTGCCGCCGACCGCTGCCTCCAGTGCGGCGAGCAGGCGCTCGGCGCCGAGCGGCTTCACCAGGAAGTCGGTGGCGCCGGCGCGCATCGCCTCCACCGCGGCCGCGACCGAGTTGTCGGCGGTCAGCGTGAGGATCGGGAGCTTAGGACGTCGCGTGCGCAGCTCGCGGATCAATCCGGTGGGATCCGCCTCCGGCGACCAGCTGTCGAGCAGGATGGCGTCGAGCGCCATGCCGTCCGGTGTGCCGAGCTGCGCGATCGACATCTCCGCGTCGCCGGCAAAGATGGTACGCCACCCGCGCCGGGCGGCGATCGCGGCAATCAGCCGGCGCTGTGCGGGTTCGTCATCGATCAACATCAGCAGGCGCTGGCCGTTGCGCGTCATTCGTGTGTCCCCACCGTCCCAGTCAGGGGCAGCGGCATAGCGCGGGGCGGTAAAGGGCGGCTTAAGCGCGCGGACGGCCGACGTGGACCCGATCTGGACCGATCCAGAACTAGCGGCATAATCGCGCTCCAGGGTCGTGCGGAGGGGACGGTGATGCTGTCGTTCGTGCTGTTGCTGGCGACGCCGGCCTACACCGTCCCGCCGGGCCTGGCGGTCGTGGGCGGCCTGCACGGATGCTGGCGAGTGAGCGGCCAGGTGCAGGGCGAGGCATCGCCGTCGATCGCACGGGGCGAGTGGCACCTTGGCCGCCGCTATTTCACCCTGCACCTGCGCGCGACGGGGGCGAAACCCTACGAGGCGGCGATCACCTATGGCGCCGTCCAGCAGCCGCGCGCGATCGGCTCGGTCTTCTCCGACACCTTCGGCGGCCTGTACGAACCGTCGCTGGGGCTTGGTACGCTGGAGGAAAGCGGCTTCGTGCAGCGCTATCGCTTTCCGGACGCGATCTACCTCAACCGGTTCAGCCGCGAGGGCACCGGCTGGCGCTGGACCATCACCGAGGAGCGTGTCGGCAAGCCGGCGTCGATCTTCGCCGACTATCGCCTGCGTCCCGCCTCGTGCCGCGGCATGGCGTTCGATTACTGACGGGCCTCGGCGCGCGCGGCGTCGTCGCCGGAACGATCAACAACCGTTGCACGTACAGGCGACCATGGCGACGAGTGACGAGCAGGCGCCGTCGGCGCGGATCGCGCTGGTGCTGAGCGGCGGCAACGCGCTCGGCGCCTATCAGGCGGGCGCGTACCAGGCGCTGGACGAGGCTGGCTGGCTGCCCGACTGGGTGGTGGGCGCATCGGCGGGCGCGATCAACGGCGCGATCCTGTGCGGCAACCCGCCCGAGCGACGGCTGGCGGCGCTGGAGGGGCTGTGGCGGCCAGCGTACGACGCGAGCGAGAGCCACCCCGCTGCCGACCAGTCGCGCCGCACCGGCGCGGCGGCGCTGACGCTCGCGGCCGGACAGCCGGGCCTGTTCACGCCGCGCAGCATGTGGGGACCGTGGTGGAACCCGTTCGGCAATCCCGAGCCGTCGAGCCTGTACGACACGACTCCGATGCTTGCGACCCTGGCGGCGCTGGTCGACGTCGATACGCTCAACGACGGGCACCCCCGCTGCTCGATCACCGCGGTCGACGTGGCGACCGGCGAGGACGTCGTGTTCGACAGCGCACGTCGCCGACTGGAGCACGCGCACGTGCGGGCGAGCGCGGCGTTGTTACCGGCCTTTCCGCCGGTGGAGGTCGACGGGCGGCTGCTCGGCGACGCGGGCATTTCCGCCAATCTGCCGCTCGACGTGGTGCTGGCAGAGCCGGGTGACGCGCCGCTGCTGTGCGTCGCGATCGATCTGCTGCCCTTGCGCGCGCCGCCGCCTGCAACGCTCGGCGAGACGGTGTCGCGCATGCAGGACCTGATGTTCGCGACACAGAGCCGCCGCGCGCTCGCCGCCTGGCAGGCGCTCTACGCCGCGCAAGGGCCGGACGCGCCAGCCGTCACCGTGCTCCACATTGCCTACCGCGCGCAGGAGCGGGAGGTGAGCGGCAAGGCCTTCGACTTCTCGGGCGCGAGTGCCGCGCACCGCTGGCAGAGCGGCCGCGAGGATGTCGCGCGAGCGGTGGCGCAAGTGCGCGGCGGCGGCCTGGTCGGGCAGCCCGGACTGACGGTGCTGGAGGAGGACGACGGCGGGCGCTGGCGGCCCGTCACCTGGCCGATGCGACCGATCGACGTCTGACCGGCTGTTCCCGGCACTCCCTTACCGCGGCAAGGGCTGTTGTCACCTCCGGCTCGACGGCACCCGACTTGCCGCCACTCGGCACCGGACATGGATACCAGCCTGCGCTGGCATGACGGTCGACTTCAGCCCGCGCGTGCCCATGTCTGGGTGCGGCAGAACGGGCCGAAGCAGCCCTTGACCTTGAGCGTCCCGCCCGCGCCGCGGAGTTCGGAGCGGTAGGTGCGTCCACTCTCCGGATCATAGATGCGGCCGCGCCAGTAATCGCCGTCCGCGGTGAAGCCGGTCAGGATCGCTAGGCCCTGGATCGGGCGGGTACGAAGGCTCTTGTCCGGATTGTTGGCGTCGACCGCCGGGCCGCCCGCACGCGGCTTTAGGATGCGCACGATACGGCCGCACAGCTGCTGACCGCAGGGGGCGACCTCCACCACGGCCTGCCCACCCTGCGTGATCCAGCGTCCGGTGACCGGTGCGGGCGCGGCACCTGCCGCAGTCGCTGCGCTGAGCAGCGCGATCGTCGAAAGACGGCGGATCATGGGCGGCGGCTCCTGAGCGGGCGGGTGGTTGCCACGGTCTCGAACGCGGCGACGATCGGCACGGCCTGGCGGATCGCGTCCCGCACGGCCGGCAGCTGGAGCGACGCCTCGTGCGCGGCCTTGCTCTCCCACGCTTCCGTCACCCAGAGCAGGTTCGCGTTGTTTGCATCCTCGGCCACCAGATACGCCAGGCAGCCCGGCATGTCTGCGCTCCCGCCCAGCAGCAGCTGCCCGAGCGCCGCGCGCTGCCCCGGCTTGGCGGTGATCCGCCCGACGAGCCCGTAGGCACCGTCGGGCGTGACCGCGCCGGCCGCGCGCCCGGTGAGCGCGAGTCCCAGCGCGCCCGCGATCGCGCCGCGCCGGTTCACGCCGCCAGCTTGCGCAGCACGTACTGGAGGATGCCGCCGTTCAGGAAGTAGTCGAGCTCGTTCACCGTATCGATCCGGCAGCGGGTCGCGAACGTCTCGGTCGTGCCGTCCGCGCGGGTGAGCGTCACCTCCACGTCCTGGCGCGGGCGCAACTGCGCGACGCCGGTGATCGTGAAGCGCTCGGTCCCGTCGAGGCGGAGCGTCTCGCGCGAGACTCCATCGGCGAACTGGAGCGGAACGACGCCCATGCCGACCAGGTTGGAGCGATGGATGCGCTCGAAGCTCTCGGCGATGACCGCACGGACGCCGAGCAGGTTGGTGCCCTTCGCCGCCCAGTCGCGCGACGATCCGGTGCCATACTCCTTGCCCGCGACCACGACCAGCGGCACGCCGTCGGCCTTGTAGCGCATGGCGACGTCGTAGATCGGCAGGACCTCGTCACCGTACTTCGACATGCCGCCCTCGACGCCCGGCACCATCTCGTTCTTGATGCGGATGTTGGCAAAGGTGCCGCGGACCATGACGTTGTCGTTGCCGCGACGCGCGCCGTAGCTGTTGAAGTCGGCGCGGGTCACCTGCCGCTCGGTCAGCCAGGTGCCGGCCGGGCTGTCCGCCTTGATCGAGCCAGCGGGCGAGATGTGGTCGGTGGTGATGGAATCGCCCAGGATCGCGAGCGGGCGCGCGTCCACGATGTCGGAAACCGCGGCCGGCTCCATCGACATGCCCTCGAAATATGGCGGATTGGCGATGTAGGTCGACGCAGCCGGCCAGCTGTAGGTGTCCGAGCCCTCGACCTGGATGCCCTGCCAGTGGCGGTCGCCCTGGTAGACGTTGCCGTAGCGCGCCTCGAACATGTCGGAGTCGATGTTGGCGTCCATCATGGCGCGGACCTCGTCGTTCGACGGCCAGATGTCCTTGAGGTAGACGTCCGAACCGTCCGAACCCTGGCCGATCGGCGTCTCCACCATGTCCTCCGTCACCGTGCCCTTCAGCGCATAGGCGACGACCAGCGGCGGCGAGGCGAGGAAGTTCGCGCGGACGTCCGGCGAAACGCGGCCCTCGAAGTTGCGGTTGCCCGACAGGACAGAGGCGGCGACGATGTCGTTGCCGTTGATCGCCTCACTGATCGGGCCGGGCAGGGGCCCCGAGTTGCCGATGCAGGTGGTGCAGCCGTAGCCGACGAGGTTGAAGCCCAGCGCGTCGAGATCCTGCGTCAGCCCCGACTTGTTGAGATAGTCGGTGACGACCTGCGAGCCCGGCGCGAGGCTCGTCTTGACCCAAGGCTTCGGCTTCAGCCCCTTCTCGCGCGCCTTGCGGGCGACGAGGCCGGCGGCGATCAGCACGCTGGGGTTGGAGGTGTTGGTGCAGCTGGTGATCGCGGCGATGACGACGTCGCCGTCACCGATGTCGTGGCCACGCTCGGCGACCGGCACGCGCTGCACCTCTTCCTTCTTGTAGACCTTGAACAGGTCGCCGTTGAAGACCTCATCGACCTTGGAGAGCGAGACGCGATCCTGCGGGCGCTTCGGCCCGGCAAGGCTCGCGGTCACCTCGCCCATGTCGAGCTCGAGCGTATCGGTGAAGATCGGGTCGGGCAGGCCGTCCTCGCGCCACATGCCCTGGGCACGGCAGTACGCCTCGACCAGCGCGATCTCGTCGTCCGGGCGGCCGGAGAGGCGGAGATAATCGAGCGTGCGGTCGTCGATCGGGAAGAAGCCGCAGGTCGCGCCATACTCTGGCGCCATGTTGGCGATGGTCGCGCGGTCGGCGAGCGTCATCGCGGCGAGGCCGGGGCCGTAGAACTCGACAAACCGGCCGACCACGCCCTTGGCGCGCAGCATCTGGGTGACGGTCAGCACCAGGTCGGTGGCGGTGATGCCTTCCTTCAGCGCACCGGTCAGCTTGAAGCCGACGACCTCCGGGATCAGCATGGAGACGGGCTGGCCGAGCATCGCCGCCTCCGCCTCAATCCCGCCAACGCCCCAGCCGAGCACGCCGAGACCATTGATCATGGTGGTGTGGCTGTCAGTGCCGACCAACGTGTCCGGGTAGGCGATGGTGGTGCCGGTCGCGTGCTCACCGCTCGCCTCCGACGACCACACGCCGCGGCCGATATACTCCAGGTTGACCTGGTGGCAGATGCCGGTGCCCGGCGGCACGACCGAGAAGTTGTCGAGCGCCTTGGATCCCCACTTCAGGAACTCGTAGCGCTCCATGTTGCGCTGGTACTCGAGGTCGACGTTCGCCTCCGCGGCCTGGGGCGTGCCGAACTCGTCGACCATCACGCTGTGGTCGATGACCAGGTGGACGGGAACCTGCGGGTTGATCTTGGCGGGATCGCCGCCAAGCTTGGTGATGGCGTCGCGCATCGCCGCCAGGTCGACGACGCAGGGCACGCCGGTGAAATCCTGCATCAGCACGCGTGCGGGGCGATACTGGATCTCGCGGTCGGAGCGCGCGTCCTGCTGCCAGTCGATGATCGCCTGCACGTCGGCGACCGTCACGGTCTTGCCGTCCTCGAAGCGGAGCATGTTCTCCAGCAATACCTTCATGGAGAAGGGCAGGCGGCTGACGTCGCCCAGCTTCTCTGCCGCCTTCGCCAGCGAGAAGTAGTCGAACGACTTGCCCGCCGCGGTGAGGGTCGAGCGGGTGGCGAGCGTGTCCTGGCCAATGGCGGTCAAAGCGGGGGTCCTTCCCTGTCGCACGACACGCAGATCGGGGCAGGGTTCCCGCGGGCGCCGGCGAAGCTGATGAAAACACGGATTTGTGCGGGCGCGAATAGCAAGGGCGGGCCGATGGGGGAAGGGGATGGTTTAGCCGGGGAAAGGGAGTGTTAACCAAGGAAGCGTAGCGCTTGCCTGGTGAGCCTCGCCAACCTCCGTCGCGCCGGGAACCGGCTGTTCTCCCGGGATGGCAGCGATGCGCCCGACGACCTCGTGCGGCGCAGCGCCGCCAAGGTGCTGGCATGGACGACGCTGGCGACGGTGCTGCTGGCGGCGATCGGCTTCTTCGAACCGATCGACGATCACCTCCGCATGCTCCGCAACATGGCGCGCACGCATCCGCCGTCGGGCAGGATCGTGGTCGTCGGCATCGATCAGGCGAGCGTCGAGAAGCTGGGAGTCTGGCCATGGTCCCGCGCGCGGCATGCTGACCTGCTGCGCCGCGTCAACGCGGCCGGCGCGAACCGAGTCTTCTTCGACATCTTCTTCCACGCGCCCGGCCATGATCGCGCCGGGGATCGTCGTTTTGCCGAAGCTCTGAAGCAGGCGGGCAACGTGTGGCTCGATGCCAGCTACTTCCCGGACGGCCCGGTCGAACGCGGCAGGAACAAGCTTCCACTAGCGGAATTTCGTGAGAATGCGGGACTTGTCAGCGTCGCGATCAAATACTCGTCGTTGGCTCTCGTCCGTGACATGCCCTACGCAACGCTGTTTGACGGAAAGCCGGTGCAGACGATGGCGGCGAAGCTGGCCAACGTCACGAAAGCTGCGGGCGAAACCTTCCCCATCGACTATGCGATCGACCTCGCAAAGATCAAGACGGTCAGCGCGAGCGACGTTATCAACGGAAGAGTTCCAGCGTCGACGTTCCGCGGCAGGGATGTAGTTGTAGCTCTAGCAAGTCACGATCTTGGCGACGTATACTTTCTGCCAGGCCGCGGGCTGATCAACGGCGGCTATGTCAACGTCCTTGCGGCTGAAACGCTGCTGAGCGGCAAGCCGGTAGATCTTGGCTGGTTCTGGCCGCTGCTGCTGACCGCACTGCTGGCCGGCCTGCACGTTCTGTGCCGCCCGACCTGGCTCAGCCGGCTGGCACTGGCCGGAGCGCTTGGTGCGAGTACCGTCCTGCCGTTCTTTGCCGAAGCCCGACTGGTCTTCCTGGATGTCGTGCCTTGCCTCACATTGGTGCTGATCGTCGCTCCAAGCCGCGCCTGGCTGAAGTATCGGCGGTCTGCCAGGCTCCGCGGCAACGTCAACGCCGTCTCCGGCCTGCCCAACCTCAACGCGCTGCGTGACGAATGCGATCCTCATCAGCCGGTGCTCGTCGGCGCCCGCATTCACAACTTCGCGGAGATCAGTTCGTCGCTGCCGGAGGAGGGCGAGCATGCGCTGGTCAAGCAGATCGTAGCGCGGCTCGAACTCGGCGGTCACGGTGCCCGAATCTACCAGGGCGACGAAGGCATCTTCGTGTGGGGGTCGACGGCCGAGAGCGCGGGCCCGGACCAGCTCGATGCGCTTCACGCCCTGTTTCGCAGCCCGGCGCTGATCGACGGTCGTCCGATCGATCTCTCGGTTACGTTCGGCTACGATGCCATACGCGATCGCAATCTGGCAAATCGGATCGGCGCGACACTGGTCGCAGCATCAGAAGCTGCGGCCGAGGGGCTGCGCTGGAAGGCCTATGACCCGGCGAAGCTCGCCGATGCGGAGTGGAAATTGTCGCTGCTCGGCCGGCTCGACGCCGCGATCGACAGCGGCGAGGTGTGGGTCGCCTATCAGCCGCAGCTCGACGTCCGGACCGGTCGCCTGTGCGGCGCGGAAGCGCTGGTGCGCTGGTCGCATCCGGAGAAGGGTGCGGTCAGCCCGATGGAATTCGTGCTCGCTGCCGAGCAGCACAACCGCATCGACAAGCTGACCGCCTTCGTGCTCGGCGATGCGATCAAGACGGCCGCGGCTTTCCAGGCGCGCGGCATCACCTTTGATGTCGCGGTCAACATCTCGGCGCGGCTGCTCGAGCGGCCGGGGCTGGTCAGCCTCGTCCGGCAGCAACTCGCCGATGCTCGATTGCCGCCAGAGCGGCTGACCCTTGAGGTGACCGAATCGGCCGCCCTGACCAGCGGCCGCGCGTCGATCCGGACGCTGGAGGAGATCGGCTCGCTCGGCATCAACGTGTCCATAGATGACTACGGAACCGGCTTTTCCACCCTCGAATACTTCAAGCGGATCCCGGCAACGGAAGTGAAGATCGACCGGAGCTTCATCGCGGCACTCGATCGTAATGCGAGCGACCGCCTGATGGTCCATTCAACCATCGAACTGGCGCATTCGCTGGGGAGAACCGTTGTCGCAGAGGGCGTCGAGACCCCCGAAATACTTGCCGAGCTAACCAATCTGGAGTGCGACAAGATCCAGGGTTACTTTATCGGCAAACCGATGAAGCTCGAAGAGTTGACGAAGCTGATCGTCAATCAGGAGCAGGCGGTCGCCGCCTAAAGGTTAACAACTTGTAAACATCATCCAACCTTGGTACATGCTCCTGTGACGGGCCGTCCTGCGGCGGTGCGTCGTGAACACAGGGGAGCAGTTTATGATCAAGAATCAGCGCCCCGTTCGCGGCTTCTGGGATTGGGTTGCAACCGGCGATTGGAACGGCGGCAACGGCAACACCGGCGCGGACGGCTGAGCAACCGAGCTTTCGGTTCAACAGACAAGCCCTGGCGGACAACCGCCAGGGCTTTTTGTTTTGTGGGGCGGCGCTCAGTGCAGGAGGTAGCGCATGATCGCCTCGTAGTGCGCGCTCCCGGCCAGCAAGTGGCTCTCGAACAAGGTGAAATGCTCGAGGGCGAAGGGCGCGCTGCTCAGCCCGGCATGTTGCGCTGACCACGGCGCGGTCGGTCCTGCGCTGCGGTTCAGTCGAGCGACCGTGACGTGGGGCAGATAGGCGCGTCGCTCGGGCGCGAGGCCCAGCCGCACCAGCGCCGCATCGATCTTGCGGTGCAGCGCCGTGATCGGTTCGCGCGGCGCGATGCCCGCCCAAAGCGCATTCACCCGCCCGCCCGAATCAAACTGGCCGACTCCGTCCAGCCTTAGCGTCAGGGCAGGCGCGCGGACCGTGGCGAGTACGTCGGCGACGTCCTCCGCGACCCGGCGATCGACCTCGCCGATGAAGCGCAGCGTGACGTGCAACTGATCCTCGTCCTGCCAGCGCGCGCCCGCCACGCCGGTCGACAGGTCGAGCAGCTGCTCGCGGATCGGCGGCGGCAGGCGAAGGCCGATGAACAGGCGGTGCACGGGCGATGTTTCCAAGTGTTGCTGGGTGGAGCGCGCACCCGGTTTCGCTTGAAAGCGCCTGTTCCAGCAACGATATTCGACCCATCCGGCATTGTGCCGGGCAAAGGAGCTGTTTTCGAAATGGCAAACTGGTCTGATCCCCGCGCGGGCACGAGCGGCTTCGCTGCGCGGTCCGCCGGTATGCGCACCGCGGCGTATGACGAGGGCCTGCGGTCCTACATGCTGTCGGTGTACAACTACATGGCCTCGGGCGTGCTGCTGACGGGTATCGTCGCGCTCGCCTTCGCCTACTCCGGCCTCGCGGCGCAGGTCATGACGACGCCGCTGCGCTGGGTCATCGCGCTCGCGCCGCTCGGCTTCGTGATGGTGCTGAGCTTCGGCATTAACAAGCTGTCGACCAGCGCCGCACAGGCAATCTTCTGGGCGTTCGCGGCCGTGATGGGCTTGTCGATGTCGGCGATCTTCCTCGTCTACACCGGTCCGTCGATCGCCATCACCTTCTTCGCGACCGCGGTTGCATTCCTGTCGCTGAGCCTGTGGGGCTACACGACCAAGAAGGACCTGTCGGGTTTCGGCACCTTCCTGATCATGGGCGTGGTCGGCATCCTGGTCGCGTCGCTGCTGAACCTTTGGTTCCAGTCGCCGGGCCTCAACCTCGCGATCAGCGCCATTGGCGTACTGCTGTTCGCGGGCCTGACCGCCTACGACACGCAGATGATCAAGAACACTTATGCCCAGGTCGCAGGCACGGACATGATGGGCAAGGCCGTGATCATGGGCGCGCTGTCGCTCTATCTCGACTTCGTTAACATGTTCCAGTTCCTGCTGTCTTTCCTCGGCAACCGCGAGTAATCTACTTCACTACCATTTGACTCAATTGAGGGCTCGGCGGGCGACCGCCGGGCCCTTCCTTTTGCGCCGGGGCCGGAACCCCGCGGTGGACGTGCTCGTTTGTGTCGGAACATGTCGGAGAGGTCCAAGGAGGGCCGTGATGAACGAGATCGAGCAGAACGTCGACACGACCATGACCGTCGCGCCCGACAACCCGGACAGCAGCCCGCCCACCCGCGCCGACGCCGGCACCGACGAATCGATCGCCGAGCGGCTGGAGCGCAACCCGCAGAGCAAGGAGGCGCGGCTCGACCGGGCGTTGGACGAGTCCATGGACGCGAGCGATCCGCCCGCCACGACCCAACCGGTCCACAATCATGAGCCGGCTCCGTCTTCGGGGTATGACGAGGACGCGGAGCGCAAGCTTCAGTCCGGTGACTAGCCTCCAACGTGTGGCGGGGACGTCGCCCTTCCCAGGAGCGGGAGGCGACGTGTGGTTGCCCAGCGTCCCGTCCTTTCAGACGAGTTCAGCCGACCACGGGCGGCTAGCCCCATAAGCAGTCCGCATCCAAGGCGTAGCGTCCGGCGACCCTCAGTTGCTTGGCGCGACCCCTAGCGATGCGGGCGCTGCGGCTTTACGGCGCTCGGGATGGCCAGCCTCTACCAGCGCTTCGTGACGTGGATTGGGGAAGGAACCGGCCTTCCCGACACGGTGCTCCACATCCATGCCGGCCTGGCGGTGCTCATGATCGTGCGGATCATCAGCGGTCGGTCGCTCGGCAGCTTCATTCCCTGGCTGGTGGTGCTGGCCGCCGAACTGGCCAACGAGGTCATGGACCGGATCATCTACGGTTCGTGGCGGTGGCCCGACACGATCAACGACGTGGTGCACACCATGTTCTGGCCGACGGTCATCTGTTTCGGCGTTCGGCTGCGTCCCCTGATCGCCCGGCGCGCTCAGACGCGATGATAGTCCCGGTACCAGCGGACGAACCGCGTCAGCCCATCCGTCAGCCTGACCTTGGGTTCGTAGCCGGTCAGCGCGTGAAGTGCCGACACGTCGGCAAAGGTCGCCGAGACGTCCCCCGGCTGCATCGGCCGCATCACCTTCCGCGCTTCGACGCCGAGCGCACGCTCTAGCGTCCCGATCATGTCCATCAGCCCGATCGGATGGTGGTCGCCGATGTTGAGGATGCGGTGCTGGTCCGACTCGGGCGGTCGGTCGAGCGCGCCGACGATGCCGTCGACGATGTCGTCGATGTAGGTGAAGTCGCGCGCCATGCGCCCCTCCCCGAACACCTCGATCGGCTCGCCCGCCAGGATCCGCCGGGTGAACGAGAAATAGGCCATGTCGGGGCGGCCCCAGGGGCCGTAGACGGTGAAGAAGCGCAATCCCGTCTGCGGCAGCGCGTAGAGGTGGGTGTAGGAGGCGCTCATCAGCTCGCCCGAGCGCTTGGTGGCGGCGTAGAGCGAGACGGGCGCGACCGCCGCGTCATCTTCGCGGAAGCCGCCGGGGGCGAGCGGCCGCTCTCCGTAGACCGAGCTGGACGAGGCATAGACCAGGTGGCGGAAGCCGGGGGCGTGCCGCGCCGCCTCCAGCACCGAGAGGTGGCCGTGGAGGTTCGCGCGGGCGTAGGCGAAGGGGTGCTCGATCGAGTAGCGCACGCCTGCCTGCGCAGCCAGGTGGACGATCCGCGCCACGCCGTTCGCGCGCACCAGCGTCGCCAGCGCCGCCTCGTCCGCGATGTCCATGCGCTCGAACCGGAAACCCTCGCGTGCCCGCAGCGTCGCGAGCCGCGCTTCCTTCAGCGACGGATCGTAATAATCGTTGACGATATCCACACCGATCACCGCCTCGCCACGGTCGAGCAGCCGGTGCACCACCGCATGGCCGACGAAGCCCGCGGCACCGGTGACGAGGATCGGATCGTTCGCTTGCATGGGAAGGCCTCTACGGTGCAAAACTCTCCTATCCGTTGACGCCCGCCGCCGATACGCCTTGAACTTCGCGGTCACCGCTGGTAGGGGCCCGGCGCTATGTCGGCTGCGGACGTGTTCGCGGCACCGCATTCTATTCGCTTCGGAGCTTACGTTTTTTATGCAGATCATCGTTCGCGACAACAACGTCGACCAAGCGCTGCGCGCGCTCAAGAAGAAGCTGCAGCGCGAGGGCGTGTATCGCGAGATGAAGCTGCGCCGCCACTACGAGAAGCCGAGCGAGAAGCGCGCGCGTGAGCGCGCCGCCGCCGTGCGCCGCGCCCGCAAGCTGGAGCGCAAGCGCATGGAGCGCGACGGCGCCAAGTAAGCGCCGCCTCCGCGCCGCTCACCCGGGCGGCGCGGCCACTGCCTGACCTACCTCAGCGGTCGCCCGCGACGGCGCCGTCGCATCCCGGAGCCGCCATGTCGGTCACTGCCGTCCCGATCGCCCCCGTCAAGCGCCGCTACCTGGTCTATCTGGTGATCGGGCTGGTGTTGGCCGCGGTCGCCGCGGTCGCGCTCGCGATGCAGGGCCCGGTCGATCCCAGCGCCGCCTTCCTTGCCCGCAATGCGAAGCAGGCAGGCGTGGTGACGACCGCCTCCGGCCTCCAGTACCAGGTGCTGGAGAAGGGGCAGGGCGCGCCGCCGACCGATACCGACGTCGCGCTGATCACCTATGTCGGCAAGCTGCCGGACGGATCGGTGTTCGACCAGAGCCAGCAGCCGGTGCCGATGCCGGTCGCGGGCGTCGTCCCGGGCTTTTCCGAAGCGCTGAAGCTGATGCCCAAGGGCGCCAAGTATCGCGTCTGGATCAAGCCGTCGCTCGGCTATGGCGGGCCGCGCCCGGCGGGTGCCCCGCCGCTTGAGGGCAAGGCCGCCGAGCTCGCGACCCAGGTGCTCGCGTTCGACGTCCAGCTGCTCGACTATCTGCCGGAGGCGGTGATCCGCCAGATGCAGATGCAGCAGCAGATGGGCGGGGCGATGCCGGGCGGTGCGCCGGGTGCGCCCGCGCCGGGCGCGATCCCGGGCGGACCGCCACCGGGCCGCTGAGGCGGGTTCAGCCTCAGCGCATTCAGTTATCCCGGACATGTTCCGGCGTCCGCAGGGCCGCGTACGAAGACCCGAGCCTACAGCGGAGCGGCTGCCGTCCGGTGGACACCGGAGCGAGTGCAGCGTGAGGGTGTAGGTGATCGCCGCCCGAAGCGGTCGCATTGTCGCGTCGTGACCGTGTAAACCGCAAGATCGGTCGAGCGTGCGACTGCGTGGAGCGCCTAGCTGGCGATGCCACGGAGGACGGGAACGGTGTCTGCGACGCTTCACAACTATCAGGCGCGGATGCGGCGGGTGCTGGATCATATCGATCGGCATCTCGACCGCAGTCTGTCGCTGGACGAGCTGAGCGGCGTAGCGGCGTTCTCCAAATTCCACTTCCACCGGCAGTTCACGGCGACCTTTGGCTTGTCCGTGCATCGCTATATCCAGCTCGCCCGGCTCAAGCGGGCCGCCTTTGAGCTGGCGTTTCGCGACGACCAGCGCGTGACGGACATCGCGATGGATGCCGGCTACGATGCGCCGGAAGCCTTTGCCCGCGCCTTTCGGCACCGGGTCGGGCAGACGCCGTCATCGTTCAGGAAAGCTCCCGATGGGGAGCCGTGGCTTGCGGCCTTCGGGCCACTCGACAATGCGAGGAGCAAGCTGATGCAGACGAGTTACAGCCCCAACGACGTGACGATCCGCGAGGTGGCACCGACCGCTGTCGCGATCATGGAGCATCGCGGCGATCCGGCGACGATCGGCGCGACGATCCGCCGGTTCATCGCCTGGCGGAAAGCGGTGGGACTGTCACCCCGCAACAGTCCGACCTTCAATGTCTTCCACTCCGACCCACGCACGACGCCCGCGGCCGAGTACCGGCTCGACCTGTGCGTCGGGACCGACCGGCCGGTCGACGCGCATGGCGAGCGGATCGAGACGGGGATCATCCCGGGTGGACGCTGCGCAGTGCTGCGTGTCACCGGCCGCACCGACGACCTGGAGCCTGCCGCGCTCTACCTCTACCGCGACTGGCTGCCCGCCAGCGGCGAGCAGGCCCGCGACTTTCCGCTCTACTGCGAGCGCATCGCCTTCTTCCCGGACGTGCCGGAGCATGAGGCGATCGCGGACCTGTATCTGCCACTGAGGTGAGCCGCGCGACCGTCGGTGGCTGCTACGGCAGATGCCGGTCTCGGTTCGGGTCCGTGCGGGCGTGGCGCTACTTTCCGGATTGTCGGGCGATGCGGAGGATGTATGGAGCGTAGGCGGCCCCGCAGCCGCCGGTGTAACGCTGCTCTCCATTCGGCAGTCGCCTGATCACCCAGAGCGTCTCGCCCGTCGGGATCGCCGCTTCGCAAGCGGGCGCGCCGAGCGGGCGGCATCCGTCCAACTCAGCGGTCTGATGCTGTACGATCCGGGTCGTCCTGACCGGCGGCCCCCATAGGGTCCGGGTGACCGCGACGGTATAAGTCACCGGCAGCCTGTACTCGGTCAACGACCAGATCCAGCGTAGCGGCGCGATCCGGCAGGTGAGCGGGTATTCGATTCCGACGACCCGGCCGCGCACGATCCGCGACAAGTCCTTCATGTACCAGCGCAATGCGCGCTCGCTGAGTTCCTCGGGGCGTGGGCAGCTGCAGGCGACCGCCGCTGACGACGCCAGGATCATGCTTACGGCAAGGGCGTGTGCCAGTCTTCGCATGGACGATCATCGCCACGGCGACCGGAGAGGTCAATGGTCGGCGCGGGGTGATGCCAACTGGCGGCGGTCCGTTGTCTCACGCCACCAGTCGCGGCGCGACCGGGGCAGGCGCGGGCTGGTCGGGCCAGATGCCGCGGGCGTCGTAGACGTGCTTGCCGGCGCGCTCCTGCGCCGGGATCGAGCGGAACAGGTCATGGTCGACCAGGATGACGAAGGTGGCGCACTGCTCCAGCGCGGTGTCGACGTCGACCAGCGCGGCGGCGGTGCCATCGAAGGCGGAAGGCAGCACGCTGGCGTAAGGTTCCACGACGTCGACGCGGTTGCCGAAGCGATGCGCGAGCGCGGCGGCGACCTTTACCGCCGGGCTCTCGCGGAAATCGTCGATGTTCGCCTTGAAGGCGAGGCCCAGCAGCGCGACGCGGCCGGGCGTTCGCTCGATCAACTCGGCCGCGCCGGCGATCACGAAGTCGACCTTGCTGTCGTTCACTTCGCGTGCGGTGCGGATCAGGCGCGCACGTTCCGGCGCCGCGGCGACCAGGAACCAGGGATCGACCGCGATGCAGTGGCCGCCGACGCCGGGGCCGGGCTGAAGAATGTTGACGCGCGGGTGGCGGTTGGCGAGGCGGATCACCTCCCACACATCGACGCCCATGGTCCCGGCGAGCATCGAGAGTTCGTTGGCATAGGCGATGTTGACGTCGCGGTAGGCGTTCTCGGCCAGCTTGGTCATTTCCGCCGCCCGCGACGTGGTGGTGACGCAGGCGCCACGGACGAAGCGGCGGTAGAAGCCCAGCGCCTTGCGCGCGCAGCGCGGCGTGATGCCGCCGATCACCCGGTCGTTGTCGATCAACTCGATCAGGATGCGGCCGGGCAGGACGCGTTCCGGGCAGTAGGCGATCGCGATGTCCGCGCCTTCCGCACTGTGCCCGGGCACCTTGAGGTCGGGGCGGAGCTGGGCGAGCAGCTCGGCGACCTTCTCCGTCGTGCCGACCGGCGACGTCGATTCGAGGATCACCAGGTCGCCGCGCTTCAACACGGTCGCGATCGTGGTGGCGGCGCGCAGGACATAGCCGATGTTGGGTGCGCGATCCTCGTCAAAGGGCGTCGGCACGGCGATCACGAACACGTCGGCCGGCTCGATCGCCAGCGAGGCGCGCAGCGTGCCGCGCGCGACGACGCCGGAGACGAGGCCGTCGAGGTCGACCTCTTCGATATGGACGCGGCCGGAATTGACGGTATCGACCACCGACGGGGTCACGTCGACGCCGAGCACCTGCGCGCCCGTGCGCGCGATCACCGCGGCGGTGGGCAGGCCGATGTAGCCCAGGCCGAGGACCGCGACCTTGAGCTCAGTTCCCGAATCCATTCGCGATCACCCCTGCAATCCGTGCCGAGGCCTTGCCGTCGCCGAACGGATTGTGGGCGCGCGCCATGGCCGAGTAGGCGGCGGTATCGTCCAGGAGGGTTGAGATTTCGGAAACGATGCGGTCGGCGTGCGGCCCGACCAGCTTCGCGGTGCCGGCGGTGACGCCCTCCGGCCGCTCGGTCGTCTCGCGCATGACCAGCACCGGCTTGCCGAGTGCAGGCGCCTCCTCCTGCACGCCGCCCGAATCGGTCAGCACGAGGTGGGCGAGCTCCAGCGCGCGGATGAAGTGGGGGTAGTCGAGCGGATCGATGCGGGCGACGTTGGCGCAAGTCCCGAGCACCCGGTCCATGACCGACACGACGTTGGGATTGGGGTGGACGGGGAAGATCAGCGCGACGTCATCCCGGTCGGCGATCCGGCCGATCGCCGCGGCGATCTGGGCCATGCCGTCGCCGAAGTTCTCCCGCCGGTGCGTGGTGACGAGCACGATCCGCTTGCCGGCGAACCGCGCGGCCAGGCCGTCGAGCCCGGCGGCGATCATCGGATCGGCCGCGATCCGCGCGCGCGTCCAGTGCAGCGCGTCGATCACGGTGTTGCCGGTGACGTGGACGGTGTCCGCGGCGATGTTCTCGCGCAGCAGCGCGTCGGCGGCGGTCTGGGTCGGGGCGAAATGCTGGTCAGCGATCGGTGCAACGATGCGGCGGTTCACCTCCTCCGGCCACGGCTGCCAGATGTCGCCGGAGCGCAGGCCCGCCTCGACGTGGCTCACCGGCACCTTGCGGTAATAGGCGGCGAGCGCGCCGACCATCGCGGTCGCGGTGTCGCCCTGCACCATCACCCGGTCGGGTGCTTCAGCGTCCATCACCTCGCCCAGCCCGGTCAGCAGCCGCGCGGTGAGGCGATCGAGCGACTGGCCGGGCTCCATCAGGTCGAGGTCGATGTCGGGGGTCAATTCCGCGATCTGGAGCACCTGGTCGAGCAACCCGCGGTGCTGCGCGGTGACGCAGGTGCGCACCTGCAGCTCCGGCCGGGCGGCGAGCGCCTGAACGACGGGGAACAGCTTGATCGCCTCCGGCCGGGTGCCGAACACGACGAGGATCTTCTTGGGCGCTACTGTCATGCGGCCGGCCATAGCGGCTGCGTGTTAAACCGGGACTAAGCGGGCGCCGGTTGATTGCCGCTCGCCGCCCGCGTTGCTATGCCGCGCCGCACAAAAGGGGAGTCGAAGCGATGACGATCAAGCCGGTGCGTAAGGCAGTGTTCCCCGTTGCCGGTCTCGGCACCCGTTTCCTGCCCGCCACCAAGGCGATGCCGAAGGAGATGCTGACCGTCGTCGATAAGCCGCTGATCCAGTACGCGGTCGAGGAAGCGCTGGAGGCGGGGATCGAGCAGATCATCTTCGTCACCGGTCGCGGCAAGGCGGCGCTGGAGGATCATTTCGACGTCTCCTACGAGCTCGAGGCGACGATGAAGGCGCGTGGCAAGTCGCTGGCGGTGGTGGAAAGCATCCGCCAGAAGCCGGGCTCCCCCGTCTACGTCCGCCAGCAGGAGCCGCTGGGGCTGGGCCACGCGGTGTGGTGCGCGCGCGACATCGTCGGCGACGAGCCGTTCGCGGTGCTGCTGCCCGACGAGCTGATGGTCGGCGGCTTCATGCGCCAGATGGTCGAGGCGTATAACCGCGTCGGGGGCAACCTGGTCGGCGCGCTGGAAGTGCCCGAAGACGAGACGCACCAGTACGGCGTGATCGATCCGGGCACCCGCGACGGGCCGCTGACCGAGGTCAAGGGCATGATCGAGAAGCCGGCGGCCGGCACCGCTCCTTCCAACCTGATGATCCCGGGCCGCTACATCCTCCAGCCCGAGGTCATGAACATCCTGGCCGAGGGCAAGGCGGGCGCGGGCGGCGAGATTCAGCTGACCGACGCGATGGCGCAGCTGATCGGGCGCCAGCCGTTCCACGGCTTCACCTTCACCGGCGATCGCCACGACTGCGGCAACAAGGTCGGCTGGCTCCAGGCGAACATCGCGCTCGCGCTCGCGCGCGACGACCTGAAGGGACCGGTCGGCGCGTTCATCGACAGCCTGAAGAGCTGAGGTCAGACCTTACCGATGCGGCTGCGCGTGGCCGAGAACAGGCGGGTTGCGGTAGGACGGCTAGGCGTTCCCCTGCACTGCGGATAAAGTGGGCGCTATGTCAGCGGGGCGCGGCCCTGCGTCAGTTGAGAGCGCGTCGTGCCGAGAATCGCTCTGTTAGCGGCAACATGCCTGGTTGCTGCGTCGCCTGCCGCGATCGCGCAGGAGCTCTCCCCGGCGCTGGACCCAGTGCAGGTCGGGCAAGGCCTGGTGCTCAAGCACATGGTCGAGAGCCACGGTCGAGCGGCCGCCGCTGCCAGGACCGGCAAGCGTCAACCTACCGCGCAGCAGGTCGCAGCCTGCGGTCAGCGCAAGCGTTTCATCGCGGAGCATGGCGCGGACGATCCGCGCATCCGCAAGCTCCAGCAACTGTGCCGCGGGGTCGGCCTTTAGACGACGATTAACCGGTCGTCGCCCAGATCGGCGAGCAGCGACACCATGCCGCCGCCTTCCGTTCCGGCCGGCAGCGCTACTCCCTGCGCGGCAAGGCCGGTCTGGCAGGCGATCACCGCAACCCCCAGCTCCTGCGCGGTGGCGAGCAGCCGGTGTTCCGCCGTCAGCACCCGCACGGCCGCATCGTGCAGGTAAAGCCGCGTGCGTCCGCCAAGCGCCGCATGAGCGCTTGCGAGCGTGCAGGCCGAGCCGAACCGCTCTGCATCCGTGCTCGCGACGACGATCGTCAGCCCGCGCACGCCGGGCACCCGGAATCCTTGGGAAGGGTGATGGTGCGGAACCGCGCGGCGAGCGCGTCGAGCAGCGTCAACCGGCCGGCGGGGTCGTCGCCGAACGGCACGATCGCGCGGATCGCCTCCAGTGCGGCGGCACTGCCGACCAGCCCGACCAGCGCGCCGAGCACGCCGACATCGGCGCAGCTCACCTCCGCCCGATCGGGGTCGGCCCCGACGAAGCAGCGGTAGCAGGGCTTGTCCGCCTCCCATCCGCGATAGACCGCGAGCTGCCCCTCGAACTGCGTCGCGGCGGCTGACACCAGGGGTATGTGGAGCGCGAGCGCCGCGTCCGCGACCGCGAGCCGGGTCGCGAAATTGTCGGAACCGTCGACCACCACGTCGGCCCCCGCCAGCAGCGCGGCGGCGTTGTCTGCGGTCAGGCGGACGGCGTGCTCCTCGACCTCAACATAGGGATTGAGGCGGCGCGCGGCGGCGTGGGCGGCAGCAACTTTCGACTCGCCCACATCGGCGGTTGCGAAGATCGTCTGGCGCTGGAGGTTGGACAGGTCGACGCGGTCGTCGTCGACCAGCACCAGCGTGCCCACGCCCGCCGCGGCGAGGTACTGGACCACGGGCGAGCCGATCCCGCCGGTGCCGATCACGACGGCGCGCGCCTGCTTCAGTCGCGCCTGGCCAGCACCGCCGATCTCGTGCAGCACGATGTGGCGGGCATAGCGTTCAAGCTCCGCATCGTCGAAGCTCATCGGGGGGCGGGCACCACCAGGCGGGCGCGGTACCAGCCGGCGGCGGTGCGCCGCAGGTTCTTGCGCGCGAGCGTCGAAATGATGCCCGCCCCGTACTGCTCGACGGTGACGCAGTCGATCGCGAGCGGCTTGACCGCCCGCACGGCCCCGTCCTGGACCAGCACCGCGAACTCGAGCGCGACCGGCGGGCGGAGCAGCGGGCAGCGCCCCGCCGCCACCTCGCGCGCCAGGAAATAGGCGGCATCGCCGGGCACGCGCGGCGGCGTGCGCCACGGCAGCGGCGGCATGCGCGCGAGATCGAGTGCCACCGCTGAGGGAGGCGGCACCGGCGCGAGCGGCGTCGCCTGGATCAGCAGCAGGGCGGCGAGCGAGCTCACCGGCCGGTCGATCCGAACCCGCCCGCGCCGCGCGGCGTGTCGTCCAGCACGTCGACCTCAGCCAGCGTCGCGCGCTGGACGGGGGCGGGCACGAGCTGGGCGATGCGGTCGCCGCGCGCGATGGGAAAGGGCGTGTCGGAAAGATTGGCGAGGATCACCTTCACCTCGCCGCGATAGTCGCTGTCGATCGTGCCGGGCGTGTTGAGACAAGTGATGCCGTAGCGGAGCGCCAGGCCGGAGCGGGGCCGCACCTGCACCTCGTAACCGTCCGGAATGGCGAGTGCGAAGCCGGTGGCGACCGCGTGGCGGGCACCTGGCGCGAGTTCCAGCGCCTCGGCGGCGACCACGTCCATGCCGGCCGCCCCGACGGTCGCATAGCTCGGGAGCGGGAGTCCCTCGCCGTGCGGCAGGCGCTTCAACTGTATGGCGATCGCAGGCAAATCCGGTGCAGGGTCCCAAGCTGTCGTTTACGACGGATGCGTCGGTTACGCTATCCCGGGGCGACGGCCCGGCGCGCAGCCTACCATGATCGATATGGGGCCGTACTGATCGCGATCAAGCCAGCACGGCGGCGATCCGGTCGGCCAGCCGACGCGCCACCTCTACCTTGGCCAGTCGCTCCCACTGCTCGGTGCCGTCCGCGCGGACGAGGTGAACGGTGTTGCTGTCGCCCCCCATCACATCGCCGGAGACGTCGTTGGCGACGATCCAGTCGACCCCCTTGCGCGCGCGCTTGGCCTCGGCTTGGGCGACGACCTGCTCGGTTTCCGCGGCGAAGCCGATCAGCAGGCGGGGGCGATCGGCTCGCGCGGCCAGCTCGGCGAGGATGTCGGGATTGGGCCGGAGATCGAGCGCCGGGGCGCCGGCGCCCTTCTTCAGCTTCTGCTCGGCGGGGGCGACGTGCCAGTCGGCGACCGCGGCGACCATCACGGCGCAATCGGCCGGAAGCGCCGCCCAGCAGGCCGCCGCCATCTCGCGCGCGGTGGTCACGTCGACGCGGGTCACGCCGGGCGGGGTCGGCAGCGTGACCGGGCCGGCGACCAGCGTCACGCGCGCGCCGCGCTCCGCCAGCGCGGCGGCGATCGCGAACCCCTGCTTCCCCGACGAGCGGTTGGCGATGTAGCGGACCGGATCAATCGGCTCATGGGTCGGCCCGGCGGTGACCAGCACGTGTCGAGCCGACAGGCTGCCGCCGCGCTGCCGTCCGAAGTTTTGGATCGCGGCGAGGATCGCCGTCGGCTCGGGCAGGCGGCCCGGCCCCCATTCGCCGCACGCCATCGCGCCCTCGTCCGGCTCCATCACCGTGACCCCGTCGGCGCGGAGCTGCGCGACGTTGCGCCTGGTCGCTGCGTGCTGCCACATCCGGACGTTCATCGCGGGCGCGACCAGCACCGGCTTGTCGGTCGCGAGCAGCAGAGTGGTGGCGAGATCGTCGGCGTGCCCCGACGCCATGCGGGCGAGGAGGTCCGCGGTACCGGGCGCGACGACCAGCAGGTCGGCCTGGCGGCTGAGCTGGATGTGGCCCATCTCCGCCTCGTCCTTCAGGTCCCACAGCGTCGTGTAGACCTGGTTCTCGCTCAGGGCCGCGAGCGTCATCGGGGTCACGAAGTGCGCGCCGCCGTCGGTCAGCACGCAGGTGACCGCCATCCCCACCCGGCGGCACAGCCGGATCAGCTCGCACGCCTTGTAGGCGGCGATCCCGCCCCCGACGATCAGCAGCACGCGAGTCACGCCATCCTCCGTATCGTGATGCGGCGGCGCCGTGCCAGGCATTCGCGCAGCGCATCGGGCACGAAGGCGAGCCCGACCGGCAGCAGCCCCGCGCACAGCAGCCCCCAGTAGAAGGTGTCAACGCGGCCGAACAGCGACAGCAGCAGCGCAAAGGCCGCGAACAGCCCGCAGACGCGGAGCGCGAGCGGCGAGCGCCACGCCGCCCAGCCCCACAGCGCGAGCGCGACGAGCGGCGCCGCGAGCACCGGCGGCGCCAGGCGCAGGCTGGTCGAGATCGTCATGATGCGCACGAAGAACCCGGGCCCGAGCAGGCCGTGCCATCCCGGCGAGGCGGGATCGAGCAGGCGGACGACACGGGCAACCGCGGCGGCATGCGCGGCGAGCGCCGCCGCCAGCACAGCGATCGCGACGCCCCACCCGATCGCCTCCCGCCAGCGGCGATCGGCGAGCGCGGCGAGCAGCATGACGCCGAGGTACAGCACCGCGATCTCGCGGATCAGCGCAGCGGCGCAGCCGAGCGCGACCGCCTCCACCCAGCGGCCCGGCCGCCAGCAGCCGAGCGACAGCGCGATGAGGAGGCCGGCCCAGATCTCGTGAAACCAGCGCAGCTCCTCCTGGACGAACACGGCAAGGCCGGCGAACAGCAGCAGGACCGCGACCGCGCGCGGCGGCGCGCGGGTGAAGGCGGGCGCGAGCGCGCGGTACCAGGCATAGGCGGTGCCGGCGGCGAGCAGGTAGAGGAGCGCGACCACCGCAGGCTCGGGCAGCAGCGACTGGACGACCGCGAGAGTCGGCAGGCGAAAGGTGACGAACGGCTTCAGCGGATAGTTGCCGGCGCGCAGCAGCGTGGCGGTCGTCGGATAGTAGAGCCCGCCGTGGCGGAGCTGCTCCACGATCGACTGGTAGAGGACGACGTCGGTCTGCTCCTCCGCGCGCGCCTCCGGTGCGCCGGTCGCCGGCGGCGGGGCGGGCGCCCGCAGCGCCAGGAGCGATACCGCGAGAAGCACGGCGAGCGCGAGGAGCGCGGCGCGGCGGTGAAGCGCGTAGCGGGTCCGCGCGACCAGCCAGAGCCCGGGCTTGACCGGTGCGGCCATGCCTGGCGACAGCGGCTGCGCGCCGCCCGTCACCGGATCAGCGCCACGGTCGCAGCGACGCTCAGCGCCGCGCTCAGCACCGCGACCGCCGCGTAGCGCCAGCCCCCGCCGACCCGCACGACCTCGATCTCGCGCAGCGGCGGGGGCGGGGGCTCGCCGCCGGGCGAGGGGTAGCGCGCCTCGATGTTGCGGAGCAGCTCGGGCAGGCGCGCAAAGGTCTTCAGGTCGGCGACGATGCGATCGGCGGCCCAGGCCTCCGGCCCCAGCTCCGTCCGGATCCACTCGCGCACGAACGGGCCCGACGTCTCCCACATGTTGATGTCGGGATCGAGCCGGGTCGCCACGCCCTCGACCACTACCATCGTCTTCTGGAGGAGCAGCAGGTGGGGCTGCGTCTGCATGTCGAAGTCGCGGGTGATGGTGAACAGCCCGTCGAGCATCGCGCCGACCGACATGTCCTTGACCGGCAGGCCGCGCATCGGCTCGCCGACCGCGCGCAGGGCGGTGGCGAACTCGGCGACGTCATGGTGCGGGGGGACGTAGCCCGCCTCGAAGTGGATTTCGGCGACCCTGCGGTAGTCGCCGGTGATCAGGCCGTAGAGGATCTCCGCCAACCACACCCGCGCGCGGCGGTCGATCCGCCCCATGATGCCGAAGTCGATCGCGGCGATGCGGGCCTGACCATGGGCGCCGGGCAGCGCAAACAGATTGCCCTGGTGCATGTCGGCGTGGAAGAAGCCTTCCGAGATCGCCTGGCGCAGGAAGGAGCGGACCAGCAACTGCGCGAGCGCGGGAAGGTCGTAGCCCGCCTCGACCAGCGCGGCGCGATTGGACAGCTTGATCCCGTCTATCCACTCGAGCGTGAGCACCTTGCCCGACGTGCGCTGCCAATCGATCGCGGGAACATGGAAGCCGGCCTCCGCCTCCATTGCGCTGGCCAGCTCGGACGCCGACGCGCCCTCCCGCCGAAGGTCGAGCTCGCGCGCGGTCCAGCGCTTGAAGCTCGCGATGACCAGGCGCGGGCGGAGCCGCGCCGCCTCGCCGCCGAGCGCCTCCAGCTGCGCCGCGGCCCACTCGTACGTGTCGATCGCGCGCGCGAAGTCCTGGTCGACGCCCGGGCGCAGCACCTTCACCGCAACGCGACGCCCGTCGATCGTCACCGCGCGGTGAACCTGCGCGATCGAGGCGGCCCCGATCGGCACCTCCTCGATCTCGCGATAGACCTGGTCGAGCGGGCGGCCGAGCGATCCCTCGATCGTCGCGCGAATCCGGTCGAAGCCGACGGGCGGCAACGCGTCCTGAAGCCGCATCAGGTCGTGCGCGGCATCCTCGCCGATCAGGTCGGCGCGGGTCGCGAGCGTCTGCCCGAGCTTGATCGCCGCGGGGCCGATCGCCTGGAACGCGTCGGCGTAGCGCGGTACCTTGGGCACCCGCGCACCCAGGCGGGCGAGCCGCGCCAGACGGCGGACCGCCGTCGGCGTGTTCGCGTCGCGCTCGATGCCACGCAGCGCCCCGTGCCGCGCGAGGATGCGACCCCACTTCAGCAGGCGCCAGAGATGGACGATCGGCGCGGTCACTTGGGCGTCAGATCTTCCAGCCCGAGTGGATCGCGACCAGCCCGCCCATGATCGGCTCGACTCTAGTCTGCGCGAAGCCGGCGTCGGCGATCATCTGGCGAAATGCGGGCATGTTCGGAAAGCGACGGATCGACTCGATAAGATAGCGGTAGCTGTCCTCGTCGTCGGCGAGCAGCTTCCCGAGCTTTGGCACCAGCCTGTGCGAATAGGCGTCGTACACGTCCTTGAACCCCGGCCAGGTCACCGTCGAGAACTCCAGGCAGAAGAAGCGCCCGCCACGCCGCAGCACGCGGTGCGCCTCGCGCAGCGCCGCCGGGATGTCCGTCACGTTCCGGATGCCAAAGGCGATGGTGTAGGCGTCGAAGAAGCGGTCGGGGAAGGAGAGGGTTTCCGCATTGGCCTCGGTCCACACCAGCCCGTCGAGCCCGCGTTGCTGCGCCCGGTCCATGCCGACCTCCAGCATCGCCGGATTGATGTCGGCGACGGTGATCGACGCGCCCGATCGCGCCAGGCGAAAGGCGATGTCGCCGGTGCCGCCCGCCATGTCGAGGATCTGCTCGCCCGCCCGCGGCTTCACCCGCGAAACGAAGCGGTCCTTCCACAGCCGGTGCATGCCCCCGGACATGGCGTCGTTCATCAGGTCGTAGCGGCTGGCGACGTTCCGGAACACGTCGCCCACGCGCTGCGTCTTCTCGGCCGGGGCGACATCCTGGTACCCGAAGGACACGGTCTCGTTCATGACCGCGAGCCGTAGCGGGTGCGGGCGTCCGTGCAAAGCGGACGTTGGCGGACCGGGGAGCCGGTGCCCGCGCCTCAGTTCTTCGGCTTGGGCCCCGACATCATGGCATCGATCTTCGACTTGGGCAGGTTGATGAGCAGGCCGTTGCGGTTCTTGGCAAAGGAGGTGAAGTCCACCGCCACCTTGCCGTCCGCGCCGACCAGCACCGCATAGTCGTCGGCCACGCGTTCGAGCGTGCCGACCATCACGCCTTTGCGGTCGCGGACGGCGGCACCGACCGCCAGATCGGCGGGCACCACCGGCACGGGGCGCAGCGAGTTGGTCGGCCCGGCGCGCGCCACGTCGCTGCGCAACTGCCCGAACATGCGGTCGCGATCCAGCATCATCGAATCGGTCGTGCCGGCGGGCGGCCCGGGCGGCGGGGGCGGAACCGATGGCGCGGTTCCCTGCGCCATCGCCGCCGGTGCCAGCGCAAACAGACCGGCCGCGGCCATACACGTGAGAAAGCGCATCCTCGTCCCCTCCCGATATTTGCGCCGAGGCTAACTGGAGCGTTGGCTGCGTGCAATCCACCCGCGACCACGAGGGATCATCCGCAGGAAGGGGGAGTGCGCTCCGTTCCCTTATGGTCGGGCGCGGCCTACGTGGGGCGTGTAGCGCGCGTGCGGAGGAGTGGATTTGCCCGAACTGCCCGAAGTCGAGACCACCGTGCGCGGGCTCACCCCTGTGCTGGCGGGGCAGCGGATCGCGCGGGTGCAGCTGCGGCGGGCGGACCTCCGCCGCGCGTTCCCGATCGATCTGGGGCAACGGCTGACCGGCGCCACCGTTACCGCGCTCGGGCGGCGGGCGAAGTACGGGCTGATCGATACCGACCGCGGCGACACGCTGGTCTTTCACCTCGGCATGTCGGGACGGTGGCGGGTCGATCCGGCGGAGCTGCTGCCGCACGACCATCTGGTGATCGAGACGGACGCCGGCCGCATCCTGGCGCTCAACGACCCGCGGCGATTCGGGTCGCTCGACCTGTTCCGCACCGCCGAGGTGCCCGCCTGGCCGCCGTTCGTGGCGCTCGGGCCCGAGCCGCTCAGCGACGCGCTGACCGGCGCTTATCTGGAGCGCGCGCTGACCGGCCGCGTCGCGCCGATCAAGGCCATGCTGCTCGACCAGCGGATCGTCGCGGGGCTCGGCAACATCTACGTCTGCGAGGCGCTGTTCGAGGCGGGCATCCGTCCATCGCGGCCGGCGGGGCAGATCGCCCGGGCCCGGCTCGACCGGCTGGCCGAGAAGATCAAGGCCGTCCTGCTGCTCGCGATCGAGGCGGGCGGATCGAGCCTGCGCGACTATGCGAAGCCCGATGGCGAGCTGGGCTATTTCTCCAAGCAGTTCAAGGTCTACGGCCGCGAGGGCGAACCGTGCCTGTGCGCGGGCGGGGGGACGGTGAAGCGCTACGCCGACGGCGGCCGATCGACCTGGTGGTGCCCGCGCTGCCAGCGCTGAGGTAGTTGACCGAATCGCACCTGTCCGCTAGGGGCGCCGCTTTCCCGGCTCGTGGACTGGAGTTCGCGCGCCCTCAATACAGGCAGGAACAACGAGCAATGGCGAATACGCCACAGGCGAAGAAGCGTATCCGGCGCAACGAGCGTCGCGCGGAGATCAACGGCGCGCGCGTGAGCCGCATCCGCACGTTCGTGAAGAAGCTCGAGACGGCACTCGCCGCGGGCGACAAGGACGCAGCGACCACCGCGATCGCGCTGGTCCAGCCGGAGCTGGCGCGCGGCGTCGCCAAGGGCGTGATCCACAAGAACACCGCGGCGCGCAAGTTCTCGCGCCTCACCAAGCGCCTGGCCGCGCTCGGCTGACGCAGTCCGCCCGCCGGCATGGCGGGTGCGAGTCGACAGGGGTTCGTGCCCCTGAACAGGGCCTCGTCCGGTACGTCCGGACGGGGCCCTTTTCGTTGATCCGTATCAAGATGGGAAACAGAATGCGAACGCGGTTCGGTTCCCGTTTTCCGATCCCAGGACTTCCCGCGATTCGCCAAAGCATTATCGCTGCACGCGGCTCAACTTACTGTAATAATTGACGAAAAGTTTTTTACCGCGGGAATCCGTGTGTCAATTCCCATTATTTCAGAATCTTTACCGCGGCCCGCTTGATCGACTCGTCGCAGCCATTCAAACAGTCAGTCCCGGTCGCGATCGCGGTCCGGGGACAAGCAGATTTGGTACGCGCTTTGGCGGCGAAACGGGGGTTTTCCGCCGGGGGGAAGTTATTGTCTGTCGCAATCAGCCGGTGGAGCGGGGGCGCTTCGCCGGGAGGAGAGAGGTGTGTCGGTGGCTCTGAGCGTAGCGCGGATGGGGGAAGCGGACGATGTGCTCGGTCGGGCCTGGACACGCGTGCGCACCAACCTGCGCCACTCGGCCGGCCAGCGGCTGTTCGACCAGTGGCTGAAGCCGGCCGAGCTGATCGAGGGCAGCGACGCGGAGAACGTCCGGATCGGCCTGCCGAGCGCGTTCGCCGCGACCTGGGTCAAGAGCCACTATGCCGACCGGCTGTTCTTCGAATTTCGCGCGCTGCTGCCGGGCGTGCGCGCGGTCTCCATCGAGACACTGAGCGACGCGCGCCCCCCGCGCAAGCTGACGGTGGAGGCGGCACCCGCGCAGGAGGCGCCCGAGCGCGCCCCGGTGCGCAACACCAGCCACCAGTTCGATCCGCGCTTCACCTTTGACCGCTTCGTCGTCGATGCGTCGAACAGGGTTGCGTTCAATGCGGCAAGGGCGCTGGCCGAGCCGGGCCGGCCGCGGTTCAGCCCGCTTTACCTCCACTCGGGCACCGGGCAGGGCAAGACCCACCTGATGCACGCCATCGGCCACGCCTTTGCCGAGGCGTGCCCGGAGTCGACCGCGCTCTACATGCCGGCCGAGCGCTTCATGTTCGAATTCGTGCAGGCGCTTCGGGCCAAGGATACGCACGCGTTCAAGGCGCGACTGCGCGGCGTCGATCTGCTGATGATCGACGACCTGCAGTTCATCGCGGGCAAGGAAGCGACTCAGGAAGAGTTCTTCCACACGGTCAACGAGTTCATGGGCGCGGGCAAGCGGCTGGTGATCGCCGCCGACCGTTCGCCGACGGCGCTGGAGCACGTCGAGCCGCGGCTTGTATCGCGGCTGGCGAGCGGCCTCGTCGCCGACATCAAGCCGCCCGAGCTGTCGCTGCGTCGCGCGATCCTGGCGGCGAAGCTGTCCGACACGCCCGACGCGAACGTGCCGGGCGAGGTGACCGAGCTGCTCGCCGAGCGGATCAGCGCCAGCGTCCGCGAGCTGGAAGGCGCGCTGACCCGCGTCGTCGCCTATGCGCAGCTGAACGGAGAGGCGATCACGCTCGACTTCGCGGTCGCGACGCTCGGCGAAGTGCTGCGCGGCGCGCAGCGGCGGGTCACGATCGACGAGATCCAGAAGGCGGTGTCGGCGCACTTCGACCTGAAGCCGATCGACCTGTTGTCCGCCCGCCGCGCGGTGGCGGTCGCGCGGCCGCGCCAGATCGCGATGTACCTCGCGAAGCGGCTCACCACTCGATCGCTGCCGGAGATCGGGCGCAAGTTCGGCAACCGCGATCACTCCACCGTGATCCACGCGGTGCGCCGGATCGAGGACCTGCGCGGCAAGGACCAGGACATCGACGGCGCGGTGGTGGCGCTGCTGCGTCAGCTGGAGCGTTAAGCGTCGGTCGGGCGAGCCGCTGCGGGGTTTGCCGTTCGGCTAGCGTCGCCGCGTCGTCACCATGGCCACCGCTCGCTCGGTGGCGAGCCGCGTTTCTCCGGCCAGCTTCTTTACCTCGGCCGCCACCACGGAGAAGCCGCGGCCGGCCTCTCCCGCGCGGGCGGCCTCGATGGTGGCATTGAGCGCGAGGGGGTTGGTCTGCTGCGCAATGCCGCTGATCGCGCCGACGATCTCCGACAGGTCGGCGATCATCGATTCCAGCTCCTCACTCAGGAGCTTCGCGGCAGTGACGTCGGCGGCAATTTTCAGGATGCGTTCTGGCCTGCCGGTGTCGTCGAGCACGGGATTGTACGTCGCCTGCAGCCACACCGGGGACCCGTCGCGCCTCAGGCGGCAATACTCGCCGCCATCGAAGCTGCCGCTCGCCAGCTTCTGCCAGAAGGTCGCGTAGGCGATCGAACCGGCGTAGTCGGGATCGCAGAAGATGCGATGGTGCTTGCCGACCAGCTCAGGCAATTCGTAGCCGAGCAGATCGAGAAAGAGCCGGTTGGCCCACAGGACGTCGCCACCGGGAGTAAACTCGGCCACCGCCTGCGACCGGCAGATCGCGTCCCAGCCGGCGGTGAGTCCGCGCTCGGATGACGGCAGGTGATGCGGGTGGCCGCTCATGCCCTCCGGGGCTAGTCCGAGGACGGCCGAGATTTGGTTAACGATCCCGACCGCCGCAGGAGATGGTCCGGTAACGTGCCTAGATCTGCAATCCCACCGCCGCCTGCGCGGAACGAAGCGTCGGGGCGGCGAGCGCCTGGGCGCGGGCGGCGCCGCGCGCGAGTTCGGCGGCGACGGCCGCACGGTCGCCGAGCAGCTCGGTCAGTCGCGCCCGGATCGGCCCGAGCACAGCCACAGCCAGATCGGCGAGCGCGGGCTTGAACGCGCCGAAGCCCTGACCCGCGAACTGGTCGACCACGTCCTGCACCGGCAGATCCGCGAGCGCAGCGTAGATGGTGACGAGGTTTCGTGCCTCCGCGCGTCCCTCCAGTGCAGCCCAGCTGTCCGGCAGCGGCTCCGGATCGGTGCGCGCCTTGCGCAGCTTGGTGGCGATCACGTCGTCGTCGTCCACCAGGTTTATGCGGCTCTGGTCCGACGGGTCGGATTTGGACATCTTGGCAGTCCCGTCGCGCAGGGACATGATGCGGGGCGCGGCGGCGGAGATCAGCGGCTCGGGCGCGGGGAAGAGCTCGACGCCGAAGTCGGTGTTGAACTTGATCGCGACGTCGCGGGCGAGCTCCAGGTGCTGCTTCTGGTCCTCTCCCACCGGAACGTGGGTCGCCTGATAGGCGAGGATGTCGGCGGCCTGAAGAACCGGATAGGTGAACAGTCCGACGCTCGCGCCCTCGCGGTTCTTGCCGGCCTTGTCCTTCCACTGGGTCATGCGGTTGAGCCAGCCCATCCGCGCCGTGCCCTGAAGAATCCAGGCGAGCTCGCTGTGGGCGGGGACGCGCGCCTGGTTGAACAGGATCGACTTGGCCGGATCGATTCCGGCCGCGAGCAGCGTCGCTGCCATCTCGATCGTGCTGTTGGCGAGGTCGGCGGGCGTGATGTCGCCGGTCAGTGCGTGGAGGTCCGCTAGAAAGTAGAGGCTCTCCCCGCCCTCCGCCGCCAGGCGGTCCTGGAGTGCGACCCACTGCTTGATGGCACCCAGATAGTTGCCGAGGTGGAGGTTGCCGGTGGTCTGGATGCCGGACACGACGCGCATGGGACGGGTTCCTGTGGAGTTAGGCGCGGCGGCGCACGAGCGCTCTTAGTTCGGCGACGGAGAAGGCGCGCAGGCCGAACGCCGCCGCGAGGTAGACGAGCATGCCGCCGCTGACCAGCGCCACCATCGCGCCGGTCCGCTCCAGCCGGTCGCCGGTGGTGTAGGGGGCGAGCAGATCGTCGGCGAACCACAGCGCCGCTCCCATCACCAGCGCCGCGGCGGCGAGGCGCAGGACTCGCCGGACAAGTTGCGCGTCGGGTATGAAGTGGCCGCGGCGGCGCAGCTCGCGGTAGAGCAGCGCGACGTTGACCCAGGACGCGATCGCGGTCGCGAGCGGCGGGCCGACCTGCTGCAACGGCACGATCAGCGCGAGGTTGAGCAGGAGGTTCACGCCGATCGCCCAGGTCGCGAATCGCACCGGCGTCCGGGTGTCGTGGCGCGCGTAGAAGCCGGGGGTCAGCACCTTGACCAGGATGTAGGCGGGCAGGCCGAGCGAGAAGGCGGCGAGTGCCTGTGCACAGGAAATCGTGTCGGCAGGCGTGAAGGCGCCGTGCTGAAAGAGCGCGGCGACGATCGGGGTGCCGCACGCGACCAGAGCGACGGTGGCGGGGAGGGTGAGGAACAGCGCGAGCTCCAGCCCGCGGTTCTGGGTCGCCATGGCCGCTTCCTCGTCGCCCCGGCCGAGCAGGCGGGTGATGGTCGGGAGGAGGACGGTGCCGAGTCCGATGCCGATGAGGCCAAGCGGCAGCTGGTTCAAGCGATCGGCATAGTAGATGTACGACACGGCGCCCGCCGGGAGCAGCGAGGCGGCGAGCGCGGTTGAGACGACCAGGTTGAACTGCACGGCGCCGGCCCCCGCCGCGGCCGGCCAGATCAGCGCGAGCAGCTTCCTCACGTCGGGCGTCAGGCGCGGGCGGCGGAGGCGCAGCGTCACCTTGGCCTGGCGGGTCGCGACGATCAGCCAGACGAGCTGAAGCACGCCCGAGACGGTGACCGCGATCGACTGGGTCCGCGCGGTCGCGATCGGATCGCCGGGCGCGTGGAAGAACAGCAGCGCGACGATCAGCGTCAGGTTGAGCAGGATCGGCGCGGCCGCGCTGACCCAGAAGCGGCCGATCGAGTTGAGGATGCCGCCGAGCAGCGAGACCAGGCTGATGCAGAGCAGGTAGGGAAAGGTGATCCGCGAGAACTCGACCGCGGTGGCGAACTGGTCATCGCGACCCTCGCCGAAGCCGAAGGTGAGGAGCCAGACGACCGGGACCGCGAAGATCATCATCGCCGCGGTCATGATGATCAGGATCGGCAGCAGGATGGCGAGCGCGGCCTCCGCAAAGGCGATGCCGGGGGCGAGATCGTCGCCGGCCTCCGCCACCTTGCGGTTGAACATCGGGATGAACGCGGCGGAGAACGCCCCTTCCGCAAACAGCGCACGAAACATGTTGGGCAGCCGAAAGGCGATAAAGAAGGCGTCGGAGGCGAACCCCGCACCCACGAAGCGCGCGAACAGCGAGTCGCGCACCAGCCCGAGCACGCGGCTGGCAAGCGTCAGGCCGCCGATCGAGCCGAGCGCGCGGGCGAGGTTCATTGTGTCAGAGCCACGAGCACATCCGTTCGTCCTGAGTAGCCGCTGAGCCTGTCGAAGAGTGCCAGGTCGGATCGTCTCCCAGACGATCCCGAAAGATGCGGGGCATCGTTCACCTGGCACTGTATCGAAGGACATGGCACAGGGCGATGCTTCGATACGAGCCTTAGCCTGCGCTCAGTCTCTACTCAGCACGAACGGAGCGGTGGATATCCTCAGGCCTGCCCGGCCGGCTCGCCCTCGGCGAGCTGGGTCTGCTGCGCGAGCTGCTGGAGGTAGAGCTGGCCGAAGTCGATCGGGTCGAGGAGCAGCGGCGGGAAGCCGCCGTCGCGCACCGTGTCGGCGACCACGCGGCGGGCGAACGGGAACAGAATGCGGGGCGCTTCGCCGAGCAGGAAGGGCTGGAGGTGCTCGTCGGGGATGTTGCGCAGCCCGAACAGCCCGGCAAAGGTGAGGTCGACGACGAACGCGACCTGCCCGTCCTCCGTTTCCGCCCGCACGTCGATCTTCAGCACCACCTCATGCAGGTCGTCGCCGACCTTGGCTGCGCCGATGTTGAAGCCGACGTCGATCTTGGGGGCACCGGGCAGCTGGTAGATGGCGGGTGCGTTCGGGTTCTCGAACGACAGGTCCTTCACATATTGCGAGATGACGCCCGCGACCGGCGCGGTATCCTCGCCATTGGTCAGCGGCCCGCCCGCGGCACCAAATTGTTCGTCTGCCATGATGATCCCCTTGTGCAACGCTTGGCGCCGCCGGAGCGTTGGCGGGGCGGCGGCGACAATGATGAGGGCCGCGCCTAGCAAAGGGCCCACCTCGACACAACGCCCGGGGCCCGGACGTTTGTATGTGGGCCCCGCCCGGACTATATTGTCGGCCTAGCCGAATTCGGAGGATCAGTGCTGTACGTCATCCTGCTCGCAATGGTCGCCGCGTTCCTGGCGCTGCGGCTGTATTCGGTGCTCGGCAAGAAGACAGGCCATGAGCAGCCGCTGGTGAAGCCGGCCGAGGGCGCGCCGGTCCGCCCCGTCGCGCGCACGGTGGACGTGCCGAGCGAGGTTCGCGAGAGTGCGCCGCGGGCGATCGACAGCGGGGCGGAAGCGGGATTGCGCGCGATCGTCGCCGCCGACCCCTCGTTCGACGTCGCCGCCTTCGTCGAGGGCGCCAAGGGCGCGTACCGGATGATCATGGAGGCGTTCTGGGCTGGCGACCGCGAGACGCTTCAGTGGCTGGTCGAGGACGAGGTCCGGAGCGAGTTCTTCGCGGCGATCGACGCGCGCGAGGCGGCGGGCGAGACGCTGGACAACCGTCTGGTCTCGATCGAGCGCGCCCAGATCAGCGAGGCGAGCGTCGCCGGCCGGACCGCGCGCATCACCGTGCGCTTCGATGCCGACATCGCCGCGGTTACGCGCGACAAGGACGGCGCGGTGATCGCGGGGTCGCTGACCGACGCGGTCGAGACCCACGATGCCTGGACGTTCCAGCGCACGCTGAAGAGCGACGATCCGAACTGGAAGCTCGCCGATACCGACGAGGCGTGAGGCGCGGCTCTCGTCTCGCGCGGCGTTTCACTACAAGCGCTGCTCGCTAGTGCGACGCCATTATCGCTAAAAGGGGCGTCCATGCGTCTGATGAGTGTCGTGCTGGCGGCGGGGCTGCTGTCGGCCTGTTCCGGGAGCATGGTGCCGCCCGCCTCAACCCCGGGCGCGGCGCCGGTCGCGCGGCCGGCCCCGAGCAGCCCGCGCCCGGGAGTCGCCCCCCATCCCTCCACCAGCGTGCCCGTGCGCGCACCAACACCAGCGACACCGATTGCGCCGATGCCGGCCGCGACCCCGCCTGCGGGCGTGACCAGTGCGGCCGCCGCCGGCGTCGTCGCCGGTCCCGCGGTTGCCGCGCTGCCGCTCACCGCCGAGCGAGCGGCGGCCGCGCTCACCGCTTTTCGCACCTCCTGCCCGGGACTCGTCCGCCGGACGGACTCGAGCGGGCTGACCCGCGGCGCCGACTGGCAGCCGGCATGCGACGCGGCGCGCAGCGGCGCGGACGCCGACCCGGTCGGCTTCTTCGGGCGCTGGTTCGAGGCGGTCCAGGTCGGTGACGGCCGCGCCTTCGCGACCGGCTATTACGAGCCCGAGATCGCCGGCGCGCGCACCCGCGGCGGCGCTTATCAGACCCCAATCTACGCGCGGCCACGCGACCTGGTGGAGGTCGATCTCGTCCTCTTCTCCGATGACCTGAAGGGCAAGCGGGTGCGCGGCAAGGTGCAGGGCACCGCCTTCGTCCCCTATGACGACCGGACGCAGATCGAGGAAGGCTCGCTCGACGGGCGCGCGCCGGTGCTGGCCTATGCCGCCGATCCGGTCGAGTTCTTCTTCCTACAGGTCCAGGGTTCGGGTCGGCTGCGCCTGCCGGACGGCGGCGTGATGCGGATCGGCTACGACAACCAGAACGGCCGCGCCTATACCGGGATCGGAGCCTTGATGCGCCAGCGCGGGCTGATCGGGCCGACCCAGGCATCGATGCAGGGGCTGATGGGGTGGCTGCGCGCCAATCCGGAGCAGGGCCGTGCGATCATGCGCGAGAACAAGAGCTTCGTGTTCTTCCGTGAGTTGACCGGGCCGGGGCCGCTCGGTGCGATGGGCTATCCGGTGGTGGGCGGCGCGTCGATCGCGGTCGACACGCGGTTCGTGCCGCTCGGCGCACCCGTGCTGCTGTCGATGGACCGCGCGGATGCGAACGGGTTGTGGATTGCGCAGGATACGGGCGGCGCGATCAAGGGTGCGAACCGCGTCGACACCTTCTGGGGCGCAGGCGACGAGGCGCGGGCGATCGCGGGCGGCATGGCGGCGCGCGGCACCGCGTTCCTGCTGCTCCCCGTCGGCACGCTCGCCCGACTGACGGCGGAGGGCCGCGGTGGCGGAGCGACGCCTCAGCCCTGACGAGGCCGCGCTGTGGCGGCGGGTGATGGCGGGCGTCCGCCCACTGGAGGGGCCGCGGCCCGTCGCTGCGCCTGCCGTGCCTAGTGCAGCGCCGACGGTTCAGGTCACCAAAGCCGCACCGGTCCCGCCGCTGCCCGCGCGCCACAAGTCGCCGAAGCCGCCCGCGGCAGTCGCGACGCTCGACGGCGGGTGGGACCGGCGGCTGTCGCGCGGGCTGGTCTCGCCCGATCGCACGGTCGACCTGCACGGGCATGGGCTGCAATCGGCCTATCACCTGCTCGACGACGCGCTGGGGAGCGCGCTCGCGGCGGGGGACCGGGTGATCCTGCTGATCACCGGCAAGCCGCCCGCGCGTGAATCGGAGCGGCCGCACAAGCGCGGCGCGATCCGCGCGGCCGTGGGCGACTGGCTGGCCGCGTCGCGTCACGGCGACCGGATCGCGGCGGTGCGCGGCGCTCACCCGCGGCATGGCGGCACGGGGGCGCTCTACATCGTGCTCAGGCGGGTGCGGTAACGGGCTCCCCTCCCGGTAAAGGGAGGGGAGTTAAGCGAGCGCCCTGGCGATCACCCCCGCGTAGATCCGCTCCAGCGCGCGCAGGTCGGCAACCGCGACCGCCTCGTCGCGCTGGTGCATGGTCGCGTTCAGCAGCCCGAACTCGACCGTTGGACACACCGCCGAGAGGAAACGGGCGTCGGAGGTGCCGCCGGTCGTCGAGAGCTCGGGCGTGAGCCCCGTCACCGCCCGGACCGCGTCGGCAACCAGCGCGGAGAGCGCGCCCGGCGTGGTCAGGAACGCCTCGCCCGAGACGACGCCGCGCACCTGCGCGTCGTGGGCGTGGGTAAGGACAACAGCGCGGATGCGTTCGATCAGCGCCTCGCCGCGATGCCGGTCGTTGAAGCGGATGGACAGCCGCGCGCGGGCTGCTGCCGGGATGACGTTGGTGGCCGTGTTGCCGACCGCCAGGTCCGTCACCTCAATGTTCGACGGCTGGAACCAGGCGGTGCCCTCGTCCAGCACCAGCGCGTCGATCGCGACGAGCGCGGCGACCAGCTTGGGGATCGGGTTGTCGGCCAAATGCGGGTAGGCGACGTGGCCCTGCCGCCCGGGCACCTCGACCCAGATGTTGACGGAGCCGCGCCGCCCGATCTTCATCGTGTCGCCGAGCCGATGAGCCGAAGTCGGCTCGCCGACCAGGCACCAATCGGGGCGGAGCCGGCGCGCCGCCATGCGCTCGATCAGCGCGCGGGTGCCGTGGACCGCCGGCCCCTCCTCGTCACCGGTGATGAGGAGGCTGACCGTGCCGGTCGCGGGCGCGTCGGCGCAGGCCGCGACAAAGGCGGCGACCGCGCCCTTCATGTCCACCGCGCCGCGGCCGTAGAGCAGGTCGCCGCGAACCTCCCCCTCCCAAGGGCCGCTCGTCCAGCCGTTGCCCGGGGGCACGACGTCGACGTGCCCGGCGAAGGTGAGGTGCGTGCCGCCCGACCCGCGCACCGCGATGAGGTTCTCGACCGGGCCATCCGGCGCCTCGCCGGCCACGAAGCGATCAACGGCAAACCCGAGCGCTGTGAGGGCCGCTTCGAGCACGTCGAACACGCCGCCGCGCGCGGGCGTGACGCTTTCCTCGCGGAGCAGCGCCTGCGCTAGCGTGACGACGTCGGGTGCTTGGTCCGGCATGGCCCGCGGCATCGCTTAACCGCCACGCGAGCGCAATCCCGCTATCGCCCGGCCGGCACCGCCGCGAGCGACGCGATCGCCGGGCGGCCGACAGGTGGGGTCGCCACCTTGGGGCTGCGCGCCTCCAGGGCCGCCAGCCACTTGGCCGTGCCCGCGCCGATGCTGACCTGCGGCTCGGAGGCGAGCAGGCGGCCCTCGCCCTCCCACCTGGCGATCAGGTCGGTCGCCTCCTTGACCGCGGCGGCGAGCGGCACCGGCTTGCGCAGGCCGTGGTTGACCATGGCGTCGCCGAAGAAGGTCCAGTCGTTGTCGCTGACGCAGCCGAACGAGGAGCGCTCGGCTGAGGCGGCGGTCACGACGATGCTGGTGTCGCCCGACAGCAGCGGCACGAACACGCCCGAGTAGCAGGCGGAGACGAACAGGAGCCGGTTGGCGATGCCGAGCGTGCCGAGCAGGCTCCACAACCGGGCCGGGCTGATCGCGCCATAGCCGTGGTCGGCGTCGTTGTAGACGACACCGAGCGGGGCACCGTGGCTGGTCGTGTAGAGCACCAGCACGTCTTCCTTGGCGTCCATGACCTCCGCGATGCGGGCGAGCGCGGCCTCGATGTTGGCCGGTGCGCCGCGCGGCAGACTGCTCTCCGCCGAGCCGTCCGAGCCGGCGAGCACGATCGTGCGCCCGGCGGCGTCGTAGCGGCGGGCGAGCACCGTTGCCGCCTCCCGCGCCTCGCGCCCGAACACGGGATCGCTGTCGAGCGCGACGGAGAGTACATAGGCGTCGACCACGCCCTTGCGCCCCGGCTTCACGCCAGCGAGCGCGCTGGCGAGCCGGCGGTGCTCGGCGAGCGACCAGCGCGCCGGTCGGTCATGCTCGAGCTGCGTGCCGCCGTCGGCGGCGGCCTGCACCTCCTGCGGGGTCGCGCGGGCGAACAGCGGCGGGGGCGGGGCGGTGTGCTGCGGCGGATAGTAGCTCTGCGCCGACGTCAACAGCGCCAGCCCCGCACCCACGATCCGCCACCACGCCGTCATCACACGCCCTCGCGACCGGGCGTATGGTCGGCGGCGGGCGCCCGCGCTGTCAAGCGGGTCAGCACACCTCGGCCGTGCTGACCGGCGGCGGACCGGCAGGGATGCGCGCCGGTGACAGGTAGAAGGGATCAGCCGAGAGCCGGTGGCGGTCGCCGTAGACCGTCCCCAGCACGGCGTAGAGCGCGGGGTCGTAGGCGGCGAGACCCTGGTGGCTGAGGATGCGGCGGCCATCGACCACCACCAGCCGCTTCGAATTGAACCACAGCTGCGTGCCGACAGCCCAGTACTCGTCCGCGGTCGTCATCGCATACTCGCCCCGCCAGCGCCCCGCCGCGAGCGCAGCGCGGTACGCCTGCTCGATTCGGCCGGCGAGCGGGTCGCCCGCGTGGCGCAGCGCATGGTGGATGGTGTGGGCGAACTCGTGCACGAAAGTGGTCTCGCCGTAGTAGCGCGAGGTCCGCTGTCCCAGCAGGTCCTCGGCCGCGGCGCTGGTGAACACGCCGCCCATCCCGCGGGCGCGCCAATTCCAGTACTGCCGGTCGGTGAGCCGCCCGATCCGGGCGTCATAGTGCTTGCGCTCGCAGCGGGTGAGGCGCGGGTCGTCGCGCGCGGGGCGCGTCCAGCCGCGCTGCTCGGGCAGGTCGGTGGTCGACTCGTCCTGCGCCATTACGGCGACGCGGACGCCCATCGCCTGCATCGTGCGGGCGATATCGGGTCGGTGCTCCAGCATCTCGGCGACGATCGACTGCGCAGCGATCAGCGCAGTGTCCGGCACCTTGGCCGACGACAGGATCGGCAGGCCCGCGACCGCGACATGCTTGGCGTAGAAGGGGTCGGCGCGAAGGGTCGGCGGCGGCGCGGTGACCGGTGACGCCTGGGCAGTGAGCGCGGCGAGGGCGAGGAGCAGCATCGCCGATGGAGGTAGGAAGTGCGACCAGCCGCCGCCACTTTGGCGGCGCCCGCGCGTTCGGAAGCGGACGGATCGTCCAGGAGCCACCATGAAGCCGAAGCTGAAGCCGCTTGCCGAGCAGGTCATCGTCATCACCGGCGCCAGTTCCGGCATCGGGCTGGTCACCGCGCGGAAGGCGGCGGCGGCGGGCGCGGCCGTGCTGCTGGTGTCGCGGGACGAGGCGGCGCTCGCCCGCATCGCCGCGGAGCTCGGCGATCGCGCGTCCTACGCCGTCGCCGACGTCGGCGACCGGGCGGCGGTGGAGACCGCGGCGGCGGCGGCCGTGGCGCGCTGGGGGCGGATCGACACCTGGGTCAACAACGCGGGCGTGACGATCTATGCGGCGCTGATCGACACGCCGGAGGATGAGCATCGGCGACTGATCGAGACCAATTACTTCGGCTGCGTCAACGGCTGCCTGGCGGCGATCCCGCACCTGGCGGAGAGCCGCGGCGCGCTGATCACCGTCGCCTCGATCGTCGCCGACATGCCGAGCCCGGTCATGGGCGCCTATGCCGCCTCCAAGGCGGCGGTGCAGTCCTATGTCGAGTCGCTCCGGATCGAGCTGGAGGCGGCGGGGACGCCGGTATCGGTGACGCTGGTCAAGCCGTCGGGGATCGACACGCCGATCGCCGACCACGCCGCCAACCATGTCGGCGGGCACGGGCTGATCCCGCCGCCGGTGTATGCGCCCGAACTGGTGGCGGACGCGATCCTCGACGCCGCGGTCACCCCGCGGCGCCAGATCACGGTCGGGGGCGGCGGGCGCGCGCAGGCGCTGTTCGCCGAGCATTTCCCGCGCGTCTTCGAGCGGTTGGCGCCGATTGCCGCAACCACCTTCATCGATCCGGCCAAAACGCAGCCGCAGCCGTCCAACCTGTTCGCGCCCGCCCGCTCGGGACGGGAGCGATCGGACGTCAATACGGGCCGGCAGGTGAGCCTCTACACCGCCGCGGCGCGCCGGCCGAAGCTGGTGAAGGGGGTGGCGGTTGCCGGGCTGGCAGTGGGGCTGCTGGCGCTGCGGAGCAGCAGTCGGCGAAAGGAAGCTTGATTCGGCGTCCGTGCTGAGTAGCGACTGAGCGTAGGCGAAGGCGCGTATCGAGGCATCTGTTCCCCGCGCAACCGGCCCTTCGATACGCCACTTCGACTTCGCTCAGCGGCTACTCAGGACGAACGGAGTTGAGGGGCCTGCCACACTGGCGATCCCTCCCGCACGCCGCTACCGTCCCGCGCAAACCAGAACAGGCGGGGAGACAGGCGTGGCGAGTGGGATGTTCCGGCGCAAGGCGATCGTGCCGCCGAGCGAAATGGCGGCCGAGCATCAGCTCGCGCGGACGCTGTCGTGGCCGCATCTGGTCGCGCTCGGCGTCGGCGCGATCGTCGGCACCGGCATCCTCACGCTGATCGGGGTCGGCGCCGATCGCGCCGGGCCGGCGGTGATCGTGTCGTTCGCGGTCGCCGGCCTGATCTGCGCGTGCGCGGCGCTCGCCTATGCCGAGATGGCGACGATGATGCCGGTGTCGGGCAGCGCCTACACCTACAGCTACGCCGTGCTGGGGGAGGTGTTCGCCTGGGTGGTCGGCTGGTCGCTGCTCGCCGAGTACACGCTGGTGGTGGCGACGGTCGCGGTCGGCTGGTCGGGATACGCGACCGGCTTTCTCGCGGGGCTCGGCCTGGCGCTCCCGGACGCGCTGACCCACGGACCGACGATGGCCGACGGGGCGGTGGCGAGCTGGGGCGTGAACGTGCCCGCGCTGGTCATCGTCGCGGTCGTCGCCGGGCTGCTGATGCTCGGCACCAAGGAGAGCGCGACTCTGAATGCGGTGCTGGTCGTCGTGAAGGTGATCGCGCTCGCGGTGTTCGTGGGCGTCGCCCTGCCGTACTTCGACGGCGCGCGGCTCGAGCCGTTCTCCCCCTTCGGCTTCGCCAAGCACCTGTCGGCCGACGGGGTGGAGCGCGGAGTGATGGCGGCGGCGGCGATCATCTTCTTCGCCTTCTACGGCTTCGACGCGATCTCGACCGCGGCGGAGGAGACCAAGAATCCGGGCCGCGACCTCGCGATCGGGATCGTCGGATCGATGGCGGCGTGCGTCGCGATCTACATGATCGTCGCGGTCGCGGCCGTCGGCGCGCTCAGCTACACCCGCTTCGCCGACAGCCCGGAGCCGCTGGCGCTGATCCTGCGCGAGATCGGCCAGCCCGGGGCGGCGCGCTTCCTGGCCGGATCGGCGGTGATTGCGCTGCCGACCGTCATCCTCGCCTTCCTCTACGGGCAGAGCCGCATCTTCTTCGTCATGGCGCGGGATCGGCTGTTGCCGGAGAGCCTGGCGCGCGTGTCGGCGCGGGGCACGCCGGTCCGCATAACGCTGTTCACCGCCGCGATCGTCATGCTGTTCGCGGGCTTCTTGCCGATCGACGCAATCGCGGCGCTGGCGAACGCGGGCACGCTCACCGCCTTCGCCGCCGTCGCGGTCTGCATGCTGGTGATGCGTCGCCGGGCGCCCGACATGGCGCGGCCGTTCCGAGCCCCGGCCGCCTGGGTGGTGGGCGCGGGCGCGATCGTCGGTTGCGCCTACCTGTTCATCAGCCTGCCGAGCACGACGCAGCTGTGGTTCCTCGGCTGGAACGTCGTCGGGCTGCTGCTCTACTTCCTGTTCGTGGCGCGCCGGCAAGCCGTGTGACCGGCTGGACGATCGGGATCATCGGGGGCTCCGGGCTCTACGATATCGCGGGACTGGCGGGCGCGTGGGAGCGAGTGGAGACGCCGTGGGGTGCGCCATCCGACGCGATCTTCCGCGGACGGGTGGGGGCGGTCGACGTCGCCTTCCTGCCGCGGCACGGGCGCGGGCACGTCATCCCGCCCGGCGACATCAACGCGCGTGCGAACATCGCCGCGCTGAAGCTGGTCGGCTGCACCGACGTCGTTGCGATCTCCTCCGTCGGTTCGCTGGTGGCGGAGCGGCCGCCCGGCAGCTTCTCGATCGTCGACCAGTTCATCGATCGGACCAAGGGGCGGCCGTCGAGCTTCTTCGGCCCGGGACTCGTCGCGCACGTCTCCATGGCCGATCCGGTCTGCCCGCGGCTGTCGGCGCTGCTCGCGGATGCGATGCCGGAGGCGGATCGCGGCGGCACCTACCTCGCGATGGAGGGTCCGCAGTTCTCCACCCGCGCGGAGAGCCGGCTGTACCGGAGCTGGGGCGCCCACGTGATCGGCATGACGGCCATGCCGGAGGCCCGGCTCGCGCGGGAGGCGGAGCTGCCCTACGCGCTGGTCGGGATGGTGACCGACCTCGACAGCTGGCACGAGGGCGAGGGCGTCGACGTCGCGCAGGTGCTGGCGCAGGTCGGCGCCAACACGGCGCGGGCGCGGACGCTGGGCGCGGACCTGCTCGCCGCGTTGCCGGCGGAGCGGGCGGCGTCGCCGATCGACGCCAACCTGGACACCGCGATCATCACGCCGCGTTCGGCACGTGACCCCGTAATGGTCGAGCGGCTGGCCTCGATCGCCGGCCGCGTGCTCCGCTAGGCGTCACGCCGCCACAACAGCACGCCGATCAGGACCGCGACGGCCAGCCCGCCCAGAAAGCCGATCGTGGGCTGGCGAAAGGCGAGGCCCACACCCGTGCCGATCAGGAGGGCAAGCGTGATCGGCGCACCGGCGCCGTGCGGCGAGCGGGAGGGGGGAGGCGACATGACGCGCGCTGTGCCATGTCCCGCACGAGGACGCCACCTCTCCCGATCCGGGACGGCCGGAACAGGGGTGCGAAGCGCGTTAAGGTTCGTGAGGCGCGGCAATCGGCCGTTCGCGACTTCTGGCACGCGGCTTGTTGGAGTCCTCGCATGTTGTTCGACGATCCGTTCGCTGCCGCCCTTCCGATCCTCACCGACCAGGCCGTCCTCTCCGACGCCCGCGCCCTCATCGACGGGTTCGGCGACGACGCCGGGTTCGAGGCGGCGGCCCGCGCCGATCGGAGCCGCGACCTTGGCAACGCGGTCCACTTCGCGCGCTGGCGGCAGATCGAGCGGCTGATCGTCGTGCTGGCGAGCGACGAAGCGATCGGCACCGTGCACTGAAGTCGCGCACTCGGCGCCTTCCAGCAACCTTGAGCTACTAAGCCATTGTCCGGCACCGCCCCGGCGGGCTAGAGGTGGCGGTCATGTTCGGGCCTGCCTGCCGGCACCGCGTACTGGCCGCCGCCTGGCTCGCGCTCCTGCCGCTTCCTGCGCACGCGCAAGACGTGCCGCCGCCACCGGCCGACGACGGGCTCGATCCCGATGCGCCGCTCGCCGACCTGCCCGGCATCGGGGTCGACTGGCCGGACCTGGCGAAGGCGCCGGTGGACGACGCTGCCGATGCGGCAGCGGGTGCGCAGGTCGGGGCGGAGGTCCGCTACGACTATGCCCTCGCCGGCATCGACGGGGTCGGCAGTCCGCTGCTGCTCCAGCGCTTCAACGCGGCGTCCACGCTCCGCGCGAACCGCGGCGATCCAGCCAACGCCGCGCAGATCGACCGCCGCGCGCGGGAGGACAGCACGCTGCTCCAGGAGCTGCTCCGCGCCGAGGGCTATTACGACGCGCGGGTTGCGACCCGGGTGGAGCCGCGCGGGCAGACGCTCGCGGTCACGCTGGAGGTGGAGCCGGGTGCGCTGTACCGCTTCAACCAGGTGACGCTGGCCGGCGTGGAGGCGGCGGGCGACAAGTCGGCGGCCCTCACCCGTGCCTTTGATCTCGCGCCCGAAGCGCCGGTCAACAGCGATGCGGTCGCCGCCGCCGAGGAGCGGCTGCGCGCCACCGTCGGCGAGCAGGGCTTCGCGTTCGGGCGGGTCGGCGAGAGCGAGATCGTTGTCGACCGCGCGAGCCGCACCGCCACGCTAACCCTTCCCGTCGAGCCGGGCAGCGAACGGCGCTTCGGACGCATCCGCATGGACCAGGTCCGCGTGTTCGGGCCGCGCCACGTGCAGGAGATCGCGCGCTTCACGCCCGGCCAGCCGTACAGTGCCTCCGCGCTGGTCGACCTGCGCCGCGCGCTGGTGCAGACCGGGCTCGTCTCCTCCGCGCGGGTCGAGCCGGTCGATGGCAGCACGCCCGGCACCGTCGACGTCGCGGTCGATCTGGAACCCGCCCCGCCGCGGACGATTGCGGGCGAGCTCGGCTACGGCACGGGGGAGGGCGCGCGCGCGGAGGTGAGCTGGACCCACCGCAACCTGTTTCCGCCGGAGGGCGCGCTGACGGTGCGCGGCGTGCTCGGCACGCGCGAGCAGCTGGGCGCGATCACTTTTCGTCGCAACAACTACCGCGGACGCGACCGGGTTCTCACGATCCAGACGGCGGTCGCCCACACCGAGCGGGACGCGTACGAGGCCGACACGGTGCAGCTGTCGGGCACGCTGGAGCGACAGACCAACATCTTCTTCCAGAAGGCGTGGACCTGGTCGCTCGGCGCCGAGCTGGTCGCGACCGACGAGCGCGACGTGATCGTCTCGACCGGCGCACCGCGGCGGCGGACCTACTTCATCGGCGCGCTGCCGACGAGCCTGACCTATGACGGATCGGACGACCTGCTCAATCCGACGCGCGGGTTTCGCCTGGGCGGGCGGATCAGCCCGGAGCTGTCGCTGGTCGGCACCGCCTTCGGCTATACCCGCACGCAGCTCGACGCGAGCGCCTATCACCCGGTCAGCTCGTCGGTGGTGCTCGCCGGGCGCGTGCGGCTCGGCACGATCCTCGGCGCGCCGCGCGACGCGGTGGCGCCGTCCAGGCGCTTCTACGCCGGTGGCGGTGCGTCCGTGCGCGGCTATGGCTATCAATCGATCGGGCCGCGCGATCCCAACAACGATCCGATCGGCGGGCGGAGCCTGACCGAGTTCGCGCTGGAGGCGCGGGTGCGGGCCTTCGGTAATTTCGGGATCGTGCCCTTCCTCGATGGCGGTAACATCTACACCGATGCCCTGCCGCGCTTCTCCGGCTTCCGCTACGGCGCCGGACTGGGTTTCCGCTACTATTCCAACTTCGGGCCGATCCGCTTCGACGTCGGCACGCCGCTCAACCCGCAGCGGGGCGACTCGCGGATCGCCGTGTCGGTGTCGCTTGGACAGGCGTTTTGACGGAGGCCGACGAGGCAGAGGCGGCGCCGCCAACCGCGGCGGAGCGACCGCGGCGGCGCTGGTTGCGGCGGACGCTGACCGCGCTGCTGCTGCTGGTCGCGGCCGCGATCGCGGCGGCGGCGCTGCTCGATACGCAGCTCGGCCACCGCTTCGTCGCCGACCGCATCGCCGCGCTGCGGCCCGGCAACGGGATGCGCTACACGATCGGCCGGATCGAGGGGTCGCTGTACGGCAAGGCGACGCTGATCGACGTGCGCATCGCCGACCTGGACGGGGTGATGTTCCGGGCGCCGCGCGCGGAGCTCGACTGGCGGCCGTTCGCCTGGGCGTCGAACCGGCTCGACATCCGCCGGCTCCACGTGCCGGCCGCGACGCTCGAGCGGTTGCCGCGGACGCGGCCGAGCGGCCGGCGGCGGGCGATCCTGCCCGCCTTCGACATCCGGGTGGGGGAACTCCGGGTCGATCGGCTGATGCTCGGTCCCGCGCTCGCCGGCGGCGTGCGTCGCGCGTCGCTCGTCGGGCGCGCGGACGTGCGCGCCGGTCGCGCGCTGGTCGATCTGGCTGCGGTGGCGCAGGGCAGCGACCGCGTCCGCCTGCGGCTCGATGCCGATCCCGATCGCAACCGCTTCGACCTGGACGTGAGCGCGGCCGGTGCGGCGGGCGGCGTGCTCTCGCGCGCCGCCGGGATCGCCCAGCCGCTCGCGCTGGAGGTCCACGGCGATGGGCACTGGCGGCGCTGGCAGGGCGCGGCGCGCCTCGACGCGGACGGGCGGCGGATCGCCGACGTCCGGCTGTCGGTCGACGAGGGCCGCTACGGCCTGGCGGGAAGCATCGCGCCGGCCACGATCACGCGCGGCAAGCTGCAGCGGCTGACCGCGCCGCTTGTGCTGGTGAGCGGGGCGGCGACGCTCGCCAACCGGCGGCTCGACGGCACGCTGTCGCTGCGCTCGGCCGCGATCGCCGCCGAGCTGACGGGCGAGCTGGATCTGGGCGAGAGCAGCTACCGGAACGTCCGGATCGCCGCGCGGCTGCTGCAACCCCCCGCGCTGTTCAACAACATGACCGGACGGAGCATCGCGCTGCGTGCTATCCTGGATGGGCCGTTCGCGCGTGCCGCGTTCGACTACCGGCTGAGCGCCGATCGCTTCGCCTTTGATCGTACCGGGTTCGAGGGCGTGCGCGCAGGCGGACGCGGGCGGCTGTCGCCCGCCCCGGTGACGGTGCCGATCACCTTCAGCGCCGCGCGCGTGACCGGCGTCGGCGACGTGGCGGGCGGGATCCTCCGCAATCTGCGGGTGGCGGGCGCGCTGAAGGTGAGTACGCGCGACCTCACCGGCAGTGCGCTGCGCCTCACCTCCGACAGGCTGAGCGGCGCGATCGACCTGTTCGTCGATCTGCGCACCGGCCGCTACGACGTGGGGCTGACCGGCGGGCTGCGTCGCTACCTGATACCCGGGATCGGGCTGGTCGACGTGCAGTCGCGGCTGTCGGTCGTTCCGGGCCCGAACGGCCGCGGCACGCGCGTGGTGGGCACGGGGGCGGCGAGCGTGGTGCGGCTCGACAATGCCTTCTTCCGCTCGCTGACCGGCGGGCTGCCGCGCATCCTGACCGGACTGGAGCGCGGCGCCGACGGCGTGCTCTACTTCCGCAACCTGCGGCTGGTCTCGCCCGCGCTACGGCTGTCGGGGAACGGCTATCGTCGCCGCGACGGCACCTTCCACTTCGAAGGCGCGGGCAGCCAGGCGACCTATGGGCCGCTGACGCTCAGGCTCGACGGGCGGATCGAGCGGCCGACGATCGACCTTCTGTTCCGCAGCCCGGCGGCCGCGCTCGGCCTGTCGGACGTGCGCGCGCACCTCGATCCGACCGCGGCAGGGTTCGCCTTCACCGCGGCCGGCGGCTCGCGGCTGGGACCGTTCAGCGGCGCGGGCGCGATCCTGCTGCCGCGCGGCGGCGGCGCGCGGATCGAGGTCGCTCGGCTCGACGTCGCGGGCACCCAGGCGCGAGGGGCGCTCGACATCGTGCCGGGTGGGTTCGCCGGCCGGCTGGCGATCGCGGGCGGCGGCGTCACCGGCGCGCTCGACCTGCGGCCGGAGAACAGCGTCCAGCGGATCGACCTCGCGCTCGATGCCCGCGCGGCGCAGTTCAACAACGGCCTGCGGGTGCGGCGCGGGCGGGTGGAGGGATCGGTGCTGCTCGACCCCGCCGGCACCCGGATCGAGGCGACGGTGACCGCCAACGGGCTCCGCTACGGCGGGCTTGCGCTCGGCCGGCTGGCGGCGAACGTCGCGCTGACGGACGGGGTCGGCGAGGTGCGTGCCTCGATCGCCGGCAATCGGGGCCGCGCGTTCGCGATCCAGTCGATGATCGCGGTGGCGCCCGATCGCTACGTGCTCCGGGCGCAGGGCACCGTGGATCGTCGCCCGATCGCGCTCACCCAACCGGCGGTGCTTTCGCGCGACGGCGACGGCTGGCGGCTGGAGGGTGTACGGCTGAGCTTCGCGGGTGGCGAGGCGCAGGTCGGCGGCCGCTTCACGGCCGGGGAGGTCGCGGTGCAGGCGAGTCTTGCGCGGATGCCGTTGTCGGTGCTCGACCTCGGCTATCCGGGGCTGGGGCTGGGCGGCAGCGCGAGCGGGACGCTCCGCTACGTCGACCGCAGCGATGCCCGCCCGACCGGGGCGATCGACATGACCGTGCGCGGGCTCTCGCGCGCCGGGCTGGTGCTCTCCTCCAGGCCGATCGACTTGGGGATCGCGGGAGTGCTCGACGGAACCCGGCTCGGCGTGCGCGCGGTGATGGCGTCCGGGGGGCAGACGATCGGGCGCGGGCAGATGCTGCTGACCCCGCTTGCGGACGGCGGACTCGCGGCGAGCCTGACCGGAGCGCCGCTGGTCGGGCAGCTACGCTACAGCGGCCCGGCCGACACCTTGTGGCGGCTGACCGGGGTCGAGCTGTTCGACCTGTCGGGCCCGGTCGCGATCGGCGCGGACGTGAGCGGGCGGCTGTCCGCGCCGCGAATCCGCGGGTCGCTGCGCACCACCAATGCCCGGATCGACAGCACGGTGACCGGCACCGTGCTCCGCAATGTCGCGGCGAGCGGTCGCTTCGGCGGCTCGCGGCTGGTGATCGACCGCTTCACCGCGCAGGACGGTGGCAGCGGCCGGGTGAGCGGCAGCGGCGCGTTCGACTTCGCGGGTCCCCGCGGGCTCGGCATCGACCTGTCGGTGCAGGCGGCCGATGCGCAGCTGATCGGCCGCGACGATATCGCCGCGAGCGTCAGCGGGCCGCTGCGCTTCCAGTCGGACGGGTCGGGCGGCACCATCTCCGGCCAGGTGACGGTGACCCGCGGCCGCTATCGGCTGGGTCAGGCCGCGTCCGTCGCGGCGCTGCCGCGGCTCAACATCCGCGAAGTGAACGTGCCCGGCGGCGACGACGACGAGGAGGTCCGCGATCCCTGGCGGCTCGACCTCGACGCCCGGATCGCGGATGCGATGACGGTGAGGGGGCTGGGGCTCGACAGCATCTGGTCGGGCGCGCTCAAGATCACGGGGGAGCCGACCAACCCGCGGATCGCCGGCCGCATGAACCTGGTGCGCGGAGACTATGAGTTCGCCGGGCGCGAGTTCGAGCTGGAGCGCGGGATCATCCGCTTCGACGGAAGCGTTCCCGCCAACCCGGCGCTCGACATCGCCGCCAATGCCAACGTGCAGGGGCTGAACGCGACCATCCGGGTGACCGGCACCGCCGAGAAGCCTGAGATCGGCTTCTCCTCCGTCCCCGCGCTACCGGAGGACGAGCTGCTGTCGCGGCTGCTGTTCGGCGCCTCCATCACCAGCCTGTCGGCGCCAGAGGCGCTGCAGCTCGCCGCCGCCGTGTCGGCGCTCCAGAACGGCGGCACCGGGCTCAATCCGATCAACGCGGTGCGGCGCGCGGCCGGGCTCGACCGCTTGCGCATCCTGCCCGCCGACCCGCAGACGGGTGCCGGAACGTCGATTGCGGCCGGCAAGTATCTCACGCGGCGGGTCTATGCCGAGATCATCTCCGACGGGCAGGGATACTCCGCGACCCGGCTGGAGTTTCAGGTGACGCGGTGGTTGTCGCTGCTTTCCTCGATCTCGACGATCGGGCGGCAGAGCGCCAACGTGCGCGTGTCGCGCGATTACTGAGGATGGAGGACGTCGCATGAAGGCACGCGCGGTAAGGATCGAGCGGACCGGCGGTCCGGAGGTGATCGAATGGCACGACGTCGATCTGGCGGCGCCTGGCACGGGCGAGGTGCTGCTGCGCCACACCGCGGTCGGGTTGAACTACATCGACACCTATCATCGCTCCGGGCTCTACCCGGTCGCGCTGCCCGCGCCGCTCGGGTCCGAGGCGGTCGGGGTGGTCGAGGCAATCGGCCCGGAGGTGACCGGGGTAAGCGTCGGCGACCGGGTCGGGACCTTCGGCCCGAGCCGTGGCGCATATGCGACCGCGCGGATTGCGCCGGCGGCGGAGCTGATCGCGCTGCCCGAGACGGTCGATGACCGAACGGCAGCCGCGCTGCTGCTGAAGGGCGGAACAACCGAGTTCCTGGTCGATCGCTGCGCCCGCGTGACGGCGGGGCAGAGCGCGCTGGTCTGGGCGGCGGCGGGCGGGGTCGGGCATCTGCTGGTCGGCTGGCTGAAGGCGCGCGGCGCGGCCGTGATCGGCATTGCGGGTGGGGCGGAGAAGGGGGAAGCCGTGCTGGCGGCTGGTGCCGACCATGTGCTCGATCACCGCCAGGACGACATCGCCGCCCGCGTTCGCGAGATCACCGGCGGAGTCGGCGCCGACGTCGTCTTCGACGGGGTCGGTCAGGCGAGTTGGGACGCCTCGCTGAAGGCGACGAAGCGCCGTGGGCTGATCGCCTCGTTCGGCAACGCCTCGGGCGCGGTCACCGGCATCGGGCTCGGGGCGCTGGCGCAGCACGGCTCCCTGTTCGTCACCCGCCCGACCATGTTCGATTACTACACCAGTGCAGAGGAGCGCGCGGCCGGGTTCGCGTCGGTGTGGGACATGCTCGCGCGCGGCGCGATCCGGCCGGAGGTCGGCCAGACCTTTGCGCTGGAGCAGGTTGCCGACGCGCACCGCGGGCTGGAGGCGGGCGAGACGCGCGGGAGCACGGTGCTGGTGCCGTAACGTCATCCCAGCGAACGCTGGGGTGACGGCCTCACGGATACTGGCTGTCCTTGAGCAACCCGGCGAGGTGGGCAGCATTGCTCGCCACCATCTTGGCGGTCTTCTCGACCTTCTCCGGCGTCTCGGCGAAATCCTTGAAGTCCTTGTCGCCCATCGCCTCGCCCACCCAGTAACAGGCCGCGACCGCGGGGATGGTCCAGCCGGTGTCGTTGAGCGACTGGAACAGCTGCGCCGAGGAGAAATGCGCGCCGTCCTCGTTCCCGACGATCGCCGCGACCGCGACCTTGCCGTAGCTCGGCATGCGGCCGGCCTCGTCGGTCTCGCTCAGGAACGCATCCATTCGCTCGAGCACGCGCTTCGCGACGCTGCTGATCTGGCCCATCCAGATCGGCCCGCCGAAGATCAGGATGTCGTGCGCCAGGATCTTGGAGCGGAGCAGCGGCCAGTCGTCGTCCGGCCCCTCGTTGCTGGTCACGCCGTTCTTGATCTCGCAGGCGGCGACGCGGACCGTCTCGGTGATCTCCACGTCGTGCTCGGCGAACGCGCCTTTCAGCACCGCGATCATCGCGTCGGTAGAGCTCTTCTCGGCGGCGTTCGCCTTCAGCGAGCAGTTGAGCGCAAGCGCCTTGAGGCGGGCCATCGTCGTTCTCCGGTATAACAGGGATCAGGTTCCAAGACGTCCCAGCGCCGCCGCCGTTCCCGCCAAGCTGCGCTTCGGTACGGCGAAGCAAAGCCCCCTGTTCGGCGTGCGCGGGCATCCCCACATCACGGCCATGCTACCCTACTCCTTCCTCGACCTGGTTCCCATTCTGGCGGACGGCACCGCGACGCAGGCGCTGCGCAACGCCGCCGACCTCGCCGCCCACGCCGAGGCGCTCGGCTACACCCGCTACTGGGTGGCGGAGCACCACGGCATGCCCGGGATCGCGAGCGCGGCGACGGCGGTGGTGATCGGCCACCTGGGCGCGGCGACCCGGACGATCCGGATCGGGGCCGGCGGGATCATGCTGCCAAACCACGCGCCGCTGGTCATCGCCGAGCAGTTCGGAACGCTGGACGCGCTGTTTCCGGGGCGGATCGACCTGGGTCTCGGCCGAGCGCCGGGGTCAGACGGGCGGGTCGCGCGCGCGATGCGCCGCACGCTGGAGACGAGCCCGGACGCCTTCCCGCAGGACGTGCTGGAGCTGCAAAGCCTGTTCGCCGACGATGGCCAGACCGGCATCCACGCGACGCCGGGCGGCGGGGCCGACGTCAAGCTGTGGATGCTGGGGTCGAGCACCTTTGGCGCGCAGCTCGCGGCGATGTTGGGGCTACCCTACGCCTTCGCATCGCACTTCACGCCCGACGCGCTCGATGCGGCGGCGGCGATCTATCGCCGGGATTTCCGGCCGTCGGCCGCGCTGACGCGGCCGCACTTCATGCCGGCGTTCAACGTCGTTGCGGCCGACACCGATGCCGAGGCGGAACTGCTCGCGACCTCGCAGCAACAGGCGTTCGTCGCGATCCGCACGACCGGCACGGGCATCAAGCTGCCGCCGCCCGTCGCCGGCTATCGCGACACGCTGCTGCCCCCAGCGGCCGCAATGCTGGACCATGTGCTCCAGTGCACCGCGGTCGGATCGGCGGAGACGGTCGCGCGGCAGATTGCCGCCTTCGTCGAGCGGACCGGTGCGGACGAGCTGATCGTGACGAGTGCGATCCACGACCATGACGCGCGCAAGCGTAGCCTCGCGATCACCGCGGCGGTGATGCGGGAGCTGAACGTGGAGGTTCGGGCGGCCGCGTAACGTCACGCGGCCTGCGCCGGGCGACATCAGGTCGCGAGCGGCAGCCGCAAGCGCACGAGCAGCCCACCCAGATCCTCGCTCTCCTCCAGGCTGACGGTGCCCTCGTAGATCTCCGCCACGTCGCGGACGATGGCGAGGCCGAGCCCGGTGCCGGGTTTTCCCGAATCAAGCCGGACGCCGCGGTCGAAGATGCGGATGCGGTCCGCCTCCGGAATGCCGGCGCCGTCGTCCTCGACCATCAGCTCGACGAAGCCGGCTTCGGCGCGAACGGTCACGAACACGCTGCCGCCGCCGTACTTGGCGGCATTCTCGACCAAATTGCCCAGGATCTCGTCCAGGTCCTGTCGCTCGATGTGCGCGTGCAGGTCCTTGGCACCGTCGACGTCGATGCGGGCGTTCGGATAAAGACGGGCGACCGCGCGCTCGACCGCCTCGACGCTCGGCCACACCGCCGCCCGGCTATGCGCGCTTCCGCGGCGGCCGACTGCGCGGGCGCGGGCGAGGTGGTGGTCGACCTGCCGGCGCATCGTTCGCGCCTCGCGGATCACGGTCGCGGACAGGTCCGCCTGGCCCGCCGCGGCGGCGTTCATGATGACGGTCAGCGGCGTCTTGAGCGCGTGGGCGAGGTTCCCGGCGTGGCGACGCGCCTCCTCCGCCTGACGCTCGTTGTGGGCGATGAGGCCGTTCAGCTCCTCCACCATCGGCGCGATCTCGGCCGGCATGTCGCCCTCGACCCGGGTCGACTTGCCCGCGCGCATTCGCTGGATCTGCAGGCGCACCGTGCGCAGCGGGCGGAGGCCGTAGAGCGTCTGGAGCGCGACCATCACGATCAGGCCGAAGCCGAGCAGCACGAAGCTGCGCACCAGGATGCGGCGCAGCACCAGGATCTGCTCGTCGAGCGGGGCACGGCTGGCGGCGACCTGGAAGCGCCAGCGCACCGGCGAGCCCGGCAGGCGCACGTCGCGCTCGATCACGCGCAGCTTCTCGCCCGGGAACTCGGTGCTGTTGTAGAGGCGCGGTTCGACGTCCGCCTTGGAGCCCGTGACCCGGAGCGTCCGGTCCCACAGCGAGCGGGAGGGAAAGGTCTCGTACCCCGCGCCGCTCACCTGGTAGTAGAGGCCGGAGTTGGGCTCCAGAAAGCGCTGGTCGGCGAGCTCGCGGCTGAAGCGGACTTCCCCTTCCGGCCCGATCTCCGCCGTCACCAGCATGGTGTTGAGCAGAAAGCCGATCTGGTCGTCAAACGAGGTGCTGATCGCGGACGTGAGCACCCGGTCGAGCAGGAAGCCGCCGCCGGCAAGCAGCACCATGATCCACGCGCTCGCGATGACGATCATGCGCCGCGACAGCGAGCCGGTCACGCGGACGTAGGCGCGGGGGGTATCTGGCAAGGTGGCGGTGTCGGTCATGTCCACCCGCCTTCAATCAATCGCCTCGAATAACGATCGAGCGTAGTCGAGAGCGCGTATCTAGAGGTCGGCCCAGCGCTCAAGATTTCTCGAGACGCCGTCTCGACAAGCTCGACGGCTACTCGAAACAAACGGTTGAGCATGGATGGCGAAGTCCGCCCGTCACACCGCGGGCCGCGCGTCCGGCTCGTCCAGGCTGTAGCCGAGGCCGCGGATGGTGGTGATCACGTCCTGGCCGAGCTTCTTGCGGATGCGCGTCACGAACACCTCGATCGTGTTCGAATCGCGGTCGAAGTCCTGGTCGTAGATGTGCTCGATCAGCTCGGTGCGGCTGACCACCTTGCCCTTGTGGTGGAGGAGGTAGCTCAGCAGCTTGTACTCCTGCGCGGTGAGCTTCACCGGCTCGCCCGCGCGGGTGACCTTGCCCGAGCGCGTGTCGAGGCGGATGTCGCCCGCGGTCAGCTCGGCGGAGGCGTTACCGGACGCGCGGCGGATCAGCGCGCGCAGCCGAGCGATCAGTTCTTCCGTCTGAAACGGCTTGGCGACGTAATCGTCCGCGCCCGCGTCGAGCCCCGCCACCTTGTCCGACCAGCTGTCCCGCGCGGTCAGCACCAGCACGGGCGCTGCGCGCCCTTCCTTGCGCCAGCGATCGAGCACCGTCAGCCCGTCGACCTCCGGCAGGCCGAGGTCGAGAATGATCGCGTCATATTCCTCCGTCGAGCCGAGAAAGTGCCCTTCCTCGCCGTCGGTCGCGAGGTCGACGGCGTAGCCCGCGCCCTCCAGCGTGTTGCGAAGCTGCTGGCCCAAATTTGGCTCGTCCTCGACGATCAGCACGCGCATCCCGGCTCTTCTCCCCTTGTTCGCCGCCTCAGCCGCCGGCGCGGCCGATCACCGTGCCCGAGCGGCCATCGACACTGACCCAGATCACATGCCCTTCGCGCAGGAACTTCAGCGTGTAAACCGCGCTGCCCGCATCGAAGTCGAACCCGATGTACCGGGCGCCGCGCATCTGCGGCACGATCCGTCGCTCGATCTCCCCCACCGGGAGCAGGCGACCCTGCTTGCGCGCGTGCAGCGCGTCGTCGTGGTCGCCGCGCCGGTGCTGCGACACTGGCAGCAGCGCGGCAAGCGGCACAGGCGGAGCGCCGAGCAGGAGGAAAACGGCCGAAATCATCGTCATGTCGGGCGTTGGCATAGGGGCGGCGGATTGAACAGCCTGTGAATGACGCAGCGCGGCGGCGCAGCGCGGCGGTGGGGCGCCGATGCCGAGCCACCGCCACGCGCAAGCTCGGCCGACGGGCCAACAGGCCCGGTCGACGTCACGGGACTTGCTCCCGTGACGGCAGCAGCGGTGGTGAGAGGCCCGCCGCGGCAAAGCCGCGTCGTCGGCCCTCGCTTAAGCGAGGCCGGCCGGGCCGCGCTTTAGGCTCGATTTAGCTTTGCTAAATCGTTAGCTCGCGCGGCCATGCCCGCACCAACTCTCGCCTATGAAGGGCTCGGTCTCGTCCAGGAATCGGGCTGGCTGTTTCGTGATCTCGACCTCTACATCGGTGAGCGGGATCGGCTCGCGCTGATCGGGCGCAACGGGGCGGGCAAGACGACGCTCCTGAAGCTGATCGCCGGCACCATCGAGGGCGACCAGGGCCGGCGCACGATCGTGCCGGGTACCCGCGTCGTGCTGCTCGAGCAGGACCCACGAGTGGACGGGTTCGCAACGCTCCGCGACTTCGCACTGAGCGGCGACGAAGCCCCCGAGCGCCACGAGGTGGAGGCGGTCGCCGATCAGCTCGGCATCGACCTGTCGCGCGAGGCGGCGACCGCGAGCGGTGGCGAGCGCCGGCGCGCTGCGATCGCGCGGGCGCTGGCGATGGAGCCGGACGTGCTGCTGCTCGACGAGCCGACCAATCACCTCGACATCGCCGCCATCGAATGGCTGGAGGGCTGGCTCCAGCGCTTCACCGGCGCGTTCGTCGTGATCAGCCACGACCGCACCTTCCTGACGCGGCTCACCCGTCAGACGCTGTGGCTCGACCGCGGCACCATCCGCCGGGCCGAGGTCGGCTTCGGCGGGTTCGAGGCATGGACCGAACAGGTGTATGCGGAGGAGGAGCGCAACGCCCAGCGGCTCGATGCGAAGCTGAAGATCGAGGAGCACTGGCTCCAGCGCGGCGTCACCGGCCGCCGCCGCCGCAACCAGGGCCGGCTCGCCAAGCTGAAGGAGATGCGCGCCGAACGTGCGGCGATGCAGGGTCCGCAGGGTGCCGCCGCGATCGCGATCGGTGCCGACGACGCCAAGACCAAGGTGGTGATCGACGCCAAGGGCGTGACCAAGCGCTTCGGCGAGCGCACGATCATCAAGGACCTGTCCTTGCGCGTCACCCGCGGCGACCGGCTGGGGATCGTCGGTGCGAACGGGGCGGGCAAGACGACGCTGCTCCGACTGTTGACCGGCGAGCTTGTGCCGGACGAGGGCAGCGTGCGGCTCGCGCAGACGCTCGACGGCATCGTCATCGATCAGCAGCGCAAGCTGATGGCGCCCGAGAAGACGGTCCGCGACGTCCTGGCCGATGGCGGCGAGTGGATCGAGGTGCTGGGCACCAAGAAGCACATCGTCGGCTATCTCAAGGACTTCCTGTTCGACGCCAATCTGGTCGACGCAAAGGTCGGTACGCTGTCGGGCGGCGAGCGCTCGCGCCTCTTGCTCGCGCGCGAGTTCGCGCGGCCGTCCAACCTGCTGGTGCTCGACGAGCCGACCAACGACCTCGACCTGGAGACGCTCGACCTGCTGCAGGAGGTGATCGCAGACTATGCGGGCACGGTCATGATCGTCAGCCACGACCGCGATTTCCTCGATCGGACGGTGACCGTCACGCTCGGGCTCGACGGGTCGGGGTCGGTGGACGTGGTGCCGGGCGGCTACGCCGACTGGGAGGCGAAGCGGCGCGTGCGGGTGGTCGGCAAGTCGGCGAGCAAGGCCGCGCTGCCGCCGCCGCCCAAGCCGGCGGGGCGCGCCAAGCTCAGCTACAAGGACCAGCGCGACTATGAGCTGCTGCCGAAGCGGATCGAGGAGCTCGACGCCGCGGTCGCGCGCGACGAGGCGCTGCTCGCCGATCCGGCGCTCTACGCGCGCGATCCGGCGAAGTTCGACCAGCTGATGAAGGCGATCGCGGCGGCGCGGGCGGAGAAAGACGACGCGGAGCTGCGCTGGCTGGAGCTGGCCGAGCAGTTGGAGGCGCTGGCCTGAGCGGCAGACCCTCTGCCGCATGTCGGCTACCGCTCGCTCAGGTCCAGCGTCACGCGCGTGCCCGTCCGGTCGCTGTCGGTGTGGAGCTTGCCGCCTGCTTGCCGCGCGAAGGCATCGAGCAGCCGCGATCCGAGCCCGCCGTCGCTCGCCGGGGCGCCGGCCGCGTCCGTCCCGATGCCGTCGTCGGCGACGCTCAGGGTGCAGCTGCGGCCGTCGTTGCGGAAGCTGACCTCGATGGTGCCGCGGTCGCGGCCGGTGAAGGCGTGCTTGACCGCATTCGTCACCAGCTCGTTGACGACCAGCCCGATCGAGACCGCCCGGTCACGCGGCATGGCGGTGGCGTCGGCCGTGCAGCGCAGCTGGATCGTGCCGTGCAGGAACAGCGAGTCTGCCAGCGCCGCGCACAGGTCGCCCAGGTAATCGCGCATCTCGACCACGCCGGCCGACGATCCGCGGTAGAGGTGGCGGTGCGCGCGGGCGATGCTCTCGACGCGGGTAAGCGCGGTGCCGAGCGCCTCCTGCGTCGCGGGCTCGGGACTGCGGCGACGCTGCAGCTCCAGCAGGCTCTGGACCAGGGCGAAATTGTTCTTCACCCGGTGGTCGAACTCGGCGAGGAACAGGTCGCGCTCGGCGATTTCGCGGTCGCGCTCCTCTGCGGCGCGGCGCACGGCGCGGCGGAACAGGTCGCAGATCGCGATCAGGCCGCCTGCGGCGACGACGACCGCCCCGACGCTGATCGCCATGGTCGCGGTCGGCTGTAGCCCGCGGGTGGGGTAATAGACCCCCGAGACATAGGTGATCGTGAGCGCGGCCGTCAGGCTGCCGGCGCGCCAGCGGCCAAACAGGGTGGCGAGCGCGACCGCGGGGAACAGCAGCGCGAACGGCGCGCCGCCGGGCACCGCCAGGTCTACCAGCGCCCGGAAGACGTAGTAGAGCGCGGCGCACGACAGGCCGAAGCCGATCTCGCTCACCCAGTGCGGCACGGCGGGGGCGAGCCGGTCGGGGATGTCTAGTTCGCCGATGCGTGCCATCGGACCCGAGTGCAGCGGGCTGGTGTCGCGCTGTCAAGCGTTCGGGAGTGGCTTGCCGCTGCGGCCGGCCAACTCGACCGCATATTGCCAGGCGACCCGCCCGGAGCTGCTGCCGCGCCGGGTCGCCCAGCCGACCGCGTCCGCCGGATCGAACGGCAAGTAATAGGCCGCGGCATAGGCTGAGACGATCGCGAGGTAGGTGTCCTGATCGATCGCGTGAAACCCGAGGCTCAGCCCGAAGCGATCGGCGAGCGCCAGCGCATCGTCGACCGCGTCGCGCGGATTGATGGCGCTGCCCTGCTCTTCCAGGTCGCGCGGCATCAGGTGGCGGCGGTTGGAGGTGACCAACAGGCGGACGTTCGCGGGCCGGCTCTCCGCTCCGCCTTCCAGCAGCGAGCGCAGCTGCCGCGCCTCCGCCGGCGACGCAAAGCCCAGATCGTCGACGAACACGGCATAGGCGCGCGGCACGGGCGCGAGCAGGTCGAACAGTCGGGGCAGGCCGTCGAGCGTAGGTGCGGCCACCTCCACCAGCGCGAGCGCGTCGCCGACCGCCGCGACTGCCGCGGCGACCACCGCCGACTTGCCGGTGCCGCGCGCACCCCACAGCAGGACATCGTGCGCGGCGTGCCCGGCCGCGAGCCGACCGAGGTTGGCGACGAGCGCCGCTTTTTGCGCGTCGATGCCGGTCAGGAGCGCGAGCGGCAGCGGCCGGTGCGCGCGCGCCGCGGCTAGCGCCTCCCCGCTCCACAGATAGGCCGGGTGAGCGAGCGGATTGGCCGAGGCGGGCGGTGGCGGCGCGAGCCGCTCCAGCGCGGCGGCGATGCGGGCGAGCGGATCGGACATGGGGCGTGGGTAGGGAGAGTCGCCGCCGGAAGATAGACCGTCTTGCCAGCGTAGGCTGGCATCCATGTCTGTGGCGAGGTCGGCTGACGTCACGGTGAATCGTGACAGAAGTGGATCCCAGCCTTCGCTGGGATGACAGATCTAGCCGAGCCGCTTCAGGAGGTCGCCCGCCGCACTCCGCTCGCCGAAGCGCGGGTCCCTGAGCGCGAGCGCAACCTGCGCCCGCGCGTCGGCCGGGCGGCCGAGGTCGGCGTAGAGCTGCGCCAGATGCCAGCGGATCGTCGCGTGGGTTGGAGCGAGCGCCACCGCCTTGCCGAGCAGCTGGAGCGCGCCGCCAGCATCGCCGGTGCCGTACAGGCTCCAGCCGTAGGCGTCGGCCGCGGCGGCGTTCAGCGGCGCAAGGGCGTAGGCTGCGGCGGCAAAGGAGCGCGCGGCGGCGTGGTTGCCGGCGCCGTCATAGGCGAACGACAGCTCCGCCAGCAGCGCGGCGTCGCGGTTGCCGAGCCGGGCGCGCAGGCCCTCCAGCGTGTCGATGGCGTCCGGGTAGGCGCCGTCGGCGATCTGCCAGTGCGCCGCCAGCCGACGCGCGGCGACCGACTGTGGGTTCTGCTGGAGGAACAGTGCGAGCGCGGCGGCGGCACCGGCGCGGTCGCCCGCGGCCTCGCGCGCCTCCGTCAGGCGGAGCAGCGTTGGCTCGTCGAACACCAGGCTCGCAGCGCGCGCATAGGCGGCGGCGGCCTCCGCCGGGCGGCGCAGCGTCATCAGCACGTCGCCGAGCACGATCGCCGCTCCTGGCGCGCCGCGGTTGGCATCGGCGACCCGCTGTGCACGGGCGAGCGCTCCTGCGCCGTCGCCCGCGTCGAGCAGGCCGCGGATCAGCGGGATCGCGGTGCTCGGCTCGCCGTCAGGATCGCGCGCGGCGGCGGCGGCGAGCACCGGCACGCTCTCATCGGTGTCGAAGCTGGTGGCGGCCCCGCGTGCCGGAAGAGCCGCGCGGTCGAGTTGCTCGGCCGCGGCGATGCGGTCGCCCGCCGCCTCGAACGCGCGAGCCGCGAGCGTCAAGCTAAAGCTGTCGGCGTCGCTGCGCAGCGCGACCGGGCGCAGTACCTCCAGCGCGCCGGCCGCATCTTCGCTGCCGAGGAGCGCGGTCGCGAGCAGCTGGCGCGCCTGGATGTTCATCGGCTGCAGCGCAACCAGGTGACGGAGCGTCGCCACTGCCTGTTCATGATCGTCGTCGGCGAGGTCGAGCGTGGCGCGGAGGAGCAGCGCGGCGGGCTGATCCTCCAGCGCGCCGCCGGTCCGCTCCAAGAGGTCGCGGGCGAGCGCGGGCTTGCCGCCGCGCGCCGCCAGCACCGCCAGCAGGTAGAGCGCCTGCGGGTCGCCCGGCCGGACGGCAAGCGCGGCGCGGGTGGCGGCGAGCATGGCGGTGGCCTGGCCGGCGTCGCCGAGCGTCGCCGCCTGATCGATCAGGATGGCGTAGTTGTTGGGATCGGACCGGCGGGCCGCGGCGTACCAGCGGAGCGCGGCGGTGAGCCCAAACTGGTCGCGGACCAGCTGGGCGCGGAGCAGCAGCGCGGCGGCGTTGGTGCGATCGAGCGCCACCGCGCGGGCAGCGACGTCGATCGCGCCCGCGACGTCGCCGACGCTCTGGCGAAAGCGGCCGACGTCGACCAGCAGCGCCACGTCGCGGGGCGCCCGGCGCAGCGCGTCGCGGAGCAGCACGTCGGCGGCGCCGGGATTGCCCGCGGCGGCGAGCGCGCCGGCCTGCACCCTGAGCCCCGCAACCCACGCGCCGGGCGCGGCGGTCTTCGCGATTGCCAGCGCCTGGCTGTTGTCGCCCTGTAGCAGCCGTGCCCGGGCGAGCTCCGGCGCGGTCGCCGCTGCTGCGGCGCCCAGCGCGCGGGCGCGCGCGACCTCGGCCTCGGCGGTGATGCCGTCGCCCTCGCCCAGCGCCGCGCGCGCGAGCGCCAGGTGCGCGGCGGCGCTGGCGTTGGCGGCGGCGACCGCCGCGCGCGCGGCCTGGCGCGCGACCGTGTAGCGGCCGTGCGCAAGCGCGTCCTGCGCGGTCCGGATCAGCGCCGCGGCACCGCCGGCGTCGGCGTGCACCGGCGAGGCAGCGAGCGTCGCGAGCAGCGCGAGCAGCAACAGGCGCCTAGGGCTGGAGGTCATAGGCCTTCATCAAATCATAGAGGGTCGGACGGCTGATCCCGAGCAGGCGGGCGGTGCCGGAGATGTTGCCGTCGGCGCGGGCGAGCGCGTGGCGGATCGCGCCGCGATCGGCGGCCTCGCGCACCGCACGCAGGTTGATGGGAGTTGCGCCGTCGGCCGGCTGGCCGAGATCGAGGTCGGCGGCGGTGACGCGCGCGCCGTCCGCCATGATCGCTGCGCGCTTGACCCGGTTCTCCAGCTCGCGGACGTTGCCGGGCCAGGGATGAGCGTCGATCGCGGCGAGCGCGTCGGGCGCGAAGCCGGTCGCGGCGCCCTTCACGCCGGCCGTGTGCTTGGCGAGAAAGGCTCGCGCGAGCAGGCCGGCGTCGCCCGGCCGCTCGGCAAGGGATGGGATGCGAACCACGATCTCCGCCAAGCGGTAGTAGAGGTCCTCGCGAAAGCGCTCGGCGGCGACCATCTGATCGACGTCGCGGTGCGTCGCACTCACCACCCGCGTGTCGATCGGGATCGCGCGCCGGCCCCCGATCCGCTCAATCACGCGTTCCTGGAGGAAACGCAGCAGCTTGACCTGGAGCGGCAGCGGCACGTCGCCGATCTCGTCCAGGAACAGCGTGCCGCCGTGCGCCTGCTCGATCTTGCCCTCGACGGTCTTGACCGCGCCGGTGAAAGCGCCCTTCTCGTGCCCGAACAGCTCGCTCTCGAGCAGCGTCTCGGGGATCGCGGCGCAGTTGATCGCGACGAACGCGCCGCGGCGGCCGCTCGCCTCGTGCAGCCCGCGGGCGAGCAGTTCCTTGCCGGTGCCGGACGCGCCGAGCAGCAGCACGGAGACGTCGGCGCTCGCCACCCGCTCGATCGTGCGGGTGACTTTGAGCATTTCAGGAGACGCGGTGATGAGGCCGCCGAGCGCGGTCGTACCGGCGGCACGCTCCGCCAGGCGGCGGTTTTCCGCCTCCAGTGCGTGGACGTGAAAGGCGCGGGCGACAATCAGCCCGAGCGCGTCGATGTCGATCGGCTTGGCGTAGAAGTCGTACGCGCCTTCGGCGATAGCGCGCAGCGCACTCTCGTGCGCGCCGTGCCCAGACGCGACGATGACCTTCAGATCGGGTTTGAGCGCGAGCATGGCGGCGAGCGTCGCGAAGCCCTCGCTCGTGCCGTCTGGATCGGGCGGCAGGCCCAGGTCGAGGGTCACGACCGCCGGCTCCTCGGCGCGCAGCAGCGTCAGCGCCTCGTCGCGGTCGGCGGCGACCAGCACGCGGTAGCCGTCATAGGCCCAGCGCAGCTGGCGCTGAAGGGCGAGATCGTCCTCGACGATCAGCAGGGTCTTCGGGGTCATGCGGCTTGATCCATCGCAGGAGCGGCGGCGCGGGGCAGGAGCAGGCGGAACGTGGTGCCAAGCTTAAGTGCGCTCTCCACTTCGATCCGCGCACCCATGCCCTCTGCGAGCTGGCGCGCCTCGAACGCGCCGATGCCGAAGCCCCCGGGCTTGGAGGAGTGGAAGGGGCGGAACAGCTCGTCGCGGACGAAGGCGGGCGACATGCCGCAGCCGCGGTCCGCCACCGTCACCACGCAGCTGTCGTCCGCTTCCGTGACCGAGAGGAGCACCGGGCTGTCGGCAGCGCTCGCCTCGATCGCGTTCAGCAGCAGGTGGCCGATCACCTGCTCCAGCCGAGCGGCGTCGGTGTGCGCGAGGACGTCGCCTCGACCCTCCACCTGGATGGGATGGGTCGCGCGGCGCGCGGCGGCGAGGCGGTCGAGGACGGGCAGGATCGCGGTCGGGACCGGCACCGCCGCGCGGGCGCGGTGGTTGGCGGAGAGCCGGGCGAGCAGCGCGTTCATCTTGGCCGCGGAGTCCTGCAGCGTCGCGACCATGTCGTCGCGAAAGGCCGGATTGTCGGCGTGCCGCTCCGCGTTGCGCGCGACCAGCTTGATCCCGCTCGCCAAGTTCTTGATGTCGTGGACGATGAAGGCGAAGCGGCGGTTGAACTCGTCGAAGCGCTGGTTCTGCGCAAGCGAGTCCTGCGCGCGTGCTTCCGCCAGATAGCTCGCGACTTGGCGCCCTGCGATGCGCAGCAGATCGAAATCTTCCCAGTCGAGCGCGCGATCGAGCGCCGGGCGCGCGAGCACGATCGCTCCCACCAGCGTGCCAAGGTGAAGGAGCGGCACCACCGCCCAGGCGCTCGGTTCCGCGCGCAGCCAGTCGGGCACGGTCGCTGCACCGTCGACGTCGCCGCTCGACCGGCGGAGCGCGTCGAGTTCGACGATCCGCTCGCTCGCCTCCAGCTGCGCGACGAAACCGGCCGACGCGGGACCGGCCGCCCCCTCCCAGTGCCACCCGCTCGCCGCGCCCAGCGCCGGGCCGTCGCGGACTAGCAGCAGTCCGGCGGGAGATTCGGTCAGGTCCGCGACCGCCTTCACCACGCGCTCCTCCAGCCCCATGTCCTGCCCCGGCGCGCCCAGCGTGCCGGTGAAGCGCAGCCATTCGGTGCGGTAGTCGTAGCGGTGGGTGAAAAGGTGCTTGGCGACCTTTACCTTGGCCCAGCTGCGCAGCCAGGGCGAGGACATCAGCGTCAGCACGGCTGCCGCCGAGCCGACCACGAACGCCGTCTGGAGCAGGCGGGCGTGGCTGCCGCCGAGTGCCGACAAGGCGCTGGTGACGACCGCGAGCAGCGCGAAATAGCCGCCGATCGCCAGAAACGACATGGACTGGAGCGCGACCGTCCGCGACACCGCGAGCGGGCGGCGGTCGTCGCGCTGCAGGGCCGCGGCGGCGAGCAGGGCGGTCGCCGCCGCGGTCACGCCCCTCACCGTCAGCAGCGGCGACAGCCAGTCGCCGGTCAGATACGCGCCCGTCGTCAGCGCCAGATCGCTCAGCCAGAGCAGCCCAAAGCCGCCGGCGAGGAGCCGCACGTCACCGCGCCGGTGACCGGCGTAGGCGCCGTGGGCGAGCAGCAGCGCCGCGACGTCGATCATCATCCGCAGCAGCGCGGCGCCGGTCGCCAGGTCGGCGGCGATCCGGGTCGGCGGCAGGGTGGCGGCGGCGAGCGACAGCAGCGCCTGGGCGACGACCACCAGTGCGACCACACCGTAGATCGGCCCCGTCCCGCGCGGGACCGCGCTGTCGCGAGCGCTGCCGAGCGCGAGCAGGAACCCGAGGCTCGCAAGATTGCGGAGCGCGGCGGCGATCTGCGTGCCCGGATCGGCGCCGCCGAGCCCCGCGACGCTCAGCGCCCAGACGCCCGCCAGCACGAGCGCCAGGACGAGTGGCCAGCGCGGGAGCGTGCAGCCGCTGCGCCGGGTCGCCCACAGCGCGACGGCCGTGAACATCAGCCCGGCAAGCGCGTGGCTCCACAGGATCAGGGCGGCGCTCACGCCCGCCTCAGCGTGCGCCTTCGGGCCACAGGATCACCCGAATGGTCTGCAGCAGGATCAGGAGGTCGAGAAACGGCGAGTAGTTCTTGGCGTAGTAGAGGTCGTACTCTAGCTTCTGCCGCGCATCGTCGATGGAGGCGCCATAGGGGTAGTTGATCTGCGCCCAGCCGGTGATGCCCGGCTTCACCATGTGCCGTTCCGCATAATAGGGCATCTGCGTTTCCAGATCGTCGACGAACTGCGGGCGCTCGGGACGCGGACCGACGAAGCTCATCTCGCCCTTCAGTACCGACCAGCACTGCGGCAGCTCGTCGATCCTGAGCTTGCGGATGATCCGGCCGATACGGGTGATGCGCGGATCGTCCTTTTCCGCCCAGACCGCCTTTCCGGCGAGCTCGGCATCCGTCCGCATCGAGCGCAGCTTGAGGCAGGTGAAGACCGTTCCGTACAGTCCGACCCGGGGCTGACGGTAGAAGGCGGGGCCCTTGCTCTCCAGCTTCACGGCAATCGCGGTCAGCAGGATGAGCGGCAGCGTGAGCACCAGCAGCACCACGCTCGCGCCAATGTCGAACAGCCGCTTGAAGATGCTGGACAGCATGCGGCCGGAGGAAAAGCCGTCGGAGAAGATCAGCCACGACGGATTGACACTGTCGAGGTCGACGCGGCCCGTCTCGCGCTCCAGGAAGGTGGAGGTGTCGTTGACGTGGACGCCGGCGGTCTTGATGCGGACCAGATCCTTGAGCGGCAGCGCGTTGCGCCGCTCCTCCAGCGCCAGCACCACCTCGCTCGCGTTCAGCAGCACGACGTGATCGGCGAGGTTGTAGATCGCGTCGCGCGCGATCGCCTCCGGAATGACCCGGTTGCTCTCGCTCATCGACACATAGCCGACGACGACGAAGCCGGAGCCGGGCTTGCCGGCGAGCTGCTTGAGGCGCGCGGCGCGCGGGCCGGCACCCAGCACCACGACGCGGCGCTTGAACGCCTGGCTGCCGAGCGTCTTGCCGAGCAGCAGCCGCACCACGATCAGCGCCGCGATCGCGAGGAACATCGCGTAGAACAGGTTGGAGCGCCACAGGCTCAGCTGGGGCAGGATGAAGAACACGGCGCTGAGGAAGATGATGCCGATCGCGATGCCGACCGACAGCCGCACCGCCGCGTAGCGGATCGATTGCAGCGACTCGGCACCGTAGACGCCGACCGCGACCATTGCGATCTGCAGCGTCGCGGCGAAGCTCACCAGCTGCGGCAGCCGGGTGTGGAGCGGCTCCACCAGCATGCCGAGCTGCCCGGCGCGGATCGTCCAGCCGAGCTCCGCCGAGAGCATCAGCAGAATGAGGTCGAACAGCCCGAGCAGGAGCACGGCGTTGGGAATGTAATGCTTGAACAGCCTGATCATCGCGGCGCCGCCGATCGGGAAAGAGGTGTAAAGCCTGCCGACACGGCGATTGCTGTGGCGCAAATAGGCGAACAATTTGCTAAGGACCGGCGGAACGTGGATGAAGCTCGATCGTTTCGGCCGCGTACCGGCGCGGTCCTCGCGTGGGGAATTAGGGGGCACAGCTGGACATGAGTGAGACGCAGACGATCGTGCCTGTCATCCTGTCGGGCGGATCGGGGACCAGGCTGTGGCCGATGTCGCGGCCCGAGCGGCCAAAGCAGCTGCTGGCGCTCACGGCCGAGGAGACGATGCTCCAGCTGACGGCGCAGCGCACGCCCGGGGGCGAGCGCTTCGCGGCACCGATCGTGGTCGCCAACGCCGCCCACGCCGACGAGGTGGAGGCGCAGCTGTCCGCCGTCGGCATGGCGCCGTCCGCGCTGATCCTGGAACCGGTCGGCCGCAACACCGCGCCCGCCATCGCGCTTGCCGCGATCGCGGCCGGCGGCGGGGCCGCGCCGCTGCTGGTGATGCCGTCGGATCACGTCATCGCCGACGTGGCCGCCTTCCACCGCGCGATCGAGGCGGCACTGCCGCTGGTCGCGGAGGGCTGGCTCGTCACCTTCGGGATCACGCCCGATGCGCCGGAAACCGGCTATGGCTGGATCAAGATCGCCGAGGAGATCGCCGGCGGCGTGCACCGGGTCGAGCGTTTCGTCGAGAAGCCGCCGATCGAGCGTGCGCAGGCGATGCTGGCGGAAGGCGGGCACGCCTGGAACGGGGGCATCTTCCTGTTCCGCGCCGATCGCTATCTGGAGGTGCTGGGCCGCGAGTCGGGGCCGATGGTCGATGCCGCAGGGGCGGCAATGGACGGCGCTCGCCGGGAGGGCGTGCGGGTGTGGCCGGACGCCGACGCCTTTGCGCGATCGCCTTCAGACTCGATCGACTATGCGGTCATGGAGAAGGCGGGGCGGGTCGCGGTCGTGCCGGTGTCGATGGGATGGAGCGACCTTGGCAGCTGGGACGCGCTCCACGCCATCAGCGAGCGCGACAACGGCGGCAACGCCCACGCGGGCGAGGTGATCGCGGTCGACACGGCGGGCTGCTTCGTTAAGACCGACGGCGTGCGGGTCGCGCTGGTCGGGGTGAAGGACCTGATCGTGGTTGCGAGCGGCAATGATGTGCTGATCCTGCCGCGCGGCCGCAGCCAGGAAGTCAAGAAGATCATCGAGGCGCTGAAGAAGGCGTGACCTCCGGCCGGGTGAAGCGCAAGGCGGCGATGGCCGCCGGCGTCATCCCCGCTGCCGCGACCGAGCCGCTCGCCTGCGCGCTGTGCGGCCGTCCGCTCGGGCGCAAGGTCGAGTGGCACCATGTTGTGCCCAAGAGCGAGGGCGGGGTGGAGACGGCGCCGGTGCACCCGATCTGCCACCGCACGATCCACGCGCTGGTCGGAAATGCCGACCTGGCGCGGGTCTACCCGAAGCTCGATGCGCTGCGCGAGCGCAAGGACGTGCAGCGCTTCCTCAAGTGGGTGGCGAACAAGCCGCCGGACTTTCACGCACCGACCCGGCGAAGCCGGGCGGGGGAGTGAGCGTGGGGCAATGATCCGTCATCCCGGACTTGATCCGGGATCCATGCTTCGGCAGCCGCTTCGCTCCCTAACCGTTGAAGCGCCCGCGGCACGATGAACCCCGGCTCAAGGCCGGGGTGACGGATCAGGACTGTCATGCCAACGCCCGCTGGCATCCATGTCTGTCGCGAGGGAAGGTGACGGCACCTCCGGCCGCACCAGAGATGGACGCCAGCCTTCGCTGCGCTGGAGTGACGGTTATCGTTGTACGAGCCGCACCCTATCCAGCACCAGCGTCCGCACACCAGCCGGTGCCACCGCGCCGTCGATCAGCACGTACAGTCGTCCCGGCACCAGCCGCCCCGCCGCGAAGTCGGCCGCTTCGCGGGTGTGGCGCTCAGCGGTCGCCTTGCCGACCCGCGCGGCGTAGACAGTGCGGACCGGCTTTCCGGACTTGGCCGCCCGCCATGCGACCTCCTGGAACAGCGCGAGGTCACGGGTGACGTCGGCGGGCACGAAGCTGATGTCCCGTGCGCGCGTAATCACCAGGTCCCAGCGCGGATCGCGGGTCCGGGCGTACAGCCGCGTGGTCGCCGCTTCCGCATTAGCCAGCCGGATCGTCGCCCACATGTTCGACAGGTCCAGCGCCTGGATGCCGAGCAGCACAGCGAGCAGCAGGCCCGAGCGGCGGGCCGGCAGGCGGAAGGCGAGGAGAAGCGCGGCGAACACCAGCGTGTAGGCCGCCGGCCAGAACAGCCTGCCCGACGCGCGCATGCTGTCCAGCACGGGGGCAAGCGCGTCCGGCAGCGGGAAGCGCGGCAGGCGCGTCCCTGCGACATCCGGGAAGTTGCTGACCGCCACCAGCGTCAGCACCGCGAGCGCAGGCAGCAGCCAGCGCAGCCGGGCGAGGACGAGCCGATCGGTGGCGGCGGGTGCAGGGCCGCGCAGCGCCAGCCCCAGCGCAACCGGGAGCAGCAGTAGCAGGCCGGCGCCGAGATATTGGAACCCCTCGAACCCGCGCGCCTCTCGCTGCGGGGTCGCGGGGAGCAGCGTCGAGTAGGCGGGGTTGCCGGGGTTCCACAGCGCGTCGAGCGGCAGCGCAAAGGCACCATAGCTGCCGGTCGACTGGAAGGCACCACCGGCCCCGAGCCACAGCGCGATTGCCGCCACCAGCGCCAGCGAGGCGGCAGCGGCCGCGATCAGTCGCCCGCGTTCGCGCAGAGTCGCGACGAACCGCTCCAGCATCGCCGAACCCCAGATCGCCGCGACCATGACGAGTAGGTAGCTGTGGACCAGCACCGTGATCGCGAGCAGCGCCGCCCACGCCGCGTGTCGCCCGGCGCGGCGCGGATCGACGAACAGCCACAGCGCGGCGAGGATCAGCCAGTGCGCCAGGAGGTTGGCGTGGATGAAGCGGTTGAACAGCGTCGGGAGTGCGGCGAGCAGCAGCGTGCCCATCACTAGGGCGAGCCGTCCGGGCGCGTGCGGGCGCAGCAGCAGGTAGGCGAAGGCGAGCTGCAGAACGAAGCAGAGCAGGATCCACGGCCCGACCAGTTGTGCGTCCGCGGGGAGCAGTCTGGCGGCCGGCGCCGCGAGCAGTGCGACCAGCGGGTTGCTGTCGGTGAAGAGCAGCGGCACGCCCTCCGGCGCGTTCAGCAGCGTCGTGTGTGGGCGCAGGCTCGCCGCCTCATCATGGAGCCAGGCGTGGAGCCCCAGTGCATTCTCGCCGTTGTCACTGCCGCGGATCAACCAGCCCGGATTGTCGATCCGGAGCGCGCCCGCGGGGAACACCAGCAGGAACAGCAGCAGGCCGCCGAGCAGGCAGGCGAGCGGGGCGAGGGCGCGACGCATCGCGGGGGAGTTTAGCCGCGGCGTGCTGCGGGATGGTTAACGGGTGATAGGCGAAAGGGGCCGGTAGCGTGTGCCACCGGCCCCTTCTGCTTGTTTCGGTCGGACGGCGGCAAAGCCGCCGTCCTGACGTCAGACCGGACGGCGTTGCCGCCGGCTGGCCGTTCTGATTTTCTGTCCGGGGCAGCTCTCGCTGCCCCGGTCGAAAATCAGAAGTCCATGCCGCCCATGCCGCCCATGCCGCCGCCACCCATGGCAGGCGCCGGCTTGTCTTCCGGCAGCTCGGCGACGGTCGCCTCGGTGGTGATCAGCAGTCCCGCGACCGACGCCGCGTTCTGCAGCGCGGTGCGCACCACCTTGGTCGGATCGATCACGCCGGCCTGAACCAGGTTCTCGTAGGTGTCGGTCGCCGCGTTGAAGCCGAGCGTCGTGTCGTTGCCGTCAAGCAGCTTGCCCGAAACAACGGCGCCGTCGTGGCCGGCGTTGCTGGCGATCTGGCGAACCAGCGCGGTCAGCGACTTGCGGACGATGTCGACACCGCGGGTCTGGTCCTCGTTGGCGCCGGACAGCCCCTCGAGTGCCTTGGTCGCGTAGAGGAGCGCGGTGCCACCGCCGGGAACGATGCCCTCTTCGACCGCGGCGCGGGTCGCGTGCAGCGCGTCGTCGACGCGGTCCTTGCGCTCCTTCACCTCAACCTCGGACGCACCGCCGACCTTGATCACGGCGACGCCGCCGGCGAGCTTGGCGAGACGCTCCTGGAGCTTCTCGCGGTCGTAGTCGCTGGTGGTCACCTCGATCTGCTGGCGGATCGCACCCACGCGGCCCTGGATCGCATCGGCCTCACCCGCACCGTCGACGATGGTGGTGTTGTCCTTGTCGATCGACACGCGCTTGGCGGTGCCCAGCATGCTGAGCGTCACGCTCTCCAGCTTGATACCGAGATCCTCGGAGATCACCTCGCCCTTGGTCAGGATCGCGATGTCCTCCAGCATCGCCTTGCGGCGATCGCCGAAGCCCGGCGCCTTGACGGCCGCGACCTTCAGGCCGCCGCGCAGCTTGTTCACGACGAGCGTGGCGAGCGCCTCGCCCTCGATGTCCTCGGCGATGATGAGGAGTGGACGACCCGACTGGACGACGGCTTCCAGGATCGGAAGCATCGCCTGCAGGTTGGAGAGCTTCTTCTCGTGGATCAGGATGTACGGGTCGTTCAACTCGACCGTCATCTTCTCCGGGTTGGTGATGAAGTAAGGCGACAGATAGCCGCGGTCGAACTGCATGCCCTCGACGACGTCCAGCTCGAACTCGAGGCCCTTGGCCTCCTCGACGGTGATGACGCCTTCCTTGCCGACCTTCTCCATCGCTTCCGCGATCTTCTCGCCGACCTCGCGGTCGCCGTTGGCGGAGATGATGCCGACCTGCGCGACTTCCTGCGAACCGGACACCGGCTTGGAGCGCGACTTGATGTCCTCGACGACCTTGCCGACCGCGAGGTCGATGCCGCGCTTCAGGTCCATCGGGTTCATGCCGGCCGCAACCGACTTCATGCCCTCGCGCACGATCGCCTGGGCGAGCACGGTTGCGGTGGTGGTGCCGTCGCCGGCGACGTCGTTGGTCTTGGACGCCACCTCGCGCACCATCTGCGCGCCCATGTTCTCGAACTTGTCCTTGAGCTCGATTTCCTTGGCGACCGTCACACCGTCCTTGGTGATGCGCGGCGCGCCGAAGCTCTTGTCGATCACGACGTTGCGGCCCTTCGGCCCCAGCGTGACCTTCACGGCGTCGGCGAGAATGTCGACGCCCTTCAGGATGCGCTCACGCGCATCGCGGGAAAACTTGACGTCCTTGGCTGCCATGGTGGCTCTTCCTTCTGTTCGTCACCCCAGCGGAAGCTGGGGTCTGTGCGGCAGGTGCCGCGCTACTCGTGAAAGATCCCGGCGTTCGCCGGGATGGCGGTATTGATCAGCCGACGATCCCCAGGATGTCGCTTTCCTTCATGATCAGCAGGTCCTCGCCGTTGACCTTGACCTCGGTGCCGGACCACTTGCCGAACAGGATGCGGTCGCCGGCCTTCACGTCGAGCGGGGTGACCTTGCCGTCGTCGGCCTTGGCGCCGGTGCCGGCGGCGACGACTTCACCCTCCTGCGGCTTCTCCTTGGCGGTGTCGGGGATGATGATCCCTCCGGCGGTCTTCTCCTCGGCTTCGACACGGCGGACGAGCACGCGGTCGTGCAGCGGACGAAAGTTCATGCGCGTTACCCTTTTAAGAACTGAAAGGTGCGTTTGGCACTCACCGTCGGGGAGTGCCAACAACGGCCATATGTGGAAGCGTGGCTTCAGCGTCAAGGGTCATGGCGAGGCGCGATGCGGCCATTGGAAAAGTTCCTGCGATAACGGTCGCCCTAGCCGTTACAAGCGACGATCGCGTGACAGGTGTCAGCTCGATCGCGGCTGTTCTGTGTTGCATCCCTAATACAGAGCGTTGCCCTCCCTTCCGCCATCGACTAGCGTCGCAGCCGTCCATGACAGGGGTGCGCTGGTGAGACTGGTTCGGGGTACGTGGAAGCTGCTGGTCGGGGTTAAGGACTTTCTCGTCCTCGCCTTCATGCTGTTGTTCTTCGGCCTATTGTTCGCCGCGCTGAACGCGCGTCCGACCGCGCGCACGGTTGGGGAGGGCGCGCTGGTGCTCGATCTCGCCGGGCGGCTGGTCGAGCAGCCGGCGCAGGTCGATCCGTTCGCGACGCTGAGCGGCGGCGGTGCGTTGCGCGACATCCGCGCGCGCGACGTGATCCGCGCGCTGGATGCCGCGCGCGGCGACGCGCGGGTCAAGGCGGTGGTGCTGGACCTCGACCGCTTCCTCGGCGGCTACCCGGCGACGGTCGCCGACGTGGCGGAGGCGATCGGCCGGGTACGCGCAAGCGGCAAGCCGGTGCTCGCCTATGCGACCGCCTACATGGACAGCTCCTACCTGCTGGCGGCGAACGCGTCGGAGGTGTGGGTCAATCCCAACGGCGGCACGCTGTTCATGGGACCGGGCGGATCGCAGCTCTACTACAAGGGGCTGATCGACCGGCTGGGCGTCACCGTCCACGTCTACCGCGTCGGGCAGTTCAAGTCGGCGGTGGAGCCGTACACGCAGACCGGGCCGTCCGATCCCGCTCGCGCCGCGGACCAGGCACTCTACGGCGCGATCTTCGAGCGCTGGCGCGAGAATGTCGCGCGCGCCCGGCCCAAGGCGCGGATCGCGGAGGTGATCGCACGGCCGGCAGCGGTGGTGCAGGCCGCGCGCGGCGACATCAGCGCGATGAACCGCGCCTACGGCCTGGTCGACCGCGAAGGCGACCGGCTGGCGTTCGGCAAGCGGGTGGCAGCGCTGGTCGGTGCGGGCAAGGAGCGGACGGCGGGAAGCTTCGCCACCATTCGCCTCGCCGACTGGGTCGCTGCCCATCCGCTGCCGACGACCGGCGACGCGATCGGCGTGATCACCGTGTCGGGCGAGATCGTCGACGGCGAGGGCGCCGCCGGCACCGCCGGCAGCACCACGATCACCAAGCTGGTGCTCGACGGCCTCGCCAAGCGCCAGCTGAAGGCGCTGGTGGTGCGGATCGACTCGCCCGGGGGATCGGTCACCGCGTCCGAGGACATCCGCCAGGCGGTGCTGCAGGCGAAGGCGCAGGGCCTGCCCGTGGTGGTGTCGATGGCGGGGCTGGCGGCGTCTGGGGGCTATTGGATCGCCACCGCGGGCGATCAGATCTTTGCCGAGCCGAACACGGTCACCGGATCGATCGGCGTGTTCGCGGTACTGCCGAGCTTCGAGAACGCGCTGGCGAAGATCGGCGTGACCGCCGGCGGAGTCGCAACCACCCCGCTGTCGGGGCAGCCGGACGTCATTGCCGGCTTCTCGCCGCAGCTCGACGCCATCCTCCAGGCGGGGGTGGAACAGTCGTACGGCCGCTTCATCGCGCTGGTCGCGCAGACCCGCCGCCTGCCACCCGCGCGCGTCAACGAGATTGCGCAGGGACGCGTCTGGGACGGTGGCACGGCCCGCCAGATCGGACTGGTCGACCGGTTCGGCGGGATCGACGATGCGGTGGCGGAGGCGGCGCGCCGCGCCCGGCTCGATCCCAAGAATGTCCACGCGCTCTACCTGGAGAAGGACGGCGGCTGGCGCGCGACGCTCGCCGAGGCGCTGTCGCGCGATTCCGATGCGGGTGAGGCGGCGGCGCTTGACCTGGTCTCGCGCGTGTCGGCGGACCGGCGGGCGGTGTTCGCGCAGGCGCTGGCCGATGCGCAGCGGCTCGCGTCGGGGACGGCGATGCAGGCGCGCTGCCTGGAGTGCGCAAATCTCGGCGGAGCGCGCGGCGCCGGTGCCGACCTCCGGCTTGCCGACCTGCTCTACGCGCGGCTGTTCGGATGATCGCCATTCGTGCTGCCCGGCCGGACGATGCCGCCGCCATCGCGGCGATCTACGCGCCTTATGTTCAGGGCGGCACCGTCAGCTTCGAGAGCGACGCTCCCGACGCGCGAACCATGCGCGCGCGGATGGCGGCGTCCGACGGTTTCTACCCGTGGCTGGTCGCAACCAACGGCGACGCAGCGGGCGGGGTGCTCGCCTACGCCTATGCCACGCGTTTCCGCGAGCGCCCGGCGTACCACTACGTCGTGGAGACGTCGGTGTACGTCGCCGGTGCCGTCGCCGGCCAGGGCGTCGGGCGGCTGCTGTACGCGGCGCTGATCGACACGCTGCGCGCACAGGGCTTCACCCAGGCGATCGGCGTGCTGTCGCTCCCGAACGATGCGTCGATCCGCGCGCACGAGGCGGCCGGGTTCCGGCGCGCGGGCGTGTTCCGGGAGATCGGGTTCAAGCACGGCCGCTGGATCGACGTCGGCTTCTGGCAGTGCCAGCTGAACGAGAGCGCGGTGCCGCCGGCCGAGCCGCGGCCGTTCGCCGAGGTGGGGGTCGTCCGGGCCTAGCGCCGGCCGCGGTAGGCCGGCAGGCGGAGGTGCCACCGGATCGCGGCGGCGCGCAGCAGAAAGCCGGCGGCGGCCGCGAGCGACGCCCCGGCAAGCGGCGGCAGGCCGAGCACCGTCAGCACCACGAACAGACCGGATGCGAGTGCCGCTGCGGTCACGTACAGCTCCGGCCGCATCAGGATCGACGGCTCGCCCGCCAGCACGTCGCGGATGATCCCGCCGACGCAGGCCGTGACCACCCCCATCACCGCCGCGGGGAGCGGCGGGACGCCGAACGCCAGCGCCTTGGCCGCGCCGAACACGGCATAGGCGGCCAGGCCGACCGCATCGAGCCAGTCGAGCGCGGCACCCCGCCACCAACGCTCGGGCGTCACCCAGATCACGATCGCGGCCGACAGGCAGACGCCGGCGACCCGCGGGTCCTGCACCCAAAAGACCGGAGCGCCGATCAGCAGGTCGCGGACCGACCCGCCGCCGACCCCCGTCACCAGCGCGAAGAAGGTGGCGGTGACCAGCGTCTGCGCCCGCGCGGTCGCCGCCAGCGCGCCGGAGGCGGCGAACACCGCGATCCCGAACAGGTCGAGCCAGGGCAGCACGCTGCCGAGCGAGGAGGCGATCGCCGGCGTCACGTGGCCGCCTTGCGCGCGCGGCGCCAGGCGAGCGAGCGATCGTTGAGCGCGGGCAGGTCCGCCGATCCGTCCGCCACCGCCTCCGCGAGGCGCACGGCCTCATCGAGTACCGCGTCGCTCGCGTGCCGATAGGCCGGGCGCTTCGAGATGGCATCGTACCACACGCCCCCGGTTGCCGCGTCGAACAGGATGCGCTGAAAGCAGTGATCGTAGCGCACCGGCCACCCGCGCGGGCCCGCCAGCGCCGGCAGGATCGCGCGGGTCAGTTCGAGCCAGCGGGCCTCCAGCGCGGATCGGTCGGGTGCTGGCGACATGGGTGCGCATGTAGTCGGACCGATCGGGCACGGGAAGCGATCAGGTGCGCGGTACGGCCCTGCCGATTGCGGACGGCGGCGCCGCTGCTAGCCTGTCCCCGACGACCTGAGGGAGGGTGGAGATGAAATCTTTCGTGACGGCGGCGATGCTGATGCTGGCGGCTTCCGCCGCGCAGGCGCAGACGGGCGCCGGTCTGGCGGGCGAGTGGACCGTCGATTTGGCGGTCGATCCGGCAAAGCCGTACACCAGGCCGATGAAGCTGGCGCTGGGGGCCGACGGCACGGTGACCGGCAGCTTCTACGACAGCGCGATCGAGAACGGACGCTGGCGGACGGATCCCGGTCGGACCTGCGTCAGCTTCCGCACTTCGGATGGAAAGGGACCCTATCATACCGCCGCCTGCCTCCGCGGGGAGGTGGTGGAGGGTCAGACCTGGGCCGAGCACCGCAGCTTCCTGTTCAACTGGCACGCGACCCGGTTCGGTAGCGCAGCGGGAGCGACACGGTGAGCGGTGTAATATGACGGCGCGGCGTGGAGCCATGACGCTCGCCGAAGCGATGGCGGAGCTGGATGCCGATCCCGCGTTTCAGGCGAGGCGGGCCGCAAAGGACCGGGATCATGCGGTCCTCGCGGAGCAGCGGCGACGTGAGCAGGCGCCGCTGCTGGCTGATCTCGCGCGGGCGGGGGCACCGTAGGCTGGGTTGGGCGGCTGCTTGAGCAGCCCAGCGTTGACGAGCGGGTCTACCCCGTCCTGCTGGAGCATCTCGCAAGGCCATACAGGCCGCACCTCCTGGAATGGATCGGTCGGGCGTTGGGCCGGAAGGATGCTCGGCCGATTGTCTGGGACACGCTCGTCAGCAGACTGCGGAGCCACGAGTTACAGTCGGCGGCGGCCGAGGGCGTCTTCACAGCGATCGCGACGATGGCGCGCCCGGCAGACCTGCCGACCCTCATCGACCTGTTGTCCGATCCCGCGCTGGGCAGAGGCAGGATCTTCTTGGTGCGTAATGTCATGCGGTCCAGGAGGCCGGAGGCGAAAGCTGCGCTGATCCGGCTGAAGGACGATCCTGACCTTGCCACCGAGATCGCAGCGCGGCTGTCGCGAGCAAAGCCGCGCTGACGGCGACCATCGGCGATCCGAGTCGCGCCGGATCAGCCCAGGCCGACGCGGAGGTGTCCGCCGGGCGTCGTCGGGTCCGATCCGCGGCTGCTTGCTGTAGTTTCGGCTGCGGGTGACCCTGCGTGCCGGGGCAGGGCGACAAGGCTCATCATGTAGCCGATGATCGCGCTTCCGCCATAGCCGACGATCGGCGTCGGGTAGTTGCCGAGCGCTGCGGCCAGGATCGCGACGAACCAGACGGCGCCGAAGACGGCGTAGTCCACGCGACAGTCGGGATCGCGACGCCAACCGGACAGTGCCGGAACCACTAGCAGCACCGTGCCCGTCAGCACCGCCAGCCCGGCAGCGAGGTGGACGTTGAACGACGAGTAGAGGATCTGGTCGACATAGGGCACCGCTGGCAGCGCGTCTGCGCGCTCGAGGGTGACCGTGAGGCCGATGCTGGCGGCAGCAAGCCCGATCAGCACGTTGCGGTCTCGGCGGAGCAGCGCGAGCGTGACGAGGGCGACGACCAGCATCGCGGCCATCGCCCTGTCCGGTTGCAGCGCGAGCGCCGCCGCGGCGGCGACGATCCCGCCGGTCGCCAGCGTGGTGCGGGTCCGCGCGAATGCCACGAGCATCACGGGCAACAGGACCAGGCTGGGCTGGACCACGAAGCCGCCGAGATCGACCCAGCGCGCCGCTCCCTCGACCTGAGGTCCGAGGATCGCGGTGGCGAGCAGCGCAGCTGCCATCGCGACGACGATCCCGCCCAGCGACCGGCTCCCTCCCGCCACAGCAAGGTCGAGCAGCGGCAGCGTCGCGCAACCGATCACCAGGGCGCCTGCGTTGATGATGAGATAGCGTGTCGGCGCACCGGCGATCGCCATGTATACCAGCCCGAGAAGCACCGCGGCTACCGCGCAGGCGAACCCCAGCGCCCGCGGCCGATGCAGGATGGTCCTCGCGACGTCGAACATGCTCGATCTCCCCGCCATGCGACCAGCCGGAGCGGCGCGGACGCGACTGTTCACATGCGGCAGGAGACGCCACGCACTGTCAAGCGGGTACCGACCCGACCAGTGCAGTTGAGTGGTCAAAGCGCGGCGGACGATCACGCGTCCGCCGCGCTCGCATCTCACATGTGGATCGGCTTGCCCTGCACCGCCATCGCCGCTTCCTTGATCGCCTCCGAGTGGGTCGGGTGGGCGTGGCAGGTGTAGGCGATGTCCTCGCTGGTGGCGCCGAACTCCATGGCCTGGCCGGCCTGCGCGATCATGGTGCCGGCGACGCTGGCGATCGCCCAGACGCCGACCACGCGGTCGGTCTTCGCGTCGGCGATTATCTTCACGAAACCGTCGGGCTCGTGGTTGGTTTTGGCGCGTGAATTGGCGAGCATCGGGAACTTGCCGACCTTGACCTCGCCCCGCTCGCGGGCGAGCTCCTCCGTCAGGCCGACACCGGCGATCTCGGGCCAGGTGTAGACGACGCTCGGGATTACGTCGTGGTTCACGATGCCGGTGTGGCCTGCGATGTTCTCCGCAACCGCGATCCCCTCATCCTCCGCCTTGTGGGCGAGCATCGGGCCGGGGACGACGTCGCCGATCGCCCAGATGGTCGGCACCGAGGTGCGGAAGTCGTGGCCGATCTCAATCTGGCCACGATTGTTGACCTGGAGCCCGGCGGCCTGGAGGTTGAGCCCGTCGGTGTTCGGGCGTCGGCCGATCGACACCAGCACCGCATCCGCCTCGATCGTCGATGCCTCGCCGCCGGCGGCGGGCTCGACCGTCAGGGTCGCCTTGGTCCCGTCGTTCGCGATACCGGTCACCTTGGTGCCGAGCCGGAACTCAATCCCCTGCTTCTTGAAGATCTTGTTCGATTCCTTGCGGACCTCGCCGTCGAAGCCGGGCAGAATTTGGTCGAGAAACTCGACGCAGGTGACCTTGGCGCCGAGGCGCCGCCACACCGAGCCGAGCTCCAGCCCGATCACGCCGCCGCCGATCACCACCATGTGCCCCGGCACTGCCCCGAGCTCGAGTGCGCCGGTCGAGTCGACGACGACCTTCTGGTCGATCTCGACACCAGGAAGCGGGGTCACGCTGGAGCCGGTCGCGATGACGATGTTCTTCGCGCGCACGGTGCGGTCGCCGACCGTCACGCTGTCGGGTCCGGCAAAGGCGGCGTGCCCCTTCAGCCACTCGACCTTGTTCTTCTTGAACAGGAACTCGATCCCCCCGGTCAGCTGCTTGACCGCGTCGCGGCGCTGGCCGTGCATCGCCTCCAGGTCGAGCTCAGGCGTCACCTTGATGCCCATCTTCGCCATCGCGCCATTCGCCGCGGCGTCGAAATACTCGGAGGCGTGGAGCATCGCCTTCGACGGGATGCAGCCGACGTTGAGGCAGGTGCCGCCGAGCGTCTCCCGGCTCTCGACACACGCAGTCTTGAGGCCCAGCTGCGCGGCGCGGATCGCGGCGACATAGCCGCCCGGGCCGGCGCCGATCACCAGCACGTCATAATCATAGTCAGCCATGGAAGGTCGCCTCATCTAAAACGAAGATAATGTGAAGACTTTGGGAATGAAGTCATGTTAGCCCTACCATCGACGTGTCGGCACCCTGGATGCCGCGGCGCGAAGGGGAGGGGCACTTGGACGAGCGCTGGCTGCTGATCGATATCGCGCATCAGGGCGAGGTGCGGCTCGCCTGCGTCACGCCGGCGCGGCCGGAGATTGACAAGCTCTACACCTTTGAGACGGCGTCGCTGCCGACCTTCACCGACGCGCTGCTCCGCTTCGAGCGGGAGAGCGGGCAGACGCTGCACGGCATGAACGCGATCGTCGCCATCGCGGGCGCGGCGGTCGGCGACGCGATCCCGGTTGTCCGGACGCGCTGGAACATTTCCCGCAACGGCATCACGCTGATGCTGGGGCGTCCGGTCACGATCCTCAACGACACCGCGGCCAAGGCCTGGGCGACGATCCGGCGCATGCCGGCGTGCCAGGCGGTGCGCGGCGTCGGCCTGCCCGATTTCAGCGGGCGCAGCCGCCACCTCTTCATCAGCATGGCCGACGGGATCGGCACCGCGATCATCGACGTCCACGACGGCCATGTGACGGTGCTGGAGGCGGAGGCCGGGCACAGCGACTTCGCGCCGCAGAACGACCTGGAGTTCGCGCTGTGCAAGGCGATCGCACCGCTCGGCGGGCCGGTCACCTACGAACAGGTGCTGATCGGCGGGGAGGGGACGGCGGGTGCCGCCGCCGTGCTCGCGAAACTGAGCCCGGCGCAGCAGGCGGAGCTCCGCGGCAACATCCTGGGGCGCCTCGCCTCCAACCTCATCCTCGCGTCGGGCGCGTGGAGCGGGGTGATGCTGGACGGCCGCTCGCTGCCCACCTTCGATCCGGCGACCCGGCGCGCGTTCGACGCCGGCTTCGTCGCGCGCAAGTCGTTCCGGCGGCTGATCAATGCCGCGCCGTGCTGGCGGATCGAGCAGCAGCGCGAGGCGGTGCTGGCGGGTGCCGCGACGCTGATGCTCCAGCGTACCCGTCCGCAAGGCACCTGATCGCGCCACCGGCACCGACTCCACTTGCGTCAGAGATCGATGAGGATGCGTGTCGGATCCTCGATCGCGTTCTTGAGCGCGACCAGGAAGGTCACCGCCTCGCGCCCGTCGATCAGGCGGTGATCGTAGGAGAGCGCGAGGTACATCATTGGGCGCACCACGACCTGTCCGTCGCGGACGACCGGACGATCCTCGATCCGGTGGAGGCCCAGCACCGCCGACTGCGGCGGGTTGATGATCGGGGTCGACATCAGCGACCCGAACACGCCGCCGTTGGAGATGGTGAAGGTGCCGCCCTTCATCTCGTCCATCTTGAGCGTGCCGTCCTTGGCACGACGGCCGAAGTCGCCGATCGTCTTCTCGATGCCCGCGACCGACAGGTCCTGGGCGTCGCGGATCACCGGCACGACCAGCCCGTTCGGCGCGGAAACCGCGACCGAGATGTCGGCATAGTCGTGATAGACGATCTCGTCGCCCTCGATCGAGGCGTTGACGGCAGGAATGTCCTTCAGCGCCATGGTCGCGGCCTTCACGAAGAAGCCCATGAAGCCCAAGCGCACGCCGTGCTTCTTCTCGAACAGGTCCTTGTACTTGGCGCGCGCCTCGATCACCGCGGTCATGTCGACGTCGTTGAACGTCGTCAGCATCGCGGCGGTGTTCTGCGCCTCCTTCAGCCGCTTGGCGATGGTCTGGCGCAGGCGCGTCATCTTGACGCGCTCTTCCTTGCGGCCGCTGGTGGCGGCCTGTGCAGGGACGGCAGGTGCCGCGGCGGGGGCGGGAGCCGACGCGGGCGTCGACTTGGCGGCGAGCACGTCCTCCTTGGTGATCCGGCCGTCGCGGCCGGTGCCGCGGACCGTCGCGGGATCAACGCCGGTTTCCAGCACCGCGCGGCGGACCGACGGGCTGAGCGCGGCCGGTGCGTCACCCTGCGGGGCAGCCTCGCCGTGGTTGCCGTAGCCGCCGGCGACCGGGGCGGCAGCCGGTGCTGCGGCCGGTGCGGGGCTGGGCGTCGGGGCGGAAGCGGCCGCCGGCGCTGCGGCAGCGGCAGCGCCGTCACCCGCCTCGATCACGCCGATCGTCGCGCCGACCGACACCGTGTCGCCGACCGCCACTCCGTGGGCGCCCATGACGCCCGCGACCGGGGAGGGCACCTCGACCGAGACCTTGTCGGTCTCCAGGCTCGCGATCGGCTCGTCGGCGGCGACCTTGTCACCCGGCTGCTTCAGCCACTCGCCGAGCGTCGCCTCGGTGATCGATTCGCCCAGGACGGGAACTTTGATTTCGGTCGACATTCTCTCTTCCTGCCTCCCCGGCGAAGGCCGGGGTCCAGTTGCGAGACGCTCAGTGGCGAGCGCCGCGCTTCGTTACACCCTTCACCGCACCTGCACCTCAACCTCCGCCGGGGTGGCAGGCGCATTACATCTACGACCCGGCCTTGCCGGCGGTCTTCGGGTCCTCGCTGTCGCGAGCGCGACGTACTTCGGATCGGACGCTGTGGCCGAGCGCGTCGGCGATCAGCGCGCCCTGCTCCAGCTGGTGGCGCTTCATGAGGCCGGTCGCGGGCGACGCTGCCGCCGCGCGCCCGGCGTAGCGGGCCCGCGCGATGGTGGAGGTCGACGCGGCGAGTGCCTCCTCGATCAGCGGCTCGACAAAGAACCAGTAGCCGTTGTTGCGCGGCTCCTCCTGCGCCCAAACGACCTCCTCCAGGTTGGTCATGCGGTCGATCCGGGCGGTCAGCGGCTCGCCGGGGAAGGGGTAGAGCTGCTCAATCCGGATGATCGCGGTGTCGGTGTCGCCGGCCGCATCGCGCGCCTCCATCAGGTCGTACGCGACCTTGCCGGTGCAGAGCACGAGGCGGCGCACGTCCGCGTCGGCCGGCGCCTTCGGGTCCGACAGGAGCCGCTGGAAGTGGCTGTCGCCTTGGAAGTCGGCGGCGCTCGACACCGCCAGCTTGTGGCGGAGCAGCGACTTGGGCGTCATGACGATCAGCGGCTTGCGGAACGGCCGATGCATCTGGCGGCGCAGCAGGTGGAAGTAGTTGGCGGGCGTGGTGCAATTCGCGACCTGCATGTTATCGCCCGCGCACAGCTGCAGGAACCGCTCGGGCCGCGCCGACGAGTGTTCCGGCCCCTGGCCCTCATAGCCGTGCGGCAGCAGCATCACGAGGCCGTTGGCGCGGAGCCACTTCGCCTCGCCCGCGGCGATGAACTGGTCGATCATGATCTGCGCGCCGTTGACGAAATCGCCGAACTGCGCCTCCCACAACACCAGCGTCTTCGGGTCGGCGAGCGCGTAGCCGTACTCGAAGCCGAGCACGCCGTACTCGCTGAGCGGCGAGTCGAGCACCTCGAAGCGGCCGTGCTCGACGGTCGAGAGCGGCACGAACTTGTGCTCGTCGGTCTGATCGACCCACACCGCGTGGCGCTGGCTGAAGGTACCGCGACCAGAATCCTGCCCCGACAGGCGAACGCCGTAGCCCTCCGACAGCAGCGACCCGAACGCCAGCGCCTCGCCGGTCGCCCAGTCGAAGCTCGCGCCCGTCTTGAACATCTCGCGCTTGGCCTGGAGCACGCGATCGAGCGTCTTGTGGATCGTGATCGAGTCCGGAACCGCCGTCAGCGTCCGGCCGAGCGCGTCGAACAGGCGCTGGTCGATCCCCGTTGTGACGCCGCGGCGCGCGCTCTCCTCGTCGGCGGGGGCGTGAAGGCCCGACCAGCGGCCGGCGAACCAGTCCGCCTTGTTGGGCTTGTAGGAGGCGCCCGCCTCGAACTCGCCCTCCATCTTCTCGTCAAACTCGCGCCACTGCGCGTCGATCCAGGCCTGGTCGACGACGCCCTCGGCCAGCAGCCGATCGCCGTAGATCTTGCTGACGCCCGGGTGCCCCTTGATCTTGGCATACATCAGCGGCTGGGTGAACGACGGCTCGTCGCCTTCGTTGTGGCCGAAGCGGCGGTAGCACCACATGTCGATCACCACGTCGCGGTGGAACTGCTGGCGGAACTCGACCGCCATCTTGGTCGCGAAGGTCACCGCCTCCGGATCGTCGCCGTTGACGTGGAAGACCGGCGCCTGGACGCCCTTGGCAACGTCGGACGGATAGGGCGACGAGCGCGCGAACTGCGGCGAGGTCGTGAAGCCGACCTGGTTGTTGATAATGAAGTGGACGCAGCCGCCGGTGTTGTAGCCGCGGATGCCGGAGAAGCCGAGGCACTCCCAAACAATGCCCTGACCCGCGAAGGCCGCGTCGCCGTGGATCAGGACGGGCAAGGACGCCTTGTGCTCCGACAAGTCGTTCGCGAGCGTCTGGATCGCGCGGGTCTTGCCGAGCACGACAGGGTCCGCCGCCTCCAGGTGCGACGGGTTGGCGACCAGGCTCATGTGGACCTTGATCCCGTCGAACTCGCGGTCGGTGGAGGTCCCGAGGTGGTACTTCACATCGCCCGACCCGCCGACATCCTCCGGGTTGGACGACCCGCCCGAGAATTCGTTGAAGATCGCGCGGTAGGGCTTCCCCATGACGTTGGCGAGCGTGTTGAGCCGGCCGCGATGGGCCATGCCGAACACGATCTCGCGCACGCCCTGCTGGCCGCCGTACTTGATGACGCTCTCCAGCGCCGGGATCATGCTCTCGCCGCCGTCCAGGCCGAAGCGCTTGGTGCCGACGTACTTCTTGCCGAGGAACTTTTCATAGCCCTCGGCCGCGATCACCTTGGACAGGATCGCCTTCTTGCCCTCCGGCGTGAACTCGATCGCCTTGCCGCGTCCTTCCATCCGGTCCTGGAGGAACTTGCGCTCCTCCACATCCGCGATGTGCATGTATTCGAGGCCGATGTTGCCGCAGTAGTTGGCGCGCAGGATGTCGACCAGCTCGCGGATCGTGGCGCTCTGCAGCCCCATCGCGCCGCCCAGGAAGACGGGCGTGTCGATGTCGGCGTCGGTGAAGCCGTAATATTCGGTCTTGAGATCCTCGGGCAGCTCGCGCTTGGCGAGGCCGAGCGGGTCGAGCTTCGCCGCTAGGTGACCGCGGACGCGGTAGGTGCGGATGAGCGTCATCGCCCGGATCGACGCGTCGGCGGCCTTGCGGATCTGGTCCTCGGACGCGGGCGCCGCCGCGGCGGGGGCAGGCTTGCCGCCGCCCTTCGCGGGCTTGGGCGCGGGCTCCATCTGCGTCGGGTCGAGCCCGGCGGTGAGCGCATCCGTCTCGGACAGCGGCCAGTTCTTCTTGGCCCAGGACGGACCGGTGGCGACGCCCTCCAGCCCCTCGAAGAAGTCGCGCCAGCCGGGCTCGACGCTCGCTGGGTCGGCCTTGAACTTGGCGTAGAGCGTGTCGACGAACGCCGGGCTCACGCCGCCGGCGATGTCCGAGAAATCCTGGCCTTCGTAGCCCATCTTGCACCTACCCCGTCATCCCGGCGAAGGCCGGGATCCAGAGCCAAGAACGAGTCGTGCGTGGCTCTGGACCCCGGCCTGCGCCGGGGTGACGTTCTAAAGTTAACCCTTCAGCACCTGCACCAGCGTCTCGCCCAGCAGGCTGGGCGAGTCCGCGACCTTGATCCCGGCCGCTTCCATTGCCGCGATCTTGCTCTCGGCATCGCCCTTGCCGCCCGACACGATCGCGCCGGCGTGGCCCATGCGGCGCCCCGGGGGCGCGGTGCGGCCGGCGATGAAGCCCGCCATCGGCTTGCTCCGCCCGCGCTTCGCCTCGTCGCGCAGGAACTGCGCGGCCTGCTCCTCGGCGTCGCCGCCGATCTCACCGATCATGATGATCGATTCGGTCGCGTCGTCGGCCAGGAATAGCTCCAGCACGTCGATGAAGTTGGTGCCGTTGACGGGATCGCCGCCGATCCCGACCGCGGTGGTCTGGCCGAGGCCCGCGTTGGTGGTCTGGAACACCGCCTCATAGGTCAGCGTGCCCGAGCGCGACACGACGCCGACCGAACCCTTGGAAAAGATGGACCCGGGCATGATCCCGATCTTGCACTCGCCCGGCGTCAGCACGCCCGGGCAGTTCGGACCGATCAGACGCGACTTGCTGCCCGACAGCGCGCGCTTGACGCGGACCATGTCGAGCACCGGGATGCCCTCCGTAATGCAGACGATCAGCGGCACTTCGGCGTCGATCGCCTCCAGGATCGAATCGGCGGCGAAGGGCGGCGGCACGTAGATCACGGACGCGTCGGCACCGGTCTTCGCAACGGCTTCTGCCACGGTGTCGAACACCGGCAGGTCGAGGTGGGTGGTCCCGCCCTTACCCGGCGTCACACCGCCGACCATCTGCGTGCCATACTCCAGCGCCGCCTTGGTGTGGAAGCTGCCGGTCTCCCCGGTCATGCCCTGGGTGATGACCTTGGTGTTCGAATTGACGAGGATGCTCATGTCGGCGTCGGCCCTCTTCTTAGCCGTCACCCCGGCGCAGGCCGGGGTCCAGTTGCTACATCAGCGTCGGGTAGAGATCTTGCCAGTCGGGGTTGCTCGCCTCGATCTGGCGCAGCTTCCACGCTCGCCGCCACTCCTTCATCTGCTTCTCGCGCCGGATCGCATCGTCGATGCGGTCATGGGCCTCGAACCAGACCAACGTCCTGCACCCGTATCGCTTGGTGAAACCGTCCGCGATACCTTCACGGTGCTCCCACGTTCGCTTCAACAGGTCGCTGGTTACGCCGATGTAGAGCGTGCCGTTTCGACCACTCGCCATCATGTAGACGTACCCGCGCTTTTCCAATCATTGTTCCCGCTGCATCGTCGAGCTGGACCCCGGCCTTCGCCGGGGTGACGGCTGGATATCACTTCAGCGTTTCGTCGATCCCCTTGCACGCCACCAGCAGTTCCTTCACCGCGTCGACCGAAACCTGCAGGTTCTGCTGGGCCTCGTCGCTCAGCTTGACCTCGACCACCTTCTCGACACCGTCCTTGCCGATCACCACCGGCACGCCGACGTAGAGGTCGTCGACGCCGTACTGGCCGGTCAGGTGCGCGGCGGCGGGCAGGATGCGCTTTTGGTCGTGGAGATACGCCTCCGCCATCGCGATGCCGCTGGTCGCGGGCGCGTAATAAGCCGATCCGGTCTTCAGCAGCGCAACGATTTCGCCGCCGCCGCCGCGGGTGCGCTTCACGATCTCGTCAACGCGCTCCTTGGTGGAGAAGCCCATGGCGATCAGGTCGCTGACGGGAATGCCGCTGACGGTCGAATATTCGAGCACCGGCACCATGGTGTCGCCATGCCCGCCGAGCACGAAGGTGTTGACGTCCTTGACCGACACCTTGAACTCGTCGGCCAGGAAGTGGCTGAATCGCGCGCTGTCGAGCACGCCCGCCATGCCGACGACTTTCTGGTGGGGAAGGCCGGAGAACTCGCGCAGCGCCCAGACCATCGCGTCGAGTGGGTTGGTGATGCAGATGACGAAGGCGTCGGGCGCGTTGGCAGCGATGCCCTCGCCGACCGCCTTCATTACCTTAAGGTTGATGCCGAGCAGGTCGTCGCGGCTCATTCCCGGCTTGCGGGCGACACCGGCGGTTACGATGATCACGTCCGCGCCAGCAATGTCGGCATAATCGTTGGAGCCGGTGATCGTCGCATCGAAGCCCTCGACCGGGCCGCACTGGCTGAGATCGAGCGCCTTGCCCTGGGGCACGCCTTCCACCACGTCGAACAGGACGATGTCGCCCAGACCCTTCAGCGCCGCGAGGTGCGCAAGCGTGCCGCCGATGTTGCCGGCGCCGATCAGCGCGATCTTCTTGCGAGCCAAGCCAACTCTCCTTGTTGCGTCCGATTGGGGCGTGGGTGCGCCCGAAACGATCCTCAGACGCGCGAAAGTTCGCAGGCCCCATAGGCGTATTGCCGAAGCGGAGCAACCGCTAATGCTATAGCCTTATTGCGAGTTATCCGCAGTATCATTAAGCGGCGGATTGGGCACGTCGGTGATCCGCCACCCGGCCAGCGGCGTGATGACGAAGCGGCCGCTCAGATGATTGCCGCCGGCGCCCGAACCCTCGATCTCGTACCGACGTCCAGGCACGAGCGGGCGTTTCCGGACGACTGGACCAGCGGACTGGCCGTACCAGATCGGCAGGCTGGCGATGCAGTCGCCCGTGGCGGCGCGGCCAATCGCCCACATCTCCTCGCGCGTGTTCGCGTCGATGACGGCCAGGGTATGCACACAGTCGACCGCATTCCCGCTGACGGCCACGAAGGCCAACCGCGCGCCGATGAAGCGCGCGCTGACGTCGGTCCACTGCGAGCAGGAGCCGAGCAGCAGGACGAGGGCAGGGGCGAGCCGACGCATGTCCGACCCTACGCCGCGCCGTGCCCTTTCGCCAGATAGTCGTCGCTGCCCATCTCGCGCAGGCGGCTGACCGTCCGCTCAAATTCGAAGGCGCCGTCGCCCGCCACGTAGAGCGCCTCGGGCTCGGCGTCGGCCATCGCCAGCAGCTTGACGTTGTGTTCGTAGAGCGCGTCGATCAGCGTCACGAAGCGCGCCGCTTCGTTGCGGTTCTCGGGCGTGAGCCGCGGCACCGCCACCAGGACCACTGTGTGGTAAGCCCGCGCGATCGCGAGATAGTCGGGCGCACCGCGCGCGTCCCCGCAGAGCCGCTTGAACGAGAAGACGGCGACGCCCTTCAGGCTCTTGGGCACGTGTAGCGAACGCCCTGCCGACACGCGCAACTGCTCGGACGGCACATGCTCGCTGTCCTCCGGCGGGTAGTCGGTGAGGCGGAAGAAGGCGGCCGAGAGCGTCGCGGTGTTGGCGGGCGAAATCGGCACCAGCCAAGTCTGCACCTTGCCCAGCCGGTCGAGCCGGTAGTCGACCGGCCCATTGAGCGGCAGCACGTCGAGCTGCCCCTCCAGCAGGGCGACGAATGGCAGGAAGCTCTCGCGTTGCAGCCCGTCCTTGTAAAGTTCGGCCGGCGGTCGGTTGGAGGTTGCGACGACCGTCAGCCCATAACCCATCATCTCGGTGAACAGCCGCGACAGCACCATCGCGTCGGCGGTGTTGTTGATCACCATCTCGTCAAAAGCGAGCAGCCGCAGCCCGTCGGCAAGCGCCGCGGCCACAGGGGGCACGGGGTTGCCCGCCTCCTTCCGACGCTCGATGCTCAGCCGCTCGTGCACCTCCAGCATAAACTCGTGGAAGTGGACACGGCGCTTCTCGGCAATCGCGACATTGTGGAACAGCAGGTCCATCAGCATCGACTTGCCCCGCCCGACTCCGCCCCACAGGTAGACGCCGCGCGGGGGCGGTGCCGCCTGCCCGGTCAGCCGCGCCAGCAGCCGGCGGCGCGGCGGCCCGGCCTCCAGCGCCGTTGCGAGCGCATCAAGCCGCTTCGCCGCCGCCGCCTGTTCGGGGTCGCTGCGCAACTCGCGCGCGACGACGAGCGCGTTGTACCGGTCGAGAACGCTGCCCACGCGCGGATCAAATGATCCGCTCGACTTCCATCTTCTTGATCTCTGCGATCGCCTTGGCCGGCGACAGGCCCTTCGGACAGGCGTTCGCGCAGTTCATGATGGTGTGGCAACGATAAAGGCGGAACGGATCCTCCAGCTCGTCGAGCCGCTCGCCGGTCATCTCGTCGCGGCTGTCGGCGAGGAAGCGGTACGCCTGAAGCAGGATCGCGGGGCCGAGGAACTTGTCCGAGTTCCACCAGTAGCTGGGGCACGACGTCGAGCAGCAGGCGCACAGAATGCACTCGTACAGCCCGTCAAGCTTGGCGCGATCCTCCGGACTCTGGAGCCGCTCCTTGCCCGCGGGCGGCGGCGTGACCGTCTGCAGCCACGGCTTTACCGAGGCGTACTGCGCGTAGAAGTGGGTGAAGTCGGGCACCAGATCCTTGATCACGTCCATCGCGGGCAACGGCGTGATCCGCAGTTCGCCCTTGATGTCCTCGATCGCGGTGGTGCAGGCGAGGCCGTTCTTGCCGTCCATGTTCATGGAGCAGGAACCGCAGATCCCCTCCCGGCACGAACGGCGGAAGGTGAGCGAAGGGTCGTGCTCGGCCTTGATCTTGATCAGCGCGTCGAGGACCATCGGGCCGCAATCGTCCAGGTCGATCTCGAACGTGTCGTAGCGCGGGTTCTCACCCGTGTCGGGATCGTAGCGGTAGATCTTGAAGGATTTGACGCGTTGTGCCCCGGCCGGTGCCTTGTGCACGCGGCCCTTGCCCGTGATCCTGCTGTTCTTGGGAAGGGTGAACTCGGCCATCTGTTGCGTCCTTCGCGTCTGCGATGTTCCCGAAAGCGCAAGGAGCGGCGATCGTCAACCGCTTAGCCGCTCGCAGGCGCGCTTCGTCTCGCAGCTGCGATATAGGTCAGATGACGTCCAAAACCAACCCAAGCTCGCGCGCTTCCTCCGCCTCGATGTACCAATTGGACGGCGCGCGCTCCTTGAGGTCGTCGAGCGTCACGCGGCTACCCGCGACAATCGCGGCAAATCCTTCATCCTGGATCTGAATCGAATGCTCGATCTCGTGGAGCTTGGCCTTCAGCGTGTCGGGCAGGTCGCTGAGTGGGCCGGACAGCTGAAGCGTCGAGCTCATCAGCCGCTCGTGCAGCATTAGCCGCGTGCCGCGGGTCAGGAACCGCTTGTCGTTGGGGAAGGCGGACATGAGCGTCGCACCGGCCGAGTAGACCGCCACCTTGCCCAGAAACAGCGTCTCGCGACCGGTGTACTCGCGCAGCAGGCGGATGTCGTCGCCCATCGCGCGCGCCATCTCTGGATCGCCGCCGAGCGTGGTGATCGACAGCACGAGCGGCCCGTCGAGCGGCGCGGCGAGCAGCTGCTGCTTGAAGGTCGTGTACATGGCGTCGTCGACCGTCCCGTGCAGTTGCACGTGCGGCCGGGCGAGCAGGGGATAGTTGACGGCGTTGGAACGCTGATCGGTCATTCCCCGGCAACAGGCGGCGACCGGGCCGGTTCCTTTGCGCGGCAGAAATAGTTCAGGCGGCAGGCTGCTCGAACTGCTCCAGCACCCATTCCTCCTCCTGCGCGGCCGCGATCCAGTCCTGAATGAAGGGGTGCTGGAGCACCGCGTTCATGTAGGCGGGCGCGAAGCGGGCGACGGGCAAAGAGTAGGTGATCAGCCGCGTCACGACGGGGGCGAACATGATGTCGGCCGCGCCGAACTCGCCGAACAGGAACTGACCCTCGCCACCGAACCGCGCGCGGGCCTGCGCCCACAGCTCCATGATGCGGTTTAGGTCGGCGAGCACGTCGTCGTCGGGCGTCTTTGCCGAATAGACCTGGCGCACGTTCATGCTGTGCTTGCGGCGGAGCGCGGCGAAGCTCGAGTGCATTTCCGCCGCCATCGAGCGCGCCATCGCGCGCGCGGCGCGGTCCTCCGGCCAGAAGCGCGTGCCGCCGGTCGCCTCGTTGAGGAACTCGACAATGGCCAGGCTGTCCCACACCACGCAGTCGCCGTCCCACAGGATCGGCACCTTGCCGGAGGAGGGCGCGAACTCGTCACCCGCGCGCCGCTGTTCCCACTCCGAATCGTAGAGCGGGACCACGATCTCCTCGAACGGCAGACCCGACTGCTTGCACGCGAGCCAGCCGCGCAGCGACCAGGAGGAATAGGCCTTGTTACCGATGAAGAGCTTGAGCATGGGCGCGAGGGGTAGGGGAGCCGACCGCCTCCGTCCAGCGCCGGAATCCTAGCCGACCGCCTCCAGCACCGCAGCGCGCAGCTCGGGGATGCCGAGCCCGCCCTCGCTCGACGTCGGGATGATGTCGGGGTGCGCGGCCGGACGCGTGCGGACTTCGGCGGCGGTGCGCTCGGTCACCTCGGCGAGCGCGCTCGCCTTGACCTTGTCGGCCTTGGTGAGGACCAGGCGGTAGCTGACGGCGGCGCCGTCCAGCATGTCCATGATCTCGCGGTCGACTGGCTTGATCCCGTGTCTGCTGTCGATCAGCACCAACGCCCGCTTCAGCACCGCCCGCCCGCGCAGGAAGTCGTTAACCAGGAAGCGCCACTTCTTGACCAGATCCTTGGGCGCCTCGGCGAAGCCGTAGCCCGGCATGTCGACCAGCCGAAAGCGCGGCGGATCGCCGACGTCGAAGAAGTTCAGCTCCTGCGTCCGGCCGGGCGTGTTCGACGTGCGCGCAAGGCCGTTGCGGTTGGTCAGCGCGTTCAGCAGCGACGACTTGCCGACGTTCGACCGCCCGGCAAATGCCACTTCCGGCACCGTCATGTCGGGCAGGAAGTTGAGGGAAGGCGCCGACTTCAGGAAGCCGACCGGGCCGGCAAAGGCCTTGCGCGCGGCCTCCACCAGCTCCGGGTCAAAGGTCTCGCTCACTTTGCCGGAGCCGTCTTCAGCGCCGGATGCTTCGAGTAGAGCCACTGCTGCTGCAGGATCGTCAGGACGTTGGACGTGATCCAGTAGACCTGCAGCCCGACCGCGAACGGCGCCATGACGAACATCAGCACCCACGGCATCAGCGCGAACACCTGCTTCTGGACGTCGTCCATCGGCGCGGGGTTGAGCTTGAACTGGAAGTACATGGAGATGCCGAGCAGGATCGGGATCACGCCGATCGCGATGAACGCCGGCGGCGTGAAGGCGAGCAGCCCGAACAGGTTGACTGGGGTCAGCGGGTCGGGCGCCGACAGGTCCTTGATCCACGCGACGAACGGCTGGTGCCGCATCTCGATCGTCAGCATGAGCACCTTGTACAGCGCGTAGAAGATCGGGATCTGGAGCAGGGTCGGCGCGCAGCCGGCGAGCGGGTTCACCTTTTCCGTCTTGTACAGCGCCATCATCTCCTGCTGGAGGCGCGGCTTGTCGTCCTTGTAGCGCTCCTGCAGCGCCTTCAGCTTGGGCTGGATCGCGCGCATGGAGGCCATGGAGGCGAACTGCCGCTGCGCGATCGGGAACATGATGAGGCGAACGGTGAAGGTCAGCAGGATGATCGCGACACCGAAGTTGCCGAGCACGCCGAACAGCCAGTGCAGGTACTGGAAGATCGGCTTCATGATGACTTCGAACCAGCCCCAGTCGATCGCCTTGCCGAAGTGGGTGATGCCGAGCGTGTCCTCGTACCCGTCGAGCAGGTCGACTTCCTTCGCGCCCGCGAAGAACCGCGCGGTGGTGGTCAGCGCGGCTCCCGGCGCCAGCGACTTCGGCGCAACGGTGTAGTCGGCCTGGTAGCTCTTGTTCGCGCCGCCGCGGAACTGCGCGGTCACGTCCGCAGCCTGGTCGGGAATGGCCGCGGTCAGCCAGTATTTGTCGCTGAACCCGTACCAGCCGCCCTTCGACGTGTAGGTCGCGGGCGCCTCATCCAGGTCCTTGAAGTCGAGATCGTAGTCCGCGCCGCCGTTGTGCGCGCTCATCGGGCCGGTGTGGATGGTCCAGCTGTCCGGATCCTTCGAAACGCCGCTGCGATTCACGAAGCTGTACGGGGCGACCGGCACCGCTGCGCCGCCGCCGTTCGAAACCGTCTGCGTGACGGTGAACATGTAGTTCGCGTCGACCGCGATGCGAATTGCGAAGCGCTGCCCGGTCGCGTTGCTGGCGGCGAGCGTCACCGGGCGGCCGGGCGCGAGCTCGGTCCCGGTCGCCTGCCAAACCGTGTCGGCGGCGGGCGGCGCGAAGCCGCCGACGCCGCGCCAGCCGAACCCTGCGAAATAGGCGTCGCGCGTACCCGACGGCGAGAGCAGCCGGATCGGTGGCGAGTTGGCGGCGATCGATTCCTTGTAGCGGGTCAGCACCAGGTCATCGATCCGTGCCCCGCGCAGATTGATCGAGCCTTGAAGCGTCGGCGTGTTGATGCGGACCCGCGGCGATTCGGCGAGCACCTGCGCGCGGTCGCGGAGCGCGGCCGGGCTGTCGGCAGTCGGATCGGCCCCCGGGTTCGGCAGCGGCTGCTGCTTGCCCTTCTCGATCTTCGTGACGGGCGGGTTGGCGACGGGGAACACCGTGCGTGCGATATAGGGCCAGCCAAACAGGATCAGCGCCGCGAGCACCGCGAACAGCACGAAGTTCTTGTTGTCGTTGTTCACCGACGTGGTTTCCTCAAGATCGCCTCAGGGCACCGGATCATGGCCGTGCCCGCCCCAGGGATGACAGCGCGCGATCCGCTTCGCGGCAAGCCACCCGCCCCGTGCGGCGCCATAGCGGCGGATCGCCTCGATTGCATAGGCAGAACAGGACGGCGAATAGCGGCACGAGGGCGGGAGCAGCAGCGACGGCCCGAGCTGCCAGCCGCGCGCGAGCAGGATGAGCAGGCGGGCAGTCATCGCTAAGCGCCAACCCAACTAACAACCATTCGTGTCGAGTAGCGACCGAGTAGCCGCTGACGCGCTACTCGACGGCTACTCGAAACGAACGGGTGGGTGGTAAGGCTCACCGCCGCACCTTCGCCAGCGCCTTGACCAGATCGGTCTGGAGCGCCTGCCAGTCCGGCTCCGCCGTGCCGCCGCGCCCGATCAGGACATAGTCGGTCCCCGCCCTGGCGTGCTCCGGCAGCACGGCGCGGGCGAGTTCGCGGAAGCGGCGCTTCATGCGGTTGCGCACGACCGCGCGGTTGCTGACCTTCTTGGAGACGATGATGCCGATCCGCACCGTCGCGTCGTCGTCGCCGCGCGGGCGCGCCAAAAGAACGAAGCCGGGCATCGCTGCCCGGCGTCCGCCGTTTACCAGGAGGTAGTCGGCGCGGCGGGTGAGCCGCGCGAGCGCGTGGGCGCTTACGCCGACAGCTTCTTGCGACCGCGCGCGCGGCGGGCGCGGATCACGTTGCGGCCGCCCGGCGTCGCCATGCGCGAGCGGAAGCCGTGACGGCGGGCGCGCACCAGGTTGCTCGGCTGAAAGGTCCGCTTCATCGTTCATTCCCGCAAATACAGATGCCAAAAGGCCGCCCAGGCGGACGGCCGAACAGCCGTGCCCCATAGGCAGGTGGCGGGGGCAAGTCAACGCACCGCGTCGCGTTCGCGCCGTCGCCGGGCGCTCGGCCGACGCAGCCCGCGGTCGGCCAGCGCACCTGCGCGCGGGTAGCGGCGCTTGCCCCGCGCGAACTGACGCTTCGCCCACAGCGAGTTCTGGAGCACCAGGCCGAGCCCGGCCGCGAAGGAGAAGATGCCAAACGGGCCGGGCAGCAGCGCGACGACCGGGGTCAGCAGGATCAGGACGACGCCGCCGATCAGGAACGCGCCGCGGAGGGCGGGGTGGCGGGCGGCCGGTCGACTCACCCGCGTTCATGTGGTCGCGCCGTGTTGCACCTGCAAGACACTTCCGTACGCGCCATGTTCCGCTATGAGGTCAATCGGGGCAGGGGGAGCAGGCGCTTGGTCGCGATCGTCTCGACAGTGGCGTATCTGGGGCTGGAGGCGCGCAGCGTCGAGGTGCAGTGCACGCTGGTGGCGGGGCTGCCGGCGTTTGTGGTCGTCGGCCTGCCCGACAAGGCAGTGGCGGAAAGCCGCGAGCGGGTGCGCGGCGCGATCGCCGCCATGGGGCTGGCGCTGCCGCCCAAGCGGATCACGATCAACCTGTCGCCGGCCGACCTGCCCAAGGAAGGATCGCACTTTGACCTGCCGATTGCGCTCGCGCTGCTGGCCGCGATGGGCGTCGTGGATGCCGAGGCGCTCGCCGACTATGTCGTGGTGGGGGAGCTCGGGCTCGACGCGCGGATCGCCGCGTCGCCGGGCGTGCTCCTCGCCGCGCTGCACGCGAGCGGCGAGGAAAAGGGGCTGATCTGCCCCGCGGTGCAAGGGTCGGAAGCGGCGTGGGCGGGATCGATCGAGGTGCTCGCCGCCGCCGACCTGATCGGCCTGATCAATCACCTGAAGGGTACGCAGTTGCTCGGCGCACCGGTGCCGGGCGAGGCGGTGGCGGCGGGGTTCGGCCCGGACCTTGCGCAGGTGAAGGGCCAGGAGACCGCCCGGCGCGCGCTGGAGATCGCGGCGGCGGGCGGGCACAACCTGCTGCGGTCCTGGTCGCCGCTAAATGGAACGCACCGAGAACGACTTGACGACTTCGGCTTTCGGTGTCTTGAGCACTGTGGCGGGAGGGCATCGCGCCTGTTTAAGCAACAACTCACTTCCGCTTTGGGTAAAAGGCTGCCCGTCCGCTTTCGGGCAAAAGACGGGTTATCGGCCGACCGTACATCCTGTCCAAACGGCAGCTTGCCTATTGCAGAAAGTGTCGTCCAGTCTGTGCTCATGACCTTGCCGAAAAGGTCAGCGCGCTAGAGTCGCCGTAAGCAACAGCGGTCCATGTTTGATCTTCAGAACACCCAGTCGACTCCGACTCGCACGCTGCGCGGCTGGAGCGGGGTGATGTGCTGCTCGTCGCGGATAAGGAACGGCGAGCCGAGCGCGAAGCGGTTGCCACGCGAATCGAGCAGGTTGGTCGCCGTCAGGCTCACTCCGCGCCGCCCGTCGCCGACCCGCAGCTCCAGCCCGGTATCGAGATAGTCGCCCTGCAACCGACCGAGGATCGAGCCCACACCAAGCGACGATTGGCCGATGTAACGGCCGTACCCGGTCAGGTCGAAGGATAGTCGGTCGGAGAGGCCGCCCGAGTAGGTGAAGCCGAGCCGCCCGCTTCGGTCGGCGACGTTGGGCAGGCGCGATGCGTCGATCGCGCCGGTGCTGACCGGCAGGATGGTGAAGGCCGTGCGCGTCACCCGGCTGTCGTTAATGTAGAGCGCGGCGTCGATCTCCAGCCCCGGCACCGGACGCCAGCGCCCCGATCCACCAACCGACCAGATCTGGCCGTCGCCGATGTTGGCGGTGGTGGGAAAGCCGAAGCCATCAACGATGTCGGCCTGGATGTCGCGCCAGCGCGTGTAGGACAGGTTCAGCGCCAGATCGAAGCCGTTGCCGCCGATCCGCGCCCCCGCCTCCGCCGTCGACACCCGGTCGCCGTCGAAGCGCTGGATATAATCCTGACGTACCGCGATGCCGCCGGGGCGGAACCCCTGCTGGTAGCGGGCGAACAGCGTGACGCTGTCGTTCGGCCGCCAGGAGAGCGCGGCTGAGGGCAGGAAGCGCGTCTCCTCGCGGCGGTTGGAGGCGTTCGGATCGACCCGCAGCGCCACGGTGCGCAGCACGTCGCGCGACTCGCCGCCGAGCTCGGTGCGGGTGAGCCGGCCGCCGAGCGTCAGCGTGGTGCGGGCGAGCGGCACGATCGCATACTCACCGTAGAGCGTCTGCTCTTCCACCCGGTTGCGGACGCCGGTCAGCGGCGAGCGCATGCCCGGATCGCGCATCTGGCGCGCAACCCGGGAGGTATTGCCGAGGGTGCTTGCCGCCAGCAGCCAACCGCCGCCGTCGTCGCCGCGCCGCGACAGCCGCGTCTCCGCGGTGACCATCTCGATCCGGTTGTCCTGGGTGAACGCCGCCCGCGGCGCGTCGGCGCGTGGCGCCACGCCGGGGCTGAAGACGTCGAACAGCTCCGGCCCCTCGAACTGCTCGAACACGCGCTGGTTGGCGTAGCCGATCGACGACGACCACTCGAGCGCGCCCCAGCTCTTGCGGACGACCAGGTCGGCCAGCCAGTAATCATTGCGGTACGGCTGAGCGATGCTGCTGTCGCGCGACAGGCCATCCTCGACCCGGTCGGCGTACTGGCTGTCGTCGCCGCGGATGCGCTGACCGAGCCCGGTCAGGTCGACCGTCCAGCCGTTGCCCGGTGCAAGCCTGAGCGTCGCGCGTCCACCGGCGGTCACCACCCGATTGACGTCGTCGAGCCCCCGGCCGCGATCGTCGATATAGCCGCTATCGACTCCGCCGAAGCCGAGTACGCGCAAGCCGAGCATGTCGGAAACGAGCGGCAGGTTCAGCACCGCACCGCCGTCTACGCCCACGTCGCCGTGCTGCACCGCCTGTGCGCCCGCCCAGACGTGCCCGCCCGCAACGCCGAGATCGGGCGCGTTCGGAACCACGCGCACCAACCCGCCGAGCGAGCCCGCACCGTAGAGCGTGCCCTGCGGCCCCTCCAGCACCTCCACGCTCTTCACGTCGTAGAGGCGCAGGCTGGGATCGGGAGCACTGTAGGTGATGCGGCTGTTGCCCCAATACTGCCCGACGGTCGCCTGGGTCGGGCCGACAAAACTGGAATCGGCGATGCCGCGGATGAACAGCTTGTTGCGGCCGGGCCCCAGGTGGGTCGAGGTGACGCTGGCGGCGCGCGACTCGATCAGGTTGGTGCCGCGCGCCGCCTCCGCCAGCGAGAGCCGATCGCCCTCGATCACCTGCGCGCCGCCTGCGTAGAGATCGAGCGGCACGCCACGTTTCGAGGCGGTGACGACGATATCCGCGGCGACGGGCTCATCCTCCGGCAACGGAGCCGGACGGGGGCGCGCCGTCGGCGTCGCGGCGACGCGAGCACGCGTCGGCGCACGCTCGATCACGAAGGAGGAGGGAGCGACCCGGCGCGCGCGCATGGCAGTCCCGCTCAGCAGCCGGTCGAGTGCGGCGAGCGGCGTCAGCGTGCCGCGGACGGCGCGCACGGGGACGAGGGTCAGTCGCGCGTCCCGAAAGCCGATGGAGACCCGACCCTGCCGCCCGAGCACGCGGATCGCCTCGCCCGCGGATCCCGCCGGCACGTCGATCGCGACCGCGCGGTCGCGCGCCTGCGCCGGCACGGCAGCCACAATCGTTGCGAGGACGAGCGGGAGGCTAGCGGTGGCGCGCATCGCGTGATGTCATCGTCCATCCGTCACCCGCGCGGCGCAGCTGCACGTCGAGCACCGGCGCGATCTGCGGCATGACCGTTTCTGCGCCGCCCTCCAGTGACAGCGTGCCGGAGAAGCGCCGGTCGGCAAGCGCGCTGTCCACCGCTACCGGTACGCCGAGGCTGCGGGTCAGGTCGGTTGCGACGCTCGGCAGGGGCGCGTCGGTGTACTGAAGGTAGCCGGTCTGCCATCCGCCGACCGTCTCGCGATCAACCGGGCGCTTGACTGGGGAAGCGTCGGTTGCGGCGCGGGTCAGCATCTCGCCCGCGTCCAGCCGCACCTCCCGCGCCTGGTCGACGCCGCGGTAGACCACGGCTCCCTCCGACACACCGACGTCGAGCGCGCCGCCGTTCACCTCCACGTTGAAGATCGTGCCGACATCGACCAGCCGGGTGCCGTCGGCCGTGGTGACGACGAACGGATCGGTGGCGTCGTGGCGGACCTGGAACAGCGCCTCGCCATTCGCCATCGCCACAACGCGCGGGCGATCGGGATCGAGCGACAGGCGGGTGCCGCCGTTCAGCACGATCCGCGATCCATCCGCTAGCGCTACCGTGCGCCGCTCGCCGGGCTTGGTTTCGTACGTCTGCAGCTCGGCCCCGTGATCAAGCGTCAGCCAGCCGCCCACGCCGGCGAGCAATGCCACGCTTGCCGCGATCGCCGGCAGCCGCCAGCGCGGCGCGCGTTCGGGGGCGGTCGCGACCGGTTGGGCCGGCGTCACGTCGAACAGCGCGTCAGCGGCTTCCTGTTCGTCGAGCGCTGCCTCATAGGCTGCGTTGTTCGCGAGATCGGCCTCCAGCCACGCGGTGAAGCCGTCCCAGTCGGCGAACGCGGGATCGCGCACGCGCAGTGCCCAGCGCGCGGCCTCGTCTGCCGGCAGGTCGTCAGGTCGCGCTGTCATGGTCCGTTCCCTGTTGAGACGGCGCCCCTCCGTCGGTTCTATTCCTCATCGAATTTCCGCCGCAGCTCGGCGAGCGCGCGGTAGGCGCGCTGCAGGTCCTTCTCGACCGAGCTCAGGCTGACGCCGAGCTCCCGCGCGATCGCCGCCTGGCCGATCCCGTCCAGCCGGTAGCGCTGGAATACGTGCGCGACCCGTCCGCCCTGCGCGGCGAGCACGTCCTGCGCCTCGCGCAGCCGCTCGCGCGCGATCAGCAGGCGCTCTCCATCCGCCTCCTGATGCGTGCCGACGTGCGCATCCTGCCAGTCGGTCTGTCGCCGCTCACGGCTGAGCGTGCTGCGGCGGCGATCGCGTAGCAGGTTCTCCGCCGCGCGGAACAGATAGGCGACCGGATCGGCGACCGGCGCCTGCGGCGCTTCCGCGACCCGGCTCCACAGGTCCTGCAGCACGTCCTCCGCCTGGTCGCCCGCGCCACGCGCGGCGAGGAAGCGCAGCAGGCGCGCGCGCTCGGCGACGAGCACGCCGGCCAGTCCGCTCAAGACCCGTTCCTCCTGCATCGCGCGCGGCAAAGCACCGCGGGGCCGCGTTGCCAAGCACCCGATCGGGTCGAGGCGAGGCGCCAGCGCGATCATGGGCGAGCCCGTGCGACGTCGATCCCGCTTGGCAACCCGGCGTTCGCTTCCGCCGCGTCGCGCAGCGCGGCAAATTGCGAGCGATGCGGCTGCTCAAGCATGTCGGGCGCGCGCCGACGGGCAAAGGTCATGGTGCTGCCGGCTTGGAAATAGGGTGTGGGGTCGACGGCGGCGCCGGCCAGCCGGTATTCGAAGTGAAGGTGGTTGCCGGTCGAGCGCCCGGTGGAGCCGATCCGCGCGATCACCTGGCCCTGCGCGACGCTGTCACCCGGCCGTACCTCGATCGCCGACAGGTGCGCATAGCGGGTCGCGCTGCCATCGGGATGCGCGAGCTCGACGAGGTTGCCGTAGCCGCCCCGCCGCCCGGCGAAGCGCACCACGCCCGGTGCTGCCGCCAGCACCGGCGCGCCGGCCCGGCCCGGCAGGTCGAGGCCCTGGTGCACCGCGCGCCGCCCGTGAAAGGGATCGGAGCGCGCGCCAAAGCCCGACGACACGCGCGGCGCCTCGTTCGCTGGCACGGCGGTCGGCAGCACGAGCAGCAGGGCGACGGCGATCCGCATGCTCCACAAACGGAGTCGGGCGCCCGAACCCGGAACACGGCTCGTCGCACACCGCGATTTTATTCGCGGAACTTTTTGCGGGATGGCTGCGATGGCCGCGTCTTGCTCCCGAAACACCCACGCTAACCATTCGGGAGCCCCTCATGAACCCCACCGAGAGCGCGATGCTCGACATGCTCAAGAAGGGGCGCGACCACTACGGCGTCGTCGCCGTCAAGGCCGAGTTCGAGGCGGAGGGCACGCGCCCGGACGAGCTGCTGCGCCTGCTCGACCTCGCCCGCCGCGCCGACCTGAAGGTCGCGCTGAAGATCGGCGGGTGCGAGGCGGTGAGCGACCTCAGCGCCTCGCGCCTGTACGGCATCGACTACATCATCGCGCCAATGGTGGAGACACCCTACGCCCTCTCCAAGTTCGCCGACATGCGCGACAAGGTGTACGGCAAGGGGGCGACCGCCACCGACTTCCTGTTCAACCTGGAGACGGAGAGCGCGCTGGCGCAGCTCGACGCCATGCTGCCGCTCGCGGCGGAGCGGCTCGACGGGATCGTGTTCGGCCGGGTCGACTTCACGCTGTCGAAGGGCCTGCCGCGCGGTGCGATCAACGACCGCGCGATCACCGATGCGGTGCTCGTCACCGCCGAGGCTGCGCGACGCCATGACCTGGACCTGGTGGTCGGCGGATCGGTCGCGGTCGAGGCGGCGGGTGCGCTTCGCGAGGTCCGCCAGGTGCGGCTCGACCGGTTCGAGACCCGCAAGGTCATCTTCGACGGTGCCGCCGCGGAGAGCGCGTCGTTCGAGGACGGCATTGCCCACGCGGTCGCGTTCGAGCTCGCCTGGCTGGAGAACAAGCGCGACTATTACCGCGCGCTCGCCGAGGAGGACGCCGCCCGCATCGCGATGATGCGCGAGCGTCGCGCCCGCACCGACGCGCGCGAGCTGCAGGCGGCCTGAACACCATGAGTCTCGCCGATCAGGTCGCCGCGCTGATGCGGACGGTGGCGGAGCAGGTGATCCTGCCGCGCCACCGTGCGCTCGCGGCCGGCGACGTCACCGAGAAGAGCCCGGGCGAGCTGGTCACGATCGCCGACCGCGAGGCGGAGGACGCCTTGCGCGACGGCCTCGACGCGCTCGGCACCGGCGCGCGGGTGATCGGCGAGGAAGCGGTCGCGGCTGACCTGGCGCTGCTCGAGGGCGTCGGCCGCGGCCTGGTCTGGCTGGTCGATCCGCTCGACGGCACCGCCAATTTCGCGAGCGGCGCTGGCGCGTTCGGGATCATGGTCGCGCTGATCGCCGACGGCGATCCGATCGCGTCGTGGATGCTCGATCCGGTGAGCGGCCGGCTGTGCCACGCCGAGCGCAACCTCGGCGCCTGGATCGACGGCCGGCCGGCGTTCGCGCGCGGCAGCGGGCGGCTGCGGCCGGTCGCCTCGCTCGCCACGCAGTTCATGGCCGCGGACCAGCGCGCGGCCATGCACCGCGCGGCCGAGACCCGATTCACGCTGGAGCCGATCCCGCGCTGCGCGGCGGAGAGCTATCCGCGGCTCGTCACCGGCCGCAACGACGTGGCGCTGTTCCAGCGCATCCTGCCGTGGGATCACGCCCCGGGCGTCCTGTTCCTGATGGAGGCCGGCGGCCATGCCGCGCACTGGGACGGCAGCCGCTACCGCGTCGGCTCGGGCCGGGCGGGCCTGCTGGTCGCGGCCGGTGAGCGGCACTGGCATCACGCCCGTGAGGTTCTGTTCGACGCCCGCGAGAGTGCGCTTGCCGCATGATCGTCCGCGCGCGTTTCCTGCTTGCGAGCGCCACGCTCGCCCTTCTTGCCGCGCCGCTTCCGGCGCAGCTCACGTCCCCCGTCGCCCAGACGGGTGGGGCGGGCACGGCTGCGGGCCAAGGCCCCGGTACCGCGTCCGGAATCGCCGTGCCCCCCACGGCGCCCGCCCCCTTCTTCCCTGCCCGGATCGAACAGGCGTCGCCTGATCCCGATCCGGCAGCGCCTCCGGCCACGCCCCGGCCGGAGGCCCCCCCGCCTCCGCCGAGCGAGTTCGAGTCGCATGTCGCCGCCGTCGCCGGGAAGCCGCTCCGCCGCTTCGGCGCCGAGCTGCTGGTGCCCGAAGCGCGCGACTTCACCACGCCGGCGACCACCGCGATCCCACCCGACTATCTGCTCAGCCCCGGCGACCGGCTGCGCGTCAATCTGTCGGGATCGGTGCAGGCATCGAACCTCTCGCTGGCGATCGACAGCGAGGGACGCATCTTCATCCCCAGGGTCGGCGCGGTGATGGTCGGCGGCGTGCGCTACGGCGACGTGCGCGACGTGATCGCCCGCGCGGTATCGCGCCAGTTCCGCGGCTTTGACCTGGAGGTCGCGATCGCGCGGCTGAACGGCCTGACCATCTACGTCACCGGCTTCGCGCGGCGGCCGGGCGCGTACACCGTCGGCAGCGTGTCGACGCTGGTCAACGCCGTGCTGGCGGCGGGCGGCCCGACCGAGGGCGGCAGCTTCCGCTCCATCCAGCTGAAGCGCGGCGGCCGGATCGTGTCCGACTTCGACCTGTACGATCTGCTGCTGCGCGGTGACACCAGCGGCAACGCGGCGCTGCGGAACGGCGACGTCATCCACGTCAACCCGGCCGGCGCGCAGGTGGCGGTGATCGGCAGCGTCAATCGCGAGGCGATCTTCGAGGTCGGCCCGGGCGAGACGATCACCGACGCGGTCGGCTACGCCGGCGGGGTCAGCACGGTCGCCGACGCGTCGCGGCTGCTGGTGCTCGACTCGCTCGGCCAAGGCAACGGCGGCTGGCAGCAGCTGAGCGCCGCCGACGCCGCGACCCGCACCGCCCGCCGCGGTGACGTGGTGCGGGTGCTCTCCAACGTCGGCATCGCGCGGCCGCTCGCGCAGCAGCCGGTGCTGGTGACGCTGTCGGGTGAGGTCACGAAGCCCGGACGCTACTATGTCCAGCCCGGCACGCCACTGTCGGCGGTGATCGAGCAGGCCGGCGGGCTGACCCGCGAGGCGTTCCCCTACGCCAGCGTCATCACGCGCGAGAGCGTCAAGGCGCAGCAGCGCGCGAGTTTCGCGCGAGCGGTGGACGACATGGAGCAGCTGCTCCGCACCCAGCCGCTGGTGTCGGTCAATCGTGCGCAGCTGTCCTCCGCCGGCAACCTTCAGCTGATCGATCAGGTCGTCGCGCAGATGCGGACGCGCGAGCCGAGTGGGCGGCTGGTATTCGACCTGCCCGTCACCGCCGCCGCCCTCCCCGCCGATCTGGTGCTGGAGAACGACGACAGCGTCCACGTGCCGACCCGTCCCGTGACGATCGGGGTGTTCGGCGCGGTCGCGAGCCCCGCCTCCTTCGCCTATCGCGCAGGCCAGACCATCGGCGACGCGGTCGGCATGGCGGGCGGAATCCAGTCGCTCGGCGACAAGGGCGAGATCTTCGTCGTCCGGGCGAACGGCACGGTGCTCTCCCGCGGGAAGGCGACGCTCAAGGCGCCGGCGCTGCCGGGCGATCTGGTGTTCGTGCCCGTCGACGCCAACCGCGGCGAGTTCTGGGCGCGGCTGCGCGACATCACCGGCAGCCTGTTCGGCGGCGTGATCGGCGTGGCAACGGTCGCGAACGCGATCAACTGATGGCGCACGCGGTCACCTGGCTGCAGGACGCGCGCTGGCGCCGGCGGACCTATGCCGTGCTCGCCCTGCTGCTCGCGGTCCTGTGCGTCGTACCCCAGCCCTACGAAGCGCGCGCCAAGCTGTCGCCGCAGGAGCCGACCTCGCTCGGGCTCGGCTCGGCGCTGGGCGGGGCCGGCGGGCAGCTCGGCGGCCTCACCGCGCTGCTCGGCGGGTCCAAGCAGCCGATCGACCTGTACCTGGCGGTCGCGCGCGGGCGCGAGGTGACCGACGCGGTGATCGCACGGCTGAAGCTGGTCGAGGCATACGGCTCGGCGCGAAAGGCGCGGATCGCGCTCGGCACCAAGGTCGACATCCACTCGCTCACCGGCGGGATGCTGGAGGTGGAGGCGCGCACCCATGACGCGGCCGAGGCGGAGGCGCTGACCGCCGCCCATGTCGCCGCGATCACCACCCGCCTGAACGCGCTCTCCCGCGACCGCGTCCAGCGCAAGGAGCGGGTGGTGCGCGACCGCTTCCGCGAGGCTGGGACGCGCGCGGTGCAGGCGGAGGCGGCGCTGAATGCCTTTCGCCGCCGCAACCGGCTGGCGGCCCCGGAGGCGCAGCTCGGCGCCGAGCTGTCGCTGCGGGCCGGGCTCCAGGCGCAGCTCCAGGCCAAGCAGGTCGAGCTGCAGACCGCGCGCCAGTTCCAGGGCAGCGAGAACCCGCAGCTGCGCGCGCTCGAATCGGAGGTCGCGTCGCTGCGCGGCCAGATTGCGCGCGCCGGCAATCCGGCGTCCGGCGCCGCGGGGCCGAACGTCGCGGCGCTGTCCGAAGTGTCGGGCGAGTATCTCGACCTCTACCGCGACTACCGCTTCGCCCAGGCGCTGTACGAGGTCTACGCCCGTTCGTCGGAGGAGATCGCCGCCGAGGCACTCGCGGCGGAGAGCGCGTCGGACGCGCAGGTGGTGGAGGCGCCGCGCCTCGACGCCGACCGCAAGTACAACGTGCCCGCGGTCGCGCTGCTCGCGCTGGTGCTGCTGCTCGCCGTCTTCACGGAGCTGTACGCGCCCGCCACGGGCCTGCGCCTGCCGCTGATCGGCGGGGGGCCGCGATGACCCGTCCCGAGCTGTCGATCGTCATCCCCTGCTTCAACGAGATCGAGAATGTCGACGCGATCGTCGCCGCGGTCCAGACGGAGGCGGAGGCCCATACCTACAGCTACGAGATCATCCTGATCGACAACGGATCGACCGACGGCTCCCGCGACGCGATCCGGCGGATCTGCACGGTAAACCCTTATGTCCGCGCGATCCTGAACACCCGCAACTTCGGGCAGATGCGCTCCCCCACCCACGGCATCTACCAGGCGCGGGGCTGCGCGGTGATCGGGATGTGCGCCGATTTCCAGGATCCGCCGGCGGTGATCGGCCAGCTGGTCGCGCTGTGGCGGGGCGGGGCGAAGGTGGTGCTGGCGCAGCGCCGGGCGGAGCAGGGAGCGGGGCCGCTGCTGAAGCTCACCCGCGGCGCCGGCTACCGCGTCCTCGCCGCGATGTCCGATCATCCGCCGCTCCCCAACGTCACCGGCTTCGGGCTCTACGACCGCGAGGTCGTCGACACGCTGAAGCGCTGGAACGAGCCGGAACCATTCTTCCGCGGGATGCTGGTGGAGAGCGGCTATCCGATCGCGCTGGTGCCCGTCGAGCGCCCGGAGCGCGCCCGTGGCGAGAGCAAGAACGGGTTCGCGCCGCTGCTCGGCTTCGCCCTGTCGGGGCTCGCCGCCTCGGGCAAGTCGCTGCTGCGCCTGCCGATCATCCTGTCGCTGTGGGCGTTCGCGATCGCCGGGCTGCTGCTGCTTGCGTCGCTCGTCCTGCTCAGCGCAACCTTGCTCGGGTGGAGCGTCGGCCTGGCGGGGTTTGGCGTGCTGCTCCTGATCCTCGGCCTGATTGGCGATCAGGTGCGCCTCCTTGCGGAGCGGACCCGCGGGATGCCGCTGGTGATCGAGGAAGCGCGCCTCAACTTTCCGCCATCGTCATGAGCGCGCGCGCGCACCCCTCCGCCGAGTGGCTGCCGGCCGCGGCCGTGGTCGCCAGCGCCGCCTACACGCTCTGGTTCCTGCTCGCGCGCGGCTACCTGCCGCAGCCGTTCGTGTTCGACACCAACGACACTTTCATGGACTGGTTCAACACCGCCTATTGGGCGAACCGACCCGGCGCCTATGACGTATGGCGGTCGATCTACCCGCCGCTGTCGTTCGTGTTTCTCGACCTGACGACGCTGCCGGGCTGCTATGTGTCGGGGCCGTTCCACGCGCGCGACTGCGACTGGCTGGCCAAGGCGGTGATCGGCGGCGCCTACGCACTCGACGCGGCGTTGCTGTGGATCGCCTTCTCGCGCAGCGATCCCCGAACCGCGCTGCCCCGAACGCTCGCCTTTGCCCTTGGGCTGCCGATGCTGTTCACCTTGGAGCGCGGCAACCTGATCCTGGTCGGGTTCGCCGCCTTCGTGATCGCCTACGGCCCGATCACCCGATCGCTCGCGTGGCGAAGCGTCGCAAGCGCGGTGACGATCAACTTCAAGCCGTACCTGATCCTGCCCGCGCTCGCCGGCGCGGTGCGGCGCGAGTGGCGGCCGCTGGAGCTCGCCGGAATCGCGACGGTCGCCCTCTACCTGCTGACGCTCGCTTGGGTGGGTGCGGGGTCACCGGGCGAAGTCGTGTCGAACATGGCCAACTGGGTGCAGTTCCTGACCGGGCAGGTGTGGAACGAGGTCAACTATTCGACCAGCTACGCGCCGCTGCTCCAGATGCGCGGCGCCGGCCTGCCGCTGCTCGAGTTCCTGCCCTCGCGCACGGTGGAGGGGATCGAGGCGGTACTGCCGATGGTGATCCGCTCGACCCAGCTGGTCGCGCTCGCCGCGCTCGCGGCCGCGTGGCTCCAGCCACGCGCGCTGCCGCACGCCCGCATCGCCGCGATCCTGCTCGGTGCCTACCTCGTCACCCAGTCGCCGGGCGGCTACACGCAGGCGTTCCTGCTGTTCCTGGTGCTGCTCGAGCCCGCGAAGGGCGGCGCGGCGGTCGCGATCGGGTGCGCCTACCTGCTGTGCCTGGTCGGCGACTGGCCGCTCGCGACGATCCTGAACCTGGAGCTGAAGAGCTGGCTGACCGACCGTCCGGTCACGCCGCAGTTCGGGCTGACGGTCGGGCACTTCGCGCGGCCGGGGCTGATCGTCGCGATCGTGTGGGCGCTCTCGCTCGACGCGATCGTGCGGGTGGCGAAGGCGCACCGCTGGTACCAGCCGGTGCTGGGGTTCGCGGCATGATCCCCGACGAAGACCTGCGGGCGATCGACGCCGCGCTTGCCTCCCACTGGCCGAAACTCGACGGCGCGCGATTGTTCTTCACCGGCGCGACCGGGTTCATCGGGCGCTGGATGCTGGAGGCGCTCGCACGCGCACCGATCGACGTGGACGTGACGGTGCTGACCCGCGATCCCGTCGCCTTTGAGCGGCGCGCGCCGCACCTCGCCTGGCGGTACGAGCTGATCGCCGGCGACGTGCTCGATCTTCCCGCGCTGCCCGGCGGCTACAGCCACGTGATCCACGGCGCGACCGACGCCAGCGCGGCGCTGACCGCCGACGACCCGCGGCGGATGTTCGACACGATCGTGACGGGCACCCGCGCGGTCCTCGAGGTCGCGCACGCGGCGAACGCGCGCTTCCTGCTGATGAGCTCGGGCGCGGTCTACGGCCCGCAACCATGGTCGCAGGAGCGCGTCGGCGAGGACTGGATGGGTGGCCCCGACTCGCGCGATCCCCGTTCGGCCTACGCCGAGGGTAAGCGCGCCGCCGAAGCGCTGACCGCGATCTACCACCACCAGTTCGGGCTATCGACCACGGTCACGCGCATCTTCGCGCTGCTCGGGCCCGGCCTGTCGCTCGACACCCACTTCGCCGCCGGCAACTTCATCCGCGACGCGATTGCGAAGCGCGAGATCGTCGTGAACGGCTCCGGACAGGCGGTACGCTCCTACCTTTACGCCGCCGACCTTGCGGTGTGGATGTGGCGTCTCCTTCTCGATGCGCCGCCCGGCCGCGCGTACAACGTGGGGTCGGAAGAGGGCGTGTCGATCGCCAACCTCGCGCGCCGCACCGCCGCGCTGCTCGGCGCGCCGGACGTGGAGATCCGCGGACGCCCCGATGCCGGCTGGAACCTCGGCCGCTACGTACCTGCAACCGACGCGATCCGCCGCGACCTGGGCGTCGCCGCGTCGGTCGGCCTCGACGACGCGATCCGGCGCACCGCCGCCGCCAATGGATGGACCTCATGACTCTCGTTAAACTCTCCGACTGGGTGGCGGAGGCGCTGGCCGATTACGGCATCGCCGACGTGTTCATGCTGACCGGCGGGGGTGCAATGCACCTCAACCACTCGCTCGGCACGCACCCGCGGCTGAAGACGACCTTCTGCCACCACGAGCAGGCGCTGGCGATGGCGGCGGAGGCGTATGCGCGCTTCACCAATTGCCCCGCGGTGGTCAACGTCACCTCCGGCCCGGGCGGGACCAACGCGATCACCGGCGTCTACGGTGCGTTCGTCGATTCGGTGCCCATGATCGTGATCTCGGGTCAGGTGAAGCGCGAGACGACGGTGCGCGCGAGCGGGTTGCCGCTGCGCCAGCTCGGCGACCAGGAACTCGACATCGAGCCGATCGTCACGCCGATCACCAAGTACGCCGCGATGGTGGCCGATCCGCAGACAATCCGCTACCATCTGGAGAAGGCGCTCTACCTGGCCAGCAGCGGCCGGCCCGGGCCGGTGTGGCTCGATATCCCGCTCGACGTGCAGGCGGCGAAGATCGACCCCGCGACGCTCACCGGTTTCGACCGAGCGGAGCTGAACGAGCCGTGGCGCGCGACGCGACTGGATGCAACGGCGCGCACGATCCTCGATCGCATCGCCGCGGCGGAGCGACCGGTGGTGCTCGCGGGCACGGGCGTGCGGCTGAGCGGCGCGCATGAGGACTTCCTGCGCGTCATCGATCGGCTGGGCGTGCCGGTGGTCACCGCCTGGAACGCGCACGACGCGCTGTGGGATCATCATCCGCTCTACGCCGGGCGGCCCGGCACGGTCGGTGACCGCGGCGGCAATCTGGTGACGCAGAGCGCGGACCTGCTGCTGGTGCTCGGCAGCCGGCTCAACATCCGCCAGGTCAGCTACAATTGGGCGAGCTTCGCGCGCGCCGCGTACAAGATCTGGGTCGATATCGATCCGCTCGAGCTGCAGAAGCCGACCGTTCGCCCCGACCTGCCGGTCGTCGCCGACCTCGCCGACCTGCTCCCGGCGCTGCTCACCGCCGATTATGCCGGGCCGACCACCTCGCATACGGAGTGGCTCGGCTGGGCGCGGGCGCGCGGGCCGGCCTTCCCGGCGGTACTGCCCGAGTACCGCGAGCATGGCCCGCTCTGCCACCCTTATGTCGCGATGGAGGCGCTGTTCGATGCGCTAGACGCTGACGACGTGGTGGTGACCGGCAACGGCACGGCCTGCGTGGTCAGCTTTCAGACCGCCCGGCTGCAGCAGGGGCAGCGGCTGTGGACCAACTCCGGCTCGGCGACGATGGGCTATGACCTGCCGGCCGCGATCGGCGTCTGCGCGGCGACCGGCGGCAAGCGGCGCGCCATCTGTATCGCCGGCGACGGCAGCATCATGATGAACCTGCAGGAAATGCAGACGATCGCGGGCTACAACCTGCCGGTGAAGGTCTTCCTTCTCAACAATTCCGGCTACGTTTCGATCTTCCAGACCCACCGCAACTTCTTCAACGGCGTGGAGGTCGGCGGCGGACCCAAGAGCAACGTCACCTTCCCGAGCTTCGAGAAGGTCGCGGGCGCGTTCGGCTTCCACTACGCGCGTGCCGACGGCCACAACGACCTGCCGGCCGCGATCGCGGAGACGCTGGCAGCACCAGGACCGGCGTTGTGCGAGATCATGATCGACGAGCATGTCGCGTTCGCGCCCAAGCTCGGCGCCAAGGTGCACGCGGACGGCCGCATCACCTCTCCGCCGCTGGAGGACCTGTCCCCGTTCCTGCCGCGCGAGGTGCTCGCCGCCAACATGGCGATCCCGCTGGTGGAGGAGGGGTGACCCGCGCGTCCGCCGCGGGGCGGCCGCTGCGCTTCCTGGTCGCGGGCGCAGTGAACACCGCGTTCGGCCTCGCCATTTATCCGCTGCTGATGTGGAGCGTGCCGGGGCTGGACACGCGCTACCTGCTGGCGCTCGCGCTCGCGCAAGGCATCTCGCTCGTCTTCGCGTTCACGACGCACAAGCTCGGCGTGTTCCGCACCCGCGGCAACGTGCTGCGCGAGTTTGTGGCGTTCGCGAGCTTCTATCTCGCCAACTACGCCGCCAACTGGGTCGCGCTGCCGCTGCTGGTGGAGGTGGCGGGGCTGGCGCCCGTGGTCGCACAGACCGGCTTCACCGTGGTGCTGATCGTCACCAGCTGGTTCTGGCACAGCCGGGTCACCTTCGCGCGCGCCGCATGAGGGCACGGCTACTGCTCGCGGGCGTGCTGCTGCTCGCGCTCGCGCTCAGGCTGTACCAGCTCGATTTCGGCCTGCCGTCGCTCAACGATCCGGACGAGCCGGTGTTCGTGATGACCGCGCTCGACATGCTGCGCGAGGGGCGGCTGAACCCCGGCTGGTTCGGGCACCCGGCGACCCTGCTCTTCTACCTGCTAGCGCTGATCGCCGCCGGCGTCGCCGCGGTCGGCCTGGCGGCGGGCAGCTGGACCGATACAAGCGGTTTCGCTCAGGCGGTATTCGCCGATCCCGGTACCGTCGTGCTGCCGATGCGGGTCTTGAGCGCGCTGCTCGGCACGCTGAGCGTGTGGCTGACCTGGCGGCTCGGGCGGAGCGTCGCGGGGCCGCGAGCCGGGCTGATCGCGGCACTGCTGCTCGCCGTGTGCGCGCTTCACGTCGACTATTCGCAGGTCGTCCGGACCGACATGCTGGCGACGGTGCTGATGACGGGGTCGCTGCTGCACGCGCTGAGCATCGCGCGGGGCGGGAGCGTGCAAGATCACCTGCTCGCGGGCATAGCGGCGGGGCTCGCCTGCGCGACAAAGTGGCCGGCGGTGCTGGTTCTGGTCGCGCCCGCCGCGGCAACGCTGTGGCGACTGCACGACGATCGCAGGGCGTGGCGGTGGCTCCCGGTCGCGCCGCTGCTGGCGGCAGTGACGCTGGTCGTCACGTCACCGTACCTGCTGCTCGACTGGCCGGTGGTGCTGCGCGATCTTGGTGGCGAGGCGCGGCCGGTGCATCTCGGTGCGACCGGCTTCGGGCTGGTCGGCAACCTCGGCTGGTACCTGGGGCATCCGCTGCGCGAGAGCTTCGGCATCGCCGGCCTCGCGCTGCTCACCATCGGCTGCGCGGCTGTCTGGCGGCAGCGCGCCGCTGCAGTGGTGCTGCTGCCGACCGCCGCAGTGCTGCTCCTCGCGCTCGCGGCGCAGGCGCTCGTTTGGGCGCGGTGGATGGTGCCACTCCTGCCGATCGCGGCGGTGCTGGTCGCGCTGGGAATTGAGACGGTCGCGCGCGGTCACCGGATCGCCGTACCCGCCGTCGCGCTGCTGCTCGCCGGAACGATGGGCCGGGAGGCGCTCGCGCACGTCGCCGCGCGCACGGACGATCCCCGGCAGGCGGCGAGCGCGTGGGTGCTTGCCAACCTGCCGCCCGGTCGCACGCTGCTGGTCGAGCACGCCGCCTTTGACCTGCTCCGCTACCAGGGACGCCTGCTGTTCCCGATGGGGAGCGCCGGCTGCATCGACGTGCGGGCGGCGCTGCGCCGCGCGCCGAGCCACGCCAGCGTCAACCAGGCGCGCACCGGCCGCGCCATCGTCGACTTAGGGAATGTCGCTCCAGATCGGCTCTCGACCTGCCATGCCGACTACGCCGTCTTGTCAAATGTCGCCCGCTACCGCGTCGAGGCGAGGAAGTTTACTCAGCAGAATATCGTGTATCAGCGATACCTCACACGCTACGTCCGTGTGGCAGCGTTCACGCGAGGTGAGCTCAACATTGAGGTTTATGAACGATCGTCGGTCGCACGGGCTGAGCGTTGAAATTTCGAAGACGTGACACGGTGCGAGGAGTCGCCGTGAGATCCTTGCCGTTCAGAAAGTTTAGTCAATAAAGGAACTTCGGGTATGAACGTACGACCGAGTTTGGGAAGGAACGGTCGGCTGATAAGCGGCCGACCTGGGGTCGTAAACGACAGCCGCCCTCACGAAGACTTGAGGGTGTAGCCATATCCGACCTGCTGTGATCCTGATCGCCGCTTGATGGAACGCATTAAGAACGAGTTGACGGCTTCGGCATTCGGCGCGTTGAGCACTGTGGCGGGACGGCATCGCGCCTGTTCAAGCAACAACTCACGTCAGCTTCTGGGTGGAAAGCGGCCCGTCAGCTTTTGGGCGCTAATGCCGCGCAAGCGGGCGCTCGTTCATCAAGCGAGCAGCGACCGCTTTGCGCCTCATGGGCGGCCATTCACCTGCGCGAAGGGGATGCCTAAAAGCTGCCGTTCGACCGACGGACGCTGATCGTTCGCTATTGCGTGACCAGCGGGCGAGCGCGAGAAGCCCCAGGGGGCCGCTGCGGCCCGATATTCCAGATATAAGCCCGATGTTAACACGCTATCGGTAGTGGTTTTCCTTTAAAACAGGGAACTGGACCGGTGCCATGCGTGTCGCAACCGCAAAAATCCTGTGCGCGATCGGCTTCGCTCTGATTACCGCTTCAGCATTTTTCATCGCAACCCCTTTTGACTTGGGCGGGACACGCGAATGGAAGCGCTGCGAGAAGGAGCGGAGAGTTCATCAGCGGGGCATCTATGCTCGATCGCCGCGCTGTCTCGAACTTGAGGATCGCTTCAAAACCGGCGCAACCCTGGCGGCGGGCGGACTGGCGCTGGTGTTTGTCGCCCGCCCCGGCAGCCGCAAGCGCAGGGCGGCGCAGTCGCGCGCCGCTTGAAAGGTTGAACGTCAGGCCCGAGCAGCTTTGAAGCGGGTAGAATGGATTGACCGCGCTTCATGCGAGGAGGCGAAAAAGCCACAGAGAGATTTGGGTGACTGTCGTGTCCTGGCTGCTGCCGGCTATCCTGCTCGAGATAGCAATCCTCATGTTCCTCTGGTTTCGCCGAAGCCGGCGAACGCACCTGTTCATGATCGTGCCCGCCCTATTCGGCTTCTTCAGCTTGCTGATGTTCCTGTTAGTGATCGCCAGCTATGCGGCGAACGGTCCGCTAGACATTGATCCGCAGAGCCAAGCGGTTTTAATCACGACCTTCGTCGTCCTGCTTGTCCTGATCATCATCCTGCCGCGCAACAAGTCGGACTATGCGCGCAATCAATTCGGTGATGCGGCGCGCCAGCGTGATCTGCGAAATCCGCCGCGCAAACGGTCACGAATTGTTGATCTCCTTGGCTGCCTGAGCCTCGGCATTCTCGCGATCCTGATGCTGGGCCTGTTAGTGGCGTTTGGCAGCAGCGTGGGACACTAGGCGATGTTTCATCATACTGCGTCAGTCACGATTGCCGAGGATGTTGAGTTGTTCGAGAACTTTCGTCGCTTGTGAACGTCCACAATGGGATCGGCCAGAGGTCCGCTACGCCCCCCACAAGCGGGCGCTCGACGTTCAATCCGCCGATCCCGAAAGCGGACGCCCGCTGCGCACTCTCGAGGGCCTGACCTGCTGCCTGTTTCTTGGACCGCTTTGAGCTGGAAAATTCCAGTTATGACTGGAGGAGATTTGGGGAGCACGTCAGAGTGTTCCAACCGGCGAAGGCAGCGGTGAGAGCGACGACCGGGATCGGCGCCGCGCCACGAACGAGGAGATCGCGCATCGGGTGATCTAGTCGGGATCGTCGTTTGAATCACTGGCTAGTCCCGTCGACTGGGACCAGATGAAGGTCGTGATAGTCGTAGCTAAAATCCGCTGTTGGAGACAGCGCGCGCATGGTCACGTGCGTCACCCGTCGACCGTCGTTCGCGAAACTGATTATCGCGTCTTCCCCTATATCGGGGGCGAAGCGCGTTCGGAATGCATCCGGTCCCCACGCTTCAAGCACACTCGTAAGGGTAGGAGTCGGGACAAATCGCACCCGCAATCCTGTTGGCTGCCTTGTGATTTCGACATCACCGTACCAGGGATCGCGATATCGCCCGACATACGTATCTAGCGGCAAACTCGGGCTGCCTGCCGGCCTTGCTAGCGGTGAGGACGCGCCGGCTATACGCAATGACGCTTCCCGCTCGTCGAACTTGGCGACCTCGAATTCGAGCCAATCGTACGGGGGCGTCCCGATCAAATGATCGAGGATTGCGTTGCGAAGACCAAATGAATTGCGTCCGTTTGCGTTAGTATAGACGGCGATCCCGCAACCCAGATCGGGCAAGAGCACGTGGTGAGTCACCTGACCGATATCGCCTCCCTCGTGGTAGATCATCTTATGGCCGCGAAAAGACTGCACGAACCAGCCTAACGCGTAGGCGTTCAGGGCCGAGGCGGCAGGTGTGCCGGCGTAACCGAATAGGTCATCATTGATGAGGGTCTGAGGGGTCCACATTGCGTCGGCTTGACCCTCGCTCCAGAGCCTTCCGTTTGCCGTAAGGCCCTTGCTGAGTTGAACCGAAAGCCAGCGCGCAGCGTCACGGGCGCTGCAATAAACACCGCCGGCTGGGTCTGTTTTCCCATCATCGGCCATGGATACAACGCTCATCGGGCCTGTGCCGATCACCGGTCCACCGCGACGCGAATGCTGGCTGACCACGTTGTTCGTCCGTATCAGCGAGCGCGTCGGCACGCTGTCGATCATGCCCAATGGCTGCAGAACATGCGTGCTTACAAAGTCACGCCAGCTCAAGCCCGACACTTGGGCGATGACCTCACCTGCAACGACATAGAGAATGTTGTCGTAGGCGAACTTCTCCCTAAATCCGGTCTTGAGCGGCAGGTAGCGAATTCCGTGGACGAGATCGGCGACCGTCTTCGTCGTCGGCGGCGACCACATCAGGTCACCTGCACCCAATGGTAAGCCGCTACTGTGGATCAGAAGGTCACGGACGGTCATCATCTCCGTCACGCGAGGGTCGCTCATCGCGAAGTCGGGAAGGTAGCGGGTGACCGGTTGGTCCCAAGCAATCTTGCTATCGTCGACTAGGATGGCGAGCGCGGCGGCAGTCATCGCCTTGCTGTTCGATGCGATCGCAAAAATGGTCTTTTCGTCGACAGGTTCTGCCCGTCCGATCGTTCGTAGGCCGTAGCCACGAAATAGGGCCGGCCGGCCGGGGCGAACGATCGTCACGGCAATACCAGGCGTCTCGAAGCGCTCCATGAAGTCGCGCACGAGAGTGTCGAGCCAGGCCTCCCTTATATCACGTACGCTGCCGCCGGCTGAAGCAGGAACTAGCGCGCTGACGCCCGCTCCGATAAACATCTCACGCCTGTTCAGCTGGACCATCGGCATACCTTCGCGCCCATCCCAACCCGTTATTGCTGATGGGACAAGGGCTCCATGTATCATTCGATCATGGATCGACAACGATCGATCTGCGCCATCCGGCTTTCGGTCTTTGCCATCGTTTCAGGACTGTCGGTGTAGCAGTGCGCAGCAGCGTGGCTCAGCGATCCCGCTACCGGATTATGAACGAGCGGCAGAAATTGGTAAGGCAAGAGCAGGCTATGCGTGACTGCTTTTGGGTCAGCCTGGCGACGAATGTCACGACGTCGCAGCCGGCTGTGACCTGATCGCGATGGCGGCGTGGTCCTGTGCGGTGGTGATGCCGGCTGACTTCCGTTCGGAATAACGGTCGACAAGCTTCGTCGCGTGCGGGCGAAGCAGGACCGTGAAGCGCACCAGCTCCTCCATCACATCGACGATCCGGTCGTAATAGGCGGACGGCTTCATGCGCCCGGCTTCGTCGAATTCCTTGTAAGCCATTGCGACTGACGACTGGTTTGGGATGGTGAACATTCGCATCCAGCGGCCCAGAAGGCGAAGCGTGTTGACGGCGTTGAACGACTGCGACCCGCCCGAGACCTGCATGACAGCGAGCGTGCGGCCCTGGGTCGGACGCATGCCCTTCATCTCGAGCGGCAGGTGGTCGATCTGCGCCTTCATGATGCCGGTGATCTGGCCGTGCCGCTCGGGGCTGCACCAGACCATGCCCTCGGACCAGAGCGCGTGCTCCCGAAGCTCGTGGACCGCGGGGTGGTCGTCGCCGGGCACCTGATCGGGTAGCGGCAGATCGCGCGGGTCGAAGATGCGCGTCTCAGCGCCGAACAGTTGCAGCAGCCGGGCAGCCTCCTCGACCGCGAGGCGGGAGAAGGACCGCTCGCGCAGCGAGCCATAGAGGAGGACGATGCGCGGCGGCGGTTGATCCTCGCCAAGCCCCGCGGCGGGGCGCCGGATGACGAAGGCAGGATCGAGCGCGGGCAGATGGTCGGCGTTGGTCAGCGTGCGCAGGCGGCTCATGCGCTTGCTCCCTCGTACCATCCGCGCGTCCGCTTCACGATCGCAACGACGCTGAGCATCACCGGCACCTCGACCAGCACGCCGACGACGGTGGCGAGCGCGGCGCCGCTCTTCAAGCCGAACAGGCTGATGGCGGCAGCGACCGCCAGCTCGAAGAAGTTCGACGCGCCGATCAACGCGGCGGGTGCAGCGACACACCAGGCGACACCGAGCCGCTTCGACAGCCAATAGGCGATGCCGGCGTTCAGATAGACCTGAATGAGGATCGGCACCGCGATCAGCGCGATGACGGCGGGCTGTGCGAGGATCTGCTCGCCCTGAAAGCCGAACAGCAGAACCAGCGTCGCGAGCAGCGCGACCAGCGACGCTGGCCCGAGCGCCGCCAGCAGCCTATCGAGTGCTGCCTGACCGCCCGATACAAGCACTGCCCGGCGCACGACCTGCGCGGCGATGACAGGCACGACAATGTAGAGCGCGACCGACAGCAGCAGCGTGTCCCACGGCACGGTCACCGATGCGACGCCGAGCAGCAGCCCGACCAGCGGTGCGAACAGGAACACCATCAGCACGTCGTTCAGCGCGACCTGGCTTAGCGTATAGGTCGGCTCGCCGTCGCACAGGTTCGACCAGACGAAGACCATCGCCGTGCACGGTGCCGCCGCGAGCAGGATCAGTCCGGCGATATAGGACGAGATCTCGCCCGCGGGCAGCAGCGGCGCGAACAGCCAGCCGAGGAAGAAGGTGCCGAGCGCCGCCATCGAGAAGGGCTTCACCGCCCAGTTGACGAACAGCGTGACGCCGACGCCCTTCCAGTGCCGGCGCACCGACCCGAGCGAGCCGAAGTCGATCTTGAGCAGCATCGGCACGATCATCAACCAGATGAGGCCGGCAACAACGAGGTTGACCCGCGCCACCTCGGCCGCTGCGATCGTCGCGAACGCTCCGGGCAGAAGGTGGCCCAGCCCGATGCCCGCGACGATGCAGAGCGCTACCCAGACCGACAGATACCGCTCGAACGTGCCGATGCCCGGCCGCTTCGCCTCGCTTGCCAGCGTGTCCATCAGCGCACCCGCTGTCCGGCGGCATCGATGACCTGCTCGCCGTCTTCCTTTACGAACGCCGCCCGCTGCGGCTCGGGGAGGATGTCGAGCACAACCTCGGACGGCCGGCACAGGCGAACCCCGAGCGGCGACACGACCAGTGGCCGGTTGATGAGCACTGGATGCGCCATCATCGCGTCGAGCAACGCTTCGTCGGACAGATGCTCGTCGGCGAGGCCGAGCTCGGCATAGGGCGTGCCCTTCTCGCGCAGCAGCGCGCGCGGCGTCAGTCTCGCCCGTTCGATCAACTGGACCAGCATCGCGCGCGAAGGGGACGTCTTGAGATACTCTACGACGTGCGGCTCAATCCCGGCATTGCGGATCATCGCCAACGTGTTGCGCGACGTGCCGCACTCGGGGTTGTGATAAATGACGATGTCAATTGGCATTTTGGCTTCCTCAGCAGCAGGTCAGATCGGCGATCAGCGGCTCGCACAGCTCGGCCCGGCCCTCGCAGCAATCCTTGGCGAGGAAGGTCATCAGCTGTCGCAGGGTATCGAGCCGGGCGTGCTGGACCTGCTGCCGGCCGCGCTTTTCGGCGGACACGAGGCCGGCCTTCGCCATCACCGCGAGATGGGTCGAAAACGTGCTTTGCGTCAGGCCGCTTGCTTCGACGAGCGCGCCGGTCGGAAGCCCGCCCGGTGAATGCCGCACCAGCAGCCGAAATGCATCGAGGCGGGTCGGATGGGACAGCGCGGCGAGTGCCGCTAATGCGTCAGTCGTATCCATATATCGGCTTTAGCCGATTGGTTTAACCTGTCAATTCTGATCGGGATTTGTCGATACGTCCTGAGTGAGCGCTGCGTGAATGAATGTCCGCAACTCGGCAGTGCCTATCCGCAAACGGATGACCGAAACTGGGTCGATCCGAACTGACGAGAAATGAACCATCGAGTTACAACGAGCTCTCAGCCCGCATAATGGTCACCTGACGTTTGAAGACATCAGGCTGGCCACCGTCCGGACGATAGATCTCCAGCGTGTTGCCGAATAGGCGCGCGCGAATAGCATCGACGCCTTCCAGAGCGAAGCGGCCGTCACCGGTGAGCGGCGTGAGGATCGCACCTTGGGGCCAGCGCGGACGATCCTCTCGGTACAATCGAAGTCGGCCTTCAGCGTAGCGAATCTCGATCGGACCATAGCGACCGGCATAGCCGCGCAGCGCTGCATCGGTGACGACCGGCGGATCGATCCGCGCGTCAAGCAGGGAACTGCGCCAGCGGTACTGCGCGAGTCGGTCGAACGGCACGCCTGGCGCTGCCGCCAATCTCTTCAGGGCAGCTTGCTGGGCAACCTCGGACGCCAGCCGGGGTTCGCTGACGAGGTCCGGAGTAACGCCCACGCCTTCCCAGTTGGTGCCGCTGAGGGGATGGATCGGTCGGTTGTACGAGACACTCAGGATGAAGCTCGGGGCAATCGGGAGCAGCCGGTTGTTGTTTGCCGCCCCAAAGGTTCGCGTGCCGACAATGATGGCCCGCTTCTCGAGTTTGGCCGAGTAGGCCACGGCCTCCGCGGCCGAACCGACCAGGCCGTCGACGAGGATGTAGAATGGCCGCGTTCCGCCCAAGCGCCGCACGATTGTGTCCAGGCACGTGTCCGCGGCATCGCTTTCTCCGCCGCCATTGCCCCGCAGATCGAGGATGATGGCGTCGCCATCTGCAAGGAAGGCTGCGGCCTGGTCATAGGCGCGTGCCGTGGATCCGTCAGGAACCCACTTGAAGCCGGTGATCTTCAGATAACGGATGTTTCCGGGCAAGATCGCCTGCTCGGTCAACCCGTGATGCTCGCGAAGGGCCTGCGTGCGAGCAAAGGCGGCCAGTCCGGTGTCGCTGGTGGGCGGCGCGAGCGCGGCGGCATAGCGAGCGGGATCGTTGCGGAGGTACAGATGGCCGTCTCGGCTGACGGTCGCCAGATCGGCGGTGACGCGCTCGGCGAACTCGGCGGGATCGGCCGTATCGTAGCGGTGGTGCTTCGCCGCCGTGCGCAGCCGCGCGACTAGGGACGCGCGCAGATCGGCGAACACATAATTGGCGGTGATCCCGCGCACGATCGCGTCGATCGCTGCCGCGCGATCGGCTTTGCCTAGCGTGACCGGCTGACCGGCGGCGCACGATGGCGTGGCTCCGGCTACAATCATCACCAACGCCACGGCAACTGGAGAAAGCCGATTGCCCGCCAGCGACAAAGCCTGTCCAACATATCTCATGCCGCACCTCCAAACAGTCCGTTTAGGACTATCATGTCTGTCCTCTGATGCAAGCCGATGAACGCGGGTTGCTGAGCGAGCTGGAGGGCGCGATCCTATGCGAGCTCGCGCACCGCGGCGAGCAAACAGCGTTCAGGGTGCGTCGATCATTCGCATCCTCGCCATCGCTAGAGTGGCGCGGAAGCGCCGGCGCGGTCTACGCCGCGATCAAGCGACTGGAGGAGGCGGGCATGATCGCCGGCCAAGACGTCGGCGACAAGCGAGCGTCACGCCTGCTCAGCATCACGGGCCAGGGTCGGGCAATGCTGCATGCATGGGCTTGCGATCCGCAACGCGCGGTGAGCGTCGGCATCGATCCGATGCGCTTGCGTGCGGGACTGTGGCAGACGCTCGACGTGGGCGAGAGGATAGCGGTGGCTGCGCAGATGCGCGCAGCGTTGCAGGCCAGCATCGCCACGCTCGAGTCCTACTCCAATCACGACGACCTCGTCGAGCGCACCGGCCTCGACCTTGCCATCCGCTTACAGCGCAGCAGGCTGGAATGGTTACAGACGCTTGTTCAGGTCGATAAGGGGCGCGGCTCACTGCATGAACAAAGGGAAGAAAACGGGAAGAGCTAAGTTGGTTGCAAACGTCTGATTGTGGGTCGTACCGGACGCAGGCACGCCTTTATATCGCTGCCGGAGGTGCCAGGCGGCGCCTCCGGCGATGTCGGGCTTTGCTTAGATTGCCGACAGGCGAGAGCGACGGGTGTTGTGCCCGCCATTGCGGTAGAGGATGTCTGAGACGTCTTCGGGCGACACGCTGCCACTTGTGTCGACTGACACCAGCACGCCGCCTCGGCCGAGGTGATCGCCGTAGTAGTCAGCGTCCTCCCGATCGATGCCGTGCTTCAGAAGTGCCTCGTTGACGCTTCCGGCTGCGGCACCCGCTGCCGCTCCGATCGCCATTGCACCTGGAACCGCAGAAGCGGCGATCGCGCCTGCAGCGACCAACGGGCCGACTCCCGGGATGGCCAGTGCCGCTACGCCGAGTCCGGCTCCTAACGCACCGCCACCAAGGATGCCTCGGGCGATGCTGCCATGGTCCTCATCGGTGACCTCGCCATCGGCGTCCGCGGTGGTGGTCACGCCTTCGCGCCGCGTCACCACGGACAAGGCGTGATCGGAAACGCCTGCATCTCGAAGATCGGCGACGGCGCGCTGTGCCTCCGCCTGGGTGTCGAAGATGGCCGAAGCTGGTTGTGTGTTCATGGTTTACTCTCCTGTGATCAGCGCACTGCGCCGCGGCGGAAAAGGTTGATGATCGCAAGCAGCACGACCGCGCCCAGCAGCGAGATGAGCACCGACTGGATGCTGATCTCACCGCTCGTGATCGGGGCACCGCCGATCAGCGGCGTCAGGAGGAACCCGGCGAGCAAAGCGCCTATGATGCCTACGACGACGTTCAGGATAATGCCCTGCTGTCCGTCGGTACGCATGATCAGGCTGGCCACCCAGCCGATCAGTCCGCCGACGACAAGAAGCACGATGAGGCCCATGGTCATTCCTTCGCTTGTGATTGGATGCCGCTTCAACACTGCGGTGCGCCGGATCGTTCAGATCAAAGCCGAATGGCCGTTCTAGGGACTGATGCGGGTGCACTAGTGCGGTTGGTAGTACGGTGTGGAACACAGAAGCTGCTGCGGCGCTAATGCAGGATGACGACGGCTCCCCGGACCAGGCTGCGCGAGCCGACGCTCCGCCACCTCGAACAGTTGATCGCGCAACTGCTCGACGGCGTGATCCTGATCGATCCAACCGGCACGATCCTGAGCGCCAACGAAGCCGCTTTGAAGATGCACGGGGTGTCTTCCGCGGCTGAACTTGGCACTACCGCAGAGGAGTACGCCGAACGTTTCTCGCTTCGCTCGGCGGAAGGGCGACCACTCAAGCACCGCGACTACCCGTTGTTCAAGCTGCTCGCGGGCGAGAGCTTCCCCGACCTCGTTGTCCAGGTCGCGCCAGCCGGAGACGACGAGGTCCGGTGGGTTCATCAGGTGCGCGACGTCGTGATGGACGAGGACGGTGGCGAGCCCGACTGCCTCGCGCTGGTACTATGCGACGTGTCGAACCGCTTTGATGCGGAACGCCGGTTCGAGGCGATGTTCAACGCCAATCCAGCTCCTGCGATTGTTGTGCGGCTCTCGGATCAGCGGATCGCGCGAGTGAACCCCGGCTTCGTCGAACTAACCGGCTTCGCGCCTGATGCGGTCACCGGGCGGACGCTGTTCGACAGGGAACTGCTCACCAACATCGTAGATCCGTCGGCGCGCCGCTGCATTGAGGCGGGCAAGGTGGTGCGGCAGACGGAGGCGGAGCTCGCGACGGCGGACGGCAAGCGGCGTCTGGTGCTGTTCGCCGGGCAGCCGGTCGACGTCACCGATGAGGACGCGCTGCTCCTCACCTTCGCCGATCTCGAAGCACGGCGTGAGGCGCAGTCCGCACTAGCGGCGAGCGAACGACATCTCCGTTCTCTGTTCGACCTAGCGCCGGTCGCGATGGTGGTCACGCGTGACAGCGACCATCGGATCGTCAGCGCCAACGACGCCTTTCTTGCGCTTACCGAATACGCGAGGGAGGAGGTCAATGGTCAGTCGGCGGACAAGCTGCCGGTCTGGGCATCGGACGATCATCCGGAGGCACTCGCTCGCGCGCTCACCGGTGACGGAGGCTTTCACGACCTCGACGGACAGATCGCGACCAAGGACGGCAGAACGGTAGATTGTCTGCTGTCAGCCGACACCATCAGCCTTGACGGGGATGCCTGCGTGCTTTGGCTGTTCCATGACATCAGCGATCGGCGTCAGGCCGAGAACGAGCTGGTCGCGGCGGTGGATGCTGCGCTCAAGGACGCGAGCTGGCTTAGTCGTTCGATCCTGGACAAGCTCGCGAACATTCGTCGCCCCGGCGCATCGGCACCGGTCACGGAGCTTAGCCCGCGCGAGCGCGAGGTCCTCGACCTGATCTGTCGTGACGCAAGCGACGGCGAGATTGCCGAGCGACTGAACCTGTCACCAAACACCGTTCGCAACCATGTGGCGCGCCTCTACGCGAAGATCGGCGTCAATCGCCGCAGCGCTGCTGTCGTTTGGGGACGTGAGCGAGGCATGGGTGGTTCAACGCTTGCCCCCTGATGAGGACCGCCGGACTGCTCTAAAGGCTGGCCATCATCGAACGACTGAGAGACCTTGGTCAGCTGGAGGTGACCTGAAGCGCCGTAATGAGGTGAGTGCCGGCTGCTCGCCAAGCGAAGATTCCGAGCGTAAGTGGCAGGGTCAAATCGCTACACAAGGACGACGGCGTTATAACCGACCATATCGCACCTGACGTTTATGGCCTCCTGATACTAGCACCGGAAGTCGCGCTTGGCAGTGGTTGGTTAGGCGGTGACAGGGTTGTTGGCAGAGCAGCGATACGTGACCTCTTCATCAAGGCCGCTCGTTACAGTGACGATGAGCGGAAGAGGCTGAGCATTCATCTGCCCAGCAGAGCACTCACGCTCCGGTTGGATGAGATAGAAGTTGGCAGCCAAGCGTAACGCCACTGCCGAAGACAGGTGAACGAACGTCCGCTTCTGCGTAGCGCTTGCGGTGGCTTGAACGGCTGAAGTTGGGTCTCAGCAGCCGACTGATCAGTCGTTCAGGGCCGGCGACGTCCAGACCTTCGACTTTGTCGATGATCTCCTCCAGCAAGGCAGCCCGGCACTTGTCCGTGCCGACTATGTCGTCGAGTTCATGCTTGTACGACTGGTCCCGGGCTTGTTCCGTTTGTCTGCTGAGCGCCGGCGCTGCCGTCACGGCGTCGGCGCCTCGGGCGCACGCGCGCTCCGCTCCGGATCGGGGCCGAGCCGCTGCTCGGTGAGGATCTGCCAGCCGGTGATGAACAGCGCAGCCGCCGCCGGGCCGACTACGATGCCCGACAGGCCGACGAGGTCGATGCCGCCGAGCGTCGTCACCAGCACCAGCCAGTCCGGGATTCCAGTGTCGCGTCCGACGAGGATCGGGCGCAGGATGTTGTCCGCCAGCCCGATCACCAAGACACCCGATAAAATCACCACTACCGCCTGCCAGATCGCGCCCGTGGCGAAGAGGTACATCGCCACCGGTCCCCAGATGATCGCCGGGCCCACTGCGGGAAGCAGTGCCGCGATCGTCATAAGCAAACCCCAGAGCAGCGCCGCCGGCAGGCCCACGATCCAGAAGGTGATCGTGCCGAGCGCTCCCTGTACGATGGCGACGACCCCCGATCCCTTGATGGTGGCTCGAACCACGGACACGAACTTGGCGGACAACCGCTCCGCCACCGGTGGTTCGAGCGGGAGCGCCCGCACCACGGCCGGCCCGATCTCGTCGCCATCGCGCAGCAGGAAAAAGGTGACGTAAAGGCCGACGCCGAACGCCAGCAGGAAGACGCCGGCGCTGGCACCGATCGATAAAGCGCGCCGCGCGAGGATGCTGGCGCTGCCGCTGAGCGCCTGGCCGAGCCGGGCCTGCACACGCTCCAGGTTGTCGAGGCCCGACCTGTCGAGCAGGGCGCTCAATCGCAGCGGGAGGGCGTCGTGGACCTGCTGAAAATAGGTGGCGAAGTTGATGCGACCGGAGCGAATCTGCTGGTAGACATCCGTGCCCTGATCCACCACCAGCCCAGCGATGATCAGCGCCGGGATGATCACTGCTACGACGATGACGAGTAGGGTAATCAGCGCCGCCCGGTTGCGACGTCCGGGCCAGCGCGTCAGCAGGCGCTGGAACAGCGGCTGGAACATGAGCGCCGCCAGTGCCGCCCAGAGCAGCGCGCCGATGAACCCTGATACGACCAGCGTCAGCGCGATGGTAATCGCCACCAGGAAGAGGATCAGGCCGCCATGCTCAACCTTCGTGCGAGGCAATCCCATGCGCCGTACTTTCATGATGGTCGGCCCACGGGCTCTAGCACCAGCCGATCAGGCGCGGAAAGCACCCCTGTCACGTGGACGAATGTTCGAGGTGAACTCGAAGTTCCGGTGTCAGATGAGGCGTGTTCACAGCCTCGTCGGGTTGATCCTGTCGAGCCTATCACTGGCGGACGGCGGATGCTCCGGCGACTTCAAGCATATGTCTGGCTGAACAAGCGTCCAAAGTTGGGAAGCGGTCTCGTTCTGTCGAACGTCTCTGATTGGGTCAACACGGCGACGTATGTCACGACGTCGCAACCGGCTGCGACCTGATCGCGATCGCGGAGTAGTCGTCCTGTGCGTTGGTGATGCCGACTGACTTTCGTTCGGAATACCGGTCCACCAGCTGTGTAGCGTGTGGGCGAAGCAAAACGGTGAAGCGAACCAATTCTTCCATCACGTCAACGATCCGGTCGTAATAGGCGGACGGCTTCATGCGTCCGGCTTCGTCGAACTCCTTATAGGCCATCGCGACCGACGACTGGTTCGGGATCGTGAACATCCGCATCCAGCGGCCGAGCAGGCGCAGCGTGTTGACCGCGTTGAACGACTGCGAGCCGCCGGACACTTGCATGACGGCGAGCGAGCGCCCTTGGGTGGGACGCATGCCCTTCATCTCGAGCGGGAGGTGGTCAATCTGCGCCTTCATAATGCCAGTGATCTGACCGTGCCGCTCGGGGCTGCACCAGACCATGCCCTCGGACCAGAGCGCATGCTCGCGAAGCTCGTGGACCGCGGAGTGGTCGTCGCCGGGCACCTGATCGGGCAGCGGGAGGTCGCGTGGATCGAAGATGCGCGTTTCTGCGCCAAACAACTGGAGTAGCCGGGCAGCCTCCTCGACCGCGAGGCGTGAGAAGGACCGCTCGCGCAGGGAGCCATAGAGCAGGTGCTGTCAGTCTAATGCGAACTCGTCTTCGATCGACAGCAGTTTGGCTTCGAAGGGCAGGGGCTAGCTCGCGAGGACCTGCCACTCGGCAAGCGCTGCCGAGCGTCGTTCCTTGTAGGTCTGTCGGTCGGTGAGGTGGCGTTCGAGGCTGAAGTGGTTGTGGACGTTGGCGTGAACGGAGGCAAACTTCTGTAAGCTCTTCATCTGCCTGAACCGGAGCATCGCTCGCTCTCGTCGTCGGAACGGCAGGTGTGCGTTCTCGACCCGGTCGTTGGCCCAGCGACCCACCTCCTGACGATCACGACAGCCGAGCTCGTCCATGGCAGCGCCGTAGCTGCGCAGACCGTCGGTGGTGATCGCCTCAGGCGAGCCGTGGCGCTTGAGCGCCTTCTTCATGAAGGTGAGCGCCGCCTGCTTGTCGCGTGATCTCGTAACGAAGCTCTCTAGCACCTCGCCCTCGTGATCGACGGCATGCCACAGGTACACCATCTCGCCGTTCAGCTTCACGTACATTTCGTCCAGGTGCCAGCGCCAGTGCCGGTACCCGCGCATGCGGCTCACCCGTGCCCGGCGGATGTCGCCTGCGAACATCGGACCGAACCTGTTCCACCACAGCCTCACCGTCTCATGGCAGAGGTCTATCCCGCGCTCGAACAGCAGGTCTTCTACGTTCCGCAAGCTGAGCGGAAAGCGCACGTACATGAGCACTACCAGCCGGATCACCTCCGGCGACGAATTGAAGTAGCGGAACGGACTGGCTGGCTTACGGGGGCGGGGCATGCCACGGGTCTAGCCGCGCTCAATTACCAGCGGGTGCACTTGGTTTGACAGTGCCCTCCTCGCACAATGGCGTCAGATCTACATCGGCATCGGCGGCTGTGCTCAGGTAGGAGATCTGAAGCATATGCTACCGTTTGGCATGGATGAGGCAGGCACGCACCATAACCGTCTGGGCGCCACCCATCAGAACATAGATCAACATGCTCGCGAAAGATTGCCGCTGAGATCGCTACGATGATGGTCTGCCGGCTGAGGGTAGCGAGAACAGCAGTCGCACTCGCTCGAACGAACGATGATCTGCGGCTGAGTGTCCGATGTTAAGCGAAAGCGGACGTTCGCTGCCGTCCCGCACCCGATGTCCGCTGTTGGTGGAAACCGGACATCTATCTGGCTTAAAGCTGGTCAATCGCCGCCTTTGTTCGGATCAATGTCACGGCCGGCTTTTGCCAAGTCCTGCGTCTTGGTCTCGGTATCTGCGGCAGAGCCACCTCTGCGCTTCGGGTCGTTTTTCTCAGCCGACGGGAAAGACGGCGCCTTCTGATCTTCATGCAGGTGACTGTCATCACCGTTGCGCTCAGTGCTGCTGTCGTCCTCGCCACCGGTGGAACCAGCAGGTTCGGCTTGAGTGTCCTCAGGCTTGTCGTTCTGGATCATGGTCGGTCCTCTCGCATTACGTAAGTCATACAGCGTCAACAGCAGACCGCTGCCATGCTACTGGTCGGAAAACGGCTTTCTGCTGTCTAGTAACGCGTGACGTCGCGTTAATGTTCGACCCTAAAACGTTTGCTAAGTGAGTCACCATTGAATCATAGTCCTCAATTCTAGTGGATAGTGGAAAACTAACGGTGGACGTCAATCTTAGTTAATGCGATTTGCTCGACGCTAAAACGCGGCCATATATATTTTAGTTCGCCTCTGGCTTAGCAGGCGAGGCGCTCCCATATTAGCTTCATCAATTGTGATCCTTCCGTGAGCACGCGATTGGCAGAGAGGTTAACCTCTCGCTTGCAGAGTTAGGTATCTGCCATGAGCAATGTCCATAACACAGCTGCGTATCCTCAGTTTTCGATGGCTGCGCCGGTCCGTTTGATGGCTGTGGCTCCACCCCTGGTTTCTCCCGATCCGGCAACAGTGATGCTCCAGATGCCGGACGCCTACGCAGTCGGGCGGCCTGTTGGCCCGAGCAAGGATTCGCTCAAGTGATCGGGCGCGGACAGACCGTCACAGACACGGACCGGATCGAGTCTCGCGCGGTCAACATCGACGCGACCCCCACCGACGTCACTACACGATGCGCCGCCATGGGCATCGCCATCAGTTCAATCGAGCCACTCGCAACGCGCGGAACACACGTGGTTCTGATGAATATGTCCGGCGCATCTGCGCTACGACAGGCCTTCGGCGCACGGGTGCTTTTATCGCAGGTGAAACGTAACCTGTGGCAGGCCCGTCGTTCGGACGCTCTCTATGGAGGATAGGCCTATAGGCACCGCGTACGTGTTAGCGCGCCGCCTTGTCGGTGCGCTCGTGACGGTCGATGTCGCATCCACCGCCAGAACTGCGGCTCAGATTCCTTGGAGTAGCGCCGCAGTCGGGAATGGCATGGGTGGAGCGACCCTCTCCCAATGCGTGCATCAATGGGGAAGGCTCAAGACAGCATCCGGACGGGGTGCCGCTACAATCAGGTGCGAGAGCGCAGTTCAGCTGCCCGGCTGGTCAGTGCCACTTCGAGAGTTTGGTGCCGAGCAGATCGGCGATCTCTCACGCCTACTCGATGTGGTCAGACATGCCGGCCCGAGATGGTGAGGGCTCAATCGTGAGCCGCTCACTGCAAGGATAGCGGTGGCGGCAGGAGGCTAGAGATGACGATCAATTACCTACTGCGTCGAGAGCAGGAAGAGCTACATCGTGCAGAGAGCGCGAAATCGCGATCAGCGCGTTTGGTACATAAGGCTCTTGCGCTGGCTTACGGCAAGCTGCTTTCCAAATCGACTTATCCCCACAACCGCTTCGAGAGCGACGCAGAACGTGGCGTCAAGCATCGATCACGCTTGGAAGCTGAGGCCGAAGACGCTTCGTGGGAGAATGAAGGTGGAGCAAAGCGCTGATTTACTCACCAGCTCCGGTGCGCTGAACGTCCGTAACTGGGCGATTGTGTTGAAGAAGGCCGGCTTGAAGTGGTGTCGGTAGTCTAATTCAATCTCTGCAAGGCAAGCGGAGACGGGCCGATGATGGGCGAGCGGACAGTGGCGCAGGAGGCGCTGTTCTACAGCTTCAGCCTGGAGCGGCACGTACCGGGGGACCATCTGCTTCGCTCGATCGACCGGTTCGTGGACCTGTCGGGTATCCGTGAACATCTGAAGCCCTTCTACAGCGAGACGGGACGGCCATCGATCGACCCGGAGCTAATGATCCGGATGCTCGTCATCGGCTATTGCATGGGCATCCGTTCCGAGCGCCGGCTGTGCGACGAGGTGCATCTGAACCTGGCCTATCGCTGGTTCTGCCGGCTGGGATTGGACGGCGCCGTGCCCGACCAGTCGACCTTCTCGAAGAACCGGCACGGGCGCTTCCGCGACAGCGACCTGTTGCGCCGGTTGTTCGAGACGACGGTCGCGCGATGCATGGCCGAGGGTTTGGTGGGCGGCGAAGGGTTTGCGGTCGACGCCAGCCTCATCCGCGCCGATGCCAATCGCCAGACCGGCGGCCCGGGCAGCGACGGCTTGGCACCGGACGCCGACAGCCGTGCGGTACGCGAGTATCTGGCCGTGCTCGACGATGCCGCATTTGGTGCAGCGACACCGGTGATGCCGAAGTATCTGGCGCCGGCCAATCCGGCAGCGCGCTGGACCAGCGCGCATCACGGGCCGGCCTTCTATGCCTACTCGACCAACTAGCTTATCGACCTCGACCACGCCGTCATCATGGACGTGGAGGCGAGCACCGCGGTGGGTCAGGCCGAGGTGACCGCGTGCAAGCGCATGATCGCGCGGGTGCAGGACCGCTTCGGCGTCTGGCCCGAGCGGCTGGCCGCCGACATCGCTTTCGGCTCGGCGGAGATGCTGGCCTGGCTGGTCCATGAGCGCGACATCCAGCCGCACATCCCGGTGTTCGACAAGTCCGCCCGCCGCGACGGCACGTTCGAGCGCGATGCACTCACCTACGACCATGGCGATGACAGCTACGTCTGCCCTGGCGGCAAGCGCCTGAGGCCCAGGAACCGCAACTTCGCGACTTTGGTATGCTGAAAATCAGTTGTCGAGCAGCAGATCAGTGTAGCTATATCGAATTTGCTCAATTCGTTGCCCCCTTGAAGATATATCGTAGAACGTTGAGGGGATGGGTTTGCGTTAACAGGTTTCTCGGCAAGTTTGGTGGGAAGCTGCCCGTCCGTTCTTGGCGCCTCTAGCGCTAAGCTGCCGTTGATTCAGGCTCAGCCGACAGGCAGGTCTGCGCCCCAATATCGGTCGTGTGAACGGTAAGCCGTCGATCTGAAAGCCGTCGTTCGTCCATCTCGCTAACTACGGCCTCTAGAACAGCTGACTGTGCAGGTTCCCCGCCGGACAGCTTTCTCTTCGGCGCAAAAAAGCAGTCCTTCCGCGACCGTCGTGTCACAAAGCTCCGGATGGTGAATGTTTTCATCCTTTGTCGCATCGAACTTCCTGCTCCAAAAAAGCTCCGAAGGACGTAGGCCTCTGCAAAAAGAGTTTTCAGCCACGTCGGCATTTAGGCCAGTAGATGGCATGGTGAAGAACGGCGAGACCGGCAGCTAACCGGCCGATCTAACTCATTGCTAAAACGGAACAGAACCTTCCCGCCACTGGAAGAGTAATCTACGCACAGAGCTAGGGCGGGGGCGCTTGCCGTGGTCGAGGGAATAGCATGGGGGATGCGACGAGCGTATATCACAAGTATCGGGGAGACAGCCCCTTTACGGAAAGCATCCTTACAGACCGCAAGGTGTTCCTTGCGACCGCCCATCAGCTGAACGATCCATTCGAATGCTCCATTGCCGATCTCAGCCGAGATTGGATCAACGAGCAGGTCGAGCAAGCGACGCAAGCCGGTCTCGCTGGGTTCGTTATGGAAGCTGGGCGGACCCTGCGCTCGGGAGAGCCCTTCTTCAAAGCCACCCGCGGTGAGGTACAGTTGATATTAGATGCGATCCGCGCTGCGGAGACGCTGGAAGCCAAGGATGCGATACGGATCCGTTTCATGCTTGAGCAGACAGGGCACGCCCCGACAGATGTCCGGCCATTGTTTGGCAGGCTCGACGCACAATTGGTCGAGATCGGCATCTTCAGCCTGTCACGAGATCCCGTTCAGCCGCTTATGTGGGCGCATTACGCGAACCAGCATCATGGTCTTTGCTTCGGCTTTCGCGCCGCACCAGGCTCTAAGCTTTCCGATCCAAACCATTGCCTGCCGGTACACTACTCAGATGCATTGCCGCACATGGACGACCGCGGACTCAGAACCGTGACTGCGTTCTCGGCCGACGCGCATGGTCGCTTGTACCCTTCGAGCCTGAAGATTGCGTTCGAAGACACCACGCTCCAACGCGTCATCTCAACCAAGTCGACACACTGGACCTATGAAGCTGAAGTCCGGTATGTCGAGCCGTTCGGAGGCCTGTTCGACTGGCCGGGAGAGCTCGCCGAGTGTACATTCGGCTGGCGTTGCCACGACGATCGGCGACGCCACTATATCGAGTTGCTTGAGTCTCATGTGCCGAACGCCGTGAGCCTATTCGAAATTCGCCCAGTCGCTGGAACCAACGCGTTTGAACGCGTGCCTCTCGATCCGTCCGCCACGCAGTCACGGGCCGCCCCCAGAGCGGTTCAGGAGCGCAATGAGACAGGAGCGCTTCCGATCGAAGAGTTCATAAAGCGCATGGAGCGGCTCATGCAGGAGGAGCGCTACGGGGAGGTCATCTATCAGACTGGTCAGAATCTCAAGCGCAGTCCCGACGCGGCGATTTTCTTGCACATCAAGGCCAATGCGCATGGGATGGCCCAAGAGCACGAGGAGGCCCGCGAGATTTTCGACAATCTTTCGAAGACGTATCCGGATAACGGCCAAGTCTGGTATGGTCTCGCCTGTTCCCTGGAAGCACTTGGCAGGATGAGCGAGGTCGTTCCCGCACTGCGGCGCGCAGCCGAGCTAGACAATAAAGACGCAAGTATTGCGCTAAATCTCGGAGTGCATCTCGCACGCGACCTCGAAACTCAAGCGGAGGCGGTCGAGTATCTGCGAAAGGCACAACGGCTTGGGCATCGCAGGGCGGCGAGAATTATCGCTGAGGTTCAACGGGACGCGAGTTCCAAGTAGGCTAGCCATCCAAAATCGCCGGCGACGCGGCAAACCGACCTCAGTCGGCGACAATCGGCTGTGGTGCTTCGACTACGGCTTGATTGGGTTCCTGCGCAGCCAGTCTGGCGTCGCGTCGATGCAGCCATGACGACTGGAACGCTGGACCCCGAGAATCCGGAGGCGATGCGGGGCGTCGGACGAAGATCGGCACCGGCGCGGGTAGCTCGGGCCCGATCACGACGGCCTCGCCCGGCGCAAGCATTGGCACGAACTGCGCGGCGCCGCGATCGAGGTCGCCACAGGCACGTTCGACGGTCTCGCGATCTTGATCGTTTGTCAGACGGTGGACGATGAGCGTGCCAAGCTGGCTCAGGACATCCGCCGGGACGTCTCGGGGGCGTTGCGTGGCGAGTACACAAGTGAGGCCGTATTTCCGCCCTTCCTTAGCGACGATGCCGAACGCGTCCAGCTTCACTGACGCGTATTCGTCGCCGACCGTGCGACCGAGGAATTGGTGCGCCTCGTCGAGAAAGACGACCATTGGTGCCTCACGGAAGCTGCCGCGCCTTGCTTCGGCCAGCAAGAACCTGCCGATGACGTTAAGCAGGATTTCACGCGTGTTGTGCTCGAACCGCACCTCCTTAAACGAGACGACGGCAACGTCGCGTGTTTCGTCGGCGAAGAAGGCGCGGAGCCCGTCGACGAGTGATGCGCCTTGCTGGCCGAATACGCACTGCAGCTCAGGGGACGCGACCAGTGTGTTAATCCGAGCAATTAGCGTTTCGCAATGCGCTAGGGTGCTATGATCGACGTTGCCGTAGCAGTTCGGGTGCTGGTTGCTCATCGCCTGCACGCATTCCTGTTTTATCTGCTCGGCCAACCGCTGGATGTCGAAGGCGCACCCGGGAGCGTGGAGCTGCTGCGCGTTCGCGCGGACAGCGTTCTGGAACGGGGCACGCTGTTTGGCGACCTTCACGATCAGACCTTCATGGACCGTGACGCCTTCCGGCACGTTAGCGCCAACCGCCGTGGCGAGCTTCAGACTGCGGATGGCTTCGCGTAGCTTCGGTCCTTGGCTCTGGCCCGACGGGCGAAACAGCGAGAAGAGGTCGTCCTCGGTCATCTGCTGGTAGGGGAAGTGCGCTAAGATCTGACCGTCGGACTCTCCGAACGTGTAGACTGAATCCACACAATCCATGTCGGCGAACTCGCCCGTCGGATCTAGGACGATCGCCTTGCCGCCCGCCGCTTTCAGCTGCTCGACAAGGGTTGCGACGGTCCAACTTTTGCCGCCGCCTGTTGCGCCGAACACACCGCAGTGCCGACCAAACAGCTTGTCCGGCGGCAGGCAGACGTCGACGCCGTCGGCGGCATCGATCCTTCCGATGCTAAGCGTCAGGTCGTCCGCGTCCGCCACGGCGTTCCTGATCAGCGTGGCAAGCAGATGAGATTTGGCGAGATAGACGCCGTCACCGATGCGCGGAAACTGCACGACGCCGCGCTTCAGCTTGTTCGACTGCTGCTCGACAGCAGCGAGGAGTTGCACTCTGCCGATCGGGTTCACCGCCCCATCGGTTCCGATCAAGGGCTCGACGCTCAGCCGCTCTCCGTCAGGAAGGCGCGTCTCGACGACGCGCCCGAGGATGTATGAGCGCTCGCAGTCTACGAACACGAAGTCGCCGACCGCGCCGCGTGAGGTCCCGCGCTGTTCGCGTCCCGGCGCGGCGTTGGGGAGGTTCACGTGCACGTATGACGCAGTCACCTGCGTCACGGTGCCGACATAGCGGTCGCTTTCGACGGGGTTCGTCAGCGTCACAGGTTGCCTCCGGCCGCGTCTCGAAAGCTGCGCATCCGTTGGACGTGCCGCTCGCGGTCGTCCTCGCCGATTAGATCGGGAAGCGCGGAGGTGAGGTCCTCGAAGCGGCCGTTCATCAGATGGATGCGGGCGTCACCGGCATCGGCTAGCGCTCTGAAGAAGGCGATGAAGCGGTGCTCCGGCGGCGCGCCGGCGGGAATATCATGCCCGTCAGCTTCCAGCGTCTCGTCGCCGAGGAATGCTGGATCGCAGATTACGAGCCGGAGGGACATGTTGGATTCAACCGCCGACATGATCGGACTGCTGATATGGTCGTCATTGAAGCCGAATCCGGACACGAGGAGGGCGGTGTCTGGTTCCCGAAGGGCGGACTGGAACGACGACAGCATGTCTAGGTAAGGAGCGTCGAAGCTCTCCTGATATTTGCTCGATCTCGGGTAGATCAGGACTGGACTGCCGACCTGCTTGCGCGTGCGCAGGATTTCGCCGCCATCTCGGCGCCAGTCGATGGACCCGTGCAGTTTGTAGAACTGGAGGGCGTTCTGGACGTAATCCGGACTATCCCTGCCGCCATCGCGCCTGACCACGTCCAGTCCGAAATTGAGCCGGTCGTAGGTCTGCTGCAGCGTATGCGAGAACCCGTCGATGAGCATGAAGCGTGAGCGCCTCGCCACTTCCTCGAAGCACAGATCGTAGTTGGTCGTGAAGAGCTTCGCGCGGGGCTTTCGCGCCCCCCGGCGACCGATCTTCTGCATGAGGGCAGCATGGGCGTCGAGGTTCGTCGCGGAGTTGACGAAGTCGACCCTACTCAGGATCGCCGTCTCCGCCGCGACGGCGAAGGCTGCGATGCGCTGACGCTCCTCGTTCTGCTGTCCTTGCGGCGCTGCCTCCTTGAGCTCAAGATAGAGGCGGCACATCGACAGGAGCCTCTCGATGTTCTGTCCGATGCGGGCCTCTCCGAACGTCGCGACCACGGCGTTGAAGGCCTCGTCTCCGGTTGCCGCGCGGACTGCCTCCCAGACCTCCCACATGCCCGCGGGCGAAAGCCCTTCCGGCGGGTTAACGGCGGCGAACGAAGATCCGGTTCCGGTCAGGACGACTACGTGTGTCGCGTTCAGGACGTTCAGCAGTACGCTCGAGATCCCGGCCGCGGCGCCGGACTTAGGCTGCTCTCCGTCGACCACCGGCGGTTCGTCCGTAGCTTTTCGCCAGCTTGATCCAGGCACGTAGAGCCGAATGTTGGACGCGCTGGCAGGACGGTTCTCCCAATACGGCATGCTTTCCCCTTCTCAGCAGCATACTAACGGCGAGCTGGGGATTGGCGAGAGGTCTAGGCGGAGCGTTGGGCACACCGAGCGAGACGTGCCAGTACGCATAGCCAGTATTCCCCGACACGCGTCGACTCACGCCGGGCGAACCTGACGCTCCACCACACCAGTCCGCGTTTCCGAGCGGTCTTCGCCCGGCCCACCGCGTCACGCGCTCGTCGCTCGGCCATCCATTTGCGATCTCCTATGCCTCCAGGACTGAGCGGTATCCGGCGGTCAATATCCAAGTTGTCGTGGTATCGCCGTGGTCTGGGTTGGGGAAACAAGCCACCGATCAGAAAGGTTGATCCTCGTCCCCGTCGAGGTCGTCCTCTTCTTCCTCGTCGTCGTATTGGCTTGAGCGCTCTTCGATGGCGAACGCGACTGAGCTGAAGTCGTTCTCGTCGAGATCCTGGAACACGCTCGGAAGCCTATTGGGAGCGAACAGCGTGATACCTTGCTGTGCGAGATCTTCGATGAGTTCGTTCCCGAGCGTCAGGTTAGCGCTGCGGGGCCATTGTCGCGACCGCCATTCCAGAAGCAGCGGCCAATAGGGTCCGGACGCGGTTTCGTTCACCACTATTTCGGCGACAGTCTCGAACACGGCCGGTGCGACCAGCGTCTGCTCCACGCAGGAAAGAAGTGCCATCACGGTTAGGGGGCTGCAATTCTGAGCTATAAAGTTGGCCGTGCTGATGGGGATCTCGACCCCAAGCCGGATCGCGGCATAGAGCGCCCACGAAACCTCACCGTCGTTTCCAAGGCGCCCGTGCCGATCCAGTATCGCCACTAAAATCGGGGACCAATCGGCGATGACGAGGTCGCGGAACGCCAGATGGCGCCAGACGATCATGCGTGCGACGTAGTCGATGGAATGGCCAAAATGCACCGCAGCGCGCTTGAGGAAGGGCTCTGCGACGGACCACTGAGTGGCGGCGAGGTTCGACCGGTCCAAGTAGCGCAGGGTGTATTTGAGCACTCCGTCGTCGCTATTTCTCGCGGTGAGGGAGAACGCATATTCGAGCGCTGCTCGAAGGCGCTCGGGAATTCGCCGATCAAGCGATTTGCTAGCGAACTCGAACTTGGCGGCTATGTCGGTCGGCCAGGTATCCGAGAATGAGAAGTTGTCGGAATAGATCGCTGTCTTCGTTTCGTTGATGTCTAGCTCGAAGAAGCGGATGGCCTCCCTGTATCGCCACAGGGCCTCCTCGGCTGCGGCGTGGGTGTCGGCGCCGATCCATACGTCGTCGACGTGCCGGATTAGGTCGCAATTCTGGCGCCCGCCGCGTCGGACAAATTCTTGATCGATCGCAGTGCCGATTACCTCAGCGACATATCGCGACGCGTCCGGTCCAACCGGAACGCCGACCGTCTGACCGTCCTGTCCGGCTCGGACGATCAAATCGAGACGGTTGGCATAGCAGTTCGTAGATGCGGGAGCGCGATCCGCCTTCGCGGCCGCCCGTCCGTGCACGGCCCAGGGTATCGAGTGGGTATAGATCGTATGGTAGAACCGCGAGATGTCCGTCCGCGCGACGAAGCGATACCGGGCCAGGCGAGAGAGGCGGGCGCTTTCGAGTTCCGAGTGCGATGCGATCGTAACAGCCCTGTCCATATCGGGATCGTGGACAGGTTTTGACAGGCTGAAGTCCGAAAGCGCGAAATGGTGCGTCAGCTCCGCCTCGCGGTCTGCGACGAAACGGGCGAGGTCGTGCGACGTAGATGGATGAACGAATGAGAACTCGCGTCGCGTCATTCCGCGCTTGGAGGCGTTGAACGGGGACGACCGGACCGGATTCCTTCCGTCGGTGAGCCAACCGTTCCGCGCCGCGAGATCGGCACCGATCGCCGTCGTCACGAACGTCGGCGGCAGGTTTTCAGGTAGGTACCCTTTCTTGAGCAGGTCGTCCTTCAGTGCCATCAGTGACATAGTGACACCATGCCTTGATCATGGCCAATGAAAGTCGGCTGCAAGGGAGGCGAATTGATCCGGAAAATGTTCGGGTGATATCGCTGCGGGAGCGAAGGTCCCTCTAGCGATCCGCAGAGGGTTTGCTCGTTAACTCGACCGTCGAAGGGCGTCTGGTCCGTCCGCTTTCACGACCTGCTGTCGCAAACCACCCAATCAGCAATTGGCCCAGGTTCAGCCACGCAGCCGGACATGAACCAACGACCGGTTCCGGGGAGCGATCAACCCGCGACGAACGTCCGCATCCGGGTCTAACCAGCTGTCTACCGAGATGCTTCACGCTGCGGTCGAACGTTCACGACCTTCGATCATAACCAGCGTTAGATAGACTTCGACCCTCATTACTCAGGCGAACCCGATCCTGCGCAGCCACTCGCCGTAGCGCGGGTCGGACCGGATCGGCGCGAGCAACGGGTCGGTCTTGAAACCGTTCAGCCCTGGGTCGAGCCCGTGCCAGGCGCGCCCAATGGCGGCGAAGGCGAGGTCGGGCTCGCGACGCCAGGCGTGAACCTGGGCGATCTGATACTGAGCATTATAGCCATACTTCTCGGTCAGGGCCGCCAACGAGCGATTGGAGGCGGTGCGATCGGTCGCCGAATAGGCCGCGGCCTCGAGCGTCAATCGAAAGGGATCATCGGCAGTAAGCACCGCGAGCGCCTGCAGCGCTTCGCCTGCTCGACCCTTGGCGAGAAGCGCGGTCGCCAACGCCGCGCTTCCCTGCGGATCGCCGGCATGCTCGGCCAGGAAGCTCTGCGCCGAGGCAATCGCATCGTCGAACCGCGCCAGATAATTCTGCATGGAAGCGCGATTCACCGCGTTTCGGGCGCGCAGCGGGTCGAGTGCCTCCGAGCGCTGGTAAAGGTTGATCGCTTCACTGTCGCCGAACTGGGCCAGGAAGTCGCCTCTGGTACGCAGGACGATCGCATCGCCAGGAGAGCGGGCGTAGGCCGCGTCATAAGCCTTTCGAGCGCCGTTGAGGTTGAGACGAGTCTTCAGCACAAGAGCGAGCGCCGAATAGGACTGGCCGAGATCCGGCGCGAGCGCGATCGCCCGCCGTGCATCGGCTTCAGCCCTAACGAGCTCGTCGCGCAGCGCGTTTCCGCCGAAGTTTGTGCCCGCCAGGATCGCCCGGTTAGCCGCCCTGCTCGCGTACGCCTTGCCAAAAGCCGGATCGGCGGCGATCGCCGCTGCATATTCCTCGACCGCGGGCGCGATCTGGTTCTTGCGCGCGAGCTCGGAGCCGCGGAGGAACGCGTCCTGCGCCGCCGGATTGGTCGTGCTGCCCGCCGTCAGCAGCGCCTTCTGCGCCTTGCCGAGCGCGATGCTGAGCGCTCCGGCCACGCTTTCGGCGATGCCAGTCTGGATCGCCAGCGCATCGCCGATTGGGCGGTCATAGGCCTGCGACCAGCGGGCGAGCCCGGTGATACCGTCGACCAGCTCGGCATTGATCCGGATCAGCCCTGCGCCGCGGCGCACGGTGCCGCTCAGGATCGTGGCGACGCCTAGCTTGGCCGCGGCGGTTGGGCCGTCGGCGTCGCGCATCAGCTCGGACGAGCTACGCCCCGCGACCTTCAGTCCGGCGATGCGGGTGAGGGCGTCACGGAGCTCCTGGGCGATGCCATCGGAGAAATAGGCCTGCGCCGGATCGCCGCTCAGATTGTCGAACGGCAGCACCGCGATGCTGTCCCCCGGCGCGCTCTGTCGATTGAACGCCCACCAGCCGCCTGCGCCGAGCGCGGCCACCGCCGCGACGCCGCCGCCGATCACCAGCCGCCGGTCGATGCCGCGCTTGGGCTGATATGCCGGCGGGATCGGCCGCGGCGTGCCCGCGGTCACCGCCTCCACCGCCGCCAACAGCGCTTGGTAGTGCGGGTCGGTCCGGTCGCCCCTCCAGCCGATCAGCGACATGGCCTGCGTCTCGCCGAAGCCGAGCGGCGGCTCGACCGGGTCGATGCGGACGGGCAGGTAGGCGCCGCGCCGCATCGCCCGCGTCGCCTCATCGCGGACGAAGCTGCCGCCGGGGCCCGTCGAGCGCTCGCTCCACACCACCAGCACGCAGCGCGCGGCGTTCAGTTCGCGCTCGATCGAATCGCGCCATTCGGTGCCGCCGCCGATATGGGCGTCCCACCAGACCCCGACGCCGTCCGCTTCCAGCGCGGCGACGAGCGGCGCGACGCGCGCGCGATCCTCCGACTTGTACGACACGAACAGATCGGTCACCGCGGCCCCCATCTTTCCCCGGCTTCGTCTTAGACTTGCTTTCACCGCAAGAATAGCGGCTTTGCGGCCGCTAAATGCTTGGCCGCGGCCGGTGATGATCTTACCGTAGTCACAGCCGGGCAGATGGGGGTTGAGCGCGTGCGTCGATGGAGAATGGAGCGCCTGGGTGGACGCGCGATCGGCACCGGGTGGCCGCGATGAATGCGCCGATGTCCCGCGCGATCGCCGCGGAAAGCGACGACGCGCCGATCGCGGTCGGCGTCACCGGACACCGGCCGCCCCGGCTCGCCGAGGTCGACATGGCGGACCTGCGGGCGCGTATCGACGAGGTAATGGCGGCGCTGGCGGCGGCGTCCCCGACCAGCAGGTTCCGCCTGATCGGGAGCCTGGCCGAGGGAACGGACATGGTCGCCGCTGACGCCGCGTTCGCCCGCGGCTGGCAGGTCGACACGGTGCTGCCCTTCGCCCGCGCCGATTATGCCGCCGATTTCGGTGATGCCGCCGCGGCCGGCCTCCATACGCGGCTGGATCGGTCGACCAACGTGCTCGAACTGCCGGGCCGGCGTGATGAGCCGGGCGGAGAGGCCGCCGCGTACGAGCGGGCCGGTCGGGTCGTGCTGACCCAGTGCGATATCCTGCTCGCGGTGTGGGACGGCGATCCGCCGCGCGGCCGCGGCGGCGCGGCCCAGATCGTCGCGGAGGCGGTCAGCCACGCCATTCCGGTGCTGATCCTGTCCCCCGATCGGTCCAGGCCGCCGGTCCTGCTGTGGAGCGGGCTGAACGAGCATGATTCCGGTCCGGAGGCGGTCGACACGGTCGCGCGCGGCAGCCTGGCGGACCTCCCGCAGTTGCTGACGCGGCTCGACGGAATGGCCGTGAACGGTGGCAAGGTTCGGGGTCGGAAGGCCACACGGACGGCTCCGCCGCTCTTCGCAGTCGCCTACCCCTTGCTGCTCGCACTCACGGGTGTCCGGCGCTTTCGACTTGCCGATCTGCGGCGTCCTCGACCAGCCGGCCGGGTGCCGGCCACCGTCACAGCCGAAGCGATGCCGGCGCGGATCGACGCGCAGCTCTGGCCGCGGTTCGACGCCGCAGATTGCGAGGCAAGCCTCGCCGCGCAGCTGTTCCGCAGCGCCTTCGTCAGCAGCTTTGCGCTCGCGGCGCTGGCGGTCACGCTGGCGCTGCTCGGGCTTGTCGTGCCGGTCGCGGTCAAACCGCTGCTTGCCGCCGGCGAGTTCGCGTCGATCGCGATGATCCTGGTCATCACCAGCTGGGGCTCTCGCGCCGGCTGGCATGGCCGCTGGCTGCAGCAGCGTACGCTGGCAGAGCAGCTCCGCTGCCTGGCGGTGTCCGCGTCGCTCGGAGACCTGTTCCTGCGCGGCGCACAGGCGCACGACGCTGATGACGCAGGGCGCGAACGGCGCCGGATCGCGCGTCGGCTGGGGCTGCCCTCCGCCCGGATCGACGCCGCCTATCTGGCGGAGGCGCACTTAAGCCTGGCGGCGCTGCTCAACGACCAGATCGGCTATGTCGAGCGCGAGGCCGGGCGGATGCGGCGTCTGGAGCATCGCCTCCATCGCCTCGGCGCCGCGCTGTTCGCGACCACGGCGCTGGTCTGCGCCGGCGTCCTCGGCATTGAGGTCGTCTGGACCTTCTCGCACGAGCCGGGCGCCGAGCACTCGCTGCCGCTCGGCGTCACGGTGCTGAGCGCGGCGCTGCCGGCGATCGGGGCGGCCATCTACGGCATCCGCATGCAGGGCGACTTCGCCGGCGCGGCCGAGCGCAATGGCGCCCTGGCGAAGCAACTGGCCGAGTTGCGCCGCGTCGTCGCCGACGAGTCGCCAGGCTTTGATGGACTGAGGCGTTTGATCAGGCGAACGGCCGAACTACTGACCGCCGATGTCTCACAATGGGTCCGTGCCACCCGTGCGCGCCCGCTCAGTCTTCCGGGATAATGTCGTTCCATTTGACAATCCGGCTCCCCCAAGCAGATCATCACGCGTGAGACAGGCTTCTGCTCGTTCACTTCGCGTGTGCGAGATGAACGAACGGCTGCTTCTAGAAAGTGCAGCAGCTGGTCTCAGCGTCCGCAAGTGGGTCTGTTCGGCCGCGAAGCAACTCGACCCGGTGTGCTCATGGTCAGTCGCTGGCTGTAAGCGGGCCCGCAAGCCTGCGGGCCCGTCGGTCACTCTAGCCTGCTTGCGACCAAGCAATCGCGTCGGCGCCCGCAGGCAGATGCGCCGGCGCGCTGATGTCAGTCACCGCGCGCCAGACTGCCTCCGCAACGTCCTCGGATGAGGTGGTCGGTCCGGTGTCCTGCTGCCAGCCCGCCATCACCTGCTCGACCAACGGCATGTAAGGTTCAGGAAAGCCGCCGGTCATCAACGCACGGGCATTCTCGCCAAAACGCGTCGTCGGTGCCCGGCCCGGCAGAACAACCCGGACGCGCACATTAAAGGGCGCAAGCTCCACTGCGACACTGTCCGAGAAGGCGTTCACGGCTGCCTTGCTTGCCGTGTAGACCGACAGCAGCGGCAGCGGCCGGTACGTCACCGAAGAGGTGACGTTGACGACGACGCCGTCGCGCCGTTCGCGCATCTGCGGCAGCACCGCCTGCATCATCGCAATGGTGCCGAGCGTGTTGGTCTCGAAGATTTGCCGGGCAGCCTCGGCCGGCGTTCCCTCTAGTGCGTTCAGGAAGCCGATACCGGCATTGTTGACGAGCACGTCGATCGACCCCGCCGCCGCAACGACTGCGGCGATGCTGTCGGCACTCGTCACGTCGAGCGGGAGCACTCTCACACGCTCCGACGCGGGCAGCACATCCTCGCGCGGGGTCCGCATCGTGGCGACGACGTCCCAGTCGCGCGCGGCGAAGTGGCGGGCGATCTCGAGCCCGAAGCCGGACGAACACCCGGTGATCAATATGGTCGGCATGCTAGCTCCTGTCGTTGGTGCCATCAGATGGCATCCTCGCTGAGACATGCTACGTTCAACCGTCCGCATCTGTTTAGCGAGCGTCCAGAATTGACCGATCCTCTCGCGCAGGTAGTCAGCCTGCTCCAGCCAGACCTCTCCTATGCCAAGTTCGTCGAGGCGGCAGGTTGCTGGCGCGTGCGCCGGGTGGAGGACGGCCGCGCCTTTTTCTTCGCAGGTCTCGAAGGCACGCTGCGCCTCGAGGTCCCAGGTCAGGCAATGCTGCTGATCGAGCCTGGCGATTTCGTGCTGATTCCGGCGGCTTACGACTTTACATCGTCCAGCATCGCCATCGCTCCCCCGACCGGCCTCGACAGCATGCCAGTGGAGGTACGGCCTAACGTCTTCCGCCTCGGCGACCAGGTCGGCGACCCCGATGTCCGAATGCTCGTCGGGCACTGCGCCTTCGCCTCGCCCGACGCCGCGTTGCTCGTGTCGTTGCTACCGTCGCTGATCCACGCCCGCGGGGAGCCACGCCTGACGACCCTGATCCAGCTCGCTGTCGAGGAGTCCCGGTGCGAGCGGGTGGGGCGTGAGGTGGTTCTCGCCCGGTTGATGGAGGTGCTCTTCATCGAGGCGCTACGCTCGTCCGGTCCGCACTGCCCGTCTGGCATGCTGCGCGGGCTTGGTGACGAGCGGGTCGCCGCCGCCATGCGCGCCATCCACGAACGTCCGGCCGCGGCTTGGGACGTGCCTGGCTTAGCCAAGGCCGCGGCGATGTCGCGCTCGGCCTTTTTCGAGCGTTTCCGCCGCACTGTCGGCATGGCGCCGATGGAATACCTCCTTCATTGGCGCATGGTGCTCGCCAAGCGATTGCTCGAGGAGGGCAAGTTGAGCGTCGCCGAGATCGCGCTGCAGGTCGGCTACAGCTCGGCCAGTACCTTCAGCGTCGCCTTCTCGCGCCATGTCGGCGTTTCACCGACCATATACGTACGACAAAGTTTGTTCGGTGACCGGACTGCGAGCGACCCGCTCCTGGATCGTGAACCGATATCGGTTTTCGGATAGCGCCCGAAGAGCGTTGAGTGGCCGGGTTTGGGTCCACCTGTCGCCGGCTGATCTCGGCAACAGGTGGACGGGTCGGTGAAGGTCAGGCTTCCGCAATCCGAGCGGCCATTTCGCGGTAGCTGTGAAGGGGCCGCCCCAGCAGCGCGGTCAGGCGCTCGCGATCGCCGTCCTCGGGGATCATGCCGTCGCTGACGTAGCGCTCGGCCATCAACCGCATCTCATAGGCGGTCCATTTGGGCATGAACGTCGCCATGTTGGCCTCGAACCCACTCGGATCGTCGCCGCCATAGGCGATCGGGCGGCCGAGCACCTCCGACCAGATCGCGGCTACCGCGTCGCCGGTCAGCGTGTCCGGCCCGACGACGTTGATCGTCTCGGTCGGCAGCGCGGCGTCGGCGGCGTCGCGGCGCATTAGCTCGATCGCGGCGACCTCGGCGATGTCGCGCGCGTCGACCATCGCCACGCCCTTGCCGCCGATCGGCATCGGATAGACACCATGGTTCAGGATCACGTCCTTCACCATGACCTCGTTGTCGATGAAATAGGTCGGCCGCAGAATGGTGACGCTGAAGCCCATCGCCTCCAGCATCCGCTCGGCGCCATACTTCACCGCGAAATGGGGCACGTTGACGGCCAGGTCGGCCTCAAACACCGACAGGTACACCACACGCTCGATCCCGGCCTCGCGCGCCAGGTTGAGCGTGATGAGCGCTTGGGTGAACTCGTCTCCGGTGACGGCATTGAGGAGGAACAGCGTCCTAACGCCAGCGAGGGCAGAACGCACCGCATCGATGTCGAGCAGCTCGCCCTGCGCAACCTCGACGCCGGCGGGGAAACTTGCCTTGGCGGGGTCGCGGGTGAGCACCCGGACAGCGGCATCGCGGCTGACGAGTTGGTCGACGACGTGGCGGCCGACACGGCCGGTGGCTCCGATCACGAGAATGGTCATGGCATTGGCTCCTTCGCTGGGTCTTGCTGACGAGGCGAAGATGCGTGATCCAAGGACGTGCAAATAGACGCGCATTCTGGACGCGCCGTCTCACCGGTGGAACGATATGGACCTGCTCGCCCTCGCCGATTTCACGCTCGTTGCCCGGCATGGCGGCTTCGGAAAGGCGGCTCGTGTCACGCGCCGGCCGAAGGCCACGCTATCCCGGCGGGTGGGGGAGCTGGAGGCAGCGCTCGACCTGCGCCTGTTCGAACGGGGACGGCGTGATCTCAAGCTGACCGAGGAAGGGCGCGCGCTGTTCGAGCGCGCCGGTGCGCTGCTGACCGAGCTAGAAGAGACCGCCACGGCGATCGCGTCGGGCAGCGAGCGTGTGCGGGGGCGGCTGCGCATCAGCGCGCCACTCCTGTTCTCGCAAACGGCCATGGGCCGTCTGGCCGCCGAGTTCGCGCGTCGGCACGCGGAGGTCCGGCTGGAGGCGACCACCGACGACCGCGCCGTCGACATGATTGAGGAGGGCTAAGACCTCGTGATCCGCGTTGACCCCGCAGCGGACGATGCGCTGGTCGGCCGCCCGTTCCTGCACGATCGACTGGTGGTGGTGGCCGATCCCGATGTTCCGCGGCGAGAGGGCGGCATCGTGCCGGCGGTGGTGCGCGGGAGCGAGGCCGCGACCATTTGGACCCTGAGCGTTGCCGAGGGGTCATCGACTCTGACGGTCGACCCGGTGCTGCGCCTGTCGTCGCTGATCATGATCCGCGACGCGGTGCGCGCCGGGGCCGGCGTCGCGCGGCTGCCACTGTCGCTGGTCAGCCGCGACATCGCCGCAGGGCGACTGGTACGCTGGGGCGATGTCGCGGGATCCAGTATCGCGCTCTGGGCACTCTATCCGTCACGCAGGCTGCTGAATGCCAGAGTGTCTGCCTTCCTCGACCTGCTCCGCGCGTCCTTTCCAGACGGCACCCCGGAGGAACTCGCCGCCTACCTTGACGGGTGATCTCCGAGGCACGTTCGACTCGTGACACTACGTCCACGTAGAAGCCGCCAGCGGGCCGACCGGGCACGATGAACGAGCGTCCGCTTTCGAGAAGGGCAAAGATACCTACGGAAGTCCGCAACTGGGTCGAAGCGACCGTTGCCGCTTTAGATCGGTGGCAATCGTCCCTGGGCAGGATGAGGGTGCAGTCATATCATCTCCGGGCACGACCGAAGAGGCTAGCGCTGATAGAGATCAGGGGAAGCGTCATCGTCAGCACCACGATCGATCCAGCCATGAAGTCACCGAGGTACGACGTGACAGTCCACATGACCGAGCCGACTACTCCAAGAGAAGTCGACAACATCAACAGAGGGAGAATTGGTCGCGGGCGTATTGGTGCCACTGTGCACCGGACGTTCATCACGGCTGGGTGGCGGCGGGGCGCTCGGCACCCGTGAAGCGCACCAAGAGGTCGTGCTGATCGACGCTGAACCCAGCTGCGAACAGAGCTTCCGCCGCGGCAGGTTTCATCCCACTCGCACCGCGCCAGTTTATGACCGCGAGCCTGCGGAGTGTTTCCAGGCGTGGATTGGCGAGCTGAGGATTCGTGCGCACCCGGAAGAACCGTTGCGCGACGACGCTCAACCGGGAGGGTTGTCGAACCGAGGACAAACTATCGTTGCGGGCGAGCCTGATGACTGACCATTCCAGTTTGGTGAAGCCGACTGGATCAAGATCGGCGATCGGTTTGGGGGCGGGCTCCGTCGGCTTCCGGACCGCGGCATCTAGGAAGAGAAAGGCCATGGGACGTCCTGTGGGTCAGGGCACGGTGCCAAGCACCGCGCCGCGCATGGTCTGGATGGACTATCGAGCGGCGACCGCCGTCGAGGCCGCCGCGCGGACGCGGTTGCTAGCGGGCTGGGATGTCAGCGCTGTCAGCAGCTTCGAGGCGTCGTTGAAGGCACCGCGCGCGTGGTCGTACGGAACGTAGGACCCCGACACATGCCAGGGCTTGCCGTTGCGGAACGTCGCGAGCTTTACTAGCGGGCGGCCCGTGACCGCGTCTTGGGCCTGCAGCTCTTGACTCGCGCCGCCCGCGGACGGACGGAAGAGACCAATTCCCCCGAGCGCGACCTGCGCTACCTGCGCGGGGACGTTGTAGTACCAGCGCGACGGCCGGGTGCCCGTGATCGCGCCGCGGACACGCAGCACGCCGGGGCCCGCCTGATCGGCGCCGACGACCTCGTACCTGGTGCCGAAGCTGCGGACGAGCCGCTCGTGGAAGTCGGCGATGAGCCTCGCCTGGACCTTGTCGCTGCGGGCGGGCGCGTGCCACTCGACCGGGTCGACGATGACCTTGGTATAGTCCGAGGCCGTATAATCGGGCGCTACGTAGATCGAGGCCTTCTTGTGCTCCTTGGTCGGCGCCATCTGCGAGTAGTCGGACAGGAAGCCCGTTTCCGTCAGCCGCTGGCCGCCGGTCGAGCAGGCGGCGAGCGCGACGAGCGGAACGGCGGCGAGTGCGGTGGCGGCACGACGGCCGCGGCGGCGGGAGGCGGTGGTCATGGGTGCTTCTCCTTGGGCGCGCTTCACGGCGAAGCGTCTGACCGGCGGATAGGCGGACGTTTGGTGGGGTGACGGCACGCATTCGCGACCGCGCGGATTACCGCGGCAGCGCGCGTCCGGGCTTCGCGAGTTCGTGCATTTGCGACCGCGACGGCCGCAATTCAGTCAGGGCAGACGTAGGGCGTTCAGCAGGAACCGCGATGAGGACCGGCCGAGCTCCTCGACCGATCGCCCAAACCCGAGCCGGTCGGACAGGTGGAGCATGACGAGGCCATGCAGGGTTGCCCATATCAGATGCGCCTCGTCCAGCGCATCGACTGCGGAGCGGTGGTCGCCCATCTGCTGCAACGCGTCGAGCAGCACGGTCCAGGCAGGCGTGGTGCCGCGATCGTCGCTCTCCACCGCCGATCCGCGCGTCAGAAAGATTAGCCGATACTCCTGCTCGTTGCGGACGGCGAACCCGACATAGGCGGTGCAGAGCCGGTGGAGGCGATCGGCCGGCTCGTTTGCGCAGACGGCCGCTTGCTGGAGGTGCGCCGCGAAACCGCTGCGTACCCGCGCCCGGACTTCCGCCACCAGGCTCTCCTTCGCTGGAAAGTATTTGTACGGCGCCATCGGGCTAACGCCGACGGTCGCCGCCAGCGCGCGCATGTTGAGCGCGTCCAGCCCCTCGCGGCGGATCAGGGCGTGCGCGGCGTCGCACAGCACCTCGCGGGTCGCGGTCGCCCCGTGCGCGTCCCGCCAGCGCGCCGCGAAGTCTCCGTCGTCGCTCAATCGGCTGCGGCGGCCAGGCCGCCCCAGGTGCGGACGGCAAACGCGAGATACGGCTGCGACACAGGCACGGCCGTGCCGTTGCTGAGGGTGAGCTGCGCGGTGCGCCCGTTCCGGCGAAGCGCGGTGACGGCGCCGGTCGCGACCCACCAGGATCGGTGCACCTGCGCCCCAGGCAGGTGATTGATCCCGCGCAGCGCATCGGAGAAGCGCATCAGCACCATCGCGCTGCTGTGATGGCCGTGGACACGCACGTAGTGATCCTCGACCTGCAGGCACAGGATGTCGGAGCGGATGTGCGGCGGCAGGCGGTCGATCAGCGCGTTGTCGGCCGCCGCGGCGTCGCTCGCACCATCGCCCGCGACGTCCGGCACAGCGAACGGCAAGGCGGTCGATCCACTGGTCGGCTCGGCGTGCGCGTCGAGCATGTCGGTCATCAGCCAGTCGGCGAGGAAGGTGTAGGCGCCGCCAATCAAAGTGATCGAGACGAACAGCTCGGCGACCTCGCTCGGTTCAGGCTGCCAGCCGCTAATCATGTTGTTGGCGATGCCGGTCACCACCATCATCGGCAGCGCGGCGAGGATGACCGCGGCGATCCGCTGCTGCACTACGGAGCGCGCCCGCATCGCCGGCAGCTGCGCCAGGATCCACGTCACCACCTGCGACAGCACCAGCCATGCCGCCATCTGGATCGTCCAGTAGCCGATCAGCTCCACCGTCCTGAACCGATAGGTGCCGAACGGCGCCAGGAAGGCGAGCAAGGCGGCGAACAGCACGGCCAGCCCGGCGCGACCGGCGACGCCGAGCAGCCATCGCTGCGCCTGCAGCTTCGCGAAATCGCGCATCGTGAACGTCCCTCCGACCCGCCGCGAGTGTAGGTGTACGAAGTAAATGGTGCAACGGCGAAGGGCCGCTGGTCGGCGGGCTGCTACCCTTCCTACCCCGCCTCTCGACGGTGGATCGCGCTGATCCGCCGAGAGGGAGTAGCAGATGAACAAGTCCTATCTCTGGCTCGCAACGGCCGCAGCGTGCACCCAGGCCGCGCCGGTCCATGCTCAGGAGGCGCTGGGCGCGCCGCCGACCGTCGAGCCGGAGGCTGCCGCACCAGCCGCGGTCGAGGTCGACGAGGACCGCGGCGGCGGGGTCGACGGCTTCTTCGCGCTCGGGCCGGGCGTGGTGCCCGCGTTCGACGGCGCGAAGAAGTACCAGCTGATCCCGCTGCTGATCGCCAACCTGGGCTGGCGCGGCGTCAACCTGGAGGTCCGCGGGCTTGGCGCGCGGCTCGACTTGCTCGGCAACAGCCGCGTGCAGGTCGGGCCGGTGGTGAACTTTCGCGGCGACCGCAATAGCGCCGACGACGGCAGTGGCCGCGTCAAGCTGCTGAATGACGTCGACAGCTCGCTGGAGGTCGGCGGCTACGTCGGCTACCGTTTCGGCGGCGATCGGTACGGGCAGGGCGAAGTCGCCTTCGACCTCAGCCTCGCCAAGGACGTGACCGACGGCCACGACGGCGTCGTCGGGTCGGCGCAGGTTTCCTATGCAGCGTATCGCAGTCAGAAGTTCTTCCTGAACGTCGATGCCCAGACCAGCTTCGCCGACAAGAAGTACATGCGCGCGTTCTTCGGCATCACCCCGGCGGAGGCGGTGCGCTCCGGCCTGTCCGCCTACCGCCCCGACGGTGGCCTCCGAGACATCGGCGCCGGGCTGACCGCCGGCTACCAGTTCAACGAACGCTGGGGCCTGATCGCGCGGGCCGGCGCAACCCGGTACGTCGGCGACGCCAAGGACAGCCCGGTCGTGGACGAGGGTTCGAAGACGCAGGCCGTCGGTGGCCTCGCCCTATCGTTCCGCTTCTGACCGGGCGGGTCACCATGGCGATCTCCAGAGCCCTGGCCGGAGCGGCGCTGATGGCGTGCGTTCCCGCCTGCAGCGATCCACCGTCATCGGCGGACCCGACACCGCTCACCCCCGCGCTGGCGCCACACGCCGACGCGCTGACCTTCGCCCAGGTCCGGCGGGCCGACGGGCAGGTCGCGACCGTGCTGGTGACGCGCTTTGCGGGCGGATGGGTGCGGGGCATCGACTTGGTGGCTCTAGGCGCGCCACCCGGCGCCGACCCGTTCGCCGCATTGGCTGCGATCGGCCCGGACCGGCTGCGGCGCGCGGTCGCGGTCGGGCCGGCCGGCCGCGACTACCCGTTTGCCAACCTGCTCTCACCGGCGGGTCCCAGCACCCGCCACGTGGCGACCGGCACCAACTTTCGCGAGCACGCGAAGGAGGTCGAGATCGAGGGTGTTTTCAACTTTCCGAAGTTCGGTCGCGCCACCCCGGCCGGATCGACTGTGGCGGCGGTGTCCGGCGCGCTGCTCGACTATGAGGTCGAGATCTGCGCCCGGTTCGATCGCGCCATCCGATCGCCGGCGGACTTCGACGCGGCGCAGAAGGGATTCTTCCTGTGCGGCGACTTCACCGATCGTGCCACGCTGATGCGGCGCGTCGATCCCAAGGACATCGGCTCCGGCCGCGGCTTCAGCGATGCGAAGAGCGGTGTTGGCTTCTTCCCGACCGGGCCGTTTCTCGTCATTCCGCGCGACTGGCGCGCGTTCGTGCAGACGGAGCGGATCACTACCCAGGTCAACGGTGATCGGCGGCAGGATGCCCGCGGCGCAGAGATGATCCTCGATTTTCGCGCCCTCGCGGTGAAGGCACTCACAAATAGCGGCGGCCGCTACACCTTTCACGGAATGCCAGTGCCGCTGCTCGCCGGCGGCAAGATCGGCAAGGGCACGGCGTTGATGTCCGGAACATCGGCCGGCGTAGTGTTCAGGCCGCCCCGGCTCGGCGACCTGATCGGAGGTGTCGCCGCCTACCTGTTCAATGGCCCAATGCTGCGCGGTGCGACGCCGCAGCGAGTGCTGATCGAGCGCTACATCGCGAAGGAGCGCGCGGCAGGTCGCTACCTGAAGGCAGGTGACGTCGTGCGCCATAGGTCATCCTCGATGGGTGAGCTTCAGGTCCGCATCGTCCCGCCGACGCCGGCGCGGCAGTAGGAGAGGGATCATGACCGACATCACCACTGGCACTCTCCGGGTCGCTTCTTGGCGTGCCTCACGTTTGCCGCGCCGAGGCGCGCTCGGTCGCGCACTGGTCTACGGCCTGGCCGTCCTGGTCGCGCTGTTCTCCCTCCGCTACGTACTGGGGCTGCCACCGGTGCCCGACGGCATTGCTCTGAACCGATTTCGCCTGTTCTGGCTAGTCCTGCACGCCAGTGCGGCCTCGATAGCGCTGCTCTTAGGAGGCATCCAATTCAGCGTAGCTCTGCGTGTGCGCCGGCTGGGCGTGCACCGCTGGATCGGCCGGGTCTACGTGGTCACTTGCCTCATCGGTGCGATCTCGGGCCTAGTACTCGCCATCGGAACGAGCGCCGGGCCGATCGCCGGTCTTGGCTTCGGCGGACTGGCGGTCGCCTGGTTGGTGACCAACGCGCTTGGGTGGCAGCGCGCCCGCGCGAGGGAGTTCGCGTCACACCGCCGCTGGATGATGCGCTCCTGGGCGCTGACCCTCGCAGCGGTGACGCTGCGGATCTACATGCCGCTGTTCGAGGTGCTCGGCGTACCGGAGCTACTCGGTTACCGCGTGATTGCTTTCCTCTGCTGGCTGCCAAACCTCGCGATCGCGGAAGCACTGCTCGCCCGGGAGCGACACCGGGCGACCAACCGCCCGGCGCTCGTGCGGATCTGGTGAGCCATGCGCTGGATCACTGGTGGTTCACCTCGTGGACGGAGCGGAGGCGGGTTGCTCCCGAGCTGCCGCAATTGCGGACACGCGCGCCATGTTGCGGGTGCCCCAGTCGCACACCGCGGCGAAGCTCTCGCAGAAGTCGCGTCCGAGCGCCGTCAGCTCATACTCGACGCGCGGCGGGACCGTCTGGTAGTCGATGCGGCGCACCAGCCCGTCGAAGACTAGGCCCTTGAGCTGCTCGCTCATGATCTTCTCGCTGACGCTGCCGACCAGTCGCCGGAGCGCGCCGAACCGCTGCGGCCCGCTTGCGAGATGATAGAGGATCAGCAGCTTCCACTTGCCCGCGATCAGATCGAGCGCCGCCTCCATCCCGCAACTGAACCGGTTCTCGACCATCAAACCTCCAACAATCTTTCACTTACATAATAGTACGTACTAGACTCGGCGCTAGTGCCAGCACCACCTTCCGGCGCGAAGGAGAAATGCCATGCCGACCAACGAAGAGATTGTTCGTGACGTCTATGCCGCTGCCGAGGCCGAGAACCTCGATCTCGACAGGTTCGCGTCGCTGTTCGCGGACGATGGTTACTTCCTCGACATGGCGTCGGGGCTGCGCTGGGTGGGACCGGATGTGCGCCAGCCAATCGAGGGCCTGGGCACGCCCTTTCCCGATTTCCACCGCGAGCTGCTCAAGCTCTATACGACGACAGACGGAGTGGTGATCGTTGAGCTGAGGCTGCAGGGCACGCATGCGGGCAACTTCACCTTTCCTGACGGCACCGTGCTACCCGCCAGCGGCAAGAGATTCGACGTGCCCTGCTGCGACGTCTTCGTCGTGGAGGACGGGAAGGTGAAGGCTTTCCACTGCTACAACATGAAGTCCGTCTGGCTGGAGCAGCTTGCGTTGCCAGCGAGCTGATCCTGATCGCTCCAGAACATCGGAAGTATCGAGTTCCGGGTGTTGCATGCGTGGTATCGCTTTAGAGGCTTCTAAGGCCTTGCTCATTGGGATCGACGGCGTTGATCCGGAAAGGTTCTTGGACGCGAATGGCAGTGACGCACGCCTCGTCATCCGAGGCCTACTGACGGCCTGACAATCACCGAGCGGAAGATCGCACCTGGCAGCTGAACGAGCGTCTGGTTCCGGGAAGACGCAATGTAGACGCGAACGTCTGCAACTGGGTCCTATTGATCGGAGGGCCGCGCCTAACGCGCTTCTCATCTCACTTGTTCTTGTTGACGGTGATCATGGAGGAGGTGTCGACGTCCAGTACGACGCCGCCCCATGTCATGGATTCGCGCGCGTCAGAGATCACAACGTCGAGCAGGCGATGGTTGTCGAGGATCCGATGACTGATGACGTCACCGATCCGCTTGCCGATGGCTGCCTCCCGCACGACATCCGGCAGTTGACACTTCAGGGCGATGAATGTTGCGCCTATCCAGAGCCCATCGAGCTCGACACAATTGACCGCCTTGAAGTCCGCGGGGAGGGGCGCGAGCGCATCGCAGCCGCGCAGATCGAGGGGGCCGTGGCATTCGACAAGTGATCCAATCGATGCCAGCAGGCTGCATCCTACGGCGCTCAGCCCGAAGAGCTCCCGTACGGTCGGCGGCAGACTTTCGATCCGAGCGCAGCCGTCCAGCGTCAGCTTCCCCGCACGACGAGTCTCTCCGGGAGGGCTCCGAGTTCGACGCATCCTCCGATATCGAGATGGCCGTCAACGCACAGAGCGTCGCACAGAAACTCGACGCTGGTGTCCCGCAGTGTCAGAGGTTCGGGCACGTGAACGGGGCCGTCGAAGCCTAGACCGAGCCGTATCCTCGCGCGGAATGTATCCGCCTTCATTCTCGTCAGCCTTTCCGCCATCTTGCCCACCCGAAAAATCTCAACCGGGTGTAGCCATACCGAACCTGCTGATGGTCGGCCCGCCGGGTGCGGGCAAGTCGCTGCTCGCCTCCTGCCTGCCCGGGATTCTGCCGCCGCTCGACGCTGGCGAAGCGCTGGAGGTGTCGATGGTCCAGTCGGTCGCTGGAACGCTGACCGGCGGTAAGCTGACGCGTACCCGGCCGTTCCGCGCACCCCACCACTCCGCCTCCATGGCGGCGCTGACCGGCGGCGGGCTGCGCGTGAAACCGGGCGAGGTGAGCCTTGCGCATCAGGGCGTGCTGTTCCTCGACGAGCTGCCCGAGTTCGGGCGCGCGGTGCTCGATTCGCTCCGCCAGCCGCTAGAGATGGGTACGGTCAGCGTCGCGCGCGCCAACGCCCACGTGACCTTTCCCGCCAACGTCCAGCTGGTGGCGGCGATGAATCCGTGTCGCTGCGGCCACCTGGGCGATCCTGCGCTCGCCTGTGCGCGGGCGCCGAAATGCGCGGCCGATTACCAGGCCAAGGTGTCGGGCCCGCTGCTCGACCGTATCGACCTGCACGTCGAGGTCGCGGCGGTCAGCGCGGTCGACCTGATGCTGGCGACGCCGTCCGAGCCGTCCGCCGCGGTCGCCGCGCGGGTGACCGCGGCGCGCGAGCTCCAGACGGCGCGCTACGCGGGCACCGACGCGCGCACCAACGCCGATGCGGAAGGGCCGGTGCTGGAGGCGCACTGCACCCCCGACGAAGCCGGCCGAGCACTGCTCGCCCAGGCGGCGCAGGCAATGCACCTGTCCGCGCGCGGCTACACCCGCGTGCTCCGCGTCGCGCGCACGATCGCCGACCTGGCGGGAAGCCAGACGGTCGGCCGCATCCATGTGGCGGAGGCGCTGAGCTATCGGCGGCAGGCACCGCGCGCTTGACGGTTGCGGGTGCGCTCGCGCTCGGCTAGCTCTGCGCCCAGTGCGGGTGTGGTGAAATTGGTAGACGCGCCGGACTCAAAATCCGGTTCCGCAAGGAGTGTCGGTTCGAGCCCGACCACCCGCACCATCAACGATCACGGTCATTCGGCCTCTCGCTGACGGCCAGGCGCGTCAGCAGCTCGGCCAGGATCAGGCGCTCGCCCGGAGTGAGGCCGTCGGATGCCGGCAGGTGCGCCAGCAAGCCAACTGCCAACGCAGCGGTCTTGTTGTCGGTCCCGGGTGCATCCAGCAGAACGGCCTCGACCGCTCTTAGCGCGAGTTCGGCCACTCCGTCATGACGTTCAGCCGGGGGTAGGCTCAAGAGGGTTTGGACCACGCCCGTGCCGACGGCGTGGATCAGCGCAACCGCACGCTCTTCGGGAACCCGCAAACGCCCCGCACGGGCAAGCCGCGACACGCGTGCGCGCAGCACCGCTATCCCGGCCGAGGCGGCAGGTGGCGGCGGCCGATCACGGGCCGCGGCCGTCATGATCGTGAACACCGCCGGATGGGCGAGACCGAACGCGACATAGCCCTGCCAGGAGGCGCGCAGATCCTCGACCGGATCGGGGAGCGGAACCGCGGCCTGCTTCTGCGCGATCCACTGCGCCAGCCCCCGCTCCGCCACTGCGTCGAGCAGCCCACCCTTGTCGCCGAACAGTCGGTAGAGCGTGGGAGCCTGCACGCCCGCTGCCACGGCGACGGCTCGCGTGGTCAGCGCCGCCACCCCGCCGCGCGTAACCAAATCGAGCGCCGCTGCAAGAATACGTTCGCGCGCATCCGCCGCGTCGCCCTCAATCATGCCGGTCGTCACGTTGCCCTCGTAGCATCGCCGAGCGGCCTGCAACATCGTTCGTTGAGCTTTGATGCTAACGATGATAACATCTGTACGATAGCGCTGGAAAGGATTGCGGGTCATGATAGTGGTCACCGGAGCAAACGGCCAACTCGGCCAAGCGGTCGTGGATCGCCTGCTCAACCGTCTTCCCGCCGCCCACGTCGCGGTCAGTGTCCGTGATCCAGTCGGGGCGGCGGCGCTGGCCAGCCGGGGCGTCGAGGTGCGTCAGGGCGACTTCGCCGATCAGGCCGCGATGACGACAGCCTTCGCCGGCGCCGACCGTGTGCTGATCGTGTCGGCCAATGCGCTCGGCGAGCAGGCGCTCGCCCTGCACCGCACGGCGATCGCGGCGGCGCGCGCGGCCGGCGTGGGCCACGTGTTCTATACCAGCCACATGGGAGCGCGGATCGGCTCGGCGTTTGCCCCGACCGATCAGCACGCCCGCACGGAGGAAGCGCTCGCCGCCAGCGGCATCCCCTACACGGCGCTGCGCCACGGCTTCTATGCGGAAAGCTGCGCCATGATTCTCAAGGACGCGCTGCGGACGGGTGAACTGCGGGTGCCGGAGGACGGCCCGGTCAGCTGGACCGGGCGCGACGACCTGGCCGACGCCGATGCGGCATTGCTGGCCGCAGCCGAGGTGAAAAAGGGTCCGACGCCGCCGCTGACTTCAGCGGTCAGCGTGACCATGGCGGATGTGGCGTCGCTGGCGTCCGAGATCACCGGACAACGGATCAGCCACGTGACAGTCGATGATGCGGCGTGGCGCGACGCGAAGGTCGCCGCCGGGGTACCGCCACGCTACGCCGACCTGCAGCTCGGCATCTTCCAGGCGGCGCGGGCCGGCGACTTCGCCGCCACCGACGATGCGCTCGCCACCACGATCTGCCGTGCGCCGGATACGCTGCGCGCCGTGCTGACGCGGGAGCTCGCCCGCGCCGCGTGACGGCCTATCGCGAACGCAGCTGTTCCAGCATGTCGGCGGCGAGCAGGCTGAGCGTGTCGTCGCGGGCGCCCATCACCACGATGCGGTCACCGGCGCGGGCGTGCGCGACCAGGTGCGCGGCGGCGGCCGCTCGGTCGGGGACGTGAAGCGCGCGGCGGCCTGCGACGCTCACGTCGGTGGCGATGTCGCCGCTTGTCACCTCGCGCGCGACCGTGCCGCCCTGGTAGACGGGATCGGGCAGGACAAGGACGTCGTCGGACGCCAGCTTCTCGGCGAAGGTCGCGACCAGCTCGCGGCGCATATTCTTCAGCGGGCCGAAGCCGTGCGGCTGGAAGAGGACGAGCAGCCGGCCGGGGAAGGCGTGGAGCGTGTCGAGCGTGGCGGCGATCTTGTCCGGGTTGTGGCCGAAGTCGTCGATCACCGCGACGCCCGCCGCCTCCCCGACCAGGTCGAAGCGGCGTTTCAGCCCGGTGAACCCCTCGATCGCGCGAACCGCGTCGGGAAGCGGAATGCCGGCGGCGCGCACCGCGGCCAGCGCGGCCAGCGCGTTCGCGACATTGTGGACGCCCGGCACCTGCAGGCGCACATCGTGGCGTTCCGGACCGGCGACGAGCGTGAAGCGGATCGCGAAGGGTTCGGCCGCGAGCGCGGTGGCGGACAGGTCCGCCTCGCGCTCCACGGCGACCGTGACGAGCTTGGCGCGATCGAGCGTGGCCGCGAGCGCCGCGGCCTCCGCGTCACCGACGTTGACCACGGCCGTGCGCGCCTTGGCGGTAAAGTCGCCGAACAGCGCACGCAGCTCCTCCAGCGACTTGTGGTCGAGGCTGACGTTGTTCAGCACCGCGACAGTTGGGCGGTAGAGCGCGATCGACCCGTCGCTCTCGTCCACCTCGCTGACGTGAGCTTCCGCGCCGCCGACCAGCGCGGAGGCGAACGGCGCGTCCGCCCGCGCGAAGTTCTTCATGACCGCGCCGTTCATGACCGTCGGATCGCGGCCGAGCGCGTGAAGGATCCAGCCGATCATCCCGGTTACCGTCGACTTGCCGCTGGTGCCCGCGACGCCGACGGAAGTCTGGGCAGCGTTGAACAGCTGCGCGTTCAGCTCGGCACGGGTCAGCCTTGGCGCGCCGACGACGGCCGCGCGGACCATGTCGGGCACGCTTTCCTCCACGGCGGCGGAGGCCACCACCGTCTGGTCGGCGCCGGTGACGCCGCTGCCATCCTGCGGGTGGAGCGCGATCCCGAGCGCCTCAAGCGCCGCGAACTTGGCGGGCACCCGACCCTGGTCGAGCCCGCGGTCGGAGCCGGCGACCACCGCGCCGCGGCCGGCCAGGATCATCGCGAGCGGCATCATGCCGGATCCGCCGATCCCGACGAAGAAGAAGCGTTTGCCGGAGAGCATGTGGCGGCGCTATCGATCCGGCGGGGCGGGGGCAAGATTGTCCCGGTCCGTTCGTCCTGAGGAGTCGCTGAGCTTATCGAAGCGACGTATCGAAGGATGCTTCGATACGAGCCTTCGCCGGCGCTCAGTCTCTACTCAGCACGAACGGTGGGGCAGGCAGGGGGACCGAGATGAAAATTGCCGTTGTCGCCCCCGCGCGATCGATCAGCCAGGCGGGCGCGGCCCGGGTGGCTGCCTTTGCGGCGCTCTACTATCCGCAGGTCGACATCCACTTCGACCCTCAATCGTTCTTGGAGGCCGGGCACTTCGCGGGGCCGGATGCGCTGCGGGCCGAGTCGTTCCTGCGCGCGGCCAATGATCCGGGCGTCGACGCGGTCTGGTTCGCGCGGGGCGGCTACGGCTCCAACCGCATCCTGGCGGAAGTGATGCCGCGATTGGCGCCGGCCGCGCAGGCCAAGACGTACATGGGCTTCTCCGACATGGGATTCCTGCTCGGCGCACTCTACGCGCGGCGGATCGGGCGGCCGGTGCACGGGCCGATGGCGTCCAACGTCAGCGAGCGGTCGGGAGGAGTGCCGGTCGGGCGCGCGCTCGGCTGGCTGGTCGACCAGGACCGCCGCGTGCTGGAGCCGACGCTCGGAGGGCAACCGGCCGCGGCCTTCAACCTCGTCATCCTGTGCTCGCTGATCGGCACGCCCTGGATGCCCGACCTGACCGATCATATCCTCTACATCGAGGAGGTGGGCGAGGCGTATTACCGCATCGACCGGCTGCTGTTCCAGCTCGCCAATGCGACGCAGCTGAAGGGGATCGCGGGCGTGCGCTTGGGCAGCGTTACCGACGTGCCGGCCGGCGACACTGAGGCAGAGTTCGGCGAAACGCTCGACATGATGATGACGCGGTGGTGCCGCGAGATGGGCGTGCCCTATCTCGGCCGTGCCCGGATCGGGCATGACGCCGACAACATGGTCGTGCCGTTCGGGGTCGCGTGAGCCCGTTCGAATTCATCTTCAGCCTATTCGGGCTGCTGCTGGGCTTCAGCCTGGTTGAGGTGCTGGGCGGCCTGGCGCGCGCGCTCGCGGTGCTGCTGCGCCCGGTGGAGCAGCGCCCGGCCGGGTTCCGGCTCGGCTGGCTGACGCCGCTGTTCGCGCTGTTCGTGCTGCTTGATCTGGTGTCGTTCTGGGGCGCGGCCTGGTTCGCGCGCGACGTGCTGAGCGTTCGCCCCGGCACGTTGTTCGGCGGGCTGTTCTTCGCCGGCGCCTATTACCTGTGCGCGCACCTGGTGTTCCCGCCGGACATCGACGCGGCCGGCGATCTCGACCGGCACTATCGTCGCATCCACCGCACCGTGCTGCCCGGACTGCTCGCGCTGCTGCTGCTGCAGCTCGGGTTCTACGCCGCCACGCCGACGCTGGCACCGGCGCTCACGCAACCCCGCCCGCTGATCTTCACCGGGGTGCTGATCGCGCTGATGATCGCCGCGATCATCGTCCGGTCGCCACGGTGGAGCGCGGTCCTGCTGGTTGCTCTGGTCGTGCGCTACCTGGTTGTGCTGATCTGACGCTCATTCGTTAATGGGAAGGCACCAAGTGAACCATTATGCGTTTAGAGGCTGTCATGCCGTGGGATAGTCTGGATGCAGACGCATTGCGCCGCTTCGTCCGCGAGACGGTGGCGGTTTCCTGGATCGTCGATGGCAACGGCCATGCGGTCAACCTGCCCGAGTGGGAGCGGCTGACCGGGCAGACGGCCGAGGAAGTCCGCGGGAGCGGGTGGACCAGCGCGGTCCATCCGGAGGATCGGGCGCGGGTGGAAGCGGCTTGGAACACCGCGGTCGACCATCATGCCACCTACAACACCGACTACCGGCTACGCTGCGCGGACGGCGTTTACCGCTGGTTCAATGCCCGCGGGATCCCGTTGCTTGATCGTGACGGACACGCGCTGCAATGGATCGGCGTGGTGGTCGCGATCGGCGATCAGGCGCGGCTGCGACGCTCGGTCAAGCGGCGGGTGGAGGCGGACGACGCGCCAACCGCGATCCTTCCTCAGGCATTGCGCGCGATCCGCGCGATGCTGGGGCTGTCCGCGGAGCAACTGGCCGACGCGACGGGGCTCAGCCGCTCCACGGTTCGGCGCCTGGAGTCCCACGGCGACAGTACCGCGCGGGACAGCAGCATCGCGCCCGTCCTGGCCTATGTGCAGGGGCATGACCTCGATCTCATCATCGACGACGGCGTGGTGGTCGGCGTCACTGCCCGGCGCAGCGATCCCGCCGGCCGGGCCTAGCGATGCCAGTCGAGCAGCGATCAGGCTGCGGCCTCGATGCGTGGCACGGCAAAGGTTTCGACCAGGAAGGTCATCTCCTCCGCCGTCAGCGGTCGCTCGAACTGCAGCCCGGCGGCGAAATCGTCGGACCACACGATGGATGCCCTCATAGGCGGCATGTACCTGATGTGGAGGGTTACGGCCGCGCCCGCTTCGAACAGGTCAAAGGTCTTCAGGCCGGCACCATGGTAGGAGATGTTTTCCAGCCGGCAGAGCACCGGCCGTGCCTCGCGGCGGACGATCGAACCGTCTGCGCTAATCGCGCGGCGCGGACTACGCCGACCACTCTGCGCTTTTCTGGAAACGCTAACTACAACGGCGACCATTTTGCACTCCATTTTGGCATAGTCCACGCGATATTAAACCAAAATGGATCAAACTAGTATTAATGCGGAGGTGATCTGATGCCCTTTGTTCGGTAGCGCACCGACAAGCTGACGCGCGGGGCCTGATCGATGTCGCATCGATACTGGGGCAGGCCCGACGCGGCGGATGCGCGGTTCGACTTGCCCTCCTCCCGCTGCTCGCGGCATAGGCGGCAACTCTCCAACCGAGGCTCCCGCACCAATGACCGCGTTGTTCCGCATCACGCTTCCCGATGGCTCCGTGCGCGAGATGGCGCCCGGCACTACCCCGGCGGACGTGGCGGCGGCGATCGGGCCGGGGCTCGCCAAGGCGGCAATTGCGGCGCGTGTCGACGGCGAGCTGCGCGACCTGTCGCGGCCGTTCGAGGGCGATGCTGAGCTCGCGTTGGTGACGGCCAGGGACGAGAAGGACGCGCTGGAGCTCGCCCGCCACGACTTCGCCCACGTGCTGGCGGAGGCGGTGCAGCACCTGTTCCCGGGCACGCAGATCACCTTCGGCCCCGCCACGGACGACGGCTTCTACTACGACTTCGCGCCCAAGGACCGACCCTTCACGGAAGAAGACCTCCCCGCGATCGAGGCGGAGATGCGGGCGATCATCGCGCGCAACGAGCCGTTCCAGCGCGAGGTGTGGAGCCGCGAGCAGCTGATCGAGACGTGGCAGCGTCAGGGTGAGACCTTCAAGGCGGAGTGGGCGGCCGAGCTGCCCGACGGCGAGGAGCTGACCATCTATCGCCAGGGCCAGTGGCTCGACATGTGCCGCGGCCCGCACATGCCCTCGACCGGCCGGCTCGATCCGCAGGCGTTCAAGCTGACTCGCGTGTCGGGCGCCTATTGGCGCGGCGACCAGAACAACGCGATGCTCTCCCGCATTTATGGCACCGGCTGGCTGAACAAGAAGCAGCTCGACGCCCACCTCCACATGCTGGAGGAAGCGGCCAAGCGCGACCACCGCAAGCTGGGGCAGGAGATGGACCTGTTCCACCTCCAGGCCGAGGCGCACGGCAGCGTCTTCTGGCACCCCAAGGGCTACATGATCTGGCGCCAGCTGGAAGCCTACATGCGTCGCCGGCTCGACGCCGCGGGCTACGAGGAGGTCAAGACCCCGCAGATCATGGACGCGCGCCAGTGGGAGCAGAGCGGCCACTGGGGCAAGTACCGCGAGAACATGTTCGTGATCCCCGACGAGGTCCCGAACGTCGAGGACGAAGGGCCGGTGGTGTCGAACGACGCCGACTGGATGGCATTGAAGCCGATGAACTGCCCGGCGCACGTCCTGATCTTTCGCCAGGGGATCAAGTCGTACCGCGACCTGCCGATCCGAATGGCGGAGTTCGGCTGCTGCCACCGCAACGAGCCGCACGGCGCGCTCCACGGCATCATGCGCGTCCGCCAGTTCACCCAGGATGACGCCCACATCTTCGTTCGCGCCGACCAGCTGGTGGGCGAGGTCGCGAAGTTCGTCGACCTGCTCGACGTTGTCTACAAGGACCTGGGCTTCGACCAGTACGCGATCAAGCTCGCGCTGCGCCCGGACAAGCGCTTCGGTAGCGAGGAGATGTGGGACTGGTCGGAACAGTCGCTGCGCGATGCGGTGGCGGCGACCGGGCGCAACACGGCCGCGTTCGGGTGGGAGGAACTGCCGGGCGAAGGCGCGTTCTACGCGCCCAAGCTCGAGTTCCACCTGACCGACGCGATCGGCCGGACGTGGCAGGTCGGCACGATCCAGACCGACACGGTGCTGCCCGAGCGGCTCGACGCGAGCTACGTGGGTGAGGACGGCGAGCGCCACCGCCCGATCATGCTGCACCGTGCGATCCTGGGCAGTTTCGAGCGGTTCATCGGGATCCTGATCGAGCACCACGCCGGGCGTTTCCCGCTGTGGCTCGCGCCGGTGCAGGCGGTCGTGGCGACGATCGTCAGCGACGCCGACGATTACGCTCGCGAGGTGCAGGCGAAGCTCGCCGCCGCGGGCATCCGGGTCGAGACCGACCTCAGGAACGAGAAGATCAACTACAAGGTGCGCGAGCACAGCCTGGCGAAGGTCCCGGCGCTGCTGGTCGTCGGCAAGCGCGAAGCGGAGGAGGGCAAGGTCGCCGTCCGGCGGCTCGGCTCGGATCGGCAGGAGTTCGTGAGTCTGGACGAGATCGTTACCCGGCTGGTCGAGGAAGCGACGGCGCCCGACCTGCGCTGACGCAGGGGCACCTTTCGCTCAGGCCGCAGTTTGACTATATCGCGGTAGCAACAACACCAAGGAGCAACACTTATCCGACCGCCCATGATGCGCCGGCCGATGCAGGCGCCGCCGATGAACGGCCCCCGGTTCAATGAATGGATTCAATCCCAGAAGGTCCGCGTGATCGACCATGAGGGAGAGAATCTCGGGGTGATGTACACCCGCGAGGCGATCGCCGCCGCGGCCGAGGTCGGGCTCGACCTGGTCGAGGTGTCGCCGAACGCCGACCCGCCCGTCGCCAAGTTCCTGGACGTCGGCAAGTTCAAGTACGAGGCGCAGAAGAAAGCGAACCTCGCCCGCAAGTCACAGAAGACGCAGGAGATCAAGGAGATCAAGATGCGTCCGAACATCGACGACCACGACTACGACACCAAGATGAAGAAGGTGGTCGAGTTCATCGAGGAGGGCGACAAGGTGAAGGTCACCATGCGCTTCCGCGGTCGCGAGCTCAGCCATGGCCAGCTCGGCATGAACGTGCTTCAGCGCGTCGCCGAGCAGGTCGCCGAGGTGGCCAAGGTCGAAGCTTATCCGCGAATGGAAGGCAGGCAGATGCTGATGGTGCTCGCGCCGAAGTAGCACGACGTACCGAGCCAATTCAGGGCCGTCGGCAGCGATGCCGGCGGCCCTTCTTCGTTCGGCGGCGGGGAAGACGGGCGATTGTGACGTCGCTTGTGTTTGTTATGGCGGCGAACGACGCTGTTGCAATCCGGCACCTTTAGCCATGAAAGCGTGCCGCAAGCACGATTTCGCGCTGGCGCACGTTAAAACGCCGCGTTACGCTATGGTACAACAACAAACCGAATATTCAAAAAAGAAGCAGAGAGAGGATCGCCGCCCATGCGCACGCCCGCATTGTTCCTGTCGGCCGCCACCATCGCGCTGATCGCCACGCCTGCGGCGGCGCAGGATGTGCCGGCGCCGAGCACCAGCTCCGCCGAAACGGCGAGCGATCCGGGGCAAGAGGCGGAGGAGACGCGGGGTAGCGCCGGCGACATCGTTGTGACCGCGACCCGACGTGCCGAGCGGCTGGCCGACGTGCCGGTCGCGGTGTCCGCCGTCTCGCAGGAGAGCCTGCAGCTCTCGGGCGCGAACGACATCCGCCAGCTGAACCAGCTCGCCCCGTCACTGCTTGTGTCGTCGACGGGCTCGGAGGCGAACGGATCGGCCCGCGTCCGCGGCATCGGCACGGTCGGCGACAATCCGGGTCTGGAGAGCTCGGTCGCGGTGTTTATCGACGGCGTCTATCGCTCCCGCTCGGGCATCGGCCTCAACGAACTGGGCGAAGTCGAGCGGGTCGAGGTGCTGCGCGGGCCGCAGGGAACGCTGTCGGGCCGCAACGCTTCGGCCGGTGTTATCAACATCATCTCCCGCCAGCCGAGCTTCTCCGGCATCGAGGGCATGGGGGAGATCACCTACGGAAACTACGACCTGATCCGCGGGCAGGCGGCGATCAACCTGCCGCTCGGCGACACGCTCGCCGTACGGGTCGACGGTATCTACACCAAGCGCGACGGCTTCTACTACGATCCGACCAACAACACCGACGTCAACGACCGCGACCGGTACTTCGTGCGCGGGCAGCTCCGCTTCCAGCCGAGCGACGCGCTCAACATCCGGATCATCGGCGACTTCACCCGCCGCGACGAGAAGTGCTGCGCGGCGACATATGTCGATCGCAGCGTCAACGAATACGTCGGCAACCTCAACGATCCGGCCACCCCGCTGCTAGTCACCGGCGGCGTGCCGAACCCGAACGGCAACAACATCGTCAACGTCATCCGCGATCTCGGGCAGCCGCTCGCCCGGGTCAACGCGGCCGGGTACGACCGGACCATCTCCACCTCGCTCGGCCGCAGCTTCGCCGGCGTGACCGAAGACAAGGGCATCTCCGGCCAGATCGACTATGATTTCGGCGGTGCGACGCTTACCTCGATCACCGCGTACCGCGACTACAAGAGCGACCAAGGCTCGGACACCGACTATTCGCAAGTCGACATCCTTTACCGCGCGGCGAACGGCAACTCCTCGCGCCAATTCAAGACCTTCTCGCAGGAGCTGCGCCTCCAGGGCGAGGCGTTCGGCGGCAAGCTCGACTGGCTGGTCGGCGGCTACTACGCCGACGAGGACCTAGAGGTCGTCGACAACCTGCGCTTCGGCAACCAGTACGGCCGCTTCGCCACCTGCCGCATCATTTCCGGCAGCGCGCTGGCGCAGTTCTACACGCCGGGCGACACGTCCTGCCTGTCGGCGACCGGGCGCGCGGTGCTGTCGGGCGTGGTGCCCGGCGTGCCGTCACCGTTCGGTGCGGCGGGGCCGACGATCGTCGCGGCGCTCGGCCGCCTGGACGCGATCAACGACCGCGGCTCGACCGCCGACCGCTACCTCCAGAACAGCCGCAACTACGCGTTCTTCACGCACAACATCATCCACTTCACCGACCGCCTCGATCTGACGCTCGGCGTGCGCTACACCAACGAGCGCAAGAAGTTCTCGGCCGCCTTCACCAACGACAATGTCGGCTGCGTCCAGAACCAGCAGGCGCTGGCGCCCTTCCTCACCAACGCAGCACTCGCTGCGACCGCGGGAGGCATCCTGGCGCTGTCGTGCCAGGGCAACTCCACGGCCGAGCTGAACGGGGTCACCATCAACGACCGGCGCAGCGAGGACGAGTTCACCGGGACTGCGGTGCTGTCGTACAAGCCGGCCGACCCGCTGCTCATCTACGCAAGCTACTCGCGCGGGTACAAGGCGGGCGGGTTTAACCTCGACCGGTCGGCGCTGAAGAACCCGATCCTACCGTTCGCGGCGTCTGGGGGCGCGCAGGCGCTGACCGGGAACCTTCAGTTCGATCCGGAGAAGGTCAACGCGTACGAGATCGGCGCCAAATACTCGCGCGGACCGTTCACGCTGACGGCCGCGGCGTTCCGCCAGGAGTTCGAGAACTTCCAGCTGAACACCTTCAACGGCACCGTCTTCCTGGTCGCGACCGTCAACTCGTGCAAGACGGGGCTGAACGGGGGCGACCGCGACACCAGCGCAACCACGGGCGCGTGTGCGGCCGACGACGTGACCTATGGCCTGCGTTCGCAGGGCATCGAGCTGGAGGCGTCGCTGCAGCCGGCACGCGATGTCAACTTCAACATCGGCCTTACCTATTCGGACACCAAGTTCCGCAACAACCTGGTCGGCAGCGCGCGCGGGCTGCCGCTCGATCCGGCGCTCCGCAAGCTCCCGGGCGACAATCTGTCGAACGCGCCGGAGTGGGTGGCGACCTCGTCCTTTGCGTGGACGCCGGAGCTCGGCAGCTCGGGGCTGTCCGGGCTGTTCTACATCGATGGTCGCCTGTCGGACGACTACAACACCGGGTCCGACCTGTTCCCGCAGAAGGAGCAGGACAGCTTCTTCGTCGCCAACGCGCGTATCGGCATCCGCGGTGATCGCGAGCGCTGGGCGCTGGAGTTCTGGGGCCAGAACATCTTCAACAAGGACTATGCGCAGGTCGCCTTCAACTCGCCATTCCAGCAGGGCGCGACCAGCGCGCCGTTCGTCGACCCGCAGTACCCGGGCGGGCGGCAGATCTTCTCGCAGTATCTGGCCGAGCCGCGGACCTATGGCATCACGGGCCGGGTGAGGTTCTGACACGGGCGCCTTCGGTTTGCGCAAGCAATCCGAAGAGTCGCCACGTCAGGCAGCGAGGCCAGCGTAGCCGGCCTCGTCTGACGGGCGTGGCGGTGATCAAGTCCCAAGTACCTCCCCGCGCTGGGGAGGTACTCTACGTTAAGCCGCCGGCGGCTCCCACAGCTCGATAGCATTGCCTTCCGGATCGTGGATACGGGCGAACTGGCCCGCCTCCGGGCTGTTCCACTCGGGCTTTACCGTGATCGCGATCCCCGCCGCGTTCAGCTGCTCGAGCAGGCCGTCGAGGTCGCTCACGCGCAGGTTGATCATGAACACCTTGTCGGCGGCGAAATAATCGGTGGTCTGCTTGAAGGGCGCGAAGATCATCGGCCCGCCCGAGACCCGCCACGACCACTCGTCCGCCTCGCCCTCGCCGCTGGAGTTGCACCCGGCGCCGACGCCTAGATGCTCCTTGTACCAGGTCCCGAGCGCATCGGGATCGTGAGCGCGGAAGAACAGGCCGCCCATTCCGAGTACCGGCATCGTCACCCTCCCTCGACCAGCGCCACCGCCTCGACGTCGCCGATCGCCGCCGCCAGCAGCCGCTTCTCCAGCGCGCGCAGGCGCGTGGTGCTGCTGATCTTATCACCGAGCAGGTCGGTGACATAGAAGGTATCGACCGCGCGCTCGCCATAGGTTGCGACGTGCGCCGAACTGATCGTCACCTTGGACTGGAACAGCGCCTGCGCAAGGTGGTGGAGCAGGGCGGGGCGGTCCCGCGCGTTCACCTCCACCACCGTGAAGCGGTTGGACGCGGCGTTGTCGATCAGCACGTCGGGCTGGACGGTGAAGGCATCGGAGCGCAGCCGCGGCGCGGGTTTAGCGAGCAGCCGCTCGCCCAGCCGCCCGCGGTTGGCGAGCGCGTCCTCGATCCCCTGACGGATGCGGGACAGCTGGCCCGGATCGTCGAAGGGGCGACCGAGCGGATCCTGGACGAGGAAGTTGTCGAGTGCGCGGCCGTCGCGAGTCGTGTGGATGCGCGCGTCGATGATATTGCCGCCGGCCGCGTGGATCGCGCCGGCGATGCGGTAGAACAGCCCGGGGTGGTCGGATGCATAGACCGTCACCAGCGTCGCGCCCTGTTCGGAATCGGGCGTCGCCTCGATCGACAGCGGCACGCCGCCGGAGCGCTCGACCAGGCGCATGTTCGCCTCCAGCACCTCGCCCGGCTCCGCCACCCAGTAGCTCTCGGGCAGTCGGCGGCGGGCGGCCTGCAAGCTCGCCTCGTCCCAGCCCATCGCGGTGGCAACGGCGGCCTGTTTCACCGCGACGCGCTCGCCGCGGCCACGCTGCTTGTGACCGAGCCGCAGCACCTCCTCCGCCGACTCGTAGAGGTTCTGCAGCAGCTGGCGCTTCCAGCCGTTCCAGATGCCGGGACCGACAGCGCGGATATCGACCACCGTCAGCACCAGCAGCATCATGAGCCGCTGGGGAGAGGCAACCTGTTCGGCGAAGTCGAGGATCGTTTTGAAGTCCGACAGGTCGCGCTTGAACGCGGTCGCGGACATCAGCAGGTGCCAGCGCACCAGCCAGGCGACTGTCTCCGTCTCCGCCGCGGAGAGGCCAAAGCGCGGGCAGAGCCGCTCGGCGACCTCCGCGCCCAGGATCGAGTGATCGCCGCCGCGCCCTTTGGCGATGTCGTGGAGCAGCACTGCGACGTAGAGCGCGCGGCGTGCCACGATCTTGTCGAACAGCGCGGTCGCGAGCGGGTGATCGTCCTTCAGCAGCCCGCGCTCGATCCGGCTGAGCAAGCCAATCGCGCGGATGGTGTGTTCGTCCACGGTGTAATGGTGGTACATGTCGAACTGCATCTGCGCGACGACGCGGCCGAAGTCGGGCACGAAGCGGCCGAACACGCCTGCCTCGTTCATCCAGCGCAGCGCCGTCTCGGGATCGCGGCGTCCGGTCAGCAGGTCGAGGAACAGGGCGTTGGCACGCGGATCGCGGCGGATGCCGGCGGCGAGCGGCGCGTCGCGGGCGGCGGCCCGCATCGCGAGCGGATGGATTTCGAGCCCGTTCGCCTCGGCCAGGGTGAACAGCTCCACCAGCCGGACCGGATCGGCGCGCAGGAAGTCGTCGGCCGGGAGCGCCAGCCGTCCGCGGTCGAGCACGAAGCCGTCCAGCCGTCGCGGACGCCGGCGGATCGTGGGCAGTCCAAACCGGCGCCCGCGCGCCGCGAACGTCTCGTCCAGATGCGCGAGGAAGACGCCCGACAGGTGCCCCACCGCCTTCGCCTGGAGGAAATAGAGCTGCATGAAGCGTTCGACGCGCGACTTGCCGGGCCGATCGGTGAAGCGCATCCGCTCCGCGATCTCGCGCTGCATGTCGAAGGTGAGGCGGTCCTCCGCCCGGCCGGCGAGCAGGTGAAGGTGGCAGCGCACCGCCCACAGGAAGTTCTCCGCGCGGTGGAACTGCCGGTACTCGGAGGTGGTGAGCAGCCCTGCATCGACCAGCGCGGCGCTGCTGCCGACGTTGTAGGCGTACTTGCCAATCCAGAACAGCGTGTGAAGGTCGCGCAGCCCGCCCTTTCCCTCCTTGACGTTCGGCTCGACCACGTAGCGGCTGTCGCCCATCTTGCGGTGGCGCACATCGCGTTCGGCGAGCTTGTCGGCGATGAAGCTGCGGGCGGTGTCGGCCTGGACCTCCGTCTTGAAGCGTCGTGCGGCGTCCGCGTAGAGCGCGGTGTCGCCCCACACGTAGCGTGCCTCCAGCAGCGCGGTGCGGATCGTCACGTCGGCGCGCGCCTGGCGCACCATCTCGTCGAGCGAGCGCGACGAATGGCCGACCTTCAGCCCCAGGTCCCACAGTGAGTAGAGCATCGATTCGATGACCTGCTCGTGCCAGGGCGTCTGCTTCCAGGGCGTGAGGAAACCGATGTCGATGTCGGAGTGCGGCGCCATCTCGCCGCGGCCGTAGCCGCCGACCGCGATCAGCGTCATGCGCTCCGCCGCCGTGGGGTTGGTGTTGGGGTAGAGCCGCTGGGTTGTGAAATCCCACAGCAGCCGCAACACCCGATCGAACAAGTACGCGCCCGCCGCCGCCGCCTCCAGCCCGCGCGAGGGCTGGTCGCTCAGACGCTGGGCGGTGCGCGCGCGACCACCCTCCAGCGCGTCCTTCAGTACCGCAGTCGCCGCGCGGCGAAGCGCGGCTGCGTCACCGTCCGGGATCGCCGCGAGCTGCTCGGCGATGATCCGCCGGTCGAACAGCTGACGGCGGTTTGGGACCTGATCGAAGCGGGTGACCGCCGCGCCCGCGGCGACGGGGGCGGCGGCGGGCAGCGTGTCTAGTCCGAAGCCTTGGCGACGCCCACGAGTGCCGGGCGCAGCAGCCGGTCCTTCAGCGTATAGCCGGCCTGCATCTCCTGCACGATCGTGCCCGCTTCCGCATCGGCCGTCGGCACCTCGAACATCGCCTGGTGCCGATTCGGATCGAGCCGCTCGCCGAGCGCCGTGATGCGGGCGATGCCGTGGCGCTGGAACACGCTATCGAGCTCGCGACCGGTCGCTTCCAGCCCCGCCACCAGCCCCTTTAGCTTCTCATCCTCACGCAGCTCGGCCGGGATCGCGGCGAGCCCGCGGGCAAGATTGTCAGCGACCGACAGGAGGTCGCGGGCGAAGCCGGTCACAGCATAGGCGCGCGCGTCCTGCGCCTCCTTCTCCGCGCGGCGCAGCATGTTCTGCCCCTCGGCGCGGGCATAGAGCGTCGCGGCCTTCGCCTCGGCCAGCTCCGCCTCGAGCGCCGCGACGCGGTCGTGATCGGCTACCTCGGGGGCGGTCTCCGCCGTCTCCTCCCGCAGGTCCACCGTGTCCGCGGTCAGGCCCGCATCGTCCGTGTTGTTCTGATCTGTCATGGTTCCCGTTCGTAGTCCGTCTGGCCGCGCTACGCCAGCAAGGGCGCCAGGGTCGCGGCCGTGAAATCCACCATGGGCACGACCCGCGCGTAGTTCAAGCGCGTGGGGCCGATCACGCCGACGACGCCGACGACGTGCCCGTCGAGCGCGCGCACCGGCTGCGCGATCACCGACGATCCGCTGAGCGCGAAAAGCTTGTTCTCCGACCCAATAAAGATGCGCGCGGCGTCGCCGTCACGCGCGCTGTCGAGCAGGCGGGCGATCTCCTCCTTGCCTTCCAGCTCGTCGAGGAGCCCGCGAACCTTGTCGAGGTCGGCCGCGGCCTGCGGGTCGATCAGGTTGGCCTGGCCGCGGACGATCAGCACCGGGCGCCGGCCGCCGTCCTCGCTCCACACGGCAAGGCCGCGCGCGACCAGGGCGCGGGTCGCGGTGTCGAGCTCGGCGCGCTCGTCGGCGATCTGGCGCCCGAGCCGCTGGCGGGCTTGGCTGAGCGTCAGACCGCCGAGCGTCGCGCTGAGATAGTTGGCGGCGCTCTCCAGCGCGCCCGGCGCGACGCCGCCGGGCAGGTCGAGCACGCGGTTCTCGACCGATCCGTCCTCGCCGACCAGCACCGCCAGCGCCTTGTCGCGGCCGAGCGGCACGAAGCCCAGCTGGCGCAGCCGCGGCTCGCGCTTGGGCACCAGCACGAGGCCCGCGCAGGACGACAGGCCCGAGAGGGCGGCGGTCGTGGCGGCGATCGCCTCCTCGACCGAGCCGCGCTCGCGCGCGCCGGCGGCGAGCGCGGCGCGCTCCTGCGCGGACGGCGCGACCGCGTGCATCATCCCGTCGACGAACAGCCGGAGCCCGCTCTCTGTCGGCACTCGCCCGGCAGAAGTATGCGGCGCGGCGAGCAGCCCCGCCTCTTCCAGGTCCTGCATGACGTTGCGGATCGACGCGGGCGACAGGTTCAGCCCCGAGATGCGGCTGACGGTGCGCGACCCGACCGGCGTGCCCGTGTCGAGATAGCTCTGCACGACGTTCCTGAACACGTCGCGCGCGCGATCGGTGAGTTCGGGAATGGACGGCGTCATATGAGATACTTAGGGGCAGGAGGGAGACGGCTCAACATGGCCGTCACCCCGCCGCCTGCAGCGCGTGACGGCTGTAGGTCAGCGTTGGCCCGCGAACGCTGCACGGTCGCCAATCAGTGCGGCAAGCGGCAGCAGGTCCGGCGCGGCGCGGAGTGCGTCGGCGACCCGGGGATTGTCGCGCGCGCACCCGTAGTAGAAGTCGATGCCGCGTTCGGCGCCGTTCACGCGGACCTGCACGCTTGGCATGTCGGTCGGGGCGCCCGGGCAGTTCGCCTCGCCGGGCTGATATCGGGTGACGCCGCTCGCCGGCAGCAGCGGTAGCAGCCTGGCCGCGAAGGCCTGCGCCTGCGCCGGTGTCATCGAAAGGGTGTGCTCGCCCACCGCGGCGGTGAAACGGATGCCGGTGAACCTAGCGGCGCCACTCGGCGACACCGTCACGCTGTAGACCGGGCACGATCCGAAGCACGGGCCGGTCGAGTAGGTGATCGTCGGCGCGGCCTCTGGCGACGAACCAGGAGCGACCGGGGCGCACGCCGCGAGGGCCAGGAGCGGGAAGAGGAGGCGCGTAATTCCGGGCGGTCTGGCGCATCGTGGCGGCGGCGTCTACGGGCGAGCGCTACCACAGGAGTACCGCATGCGACCTTCCGGCCGCGCACCCGATGAGATGCGCACCATCACGATTGAGCCCGCCTTCACCCGCCACGCGGAAGGATCGGTGCTGATCGGCTTCGGCGACACCAAGGTGCTGGTGACCGCGAGCGTCGAGGAAAAGGTGCCGCCGTTCCTGCGTGGGCGTGGCGAGGGCTGGGTGACGGCCGAGTACGGCATGCTCCCTCGCGCCACCCACACCCGCGGCAACCGCGAGGCGGCGAAGGGCAAGCAGTCGGGGCGCACGCAGGAGATCCAGCGGCTGATCGGGCGCTCGCTGCGCGCGGTCACCGACCTGAAGGCGCTGGGCGAGCGGCAGATCGTGCTCGACTGCGACGTGATCCAGGCCGACGGCGGCACCCGCACCGCGTCGATCTCCGGCGCGTGGGTCGCGCTGCGCATCGCGGTCGACAAGCTGCTGGCCGAGGGCAAGCTTTCCTCCGACCCGATTCAGCAGAAGGTCGCGGCGATCAGCTGCGGCATCCACCAGGGGACGCCGGTGCTCGACCTCGACTATCCCGAGGATTCGACCGCGGAGGCCGATGCCAACTTCGTGCTGACCGGCGACGGGCGCATCGCGGAGGTGCAGGCGACGGCCGAAGGCGCAACGTACGACGAGGAGGCGCTGCTGCGGCTGCTGCGCCTGGCGCGGATCGGCTGTTCGCAGATCTTTGCCGCGCAGGACAAGGCGACCGGGCGGTGAGCGGCGAGGGCCGCGTTCCCCAGGCGATCCGCAAGCTCCAGCCCGGTCGGCTGGTGATCGCGAGCCATAACGAGGGCAAGGTGCGGGAGATCCGCGCGCTCCTGGGGCCGTACGGGGTCGAGCCGGTGTCGGCCGCCGAGCTCGACCTGCCCGAACCGGAGGAGACGGGGACGAGCTTCGTCGCCAATGCCGAGCTGAAGGCGCTTCAGGCGGCGGACCTGTCCGGGCTGCCCGCGCTTTCGGACGACAGTGGGTTGTGCGTGGAGGCGCTGAACGGCGATCCCGGCATCTTCTCCGCGCGCTGGGGCGGGTCGGATAGGGATTTCGCCCGCGCCATGGGGCTGGTCGAGGAAAAGCTCGCCGCACTCGGCCCGGACACGTCGCGCGACGCGCACTTCGTGTGCGCGCTGGCGCTCGCCTGGCCGGACGGGCACGTCGAGTGGTTCGAGGGGCGGGTCGACGGAACGCTGGTATGGCCGCCGCGGGGCGAGCGCGGGTTCGGCTACGACCCGATGTTCGTGCGCGATGGTGACAGCGAGACGTTCGGAGAGATCGACCCGGACCTGAAGCACTCGATCAGCCACCGCGCCGATGCGTTCCGGCAACTGGTCGCGGCGGTCTTCTAGCGCTCGGATGACCGACCAGCCGCTCGCGCTCTACGTCCACTGGCCGTTCTGCGTCTCCAAATGCCCGTACTGCGACTTCAACAGCCATGTGCGCGAGAGCGTGGATCAGGAGCGGTGGCGCGCGGCGATGCTCGCCGACCTGGCCTATGAGGCGGCGCAGCTGCCCGGGCGGCGGCTGGGGTCGGTGTTCTTCGGAGGCGGCACGCCGTCGCTGATGCCGCCCGCGACGGTCGCGGCGGTGCTGGACGCGGCGGCGGGGCACTGGGCGATGAGCCCGGACGTCGAGATCACGCTGGAGGCGAACCCGTCCTCGGTGGAGGCGGCGCGCTTCGCCGATCTGGCGCGCGCGGGGGTGAACCGGGTGTCGTTGGGGTTGCAGGCGCTGGACGACGACGCGCTCCGCTTGCTCGGCCGCGCCCATGACGTGGGCGAGGGGCTCGCGGCGCTGAACGTGGCGCAGGCCGTGTTCAGGCGGGTCAGCTTCGACCTGATCTACGCGCGACCGGAGCAGAGCCTGCCGGCGTGGGAGGCGGAGCTGGCGCGGGCGCTGTCGTTCGGGACCGAGCATCTGTCGCTCTACCAGCTGACGGTGGAGCCGGGGACGCGCTTCGCGACGCTGGCGGCCAAGGGCGAGCTGGTGCTGCCGGACGGGGACGCGGCGGCGGCGCTGTTCGAGGCGACGCAGGCGATGACCGCGGCGGCGGGGCTGCCGCGCTACGAGGTGTCGAACCATGCACGGCCGGGGGCGGAGAGTCGCCACAACCTGACTTACTGGCGCTACGGCGACTATGCGGGTGTGGGGCCGGGCGCGCACGGGCGGCGCGGGGGCGTGGCGACGGTGCGACGCAAGAAGCCGGAGAACTGGCTCGCGGCCGTCGATCGTAACGGCCACGGTGGTGAGGCGGAGGAAGCGCTGGATCCCCGCGACCGCGCGACGGAGGCGCTGCTGATGGGTTTGCGCCTGCGCGAGGGGATCGTGCCTGACCCGGCGGTAGTGGACGAGGCGGCGGTCGAGCGGCTGGTTGCGCAGGGCCTGCTGGAGCGGCGGGGGACAAGGATCGCGACGACGGAGGCGGGGATACTGTTGCTCGACGGCATTCTGGTTCAGCTCGCCCGCGACTGAACACCGCACCCGTCCGCGCGTTACCGGACCTTGCGCATGGCGCGCGAGGAGTAGCGATCAGATGGGTATCTTCAGCAGCATCCGCGACAAGATCTTCGGGCACAAGAAAGCGGCGCCCACGCCCGCCCCGGCTCCGCAGGCGCCGCGCCAGCAGGCCCCCGCTGCGCCCACGCCGCAGCAGGCAGCACCCGCCCCGGCGCAGGCCGCCCCCGCGCCCCAGCCGGTCGACGTCGAGGAGGTGCTGACCGACATGGAGCAGGCGAAGGGCAACCCGGACCTGAACTGGCGCACCTCCATCGTCGACCTGATGAAGTTGCTCGATCTCGATTCGAGCCTCGCCAACCGCAAGGAGCTCGCGACCGAGCTCGGCTACTCGGGGGAGAAGGACGGGAGCGCGGAGATGAACATCTGGCTGCACAAGCGGGTGATGCAGGAGCTGGAGAAGAACGGCGGCAAGGTGCCGGCGGGGCTCAAAGATTGACGACGCGAACCTAGGCGTAGCGCAAGCTACGCCTAGGCGTCCGAGCGCCGACCGACCCCGGCCTTCGCCGGGGCAGGCTCACGGCTTTGCTGCGGCGCTGATCGAAAACCACTCCTTCCCCCAAACCGGAGCCCGCCCATGTCCGACGCCGCGCTGCTGCCGCTGATCCACGGGGTGACCCGTGTGGTGGAGCTGCTCGGGATCGCGCTGATCCTGGTCGGGGCCGCCTATTCGGGGGTGCGCTACGTCAGCCAAGCCGTGGGCGGCGCGCGGGAGGCGGCGTACAGGGCGCTGCGGTCCAACCTGGGGCGGTCGATCCTGCTCGGGCTGGAGCTGCTGGTCGCGGCGGACATCATCAACACGGTCGCGATCGAGCCGACGCTGGACAGCCTGGCGGTGCTGGCGGGGATCGTCGCGATCCGGACCTTCCTGTCGTTCTCGCTGGAGCTGGAGATCGAGGGGCGGTGGCCGTGGCAGCGCGAGCCAAAGGTGTAGCGAAGGTTAGGCCAAGAAAAGACCGTTGCCCGGCCGGCGGGGAGCATCGGGTCGGTCATGCCCCCGCATGACCCGAATAGGGCGGGGCGCTGTTCACCCGGTGCCAGCGCCGACCGACCCCGGCCTTTGCCGGGGCAGGCTCACGGCTTTGCCGCGGCGCTGCCAAGGCTCCGTGAAGTCGAGCCTTGACCACCCAACTTCTGTAGTTACATATTTGACAGGTAAGCGAAAGCCACGACGCCGAGAAGCGCGTCTGGATGCTGGTCGAGCGGGGCATCGACTTTGCCGAGGCAGCGGCGATCTTCGCGGGGCCGACGCTCACACTGGAGGACGACCGGTTCGACTATCCGGAGCCCCGCTACCAGACCTACGGCCTGCTGGCCGAGCGGCTGGTGCTGATGGTCTGGACGCCGACCAAGACCGGCATTCGCGTGATTTCGATGAGGCACTGCCATGACAAGGAAGCAAGGCGCGTCACTCCCCGCCTGGGATGACGAGGATACCCCCGAGTGGAGCGACGAGCAGTTGGACCGGGCGGAGGTGCGGCTCGGCGGCGCTGTGGTGCGGCCGGCGACCGGCACGCTGACCCGCGCCGGCCGTCCGCCGCTGCGTGGGCAGGCGAAGCGGCAGGTGACGCTGCGGCTGGACGGCGACGTGATCGAGCGGTTCCGGGCGAGCGGGCCGGGGTGGCAGGCGCGGATCAACGCGGCGCTGCGCAAGGCGGCGGGGCTGCCCGACTAGGCGGCGGATGCTCGCCGTACCGCCGCACATGTTCCCATTGTGTTCCGCCGATTCGCCGTGCCACACCGCGCGGCATGGCCGATCATCGCGTGTGGGTGACGTGGGAGTTCAAGACCAAGCACCAGTGGGCGGAGGTGACGTGCACCGCGTGCGGGTGGCGCGTGATCTATCCGGGCGACAGCATGAACCTGCTGTTCCGCCCCGGCGTCCCCCTCGCCGCCGCCCAAGGCCGCTTCCGCTGCCACCGCTGCGGCAAGCGCGAGGCGCGGGTGCGGGCATTGAGGGCGAGGGAGTATCATGGCTAGCGCCGCGAGGGATTAGCGCAGCTAATCACGAGCGCACCGGCGCTGCCGTGGTCGGCAAGGCTAAAGTCCCGACTAACGGGCCGAGATTTACACCCGCGTCGACGCTGATTTTATAACAGAACGGTTTGACCAGCTTTAGCGATCGGTTACGCTGAAGGGAGTGGGAGTTGACTGGCCGATGGCACGACAGGAATATGAGACCGTTCGTTATACCGCGAGCCTCGTCAGTCAAGGTGAGCACCGCTTCTACACCCTTACAATGCCGGCAGATGTGCTCGCACGAACTTGTTTTGTGACTAATCGTGATGAGGATCCTGCAGAGGGATTTCAACGACTTTTGAACAAGAGTCGCGCTAAGGAAATTGCTGAGTATATCGACTCAGGATTCGGTACAATTCCTACTTCTGTTGTCCTGTCGGCTCAAGCTGATGCTGAATTTGAATACTCACGTTCAAATAAGACGGTCAGCTTCAAAGAGGCTCCGCACTCTTTTCTTATTTTAGATGGCCAACACCGCGTCTACGGTTTCAGGCTAGCGAAGTCCGATCTTCGAGTTCCAGTAGTCATATACGCCGGACTGTCACGCATCGACGAAACTAGACTTTTTATAGATATAAATACGACGCAGAAACCTGTACCAAACGAGTTGTTGCTCGATATACGTAGACTAGCTCAGTATCAGGATGACTCAGAGACCACACTTGGCGAAGTGTTTGATCTCTTTGATACCGAACCGAATAATCCATTGCTTGGCAAGATGTCGGCGCGTGCAAGAAAGCGTGCTTTGATATCCCGTGTAACTTTTAACGCTGCTTTTAAGCCACTGCTGGGCCTATTTTCAACCCCTGACCCTCATCGCATATTTGAGATCATGTCTGCTTATTATTCATCGACGTTGAGACAGATTAGCGAGAACAAGGTAGGCATTGATATCACAAACCCCGTTGCATTCCGAGGTATAACGATGATATTCCCGGATGTGGCTCAACGTGTGGCTGACCTTCACGGACGAGAGTATTTACAGGCGCACTTTGACGACGTTACATCTGATATTTATAGTCGTGTAAAGCCATCGGCGCTTAAAAGCGCCGGTAATAGCGTTAAGGCTTATGCTCAAGTATTAACTTTGGCGATGAAGCCGAGATCAATTTTTTGATAGATGCTCGCCGCAAGAGCATTGATAGCTTATCGGGCGGTGCCCTTATCTCGCTACGGCGCGTCCGTAGCTAGATCTTTTTCGACATGGCTTGGTAGCGGGCTTTATCAAATATCGGTCAATGGATCGGCCGTCTCTTTGGCAAATATCAATCCAGATACACTCGCTAAGGAAATATCCGCGGACATACTGCGTCTAGCAAATGCGGCACGTGAGACGTGCGCCGGAGTTCAGGCTGCAACAACCGAGCAAATGGCTGGATGGTCTGCCATACATTTGTACTACGCAGCTTTTTACTACGCCTCAGCTATTCTGCGCTTGTGTGGCCGTTTTCCGTCATATATTCGAACTTCTGAATTCCAGGAGATTAGAAAATACCTAAACTTGGCAGGCCTTGCGTCTCCGTTCAAGCTTTCCACTGGCCAATTTCAGATTAACATTTCTCCGAACTTGACAACCGTCCAAATTAACAAGCCCAGCTCGAAAGACGGCGTGCATGAGTATGTCTGGGCCGAGCTAACTCGCTTTCTTGCAGATGCCCTTTCCGGTCTTGAAACCTCGTCGTTTACCGCCGCGGATCAAGGGAACGCTAAAGAGCAGCTCACACGGGCGGGTAGCGCTGTCCAGTACATCTCCACTGGATCGGAATATCTTTCCGTGGGGCGCAATAATATACAATATCGCCATGAGATGGGCGCGTGGGCACCTATAAATAAAGCCGTAAAAAAGCAAAGCTACGCCGCACTTTGCAGCGCTATGTGGGTTTCGTCTGATCTAAGCGAATTCGAGTTTTCGATTGGAGTTGATTACGCTAAATTCATTAATAGATGCGCGCTGATTTGCTCACTCGGACACAGGTTCTTGGCTGAAAGCGCAGCGGCTGATGGCGGTTTCCTTAATAATAGCTACGGCAAATATCACGCGAGCCTGATAAAAAATTAATACGTGTTTGCCGAGATCGAGCACCCAGTCGGCGGTCTTGATGACCCCGGCCTTCGCCGGGGCAGGCTTCGCAACCGTGGTCGCCCGGACGCGAGCGCGCCGTGACCAAGTTGTTGTCATTCAGCCGCCTCGGCGTGAGTCCTCAAGAGCGGGGCGAGGTACTTGCCGGTGAAGGACCGACCTTCGCCCGCGACGTGCTCGGGGGTGCCTTCCGCGACGATTTCCCCGCCCTTGATGCCTCCCTCTGGGCCCAGGTCGAGTACCCAATCGGCTGTTTTGATGACGTCCAGGTTGTGCTCAATGACAACAACTGTGTTGCCCTGCTCGACCAGCGCGTGGAGCACCTCCAGCAACTTGCGCACGTCCTCGAAGTGCAGGCCGGTGGTGGGTTCGTCGAGGATGTAGAGGGTGTTGCCGGTGGCGCGGCGGCTGAGTTCCTTGGCGAGCTTCACGCGCTGCGCCTCGCCGCCCGACAGGGTGGTCGCCTGCTGCCCGACCTTGACGTAGCCGAGGCCGACCTCCGCCAGCATCGCCATCTTGTCGCGGATCGGGGGCACGGCCTTGAAGAACTCCACCGCGTCCTCGACCGTCATGTCGAGCACGTCGGCGATCGAGTGGCCCTTGAACTTCACCTCCAGCGTCTCGCGGTTGTAGCGTGCCCCGTGGCAGACGTCGCAGGTGACGTAGACGTCGGGGAGGAAGTGCATCTCGATCTTGAGCACGCCGTCGCCCTGACACGCCTCGCACCGCCCGCCCTTCACGTTGAAGGAGAAGCGCCCCGCCTTGTAGCCGCGCGCCTGCGCCTCCGGCAGCCCGGCGAACCAGTCGCGGATCTGGGTGAAGGCGCCGGTGTAGGTCGCTGGGTTCGACCGGGGCGTGCGGCCGATCGGCGACTGATCGATGTCGATCACCTTGTCGAGGTGCTGGAGGCCGGTGACCTTGTCGTGCTTTCCCGCGAGCAGGCGCGCGCCGTTCAGCTCGCGCGCGGCGGCCGCGTAGAGCGTGTCGATGGTGAAGCTCGACTTGCCCGAGCCGGACACGCCGGTGATGCAGGTGAAGGTGCCCAAGGGGAGCGAGGCGGTGACGCCGCGCAGGTTGTTGGCCTGCGCATTGTGGACGGTGAGCTTCTTGCCGTTGCCTTTCCGGCGCTTGGCCGGGACGGGAACCTCGCGGACGCCGTTCAGATAGTCGGCCGTGACCGAGGCCTCGCTCGCCAGCAGCTCGGGGAGCGTGCCGTGGGCGACGACCTCCCCGCCGTGGACGCCCGCGCCCGGCCCCATGTCGATCACGTAATCGGCGGTGCGGATCGCGTCCTCGTCATGCTCGACGACGAGCACGGTGTTGCCGAGGTCGCGCAGGCGGCGCAGCGTCGCGAGCAGCATGTCGTTGTCGCGCTGGTGGAGGCCGATCGAGGGCTCGTCGAGCACGTAGAGCACGCCCGACAGCCCGGAGCCGATCTGGCTGGCGAGGCGGATGCGCTGCGATTCGCCGCCCGACAGCGTGCCGGAGGTGCGGTCTAGGTTGAGGTAGTCGAGCCCGACGTTGTTGAGGAAGCCGAGGCGCTCCAGAATCTCCTTCAGGATGCGCTCGGCGATGGCGCGCTGCTGCTCGTTCAGCGTCTCCGGCATGGCGGTGAACCAGGCGAGCGCGTCGACGACGGAGAGGCGGGTGGCGTGGGAGATGTCCTCCCCGGCGATCTTCACCGCGAGTGCTTCAGGCTTGAGGCGGGCGCCGCCGCAGGTCTCGCAGGGTTGCGAGGACTGGTACTTCGACAACTCCTCGCGCATCCACGCGCTCTCCGTGGAGAGCATGCGGCGGTTGAGGTTGCCGATCACGCCCTCGAACGGCTTCTTGACGTCGTACGCCTTGCGGCCGTCGATGAAGGTGAGGGTGACGGGCTTGCCGCGTGTGCCGTGCAGGATCGTGTCACGCGCCTCCGCGGGCAAGTCCTGCCAGGGCACGTCGAGCGAGAAGTCGAACGCCTTGGCGAGGCTGCCCAGCACCTGCATGTAGTAGGGCGAGGGCGGGTTGGACTTGGCCCAGGGCACCACCGCGCCCTTCTTGATCGAGAGACCATGGTTGGGGACGACCAGGTCCTCGTCGAACACCAGCTTCTCGCCGAGACCGTCGCAGGCGGGGCAGGCCCCCTGGGGGGCGTTGAAGGAGAACAGGCGGGGCTCGATCTCCGGAATGGTGAAGCCGCTGACGGGGCAGGCGAACTTCTCGGAAAAGACGATGCGGTTGGCGGGCACGCCGGCGTTCTTCATGGCGCCGCCGGCGGAGGCTTCGTCCTCGCGGCCGGGGACGACGGTGTCGACCAGGTCGACGTAGGCGAGCCCTTCCGCGAGCTTCAGCGCGGTCTCGAAGCTTTCGGCAAGGCGGGTGGCCTGGTCGGGGTTCACGACCACGCGGTCGACCACCACCTCGATGTCGTGCTTGTACTTCTTGTCGAGCGCGGGGGCCTCGTCGATCGCGTGGAGCTCCCCGTCGATGCGGACGCGGCTGAAGCCGGCCTTCTGCCACTCGGCGAGCTCTTTCCGGTACTCGCCCTTGCGGCCGCGGACGACAGGGGCGAGCAGGTAGAGGCGGGTGCCCTCCGGCAGGGCCAGCACGCGGTCGACCATCTGGCTGACGGTCTGCGCGCTGATCGGCAGGCCCGTGACCGGGGAGTAGGGCACGCCGACCCGCGCCCACAGCAGGCGCATATAGTCGTAGATCTCCGTCACGGTCGCGACGGTCGAGCGCGGGTTGCGACTGGTGGTCTTCTGCTCGATCGAGATCGCGGGGGAGAGCCCCTCGATATGGTCGACGTCGGGCTTCTGCATCAGCTCCAGGAACTGGCGCGCATAGGCCGACAGCGACTCGACGTAGCGGCGCTGCCCCTCGGCATAGATGGTGTCGAAGGCGAGGGAGGACTTGCCCGATCCCGACAGCCCGGTGATCACCGTCAGCGTGTCGCGCGGAATGTCGATCGACACGTCCTTGAGGTTGTGCTCGCGCGCGCCGCGGACGGAGATGTGGGAGAGGCTCATGGGACGGGCATGTTCCATATCTGTTCGGGAGGCAAGCGGCCGGAGCCGCCTGCTCGCGGCGAGATGGGGTAGCCACGCGGCGGGGGCAAGCACCGGTGCCGATCCGCCCAGCGGAGCCTGCGGCGCGACCGATCATTTCGCGAGCGAATTCAATCTGTTCACGATGCGGTAACATGCCGCGCTACACAGGAGGAGTCGCGGCTCGGCAGGGGCCGGCGGCGGGGTGGGCCATGGCACGAGTTACGTTGACGCCGGAGCAGATCCTGGTCGGGCTGAACGAGGATGGCTACGGCCTGGGCGCGGGCCAGTACACCTACTCGGTCCCGACCGCCGGAAGCGCGTGGCCGACCTATGCGGCCGGGACGGAGCCGTTCTCCGGCTACTCGGTGCTGAGCGCGGCGCAGGCCGCGAACTTCCGCGCGGCGCTCGCCACCTGGGACGAATTGATCGCGCCCAGCTTCACCGAGGTCGCCGATACCGCGGCGACCCGCGGCGAGATCCGCATCGCCTATACCAGCTACGGCATGGCGCAGGGCACCGCCGCCTATGCCTATCAGAGCGTGCCCCAGGCGGCGGGCGGCAAGGTGGGCGACGTCTGGCTGAATGCCGACGCGACCAACCTCAGCTACGCGCGCGGCACCTACGGGTTCGAGACGATCGTTCACGAACTCGGGCATACCCTCGGGCTCAAGCATCCGTTCGATCCACCGCCAATTCCTGCGCCGTTCGAGAACCGGCGCTACACGGTGATGTCGTATACGGAGCCGACCGCGGGGCAGGTGGTCACCTTCGCGCCGAACGGGAATGTGCTGCGGGCGAGCTTTTCCTTTGTTCCGTCCGTGACGCCGATGGTGCTCGACATTGCCGCCGTGCAGCAGATCTACGGCGCCGACCCGGCGACCCGCAGCGGCGATACCGTCTACAGCTTCAACCAGGACGACCGCTTTCTGCAGTCGATCTACGACGCGGGCGGCACCGACACGATCGACCTGTCGAGCTTCACGCGGTCGAACACGGTTGACCTGACGCCGGGCGCCTACTCGTCGGTCGGCGAGTGGGGGCTGGAGGCGCAGATCGCCTACTGGACGGCGCTGTACCCGAACTTCTCCAACTTCATCCGCTCGACGCTTAGCGCGCGGGACCTGTTCGTGAACTCGGACAATCTCGGCATCGCGCTGTCGAGCGTGATCGAGAACGCGACCGGCGGGGCCGCCGCCGATCGCCTCACCGGCAACGCGGTGGCGAACGTCTTGCGAGGCCTCGGCGGCAACGACGTCCTGGACGGCGGGGCCGGCGACGACCGGCTGGAGGGTGGCGCGGGCGACGACGTGCTGACCGGCGGGAGCGGCGCCGACGTCTTCGCGTTCGGGGCGGCGGAGGGGGCGGACCGGATCACCGACGTCGTGCTGGCCGAAGATCGCTTCGACCTCGGCGGAGGCAGCTTCACGGCGCTCGCGGACACGGCGGGTGGGGCGCTGCTGACGCATAGCGGCGGAACCGTGCTGCTGGCCGGCGTGTCCGGCCTGACGCTCGCGGAGGCGAACGCGCGGGTGATCGGCGCAGCGCCGACGCCGACACCCACACCCACACCCACCCCCACGCCTACTCCGGCGCCGACGCCCACCCCGACGCAGACGGTGCTGCTCGCCGCGGCGCCTGGCGACGGCGCGACGGACGTGCCGCTGACTGCGCCGATCCGGTTCGTCTTCTCCGGCGTGCTCGCCCGCGGTACCGGCGAGCTGGTGCTCACGCGGGGCGACGGAACCGTGGTCGAGACCTTCGCCGCCGCCAGCCCGCGGCTGACGCTGACCGGCAACGTGCTGGTGGTCGATCCGACCCGGGCGCTGGAGCCGGGGACGGCGTACCGGCTGAGCGTGGCCGCCGGCGCCGTCCTGGTCGGCGGAACGCCGTTCGCCGGCGCGAGCGACTACCACTTCACGACCGGTGCCCGCCCGGTCGCGGCGGCAGACGGCTACGATCTCGTCCTCGCCGACGGCGCGCAGGCGACCGCGACCGGCAGTGGCGACGTGTTCGGCACGGCCGGGGCACAGCGCGTCCTGGTCGCCGACCAGACCAGCCGCGTGACGCTCGACCCCTCGTTCAATGCGGGCGGCGACACGCTGGTGCTGGCGGGCGCGGCGAGCGGGTGGAGCGCCGTGCGGACCGGTTCCTCGCTCCAGCTGTCGGACGGGGACACGGTCGTGGTGGTACCCGTCGGCTTAATCGGCCTCGACGTGCAGTTCGCCGACGGTCCGCGCACGCTGCAGTTCAGCCCGGGCGCGAACGCCGTGCTGCTCGGCGACCAGGTGGTGACGACGACCGAGGCGCCGGTCGCCGCGCTGCCCAACGCCGCCACCGCGATCGGGCTGATCGATGCGAGCATCGCGTCGCAGCTGATCGTCGCACCGGGGGGCACGGCGACCGCGAGCGGGCTCCTTCAGGTCTTCGGCACCGCCGCGGCGGAGAGCGTGGTCACGCGCGGGACCCGCATCACCTTTGATCCGTCGTTCAACAGCGGCGGCGACGTGCTGGTGCTCACCGGGAGGGCGGGAGAGTATAGCGCGGTCCGCAGCGGCAGCACGCTGGTGCTCGCGAGCGCGCAGCAGCAGGTGACGATCCCGGTCGGCATCGCGGGCGCTACCGTGCGCTTCGCCGATGGCGACCGGACGCTCGGGTTCGAACGCGCCGCAAACGGCAGCGTGACGGGAGTGAGGCTCGGCGAGCAGTCGGTCGGCACCACGGCGGCGGCGGTCAGTCCGGTCGCGACGGGCGCCGCGACGCTCGACGGCGACGACGACGGCAGTCTGCTGACTCCCTTCACCATCGACGCGGCCGTCGGCAACCTGCGCTTCGCCGACGATCCGCTGATCGCGCAGAACGTCCGGCTGACGGGGTTCGGGCGCGGCGACCAGCTGATGCTCGCGGGCAGCCCCGACGATTACCTGTTCGCGCGCAGCGGCGGCGACCTGATCGTCCAGCGGGTCGGCGTGGGCGGCGTGCTATCGACGACGACGCTGGTCGGAATCGCGGATCCGAGCGTGATCGTCACCTCCGAGGCGACGGCCGAACTCGCCGCCGGCTTCGACTTCGCGACCTTCACGGTGTGACTTGATCGCGGCCGACAGTGTCTTACATGAATGACACACAGGAGGCGTGAGATGGCGAAGGCTGGCAAGATTCCGAAGAAGGTGGCGGGGATCAAAATTCCCAAGAAGCTACGCAAGTCGGGCGAGAAGCTGATCGAACAGGCGAAGTCGCCGGAGGGGCAGCAGGTAATCGCCTCCGGCCTGGCCATCGCGGCGGCGATCGCGGCCAAGAAGAAGGCGGCGGCGATCGCGCCGCACCTGACGCCCGCTGCCCCGGACGGCGTGGGCAAGGAACCGCCGAGCGGCACCGCGACCGATACCGCCCCGATCGTCGACGCGCTGAGCGCCGCTGCGAGCGCGTTCATGCAGGGGCTGGCGGGGCGGAAGGCGTAGCCTGCACCTCGCATCGCCGCCGAGCCTCGCGGATCGGCCGATCGATGAACCAGGCCGGCGGGACAGGTGCTTCGATCCGCGTCTTCGGCTGCGCTCAGTCGCTACTCAGCACGAACGGTAAAGCGTGCGCCGGTCCCCACCCGTTCGTCCTGAGTAGCCGCTGAGCCCGCCGAAGCGGCGTATCGAAGGACTTTGTTCGCGGGACAGGTGCTTCGATACGCGTCTTCGGCTACGCTCAATCGCTACTCAGCACGAACGGTGGTGCGGTCAGGGCATCAGGCGCGCATCTCGCCCCGGAACGGCAGGATCGTGTCATAGCGGTGGAGCTCCGGAGCGCCCGGGACGACCCGGCCGGCGCGGAGCAGAAAGGCGTGGCGGACGATCTCCGCCTGCTGCTCGAGCCCGTAGCGGGCCAGCCGCCAGCCGGGCTTCAGGCTGTAGCTGTAGCGGCAGAAGGGATGGCGGCGGAGCGGCAGGTTGATCCCGCGCTGGTGCTGCCAGATGTGCGTCATCTCGTGAATGAACAGCCCCTGCGCATCGGGGTGCGCGTGGCCGAAATCGTCGCAGTATAGATCGCCCTTGGGGTGAAAGTGGATGCAGCCGCTGGGCGCCATCACCGTGTTGCGCGGCTGGAAGAACGCCCATTTGGTGCGGGACACGCTCGCCGCTGCATAGTCGATCGCGTCGCCGAACACGGAGGCGGCGAGCGCGGTTTCGGCTGGGGTGAGCGGGCGGGCGGTCATCCTCCGCCCGATAGCGCAGCCGGGCGCGAGCCGGTAGGGTCGTGCACATGGCCCCGATCACCTATCGCTCCTACCTGCGGCTGCCCGAGCTCCTCGACCTGCTGACGCCGCTCAGCGACGCACATGACGAGCTGCTGTTCATCGCCATCCACCAGGCGTCCGAGATCTGGCTGAAGCTGTGCTTGCACGAGCTGCGTGGCGCGCGCGCGATGATCGCCGCCGACACGCTCAGCCCGGCGTTCAAGATGATGAGCCGGGTGGCGCGGATCCAGGCGCAGATGATCCAGTCGTGGGAGGTGCTCGCGACCATGACGCCCGCCGATTACGCGGCGATGCGGGACAGGCTCGGCACGTCCAGCGGCTTCCAGTCGGACCAGTACCGGCTGATCGAGTTCCTGCTCGGCAACAAGAAGGCGGAGGCGCTGGCGGTGCACGCAGACGAGCCGGCGGTGCGCGCGGCGCTCGCCGCGGAGCTGGGGCGGCCGAGCCTGTACGACGAGGCGCTGCGGCTGCTCGCGCGGCGCGGGTTCGACCTGCCCGCCGCGGTGATCGATCGGAACTGGTCGGAGCCTTACGCCGCGCACCCGGCCGTCACTGCGGCGTGGGCAAGCGTCTACGCCGACACCGCGCGCTGGTGGGACCTGTACGAGCTCGCCGAGAAGCTGGTCGACCTGGAGTACCACGTCCAGCTGTGGCGGTTCGGGCATCTGAAGACGGTGGAGCGGGTGATCGGGTTCAAGATCGGGACCGGGGGCACCGCCGGCGTATCTTACCTGGCCAAGGTGCTGGAGCAGGGATTCTTCCCCGAACTGCTTCAGGTGAGGACCGCGCTGTGACGCGGGACGAGGCGCGCGCGCTCGACGCGGCGGATCCGCTGGCGGCGCTGAAGGAGCGGTTCGTGCTGCCGCCGGGCGTGCTGTACCTCGACGGAAACTCGCTGGGCGCGATGCCGGCGGCGGCGCCCGCGGCGAGCGCGCGTGCTGTTGCCGAGGAGTGGGGAACCGGGCTGGTCCGCAGCTGGAACGATGCCGGCTGGATTGACGCGCCGAGCCGGCTCGGCGACCGGGTCGCCACGCTGATCGGGGCGGCGCCGGGCGAGGTGGTGGTCGCCGACACGACCTCGGTCAACCTCCACAAGCTGCTCGCCGCGGCGGTGACGGCGGGCGAGCGGCGCGTCATCCTGACCGAGCCCGGCAATTTCCCGACCGACCTCTACGTCGCGCAAGGCGTCGCCGCCACGATCCCGGGGGTGAGCGTGCGCACCGCCCCGCGCGACGCGGTTCCGGCGGCGATCGACGAGGACGTCGCGGTCGTCATGCTGACCCACGTCCACTACCAGAGCGCGGCGACGTTCGACCTTCGCGCCGTGACCGCGGCTGCGCAGGCGGAAGGCGCGTTGATGCTGTGGGACCTCAGCCACAGCACGGGGGCGGTGCCGGTCGACCTGAACGCCGCGGGCGCCGACCTAGCGGTCGGATGCGGGTACAAGTATCTGAACGGCGGGCCGGGCGCGCCCGCGTTCCTGTTCGTGGCGGCACGGCACCAGGCGCGGCTGCGCTCGCCGCTGTCGGGCTGGATGGGGCACGCCGCGCCGTTCGACTTCGTCGACGATTACGCGCCGGCCGCCGGCATCCGGCGCTGGCTGGCGGGGACGCCGCCGGTGCTGGGGATGGCGGCGCTGGCGGCGGGGCTCGCGACCTTCGACGGGGTCAATCTTGCCGCGCTGTTTGCCAAGGGGCGCGCGCTCTCCACGCTGTTCGTGGCGGAAGTGACCGCGCGCTGCCCGCAGGTACGGCTCGCCAGCCCCGCCGACCCGGCGCAGCGCGGCAGCCACGTCAGCTTCGCGCATCCGGACGCTTACCCGGTGATGGCGGCGCTGATCGATCGCGGCGTGATCGGCGACTTTCGCGCGCCCGACCTGCTCCGCTTCGGCTTCACGCCGCTGTACCTGGGCTTTGAGGATGTGTGGCGTGCGGCCGACGTGCTCGCGGACGTGCTGGCGAGCGGTGTGTGGGATGACCCGCGATATCGGCGGCGGGCTGCGGTGACCTGACCACCGTCCGTGTCCGGGGGAACGGTTTAGCTCACCCCGTCGGCGTGCACCGATACGCCAGCCGCTCGTTTGGTACGCTGGGCAAGGCCGCGCGCAGGGCGGCCTGCTGGGTCTGGAGGTTGGCGCGGGCGGCCTGATCGGCGGTGCAGGCCTTGACCGTGACCGACTGGCGCAGGCGACGCAGCTCCGTCATGCGGGCGGCGTCGAGGAAGTAGCGTGTCTCGCTGTAGCCGCGCGTGCCCGGCTGGTACTGGAGCACGCTGACCGTCGCCTCGCCATCGGGCACCAGGATCCGCTGCCACCCGCCGCGGCCGTCCTCCGCATACTGGGTTCGGCCGTTCATGCAGCCGTCGGCGCTCCAGGCGAGCCGCACGGCCTCCGGCTGTGACGACACGACTCGGCTGCGCTCCGCGTCGAAGCTGCACGCAAGCGGCCCGATCGCCTCAACCGCCGCGGTCGTCGGCGCGGTCGCGGCGGCGGCCTGTGGCAGGTCGGCCGGGTCGAAGCCGGGCCGCAGCAGGAAGGTGACAACCGCGCCCACCATCAGCGCCCCGCCGCCGCCCGCCGCCCAGCGCCAGCGCCGGTCGCCCCGCGATGCCAGCAGCCCCGCGCCGCCAACCGCCAGCGCGCCGAGCACGAGCAGCACCGCCGCCGCCGCCATGACGTTCTCGCGCGCGACCTCGTTATCCGCGCGCGCCTGCGCGATCGCGGCGGTCCGCTCGGCCGCCGCGCGCTCCGCGGCGGCGCGGGCGGCGGCGTCGCTCGCCGAGCGGGCATCCTCATCCGCGGCGCGATCGGCGGCGAGGCGCTCCTCCATCGTCACGCACGGCGTGCCGATGGTGGTGACGCTCTGCCCGGCCTCCCGCAGGAAGGTGAGCAGCTCGGCATCCGCGATCGCGAGGGCAAAGCTCGCGTCGCCCTCGTCCCCGCGGGTCAGTGCCGAGTTGACACCGAGCACCCGCCCACAGCGGTCGAGCAGCGGCCCGCCTGAATTCCCTCGCGCGATCGAGGCGGTGTGGAGCAGCATCTGCGTGCCGGCGAGCGCGCGCCGGCCGGAGAACACGCCCTGGCTCCTGACCGGGCTCTGCGGCGTGATGAAGTCGGCGGCCGAGCGCGCGGTCGCGAGGTCGACGTTGCCGGGATAGCCGAGCGCGATCATCGCCTCGCCCTCGCTCGGCGGGCCGGCGTAGAGCGCCAGCGGCGCCAAACGGATGCCGCTCACCTCGACGAGTGCGAGATCGCGTTCCGGATCGACCGCGACCAGGCGGCCCTGGACCGACTGGTCGCCCTCCGACGGGACCACCCCGATGACGACGTTGCCGGGATAGCGCGCGGCGAGCTCCACCACATGGGCGTTGGTGACGATCCGGGTGGGGGAGATCGCGAAGCCCGAGCCGTGGCCGAACCCCACCACCTCATCCTCGGCGACGGCCACCGTGACGATCCGCACGACACCGCGACCGGCGGCGGAAATATCGTCGGCGCGCGCAGGTGCCGCCATCGCGAGGACTGCAAGCAGGGTGAAGAGGAGGCGACGCATCGTGGGTCGTCGATACAGGGGCGTATGACAGCGCGAAAGACGGTAAGCGCGTGTTTGCGACCGACCTCTCTGGCCAACTACCCCGCGAGATGCCCCGCCACGGCGATGAACCGAGCGGCGACACACCAAGCTGATATTGTGCGGCGCAGCAACATTCCGCTACAATGCGGTTCAAGCGCAAAATCAGATGGATAGGCTGTGTCGACGAACAGTGTGATCACGCGGCGAGCAGCCTTGCGCTACGGTGCGGCTGCTGCCGGCCTCGTACTCACCGGCTGCGGCGATAGCGGTAACAGTCCGGCCGGGGCGATCTCCGCTCCGCCTCCTGCCCCAACGCCCACTCCGGCCCCGACGCCTGCTCCTTCACCGGCGCCGACGCCGCCGCCGGTCGCGACCTCGCTGCGGCCCACGTCGACCACGCAGGGCATTCATAACGAGAGCATCGGTGCCGCCAACGTACAGGTTGGCGCGACCACGACCCACATCCACTATGAAGATGTCGCCGACGGACTGGAGTTCTGGTGGTGGCCGGGCCGGGCGACGTCTGGTGAGGGGGAGATCGGTCCGGCCGCCACCGTTACCGCACGCGCGAGCGTTACCTGGGTCAGCCGCGACGGCGTGACCACCACCACGCAGCTGCAGGCGGTGGGCGGCGGCACCACCGCGTCCGCGAGCGCGGCCACCGACTTCCTGAAGTTCACCGCGGCGATTCGTCCGCGCGTCGGCAGCCGGCTGATCGTGACGTTCTGGGGCAACTTTCCGGCTGGCGGCGTCTACGCGCACGGGAAGGCCGATTACGCCAGCGGCGACCGGCTGCAATATGGCGCGAACGTGCCCGACCAGACCGCCTCGGGCGCGATGTACCGTAACATCTGGGAAGGCGGCTTCGACTATTTCGGACCGTGCTTCATCGGTGGGCGCGGCGCCCGGCCGACCTTCGTCAACGACGGCGACAGCCAGGAAGCGGGGGTACTCTCAGCCGGGCGGCCGGGCGACATCGCCGATAACGGCTACGGCGCGCACGGCGCCTGGGGCCGTGTGCTCGCGCCGTACCTGGCGGGCATCAACATATCGGTAGCAGGCGCGACCGCGCGCGAGATGGCCGACCCGGCCCGCACCGTGGTCCGCGATACGCTTGCCAGATTGTGCCAGGTCCGCGTGTACGGTCTCGGCGTCAACGACATCATCTTTCAGGGCCGAACCTCGGACGAGGTGGCCGCCGACGAGGCCACGCGTGCGGCCCGGCTGGGCTTGCGCACGCTGGTCAAGACGATCAATCCGGTCCTGGCGGGCGCCACCGACAACCGACCGTTCAACCCTGCGCGGGACGTGGAACGTATCCGCGAGAACGTCCGCCGCCGGTCGCTACCGGGCACCTATGATATCGCGGCGGTGGTGGAGAGCGGCACGAGCGGCGCCACTGTCAACCTCGGCTTCTACAATGACGATACCCACAACAGCGCGGCAGGGAACAAGGCGCCGATTCCTACCTACGACGTGCCGGCGAACATCGGTGGCGTCACGTTGGTGCCACTCGCGGTGTAATCGTCGCGGGGCTACAGGAAATTGTAGGGGTCGACGTCAACCGCGACCCTGACCTTCGGCCCCCAGTCCAGTGCACCCAACCAGTCGCGGATGACGTCCTGCACGTCCAAACTCCGCGTCGCATGCACCAGTAACCGGAAGCGGTGCCGCCCGCGGAGCATGGCAAGGGGGGCGGGGGCGGGGCCGAAGACGTGCATGCCGTCGACCTGTGGCACCGAGCGGGCGACGGTGCGGGCGGTCTGATCGGCCAGCGCCTTGTCCTCGCTCGACACGACAATCGCGGCGAAGCGGCCGAAGGGGGGCGCGTCGGCCTCCCGCCGCGCGTCCGTTTCGGCAGCGTAGAAGCTCTCGGCGTCGCCCGACACCAGCGCCTCGATCACGCGGGCGCCGGGCGCGTGAGTCTGGACCAGCACGGTGCCGGGCTTGGTGCCGCGGCCGGCGCGGCCGGCGACCTGGCTGATCTGCTGAAAGGTGCGCTCGGCGGCGCGCAGGTCGCCGCCCTCCAGCCCCAGGTCGGCGTCGATCACGCCGACCAGGGTGAGGTTGGGGAAGTGGTAGCCCTTGGTGACGAGCTGGGTGCCGACGACGATGTCGATGTCGCCTGCCTCCATCCGCCCGACGAACTCGGCGGCCTTGGCGGGGCTCCAGATCGTGTCGCTGGTGACGATCGCGGTCTTGGCGTCCGGATAGAGCGCCGCCACCTCGTCGGCGATGCGCTCGACGCCGGGGCCGCAGGCGACCAGGCTGTCCTCGTCGCTGCATTCCGGGCAGGCGCGCGGCGTCGGGTAGGCGTGACCGCAGTGATGGCACGACAGGCGGTTGATCAGCCGGTGCTCGACCATCCAGGCGGTGCAGTTCGGGCACTGAAAGCGGTGGCCGCAGGTCCGGCATAGCGTCAGCGGTGCGTAGCCGCGGCGGTTGAGGAACAGCAGGACCTGCTCGCCGCGGGCGAGCGTGGCGTCGATCGCGGTGACCAGGCGGGGCGCGAGCCAGCGGCCGCGGACCGGCGGCTCCGCAAGCAGGTCGATCGCCTCGATGCGGGGCAGCTGCGCGGCGCCGTAGCGGTCGGGTAGCTTGACCTCGCGATATCGGCCGAGCTCGACCTGGTGCCGGGTTTCGATCGCCGGGGTGGCGCTGGCGAGGATCACCGGGCAGCCCTCGAACCGCCCCCGCATCACCGCGACGTCGCGGGCATGGTAGTGGACGCCGTCCTCCTGCTTGAAGCTGGTTTCGTGCGCCTCGTCGACGACGATCACGCCGAGCCGGGCGTAGGGGAGGAACAGCGCGGAGCGGGCGCCGACAACCACCTTCGCCTCGCCGGTCGCGATCGCGCGCCACGCGCGGCGGCGTTGGGACGACCGCAGGCCCGAGTGCCAGGCGACCGGCTCGACGCCGAAGCGGCCGGTGAAGCGCTTCAGGAACGGCTCGGTCAGCGCGATCTCGGGGAGCAGGATCAGCGACTGCCGGTCGGCTCGCAGCGCCGCGGCGACCGCCTCCAGATACACTTCGGTCTTGCCCGATCCGGTGACCCCGTCGAGCAGGAACGGCTCGAACGCCGCCGCGGTGGTGGCGGCGGCGAGCGTGTCGGCGGCGGCGCGCTGTTCGGGCGAGAGCAGGGGCGGCGCGTGGTCCGGATCGGGGAGCGGGAAGGGACTGTCGAGGTCGACCTCCACCCCCTCGATCGCGCCGGCCTTGACCAGCCCGCGGATCACCGCATCGCTGACGTCGGCGATCGTCGCCAGCTCGCGGATCAGCCCCTGCCGATCGCCGATCCGCACCAGCGCCTGCTCACGCTGCGGGGTCAGCCGCGGCGGCACCGTTCCGGTCGCGCGGTACTCGACGATCAGCTTCTGCCCCTCCAGCGCCGAGGTGCTGGCGAGCGCCATGCGGAGCACGGCCGACAGCGGCGCGAGGTAATAGTCGGCGGTCCACTCGACCAGGCGGCGGAGCGGTGCGGGGATCGGCGGCACGTCGGCGACCGCGAGCAGGTTGCGGAGGCGGTTGTCGCCTACCTCCTCCGTGCCGAGGCGCTCGGGCTCCCACACTACGCCGAGCAACTGGCGCGGGCCGAGCGGCACCACCACGATCGATCCCGGCTCCACCGTCATCCCGTGCGGCACGCGGTAGTCGAGCGGGCCGAGCGCGGCGTTCATGACGATGACACGGGTACGGGACACGGGCGGCGATATGGGGGAATGGGGGCGAGAGGGCTAGAGTCATGATCCGCGTCGACCAAGACCGTCACCCCGGACTTGATCCGGGCTCCCGCTCCCTTCTCCGTCGCAGTAAGAAGCGGGATCCCGGCTCAGGGCAGGGGTGACGGAGGATCGGGTGATCGTCACAGAGACAGAGCGGCTGGTCATCCGCGAGATGGAGGTCGGCGACGCGGTGCCGCTCCACGCACTGCTGACCGACGCCGACTTCCTGCGCAACATCGGCCACCGCGGGGTCGACACGGTCGCGGAGGCGGAAGCGGCGATCGTCGAGCGGTATCGCCCCGCCTACGCCCGGCACGGCGACGGCATGTGGGCGGTGGTGGAGCGGGGGAGCGGCGCGTGGGTCGGCATGGCCGGGCTGGTGCGGCGACCGGGAATCGACCATCCCGACATCGGCTTCGCGCTGCTGCCGGCGGGGCGCGGAAAGGGCTATGCGCGGGAGGCGGCGGGCGCGGTCTCGGCGTGGGCGACGGCGCGCGGGATCGCGCCGGTGGTGGCGATCGTGAACCCGGAGAACGCCGCGTCGCGCGCCGTCCTAGCCGGGCTGGGGCTGGTGCCCGACCGCCCGATCAGGCTGCCCGGCGGCGATGCCGACGTGCTGCTCTACGTGCCCGTCACGCCAGAAGGCTGAGGAAGCGGGCGCCCGCATCGAAATCGGCGCGGTGCGCGGCCGTCGCTTGCGCGGCGAGGTCGTCGCGGCCCCACATCTCCTCCTGCCAGTCGTCGTCGATCCGCGCTGCCGCCCAGATCGTGTCCGCGTCCGCCGCCCCCTCGATCAAGGCGAGCGCCAGGAGGAGCGAGCCGGTAACCGTCACCACCGGCGACAGCCCCGCGAGCTCGAACGCGTTCCGTGCAGCCACCGCATCGGCGAGGCGCGCCAGCGTGGCAGGAGGCTGCGCCACGTGCATGACGCCCGACGCGACCTCCAGGTGGATGTCGAAGCGGCCGCGCGCCCAGCCGATGACCGGATCCCACGCCGCCGCCTGGCGCGCGACCAGCGGCGCGGGCTCGACCGTGCGGTAGCAGAGCAGGTCGCTCTCCCCGTAGCGAGCGAGGCCGGTCGCAAAGGCCTGCGGGTCGGGGCCGATCCGGTCGATCGCCGCGTTGGCGAGGCCGGTGAGCGGCATCGCGCGCGGATCGATGTCGTCCGTGACCGCGCGCCACTCGCCCGTGATCGCCGCCGCCAGTGCCGCGGTCGGCACCACGAGCGGGGTGCGGCCGGGCGTTCGCACCGGGCGACCGTCGAGCGCGATGCCGTGACCCGCTCCCTCCTGCGTGACCGTGACCGCCGTCCAGAACCGCTTCATGCGCCGCTCCGCCAGCGATGCGCGAGCGCCCGCGGGACCGCGAGCACGACGTAGAGCGCGGCGAGCACGATCAGCAGCCCGAGCACGCGTGACGGCAGATTGACCGCGCGGCCGAGCAGGTAGAGGCCGAGGATGGCGCCCGCCGTGCCGCTTGCGCGTACGGCCTGGATCGCGAGCCAGCGGTGGCGGGCGGGGTCGGGTGTCACGTCGGGCATGTAGGCGTCGCGGACAGCAGGGCAAGCAGCGCGGCGGGGATCGCCAGCGGATCGTCGATCACCGCGTCGGCGCCGGCCGCGCGCAGCCGTTCCCTCTGATGATAGCTCCAGCCGACGCCCAGCGCCCGCGTTCCGGACGCGCGCGCCATCGACGCATGCGGCTTCAACGGGTGGCGGTCGGCGGTCTGAAGCGAGACGAAGCGGTTGCGAATGCCGTACTGATCGAGCAGCAGCTGAAGCCTTGGCGCACTTCTCGCGGGTTTCCTCGGCGGCACATCTGGGTTGCGGCCACTCGAAGGCATGACGGGAGCCACGCATTTTTCAACTAGTGGCGGGTCACCGCGCACAGGTAAATGGTGCCAGAAGAGGACTCGAAGAAGCGATATAAGCTGTTGAAAATCTCTGATTTCTCCGTTGCGTTCGCATAAGAGGCCCCCAAAAGGGCCCCCAGAAAAGTTTTCGCCCTATCTTCAGGGCGCCGGTAAGCCGCTGGCGGCTGCTCCGGATGCCGGGTGCCCACCGGCCAATAACAAGCCAATCAGACAGCCTCGTCAACCAGCCGAACGGGAGGATTTCAGCACACCCTATGCGGCGAGCCCGCAGGATAAGTAGCTGATTTCGGCGGAGCAAACCTGTCCCACATGCCGCTCGATTTCGTGGGTCCGATTTGGCGAGCGGCCAACCTGCTGAATTGCTTGGATTTCAGCTCCGAAGGCGGCGCGCGAAGTTGTTTTCCTACACCCCGCCTGTCGCGCTACATCGACTAGGCCTTGCGTTGCGCGACCACGCTCCAGCCGATCGTTGGAGCATAGAATGTTGATTGACCGAACTCAGATTGCGGAGCCGTGGGCGGTGCGGGTTGACGATGCCTGCCGGCTAACCGGATTGGGCCGGACGACGATCTACGAACTTATGAGGTCAGGCAGGCTCCGCAGCGTGAAGGTAGGCCGCGCCCGCCTGATTGATCGGGCGAGCTTGCGGACCTTGATCGGCGGGTGAACAATCACCCCTCGTCTGTGTCGAAGGCCGATGCGGCTTCCGCCAACGTATGAACTGGATTGAGGCGGCTGTCCCAGGCCTCTTGGCGCACGAACATCGCCCGGTAGCGGCGGGGGGCGTCCTGCCTGCTCGCATCGGCGCACCAGAGCTTCAGCCGCTCCCATTTGCGCGGATCGTCCAAATCCTCGCGCCCCTTTGTCTCCACGACCCAGACCGTCCCGTCCATCGCACGAGCTATGAAATCGGGGCGATAGTCTCGGACGATCCCGCCGCCGGCCGATTGGTATTCGACGGTGAAGCCGGTCGCTTCCGTGTTCTTGTAGAAGGCCTGCACGTCGGCGGCAGCTTCCAGGAAGCGGGCGAACGCCAGCTCGAAGGCGTTGTCGCCCGCGACCTTGTTCATCAGCGACTTGGTCGCCTCGATCACGTCGCGGCGCTTGGTGACTTGCGGCCGGGTTGCGGACAGCTTGATGCGGTCGATCACATGCGTGTCGCCGCTGTCATGCACGGTCAGGCGGTTGATCGCGCCCTTCATGGTGTCGAACAATGCCCGCGTCACGCCCGTCTCGCTCAGGTTCCGCAGCACGTTGGGGTCGTCGAGCGACACCTTGCGATCGAATAGCCCATCCTCGATGAACCGGACCAGCTTTCCGAACAGCACGTCATAGCCGCCGACCAGCCGCAAATCGTCCTTGATCGACTTGGCGAACCAGCCGACGACATTGCGCCAATCCGCCACCGCGCCCGCATCGAGCCGCGTGGTGTGACTGACCTCGTCGGTATGAATGTCTCGGAACACGATTTCCCGCTGTTCGGCCTCGCTGAACTCCCGCAAGGGCACGCGCGGCGCGGGAAGGCTGGCGTCGTCGATCTCTTCGAAGCGGTAGAATTGCCGCTCGATACGCGGCTTCAGCTTAGGCAGCTCGATGTCGAGCGCCGCCACGTCCTTGTCGCGATCGACCTCCACCACCATCGGGCCGGCAGGCTTTGTGCCCTCTCCCATCGGGCGGCGCTCCAGCTCGACGCCCTCGTTCTTGATAGTCTCAACAAATTCCAGGAACCGCTCTGTTCCGAGCACACTCACCTGTTCCTTGACGTCGCGACCGAAGAACATCCGCCGCAGGCCGCGCCCGATAGTCTGCTCAGGCAGAATGTTCGACGGCGCCTTGAACGGCCGCAGGCCGACGATCGTTGTCACGTTGCGGACGTCCCACCCTTCGCGCAGCACCATGACGGACACGACCGCCAGATACGGGCTGTCCCAGGAGTCGATTTCCCGGCTCTGCTTACGCAGTTCGTCCAGTTCGGCCTTGGCCTTGCCGGTCGCCGTTTCGATAATCTCGCCATTGGACTTGGTGTGAATGACCAGCACCTTGCCCTTCAGCTCAGAATAGCGGGCCTCCAGCCATCCGGCGACGCGGTCGCAATTTGCCGTGTCGTCCGTCATCACGAACAGGACCGACTTCTTGCCCGCCTTCTCCAGCTCGGCGAAGGTCCGCTTCCATTCGAGCACGCCCAGGTCGAGATGATCCTGATACATCTCGACGAAATCGTCGCTTTGGCGAACGGTCAGGCGCGCCCGGCTGGCGGCGTCGGGTAGGACCGGGGTCTTGACGACGCTCTGGGCGATCGCCTCGACCAGCGGATAGTCCGATACAGTCTGCACGAATATCGCGCCGTTGTTGTGCTTGGGCGTGGCAGTCAGGTCGAATTGGGCGGACAGGCCGGACCCGCGCCGCCGCAGGCCGGCGTCCAATTCGGCCATCTGCCGGAACCAAGCCGTTTCCGCCCTGACGTGATGCGCCTCGTCGTTGACGACGATCAGGTCGGGCACCGATCGGACGATTATGCCCAGATCGGCCTTGCTGTCCGTCGTCTTGGCGACCGGTTTTGCGCCCAGGAATTGCTCGCGCAAGTCCCATTCGGGCGTCGCGCGCGCCCCCTCGTCGACGCGATGGACGTTGGTCAGGAACAGGTTGCCGCGCGGCGCGACGTGCCCGACGTCGTCCTGCACATGCACGGTCAACTGAAAGTCGGCCGTCCAGTCGCGTCCCTCATACCCATTCGGCGGTAAGACGGGGTCGCTGTAGAACACCCGCGCGCCGTCGAAGTCAACGCGCAGCCGGTCAAGCACGATGATGTTCGGCGCGACCAGCAGCGTGTTGGTGGATAGCGTCGACTCCGCCTCGTAGAGCTTGTGGAAGTAGCTCCAGGCGATCAGCAGGCTGGCGACCTTGGTCTTGCCCGCGCCGGTAGCGAGCTTCAGGACGTAGCGCGTCCAATCCTCGTCGAACATGCCGGCCGACACCGCGCCCGTGCTGTCATAGGCGAGCAGGCTCAGCGGGTCGCGCGCCTTCGCGACCTCGTACAACCACACGGCGCTTTCGACTGCCTCCCGTTGCGCGAAATACCATTGCCAGATGAACGGCCCGGCCTCGCCATAGACGACGTGCTCGCGTTCGAACCACCAGCGCAGCAGCGCCCGCGTCGTCTCGCTCGCGCCCGCATAGCCGGCGGCGCGCCAGCCCGCGACACCGCGCCGGACCTTGTCGACAAGCGGCGGGATGAGCTGTTCGCGCAGCATGTCGCCCAGCGTCTCGTCGCCGGGATACCAGCGCACGTCGGGAGACAGGATCGCGTAAGGATCGGCCGGGAAGGCGGGATTGAGCGGCATCAGACCTCCACCCCGATGACCTTGGTCGTGTCGTTCCCGAAAATGTCGATGACCTTGACCGCAATCTGCTTGCGGCCGGGTGTCGTGTATTCGTGCGCCGCGCTGGTCAGCTCCAGCGCCCGGTTACGGCGGGTGCGGAAGCTCTGCCATTCGTTTTCGAAGATGTAGCGCCCCGTCCATTGCGGAACGTACTTCACGCTCCCGTCGCCTTGCGTGACCGTCTCGTAGATCGTTTCCGGCCGGCTGGCGTAATCGAAATCGACCGCCCAATAATCGATCCAGTCGGTCCATTCGCGCGTCAGCACGTCGCGGGTGACGGTGCCGTCCTTGGCCTTGGTCAGCTTGACCACCTGCCCGTTCTCGACCGCAACCTTAGTGCCCGGCCGCATGCCTTCGATCAGATTGTCCAACCCGTCCTGACGGTAGGCGACCGCGAAGTTGGACAGGCTCACCGTCACGCGCCGGGCCTTCTTGTCCGCCATCGTCGCCTTCGCCTCGACATAGGCCAGGTCGTGGAAGCTCACCTGCCCCTTGTCGACCGCGCGTCGGTCGAACACGTCCTTGGGGATGTAACGGAGCGCGACCGCAACGCCCTTCGCCTTAGCCTCGTCAACCGCGCGTGGCGCAAGCCCCATCTCGAACTCGAAGCCGAGCACGTCGACCCGGCCCGCGCCCATGCGCCGCGCCGCGTCCACCGCTTCCGCAACGGTCAGCTCGTTGACCGGCGCGTCGAGCGGCCCGACGACGACGAACGCGCCGTCCTTGTAGCCGTGGAAGGGCGGCGACTGTTCGGCAGGTTGCGCGCGATAGGCTTCCAGGATCAGCGACACATAGGCCGCTTCCTTCGCTGCAGCCGCTTGCGCGCGTTCGCCGGCCGGAAGCGTCGGGTCGATACCCGCGAACCATTGCCGCTCGTACTTGCCCAGGTTCAGGATTTCGAAGCTCCGCCACGGCTTGCCTGCGGCCTTCAGCTCGCGTTGCACCCCGATCAGCCGCTTCCGGCTCGTGTGAATCGCGAAGCGACCCAGGTCCGCGCCGATCCACTTGCGGCCGAGCTTTTCGGCAACGGCGAGGGTCGTCCCTGAACCGCAGAAGAAGTCCGCTATAAGGTCGCCCGGATCGGTCGCAGCACTAATCACCCGCTCCAGAAGCGCTTCGGGCTTCTGTGTCGGGTAATCGAGCCTTTCCGATGCAACCGGGTTGATAATGGGAATTGTCCAGACATCGCCAACGGGGCGCTCGGCCGCGCCCTCAGCATACATGCGTGAGCCGTCGTCATTACGCAGCCAAACTCGCTTGCCTTCTATCTTTTGCGTGACAGGCTGCAGCTTCTGAACTTTCGTGGCCTCGACGACCGCGTGGTGCGTGTAGTCGCGCCCTCTTGAATACCGAAGTATTACGTCGTGGCGGGTGTCAAAAACCTTTCCCGACCAGCCTGTGCCTAGCTTGTTTTCGTAATGCCAGATGATTTCGTTACGGTATCCTTCCTCTCCGAAGATTTCGTCGAGAAGAAAACGAATGCCGCTGTTTACCCGCCAATCGCAATGAAGAAAGATCGAGCCGGTTGGAGCTAGTATATCCCCGATCAAGCTCAGGCGTTCGCGGATCATAGCGAAATAAGAGTCTCGTCCACGTCCCCAAGTGTCGCGATATGCAATCTCTTCGATAACGGTTGGTTCTTTTGTAACCTGCTCGTCGCCCACCTCGACTTGGAAGCTAAAATCGCCCCCCACGTCGAACGGCGGGTCGATATATACCAGCTTCAGGCCGCCAGCGGCCTCAATCTCCCGTCGCAGCGGGCCACCCTTCAGGCTCGACAGCACAAGCTTGTTGTCACCCCAGATCAGCTTGTTCGACCAGCCGCCGCCTTGCCGCCCGCCGCTGCCCAATTGGAACAGGTCCGCCACCTGCGCACCCGTTTCCGCGCGCGGCTCGTCAATCTGTTCAATGCTCTGGAACGGAAGGACGACGTTCGTGACGTCGCTCGTCTTGCCCGGCCATATCAGCTCTGCCTCACGCGGCTCACGGAACAGCGTCCACCGGAAGCGATCAGGCAATGGCTCCCCGCGCGCAATATGGTCCGCGATCAGCGCCTTGTCGTCGTCACTCAGCTCCACCCGTTCGCCCCTCATTGCCGATCAGCGGCTTAGCGGGGCCGGGCGACACGCCGCAAGGCTCAGGCGGCTTTTCCCAGCCTCGCCTTGATCGCCGCGACCAGGGCCTCGTCGTCGAGCGCCGTATCGGCACCACCAGCCGCGGCCGCCGCCCGGATCAGCTCGCCTTGGCGATGCCCAGGGACCGAGCCGTAGCTGGTGAACGTCGTCAGCACGTCGGCATGCCCCAGGTTCTGCGACCAGGCTTTCATCGCTTCCGGTGACAGGTCGAGCGTCATGGCATGGCGCACCAGCATGTCCCGGAAGCTATGCGGGTTGAAGTAGGGCAGACCCGCCGCAGCGAAGGCGCGCCGGAAGATCGCCCGCACCGGCTCGCTTGTGCTCCAGCCTTGCCGGTGCAGCCCGGCCGGGGCGAACCCTCCGCCTAAGTCTAGGGCAATGGCCGTGGCGGGGAACAGCGCATCGTCCGGCCCGCGCGTCACGTCGGCGCTCAGCTCTGCATGCCAGTCGGCGATTATGCCCACCGCCCGCTCGCTCACCGGCATAAAATAGGTTCGGAACGTCTTGGCGGACTTGGTCCGGACCGTTCGCGCGTCCTGATCGACATAGCCGCCCGCCATGTTGACGTGAGACAGGCGGAGGGATGTCAGCGCCGTGACCCGCGTGCCCGTCAGCATGGTGAAGGCGATCAGCGCCCGGTCCCGCCGCTGCACGATCGTGTCGCCGGGCATCACGGACAGGACGTGCTCGACTTGGGCGATCGTCGGCACCGCCTTGTCCCGCCGCGCCCGCGCGACCGCCACGTCCTTGTCGCTCAGGTTGAAATAGTCCGCGTCGGCATAGGCGATATGCGACTTGAAGCCGGGCAGGTGCGCCAGCCAGAAGAAGAAGGCGCGCAAGTCGCGCAGCGTCGACAGCATCGTCGCCTTGCTCAGCCGCCCCCGTCCGCGCGTTCACCGCGTCCGCCAGCGCCCGCTTGAAGGCTACCGCCTGTTCCCGGTGGAAGCGGCGGAAGTCCTTTCGCTTGGTCGACTCCTCGAAGCGTGCGAGCGACTTGGCGACAGCGTCGATTGTCGCCTCGTCGCGCCCCCTCGCCTCTTTCATGTAGCGGTAGTAATCGCGCTTCACCCGCTCGTTCGCGGCATTGTGCTTCGTCATGTCGTCGCCTGCCTTTCCAAGTCACAATCCAGGGAGGGCGAGGGGCTGCCCTTTAGGCGTGGCGGAGCCTGCACGACTTGGACGTCGCAGCCGGGGAGGATGCTCGCGAGCGTCGCTTGGGCGGCGCGGCGGTGCATGACCGTTTCACACGTTGCGCAGATTGCCCGGACGTTGCCGCCGGTGGCGCTGATCGGAAGGTAATCGACCATGCCGAGTGCCGGCGCACGCGGGGCGCGGCACCGGAAGCAATAGAGCGTGCCCGGCGGGCAAGGCGACTTGCGGCTGGCGCTACGGCTCGAAAGGAAGGCGCGCACCGTCGAGCCGTGGAACAGCACGGGGCGGCGGCCGTCGAGCGGCTTCAACCCGTCCCGCTGCCAATGGCGAACCGTGTTCTTATGCACGCCCAATCGAGCCGCCAGCTCCGCCACGTCATAGGTGCGGTTGAGCTTGACGGCGCTGGGGCTGGCCCGCCGCGCGGCCATTGCGAGCGCCTTAACCCTGCGACGCGATAAGTCGCCGGATCGACTCCGCCTTCACCAGCCGCCGCCGTCCTAGCTTGAACGCCTCCAAGCGCCCGTCCGCGATCATCGCGTAAACGGTCGTCCTGCCGAGCCCCAACGCCTTGACTGTATCTCCGATCGAAACTGCAAGCTGCTCCACGTCGTGCTCCTTTCGACACCAGCGTGTGCCGGTGAACGTGGGGAAGCATCGGGCGCGCGCCGACCGGTGTCGTCCACAAACGTCCGAAAATGACCTAACGCGGCTTCGGATTCGCTCGCCGGATGTGGTCCAGGACGAGCTTGGCCTTGGCTTGCAACTGACTGTTTACCGGTATCGCTGCGCCCTGTTCCGCGAACCAATCGGCCATCAGTTTCGCAACATCTGCTTGGGCACCATGCGCATCGGGGTCTGGTGCGATCGCGTTTCGTTCCGCCTCGCCGATCAAGAAGAGTAACGCACCATCCCAATCATGCGTGCGTCGGCGGCCGGGTCCTCCTACCTTAACCTCAGGATTGGCGGGCATGCGTGCGAAAAAATCGTCCGGCGGTGCGGGAGCGTTCGGCGCCAGCATCTCTATCATGGATAAGGGAAAGCTTAGGCCGGACAGATCAAAAGTCAGCCATGACTTGCCATGAGTTCCCTGTAGTTCCTCGTAATAGTCCGGTGCTATAATCGTGGTGTGCCGCATGCTTCCACGCGCCACACCTGCCTCCCAATCAAAGTGGTCGATTTGAAGGGTGGCTTCCACCGGAAGAGCGAACGGAAACTCCGGTGTTCGGGGTTCTTCAACGACTACCTCTTCCCACGGTTTTGCCGCCAACGCCCTGAGCGCCGTTGGATCATCGGTTTCGAGGTTCGTCTCGCTGCTAAGGCCGGTCCACTCCAAGAAATCGTGTGCGGCGACCATTTCGACAACCGTTCCGGCCATAAACTCGAAATAGCCGGTTGTCTCAAATACGTGCCAGGAGAGCATCCGCTTCGCCCACGGCCGTGGAGCCACGGTCTGAAGCATGTCGAGTGCTTGGGCGGCTGTTATCCGGCGCTCTTCCACGTTTCCGTTGCGGCCTCCGAGGTTGTGAACGGTAGTATCTGTGCGCCGCTACGGAGAGAGTCCAGCTTGTCGCTCCACCATTGCGCCATGCGGACCCGCTCGTCCCAGTGGGCTCCGCGATGGTAAGCCGCGCGGACCTGATCGCTGTCACGGTGCGCCAGCGCCCGCTCGATCGCGTCCGGGTGCCACTTGCCCGACTCGTTTAGCAGCGTGCTCGCCATTGCGCGAAAGCCATGCGCTGTCATTTCGTCCGCGCCGAAGCCCATGCGACGGAGCGCGGCGGTTGCCGTGTTCTCCGATAGAGGCCGATCACGTTTGCCCATTGCGGGGAACACCAGCCGTCCGCCGCCGGTCAACTGGCGCAGCTCGCCGAGGATCGCTAGCGCCTGCCTGGATAGCGGGACGACGTGCTCACGCCGCTTCTTCATTCGCGCCGCCGGTATGCGCCAGACGTTCGCCTCTGGATCGAACTCGCTCCACTCCGCTTGGCGAAGCTCGCCAGGCCGAACGAAGACGTGGGGCGAAAGCGCCAGCGCCAGCCGCGTGACCGGCTGGCCGGTGTAACCGTCAATGGCTCGCAGCAGCTCGCCGATCCGCTTGGGATCGACAATGGCGGACAGGTTCTTGGGCTTCGGCGACGCTACCGCGCCGAGCAACAGCCCAGCCGGATCGGCCTTGGCGCGAGCGGTGGCAACGGCATAGCGGAACACGCGGCTGGCGAAAGCACGGGTCCGGCGCGCAGTTTCCAAATTGCCTTGCGCTTCCTGCTTCTTCAGGACGGCAAGCAATTCGTGCGGCTCCACCTGATCGACCGGACGGTGGCCGATCGCCGGTTGCAGCCACTCACGCGCCCAATGCAGCTTCGTTACCGTCGCAGGCGCGCGTCCTTCCCGTTCAGCCTTGCCGACATACTCCAGAGCCACGGCCCCGAATGTCGTTCCGGCCGCCAGCTTGGCCGCAACCCGCTCTCGGCGCTTCGCTGCCGCCGGATCGTCGCCCGCGCCAGCCTTAGCGCGCGCCTCATCCCGCGCCTTGCGGGCCGCTCCCAGCGTCACGTCGGGGTATTTGCCAAGCGCCAGCTTTCGCTCGACGCCATGCGCTCGGTACTTAAGCCGCCACAGCTTGCCGCCGGCCTTCGTCACCAGAAGGTAGAGGCCGCCACCGTCCGCGAGCTTGTAGTCCCGCTCCTTCGGTTTCGCTCCCCGGATCGCCGTATCAGTAAGCGCCAAATCAGGCCCTCCAGAAAGGGCCCCCAAAAAGGCCCCCGTTTCGGCCCGGCTGTCGGCGAACAAAGGCGAACGCCAGCAACCGTGTCGCTGGCGAAAGTGGCAGAAAACCTAGGGTTTGTCGACCTGTGGCGGACGTTCGCGAACAGGGAAATGGTGCCCAGAAGAGGACTCGAACCTCCACGCCCTTGCGAGCGCCAGCACCTGAAGCTGGTGCGTCTACCAATTCCGCCATCTGGGCACGGGGTAGGCGGGCGCCTCTAGGGGAGGGTGGTTGCGCTTGTCAACAGCAGGCGGCAAGGGAAATCGACGGTTGAATCGATAGGGGCTGCGATCCTGTGAAGAACGAGCTGGTGGTGCTGTTCGGCGGCGGCGGGTTCCTGGGGCGCTATGTCGCTCAGGCGCTGCTCGCGGCGGGTGCGCGGGTGCGGGTGGCGCAACGCGATCCGCGCCGGGCCTATTTCCTGAAGCCGCTCGGCGGGCTCGGCCAGACGCAGTTCGTCGCGGCCGACGTGAAGCGGCCGGAGAGCGTCGCGCGGGCGATCGCAGGGGCGGACGCGGTGGTGAACCTGGTCGGCGCCTTCACCGACATGCAGGCGCTGCACGTCGGCGGTGCCCGCGCGATCGCCGAAGCGGCGCGCGACGCGGGTGTCGAGGCGATGGTGCACGTGTCCGCCATTGGTGCCGATCCGGAGAGCGCGTCCGCCTACGGCCGCAGCAAGGGGGAAGGCGAGGCCGCGGTGCGCGCCGCCTTCCCGCACGCGACCATCTTGCGCCCGTCGGTCGTGTTCGGGCAGGAGGACGAGTTCACCAACCGCTTTGCCGGGATGGTGGCGCTTCCGATCGTGCCGGTGCTACGCGGGGACGCGCGGTTCCAGCCGGTGTTCGTGAAGGATGTGGCGGACGCGGCAGTGACGGCGCTGGCCGACGCGAAGGCCTACGGCGGCAAGCTGTTCGAGCTCGGCGGACGGGACGTGATGACGCTTCGCCAGATCTACCAGTTGCTCGCCCGCGAGACGGGGCGCACGCCGCACCTGCTCGAGCTGCCGGACGCACTCGGCGGCCTCCTCGCCGCGTTGCCGGGATCGCCGCTCACCCGCGACCAGTGGCAGATGCTCCAGCGCGACACGGTGGTCGCGGACGGAGCGGATGGCTTCGCCGCGCTCGGGATCACGCCGACCCCACTGGCGGCAGTCGCGGGCACCTGGCTGGTGCGTTTCCGCCGCCACGGTCGCTTCGCCAAGCGCGCCGCGGCCTGAGGCCCCATGGAGATCCTGACCGCCATCATCCTCGGCATCGTCGAGGGTGTGACCGAGTTCCTGCCCGTGTCCTCGACCGGGCACCTGATCCTGGCGACCGAGTTGCTCGGCTATGACGCCGCGCGCTGGTCCGTCTTCAACATCGCGATCCAGCCGGGCGCGATCCTGGCAATCGTGGTGCTGTACTGGCGCACCTTCTGGGCGGTGGGCACCGGACTGCTAAGGTGGGAGGCGAACTCGGTCTCGTTCGTGCGCAACCTGCTGATCGCCTTCGTGCCCGCGGTTGTACTGGGGCTCGCGTTCGGCGACCAGATCGATGCGCTGCTGGAGAATGCGGTCGTGGTCGCCTGGGCGCTGATAGCGGGCGGGATCGCGATCCTGATCGTGGAGCGGCTGGCGCGCACCACCAACGTCTACGGCATCGCCGGGGTCAGCACCGCGCAGTCGATCAAGATCGGCCTAGTGCAGTGCATCGCGATGATCCCTGGCGTGAGCCGGTCGGGCGCGACGATCATGGGAGCGATGAGCCTCGGCATCGATCGGCGGACCGCAGCCGACTTCTCCTTCTTTCTCGCGCTGCCGACGCTGACGGGCGCGACGGTGCTGCAGCTCTACAAGCACCGTGCGGAGGTGACCGGGGGCGACGTGGAGCTGATCGCGATCGGCTTCGTGGTCGCCTTCCTAGTCGCGCTGGCCGTGGTGAAGGCGTTCATGGCGGTGGTGACCCGCTACGGCTTCGCGCCGTTTGCCTGGTATCGGATCGTTGCAGGGGCCGCGGCGCTGATATGGCTCTCCAGCAAGTAGGTCCGGCCCGTACCTAATTCGCGCAAGATCATTGCCGGTGCTAGACTGATCGTTGCGAAATTGGCGATAATAGGTCAGCTAAGCTGACGTAAATACGTGTTTGAACGTGACTCACTGCCGCCCGCGCTGTATCAACGCGCGGGAAGGAAGGGCGTGTCATGGCTGTTGAGAAGGTCCTGAAGTTTGTCGAGCGCGAGCAGGCGTATCCCGCCAAGCGGGAAGCGTCGCTGCGTGCCGAGGATTTCCGCGAGATCGCCGAGAAATACGGAGTGCCCGCGGCCGAGGACCAGGCTGGGCGCTGTTCGCAGTGCGGGGTTCCCTACTGCACCGTTCACTGCCCGCTCCACAATCACATCCCCGACTGGCTGCGGCTGACCGCCGAGGGGCGGCTGCGCGAGGCGTACGAGCTCAGCAACTCGACCTCCACCATGCCCGAGATCTGCGGGCGCATCTGCCCGCAGGACCGGCTGTGCGAGGGCAATTGCGTGATCGAGTTCTCCGGCCACGGCGCGGTGACGATCGGGTCGGTCGAGAAGTTCATCACCGACACCGCCTGGGAAGAGGGCTGGGTAGAGCCGCTCCAGGTCGGCCCGGCGCGCGGCCAGTCGGTCGGGATCATCGGCGCGGGGCCGGCGGGCCTGTCGGCGGCCGACTATCTGCGCTCCTACGGCTACGAGGTCCACGTCTACGACCGGCACGACCGTGCGGGCGGGCTGCTCACCTACGGCATCCCCGGCTTCAAGCTGGAGAAGGACGTGGTGATGCGCCGCGTCGACCGGCTGAAGGCCGGCGGAATCGTGTTCCACGAGGGCTTCTCGGTCGGCGAGGATGCGACGCTCGACGAGCTGCGGGCGCGCCACGACGCGCTGCTGATCGCAACCGGCGTCTACAAGCCGCGGGCGATCAGGGCGCCGGGCGTCGGCGCGCGCGGCGTGGTGGAGGCGCTCGACTATCTGACCGCGTCCAACCGCCGCGGCTTCGGTGACGTGGTACCCGCGCTGGAGGACGGCTCGCTCGACGCCGCGGGCAAGAACGTCGTCGTGATCGGCGGCGGGGACACCGCCATGGACTGCGTCCGCACTGCGGTCCGCCAGGGCGCGGCATCGGTCAAGTGCCTGTACCGCCGCGACCGCGCCAACATGCCCGGATCGCAGCGCGAGGTTGCCAATGCGGAGGAGGAGGGCGTCGAGTTCGTCTGGCTGTCCGGGCCGGAGGCGTTCGCGGGCCACGGGCAGGTGACCGGGGTCAAGGCAGCGGCGATGCGCCTCGGCGCGCCCGACGCGACCGGGCGCCGCGCGCCGGAGGTCGACCCGGAGGGCGGCTTCGACGTGGCGGCGGACCTGGTGATCAAGGCGCTCGGTTTCGATGCGGAGGATCTGCCGACGCTGTTCGACGCGCCCGAGCTCGGCGTGACGCGCTGGGGCACGCTGCGGGTCGATGCCAAGACGATGATGACGAGCCTGGAGGGCGTGTTCGCGGGCGGTGACATCGTTCGCGGCGCGAGCCTGGTGGTGTGGGCGATCCGCGACGGCCGCGATGTCAGCGAGCGGATGCACGCGTGGCTGAAGGCGAAGGCGGCGAAGACGCGGGTAGCGGCATGAGCCTCCTTCTCGCGCTGCTGCTCGCTGCGCAGGGCGCGCCGGCGGCGCCGCCGCGTGCGCCAGCCGCTGCGACGCTCTCGGAGGCGACCGCGAGCGAACTGCTCGGGATCGTCCTCCCGCTCGACCGCGCCGTCGCGGAGCAGCGGCGGGCGCACCGCGAGGCGCTCGCCGAGCGCTTCGCGACCGACGCCGCGCTGCGGGCCCGGGCCGCCGCGACACCGGCGTTCCGCCCGGCGGTCGAGCGGGCGGTCGATCAGGAGGTGGACGCCACCTACCGCCGGCTCGCCCCCGCGCTGCAGGGTGAGGTGCTGGGCATCTACCGCCAGACGCTCAGCGAGGGCGAGGGCCGCGAGCTCGTCCGCTGGTTCAGGACCCCGACCGGGCAGAAGCTGGTGACGGCGATGGCGCGCGGCACGGCGGACAGCGGCGCCACAACGGCGCGCGGGGTGGGCGACGATGCGCGGCGTGCGGCGCTTGCGACGCTCGGCCCGGAGGACCTCCCGGCGCTGGAGCAGATCGCGAAGCGCCCCGAGCTGATGGCAAAGATGCGCGGTGCGGCGCCGGCGATCGCCGCCGCGTCCGACCGCTTCGTCGAACGCTGCACCGCCGCGCTCGCCACCTCGCTGCCGGCCGTCATTGCTGCCGTCGGGAACAGCTTTGGAAAGGATTCGTGATGCTGATCGTCCGGCCGGTCCTGCTCGCGGCGGCGGCGCTGGCCGTCGCACCCGCCGCTGCCCAGACACCTGCGCCGGCCGCCCGGCCGCTGCCGGTCGATCCCGCGCGCCTGACCGCCGCCCGCCCGGTGGCGGTGAAGCTGTGGCCGCTCGGCACCTACAAGCGGATGATGTCGTCCACCATGGACCGGATGATGGACGCGATGATGGCGAGCATGTTCGACATGAAGCTGTCCGACCTGGCCGGCCTTTCGGGCGGGGACGCGGCCAAGACCGCCGAGACCAAAGAAGCGCTTGGCGACGCGACCATGGGGCAGGTGGCTACCGCCGCCGACCCGCACTTCGCCGAGCGCACCAAGATCGCGACGCGCGTGATGTTCGACGAGATGGGCACGCTGTTCGCCCGCGCCGAACCGGCGGTGCAGGATGCCGTCGCGCACGGCCTGGCGCGGCGCTTCACGACGGCCGAACTGGGTGAGATCAGCGCGTTCTTCGCGACCCCGGTCGGTGCGCGCTACGCGAGCGACTCCATGCTGCTGGCGGTGGAGCCGGAGATGGTCAGCGCCATGACGAAGTTCGTACCCGACTTCATGAAGGCCATGCCCGACATCATGAAGAAGGTGGAGAAGGCGACCGCGCACCTGCCGCCCCCGCCCAAGCCCGGCACCCCCGACCAAGACGACGATGCGACGCCAGAGGAGATCAAGTCGTGAGCGCCACCGAGTTCGAACGCGAGCGCCTGGCCCGTGAGGGCATGTACCGCCCCGAGTTCGAGGGCGATGCCTGCGGCGTCGGCATGGTCGCAGCGACCGACGGTCTGCCGTCGCGCCGCGTCGTGCAGGCGGCGATCGGCGCGCTGAAGGCGGTGTGGCACCGCGGGGCGGTCGACGCCGATGGTAAAACCGGCGATGGTGCTGGCATCCACGTCGACCTGCCGGCCAAGTTCTTCGACGACGCGATCGTCGCCTCCGGTCACCGCGCGCTGCCCAACCGGCTGGCGGTTGGCATGATGTTCCTGCCGCGCACCGATTTGGGCGCGCAGGAGGCGTGCCGGACGATCGTGGAGTCGGAGATCATCGCCGCGGGCTGGACCATCTACGGCTGGCGCCAGGTGCCGGTCGACGTCTCGGTGATCGGGATGAAGGCGCAGGCGACCCGGCCCGAGATCGAGCAGATCATGATCGCCGGGCCGCTGCCCGACGACGCGACCGCGGCCGAGTTCGAGAAGGAGCTCTACCTGGTCCGCCGCCGGATTGAGAAGGCGGTGATCGCGGCGCAGATCCAGGGCTTCTACGCCTGTTCGCTCAGCTGCCGCTCGATCATCTACAAGGGGCTGTTCCTCGCGGAGTCGCTCTCCGACTTCTACCCGGACCTCAACGACGACCGGTTCGAGAGCCGGATCGCGATCTTTCACCAGCGCTATTCCACCAACACCTTTCCGCAGTGGTGGCTGGCGCAGCCGTTCCGCTGCCTCGCGCACAATGGCGAGATCAACACGATCCGCGGCAACAAGAACTGGATGCTCAGCCACGAGATCAAGATGGCGAGCATAGCATTCGGCGAGCGATCGGAGGACATCAAGCCGGTGATCCCGGCCGGCGCGTCCGACACCGCCGCGCTCGACGCCGTGTTCGAGGCGATCTGCCGCTCGGGTCGCGACGCGCCGACTGCGAAGCTGATGCTGATCCCCGAGGCGTGGATGGGCCGGCACGAGATGCCGCGCGCGCACCTCGACATGTACAAGTATCTCGCCTCCGTGATGGAGCCGTGGGACGGGCCGGCGGCACTGACCATGACCGATGGACGCTGGGCGGTCGCGGGCGTGGATCGCAATGCGCTGCGTCCCCTGCGCTACACGCTGACCGGCGACGGGCTGCTGGTGGTGGGTTCGGAGACCGGCATGCTCGTCGTGCCGGAGGGCACGGTGATCGAGAAGGGGCGGCTCGGCCCCGGTCAGATGATCGCGGTCGACCTCGACGGCGGCACCGTGTTTCACGACCGCGCGATCAAGGACCGGATCGCGGGCGAGGCGGATTATGGCGCGATGATCGGCGAGTTCCTGAGCGTCGACGACCTGCCGGACGCCGAGCCGTCGATTGCGGCCTTTGACCGCGCCGAGCTGTCGCGCCGCCAGGTCGCGGCCGGGCAGACGCTGGAGGACATGGAGCTGATCCTGGCGCCGATGGTGGAGGGCGCCAAGGAGGCGATCGGGTCGATGGGCGACGACACGCCGCTCGCCGTCATCTCCGACAAGCCGCGGCTGATCAGTCAGTTCTTTCGCCAGAATTTCAGCCAGGTCACCAACCCGCCGATCGACTCTTTGCGGGAGCGGCACGTCATGTCGCTCAAGACCCGGTTCGGGAACCTCGCCAACATCCTCGACCAGCAGGCCGCACCCTCCAAGGTGCTGGTGCTGGAGAGCCCGGTGCTGACCAACCGCGACTGGGATGCGCTGCGCGGCCACTTCGCCGCGAGCGCGGCCGAGATCAACTGCACCTTTGCCGCGAACGGCGGGCCGGAGGCGCTGCGCGCCGCGATCGCGACGATCAGGAGCGCCGCGGAACAGGCCGTGCGCCAGGGCAAGTCGGAGCTGTTCCTGACCGACGAGCATATCGGGCCCGACCGGGTCGCGATCCCGGGCGTGCTGGCCGCGGCCGCGGTCCACACCCACCTCGTCCGGCGAGGCCTGCGCAGCTACGCCAGCGTCAACGTCCGCTCGGCCGAGTGCCTCGACACCCATTATTACGCGGTGCTGATCGGCGTCGGCGCGACGACGGTGAACGCCTATCTGGCGGAAGCTTCGATCCGGGACCGCCAGGCGCGCGGTCTGTTCGGCGACTTGTCGATCGAGGAGTGCCTCAAGCGCCACCGCACCGCGGTGGACGAGGGGCTGCTCAAGATCATGTCCAAGATGGGGATCGCGGTGATCTCCTCCTACCGCGGCGGCTACAATTTTGAGGCGGTGGGCTTGAGCCGCGCGCTGGTGAACGACCTGTTTCCCGGCATGCCGGCCAAGATCTCGGGCGAGGGCTACAACTCGCTCTATCTAAACGTGACGATGCGGCACGAGGCGGCGTTCGACCGTGCGGTCGCGACGCTGCCGATCGGCGGCTTCTATCGCCAGCGCCACGGCGGGGAGACCCACGCCTATTCGGCGCAGCTGATGCACACGCTGCAGTCGGCGGTGAACAGCGACAGCTATTCCACCTACCTCCAGTTCGCGCGCGGCGTGCGGGACCTGCCGCCGGTGTATCTGCGCGACCTGCTCGAGTTCAATTACCCGAAGGACGGCGTACCGATCGACTCGGTCGAGGCGATCACGGAGATCCGCAAGCGCTTCGTGACGCCCGGAATGTCCTTGGGCGCGCTGTCGCCGGAGGCGCACGAGACGCTGGCGATCGCGATGAACCGGATCGGCGCCAAGGCGGTGTCGGGGGAGGGTGGCGAGGACCGCACCCGCTATGTCCCGCGCGAGAACGGCGACAACGCCAATTCGACGATCAAGCAGATCGCCTCCGGCCGCTTCGGCGTGACCGCCGAGTATCTGGGCGCGTGCGACGAGATCGAGATCAAGGTGGCGCAGGGCGCGAAGCCGGGCGAGGGCGGGCAGCTGCCCGGCTTCAAGGTGACCGAGCTGATCGCGAAGCTGCGCCACGCGACGCCTGGCGTTGGCCTGATCTCGCCCCCGCCGCATCACGACATCTACTCGATCGAAGATCTGGCGCAGCTCATCTACGACCTGAAGCAGATCAACCCGCGCGCTCGCGTCTGCGTCAAGCTGGTGAGCTCGGCCGGGATCGGCACGGTCGCGGCGGGCGTGGCCAAGGCGCATGCCGACGTCATCCTGGTCGCCGGCCACAACGGCGGCACCGGTGCCAGCCCGCAGACCAGCATCAAGTACGCGGGCACGCCGTGGGAGATGGGCCTTTCCGAGGTCAACCAGACGCTGACCCTCAACGGCCTGCGCGGGCGCATCCGCCTGCGCACCGACGGTGGGCTCAAGACGGGCCGCGACATCGTCATCGCCGCGATTCTGGGGGCGGAGGAGTACGGCATCGGCACGCTGTCGCTGGTCGCGATGGGCTGCATCATGGTGCGGCAGTGCCACTCCAACACCTGTCCCGTAGGCGTGTGCGTCCAGGACGAGCGGCTGCGTGCCAAGTTCACCGGCACGCCGGAGAAGGTCATCAACCTGATGACCTTCATCGCGGAGGAAGTGCGCGAGATCCTGGCGCGACTGGGCGTGCGGTCACTCGACGAGGTGATCGGGCGGACCGAGCTGCTGCGCCAGGTCAGCCGCGGGGCCGAGCACCTAGACGACCTCGACCTCAACCCGATCCTCGCCAAGGTCGACGCGACCGACGCGGAGCGGCGCTTCTCGCTCAGCACCTTCCGCAACGAGGTGCCGGACAGTCTGGATGCGCAGATGATCAAGGATGCGGCGGCCGTCTTCAGCCGTCGTGAGAAGATGCAGCTGACCTACTCGGTCCGCAACACGCACCGCGCGGTTGGCACCCGCCTGTCGAGCGAAGTGACACGCGCCTTCGGCATGTCGACGCTGGAGGACGGGCACGTCACCGTGCGGCTGCGCGGGTCCGCCGGGCAGAGCCTGGGCGCATTCCTGTGCAAGGGCATCACGCTGGAGGTGTTCGGCGACGCGAACGACTATGTGGGGAAGGGCCTGTCGGGCGGGGTCATCGCGGTACGGCCGATGGTCAGCTCGCCACTCTCCAGCCAGGACAACACCATCATCGGCAACACCGTGCTCTACGGCGCGACCAGCGGGCGATTGTTCGCGGCGGGACAGGCGGGCGAGCGCTTCGCCGTCCGCAACTCGGGCGCGAGCGTGGTGGTCGAGGGCTGCGGCGCCAACGGCTGCGAGTACATGACCGGCGGCACCGCGGTCGTGCTGGGGCGGGTCGGCACCAACTTCGGCGCGGGCATGACCGGCGGCATGGCGTTCGTCTACGACGAGCGCGACGAGTTCGCGCGGCGGGCCAACGGCGAGACGATCATCTGGCAACGGCTCGCCTCGGCGCACTGGGAGCAGGTGCTTCGCTCGCTGGTCGAGGCGCACGTCGCCGCGACCGACAGCAAGTGGGCGCGCGGGTTGCTGGAGGACTGGGCCCGGGCACGCGCGCGCTTCTGGCAGGTGTGCCCAAAGGAGATGGTATCGCGCCTGGCGCATCCGTTGAGCGATGCGGCCGAGGAGATGGTCGCGGCGGAGTAGCTTCTCCCCTCCCTGCCAGGGAGGGGAGCTAGGGTTTGCGTCGAATCGCCTAAGTGATTAGATTTGCGACCATGCGTACGCTTGCTCTCGCCCTGCCGGCCTTGCTGCTCGCCTCGCCGGCTGTCGCCCAGGATGCCGCGCCCGACGTGGCCCGAGTCGCCGATCGCCTGCAGGATCCGGTGATGCAGGAGGGGGTCGCCGCGGCGATCTCGGCGCTGGCCGGCATCGTGCTCGACACCAAGGTGGGTGCGTTTGCGCATGCGGTCGATCCGGAGACGGAGGTCGCCCGCAATGCGACGCTGCGCGACCTCAAGCGGCGGAGCGATCCGGATTTCGAGCGCCGCCTGCGCGAGAACACGCGGTCATCGGTCAAGCGCGCCGGCAACGCCGCAGGTGACGTGGCGATGGGTGCGCAGGAGCTCGGCCGGACCGCCGGGCGGCTCGCCCGGGCGCTCGCACCGCTCGCCAGCCTCTACGCGCCTCGCGACTGACGCCAGCGCCACGCGGCGGTGCCCGCCCCGCCGTAGAGCAGCAGCGCCGGCCAACCACCGTCGGTGACAAACAGATAGGCCGCGGCACCCGCCGCGACCGCACCGAGCGCGAGCAGCGCGACGCCGCGCGGCAGCACCCTGAACGCGCCGAGCGTGCCGACGATCAGGCAGCCGAGCGCATGCGCACCGAGCCACAGGTAGGATGCCGTCCGGCCGATCGATCCCGCGAGCGGCAGCTTCACGGTCGCATAGCCGGTCATGACATTGGGGAAGCTGTCGGCCGACAGGTGGACGCCGATGCCGAGCGCCAGGCCCGGCACCAGCAGTCGCCGCTCCGGATGCAGCACCGCGAGCAGGAGCGGCAGCATGCTGTGGGTGAGCGCGCTGCGGTGGCCGAGCGGGAGCAGCTGGTCGAGATCGGGCAGGCCCAGCCCCACCGCGAACAGTGCGAGGAGCAGCAGCGCGCCGCGCCGGTCCGCCGCCGCCAGATAGTTCACGCGTCCCCCTTCCCGTCGCCTGCGGAACCCGTCTAAGCAATGATCCATGTGGCAGCTCTACCAATTCCCCCTGTGCCCCTTCTCGCGCAAGGTGCGATTGCTGCTGGCGGAGAAGGGCGTCGGCTATGAGCCGGTACGCGAGTCGCCGTGGCTGCGGCGCGACGAGTTCCTCGACATGAATCCGGCGGGTCAGACGCCGGTCATGATCGATACCGAGCGCGGCGGCATGCCGTTGATCGATTCGGCCGCGATCTGCGAGTATTTCGAGGAGACGGTCGAGAAGGCGTCGATGATCAACGGGACGGCCGCCAACCGTGCGGAGATCCGCCGGCTGGTCGCCTGGTTCGACACCCAGTTCTTTCGCGAGATCACCGCGCCGCTGCTCGAGGAGCGGATGGTCAAGCGGCTGGTACACCGGATGACGCCGGACGCCGGGATGCTGCGCGAGGCGATGAAGGCCGCGGTCGGGCACCTCGACTATATCGACTATCTGCTCGATCACCGCACCTGGCTGGCGGGTGCCACGATGAGCCTCGCCGATCTCGCGGCCGCGGCGCAGATCTCCGTCGCCGACTATCTCGGCGGGATTGACTGGAAGAGCCACGAGCAGGCCAAGCGCTGGTATGTCGGCATGAAGAGCCGCCCGAGCTTCCGCCCGCTGCTGGCCGAGCGGATGGAGGTGATCTCGCCGCCCGCCGACTACGAGAAGCTGGACCTGTAGCGCCGCCGCACGCGTTGCACCGTCGCTGTTAAGACGCAGGAGAGAGGCCCGATGCTCGAACATATCCCGCACTGGCTCGGCAAGGCATTGAAGGGCGTGCGCGCGGGCACGGACAAGCTCGCCATCGTGCAGGAGGGGCTGGGCAGCTTCACCGCGATCGATCTGCGCAGCCCGGCGTTTGCGAACGGCGCGCGCCTGCCGGAGCGGTTCACTGCGGACGGCGCGGGCGTGTCGCCGCCGCTGTTCTGGACCGGCGTGCCGGCCGAGGCGACGCGGCTGGTGCTGCTGGTCGAGGATGCCGATGCGCCGACCCCGACCCCGCTCGTCCATGCCGTGATTTGGGGATTGCCGGCCGGTGACGGCAAGCTGGAGGAGGGCGCGATCGTCGCGGACGGCGCGGGCGGAGCAGAGGGCGACGTCGGTCGCAACAGCTATCGTCGCGAGGGCTGGCTACCGCCCGACCCGCCGACCGGGCACGGCGAGCACCGCTACGCCTTTCAACTGTTCGCGCTCGCGGACGGGCAGGAGCCGAAGGACACGCCGAGCCGCGGCGAGATCGTTCGCGCGATGCGCGGCCGGGTGCTCGCCGCCGGGCTGCTGACTGGCACCTACTCCCGCGGCACCCCGGCCGACATCGGTCCGGTCGGGGCGACGGTGCCGGCGTAGATCAGGGATCGTCACCCCGACCTGTTTAGCCGGGACGCAAACGCCCCGTGCCACCAACTAGTCGTCACTCCAGCGCAGGCTGGAACCTCCCGCGGCAGCGGCGGTACGCTTGCCGCGAAAGTTGCCAGCTTGCGCTGGCATGACGACTTGGGCTGCTACCCGTTCACCACCGTTCCACCGTTGGGGTGGAGCACCTGGCCCGACATGTAGCTCGAATCCTCGCACGCGAGGAACAGGAACGACGGCGCGACCTCGTTGGGCTGGCCGGGGCGACCCATCGGCGTCTTCTCGCCGAAGTTTTCCAGCTTCTCAGGGCTCGCGCCGCCCATCGGATTGAGCGGCGTCCAGATCGGTCCCGGTGCAACCGCGTTCACGCGAATGCCCTTCTCGACCAGGTTCTGCGACAGCGCGCGCGTAAAGGCGGTGATCGCGCCCTTAGTCGAGGAGTAGTCGAGCAGTTCGGGCTCGCCCTGGTACGAGGTCACGCTGGTGCAGTTCACGATCGCAGCACCCTCGCTCAGATGCGGGAGGGTGGCCTGCACCATGAAGAACATGCCGAAGATGTTGGTCTGGAACGTGCGCTTCAGCTGCTCCTCGGTGATGTCGCGGATGTCCTTGTCCGGGTGCTGTTCGCCGGCGTTGTTGACCAGCACGTCGATGCGACCAAACGCGTCGATCACCTGCGCGACCGCGGTCTCGCACCACGCCTTGTCGCCGACGTCGCCGGCGATCGTGACGGCGCGGCGACCCTCCGCCTCGACGATCCGCTGCGTCTCCGCCGCATCGTCGTGCTCGCACAGGTACAGGACCGCGACGTCGGCGCCCTCGCGCGCGAACAGCGCGGCGACCGCGCGGCCGATGCCGCTGTCGGCACCGGTCACGACCGCGACCTTGCCGGCCAGCCGACCCGAGCCGGGATAGCGCGGCTGCCACTCGGGCTTCGGCTTCAACTCGGACTCATGGCCGGGCAGGGCATCCTCGTGGATCATCGGGGCGGTTTCGGTCATGGGCGTGCTCCTGCATCGATGTCGCGACGAACCGGCCGCCCGCACCTCCGGTTCCGCAACTGAACGCAGGTTAGATCGTTGCTTTCCGGTAACGGTTAGAAGGTGGCGATGGCGCAGCGAACCTTCGACTACCCCGATGGCATCGCTCCCGGTCATGCCGAACCGCGTGGCGGGCTCCACCGCCACGCGAGCCTCGTATCGACGGTCGTGCTGCTCGCGGTCATGCTGCTCGGGTTGAGCGGGCTGCTCGGCGGCGCGCGGACCGATCCGCGGCGCGCCGAGTTCGCGAAAGCGACACTGACCGTCACCACGCCTACGACGCTGCGCAGCGGCCTCTTCTTTGAAATGCATGTCGCGGTGACGGCCAGGCGGCCGATCGGCAAGCTGGTCGTCGCGCTGTCGCCCCGGCTGTGGCGGGACATGACGATCAACACGGTGGTGCCCGCCGCGGCCGAGGAGCAGTTCAACGACGGCGCCTTCCGCTTCGACTACGGACCGCTCGCCGCGGGCAAATCGCTGATCGTGAAGGTCGACGGCCAGATCAACCCGCCGCTCACGCTCGGCAACGCGGGCGAGATCGCGCTGTATGACGGCGACCGTCGGCTGGGCGGCATGCCGGTCCGCGTCACGGTCCTGCCCTGATGGACATCGTGCTGCGCGCCACCGCGATGTTCGCGGTCGTGTACCTGCTGCTGCGGCTGCTCGGCAAGCGGGAGCTCGGGCAGATGACGCCCTTCGAGCTGGTGACGACTGTGGTCATGGGCGACCTGATCCAGCAGGGGATCACGCACAACGACTTTAGTCTGACCGGCGCGACGCTCGCGATCTGCACCTTCGCCTTCTGGGGGCTGGTGCTCGGGTGGGCGGCTTATCTGTTCCCGCGCTTCCGCAAGGTGCTGGAGGGCGAGCCGCGGGTGATCATCCGGGACGGCGTGTTACTCGCGGCCAACCTCCGGCGTGACCGGATGACGCGGGATGAAGTGGAGGCGGAGATGCGGCTGGCGGGGATCGCGCACATCGGCGAGGTCGCCTGGGCAATCCTGGAAACGAACGGGAAGATCAGCTTCATCGGCCGCGATCCTTCCAGCGAGACGCGGCGGCAGGGGGACGAGGGCGGCGCGGCAGGTTAGGACCTGCCGGCACCGCCCGGCGTCGGCATCATGCGATGATCCCGGCGGTGGCCGAGGTGCTGGCGGCGATCAGGAGCGCGGTGGTCGCGAACGAGACGACGCCGATGGCGAACGAGCGAAGCATGGGGTGATCCTTTGTTTGCAGAAGGTTGTGGAGTGCGGCTCAGGCGACCGGCAGCACGGGCGTGGTTGCGATCACGAGCATCATCGTGACGACCACCGAACCGAGCATCGCGACAGTCGAGCGCTGGAAGTTCTCGAGACGGACGAACATGGAAAATTCCTTCCTGAACTCGGCGGGCGGACCATCCGGCGCCGATGCTTAGGGTTTTGCAGGAGGCGTGCCAACAACGCTAAGTTATTGAAGTTGCGTCGGGTGGCGTTGAAGAAAGGAAGTACGCGCCATGTGAGCGGCGTACTTCGCGCCAACTGTTGGCGGGAATCATGCCCTACCCTGGAAGGGAGTGGTCGGGGGTGGGTCGATGTACGCGGCACAGCCACCACATCGCGCGTCGACAGCTTAGTTCAGGCCTCGAACACCGCCGACCTCCCTCTCAGAGGAGAGAGGAAGTAATCGGGCCGTTGCTTCAGTCCACCCGAACGCAGTTCCGCCCGTCCGACTTCGCACGGTAGAGCAGGGTGTCTGCGCGGCCGAACACGGTGCGCACGCCTTCGCCGTCGCGGGCGAGCGTCAGGCCGGAGGATATCGTCACGGCACCCAGCGGCTGGTCGCTCTCGCGCAGCTTGTAGCGCTTGTTCTCGACGGTAACGCGCGCCGCCTCCATGGTCGCGCGTGCGGCGCTGCCGTCGAGCCCGCGGAGCAGCACCACGAACTCCTCGCCGCCGTAGCGGGCGACGAAGTGGCCGGCGCAGGCCTCCGACAGCGCGGCGCCGATCGCCTTCAGCACGCGGTCGCCGACCGCGTGGCCGAAGCGGTCGTTGACCGACTTGAAGTGATCGACGTCGCACACCGCCATCCACACCGGCGCGCCGGTTGCGGCATCCTCAGCGAAGCGCTCCTCGAACGCGCGGCGGTTGGGCAACTCGGTCAGCGGATCGCGGCGGGCGTTGTCGCGCGCCTCCTCCAGCTTGGCGCGCAGCTCCGCGGCCTCGCGGGTCGCATGCTCCAGCTGCGCCTCTGCCGACTGGACGCGGGTCACCATGGTCGCGGTGATCCGCACCACATCCTCGAGCGCCGCGACACCCGTGGGGACCGCGGCCCGGATGGCATCGGCGCCTGCCGCCAGGTCACGACCGAAGTCCTGGGTATGGGCGTGCAGGCCGGAGACGACGTCGTGGAATCCCTCAACCTGCATCTGGGTCTGCGCGACCAGCCCCTCGGTCTTCGCGCGTTCGCCCGGACCGGTCGTCGACACATCGACGCCCAGGTCCTCGATGTCCTTGGCCGACAGGCGCACGCCGCCGTCGGTCAGCGCCGCGACCGCCTTTGCAAGCGGGCCGCTGGGGTTGTTCAGGATCGCGTGCGCGAAGGCGTAGTTGGCGGGATCGGGCTCCAGGCGCTGCGCCTCCAGGAACTCGCCGATCTGCGCATAGAGCCTGCGCGATCCAACCCCGGCCGCCCCTGCCCGAGCCACTGCACCCGTCATCGTCCACCCCGCCTGGGCACCCGACCGGCGGGCGCCACTTACTTAGTCAGGTGCGGCTTAGACGATGTTCCCTAATTTCGGGTTGAGAACGAGTTCGGCTCAGCTGCGCCGGGCCAGCGCCTGCACCTCGCTCAGCGTCTGCTTGACGTGGTCGGTGGGCGACAGGTTCGCGTGGACGGAGACGATCCGCCCGTCCCGTGCGATGACGTAGCTGGTGCGGTTGGTCGCCTTCACCTTGCCGCGCGGCGTGTCGATCTCCTTGCCGAGCGCCACGTCGTAGCCGGCGACCACCTTGGGCCCGGCGCTCGCGACGATGAACTTGCCCGCGCACTTCTCGGCGGAAAAGTCCTTCAGCACCTCTACCGTGTTCGCCGACATGCCGAGCACGATCGCGCCCGCAGCCTGAAACTGCGGCACGGCCTCCGCAAAGGCCTGCGCCTCCGCGTTGCAGCCGCCGGTGTAGGCGGCGGGGAAGAAGTAGAGCACGACCGGCCCGCGGCGGAGCAGGGAGGAGAGCTTCACGGGCAGCACCTTGCCCGCCTGCGCGCCGCGGGTGGCGAAGTCGGGCGCGCGGGCGCCGGGTGCGAGCGCGGCACTGGCGGGCACGGCGAGGAGCGCGGTGGCGACGAGGGCGAGGAGGCGGCGCATGGTGGTTCTCCTGTGGGTCAACGAGTGAGCGAGATGCCGATTCGGGCGTGACTTTCGCGCCGGCGATAATCGTCGAGCGCTTCACCATAACCGGCGAACGCCTGACCGAACAGGTACACGCCGAAGCCACCGAGCCGCTGGAGCGGGTAGGAGGCGAACAGCTCCGCCGCGCCGCGCCCGGTGCCCGGATTGCCGCGCGCGGCGACGGACAGCTTGACCCCGTTGTTTTGGAGCAGCGAGGCCTTGAGCGAGGTGAAGCCCCAGTAATCCTCGACGTCGCGGCCTAGCCCGCGCTGCGCCACATAGACCCACGCCTGCGGGACGAGCTCGGCCTGCCAGCCGCTGCCCAGGTCCCATGTCTTTACCGCGCGCACGAACAGGCGGTTGGCGTCGATCGACGTCCGCTCACCCTCGCCATTGCTGTCGTGGCGGTAGCCGAAGGCGAGGCGGGCCGTGTCGGCGACGGGCACGTCGAAGAATGCCTCCGGACTGTAGGTCGTGGCGCGGAACGGGCCGGAGGGCAGGTCCGTCGCCCAGAACATCGTCTGGGTGTAGGCGAAGCGAAAGTGCGACAGCGCGCCCGTGCCTCCGAACGGGCGGAGCGCGAAGCTGACCTGGAGCTTGGTGCCGGCGTCGCCCACCCCGATCGCGCCGTAGATCGGCTCATAGGCGCTGAACCGGTCGACGAACGCGGATGAGCTGCCATTGCCAGACGCGACGCTGGTTTCCGCCGGCAGCGGCGGCGCCGGATCGCGCGACAGCGCCGCAGCACTGGGCGGTGGCGAAGCTGGTGGTGGTGGCAGCGGCGCGGGCTCGGCGGCGGAGGGGGGAAGGTCGGTGGTCCGCATGGGCGCGGGCGGCGGAGCGTTCAGTGGAGCGGCCGGCGGCGGCGCTACCGCTGACGGAGCGGCAGCGGCCGGTGACGCAGCGACGGCCGGGGGCGGCCCGACCGAGATCACGCCCGCCGACAGGTAGCGGACCCGGACGAAGCCGTTCGCGGGCACGCTCGCGGGCGCGCGCTCGGCGGGCACGATCGCCAGGCGGCTGCCGTCCTGCGCCACCACCTCCAGCCGCTCGGGCGCAACGCCAGTAACCGGAGCCGCGCCCTCGTTGACCAGGAACACCGACACGCCGCCACGCGCCGCGGAGGCGGAAACCGGCGGCTCCGGTGCGACGCGCAGCTGCGCGGCGGCGGGGGTGGCGACGAGCAGGGCGGGCAGCAGGAGCAGGCGCATCGGCGCAATCTCTAGTCGCGAGCGCCGACCCGCGCTAGGCGCGATCCATGACCGTCAGCACGTCCGATCTCGCCCTTGCCCACGCCCTCGCCGACGCTGCGGGGGCGGCGATCCGGCCACTGTTCCGTGCCGAGTTCGGTCTGGAGATGAAGGGAGACGACAGCCCCGTCACCCGCGCCGACCGCGAGGCGGAATCGGCGATGCGGCGCCTGCTCGCCGCCGAGCGCCCCCGCGACGGCGTGCACGGCGAGGAGGAGGGGACCAGCGAGGGCACGAGCGGGCGGCAGTGGGTGCTTGATCCGATCGACGGCACCCGCGCGTTCATCGCCGGACGCCCGATCTTCGGTACGCTGATCGCGCTGATGGACGGCGGCTTTCCCGTGCTCGGGATCATCGACCAGCCGATCCTGCGTGAGCGCTGGGTCGGGATGGCGGGCCGCGCGACCGAGCTGAACGGGCAGCCGGCGCGAACCCGCGCGTGCCGCGAGCTGAAGGACGCGCTGCTCGCCACCACCAGCCCGGCGCTGTTCGCCGACGACGAGCTCCACGCCTTCGAACATCTCGATGCGGCGGTGCGCTCGACGGTGCTGGGCGGCGACTGCTACAACTACGCCTGTCTCGCCTCCGGTCACCTCGACGTGGTGGTGGAGAGCGGGCTCAAGCTCCACGATTTTGCCGCGCTGGTGCCGGTGGTGGAGGGCGCGGGCGGAGTGATGTGCGACTGGGCAGGCGACCCGCTTCACGCCGGCAGCGTGGGGCAGGTCATCGCCGCCGGTGACGCGGCGCGGGTGGAGGACATCCTGGACGCGCTCGCCTGCCGCGGTCACTGATCGACACACCTGTGGAACAAAGCCGACGATCGGCATTTGTGCCCCTGATCATGTTGGAAAGGGGAAATCCATGAAGAAGCTCGTTGCACTCGGCCTCGCGGCCGGTCTGGTGTCGCTCAGCGCCTGCAACTCGTCGCCGGCCGAGCAGGCTGCCGACAATGTCGAGGCGGTCGCCGACAACATCGCCGACAACCTGGAGGACCAGGCCGACAACGCGACCACTGAGGCGGGTGCCGAGGCGCTCGAGAACCAGGCCGATGCGGTCGAGGACCAGGCCGACAACGTCGCCGCCGACCTGCGCACCAACGATGCCGACACCAACCTGTCGAACGGCATCTGAGTCTTCACCACTTCAGGTAGTTCTGAGAGGGCGTCCAGAGCAATCCGGATGCCCTTTCTCATGCGCGGGCGATCGTCTCCACCCAGCCGCCGATCGTCGACTGCGCAACGTCGGTGTTGTTGAAGGCGACCACCGTCTCGTCGCTGCCCAGGCGGTGCGCGATCAGCGCGCGGTAGCCGCCGACCCGGCCCGCTTCCCACGCCCAGCGCGCGCCGGCGATGTCTCGGACCCGGCCGCCGAGCGCATACGCCTCCGCCGGCCAGCGTACCGTCGCGAGGGCTACGCGGGACGCCGGTCGCAGCAGTCGGCCGTTGAAGATACCGTGCGCCGCGCGGACCGCATCGGCAGCGGTGCTGGCGACGTTGCCGGTCGCGGCGATGAAGGCGGGTGCCGGCGACATCTTGCGCGCAACCGGCGCGGTCGTGGCATAGGCCGCGGCGAGCGCAGGCATCTCCGGCGCACCCGCCTGAGCGAAGCCCGTGTCCGGCAATCCGATCGGGCGGATTGCGAGCCGCTCCAGCGCGTCCGCGAACGGCTGACCGGTCACCCGCTCCACCATCGCGGCGATGATCACCCAGTTCAGCGCGGCATAGTCCCAGCCGCTACCCGGCGCGAAGGCGAGGTCGCCATCGGCGAAGCGCGCCACCATCGCCGCGGCGCTCGCGTTCGAGCTGCGCAGGCCGGGGTTCGACGCGACCTCGCGGCTGAGCAGGTCGGGGATGCCGCTGGTGTTGGAGAGGAGGTGGACGAGCCGGACCTGCGCGCCGGTGTCGGCGCGGAAGTCGGGCAGGTAGCGGCTGACCGGCGCGTCAAGCGCGAGCCGGCCCATGTCCACTAGCCGCAGCACTGCCGCGCTCGCAAGCCACTTGGACGCCGATCCCCAGCGGAAGCGGGTGGCGGGCGTGACGGGTCGGCCGGCCTCGACATCTGCCATCCCGGCGCACCGCAGGTGCACGAGCCGACCACCCCGGCCGTAGCCGATCACGCCGCCGAAGCCTGCGGGAAGCACCAGCGCGTCGATCGCGCGTGGCTTGCTGTCCGGAACGGCCGCGCCCGCGCGCGTTGCGGCCAGAGCCAGGCCTGCCCCGATGAGCGTGCGTCGTCCAATCACTGCTGTTCCTCCCGAAATAGTATCCCGTCACCTCGGCCTTGAGCTGGGGTCCCGCTTCTTCCCCCGACCTTGGATGCAGGCGGGACCCCGGATCAAGTCCGGGGTGACGAACTAGGGAGAACTGCTACGCCCCGTCATACGAAGGCAGCCGCCGCACCGCTGTCCGACGTGGTGAAGGGGTGATCGGCTGACGCGGAACGCGCCCCCGGCCGCTCAGAAGATCCCCAGGAACTTCTTCCGCTGCTCGCGCCGCTCGCCCTTGGTGCGGCGGCCGTCCTCCGCAGTGGCGGTAGTGCCGCGGCCGACATCGTCGCGCGGCTCGCCCTTGCTGGTGCGCTGCGCTCGCGCGGTCGCGCCGGCGAGCACGGGGCCGCAGGCCGCCGACTTGGCGTCGCCCACGTCGACAAAGGCGAGCACACCGGCGAGCGGGCTCGCGACCACCGCGAGGCCCAGCCCGACACCCGCGCGGCTGATCAGCTCGGGCGAGATCACGTTGAAGCTCGGCGCCGAGAAGACGCCGCCGATCCCGACCGGCGACTGGCCGGCGAACAGGCTGAACTTCTTGGAGTCGGCGCGGAAGGCGAGATCGATCGTCTCGTTGCGGAACGAGAAGCCGCCGCGCCCAAGCATCACGTTCTTGCGCGTATCGATCAGGATCGGGTCGGCGGCCGCCACCCCGCGCCGCACGGTGAAGCCGATCAGCCCGCAATTGATCTGCACCGGCTCCTTCAGCCGTCCCTCGAACATCTTCTGCGCGAAGGTGCCGAGATCGAGTTCGGACAGCTGGATGTTGCGGGTCCAGAAGGTGCCGGCCGGCATGACAAAGGCGATCCGCCCGGCCGAGGAGGCGAGCGTGTCGTGAATGGTGTCGCCGCGGCCCTTCAGCTCGATGCGGCCCCTGATCGTGCCCGACGTGCCAGCCTCCGCCACGCCATAGCCGGCGAGCAGTCGGCCCATCGGCGTGGGCGCGAGGCGAATGTCGTAGCTCGCCGCGGTCGGGCGGAGGCGCGTGTCAAAGATCACGTCGGCGGCGACATTGCCCCGCGCCATGGCAAAGGACAGCGGCGACAGCGCGAGGCGACCGCGTTCGAGGTCGAGCGTCAGGTCGATGTTCGAGATCGGCAGATTGCGCGAGCGAACGGCGCGCACCGTCCATTTCAGGTCGGCGTCGAACTGCTGCATCAGCGCGACCGGAAAGGTCGCGTCGGGGAGGACGCGGGCCGGCGCGGCGCCGGTCGCGGCGGCGGCGGCGACCGCGCCGCGGGTCGCGACGATGTCGGGATTGTAGCCGATGAACGGCGCGGCATCGATGATGTCGAGGCGGCGGGTCGTCAGGGTCGAATCGAGGTGGAGCCGCTCGCCGTTGGTGACGGTCAGCTGGCCGGCCACGTCGCTCGCGCCGAAGACGCCGGCCATGCGGGTGAAGCGGTACGCCTCCCCGTCCTTCACCATCTGCGCGCGCAGCCGATAGCTGCGGGTGTTGGGGATCGCGACGCCGATGATGCCGAGCAGATCGGCCATGTTGCGACCACGCGCGCGGGTCTGAAGCGGTACCTCCTCGATGTCCGCGATGGAGGGCAGGGTGCCGCTCACGTCGACCACGTTGTTCGCCGCCCAGGCGCGCAGCGTCAGCTTGTTCTCGCCGCGGTTGGCGGTCGCATCGGGAGAGAGCAGTTGCGCCGCGACCCGGAACGGCGTGTCGCGGACCCGGCCGGTGCCGCGTACGCCGACGGCGCGGCCGATCCGCGCGTCCTGCGAGACGATGTCGTCGATCCGAAGGTTTGCGAGCAGGCGCATGCGTGGGTCGAGGTAGCGGAGCGTGGTGCCCCGCACCCGCGCCACGTCGATCCGCGGAAAGGCGAGCGGCTCGCCGCCCTTCTTCTCGCTGAACGTCCAGCTATTGGTGCGGTGGTCGGCGGTCCACTCCAGGTCGATCGCGCCGCGATGCAGATCGAGCGAGTAGAGCCGGCGCTTGCCGAACAGCAGCGACAGCGGCGCAACTCGCGCGTCGATGCGGTCGGCAGTGAACAGCTCCGGGCGGGTGGCCCACGACGGATTGTCGATCGACAGGCGCTCAGCGTAGAACTTCAGGCGGAACGGCGCGAAGTAGAGCTGGAAGTCGCCGCCGACCCGCACCTCGCGGTGGGTGAGTCCGCCGACGATCCGCTCAAACGGATGCTTCAGGAACCGTCCCCTGGTGACGAACAGCACCGCCCAGGCGAGCACCAGGAGGCCGATCAGGGTCGCGAGCGCCGACACGGCGACCGCGGCCGGCCGCCCGATCTGACGGGGACGCGCGGGGAAAGCTACGGGCGCGGTCGTGTCGGTCATGTAACGGTGTCAACCGCGCGGGAGCGTGGGTGGTTCCGCTGGCCGTTGCAATTGGGGCGCCCTTCGGCTAACGGCGCCCACTTCCGCGATTTGCTGGATGAGCCGCCTGGCCAGTGTGGGCTGCCAGGGCTGCTCGAAAATCGCCTGAGCGAAAGGACGAGAAATGCCCAAGCTGAAGACCAAGAGTGGGGTGAAGAAGCGCTTCAAGTTCACCGCCACCGGCAAGGTCAAGCACGGTGTCGCGGGCAAGCGCCACCGCCTGATCAGCCACAATGCGAAGTACATCCGCCAGAACCGCGGCACCAGCGTGCTCGCCGACGCCGACGTGGCTCACGTCAAGGCGTGGGCGCCGTACGGCCTGAAGTAAGGAGCGCCTGAACCATGGCACGAGTGAAGCGTGGCACGACCACCAAGGCGAAGCACAAGCGGATCCTGGAACAGGCGAAGGGTTATTTCGGCCGTCGCAAGAACACCATCCGCATCGCGCGGCAGGCCGTCGAAAAGGCGGGTCAGTACGCGTATCGCGACCGCAAGGTTAAGAAGCGGACGTTCCGCGGCCTGTGGATTCAGCGCATCAACGCCGGCGTCCGCGCCGAGGGGCTGACCTATTCGCAGTTCATGCACGGCCTGAAGCTGGCGGGCCTCGATCTCGACCGCAAGGTCCTGGCCGACATCGCCATGCACGAGGGCGCGGCCTTTAGCGCGATCGTCGCGCAGGTGAAGGCGGCACTGCCCCAGGCCGCCTGACGCGGACTGAAGAGCGAAGCACGAGAGGGGCGCCGGGGCAGAAGCTTCGGCGCCCCTTTTCGTTTCCGGGAGGTTGGATCAGTGGCGTGGAACACTTGGTGGCTGTACGTGACGGCCGTTTTCCTGATCTCGGCCACGCCGGGGCCGAATATGCTCCACGTCATGGTCAACAGCATCCAGCACGGCCGGCGGCGCACGCTTGCCTCGATGGCAGGACTGATGACCGCGGTGCTGCTGTGCCTGTTCGCCTCGGCGATGGGGCTGGGCGCGCTGCTGAAAGCATCGCCGCGACTCTACGACGTGCTGCGCTACGCAGGCGTCGCCTACCTGATCTGGCTGGGGGTAAAGGCGTGGCGGGCGCCGGTCGGTGCCGGTACCGTGGAGGTGCCGCGGACGCGGTCGCTCCGCGCGCTCTACGCGACGGGCCTCGCGACCGGGCTGTCGAACCCCAAGCTGATCGTCTTCGCCGCGGCGTTGTTCCCGCAGTTCATCGACACGGACCGACCGTTCGGGCCGCAGCTGGCGGTCCTGATCGCGAGCTTCGCGGTCATCGAGGCGTTCTGGTTCGGCGTCTATGCGCAGAGCGGTCGCTCGCTGGCCGCCTGGCTAGCGCCGGCTGCGCGGCAGCGGCTGTTCAACCGGCTGACCGGCACGCTCTTTATCGGCTTCGGCGCGGCGCTGCTGGGCAGCCGAATCTAGTCTGCCCAGCCGTTCGCCCGCTTGACGGCAGCGGCGGCATGCGGTTCGGCCCTACCGTCCACCTGAACGGAAGATCATGACCACCGACCTTGACCAGCTCCGGACCGACCTGCTCGCCGCGATCGATGCGGCGGCGGGGCTTGATGCGCTTGATGCGGTGCGCGTCCATGCGCTCGGCAAGCAGGGGTGCGTCACCGTGTTGCTGAAGACGCTGGGAGCGATGAGCCCGGAGGAGCGCCAGGCCGCCGGCCCGCGCATCCACGGCCTCCGCGAGGCGGTGACCAGCGCGATTGCCGAGCGGAAGACGCGGATGGAGCAGGCGGTGCTCGACGCGCGGCTCGCGGCCGAGCGGATCGACCTGACGCTGCCGGTCGACCTGCCGCCGCCGGGCAACGTCCACCCGGTCGCCCAAGTCATGGACGAGCTCGCCGAAATCTTCGCCGACCTCGGCTTTGCGGTCGCGACGGGGCCGGAGATCGAAGACGACTGGCACAACTTCACCGCGCTCAACATCCCGGAGACACATCCTGCAAGAGCCATGCACGACACATTCTACGTGGAGCGCATTGGCACGAGCACGGCCGGCGCCGCTCAAGCGGCGACCGACGACGGCGGCTCTGCCGCTGGCGCGTCCGAGCGCATGGTCCTCCGCACGCACACTAGCCCCGTGCAGATCCGTGCTATGCTGGCGGCAGGTGGCGACAAGCCGGTGCGGATCATCGCGCCCGGACGCACCTACCGCAGCGACAGCGACGCCACGCACACGCCGATGTTCCACCAGGTCGAGGGGCTGGTGATCGATCGCGGGATCACCATGGGGCACCTGAAGTGGACGCTGGAGACGTTCCTGAAGGCGTTTTTCGAGCGCGACGACATCGTGCTGCGGCTGCGCCCGAGCTACTTCCCGTTCACCGAACCGTCGGCGGAGGTCGATGTCGGCTACACGATCCAGAACGGCAAGCGGGTGATCGGCGGCAGCGATGGGTGGATGGAAGTGCTCGGCAGCGGCATGGTCCACCGCAAGGTGATCGCGGCCGGCGGCTACGACCCCGACGTCTGGCAGGGCTTCGCCTTCGGGTGCGGGATCGACCGGCTGGCTATGCTCAAATACGGAATGGACGACCTGCGCGCCTTCTTCGACGGTGACCTGCGCTGGTTGCGCCACTATGGCTTCGGCGCGCTCGACGTACCGACGCTCTCGGGGGGAGTGGGCGCATGAAGTTCACGCTGAGCTGGCTGAAACAGCATCTGGACACGGATGCGAGCGTCGATACGGTCGCCGACACGCTGACTCGCATCGGGCTGGAGGTGGAGGGCGTCGCCAACCCCGGCGCGGCCCTCGCCGATTTCCGCGTCGCCCGCGTGCTGACCGCGGAGCGACACCCGGAGGCGGACAAGCTGCAGGTGCTGTCGGTCGATGCCGGTGACGGGCCGATGCAGGTGGTGTGCGGTGCGCCTAACGCGCGTGCGGGCCTCGTCGGCGTGTTCGGCCCGCCAGGCGCCTATGTGCCGGGTGCCGACATCACGCTGAAGGTCGCGGCGATCCGCGGCGTCGAATCGCGCGGCATGATGTGCTCCGCGCGCGAGTTGCAGATCGGCGAAGGGCATGAGGGCATCATCGAGCTGCCTGCCGATGCGCCGGTCGGGACACCGTACCCCGACTATGCCGGGCTGAACGACCCGGTGTTCGACATCAGCGTGACGCCGAACCGGCAGGACTGCATGGGCGTGCGCGGCATCGCGCGCGACCTGGCGGCGGCGGGGCTGGGGACGCTGAAGCCGCTTGCTGCGGCATATCACATGAGCAACGTCGATCCCGTGCCAGGCGACGGTGGCGGTCCCGATGTCGCGACGCTCGATCCGGACGGTTGCTCCGCCTTTTACGCGCAAGCCGTGTCGGGCGTGACGAACGGCGAGGGATCTTGGTGGATCGCGCGCCAGTTGAAGGCGATCGGACAGAAGCCGATCAGCGCCCTTGTCGACATTACAAATTTCGTCTCCATCGACTTGGGCCGTCCGCTACACGTCTATGATCGGGCCAAGCTCAGCGGCACTCTGGTCGCCCGCAAGGCGCATCCGGGTGAACAGGTGCTGGCCCTGAACGGCAAGACCTACGCGCTCGACGACACGATGACGGTGATCGCCGATGACCGAGAGGTCCACGACATCGGCGGGATCATGGGCGGCGAGCATTCGGGCGTGTCCGACACGACGACGGACGTGCTGATCGAGTGTGCTTACTTCGATCCGGAGAACATCGCGCGGACCGGGCAGAAGCTGCTGCTGACCAGTGACGCACGGACGCGGTTCGAGCGCGGGGTCGATCCGGCGTTCCTGGACCAGGGTCTGTCGATTGCGACGCAACTCGTGGTCGAGTTGTGCGGCGGCACGCCGAGCGGCATCACGCGCGCCGGAGCGCCGCCCGCGACCAAGCACGTCATCCTGTACGACCCGCACCTCTGCGACACGCTCGGCGGGCTGCACGTGCCGCCGGAGCAGCAGGCGCGCATCCTGCTGTCGCTCGGCTTCACCATGGGCGCGATCGATCATGCCGATGCCTACAGCGACGCGCTGTTCGCGACGGTGGAGCGGCCGTGGCCGGTGACCGTGCCGAGCTGGCGCCGTGACGTGGAAGGTGCCCCCGACCTGGTGGAGGAAGTGATCCGCATCGCCGGGCTGGACAAGGTGCCCGCCGTGCCCCTGCCGCGCGTACCGGGCGTCGCGCGCCCGACCGCGACGCCGGAGCAGAAGCTGGAGCGCGTGGTGCGCCGCACGGCGGCGGCGCGCGGGCTGTCGGAGGCGGTGACCTGGAGCTTTATCGCCGAGGATCAGGCGGCGGCGTTCGGCGGCGGCGTCTGGACGCTGACCAATCCGATCAGCGAGGAGCTGAAGGTCATGCGCCCGTCGCTGCTGCCGGGCCTGCTCGCGGCGGCGGAGCGCAACGCGAAGCGCGGCGCGACGACGATCCGGCTGTTCGAAATCGGCCGCCGGTACCTGGGCGACGGCGAGCATCCGGCATTGGGTGTCGTGCTGGCCGGCGAGGCGCGTGGGCGCGACTGGCAGGCGGGCAAGGCGCAGTCGTTCGACGCCTTTGATGCCAAGGCCGAGGCGCTGGCGCTGCTCGCCGCTGCCGGCGCGCCCGTCGCCAACCTGCAGGTGATGGGCGAGGCGGGCGAGGAGTGGCACCCCGGTCAGTCCGGCACGCTCCGGCTCGGGCCCAAGACGGTGCTGGCGCGGTTCGGCGTGCTGCATCCCGGTGTGCTCAAGGCCTTTGACCTGTCCGGAGCAGTCGCGGCGGTCGAGATCTACCTCGATGCGCTGCCGGCGAAGCGCGCGAGCGGGTTCATGCGTGCGGCCTACACGCCGCCGGCGCTCCAGCCGGTCACCCGCGACTTCGCCTTCCTGGTGCCGGCGGAGCTCGCTGCGGGCGACCTGGTGCGGGCGGTAAAGGGGGCCGACAAGACGGCGATCGTCGACACGCGGCTGTTCGATCGCTTCGTTAAGGACGAGCAGACCAGCCTGGCGATTGAAGTGACGCTGCAGCCGGGCGCCAAGAGCTTCACCGACGAGGCGCTGAAAGCGATCGCCGACAAGGTGGTCGCCGCGGCGGCGAAGCTTGGCGCGACGTTGAGGGGCTGATCGCCTCACAGCGTCATGCCCGCGCAGGCGGGCACGGGTTCTGGCTAGCTGGCGTGGGTCTCACGTTGGTTAGCGGCAATGAATTTCCGCCTGCGCGGGGATGACGGAGGTGACGATGCCGACGGTATTGGTGACGGGTGCGACGGCGGGGATCGGCAGGGCGGCGGTGAGCGCCTTCGCCGACGCCGGGTGGCATGTGGTGGCGACCGGACGGCGGGCCGACCGGCTGGCAGCGATCGAAGGCGAGCGCGTTCGCACGCTGACGTTCGACGTCCGCGACGATGACGCGCGCGATGCCGCACTGGACTCGCTCGCTGGCTCGTTCGCCGCCATCGACCTGCTGATCAACAATGCGGGCCTCGCGCTGGGGCTGGAGCCGGCACACAAGGCGTCGCTCAGCAACTGGCGGACGATGATCGACACCAACGTGACCGCGCTGGTCTCGATCACGCACAAGCTGCTGCCCGGCCTGGTCGAGCGGCGCGGCGCGATCATCAACCTGTCGTCGGTGGCCGCGACCTATCCCTATCCGGGCGGCAACGTGTACGCGGCGACCAAGGCGTTCGTGCGCCAGTTCAGCCTGGACCTGCGCGCCGACCTGCACGGGACCGGCGTGCGCGTGACCTCCATCGAGCCGGGCATGGTCGAGACCGAGTTCACGGCCGTCCGCACCGGCAGCCAGGAGGCGTCGGACACGCTCTACAAGGGCGTGAACCCGATGACCGCGGAGGACATCGCCGAGGCGATGCTGTGGGTCGCGACCCAGCCGCCGCACCTCAACGTCAACGCGCTGGAGCTGATGCCGGTGAACCAGTCCTGGCAGGCGTTCGCGGTGCACCGGGGGGGGTGATGGCCGACCTCGTCACCATCGGCTCGGGCGCGCTCACCGCCGAGATCAATCCGCACGGAGCGGAGCTGACGCACCTGCGCGACCAGCAAGGCCGCGAGCTGATGACGAACGCGGACCCGGCGTTCTGGACGGGGCGCGCGCCGCTGCTGTTCCCGATCGTCGGCGCGCTGGCGCAGGACCGCTACCGCATCGACGGGGCAGAGTATGCGATGCCGAAGCACGGCTTCGCGCGGCGTTCGAACTTCGAGGTGGTTGAGTCGGGCGACGCGTCGGCGCGCTTTCGGCTGGTCGACAGCGACGCGACGCGGGCAGACTATCCCTTCGCGTTCGCGTTGGAGCAGGCCTTCGTTGTCGAGGACGCGACGCTGACGATGACGGCGACGCTGACCAACCCGGGCGACCGCGACCTGCCGGCAAGCTTCGGCTACCATCCCGCGTTGGCCTGGCCGCTGCCCGGCGCCGAGCGAGCCGCCGCGACGATGGTGTTCGATGCGGAGGAGGGCGTGGTCAAGGTGCTCGACGGTGCCGGCCTGATCGCTGGCGAGCGGCCGACTCCGCTGGACGGGCGCACGCTGGACTTGCGCGACGAGTTGTTCGCGGACGATGCGCTGATCTGGACCGCCGTCGTCTCGCGCGGGCTGACCTACGGACAGCTCAGGATCGAGTGGGACGCGCCGGCGCTCGGCGTGTGGACCAAGCCGGGCGCGGCGTTCGTCTGTGTCGAGCCGTGGTGGGGCTACGCAGACCCGGCCGGTTTCACGGGCGAGATCTGGGACAAGCCGGGCATCATGCGGCTCGCGCCGGGTGAGGTGCGGACGTTCGGGATGCGGGTGACTTTGCTACGCTGACTTCCCAAAACCGTCCGTCCTGAGTAGCCGCTGAGCTTGTCGAAGCGGCGTATCGAAGGACATGCCCAACGCGGTGCTTCGATACGCGCCTTCGACTGCGCTCAGTCGCTACTCAGCACGAACGGGATCTCCTTTTGACCACCGCTTCCCCCCGCCGCACGTTCGCGATCATTTCCCACCCCGATGCGGGCAAGACGACACTTACCGAGAAGCTGCTGCTGAAGGGCGGCGCGATCCACCTGGCCGGCGAGGTCAAGGCGCGGGGGCAGGCGCGGCGCGCGCGGTCGGACTGGATGAAGATCGAGCAGCAGCGCGGCATCTCCGTCACGTCGAGCGTGATGACGTTCGAGCGGCAGGGCATCACCTTCAACCTGCTCGACACGCCGGGGCACGAGGATTTCTCCGAGGACACGTATCGGACGCTGACCGCGGTCGATTCCGCGATCATGGTGATCGACGCCGCGCGCGGTATCGAGGCGCAGACGCGCAAGCTGTTCGAGGTCTGCCGGTTGCGCTCCGTGCCGATCATCACCTTCATCAACAAGGTCGACCGCGAGGGACTGTCGCCGTTCGCGTTGCTCGACGAGATCGCCGACAAGCTGGCGCTCGACGTCTCGCCGCGAATGTGGCCGATCGGAATGGGCGGCACGTACGAGGGGCTGCACCGGATCGGCGACGCCACGGCCGCGCTGCCCACGGCGGTGCAGGAGGAAGTGGAGCTGGCGCAGGTCGGCTACCCGGACTTCGACGTTGAGGCCTATCAGCACGGCGACCTGACGCCCGTGTTCTTCGGGTCCGCACTCCGCGAATACGGCGTTGACGACCTGATCGACGCTATCGCCACGCACGCGCCGCCGCCGCACGCGCTGCCGGCGGAGCCCGCGCCGGTCGAACCGGAGCACCCGGAAGTCACAGGCTTCGTGTTCAAGGTGCAGGCGAACATGGACCCGAACCACCGCGACCGCATCGCCTTCATGCGGCTGGTGTCGGGCACCTTCAGGCGCGGCATGAAGCTGACGCCCACCGGCCACGGCAAGCCGATCGCGATCCACTCGCCGATCCTGTTCTTCGCGCAGCAGCGCGAACTGGCGGACGAAGCCTATCCGGGCGACATCATCGGCATTCCCAATCACGGCACGCTCAGGGTCGGTGATACGCTCAGCGAGCGGGCCGACGTGCGATTCACCGGGCTGCCCAACTTCGCGCCCGAGATCCTGCGGCGCGTCGCGCTGAAGGACCCGACCAAGACCAAGCAGCTGCGCAAGGCGCTGGACGACATGGCGGAGGAAGGCGTGACCCAGGTCTTCTATCCGGAGATCGGGTCGAACTGGATCATCGGCGTGGTCGGGCAACTCCAGCTCGACGTGCTGCTCAGCCGCCTCGATGCGGAGTACAAGGTCGCGGCTGGCTTGGAGCCGTCGCCCTATGACACGGCGCGCTGGATCAGCGCGAGCGATCCGGCCAAGCTCAAGGCGTTCGTCGATCTGAACAAGGGCGCGATGGCCAAGGATCGCGACGGCAACCCCGTGTTCCTGGCCAAGAGCGCGTGGGAGGTAGGCTATGTGGCGGACCGCTACCCGGACGTGACCTTCGCGGCGACGCGGGAGCGGTGAGCGGGCGGCCGTACCGTGCGAGGCACGGCGCGCCTCACGCCTCCACCCAGTCCTTGCGCAGCGGCTTGACCGCCAGGTACATGAGCCCGCTTGCCACCACGTAGAAGCTGAGCGCCGCCATCATCGAGTATCGCAGCGCCTCCGCGCCGAAGCGGAGCGTCATGGCGTCCGACATCGCGCCCATCACCCACGATCCGATCCCAAGCCCGATGAGATTGTTGATGAACAGGAACGAGGCGGACGCGGTCGCGCGCATGTGCGCGGGGACGAGGTTCTGGACCGCGGTGGTGACCGGGCCCAGCCACAGGATGTTGAGCCCGTTCGGGATGAGGAGGAACGCGAACGCGCTCCACGGCGAGGACGACCAGAAGCCGAGCGCGAATAGCGGCACGGTGATCGCCCAGGCAGTCGCGGGCAGCTTCGCGTACACGCCGCGATCGCGTGTCCCCAGCCGGTCGGCGAACCAGCCACCCGCGAAGACGCCGAGCGTGCCGCCGATCAGGAGCAGCCCGCCCATGAACTGCGATGCCTCCCACAGCGAGAAGCCGTAGGAGCGGATCAGCATGGAGGGCGTCCAGAAGGCGAGGCCGTAGCCGCACATCGAGCTGAACGCCGCGGCGAACGCCATCAGCCAGAAGCTCGGCTTGCGCGCGAGGATCGGGAAGACGGCGGCGAGCGGCGCGCGCTCGGTGGTGGCGCTGCTGACCCGATCGGCGCCGCCGCGCGCGGGTTCGCGCACCAGGAGGCGGAAGATCGGCGCGAGCACGATGCCGGCAACGCCGACGACCAGAAACGCCGTGCGCCAGTCGACGCTCGCAGCAATGAAGCCGCCGAGCAGCGCGCCGAGCGCGAGGCCGACCGGAATGCCGAGCGAGTAGATCGCGAGCGCGCGGGCGCGGCGCTCCGGGGGGAAGTAGTCGGCGATCATCGCATAGGACGGCGCGACGCCGCCCGCTTCACCCACGCCGACGCCGAGCCGGAAGGCGAACAGCTGCCAGAAGCTGGTGGCGACCCCGCAGAGCGCGGTGAAGCCGCTCCACACCGCCAGGCTGATCGTGATCACCCAGCTGCGGCTGGTCCGGTCGGCGACCAGCGCGAGCGGGATCGCGAGCGTCGAGTAGAGGAGGGCAAAGGCGATGCCGCCGAGCGCGCCCAATTGCGTATCGGTGAGGCCGAGGTCCGCCTTGATCGGCTGGACGAGGATGCCGAGAATCTGCCGGTCCAGGAAGTTGAAGGTGTAGACGACCAGCAGCATCGCCAGCACCAGATTGGCATACCGCCGGTTCGAAGCCGCTTGTGCCGGGCTCGCGTCCATGCCTGATTTTCCCCTGTCGTCCGTACCGTCAACTGCGACGGGCCGGGTACCGCGTTTACGATACCCGGCCCGTCGGCCCCCTGCAACGCTGGCGCGCTCAGTAGCGCGCGGTCAGCGTCACGAACACCTGGCGCGGGTTGCCGTAATAGGCGGTGAGCACGCCTTCGGTGCCGAGCGTGGGCACCAGGTTGCCGGCGGCGTTGCGCAGGAAGTCGCCCGTGTCCGGGTTCTGGCCGAGAAAGTTGTAGCCCGACACGATGTAGCGCTTGTCGGTCAGGTTGCGGCCGTGGACGCCGACCGTCAGATGCTCGTTGATGTCGTAGGTGACATTGGCGTCCCACAGTGCATAGGCCGGCTGATCGATGAGCGGCGTACGCAGCTCGAATTGCTGGCTGTCGCCGCGGTACGCAACCGTCGTCGACACGTTGAGCTGCCCGCCCGCGACCGGCCCGGCGTAGGCAAGCGTGCCGGATGCGGTCCAGTCGGGCGTGTTCTGGAAGCGGCGGCGGTCCGACACGTCGATCCCGCGGCTATCGATGAAGCGGGTGTAGCGCGCGTCGAGATAGCCCATCGTGCCCTGCAGCGTGACGCGATCCGCATCCGACGCCAGCCCCTTTGCGAGCACGGCGGTCGCCTCCGCCTCCACGCCGTCGATCTTGGCGCGGCCGGCGTTGGTGGTGACGCCGATGAAGGTCTGCTGGCCGTTCAGCACCGTGCCGACCGATCCCGGCACCTGCACATCGGTGTAGTCGGAGTGGAAGGCGGCGAGCGCAACGGTGAGGCGCCGGTCGAACAGCGACGCCTTGTAGCCGACCTCATAGGTGTCGACCGTCTCCGGATCGAACGACAGGAAATTGTAGATGTCTTGGTACGTCCGCCCGGTCGCGGGGTTGCTGATCGGCGCGGCGGTCGACACGCCGCGGGGATCAAAGCCGCCGCCCTTGAAGCCCTTCGCATAGGATGCATACAGGTTGCGGTCGGGGGTCGGCTTGAAGCTGACGCTGGCGCGCGGCGTGAACTTGCTGAACGAGCCCGCGCCGCGGAAGTCGGAGGTGGTGGCGAACAGCGTGCCCTGGCCGCTGAAGAAGGGCGAACCGCCGCCCAAAAAGGTCTGGCGCAGCACCCGCGATTGGCGATCGTCCCACGTGTAGCGCCCGCCGACCGAGACGGAGAACATCGGGTTGAAGTCGTAGGTCGCGTCGCCGAACACCGCAACCGTGTCGGTGTAGACGTCACCGAAGGTTAGCGCGGTGACGCCGCCCGGCAGCCGCACGTCAAACACGGTGCGCGCCTGCGCATCGAGGTAGTAGCCGCCGAGCAGCAGGTTCAGCCCGCCGGTGTTTACCAGCAGCTGCACCTCCTGACTGAACTGCTCGTTGTTGTAGAGGCTCGGCACATCGACCTGCACCGCGTTCAGCGCGTCGAAGTCGATCGGCGTCGCCGTGTCGTCCTTGCGGTAGCCGGTGATCGATCGGAATGTCAGCCAGTCGGCCGGCTCCAGCTCCGCGAACAGCGCGCCGCCGTACGCCTCCACCCGCTGCTCCGGCGTGACCAGGTTGCCGCGCGAATCGAACACGTCGCGGAGTATGGGGGTGCCGCTGACCAGACCGGGGATCAGGCGGTGGCCGCCGCGTGGGTTCGACTTGTCGAGCGTGTAGTCGCCGGACAGGCGAAAGAAGGCGCCGGTCGTCTCGTACTGGAGCGTGCCGCGAGCGGCCCAGATGTCCTTGTTGTAGTTCTCGTCCCCGGTGGTCAGGTTGGTGCCGAAGCCGTCGCGGGTCAGCCGCGCAACCGCGCCGCCGAGCCGGAAGCCGGTATCGCCGATCGGCGCGCTCGCTGACAGCACGCCGTCGATCTGGTCGAAGGTGCCGTACGTGCCGCGCGCCACCAGCGTCGGCTCGGCGCCTAGGCGGCGGGTAACGTACTTGACCGCGCCGCCGATGGTGTTGCGGCCGTACAGCGTGCCCTGCGGCCCGCGCAGCACCTCCACCCGCTCCACGTCGTAGATGTCGAGCACCGCCGCCTGCGGGCGGTTGAGGTAGACGTCGTCGAGATAGAGCCCGACGCCGCCCTCGAAGCCGCCGACCGGATCCTGCTGGCCGACGCCGCGGATAAAGGCGCTGAGCGTGGAGTTGGACCCGCGCGACACCTCCAGCGTGACGTTGGGGGTGACGGCGGCGATGTCGGTAACGTCGATCGCGCCGGATGCCGTCAGCTGCGCGCCCGAGAAGGCGGTCACCGCAATTGGCACGTCGAGCAGCGTCTCCTCGCGACGCCGCGCGGTGACGACGATCTCGCCGGGATCGGTCTCGGCGGCGGTCTCCTGCGGGGTCTGCACCTCCTGTGCGAGGGCGGGCGTGGTGAGCAGCGTCAGCAGACTGGCGCCCGAGGCGAGCAGCGCGCGCGAAATGGAACAAGTGCGGGTCATCGACCGATCCTCCCCTATGCCGCCCCGCCGTTCCGACGCAGGCTTGTGCGTGTTGTGCCCGAGCTATACTGAAAGCTGAACCGGGTTTCAACTTCGGGCAGGAGGGGCAAGCCGATGGCGAGGGAAGGTGACCTTGCTGCAACAGTCCCGGCGGCGACGCCTGGCGACAAGGCACCGCGCACCGCGCGCGGGCGACGCACGCGACAGGCGATCCTCGACGCCGCCGCCGCCGAGTTCGGAGAGCGCGGCTTTCACGAGGCGTCGATCAGCGGAATTACCCGGCGCGCAGGCGTCGCGCTCGGCAGCTTCTACACCTACTTCGATTCGAAGGACGCGGTTTTCCGTGCCTTGGTGCGGCACATGTCCGAACAGGTCCGCGACCACGTCGCCCCGGCGATCCGTGCCGCCCCGGACGGCATCGCCGCCGAGCGGGCCGGGCTCGCCGGATTCATCGAGTTCGTCCGTGCGCACAAGGAGATCTATCGCATCATCGACGAGGCGGAGTTCGTCGATCCGGAGAGTTTCCGCTCACACTACGCGACCACGGCCGAGCGGATCGGCGCGCGTCTCCAGGCCGCGGCCGCGCGCGGCGAGGTCGCGGACGGAGTGGGGGAGGTGCACGCCTGGGCGATCATGGGTATGAACGTCTTCCTGGGCCTGCGCTACGGCGTCTGGGCGGAGGATCGTACCCCGGGCGACGTGGCGGATGCGGTAGCGGCGCTGTTGCAGCGCGGGATCGGGCGGTAGCGCCTTTTCTTCAAACGTGCGCGGACAGCTGTATCAACAGCGTGCCATGTGCTGCCCGGGCGCGGGTGCTTCGATACGCGCCTTTGCCGACGCTCAGTCGCTACTCAGCACGAACAAAAGGGTGCGAAACTCCGCTACTCGCCCGAACCCTTGAGATGGTTGCGCAGCGCCGCTCGCCGATCCGCGCGGGCCTGTGCGCTCGGGTCTGCGGCCTCGATTCGGTCGAGCAGCCCTTCCACATCGTCGAGCAGCTCGGTCGTGATCGCCCGCTTCCTGGTGCCGACGGCGCCCGGCAGGTCGGCGAGCGCGACGTCGATCAGTTCGGGCACGCGTCGCTCCAATTTGATGCGGAGCATGGTGTAGTCGGACGTCGGATCGTGCGCGGCGTCGCTCAGCAGCGCCTGATCGACGCGGCGGCGAAGGGCGAGCACCCGGCTGCGAGTGAGGATGCCGACCTGCGCGGTGAGGCGGGCAAGCGCGTGCTGAACCGGCTGCACATCGGTTTGGGCAGGTGTTGACGCCTTCGCGGGCGCCGTCCGCCTGCCGCCTCCGAACAGCACCAGCAGGGCGAGCGCGATCGCGAGCACGACCGACAGGCGCGGCCCGATGCCGGCGCCCTCGATCAGCACCGCGGTGACCACGACCGCGATCACCGACGCGCCGAGCGCCCGGCCCGGGCGGAGGATCAGCGCGACCGCAAAGGCGACCAGCAGCAGGATCGTGATCAGCGCCGTCACCTCAGTCCCGCGTCGCGCCGCCCTGCAGCAGGTCCTTGAGCCCGGCGAGCGCGCCGGCCGGCTTTGCCTCCTCCTCGCTCAGCACGCCGGCGTCGCGAAGCGCGGCCGCCGCGGCCGGGGAGCGCGGGTACGGGTCGAGCGCAAGCGCCAGCGTCTCGGCGGCGGCCTCGCCCAGGTCGATCGCGCCGCCGGCGAAGAAGACGACGTCGAGGTCGCCGGCATCGAGCTCGACTTCCTCGTCGCCGCTCACGGCCACACCCTCCGGCACGAAGCGGAGGGCGAAATCCTCCTCGATGATGGCGGGCACCGGATCGCCGGTCCCGATGCAGCGCTGCGTTACCGCGGCCAACAGGTGTCCCGTCGCGACGATGCCGGCCGCATCGCGGCGCAGCGCGTACTCGGCCGCGAGCCGTTCGACGCCGAGCAGGTCGAAGCGCCGGGCAAGCGCCGCCCGCTCGGCATCGTCCGCCTCGATCCGCGTCGCGGCCTCGCCCTGGCCGATCGTGTCGAGCCGGCGCGGGCGGCTGAACTCCGGTGCCCCGCTCACGGCAGCCGTCCGCCGATGAGCGCGTCGTGCTCCGTCCGGACAAGCGCGGCGCTGAACTGCTCGAGCCGCGCACGCACGTGCGCGACCGCTTGCGGCGCGGGCGGCTGCTCGCGGTACAGGTTGCGAACCAGCGCGGGGGTGAGATCACCGGACGCCAGCCCTTCGCGGTAGGCACCTAGTCGACCGCCCAGCATGCTCATCATGCGCCCGATGTGCTTGCCGACCATCAGGTCGCCGATGCCGATCTGGCGAAGCTGGGGATCCATGTCGTCGACGAACCGCTCCGCGAGCGCGACGCCGGTCCTGGTCGCACCCGGCTCCGCCTCCAGCCGCAGCAGCACCATGCTCAGCACCGCCGCCACCATGTCGAAGCGGCCGTCGATGGTGTCGGCGACACCGCCGTCCACGTACCAGTGCGCCGCCCGCGCGCGGGCCACCACCGCCGCGTAGAGTGCGGCCGCCTCGTCATTGGTTCGGCCGAACAGCCGATCGATCAACCCCACTCGTCACCCGCCAGACCGCCATGCGGCCTTGTCGCGCCGCCTCCACCTGCATATTGAGCCGATTGGAGGCGGTTGCAATCGCCGCCGCGTGCCCGCCGAAGCGAAAGTACCCCAATGTTCCGTGCCGCTGCCGTCCTCGCCCTTGCCGCGCTCAGCGCTGCGGCCTGCACCCCCTTGCGCGGTCACCAGGGCTATATCGTGGACGTCGATCTGGTGAACTCGGTGCAGCCGGGCGTCGACAACAAGCAGACGGTGGCGCAGGTGCTCGGCCTGCCGACGGTGCCGGGCCAGTTCGGGTCGAACGAGTGGTATTATGTCGCGCGCGACACCCGCAACCTCGCGTTCAACACGCCGCGGCCCGTCAACCAGATTACGCTCCGGGTCCGCTTCGATCCGAGCGGCACGGTGACCGGCATCGACCGGATGGGCATCGAGCAGGTCGCGAGCGTCAATCCGTCGAGCGACAAGACCCCGACGCTGGGGCGTGAGCGTGGCTTCTTCCAGGACCTGTTCGGCAACATCGGCACGGTCGGCGCGGCCGGTGCCCCGGCCGGCGGTGGCGGCGGCAACGGGCCATAGGCCCGACCGGCTTCGCTGCCGCCAAGCTGTCGCAACGCTGACAACGGCGTTCGCACCCGGTTCAGCGGCACCGGCCTACCTCCTGATCCATGGCGCGATCGGTCGCGCCGATGTGAAAAGGAGGATCCGATGCGTAAGTTGATCATCTCCGGCCTGATCGCCGCGGTCACGCTGCCCGCCGTCGCCGCCGTTCCGGCCGCGGCACAGTCCCGCGCCGAACTGCGCCGCGACCGCCAGGACATCCGCGAGGAGCGTCGCGACCTGCAACGGGCCTATCGCCGCGGCGACGCCCGCGACATCCGCGAGGAGCGGCGCGACCTGCGTCAGGCGCAGCGCGAGTACCGCGAGGACCTGAACGACCGCAACCGGCGCTGGGGCCGCAACGACTGGCGCGGGTACCGCGACCGGAACGCGGCGCTCTATGCTCGCGGCAACTGGAACGCGCCGTTCCGCTACCAGAGCTTCCGTCCCGGCGTGCGGATCGGGGCGCCCTATTACAGCGCGCGCTACTACATCAACGATCCGTGGCGCTATCGCCTGCCGCCCGCCGCGCGCAACCAGCGCTGGGTGCGTCACTATGGCGACGTGATCCTGGTGGACACGCGCCGCGGCTACGTGGTCGACGTGATCCGCGGCTTCTATCGCTGACGTGAAGGGAAGCGGCCGCGTCGCAGCTACGCGCCGACGCGGCCGTGTGCCGAGGCACCGGTCCCGAAAGGGGTAAGGACCACGCCGGCAAACGCGCGTCCGGCCGCTTTGTTCGAGCGTCGCAGGCATCAATCCACCACGTCGGTGGGTAGTTGCTTACTACGCTACCAAAGTGGATGATCGCCCGGCCGAATCGGAGCAGTCGGGGGCGATCAGCTTGGGGGGCGTGGCAGGGCAACTGCTGGAAGTCGCGCGTCACGAGCTGATGCTCTTCGCCGCCGTCGGCTTGCTGATCGGCGGGATCGACGACCTGCTGGTCGACCTGCTCTACATCGTCCGCGGCGCCTGGCGTTGCTTGAGCGGGCGCCGCGATCCGCTCCTCGCCGAGCTGCCGGCGGCGAGCGGGCGGACGGCCATGCTGATCGCGGCATGGGACGAGTCGGCGGTGATCGGGCCGATGCTGCGCACCACGCTGGCGCGGCTCACCGAGCCGGGGCTGACGATCTACGTCGGGCTCTACCCCAATGACTGGGCGACGACGGAGATCGTCGCGGCGATCGCCGCAGTCGACGCGCGCGTGCGCCCGGTGGTCGGCCTGCACGCCGGCCCGACCACCAAGGCGGCGAACCTCAACCAGGTGTGGCGCGCGCTGGTCGCCGACGAGGCGGCCGCCGGAGTCCGCTTCGACGCGATCGTCCTCCACGATGCGGAGGACGTCATTTCCGCCGGCGAGCTGCGCGTCATCGAGCATGGGCTGCGGACGCACGAGGGCGTGCAGTTGCCGGTGCTGCCGCTCGTCCACCCGCAATCGCGGTGGATCGGCGGCGTCTACATCGACGAATTCGCGGAGGCGCACACCGGCCGCCTCGTCGTCCGCCAGATGGTGGCCGCGAGCCTGCCGTTCGCCGGTGTCGGCTGCGCGGTGCGTCGTGACGTTCTCGGCACCATCGCCGCGGCGCGCGGCGGGTCCCCCTTCGATAGCCAGAGCCTGACCGAGGACTATGAGCTCGGGCTCTCGATCGCCGACGCAGGCGGACGCGTCATGATCGCGCAGGTGCGCGAGCGAGCGGGCGGGCCGCCGGTCGCCGTTCGCGAGTTCTTTCCCGACACGATCCAGGCGTCCGTCCGGCAGAAGGCGCGGTGGATGATCGGCATCGCACTCGCCGGCTGGGATCGCACCGGCTGGGCCGGGTGGCGCAACATCGGCGATCACTGGATGCGCGCGCAGGACCGCAAGGCGCTGATCGCCGTGGCCGTGCTCCTCGCGGCCTATCTCACGCCGCTGCTCTGGCTCCTGTCGGAGCTGCTCCACGTGGCAGGCGTGCACCGGGTGCGACCGCTCGATCCGGTGATGGCCGAACTTCTGCTGGTCAACGCCGCGCTGCTCGGCTGGCGACTGCTGGTCCGTGCGTTCTTCGTCGGGCGCCGCTACGGGGCGGGAGAGGCGCTGCGATCGATGCCGCGACTGCTGATCGGCAATTTCATCGCGCTGCTCGCCGCTCGGCGGGCGGTCACCCAATATTGGCAGATGCTGCGTGGTCGCCCGCTGCACTGGGACAAGACCGCGCATCGCTTTCCCGACGACGCGACCATCGCCGCGTGACCGGAGCCGGCCGCCCCTTCCGCTTCATGGCGGTGGTCGGCCTCGGCTGGACGTCGGCGCGGCTCCTGCTGCTGTGGCAGGAGACCGGATCGCTGCCGGCGGCGCTCGGTGAGCTGGTGCCGATCGCGACGGCGACGGCAGCGGTCGAGCCGATGCTTGGATCGGTAGCGGCGCCACGCGATCCGCCTTCAACTGCCCGAATGGTGATCCCGTCACGGGTGCGTGTTGCGTCAGCGCAGCCGGGAGAAGCGGTCTATGTTCCGGGTGCGGTGCCCGCCGGGGCGATTGCTGCCGAGCCGTTGCCCGTCGCGGCGGTCGGCGCGTCCGAGTCGGTCCCGGTAATGGCGGCCTTGGCCGTCGATCCGGTCGCTCGCGGTGTGCCGGCGTCGGAGCTGCCGCCGTCGCTCGCCGGACGGACACGGCTGTCGGTCAGCAGCTGGCTGATCGCCCGCAACGGCCGGGGGCTGGGCGTCGGGCCAAATGCGCCGCAGCTCGGTGGGTCGCAGGGCGGGGTGCGGGTCGACTATGGCATCGGCCGCGGCCTGGCGCTGACCGGCCGCGCGGCGGCACCGGCGGCGGGGGCCGGGCGCGAACTGTCGTTGGGTGTCGCGTGGCGACCGGCGGGCGTGCCGGTCAGGATCGTGGCGGAGCAGCGCTTCCCGCTCGACGGTGGTGCAGGCGGCCCCGCGCTCGGGATCAGCGGCGGGGTGGACGCCCTGCCGCTCGCCGCGGGCTTCGCGCTGGAGGGTTACGGCCAGGGCGGTGCGATCGTTCGGCGCGGGCTGGAGCACTATGCCGACGCCAGCCTCCGCGCGAGCCGGCTGCTGACGGAGACGGGCGGGGTGCGGATCGACGTCGGGGCGGGGGCATGGGGCGGAACGCAGCGTGGTGTGTCGCGGCTCGACGTCGGTCCGAGCATCGGCGCGCGCGTGCCGCTGGTCGGGCGGACACTGCGCGTCTCGCTCGACTGGCGGCAGCGGATCGCCGGCGACGCACGCCCGGGCTCCGGACCGGCGCTCTCGATCGGCTCGGACTTCTAGCGTGCACTCACGGGCGCGCGTCGAAGCGCCTTCGACTCGCCGCACAAAGCCGCTAATCAGGACGCCGTGGACATCTATCTGCCCATCGCGAACTTGTCGGTGAATGCGCTGGTCATCATCCTGCTGGGGTTCGGGGTGGGGCTGCTCTCTGGGATGTTCGGCGTCGGCGGCGGGTTCCTGACCACCCCGCTGCTGATCGTCTACGGCATCCCGCCGACGGTCGCCGCCGCGTCGGCCGCCAGCCAGGTGACGGGCGCGAGCGTATCGGGCGTGCTGGCGCACTTTCGCCGCGGGGGCGTCGACGTCCACATGGGGCTGGTGCTGGTCGCCGGCGGGGTGATCGGCGCGGTCGCGGGGGCGGGCGTGTTCCGCCTGCTGCAGCAGAGCGGCCAGATCGATACGGTGATCGCCGTGCTCTACGTGCTGCTGCTCGGTTCGATCGGCGGGCTGATGCTGACCGAAGCGTTGGGTGCCATCCGCCGGCTGCGCACCGGCGAGCCGCCACGTGCCGGCAAGCGGCGGCACCACCCGCTGGTCGCCGCGTTGCCGCTGCGCTGGCGCTTCTACGCGTCCGGCCTCTACATCTCGCCGCTCGCGCCGCTGATCCTCGGCATGGCGGTCGGGATGCTCACCGTGCTGCTGGGAGTAGGCGGCGGCTTCGTGCTGGTGCCGGCGATGATCTACCTGCTCGGCATGGCGACCTCCGTCGTGGTCGGCACGTCGCTGTTCCAGATCCTGTTCGTCACCGCTGCCGCGACGCTCACTCACGCGCTCACCACCAAGGCGGTGGATATCGTGCTCGCCGCGCTGCTGCTGGTCGGATCGGTCGTGGGCGCACAGGTCGGCGCGCGCTTCGCGGCGCGGGCGAAGCCCGAGTACCTCCGCCTCGCGCTCGCGGTCATGGTGCTGCTGGTCGCGGTCCGGATGCTGCTGGGGATCACCTGGCGCCCGGACGAAATCTACACGATCGAGCTGTCGTGAGGCGCGGCGCACTCCTGCTCGCGGCGCCGCTGCTGCTCGGCGCGGCCAAGCCGGTACTGGTCCCCGACGTGTCGCAGCGCGAGATCGAGATCGCCTATTCGTTTACCGGCGCGCGGCTGCTGCTGTTCGGCGCGATCCTCTACCCCCGCGGGCGAACGCCAGGCGAGGAGGCGCGCACGGACGTGGTCGTGGTCGTGAAGGGGCCGGCGCAGTCGATCATGGTGCGCGAGAAGGAGAAGATCGCCGGCATCTGGATCAATGCGGAGCGCACCCGCTACCGCTCCGCGCCGAGCTTCTACGCGATCGCCTCGTCCCGCCCGATCGAGCGGATCGTCGATGAGCGCACCCGCGCAATCTACGAACTCGGGCTGTCGAGCCTGCAGCTCTCGCCCGCGTCCGGCGCAGTCGCGGCCGAGCAGGCCCGCTTCGACCGCGGACTCGTCGACCTCAAGCGGCGCAGCGGGCTTTATTATGAGGACCCGGGCGCGGTGGAGATCACCGACGACGTGCTCTACCGCGCCGCCGTCACCATCCCCGCGCGTGTGCCGGTCGGACGCTTCACGGCGGAGACCTTCCTGATCCAGGACGGCCGCGTCCTTGCCGCCGCCACGCGGGAGATTACCATCCGCAAGTCGGGGTTCGAGCGGTTCGTCGCGCGCTCGGCGGAGCGTGCCTCCTTCGCCTACGGCCTGGCCGCGGTCGCGCTGTCGGTCGCGTTCGGCTGGGCGGCCGGCGCGGTGGCCCGCCGTCTCTGAGCAGCACAAACGGGACGTTAAGCCTTTCGCGTGCATGTGGCCCGCTGAACGGGAGGGCTGCTGATGGCGGAGTTGTTGAACCGGCGCGGGTTCGAAGGGGTCGAGGCAGGGGAAGCGGCCGGCGTCGCACCGACTGGCCCGGCAGACGCCGGCATCGGCGCGGTGTTCGAGATCTCCGGATCTTCGAGCCAGGTCATGCTCGATCTCGACGCGATCGACCGGCTCTCGTCCGATCCGGACGGCGCGATCGCGGCGTCGGGTCAGGTCGGCAGCCAGATCAAGATGCGCGTCGGCGCCACCTGGATCGTCGCCAATGTTCGCTCCATGCGGCTGTCGCAGACGCACGAGGGCACCGTCATTGCGCAGGTCGACTTCTTGGGCGAGGGCGATCAGGAGCGGCTGACCGGCAAGCTCTACCGCTTCCGCCGCGGCGTCACCCGCTTCCCGACGCCGGGCACCCCGGTCTTCCCCGTATCCACCGCCGACCTGAAGCAGATCTACGCCGCCGACGACCGTGCTCATGTCGAGATCGGCCAGGTCTACCCGACCAAGGACATCCGCGCCGCCCTTTACGTCGATGCGATGCTCGGCAAGCACTTCGCGCTGCTCGGCTCGACCGGTACCGGCAAGTCCACGTCGGCGGCGCTGATCCTTCACCGCATCTGCGAGCTCGCGCCGCAGGGTCATATCGTGATGATCGACCCGCACGGCGAATATGGCGCCGCGTTCCGCACGACGGGCGAGGTCTACGACGTCACCAACCTGCAGATGCCCTACTGGCTGATGAACTTCGAGGAGCATTGCGAGGTGCTGGTCACCTCCGACGGCTCCGACCGGCAGGTCGACAGCGACATCCTCGCCAAGTGCCTGCTCGCCGCCAAGGGCAAGAACCGGCTGGCGGCGGAGTTCGGCAAGCTGACCGTCGATTCGCCGATCCCCTACCTGCTCTCCGACCTGCTCAACCTCATCACGCTGGAGATGGGCAAGCTCGACCGCGCAACCGACTCCGCGCCCTATCTCCGGCTCAAGACCAAGCTGGAGGAGGTGAAGAACGATCCGCGCTACACCTTCATGTTCTCCGGCATGCTGGTCGCGGATACGATGGCGGCGTTCCTCGGCCGCATCTTCCGCCTGCCCGCCGACGGCAAGCCAATCTCCATCATCGACGTGTCGGGCGTGCCGAACGAGATCACGTCCGTCGTGGTCGCGGTGCTGAGCCGCATGGTGTTCGACTTCGCGATCTGGTCGCGCAACGAGCCGCAGCGCCCGATCCTGCTCGTCTGCGAAGAAGCGCACCGCTACGTGCCGAGCGACCGCAACGCCGACGGATCGTCGGTGGGGCGCATCCTCAGCCGCATCGCCAAGGAGGGCCGCAAGTACGGCGTGTCACTGGGGCTGATCACCCAGCGCCCGTCCGACCTGGCGGAGGGTGTGCTGTCGCAGTGCGGCACCATCATCTCGATGCGCCTCAACAACGACCGCGACCAGGCCTATGTTCGGGCGGCGATGCCGGAAGGCGCGCGCGGGTTCCTCGACTCGATCCCGGCCCTGCGCAACCGCGAGTGCATCGTCTGCGGCGAGGGCGTGGCGACCCCGATCCGCGTCCTCTTCGACGACCTGGACGAGGCCAAGCGCCCGGCCTCCAGCGACCCGCTCTTCTCCGAGCTGTGGCGCGAGACCGGCGGCGAGGAGGGCATCATCAACCGCACCGTCCGCCGCTGGCGCGCGCAGGGCCGCTGAGCAGCCGTTCTAGTTGCGGATGATCGGGAAGGGCAGGCTGCGGGCCTGCTCGCCCGGCGATCGCGGCTGCTCCGCAAAGGCGCCGAAGCGGCGCGCGCGGCGCTCATATTCCTCGGCGAACTGCAGGTGGACCAGCGCGACGGCATTGTCCTCGCAGGTGTTACCCCGCGCCCGCTCCTGACGAGCGCGTGACAGCAGGTAGGCGGCGTCTTCGTTCATGACCAAGCTCCCATCCGACTGCGACCATTGTGGCCGATTCGTGGCGGGAGCGCCTTGATCTAGGTGGGGCGCCTCAGCGCGCCTGGACTGCCATCAGTCGCGCAAACGTCGACTTGAACCGCTGAAGCGCGCCGCCAGACAGCTGCTGGACGCTCTCGAACGTCACTTTGCCGGGATTGATCGGTACACCGTTCTTCCACAGCTCGTAGTGCAGGTGCGGCCCGGTCGACAGCCCGGTCGAGCCGACATAGCCGATCACCTCGCCGCGGCGCACGGTTTCGCCGTTCTGCACCGCGATGCGGCTCATGTGGCCGAACCCCGTTGCCATCCCGCCCGCGTGACGCAGCTTGACGAACCGGCCGTAGCCTCCGGCCCAGCCGGCCATCTGCACCACGCCATCCATCGGCGCGCGGATCGGCGCGCCGGACGGGGCGGCGATGTCGAGGCCCTTGTGCATGCGGGCGATGCCGAGCACCGGATGGCGGCGCAGCCCGAAGCCGGAGGTGAGCCGCCCCGCGACCGGCATCAGCGCGCCGCTGGAGCGGCGATCGCCGACGCCGCGCGCGTCGAACCAGCTGTCCTTGCCGTCCTGCTCAAAGCGGACGAGCTGGAGCTTGCTGCCGTCCCCGGACAGGCCGGCGTAGAGGAGCTTGCCGAGCTGGACCTCGCCGGTTGCGGCGCGGGCCTGCTCGACGATCACGTCGAAGGTCTGGTCGGCGCCGATGCGGCTGACCGGCATACGGCTGGCAACCGAGCGGAGGAAGGCCTCCACCGCCTTGGCCGGGACGCCGGCGGCGCGCGCGGAGCGGTAAAGGCTCGGCCCGACGCGGCCTTGGATGCGCAAGGGCGTGCGATCGATTGCGATCGGCACGGCGGTGAGCGCCAGCGTGTCCGCGACGCGCGCGACCTGCAGGCTGAGATCGAAGCGCGCACGGAACGCGAGCTTCTCGAGTGGGCGCGGCGCGTCCTTGAGCGGGCGCCGGCCGAGCGTGAGATCGAGCTGGGTGCCGGGGCGGAGATCGCCGAGCGGCACGCGGCCGGCGACGAGGTCGGCGACCCGGGCGGCCTCGGCCGCGGCAACGCCTGAGCGCTCCAGCGCCGCGGCGAGCCCGTCACCCGATGGCAGCGATGCCTGGAGTTCCAGCACCGGCCGCTCGGGGGTGTCGTTCAGCGGAACCACCGCCGCCGTCGGCGCGAAGCGGCGTCCGCTGTTGCCGCCGAGGGCGAGCGGTGCGATCGACTGGGCGCGGGCCTCGTCCCAGTCGCTGCCGGTCAGCGTCGGCGCCGCAACGCCGTAGATCGGGCGGTCGAGCGCGGGCGCGAGCTGCCACGTCGTGGCGATCAGTGCGACGCAGGTCGCCGCACCCCGCCACCAGGTGCGCGATCCGATGTCGGTGCCGAGATCGGGAACCAGGTCGATCCGCTCGATCGCCTCGCGCCAGCCCGGAACGGGCGTCAGGCGCGGTGCGGGCCCGAGCGGCGCGCGGCCGAACGCCGCGGCGGCGGCACCGCCGGCTCCCCCAAGTCCTTGTTCGCTGCGCAAGTACAAGGCCGCGCTGCCCCCCGAGAAATGCGTGACACAGGCCCGCCCCGATACCCCGGACCTGCAGGCAGGAGCGTTGTGGCGACCAAATCCTAAAGTCAAATTAAGCAGGTCCGGTGACGCCGGGCCTTGCGGCAGGGCGTGGCTGCGCGTGGCCGAGCCGACTGTCGCACCGAAAGCCGATGTTTTTTGCGGCTTCGGCGGTTGCACAAAGCGCCCGCGCGCGCGATCTTGGATCGGCGATGACCAGTTTCGCGCGTTCGGCCGTCACCGCGGTGCTGGGGCCAACCAACACCGGCAAGACCCATCTGGCGGTTGAGCGGATGTGCGGCTATTATTCCGGCACCATCGGCTTTCCGCTACGGCTGCTCGCGCGTGAGGTCTATGACCGCGTCGTGCGGCTGAAGGGCGAGGCGCAGGTCGCGCTGATCACCGGCGAGGAGCGGATCGTTCCGCCCAACGCCCGCTATTTCCTGTGCACGGCGGAGAGCATGCCGCTCGACCGCGAGGTCGGGTTCGTCGCCATCGACGAGGCGCAATTGGGGGCCGATCCGGAACGCGGGCACGTCTTCACCGACCGGCTGCTGCGCGCGCGCGGCCGCGACGAGACGATGATCCTCGGCTCCGCCGCGCTGAAGCCGCTGGTTCGTGCGCTAGTGCCGGAGGCGGAGGTGATCGAGCGGCCGCGCTTCTCCACGCTCAGCTACGCCGGCGCCAAAAAGCTGTCGCGCCTGCCCAAGCGCTCGGCGATCGTCGCCTTTTCCGCCGAGGAGGTCTACGCCGTCGCCGAGACGATCCGGCGCCTGCGCGGCGGCGCGGCGGTGGTGATGGGTGCGCTGTCGCCGCGCACGCGCAACGCGCAGGTCGCGATGTTCCAGGCGGGCGAGGTCGATTACCTCGTCGCAACCGACGCGATCGGCATGGGGCTCAATATGGACGTGGCGCACGTCGCCTTCGCCAGCCTGTCCAAGTTCGATGGGCGGCGCTCGCGTCGGCTCACGGTGGCGGAGATGGCGCAGATTGCGGGTCGCGCCGGCCGTCACCAGCGCGACGGCACCTTTGGCGCGCTGGTGGAGGAGGGGCCGGGCGCGTTCACGCCGGAGGAGGTCTACGCGATCGAGGAGCATCGCTTCCCGACGCTCGACTTCCTCTACTGGCGGAACGGCACGCCCGACCTCTCCAGCGTCCCCGCGCTGGTCGCCAGCCTTGAGGCGCGTCCGCAGGGCGTGGAACTGCGCGCCGCGCCCGAGGCGATCGACCTCAAGGTGCTGAAGCGCCTGTCCGACGAGCCGTGGGTGGCGGAGCGGACGCGGACGCCGGTCGGCGTCGCGCGGCTGTGGGCCGCCTGTGGGCTGCCCGACTTCCGCAAGCTCGGCGTGGAGCCGCACAGCCGCTTCGTCGCGCGCATCTTCGGGCACCTGAGCGAAGGCGACGGGCGCATCCCCTTCCGCTGGTTCGCGGAAGAAGTCGCGCGGCTCGATACGGTGGCGGGCGACGTGGAGACGATCGCCGGCCGGATCGCCGCGGCGCGGAGCTGGGCGTACATCGCGCACCGCGCCGACTGGCTGGCCGACCCGCTGGAGGCACAGGCGCGCGCGCAGGCGCTGGAGGAGAAGCTGTCGGACGCGCTCCACGAGCGGCTGACCCAGCGCTTCGTCGACAAGCGCACGACCGCGCTGCTCCGCACGATCGGGGCGGACGCGCGACACCTGCCGGTCGAGATCGACGCGGCGGGCGAGGTCACGGTCGAGAACCACCCGATCGGCCGCCTCGACGGGTTCCGCTTCACGGTCGCTCCCGATGCCCGCGCCGGCGACAAGCGCCTGCTGCTCGCCGCGGCTGAGCGGCGGCTGTCGGGCGAATATGCCGCGCGGGCGGCGGCACTGGTCGCGGCACCCGACGCGGCGTTCACGCTGGCGGACAGCGCCCTGCAGTGGGCGGGCGCGACCGTCGCGTGGCTCGCGCCCGGGCCGTCGCTGTCGCGGCCCCTGATCAAGCTCGACCGCGCGCTCGACTGCCTCGACAAGCCGGCGCGCGCCGCAGTCGAGGCGCGGCTCGGCCAGTGGATCGAGCGCGAGACGCGGCGGCTCACCCCCGTGCTCGCGCGGCTCGACCTGCTGGCGCGCGACGAGACCGCACCGGGCGCGCTGCGCGCGACTGCAGCGGCGCTGGGGGAGGCGGGCGGCATCGCCGATCGTGCGACCATCGCCGAGGTGGAGGCGCTCGATCCGATCGCCCGCCGTTTCCTGCGTGACCTGGGGATCACGGTCGGCACGCTCGACCTGTTCGATCCGCGGCTGACGAAGCCGGCCGCCGCCGCCTGGCGGGCCGCGCTCCTGGCCGTGCGCGGGCACGTCACCTCGCTGCCGGCGCCCGGCGCGACCGTGGTCACCGGGGGCGGCCCGCTTGCCGGGTTCCGCCGCATCGGCGCGCAGCAGGTCCGCGTCGACCTGGTCGAGCGGGTCGCGCGAGCCGCGCATGAGGCGCGCGCCGGTCGCAAGCCGTTCGCCCCCGATCCCGCGCTCGCGACGTCGATGGGGATCACTGCCGACAGCCTCGCCAAGCTGATGGCGCGGCTGGGTTTCGCGCCCGTTCGCGGCGACACGCCGCAGTGGACCTGGCGCGGACGGCCGAAACTGGTTTCGCCCAGGATCGAGAAGCCGGTGCGCCCGAACGCCTTTGCGGCGCTGGCGGAGCTCGGAATCGGGCGTGGCTGAGCCGGTGCCGGCCGGCGCCGCGATGCGGATCGACAAGTTTCTGTGGTACAGCCGCCTCGCCAAGACGCGCAGCTTCGCGCAGGAGGTCGCGGCCGCGCGCCACCTGCGGATCGACGGCCGGGTCATCGAGAAGGCGTCGGCGAGCGTGCGGGTCGGCGACACGCTGACCTTTCCGCTCCACGGCCGCGTCCGGGTCATTCGGGTGCTCGCGCTTCCCGTCCGCCGCGGCCCGGCACCGGAAGCGCGCTCCTGCTACGCCGATCTCGCCGAGCTTAAGAACGTGTCGCAGGAGGGCGCAGGCGATTGACGCGCGCGCGTCGCCTGCCCTAGCGGGGGCGCCGCGCCGCCGTGCGCACCCGAGGAGTGAGCATGACCTACGTCGTCACCGACGCCTGCATCCGCTGCAAGTACATGGACTGCGTCGAGGTCTGTCCGGTGGACTGCTTCTACGAGGGCGACAACATGCTGGTGATCAATCCCAGCGAGTGCATCGACTGCGGCGTGTGTGAGCCCGAGTGCCCGGCGGAGGCGATTCTGCCCGACACGGAGAACGGGCTGGAGAAGTGGCTGGAGCTGAACGCCACCTTCTCCGCGCAGTGGCCCAATGTCACCCGCAACGCCGGGCAGACGCCGCCGGACGCCGACGAGCACAAGGGCGAGGCGGACAAGTTCGACAAGTATTTCTCGCCGGAGCCCGGCAAGGGCGACTGATCCCGCCGCGGGGCAGCGTCGCCGCAGCGCAGCACTGGTAATTTTATTGCAACCGTGTTAAGACCTCTGCGACAGCGGCGGTAAAGCGTCGCTTTGTCCGGAGTATGTACGTCATCCGCCCCCGGTCCCCGCGCCCCTCCCCAGGCTGCGCGCGGTCGCCCATGGGGGCGAAGCACACGGAAAGGCTTGCCCCACATGGCTGCAAAGGCGCTGTCCTTCGTTGTCGGCGATTATGTCGTTTATCCCAAGCACGGTGTTGGCCGTGTCATCGAGCTGCAGAAGCAGGAGATCGCGGGCACCAGTCTGGAGCTCTACGTGCTCCGGTTCGAGAAGGAGCGCATGACGCTCCGCGTTCCGACCAACAAGGCCGAGAGCGTCGGCATGCGCAAGCTGTCGAGCGACAAGACACTGAAGGAAGCGCTAGAAACGCTGAAGGGCAAGCCGAAGGTCAAGCGCACCATGTGGTCCAGGCGTGCGCAGGAGTATGAGGCGAAGATCAACTCGGGCGACCTGGTGTCGATCGCCGAGGTGGTCCGCGACCTGTTCCGGCCCGAGGATCAGCCGGAGCAGAGCTATTCGGAGCGCCAGATCTTCGAGGCGGCCGCCTCGCGGCTCGCCCGCGAGCTCGCCGCGATGGAAGAGGTCGAGGAGCCGAAGGCGCTGGAGAAGATCATCGACATCCTGAAGAAGGCGGCCCCCGCCTTCGTGAAGGACAAGGTTCCGGCCTGAAGCCGACGGACGTTCGCCGATAAAAAGGAAGGGGCGGCCGGCGATGGTCGCCCCTTTTCGCATTGTCTGGTCTCCACGCGTGTGTTAGGTTGGCAACACACATCGGGAGAGATCGGATGCGAACGCTTTTGGTAATCGCCGCGGCACTGCCGCTGGTCGCATGCGGCGGCGTGTCGTTCGGCAACGACAAGGGCGAGCCTGCGCAGGCGAGCGGCAGCGGCGGCACCCGCACATTCGCGGTGAGCGACTTCACCAAGGTCGAGCTGGCCGGATCGGACGACGTCGACGTGCAGGTCGGCGGCGCCTTTCGCGTGACGGCGACCGGCCCCGCCGACGTCCTCGACAAGCTCGACATCCGCAAGGACGGCGACACCCTCTCCATCGGCCGCAAGCGGGAAGGTAACTTCCAGATGAGCAAGGGCCCGCACGCTACCATCACCGTGACGATGCCGGCGATCCGCGCGGCGAACCTCGCCGGCTCCGGTGACATGCGGGTCGATCGCGTGCCGAGCGGCGAGGACTTCTCGGCCTCGCTCGCGGGAAGCGGGGATCTCGCAATCGCGCAGCTGGACGCGCGCAACGTCGAGCTGAACATCGCAGGTTCGGGCACGATCGCGGCCGGCGGCCAGGTCGAGCGGCTGAGCACCAGCATTGCGGGCGCGGGGGATGTGCGCGGCGCCAATCTGCGGGCGAAGGTGGCCGACATCTCGATCGCGGGATCCGGCAATGTCGTCGCGCAGGTGAACGGCAACGCCACGGTGTCGATCATGGGTTCGGGCGACGTGTCGCTCGGCGCGGGTGCCAAGTGCACCACCAGCAAGATGGGATCGGGCACCGTCACCTGCGGTTGACCTGCCGGGCACGCGCGGGCAGCGTCCTGGCATGATCCGCGCGCTTCCGCTGCTCGCCCTGCTGCTTCCCACCGCCGGACCGGCGGAGGAGCGCCCGTACATGGTGACGGGCTTCGACCGCATCCGGGTGGAGGGACCGTTCGAGGTGCGGGTGACGACCGGCGCCCCGGTCGGTGCGTCCGCCAGCGGCGCCGAGCGGTCGCTCGACGGGCTGAGCGTGCGCGCGAGCGGGCGGACGCTGGTGGTGTCGCGCAGCTCGACCGGCTGGGGCGGCTACCCCGGCGAGCGCCCGGCGCTGCCGGTGGTCACCGTCCGCACCACGCTGCTGCGCTCGGCGACGGTGCTCGGCGGCGGGCGCGTCTCCATCGATCGGGTCGGGGGGCAGACCGTCGACCTGGCGGTGTCGGGCGCGGGTGAGCTGTCGGTCGGCACGGTCGCGGCCGACCGGCTGACCGCGGCGGTGATCGGATCGGGCGCCCTGACGCTCGGTGGAGCGGCGCAGGAGGCACGCTTCCAGTCGAACGGCCCGGCGCGCATCGATGCGGGTGCCCTCCGCGTCCGCGACCTCACCGTCTATGCCCAGGGCACCGGCGACGGGCGCTACGCAGCGGAGCGAAGCGCCAGTGTCAACGCAGTCGGGCAGGGCAGCGTCACAATCGCCGGGACCCCGGCCTGCAAGATTGCCGGCGACGCCCCGATCACGTGCGGAGCGCCGCGCTGACGACCAGCCGCTTCCGCGCGCCCTAGCGCCCGAGCAGCACCCGCGCCTGACCCGCGATCTGCGCCAGCATCGCGGCGTTCGGCGCGGGCGCGGCGCGCGCGCGGCGGACGAGATCGGCGAATTGAGCAACCCGCGGTGCGTTCGCCGCGAGCCAGCGGGTCACCGCCTGCTCCGGCCCGTCCGACCCGCAGCGCGCGAGGAAGTCGAGGCGGAGCTGCTGGAAATCGCGGGCGAGCCCGGCAATGAGCAGCCGCTCCCACGGATCGCCGCTGGTGATCCGGGCCGCGTGGGTCTGCGCCCAGTCGAGCCCGAGCGCCTGGCCGAGCCGGGTGAAGGCGTGGGTCAGCGCCGTCTCGTCGATGCCGAGCCGCTCACCGAGATCGGCAAGGCCGACCGCGCCGTCCATCTCGAACAGGCGCACGACCGGGCGGATCAATTCGGGTGGCGCCCCCGCCTCGGTCAGCCGCGCGGCGATCCGGTCCGATCCGGCGCGCGCCTCCTCTCGCAGCAGCTCGGTGGTGCGCGCGTCGAGTGCGTCGAACCCCGGCTTCAACCGCGCGAGTACCGCACCCGGCGCTTCCCCGCTTCGGGCGGCACGCAGCAGGTCGGCGACCTGCGCGCGCACACCCACCGCCACCTCGTCGAACAGCGCGATCCGAGCCGTCTCCCCGATCGGGGCCGCCTCGATCGCCGCCCACAGCGCCGGCAGGCCGAAAATCCGCTCCGCCACCACGAACATCGCCGCGATGTCGCCGAGCGAGGCGCCTTCCTCCTCCGCGAGTTCGAAGGGGTGGAGGACGCCGATCCGGTTGACGATGCGGTTGGCGAGCTTGGTTGCGACGATCTGTCCCCGCAGCCGGTGCCCGTCGATCGCCGCGCCGAAGCGCTCCTGCATGGCGCGCGGAAAGGCGGCGTGAAGGTCGTTGCGGAGCTCGGGCTCGTCACCGAGCCCGCGCGTCTCGACTGCGTCCTGCAGCGCGAGCTTCGCGGTTGCGAGGAGCACCGCGAGTTCGGGGCGGGCAAGGCCGCTGCCCTCCTGTGCGCGGCGCAGCAACTCGTCGTTGGGCGCCAGCCCCTCCACCTGGCGGTCGAGCCGGCCGGACGCCTCGAGCATCTCGATCACCCGGCAGTAGCTCGGCACCGCGATCGCGCCGTCGTTCTCCATGACGGACAGCGCGAGCGTCTGAAGCCGGTTATCCTCCAGCACGAGCCGGGCGACATCGTCGGTCATGGCGGCGAGCAGCGCGTTGCGGTCGTCGTAGCCGAGCCGGCCCTCCGCCATCTCGCGGTTGAGCGCGATCTTGATGTTGACCTCGTTGTCCGAGCAGTCGACACCGGCCGAATTGTCGATGAAGTCGGTGTTGATCCGCCCGCCGGCGCGCGCGAAGGCGATCCGCGCGGCCTGCGTCACGCCCAGGTTCGCGCCTTCGCCGATCGCGCGGGCGCGTAGCTCCTCCGCATCGACCCGGAGGCGGTCGTTTGCGGGATCGCCGACGGTTGCGTTGTTCTCGGCGCGCGCCTTCACATAGGTGCCGATTCCGCCGAACCAGATCAGGTCGACCGGGCTCTTGAGGATCGCGGTGATGAGCGCGCCGGGTTCGATGTCGCCCGGCGCGAGGCCGAGCACCGCCGCCGCTTCCGCCGACAGCGGAATCGTCTTTTCGGTGCGCGCATATACCCCGCCACCGCGGGAGATCAGCGCCGGATCATAGTCCGCCCAGCTGGAGCGCGGCAGCCTGAACATACGGTCGCGCTCGGCCCAGCTCGCCGCCGGATCGGGCGCGGGGTCGAGAAAGACGTGACGGTGGTCGAACGCCGCGACGAGCCTGATCGCCTTCGACAGCAGCATGCCGTTGCCGAACACGTCACCCGACATGTCACCGCAGCCGACGACGCTGATCGGCTGCGTCTGCACGTCGACGCCCTGTTCCGCGAAATGGCGCTGGACCGACACCCAGCCGCCGCGCGCGGTGATGCCCATGGCCTTGTGATCGTACCCCACGCTGCCGCCGCTCGCGAAAGCGTCGCCCAGCCAGAAGTCACGCTCCAGGCTGATCGCATTGGCGACGTCGCTGAAGGTCGCCGTGCCCTTGTCTGCGGCCACCACGAAATACGGGTCCTCGCCGTCGAGCACCGCTACGCGCTCCGGGTGGACGACCCGGTTCTCGACCAGATTGTCGGTGATCGACAGCAGCGTGCGGATGAAGATGCGGTAGGCCTCGGTTCCCTCCGCCAGCCACGCGTCGCGGTCGGCGGCGGGCGGCAGCTGCTTGGGATAGAAGCCGCCCTTGGCCCCCGTCGGCACGATCACGGCGTTCTTGACCCGCTGTGCCTTCATCAGCCCAAGGATTTCCGTGCGGAAATCGTCGCGCCGGTCGGACCAGCGCAGTCCGCCGCGCGCCACCGGTCCGGCACGCAGGTGGATGCCCTCCACCCGCGGCGAATAGACCCAGATCTCGCGCCACGGCAGCGGCTTGGGCAGTCCGGGCACGCGCGCGCTGTCGAGCTTGAAGGCGAGCGCCTCTTGCGCCGCGGGTGCGTAGAAGTTGGTGCGCAGCGTCGCGTGCACGACGCCCGACAGGGTGCGCAGGATGCGATCGTCGTCGATCGCGGAGACCTGGTCGAGCCCGGCCTCGATCGCGGCGTCCGCGCCGGCGATCCGCGCCGGCTCGCCGGCGCGGTCGGGATCGTGGGCAGCCGCGAAGCGCTCGACCAGGGCTGCGGCGACAGCGGGCGCACGGCGGATCGCGTCAACCACGGTCGCCAGGCCATAGGTCAGTCCGGTCTGGCGCAGATAGCGGAACCAGGCGCGGAACAGGGTCGCAGCGCGCGGGTCCATCCCCGCCTCGACGATCAGGCGGTTGAACGCGTCGTTCTCCGCGCGTCCTTCCAAAACGGCGGTGACCGCCGCCTCGACGGTTGCCACGTCGCCCTCGAAGCCGCCCGGGACGGAGACGAGGAAGTCGTGCACCACCGCGCGCTCGTCGCCCAGCAGCGCGGTCGGCACTTCCTCGATCACGCGGAACCCGAAGTTCTCGAACACGGGCACCGCGTCCGACAGCGGCAGCGCGCCGCCCAAGCGGTAGAGCTTGATCCGGAGCTCCCCGGCACTGCCGGCAACCGGCGTGATGCGGATGGAGCGGCCCTGCGGCCCTTCCAGCGCGCTTAGCCGCAGCACGTCGCGCGCCGCCTCCTCGGGCGTCGAGTGGAGGCGGTAGCCGTTGGGGAAGGTACCGGCGTAGCGGATCGCCAACCGGGCGGCGCGCGTGTCGGAGACCTCACCGGCGAGCGCCGCCTCGATCGCGGGCTCCCAGCCGCGCAGCATGCGCTCTAGCTCGGCATCGAGCGCGGCGATGTCGGGCACCCGGTCCTTGCCCCGGACGTCCAGCGTGTAGCGGATGAGGGCGACGCCGCCTTCCTCCAGTGCGATCGACCAGTTGAGGATCGCGGCGTCGGCCGCCTTCGCCAGCATGTCGCCGATCGCGAGCCGGCGCGCGGTGGTCACGTCGTCGCGCGGCAGCCAGACAAAGGCAAAGATGTGCCGCCCGAGTGACGATCGCACCAGCGCGAGCTTGGGTCGCGGCCGGTCGGCGAGCGACATGGCGGTGAGCGCGAGTTCCTCAAGCTCGGCAGCCTGGAACGCGGTGGTAAGGTCGTGGGGCAGGGCGGTGAGCGCATGGGTCAGCGCCTTGCCCGTGTGCCCCTTGGGATCGAAGCCGAACTTCGCTTCCATCCGCGCCAGCCGCTCACGCAGCACCGGGACGTCGCGCGGCGCCGCATGGAGCGCGGAGGAGGTCCACAGGCCGGCGTGGAGCGACAGGCCAGTCACCTCCTCACCGATGCGGATCGGCACCAGCACCAGGTCGAGCGGCACGCGGCGGTGAACGGTCGCGATGCAATTGGACTTGAGCAGCAGCGGCGCGTCACCGCCGCGGCGGAAGAAGTCGAGAGCCAATTTTCTGGACTGGTCTGCGAGCAGCGGGACGTCGAACTGGTGCCGGGCAATGCCGAGCGCGTTCTCCTCGCGGCCGTCCGCGTGCCAGGTGACGTGGCCGAGCAGCGTCATGCCGCGATCGTTGAACCATTGCAGCAGCGCCGCGCCCTCGTTCGCGCCGAGCGTGATCAGCCGCGACACGTCCGCGCGCACCGCCGCCTGGAGGGCGGGCCAGTCGGCAACCGCGCTCCTGACATGCGCCAGGTTGCGTTCGAGCTCGGCGACGATGGCGTTGCGGACCTTCGCATCGGCGCGGCGCATCTCCAGATACACCATCGATTCAAGCTGCCCGCCCCCGATTGCCTGGAGCGTGCCATCCGCGTCGCGGGTGACCGGCACCACCGGGTGGATCACCCGGTCGATCGGCACGTCATGCGCCGCGATCGTTGCCGCGATCGAATCGACCAGGAACGGCATGTCGTCGTTGATGACCGCGAGCCGCAGGCGGCGTTCGCCCTCCAACGCCTCCAGCCGGACGGCGGGAGTGCCGGGCAAGCGCGACAGCGCGGCCTCGGCGACGAAGCGGGCGGCGGCGGCGCGCTGCTCCGTGCTCAACCCCTCGATCTCTCCCGGCAGGGCGCCTTCGATCAGCCGGGCGTCGAGCGCCTCCGACAACGTCTTGGTCTCTTGTGCCATGGCCGCGCCTATGCGCCCGCTCCACGGTCGGCTCAAGGCTCAGCGGGGCTGCAAATCCGCTAAGTTCGCCACTATAAGCGGGTGGTAGCGCTCACCGCACGGGAGAAGGCCGGACATGATCGCATGGCACAGGCTTGCACGGCTGATCGCGCTCGCGGCGGCGCTCCTCGCGGTCTCGCCGGCGCGGGCAGAGGTGGTGCTCGGCTTCTGGTCGCGCGATTTCGGCAGCTACTTCCCGCACGCTTTCATCACGGTGAAAGGAACGGTCGATTCGACCGGGGAGGTCGTTGACACGTCCTGGGGCTTCACGCTCAATTCGCTCAGCCCGAAGGCGCTGTTCGGATCGGTGAAGGCCCATATGGACGTGACCGCCAAGACCTACATGCGCGCGAGCGACGTGCATTTCACCGTGCGGCTGAGCGATGCGCAGTACCTCGCAATCAAGCGCCAGGCGGCCGAGTGGGGCGCACCGGGTTCGCGCTGGAACCTGAACAAGCGCAACTGCGTCCACTTCGTGGCGGAGGCCGCCAGGCGCGCCGGGCTGACCGTGGTCGAGGACCGCAAGCTGATGAAGAAGCCCAAGAGCTTCACCCGATCGCTGGTCCCGCTCAACCCCGGTCGGGTGACCCTCGTCGAGTTGAAGGGCGCCGAGTGGTTCGCGCGCGAGCCGGGGGCCGAAGTGTTCGGCGTGCCCGAGAAGGTCAATGGCTCCGTGCTGCAGAGCGAGGTGCCGGGCGGGGTCAGGCGCGACTGAGGCGCCTTCAGGCCGGCACCAGCTCCATCACGTCCAACACCGACTCGAATGCGGGATAGGGCAGCACCACGCGCCAGCGCCGCTCGGCCACCCGCTCGACGAACCCGGCCATGTCGCGCTGCGCGTCAGCGCCGTAGGCGGGTCCGGCCTGCTCGTCGCCGAGCGCGAGGGCGCCGAGGAACACGCCGCGCGTATCGGTCGACGCGTAGATTCGGCCGATCGCCCGTTGCCCACCATCCAGGGTTGTGAGCGAACCGTCCGCGTCGATCCGGCACGTGGCCGCGGGCAGGCTCCGGAACCCAGGCCGGTCCGCTGCGACGGCGCCGAGCTTCACGACCCGGCAGCGGTACGTACCGGCGGGCGGAACCGGTTCAGTCAGAGCGAGATCGGGTTCGGCGAGCGGCCCCAGCGCGGCGATCCCGGCCGCATCGGTGCCGCGCGCGGCCGGCAGCGCTGTTGTCCATGCGTCGCGCCAGCGGCTCAGCCGATCGCGGTCCTCCGGTGTGGCGACGGCGCGCCACGGCGCAGCGCCGGTGCAGGCCGGCGCGTCGGCGCACCCGGCCGCGGGACGCTCGCCGCCGCTGCACGCCGCCAGCAGGATCGCGAGCGGGAAAGTCAGGCGCGCGCTCACCCGGCGGTCCAGCCGCCGTCGACCGACAGGTTCGCGCCGGTGATCTGCGCCGCCGCGTCGCCGCACAGGAACAGCGCGATCGCGGCGACCTGTTCGGCGGTCACGAACTCCTTGGTCGGCTGTCCGGCCAGCAGCACGTCGTTGATCACCTGCTCGCGCGTCATCCCGCGCGCCTTCATCGTGTCGGGGATCTGGTTCTCGACCAGCGGAGTCCAGACATAGCCGGGCGAAATGCAGTTGGCGGTGATCCCGAAGGTCGCCGCCTCAAGCGCAACCGTCTTGGTGAAGCCGGCGAGCCCGTGCTTGGCGGTCACGTACGCCGACTTGAATGGGGAGGCGACCAGGCTGTGCGCCGACGCGGTCTGGATGATCCGGCCCCACCTACGCTCCTTCATGTGCGGGAGCGCGAGGCGGGTGGTGTGAAAGGCGGCGGTGAGGTTGAGCGCGATGATCAGGTCCCACTTGTCGAGCGGAAACGCCTCGACCGGCGCGACGTGCTGCACCCCTGCGTTGTTGATCAGGATATCGACGCCGCCGAACGCGTCGGCGGCCTCCGCCATCATGGCCTCGATCTGATCGACCTTTGTCAGGTCGTGCCCGCTATAGCGTGCGCCGGCCCCGCTCGCCTGCTCGAGCCCCGCGCGCTCCGCCTCGATCGCGGCCGCATCGCCGAAGCCGTTGATGACGACGTTCGCGCCCTCCGCCGCCAGCGCCTTTGCATAGGCGAGGCCGATCCCGGATGTGGATCCGGTGACGAGTGCGGTCTTTCCGGTGAGGAACATGAGGAATCTCCATGCGTCATCATCGTTCGCCCTGAGTGGCTGCTGAGCCTGGCGAAGCGACGTACCGAAGGGCCTGTGGTTCGATACGCACCTTCGGCTCCGCTAAGTCGCTACTCACCACGAACGGTGGAGTGAATGGCGTCAGTCTTCGTCAGATCGAACTGCGCGGTCTTTCCGTCGAGAATGTTGCTGGCCACCACGCGCGAGCGGGCGACGGTGCTCCCGACCGCGGCCACGCCCGCCGTCCAATGCTCGCGCATGGTGCGGGCGGAGAACTCATAGTCGCGCGACCCGCCCTCCCAGGCGTTCGCGCGGTAGATCAGGTGAACGACGTTGACCGCGGGCTCGTTCGCGGCGCGCGCCAGCGCCACCACCTCCGGATCGTCGCGCAGTTCCGCCGGCAGCCGGGCGAGCAGGGCGCGGATGCGCTCGCGTTCCTGGCGCAGCTTCAGCCGCTCGCTCGACACCTGGCGCGTGCGACTGGAAAAGCGGATCTCCTTCTCGCGCGCGACCACGTCCATGATCGTCCGCGGTCGCTCGGCGGCGGCGGAGAACAGGTCGACCTGGAACACCAGCGTGTCGCAGCGCTGGTGATCGAGGATGTGGGTCAGCGGCGTGTTGGAGACAAGGCCTCCATCCCAGTACCAGCGACCGTCGATCTCGACCGGCGGCAGGCCCGGCGGCAGCGCGCCCGATGCCATGATGTGGCGCGCGTCGATCCGGTCGCTCGTCGTGTCGAAGTAGCGGAAGTTGCCGCTCTCCACGTCCACCGCGCCGACCGACAGGCGCACCGGGCCGGTGTTCAGCAGCTCCCAGTCGACCAGCTTGTCGAGGGTCGCGGCGAGCGGCGTCGAATCGTAGAAGCTTAGCGCCTGCGGAGTGCCGGGCACGGCGAGTGCGGGTGGAATGCCGCGCGGCGTGAAGAAGCCGGGCACCCCCGTCATCATAACCGCTGCCGCCGACCACTCGTGAACCCACTCGCGCACGCGGTCGTCGGGGACGATCGGGAAGCTCGGCAGGGCGGCGGTCAGCGTGTTCCAGAACGCGCGCAGCCGCTCCACCCGGCGGTCGGGCGGGTTGCCCGCGACGATCGCCGCATTGGCGGCACCGATCGAGATGCCGGCCACCCAGTCGATCTCGATCCCGGCGCCGGCCAGCGCCTCGATCACCCCGGCCTGGTAGCTGCCGAGCGCGCCGCCGCCCTGGAGCACCAGCGCGACGCAGTCCGGCAGCGGCAGCGCGGCGCCCGCGGCGGTGCGGCTGGGGCGGCGTGGGTCGGCATCGGCCATGGCCGGCGTCATGCGCCGCGTCGCGCCCGAGTGCAACCGACAAGGGGGCTGCGCATTGTGACCGTGACGCCAGCGAAAGGATGCCCATGCGGCTCGACGATCTCGATCCCAGCAGCAATGTCCGCGATCTCGGCTCGGGCGGCGGTGGCGGTGGTGGTATCCCGATCCTGGGTCTGCTGCTCCCCTTCCTGTTCCGCGGCCGCATGGGCTGCGGGTCGATGGTGCTGCTGGTGATCGCGGGGGTCGTGTTCCTGATGATGGGCGGACTGGGCTCGCTGACCGGCGGCGGCGGCGTCGGCCCGGCGCAGCGCAGCGACACCGGCGGCCAGTCGGGTGCCGCGGTCTGCAACACTGCCGAGCGGCTGTTCTCGTGCCGGGTGCTCGCCTCCACCGAGCAGGTATGGAGCAGCCTCTTCCAGCAGCAGGCCCAGCGCTACACCGCACCGACCCTCAACTTCTACGGCGGGAACGTCCGTTCGGGCTGCGGCTCGGCATCGTCGGCGGCCGGGCCGTTCTACTGCCCGCCGGATCAGGGCGTCTACCTCGACACCAGCTTCTTTGACGAACTCCAGAGCCGCTTCGGTGCCAAGGGTGACTTTGCTGAAGCCTATGTCATCGCGCACGAGGTCGGCCACCACATTCAGAACCTGACCGGCGCGGCGCAGCAGGTCAGCCAGATTCAGCAGAGCGGCAGCCGCGCGGAGGGGAATGCCGCCTCCGTCCGGCTGGAGCTGCAGGCGGACTGCTACGCGGGGGTCTGGGCGCGCCGTTCCGGCCGGCTCGAACCCGGCGACATTCAGGAGGGCATGACCGCGGCGAACGCGATCGGCGACGACACGCTCCAGCGTCAGCAGGGCGGGGCGGTGGTGCCCGACAGCTTCACCCACGGCTCCTCGGCCGATCGCCAGCGCTGGCTGCAGCGCGGGCTGGAGACGGGCGATCCGGCGGCCTGCGACACCTTCGGCACGGCGACGCGGTAACGGCAACGGGTTGGCGAGGTCCCCGCGCTTCTGGCAGAAGCGCGGGCGAAACCTGACCAGGAAGCCTTCATGTCGCCTCACCACGATCGCCTCCGGGCGCTCCGCCAGCACCTCGCCGATTCCCGGCTCGACGGCTTCGTCGTCCCGCTGACCGACGAGCACATGAGCGAGTATGTCGGCAGCTACGCACGCCGGCTGGAATGGCTGACAGGGTTCCAGGGATCGGCCGGCACGGCGGTGGTGCTCACCGACTCGGCGGCCATATTCACCGACGGACGCTACACGCTCCAGGTCCGCGAGCAGGTCGACGCTGCCGACTGGGCGTACGTCGAGGTGCCGGCGACATCAGTCGCGGCGTGGCTGGGCGAGCACGCGCCGGCCGGGGCGCGGATCGGTTATGATCCGTGGCTCCACACGTGCGGCTGGGTCTCGGACGCGCGCGCTGCGCTGGCGGCGCGCGGGGGCGATCTGGTCGCGGTCGATACGAACCCGATCGATGCGGTCTGGGCCGATCGCCCGCAGCCGTCGGCCGCCGTGCTGCGCGTCCAGGACGATGCGCTCGCCGGCCAATCCGCCGCTGCCAAGCGCGGCGAGGTCGCCGACTGGCTGATGGCGAAGGGTGCCGACGCGGCGGTGCTCGCCGCACTCGATTCGATCGCTTGGACCTTCAACGTCCGCGGCGACGACGTGTCGCACACGCCGGTCGCGCTCGCCTATGCGCTGGTCCACGCCGACGGCACCGCCGATCTGTTCGTCGCGCCCGAGAAGATGAGCGAAGCGGTCGCGCAGCACCTGGGCAACGCCGTCCGGGTCCACGACCGCGCCGCCTTTGCATCGGCACTTGGCGGACTCGCCGGCAAGCGCGTCGCGGTCGATCCTGAGCGCGCGGTCGCGGCGATCTTCGAACAACTGGAGGCCGGCGGCGCGACCATTCTCGCTGAGCGGGACCCGACGGTGCTGCCGCGCGCGCAGAAGAACCCGGCCGAGGTCGCCGGCCATCGCGCGGCGCAGCGCCGCGACGGTGCGGTGATGGTCCGCTTCCTGCGCTGGATCGAGGCGGAGGCTCCCAAGGGCGAGCTGACCGAGATCGCCGCCTCCGACTACCTTCAGCACCTCCGTGAGGCGGCGGGGGCCGTCGACCTGTCGTTCGACAGCATTTCCGCGACCGGCGCGCATGGCGCGAGCCCGCACTACAAGGCGGACGCGCAGTCCAATGCGCGGATCGAGCCTGGCCAGCTCTACCTGATCGACTCGGGCGGACAGTGGGCGGACGGCACCACCGACATCACGCGCGTGATCCCGGTCGGCGAGCCGACGGCGGAGATGCGCGACCGCTTCACCCGCGTGCTGAAGGGGCACATCGCGCTCGCCACCGCCGTGTTCCCGCAAGGCACCGTCGGCGCGCAGCTCGACACGCTCGCCCGCGCGCCGCTGTGGGCCGCCGGCCTCGACTTCGCGCACGGCACCGGCCACGGCGTCGGCGCCTATCTGTCGGTGCATGAGGGGCCGCAGCGGATCGCCAAGCCCAACTATCCCGGCGGCGGGCCGATGGAGCCGCTGCGCGCGGGCATGATCCTGTCCAACGAGCCGGGCTACTACAAGGCGGGCGAGTACGGCATCCGTATCGAGAACCTGCTGCTGGTCGTGGCCGCCGAGGTCCACGGCGCGGAGCAGCCGATGCTCGCCTTCGAGACACTGACCTTTGCGCCGATCGAGCGAAGCCTGATCGAGCCCGCGCTGCTGAGTGTGGAGGAGCGGCACTGGCTGAACGCGTACCACGCCCAAGTGCTCGACCTGCTCGGCCCCGGTCTCACGGGCGACGAGCGCGCGTGGCTGCTCGGCAAGTGCGGGCCGATCTGACACCCGTCACAAGTGGAGCATGCTTGATGCCCGATCTCTACGACCAGCCGATCCATCTCGGACCCGGCGGCACTGCGCTTCCGCAGCCCGCCTTCTCCGGGCCCGAGTGGTATGAGGACTACGGCGCGCGCCACGGCGACGACGGCGCGGACGGGCGGCTCGTCAGCCTCTACCGCTTCGACGAGAGCTGGACGAGCTGGGAGATGCACCCGGCCGGCGACGAAGTCGTGGTCTGCCTCGCCGGCACCATGACCCTTCATCAGGAGCACGCCGATGGCCGGGTCGAGCAGGTCGTGCTCGGTCCGGGAAACTACGCGATCAATCCACCCGGCACTTGGCACACCGCCGACGTCGCCGAGCCGGTAACGGCGCTGTTCATCACGGTTGGCGAGGGGACGAGCCATCGTCCTCGCTGACCGGCGGATCGGCCGCCGCGACGCCGCGCGCCTGCGCCTTGCGCTTGCGCAGGTTCTCGCGCAGCGCCTGCGCCAGGCGCACCTGCCGTTCGTCGTCGCTTCCCATCGCGCCTGCGATAAACTGGTGGCTGTTGCCTTGACAATGGCCGGCCGATCCGCTCTTGAGCCGCCTCCCGCACGGGCGAGTGCTGCCGTAGCTCAGTGGTAGAGCGCATCCTTGGTAAGGCTGAGGTCGTGAGTTCAATCCTCACCGGCAGCACCATTTTTCAATGGTTTACGGGCCGCTGGCGGTAGTTGCGCCAGCCCTGGCAATCACCTGGCAAGCACTGTCGGACGATTTTCTTCTTCACTTAGTGAGGCGGACAGGTCCAGTGGCACGCCGAAGCGATGCCGCCGTCAATATGTGGGTGGAGAGCGGTCTGTCCGCTCTTCGTCGGCGGCGGCCGTAAGCGGCCGATCGTTCAACCGGCGGGGATATCGCGTGAGTGGCCGGCTGTGGGTGGAAAGCGGACGTGGAATGGAGTCTTGATCCGAGTCAGCGATGAGCCGCCCATATCTGAAGTGCGTCTTAGCCCTTTTTACGCCAGCTAAATGCCACTGCGAGCGCAATCCCGAGTGCCAACCCGAGAGGTAGGTTCCTGGTCGCTATGCCAACGGCGGTACCAATGGCCACGCCAATCGTGATGCCCTTGCCTGTCATTGATTACTGGTCCTTGTATCGCGTCCAAAGGCTCAAGGCTCTAAAAGCCTGCTCTCTCTGCGGCGTCGATCACGAACGCTCTCACGCTCTGTTCTCACAGCATGGGAGTTGTGCCGGATGTAAAGCGCCAGTCCCGTAATCGCCGCAACCAGGATCAAGATGAGGCCGTAAGCGACCGCTACACGAGGTTCGATCAAAATTACCTTTGGTGACGCTAGATCGTCAGTCCGATCAACCGTTTGTCGGCCCGGAAGGTCCACCCGCAAGCGGACCATTTCGGGTCGCCTCCGCCGCCTACCCGCCAGCGAGCATGCGAACGGAACCCCAGCCAATAATCAACACAATGAGAACGCCTACTACCCAAGCGAAAAGGCGCGACTTCGGGACAGCTCAGCCGTAATCGGCAGACTTCGACATGATAATCTCCTGGGGCGACCGCGGTAAAATTCCCACAGATCCGCCGCACAACAGCTCGCTTACCCGCAAAGTTCATAGTTATGTTTCAGGATCAGCCCTATTCTATATCTTTTATCCTGCGGAACGATTGCCGCTGCGAGCACTTAAGTCGGGGCGATGTGGTGGCACTCGGTAGCCCCCGAAGGCGTCATCGCAGCGAAGTCCCTGCCGGCTTCTCAAAGGCAGTCGGTGAGGGCGTCGAGGTCCGATCACGCTAAGCTCGATGCTGTTGCGCTGCCCCGTCCTCTTGGCGCGAGGGTCGACTTCAGGAAACCGCATGAACCTGCTGCAGCTATTCAGATGTCTAGCCGGCGAGCACAAGGCCAACGAGCGGAGGGTGCGGCTTACCTACAACGGTTGGCGTGCTCGTTGCCGTGGCTGTGGGCGCAAGATGGTGAGGTTCAACGATGGCTGGATGCTGCACCGGTGAGGATGATATTGCAGCTGCGGCACCGTAATTTGGTCCGTTCCATTGGATGCATATTTCACTCACTTCGGCGGCTGCCAAGAACGATGCTCCTACCGGGGCTAGCTGGTCCAATTACTTGAGCCCTTCGGCGCCGAGTTGGTGCCAGGTCCACGTCCTGCAACTTGGTGACAGAGCGCAGCCAATCGCCAGCAGAAACGCCAGCACAAGCGGCGTACCCCAAACGAGAGCGGCGAACCCAATCAGCCAGATCATCGGCACATTACCTCGTCAGAGCTGACCGGTAGCAGGGTGGACGAGGTCGCTACCGCTTCGAAACTGTCGTGTGGCCAACGTCGCTCGAGGTGAAACCAAGCTCATGCTGGCGCACTCAATCGTTCAACGATTAGCAACCCACCGGGTTCTTCGAACCTCGCCATCTAGCAGCTTTGGCTTGAACATCGCACGAACGCGGTCTGCGTCTGCTAGGTTCGTCATGACGACGCGCGTACCGCCCGAGAGCAGCGCCTCGATAGCGCTAATGATCATGCCATCCTTTTCACAGGCCGAGCGGATCTCAGCGACACTAACGCCCACATTTACCGCACGAGTGGTCGCAACTTCGTCGCGGAGTGCGGATGTGGATTGACGCCAGCTCATGCCGCAGCGACCAGCGACGAACGAACGCCGAGTGAGGCCTGAAATGCACGAATACAGTTGGCGTAATTGGCGGCTAATTCCTGATGTGCAAGACGAGCTTTCGGGGTCGTCGCCGAAGCGGCGTGGTGCATCGCAACCTGATGCTGTCCCAAGATATAATTCAGGTCCATGCGCAGGACTCCCGATAGTAGCGGGAGCACGATGGTCTCTCAGTCGCTGACCACTACGGCCGGATGTCTGCGATATGCCCTTATACCATTCTATTTCGAACAATGATACGGTAATCGGTCTTCAGGGGCCCTGGCGATTATAGCGTCAAGGGTAAATTTAATTGGTCTGCGCTCCTTACCTTCAGAAATGCGTTAGCCATATACTTTTGTACCTTCGGCCCTCCTTTCGCTTCGATGGCTGAGAGACCATCGCGCTCCCGCTAACGGCAAAGGATTTGGCATGAAGGATCATGATGGCATCAACGATCGCGCAAGCTCGTGCAATTTTCACGACGCAACTGGCGTTTCCGACCTTTTAGCCCTTCACGGCATCTGGCGAACAACGGTGGATGTATTCCATTACGGCGCATATCGTTACAACAGTGCCGTTGATGCGCTAGCCAAAGCACTACGCCACCCGGTCGCCGGTCATGTTTGAGGGTCGGCTCACAACAAGGCGAGGCTCTGTCACGTTCCGACAACCGTTCCTACTGCGAGGCTCCGAGAGGCCGCATCCAGCAGGTACTTTCGACGTGGACAGCGACAGCGAGGCGATCACCGGCGCGAGCTGCGTCGCTCACCGACATGTCGCCACCTTCATCTACCTGAGAGATGGCGGCAGCACCCGGATGGTTTCCGTAGATCCAGGCGACCTACACACTGCGCTCGAACATGACCGTCAGACCAGCGACAGCGTCATGGCTTCAAGAAGCGAATGATCGTTCCCGTAGGCTCCTTCCTGCCTACTACAGAAATCCGCCCGTCTGTGAACGTAGTTGAGCGTACTCCAAAGCTAGCGAAAAGTGGGCTTTGTCGTGCGGGAATGACGTGCGGCAAACTCTGATCAGGAAGGGCATGCCAACGGTGGCGTCGAAGTCATGGGAGCTAGCAGCAACGCTCAGCTCGTTGCGCTTATTCGTGCGCTCGCGATCACCGCAGTGGATAGGCAGTGTGCATGTCTGTGATCGTGGGACTACGCACGTTCGCCGAGCCGCCGCGAACGGCGGTGATGAGTGGAAGGCGCTCTGTCTGCTTTTCCGCGCAGCTAGCAGCAAGGCAGGCCGTCATTCAGGGTTAAAGATTGACGGTCCGCTTCGCTGATTGACCGGCAACCGATCGTTCGCTGCGGCCGGGCAGGTGGACTAAGCAGACGCTTTCTGCCCATGCTGCGCGGCACTTGGAAGGTGGCTAAGCTGCCTTTGCTGCCAACCACAGAATGTGCGGCGGACTTTCGATCTGCTCGCCCCCGTCGACGCTGACCTGCTCCACCACGAAGCCAGCGGTGCGCAGCCGCACGGTAAAATCATCATCGGCGTACGCAGACCAGACAGCCAAGACGCCGCCCGGCTTCAAGGCCGCATGAGCTGCCCGCAACCCCCAGGGGCAGTACAGCCGCTCGTTGGCACAGCTGATCAGGCCATCAGGTCCGTTGTCGACATCCAGGAGGATCGCGTCAAAGCGACTCTCTCGCTCTATGATCACGTCATGAACGTCGCCGACGGTGATCGTAACCCGCGGATCAGACAGAGAGCCGTCGAACAAGTGAGCAAGTGGACCTTGAGCCCACTCAACAACGGTTGGCACCAATTCAGCCACCTCAATTTGCGCAGCAACCGGGAAAGCCACGCGCGCGGCTGCAAGGGTGAACCCCATGCCCAGCCCGCCAATGAGGATGCGATCGGCGCAAGCACCCACCCGCTTGGCGACCAGCGTTGCCAACTCCTGCTCGGATCGGAATGCCCAGCTTCCCATCAGCTGCTCTTCGCCGAACATGATCTCGAAGTGTTGATTCCACTGCCGCAAGTGGAGCTGTCCGCCACCAGGGATCGTGGCGGAATCGACGTATGTGCCCCACGTTTCAATTGACCGGTCTGAGGACGCGCTCGCGCCTGATGCCGACCGGGTCAGAATCTCACCTCTGGCAAATCAGCCGCAAACCAGGCCTGTCCAGAACAGGCCAGCGTACGTTCCCCGAGTACAATCAACGGGCTGCTCGACCGCGATCAGGGTTCTCACTTAGTCCATCAAGGAGCTTTTCTGAGCGAATTTGCGCTCGGGCCTCATCGGCGCGGTCGTTCCGATCGGCAAGGACGGTCCAAGCGTGAGAGGCGCGCTGGCAGCGCTCGCGCACATTTTCCAGAACGGCGGCTTCGGCGGCGAGCTGCTGCTCGGCGGCCTGGAGTCGGTAAAGGTGCGTGGACGACATTGCCGCCTCCTGAACTGAGGAACGAGGCGGAGGTGGCGTCCACCTCCGCCGACCGAAGTTCAGGCGGCTTGAAGGTTCACGGCAGAGGTCTTGCCGCGCTTGTCGGTCTCCAGCTCGTAGGTGACGCGCTGGTCCTTATCGAGCGTGTGCATGCCTGCCCGCTCGACGGCGGTCACGTGAACAAAGGCATCTTCCCCGCCGGTCTCCGGCGAGATGAAGCCATAGCCCTTGCTGGCATTGAAGAATTTAACGGTTCCGGTGATCATGGGTAATCCTTCGTCCAATGTGTCGGGCATGCGCCAACGATGCGCATCCCGGCGTCGAGAAGCTAGAAAGGGACAAAGGGGAGCCAGAGCGGCCCGATATCCGTCGCAGGCGACGTCAGCCATCCACATGTAGGGTGTGCTCGGGCTTGGAATAACCCCCTCGGCGGTATCGTCAGAGATAAGCTCCTGCATCCGCTTGCGGCAGACGGATTGCACCCCATCTATTGTGCAGTGCAGCAACATGGTCATGGCCACGCCTGTGCAGGCTCACCACCAAGGACGCTGCTTATGCGGAAGCTCTCCGACACGATCACCCGACTTTCAGCGCTGCGCTCCGCAGACACGCGCGGCGGCACAGCGGGCAGCACCAGTCGGCTCACGAGACTTGATGCGTTCGGCTCGAACCCCGGCGCGCTACAAGCGTACACCTACATCCCGGCATCGCTCGGTGCGGGAGCGGCCCTGGTGGTAGTGCTTCATGGCTGCACTCAGACAGCGGCTGGCTACGACACCGGCGCTGGCTGGTCGGAGATGGCCGATCGCCATGGATTTGCTCTGCTCTTCCCTGAGCAGCAGCGGAAGAACAACCCCAACCTGTGTTTCAACTGGTTCTCGCCCGAGGATAACCGGCGTGGATCCGGGGAAGCGCTGTCCATTCGCGAGATGATCGAGGCGGTCGCTGGCAGACACGGCATCGATCCGGCGCGGATCTTCGTCACCGGCCTATCCGCTGGCGGAGCGATGTCGTCGGTCATGTTGGCGACCTACCCCGAAGTGTTCGCCGGCGGCGCTATCATCGCCGGTCTTCCGTACGGCTCGGCCAGCACGGTGCCGCAGGCGTTCGATCGAATGCGGGGAACGGGCGGTCCCAACCCAGCCGAGCTGGCATCTCTGGTCCGTAACGCGTCGGACCATCACGGCCCTTGGCCAACCATCTCGGTCTGGCACGGCAGCGGAGATGCGACCGTCAATCCGGTCAATGCCGAAGCGATCCTCAGCCAATGGCGCCCGCTTCACGGAGTTGATCAAGGCCACAGCCGACTAGATGTCGTTGATGGGTATCCCAGGCGCGTGTGGAGCGATGGCGCCGGGCGCGAGGTCATCGAGGAGTACAGCGTCACCGGAATGGCGCACGGCACTCCGCTCGACACAACAGGCGTCGATGGCTGCGGTAAGGCCGGCGCCTACATGCTGGAGGCGAGCATCTCCTCCACGCGCCACGTTTGCCGCTTCTGGGGCTTGGCTCCGACGGATACGGCGCTCACGACAGCCCGACCTGCTGAACGGGAAGGTGGCTCACGGGTGTCCGAACTTGCAGCTTCACCGAAGGGATTGGACGAGCCGTCGCATTCCCGAGCGACACCTTCCGATGTTGCAGCGATCCCGGGCGCCAGCGCTGTGGGCAAGATCATCGAAGACGCGCTTCGTGCGGCCGGGCTGATGCGGTAGCGGCATGAAGCTGAGGATCCAGCACGATACGATCTATCGCTACCGGCGATCCGTCACGCTGCAAGCGCATCGACTGGTGCTCGTACCGCGCGGAACGCACGAGCTACGCGTTCTGACGCAGTCATTAAAGCTCGCGCCGGAGGCAAAGGTCGAGTGGGCACAGGATGTATTCGGCAATCTGATCGCGACCGCTACCTTCGCGGCCACAACCGACGAACTGTCGATCTCCGCCGGTATTATGGTCGAGCAGTGTGCGCCGACCTGGCCGGTCTTCAGTATCGCGCCCGGAGCTCACTCCTATCCATTCCGCTATTCTGACAATGAGATCGCTGATCTGGGCGCGCTCCTGCAGCCTCAGCGCGTCGATGAAGAGGTTCGGCTCGACACGTGGGTGCGCACCTTTGTCCGTGCATCGCCCACCGACACACTGTCGCTGCTGATTGACCTGAACGCCGGCGTAGCCGCTGCGGCCACTTACCGCACCCGTGACGAGGAAGGCACGCAGACGCCGCTCGCAACGCTGTCACTGGCAAGCGGATCCTGCCGCGACCTGGCCGCGCTGTTCATCGAGGCGGCCCGCCGACTGGGCTTCGGCGCTCGGGCCGTTTCAGGCTACCTCTACGACCCTGACACCCCCTGCGATGCTCCCGGCTCAACGCACGCCTGGGCCGAGGTCTATCTGCCGCTTGCCGGATGGATCGCGTTCGACCCCACGCATCGTCGGATTGGGTCGGCAAACCTTATCCCTGTGGCTGTAGGCCGCGCAAACGACCAGATCATGCCGATCAGCGGCGGCTACATCGGGGAGGCAGACGATCGTGCTGACATGCAGGTGCGCGTGAGCGTGCAGGCGATCTGATCAACCTTCTCAGCGGCAACCCTGGCACGACCGCCTGCGCGCAGGCGGCCTTAACAAAAATAGCAAGCGTCCGACGGAAGCGTCACCATATTAGGTCGATCGCACCGACCTCTTGAGCATCGTGTGACTGAGAGCCCTGCGCTCCCGCTCGTCGGAGGCAGGCATGATAGATGAGACGGAAGCCGAGTATTTCGCCTTACGCGCCGCCCAGTGCCGGGCGGTCGGGCGTGCCGCGACCGATCCTGCGCTACAATATGCCCACCGCGCGCTCGCCGAGCGGTACGACGAGTGGGCACTGGCATCGGCGGCCAAGGAGCGAACCGAGCAAGGGCAAGGCGGTGAATAACACGCGGCGCTGGACGCAGACATGCATTACCGAGCTACGCAGCCGATGTTTGAGCGGCGAGACAATGGAGCAACTGGCAGCGGGACTTGATCGATCAATCGCCGATGTTTCCCGCATGTGCCAACGGTTGCGGTTGTCTGACGGTCATGGATGTTGTGCGGCCCCAGCGATTCCGGCAAGCCGACCTGATGGTGGACGAGACGGATAGCGGCGCCGTGCTGCGCTACGCAATATTGGACACCGCGCCAGAGCAGGGATTCGATGATCTGACCGCTCTTGCGTCCGAAATCTGCGATGTGCCCACAGCACTCGTTTCGCTGCTCGACTCCGACCGACAGTGGTTCAAGGCAAAAGTTGGCTTCGAACCGCGGCAAACGGGTCTCGATAGCTCCGTCTGTCGTCATGTTGTTCGCGAAGCCACGACGATCGTCATCCCGGACCTGACCAAAGACGAACGCACCCGCGACAATCCGTTGGTCACCGGCAAGCCGGGCATCCGGTTCTACGCGGGTGCGCCGCTGGCGACCTGCTTCGGCGTGGTCGGAGCGTTATGCGTTATCGATACGGTACCAAGGCCCGAGGGGCTGACGCTGCGACAGCGCACCTCGTTGGAGCGCCTCGCCCGACAAGCGGTGCTGTTGCTGGAGGCGCGACGCGACTCCATGGACCTACGAGAGCTCCTCGCCGCGCAAAGTGGTGCTGACGCAGCCTTGTCCGTATCCGAAGGTCGCTGGCGACAGCTTTACCGGAACATGGATCAGGGCTTCATCTACGCCCGCGCATTGCGCGACAAGAACGGCGTCATTTACGACTGGCGCTACGAGGATGTGAACAAGGCTTGGGGAAGCCTAGTTGGCATCGACGCTGACTTCGTGCGTGGGCGCACGATCCGGGAGGTCATTCCCGAAATAGAGGAGGAGTGGGTAACAGGATTGGCGCGTGTGGTAGATACGCACAATCCCGCCCGCTTCACCAGTCGAGTGGGCTCCTCCAATCGATGGTATGACGGAACGGCACAGTGGGTCGGGGGCGACGATTTCACGGTCATCTTCCACGAGACCACTGCTCGCGTCGAGGCAGTCCGACGGCGAGATGCGCTGCTCGTCCTGGGTGACATGATCCGCGATAGTCTCGGTACAGCAGACATGCTGGCTAAGGCGGCTGAAGTGATTGGCGTCGCTGTCGACGCATCGCGCGCGACGATCGGTGAATTCGATCACAACCGAGAGCGTATAGCGGTGGACGCCGGCTGGGCATTGCCCAGTATGCCACCGATCGGCGGCAGCTACCGCTTCGAAGACTATGGTCGCATCCGCGAGAAACTCGTGCAGGGCGAAACATTGATCATCGAAGACGTCGAGACCGACCCGCGAACGGCCGACGCAGCAGCGGACTGGCGGGCACTAAAGGCGCGAGCGGTCGTCAACATACCTGTCAAGGTTGAGGGGCGAACGACCATTGTGCTGATCGTTCATCGCGAGGAGCCATACGCTTGGACGGAGGACGAGGTCGCTTTTCTACGAAACGCCGCTGATCGGTTGGAAACAGCGATTGCGCGTCGCCGGGAAGAAGAGCGGCAGGACGTCGTCAACAAGGAGATCGCCCACCGATTGAAGAACTCGCTTGCGATGACACAGGCGATCGCACTTCAAACCTTGCGCGGCGATGCGTCGTCGGCGGGTTTGGAGGCATTCGCCGCTCGATTGCAGTCGCTCGGTGCCGCACACGACGCGCTCACAATGGGAAGGTGGAAGGCAGCCGTCCTCACCGATGTTCTCGCCGGTGTGCTGGACAGCGTCGGCGTGCGTGGCCGATGCGACATCTCCGGACCCGAGATTGCTATGGGGAGCAGGGCGTCAATGAGTACGTCCTTGCTGATCCACGAACTCGCGACCAATGCAATGAAGTATGGCGCTTTGTCGAGCGAGAAGGGACGCGTTTCGATAGAGTGGCGAGTGGACGGCGTAGACGACGATGGAGAGCTGATACTCGAATGGACTGAACGTGGTGGACCGCCGACCGTTGCGTCGACCCGGAAGGGATTTGGGTCGCGGCTTGTCCGCCTTGGTCTTGTAGGAACCGGCGGCTCCACCGTTCGCTATGATCAGACTGGTTTGAAGGCCTGCTTTCGCGCGTCGCTATCCCAGGTGGAGCAGGCATGATTATCGGTCGAGGCGACGTGGGCGGAAGTGTAATCGTGCTGATAGTTGAGGACGAGCCACTTCAACGGTTGGATATGATCGACATAGCAGAGGAGGCCGGCTTCGAAGTGCTGGAGGCGCACGACGCCGATCACGCCATTGCGCTGCTGGAAAAACGGACGGATGTGCGCCTCGTCCTCACGGACATCGACATGCCGGGTGCGATGGATGGGCTCAAACTCGCCGCTGCCGTCCGGCGACGTTGGCCGCCGATCAAGATCATCGTGACCACTGCGGGCGTAGCTCCTGTGCAAGCTGACCTACCTAACGGCGCCGTGTTTCTGCCTAAGCCATTGAACCACCGACGCGTAATCGAAACGATGAATCGTTTGATGGCTTGATACGAATTTCGTCTTGGCTTCTGGGCGACGGGTAAGCATCAAGTACGGGCGCGCGGTGGCTGCAATCACCTTCTCAATTAATCGCAATTAATCTACACTTGAGCCCGCTACATCTACTGAGCGACCGTTCAGATCAGGATGGCTTCCGTCAAGGAATGTTCGCGCCCATCTCCGTCTAACAGAAAGAAGACGAGACGTGCGGCTGTGGCCTGACGTGTAATCAACTTCGGTGCCGCTCTAACGGCCGAGGCGGTGCGAAAGCGGCACGCGGCTGGGCACATTTTGACGGTTTCATCAGTTGCGACCGCTGGTGGAATCACGGCGATTCCGCCGGAGTGACCGGAAGCATGCGACCTTCCGCTCCAGACCGTTGTCGTAGGGCGTCAATGCGACCCGCGAAAGCACTCGCCATGCCGAGATGATGACGACGGCTAAGCGAACAGACCGCAGCGTCTGCGCGCATGAGCGAGACCTGATGGCAAGCGAAGAGATGATTGAGATCCATAAGACAGCTCCGGCATGTAAGCGGGAGCGCGGTTAGTCTCACAGTGACGGCGCTTACGAGTGAATGCCAGCGGTCTTACCTACTTAGTGCATGTCGACGCCGATTACATCCTTTCTACTGGAGGGAACTCGCATCGCTCAGACGTCAGTGCGTTCGGCAAGTTCCAGAGCGTCCTCCACGTCAACGCCCAGGTAGCGCCCTGTGCTATCGATCTTGGCATGGCCGAGGAGGATCTGAACGGCCCGAAGGTTGCGAGTCGCCTTGTAGATGATCGATGCTTTCGTGCGCCGAAGCGAGTGCGTCCCGTAATCCTGAGCCGGAAGGCCGATGCCGGCCACCCACTCGTGCACGAGCCGGGCATATTGTCGCGTGCTCATGTGAGCCATGTAGTCGTTTCGGCGCGGGAAGACGAAGTCATTCAGCGTTCCGCCGCGTCGCTCCAACCAAGCCCGCATCGTCTTTCGTGCCGTGTCCATCAGCTCAAACTGAACCGGTCGTCTGGTCTTCTGCTGAACATGACGGCGCGGTCACGAATGCGCCCGCCGGAAACTACATCGCCGATCCGTACCCTGACCACATCACAGCCGCGCAGCTTGCTGTCGATGGCGAAGTCAAACAGCGCTCGGTTGCGCAGTCGTCTATGCTGGTCGAGCCAGAAGCGAATGGCCCAGACCTGTTGCTGTTTTAGCGCCCGCTTTGCGCCGATCAGCCGGCCCTCGTTCCAGGGCCGGAGCTCGTGGAAGGCGAGATCCATCGCCGAGTGACCCATCGATCATCTCCATCGAATCCGATGCGCCAATCTAACGTACGCAGGCGCGGTAAACCGGTGGTTCGGAAGTGTAGTTGATAGGACGGCGGTGACGCTGAACGAGCGGCTGGTTTCGGGCAGCAACCCGAAATCTCTGAGCGTACGCATGTGGGTCAACCAAGCCGTCCAGCGGGTGGAGCATCACCTCGTCGCGTCGAGAATGACGGCGACTGTCTCCTCCGGCGCGTCCCACATCGGAAAGTGCCCGCTGCCCTCGAACCAGTTGAGCTCGGCGCCGGGAAAGGCTGCCTGCGCGCGCGCCGCCTGTCTCGGAAGGCAGAGCCGGTCGTGCCTGCCCCACCCGATGACGACCCGGCCGGTGCCGGCAGCGGCGGGACCTGACTGCTCAGGTCCCGTGGCAAGGCTGCGGACCAGCGCATCGAACGTCGGCGTCCTACTGAGACCTTCCAGCTCGGTCGCGACGGTCTCCCCGTCAAGCGCCCAAGGACGCGCGGAGAGCTGAGCGAGCAGCGCCGTGCGCGACGCTGCGTTCCGGCTCAACGCCGGCAGAGCTGGCCGGATGGCCCGCAGCAAGCGACCGGAGGCGCCGATAGTGGTTCTGAAGAAGGTCCGCTCCCAGCCTCGCCAGAAGCCGCCAGGATCAAGCGCGACCACGTTGCCGACGAGTCCGCGCCGCGCGAGCTCAAGCACAATCCGCGCGCCCATGGAGCTGCCGATAACATCGACGCCAGACAAGCCAGCCTCCGCGATGTAACGCTCGACGCTGCCGACCAGACCATCAAACGTCCCGCTGTCGGACTCGGCAGGCGTAGCCCCATGGCCGGGAAGGTCGACCGCGATGACCTTCCGCGAGGCGCTGAGTGGGTCCAAGACGGTGCTCCACGATCGCCAACTCCCGCCCAGTCCGTGGATCAGAAGCAGCGTGCGTCCCGTGCCGCGCTCAATGGTGTTCATGCCGTCTCCGCCTTGTCGCTGTGAGAAGCTCAACGAGCAAGGGCGCTTCGCGGGCCCGGCCTTCATCAGCTGACGAGCGCTGGAGATCGGCGCGTAGGTCCACGACGGAAGGCGGTAGGGCCGGGTAACTCTTCCTGTTCAGATAGAGCCCTTGAATATGAACGAGCGACCGCTTGCGAGTAGCGCTACGTTTGCACTGCATGGCCGATAGTGGGTCTAATCGAAGATGAGAGACATATCGGAGCGAAGAACTAACCATCGGCGATGTCGGCCTGCAGCCAGAGCGGTCCCTGATGCACGTCGATTGTTTGCAAGCGACCGGGCCCCAGATTTTCGAAGCGGTGGGGTACCCCGGCGGGCCCGAACACCACCTCTCCCGCCGTCGCATCGATAATCGCGTCGCCGGCGAAGAAGCGCGCATTGCCCGCAACGATGATGAAGACCTCGTCATAGGGATGAACGTGAAGCTGCGGCCCCGCCCCGGGACTATCGTTGCCATAAGCGAGCAGGGTGCAGCGGGTGCTCAGCGTCGCGCCTTCGAGATTGCCGCGCCATGGCCCGTCCGCTTCAGGATCGAACAGCCGCGCCTTGGCTGCGCTGCGCTCATCCGGCCCAACCGTCGCGGGGTCGAAATCCTTGCGCATCTCGGCGTGTCTCCTTGGTTTTTGAGGGCGCGGGCGCCGGCCTTCAGCGCCGGTAGGTGAGGTGGAGAGTCCCGCTCTCCGCGACCTCGGACATGACCGTATAGCCCGCCTCCAGTCCGCGCAGATCGTCCCACAGGCGAACGCCGCGGTCGAGCAGGATCGGTGCTATCGCGACGTGGAGGTGATCGACAAGCCCGGCCTTCAAATAGTCGCGCACGATCGTCGGCCCGCCGCCGATCCGCACATCCTTGCCGTTCGCCGCCTGACGCGCGCGATCCAGTGCCTCCGCCGGAGTGGCGCTGAGGAAGGTGAAGCTGGTGCCGCCCGCCATGCTCAGCGGCGGTCGCGGCCGATAAGTGAGCACGAACACCGGGCAACGGAACGGGGGTTCGTCGCCCCACCAGCCGCGCCAGTCCGGATCGTCCGGAAAGGCATGCAGGCCGAACTTGCCCGCGCCCATGATCTCGGCGCCGATATTGTCGAAATAGTCCCGGGCGTACCGATCGTCGATGCCAGTCGTGCCCTCGCCGTTTGCGTCGCCCAGCACGCGTTCGCGAAAGCTGCGGGTCGCGGCATAGGCGCCAACCAGCCGCGACCAGTCCTGGCCGAAAGGGTTGTCCGGCGTCTGGTCGGTCGTCGTCGCGAAGCCATCCAGCGATATCATCAGGTCAACCCGTACGCGCATGATTACCTTCTCCAACACTAAGGCGCATGCCTTCGTGTTGGACTATACACAGTTAGGCAAGTGCCTTTCTTTATTGACCTGCGATGGTCGTGCGCCAAAATGTGCGAATGCCCCATCATTCGACTCCGCTGGACCTTGCCTTTCATGCGCTCAGCGATCCGACCCGCCGCGCGGTGGTGTCGCGGCTCGCGCAGGGGGAGGTGCCGGTCAGCGTTCTCGCCCAGCCGTTCGACATGGCGCTTCCCTCCTTCGCCCAGCACCTCAAGGTGCTCGAGGATTCGGGATTGATCGCCAGCGAGAAGCGCGGGCGGAGCCGCTGGTGCAGGCTGGTCAGGCCGCGCTTCGACGAGGCCGCCGAGTGGATGGAAGCCGAACGCCGCCGCTGGGTCGACCGGCTGGACCGGCTCGAAGCCTATCTCGATCGGCAACAGAAGGACAACGCATGACGATACCCACGCCTTGGCCGCACGATCGCGAGGTCGTCGTCGTGCAGGTTTTTGATCATCCGCGCGAGCGCGTCTTCGCGGCCTGGATGGATCCCGATGCGCTGGCGCAGTGGTATGGTCCTGACGGGCTCGCCATCGAGACGCATGAGGCTGATCTGCGCGAAGGCGGGCAGTGGCGCTTCGACATGGTCGGCACATTCGAGGGAAAGCCGCAACGCTTCCGCAATCTGATGCGCTTCCTCGAGATCGTCCCGAACGAGCGCATCGTCATGGACTATGGCACGCCATCGCCGGACGATCCCGATCGCTTCCGAATGGCAGTCAGCTTCGATGTGCAGGCCGATGGCAAGACGGTGCTGACGCTGCGCCAGTTGCACCCCAGCCGGGAGCGTCGAGACGCGGTGATTGGCTTCGGCGCCGTCGAATATGGGCAGCAGACGCTGGACAGCCTGGCCAGATGGCTGGCGCGGGACCGTTCGAAGGCGGTCGCCAGTCCGTTATGAACGAATGGCAGACCTTGGGCGCGGCGGGGGTGGCCTGCACGACCGCTTGTGGGTCTTAGTATCAAGATCGCTGGCTCTTGAAACGGTGACTTCGGTCAGCCTCTCACGCGTGTCGTGCTCTGATGGCAAAGGCGTGCGCAGGATTTTGGACGAACACGCGATCGCTCCCCCGACGCGAGGTTTGACATCACGTCGTGGTCGCCCATCCAAGTCCCGCCAGCTTCTGCCGCTCGGTCGCTCGAGCCTACTGCGAAGCGGTCCACGCGAGCGGGCAGGATAGGAATCTCCATGAGCTCTACTCGCATGGGTTCGACCCGGTTCTGAAAAGCGACTAGTGTTCGGGACCGGCCTATCGCCTCCATGCCGACGACTTCGCGGAATTGGATTTGGTGCGACAGGCGAACGTCCTCGTCCTCGCTTACCAAATCTGGTTCGGGCTGCCGCCAGCGATGATGAAGGGATTGTCGACCGTGTGCTCGGCACAGGGTTCCTGCCAAGCAACCTGAAGCAGAAGCCCGGCCCCATCCTGAAGGGAAAGCGTCTGGTCGTCATCACCACGTCGGTCGCTACACGCCCGTGGTCAGAGAAGAAGGGTCAGTACTGCGCTCTGCGTCATGCCTTTGATCTCTACCCCAACGACATTTCCGGCATGCACGGCTAGGACGTCAGGTGAACCAGCGGCGGGCAGCTTCGATGTGGTGCACGAGAAGCTTATTGAACAGCACGATCTTGTGTGTGCCGTAGGGCAGCAATTGTAAGATTTAGAGTGTCCGCGCCTAGTTATAGAACTGCAGAACGGGCGCAGGGGGAACAACGCTCCCGAGATGCTGTGCCTTTCAGCTAACAAGTTGAACTAACGTCCGCGTCCGAGCAGCCAAGGAGTGGCCTCATATGCCCGGCTATCGGTCAGACCTCGACGCGCTCATTTATCAGCGCAACGGCCAGGTCCACATCACCAGCGGTGTGCCGACGAGCACCACCAGCAATGACAGCGGTGCGCCGAGACGGGCATAGTCGCCGAAGCGGTATCCGCCTGGCCCGAACACTAGCGTGTTGCACTGGTGGCCGATCGGCGTGAGGAAGTCGCAGCCGGCGCCGATCGCGGTGGCGATCAGGAACGCCTCCGGCCGGTAACCCAGATCGTGCGCAAACACGGCCGCAATCGGCGCCATCACCAGCACGGTCGCGGCATTGTTGAGGAACGGCGTCACCGCCATCGCCGCCACGAGGATCAGAGCGACCGCACCCCAGGGTGGGAGCCTCGCCGCGACATGCGCGAGACTGGTCGCGATCACGTCGGAGGCGCCGGTGGTGCGGAGCGTGTCGCTGACCGGGATCAGCGCGCCGAGCATGATGAGGATGGGCCATTCGACGCCCTCATAGGCGTCGCGGAGCGGCAGCGCGCCCACTGCCATGGTGAGGCCCGCCGCGGCGAAGAAGGCGACCGCCACCGGTACGTAACCGGCTGCGGTGGCGATCATGGCGGCCGCCAGGATGACGACAGGTAGCCATCCTCGACCCGAATTTCCGAGCCGGATCGCTCGCTCGGCAAGCGGCAAACTGCCGAGATCGCGCATGCGTTCAGGCAGGAGATCGAGCGGACCCTGAAGCACGATCACGTCGCCGGACCGCAGCGTCGTGTCGCTCAGCTTGCGGGTCAGCCGCTGCCCAGCGCGCGAGATGGCGATCAGGTTCACGCCGTAGCGCTGCTGGAGCAGTATGCGGCCTGCGGTCTGGCCGACGAGGACGGAGCCGGTGGTCACCACCGCCTCCACCACGCCGATCTGGTCCGTGTCCTTGCCCTCTACGTCCCCGACGTCGCGATCCTGTCCGGCGAGCTCCAGCCCGTCGCCGGCGATCACCCGCTCCAGCGCCGCAGGATCGCCACCGAGGATCAGCGTATCGCCTTCATGGAGCGTGAGACCCGGAGCGATCGACAGATGCATGTCCTCCCGGTCGACGCCGGTCACGCTAACCTCATGGTCGTGGCGCTCGACGAATGCGGCGACCGTCTCACCAACGGCCGCCGAACCGGCGCCGACCCGTGCTTCCGTCACATAGCCTTCGATATTGAGCGCCTCGCCCATGGTCGGTGCCGCGCGTCGATTGCGGGGGAGCAGGCGATAACCGAAGCGAAGGAACAGAAGTCCGACGACCAGCAGCCCCATCCCGGTCGGCAGATAGTCGAACATCGTAAAGGGCCTGCCCGTCATTTGCTCGCGCACGCGGCTGACGATGATGTTGGGAGAGGTGCCGACGAGCGTCGTCAGGCCGCCGAGGAGCGAGGCGAAGGACATGGGCATCAGGAAGACCGATGGGCTCGCATTGTCTTTCTTCGCGATCTGGAAGGCGGCGGGCATCAGCATCGCCAGCGCGCCGACGTTCTTGACCAGCCCCGACGCGACGCCGACGGTGCCGGCGAGCAGCAGCAGGTGCGAGCGCACCCGCGTGACCCGCCGGGTCATCACGGCGAGCGCGCGCTCGATCAGCCCCGACCGCTGGATCGCGGCCGAGATCACCAGCGCCGAGCCGACGATGATGACGATATCGTCGGAGAAGCCGGTAAACGCGCGCTTGGGCTCGACCAAGCCGAGCGCCAGTCCGGCAAGCAATGCCAGGATGGCGGTGACATCGTAGCGGAAGCGGCCCCACACGAAGAGCGCCATCATGCCGGCAAGGAGTGCGATCGAGAGGACCTGCGGCGTCGTCACGGGAGCCAGATGCCGATCAAGGCCGCTGCTGCGACGACCAGCAGGAAGGCGTTGACCGCGATCAGCAGCCAGGCGGGAAGGCGTGGGGCGTCGGGCTTGGGCGGCGCCACCCGACCCATTTGGCGCCAGACCGCAGCCACGAAGCAGAAGCCGCTGAACAGGATCAGCACGGTACCGGTCGCGCCGACCAGCCAGTCGGGTACGACCGTCTGCAGCAACGCGCGCGCGCCGATTCCTGCGGCGAGCGCGGCGAGGCCAGTCCGGACCCAGGCGGCATAGGTCCGCTCGGCGGCCAGCACCGTGCGGTCCGCGGCGAGCTCGGTGCGGCGGTCGGCGCTGTCGGCCTGCTGCTCGGCGCTCTGCTCCAGCTTACCGGCGCTGTGCGCTAGGTCGACATGGACCTTCGCCGCCTTGCGGTCGTTGGCTTCCGTCACGACGCCTCGTCTGCAGGCGCGTCGGTGCGAGCGCGGGCGATCGCTAGCGGCTCCTTGAAGGTCAGCGTGCGATACGGGTAGGGGATCTCGATCCCGGCTGCGTCCAGCGTCCGCTTGATCGCGCGCACCACCTCGTCGCGGCTGGCGTGCGCCTCCGCGGGTTTGGACCCCGCCCACCAGCGGACAAGAAACGTGATGGCGCTGTCGTCGAACGACTTGGCGAAGATCTCGGCTGGCTGATCAGCGTCGACGCTCGCGCATCCCTTCACCGCCTCCGTGATCCGCTCCTTCGCAGCATCGAGGTCAACATCGTACGCGACGCCCACCTCGACGGTGTGGCGTCGCTTCGGCCGCTGGGTCATAACGGTAACCGGGTTCTTGAACAGATAGGCGTTGGGCACGACGACCAGCTCGCCCGACAGGTGTCGCAGGTGCGTGTCGCGGAGCGAGATCATCTCGACGCGGCCTTCCACATCCTCGCACGCAATCACGTCACCTATCCGCATCTGCTTGCGCAGCATGATGAGCACGCCCGCGAGGAAGTTCTCGAAGATGTCCTTGAACGCAAAGCCGACCGCGACGGAGCCGAGGCCGAGTACGGCCAGTATGTTGGCGGGCGTCACCCCCGGGAACACGATGGTGGCGGTGACGAGCAGCCCCACCACCCAAATGAGCACGCCGACCAGCGTCTCCACCAGGTTGATAAGGGTCCCGCGAAGATCGGTTTTGGCGAGCAGCCGCTCGGCGATGCGGCGGGCGAACTTCGCAAGGATGTAAGTCGCGACGAGCACGACGATCGCAATGGAGAGCTGCGGTAACAGGCGGATGAAGTCGGACGCCATCTCGCGAAGGCGCCGGATCAGGATATTCACCACGTCCATCAAGCGGGAATGCCTAAGTAGCGCAAGGCGTTCCGGTTTCTGCGCGGCAGCGGTTATCGCGCTTGGCGACAGCGCTATGCCTGCGAGATGTGCTAATCGGGCGGCCGCGAGAGCGGAGGTCATGCGCGATGATGAGCAGCAGCGCGGCAGTCGAGATCCGCTTTGCGTGCGCCGCAAACGCCCATGCCGATCAGCTTGCAGCCGAAAGTTTTGCGAACCGGAGGCGGTGCCGGAGGACCGCCTCGTTCATGCCAATGCAGCCGGAAGCACTTTCCGTTGGTACGCCAGCTCACTCCCACCCGGCCGTCGGCAGCTGAGGCGCACCATATTTCGTCGCGTTCGTCGCTAATTTGCGAAGGAGCAGCGACAAGCATAGAGCCGCGTCGGCCTTGACCTCGAACTCGGGTCCGTCGCAGTCTACTCGCTCGCTTTCCGCCTCCATGCGCAGCACGCGGTTACTTGGTAAGGCTGAGGTCGTGAGTTCAATCCTCACCGGCAGCACTATTTTCGCACAGTGCTGGCGACCGGCATCGACTGATGGCGCTCTTGCGTCGTAGCTCGGCCTCTGCCGCGCGCCCGCGACCTTTGCCGCATTGACAACACCGCAGCTCGGCTGCGACCGACACGGCACGACCGGGAGGATCACCGCCCGGCGCAGCAGGAGGGTGTGATGCGGGGCTTCAGGTTCGTGACGATGGCGGCGCTGGTGGCGCTGACGGTGCCCGCGATCGCGCAGCAGGCGGCGCCGGCAAGCGACCGGCTGGCGCTGTCGGAGCGCGGCTATCTGACCCGGCCGGGCCTCGACGTCATCGTCTTCGACGACATCTACCCCGACGGCCACCAGACCGGAGTGACCGTGATCCAGCATGGCCGTCGCGTGGCGGCCAACGGCGACATCCGCCTGGAGGCGGAGCCCGGCCAGTGGTCACCGATGCCCAAGGGCGGCGAGCGGACGGTGGACCGCGCGACCGGCACGATCACCCAGGCGCTGTCCTTTCCCGATCCGGAAAAGAACGGGAAGGGCTTCAACCCGATCTTCTACCCCGACCTGTCGCTGTCGTACAAAGTGCGGGTGGTGCCGGAGCCGGGCGGGGGTTTCCGCGTCAGCGTCGACATGGACCGGCCGGTGCCTGCCGCCTGGATCGGCCGGGTCGGCTTTAACCTGGAGCTGTTCCCGGAACATCTCTTCGGCCGCTCCTGGCTGATGGGGGACAAGGGCGGCACCTTTCCGCGTCAGCCCGGCGGTCCGGTCGCGGCGACAACGGGGCCGAAGGTGCCCGTGCCGCGCAACGCGCAACCGAACGGGCCGGTGCAGGACCCGAACGGCCAGGTCCTCGGCGTGCCGCTCGGAACCGGGCGCAGCCTGGTGGTGGCGCCCGAGAGCGAGCAGCAGCGCATGACCATCACCAGCGAGACGGGCACGATCGCGCTGATCGACGGGCGGTCCGCCCACAACAACGGCTGGTTCATCGCGCGCGAGACGGTGAAGGCGGGCGCCACGGCCAACGCGGTGTCGTGGGTCGTGCGGCCGAGCACGGTGCCCAACTGGACCTACGCACCCGTCGTCCAGGTGAGCCAGGTCGGCTACGCGGCGGCGCAGCCGAAGCGCGCGGTGATCGAGCTGGATGCCACCGCGGGTGCAGCTGCGGGCGCAGCGACGCTCTACCGCCTCACCGCCGCCGGGCGTGAGGTCGTGAGGACAGGGCCGACCGCCGACTGGGGCAAATTCCTGCGCTATCGCTATCGCACCTTCGACTTCTCCGACGTGACCGCGCCCGGCATGTACGTGCTGGCGTACGGCGGCAGCGAGACCAACCCGTTCAGGATCGGCAATGACGTGTTCGCGCGCGGCGTGTGGCAGCCGACGCTCGACACGTTCCTGCCGGTGCAGATGTGCCACATGCTGGTCCGTGAGAAGTACCGCGTCTGGCACGGGCTCGATCACCAGGACGACGCGCTGATGGCGCGCACCGGCCTCAACCACTTCGACGGCTATGCGCAAGGAGCGGAGACGCTGACCCGCTTCAAGCCGGGCGAGGTCGTGCCGGGGCTGAACGCGGGCGGCTGGCACGACGCGGGCGATTTCGACCTGCGCGTCGAATCGCAGATCGGCACGGTTTGGGTCCTCGCCAAGATGGTGGAGGAGCTCGGGCTCGACTATGACGCGACCCGGATCGACGCGGCGGCGAAGTCGGTCGAACTGCGCGACCCGGATGGTAGAAACGATGCTATCCAGCAGATCGAGCACGGGCTCGCCTCCGTGCTCGGTGGCTACCGGGCGCTCGGGCGGCTCTACCGCGGCATCATAGAGCCCGACCTGCGCACCTACGCAATGCTCGGCGATGCGGTGAACCTCAGCGACAACGTGTTTCGCAAGCCGCGTCCCGGCCTCGGCGTCGATGCCAACGGCACGCCGGTCGAGTTCGACGATCGCTGGGTGTTCACGGAGGACAACCCGGACCGCGAGCTCTACACGGCGGCCGGGCTTGCCGCGGCCAGCCGGGTGCTGAAGCGCGACAATCCCGCCCTGTCGGCCGAGGCGCTGGCGGCTGCGCGGGCGATCACTGCCAAGGCGCTGCCCCGCGCCACCAGCGTGCCGAACAAGGTGTTCGCGCTGGCCGAGCTGATCCAGGCGACCGGCGGGCGAGACTATCTCCCGGCGCTTGCCGAACTGACCGACGCGATCGTCGCCAAGCCGGGCGAGAGCGCGTGGATGCTGGCGTCGATCCGCCGCGATCTGCCCGCGGCGATGCGCAGCCGGGTCGATGCGGCGGTCGTCGCCTACCAGCGGTCGGTGCAGGAGAGCGCCAAGACCGACAGCCCCTACGGCATTCCCTACGTGCCCAAGATCTGGGGCGCGGGCTGGGACATTCAGGAGCGCGGCGTGCAGCAGTGGTTCTTCAAGAAGGGCTGGCCGCAGGCGACCGACGACGCGAGCTGGCTCAACGCGCTGAATTTCGTATTGGGCGCGCACCCGGGGGAGAACCGGGCGAGCTTCGTGAGCGGCGTGGGCGCGGAGTCCGCGCTGGTCGCCTATGGTTTCAACCGCGCCGACTGGTCCTATATTCCCGGCGGGGTGATCTCGGGCACCAACCTGGTCCGGCCCGACCTGCCCGAGCTGAAGAAGTGGCCCTATTTCTGGCAGCAGGGCGAGTATGTGATGGGCGGCGGGGCCGAGAACTTCATGTTTCTGGCGCTCGCCGCCGATCGGCGCTTTTCCGGAGCCAGGAAGTGAGATTGCCGGCCGCCGCAGCGCTGCTCGCGCTCGCAACCGTGCTGGTGCCGGCCGCGGACGCGCAGGTCCCCGGCGGGATCGTCGACGACGATCCCGCCATCCGCGAGTATGTTCTGGAAAATGCGAGCGGCGCGCGGGTGCGCTTCCTGAATTACGGCGCAACGATGACGGGGATCGAGGTGCCAGATCGCGCCGGTCGCCGCGCGAACGTGGTGCTGAGCTACCGGCGCGAGAGCGATTACCGCCGCGGGAACGAAGGCAACTGGTTCGGCTCGATCGTCGGGCGCTACGCCGGGCGGATCGCCGACGCCCGCTTCCCGCTCGACGGCCGCACGATCCAGCTGACCGCCAACAGCGGCCCCAACGCGCTCCACGGCGGCGGCGGGCAGGGGCCCGACCGGGCGATCTGGAGCGTGCGCCCCTTCTCCGACGAGCAGGGGGTCGGCGCCGTGCTGCGCCATGTCTCGCCGGCTGGGACACAGGGTTTCCCGGGCACGCTGACGATCACGGTCGTGTACCGGCTGGGCGACGACAACGCCGTGACAACCAGCATCAGCGCGACCACCGACGCGCCTACAGTCGTTAACCTGACCAACCACGCCTATTTCAACCTGGGCGGTACCGGCGCGCGGACGGTCATGGATCATCGGCTCAGCATCGCCGCCGACCGGGTGATCGTGACGCGAGAGGGCGGCATCCCGACCGGTGTCCTGGCGCCGGTCGCGGGCACCCCGCTCGACTTTCGCGATCCCCATGCGATCGGCGAGCGGATCGAGGCAGCCGATGGCCTGGCCAAGCCGCGCGCCGGCTACGACCATGGCTGGGTGCTGCAAGGTGGCGTGACTGCCACGCCGCGCCCGGTCGCCCTCCTGTCCGACGCCGCGAGCGGCCGCACGCTGACGGTCGAGACGACCGAGCCGAGCCTGCAGTTCTACACCGCCGAGCACTTCGACGGGAAGACGGCCGGGAGTGCCGGACCGCTGGTCAAGCGCGCTGGCGCCGCGCTCGAGACCCAGCACTTCCCCGACAGCCCAAACAAGCCGTCATTCCCCTCCACGACGCTCCGCCCGGGCGAGGCGTTCCGGAGCACGACGATTTGGCGCTTCGGCGTGGAGGCCGGTCCGGAACGGCCCTGACCTGACCGCTCAGCCGTTCCAGTCGAACGCCGCGACCTCCCGCCGCACGCCGAGTAGATAGGCATCGGCGACCAGACGGAACGGCTGAAGGTCGGTGTCGCTCTGCCGCGTGGCGATCAGTTCGGCGAAGCGGGCGTAGAGCCGCGCATACTCCGGCTCGTCCGGCACAGCCTGCGTGACGCCGTCGACCGCCATCGCCGATCCTCCCGCCGTCAAAGTCAGTACGCCGTCGTCGGTCTGGATCGCGATGTCCCAGGTCTGCGGCCCGCGCTGATCGAAGTCGAAGCCGACCGCAATCGCCGCGTCGGTGCCGTCGTCCAGCACCAGGTCGGCAGCGATCGGCGCGGCCTTGTTGGCCGGAAAGGCAAGCGTCGCCCGCGCGAGCGACAGCGGGTGGGGCAGGATGCGGGTGAGGATCGACAGCGCGTTGATGCCGGGATCGAACACGCCGATCCCGGGCTCCCAGATCCACTCCTGCCCCGGATGCCAGACGCGGACGTCCTCCCGCCACGACACGGTCACCCGCGCGATCCGGCGATCCTGCAGCCAGGCGCGGGCAGGCTCCACCGCCGCCGCCTCGCGCGAGTGCCAGGTGACGTGGAGCACGCTGTCCGACCCCGCGATCGCCGCGACGATCGCCTCCGCCTCCGTCACGGTCGCGGCGGGCGGCTTCTCGAGCAGGATGTCGAGCCCGTGGGCGACCGCGTCGCGGATCAGGGCGATCCGGCCGCGCGGCGGCGTGCAGATCGCGATCGCGCGAACCTTGGGCTGCCCGGCGACCAGCTCGGCGATGCTCCCGTAATTGGGCACGTCGGGCAGCGTGTTGTGGCGTGTCACCGTTGCGGCGAGGGTGAAGGCGTCGCTCGCCGCGATCGTGGGGATGTGCTGGTCGCGGGCGATCTTGCCGACGCCGACGATCGCGAGTGGGGTGGGCTGTGCGCTCATGCGGTCCTCATGTGGGAAGGTGATGCGGGAAGTTGGCGTTCTACCAGCGCCACGCCGATCGCCGTGCCGATCAGCGCGGCTGCGAGCAACAGCATCGGCGCGAGCGGGCTGCCGCTGGCCGCGGCGATCCAGGGGATCAGCGCCTGCGCCACAAAGCCGCCGAGATTGCCGGTCGCGTTGATTGCAGCCAGCCCGGCGGCGGCACCCGCGCCGTGGAGGAAGCGCGGCGGCAGCGTCCAGAAGATCGGCTGGGCGGAGACGATCGCGCACGCCGCGATGCACAGGGCGACGTACTGCGACACGGGACCCGGCAGCGCCACGCTCGTGACCAGCGCCGCGGCGCTGATCAGGACGGGGATGACGATGTGCCGTGGCCGGTGCGGGTGCCGCGCGGCCCAGCGCGGCACCCGCCATAAGGCGAACGCGACCAGCAGCCACAGCAGCGCATTGATGAAGCCGTTGGCGGTGTTGGACACGCCGAACCCCTGCACGATCGTCGGCAGCCAGTAGCTGAGGCCGTAGGCGGTGAGCGGAAAGCCGACAAAGGTGAGGCAGAGCAGCAGCACGCGCGGATCGAGGAGCACGCGCGCCGCCGCTCGCCCGCTGGGGGCGTCGCGGTGCTCCGCGGCGAGGGCAGCCGCCAGCCAGGCGCGAGCGGCCGGCGACAGCCAGGGCGCGTCGTCCGGCCGGTCGGGGATGACGCAGAGCACGACCGGTGCCAGCAGGACCGCGGGCGCGCCCGTGACCACGAACAGCCACTGCCACCCCGCGAGTCCGAGCATGCCGTCGAGGTCGAGCAGTACGCCCGCGACCGCCGAGCCGAGCACGTTCGCGGCGGCGCTGGCGATCATGAACAGGCCGATCGCGCGTGCGCGATACGCCTGCGGGTACCACAGCGTCACCGCGTAGAGTACGCCCGGGAACAGCCCGGCCTCCGCTGCGCCGAGCAGGAAGCGGAGCAGGTAGAAGACGGTGCCGCTGGTTGTGAAGCCGAGCAGCACGGTGACCAGGCCCCACGTCACCATGATCCGCGCGAACCAGCGCCGGACGCCGACGCGGACCAGCAGCAGGTTGCTTGGTACCTCGAACAGGAAATAGCCGAGGAAGAACAGGCCGGCGCCGAGACCGAATGCCGCGTCCGACAGCCCGATGTCGGCGGCCATCTGGAGCTTGGCATAGGACACGTTCTGGCGATCGATGTAGGCGACCAGGTAGACGAGCCCGAGCAGCGGCAGCAGGCGCCGGTTGACCGCGGTCACCGTCGCCCGCTCAAGCGCCGACTCCGCCAGTTCGCTGGTCAGCGGATCGGGCATGAGCGAGGTGTCACGGGCGTCCGTCGCCGGTCGTCAGGTGCGGGATCGAAGGCGGGTCACGGTTGCTGCGTAGCCCTACGGCGGATCGCCGAGCAAGCAGCATCGAACGCCGCCGATCGGCCGGCATCGACGCGCCTCCATCGAAGCCGTAAGTGGGCCCATGACCGGCGTGACCCGTGACCTGCTCGCTATCAGAACGGACCAATCGTGAGTGGGCCGCTGATCGCAGTGGACTGGGGCACGACCAACCGGCGCGTCTTCCTGCTCGAGCACGGCGCCGCCGTCCAGACCGACCAGGACGCGTGCGGCGTGCGGGCGGTTGAAGACTTCGCCGCCGAGGTCGCGGCGATCCGCGGGCGCTTCGGCGACCATCCGATGCTGCTCGCCGGGATGGTCGGCTCGTCCCTGGGCTGGCGCGAGACACGCTACCTGCCGGCACCGGTGGGCGTCGCCGACCTGGCGCAAGCGCTGGTGTTCGCCGATGCGCGCACTGCGATCGTGCCCGGGGTCGCGACAGCTGCGGACGTGATGCGGGGAGAGGAGGTGCAGCTGCTCGGCGCGGTCGCCGCCGGCCTGGTCCCGACCGACGCGGTGCTGGTGCAGCCGGGCACCCACGCCAAATGGGCGCGGGTGGCCGCGGGACGGCTGGTCGACTTCACTACCGCCATGACGGGCGAACTGTGGGCGCTGCTGCGCGCGGGCAGCGTGCTCGCGCCGCAACTGGCGGGTGAGGTATGCGTCGGCGACGCCTTTCGGAGGGGCGTGGCGGAGGGCGCGCGGCGCGATCTGGCCGCGTCGCTGTTCGGCATCCGCGCCGCCTGCCTGCTGAGAACGCGCGCCGATGCGGACGCGGCGTCGTTCGCGAGCGGGCTGCTGATCGGCAGCGAGGTCGCCGCACGGATAGCGGCCATCGAGCAGTCGACGATCCACGTCGTCGCGGGTCCGGCGCTCGGCGCGCTCTACCTCGCGGCAATCCAGGCGAACGGCCGCCGCGCGCTGATCGTCGACAGCCACGACGCTTTTGTTGCCGGCATCCTTGCCATCGGAGCACACCGACCATGACCCAACTCGCCGCGTTCGACGCCGCGCTCGCGCGCTGCCCGCTCATCGCCATCCTGCGTGGCGTCACGCCCGAGGAGGTCGTGGCGGTCGGGGAGGCGCTGGTCGCGGCCGGCTTCACGCTGATCGAGGTGCCGCTCAACTCGCCCGACCCGCTCAGCAGCATGGTGAGGCTGGCAGAGGCACTGGCGGGCCGCGCGCAGGTCGGCGCCGGCACCGTGCTGCGCGTGGCGGACGTCGCTGCCGTCGCCGACGCCGGCGGCGCGCTGGTGATCTCCCCCAACGCCGACACCCGGGTCATCGCGGCGGCGGCGGCGCGCGACCTGGTGTCGCTGCCCGGCATCGCGACCCCGACCGAGGCGTTCGCCGCGCTGGACGCGGGTGCTGCCGCGCTCAAGCTCTTTCCGGCGGAGGCGTCCTCGCCGGCCGTGCTCCGCGCAATGCGCGCCGTGCTGCCGCCCGGGACCCGCGTGCTGCCGGTCGGCGGGATCACGCCCGACGCGATGGCACCCTGGCGCGCCGCCGGCGCCGCTGGCTTCGGTCTCGGCTCCGCGCTCTACCGCCCGGGCATGTCGGCGGCGGAGGTCGGCGAGCGCGCCCGCGCCTTCGTGGCCGCGCTGGCCGGCTAGGCGCGCGCCTTGTGCGGCTCGCCGAAGTCGTGAAGAAGCAGGTCTCGCAGCGACGCACGGAGGCGCCGACGATGCATGGTCCGGACGCCCGCGGCACGGGAGTGACGCCCGAGCCATCGATGCCGCGCCGGGTCTCGCGCCGCTCGATGGCGGTTGCCGCCTTCTCGACGGTCGTCGAATGGTACGACTTCACACTCTACCTCTACTTCGCGACCGTGCTCGCGCGCGTCTTCTTCGGCTCGGCGAGCGGCGCCTCACTGGGTGCGACACTCGGCGGTTTCGCGATCGCCTACCTCATGCGCCCGCTCGGCGCCGTCGTGTTCGGCCATGTCGGCGACCGCTTCGGCCGCCGCCGCACCATGCTGCTGTCGATGGCGCTGATGACGGCGGCGATGCTCGCGACCGCGCTGCTGCCGACCTTTGACCAGGTCGGGCCGATCGCGGGCTGGCTGCTGCTCCTGCTCCGCTGCGTCATGGCCTTCTCCGTGGGCGGCGAATACACCGGGGTCGTCGCCTATTTGCTGGAGGGGGCGAGCGATGGCAGGCGAGGGCTGGTCACCTCGCTCGCCGCAGCCGCAAGCGAAGTCGGCGCGCTGCTGGCGGCCGGGGTCGCCGCGGTCACGGTGAGCGCCACCGCCGGCGCGGCGCTCGACAGCTGGGGCTGGCGCATCCCGTTCCTGATCGGCGCGGCGCTGGCGGCGGGCGTGTGGATCGTGCGCTCGTCGATGGAGGAATCGCCGGATTTCGTGCGGCAGCAGGCGACGGGCACCGTGCCGTCCGCGCCGATCCGGCAGGTGCTCGCGGCGCAGCGGACCGGCATCGCGCGCGGCTTCGCGATCTCCGCGCTCGGCTCGATCACCTATTATGTCGGGATCACCTACGTGCCCGCCTTTCTCTCCAGCACCGGCGGGCTGGCGGAAGGAGCGGCGCTATGGTTCTCGACCGCGGCGGCGCTGGTGGTGATTGCGGTCACGCCGCTGGTTGGATACCTGAGCGACGCGGTCGGACGCCGGCCGGTGCTGCTCGGTGCCTGCGGCTGCGCGGCCGTGCTGCCGGTCGCGATGTTCCTGCTGATGAGCGGCGGTGCGCCCGGGCCGGTGTTGGGCGGGGTCCTGGTGCTCGCGGCGCTGGGCGGGGCGGTCAGCGCCGTTGGCGCGGTCGCCTCTGCCGAGCAGTTCCCCGGGGAAGGGCGGCTCTCCGGCCTGGCGCTCGGGGTCACCAGCGCGACCGCGATCTTCGGCGGCCTAGCGCCCTACCTTGCGCACCTGATGATCGAGCACACCGGATCGCCGCTCGTCCCCGGCATCATGATCGCCCTGGTCGCTGCGGCCGTCCTCCCGGTGCTGCTCGGGATGGGAGAGACGCGGCCGGCGGCGGGGCACGAATAGGCGCGCCCTTGAGGGACGATGTTCTCGCGCCGAATGGACGTTACGTCCTGATCGAGCGTGTCGTGACGGACTGCCCGTCAGGAGCGCATTGAGAAGGGGCCGTCCGAGATGACCGGATTTAAGCCATTCTCCGCGGATCGCGCGGCCAGCTTGTGCACGGTCGGCGCGGTCCAGGGCTGCCGCATGGTCGGGGCGCTGGAGGTGGTGCGGTTCGCATCAGGCATCGTGTACTCCATTGTTGTGCTCCGGTGTGATCGGGCAGGCTCGATCAGATCAAAGGATGAAGTCGCCGGCGGAGATCGCGTGACCGTCCGCGACGATGACGATCATCGACAGGTCGGCGATCCCGTTGCCGTCAGTGTCGGCCTGGATCGTCCAGGTCGCACCCGAGTTGGTCGCGCGCACTTGGCCTGCAGCGCTGAACGCGGCCGAGCCGATGAAGCTAAAGCTCTGCGTGCCCGCAACGGTGCTGTTCGCGTCCATCGCCGATAAATCGATCCGATCGCCCAACGTGAAGTCGGTGATCGTGTCGCCGCCGCCGTTCGGCGAGTCGCTTGCCAGAAAGTAGCGGAAGGTGTCGTTGCCGGCGCCGCCGGTCATCGTGTCCGCCCCGCCACGTCCGTTGAACGTGTCGGCACCGCCGCCGCCCGTCAGGCTGTCCGCGCCGGTTCCGCCGAAAATGGTGAAGCGTCCGTCGGTCTCCGCGCTGCCGTTGAAGGTCAGGCTCTCGGCAGCTTGCAGGCCATTGGCCTGAATCGTCAGGGTCTGGCCGGCAGCGACGTTGCCGTTGTTCGTCGTCAGCTGGTACTGGAAGCTGCTGGCTGCGCCGAACCGCAGGTCGCTTCCCGATAGAAGCACAACCGTTTCGATGCCGGTCAGGTTGTTGGCGAGCGTGATCCCGCCCGAATAGCTTCCACGGAAGCCGATCTGGTCGTCGCTTCCGGCGCCCCCGTTCACGACGTCGCCCGCGGCGTAGAAGTTCAATCCGCCGGCCGTGCCGAAGTAGAAGCCGTCGTTCTGCGCGCCGCCCGTCAGGGTGTCCGTGCCACGCCCGCCGATGAAGAGAAACGCGCCGTCGGTCTCCGCCGAGCCGTTGAAGGTCATCGATTCGGCGGCGGTCAGCTGATTGCCGCTGACGGTGAGGAGGGTGCCGGGGGCGACGTTCGCGTCGACCGACGCCAGCGTGTAGCTGTAGGTCGCACTGCCGCTTCCGCCGAAGCTGGTGTTGGTGCCGCTCAGCAGCACCAGCGATTCGATCCGGAGCAGGTTGTTCGCGCCGAGCGTCAGCGCGTAGTTGCCCTGCAGTGCGACCTGGTCCTCCTCCACCCCGGAGAAGACGCCGGTGCCGCCATCGAGCGAGTCGCCGACGCTGAGCGCCGCGCCGAGATAGAAGCCGTCCTGGCCGGCGGCGCCGGTCGCGCTATCCTCCCCGCCGTCGGCGAGATTGAAGGTGTCGTTGGCCGGCGTGCCCGTCAGCGTGTTGTTGCCGGCGGTGCCGCGCAACTGATCGCCGGTACCGTCGACGCCCGTGACCGTGATGCTGACCGTGGCGGTGCCGCCGCCAGCCACCGTGTAGGTGAAGCTGTCGAGCGCGGTCGTGTTGGTGGCTCCGGTCGCCGCGGCGGTCGCGGTAGAGACGAGCGCGTTGAAGCGGCCGTTCGGGTTGTAGCTGATCGTGCCGTTGCCGTTGAGCGTCGCGATTGCGCCGGATGTCAGCGTGACGCTGGTGCCGGCGGTGACCGCGACGCCGTTGATCGCCGCAATGGTCGTGACGCCCCCGTCCGGGTCGGGATCGTTGCTGAGCACAGCGAGGGCGGGAACCGCGTCCTCCGGCACCGACGCGCCGTCGGCGATGGGGACCGCGGAGTCGTCGCTTGCGTTTACCGTTACCTGGATCGGCTTTCCGGCCGAGGCGGTGTTGCGGAACGCGCTGATCCGTCCGTCGGCATCCCCGACGATAAGGTCGAGGTCGCCATCGCCATCGATGTCGCCAAAGGTCGGGGCGGCGTTGTCGCCGATATCGACGGCGGCAAGCGGGTTGGCTGAGCCGGTCTGCTCCGTGAACACGCCGGCGTTGTTCTGCCACAGGCGGATCGTCCCGTTGCCGGCGCCGAGCAGCAGGTCGAGGTCACCGTCGCCATCGACGTCGTTGAAACTCGGCATGGCGAAATCGGCCACCGAGATGCCCGACAACGGGTTGGCCGCCCCTACCAGGGAAGCGAAGTTGCCACCGTTGTTGCGAAAGACGTTCAGGCCACCGAAGCCATCGCCAACGACCAGATCAGCGTCGCCGTCACCGTCGAAGTCGGCGAGCACCGGAGCGGCATAGGTGGCGACGGAGATGTTGTTGAACGGATTGGACGCACCCGTCACTTCGGCGAAGCTTGTCCCGGTCTTGCGAAAGGCGCGGATGTTGCCGGCATTGCCGCCGAAGATCAGGTCGGCGTCCCCGTCGCCATCGAAGTCGCCGAATGATGGCGTCGCCGCGTAGCCGATGTTGACACCGTTGAACGGGTTGGCCGCGCCGGTTGCCTGAGCATAGGTGCCGCCATTGTTGCGGAAGAGCAGCAGGGACCCGAACGCTTCTCCCACGACCAGATCGAGATCGCCGTCGTTGTCGATGTCACTGAGCGCGGGCGCGGAGAAGCCATCGGGCTGCGAGGGTGTGCCGATGTCGATCGCACCGAAAGGGTTGGCGGCACCGGTCAACTGCGCGAAGGTCGCGGGACCGGTCAGTCCCAGGCCGGCTGCGTCGACGAGGTTGACCACCAGTGTGCGCAGCGCCGTTGGCGCGTCGCTGATGTTGGCATAGGCGAGCCGCTCGATCACGGCGTCAACCCCAGCCACGCTCGCCTGGGCGTTGAACGTTACGCGAAAGGTCGCGCCGACGCCGCCGGAGATGGCACCGATCACGACACCGCCGACGCTCACGTCGCTACCGGATATCTGCACCTGCCCGGGGCCGCTGCCGTTCGGCAGGAGGCTGACCCGGTCCTCCGCAAGCAGGCCGGTAACGGTCAGCACAGCTCCGTTCAGGTCGCCATCGGCATCACCGAAGACGACGCTCACATCGATGAGTTGCGGACCCGCGTTGACCGACGCCTCTCCAAAGGAAGCAGCGGATGAGAACTGGCTCAGTGTTGGAGCGATTGCCACAGTGACGCCCTTTGCTTGACCCGTAGGAATGCATGGCACACCGGTGCCCCCACTCGCGGACATGTTGGCGGTGATGGCGAGAGGCGAGCAATCGCTCAAAGGTAGTACGACCAAGGATCATCCGTTTGCTTTCCGGCGCGATTATGACTTGGTTGTATTCGGGGGAGGGACGAATGGCCGAATATGGTTCGACCGAGGCGGTGTCCGCGCCAGTGCTGGCGTCGCCGGGCTTTGCTGATTGGCTGGCGCACCACGACATCAGCATCGCGCTGACAACCTATCAGACGGGTCGGCTGATCTTCATCAGCCGCCGCGCAAACGGGACGTTGCGCGTCCACGAGCGCCGGCTGCCGCGCTGCCAGGGTCTCTGGAGTGACGGACGCGAGCTGCTGGTGAGCAGCGAGGCGATGCTGTGGCGTTTCACCCGCACCGCGGACGACTCCGATCCGGGGCTGACCCGGTTCGTGCCCAGGCAGGGGTTCGTGACGGGCGCGATCGACATCCACGACATCGCGCTGAGCGATGTGGAGGGTCGACCAGCGCCGGTCTTTGTCGCCACCGCCTTCAACCTGATCGCGACCGTGGCGACGAATGCCAGTTTTCGACCGCTGTGGCGTCCCGCCTTCATCTCGGCGGTGACGCAGGAGGATCGCTGCCACCTGAACGGCCTGGCGACGGAGGATGGCCGGACCTCGATCGCAACCGCGGTCAGCCGGTCGGACGTGCTGGACGGCTGGCGCGAGCGGCGGCGGGACGGCGGCGTCGCCATCGACATCGCGAGCGGAGAGGTGATCGCCGGCGGACTGTCCATGCCGCACTCGCCGCGCGTGCACGACGGGCGACTGCTGCTGCTCGATTCCGGGCGCGGCCGACTCGTCTCGATCGACCGGCAGTCCGGGTCAGTCGACGAGATCGCCTTCTGCCCGGGCTTCGCGCGCGGTCTCGCGATCACCGGATCTCACGCGATCATCGGCCTCTCGCGTCCGCGACGGAATCACAGCTTCGAGGGACTCGCGCTCGACGCTGAACTTGCCGCGCGCGACAGCGCCGCCCGCTGCGGGCTGATCGTCGTGGACCTGGAGCGCGGACGCACCCTTGAGTGGCTGCGCTTCGAGGCGGAGGTGACCGAACTTTACGACGTGGCCGTCCTGCCCGCGACCCGCGAGGTAGAGGCGATCGGCTTCATCGGACCGGCCATCAGCACGTTCGTTGATCACAAGTGAGCTGACCGACTCCTCAAATAAGAACTGTCCCAATTCTGGACCAATTCTGCGCCGAACGCCAAAAAGCGGCGTCGGTGCCCGAATAATCCTTTGTTCCGCCGTAGCTTAGTTATTTGCGTTGGTTAACAAAGTACTACTTTTGGGCCGCGTCACCCTTTGGAATCTTGTCCCTGTCCGGGGATACGGGGTGCGTTGCTACGCTGACATTGCTCTGCCCGCGTCCGGCGATGAGTCGGCGCACGCTCAGTCGAGCGGAGGGATAGTTCAAGGAGCAGAGCACCATGGCACGCACTCGTCCAGCGCCCCCGATTTCGGGGCCCGATACGCCCGTCACCCCGCTGCCGTCGACCGCACCGACCGGTTCGGCGTGGCAGACCGGCGACGACCTGAACAATTTCATCAACCTGCGGACACCGGGATCCGCATCGTTCCAGCCGGCCAATGCCCGCGGCATGGGCGGTAACGACATCGTCTTCGGCAACTACAATCAGAACATTATCGAGGGCAACGACGGCAACGACGTGCTGATCGGCGGAACCGGATCGGACACTCTGCCGGGCACGGACGCAACCCGTCTGGCGAGCGGCAACGACTGGCTGTCGGGCGGCAACGGCGACGACCTGATGTTCGGTGACGAGGTCGATACCTCCACCGGCACCAACAGCGTTGTCAGCCGGATGGACGGCATCGACAACATGACGGGCGGTGCCGGCAACGACACCATGTGGGGCGGCGGCGGCGGCGACGTCATGTCGGGCGATTCCGGCAATGACGCCATCTGGGGCGAGACCGGCGACGACAAGCTGAACGGCGGCACCGGCAACGACCAGATGTCCGGCGGCGACGGCAACGACGACATGTCCGGCGGCGAAGACAACGACGTCATGCTCGGCAACACCGGCAACGACCTGATCCAGGGCAACAGCGGCCTCGACATGATCTCGGGCGGCGATGGCAACGACACAATCTGGGCTGGCACCGGCAACGATCGCGTCAACGGCGACTCGGGTAGCGACACCATCCGCGGCGGCCAAGGTGCCGACACGGTTGATGGCGGCACCGGTGACGATTTCATCTACGGCGATGACGGCAACGACGCGCCCGGTGGCGACAATGGCAGCGTGCCGGGCAGCGACGGCATCGACACGGACGAGGGCGGCAACGACACGCTCCTCGGCGGTGCTGGCAACGACCGCATCGACGGCCAGCTCGGCGATGACTTCGTCGACGGCGGCGAAGGCGACGACACGCTGTACGGCGACACCGGCAACGACCGAATCCTGGGCGGCGTCGGCGCCGACTGGGTCCAGGCGGGCGCCGGTAACGACTATGTCTCGGGCGGTGAGGGCAACGACGTCCTGAACGGTGCCGATGGAGTCGACGAGATGTTCGGCGACGGCGGCAACGACGAGATCTACGGCGGTGCCGGAGCCGATCTCCTGTTCGGTGGCGACGGTGCTGACGCGATCCACGGGCAGCAGGGGGCGGACCTGATCGAGGGCGGCGCCGGCAACGACACGCTGTTCGGTGAAGGCGGCGGCGACCGGATCCTCGGTCAGGATGGTGACGACGTCATTTACGGCGGTGCCGACAATGACGGCGACATCGATCTGGCCGAGAGCGGCTATCTGAGCGGCGGTGACGGAAACGACACCATCTACGGCAACTCCGGCGCCGACGACATCTACGGCGACGCCGGGAACGACATCCTGTTCGGCAATGACGGTGTCGACTACATGTTCGGCGGCATCGGCAACGACACCATGGATGGCGGCGACGACAACGATCGCCTCTACGGTGATCTCGGAAACGACAACCTGTCCGGTGCTAGCGGCGACGATCTTGTCGATGGCGAGTTCGGGGACGACGTCGTTCACGGCGACGCCGGCAACGACACCGTCTACGGCGGTGAGGGCACCGACTTCGTCTACGGTGACGCCGGCAACGACCGCGTCTACGGCGACGACGGCAACGACGTCCTGTCGGGCGGCAATGGCGACGACTTCCTGGTCGGCGGCAACGGCAACGATTCGCTGCGTGGCGGCAGCGGCCGGGACGTCTTCTGGTTCGACCAGGACGGTGGCGACAACGACAACAGCGGCACCGACACGATCCTCGACCTGTCCATGGCGAACAAGGACACGATCCAGATCGACGTCGCCAATCCGCTGATGGTGAACCTGGCGGCCTTTGTCGTGTCCGACAACGGCACCAACACCACCATCACCTTCGGTGCGCACACCATCGTCGTCAACGGCCTGACCAGCGGCCTGCCCGGCGTGTTCGCGTTCGACTCGATCGCGGACATCAACGCCTTCAGCCAGGGCAACGCCGGCTACGACCTGGTTCAGTTCGTCTGATCGGCAGCTAGCCATACGTCGGTAGCCCCCCGACGTCGGGTGGGAGGGCCCTTCATCCCCCTCCCACCCATCCTTTTTGCGCTAGCGGTCCGCCGCGTGGGCGCGACGCCACCCGAATAGGGGTAATGCTTAATAGCATCGGGCTGGATCAGCGCTGGCTGCTACCTGCTCGCTCTTGGAACAGGTCGCCTTTCCCTCATGATCACCAGTGCACCGGTTGCGGACGCGCCCGATCCGGCGACGATCACGGTCGTGCACGACGACGTGGTCTGGAACATGCTGCGCGAGCAGTCGGGATGCGACATCACAATCGCCGTGGTCGAACGTGGCGTCGCCGGCCCGTGCGAGCTGCTGCTCGCCGCCGGGCTTCAGCCTGAGGATATTCGCGTCGCCGAGTTCCTGCCCTGGCTGCACGAACGACGGCATCAGATCGGCATCAACACCGACGTGATGTCGGAACTCGATCTCACCGCGCTGGACTGTCCGGCGCCCTTTCCGTGCAGCTTGCTTCGCGCGAGTTGCAGCAGCGTCGACCAGTCACAGGCGCTCTGGCTGCTGCTGGGTAGCCGACATGGCCAGCCGATCGATCCGGATCGGGAGGTCCGCCTACGGGCGGTGCTGAGCCGCCATGCCCTGTCGCGCAGTCTCGACGCGCAGCGCGCGATCCAGTTGCGCTATCTCGAAGGAGTGACGGACAGTCTCTCGGTCGCGCTCATGCTGCTCGACCGGCGCGGTCACCTGTTGTGGAACAACGAGGTCGCCCGCCAGATGCTGCGCGCCGGCGATCTTCTCTCGGTCAGTCTGGACGGTCGTCTGCTGGCGCGGCAGCCCGGCGTCACCCACGTCATCTGGTCGACCCTCGCCAGGCCGGCCTCGAACGGGCACGCCTCGGCATCACGGCCGCACATCATCGATCTGCGCGGATCAATCCGGTCGTTGCTGTTGCTGCAGCCGCTTGCCTCAATCGTCCACGGCGATGTCGTGCTGGCGGCCGTGCCGCAGCTGCCAATCGAGGCGTTCACGCGCCAGCTCGCCGGCATCTTCGGTCTGCTACCCTCCGAAGCCAGGTTCCTCGCGACGCTCGTCCGGCAAGGCGCGTTGACCGAGGCGAGCGCCGCACTGCACCTGTCGCCGCAGTCCGCGCGGACCTACCTGAAGCGGATATATGGAAAGCTGGGTATCGGCGGACAACTCGAACTCGCGGTCCTGCTGGCCGGCCTGACCCCGCCAATCTGCCTCGCAATCGAAGAAGACGGTGCCATTGCCGCGACGGCCGACCAGCGCCGCAGCTCAAGGCCCCAGATCACCGAATGAATGGTGGTGCAGGCTTTGGCTGTTCGTCCTCGATCGTATCAGCGGCCTGGCGAAGCACTGCCGGCAATTCGGCCAGCAATCCGGCATGGTCGAACAGGCCGATCATCGCGCCGAGCGCGGCGAGAGCTACCTCCGCCTGGTCCGCTCCGGCATCGAGCAGGCCCGCATAGATCCGCGAGATCGATGCACTCGCATCAACGAGGGCAGGATCGCTGGCGACGCCGAGATCGAGTGCCGCTTGGCGCATCAAGGCGTCGACAACGATGACGCGCGACAGCGGCGTGCCGCCGTCAGTCATGCGAAAGGGTCCGGAATAAGGAGCAAACGGACGAATCCTCGCTGATCCGTCGCAACTTAGAGGCTGGACCGCTCGGCCGGAAGAGCAACCACGGCAATCCATCAGCAAAAACGGGCAACTGATAGCCAGCGGCGGCGTTCGTTACTGTCGGGTCAGCAGTTCACGCCGACGCGCGGCTCCGGCACAGAGTCGGCGGGGACCTGTGGGAGACCCTGCCGGCGTGCCCAGATCGCGGCTTGCGTGCGGTTCTGCACCTGGAGCTTGCGCATCAGGGCCTTGACGTGAACCTTCACGGTCGCATCGCTGATATCCAGTTTGCGCGAGATCAGCTTGTTCGGGTACCCGAGCGAGAGCAGGTTCAGGATCTCTACTTCGCGCTCGGTCAACCGCGCACTGCTGATCGCGGCTTCCGCATGGCTGGTCACTTGGGTCGATTGAAGTTGCTTCAGCGTCTCAACGAGCTTCGATGGGACGACCTTTTCGCCGGCCGCGACCAGTTGAAGGCTCGCGATCAGCGAAGGGCAGGCGATCTCGCGGGTCAGCAGTCCATCGACGCCGAGGCCAAAGGCCCGGCACATGTCATTATAGTCGAAGTCGGCGACCATGCAGACGATGCGGGCCCCGGGAGAGGTCGAGCGGATATGCTCCACGTCGTCGCGCAAGGTCAGCCGGGACTCGTCCAGGAGGATAGCGACAGGGTTTGCTTCTGTTTCCGAAAATCGGCCGGCGACGTCGAGCGATTGGCTTACGACGAAGCCGGCATCCGAGAGAATGCGCTGCAGCCCCTCCCGCAAAATGAGATTTTTGCCGATCAAGGCGACGTTGACCTTGGCTTGCATAGCGATCCTCCCCCGACCCCTATTCTCTCCGCGAGCTCGCTGTCCCCCGATGGGGACAGTCATGAAAACTCAATCTAATCAACGATGAGCGAACTCGAATCAGCGAGGCTACGAGTTTCGGATACTATACTAAAGTGCCGTTCTTGTGTCTAATTCGTATGATCTCCGCCCCTGAACCTTCTAATTTCGGTACATCGAACGGCCAATACCCCGAATAGGGTATGATCATGCACCGAGATGCTTAGGCCACTAACTATTGTTCAAGATCGGGAGGCGCGGCGTCAGTTGCTCTGCGTGCCTTCATTGCGTTGCGGACCGCGGCTTCCGCCGCGCGCAGCTCGTCCTCGCTGGGCGGCGGGGCCGGTGTAGGCGGCGTCGGCTCGGCGGCCGGGGTCGGCACCGGCTCCGGCGTGAACAGGTGGGCGAACGGGTCGTCGATCATCGCCGCATTGTCGAGCGCGGCGGCGAGCGCGGCGTTGCGCTGCGTGTCGGACCGCATGCGATCGATCCAGGCCCGTTCGCTCGCGATCGCCGCCGCGCGCTGGGCGTTCTCCGACGCGGGCACCTCGTCATCGGCAGGAGCGGCGGGGCGGTCGCAGCCGGCGAGCAGGACCGCCGCGATCGGCAGCAGTCCGTGTGCCCTCACGCGCGAACGGCGTCGCTGACCGCGTCGGCGGCGCGCAGCGCAGCGAGCAGGCGGGTGAGATGCGCGTTGTTGCGCACCTCAAGGTCGATGGTGTTGGTGTGAAAGGTCGTGTCGCGGTTGTCCATCCGCAGCCCAAGGATGTTGGCCTTGTGCCCGCCGATCACGGTTGCGATCGCGCCCAGTGCGCCGGGTTCGTTCTTCAGCGTCACGGCGATCCGCGCGATCCCGCCCTCCGCGCCCTCGCCCCAGGCGAGGTCGACCCAGTCACCGTCCTCGCCGATGTTGGGGCAGCCGATCTCGTGCACCGCAATCCCCGCGTCCTCGCGGCGGATGCCCACGATGCGGTCGCCGGGCACCGGCCGGCAGCATTCGGCGAGGTCGAAGGCGACGCCCGGCGTCAGCCCGGTGATCGTGATCGCGTGGCGCTGCGGCGGCGCGCGGTGTGCGTCCTCGCCGCCGGCCGATCCCGGCATCAGCGCCTCCATGACCTGCGCGTCGGAGAGCTTGCGACGGGCGATCGCCTCCGCCAGCGCGTCCTCGTCGGCGAGCTTCAGCCGCTGCAGCCCCGCGAGCACAGCGTCCGTGCCGATCGGGGTCGGCAGGCGCTGGACGATGTCGTCGTAGAGCTTGCGGCCGAGTGCCAGCGTTTCGTCGCGTTCCTTGTTGCGCTGGTGCCGGCGGATCGCGGCGCGCGCCTTGCCAGTAATTGCGAAGTTGAGCCAGTTGGCTTGCGGCGTCTGCGCCTTCGACCGCAGGATCTGGACGCTGTCGCCGTTCTGCAGCTCGGTGCGCAAGGGGGCCATCCGGCCGTTGATCTTGGCGCCCACCGCCTGGTCGCCGAGATCGGTATGAACGGCGTAGGCGAAGTCGATCGGGGTCGCGCCCTTGGGAAGCTGGATCAGCTCGCCCTTGGGGGAGAAGGCGAAGATGCGGTCGGCGTACATCGCCATCCGGGTGTGCTCCAGCAGCTCCTCCGGGCTGTCCGCCGCTTCCAGGATCTCGACCAAGTCGCGGACCCAGCTGACCTGGGTGTCGGGGCGCACCTCATTCTGCTTGTACGCCCAGTGCGCCGCGATCCCGTACTCGGCCTGCGCGTGCATCGCCCGCGTCCTGATCTGCACCTCGACTCGGGTATTCTCCCCGAAGAAGACGGAGGTGTGGAGCGAACGGTAGCCGTTGCGCTTGGGGGTCGAGATGTAATCCTTGAAGCGGCCGGGGACGAGCGGCCACTTGCGGTGGATGAGGCCAAGCGCCCGGTAGCACTCCTCTTCCGTCTCCACGATCGCGCGGAACGCGATCACGTCCGACAGCTGCTCCAGGCTGACGTGTCGCTCCGACATCTTGCGCCAGATCGAATAAGGGTGCTTCTGCCGGCCGGACACTTCGGCGTGGATGCCGCCGCGCTCGAGCAGGGTGGTCAGCGTGTCCGCGATCTTGTCGACGCGGTGACCCTCGCTCTCCAGCGCCTCCAGCCGCTTGGTGATCGATTCATGCGCCTCTGGCTCGAGCTCGCGGAAGGCGAGCGTCTGCATCTCCTTCATGAACTCGTACATGCCGATCCGCTCGGCGAGCGGCGCGTAGATGTCCATCGTCTCCTTGGCGATGCGGCGTCGCTTCTCCGGCTTGGCGATGAAGCGGAGGGTGCGCATGTTGTGGAGCCGGTCGGCGAGCTTGACGAGCAGCACGCGGATGTCGTCGGACATGGCGAGCAGGAACTTGCGCAGGTTCTCCGCCGCGCGCTGACTCTCCGTCTCGGCCTCGATCTTGCTGAGCTTGGTGACGCCGTCGACCATCCGTGCGACGTTCTGTCCGAACAGCCGCTCGATCTCCTCCGACGTGGCGACCGTGTCCTCCACCGTGTCGTGAAGGATCGCGGTGGTGATCGTCTCGTCGTCGAGGTGCAGGTCGGTCAGGATGCCCGCAACCTCGATCGGGTGGCTGAAATAGGGATCGCCGCTTGCCCGCTTCTGCGTCCCGTGCGCGTTGACCGAGAATACATAGGCGCGGTTGAGCATGGCCTCGTTGGCCTGCGGATCGTAACTCAGGACCCGATCGACGAGTTCATATTGGCGCAGCACAGGTGAGTAGATGGGGCGGCACCGCGCGGTTTTGCAACGTTTTTCGTGCTGCGGTGCCGCACCTCAGCGTGCGCGGGCGTTGCAGCGCGCGAGCGCGTCGGCATCGAACGGGGCGCCGCGCGCGGTGAAGGCGGTGAGGATGCCCATCTCGCGGGCGGCGAGCTGGCACAGCACCGCGTCGCGTTCGTCCGACTGGGGCGTGGTGCAGGTGTCGCCCGCGCACTTCCACAAGGTGGCGCGCGTCATGACGTTCGCCTTGGCAGGCATTGCGATCGGCACCGCGCTGTACCCGCTCGCCTGTGCCGCTGCTCCGGCCGGCAGAAGCAGCAGTGCCGCACACATCAACGCAGCTCGATTTCTCATCACGACCTCCGACTCGGTTGCGATTTGAAACTAACATGCTCAAGGTTGAGTTGCAATATGATACTTACCGGCCTTTCACGAAAGAGCGTGAGTGCGCTATGGAGGAGTGATGGCGAAGCTGGCGCGTGAGCAACTCGTAGAGTTCTCTTCGGAGTGCAGCCTTCCGGCCGCGCTGGAGGTGGTGGGGGAGCGCTGGGCTTTCCTGATCCTGCGCAGCGCATTTCTCGGCATGCGCCATTTCGAGGATTTTCAGTCCACCCTGGGGATCGCGCGCAACATCCTTGCCGACCGGCTCGCGCGGTTCGTCGAGCGTGGAATCATGGAGCGGCGGCCGGTGCCCGATGATCGCCGCCGCGTTGAGTACCGGCTGACGGAGAAGGGCTGGGCGCTCACCCCGACGCTGGTCGCGCTGCGGCAGTGGGGCGAGCGGTGGGAGACGGGCACGACGGCGCAGCCGGTGCTGGTCGACGTCGCCGATGGTCTGCCCGTGCGCGAGGTGACGGTGCAGTCGCACGACGGCCGCGTGCTCGGGAAGGGCGATATGCGCTGGGCGGTGGAGGGATCGGCGGAGGACGGCGGTGCTCCCGCGAAGGCGGGAGCCTAGAACCGCAAACGCCTCGCGTCCTGCTCAGGACTACCGACTTCGCGGGAGTACGCGTGGGGATTAGCCGGCCGCCTTCGCGCCGGTGTTGACCCCCATCGACTGGAGATACTTCTTCACGTTGCGCGCGGCCTGGCGCAGCCGCTGCTCGTTCTCGACCAGCGCGATGCGGACAAAACCCTCGCCGTCCTCGCCGTAGCCGACCCCCGGCGCCACCGCGACCTTGGCATGGGTGAGGAGCTGCTTGGAGAATTCCAGGCTGCCCATTTCGCGCAGAGCGGGCGGCAGCGGCGCCCAGGCGAACATCGACGCGCGCGGGGCGGGGATGTCCCACCCGGCGCGGGCGAAGCTTTCCACCAGCACGTCGCGGCGCTTGTGGTAGAGCTCGCGGTTCCTGGCGACGATGTCCTGCGGGCCGTTGAGCGCCGCGCACGCCGCCGCCTGGATCGGGGTGAAGGCACCGTAATCGAGGTACGACTTGACCCGGGTCAGCGCGGCAATGAGCTGCTGGTTGCCAACCGCGAAGCCGATCCGCCAGCCCGCCATCGAATAGGTCTTGCTGAGCGAGGTGAACTCGACCGCGACGTCCTTGGCGCCCGGCACCTGCAGGATCGAGGGCGTCGGATTGCCGTCGTAGTAGAGCTCGGAATAGGCGAGGTCGGAGAGCACCCAGACCTTGTTCGCCTTCGCCCAGGCGACCAGCCGCTCGTAGAACGCGAGGTCGACCGTCTCGGCCGTCGGGTTCGAGGGATAGCCGACCACGAGGACGCTGGGCCGCGGGACGGTGAAGGCCATCGCGCGCTCCAGCGACTCCCAATAGTGCTCGTCGGGCGTCGTCGGCACGCTGCGGATCGTGGCGCCCGCGATGATGAAGCCGAACATGTGGATGGGGTAGGAGGGGTTGGGCGCGAGCACGACGTCGCCGGGCGCGGTGATCGCGGTGGCGAGGCTCGCCAGCCCCTCCTTCGACCCCATCGTGACCACCACCTCGCGCTCGGGATCGAGATCGACGCCGAAGCGGCGGGCGTAATAATTGGCCTGCGCACGGCGCAGCCCCGGAATACCTTTGGACTGCGAATAACCGTGCGCGTCGGGCTTCATCGCGACCTCGCACAGCTTGTCGAGCACGTGCTGGGGCGGCGGCAGGTCCGGGTTGCCCATCCCCAGATCGATGATGTCCTCACCCGCCGCGCGCGCGCCCGCCCGCATCGCGTTCACTTCCGCGATGACATAGGGGGGGAGGCGCTTGATGCGGTAGAAATCGTCGGACATGGCACGCGCTTTCGGTTCGATGCGGGAGCGTCATACGCGATTGAAGCGTTGGCGGGAATGACGCGCCGGCAAGAAGAGCTTAAAGGCGTGCGCGCGAGAGGAGTGGCATGGCCGACGGCAGCGACACGACAGCCCCGGGCGCCGAGGGTGCGGGCAAGGGCATCCCGACGCTGGAGGACATGCAGCACTGGACGTGGGTGCTCGGCCGCGCGCAGCAGATGATGCTCGAGGCGGGGGTGGAGGCGGCGAAGATCACGTCGCCCGCGACGATCCTGCCGTCGGCTCCCGCGGGCTTCGATCCGATACCGATGTTGCAGGCGAGCGCCGACTTCTGGGGCGACACGATCAAGCTGTGGCAGCGCTTCCTGGACCCGGAACATGCCGAGCCGTTCCGCGAGACGCCCGAACAGGCCCGCGACAAACGCTTCAAGGCACCGGAATGGCGCGAGCAGCCGGTGTTCGACTTCATCCGGCAAAGCTACCTCACGGTCGCCGATCACCTGCTGAAGGGCGTCGACGCGGTCGAGGGGGTGGATGACCGGCAGCGCGAGCAGCTCCGCTTCGCGACCCGCGGGTTCGTGGATGCGATGAGCCCAAGCAATTTCGCCGCCACCAACCCGCAGGCCTTGAAGCGCATCATCGAGACTCGCGGTGAGAGCCTGCTCAAGGGGCTGGAGAACATGCTGGCCGACCTGCAGCGCGGCCAGCTGACCCACACCGACCGAGCCGCCTTTGAGGTCGGGCGGAACATCGCGACCACGCCCGGCAAGGTCGTCTATCGCACCCGCCTGTATGAGCTCATCCACTATACGCCGACCACGCCGGAGGTGCTGGCGACGCCGCTCATCATCTTTCCGCCGTGGATCAACCGCTTCTACATCCTCGATCTGACGCCGGAGAAGAGCTTCATCGCCTGGGCCGTAGCGCAGGGCCTGTCGGTGTTCGTGGTGTCGTGGAAGTCGGCCGACGCCAGCCTAGCCGACGTGCGCTGGGACGATTACGTCGCCGCGCAGCTGGAGGCGATCGACGTCGTCCGCGAGCTGCTCGATGCGGCGTCGGTGCACGCCATCGGCTACTGCGTTGCCGGTACCACGCTCGCGGCCACGCTCGCCGTGCTCGCCGCGCGCGAGGAGGCGGACAATGTCGCCAGCGCGACCTTCTTCACCGCACAGGTCGATTTCGCGCACGCGGGCGACCTCCGGCACTTTGTCGACGACGATCAGCTCGCGATGATCCGCAGCCTCGCGACCGACGGGTTCCTCGACGGCCGCTACATGGCCGCGACATTCAACCTGCTGCGCGGGCGCGACCTGATCTGGAACTACGTCAGCAACAACTATCTTCTAGGGGAAGAGTACGCGCCGTTCGACCTGCTCCACTGGAACGGCGACGTCACCAATCTGCCCGCGGCGTGGCACCAGAGCTACCTGGCCGACCTGTACCGCGACAACAAGCTGGTGGTGCCGGGCGCGCTGTCGGTGCTGGGCGTGCCGATCGACCTCACGCAGGTCGCGACCCCGGTCTATGTCCAGGCGGGCCGCGAGGACCACATCGCCCCGGCCGAGAGCGTGTGGAAGATCACGCATCATTTCACTGGACCCTTGCGCTTCGTGCTGGCGGGCTCCGGCCATATCGCCGGGGTGGTGAACCCGCCGGCAGCGGGCAAGTACCAGTACTGGACCAACGACGCCGACGTATCCTCGCTCGACGCGTTCGTGGCCGGGGCAAGCGAGACAAAGGGCAGCTGGTGGCCCGACTGGATCAGCTGGATCCGCCGGATCGGCGCTGGCCGCGTTCCTGCAACGGGCGCGCGGATGCCGGGCGAAGGGAGCTTGCCTGCGCTCGCGGACGCACCCGGGACCTACGTCAGGGCGCGCTGAGCCGGACCGTTCCGCTGCGCAGCCGGGTTGTGCTGCACCGCACAAAAAGCGCTTGCAAAAATGCCGTCGATGCGTATTTGTGCGCTGCAACAAGTAGATGCGGGCGAGCGCAATGGCGAAGAAGGTCACCAGGTCGAGCAAGGGTCCGGCAACAGCGGTGCCGTTCGCCGATGTGGCGCCGACGCCCGACATCGACTCCGCTGCTGCACCTTTCATCCCCGACGCGCCGATCGTAACGGGTGATAGCCTCGCGACGGTCATCGCAACCGCCACCGACGCAGCGCCGCGTACCACTGGTGCCGGGACCGAGGCGACCGATGCGGTCGTCGACGCGACCGCGCTGGTGACTGAGACGACCGCCAACACCGTCGAGCAGGTGACCGATGCGGTCGTCGACGCCATTCCCGAACCCGCGGCCGTTGCCGCTCCGATCGAGGCGGCAGAGACCGCCGTAACTCACGCGGCCGACATGGCCGCCGACACCGTGCAAGAGGACACACAGATCATGGCTACCACTTTCGAGAACACCACCGCGACCGCCGCCAACGAGGCGCCCAAGATGTTCGCCGACATGAACGAGCGTGCGAAGGCCGCGATGGAGAAGAGCGGCCAGGTGGTCGCCGAGATGAACGAGTTCGGCAAGGGCAACGTCGAGGCGATGGTCGAGTCGAGCCGCATCGCGATGCGCGGTCTCGAGGCGCTGGGCCAGGACGCCGCCGAGTACAGCCGCAAGTCGTTCGAGGGTCTGACCGCGACGCTCAAGAACCTGGCGAGCGTCAAGTCGCCGACCGAGTTCTTCAAGCTCCAGAGCGACTGGATGCGCACCTCGTTCGACCAGGCGGTCGCGCAGACCTCCAAGAGCACCGAGGCGATGATCAAGCTGGCCGGCGACGCCGCGCAGCCGCTGTCGAACCGCGTCGCCGTTGCCGCCGACAAGGCGAAGACCGTCGCCTGAACGGCTCGACCTTTCAGTTCAGCGTACCCCGGGGCGGCCGCAGCGATGCGGTCGCCCCTTTTTTCATGACCGTCGCCGCGCCGCCGCCTTGCTCCCGCGGACGCAGGGGCATATTTTACCAGCCGTGACCTACCTTCCCACGATGGCCGACAACGACGATGATGCGGACGGCGACGGCAACGGCGGCTCGTCGCTCGGCGTCGCGACGCGCACTCGGACGCGCACCAAGAAGCCGACGCCCTACCGCGTCCTCATGCTCAACGACGACTACACGCCGATGGAGTTCGTCGTGCTGGTGCTCCAGCGCTTCTTTCGCATGTCGATGGAGGAGGCGACGCAGGTCATGCTCCACGTCCATCAGAAGGGGGTGGGGGTGTGCGGCGTCTTCTCCTACGAGGTCGCGGAGACCAAGGTCGGGCAGGTGATGGACTTCGCCCGCCAGAACCAGCACCCGCTGCAGTGCACGCTGGAGAAGGCGTGACGGGCGCACGATCGATCCCGATTTAAGCGGCGCTTACAAGTTGACCAGCATTGGACCGGTGCAGGTGGGCGCGCTTGCCGCCAAAGCGATGTCGTGTCTCGGAAGCGAACCGTCCAGACGCTTGCCGCCGCCCGCAACATCCCTTCGCGCGAACGGGTGTGTTCGTTAAGTCATCCGTTCGTAGAGCGTCCGGATGGCCGAAGAGTCCTTGTCCGAGCACTGTTCGTTGATGGCACGGCCAGGTGGGCCAGCCAAGTCGAAGGAACTTCCCGCTGATTGCCCCAAGGGTGCCGTCTATATCCGCGGTACCGGTGGAACGATCATTGCTGGAGATGCGACCGTTCCGATGATCTTCGAGGGCGGTGATGGCGACGACAAGATCGTCATTGTCGGATCGGCGAAGGGTGGTGTGCTGGTGCGCGGCGGAGCGGGCCGCGACAGTATCACGCTGGAGAGTCATTGGACTTGGCTCGCGCATCAGATCGGCATGCCGGGCTTCGTCATCCTGGGGACCGCGACCATCATGCTGGCGGTCGTTCTCACGATATGTTGGCGGGCGCTCAAGCAAGAGCGATGATCGCACGACTGCCGACTGGGCCCGCTCGAACCTTTAACGCGATCACGTTCGCTGCTCGTCTGTGCCGTTAGCCCGCGTTTGCCGCGCGGCGTTGTTGCGCTAGACCTCGTGTCAACAAAGGCGGGGGTGAGACCGGCGTGAGCGATACTGACACTGCGACCGACGCGGTACCGGCCAAGGACATCCGCCTCGTCATTACCGCGTCCTCGCTCGGCACCGCGTTCGAGTGGTACGACTTCTTCATCTACGGCACGCTCGCCGCGTCCGGGATCATCGGCCGCACCTTCTTTCCAGCCGGCTCGGAGATGATGCAGACGCTGCTCGCCTGGGCGGGGTTCGCGGTCGGCTTCGGCTTCCGCCCGCTCGGCGCCGTCCTGTTCGGCTTCCTCGGCGATCGGCTCGGGCGCAAATATACCTTTCTCGTCACCATCACGCTCATGGGTCTCGCGACCGCCGGAGTCGGGCTGGTCCCGAGCTACGCCGCGATTGGGGCGGCGGCGCCGGCGATCATCATCCTGCTGCGTATCCTCCAGGGCCTGGCGCTCGGCGGTGAGTATGGCGGCGCCGCGATCTACGTCGCCGAGCACGCCACCGCCAAGCGCCGCGGCTTCTACACCAGCTTCATCCAGGCGAGCGTGTCGGGCGGCTTCATCCTCAGCCTCGCGGTCGTCCTGCTGGTCAAGGGCGTGCTGCCGCCGGACGCCTGGGCGGACTGGGGCTGGCGCGTGCCGTTCCTCTTCTCGATCGCGCTGCTTGCCGTGTCGCTCTGGATGCGGCTCAAGCTGTCGGAAAGCCCGGTGTTCGCCGCGATGAAGGCGGCCGGGCAGACCGCGCGCAATCCGTTCATCGAGAGCTTCACCTATCCCGGCAACGGCCGTCGCCTGATCGTTGCGCTGCTCGGGATCGCCGCCGGGCTCACCGTCATCTGGTACACCGCGCTGTTCAGCGTCCTATCGTTCCTGCAGGGCCCGATGCGTGTCGCGGAAACGCCCGCGCAGCTCATCACCGGCGCGGGAGCGGCGATGGGGCTGGTGTTCTTCATCGCCTTCGGCGCGCTCTCCGATCGGGTCGGGCGCAAGCCGCTGATCGTGATCGGCTATGCCGCGACGCTGGTGCTGCTCATTCCGCTGTTCTGGCTGATCGGCCATGCCGCCAATCCGGAGCTCGCCCGCGCCGCCGACCGTGCGCCCGTGATCGTCCGCGGGCCCGATTGCGCCTATGATCCGTTCGCGGCGACCCAGCGCGACCAGTGCGGCCAAGTGCTCGACTACCTGTCCAAGAAGGGGATCGCCTACACGACCGCGGAGGGGCAGGCTGTCGCCGTATCGATCGGGGGCATGCCGCAGCTCGACGTGTCGCCGCCCGCACTCGACCGCGCGCTGTCCGACGCCGGCTACAATCTGGAGCGGGTCACGCCGTCGGGCGGCAACATCGCGCTGATTCTGCTCGGCATCCTCGGCCTGTCGCTCCTCTCCGGGCTCACCTACGGCCCGGTCGCGGCGATCCTGTCCGAGCTGTTCCCGCCGCGGATCCGCTATTCTTCCATGTCGATCCCCTACCATCTCGGCACCGGCTATTTCGGCGGTTTCCTCCCCTTCATCAGCCAGTACATCGTCGCCAAGACCGGCGACTCCTACGCCGGGCTGTGGTACACCATCGCGGTGGTCGCGCTCGCGCTGGCGGTTGTGCTGATCCTGATGCACGAGCGCGACCTCCAGCAGGATTGAGGACGCGCCGGCCCGCGGCTAGGCCGGCGCGCGTGATCCCGCTCCCGCCCAACCGCCTCCGCCTCGACGGCGCGGCGCTCGTCGCCAACTGGCGCCTGCTCGCGGCGATGAGCGGTTCCGCCGCCTGCGGGGCAGCCGTCAAGGCCGACGGCTACGGCCTGGGTGCACGCGCGGTCGTGCGGCGGCTGGCGGCGGCAGGCGCCCGCGACTTCTACGTCGCCACCTGGCGCGAGGCCGCGGCGCTCGCCGATCTGGGCGCGAGCGTCTCGGTGCTCCATGGAGTCCGGGCGGAGGACATGCCCAGCGCGCTCGCCAGTGCTCACGCGCGGCCGGTGCTGAACACCGCGGCGCAGGTGGCACGCTGGCGCGAGGAGGGCGGAGGCGTGTGCGACGTAATGGTCGACACCGGCATGAACCGCCTGGGCTTGTCCGCGGCGGAGGTCGGTGCCGGGCTGCTCGACGGGCTCGCGGTCGACACGCTGATGAGCCACCTCGCCTGCGCGGACGAGGACAGCGCGATGAACGAGGAGCAGCGCGCCAGGCTCGCAGCCGTCGCGGCCCGCACCGCGGCACGGCGGATCAGCCTTGCAAACTCGGCAGGGGTCGCGCTCGGCGCGGCGTACCACTTCGATCTGACCCGGCCGGGACTGGCGCTCTACGGCGGCGTGCCCCGCGCGGCGCTCGGCGGCGTACGCCAGGTCGCCTATCCGGAGGCGCAGGTGCTCCAGCGCCGCCGCGTCGCGGCGGGCGAGACGATCGGCTACAATGCGACGTGGCGCGCGGCGACAGACGGCGACGTTGCGATCGTCAACCTCGGCTACGCGGACGGCTACCCTCTCTCGCTCTCCAATCTGGGGTGTGCGCTAGCGGGCGGGCGAACGCTGCCGGTGATCGGCCGCGTGTCGATGGACCTGGTCGCGCTCGACGTGAGCGGCGCGGAGGTGGGGGAGGGTGACTGGGTCACCCTCGACTATGCGCTGCCCGACTTGGCGGCGCGATCGGGCCGGTCGCAGTACGAGCTGCTGACCGGACTGGGGCCGCGGTTCGAGCGGGTCTGGCACGACTGAACACCACTGGCGGACACGCCAGCACTTGGCGGCGCAGAGAAAAGGGGAGCGAAGGTGACACCTTCGCTCCCCCAAATCTCAGGATCGTGCAATCCGATCAGAAGCGGACGCGCGCACCCGCGTAGAAGCTGCGGCCGCGATAGTCGTAGATCGCGGTGCCGACACCCGTCGCCGTGGTCCCGAGCGGAGGCAGCTGGTTAAAGACGTTGTCCACGCCCGCGTAGAACAGCAGGCCCTTGGCACCCCGCGTCTGCTCCTGCGTCCAGCCCGTGTCCCACTCGAAGCGGAGGTCGGAGTAGGTGATGATCGGATAGGTGTTCGGCTCGGCCGCGTCGATGTTCGACGGCGGCAGGCCGTTGATGCCGCCGTTCACCGACTCATAGGCGACGAGATACTGCTCGCCGATGAAGCGCAGGCGGTAGCCGAAGGTGAACGCCTGGTAGCCGAGATCCAGGTCGAGCCGGAACTCGTCCTGCGGATAGCCGGTCTCACCCAGGATGCGGTTCTCGAAGTCCGGGTTGGTTGGATCCTCGAAATTGCTGTTCGCGAGCGAGTGGACATAGATCAGGTTGGCGTTGAGGCGGCCGTCCGCGCCCAGGCGGGTGCGGTACTGCAGGTTCACGTCGATGCCCTCACGCTCGCGCTTGGCGAAGTTGAGCGGCGCCACGATCAGCGAGTTGCCGAGGATCGCGCCCGGCTGCTCACCGTTCGGGCCGAGGCCCGGGCCGGCGAAGCGGGTGTACTGCTGACAGAAGATGTTGGTCAGCGTGGGCAGGTCGACGCAGTTGTTGAGGATCGTCTGCGCCCCGACCGACGAGATGATGTCGTTCACGGTGATGTTGAAGTAGTCCACCGTGAGCGCCAGGCCGGGCACGAAGCTCGGCTGGAACACCGCGCCCAGCGTGTAGGAGTCGGACGTCTCCTCCGACAGGTTCGGGTTCGAGCCGCTGACGATCGGCAGCGAGTAGGTGACCGAACCCAGGTTAGCCAGGTTGCCCGCGCCCACCTGCGTCGTGCAGTTCGCACGACGCGTCGTGCTGCCGCTGTTGATGTTCACGATGTTGCACGGATCGCTGATGCTGGTGAAGTTCGGAACCAGCGGGAAGCCCGTCTCCGACACGTTGGGAGCGCGCACCGCACGGGCGTAGTTGCCGCGGATGCGCAGGTCGCGGACCGGCGCCCACTGGAAGCCGCCGTTGTACGCGTAGACCGTGCCGACGCTGCCGCCGTAGTCCGACACGCGACCGGCGCCGTTCAGCGTCAGCTCGTGGAAGAAGGGCGTTTCCTTCAGCAGCGGGATCTGGATTTCGGCAAAGCCTTCCTTCACCTCGAACGCTTCCGGATCGAAGACGGGGATCGAAACCGCGTTGTTGAAGCCCTGCGTCGTAAAGGGGTCCTGCTCGTAAAACGCCTTCTCGCGACGGTACTCGCCGCCGACCGCGAAGCGGATCGGGCCGCCGGGCAGCTCAAACAGTTGGCTCAGGTCACCCGAGACGAACGCCTGACCGACGATCTGCTCGAGGCTGGCATCTGCGCCGAAGGTGCTGGTGAAGTATTGCACCGCCGCCGTGTTGTCGGGCGTGCCGAACGGGTTGTACGGGCGGCAGGCCGCGATGTCGGCGGCCAGGCGAGCCTGGTTGGCCGCGCGGACCTCCGCGGTGTCGGTGGTGCGCTGCGAGATGACGGCGGCGGCAGGATCGATCTGCGAGCGGCAGACGATCTGGCCGGCGGCGTTGCGCGCCGCGTCCATCGACAGCGAGAAGCGCTGGCGATCGATGTAGCCGTTGGTCGACTGGCTCTGGTCGAACCGGCCGTAGTTGCCGGATACCTCGTACGACCAATCGTCGTTGAACGTGCCGCGGAAGCCGGCGACAACGCGGTAGGTGTCGCGACGGAACACCTCGTCACGCAGACCGACGTCGAGCAGGTTGCGGGCCAGAATGAAGCGGTAGGTTCCCGCGTTTACCTCTGCCTGCTGCGCCGCCGTCAGGTTGCCGGCCGCCGGGCACGCCGCGGTCAGGCTGGTGTTGCAGCCCGAGGCCAGGATGAGGTTGGCCAGCGTGGTACGGTCGGCCGGGTTCAGGAACGGGTTGTCGAGCCGCGGACGCTCACGGAAGTCGCCGACGTTGCCCTGATTGCCGGCACCCGTCTGGATGAACGACGGGCCGGCGTTGTTGCCGACCGAATCGAGTCGGGCGAACTTCGCCTCGACGAAGAACTCCGCCTCTGGCGCGAGCTCGAACCGGCCGAGCAGGTTGAAGTTGTAGCGCTCCAGCTGCGGCAGGATCGAAACCGTCTGGAACTCACGGCCGGTCTGGCCATTGCCGCCGATGCGGCTGGCGTTGATGCCGGTGCCGAAGCGCGACCCGGTCTGCTCGGTCAGGCGACCTTCCGGCGAGAAGATATAGGCGCAGCTGAACGCCAGACCGTTGCTGTTCTGCGGACCGTTGTTGGCCAGCGTCGCGTTGCCGCAGGCACCGTTGGCGCCCGCGCGCTGGTTGATCGGAATCAAGCCCCGATAGTCGATCGTGCCCGAGCGGACGTCCTGAAGGAAGATCGAGTCGGGGAAGCCGTCACCACCGTTGACCAGGCCCGTGCCGCCGTCCGCGTCGACCGTGAAGAGGCCGCGTGCGCGATTGAAGTACGGCACCTGCGAGGCGAACACGCGCTCCTGGCGGCTGTACTCACCATGCAGCGTTATGTTGCCCCGCCCGTCGGCGAAGTTCTTGCCTGCCATCGCCGACAGGTACTGGCTGCCGCCGAAGCCCTTCTCGTTGATGCTGGCCGACCCGCGCAGCTGGACGCCGTCGAACGAGCGGCGCAGCACGAAGTTGACCACGCCCGCGATCGCGTCGGAGCCGTACACGGCCGAGTTGCCGCCGGTCACGATGTCGACGCGCTCGATCAGATCGTTCGGGATCGAAGAGACGTCGGGCGACACCGCGTTGTTCAGGATGTCGGCCGCAACGTGACGGCGGCCGTTGACCAGCACCAGCGTGCGCTGCGTCCCGAGACCGCGCAGATCGAGCAGGTTGAGGCCGGCGATGCCGATGCCGAGGCCGGGGTTCTGCTGAGAGAAGGTGCTGGCGAGCTGCGGCAGGTCGTTCAGCAGTTCGCCGACGTTCTGGTCGCTCTGCTGGAAGATCGCCTCACCGCCCAGCGACGTGATCGGCACGTCGGACGTGATGTTTGGGCTGCGGATGCGCGATCCGGTGACGACGATGTCGGCGCTCGGCTGCCGCTCTTCCTCGACCTGCGCCTCGACGCATTCCGGACGAGTGTCGTCGGTCTGGCAGGGCACCGCCTGGATGGCGGTTGTGTCCTGCGCGAACGCGGCGGACGAGATCAGTAGCGTGCTGGCAAGCGCGGTCGCGCCGAGCAGGCGGTGAATTGTCATGCTGTTCCCCTGTAACGGACACCCGTTACCTACAGAGAAGCGGGGAACAGCCCCCCAACGCAACGAAAATTAGCCTAGCATGAATGTCGACCGGCGCGATTAGCCGGCAGCTGTTGCAAGGATGTTACAGGCGGGCGCACGGTTGTTGCCCGCCTGTGTTGGCGCCGCGCGTGCTCAGTCGCGCTCCACGCACATCGCTATGCCCATGCCACCGCCGATGCAGAGCGTCGCCAATCCCTTCTTCGCGTCGCGCCGTTGCATCTCGTAGATGAGCGTGGTGAGCACCCGCGCTCCCGACGCGCCGATCGGGTGGCCAATCGCGATCGCGCCGCCGTTCACGTTGACGCGCTCGGCGTCCCAGCCGAGTTCCTTGCCGACCGCCAGCGCCTGCGCGGCGAAGGCCTCGTTGGCCTCGATCAGGTCGAGATCGCCAATCGACCAGCCGGCCTTTTCCAGCGCCTTGCGGGAGGCGGGGACGGGACCGATCCCCATCACCGACGGGTCGACGCCGGCCGACGCCCAGCTCTTGATCCGCGCGAGCGGGGTGACGCCGCGGCGCTGCGCCTCGTCCGCGCTCATGACCACGAGCGCGGCGGCGCCGTCGTTGATCCCGCTCGCATTGCCGGCGGTCACGGTGCCGCCATCCTTCTTGAAGGCGGCACGCAGCCCGGCAAGGCTCGCGACCTCCACGCCCTCGCGGATGAACTCGTCCCTGTCGACCACCGCGTCTCCCTTGCGCCCCTTGACCGTGACGGCGGCGATCTCGTCGTCGAAGCGCCCGCTCGCGCGCGCGGCGGCCGCCTTGTTCTGCGAGGCGCAGGCGAATTCGTCCTGCTCGCCGCGGGTGATCTGGTACTGCTCGGCCAGGTTCTCCGCCGTGATCCCCATGTGATAGCCGTTGAACACGTCGGTCAGCCCATCGACGACCATGGTGTCGGCTAGGCTCACGCCTCCCATCTTGGTGCCGGCGCGCATCGGTGCGGCATGAGCGGAGAGCGACATCGATTCCTGCCCGCCCGCGACCACGATCTTGGCATCGCCGTTGGCGATCGACTGAAAGGCGAGCGCAACCGTGCGGAGGCCCGAGCCGCAGACCTGGTTCACGCCCCAGGCGGGTACCTCCTTGGGGATGCCGGCGGCCATCGACGCCTGGCGTGCGGGGTTCTGGCCCTGCGCGGCGGTCAGTACCTGGCCGAGGATCACCTCATCGACGTCGGCGCCATCGACCCCGGCCTGCGCCAGTGCCGCCTCGATCGCGACCCGGCCGAGCTCATGGGCCGGCGTCGCGGCGAAGGAGCCCAGGAACGCGCCCACGGGGGTACGCTTGGCGGCGGCGATCACGATGTCGGTCATGGGGCTCTCCTGGCGTCTGTCGCGCGGTCATGTAGGCGCGCGAAGCGCGCTAATCCAGTCGGCGAGCGGCTCCCACACGGCGGCGCGCGCGCCGCTGCCGACGATCATGCCGACGTGGCCGGCGGCGACGGTGCGCTGGGTGCCCGCCGCTGCGCGGCTGGCCACGGGAACGATGCGGTCGGTGGCGGAGGCGATGTCGAGGACCGGGCAGCCGAGCGCCGCCGGATCGATCAGCCGTCCGCCGATCCGCCAGCTGCCGTGTCCGGGCTCGTCGGCGGCGTAGAAGCGCTCGAACAGCTGCCGCCCGGCCGCGAGCGTCAGCGGCGCACCGGCGTTCGCCCAGTCCTCCAGCAGCGTGAACTGCGCCAGCGTTGGTGCATCGGCGGTCGCGAGCCTGGCATATTTGTCGATCGTCCGGGCCGGGTCGAGCTGCCAGAAGCCGGCCTGGAGCACCTCCACCGGCACCAGCCCGAGCGCGGCGCATGACGGTTCGGCGGCATGCCACAGCCGGGCAACGCCGTCACGCGCATCCGCATAGGCGCCGAACCGCCAGGGGGTTGCGAGTAGCGCCACACCCGCAACGGGCGTCAGCGTCGCCGCCGCGATCGCCAGCGTCCCACCCAGGCAGTAGCCAACCAGCACCGGCGGCGCGTCGAGCGATTTGATCAGCGGGACCAGCGCCTCCGTGACGTGCGCGTCTATGTCGCTGTCCCGCTCATCCGGATGCGGCGCGCCCCAGTCGACCATCAGCACCCGGCAGCCCGCTGCCGCCAGCCACCGCAGCAGCGAACGATCTTCGCTCAGGTCCAGCACGGCAGGCGGGTTGATCAGCGATGGGACGACCAACACCGGGCGGCCGCTTCCGCCATGGTCGCGCAGGCTGACCCGGCCCTGCCGAGCGATGACGTGACCGGCGTCCCGTGGCGGGACACGCGGCGCCTGCTGGTAGCGTCGCAACCCCGTCAAGGCCGCCGCACGCCTCGTATGCGATGTTGCGGTTTCGCTGCGCAGCATGGAAAGGAACAGCGGCAGCGGTCGCGGGCCGTGTTGCGGTGCGGCATCGAGCGGTGGTACGCTTCCGCCTGTCATCGCGGGTGGAGGAGTGTTGCCATGAAGAAGTCAGCCGCCGGCGGCCCGGTCATCATCAAGAAGTACGCCAACCGCCGCCTCTACAACACCGAAGCATCCTCGTACATCACACTGGAGCATCTCGCCGCGATGACGCGCGAGGGCCGCGACTTCAAGGTGGTCGATGCGAAGACGGAAGAGGACATCACCCACAATGTCCTCACCCAGATCATCATGGAGGAGGAGGCGCGGGGCCAGACGATGCTGCCCGTCAATTTCCTGCGTCAGCTAATCGCGCTCTACGGCGATTCGATGCAGGCGATGGTGCCGGGGTATCTGGAGGCGTCGATGGAGAGCTTCCGCCGCAACCAGCAGCAGTTCAAGTCGGCGGTCGAGGGCGCCTTCGCCCACTCCCCTTTTGCCGAGATCGCCAAGCGCAACATGGCGATGTTCGAGGCGGCGGCGAGCGCGTTCAAGCCGGGCCAGACCGGCCCCGTGCCGACCGTGGTGCCGCCCGCCGCGGCGGAGGGCGTTGCTCACCCGACCAAGGACGACGAGATCGCCGCGCTGCGGGCCGAGCTTGCGAGCCTGCAGGACAAGGTGTCCAAGCTCTAAAAGGAATCTATCGCGCCGAGACGCAGAGGCGCGGCGCGGTGGTGAGTTCAAGCGCTGCAGGCGTCTGAATGGGATCAAGGGCGCTTCGCGCTGCAATAGCGCAACATATTTTGCGGCTCCGCGTCTCTGCGCGATTTGATCACTACGCCGGCAGCACACCGCTTGCCCGCGCGCGCCGGCCGTAGACCGCCTCGAACAGCGGCGAGGCCATCAGCGTCGTCACGACCGCCATCAGCACCAGCACCGAGAACAGCGTCGGCCCGATGACTCCGCGCTGCAGCCCGATGTTGATGATGATCAGCTCCATCAGCCCGCGGGCGTTCATCAGCGCGCCGACCGCGAGCGCGGTCGGGTTGTCCTGACCCACAACCCGCGCCGCCGCCCAGCACGCCCCGAACTTCGCCAGCACGGAGGCCGCGAGCACCGCCAGCGCGACGCCGAGCAGCGCCGGATCGGCGATCAGCGCCAGCTGCGTGTTGAGGCCGGAAAAGGTGAAGAACATCGGCAGCAGCAGCACCACCGTGATCGGCTCCAGCATCCGCCGCACCTCGCGGGTGAGCAGTCCGCGCGGCATGGCGACGCCGAGCAGGAAGCCGCCGAACACCGCATGCATGCCGACCCAGTCCATCGCGAAGGCGGCAAGCAGGAACAGGATCAGCACGCCCGCGAGCAGCGCGTGATCGACCGACCCCTGCCGCTCCGCCCGGGCCGCGAGCGGGCGGAGCAGGCGCGGGCCGAAGCCGAGGACAAGCACCGCGAAGGCAATTGCGCCGACGATCGCCTTGACCGCGACGCCCGCGCCGTCGCCGAAGGTGGCGAGCACCACCGCGAGGACGGTCCAGGCGGCCGCATCGTCGATCGCACCCGCCGACAGCGCCAGCGAGCCGAGCGGGGAGCCGGACAGCCCGCGCTCGTGAATGATGCGCGCGAGCATCGGAAAGGCGGTGATCGAGATGCAGGCGCCGAGGAACAGCGTCGCCTGCATCGTCCCGAGCGTCGGCGCGAACAGCCCGGGGATGCCGAGCAGCCAGGGGGTCAGGCAGGCGGCCGCCGCGAACGGCGCGGCGATCCCGGACAGCGACACGGCGCTGGCGCTACGGAGATGGCGGCGGAAGTCGTCGCGTTCGAAGCCCATCCCGACCAGGAACATGTAGAGTCCGACGCCGAGCTGGGCGCCGACGTACAGCGTGCCCTTGGCGGCGGGCGGGAAGAGCGCGGCGGTGAGCTGCGGAAAGACAAGCCCGAGCAGCGACGGGCCGAGCACGACGCCCGCGATCATCTCCCCCACCACCTGCGGCTGGCCGAGGAAGCGGCGGCCGAGCCAGCCGACCAGGCGGGCGGCGGCGACGATCACCGCGAGCTGCAGGAAAAACACGATGCTGAGCTGTGCCGGCGTCATCGGCGTGCGTCCTCCCCACGGCGGCGCACGTCGCGCCCGCCCTGTCCCCGCGCCTGCATGGAGACAGACGCGGATCGAGGCAAGTTCAGGCTGCGTCTGGATCGGGACGCAAGCTGCCCCGGTACGCGACGATCAGCCCGGCGATCGGCAGCGCGATTTCCACATCGAAGTGGAAGGTGTCGCCTTCTGCCGCCTCGAAGCTGGTACCGCGCGGGAGCAGGCCGCGCGGCATCGGCACGCCCCACAGCGTCCAGCGGCGCGGGACGAAGTGGAGCCGATCGCCCTTGACGACGAGCGCGAGCGCGAAGCGGGCGGGGCCGAAGCGCTCGACCAGCAGGTGCTGGTCGCGGCCAGTGCCGACCGACTGGTGCGACGAGAAGCGGCGGCCGGCGAAATCGCGAGTCCAGCGCTCGCCCCCAGCCTTCGGCACGAAGCCGACGCTGACCGGGACCGTGTCGCCGCCGGGCGGGAAGCCGACCAGTCGCGCCGCCAGCGCGGCGATCGGTCCGCGGCCGCGGCGGACGGCGGCGGTACCGCGCCAGCGCCGCGCCGCCGCAGTGCCGTGCAGCGCCTGGATCGGACGGGGCAGGGTCGCGAACGCGTCACCGAGCAGCCGCGGGTAGAGCGGCGCGGCGGGCGCGTCCTCGCGGAAACCGGTGTAGATCTGGCGACCGGCGAACAGGCGATCGTAGTCGGCGAGCTCCAGCGCCGCGACGGCCGATCGGGCGCCGGCCGCCGGGCGCTCGCCGACGAGCAGCGCACGGACGATCGCCTCCACCGCCATCGACGGGATGTACGGACCGTCGTCGCCTTCGGCCAGCAGGTGCCAGCTCCGCTCGACCGGTTGGCCGTCACGCATGCCCGTCGCCCTCACGTACATGCCGCCGCGGTGCTCTCCGAAGCGCATCCGGTTCAGCACCCAGTAGAACTTGCGGGAGAAGGGCACGAGCGAGGGGAGGCGGAGCCGGGCCCGCGTGGCCGCCAGCAGGTTGAGGATCCGGTGCAGCAACTCCGGCACCGGCCCGGCACCCATCCAGATGTCCTGCAGGCCCGGGTGCTCGGGCGGGATCACCTGCAGGTCGGGCACGTCGACCAGCGAGAAGCGGATTGAGCGAAGCGGCAGGCGGCCGGGCACCGCGACCGTGTAGCGCCGGCTCTCGGCGAGCCCGGTCCCGGTTGCCGCCCGGCCGCCGCGCCAGAGCTTTACCGGTGCGCCCGCATACCCCACCACCGCGCGCATGACGTTGAGGCCGATCCCGGCGTACGGCGACGGCGCGATGCCGCCCTCGACGCGGAGGATGGTCATGTCCTGCCCCATGCGGCGCAGCACCGCCGCGGTCAGGACAGGAAAGCTGCTCACCCCCGACAGGGCGAAGACGCCCGCGGCGCGCGCGGCGTCGTCGTGCGCGCGGACGCCGAACACGAAGTCGGCGGCGTCGGCGAAGTCGAGGTAGTCGACACCGGCCGCGATGCAGGCCTGCACGACATGGTAGGCGTCGGCGCCATAGTCCTGGAACGGCCCGGACGCATCGACCACCAGCGCCGGGCGATGCTGGACGAGCGCCGCGGCAATGTCGGCACGGTCGAGTGCCACCGGGCGGACGGTGGCGGCCCCCTTGTAGCGCGCGCAGAACGCCGCCGCACGCGCCCCGTCGCGGCCGCAGATCAGCAGCTCGAGCCGCGCCTCGTCCGCCAGCAGCTCGGCCAGCCGCCCGCCGAAGACGCCGTACCCGCCGAGAATCAGGATCTTCACAGCAGCCGGTGGCGGTACTCGGGGGCGGGCAGCCAGCAGGTATCGCGCTTCCCGAACAGGCGGTAGCGGTGCCGCGCCACGAAGCGGTACACCGGATCGCGCACCGCCGCCGGCACGATGCGCAAGGCGCCGAGCAATCGCCAGGGGAGGCCCAGCCCCTCGTAGATCGACAGCACGGCGTCGCTGTCCTGGCGGGCGGTGCCGCGGTCGACCACGATCATGCTCGACGGATCGGCCGGGTCCATGCCGTGGCGGCGATAGAGCGCCGCGCCGAGCGCGCCCTGCATGGAAGCGAGTCGGAAGCGGCCGGCGCGATCATGGCGCAGCACGAAGCGGGCGTTGGCGGAGCAGAGCACGCACTCCGCGTCGAACAAGATGATCGGCCCGCCCGCCGACAGCTCATCGACCTCCCGCGGTGTCACCGGTCCCTCAGCGGCGGGGCTTGGTGAACCTGATCGTCATCCGGTCGCTCTCACCGATCGCGGCGTATTTGGCGCGATCGACATCGCCCAGCCGGTAGGTCGGCGGGAGCGTCCACACTCCCTCCGGCCAGTCGGCCGTGTCCTTCGGGTTGGCGTTCACCTCCGACTGGCCGGCGACCTGGAAGCCGGCGGCCCGCGCGAAGCCGATCACGCTCGACGTCTTCATATAGCCGCTCTTTTCCTCCGCCGCAGCGTCGCGCGACTCGGGCAGGCGGTGCTCCACGATGCCGAGCGTGCCGCCGGGCTTCAGCATCCGGAACATCTCGGCAAAGGCCGCGCGGGTCTGGTCGACGCCGGCGAAGCGCAGGTTGTGCACGTTGCGGAAGGTCAGCACGACGTCCGCGCTGCCGTCCGGCACGCCCGCTGCGCCGGGTGCGGCCGGGAAGGCGGCGAGCCTCACCTTGCCGTAGGTGGCCGGGGCCGCCGTCTGCAGCTTCTTTACGCCGTTCAGCCCGCGCTCCAGGTTGCCGGCGGCGTAGTAGGTGCCGCGTGCCGCCAGATAAGGGGCGAGGATCTCCGTGTACCAGCCGCCGCCGGGGATCAGCTCCACCACCGTGTCGGTCGGCTTGACGCCGAAGAAGGCGAGCGTTTCGACCGGGTGGCGATAGCGGTCGCGCGCGACGTTAGCGGGCGAGCGGGTCTTGGCGGCGACCGCCTGGGACAGGAGGCCGCGCAGGTTGGCTGGCTGGCCGATCGCGACGCTGGTGACGGCGGCGGCGACGGGCAGCAGGGCGAGCACGGGGAGGAGCGAACGCATCGGCGGGCCTTTCACGTGATCGGTTGCAGTTGTGCCGGGTGTACTCGGCCGCTTCTGCGCGGCAAGAGCGGGGGATGCAAGCGCGGTTGTGGGGCGGGGTGGCGGTGGCAGTCACGCTCGCGGTGGTGAGCGGGTGGGCGGAGGCGCGGCGCGGGCGGCGCGGCGACCCGGACCGGGTCGGCTGGGTCCCGTGGCGCACGCTTCAGTTCGCCGCGCTGCTGACGGCGCTGCTCCTCACGAGCGTGGCGCTGAACGGCTGAGCGCCCGGTCGCGTCGCAGGAACACCACCGTCCGCCAGCCGCTGCGGGGCACGGAGAAGATCGGGCGATAGTCGCGCGCGAGCGCCTGTCGGATGACGGGAAGCGTGGCGGGGTTCCAGATCCGCAGCGACCGGGTCGATGCGACGATCACCGGCGGACGGCCCGCCAGGATGCGGCGGAGCTCGGCCGCCTCGTCGATGCCGGTTGACGCCTGCTCGGTCGTGTAGGCGATGAAGTTGGGGAAGGCGTAGGGCGTGGGCACGCAGGCGTCCGCCAGGCTGTAGGTGATCGTGTCGCCGATGAAGACGTAAGGGCAGCCGCCGGCGCTGTTTGCGCGCACCACCGCGGCCACGGCACGGGCGCCGGCGGCATCGGCCGGCACGACCGCGCGCTCCACGATCGCGAGCAGCGCTCCGAGCACAAGCGTTCCGACCATCACGCGCGGAATCCGCCCGAGCGCGATCCCGGCGATGGTGGCGAGCGGCACCAGCAGCGGCAGAGCGTAGTGATCGAAGAAGGTGCCGATCGAGAAGAAGCCAACCAGCGCCGCCGCCAGCCAGCCGAAGGCGAGCTGCCGCTCGCGTACCATCCGCACATTTCGGCGCCGCCAGCCGATCGCCGCGCACAGCAGCAGCGGCGACAGTTCGGCCGCGATGCCGAGCAGACGCATCGCAAGCTCGCCCGGCGGATAGCCGGGCCGCAGCAGGATCGACGTGACGTTCGCGAACCACCAGGCGCCAAGCGCGTCCGCGCCGAGCGCCCGGTACCCGGCCATAACCGCGAGCGTCGGGAGCAGCCCAACCGCGATCCAGAGCGGCGCGGCCGCGATCGCGCGCCGCCGGTCGCTCGTTCGCGCCAGGTACCAGAGGTGCGCTGCGCCGAGGAACGCCGCCTCGACCGCCGCCACCGGCTTGAGCTGGATCGCCAGCCCGCCGAGCAAGCAGGCGGCGAGGCCATTCGCCACGATCGCGCGCGGCGATAGCGACGGCAGTCGCAGCGTCAGCCGGGCGGCCAGTGCGATCAACAGGTTGTAGAACACCGGAGCCTGCCCGCCGCGCCCACCCAGGAGCGACAGCCACAACAGATAGGCGACGCCCGCCGCCAGCGCGCCGCCGCGGCTCGCGCCGAGCGTGCGGGCGCCACTCGCCACGATCCAGGCGGTCGCCGCCGCGAACAGCGTCGCGAGCAGCTGGTAGCCCAGGATGTCGTCACCCGGGATGGCGGCGGCCGCGGCGTAGAGCGCGAATAGCCCCCACGGTTTGCGGTCCCAAAGGTCGAGGTACGGCACTGCCCCGTCGAGCATCCGCTGACCGACCAGCAAATAATATTGCTCGTCGACGTGGATGACCGGGTTGCCGAAATCGATCGCGCGGATCGCGATCGCGGCCGCCAGCAGCAGCGCCGGGAGCACCCCGGCCCGATCGCGCCAGCCAGCAGTCATCAGTAGAAGCGCGCGAGCGTCAGCGTCCGCTCCCCGCCGCCGTCGCACAGCGCAAGCCGGACGACGCGCCCGGGCGTGTCGGCCGGCCAGGCGGCGAGCGGGCTGGATAGATAGTCGCCGGGCAGCGGCGCGCCGTCGATCCGGCAGATCCGCTCGCCCGCGCGCCAGCCACCCGTCGCGGCGGGGGAGTGGCGCATGACATGGAGGACGCGCAGCGACGACTTCTCGTAGGCGACCAGCAGCCCGCTGGTGGAGCGCAGCGGTTCACGGTCGGCGGTGCGCCCGGGGCTCAGCACCATGCGCCGCGCAAGCGGATCGAGCAGCACACGGTAGCGCTGGAGCAGCGCGGAGCCGATCCGCCCGACCGTCCCGGTCCGGTGCGAGAAGCCGCCGCCGCGCTCCACCCGCACCTCCACGTTGCGCGCGGTGAGCGACCCGAGCCGCACCGCCGGCAGGACGGTGAGGTCGGTCTCGATCGCGCCGCCCAGCCCGACCGCATAGGCGGTGGTCTCCCGCACCGCGGGTGGGCGGACGGTCGCCCATGCCTCGCTCGCGATCGTGACGGCCGAGCCGTCGCCGGTGTCGACGATCACCGGGCGCAGTCGCCGCCCGCCGACGCTCACCTCACTCACGAATACCCCTGAGTCGCGCGCGAGCCCGAGCGGCACGCTCGTGCCCCGGAACGGCAGCCGGCCGGAGGGCAGCAGGCGGAAGCGGCGCGTATCGTAGTCGATGTCGAGCGCCTGGGCACCGAGCAGGTCCGCCCCGACCAGCACCTCGACCGGATCGGCGGTGCCGGTCGCGATGCCGGAGAGATCGGCGACCGCGACCCGTCCGCCGGCGCGCGCGAGACCGCCGAACGCGACCTCTTCCACCGCCGCCCAGCCGAGCGGCACCGCACCGCCGATCGCCATCGCGCGACCCGACACGGCAGGCCGCAGCCCGATCGTCGCGGCGAACGCGCGCGAGGTGACGGTGTAGCTGACCCCGGTATCGAGGATGGCGGTCGCCGGTCGGCCATTGACCGTCATGCGGAAGCGCAGCTGGTTGCCGGGCGTCAGATCGAAGGGCACCCAGCGCGTCGCGCTGTCGATCGCCAGCACTGCTTGCGGCGGCGCGGCCGCGGCGGGCAGCGGGAGGAGGAGGGCGGCAAGCCGAAGGAGGCGCATGGTCGTCGCCGCCGCCGTTAGCGCCTTCGCCGCCGATTGGCTATCGACGAGCAGGCAAGGGCGCGTACTCGGTGCGGCCCCGCGCTACGCCTCAAGCCTGCGCCGCGCCGAAGTCGGAGCGCTGCCGTCGCGGACCGTACTCGCCGCGGCGATTGAGCGCCTGGCTGACCCGGTCGAGCAGCTCGGAGCGGCGGTACGGCTTGCTCAGGACGTCGGTCGCCCGCGCCCGCGGGCCGTTGATCACCAGCTCCTCGTTGTAGCCGGTGGTCATCAGCACCGACACGCTCGGATCGCGCTGCGACACGGCATCGGCGAGCATCAGTCCGTTCATGCCGCCCGGCATGACCAGGTCGGTGAACAGGAGGTCGATCCGCTGCCGCTCGTGAATTTCGTCGAACAGGCGCACCGCCTCGTCGCCGCTGGTCGCGGTCGAGATGGCGTAGCCGGCGCTCTCCAGGATCTCGCGGGCGATCGCGAGCACTTCCTCATTGTCCTCGACCACCAGGACGTGAGGCGCGACGCCATCGTCGACTACCGCCGACAGCGTCTGGTGCACGGGCCGCGGGTTCTCGCCGCGCTCGATCGCGACGGTCGGGAACAGCATGCGGATGGTCGTCCCACGACCGGGCTCGCTGTCGATGTCGAGCCGGCCGCCCGACTGGCGGACGAACCCCGTCGCCATGGCGAGACCCAGGCCCGTGCCCTTGCCGACGCCCTTGGTCGTGAAGAACGGCTCGGTCGCGCGCTCCAGCACCGCGGCGGACATGCCTTGACCCTCGTCGCGGACCTCCAGCGCCACATAGTCGCCGGGGGCGAGCGCGTTAATGTCGTCGCCGGCCTCCAGCTTCACGGGCAGGGTGGAGATGGTGACCAGCCCGCCGTTCGGCATCGCATCGCGCGCGTTGTTGACGATGTTGAGCAGCGCCATCTCGAGCTGATCGGGATCGATCACCACCGGCGGCAGCCCACGCCGCAGCGAGAGGTGGATATCCGCCTGCTTGTTGATCGAACTCTCCAGCAGGTCGGAGAACTCGGACACGAGCTGCGTGAGGTCGAGCGCGCGCGGCTCGAGTCGGGTCTTGCGCGCGAAGGCGAGCAGCTGGCGCGTCAGCTTGGCCCCGCGCTCCGCCGCCGACTGGGCGGAAGTGACGTAGCGCTTGATCTTGTCGGGATCGGTCGCGTTCGCGACCAGCTCCAGGTTACCGTTCACGACCTGAAGCAGGTTGTTGAAGTCGTGGGCGAGCCCGGCGGTCAGCTGACCGATCGACTCCATCTTCTGCGCCTGACGGTAGCTCTGCTCGGTGTTGCGGCGCCGGGTCACGTCGAGCTGGCTGGCAAAGAAGTAACGGAGGTTGCCGGCGGTGTCGTAGACCGGTCCGATGAACACCGCATTCCAGAACGGCGATCCGTCGCGGCGATAGTTGAGCAGCTCGAGCGCGATCGCCTGCTTCGACTGAACGGCGTCGCGGAGCGCCGACACCGAGTTTCGATCGGTCTGCGCCCCCTGGAGAAAGCGACAGTTGCGGCCGAGGATCTCGCCTTCCTCGTAACCGGTGAGGTCTAGGAACGCCTTGTTCGCAAAAACGATTGGATTGTCGTCGATATTCGGATCCGTGAGGATCATCGGCATCCGCGTCATCTCGATCGCTGCGAAGAACACGCCGCCGCGATCGTTCAGGTCGGGATCCGTGATCGTGCTCTCACGCCAATGATGGAGCCCGGAGCGCTCGATCGGCTCACTGGCACCGACGTCCATGGCACCGTCCGCCGGCCGGCCGGCGGCGAGGCCGGTCGGATCAACGTCGTCATGCGGCGCATGCGGCAGATCGTTGTCTCGAGGCGACGACATGGGGCGTGGCTAACCGCTACAACCGTGCAGCGCAAGCAGGACGGGGCTGGGTCCGTTGTCGATCAGTACACCCGCTTCTTGGGCTCGATATAGTCGACATCGTCGGTCAGCGTGTAATCGTGAACCGGGCGGTAATCGATCGCAACCGCACCGTCCTTGCCGCCCCAGCCGCGGAACGTCGCAGTGGTGTGCTTCATCCACTCCGCGTCGTTCCGGTCGGGGAAGTCCTCGTGCATGTGAGCGCCGCGCGATTCCTTACGATTCTCGGCGCAGCGCATCGTCACCACCGCCTGCGCGAGCAGGTTGTCGAGCTCCAGCGTCTCGACCAGGTCGGTGTTCCAGATCAGCGAGCGGTCGGTGATCCCGATATCGCCCATGCTGCGGTAAACCTCGTCGACCTTGGCCACGCCCTCGCTCAGCAGCGCGCTGTCGCGGAACACGGCGCAGTGCTTCTGCATCGTCTTCTGCATCTGCGACCGGATCGCCGCGGTCGGCGTAGCGCCCTTCGCCTGGCGGAAGTGGTCCAGGCGACCGATCGCCAGCTCCTCCGATCCCTTGGGCAGCGGGTTGTGCGGCGTGTTGGGCTTCAGCGTCTCCTTGAGGCGCAAGCCGGTCGCGCGGCCGAACACCACCAGGTCGATAAGGCTGTTGGAGCCCAGGCGATTGGCGCCGTGGACGCTGACGCACGCCGCCTCGCCGACCGCGTACAGCCCCGGCACCACCGCGTCGGGATCGCCGCTCGCGGGGTTCACGACCTCGCCGTGATAGTTACAGGGGATGCCACCCATGTTGTAGTGGACGGTCGGCACGACGGGGAGCGGCTGGCGGGTCAGGTCCACGTTGGCGAAGACCTTGCCCGTCTCGGTGATGCCGGGCAGCCGCTCGGCCAGCACCTTGGGGTCGATGTGGTCGAGGTGAAGGAAGATATGGTCGGCTTCCTTGCCGACGCCGCGCCCCTCTCGGATCTCCGCCGCCATCGACCGCGACACCACGTCGCGGCTCGCCAGGTCCTTGGCGCTCGGCGCATAGCGCTCCATGAAGCGCTCGCCCTCCGAGTTCGTGAGATAGCCGCCCTCGCCACGGGCACCCTCCGTGATCAGCACGCCCGCGCCGTAAATTCCGGTCGGGTGGAACTGCACGAACTCCATGTCCTGGAGCGGCAGGCCGGCGCGCAGCACCATCGCGTTGCCATCACCGGTGCAGGTGTGCGCGGACGTCGCGGAAAAGTAGACGCGGCCGTAGCCGCCGGTCGCGAGCACGACCGCGTGGCTGCGGAAGCGGTGGATCGAACCGTCCTCCATGCACAGCGCGATCACGCCGCGGCAGACGCCGTTTTCCATGATCAGGTCGAGCGCGAAATACTCGACGTAGAAGTCGGCGTCGTACTTAAGGCTCTGCTGGTAGAGCGCGTGGAGCATGGCGTGCCCCGTGCGGTCGGCGGCGGCACAGGTGCGCTGCACGGGCGGGCCGGCGCCCATGTTCTGCATGTGGCCGCCGAACGGGCGCTGGTAGATCGTCCCATCCTCGTTGCGGCTGAACGGCACGCCCGCATGCTCCAGCTCGATCACCGCCTGCGGTGCCTCGCGCACCATGTACTCGATTGCGTCCTGGTCGCCGAGCCAGTCGGAGCCCTTGACCGTGTCGTACATGTGCCACGACCAGTGATCGGGCGAGTTGTTGCCGAGGCTGGCGGCGATCCCGCCCTGTGCCGCGACCGTGTGGCTGCGGGTCGGGAACACCTTGGTGATGCAGGCGGTTTTCAGGCCCGCCTCGGCCGATCCCATGGTCGCGCGCAGCCCCGATCCACCGGCGCCGACGACGACGGTGTCGTAGGTGTGATCGATGATCTTGTAGGCGTCAGCCATTACTTGGGCGTCCCCGTGAGTGCGATGCGCAGGATCGCGAAGATCGCGGTCGCGCCTGCGCCTATGGTGAAGACGTTGAGGAGGATCAGCGCCGCGATCCGGCGTGCGTCGTGCTGATAGTCCTCGATCACGACCTGCAGTCCCAGCCGGAAATGAGTGAAGACCGACACAATCAGCAGGACGAGCGGGATCGCGACCCAGGGGCTCGCCACCCAGCGCGTCACGTCGGCGTGGGCGTAGGCGGGCAGGCGGGCGACCGAGACGATGAACCACAGCATCAGCAGCAGGTTCGTGCCGGCGGTCACCCGCTGGCGCCACCAGTGATGCGCGCCCTCCTTGGCGCTGCCCAGGCCGCGGACGCGGCCGAGTTCGGTACCGGTTCCCATGTTTCAGCGCCCCCCGACGATATAGGCACAGAGGGCAATGGTCGCGAGCGGCGCGAAGACGAGGGTCGCGATCGCCGACGCCTTGTTGCGCTTCAGCTCGTAATTGGCGCCCACGTCCATGAACAGGTGGCGGACGCCGTTCGCCATGTGCTGGAAGAACGCCCAGCTCATGCCGACGCCGAGCACCCAGCCGACGATGTTGAGCGCACCCGTGTCGGTCGTGAACAGATCAAGGAAGCGGGCGTAGCTCTCCGCCCCGCCGGCAGCGGCGGCGAGCCACCAGACCAGCAGCACGGCCCCGAGCGTCGCCATCGCCGAGCCCGTCGCGCGGTGCAGGATCGACACCGTCATGTGCGGCCCCCACACGTAGTGGAGGCGCATCGGGCCGTTGAACAGGTGCGGCGAACGGGGGCGACTGGGGCGCGCGGTGGCCAAGATCACGTCCTTTGTGCAGGTGCGAGCGGCTACTTGGCGTGGTGGGACGGGGGATGCAAGTATCTGTCCACTGTTGCGAGCGGGTCGCGGGAGCGCAGCCCATTTCGCTTCCGTTTCCTAGGCGCTCTGCCTATATCCTCGGCATGACAGACACCCCCGAGAACACCCCCAACAGCAACGATTACGGCGCCTCCTCGATCAAGGTGCTGAAGGGCCTGGATGCGGTGCGCAAGCGCCCGGGCATGTACATCGGCGACACCGACGACGGCTCCGGCCTCCACCATATGGTGTTCGAGGTGTCGGACAACGCGATCGACGAGGCGCTAGCGGGGCACTGCGACCGGATCGTCATTCAGCTGAACGCCGACGGCTCGGTCTCGGTCGAGGACAACGGCCGCGGCATTCCGACCGGCATCCACCCGGAGGAGGGTGTCTCCGCCGCCGAGGTCATCATGACCCAGCTCCACGCCGGCGGTAAATTCGAAAACACCAGCGACGACAATGCCTACAAGGTGTCGGGCGGGCTTCACGGCGTCGGCGTTTCGGTGGTGAATGCGCTCAGCGAGTTCCTCGACTTGACGATCTGGCGCGACGGTGAGGAGCATTACATGCGCTTCGCCCACGGTGATGCGGTCGCACCGCTGAAGGTCGTCGGCCCCGCGCCGGAGGGCAAGAAGGGCACGCGCGTGACCTTTCTGGCGTCGCCCGCCACGTTCAAGATCACCGAGTACGACTTCGACAAGCTCGAGCACCGCTACCGCGAGCTCGCCTTCCTCAACTCGGGCGTGCGCCTGTTCCTGCGCGACGCGCGGCACGAGGAGGTGAAAGAGATCGAGCTGTTCTACGAGGGCGGGATCGCCGCGTTCGTGAAGTGGCTCGATCGCAACAAGACGCCGCTGATGCCCGATCCGATCGCGATCGCGGGCACCCGTGACGACGTGACCATCGACGTCGCGCTGGAGTGGAACGACAGCTACTACGAGAACGTCCTCGCCTTCACCAACAACATCCCCCAGCGCGACGGCGGCACCCACATCGCCGCGTTCCGCGCCGCGCTGACCCGCACGATCAACAATTACGCGGATCGCTCGGGGCTGCTGAAGAAGGAGAAGGTGTCCCTCACTGGCGACGACATGCGCGAGGGGCTGACCGCGATCGTCTCCGTCAAGCTGCCCGACCCGAAGTTCTCGTCGCAGACCAAGGACAAGCTGGTCTCGTCCGAGGTCCGTCAGCCGCTTGAATCGCTAATGGCCGACAAGATGGCCGAGTGGCTGGAAGAGAATCCGAACGTCGCCCGCCAGATCATCCAGAAGGTGATCGACGCCGCCGCCGCGCGCGAGGCGGCGAAGAAGGCGCGCGAGCTGACCCGGCGCAAGGGCGTGATGGATATCGCCTCGCTGCCCGGCAAGCTCGCCGACTGCCAGGAGCGCGATCCCGCCAAGTCCGAGCTGTTCCTGGTCGAGGGTGACTCGGCCGGCGGCTCCGCCAAGCAGGGCCGCGACCGCCACTATCAGGCGATCCTGCCGCTCCGGGGCAAGATCCTGAACGTCGAGCGCGCCCGCTTCGACCGGATGCTGTCGTCACGCGAGATCGGGACGCTGATCCAGGCGATGGGCACCGGGATCGGCCGGGACGACTTCAAGCTCGACAAGCTGCGCTACCACAAGATCGTCATCATGACGGACGCCGACGTCGACGGCGCGCACATCCGCACGCTGCTGCTGACCTTCTTCTACCGTCAGATGCCGGAGATCATCGCGGCCGGGCACCTCTACATCGCGCAGCCGCCGCTCTACAAGGCGACCAAGGGCCGGTCCGAGGTGTACCTCAAGGACGACGGCGCGCTCGACGAGTATCTTGTTGAGGCGGGCGTCGGCGCGACCGTGCTGGAGGGGGCGGGCCTCATCCGCTCTGGCGCCGACCTGCGCACGCTGGTCGATCACGCGCGGCGGATGCGGACGCTGATGCGCTTCGTGCCGCGCCGCTACGACGCGAACATCGTCGAGTCGCTGGCGCTCGCGGGGGCGCTCGATCCGGAGTCGACCCGCGAGGTTCGCGCCGAGCGGCTGGCGGCGGTCACCGCGCGGCTCGACCAGACCGACGACGACGCGCGGTGGAGCGCGCGGGTCACAGAGGAGGGCGGCTTCCACTTCGAGCGGGTGTGGCGCGGCGTCACCGACCACCACATCATCGAGGCGAGCTTCATCCAGTCGGCGGAGGGGCGCAAGCTCCACGCGCTCGCGGCCGAAGCGGCCGACAGTTATGCGCAGCTCGCCAAGCTGGTGCCGCTCAAGGGGGCTGCTGCTACCGAAGAGGCCGGTGACGAGGACGAGGTTGCGGTGACTGCCGGCAAGGGCGAAGCGCTGGTCGCGCGGCCGTCGCAGCTGCTGGAGGCGGTGCTGGCGAGCGGGCGCAAGGGCCTCGCCATCCAGCGCTACAAGGGGCTGGGCGAGATGAACGCCGAGCAGCTGTGGGAAACGACGCTCGATCCGTCGAACCGCTCGATGCTGCAGGTCGCGATCGACCAGGCCGATGTGGCCGACGAGATCTTCACCCGCCTGATGGGCGACGTGGTGGAGCCGCGCCGCGAGTTCATCCAGGAGAACGCGCTGACGGTCGCCAATCTCGATGTCTGAGGTGACCGACAACCGCGCGGAGTCCCGCTACGAGCTGGTCGTCGACGGGCAGGTGGCGGTAGCGGCGTACGAGCTCGATGGTGACACGATCACCTTCACGCACACGGTGGTGCCGCGCGTGCTGGAAGGGCAGGGCATCGGCTCGCGGCTGGTGAAGGCGGCGCTGGAGGACGCGCGGGCGCGGGGGCTGAAGGTCGTGCCGCGCTGCGCGTTCGTGGCGACCTATGTCGAGCGGCATCCGGAGTGGGGTGATTTAGTCGCTTGATCCGTGCTCTCGCGCAGACGGAAGCTTAGGATCACTCAGCGGCTCGTGATTGGCTCTGGGCTCCCGCCTGCGCGGGAGCACGGGAGCGTGGATTGCAGGCGTTCGCGCTGTCCACCATCGTCACCCCGGACTTGATCCGGGGTCCATCTGTCCACATGCGCTGCGCTCGCGCCCCTGGTCGGATCGCTTGCGGAGCCGTGGCCCCCGGATCAAGCCCGGGGTGACGAGAGGATGAAAGGGCGCCCGGTGCTCCCGGACGCCCTCCCAATCACCGCCGCAGCGAAGCCGCGTCGTCGGTCCTTGCTGTAGCAAGGCCGGCCGGCAGCGGGTGTGCGGACCTAGCTTCGCTGGTCTGCACCGCGCGCCGGCGCGGCGCGCTCACCCGCTGTAGTACATGTCATACTCGACCGGGCTCGGCGTCATCTCCCAGCGGGCGACCTCGCCGCGCTTGATCTCGACGTAGGCCTCGATCTGGTCCTTCGAGAACACGTCGCCCTTCAGCAGGAAGTCGTGATCGGCCTCCAGCGCGTCGAGCGCCTCGCGGAGCGAGCCGGCGACCGTCGGCACCTCGGCGAGCTCGGCCGGGGGCAGGTCGTACAGGTTCTTGTCCATCGCCTCGCCCGGATGAAGCTTGTTCTGGATGCCGTCCATTCCCGCCATCATCAGCGCGGCGTAGGCGAGATACGGGTTTGCGAGCGCGTCGGGGAAGCGGACCTCGACGCGCTTCGACTTCGGCCCCGTCCCGTACGGGATGCGGCACGACGCCGAGCGGTTGCGCGCCGAATAGGCCAGCAGCACCGGCGCCTCGTACCCCGGCACCAGCCGCTTGTACGAGTTGGTCGACGGGTTGGTGAAGGCGTTCACTGCCTTCGCGTGCTTGATGATGCCGCCGATGAAGTAGAGGCACAGGTCGGAGAGGCCCGCATAGCCGTTGCCGGCGAACAGCGGCGTCTTGCCGTCCCAGATCGAGAAGTGGGTGTGCATGCCCGAGCCGTTATCCTCCTTGATCGGCTTGGGCATGAAGGTTGCGGTCTTGCCGTAGGCGTGCGCGACCTGGTGCACGACGTACTTGTATATCTGCATCCGGTCCGCAGTGGTCGTCAGCGTGCCGAAGGTCAGGCCGAGCTCGTGCTGCGCGGCCGCCACCTCATGGTGGTGCTTGTCGCAGGGCAGGCCCATCTCGATCATCGTGGAGACCATTTCCCCACGAATATCCACAGCGCTGTCCACAGGCGCGACCGGGAAGTAGCCGCCCTTGGCGCGGGGACGGTGGGCAAGGTTGCCGCCCTCATACTCACGGCCCGAATTGCCCGGGAGCTCGATGTCGTCGATCTTGTAGTAGCTGGTCGAGTAGCTGTTCTCGAACCGCACATCGTCGAACAGGAAGAACTCCGCCTCCGGCCCGACATAGACGGTGTCGCCGACGCCGGTGGTCTTCAGGTAGGCCTCGGCGCGCTTGGCGGTCGAGCGCGGATCGCGCGCGTAGAGTTCGCCGGTCGAGGGCTCGACGATGTCGCAGAACACGATCAGCATCGGCGTCGCCGAGAAGGGATCGGTGTAGACCGCGTCCAGATCGGGCTTCAGCACCATGTCCGACTCGTTGATCGCCTTCCAACCCTCGATGGAGGAGCCGTCGAACATGAGGCCGTCGGTCCACTCGTCCTCGCCCATCACGGACGCGACCATGGTCAGGTGCTGCCACTTGCCCTTGGGGTCGGTGAACCGCAGGTCGATCCACTCGATCTCCTCGCTCTCGATCTTCTTCAGGATGTCTGCGGCCGTGGTCGCCATGGTGGATGCCCTCTGCTCTTCGGGTGAAGCCGCGCCGGTGCGGGCGGCAGAATCATGTTGCGTCGCGGTGCGACATTTTCACAGGATATTGCGCCGCGTCAAATCGCGTCTTCGTTGCGCTCGCCCGTGCGGATGCGCAGCGCCGTCTCGACCGGGATGACGAAGATCTTGCCGTCGCCGATCCGGCCGGTCTGCGCGGCGGCGGCGATCGCCTCCACCACGCGCTCGGCAAGCCCGTCCTCGACGACCACCTCCAGCTTCACCTTGGGCAGGAAATCGACGACGTACTCGGCGCCGCGGTAGAGTTCGGTATGGCCTTTCTGCCGGCCGAAGCCCTTGGCCTCCGTAACGGTGATGCCGCTGACGCCGACTTCGTGCAGCGCCTCCTTCACCTCATCAAGCTTGAACGGCTTGATGACTGCTTCGATCTTCTTCACGGAATCGCCTCCCCGCTGGTGCGCCTATCAAGAGCCGTGCCAGCTCCGCAAATCAAGGTGACGTGTGCGTCCGTTTCGCAGCGGAACGATGACGACTGCCGCAATATGCGGCAAACCGGCGGCGCTGCTCACGAATCGCGCAGTGACGGTGAGGGCACCTTGTCGAGTGAAAGATCAACGCCTGCGGTCATCGTTGCGGCAGCGGGCGCTTGATCGTTGCCCCTCAAGCGGGGCGAAGCGACAGGGCGAAGCGCTTGGGATCCTTGATGTCCGGGGCCCACTTGTCGCCGTCATAGTCGAAGTCGATGTCGACTCGCCCGGTCGCGCGGCTGATCTGCACGAGACACTTCTTCCAGGGCTCCTGCCCCGGCACCCGCATGGCGCCGCGCAGCTCGGTGCCGACATCGAGCGTGTCGAACGACGGAATGGCGGCATCCCACTCGGCGGCGTCCCAGTAGCGGTAGCCGTACATCCGCTCCTGCCGGTCGAGGTCGATTACTACCGCGATCGCCGACCATTGCTGATCGGCGAATTCCGGGCTGCGGACGATCTCGCGGCCCAAGTCCTGGATCAAGGCGTCGGCGCGGTCGCGATCGAAGGAAGCGTTTGCCATGAGGAGCAGGCCTGCCAGTAGGAGAGCGATCGGCCTCACTGGCCGAGCGTACGCCGGATATCAGCGGTCGGCACCCGCGCAAAGACCTGGTCGGCTTGATTGGCGAAGCGCGCACCGTTGCGGAAGACGCGCTCCCCGGCCTCGTTCAGCACCTCATAGGCGACCCGGACCTGATCCGGCCGGTCACCCGTGCCGCCGAGCAGCTCGACGTTCACCTTCACCGTGCCGCCGTTCTCGATCCAGGCGGCCCACTCATTCTCCATCGTCTTGTAGGCGGAACGATTGAAGTTGAAGTTCTGCGGGAACATGTTGCGCGTTCCCTGGTCGCCCAGGAAGCGGTGGCCGATGACGTGGCCGGCATCGTCGTCGGCCAGGCCGCGCTCGCGGACGCGGTCCTGCGCTGCAAGCTCGTCGCTGCCCCGCGCTGCGCCGCTCGGCTGCAGCTCGGACAGCGTGGCGCTGACCTTGGTCGGGCGACCCTGCGCATCCACCGTCCACTCGACGCTGTTGCGGCCGATCCGGGCAGAGAGCACGCCGGCGTCGGCAACCTCGTCCGCGCCGCGGGCGCCGGCCCCGAACAGCTCGTCCAGCTGGGTCTTCATCGTTTGGATCGACTCGCGTGCCGCGGTGGGCAGCTGCTCGATCGCGCCGGTGGGGATCTTGTCGACCGCGTCCTTGATCGCGCGCAGCCCGGGCTCCAGCGCCTCGCGCGCGGCCGGGTTGCTGGCGGCGAGCCGGACGGCGTCGGCAACCGTTCCGGCGAGCTTCGGCAGGCGGGCGAGCTTCGCCGTGTCGCCGACGTAGGAGAAAACGCCGAGCCCTGAGATGCCGGCGTCGAGCGCGCGCGAGCCGAAGGCGCCCCAGCTCCGCTGCGTGATCCCGTCGTACACGCCCCGGCCGAGCGAGATGACGGCGTTGCTGCCATCGGCGAACGGCGTCGGTTCGAAGATGCCGACGACATCGAGCCCGATCTGGGTGAGATCGAGGGCGAGGGTGCCGAGGTCGGGACCGTTGGCCGCGGCCGACCGCGGTGCCGCCTCCACCTGCGCCAAGGTCAGCCCGCTCGACTGCATCGTGCGCAGCCCGGCCTCGATCCGGGCGACGTCGTCGGTAACGGCGTTGCCGTCGCCCCAGATCCGGTCGAAGCGCGCGTAGAGCGCGGCGCGGCTCGCATCGGCAGGCCGATCGAAATCCTGGCGGACCGTCGGCGCGGTCGCCTGGAACGTCACCGGCTGCGCATCCGGCGCGGTGATGCTGTAGCGGGCACTAGCATAGTCGCCGCGCTGCACCGGGGTGAGCCGCGCGAGCGTCGCCGCTTCCACGGCGGTGCCGAGCGCCGGATCGTCCGCCTTCACCGCCTCGATCGCGGCGCGCAGCTTGCCCATGTCGCCGTCCGCATCGGCGATCGCCCGTCCGGCGACCACGGCAGGGTCGGGATCGTTGCGCCGCTGGAAGCTCGGCTGGATGGAAGACAGGATCGCCGTTGCGCCGGACATGGAACCGCTCCTCTTGCGTGCGGCTCTTCCCCTACGCCGGTCGTGCGATCCGGTCCCTAGACGATCCGTCTAGGCGGGGACTCAGTACGGCGGCTTGTGGAAGCCCTTGGGCGAGAGCGTGAAGATCTCGCAGCCGTCCTCGGTGATGCCGATCGAGTGCTCGAACTGCGCCGAAAGCGAGCGGTCGCGCGTCACCGCGGTCCAGCCGTCGTCGAGCAGCTTCACGTCGGGCTTGCCGATGTTGATCATCGGCTCGATCGTGAAGAACATGCCCCGCCTGAGCTCCGGTCCCGTGCCCGGGCGGCCGACATGGACCACCTCCGGCGCGTCGTGGAACAGCTGGCCGACGCCGTGGCCGCAGAAATCGCGAACGACGCTGTAGCGCTGGCGCTCGGCATGGGTCTGGATCGCGTGGGACACGTCGCCCAGCCGTGCGCCGGGCTTCGCCTGCTCGATCCCGATCATCAGGCACTCGTAGGTCACCTCGACCAGCCGCTTCGCCTTGATGGGGACGTTGTCGCCGATCAGGTACATGCGGCTGTTGTCGCCGTGCCACCCGTCCAAGATGACGGTCGCGTCGATGTTGACGATGTCGCCGTCCTTCAGCGCCCGATCGCCCGGGATGCCGTGGCAGACGACATGGTTGATCGAGATGCAGCTCGAGTGCGTGTAGCCGCGATAGCCGAGCGTCGCGGGCACGCCGCCGCCCGCCACCATCGTTTCGTACACGATGCGGTCGAGCTCGGCGGTGGTCACGCCCGGGACGGCATGGGGCACGACCGCGTCCAGCGCCTCCGCGGCGAGCCGCCCGGCCCGGCGCATGCCCTCGAACCCGTCCGGACCGTGGAGGCGGATCGCGCCGGTTCGGGTGAGGGGCGCGTCGTCGGTCACATAGTCTGTCATGGCATGGCATATAGCGGCTGCGGCGCGGTTTCGCTATGCGCCTGGGTCATGACACGCATCTGGACGGCCGCGCTGGCGGTGATCGGTGACGAGATCCTCTCCGGGCGAACCCAGGACAAGAATGTCGCGCAGCTCGCGTCCTGGCTGAACGTCCAGGGCATCCGCCTGGCCGAGGTCCGGATCGTGCCGGACGTCGAGGACCGGATCGTCGCCGCGGTGCGGGCGCTGGCGGCGGAGAACGACTATCTGTTCACGACCGGCGGGATCGGACCGACCCACGACGACATCACCGTCGATGCGGTCGCCAGGGCAGCGGGCGTCGGCGTCGTCGTCCACCCGGAGGCGCGCGCGATCCTGGAGCGCTACTACGAGACGCGCGGCGGGCTGACGGAGGCGCGGTTGCGGATGGCGCGGGTGCCGGAGGGGGCGACCCTGATCCACAACCGCGTATCGGGGGCACCCGGCATCAGGCTCGGCAACTGGTTCGTCATGGCGGGCGTGCCCCACATCACCGCCGGCATGCTCGACACGCTGACCGGCACGCTGGAGGGCGGGCGCCCGGTGGTCAGCCGCACGATCGGCGGCTGGGTGGCGGAGAGCGAGGTGGCCGACCTGCTCCGCCAGGCCGAGCGCGATGCGGGCGGGGAGGGTGACGCGCGCGTGTCGATCGGCAGCTATCCCTTCTTCCGCGACGGGCGGGTCGGCGCCAATTTCGTGGTCCGTTCGGCCGATTCCGCCCGAGCGGACGCCTGCGTCGCCGACCTGCGCGCGCGTCTGCAGGGGGCGGGGTACGTCATTACGGACGGCGGTATCTGACCTACCGTCGTGTCAGCGAAGGCTGGCATCCATGTCTCTCGCCGCGAGCGGTGACGTTCCGCTGATGACCGGCAGACATGGACCCCAGCCTTAGCTGGGGTGACGATAGTCGAGGCTTGGCCAACCCACCCTTTACCGCGGCGCCCGATAGCTTGCTTGTCCGCGCGCCGGATCGAATCTAGAGCGCCGCGGTTACCCCCAACATCTGCGAACGTTTCGCAACGAGGATTGATGTCGACCTTGCCCGAGCTTGCCCCCGCCACCGACCGCGCGCCTCTCGTCCAGCCCGAGAGCGCCGCCTTCGACACCGTCAAGGTTCTGTGGGTCAAGCACTGGAACGAGCATCTGTTCAGCCTAGCGGTAGAGCGGCCGGCTTCCATGCGCTTCCGCTCGGGCGAGTTCGTGATGCTGGGCCTGCACGACGGCAACAAGCCGCTGGTGCGGGCCTACTCGGTCGCCAGCCCATCCTGGGCGGACGAGCTGGAGTTCCTGTCGATCAAGGTCGCCGAGGGGCCGCTCACGTCGCGGTTGCAGCAGGTTGAGGCGGGCGACGAGCTCTACCTCGGCCGCAAGCCGACCGGCACGCTCGTCGCCGACGCGCTGCTCGGCGGCAAGCGGCTGTTCCTGCTGTCGACCGGCACCGGGCTCGCGCCCTTCCTGTCGGTCGCGCGCGATCCCGACATCTACAGCCGCTTCGATACGGTGGTGGTCGCGCACTCGGTCCGGCGGGTCAGCGACCTCGCTTATCATGATGAGCAGGTCGCACGCTGGAGCGAGGACCCGCTGGTCAGCGAGGAGGCAGGCGCGCAGTTCTTCTACGTTCCAACCGTCACCCGCGAACCGTTCCACACCTCGGGCCGGATCGGCGCGCTGCTCGAGAACGGCCAGCTGTTCCCCGACGGGCTCGGCGGCGAGAAGCGGCTCGATCCCGAAAGCGACCGCGTGATGCTGTGCGGCTCCACCGCCATGATCCGCGAGACCGCCGAGCTGCTCGACGGCCTCGGCTTCACCGAAGGATCGAACGCCGATCCGGGCACCTACGTCATCGAGCGCGCGTTCGTCGGCTGAGCGTTACATCAACTGTCACCCCGGCGCAGGCCGGGGTCCAGTCGCGAGACGATCGTTGGTAAGCACACCGCCTGCTCGCTGAGTTGGTCGCTACTGGACCCCGGCCTGCGCCGGGGTGACAATCAGGGCGTGGTGGCAGAGCCCGGATCATTCGCGTCGACCGGCGGCACGCTCGCCAGCTCGCGCGCGACCGCCTCGACCCGGTCCATGACGCGCAGCACGTTGCCCTGCGACAGCTTGGCGAGGTCAGCGTCGCTCCACCCGCGGCGGGCGAGTTCGGCAAACAGCAGCGGATAGCTGTCGACCCCCTTCATGCCGACGGGACCCGCGCCGCTGATGCCGTCGAAGTCGGCGCCGATCCCGACATGATCGTGGCCAGCGACCCGCGCGATATGCGCGACGTGGTTCGCGACCGTAGCGGCGTCCACCACCGGCTCGGGATGGGCCCGATCCCAGTCTGCAAGCGCGCCGTTCGCCCGACCGACCGGCGGCAGATCCTGGAGCCCGGCCTGCTTGGCCGCGGCTCGCCTGCCGTTGTCCCAGCCGTTCCACGCTTCGGACAGGAAAGCGGGGTAGAAGTTGACCATCACCACACCGCCGTTGGCCGCGATACGCCTGAGCAGGGCGTCCGGGATGTTGCGCGGCCGGTCGGCGAGCGCGCGGGCGGAAGAGTGCGACGCGATCACCGGCGCGCGGCTGACGTCGAGCACCGCGGCCATCGTGGCGTCCGACACGTGGCTGACGTCGGCGATCATGCCGACCCGGTTCATCTCCGCCACCACCTGCCGACCGAACGGCGACAGCCCGCCGGCGCGGGCGGCGTCGGTGGACGAATCGGCCCAGCCGAGGCTCTTGCCGTGGGTCAGCGTCATGTAGAGCACGCCCAGGTTGCGGAATTCGCGGAGCGCCGACAGGCGGCCGCCGATCTGATGGCCGCCCTCCATCCCGATCATCGACGCGACCTTGCCCGCTGCGGCGATCCGGCGGACGTCGGCGGCGGTGCGCGCGAGCTCGAACGCCTGCGGGTAGCGGCGGACGATCCGGTGGACGATGTCGATCTGGTCGAGCGTGGTCTGGACGGCGGCGGCGCCGGTCACGTCGGCGGGGATGTAGACCGACCAGAACTGCCCCCCGACCCGCCCTTTCTTCAGCCGCGGAATGTCGGTCTGGAGCGGCTTGGTGAGGCGTGAGGTGTCGCGGGTCAGGTCGACCGCGTCGAGCCGTGCGTCATACTCGGTGCGGATCTCCCAGGCGAGATCGTTGTGCCCGTCGATCACTGGCGCGCGGGCGAGCACCCGGTCGACGCGGGGCGGGATGGCGGCGGGCGGGGCGGCCTGGGCGAGCAGCGCCGCCCATAGGAGAACTGCGGTCATGCCGCCACGATAACGACTCGCGCGAGCGTCGCAATCGCCGGGAGGCACGGCTAAGGCGCAGCGGGTGACCGCTGTTGCCGCTCCCTCGCTGTCGCCGCTCCGATCGCAGACGTGGCGCGACGAACTGCCCGCGCTCCTCCGCCTCGCGGTGCCGCTGGTCGGCGCCAATCTGCTCCAGATGGCGATCTCCGCGGTCGACGTGATCTTCGTCGCGCGGCTCGGTGCCCCCGACCTCGCCGCCGCGACGCTGGGTGCGTTCCTGTTCAACCTCCTGAGCTATGCGCTGATCGGCCTGTCGGGCGCGGCGGCACCGCTGATCGCCGCCGAACTGGGTCAGCGCGCGCATGCGGTGCGGGAGGTCAGGCGCAGCTTCCGCATGGCGTTGTGGGTCGGCGTGATCGGCTCGATCGTTCCGATGCTGCTACTATGGCACGGCGAGCTGCTGCTCGGCGCGCTGGGGCAGGAGGTGGAGGTCGCGCGTCGCGCCGGCGCGTTCCTTCGCGTGCTGACGGTGGCGGTGCCGCTCGCGGTCGCGGCCGGCGTGATGCGCACCGCCGCCGCGGCGCTCGGGCGGCCGGGCTGGACTTTCACGATCACCGCGCTGGCGCTCGCGCTCAATCTCGTCGGCAACTGGGTGTTCGTGTTCGGGCGGCTCGGCGTGCCCGCGCTGGGGCTGCTCGGGTCGGCGCTCGCCAACCTGCTCTGCTTCGCCGCGATGGCGGCCGCCTACGCGGCGGTGCTGCTCGGCGACCGCCGCCTGCGCCGCTACCACCTGTTCGGGCGCTGGTGGCGCTTCGATGCGGAGCGGGCACGAACGATCCTGCGGCTCGGGCTGCCGATCATGCTGATGTGGATGCTGGAGGGCGGGCTGTTCAGCGGCGCGGCGCTGCTGATGGGGCTGATCGGCGTGACGGAGGTGGCGGCGCACGGCATCGCGCTCAATATCGCCGCCTTCACCTTCCAACTGCCGTTCGGCATCGCGCAGGCATCCACCGTGCGCGTCGGCCTGGCGTTCGGCGCCAGGAACCCGCGCGGCATCGCGCTCGCCGGCAATGTCGCGCTCGCGGCGGGGATCGCGGTCATGGCGGTGACCGCGGCGGTGATCTGGGCGATCCCGGACGCGCTCGTCGGGCTCTACATCGACCGCGCGCGGGCGGCCGACCTCGCCGTCGCACGCACCGCCACCGCCTTCCTGGCGATCGCGGCGGTTTTCCAATTGGTCGACGGGGCGCAGGCGGTCGCCGCGGGCGTGCTGCGCGGGCTGCAGGACACCCGCGTGCCGATGCTGGTCGCGCTGTTCGGCTACTGGGTGATCGGCTTCGGCGCGTCGGTGGTGCTCGGTTTCTACACCCCGCTCGGCGGAGAGGGCGTGTGGTGGGGGCTGGCGATCGGGCTGCTGGCGGTCTCGCTGATGCTCGGCGCCCGTTGGCGTGCGCGCGTCCGGCTCGGGCTGGTGCCGGCCGCGGTCAGCGGATGACCGCGCGGTAGCCGGGATCGATCGCTAGCGCGCGGGCCGCGTCGGCCGCCGCGCCGGCGGCGTCGCCGCGCTGCGCGCGGAGCAGGCTGCGCTGGTAGAGCGCCTGCGCCGATCGCGGCGCGAGCCGGATCGCGCGATCGAGATCGGCGCGGGCGCCCCGCGCGTCACCGCGCCGCGCGCGGAGCATGCCACGGTTAAGATGGGCGAGCGCGGGATCGTCGCCCGCCGCCACCGCGCGGTCCAGCGCCGCGGCTGCCGCGCGATCGTCGCCGCCCCAAGCGTAACCGAGTGCGTCGGCCAGCAGCGCGTCGCTGCGTCCCCGGCGGCCGGGCCGCGCCGGGTCGATCGCCGACCGGCAGGCGGCAAGACTCCGGGCCGGATCGTCGATGGTGCACGCGTTCCAGCCGCCGCGCGCCGCGCTCGGCGTCGCGCGTAGCTCGGCCAGTGCCAGTGCGGCACGCCCGTCCCGGCGCGCGACGTTGGCACCGGTGACCACGATCTCGTCACCGGACGAGCCTTCGGCCTCTCTCGCCGGCTCGGCAGCGGCGCGGGCCATCGCCGCAGGCGGTGCCGCCGGTGCGGGAGGGGGCGGTGGTGACGGCGGCGGCGGCGGAGGAGGAGGAGGAGGAGGAGGGGGGGGCGGCGGCGGCACGACCTTCTGTGATTCGATCAGCGCGGGCGCGGTGGAGACGGGCGGCGGGGCGGACACCACCTCCGCCGCGGCGCGATCCTCGACCGGAGCCTCCCGGATCGTCGGTGCGGGTGCCTCCGCCGGTCTCTCAAGCCTCGCCGCATCGGCGAGCGCCGGCTGCTCCTGATCGGTTCGCTTGGACGCGGTCGGCACCGTTGCGGGCGCGCGCGCCGCTTGCTCGGCTCTGGGCGGTGTGGCCTCGCGAAACGCCGGCGTGTTCCACAGCGTCACGCTGACGACGCCGACCAGCGCCACAGTGACGAGCGCCGACAGCTGCGGCCAGCGCCGCGACCGCGGTGGGCGCGCCGTCGGCGCGGCCCCGTCCGCCTCCACCCCGTCGAAGCGCGCGAGCGCCGCGTCGATCGCCGCGCGTCGCTGCGCCGGTCGCGGCGGCGGCGCAGGGGGCAGCAGCGACGCCGGATCGCCGCGATCGCTCACGCGCCCGTCACCTGCCGGCGGACCGGGCACCGGCGCTGATCGGGCGAGGAGACGGTCGGGAGCATCTGGTCGTCGCCTATAGCCGCAACGCACCGGGTGCGCGACCCGATCGGGTGCCGCCCGGCGACACCCGAACGGCGCGTCAGCGCTCCAGTTGCGCCATCGAGGCCGCGGTCTTCGCCTGCCGGACGAGCTGGACGAACTCCGCGCGATACCCGAACGGATCGTCGCCGCGCGCACCGCCCGCGATGCGCAGCACGTCGTCGTAGCTCGTCGTGCCGCTGTACTTGCCACCGCGCAGCAACTCGCCGAACGCCGCGACCCCGACGGCGAAGCGTGCATCGCGCGGCGCGTCCTCCAGCCGGGCGAACGCGCCGGCGCGGCGGATCGGGGTGGCGAGCAGCCGGCTCGCCGACGCCTTCGGCAGCTTGTAACGGATCTTGACGAAGCCGTACTCGCCCCCGCCGGTCGCAGTGGCCGGGGTCGGCCGGGCGTAGCGCAGGTCGCCGCTCGCGCGCGGGCCGCCGACCGGCACGATCTCGTACAGCGCGGTCACGGTCTGACCCGACCCGACCTCGCCCGCATCGACCCGGTCGTTCTCGAAGTCCTCGCGCGCCAGCATCCGCGTCTCGTATCCGATCAGCCGGTACTCGGCGACGGTTGCGGGGTTGAACTCGACCTGGATCTTCACGTCCTTGGCGATAGGGAACAGCGTCGCACTCGCCTCCTCAACCAGCGTCTTGCGCGCTTCCGCGACCGTGTCGATGTAGGCGGCCGCGCCATTGCCGTTCTGCGCCAGCGTCTGCATCAGCGCGTCGTTGTAGTTCCCCATCCCGAAGCCGAGCACGGACAGGAAGACGCCCTTTGCGCGCTCGCGCTCGACGAAGCCCTTCAGGGCGTCCGGATCGGTAATGCCGACGTTGAAGTCGCCGTCGGTCGCCAGGATCACGCGGTTGACGCCGCGCGGGTCGAGGTTCTGCTGCGCAAGTGCATAAGCCTGGCGGATCCCCTCCGCCCCAGCCGTGCTGCCGCCGGCACCCAGCCGGTCGAGCACCGCCAGGATACGCGCCTTGTCCGCGACCCGGGTAGGTTCGAGCGCGGTGCCCGCCTGGCCGGCATAGGTCACGATCGCTACGCGGTCGTTCGGGTCGAGCTGCTCGAGCAGCATCGCCAGCGACTGCTTGACGAGCGGCAGCCGGTTGGGCGCGCTCATCGAGCCGGAGGTGTCGATCAGGAAGACGAGGTTGGCGCGGGGCCGGACGGCGCGCGTGATCTCGTACCCGCGGATGCCGATGCGGACGATCTTGCGACCTGCCGTCCACGGGCTCGGCATGACCGCGACATCGGTGCTGAACGGCTCTGCGGCGGAGCGGGCGGGCGCGTATGCGTAGGGGAAATAGTTGACCAGCTCCTCGACCCGCACCGCTGCGGGCTGCGGCAGGACATTCCGGGTGAGGGAGGCGCGCACGAAGGCGTAGGATGCGGTGTCGACGTCGATGGAGAAGCTGGAGACGGGCTCCTCGCGCACCTGCCGGAAGGGGTTGGACTGGGTGGCAGTAAAGCGGTCGCGCGCCTCGACCTGAACAGGTCGTGGGAAGTTCGGCTCCTGCATCCTCATCAGGCGGGGGGCTGCGGGAGCCGGCGGCGGGGGCGGTGGGGGCGGCGGCGGGATGGTCGCGAGCGATGCGATCACTCCCGGCACATGCTGGCCGGTGACGATGATCTCCTCCGCTCCGGCCCGTGCAGCGGCGTTGGCGGCGGCGCTTTCAACCGGCTCGCTGTCGCGGTGTGCGGCGCAGGCGGCAAGCAGGACGGAGACCGCGACGAGGCCGGCAATGGATCGAGCTTGGGACATTGATGCTCCCCTTCAGGGTCACGCGGGCACCATCACCCGCATGACCCTTCGACGCGGGATCGCGGCCGATCCTTGGGAGCGCGCGAAGAAAAACTTCAGGCCGTGGCATCGCCCTGCGAGAGCAGCCGGCGGACCTCGTGCATCCGCCACGACACCGTCGCCTCCGCCACGCCGAGCAGCGCGGCCGCCTCCGCGTGGCTCAGCTGCTGACCGGCGACCAGCGCCACCGTGTCACGGTAGGCGGGCTTCAGCCGGGCGACGGCGCTCGTGACCCACATGGCGTCGTGGAGGTCGCGGCCGTCCGGGCGCGGCGCCAGCCCCGTGACGACCGCCAGCCGCTCGGCAAGGCCGCGCAGCGATCGGCGGCGGCGGTGCAGGTCGCGCGCGGCATTGAGGGTGATCCCGCACAACCAGGTCGTGAACTTCGCCTCGCCGCGAAAGCCGCCGATCTTTTCGACCAGCGCGCAGCACACGTCCTGCGCGACGTCTTCCGCGTCCGCGCGCGAGCCGGTCAGTTGCCAGGCAAGGCCGTGGACTCGGTCGTAGTGCCGCTCCAGCAGCGCGGCAAAGGCGGCGCGATCCCCCGCCTGCGCGGCCCGGACCAGCTCCCCGTCAGGATCGTCCAACAACCACGCCCCCGCATCCCCGCCGCGTGACGGCGCTGTAGCACCACCGCCGCGGCGGGGCGAGAGACCGGCCGGCGTCGCACAACGCGAACACTATGCGCGCACTATGCGAAAGCAGGGAATCGCTCTCGAATTCCTATGCGTCATCCGCCTAATCGCCTGTTCCTGAAGGCGGCGCGCATTGACGACCGCCGCTACCAAGAGGTGCGGGAATGACGTTCTATCAGGCTGCGGCGCTTGTGCTGCTCGCGGCGTCGCCGGTCGCGGCGCAGGCGCAGACGACGGCTGGCGACACGGCGGATGCGGGCGAGACGGAACCGCCCGCCGCGATCACGGTCAGCGGTTCGGCCGCGATCGCCTCCGACTACCGTTTCCGCGGCGTGTCGCAGTCGGACCGGGAAATGGCGGTGCAAAGCGGGATCACGGTTGGGCACCGCAGCGGCGTCTACGCGGGCGTGTGGGCGTCGAACCTGGCCAGCTGGGGAACGTTCGGCGGCGCCAACATGGAGCTGGACCTGATCGGCGGCTACAAGGCCGCCCTCGCCGACAACGCGACGCTGGACGTCGGCCTGACCTGGTACATGTATCCGGGCGGCGCGGACAAGACCGACTTCGCGGAGCCCTACGTCAAGCTGACCGGAACGACCGGCCCCGCCACCCTCACCGCAGGCGCGGCCTATGCGCCCAAGCAGCAGGCGCTCGGCCGCTGGTACCGCACCGGCGCCGATGCGGCGGCGGGCGTGTATACTGATCCCGGCGCCAAGGACGACAACCTCTACCTGTGGGGCGACGGCGCGTTCGCGCTCGTCGGCACGCCGATCACCGCCAAGGCGCACATCGGGCACAGCTGGGGCCAGGATGGACTGGGGCCCAACGCGACCGCCGTGTCACCGACGGGCAAGTATTGGGACTGGTCGATCGGCGCGGATGCCACTTTCCGCAACCTGACCTTCAATCTCTCGTGGGTCGACACGAACATCTCCAATCGGGAGGCAGGATACCTGCGCCCGAGCTTCAGCAAGGGCCAGGACGGCACCGGCAACATTGCCGGCAGCACGGTGCTGGCCTCGCTGACGGCTGCGTTCTGACAGGAGGCCGCTGATGGAAGACCTGCTCTGGATCGCGATCATGGTGGGGCTGGTCGGGCTGACGCTCGCCTACGCCCGCCTCTGCGACAATGCCTAAGGGATGACGCGATGACCCTCGATCTCTGGCTCGCCGCGCTCACCGCGCTCGGGCTGCTCGTCTACCTGGTGGCGGTGCTGATCCGCCCCGAACGCTTCTGAAGGGAGCGGATCCATGACACTTCAGGGCTGGTTCCTGATCCTGCTGTTCGTCGGCATCCTGCTGGCGCTTACCAAGCCGGTCGGACTGTGGCTCCACGCCCTCTACGAGGGACGGCGGACGCCACTCCATGTCGTGCTCGGGCCAGTCGAGCGCGGCTTCTACAAGATCGCCGGAATCGATCCCGCGGCCGAGCAGGGCTGGCGGCGCTATGCCGTGCACATGCTGCTGTTCAACGTTTCGCTGATGGTCTTCACCTACGCGGTGCTGCGGCTGCAGGGCGTGCTGCCGGGGAACCCGCAGGGGCTCGCCGGGCTGTCGCCGCACCTCGCCTTCAACACCGCGGTCAGCTTCACCACCAACACCAACTGGCAGAGCTACGGCGGTGAGAGCACCATGTCCAACCTCAGCCAGATGCTGGGGCTGACCATCCACAACTTCCTGTCGGCGGCGACCGGCATCGCGCTCGCCTTTGCGCTGTTTCGCGGCTTCGCGCGGCGCAGCGCAACGACGATCGGCAACTTCTGGGCCGACGTTACGCGGGTCACACTCTACCTGCTGCTGCCGATCTGCATCGTGTACGCGCTGTTCCTGATTGCGAGCGGCGTTCCGCAGACGATGGCGGGTGCGGTCGACGTGAACACGCTGGAGGGTGTCCGCCAGTCGATCCTGCTCGGCCCCATCGCCAGCCAGGAGGCGATCAAGATGCTCGGCACCAACGGCGGCGGCTTCTTCAACGCCAACTCCGCGCATCCGTTCGAGAACCCCACCGCGCTGACCAACCTGGTTCAGATGCTGTCGATCTTCGTTATCGGTTTCGGCCTGACGTGGACGTTCGGCAAGGCGGTCGGCAACACCCGCCAGGGCTGGGCGATCCTGTCGGCGATGGTGATCCTGTTCCTCGCGGGCGTCACCGTCACCTACTGGCAGGAAGCAGCGGGCAACCCGATCCTCCACGAACTGGGCGTCGCTGGCGGCAACATGGAGGGCAAGGAAGTGCGCTTCGGCATCGCCGCCAGCGCGCTCTTCTCCGTCGTCACCACCGCCGCCTCGTGCGGCGCGGTGAACTCGATGCACGACAGCTTCACCGCGCTCGGCGGCATGATCCCGCTGTTTAACATCCAGTTGGGCGAGGTCGTGATCGGCGGCGTCGGCGCGGGCATCTACGGCTTCCTGCTGTTTGCGATCCTGGCGGTGTTCGTCGCAGGCCTCATGGTCGGCCGCACGCCCGAATATGTCGGCAAGAAGATCGAGGCGCGCGAGGTCAAGCTCGCCGTGCTGGCGATCGCTGTCCTGCCACTCGTCATCCTCGGCTTCACCGCGCTGTCGAGCGTGCTGGAGCAGGGGCTGGCCGGGCCGCTCAACAAGGGGCCGCACGGTTTCTCGGAGATTCTCTACGCCTTCACCAGCGCGGTCGGAAACAACGGCTCCGCCTTCGCGGGTCTCACCGCCAACACGCCCTACTACAACGGGCTGCTGGGGATCGCGATGTGGTTCGGCCGCTTCTTCGTGATTGTGCCGATGCTGGCGATCGCGGGCAGCCTGGCCGCCAAGAAGTATACGCCCGAGAGCGCGGGGTCCTTTCCGACCACCGGCGGCCTGTGGGTCGGCCTGCTCGTCGGTATCGTCCTGATCCTGGGCGGCCTCACCTTCCTGCCGAGCCTCGCGCTCGGACCCATCGCCGATCATCTCAGCATGATCCGCGGCCAGCTGTTCTGACGAGAGGCCACCATGGCAAACACCCAGACCAAGAGCCTGTTCACGGCCGACCTCGTCGTGCCGGCGATCAAGGCGTCGTTCGTGAAGCTCTCGCCGCGGGAACTCGTCCGCAACCCCGTCATGTTCGTCACCGCCGCGGTCGCAGCGCTGATGACGGTCCTGCTCGTGATCGGGCAGGACGACCTCAGCACCGCCTTCAAGGCGCAGCTGGCGGTCTGGCTGTGGCTGACGGTGCTGTTCGGCACCTTTGCCGAGGCGTTGGCGGAAGGCCGCGGCAAGGCGCAGGCGGCGTCGCTCCGCGCCACCAAGGCGGAATTGACCGCCAAGCGCCTGACCGGCGATGGACGCACCCACGACAGCGTGCCCGCCAGTCAGCTGAAGGTCGGCGACATCGTGCTCGTCGAGACGAACGACCTGATCCCGTCCGATGGCGAGGTCGTGTCCGGTGTCGCGTCGGTCAACGAGGCCGCGATCACCGGCGAGAGTGCACCGGTGATCCGCGAGGCGGGTGGCGATCGTTCGGCCGTGACCGCGGGCACCCGCGTCATTTCCGACGAGATCCGCGTCAAGGTCACGGTGGAGCCGGGTAAGGGTTTCCTCGACCGCATGATCGCGCTGGTCGAGGGCGCCGAGCGCCAAAAGACCCCGAACGAGGTCGCGCTGACGATCCTGCTGGTGGGTCTCACCATCATCTTCCTGATCGCGGTCGGCACCATCCCCGGCTTCGCCAGCTACGCCGGCGGCAGCATTCCGGTCGCGATCCTGGCCGCACTGCTGATCACGCTCATCCCGACCACCATCGCCGCGCTGCTGTCAGCGATCGGCATCGCGGGCATGGACCGGCTTGTCCGCTTCAACGTGCTGGCCAAGTCGGGCCGCGCGGTCGAGGCCGCGGGCGACGTCGACGTGCTGCTGCTCGACAAGACCGGCACCATCACCGTGGGCGACCGCCAGGCAAGCGAGTTCCGCAGCGTCGGCGGCACCGGCGAGGCGGAGCTCGCGGAAGCGGCACTGCTCGCGAGCCTGGCCGACGAGACGCCGGAAGGCCGTTCGATTGTCGTGCTCGCGCGCGACAAGTTCGGCCTTCAGCAGACGATGCCGGAGGGCGCGGAGGTCATCCCGTTCACCGCTCAGACGCGTGTCTCCGGCGTGCGCTTCGGCGACACGCTGATCCAGAAGGGCGCGGTCGACTCGATCCTGCGCGTCAACGAAGGGTTGGGCAGCACCGCTGCGGCGACCGAGCTGCGCCGTATCACCGACGAGATCGCCCGCGCCGGCGGCACCCCGCTCGCGGTTGCCAAGGATGGGCGGCTGCTCGGCGCGATCTTCCTCAAGGACGTGGTGAAAGCGGGCATCCGCGAGCGCTTCGGCGAGCTGCGCACGATGGGGATTCGCACGGTGATGATCACCGGCGACAATCCGCTGACCGCCGCCGCGATCGCCGCCGAGGCGGGCGTCGACGACTTCCTCGCCCAGGCGACGCCGGAGGACAAGCTGGAGCTGATCCGCAAGGAACAGACCGGTGGCAAGCTCGTCGCGATGTGCGGCGACGGCACCAACGACGCCCCTGCGCTCGCGCAGGCCGACGTCGGCGTCGCCATGAACACCGGCACGCAGGCCGCGCGTGAGGCCGGCAACATGGTCGACCTCGACAGCGATCCGACCAAGCTGATCGAGGTCGTGGGCCTCGGCAAGCAGTTGCTGATGACTCGCGGCGCGCTGACGACCTTCTCCGTCGCGAACGACGTCGCCAAATACTTCGCGATCATCCCCGCGATGTTCGTGGCGCTCTATCCGGGCCTGGGTGTCCTCAACGTCATGGGGCTGGCGACGCCGGAGTCGGCGATCCTCTCCGCCATCATCTTCAACGCGCTGATCATCCCGCTGCTGGTGCCGCTGGCGCTGAAGGGCGTCGCCTACAAGCCGATGGCCGCGGGCCCGCTGCTCGCGCGCAACCTCGCCATCTACGGCCTCGGCGGGCTCCTCGCGCCGTTCGCCGGCATCAAGATCATCGACCTCGTGGTCGGCGGCCTCGGCCTCGCGTAAAGGACTAGGAACATGGGTAAGGACTTCACATCGGCGTTCCGGCCGGCGATCGTCATGACGATCCTGTTCGCGGCGCTGCTCGGCCTCGTCTATCCGCTGGCGATGACCGGGATCGGGCAGGCGATCTTCCCCGCCCAGGCGAACGGTAGCCTGGTGCGCGATGCGGGCGGACGGGTGATCGGCTCGACGGTCGTCGGCCAGGCGTTCGTCGCTGACCGCTATTTCCAGACGCGACCATCGGCCGCCGGCAAGGGCTATGACGGGCTTGCCTCCTCCGGCTCGAACCTCGGCCCGGCCGCGCAGGCGCTGGTTGATCGGGTAAAGCCGGACGTCGCCAAGCGCCAGGGCGAAGGCGTGACCGGGCCGATGCCGGCCGATCTCGTTACCGCGAGCGGCTCGGGGCTCGATCCCGACCTCTCGCCCGCGGCCGCGCTGGCGCAGGCGCCGCGCATCGCCCGGGTCCGTGGCTTGCCAGTCGAGCGCGTTCGCAGCCTCGTCACAGCGAACACCGAAACGTCGCCGTTCGGCGACCCGCACGTCAACGTGCTCGCGCTTAACCGCGGCCTCGACGCGGCGGCGCCCGCGCGCTGATGCCGGCATCCGGACCAGGACCGGACCCGGGCCGCCCCGATCCTGACGCCCTGCTGCGCGCTGCTGCGCGGGAGGACCGGGGACGGCTGAAGATCTTCCTCGGCGCGGCGCCCGGCGTCGGCAAGACTTACGAGATGCTGTCGGAGGGCGCGGCACGACGTCGGGACGGTGTCGATGTCGTGATCGGGGTTGTCGAAACCCATGGTCGCGCCGAGACGGAGGCGCTGATCCGCGGGCATGAGGTGATAGATCGCCGCAGCGTCCCCTACGAAGGGCGGACGTTGCGCGAGATGGACCTGGACGCGATCCTTGCGCGCGCGCCGCGGCTGGTGCTGGTCGACGAGCTCGCCCACACCAATGCGCCGGGCAGCAGGCATCCGAAGCGCTATGGGGATGTCGAGGAGCTGCTGGCGGCGGGGATCGACGTGTACTCGACCGTCAACATCCAGCACGTCGAAAGCCTCAACGACGTGGTTGCGAGCTTTACGCGGGTGCGGGTGCGGGAGACGGTCCCCGACAGCATCCTTGAGTCGGCCGAGATCGAGGTGGTCGACATCCCACCAGACGAGCTGATCGAGCGACTCCGGGCAGGAAAGGTCTACCTGCCGGACGAGGCGACCCGCGCGCTCGGCCATTTCTTCTCCAAATCCAACCTGTCCGCGCTGCGCGAACTGGCGCTGCGCCGCGCCGCGCAGGCGGTGGACGCGCGCATGCTGGAGGACGTGCGCGCGCTGGGGCTCGGCGGTACCTGGGCGGGGAGCGAACGGATCGTGGTGGCGATCAGCGAGCTTCCCGGCTGCGACACCCTGGTCCGCGCCGCCAAGCGCGTGGCCGACGGACTGCGCGGTCCGTGGACCGCGGTCTTCATCGAAACGCCCCGCGCCGTTCACTTCAGCGATGAGCAACATGCCCGCGTCGCCGCGACGATGACGCTCGCGACCCAGCTCGGCGGGGCGGTCGCCACGGTGCCCGCGCAAACCGTCGTCGCCGGCATCAAATCGGTACTGGTCGACCTGCGCGCGACCCAGCTGGTGCTCGGCAAGTCGCACCGCACGCGCTGGTTCGAGCTGCGGCATGGGTCGATCGTCGATCAGCTCGTGCGCGATACGCCGGACGTCACCGTGCACGTCCTGCCGATGGCGGCAGCGTCGCCCGCCGCACAGCGTGCCCGTGGGCGATCCGGGCAGTGGGGCACGCCGGCCGGCTACGCGGTGACCACCCTGCTGGTCGCCGCGGTGACGGGACTGGCGAGCGCGCTGTTCCAGATCCTCGATCTCGGCAACGTGGCCTTGCTCTACCTGCTGCCGGTGATGGCGGCGGCCAGCCTCTACGGCCTGCGGACTGGCCTCTACGCCGGGATCGCCTCCAGCCTGGCCTACAACTTCTTCTTTCTGCCGCCGACCGGAACGCTGACGATCAGCAATCCGGAGAATGTTGTTTCCGTGCTCGTGCTGCTCGGCATCGCGATTGCGACCAGCCAGCTGACGGCAAGGGTCAGGGCGCAGGCGGATCTCGCCGCTGCCAGTGCCCGGACCAACGCGATCCTAGCCGGTTTTCTGCGTCAGATCGCCGGGGTGAATGATCTGGACGCCGCCGCGCAGATGATCTGCGACGATGTCGGCCGGCTGCTCGATGTCCAGGTGGTTCTGCTCGGCCGTGGCAACGGCGCCGAACGGGAGATCCTGGCGGCGAGCGACCCGGCGTACCGGCTCGACACGATGGACGATGCCGCCGCCAGCTGGACGTTCGATACCGGCAGTCCGGCGGGCAAGGGATCAGGCACGCTTGCCGCGTCGGAATGGCTGTTTCAGCCCATGAAGTCGGGTGAGCGGGTGCTTGCCGTGCTGGGTGTCGCCAGCGACAGGGTGGGGGCGCCGGTCCGTGCCGACCAGCTGCCGCTGCTCGCCAGCCTGATCGACCAGTCGGCGCTGGTGCTGGAGCGGCTGCGACTCCAGGCCGAGATGCGCGACGTGGACGTGGTCCGCACCCGCGACCGCCTGCGCGCCGCGCTGCTCTCCTCGGTAAGCCACGACCTGCGCACGCCGCTCACCGCCGTGATCGCGGCCGCGGCCGAGCTCCACCACGGCACCACCCCCGCGCTGATCGCCACGATCGAGAGTGAGGCGCAGCGGCTGAACCGCTTTGTCGCCAACCTGCTCGACATGGCCCGGGTGGAGGCCGGCGCGCTGAAGCTCGCGGTGGAAGCGACTGACCTCAGCGACGCGGTCGCCGGTGCCGCTCACGACGCGCGCCGTGCGCTGGAGGGGCACGCGGTCCGGCTGAACGTGCCGCCCGACCTGCCGCTGGTACGGGTCGATCCGCAGCTGCTTCACCACTGCCTGCTCAACCTGCTCGACAATGCCGGTCGCTACGGCGAGCCGGGCACCGACATCGTGATCGAAGGGCGTCACCGCTATGGCGAGCTGCGCCTCGCGGTGCTCGACCGCGGACCGGGGCTGCCGCCGGGGCGCGAGGGGGAGGTGTTCGAGACCTTTCGCCGGCTCGAAGGCTCCGATCGCGCGGTCGGCGGCACCGGTCTCGGCCTCGCGATCGTCAAGGCCTTTGCCGACGCGATGGGCATGGCGGTGGAGGCTGCCAACCGCGCCGAGGGGACCGGTGCCGCCTTTACGCTGGTGTTCCCGTCCGCCCTGATCGTCCGCGACCCGCCGCTTCAAGGGACCTCGTGACATGCCTGCCAAAATTCTGGTCGTCGACGACGACGTCGCCATCCGCCGCCTGCTCCGCAACACGCTGCTGCGCGCCGACTATGCCGTAGTGGAGGCGGAGAGCGGCAAGGCCGCGCTGCGGCAGGCGGCCGCGGAGCAGCCGAGCGCGATCCTGCTCGACCTAGGCCTGCCCGACCGCGACGGGCTGAGCGTCATTCCGCTGCTGCGCGCACAAAGCGAGGCGGTGATCCTGGTGGTGTCGGCCCGCGACGCCGTGGACGAGAAGGTGACCGCGCTGGACCTGGGCGCCGACGACTTCGTCACCAAGCCGTTCGACACGGACGAACTGCTCGCCCGGCTGCGGGTGGCGCTCCGCCACCAGGGCCTGTCCGGGACGACGCCGAAAATCATCAGGCGCGGCGACCTCACCATTGATCTCGATCGCCGGATGATCCGGCGGGGAAGCGAGGAGGTGCACCTGACCCGCAAGGAGCATGACGTGCTGGCGGTGCTCGCCCGGCACATCGGCCGGGTCGTCACGCACGAGCGCCTGCTCACCGCCTGCTGGGGCGCGGACGAGGACCCGCGAATCGAGTACCTCCGAATCGTCATCCGCAACCTGCGTCAGAAGCTCGAGCCGGCGGGGCCGGTCGGCAGCGTGATCGCGAACGAGCTCGGCGTGGGGTACCGCCTGCGCGGCGACAGCTAGCCAGGCCGCACGACGGACGCTTGCCGGATCGGGCCGATCCCGCTCCCTCCTTCCGACTGCGCCCGGATGTTGGTAGGGCGCTGCATGGCCTGGGCGGCTTTGCCTATCCTCCTCTTAGTGGTGCCGCACGGCACCACGGCCTCCGTGACCGCTCAGCGCGGCGCAACGCTGGTCGCCGGCACGTTCCGTCGGGTCGAGGCAGGCTATGGCGGTGCGGCGCGTATCAGTCGGCGTGGCACGGCATTGCGGCTGCGTATCGCGCTGAGCTTCAAGCGCCGGCCGACTTGCGACCTGGACGGCGTGCTGCTCGCGTCACCTGAAGGCTACACGGTGCGTTCCGGCGACGGTCCAGTTCTCATCCTCCGACCGGCCGGGAACGGCTTCGACCTCGCCTATGTCGACCCTGCACACCGGCCCTGGCAGGTCGACTATTGCTTGCTCGGCACCGGCATCGACGGGCACTACCGCCGGGTCAGGCCTGGCGGGCCGGGTCGGTAAGCGGCTGGTCGAGCGCGGCCAGGTCCGCCGCCGGGTCGAGCACTGCGTCAAGATCGCGGACGATCAGGCGGTGGACGCGTGGCCGCTCGCCCGGCGTGTGGAGCGCGCGCAGGCGATCGGCGACATCGGCGTCGGCCCTGGTCGCGCGCTCGTTGTGGCGGACGTTCTCCGTCCAGGTCGGCGTGTCGTAGCGCTCGACCCAGACCTCCGGCGCCTCCAGGTCGCGCATCAGCGACCAGTGCCTGGCACCGTCTCGGCGCCGGATGCGCCGGCGCTCGACCATCAGGCGCAGGAACTCGGGCAGCCATTCCTCGGCGATATGGTACTCGATCGTGGTCACCACCGGCCCGCTGCGCGCCTCGATCGGCAGCGCGAGCCGCGGTTCCCGCCAGCGGCCGAGCGGCTCCAGGTCGAGCTTCTGCGCGGCGGGCAGCGGATAGCGGAAACCGATCAGCAGACAGGCGAGCGACACTCCGGCCGCCGCCAGCAGCGCGATGTCGACGCCCGTGCGCTCGGTCACCGCGCCCCACAGCCAGCTGCCCAGCGCCATCCCGCCGAACGCCGACATTTGGTAGAGCGCGAGCGTCCGTCCGACCACCCAGCGCGGCGACGCCATCTGCACGGTCACGTTGAAGGTGGAGAGCGCGAGCACCCAGCCCGCCCCCCCGACGAACAGCGCGGCCATGGTCAGCGCGGTGAAGGAACTGTACGCGGTCACGATCGAAGCCGCCGCGAGCGCCAGCAGCGCCGCCCGCACGAACCCCTCCGTCGACAGCCGCTGGCGCAGCCCGCTGGAGTAATAGGCGCCGACCACCGCGCCGATCCCGAACGCCCCGAGCAGCAGGCCGAAGGTGAGCGGCCCACCCGCCACCAGGTCGCGGGCGACCAGCGGCATCAGCGCGGGAACGGCGCTCGCGCCCAGCCCGAAGACCAGGCTGCGCGCGAGCACCGTCATCAGCGTCGGCGACAGGGCGACGTAGCGGACGCCCGCGCCCACCGCGCGGCCGAGCGTCTCCCGCTGCAATCGCTCGGGCCGGTCGGGTGAGCGCCAGCGGGCGAGCACGATCAGCAGCCCGAGATAGCTGACCGCGTTCACCGCGAACGCTGCCGCCGCGCCGGAAGCGGCGACGATCAGGCCGCCGACCGCCGGCCCGGTGCTCCGCGCGACATTGAACCCCATGCTGTTCAGCGACACCGCCGCGGGCAGGTCGTCGCGCGGCACCATGTCGCCGACCGACGCCTGCCACGCCGGCCCGTTGAGCGCCGCGCCGGTACCGATCAGGAAGGTGAAGACCAGCAGCAGCCAGGGCGTGAGCACGCCGAACCAGGCACATAGCGACAGCGCCACCGACACCAGCAGCATGAACGCCTGCGCCACCAGCATCAGCTGGCGGCGGTCGAACGTGTCGGCGAGTGCCCCGGCGATAAGCGAGAACAGCATGATCGGCAGCGTGGTGGAGGTCTGGACCAAGCTGATCAGCGTGGCCGACGCGCCGAGCGACACCATCAGCCAGGACGCGCCGACCGACTGGATCAGCCCGCCGAAGCGCGACAGGAGGTTGGCGACCCAGACGTCGCGGAAAATGGCGTGGCGGAACGGCCGGAGCGGCGACGTGTCGGCCGGGCGATCGCTGCCGCCCATCGCTTCCAAACCGTCTGCCAGTGCCGCCTCCCGGTTGTCGAGCAACGCGCCTGTGGGCGCCGGCGGGTGAACGTGCGGGTCTCCGATCGGTGCCGGGCGGTTGGACCCGATCAGTGGATCGGCTTGGCAACTCGACCCGGGCTGAGTCGTCATGCCTGCCGCCGATCCTCGAAAGTGAAGCTGTGCACCGACCGCTACTGGACCGTGGAGCGTAAGAACTTTCCGTAGCAGTGAGCGCCTGGCGAGAACAATCGCCGCGCTGCCTTATCCGGCCTGTGACGCCTTCGGCAGCACGACTTCGACCCGGCGATTGCGTTGCCGCCCGTCCTCGTCGTCGCTGCCGTCCGGCTTGGCATTCGGCGCAGCCGGCCTGAGTTCTCCCAGGCCGATCGTCCGCAGCCTGGCCGGATCGACCTGCTTGCCGGAGAGATAGGCTTTGACCGCGTCCGCGCGCTGCTCCGACAGGCGCTTGTTGTAGGCGTCGTCGCCCTTTGCGTCGGTATGGCCTTCGATGCTGATCTGACCGGCGGGGCCGGCCAGGATGAGCGCCGCGAGGCGGTCCAGGGTCGGCTGTGCGCTGGCCCGGATCGTCGCCTTGTCGAAGTCGAAGGTGACATCGCCCGGGAGCGAGACGATCGTCCCGCGGTCCGTTTCGGTGGCCCCGAGCTCGCTCTTGAGGGCTTCCACGGTCCTCAGGTCACTCGTCGCTTGTCCGCCGGCACCTAGCCTGGAATTGGTCGCCGCAGCAGGCCGCAAGGACGAGGCGGGTAGCGGTCGCATGTTCGACAGGGCCGACGCTTCCGGCACGCCGCTGCCGCCGAATGCCCCATCCAGCGGCAAGGCGATCTGAAATCGCGGGGAAGAGCTGTAGGTACCGTCGGCGGAGCCGTTCTGGTTCAGCACCAGCGTCGCGCGATCCGACCTGGGCAAGGCACCGCTGAACACGAGCGCGCCGTCCATCACCTGTCCCGCCGGCACCGCCAGGTTGGGGTTGCCGGCGGGAGCAACAAGGAACAGCTTCTCGCCGCCGTCGCTCAGGAGATAGGAGTTCTCCCGCCCCTGGTTGAGCGTGATCTCCCGGTCGCGCCCGTTCAGCACGCGGACGGTGACCAGGGTGCGATCGCCCGCCGCCTTGATGGCGATCAGCTGGATGACCGTGCCGTTTGGATGCAAAACCTGCGCGTCCAGCGGTGCGCCCGGCGACGTGCCGAGCAGGCTGCTGCCGTCGCAGCCTCCCGCGACCAGGCCACAGAGCATCAGGGCCGGCACGATGCGGCCCCCGGTGCGACGTTCGCTCAACGCGCCGCTGCCCCGGCTACGGTGCCGAGCGGCAGGTTGATCCGGTAGCCGGGCGTGGTCGTGTACTGGCTGTCGGTTTGCCCGTTCTCGTTGAGGATCAGCACGGCACTCTGGCTCTGCGGCAGCTTGCCGAGGAACACGAGCTCGCCCTCCAGCGTCTGACCCGCCTCGACCGACAGCCGGGGGTTGTTGCCCGGCGGCGAGAGGTACAGGCGCTCGCCTGTGTCGAGTGCGAGATAGCCGTCGCGATTGGAGTTGAATCGGTTGAGCTCGATCGCCCGGTCGCGGCCGTTGATCACCCGCACGCCGAGCACCGTTTCCGTTGGCCGCGACTGCACGGAGGTAAGCTGCAGGACCACGCCGTTCGGATGTGCGCTCTGCAGATCGAGCGCCTTCTTGGCACCGTTCGCCCAGAGCGCGCCCGTTCCAGATGTCGCGACCACGCTTGGCGGCAACTGCTCGGCCGATTGGTTGCCAGCGTCCGACGTTCCGCCACCGCAGCCGATCAGGCCGCAGCTGAGCAAGGTCGTGACCAACGCAGCGCCTCGTACCAAAGCGATCCTCCCGAATGATCAGCCGATCGCAACCTGTTAGACTGGCGGACAGGCAATACAAACGATCAATTTGCGCCCGATGCGCTCGCTGGTCGCTCGCTCCCCGTCGCGGTCGGATCGCGGCCGTCCCGCTCAGGCACGAGGCGCTCGAGCAACGAGGCGGCGCTCGCCGTGAACGGCAAGGCGACCAGTGCGCCGACGACATTGAAGAGCACATGAGCGTTGGCGATGCGCTGACCAGGCTCGGCAGAGGTCGCCTGTCCGAAGCCGGCGAGCCGATCGATGAGGAGGATACCGATGCCGACGGTCGCGATGTTGAACAACAGGTGGAAGATTCCGGCCTTCACCGCGGCGCGCGAGCGCCCGGCGGTCGCCACCAGCGTGTCCGCACAGGTGCCGATCTCGGCTCCTAGCATGAGCGCGATGCCGGCGGGCAGCGTGATCAGTCCGCCCCCGGCGAGCGTGATGGCGATCCCCATCATCGCCGAGGAGGACTGGATCGCGACGGTGGCGAGTGCGCCCACGGCTACACCGAGCAGGGGCGTCTCCAGTTGTTTCAGCCAGTCGATGATCTGCGGCTGTTCCTGCAACGGTTCGGCGGCAGTGCCGATGATGTTGAGGCCGAATAGCACGAGCCCGAGTCCGAGGACGACCGTCGCACGGCGCCTGGCGCTGTCCGAGCGGGCCAGCGCCTTCCACATCAGCCCCCCTGCGACGGCCACCGGCGCATAGGTATCGACGTTCCAGGCGAACACCTGGCTCGAGAAGGTCGTGCCGACGTTGGCACCCAGGATCACGGGCAGCGCCTTGGCAAAGGGCATCAGACCGGCATCGACGATCGTGATCAGAAGGATGATGACGACCGAGGAGGAGTCGAGCGCGACCGTCGCCGCCGTGCCGCTGGCGAGCGCGGCGATCCTATTACTCGCGGATCGCTCCAGCAGCTTCTGAAAACGTCCGCCCTGCGCCTCCCGCAGCGCCGTCGCGAGCAGGTCCACGCCGTAGAGGAACAGCGCGAGGCCGCCGAGAAGGCCCATCGCAAATTCGAGCCAGTCCATGCCGTCCTCTCCCGGGCGGCCGAAGCCTACTCGCCGACCGCCCGAAAGCCCGAACTGGTCAGCCTCATCGCCGCGAAATCCAGTCCCATGCCTTGGCCCGCTTGCGCCATCGCCTGACGCAGCTGCGGCTTCATTGCGGGATCGGTCTCGATCTGCTTGGTCGCGGCACCGATCAGCGCGGCCTGCACCAACAGGCTCTCGGCGAACTCCTGCCTCGCCGCCTCGTCCGCATTTGCGAAGGACGGCGTCGCGGCGACTGCGCGGGCCGCCTGCGCGCGGACGGCGGCCATCTGCGCGCGGGTCTGATCGCTGGTGTCGCCCGCCCAGCCCAGCCAGGCATTCACCCACCACACCGAATAGGCATCGGCCACGTCGTCGATCCGAAGCCCGTAGCGCGCGAGATCGGCGCCGATCGACTCGATGAGGTCCCCCGAGGCAGCCGCCTGCTCCAGCGCCGTTGCCCCTTGCGGATCACCGGCGCGCAGCCTGGCCACGAAGCCAGCGAGGTTCGATCTTCGCCGCGCCAGTGAGGGGGTATAGCGCAGCGGCGGGGCGGTTTCCGCTTCTGAAGGCTGCGCCGCTTCTGCCGCGTCCTGCTCGCCGCGCGTGCCGATCGCCGATTGTGTGATGTTGGTCTGGTTGGTGACGAGGCCGCCCATCGCCATGCCGCCGTAGTAGCCGCCGAGATCCTGTGCTGCACCGGTGCCTGCCGTTCCAACGAAGATAATCGCCGCAACCAACCAGGGGAGGGATCTCGCGCGCATGAGCCAACTCCGTTTAGGCAAAGCAGCCACGGCGCTCTGTAGACGAACATGGGAACGGCGGATACCCGATTGACGCCGCTGTCATTCGGCCGCGGAGCCGTTCAGCCGCGGGGAGCCGGAGGCCAACGGAATGCTTTCTCGCCCTCTGGCGTGAACCGCACGTCCAGCGCGGCGATGTAAGTGTCTCAGCGCGCTTCCGTACGAGCGGCGGTGATGGTGCTGAAAACCAGTCGACTTCGCTCCATGCTAGTTTCAGGTCTGTTCCGTGCAGTGCGTGTTGACCGCACGGCTCATCATGTGGCAATCGGTCGCCCGACGGTAGCGCACCCACATGGGAGCTGCTGAGGGTCCCGATCAGCGCCAAGTCGCTGACGTGCGGGTGTAGCTCAATGGTAGAGCAGAAGCTTCCCAAGCTTACGACGAGGGTTCGATTCCCTTCACCCGCTCCACGCCTTCACCTGATAGTCTGCCGCCTGCTGACGTCCAAGAAGGCGTAAGCTCACCTGGCAGCGCCTGCCGCTAACAACCTGCATCCGTTACTTAATCGCTAAGCATCATTCTTCGGAACCGGGCTTGCGGCCGATCGGTTCGGCGTGGATGACAGGGAACGCCATGCAGCTCGACGGGACCCATCACCAGCGCCGCAGCCCGCGGCTGAAGCTGTTCCTGCCGGGCGAGATGATCGTTCGCGGCGCATCGTCGCGGGTCCACCTGCTCAACCTATCTACCGGCGGCGCGCTGGTGCATGCGCCGACGCCCGTTTCGCCGGGCAGCAGCGTCATCATCCACTTCGCGCGTGAGGCCCGGGCGGCGCGGGTCGCGTGGGTGGACGGGCAGCGGGCCGGGCTGTGCTTCACGACGCCGCTGTCGGACGAGGGCGTGCGGCAGGTGGTCGCCGCCTGACGCTCCACCTGCTTGGGTCCGATCCGCGTGCTCGCGCGTTCGCCCGCCCATGATTCGGCTCTTTCACGTAAGCGACGTCCATTTCGGGCGTGAGGACCGCGCCGCGGTTGCCTGGTTCGACGCGGCCGTTCATGCCGAGCGACCGGACGCGATCGTCATGACCGGCGACCTGACGATGCGCGCGCGCTCGGCCGAGTTCGCCGCCGCCACCGCCTGGCTGGAGGCGCTGAAGCGACCGGTGACGGTGGAGGTCGGCAACCACGACCTGCCCGCCTTTAACCTCTTCGCGCGGCTGTTCCGGCCCTATCGGCGCTTCACCCGGCTGGAGGCAGTGATCGAGAAGGAGCTCGACCTGCCCGGCGTCACCATCGTGCCGATGAAGACCACGGCGCGCTTCCAGCTGCGCAACTGGTCCAAGGGTAGCGTCAGCGACCGATCGCTGCGCAAGGCAGTGTCCGGCGTGGAGGCGGCGGACAAGGGCGGGCTGGTCATCGTCGCCTGCCACCATCCGCTGATCGAGGCGGGAACGCAGGCCACCGCGCGCACCCATAACGGCCGCCCCGCGCTCGCGGCGCTCGCCCAGGCCGGGGCCGATGCGGTGCTGTCCGGCCATGTCCATGACCCGTTCGACCGGGTGGTGGAGGAGGGCGGTCGCCCGGTCCGGATGATCGGTGCCGGCACGCTGTCGTCGCGGGTGCGCGAGAGCCGCCCGTCGTTCAACGAGCTGCGGATCGACGGCCGCGACCTGGAGGTGATCGTCCGCACGATGCCGTGAGCGAACCGGGCGCTCAGTCGATAAAGGCGATCTCGAAATTGCCCCAGCGCCGGCCGGCGAACCACAGCGGCACGAACACGCTCTTGACCGCGCGGTAGCGGCCTTGCCCCAGATCCTGGCGATAGGTGACCAGCATGAAGTCGCCGTCGAACGCGACTGCCCTGGCCGTCGCCTCGTCCATGAAGTTGCGCCGGTTGCGGCAGTTCTCGGCATTCCACGCCGGCTCGCCGGGGCGCTGCGGCAGCGACTTCCAGGACAGGTGGGTGGGCAGATAACCGTTCACGTCGGTGATGGCGCAGCCGAGGATCTGGCGCTCGTCACTACGCGCCAGCTGGTCGAGGAGCGGCCGGATGCGGGCGTCGGCGAAGTCGTTGAAGCGAGTGGTCTGCTGGACCGGATCGGTCCTCGGCATGTCCTTGTAATCGGTGTCGAACACGTCGGCCTCGCCGACCGCGCCGGCCGCGAGTCCCTCCTCCACGATTGCCTGCACCTCTTGCATCCCGGCAACTGCGGCGTTGACGAAGCGCGTGTCGTCGATTGTCGCGCCGGAGTGCGCCAGCCGGTCGAGCATGTCGTTCGAGAGCGCCTCCAGCTTCCGAAGCCGCTCATGCGCGCTGATCGACTGGCGCCCGCCCTCCCGCGCCTGCGCGCCGAACAGCCGCAGCGTCTCGCGCACGCGTACCACACTCTCGGAAGTGACCTCGGTCGAGCGCTCGATCCCGTCGGTGATCCGATCGACGCGGGTAACGATGTCGCCGACCTCGGCCACCGTGTGGCTGATCTGCTCGACACCCTTCTGCGCGAGGACGGACTTGCCGACGCCTTCGTCGATCTCGCGCATGACCGTACCGGCCTCGTGGGCGAAGCTCGCCATGGTGCGATTGATCTCGTCGGTCGCCTGGCGGGTTTCCTGCGCCAGCTTCTTCACCTCCGCCGCGACAACGGTGAAGGTGCGTCCCGCGTCGCCTGCGCGCTGCGCCTCGATCGTGGCGTTGAGAGCGAGCAGATTGGTCTTGCGGGCGATGTCGTCGATCGCGCTCGACACGCGCTGAACCTGCTCCATCGCCGCGGCGAAGTCGGTCATTCGGGTGCCCAGCCGGGTGATGAGGTCGGTCAGTGCGGCGAAGTCACCAATCGAGCCGGCGATCTGGGTCAATTCCCGCGCCAGCGTGTCTCGCGCCTGGTCGGACAGCCGGCGCGCTTCCCCGGTCGCCTGCGCGACGGCGCGCTGGTCGGCGTCGAGCGCTGCGGTAACGCCCTCCAGCTCGGTAAGCGCCGCGAGCTGGTGGCCGATCCGCTCCGACACACCCGCGGCATAGCCCGCCGCATCGCTGCACCCGACCGCCAGTTGACCGCAGTGGCGCGCAGCGGCGCGGATCGCGTCGTTGTTCAGCTCACGGGTGATCGGGACGTGGACGGTCATCGAGCGCAGTCTTCCTCTAAGGAGGCGCTCGATGGCTTATCCGAGGTTGGTTAACGCTGCGCTAACTCGCTGGTCAGTCGCGGCGGTCAGCTTCCGTCGCCACGACCTCCAGCGCATCCTCCGCGCCCGCGAAGTCGCGGCGCTCGCCCGGTTCCGCGCCGAGCAGCGCGCGGGCGAGCGGGGCGGAGAAGGCGATCCGCTCGCTAGCCGCATCAGCCTCGTCTCCGCCGACGATCGTCACCACGCGTTCCTCACCGTTGTGGCAGAAGGTCACGCGTGATCCAATCGCGACCATGCGCCCTTCGGGAGCCGGCACGAGCTGGGCCGTCGACTGCCGGGTGCTCCAGTAGCGATGGGCGCGGCGCAGCGCCTTGCGCTCGGCATCGTCGGCCGCCGCGGCCAGCGCGCGCTCCAGTTCGGCAACGCGTGCCTCGATCAAGCGCAATCCGCGCGCCGTCACGAAGTTCGGCCCGCGCGCAATCGGCAGCTCGAACGTCGGCTCCAGATGCTCGTCGTCGCTCTCGCGGCGAAAGGCTACGCTCACGTCACTGTCTCTCCGGAAACGGGGCGCGGCGGGCCGGATGACCCGCTGCGGTAGAATCGCTGATTCAGGTTATCTTACAGCGCTACTTCGGCGTGGCTACCCGCTTCCTGCGGTTTGATCGTCTGACCGGTCAGCATCTTGAACTTGCCGCTAAGCGACGTGTCCGCTTCCCAGATCTCGGCGGTGCCGAGTTCGAAGCGCATCATCTTGAGCGCCGGATCGTTGCGGCCGCCGTCGAACCAAGCCTCCACCTGCTTGTTCCAGTAGCGGTCGATCACCGCGGGGTCGGTCTCCTCGACCAGCGTGCCCGCGATGCAGGCGTAGAGGCGATGTCCCTTGGAAACGAACTGCGCCATCGCCTTGCCGCCTGGGGCGATCCGGTTGTCCTTCTTCGTGTAGAACCAGAACTCGCCGTGCGCGTCGGGATCGAGCTGCGCCATCATCGGCTCGCTATGCTGGCCGTCGCCCTCCAGCCCGACCATCACGTACGGACTGTCGGCCATCGCCGTCCACATGTCCTGCTTGATATCGTCGTCGCTCTTGTTGCCCATCGCGGCACCTCCTGATCTGTGGCTCGGAGGCGTAACGAGACGATGCCGGGATGGTTGCGCGGGACCGCAGTGAGGGGTCCCGCGCGCGGGGTCAGAGGACCTCGAACAGCCCGGCCGCGCCCATGCCGCCGCCGACACACATGGTGACGACCACGTACTTGGCACCGCGGCGCTTGCCCTCGATCAGCGCGTGGCCGGTGCAGCGCGCGCCGGTCATGCCGTACGGGTGACCGATCGAGATCGAGCCGCCGTTGACGTTGAGCAACTCGTACGGAATGCCGAGCTTGTCCGCGCAGTAGAGCACCTGCACCGCGAACGCCTCGTTCAGCTCCCACAGGCCGATGTCGTCCATCTTGAGATTGAAGCGCTCCAGCAGCTTGGGCACGGCGAAGACCGGGCCGATCCCCATCTCGTCAGGCTTGGTGCCGGCGACCGCCATGCCGACGTAGCGGCCGAGCGGGGTGAGGCCGCGCTGCTCCGCCAGCTTCTCCTCCATCAGCACCGAGGCGCTGGCACCGTCCGAGAGCTGGCTCGCGTTGCCCGCGGTGATCGTGCCGTTCGGCAGCACCGGCTGGAGCGCCTCCAGCCCGGCAAGCGTCGTGTCGGCGCGATTGCCCTCGTCCCTGGCGAGGGTGACTTCCTTGGTGGAGACTTCCTTCGTTTCCTTGTTCACGACGTTCATGGTCGCGGTGACGGGCACGATCTCGTCGTCGAACTTGCCCGCGGCCTGCGCGGCGGCGGTGCGCTGCTGAGACTCAAGCGAGTAGGCGTCGGTGCGGTCGCGTCCGATGCCGTATCGCTTGCCGACGACCTCCGCGGTCTGGAGCATCGGCATGTAGATGTCGTCGTGCATCGCCAGCAACTCGGGATCGGGGGCGACGCGCATCTGCGGTGTCTGCACCAGGCTGATGCTCTCGACACCGCCACCGATCACCACGTCCATCTGATCCACCATGATCTGCTTGGCGGCGGTGGCGATCGCCATCAGCCCGGACGCGCACTGGCGATCAAGCGACATGCCCGCGACTGTCGTCGGCAGGCCGGAGCGGAGTGCCACGTTGCGCGCGATGTTGCCGGCCTGCACGCCCTGCTGCAGCGCCGCGCCGAACACCACGTCGTCAACCTGCGCCCCGTCGATCCCGGCGCGCTCCACCGCCGCCTTCACGGCGTGGCTGGCGAGGGTAGGCGAGGGCAGGTTGTTGAACGCACCGCGATACGCCCGGCCGATCGGCGTGCGGGCAGTGGAGACGATAACGGCTGAACGCATGGGATTGGCTCCTCTCAAAGGTAGATCTGGCTGATCCATTCGGAGACGATCGCGGGCTTGTCCTCACCCTCGATCTCGACGGTGAAGTCGGTGACCTGCTGCCACTGGCCGGGACGTTTCTCGACAAGCTCCCGAAGCGCGAAGCGGCCGCGGACGCGTGCGCCCGCACGCACCGGTTGCACGAAGCGCAGGCGGTTGCACCCGGCGTTCACGACCATCCTGATGCCTGCGATCACCGGCTGCGGCGCACGCTGGATGAGCTGCGGCATCAGCGACAGCGTGAGGAAACCGTGCGCGATCGTGCCGCCGAACGGCGTGGCGGCGGCGCGGACCGGATCGACGTGGATGAACTGGTGGTCGCCCGTTACGTCGGCGAAGCGGTCGACCATCTCCTGAGTGACGGCAACCCAGTCGGACACGGTCTCCGTGCCGATCTGGCGACTGCGTTCCTCCATGGTGATCGGCGTCACGGCATTCCCCTCGCCCCCGCTTTGTCGCATAGGGCGGCATTCCTTTGACGGGCGAACGGCGCGCAAGCAAGCCTGCCCCGAACCGAGAACACGAAAACCAATGACTGACGCTACGACTTCCGCCCGTGCCGAAATGAAGCGGCTGCACCGCGCGAGCGAACCGGATGTTCTAAAATCGCTGATTGAGCGGGCGCGGCTCACCCCCGAGTCGCGCGGGCGGGTGGTTGGGCACGCCGCCGGGCTGATCGCCGACCTGCGCGCTGCGCAGACCAAGGGCTGGGTCAACCAGTTCCTGCAGGAATACCGTCTCAACTCCAGCGAGGGCGTCGCGCTGCTAAGCCTGGCGGAGGCGTTCCTGCGCGTGCCGGACCCGGAAACGGCCGACCTGCTGATCGCCGACAAGCTGGGTGACGCCGACTGGAAGAGCCACGCCGGCCGTTCCAACTCGCTGCTGGTCAACTCCGCCACCTGGGGCCTGGTGGTCGGCCGCGCGCTGGTGGGGGACGGCGGCGGCGCGCTGAAGCGGCTGATGAGCCGCGCGGGCGAGCCGTTCGTGCGCCAGGCGGTGGGCGCCGCCATGAAGATGATGGGCGAGGTCTTCGTCATGGGCCGCACCATCGAGGAAGCGTCCCGGCGCATGGAGCGATCGGAGAACCGTGGCTTCACCGCGAGCTTTGACATGCTGGGAGAGGCGGCGCGCACCACTACCGACGCGCGCCGCTACTTCGATGCCTATGCAGGGGCGATCCGGGCGATCGGCGCGAACGCGGCCGCCGGCCACTCGATCTCCGTCAAGCTCTCCGCCCTCCATCCACGCTACGAGGTGACACAGTACGACACGTGCGTGCCCGAGCTGACCGCGATGACGCTGGAGCTCGCGCGGATGGCGGCGGCGGCCGGGATCCCCTTCACCGTCGATGCGGAGGAGAGCGAGCGGCTGGAGATGAGCCTGGACATCATCGGCGCGGTCGCCGCCGATTCCTCGCTCGCCGGCTGGGACGGCTTCGGCATGGCGGTGCAGGCGTACGGCAAGCGCGCGCGACCGGTGATCGCCTGGGCGAACGACCGCGGGCGGCTGATGAACGTCCGGCTGGTCAAGGGCGCCTATTGGGACAGCGAGATCAAACGGACGCAGGTCGAGGGGCTGCCCGACTATCCGCTGTTCACCCGCAAGTCGGCGACGGACGTGTCATACCTGGCGTGCGCCCGCGACATGCTGGACGCGCGGAACATTCGCCCGGCGTTCGCCAGCCACAACGCGCTGACGGTCGCGACCATCCTCGACTGGGCCGGTGCGTCCCGCGACTTCGAGTTCCAGCGCCTGCACGGCATGGGCGAGGGGTTGTACGAGCGGCTGGTGCGGGAGGAAGGCTATCACACCCGCATCTACGCGCCGGTCGGCGGCCACCGCGACCTGCTGGCGTACCTGGTGCGTCGACTACTGGAGAACGGCGCCAACTCCTCCTTCGTCCACCAGCTCGCCGATGAGGGGCTGACCGACGAGGAGCTGCTCGCCGATCCGGTCGAGAAGGTCACCGCGGTCGGTGGCGCGCGGCATCCCTCCATCCCACGCCCACGCGATCTGTTCGGCGCCTGGGCGAACAGCGCCGGCATCGACCTGCAGGACAAGGATACGCTCGCCAGCACGGTGCAGGCGGTGAACGCATCGCCGGTGCCGCTGACCGGGCGCGGGACGCTGGCGCTTGGTGAAAGCGACGTCGCGCCGCTCATCGCGCGCGCGGAGGCGGCGTTCGGCGATTGGAGCCGGACCGACGTCGAGCATCGCGCGCAGGTGCTGGAACGACTCGCCGACCTGCTGGAGGAGCACCGCATCGAGCTGATGGCCTATGCGGTCAAGGAGGCGCACAAGTCCTTCGCCGATGCGGTCGGCGAGGTGCGCGAGGCCGCCGATTTCTGCCGCTACTACGCTCAGCGCGCACGCATCGACCTGCAGACGATAACGCTGCCGGGTCCGACGGGCGAGCGCAACGAGATGCGGCTGACCGGGCGCGGCACATGGGTGACGATCGCGCCGTGGAACTTCCCGCTCGCGATCTTCCTCGGCCAGTGCGCCGCCGCACTGGTGACCGGCAACACGGTGGTCGCGAAGCCCGCGCCGCAGACGCCCGGCATCGCCGCGCGCGCGGTCGGGCTGGGGCATGCGGCGGGCGTTCCGGCCGACGCGCTGATCCTGGCGCCCGGCGGTCCGGAGGTCGGTGCGGCCCTGACCGCCGACACGCGGATCGCGGGCGTCGCGTTCACCGGATCGACCGGCACCGCCAAGCGGATCGCGCGCACCCTGCTGGCGGACGACATGCGGCCGATCGTGCCGCTGATCGCGGAAACCGGCGGGATCAACGCGATGATCGTCGATTCGACCGCGCTGCCGGAGCAGGTCGTCGCCGACGTGCTGACCAGCGCCTATCGCTCGGCCGGGCAGCGCTGCTCGGCGCTGCGTCTGCTGCTGCTGCAGGAGGAGATCGCGGACGGCTTGATCGAGATGCTGGGCGGCGCGATGGACCTGCTGCGCGTCGGCGACGTGCGCGATCCGCGCACCGACGTCGGTCCGGTGATCGACGATGCGGCTTACGAGCGGCTGATGGGCTACCGCGCGAGCGTCGAGGCGCAGTGGATCAAGACGGTCGCGGTGCCGGCGGAGGGTCGGTTCGTGCCGCCGACGCTGATCCGCCTGCGTCACTTGGACGACCTGCGCCAGGAGTGGTTCGGGCCGGTCCTCCACGTCGCGACGTGGCGGGCGGGCGAACTCGCCGAGACGATCGCGCGGGTGAACGCCAAGGGCTTCGGGCTGACCATGGGGCTGCACAGCCGCATCGCGCGCGCCGCCGATGTGGCGGAGGCGGAGGCCGCCGTCGGCAACCTCTACATCAACCGATCGATGATCGGTGCGGTGGTCGGATCGCAGCCGTTCGGCGGCGAGGGGCTGTCGGGCACGGGGCCGAAGGCGGGCGGTCCGCACTACCTGCCGCGCTTCTGCGCCGAGCGGGCGGTGTCGGTGGACACGACCAGCGCCGGCGGCAACGCAACGCTGCTGAGTTTGGACGAAGGGGGTGTTTAGTTAAGCGGCTGAACGTCCGCTTTCGCGCAATAGCAGACCTTCGGTTCCTGTTGTAAGCGGGCTTATGGGAGCCTCATTGAACGTGATCGCGGTTTCGACGGCGTTGCTGTTGGGCTGTGCCCCAAAAACCGAACTTCCCGTTCAAACAAGAGAAGTCGCCATCCCCGGATCGCCGAAAGAAGTAATTTGCCGAATGCAAGTAGCGGCTCGTCGGACGGGAATGAACTTTCACTTCGGTCACAATCAAGCGAACGACGTCATCGCATTTCGGCTGATTAGCGGGAAGTTTGAGGTTGAGGCGATCAACTGGACGGGCAAGGCGAACTATGAGTTTCGCCTGTACGTGGCGTCTAAGAATGGCTCGACCGTCGTGGCGGGCGAAAGGATGCTCACACGCTTGACGGAAGCCCTTTCCGCCGCAGCCCCTACCTGCCGCAATGTCCGCTAACCACCAAAAGCGGACATTGTACTGCTAGCTGTCCTGTAATTTCGCGTCGCCAAGGCCCGCCTGCCGCGCCACCTCATGCACCGGCTGCACCTCCGCGTATGGCATGACGAGGTGCCCGTCGGGCGCAGCCGTGTAGGTGGTCTGCGTGGGATACGGGATCACGATCCCCTCTGCCGCGAAGCGCTCGACAATGCCGATCATGATCGCGTCGCGCGCCTTGTGCGCAGCGGGCCAGTCATCGCCGGGGACGTCGAACCACAGGAAGAAGTCGATCGAGCTCGCCCCGAAGCTCTCGAAGCTCGCGCGCGCGACCGTGGCACCAGCCACCTCGACGATGCCGGTCAGCATGTCCGGCATGGCGCGCAGCTTGTCGGGCGGGGTCTCGTACGCCACGCCGATCACCAGCTTGATGCGGGTGTGTTCCTTGTCGGAGGTGTTCTGGATTTCCTTGTCGAGCAGGTTCTTGTTGGCGATGATCCGCTTCTCGCCGTCGAACGAGCGGATGCGGGTCGACTTCAGCCCGATCTCTTCGATGACGCCGCTCGTCTGGTCGTAGCTGATCTTGTCGCCCTTGCGGAACGGCCGGTCGAAGATGATCGCGAGGGCGGCGAACAGGTCGGCGAAGATACCCTGCGCCGCCAGGCCGATCGCGATGCCGCCGACGCCCAGACCCGCGACTAGGCCGGTCACGTTGACACCCAGATTGTCGAGCACGACGATGAACGCGATCGCGAACAGCGCAAAGGTGACGAGCAGGCGGATGAGCCCGAACGCGCTGCCGAGTGCGGCGTGCTCCGATCCGGCGGTGCGATGCTCAACGAACCCGAGGATCAGCTCGCGCGCCCAGATCGCCGCCTGGAAGACGGCGGCGACCGTGAACAGGAAGACGATGGTGGTCGCGACCGCGGGCGGCGGGACGGCGTAACCGGACACGAGCCGCGCCGCGACCATGACGATGAAGAAACTGTGCGTCCGCGCCGCCGCACGGCCGACGATCCGCCCCCAGCCGCCCAGGAATTGCGGGCGGTCGCACAGCTTCTCCGCGTAGCGCCGCAGCGTCATCAGCCCGATGACGATCACCGCGGCGATGCCGGCCGCGATCAGGATCTGGAGCCAGTGCGCCTGGAGCCACGACACGCTGTCGCGGGTGAGCGCGGTCACATGCGCCGCAATGTCGTCACCGGTGATCAGGCGGGCGGGGGCGGCGGTGTTGGTGGTGTTGCTCAAACAGACTTCCAAACGGCTTTACTCTTGCGTCACCCCGGACTTGATCCGGAGTTCCGCTTCTTTCCAAGACTGGCAGAAAGCGGGACCCCGGCTCAAGGCCGGGGTGACGAAGGGGGGCCGGAAGCGGCTAGGCCGCCAGCGCCTGTGCCCCGCTGCCGCCGTCGAGCCAGGCGAGCAGCCCGCGCTCGTAGCGGGTGAGGTAGGGCAGGCTGCGAGGCAGCTTGACGGCGCGCAGCTGCGCTTGGTCGCCCGTCTTCACCAGCTCGATCAGGCTCGGGTGGACATAGCTCTTGCGCGCGATCGCGGGCGTGTTGCCGAGCGCCGCGACGACCGGCTCGAGCAGCGTCTTGAGCCCGATGTCGTGTTCGGCGCACACGATCGTCTCGAACGCGATCACGCTCGCGCCCCAAGTGCGGAAATGCTTGGCGGTGTAATCGTCCTTCATCGCCGCCTTGATGTACTCGTTGACGTCGCTGGAGGTGACCGGGTGCGTCTCACCCGCCTTGTCGACCCAGCGGAACAGGTGCTGGCCGGGCAGGTCGTTGACGCGTTTGACGAAGCGGCTGAGCGACTTGTCGGTGATGGTCAGCTGGCGCAGCTTGCCCGACTTGGCCTTGAATTGGAGCCGGAGCGTCGATCCCTTCAGCTCGGCGTGGCGCTTTCTGAGCGTGGTCGCGCCGAAGCTCTTGTTGGCCTGGGCGTAGGCCTCGTTGCCGACGCGGACACGCGCGATGTCGAGCAGGCGGACGACAGCGGCGACGGCGCGCGCCCTGCTGAGCCCGGGATGGCGCAGGTCCTTTTCCACCTGCTTGCGCAGGAGCGGCAGCTTGGCGCCGAAGCCGGAGCAGCCCTCGTATTTCGCGGCCTCCTGCGCGGCGCGGAACTCGGTGTGGTAGCGGTACTGCTTGCGCCCCTTCTCGTCCCAGCCGACCGCCTGAATGTGGCCGTTCGGGTCGGGGCAGAACCAGGCGTCGCGGTAGGCAGGAGGCAGGCCGATCGCGTTCAGCCGATCGATCTCGTCGCGTTCGGTAATGCGTTCGCCGGCCGCGTCGAAGTACCCCCATTTGTCCCGGATCTTGCGTCGGGTGATCCCGGGTTCGCTGCCATCCGAATAGACTATGTTCGCCACCGCGATCCTCTCGTCGTCATACCGCTAGCAATGCTCCGCTTATCGATCCGTTCCGGAACGCCCCGCCGACCCCGGGGGTTGTGACCGGCGAACCCCTCACCTTTCGGAGTACCGGCCATGCCCGACCTCAAGGATACGCACGTCCTGATCCTCGCCACCGACGGCTTTGAACAGTCGGAGCTGTTCCAGCCGCGCCAAGCGCTGATTGATGCGGGCGCGCAGGTGACGCTCGCCAGCCTCAAGACCGATCCGATCCAGGGCATGGAAAAGGACGAGAAGGGCGACACGATCACGCCCGACCTGACCGTCGATGAGGTGGCGAGCGCCGACTACGACGCGCTGCTGCTGCCGGGCGGGGTCGCCAACCCCGACACGCTGCGCACCAACGACCGCGCGGTCGAGATCGCGGGCGAGTTCATGGACGACGGGAAGATCGTCGCCGCTATCTGCCACGGGCCGTGGCTGCTGGCGGAGGCGGACGTGGTTGACGGCCGCACGCTGACATCGTGGCCATCGATCCGCACCGACCTTGCCAACGCCGGGGCCGAGGTGGTCGATGAGGAGGTTGTGGTCGACGGCAACCTGATCACCAGCCGCAAGCCCGACGACATCCCCGCCTTCAACCGCGCGATCATCGAGGCGCTGGCAAGCGTCGACGCCTGAGGTCGGCCGTGCTCCCGCCGGCGCGGGAGCACGGCTCTCTCCCGTCCGTCCTGAGTAGCGACTGAGCGTAGGCGAAGGCGCGTATCGAAGGGCTGTCGCGGGCTACAAGCGCGCTTCGATACGAGCCTTCGATACGCTGCTCCGCAGCTACTCAGTCTCTACTCAGCGCGAACGGTTTAAGTGGACGTAGGCGCCACCCGTTCACCAACCGCTGCGCCGGCCGCTCGACCAGATGGTACAGCGCCACCGAGCTCGCCAGCACCGCTAGCAAATAGCTCGCTATCACAGCCGCCGGCACAGCGCGCGGGTTTGTGACGAACGCCAGCTTCCACGCGAACCACAGGAGGTAGTGGGAGAGGTAGGTCGCGTAACTGACCTCCCCGAGATAATGGAGCGGCCGCCACCCGAGCGGGTTGCGGGCATCGCCGGCGAGCGCCAGCCCGAGCAGGAGGGCGGCAAGGGCGGGGGGCACGCGGAGTGGCTCCGGGAGCGGGCTGGTCAGCAGTGCGGCCGCGATGACGGCCATGCCGATCGCCAGCCCGGGCCGATCACGCCATCGCCACCACAGCGCACCAATCGCCCCGCCCGCGCTGAACTCCACCAGGCACCGCACCAGGCCGAGTCTCGGTACATCGGCGCCAAGGCTGGTCGCGCCGGCCGCCGCGAACACGCTGGCGAGCAGCAGGAACAGCGCCCCCACCGCCGCCACGATCACCGCGCTCGGCAGCGTGCGCCAGTCGATCGCGTGCACCAGCAGCGGGAACAGCAGGTAGGCCGCCCACTCCACGCTGATCGACCAGGCCGGGTGATTCCAGCTGAGCGCCGCCGTCCATCCCCAGTTCTGCAGCAGCAGCAGGTGCAAGGGAAACTCTTCGACCGGGAAGGCACGGGGATCGTGCCGGCCGGTCATCGCGAGCCCGGCGACCAGCGCGGCGGCACCCGCCAGGATCACCGCGTGGAGCGGCCAGATGCGCGCGATCCGCTTCTGGAGAAAGGCCGGGACCGCCGCCCAGCCGCCCTCTCGCAATCGCCCGTCCCAGGCGAGCCAGATCACGAAGCCGGACAGCAGAAAGAAGAAGTCGACCGCGAGGTAGCCGTGCGCGATCACCGCTTTCGCCCGGTGTGGCAGCTCGGGCAACGCCAGGCGGATGTGGAACAGCACGACCAACCACGCGGCCACGCCGCGCGCGCCGGTGAGCGAACGGAGCTCCGCCACCTGTCTCACTTCGGGCCGACCTTCGCGGGTGCGGGGGCGGGTCGCGCTCTGATATGAGAAGGGTGCCTCACCTCACAGGATGCCCGCGCATGTACCGCCTCGCCGCCGCCTCGCTTGCCCTGCTCGCCATTGCCAGCCCGGCGAACCCGCAGCGCCGCGCGCCACCGTTCACGGTGGTGGAGACGGGACAGGCGTACGGCCGGCTCGACCAGGCGGTGGCGGCGATCGGCAGCGGGCGGGGGACGATCCGGATCGCGCCCGGGCGGTATCGCGACTGCGCAGTGCAGGAGGCCGGGCGCATCACCTTCGTCGCGGCGGAGGCCGGCACCGCGATCTTCGACCGTGCGGTGTGCGAGGACAAGGCGACGCTGGTGCTGCGCGGTGCCGGCGCGCGGGTCGACGGCCTCGTCTTCATGAACAATCTGGTGAGCGACGGGAATGGTGCTGGCATCCGGATCGAGAAGGGCAATCTGGAGGTCGCGAACGCCATGTTCCTCGACAACCAGTGTGGCATCCTCTCCGCCAGCGATCCGAACGGCGTCATCACCGTCGATCGCTCGACCTTTGCCGGGCTCGGCAAGGACCCGACCGGCGAGGGCGCGCACGGCATCTACATCGGCGACTATGGCACGCTGAAGGTCACCCGCTCGCGCTTCGAGCGCGGCACCGGCGGGCACTACCTCAAGAGCCGCGCACCCCGCGTCGAGATCATCGACAACAGCTTCGACGACAGCCAGGGCAGCCACACCAACTACATGATCGACCTGTCGAACGGTGCAAGCGGCCGGATCGCCGGCAACAGCTTCGTGCAGGGGCCGAACAAGGACAATTACTCGACCATGATCAGCGTCGCGCCGGAGGGGCAGGACAACTCGTCCGCCGGCCTGGTAGTGGAGAACAATCGCGCGTGGCTGGCGCCCGCGTTCAAGCACAGCACCACCTTGGTCGGGAACTGGTCGCACGACCGCGTGACGGTGCGCAACAACCAGCTGCCGCCCCGCATCACGCCGCTCGCCGCGCGCTGAGATCACGCGGCGAGCCTCCCCCCGAGCTGCGCGGCGAGGTACTCCAGGCAGGCGATCCGGCGCAGCAGCCCGGCATCGGTGATGCGATCGACATGGAAGAAGCGGCGCATCGCCGGAAAGTCTAGGTCGATGACGCGGCCGAGGTAGTCGGGTGTCAGCTCGCCGCCGTGCTCGTCGCCCATCGGCCCGAGCCGCCGCTGAATCGCGTAGCTGCGCTGGCGCAGCGCCAGCGGGCGGGCGCGCGACTGCCACTCGCCAAGACGGCGGCGAAGCGTCGGTGCTTGCGCGAAGTGGTGACCATAGGCGGACGGCTGGCGCGCGAGCGCGGGATCGAGCGCGTCGATCAGCATCGCCTCGAACCGGCCGGCGCGCTTCAGCGCCATCGGCAGCGTCAGCGCATCGGCAACGAGGCGGTGGTCGAGGAACGGGACCAGATAGGCGCCCGCCGCTCCCTCCAGCGCGATTTCGCGCCCGAACAGCGCCCGGCAGCGGACGCGCGGGTAGATCTGCTCGATCTCCGTGCGGGTGAGCGGCGTCACATCGCCGGGTCGGTCCAGCGCCGCAGCGATCTTGCCGGCGATCGCGGCGATGAACCGATGCGGCTCGAACAACCCGGTCGCATCGCCGGTCGTGAAGCGCGCAAAGAAGGTGCGCGCGACCGCATCGGCGGTCAGCGGGCGATCGAGCAGGTAGAAGAAGTCGCGGTAGATCTCGCCCGCGCCGCCCGACACCGCCAGCGCCCCGCCCGCGTGGCGGCGATGGTAGGCCGCCAGGTGCCCACCATTGTCGAAGATGTTGCCGAACGTCGGATAGCCGTCGAAGCGGCGGAAGTTCTCCGCGACCTGCGCGGCGAACGCGTCGGGCGCGATCGGCGCCGCTTCCTTGTTGATCCACTCAACGGCGAAGCCGAGTGCCTCGCCCGCCGCACGGGCGATCCGCACATCGTCCAGCCCGGGCGGTCCGTAGACGTACACCTGCGGTCGGCGGCCACTCGCGCGCAGGGCAGCGAGGACCAGCCGGGAATCGAGCCCGCCCGAGAGCGGGCAGTGGATCCGATCATCGAACGCATCGGCGACGCCGCCCACCACGCGCAGCAGCAGGTCGCGCTGGCGTGCCACGCGGTCGGCCAGCGGCTCCTCGCTCGGTCCGGTAGGGAGCGGCCGCGGCTGTCGGTCGACGCTCGCGCCATCGGCTCCCAGCGTGACGATCGAGCCGGGTGAGAGCGTCTTCACCTCGGAGAAGAGCGTGTCGTCGCCGATCGGAACGACGTTGAAGGCAAACTCGTACACCGCCTGCGCGTCGAAGGTGACACGCGGCTGCGCCTCCATCGTTGCGAGCAGCGAGGTCGAGAAGCAGCGTCCGTCCCGGTCATGGTGGAGCGGAAAGGTCGCGAGATAATCGGTGAACAGCGTCGTCCGCCCGGCCCGGTGGACGACGGCGGCGAATTGCCCACCGATCCGGTCCCACTCAAGTGCCGCCATGTCGAGTAGCGCGGCGAGCGCGGGCACGCCGATCCGGTCGTCGACGGTGAGCGTGCCCGCGACCGCCACCCAGTCGGCGCCGCGCCGCAGCAGCGTGTCCGGCCCGCCGTGAACGGGCGCAACATGGAGCAGGCGCCAGCCCGGCACCGCCAGCTCGGTCGGCGCGGCAAATCCCTGCGCGGCGAACCGCGCGCGCGCGGCCGTCACGTCGGTATCCGCGCGGGTGAGGAAGAGGCCGGCCACGCGTCAGGCGGGGAGCGGGCGGGGCGGCGCGCGGAACGGCTTCGCCCCGGCCCGCGCGCGCTGACCCGCTAGGTAGGTGTCGAGCCCGATCTGCGCCCCGACGATCAGGTAGATGAAGGGGTTGAGCGCGATCCCGACGAAGGCGGCACCGAGCAGGTAGATCAGGTGCCCGTGCTGCAGCGCGCTGGCGAGCGGGGCGATCCACGCCTGGTCGCCGTCGGCCTTGCGGTAGCGGCGGCGCAGCACCTCCATCCGGAACAGCCCGCCGAGATGGACGCCGAGCCACAGCAGGAACCCGGGCCAGCCCTGCTCGCCCAGCATCTCGAAATAAGCGCTGTGATAGGCGCGCGCCTTGTCGACCTCCAGTTCGCGGGCGACGGTCGCCTGGCCGTCGGCGCCCTTCTCCACCTTCACCTTGTCGTAGCGAATGTTGTTCTGGAGATAGGCGTCGAACCCGCCGCCGAGCGGATGGTCCTTCACATAGTCCCACGTCCACTGCCACACGGCGAGCCGGGTCGAGGCGGACGCATCGGCCTGGTAAGTCTTGATGGTGCTCATGCGGTCGGTGAAGGTCGACGGCAGGAACGGCACCGCGATCACCGCCAGCAGGGCCGCACCGCCCAGATAGAGGAATCGCCGCCTGGCATCGCGCAGCAGCAGGACGAACAACAGGGCGATGCAGAGCAGCCCCGTCCGCGCCGACGTGCCCACGGGGATCAGCAGGCAGGCGAACAGCAGCGCGTAGCCGAACAGCCGCACCCGCCAGTCGGGCGGGAAGACGGTGCCATGCTTCATCAACCACAGGATCACCGGGATCAGCGCGATCGCCGCCATGGAGATGGTCGAGCCCTCGTACAGCCCGCTGTTGTTGGCGACCATCAGGTTGAGCTGGCCGTAGCCGCCGCCCCCGGTTGCCAGCGTCTTGATCCCGCCGACGATGATGATGGAGGCGGTCGCCAGCACGACGAACAGCAGCAGCGCCTCTATGCGGAGCCGCGTGCGGAGCGTCAGCGGCAGGAAGATCGCGAAGGCGAGCGATTTCCACACCCACTCCCACTTGAACGCGGCCTCGACCGGGAAGTCGGCATTGAGCGTCGTGTACCAGCAGTAGCCGAGCAGCAGGAACAGCAGCCCCTGGCGCGGCGCGATCCGCAGGTCACGCTTGTCGTCGGCGGCAAGCCAGCCGAGGATCGCGAGGCCCGAGGCGATCATGGAGATCGGCACCGCGTTCAGCAGGTAGTAGGTCAGTCGCTGGGGCGAGACGAGGTCGATGTAGACGTACGCCAGCACGAACAGGAACGGGCGCCGGAAGCCGAGCGCGAAGAATAGCCCGAGATAGGCGACGAAGACGAGATCACGCATCGCGCCGCCCCCACTTGCCCCGGCGCGACGCGCCCGCGTCGGGCGCGTCCTCCCGGTCGAGATCGGGGCGGCGCAGCAGCCGCCACGCGGCGAGCAGCATCAGCCCGTGGGTCAGCGCGAGCGAGAAATTGTCGATCATCGGAGACGGGGCTCGGCCATGCTGCCGGTGGCTTAGCGCGCGAGCGTTGAGGCGGCGTTAAGCCTCGCCTAGCGCTTCAGGTCCGTCACCCCAGCGAAAGCTGGGGTCGCTTGCGGTGCGCTCTTCATCTCCCCTCCCTTTCAGGAAGGGGAGCTTTCGCCTATCGCCCATCCATGACCAAGATCCTCGTCACCGGCGCCAGCCGCGGCATCGGTGCCGCCATCATGACCGCGCTGGGATCTGCCGACGTCATGGCGCTCGGCCAGTCCACGCGCGGCGCGCTTGCGGCCGACTTCGCCGATCCGGCGGCCCCGCGCGACCTGTGGGCGCAAGCGCTCGACGTGTTCGACGGCCGGGTCGACGTGCTCGTCAACAACGCGGGCGTGTTCGAGGCGACGCCGCTCGACCTGGACGACGACGCCTGGGTCGCCGGGTGGGAGCGGACGATGCGGGTCAACCTGACCGCGTCCGCCGAGCTCTGCCGCCTGGCCGTGCGCCACTGGCAGGAACGGTGCTCGGGCGGGCGGATCGTCAACGTCGCGAGCCGCGCCGCCTACCGCGGCGATTCGCCCGCGCACTGGCACTACGCCGCGTCCAAGGCGGGGATGGTCGCGATGACCAAGACGATCGCGCGCGGCTATGCGGCGGAGGGTATCCTCGCGTTCGCGGTGTGCCCCGGCTTCACCATGACCGGCATGGCCGAGGAGTATCTGGCGAGCCGCGGCGGCGACAAGCTGCTCGCCGACATCCCGCTCGGCCGGGTCGCGATGCCGGCGGAGGTGGGCGAGATGGTGCGCTGGCTCGCGCTCGACGCGCCTGCGTCGATGACCGGCGCGGTGCTCGACGTGAACGGGGCAAGCTATGTCCGATAGCGATCGTAAGATCGCTGTTAGATTGGCCGGCGAGGCTGCGTTCGCAGCGTCGGCCGACGGCCCGGCGACGGCCGGGTCGGCGGTCGACTCGTGGAAGACCACGTTTCCCTGCACGCGCGCGGAGGCGGAGGCGATCGACGCGGCGAGCGATCTGGCGATCGACGCGGTGCTGATGACGACCGAGCTGGTCGAGGACGACCGCGAGGCGTGGCGGCTCGATGCGTACAGCGAGCACGAGCCCGACGCGGCGATGCTCGCCGCCCTGCGCGCGCTGGTACCGAGTGCCGGCGACGTCGCACCAGTGGTGGAGCCGCTGACGGCCGAGGACTGGGTGACGCTCAGCCAGGAGGGGCTCGAGCCGATCCGCGAAGGGCGCTTCGTGGTCCACACCAGCGCGCACCCGATCGACCCGCCGGCGGGTGGCCGGGCGTTCCTGATCGACGCGGGGCGCGCGTTCGGGACCGGGCATCATGCGACCACCAGCGGGTGTCTCGCAATGATCGACGGCCTGAGCGAGCGCGACTTCGCCAACGTCATCGATCTGGGGACGGGGACCGGGCTGCTCGCCTTTGCCGCGCGCGCGATCTGGCCGACGGCGCGGGTCGCCGCGACCGACATCGACCCGGCGGCGATCGAGGTCACGCGGGAGAACTCGGCGCGGAACGGGATCGCCGGGCTGGACCTGATCGTCGCCGATGGGGCGCTCCACGACGCGATCACCGCGGGAGCGCCCTACGACCTCGTCATTGCCAACATCCTCGCCGGCCCGCTGGTGTCGATGGCACCGGAAGTCGCGTCGATCGCCGCACCGGACGCAACGATCGTGCTCGCGGGCTTGCTGGATACGCAGCGCGGCGAGGTCGTGGCGGCCTTCGAGCGCTGCGGGTGCCGGCTGGAGAAGGTGGACCGGCGCGGCGACTGGACGATCCTGCGGCTCAGCGCCGGGGCGGAGCGGTATGTGCCGACGTCTCCGCCCGATCCGAAGGGGCGGGACGGGTGGGCGCTGGATCTATAGCGCCGTCATCCCCGCCTACGCGGGAATGACGTTCGTGAGTGAACCCGCCGCCTTCCCTCGCGCGTACGCCTGCGTGCCGCGCGTGATCACCCGGTCCTCCGGCAGCAGTGTCTCGACCGGGATCGCCGGCTCCCCGACGATCTCCGCGTAGAGCGGCGCGAAGTCGGTCTCCACCGTCTGGCGGAGCAGGTCGTCGAAGCTGTCGATCACGAAATAGGTCTGCTGGAAATCGTCGATCCGGTAATCGGTCTGCATGACCCGCTTCATGTCCAGCGCAATGCGATTGGGGCTGGGATCGTCGAGCGCGAAGCTGGTCTCCGAAAAGGAGGAGACGATCCCCGCGCCGTAGATGCGCAGCCCCTCCGGCTCGGCCACCAGCCCGAACTCGACCGTGTACCAGTAGAGCCGCGCCAGCTGCTTCAAGGCACCGAGCTCCAGTGCCCGCAGGCCCCCGCGGCCATAGGCGGCGAGATAGTCGGCGAAGACGGGGTCGGCGAGCATCGGCACGTGCCCGAACACGTCGTGAAAGACGTCCGGCTCCTGGAGGTAGTCGAGCTGATCCGGCCTGCGGATGAAGTTGCCGGCGACGAAGCGGCGATTGGCCATGTGGTCGAAGAAGACATCGTCGGGCACCAGTCCCGGCACCGCCACCACGCTCCAGCCGGTCAGGTCGGTGAGGCGGGCGGACAGCTCGGCGAAGTCGGGGATGCCAAGCTTGGACAGCTTCAGCACGTCGAGCCCGCGCAGGAACGCCTCCGACGCGCGGCCGGGGAGCAGTTTCGCCTGGCGCGCGAACAGGGTATCCCAGGTCGCATGCTCCTCGGGCGTGTAGCGTGACCAGTCCTGCGGGATCGTCCAGTCGGCGTTGGCGCCGGCGGGGGGAGCGTCGAGCACGTGGGAGTCGTCGGCCATGCGCCCAAGGTAGCGATCGTTGCCGGTGATACCATCCCCCCTGTGGCGCTGGGCGGTCGCGGCACCGATCGGCGCGCTGTACCTTTACGGCGCGGCGGGGCTGATCGGCGGTGCGATCCCGCGCAACGGCGCCTGGCAGCCGCCCGAACGCGGCGTGCGCGTCTACGTCGAGGACAACGGCATCCACACCGGCATCATCGTGCCTGCCGCCGGGTGGGAGGACCTGATCCGTCCGGCGGACTTCGGCGATCCGCGCTACGCCCGTCACGGCTGGCGCAGCATCGGCTGGGGCGACCGCGACTTCTACATCGGCACGCCGACCTGGTGGGACCTGAACCCGGTGGTTGTGCTGAAGGGCGCGGTGGGAAGCGGCGGCAGCGTGATGCACGTCGATGCGGTGCCCGAGCCGGTGGCGGGCCCTGGCGTGCGCGCGATCACGCTGCGGCCCGACGAATATGCGCGACTGACCGTCTTCATCCGCGCGAGCTTCGCGCCGGGTCCGCCGATCAAGGGCTATGGCAGCTGGGACGCCTTCTACCCCGCAACCGGCCGCTATAGCGCGCTGCGGACTTGCAACGCGTGGACCGGGGAGGCGCTCACGGCGGCGCGAGTGAAGATGGGCGCGTGGACGCCGTTTTCCGCCACCGTCATGTGGTGGCTGCCGTGAAGCCGCCGCCGCTCTCCCTGCTGCTAACCGAGTGGCCGCGCGCGGCGGGCACGGTGGCGCGGCTCGCGCGCGACTGGCGCGGCCTCGCCGACCAGCCGCGTGGCGACGGGCACCGGGTCATGGTGCTGCCCGGCCTGTTCAACTCGGACCGCTCGAATGTGGTACTTCGGCGGCACCTCGACCGGCTCGGCTATCGTGCGTTGGGGTGGGGGCTCGGGCGGAACCTGGGCGCGCGGACGATCGGCGCCGACGCGCGCCGGCTGATCGCGCGGATCGAGGCGGCGGCGGTCGATGGCCCCGTCACGCTGATCGGGGTCAGCCTCGGCGGGATCATGGCGCGGCTGGTCGCGCACCGCCGCCCCGAGCTGGTCCGCGGCGTGATCACGATCAGCTCGCCCTTTGCCGCCTCTCCACGCGCGACCCACGTTTGGCGCGCGTTCGAGTGGGTGACGGGCGAGCGGGTCGACGATCCGGTGATCGCCGCTCGGCTGGCCGAGGTAATGGCGCCGCTGCCGATGCCGGCGACCGCGATCTGGGGTCGCCATGACGGGCTGGTCGCGTCAACCGCCTGCCGCACGGACGCCTGCGACGCGCTGGAGGTGCCAAGCGGGCACCTGGGCGTGCAGCTTCACCCCGCTGTGCTGCGCGGGGTGGGGGAGATCCTCGCTCAGCGGCTCTCGTCGGAAGCGCGATAGCCGTCGTACTCGCCGCAGCCCTCCGGATCGCGACGGCAGCGCTTCTCCCAAGCGCGGCGCTCCTTGCCCTCGCGCGCCTCCGCCTTCCGCATCTTGCGGCCGTAGTTGCGGTCCGCCTCCTCCTGGCTGGTGGTCGCCCAGTCGGCCGCCTGGCCGACCGCGCGGACCGGCAGCGTGACCACGTCGACCGCCGCTTTCGCGAGACAGCCGCCGAGCAGGAAGGGAAGCGGCAGGAGGAGCAGGATACGCATCGAACAGGTCCTCAGCGCGGGCGAAACCGGTCGCGCGCGCGTGCCCCCTCTAACGGAAAGTCGGTGAAGAAGCCATCGACGCCGAGCGCCAGGTGGCGCGCGATCTCCTCCTCGACCCGCCCGTGCCTGCCCGGCTCGGATCCGGTGCGAAGCGAGGGCGGCTGGAACACGTTCTCCGCGCGGAACGTCCAGGGATGCACCTTCAACCCGGCGGCATGGGCGTCGGCGACGAGGGTGGAGGGCGCCGCATCGCCGTCGCGGATCATCGCCTTGGCCGGGCCGATCCCCCAGGCGTAGCGTGCGATCTCCTTCAGCCCCGCAGTTGTCGCCATTGCAGCGTAGCTCGGCGCGGCCCCATCGGCGGGCGCGCCGCCTGCGTCCAGCAGCTGGATCAGGCGGACCTTCGTCATGCCCTTGAGCGCCTGGAGGTTCTTTACCTCGAACGACTGGAGGAAGACCGGCGCGTCGGCCCGGTCCCAGCCCGCCTGCTTGAGCGCGGCGACCAGCGGCGCGTCGGTGCCGAGCCCGATCGCGGCGAAGTAGGTCGGGTGCTTGGTTTCCGGGTAGATGCCGACCCGGCGGCGCTTCGCGAGCGCGATCACCTCCGCGAAGGTCGGGATCTCGTAGCGGCCGTCGTACCTGGTGTTGGAGGAACGGAGTTGCGGCAGGCGCTCCTTCGCGCGCAGCGTCTTCAGCTCGGCGAGCGTGAAGTCCTCGGTGAACCAGCCGGTCACCTCCCGGCCGTCGATCGTCTTGGTGGTGCGCCGCGCGGCGAACTCCGCGTGCTTGGCGACGTCGGTCGTCTCGCCGATCTCGTTCTCGTGGCGCGCGACCAGCGCCCCGTCCTTGGTCGGCACCAGATCGGGCTCGATTACGTCGGCACCCTGATCGATCGCGAGCTCATAGGCCGCGAGCGTATGCTCGGGGCGATAGCCGCTGGCGCCGCGGTGCGCGATGACGATGGGGCGGTCCATCGCCGCTGCTTGCCCGGTCGCAGCTTGGAGCGCCAGGGCCAGGGCGAGCAGAATCATCGGTACGTTCCTAATAAGGATATAGAAGCGCGTCCGCGCGTTAGCCGCCCTGAACAGATGGGGCCAGTACCATGCACTTCCAGATCAACGGACAACACCACGAGGCTGACCCCGACATCCGCACCACCCTACTCGACCTGCTGCGCGAGCACCTGGGCCTGACGGGCAGCAAGAAGGGCTGCGACCACGGCCAGTGCGGCGCCTGCACGGTGCTGGTCAACGGCCGCCGGATCAACAGCTGCCTGGCGCTTGCGGTCATGCACCAGGACGACGAGATCACGACGATCGAGGGGCTGGGCACGCCCGATGAGCTCCACCCGCTCCAGGCCGCGTTCGTCCGCCACGACGGCTACCAGTGCGGTTACTGCACGCCCGGCCAGATCTGCTCGGCCAAGGGCATGATGGACGAGGTGGAGAAGGGCTGGCCGAGCTACGTCACGGCCGAGCTGGACGAGACGGGCGAACTGACCCGGGACGAGGTCAGCGAGCGGATGAGCGGCAACATCTGCCGCTGCGCCGCCTATCCGAACATCGTCGATGCGATCCAGGAAGTCTGGGAGGCACGGGCATGAAGAGCTTCGCCTTTGCGCAGGCCGACACGCCCGAGACCGCGGTCGCGGAGGGCGTCGCCGCCGGGCGTTTCATTGCGGGCGGCACCAACCTGATCGACCTGATGAAGCTGCAGGTCGAGACTCCCGCCAAGCTGGTCGACATCAGCCGGCTCGACCTGTCCGACATCGAGGAGAGCGAGGACGGCGGGCTGCTGATCGGGGCGCTCGTCCCCAACAGCGACCTGGCCGCCGACCCGCGGGTCCGGGAGCGCTATCCGGTGCTGTCGCGCGCACTGCTGGCGGGCGCCTCTGGGCAGCTTCGCAACAAGGCGACGACCGGCGGCAACCTGCTCCAGCGGACCCGCTGCTATTATTTCTACGATGTGGACGCGCGCTGCAACAAGCGGGTGCCCGGCTCGGGCTGCGACGGGCGCGAGGGCTTCAATCGCATCCTGGCGGTGCTCGGCACCTCGGAGGCATGCATCGCGACCCATCCGAGCGACATGGCGGTCGCGATGCGGGCGCTCGATGCGGTGGTGGTGACCCTGGGGCACGACGGCGACCGCCGCCGCATCCCGCTTTCCGACTTCTACCGCCTGCCCGGCGACACTCCGCATCTCGAGACGGTGCTGCGGCCGGGCGAGCTGATCACCCATGTCGCGCTGCCCGCACCGCCGGCGGGTCGGTCGACCTACCGCAAGGTGCGCGATCGCGCCTCCTACGCGTTCGCGCTCGTCTCCGTCGCCGCGACCGTCGCGATCGAGGACGGCCGGATCAGCGCGGCGCAGCTGGCGTTCGGCGGATTGGGCTCGCAGCCGTGGCGCGACCCGGCAGTCGAGGCGGCGCTGGTCGGCCATGCGCCCGGTGACGCCGCCTTCAACGCCGCGGCCGATGCGCTGCTCGCCGAGGCGAAGGGCTTCGGCCACAACGATTTCAAGATCCCGCTCGCCCGCCGCACGCTGATCGCGGTGCTGCGCGAGCTGACGGAGACCGAGGCATGAGCGAGGACACCAACACGCTGACGATGGACAAGCCGGTCGAGCAGAGCCTGCTCGACACGTCCGTCCAGGAACTCATCGGCAAGCCGCTCGACCGGATCGACGGTCCGGCGAAGGTTGCCGGCCGAGCGACCTATGCCGCCGAGTACGGCTTCGACAATCTCGCCTACGGCTTCCTGGTCCGGGCACCGTTCGGCTTCGGCGACGTGGACGGGCTCGACACGGAGGCGGCGCTCGCGCTGCCGGACGTCATCGATGTGGTGAGCGACGTCGAGACCTTTCTGCGCAACTCGCAGCAGGGCGGCGAGACCAAGGCGCCGACGCAGGGCGTCAGCCGCGTCGACTATTTCGGCCAGCCGCTCGCGCTGGTCGTGGCCGAGAGCTACGAGGCAGCACGCGACGCCGCGGCCGCGGTTCGCGTCCGCCACTCGGCAGGCGTCGGGGAGTGGGACTTCGACGGGCGGCTGGACGAGGCGACGACGCCGCCGCCGTCGCAGATCAAGCCCAAGACCGAGCAGGGCGATGTTGAGCAGGGGCTGACCGACGCGGCCTTCACGATCGACGCAACCTACGCGACGCCGAGTCAGAACAGCGCGGCGATGGAGCTGCACGGATCGATCGCGACATGGGACGCGGAGGGCAAGCTAACGCTCTACGGCGCGTTGCAAATGCCGGCGTCCGATCGGCTCCAGCTCGCCGATGCCTTGGGGTTGAAGGCCGATCAGGTGCGGATCGTCGCCAAGTACGTCGGCGGCGGGTTCGGCTCCAAGCTCGGTATCGCGCCGGAGTCCGTCGCCGCGGCGGTCGCGTCCAAGAAGCTTGGCCGTCCGGTCAAGGTGGTCATGACCCGCCATCAGGTGTTCGAGGCGACCGTGCGCCGGTCCAACACGCGCCAGCGCGTCCGGCTGGGCGCGGACGCCAACGGGCGCCTGACCACCGTCTCGCACGAGAACCACGTCAGCAACCTGCCCGATGAGGATTATTTCGAGCCGGTCGGGGTCAGCACCCACTTCCTCTACCCGGGCGAGAACCGCCGGGTGACCCACGAGCAGGTCGTGATGAACTGGACGCTCGCCGGGTCGATGCGGGCGCCGGGCGAGGCGGTCGGCATGTTCGCGATCGAGGGCGCTATGGACGAGCTTGCCGAGCAGATCGGCATCGATCCGGTCGAGCTGCGGCTGCGCAACGAGCCGGAGCAGGACCCGGAGAAGAAGGTCCCCTATTCATCACGCCATCTCAGCCAGTGCCTGCGCGAGGGCGCGGAGCGGTTCGGCTGGTCCGAGCGGTCCGCGACCCCGGCGACACGGCGCGAGGGCGAGTGGTTCGTCGGCATGGGAGTGGCGACCGCGACGCGCACCAACATGCTCCAGAAGTCGTCGGCGCGGATCACGTTGACGCCGAGCGGCACCGCGCTGGTCGAGACGGACATGACCGACATCGGCACCGGCACCTACACGATCCTGGCGCAGATCGCGGGCGAGCTGCTCGGGCTGCCGCTCGACAAGGTGGAGGTGCGGCTCGGCGACACCGATGCGCCGCCGGGCGCTGGGTCCGGTGGATCGTGGGGTGCCGGCTCCAGCGGCACCTCCGTCTACCTCGCCGCCGAGCAGCTCCGCACGCAGCTCGCCAAGGCGATGGACTGCGACGCGGAGGAGCTGACCCTCAAGGATGGTCAGGCGATCGCCCGCAACCACAGCCGGCCGCTCTCGGAGCTGGTCGGGACGGGAATGAGCGCGGTCGGCACGGTCAGGCCAGGCAAGGCCGAGAAGCAGAGCAACCAGGCGTCCTACGGCGCGCACTTCTGCGAGGTCAGGGTGAACGCGACCACCGGAGAGGTCCGCGTATCGCGCTGGCTGTCGACAGTCGCGGCCGGGCGCATCCTGAACGAGAAGACCGCGCGGTCGCAGGTAATCGGCGGCGTCACCTTCGGGATCGGCGCGGCACTGACGGAGGAGCTGGTCCACGACCCGCGCGACGGCCGCATCGTCAACAACGACCTGGCCGAATACCATGTGCCGGTAAACGCCGACATCCCGCCGCTGGAGGTCGTGTTTCTGCCCGAACGCGATCACTGGGCCAACCCGCTCCATGCCAAGGGGCTCGGCGAGCTCGGCATCTCGGGCGCGGGTGCGGCGGTTGCTGCGGCGATCTACAACGCGTGCGGGGTGCGCGTGCGCGACTTCCCGATCACGCTCGACAAGCTGCTGCCGGGGTTGCCGCCGGTGTGACCATATACGTCATCCCGGACCTGTTCCGGGATGACGATCGTATCGGGCGGGCAGCGCAGTCCTTCACGCCGCCACCCGCGCTACCTAGGTTAGCGCCCATGGCTGACAATGACAGCGTGCTCGCCGCGGCGCGGGCCTGGGCAGGGGAGCCGCTCGCGCTCGCGACCGTGGTCTCGACCTGGGGCTCGGCGCCGCGGCCCAAGGGCAGCCACATGCTGGTCCACGCCGATGGGCGGTTCGAGGGATCGGTGTCCGGCGGCTGCGTCGAAACCGACCTCCTCGAGACCGCGGCGCAGGTGATCGCGGGCGCGCCGTTCCAGGTGAAGCGCTACGGCGTCGCGGATGCCGCGGCGTGGGAGGTCGGGCTGCCGTGCGGGGGCGAGATCGCCGTCATGGTGCAGCCGGTGTCCGCCGACGGCTTCGATCCCGAGCTGTTCGATCGCATCGCCGAGGCGCGCGGCGAGGGAAGGGCGCTGACCGTCACCACCGATCTCGCGACCGGGCACAGCGACCTGCGTCCCGCAGAGACGGGCGAGCTGTTCCTCAACCGCTACGACCCGCCGCGCCGCCTGCTGATCGTGGGCGCGGTGCAGATCGCGCAGTCGCTCGCCGGGCTGGCCCGCACGATCGGCATCGAGACGGTCGTGATCGATCCGCGCGCGCGGTTCCTGACCGCCGAGCGCTTCCCCGGCACGGTGCTGGACGATCGCTGGCCGGACGAGGCGATCGCCGCTTATCGCCCCGGTCCGGCGACGGCGGTGGTGACGCTCAGCCACGATACCAAGATCGACGATCCGGCGCTGATCGCGGCGCTCGGCAGCGACGCCGCCTATGTCGGCGCGCTGGGCAGCCGGCGCAGCCACGCCGCACGCCTGGAGCGGCTGGCGGCGGCGGGACTCACGCCGGAGCAGCTGGCCAGGATCGACGGGCCGGTCGGGATCGACATCGGCGCGATCGGCCCGGCGGAGATCGCGCTGTCGATCGCGGCGGCGATGGTGGGAGCGTTTAATGATCTACGCTGAAGATGCGGTGCTGGTGCTGCTCGCGGCCGGGCTCTCCAGCCGCTTTCCGAGCGGCAACAAGCTGGAGGCGGAGTTCCTGGGCAAGCCGGTCGGCCTCCACGTCGCGACTGCGCTTGCGAGCGTGCCGTTCAAGGAGCGGCTGGTCGTGACCGACGGCTGCAAGCTGGTGTTCGACGGATACGACGTGGTCCACAACGACGTGCCGGCGGAAGGAATGGGGCGATCCGTTCGGTTGGGCGTCGCGCGCGCGAAGGAGCTGGGCGCGCGCGCGGTGGTGATCGCGCTCGCCGACATGCCGCGGGTGACCGCGGCGCACGTCTATCGCCTGCTCGACGCGGCGGTCGGCGACGATGCGGTGGTCGCGTCGAGCGACGGAGCGCAGCCCCGCCCGCCCGCCGTTTTCGGCGCGGCCCGCTTCGATTTCCTACTGACGCTCGAGGGGGAGGCGGGTGCGCGCGACCTGGTCCGCGCCGGCAAGCACGTCGTGACCGCGCCCGCCGAGCTGATCGACATCGATACGCCGGAGGATCTCGACCGGCTGATGGAGCTGGTGCGCGACCCCGCGCGCACCATCACTCGTGCCGAAGCGCGTCGATCGGATTGAGCGAGGCCGCGCGCCGCGCGGGGAAGTAGCCGAACACCACCCCGATCAGCCCGGAGATCGCAAAGGCGATGAGGTTGATCTGCGGATCGAACAGATAATCGACCTTGAGCGCGGGCGAGAGGCCGACCACCACCAATTGGGCGATCAGCAGCCCGATTAGCCCGCCGAGCATCGACAGCACGATCGCCTCCACCAGGAATTGCATCAGCACCTCGCGCGCGACTGCCCCGATCGCCAGGCGGATGCCGATCTCACGCGTCCGCTCCGTCACGCTCACCAGCATAATGTTCATGATGCCGATCCCGCCGACCACGAGGCTGATCGCGGCGACCGCCGTGACGACGCCGGTCAGCGCAGTGGTGATCCCGGTCAGCGTGTCGCTGATCTGCTTGGTGTCGAAGATGTTGAAGTCGTCGCTCTTGCCGCCGGTGATGTTGCGGCGCTCACGCAGCAGGTCCTCGATGCTCGCCTGCACGGTGGAGGTCGCGTACGCGCTGTCGACACCGACCAGCATCAGGCGGATGTCGCGGTTGCCGGAGAAGCGGCGCTGGACCGCCTTGATCGGCATGATGACCGTATCGTCCTGGTCGCCGAAGCCGCCTTGCCCGCGGGCGGTGAGCACGCCGATCACGTCGCAGGAGATGCCCGCGATCCGCATCCGCGTGCCGACCGCCTCGCCGCCGCGATAGAGGTTCTGGTAGACGGTGTTGCCGAGGATGCAGACGAGCTTGCCCGCGGCCTCCTCCGTCGGGGTGAAGTAGCGCCCGGACTGGAGCGGCCACGGCTGGACGTCGAGGAAAGAAAGCGTCGTGCCGTTGATCGTCGTCGACCAGTTCGACCCCTCGTAGATCGCGGTGCCGGTTGCCTGCGCCTGCGGGGCGACCGCCTTCACGCCCGCGACCTGGCGCGCGACCGCGTCGACGTCCGACTGCTTGAAGTCGGGCGGGCGCGGACCCCCACCGCCGCGGCCGAAGCCCTGGCCGGGGCGGATCTGGAGCACGTTGGTGCCGAGCGAGGCGACGCTCTGCTGCACGCTGACCGTGGTCGCCTTGCCGAGCGTGACCATAGCAACGACGGCCGCCACACCGATCACGATGCCGAGCGTGGTGAGGAACGAGCGCAGGAGGTGGCGCCGGATCGAGCGGATCGCGAGGATGAAGGTGGTGCCGAGCATCTAGCGGGCTTTCGCCTGCGCGCGCGCGCGGAGTGAGTCGGGCACCATCATGCCTCCACCTTCGCGCCCGACCGGTGCCCCTGATCGATCCGCTCAACCAGCCCGTCCTTGAAGTGGACGATCGTGCGGGCGAACGCCGCCATGTCGGGCTCGTGCGTCACCATTAGCACCGTGATATTCGAGTTGCGGTTGAGATCGGTCAGCAGCTCCATGATCTCCACCGAGCGTTCGGAATCGAGGTTGCCGGTCGGCTCGTCGGCCAGCAGCACGTCGGGATTGGTGACGATCGCGCGGGCGATCGCAACCCGCTGCTGCTGCCCGCCCGACAGTTCGGCGGGTGTGTGGTCCCACCAGTTGGCGAGGCCGACCTTGTCGAGTGCGGCCATGCCGAGGTCGCGGCGCGCCTTGCGGTCCTCACCCCGGTAGAGCAGCGGCAGCTCGACATTCTCGAGCGCGGTGGTGCGCGCGAGCAGGTTGAAGCCCTGGAACACGAAGCCGAGATAACGCCGCCGGACCAGCGCGCGCTGGTCGCGCGAGAGCAGCTCGATATGCTGCCCGCGGAAGGTGAAGCTGCCGCCCGAGGGCACGTCGAGGCAGCCGAGGATGTTCATCGTGGTCGACTTGCCCGATCCCGACGGGCCCATCACCGCGACGAAATCGCCCTCCGCGATGTCGAGGTCGACGCCCTTCAGCGCCTGGAACATCGTCGCGCCCGCGCCGTACACCTTGGTGACGCCGCGGAGCGAGATGATGGGCGGCCTACCGGCCACGCTGGCCGCCACCGCTGCCACCGCCACCGCCCTTGCGCTGGCCGCCGGCCGCGCCGCCACCGCCCGCGCCGTCGCTGGAGAGCTGACCGGTGATCACCTGCATGTTGGGTTTCAGGTCGCCGCCGGTCACCTCCGTCATGCTGCCGTCGCTGTTGCCGGTGACCACGGTGATCGCCCGCGGCGTGCCGTCGGCGTTCTTGACGTAGACGGTCTGGCGCGCGCCGCGGCCGGCGGTCACCTGCCGCTCGGTGTTGCCGCCGCGCCGCCGGGGCGGGCCGAACTGGAGCGGGCCGCCGGTGCCCTGCTGCGCGTTCGCCGCCTGCGGGCGGAAGCGGAGCGCGGCGTTGGGTACCATCAGCACATTCTTTCGCTCCGACGTGACGATGTCGGCTGTGGCGGTCATGCCGGGGCGCAGCTGGAGCGTCGGGTTGGCAACCGACAGGTCGGCGGCGTAGCTGACCACCTGCGCCGTGGTGGTCGCGCTCGTGCTCGTCGAGCTGGCGCTCGCCGACGCGACCGTCTGGTTGGAGCCGAGGTCGACGCGGGTGATCGCGGCGGGGAAGGTGCGCCCCGGAAAGGCGTCGACGGTGAAGGTCGCGCGCTGGCCGACCTTAACCTCTCCGACGTCCGCCTCGTCGATCGAAACCTCCAGCTTCATCTGGCTGAGGTCCTCCGCGATCACGAACAGTGTCGGCGTGTTGAAGGAGGCGGCGACGGTCTGGCCGGGATCGACCTGCCGCGCGAGCACCACGCCCGCCACCGGCGAGACGATGATCGCCCGCGCGCGCTGGGTCTGCGACTGGGCGAGCTGCGCGCGCGCGGCGGCGACGTTCGCCTGCGCCGCGCGCAGCGTCGCGGTCGCGCGCTGGGCATTGGCGCGCCCGGTCTGGAGCTCGGTATCGGACGGTACGCGCCCGCCCGACAGGCGCCGCACCTCCTCCAGCCGGCGGAGCTGCGCCTGCGCTTCGGCGACGGTCGCCTGCGCCTGCGCGACCTGCGCGTTCTGTGCGTTCACCTGCGCTTGGTTGGCGCGGATCTGGTCGTCGATCTGCTCCGGATCGATCAGCGCCAGCGGCTGGCCGGCGGTGACGCGGTCGTTGACGTCGACCACAACGCGAGTGACCAGGCCCGACAGCTGCGAACCGACCGTGACCTGGTTGGTCGGCGCGAGCTTGCCCGTCGCGGACACCGTCACGGTCAGGTCGCCGCGGCGCACCGGCGCGGTCGAATACTCGGGCGCCGCCTCGCCGGCGAAGCAGCTGCGCAACAGCAGCGCGAGCAGCACTACGCCGACGAGGACCGCCGCCCACTTGCCCCATCGCCGCCAGCGCGAGCGCGGCTTCGCACCTAAAAACTCGTCCAGTTCGGCAGGGGGTTTGGCGGCCATCATCGATCCTGCGACGTGGAGGAAGGGGAAGGAGCGGTCGGGACGGTGCTGCTGTCCCATCCGCCGCCGAGCGCGAGATAGAGTTGGACCAGCGCGGTCGACTGGTCGGCCTGCGCCTGGACCAGCCCGTTGCGGGCCGAGAGCAGCCCCGCCTCCGCCTGGGTCAGCGTCGTGAAGTCGGTGAGCCCCGTGCGGTACTGGCTGCGCGACAGGAGCGCGGTCGTTTCCGCCGCCTGGAGCGCGACCGCGAACTCGCGCGCGCGATCCTGCGCGGTGCGGTACGCGACCAGCGCGTTCTCCACATCCTCCAGCGCGAGGAGCACGGTGCCCTTGTAGGCGGCGAACGCGGCGTCGGTGGCGGCGCGGGCTGAGCGCACCTGCGAGCGCGCCCGCCCGCCGTCGAAGATCAGCTGCGTCAGTCCGGCAAAGACGCCGCCGATGATCGTGTCGAACAGGTCCGAGATCGCGGTCGCGTTCGCGCCGACATTGCCGCTGATCGCGAGCGCGGGATAGAGCTGCGCCTGCGCGATGCCGATCTGCGCGGTCGCGGCCGCCAGGCTCCGCTCGGCGGCGAGCACGTCCGGCCGCTGGCGCAGCACCTCCGCCGGAATGCCGACGCCGGCGAGCGGCGCGCCGGCGGGGATCGCCTGCGCCGCCGTCATCTCCGCCTTCAGCGCACCCGGTGCCTGACCGGTCAGCACGCCCAGGCGCGACACGGCGGCATTGTAGTTCGCCTCGATCGTCGGGACGGTTGCGGCGGTCTGCGCGCGCTGCAACCGCGCCTGTTCCTGGTCGAGCGAGGAGACCAGCCCGGCCTGGACGCGGAATCCCGCGATCTCCAGATTATCGTCCTGAAGCGCCAGGCTGGCGCGCGCATTGCCGAGCTGCGCCTGGGCGAGGCGGGCGAGCAGGTAGTTGCGCGCGATCTCCCCCTGGCTGGAGAGGATGACGGACGCGAGGTCGTAGCCCGACGCCTCGTACTGCGCGCGGCTTGATTCCACCGTGCGACGGATTTCGCCGAACAGGCCGACCTGGTAGCTGACGTCCGCGCCGATCTGGAAGCTGCTGCTGTTACCGCGCGCGATGTTGGTGACGGTGCCGTCTGGCAGCACGATCGTGCTGGTCCCGCCGATCACGTTGAAGTTGCGCGAGTAGCCGCCGGAGCCGCTGATGTTCGGCAGCAACTGCGCGCGCGACTGCACCAGCCCCTCGCGCGCCTGGCGCAGCCGGGCGACCGCCTGCGCGACGTCGAGGTTGGTATCGGCGGCGCTCGCGACCAGCCGCTGGAGCAGCGGATCGTTGAACCGCGTCCACCACTGCGTCAGGTTCTCGCGCGCCGCCGGGTTCGCCGTGACCGACCAGGCTGCCGGAACGCCCAGCTGCTCGGGCGTGCTCGGGCGATAGTCCGGACCGACCGTGCACCCGGCCAACAGGGACGCGCCGGTGAGCAGCGAGAGGAAGCGACGAGGCATGGCGCGTAGATGTGCCGGGCACATGGCCCCCCGTCCACCCGAAATGTGTCGCTGTGTGTCGCAGTGGCGAGGCGATCGTTCAGACTTGCCTTGCCGCCCGCCGCTACGCCAAAGCCCCCGCACCGTTGTGGGAGAGCAGCATGGCCGACACCTACCCCGTTCCCGCCGTCTGGGCAGAGGGCGCGCGTGTGGATGTCGGCGGGCGGGCGGCGCTTTCCGCGCAGGCCGAGGCCGACCCCACCGGCTTCTGGCTGAAGCAGGCGCGGCGGCTCGACTGGATCGTGCCACCGACGGTCGCGGACGAGAGCTCGTTCGAGGAGGCGGACTTCGACATCCGCTGGTTCGCCGACGGGCAACTGAACGTCGCCGCCAACTGCATCGACCGGCACTTGAGCGACCGGGGCGACGCGGTTGCGCTGATCTGGGAGCCCGATGATCCCGCCGAGGAAGCGCGTCGCTACACTTTCCGCGCGTTGCACCAGGAGGTCAACCGCTTCGCCAACGTGCTGAAGGCGGAAGGGGTGGGGAAGGGCGACCGCGTCACGATCTACCTGCCGATGATCCCGGAGGCGGCGTTCGCGGTGCTCGCCTGCGCGCGGATCGGCGCGATCCACTCGGTGGTGTTCGGCGGCTTCTCCCCCGACGCGCTCGCCGGGCGGATCACCGATTGCGACAGCCGGCTAGTCGTTACCGCCGACGAGGGGCGACGCGGCGGCAAGCGGATCCCGCTCAAGGCCAACGTCGATGCCGCCGCCGAACGTGTGCCGGGCCTCACCCGCGTGATCGTGGTGCGGGCAACCGGCGCCGAGGTGCCGATGGCGGAGCGCGACCGCTGGTACCACGAGCTCGCCGCCGACGTGTCAGCCGACTGCCCGGCCGAGCCGATGGCGGCTGAGGACCCGCTCTTTATCCTCTACACCTCCGGGTCGACCGGCAAGCCGAAGGGCGTGCTCCACACCAGCGGCGGCTATCTGCTGTGGGCGAGCCTGACGCACGAGTGGTGCTTCGACTACCGGCCCGGCGAGGTCTGGTGGTGCGCGGCCGACATCGGCTGGGTGACCGGGCACAGCTACATCCTCTACGGGCCGCTCGCGAACGGGGCCACGACCCTGATGTTCGAAGGGCTGCCGACCTGGCCCGACGCGAGCCGCATCTGGCAGGTGGTCGATCGCCACCAGGTGACGACGCTCTTCACCGCGCCGACCGCCTTGCGCGCGCTGATGAAGGAGGGCGACGCGTTCGTCACCGCAACCGACCGGTCGAGCCTGAAGCTGCTGGGTACCGTCGGCGAGCCGATCAACCCGGAGGCGTGGCGCTGGTACCATGACGTGGTCGGGGCGGGGCGCTGCCCGATCATCGATACCTGGTGGCAGACGGAGACGGGCGGCGCGATGATCGCGCCGATGCCGGGTGCGACCGCGCTCAAGCCGGGCTCGGCCACGCTGCCGCTGCCCGGTGTCGCCCCGGCGCTGGTCGATGAGAAGGGAACGGTGCTGGAAGGCGCGGCGGAGGGGAACCTCCTCATCACCCGGTCCTGGCCCGGGCAGATGCGGACGGTCTGGGGCGACCAAGATCGCTTCTTCCAGACCTATTTCACGACCTATCGGGGCAGCTACTTTACCGGGGACGGCTGCCGCCGTGACGCGGACGGCTATTACTGGATCACCGGCCGGGTCGACGACGTGATCAACGTGTCCGGGCACCGGATGGGCACGGCGGAGGTCGAGTCCGCGCTGGTGCTCCACCCCAAGGTCGCCGAGGCAGCGGTGGTCGGCATGCCGCACGTGGTGAAGGGGCAGGGCATCTACGCCTATGTCACGCTGAACGCCGGCGTGGCGGCTGATGATGCGCTCCGTTCCGAGCTGGTGCAGTGGGTCCGGCGCGAAATCGGGGCGATCGCGGCCCCCGACGCGCTCCAGTTCGCGCCAGGCCTGCCCAAGACCCGATCGGGCAAGATCATGCGCCGCATCCTCCGCAAGATCGCCGAGGGAGACGTTTCGAGCCTGGGCGACACCTCGACGCTCGCCGATCCCGCGGTGGTCGACGATCTGGTGGCGAACCGGGTAGGGTAAGTCGCGGAACCGTTATTCCAGCGAAAGCTGAGATCGCTGTCCGAAAGGACGGAGCTTGCGGCGAGAGACCCCAGCGTTCGCTGGGGTGACGGCCTTTCTACAACCCTCGTCCGAAGGTGTAGCTCAGCCCGACGCCGCCCGACCATTGGCTGCGGCTGCCAAACCGATCCACGACCGGCGAGTCCGCGGCGTCGCCGAGCAGTCGGTCGTACTTGGCGAAGCCGAACACGCCCCACCGCGCCGACAGCTGCCGGCTGGCGCTTCCCGTCGCCCCCGCCATCAGGAACGCGCCGTCCGGGCGGTAGGCGGGCACGCCGGTCGCCGCCGCCTCGCGCGCGTTCACGCCGAAGTAGGTGCGGTGGTACTTGCCGCTGCCGACGGTCAGGCGCGGGCCGACCGAGAACAGCCAGCGATTGCCGTCGCGCGCGATGTAGTCGGCACCGACCATCCCGATCGTCGCGCCGTGCCCATTGACGCCGTGGCGCGCCTCCACGCTCAGGCGGAACTGCTCGGCCACCGTCCAGCGCGCAAATCCGCCGAGTTCGACGGTGAAGCCGACCCGGTCGAGCCCGCCGGCATCGCGCGAGCGCCGCCGTCCCTCGAACCCGAGCGCGGGACCGATCGTCAGCGTGTCCGTACTGATCAGCGCGATGCTGGTGCTCTCGTCCGGCGCCTCGAAACGGTACGGATCGTCGCCGCGCGTGCGGGCGAGATCGAAGTAGGGCCGCACGCTGTAGCTGTCCGCGCCCGGAAACCGCGGCTGGACCTGCGGTCCGATCGTCACCCGCGTGCGCCGCGGCGCCTCTTCCTGCGCGTGGGCGATCGCGGGCGCGCAGAAGGCAGCGGCGAGGAGGACGGTGCGTATCATTGGACTCCGTGCATCCACTTCTTGAGGAGCGGCGAGATCAGGATGAGCACCACGCCGATGCCGGCCGCGATCAGGCCGATCGTCCAGAACACGCCGTTGTAGGTATCCAGGCTGACCTTCAGGTTGGTGACCTGCCCGCCGACCGTCTCCACGCTCGCGACCTGCGCGACGACACCCGCCACGTACTGCGCAACCGAGATCGACAGGAACCAAAGGCCCATCATCAGCCCGACGATGCGCGCGATGGAGAGCTTGGTGATCATCGACAGGCCAACGGGCGAGATGCACAACTCCGCCAAGCTGTGGATCAGGTAGAGCCCGGCAAGCCACCAGATCGCGACCTTGAAGTCCGGTCCCGCGAATTGCCCACCCCAGACGAGGAACAGGAAGCCCAGCCCGACCCCGATCAGCGCGATGCCGAACTTGACCGGAATCGTCGGCTCGCGCCCGCGCTCGGCGAGCTTGGTCCACAGGATCGCCATGATCGGCGCGAAGATCACGATGAACAGGGCGTTAAACACCTGGGTCTGCGCGGCCGGCATCTGGTAGCCGAGGATATTCAGGTCCGTGTTGCGGTCGGCGAACAGCGTAAGGCTCGATCCCGCCTGCTCGAACAGCGTCCAGAACACGGTGTTGAATACGATCAGCACCATGGCGGCGACCATCATCTGGAACTCGCGGCGGTCGCCCGCGACGAACGACCAGATCAGGATCCCGGGCACGGAGAGCAGGAAGGTGCCAAAAAGCAGCTTACCCATGAGCGGCAGCGCGGCGACATAGCCGATGATGCCCGATCCCGCCGCGGCTTCGCTCGCGTTCATCAGGTTGACGAACAGCAGGTAGAACAGCGGAATGCCGATCGTCGCGGCGGCATAGATGCCGAGCGCGCGGTCGCCGCCGGTGCGGACCGGCGGCTCGCCGTACCCGGACAGGCGCCCGCCATCGAACTGGATCAGCGTCCAGGAGAACAGCATGCCGAGCGCCGCGAGCCCGAAGCCCGCCCACCAGCCGACCGCAACCGCGAGCAGCGGACAGAAGAACTGGCTGAGCAGCGAGCCGAGGTTGATGCCCATGTAGAAGATCGTGAAGCCGCTGTCGCGCCGCCGGTCGCCGGTCGCGTACAGCTCCCCCACCATGGTCGATATGTTGGGCTTGAAGAAGCCGTTGCCGACGCTGACCATCGACAGCGCGATCAGCATGACGGTGACGTAGAACGGGCTGCGCTGCCCATCGGAGGCGAAGCCGCCCTTGGCGATCGACCGCTCGACCGCACCATCCGCGCCCAGCAGCGACACCGACCCATCGTCATTGCCCTTGATCGCAAGACGGCTGGTGCCGTCGACCACGTAGCGCGTCTCCGCGCCGCTTGCCGCGTCACGCTCGATCGCGACTTCGTAGCGCTGGCCGTCGATCGTCGCGTACGGCGTCGCGGTCTGACCGCCGAAGCACAGGGTGAAGTAACCGGCGGCCATCAGCACCGCGCCGAACTTCACCGCGCGCTTGGAGCCGAGATACTGGTCGGCCAGGTAGCCGCCAATCAGCGGGGTGAGGTACACCAGCGCCGTGTACCCGCCGTACAGCCCCGCCGCGGCGCGATCGCCGAACAGGAAATGCTGGGTGAGGTACAGCATGAGCAGCGCGCGCATGCCGTAGTAGCCGAACCGCTCCCACATCTCGGTCGAGAACAACCGCGCGAGCTGGCGCGGGTGGCCGAACCAGGTCCGCTCGTCGGCCGGGTTGACGTGGCTGATGTCGCCTTCGATCGGGTTGGCCTCGGCTGGGCTGTCGACCATGGATACTCCCTGAACTGTGGTCGCCCGTCTGCGGCGGGCGCTCAATCGGTCGAACGTAGCGGACAGGGGCGGGCTGTAAAGCGTGGCGCGGCGGGTGGAGCGCGGCTAGACGCGTCACCCATGTTCAATGACACATCCTCAGCGCTCTCGCTGCTCGCCACCCGCCGCTCGGGCAAGCCGCGCGACATGGTGGCGCCGGGTCCGAGCGATCCTGAGCTTCACGCGATGCTTGCGATCGCCGCGCGGGTGCCCGACCATGGCAAGCTCGCGCCATGGCGTTTCGTGATCGTCGGTGCTGACCAGCGTGGGGCCTTGGCGGACATTCTCACCGCGGCCTACCGGACGAGCAAGCCGGACGTGTCCGACCCCGAGCTGGAGACGGTGGTCCAGTTCGCGCACCAGGCGCCGACCCTCGTGGTCGTGCTCTCCAGCCCGCAGGTGCCGAGCAAGATCCCGCTCTGGGAGCAGGAACTATCGGCCGGCGCCGCCTGCCTGCAACTGCTGAACGCCGCGACCGCGCACGGCTATGTCGGCGGGTGGCTCACTGGCTGGGCCAGCTACGACGAGCGGGTCCGCGATGCGTTTGGCACGGCGGCGGAAAAGATCGCCGGATTTGTCTTCATCGGCTCACCTGGAAGACCGCTCGAGGAGCGGCCCCGGCCCGACCTCGCTCAGGTCGTCAGCCGCTGGCAGGTTTGACGCGGCGGCGAAACACTGTATTATGGCAGCATGGCAGCCTATGATCACGACGACAGCCCGGTGTATCTGAAGCTCCGCGCCGGGATCGCCGCGGCCATCCTCCGCGGCGAGTACCGCGCGGGCGATCAACTGCCCTCCGTCCGCGCCTATGCGGCCGAGCAGGGCGCCAACCCGCTGACCGTCGCCAAGGCATACCAGAGCTTCCAGGACGACGGCTATGTCGAGGTCCGTCGCGGTGTGGGCATGTTCGTGCTGCCAGGCGCCGTGGAGGCGCTGCGGGCCTCCGAGCGTGAGCGCTTCCTGACGGGCACCTGGCCGCGCGTGAAGGAGCATATCGCGCTGCTCGGGCTCGACGCCGGCGAACTGCTGGAGCGCGAAACGGCCTGACGATTGTCGATCGCGTGCTTCCGCTTCGGTCTGGAGGGCTATTATCACTATGTCGCTGCGCTGCTTTTTGCCCGCCTGGATCGCGGCATGGGTGACCGCGATCTTCCTGCCTAGCGCACTCATCGCCCTGCTGGGCTTTGCGCCGGCGGCTCTGTCGAACGGGAACTTGCTGGCGCGCGTCTGGCAGGTCGCCGACGATGTCGGTCCGGCCGTCAAGCTGATGATGGGCGCGCTGTTGCTCGGCGGATTCCTGATCCTCGTCAGGTGGGGACAGCCGGTACGCCGCATGCGACATGTCGTGAGCGCCGCCATTGGCATCACCGCCGTGGCGGCGACCGTGACGGTGATCCCGGCGGGCCTGTCACGTGGCTTCGGCATCGCGCTGACCGGCGTGCGGTTCGAGCCGACCTTGACGGCGCTCTATCTGCTGGCGGGCGCGATCGCCGGGCTGACCTTTGCGATTACGCTGGACCGGTGCGCGGCGTCCACGTTTCGCTCTGCCTAGGTCACGGGAGCGGTTGCAGCACCGCGCCGCGATTGTTCGCGTCCCGAACCGCGTCAGCGATGAACCGGCCGATCTGCTGCCGATCAGCTGGAGTGTGCTCGAACGCGTCCGCGAGCTCCTGCAGCTTGCGCCGACGCTCAATCGCGGCATTTTCCACAACAAAGCGCTCAACCAGCGTATCGAGCCGCGCGCGGTCGGGGGTCGACCGGGCCAGTTCCCGCCCGATCTCCAACTCCACGGCGGAGATCTTGTCGAGCTCGTCGTTGCGAGCTCGCTTCAACGATTGGCGGGCCCACAGCTCGGTCCCGGCCGGCGACAGGCCGAGCAGCCGGGATATGCTCCGGGCAGCATCGAGTTGCTGCGACTGCGTCATCTGCGACGCCGCCGGAACGCCGAGCAGAAGCGTCGCGGCGCCCAGCATGTAACAATACCGCATCGGCATGTCCTTCTCTCAATAGTGACGTGGCGCATGCAGGCGGCACTTATCTGGCTCGAGTGCAGCCCTTGCCCGTCTTCGCGCAGAACGCCTTCATGACCTCACCCTTGTAGTCGTAGCCGTCCAGCACCTTGGCGGCACCCACCAACGCCGGCACGTCGGCGGCGCGGCGCGCGCGGGCGGCGGCGCTGTCCTCCCACGCGATGATCGCGCGCATCTGATCCGGGGTGAGTGCGGCGGCGTAGCTCGGGGCGAGCGCCGCGATCAGGCGCGTGCGCGCCGCCGCCATTACCTCGCTGCCGGTAGCGCGCAGCGTCTCCTGCTCGGCGGCGGTGAGGGTCGGATGCTCCTTCGCCAAGTCGCCGACTTCCTTGCCGGCGATCAGCGGCAGTAACTGCGCAAGCGTGCTGCTCTCGGCAACGCGCTGCGCCAGTGCCGCCGTGTCGGGCGCGGGCGCCGCCGCCTGGATCGCCAACGCGAGCAGGATCATTTCGCGACCCCCAGTTGCCACAGCACGAACGCCATCTCTTCCGCCGCTTCCTTCAGGCTCTCCCAACGCCCGGACTTGCCGCCGTGGCCGGCGCCCATGTTGGTCTTGAGCAGCAGCAGGTTATCGTCGGTCTTGGTCGCGCGCAGCTTGGCCGCCCACTTGGCGGGCTCCCAATAGGTCACGCGCGGATCGTTGAGCCCGCCCGAGATGAACAGCGGCGGGTAATCCTGTGACCTGACGTTGTCGTAGGGCGAGTAGCCGCGGATCAGCTCGAACGCCGCCTTGTCCTCGATCGGATTGCCCCACTCCGGCCACTCGCCCGGCGTGAGCGGCAGAGTGGCGTCGAGCATGGTGTTGAGCACGTCGACGAACGGCACGTCGGCGATTACCGCGCCCCACAGGTGCGGGTCCGAGTTGACCACCGCGCCCATCAGCTCGCCACCCGCCGAGCCGCCCGCGATCGCGATGCCGCCCGCGTGGGTGAAGCCGCGCTCGATCAGTCCCTTCGCCACATCGACAAAGTCGTTGAAGGTGTTGGTGCGCTTGGCGAGCTTGCCGTCGTGGTACCATTGCTGGCCCAGGTCGTCGCCACCGCGGATGTGCGCGATCGCGAACGCCATGCCGCGGTCGAGGAAAGACATGCGGCTGGTGGAAAAGCCCGGCGGAATGGCATGGCCGTATGCGCCATAGGCGTAGAGGTAGAGCTTGCCCGAGCCGTCGGTCGGGTAGCCGACGGGGTAGACGATCGAGCAGGGCACCTCCACGCCGTCGCGCGCGGTGATCCTCAGCCGCTCGGTACGGTATTTGGCCGGATCGTAGCCCGACGGGATCGTCTGAACCTTCAGCGTGGTGAGCGCGCCGTCCGCCAGCGCATAGTCGTAGACGGTGCCGGGCGTGACCATCGACTGGTAGCTGAGCCGCAGCGTGTCCACGGCGTACTCGGGATTGTCGCCGAGGTCGGCGACGTAGCTTGCCTCCGGGAAGGAGATGCGGCGCGGTGCGCGGCCATCGTACCAGTGGATCTCGATCTGATCGAGCCCGTCCTCGCGCCCCTCCACCACGAAGAAGTCGGCGAAGGTGGTAACGCCGGTCATGTAGAAGTGCGGGGAGGGCGCGATCCGCTCGGTCCACTCGCCCGGGCGCTCGACCGGCGCGGTGACCAGCCGCCACATCGGGTCGGTGTCGTTGGTGTGGATGAAGAGCGTGCCGTCGTGCTCGTCGACGTCGTACTCGCGGCCCACCTGCCGGGGTACGACCAGGATCGGCTCGGCGAGTGGATCGGCGGCGGGGAGCAGGCGCACCTCGCTGGTCACATGGTCGCCGGTCGCGATCACCAGCCAAGCGCGCGAGCTCGTCTCGCCGACGGCGACGCGGTAGCCCTCGTCCGCCTCGTGGTAGAGCTCTACGTCCGTCGCGGGATCGCTGCCCAGCTTGTGGTAGCGCGCATTGTCGGTGCGCCACTGGTCGTTGGCGAGGCCGTAGAGGAAGCCTGCGTCATCGGCGGTCCAGACGATGTCGGAGAGGATGCCCGGAATAACGTCCGGCAGCAGCGCGCCGCTGTTCAGGTCCTTGACCCGGAGCTCGAACCGCTCGGAGCCATTGTCATCGATCGCGTAGGCAAGGTAGCGGCCATTATTGCTGACGGCGAAGCCACCCAGCCGGAAATACTCTTTGCCAGCGGCGAGCGCAGGTTCGTCGAGGATCAGCTGGGCGGCGCCACCCGCGACCGGCCGCCGCCACCAGCGGCGGTACTCGCCCCCGGTCTCGTGATCGGTCCAGTAGAGCCAGTCGCCGTCCTTCTGCGGCACGGTCGCGTCGTCTTCCTTGATGCGGCCGCGCATCTCCGTGAACAGCGTGTCGGCGAGCGGCTTCAGCGGCGCCATCACCTCCTCGAAATAGGCGTTCTCGGCCTTCAAATAGTCGAGGATCTCGGGATCGGTGACCTTCGGATAGCCGGGGTCGCGCAGCCAGGCGTACGGGTCCTCGAGCGTGATGCCGTGCCAGGTCTGGGTGGAGGCGCGAACAGGAGCGATGGGGGGCGTCGTGGTCATAAGGGTGCTGTAGGGGCGGCGAGGCAAGGGGGGAAGAGTGGTCCAACGACAGGCGGGAGGGACGTCAGCAGGCCCGGCAAACCGCCGTGACCCCGGCGCAGGCCGGGGTCCAGCCCTCCTCGAGAGGGATCGTGTAGAGCTCGGTCGCGCCAGGTCATTCCGGGACCTGGCCAGCGCCGGGGTGACGTAAAGAAAAGCGGCCCGGACGTTCCCGTCCGGGCCGCGCGCATTACCGATTAACCGGTGCGCTCCGGCGTCAGTAGGTGCCCGAGAAGCTGCGGTTGAGGTTGGTCGACCCGCCGTCCTTGTCGTCCGACTTGTCGCCCTCGCCGAACAGCGCGCCCGAGCGCTCCTCGTCGCGCCACTGCTTCTTCGCCTCGTCGGCGGTCTTGCTGATCGTCACCTTGTCATCGACCGACTGGAGCCAGCTCGACGGGATCGAGTGGTGCCGGCCACCGGCGTCGGCGTCGTTCTTGGTCAGGATGATGCGGTCACCCCGCACCTTGTCGACGGTGCCGACGTGCTGCCCGTCGGAACCGACCACTTCCATGTGCTCGTTCACGCTGGAGAGCGACGTCCGCTGCGTCTGGCGGTTGGAGCGCCAGGTGCCGAACTCGTTCTCGAACTTCTTGGCGTTCTCCTGGCGGTACTCGTGATAGTCGCGGTCGAGCTGGTCGATCTGCGTGCGGCGCCACGAGTGGTAGTCCTCGTCGCGGCCGTAGCCGGTTGTATTGCCGCGCTGCGACCCGCCCAGCCGCTCGTCATAGCGCTGATCCATGTCGCGGCGGCGCTCCGCGTCCTCGTCGCCGAACCACGAGCGGACCTCATCGCCCGCACGATCGAAGAAGCCGCGATCCTGGTAGCTGTAGCCCTGCGGCTGGCCGCCGTAGCTGCGCTGCTGGCTGCGGTCGCTGCCCCAGTCGCGGGTGCGGTTCTGGCCGTAGCTGCCGCCATAGCCACCCTGGCCGCCGGCACCGTAGCTCTGGCGATCGTTGCCGTAATTGTTCTGGCCGTAGCCGCCGCGGTCGTCGCCATAGTTGCGGCTGCCGTAGTTGCCCTGGTCACGCTGGCCATAGCTGTTCTGGCCGTAGCCGCCCTGACCGAAACCGCCCTGGCCATAGCCGCCGCGATCATTGTCGCCCTGGCCGCTGCGCCCGCCGTAATAGTCGCGGTTGCCGCCCTGCTGGCTGCGCTCGCCGTAGCCGGTGCCGCCGCCGCGATAGTTGCGGTCGTCACGCCCGCCCATCTGGCCGCTCGCCTGATAGTCGCGCGCGCTGGAATAGGTGTAGTCGCGTCCCGATCCATAGTCGCGGCCGTAGTCGCCGGCGTCACGGCCATAGTCGTTCGAGTAGCTGTCGCGATCGTTTGCCACTGTCATCCTCCTGACATTTACGCGGGGTGCCTGACGGACCTTCACGGCGCCGGCGCCTCAGCGGTTCAAATGCTGACGAAGGTTAAGGTTCCTCGCCCCGATCGCGCGGCTGCGGCGAGCCGAGCGGCACGGGCGACGCGTCAAAAAGCGGCGGCGGGGCGTTGCATCGCCCGAGCAATCTGATAGGGGAGCGGCCCCGGCGCGGTCCTTGCGACCAAGCCGGTTCGGGAGTGCGGGGCTGTAGCTCAGATGGGAGAGCGCTGCAATCGCACTGCAGAGGTCAGGGGTTCGATTCCCCTCAGCTCCACCACCGCCTCCCGCGCATCACTGACCCACCCGACTACCGACATGGGGCGCTGAACACGAAGCCGCTGCGCGCGACGCAAGCCGGCCGTGAGAGGGGAGCGCGCTTGCTCGCTGGCCGGTCACACCCCATTTGCGAGCACACATGCCTTTTTCACACCTGTCTCCCTTGTTCGCCGAGGCGCTCGGCGCGCGCGGCTATACCGCCCTCACCCCCGTCCAGGCAGCCGTCACCACCGACGAGGCCGCCGGCCGCGACCTGATCGTTTCCGCCCAGACCGGCTCCGGCAAGACCGTTGCCTTCGGTCTGGCGATCGGCGGCGACCTGCTGGAGGGCGACCGCCTGCCCGGCGCCGGCGCGCCGCTGGCGCTCGTTATCGCCCCGACCCGCGAGCTGGCGCTGCAGGTCAGCCGCGAGCTCGGCTGGCTCTACGCCGCGGCGGGCGCGCGGATCGCGACCTGTGTCGGCGGGATGGACGCGTCCAAGGAGCGCCGCGCGCTGAACGCCGGCGCCCACATCGTCGTCGGGACGCCGGGCCGCCTGCGCGACCATGAGGAGCGCGGGGCGCTCGATCTCAGCCACGTCCGGGCGGCCGTCCTCGACGAGGCGGACGAGATGCTCGACATGGGCTTCCGCGAGGACCTCGAGGCGCTGCTCGACGCGACGCCGAGCGAGCGCCGCACACTCCTCTTCTCCGCCACCATGCCAAAGCCGATCGTGGCGCTCGCCCGCAAGTACCAGCGCGACGCGCTTCGCATCGAGACCGCCAGCGAAGCGCGCGGGCACGGCGACATCACCTATCAGGCGATGGCGGTCGCACCGTCGGACATCGAGCACGCGGTCATCAACCTGCTTCGCTTCCACGAGGCGGAGACCGCGATCCTGTTCTGCGCTACCCGCGACAACGTGCGTCACCTGCACGCCAGCCTGGTGGAGCGCGGCTTCTCCGCGGTCGCGCTGTCGGGCGAGCACAGCCAGAACGAACGCAACCACGCGCTGCAGGCGCTCCGCGACCGGCGCGCCCGCGTCTGCGTCGCGACCGACGTTGCGGCGCGCGGCATCGACCTGCCGACGCTCTCCCTGGTCGTTCACGTCGAGCTGCCGCGCGACGCGGAGGCACTCCAGCACCGCTCCGGCCGGACGGGGCGTGCGGGCAAGAAGGGAACGGCGGTGCTGATCGTTCCATACCCGCGCCGCCGTCGGACGGAGATGATGCTGCGCGGCGCGCGCATCAACGCCGAGTGGATCGACGTGCCGTCGCCCGAGGACATTCGCGCGCAGGATCGCGAGCGGTTGCTGGGTGCGCTGCTCGCGCCGGTCGAGGTCGACGACGAGGACAAGGCGCTGGCCGAGCGGCTGCTCGCCGAGCGGTCGGCGGAGGAGATCGCGGCGCTGCTGGTCCGCGCGCACCGCGCCGCGTTGCCCGAACCCGAGGAGCTGATCGAGCGCGGCCCGGCGCCCGAGCGGGTCCATCGTCCGGGGTTCGACGACACCGTGTGGTTCCGGATGGAGCTAGGGCGGCGCCAGAATGCCGATCCGCGCTGGATCCTGCCGCTGATCTGCCGCCGCGCGCACATCACCAAGACGGAGGTGGGCGCGATCCGGATCGGGCACAGCGACACCTTCTTCCAGGTGCCGCGCGCGATCGCCGACCGGGTCGCCGATCAGGTGCGCCGGACGATGAGCGAGGACGACGACGCCGTGATCGTGCCGGCGCCGCAGGGCCCACCGCCGCAGGGCGGGCAGGGCGGCGGCCGCGGTGCGCCGCGGGGACCGAACCGGCCGATGCAGCAGCGTGCGCCCGGCGGCTACAAGGCGCGGCCGGCCGGCCCCAGGGCACCGCGCCGGCCGTGAGCCTGCGCATCCTCGTCGACGCGGACGCCTGTCCGGTGAAGGACGAGGTGTACCGCGTGGCGTGGCGGACGGTGGTGCCGGTGACGCTGGTCAGCAATGCGCCGTTTCGCGTGCCCGATCATCCGCTGATCGAGCGGGTGGTCGTGTCCGACGGGTTCGACGCGGCCGACGACTGGATCGCGGAACGCGCGGACGCCGCGAGCATCGTCGTCACCGCCGATATCCTGCTCGCCGATCGCTGCCTGAAGGCGGGCGCTACCGTGCTGGCGCCGACCGGTAAGCCGTTCACGACCGCGTCGATCGGCGGCGCGGTCGCGACGCGCGCGATCATGGCCGACCTGCGCGCGGGTCTCGGCGAGGGGATCGGCGGGCCGAAGCCGTTCGCCAAGGAAGATCGCTCACGCTTCCTCTCCGCGCTCGATGCGGCGATCGTGCGGCTGAAGCGTGTCTGACGAGAGCCCGATCCCCGCCGCCACGGTGATCGTGATGCGCGAGGGGGCGGGCGCGCCCGAACTGCTGATGCTGGAGCGGTCGCGCGCGATGCGGTTCGCGGGCGGCGCGCTGGTGTTCCCGGGCGGGCGGATCGACGCCGGCGACCAGGCACTCGGCGGCCACGACGAGTCAGCGGCGCGGATCGCCGCGACGCGCGAGGCGATCGAGGAAGCGGGGATCGCGCCGGCGGTCGTGCCGGCACCCACCGCGGTTCGGATCGCGGCAATGCGGGAACAACTGCACGGCGGGGCGACGATCGGCGCCGTGCTGAAGGACGAGGGGATCGATCTCGACCAGCTGGTGCCGTTCGCCCGCTGGCTCCCGCTCGGGCTGCACGCCCGCGTGTTCGACACGCGCTTTTATCTCACCCGCTGGGACGACCGCGCGCCGGAGCCGTCGGTCGACGGCACGGAGAACAGCCGGCTGTTCTGGACCACGGCGGCCGAGGTGCTGGCCGACGCGGCGGCGGGGCGCGCGTCGCTGATCTTCCCGACCCGGCGGACGCTTGAGCGGTTGGCACGATATCGCAGCTTCAACGAAGCGGTCGCCGACGCGCGCGCGCACCCGATTCGCACAGTGACGCCGTGGGTCGAGGCGCGGAACGGCGTCGACCACCTCTGCATCCCCGACGATCTCGGCTATCCGGTCACCGCCGAGCCGTTGGCGAGCGTGCGGCGCGCATGAGGGCGATCCGCCGCCTGCTCGGCACGGCGACGCTGGTCGCGGTCCTGCTCGCGATCGCCTTCGCGCTCTATGCCTTTGCCAAGTCGCGACCGCAGGACCTGCCGTGGACTCCGCTTGACCTCGCCGAGCCGCCAGGCATGTTCACGGCCGGCAAGCTCGCCGACCTGGGCGACGATTTCCCCGCCTGCCGCGCGCTGCTCGACAAGGCGGGCATCGCGTACCAGGCGCTGGCCTCCGTCACTGCCGGGCAGTGCGGCTACGACGATGCGGTGCGGCTACCGGCAGAAGGCGCGCGCCGGATCGGCTTCGCGCCGCGCGGCGTCGGGATGGCGTGCCCGGTCGCCGCCGCCCTCGCCATGTGGGAGTGGAACGTGCTCCAGCCCGCCGCCGAGCGTCACTTCGGCAGCCGCGTGCGCACGATCGAGCACTTCGGCAGCTACTCCTGCCGACGCATGTACGGGCGATCGGCGGGCGACTGGAGCGAGCATGCCCGCGCCAATGCGCTGGACGTCGCGGGCTTCGTGCTGGCGAACGGCACGCGCGTGTCGGTGGTGCGCGACTGGTCGGGGGCGGGCGCCAAGCCCGCCTTCCTGCGCGAGGTGCGCGACGGCGCGTGCCACCTGTTCGCGACCGTGCTGTCGCCCGACTACAACGCCGCGCACCGCGACCACTTTCACCTAGACCAGGCGAACCGCGCCGCCGGCTGGCGTGCGTGTCGGTGATGCCACGTCGTCAGACAGTACGACTGCGCCGCCCTGCTGCCCGACGTGGCGAGTCGGCGGTTTGCTCGCGCAAACCGCACGCCGCCCGCTCCTAATTCGGCAGCGCCAGGTCGCTCACCTTCTCCACCCAATAGGGGAAGAAGGCGGGCTTGCGTGACGACCAGCCGCTGGCGGTGGCCGCCGCCTCGCTGATCGACTGGAGCAGCTTGCGGCGCAGGTCCGGGTGCAGCGTCGGCAGCGCCGCCGCCGCGCAGAAGGCGGCGGGCAGCCACGGCCGCACCTCCGCACCGATCAGCCGCTCGTAGAGGAAGCGATAGGCGGAGAAGGTCGGCAGCCGTCCCTGACCCAGGTCGAAGGCGGAGACGGTGATCAGCGGCGCCATGAACGGCTCCACCGTATCGAGCGAGCTGTCGTCCGGCACCGTCGCGCGCAGGTCGGGCAGGCGATCGTACATCCGGGCCTGGGCGCGGATTGAGGCTGCCTCCACCACGTCGCGCGACCAGCGCAGCAGCGCATCCTCGCGGTCCAGCCCGATGTCGAGCGAGCGACGGATGTAGCGCTGCGTCGCCGCGCTGAATGTCGCGAATTCCTTCATCTCGGCCAGCGTCATCGCGCCCTCTGCCGGTTTCATGCGTGAAGCCATGTTCCCACCCCACCCGATGTTGCGACCGGAACATGCGCCCGAATGGTTAACCCACCCCTTAACCGCTCGTCGTCCGGCATTCAGCAAGGGAGCATGGATACCGCTGCACCGCAACAAAGGTTGCGACGAACCGAGTCATGAAAGTGAAACAGCGAGTCGCCGCCACCTTTTGGAAACTTCCCCGATAAGGTGAGTGGCTGGCGCGGCGAGCCGTTTGCGGGTTTGAAACCGTCCACGTTTCACCGGAAAACCGACGCATCTCGCCGCCGCGTGCTTCGCTTTCGCGAGGGACGCGGTAACCACACCTCATCGAGTTTTCAGCGGGACCGGGGGGTCTTCCTCAGATGATGGTACGTGGTTTGGCGGCGCTTGCCGCATTGGCGTCGTGCACCCTGGCGGCAGCGCCGGCGACTGCCCGCTTCTGGCAGTGCGCCCCCTACGCCCGGGAGATCAGCGGCGTGAACATCCACGGCAATGCGCACACCTGGTGGGGCCAGGCGGCCGGCAAGTACGCCCGCGGCTCGGCGCCGAAGAAGGGCGCGGTGATGTCCTTTGCCGCGTCGGGGCGGATGCGGCTCGGTCATGTCGCGATGGTCTCGCGCGTGGTGAGCGAGCGCGAGGTGCTGCTGACCCACGCCAACTGGTCGCGGCGCGGCGGGATCGAGCGCGACGTGCGCGCGGTCGACGTGTCGGACGCCGGCGACTGGAGCCGGGTCAAGGTCTGGTACGCCGGAAACGGCGGGCTCGGCACCTCCACCTACCCGGTGAACGGCTTCATCTACGCCGACGGCGCGCCGGAGCGTGACGTCGCGCCGCTGCCGAACGTTACCATGGCGGCGGTGTCGCCCGCGCCGATCGTCGCGGCGCAGCGCGCGGCGAGCTTCACTCTCGAACTCGAGTAGACGCCAGCGCTCAGCCGAAGCTGCGCGGCGCGAACGTCATCGCCACGCCGTTCATGCAGTAACGCTTGCCGGTCGGCTTCGGCCCGTCGTCGAAGACGTGGCCCAGGTGCCCGCCGCAGCGCCGGCAGTGCACCTCCGTCCGCGCCATCCCGAGCGTCCGGTCGGTCCGGGTCGCGACCGCATTCGGCAGCGGCGCCCAAAAGCTCGGCCAACCCGTTCCGCTCTCGAACTTCGTGCGGGAGGTGAACAGCGGCAGCTTACACCCGGCACAGGCGAACACGCCCGAGCGCTTCTCGCCGTTGAGCGGGCTGGAGTAGGGCCGCTCCGTGTCCTCGTGGCGCAGCACCTGGTACGCCGCCGGCGTTAGCCGCTTGCGCCACTCCGCATCGGGAAGCGTGACCTCGTACCTGGCGTCGGCGGAACGGGGCAGGAGAACACCCGCGGTGCCGAGCACGGCGGAGGCGAGCAGGGTGCGGCGATCGGTCATGTGCGGAATATAGTACGCCTCTCCCGTCATCCCAGTGCAAGCTGGGAGCTCGCGCCGCAGGGGTACGCTTGATAGCGAAATACCCCAGCGTCCGCCGGGGTGACGATCAGGCCGGCAGGTGCGACCCGGCCTCAAGCGTCTTCGCCGTCCGTCCACGCTTCCAAAACGCCGGGCTGCCCGACTGGAGCACGCCGCGCCGGAACAGCCGCGCGCCGAGCCAAATCGTCGCCGCAACCCACAGCGCCTGCCAGCCGAGCGCCAGCAAATGCGGCCAGATCTCCGGCTTGTTGGCTGCACGCGCCGCCATCGCGAAGGGGGAGGAGAAGGGAAAGATCTCGGCGAAACGGGTCAGGCCCGAGTCCGGGTTCGTCGCCGCCGCCTGGCTCAGCCCGAACATCGCGACCTGGAAGATCGTGATTGGAAGCGACAACATCTGGATCTCGCGCGGAGTCGATGCCTGCGCGCCGATCCCTAGGAACACCGAACCGAGCAGCAGATAGGCCATGGTGAAATAACCGAAGAACAGCAGCGCGAATAACGGCCCCACCGCCGGCCCCACTTCCGCGAAGGCGCGTGCGAAGTTGCCCGGGAGCAGCTGGCCGACGTTGACCACGATCGTGCCCCAGAAGGCGACGAACAGGATGGCGACTCCGAACATGCCGAGCAGCTTGCCTAGGAACACGCTCTCCAGCGGCACCGCGGCGGCGAGCACCTCTATCACCTTGTTCGACCGCTCCTCCGCCATGGTGCCGACCGCCTGTCCGGCAAGCATCAGGGTCAGGATAAACAGGCCGAACACCGCGAAAAACGCCGCCTGGTTCGATCCGCGCTGGGACGTGCGCCCGGCCGCGGCGCTATACGCCTGCTTGGTTGCGACCGACAGGCGGGTCTCGCCACCGAGGCGCTGGGACCGCAGCGCCTCCTCGGCGAGCCGCGCGAGATAGTCGGCGTGGCGGACGCTGACGGGCACATGGAGCACGGTCGGACGGCTCAGCGGACCATAGAGCACCGCCGTCGGGTCCGTGTCCTTGGCGTCAAACGCCCGACGCGCCTGTGCCGCCTCGTCGCCGCCCGGCGACTGGATGACGAGCGCCGGCGGCCCTTCGCGGCGGCGGTAGAGCCCGCGCAGATTGCGGTCCGCGGCGATCAGCGCGCGGGCATCGGCGGGGCTCGCGATCGCGACGATCCGCGACTTGTCGGCGGAGCTCGACGCCATGGTCGCCGCCCCGATCCCGCCGACCGCGCCGAACGACAGCATGATGAGTGGCGCGAGCAGGAAGATGAGGAAGGTGGGCGTGAACACGGTTGCGATGAAGTCGCGTCGCGCCACGGTGAGGGTCTGGCGGACCAGCTTGTTGCGGATCATGCCGCCGCCTCCAGCGCGTCACGACCGACGATGCGGACAAAGGCGTCGTGGAGCCGCGCGGGCTCGATCGACAGGCCCGATATGCCGTATCCGGCGTCGATCAGCTTCACCAGCACCCCCTCGATCCCTTCCGGCGGCAGGGTGAATACCCACCCCTGGCCTTCCTCCTGCGCGTCGGCGGGCAGCAGCGCGCGGATGCCCGCGTCCGGATGATGCGGCATGTAGCGTGCGCGGATCGGCAGAGTGGCGCGCGCCTCGTCCACCGTGCCCTCGAACCGCACCTTGCCGCCGGCGATGATGGTCAACCGGTCGCACAGCCGCTCGGCATTCGCCATGACGTGAGTGGAGAAGAGTATGGTCGCGCCGCGCGCGCGCTGCGCCAGGATCATCGCCTCCAGCCGCTCCTGGTTGACGGGATCGAGGCCGGAGAAGGGCTCGTCGAGCACCAGCAGTTCGGGATCGTGGACGACCGAGCCGAGCAGCTGGACGAGCTGCGCCATGCCCTTGGACAGCTTCTTGATCTTGCTGTCGGCGGCGTGGCCCAGGTTCGCGTCCTCCAGCAGCAGCCGCGCGCGCTTGCGCCCCGTGCCCCAGTCCAGCCCGCGCAGCGCGCCCATGAAGGCGATTGCCTCGAACGCCTTCATGCCCGGGTACAGCCCGCGCTCCTCCGGCAGGTAGCCGACCCGGTCGCTCGCCTCGCGCGGATGCGCGGCGTCGAGCAGCGTCCGCTCGCCCTCGTCCGGCTCGATGATGCCGAGCAGCATGCGCAGCGTCGTGGTCTTGCCCGCGCCGTTGGGGCCGAGCACGCCGTAGATGGTGCCGGGCGGCACCGCCACGTCGACGCCGTCGACCACGTTGCGATCACCGAACCGCTTCACCAGCCCGCTGGCCCGGACCGCCCACTCAGAACCCAACGCGTTGCCCCCGTCCTCGTCGCCCCGCCATCGGTCGTAGCGCCCGGCGGCGCGAGCACAAGCGCTACTTGCCGCCCTCCCGCCGGCTGAGCGCCGCGACGCAGCTCGCCCGGTCGATCGCACTGCCGTCGCGCTGGCGAGCGTCGACGTGGGTGACGACGGGTTCGCCGGTGCCGCGGGCGTAGAGATAGGCGTCGAGCACGCAGATGCGGCTGCCGAACTGCAGCTTGCGCGAAGCGCCCTCCGTCACCTCCGCGTCGGCCGCGCCGAACAGCGTCGTCAGCCCCCGCGCGGTCTGGCCCATCACCCGCTCCAGCCCGAGCGTGGAGTAGGTCCGGGGCGGCGGGGGCCCGCGATACGGCGTCGCGGGCGGCGCCTCCGCCGCGACGCAGGCGCCGAGCAGGGCGAGGAGCGGAAGCGCGTAGGGGGCCTTCATGGGGCAAGTCTCCGATGGAACAGGTGGGTCGCCATCGCCGCCGCGACGATCGGCGCGAGCAGGTTGACGATCGGCACGAGGAGCAGCGCGGTGCCGGCCGCGCCGAGCAGCAGCCGCGGCAGGCGGGTCGCGCGGCGGAACGACGGCAAGCCGCGTTGATCGATGTGTCGCGCCGCGATCATGTCGCCGAGATCGCGGCCGAGCAGCAGCGCGTTCACCGCGAAGAAGCCGATCGGCGTGCCGACGCCGGTCGCGAGCAGCAGCACGTAGAGCGGCAGTGCGGCAAGGTTGATCGCGACCGTTCGTCCCGCGGCGCCGAGCCCCATCGCGATCGATCGGCCGAGCGGCACGGGGCGTGCGCGGGCGAGCGCGTCCGGGTAGTGGCGCGCCTCGACGGCGGCGACCACGTCGTCGGCGAACACGCCGACCGCGAAGATCGCGATCGCCCGAAAGATCAGCCAACCGAGCAGCACGCCGCCCAGCAGCGCGGCCACGCCCGCGAGCCCCGACCAGCTCTCCCACCCCGCCCAGCGCGCCGCCTCCACCGCACCCCACCACAGCGCGGCGCCGAACGTCCCGAGCAGCACCAGCGTCAGCACGAGCGACTTGGCGAGCACTGCCAGGGTGCGCCGATCGCCGAGTTGCGCGAGCGAGAGAAGAAAGGCGGGGAGCACGGGGGTGGCTGTAGTGCGCTGGGTAAGAGATGCGAAGGGTCCAAACCCCCCATTCGTCCTGAGTAGCGACTGAGCAATGGCGCGTATCGCAGGACTGTTCCGCGTAAGCCAGGTGCTTCGATAAGCGTCAGGTGGAGGATGCCCCGCACCCTTCAGGATCGTCCGGGTGACGATCCGGCCTGACACTCCCTTAATACGCTGCGTGCCGCAGCTACTCGGTCTCTACTCAGCACGGACGGAGTTCGGTGTGCTGCGTCGGGGTGTGAGCAGTCGCATTGCCCTCCGCGTCGCCACCCCCTACGGCGAGCGCCAGTCAGTTCAGGAGAAGTGCGTGACCACCAGCTACGACGTTGTCGCGATCGGCAACGCCATCGTCGATATCCTCGCCCCCGCCGACGACGCCTTCATCGTCGCCGAGGGCATGAACAAGGGCTCGATGCAGCTGGTGTTCTCGCCGGAGGAGGCCGACGCGCTCTACGCCAAGATGGGGCCGGGGCAGGAGGTGAGCGGCGGATCCGCCGCCAACACCGTCGCCGGGATCGCGGCGCTCGGGGGCACCTGCGGGTTCATCGGCCAGGTCGCCGACGACCAGCTCGGCCAGGTCTTCGCGCACGACATCAAGGCGGCGGGCGTCGACTTCACGACGGCCGCGCGGAGCGGCGATCCGGCGACCGCCCGCTGCCTGATCTTCGTGACGCCCGACGGGCAGCGGACCATGAACACCTTCCTCGGCGCGTCGCAGTTCCTGCCGGCCGCAGCACTCGACCGCGACATGATCCGCGCCTGCAAGATCCTCTATCTCGAGGGTTATCTGTGGGATCCGGAGGAGCCGCGCGCGGCGATGCGCGAGGCGATCGACCTGGCGCGCCAGTCCGGCAAGATCGTCGCCTTCACCCTATCCGACGTGTTCTGCATTGCGCGGCACGGCGACGATTTTCGCCAGCTCCTCGCCGACCGGCTGATCAACATCCTTTTCGCGAACGAGGCGGAGCTGTGCGCGCTCGCCCGGACCGATGATCTGGAGGCCGCGATCGAGCAGGTGGCGCCGCAGGTCAACGTGCTTGTGGTGACGCGCGGCGAGCACGGCGCTTATGCGATCACCGGCAAGGTCCGCTTCGGCGTGCACGCGCAGCCGGTCGCGTCGGTCGTCGACACGACGGGCGCAGGGGACCTGTTCGCCGCCGGCGTGCTCCATGGCATCGCCGCCGGCAAGGCGCTCGATGCCTGCTTGGTGCAGGGCGCGATCTGCGCGGCGGAGGTGATCAGCCACGTCGGCGCGCGGCCGCAGGCAGACCTGAAGGCGCTGGTCGCGGCCAAGCTCGGCTGAGCGGCAGCGCGTGAGCCAGCCCGTCCTTCACGGTTACTGGCGCTCCAGCACCGCCTACCGGGTGCGGATCGCGCTCGCGCTGAAGGGCGTCGCCTACACGCAGGTGTCGCACGACCTGCGCCGGGACGAGCAGGGCGCGGCCGATTACCTGGCGCTCGCGCCGCAGGGGCTGGTGCCCGCGCTGGAGGCGGATGGGCAGGTTCTGACCCAGAGCCCCGCGATCATCGAGTGGGTCGAGGAGCGCTGGCCGGCGCCGCCGCTGCTCCCCGCCGATCGAGCCGCGCGCGCCCGCGTGCGGGCGATGGCGGCGCTGATCGCGTGCGACATCCACCCGCTCAATAACCTGCGGGTGCTTCGCGCGCTGCGCCATGATTTCGCGGCCGATCAGGCGACGGTGGACGCCTGGGCGGCGCGATGGATCGCGCTCGGGTTCGCCGCGCTGGAGCAGCATGTCGCAGCGGTCGGCGGCGCCTTCGCCCACGGCGACGCACCGGGGCTGGTCGACTGCTATCTCGTGCCGCAGGTCTATTCCGCGCGGCGCTTCAACGTCGACCTCGCGCCGTACCCACGCCTGATGGCGGCGCACAATGCAGCGGCGGCGCTGCCGGCGGTCCAGGCGGCGCATCCCGACCGGCAGCCCGACGCCGATCCGGCGTGACCGGGATCGAGCGGCTCTTCGCGACTCCGCCCGGCGTACGGCTCGGTCCGCTCGACCAGATTCCCGACGGCACCGCCCGCAACTACGTCCTGCAGCTGCGCGCCGGTCGCTTCCACGGCTTCGTCGTGCGGCAGGGCGGCGTGGTCACCGGCTACGTCGATCGCTGCCCGCACGCCGGCGTTCCGCTCGCGGCCCGGCTCGACGACTATCTCTCGCCCGACGGCACGCTGATCGTGTGCAGCTGGCACGGCGCGGTGTTCCGGATCGCGGACGGGCTGTGCCTGGGCGGGCCGTGCACGGGCGCGTCGCTGACGCCGTGGCCGGTCACGGTCGCCGAGGGTGAAATCATCACTTGCACAAAAATAACGGCCGGTACAGAAAGCGGTTGACGGTTCGGGGCGCCCTTTCTATACCCATCAGTATAGAAGTGAGCGGCAGCGGTAAGGGACAGCTGGTCCACCGCTTGGCAGAAGGGAGCCGGAACCATGGCCTATCTGAACTTCAGCGAAGCAGCGGCGGGCAGCCCGGCAGGCGACGCGGCCGAGCCGCGCCGGACGACCGGCTTCTCGGCCCTGGAATGGTCGGTGATCATGCTGGCCGAGCGAGACAAGCTGTCGTCGCTGCGCGCGCCCGGTGCCCTCTCGGTCGCGATGGGTGCGGTTTTCGGCGGGCGCAGCCACAATCCGCGCCTCGCCGATCCGCAGCTGGAGGCGCTCCGCCGCATGGCGGTGATCTCCTGGCATTATGGATATGTGGTGCCCGGCGACGCGGTAAAGGCGTTTCTGGACGCGGGCTTCACGCAGGAGCAGTATGAGCTGCTGGTCGACAGCATCGGCGTGCGGCGCCGCGCGGTGACAGAGCGGCGCTTTCGCCGGGGCCTGGCGGCCAAGCTGGCGCGGGCGGCCTGAACGTCGTGCGCTGGGTGAGCGGCGGGTTGCCCGCCTCGGTTGCGCCGCGGCTCTTGTCGGCGATGCGTGATGCCGACCGCGCGCGCAAGGCGGAGCGCCTTACGTCCAAGGACGAAGCGTCGGTCGAGACCGTCGACGCGTGAGCCCAGGATAACGAAAGGTACCGGCTTCGGCTCTGGGCTCCCGCACGCGCGGGAGCACTTAGCTTATAGACACGCCTCCAGCAGCGCCTGGTCGAACCCGAACTGTCGCGCCTTGTCGAGCGTGTACGGACGCAGGCCCATCGAGCGGTACTCGCCGATGATCTTGCCGTCGGCCGACTCGTCCAGATACTCGAACTTGAACAGCTCCTGCGTGACGATCACCGGGCCTTCCATGCCGATGACCTCCGTCACGTTGGTCACGCGGCGGCTGCCATCGCGCAGGCGCTTGACCTGGACGATCAGGTCGACCGAGTCCGCGATCTGACGGCTGATCGCCTCCTTCGGAATCTTGATGTCGCCCATCATGACCATGTTCTCCATACGCCCCAGGCACTCGCGCGGGGAGTTGGAGTGGAGCGTGCACATCGACCCGTCGTGGCCGGTGTTCATGGCCGACAGCAGGTCGAAGCACTCGCTACCGCGGATCTCGCCCAGGATGATCCGGTCGGGGCGCATACGCAGCGCGTTCTTGACCAGGTCGCGAATCGTGATCTCGCCCTGACCCTCCAGATTCGGCGGACGAGTTTCGAGCGGCAGCCAGTGCGGCTGCTGGAGGCGAAGCTCGGCCGCGTCCTCGATCGTCAGCACGCGCTCGCCCGGGTCGATCATCTTCGACAGGGCGTTCAGCATCGTCGTCTTGCCCGAGCCGGTACCGCCCGAGATGACGATGTTGAACCGGCTGGCACCCGCGATCTTGAGCGCGGTCGCCATCTTGGGCGACATAGACCCGAACCCCGCCATCATGTCGAGCGTGATCGGCTTGTCTGAGAATTTGCGGATCGAGATCGCCGTGCCCTTGAGGCTGAGCGGCGGGACGATCACGTTGACGCGGCTGCCGTCCTTCAGGCGCGCGTCGGCGAGCGGGGTGGTCTGGTCGACGCGGCGGCCGACCGAGTTGCAGATGCGCTGCGCGATCTGGAACAGATGCTCCTCGTCGCGGAACTGGATGGCGGCGAGCTCAAGCCGGCCCTTGCGCTCGATAAAGGTCTGCTCGGGGCCGTTGACCATGATGTCGGAGATCGCCGGGTCGGAGAGCAGCTCTTCGAGCGGTCCTAGGCCGAGCAGCTCGTCGACCAGCACCTTTTCCAGCGCGAACTGTTCGCGGCGGTTGAGCGTCAGCTTCAGCTCGGCGAGCACCTCGCCGATGATCGGGCGGAACTCCTCGGCCAGCTCGTCCTTGCTGAGGGTCGCGGCGGCTTCGGGATCGACGCGCTCCAGCAGGCGCGGCAGCACCTGCTCCTTGATGCGGTGGATCGAGCTCTCGAAGCCCTCGACGCGGCTGGAGCCCGACTCGGCGGACGCGGCCTGACGCTCGGCGAGCCGGGTCATCGCGTCGCTGCTGGCGGCGGTCGGCTCGAGCGGCGCTGACGCGTCGCTCTCCGCCATGCCGGGGAGGGCACCGGGATGGAGCGGCGGGAACTGCTCGCCGCCTTCGGGCCCGTCGGCGCGCGCCGGCCCACCCTGCATCGGCCGGGCCACGCCGAATGCCGGCCGTGCGCCGGGCGTGCCGCTCAATCCATTACGTCGACCGAAAGCGCTCATCCCGCCCCTCGCTTGCGCGGGACCGACCCGCACCAAAGTGGCACAGGAACTAGGGGCTAAGGCTTTAGAATTGCCTAACCACGGTGAGTAGGGTTGTGACTAATTCATCCAATTGTCCTGAGTAGCCGCTGAGCTTGTCGAAGCGGCGTATCGAAGGACAGCCAAGTCACGTGCCCTTCGATACGCGCCTTCGCCGGGGCTCAGTAGCTACTCAGGACGAACGGCTGGCGAGTAGATACGCGCGAGCACCTCAGCCCGTGACCGCCTCCGCCAGCACAACCAGCCCGACGCCGTTCACCTCGGCGAAGCCGCCCTCGATGCGGATTGTCTCGGGCGTCGAGCCCTGCGTGCGGTAGATCGCAAGCTCGCCGTCGCGGATCGTCGACATCAGCGGCGCATGATTCTCCAGCACGCCGAAGTCGCCCTCCGTGCCGGGCACCACGACCATGTAGACGTCCTCGGAGCGGACCAGGCGTTCAGGCGTCACGAGTTCGAAATGCAGCATTGGATTACCTTCTCCCTCTCCCCTGTAGGGAGAGGGTCGGGGAGAGGGGCAGTCATTGGGAGGGAGGGACGCTCACGACACGGCCCCTCTCTCAACCCTCTCACCCACAGGAGCGAGGGTTCAAGGTCAGTTACGCTTCTTCGGCCAGCTTCTGCGCCTTGGCGACGGCCTCTTCGATGCCGCCGACCATGTAGAAGGCGCTCTCCGGCAGATGGTCGTACTCGCCGTCGACCACCGCCTTGAACGACTTCACCGTGTCCTCGATCTGGACGAACTTGCCGCTGATGCCGGTGAAGACCTCGGCGACGTGGAACGGCTGGCTGAGGAAGCGCTGGATCTTGCGGGCGCGGGTGACGGTCACCTTGTCCTCTTCGGACAGCTCGTCCATGCCGAGGATGGCGATGATGTCCTGCAGCGCCTTGTACTTCTGCAGCGTCTCCTGAACGCGGCGCGCCGTCTCGTAATGCTCCTGGCCGACGATCGCCGGGGTGAGCACGCGCGAGGTCGAATCGAGCGGATCCACTGCCGGGTAGATGCCCAGCTCCGAGATCGCGCGGTTGAGCACGGTCGTCGCGTCGAGGTGGGCGAACGAGGTCGCCGGCGCCGGGTCGGTCAGATCGTCCGCGGGCACGTACACGGCCTGCACCGAGGTGATCGACCCCTTGTTGGTGGAGGTGATGCGCTCCTGCAGCGCGCCCATGTCGGTCGACAACGTCGGCTGGTAGCCCACGGCCGACGGAATACGGCCGAGCAGCGCCGACACCTCTGCGCCCGCCTGGGTGAAGCGGAAGATGTTGTCGACGAAGAAGAGCACGTCCTGCCCCTCCTGGTCGCGGAAATACTCGGCCATGGTCAGGCCCGACAACGCGACGCGGGCGCGCGCCCCCGGCGGCTCGTTCATCTGGCCGAACACCAGCGCGACCTTCGACCCCTCGCTTGTCGGGTTGCCGTCCGCATCCTTGGCGATGACGTTCGCGTCGAGGAACTCGTGGTAGAGGTCGTTGCCCTCGCGGGTACGCTCGCCCACGCCCGCGAACACCGACGTGCCGCCGTGGCCCTTGGCGATGTTGTTGATCAGCTCCTGGATCAGCACGGTCTTGCCGACGCCGGCGCCGCCGAACAGTCCGATCTTGCCGCCCTTCGCGTACGGCGCGAGCAGGTCAATCACCTTGATGCCGGTGACCAGGATCGCGCTCTCGGTCGACTGGTCGACGAAGGCGGGGGCGGCGGCGTGGATCGGCGCGCTCGCCTCCGCGTCGATCGGACCGCGCTCGTCGATCGGCTCGCCGATCACGTTCATGATGCGGCCGAGCGTCTTGGGACCGACCGGCACGCGGATTTGCGAACCCGTGTCCTTGACGGTCTGGCCGCGGGTCAGGCCGTCGGTCGCGTCCATAGCGATAGTGCGGACGGTGTTCTCGCCCAGGTGCTGCGCGACCTCCAGCACCAGGCGGGTGCCGTTGTTGTCGGTCTCAAGCGCGGACAGGATCGCCGGCAGGTTGCCGTCGAACGCCACGTCGACGACCGCGCCGATGATCTGGCTGATCCGGCCCACGTTGTTGCTGGTGCCCGTGTCCTGCGTCGGGCGAATGTCTTCGGCGAGCGTTGCCATATGTGCTTCCTTGCCTGTCGTAACTTAGAGCGCTTCGGCGCCCGAGATGATCTCCACCAGCTCGGTCGTGATCGCGGCCTGGCGGGTGCGGTTGTATTCGATGGTCAGCCGGTTGATGAGGTCGCCGGCGTTGCGGGTCGCATTGTCCATCGCGGTCATCTTGCTGCCCTGCTCGGACGCGGCATTCTCCCGCATCGCGCGGAACAGCTGGATCGCGATGTTGCGCGGCAGCAGCTCGGCCAGGATCGACTCCTCGTCGGGCTCGTACTCGACCGCGGCCATGCCTGAATCCGCAGACGGCGTTGCCGAGACCTTGACCTGCACCGGGATGATCTGCTGCTCGGTCGGCTCCTGCGCCAGCACCGACTTGAAGGTCGAGAAGAACAGGTGCGCGACGTCGAACTCGCCGTTCAAGTAGCGGCGGATCAGGTCGTCGGCGTAACCGCGCGCGTCGGCAAAGGTCAGCTTGCCGAGGTCGCCGGGCTCGATCCCGTGCGCCATGCGGTCGCGGTAGATGCGGGCGAGCGCCGCGCGCCCCTTGCGACCGATGGTGTAGAACTTGACCGTCTTGCCCTGCGCGATGAGCTCATCGGCGCGGCGGCGGGCCAGGCGGGCGATGTTGGTGTTGAACGCGCCGGCGAGGCCGCGATCGCTGGTCGCGACCACGAACAGGTGGACGTCCTGCTTGCCCGTCCCGGCGAGCAGCGGGGACGAGCCTTCGCCGATCTGGACCTTGCCGGCGAGGCTCGCCACCACGCGCTCCAGCGTCTGCGCATAGGGGCGCCCGGCCTCCGCCGCCTCCTGCGCGCGGCGCAGCTTGGCGGCGGCGACCATCTTCATCGCCTTGGTGATCTTCTGCGTCGACTTCACCGAGCCGATGCGAAGCTTGAGGGCCTTTAAGCTTGCCATCTCGTCTCTTTCTGCCGTCATCCCGGCGGAGGCCGGGATCCAGGGTCACGGGCGGTGCCGCTCCTGGCTCTGGACCCCGGTCTTGGGCCCCGTCAAAGTACTACTTTGACGGGAAAGCCCTGTCGCCGGGGTGACGAGGTGATTACGCAAACGTCTTCGCGAAGCTCTCCAGCGCGGCCTTGAGCTTCGACTTGGTGTCGTCGCCCAGGTCCTTGCTGTCGCGGATCGCGGCCAGCACGCCGCTCTCGTTCGCACGCATGTGGGCGAGCAGCGCCGCCTCGTAGCGGGTCACGTCGGCGGTCGGCACGGTGTCGAGGAAGCCCTGCGTGCCCGCAAAGATCGACACCACCTGCTCCTCGAACGGCAGCGGTGAGAACTGCGGCTGCTTCAGGAGCTCCGTCAGGCGCGCGCCGCGATTGAGCAGCTTCTGGGTGGAAGCATCGAGGTCCGAGCCAAACTGCGCAAACGCCGCCATCTCGCGATACTGCGCGAGCTCAAGCTTGATCGATCCGGCGACCTTCTTCATCGCCTTGGTCTGCGCGGCGGAGCCGACGCGGCTGACCGACAGGCCGACGTTGATCGCCGGGCGGATGCCCGCGAAAAACAGGTCGGTCTCCAGGAAGATCTGGCCGTCGGTGATCGAGATCACGTTGGTCGGAATGTAGGCCGACACGTCGCCCGCCTGAGTCTCGATGATCGGCAGCGCGGTGAGCGATCCGCCACCGTTCGCGTCCGACATCTTGGCGGCGCGCTCCAGCAGGCGGCTGTGGAGATAGAACACGTCGCCCGGATAAGCCTCGCGGCCCGGCGGGCGGCGCAGCAGCAGCGACATCTGGCGGTAGGCGACGGCCTGCTTCGACAGGTCGTCGAATACGATCAGCGCGTGCATGCCGTTGTCGCGGAAATACTCGCCCATCGCGGCACCGGTGTAGGGCGCCAGGAACTGCATCGGCGCGGGCTCGGACGCGGTGGCGGCGACGACGATGGAATACTCCATTGCGCCGTTCTCCTCCAGCGTGCGGACGAGCTGCGCGACCGTGGAGCGCTTCTGGCCGACCGCGACATAGACGCAGTAGAGCTTCTTCTTCTCGTCGGTGCCCGCGTTCGCCGCCTTCTGGTTGATGAAGGTGTCGATCGCGACGGCCGACTTGCCGGTCTGGCGGTCGCCGATGATCAGCTCGCGCTGTCCGCGGCCGACGGGAACGAGCGCGTCGATCGCCTTCAGGCCCGACTGCATCGGCTCCGAGACCGACTGGCGCGGGATGATGCCCGGCGCCTTCACCTCGACGCGGCTGCGCTGGTCGCTGACGATCGGACCCTTGCCGTCGATCGGGTTGCCGAGGCCGTCGACCACGCGGCCGAGCAGGCCCTTGCCGACCGGCACGTCGACGATGGTCCCGGTGCGCTTCACCGTGTCGCCCTCGCGAATCTCGGCGTCCGAGCCGAAGATCACGACGCCGACGTTGTCGGCCTCCAGGTTGAGCGCCATGCCCTGCACGCCGTTGGCGAACTCGACCATCTCGCCCGCCTGGACGTTGTCGAGCCCGTGGATGCGTGCGATGCCGTCACCGACGGAGAGCACCTGGCCGGTCTCGCTGACCTCTGCCTCGGTACCGAAGTTGGCGATCTGATCCCGAATGACGCGGGAGATTTCGGCGGCGCGGATATCCATTCGTCAGCCCTTCATGGCATGTGCGAGAGTGTTGAGGCGGGTGCGGATCGAACTGTCGATCATCTGACTGCCGATCCGGACGACCAGTCCGCCGAGCAGCGAAGGGTCGACCGACAGGTCGACCGCGACCTCGCGACCGACGCGCTGGCGCAGCGCCTGCTTAAGGTTGTCGACCTGATCGTCGGTGAGCGGGTGGGCGGAGGTGACCTCTGCCGTGGTCTCGCCGCGGTGCTGCGCGGCGAGCGTGCGATAGGCGCGGATCACGGCGCCGAGCTCACGCAGGCGGCGGTTCTCGGCGAGCACGCCGAGGAAGCTGGTGGTGGTCGGGTCCAGCCCGAGCGACTGCGCCACCGCGGCGACAGCGCGGGCAGCGTCGGCGCGCGCCAGGACCGGGCTGGCGGTCAGCGCGCGGAACTCGGCCGACTCGGCGAGTGCCTGGCGGACGCGGGCCAGGCTCTGCTCGACCTGGTCGATCGTCTTCGCGTCGCGCGCCAGTTCGAACAACGCGGTGGCGTAGCGGCCGCTGAGGCTTGCCTGAATACCGGCGCTTTCCACGAACGCGTGCTTCCTTGTTCCGGACCAGTGGGTGCGACCCGCAAGAGGAGGAGGCCGCGGGCGGCTCCATCGGGGTCGCCGCGCGCCTAGCAGGGCTCACCGCTGGATGCAACCGATCAGCGCCTAATGGTTGACGTAGCAACCATCCCGGTCTTTGAACAGCCTGTGTTGAACCTGATCGAGCAGTTGCGGGCGATCGTCCGCGTGAGCGACGCGCGTGTTTCCGCCGCAATCGCCGCAGAGCGCGTGAGCGTCGCCGAGTGGCGGCTCCTCTCAGCCCTGCACGCGGCAGGTGCTGTTCCGCCAAGCATGCTCGCCGAGACGCTCGGACTGACCCGCGGCGGCACTACCCGCCTGATCGACCGGTTGCGCGCACGCCGACTGGTGGTTCGCGCGGGCGCTGGGGGCACTGATCGGCGCTACCAGACGATTGCGCTGACGGGTGCAGGGGCGGTGCTGGTCAGGCACCTCGCGGCGGGTGCCGCCGCCGCCGCCGCACTGACCGACAGCGAGCATGCCATCCTCTGTGCCTCGCTCGACTCTAACGCAGGTTAGTCCGATCTAACCGGAGCGATCGGCGGGACCCCTCGTTCTCCGCCGGGCACTCGCCCATTTGGAGGATCAGCAACATGGCCGTGAAGTTTGCCGCAACACTGAACGCGATCAATCGCGGGCTGGACGAGACCAAGCCGGCGAAGGGTGCCGACCTGATCGAGGACTGGGAGGCCGCGCTCGCCGACCTGGATGTCACCGGTGCAAAGGGCATCCTTCGCGACCTTCAGTCGCTCCGCAAGCAGCTCGAGAAGGGCGAGCCCGACGCCGACCGCGTCCACGCGCTGCTCCACCGGCTGGGCGAGGCGACCGTGAAGATCGCCGATCGCGCCGACAAGAACGGCGACAAGGTCAAGTCGCTGGGCGAGGCACTGGTCGAGGCGGGCGACGAGCAGGGCGACGAGGAAGAGGACACGTCAGCTGCCGCCGAGCCGAAGCGCGCCCGCAAGAAGTGATGCTTGCGGCGGCGACCGGGCTCGGGTCCGGTCGCCGCTTGCGCCGTGCGGACGGAGCGGCCACGATCGGTGCCGGAGGCGCGAATGGGTTTGTTCAGCTGGTTGCGCGGACAGCGCACACCTAAGGGTAGGGACCAGCTAGCAGCCGCGTTGCCACCCGCGTCCGCCGTCACCGAGGCACCACCGCTCCGCGTCGTCGAGACGAGGAAGCGCCGCTTTTCGCTCCACTCAGACGACCTGTTCGACCTAACGCGCACCGCGGTCCTCCACGACTTGTTCGCCCTGCCGCCCGAGCGACGCGACGACGACTGGCACCGCCGCTTCTTCGATGCGGCGTGGCATGGCTCGGCCGAGCTGCCCGCGCCGACCGCCTTCACGGGACCGGACGGCTTTCCCTACCTTCGCTTCGACCTGCCGCGCGGCGGCGCGTTCGAGGCGCAGTCGATCGGCAATCTCGCGCGCAGCCTGGTGGATAACGCGACCGGCGCGGCGATCTTCGCCTCGCCCGACGATCCGGCCGACGCGCCGCAGTTCGTGTTCTCGATGGGTCGGCTCGACGCGATGCTGCGCTTCGACGATCCGGCGGGCGACCCGGTCGATGCGGACGCGGGCGCGCGCCCGGTCGATGAGGCGGTCTACGCGGTCGACCAGCGCAACGGCCATCAGGCGCTGACTGTCCGCGCCAGCCATCAGGTCATGATTGGCGCACCGTCGAGCGAATACCTGCCGCCCGCCACCGCGCGCGCGCTGTATCGCCACCTGGTACAGGGGTGGGGGATTGCCGAGCCGCGCGTGGCGGTGATGGTCGATCCGGCGCTCCGGCCGTCGCGCAGCCTGATCGTCAATCGCCGCCGCGACGGCTTCGGTGCCGGGCAGGACCCGGACGGCGCCGCGCGTATGTTGCTATGGTACATGATGCCGACGCAGACGATCATGCTGCTGCCGGACACGATCACCGAGCAGCAGCTGGTGCCGCTCTCCGGCTATCTGGGGGAGGGGGCGCCGGCCAACGACTGAGCCGGACGCCGCCCCCGATCAGCGTCCGCGACCGCCGCCGCCGCCGGCGCGACGCTGGCCGCCGCCACTGCCGCCGCCGCCACCGGCAGGCTTTGCGCTGAAGCGCTTCTTGGCCGGAAAGAACCGCCGCGGCTCGCCGTCGCTGCTGCCGCCGCCACTACGGCCGCCGCGGCCACCGCCACCGCCCTGCATCGCGCGGCCGGCGCGGCCGTTCTGCTCATCGCGGCTGACCGGCACGGGCTTGCGCGCCTTCACCAGCTTGGCCGCTTCCTCCAGGAAGTTGTCGGGCAGGCCGCGCACCGCGATCTTCTGCCGGGTCAGCTTCTCAATGTCGCGGAGGTACGGCCGCTCGTCCTCGGCACAGAAGCTGATCGCGATCCCGTCCGCGCCGGCTCGCGCGGTGCGACCGATGCGGTGGACATACTGCTCCGGCACGTTGGGCAGCTCGAAATTGAAGACGTGGCTCACCCCCGACACGTCGATGCCACGCGCGGCGATGTCGGTCGCGACCAGGATCGGCACCTCGCCCGAGCGGAACGCGGCGAGCGCCCGCTCACGCTGCGGCTGCGACTTGTTGCCGTGGATTGCGTTCGCGGCGACATCGTTGGCGGCGAGCAGCTTCACCACGCGGTCGGCGCCGTGCTTGGTGCGGGTGAACACCAGCGCTCGGTCGATCTTGAGCTGCTGCAGCGCCATGGTGAGCAGCGCCTGCTTCTCCGTCTGGTTGACGTGGATCACCTGCTGCTCGACCCGCTCCGCCGTGGTGGCGACCGGGGTCACCTTCACCTCGACCGGATCCTTGATGAACTGGCTCGACAGCTCGCGGATCGCCGACGGCATGGTGGCCGAGAAGAACAGCGACTGGCGCTGGTGCGGCAGGATCTTCACCACCCGCTTGAGCGCGTGAATGAAGCCCAGGTCCATCATCTGGTCGGCCTCGTCGAGGACGAAGATCTCGACCGCGCTGAGGGACAGGTGCCCCTCGTCGATCAGGTCGAGCAGGCGACCGGGTGTTGCCACCAGGATGTCGCACCCCTTCGACAGATCGACCTTGTTCTTGTGGACGGAGGTGCCGCCGAACACGGTGACGACGGAGAGCTTGGCGAACTTGGAATAGCCGCGCGCATTGTCGGCGATCTGCGCCGCGAGCTCCCGCGTCGGCGCGAGCACGAGCATTCGGCACTGCCGCGGCAGCGCGCGCTTGCCGGAGGCGACCAAGTGGTCGATCGAGGGGAGGGTGAAGGCGGCGGTCTTGCCGGTGCCGGTCTGGGCGATGCCGAGCAGGTCGCGGCCCTCCAGCAGAGCGGGGATCGCCTGCGCTTGGATCGGGGTCGGCGTCTCATAGCCCTTGGCGGCGAGGGCGTCGATGACGGGCTTCGACAGCCCGAGGTCGGTGAACTTGGTCATGTGATGATGGACTCGTGGATGGGAGTCGGCGCGCGCTCAACCCACAGCGGGGGCGCGATACGACGGGGCCAAAGACTGGCGACCCGCGTGACAGGGGAAGCTTGGGTGGAGCAAGGTCCGGGCCGGGGCGGCTGTCGCCGTCCGATCACGCAGCCGTGTTGAGGGCCTTGCTGCGGCGCTACATGCCTGCTGCACTGCGGGAAGTCAAGGCGGCGCGTCGTAACGCCGCCTTTACCAAGGTTGCGGTAACCAGCATGCATGTCCGCCGCCGCCAACCTCCGCCGCGAGTCTCGCCACCCCACCAACCGCAAGGCGAGTGCGCGCATCGCGCTTGGGATCGACCTGCTCGACCTGTCGCTGAACGGCGCGCGGGCGCGGGTGTCGATTCCGCTGCCGACCGGTACGCTGGTCAAGCTTGGGCTCGGCCAGGGCGGTGCCGATCGCCACGCCCGGGTCGTCTGGACAGAGGACGGGGTGACCGGATTCGAGTTCCTGGCCCCGATCGACGCCAAGGAACTGCCCGGTAGCTAAACGCATCCCGTTCGTGCTGAGTAGAGACTGAGCGTAGGCGAAGGCTCGTATCGAAGCACCGGCCCTTCGATACGCCGCTTCGACTTCGATCAGCGGCTACTCAGGGCGAACGGGTGAGTGGTTAAACAGCTTTGAGCGCAAACACCGGGACGCTCGCCGGCCGGGGCGCTAGTATGCGGTCGCCATGACCGAGATCGACGAGACGGCGGCCTGGACCGCCTTTGACCGCCGTGACCGCGCGGCGGATGGCCGCGTGATCGTGGCGGTGACCACCACCGGCATCTACTGCAAGCCGAGCTGCCCTGCGCGGCGCCCGCGACGCGAGCACGTGCGCTTCTTCGCGGACGTGGCGGCCGCGCAGGCCGCCGGGTTTCGGGCGTGCCGACGCTGCCTGCCCGACGAGGTCGGCCGTGAGCGGGTCGCGGTCGCGGCGGCGATCGCTGCGCTGGAGGCGGCGGAGGAGCGCATCCCGCTCGATCAACTCGCGGCGCAGGTCGGCTATGCACCGCATCACTTCCACCGCCTGTTCAAGCGCGCGACCGGGATCACGCCGGCCGCCTATGTCCGCGCGCTCCAGGCACACCGCACGGCGGCGGCGCTGGGGAGCGAGCCCACCGTGACGGCTGCGATCTACGAAGGCGGCTACGGCGCGCCGTCGCGCTTCTACGAGCGCGCGGCCGACCGGCTCGGGATGACGCCCTCGGCCTGGCGGCGCGGCGGCGCGGGCGTGACCATCCGCTGGACGGTCGCTCCGACCAGCCTCGGCCCGCTGCTGGTCGCCGCAACCGACAAGGGACTGTGCCGCGTGTCGTTCGACGAGGATGCGGCGGCACTTGCCGCTCGCTTCCCGCACGCGACGATCGAGGTGGGCGGCGAAGCGCTCGCGGCGCTCGCCGAGCGGGTCGTCGCCGAGGTCGAGCAGCCGGGGCGGCATACCGACCTGCCGCTCGACGTGCAGGGGACCGCTTTTCAGGAGGCGGTCTGGGCGGCGTTGCGCGCGATCCCGCCGGGTGAGACGCGCAGCTACGCGCAACTCGCCGCCGCTGTCGGTCGGCCGGAGGCCGTACGCGCCGCCGGCACCGCTTGCGGCGCGAACCAGGTGGCGGTGGTGATCCCTTGCCACCGTGTTCAGCGCGGCGACGGATCGATGGGCGGCTACGCCTACGGGGTCGAGCGCAAGCGCGCGCTGAGGCGGCTCGAGGGCGTCATCGATTAAGCGCGACTGGCGCGGATCGGGGGCTGAGCAAAACGAAGGGGCGGTCGACCATAGTCAACCGCCCCCTTTCTCATGCCAGTGATGACGATCAGGCGCCGCTGGTGCGGAGCGTGCCGTTGGCGCCGGCCGGGAAGAACCCGCCGGACGTCACCGCCCCGGCATTGAGGTAGACGATGTTGAGCACCTGACCCGGCGTGCGGCGGAAGATGATGCCGCTCGCGTCGGTCGGCACGAGGTTTGCGGTGATCGCCGCTCCCGTGCCGCTGGCGCGGATGCCCTGATCGATGTCCGACGAGCCGTCCAGGCTGTCGCGCGCGTTGGAGATCGCCTCCGTGGCGTCGATCAGCGATCCGGTCGTCAGACCTTTACGGTACAGCACCGTGCGGATCAGCCCGGCGTGATAGGCCTCTGCCGCGTGGATGCCGGCAGCCGCCTCGATCACCGCGGGCGTGTTGATGAACTGGATCGCGCCCTTGTACGCAGTAGGGCCGACATCCTCGAACAGGAAGGCGGCAAGCAGGAAGTTCTCGTCGTTGGCGAACGGGTCGAACGTTGCGCCGGCACCGATCAGCCCGGCCGCACGAGCGGCGTTGGAGAAGGCGCTGGTGGCGGTGACGCCCAGATCGATCGCGGGCTGGGCAACCCGCGCCGCGCCGAGCGCGTTGCGGATGAAGTTGACGTGCTCACGCTCGTCGATCGCGATCTCGCGGGCGATGGCGGCGACCTGCGGGTCGGTGAAATTGACCTGACGGCCGCCGGTCACGGCACCCTGCGTGCCAAGCCCGGTCAACTGGTCGTTCGGGAGGCCGGCGCCGGTCGCCGCGAACGAGTAGAACTGCGCCTCCAGGTATTCGAGGTTGAGCGCGAAGTTGAGCACGTCCGCCTCGCTCGGCCCGGCGGTCGTCGGGCTGGCCGTCGGCGTCGGGGTGGGCGTGGGGGTCGGCGTCGGGGTGGGTGCCGGCGTCACGTCGTCATCGTCGTCGCAGGCGGCGAGCAGGCCCGCACCGGCGACAAGCGCGCTGACGGTTCCTGCGCGACGCAGGAAGGCTCGCCGATGCGTGCGACGTTCGTCGCAGGCGGCGAGGATGGCGGAGATGTTCTCTTGATCCATGGTGGCTCCCCTTACGCCTGAGCGGTGCTGGTGCGGATGGTGCCGTTGACGCCGGCCGGGAAGAACCCGCCGAGCGTGACGGCGGCGCGGTTCAGATACACGATGTTGAGCACCTGACCGGTCGTGCGGCTGAACGCGATGCCGTTGGGATTGAGCGGCGCGATGTTGGCGACGTTGCCGATCGGACGGACGCCCTGATCGAGGTCCGTCGACCCATCGAGGCTGTCGCGCGCATTGCTGATCGCCTCCGTCGCGTCGATCAGCGCCGGGGTCGCGATCCCCTTCTGGTAGAGCGTGCCGCGCACGATCGCCGCGTGGTACGCCTCAACGGCCAAGATGCCGGCCGCTGCCTCCAGAAAGGTCTTGTTGGTGATGAGCGGGGCGGCGCCCTTGTACGCCGTCACGCCAACATCCTCGAAGATATAGGCCCCGAGCAGGAAGTTCTCGTCGGTCGAATATGGGTTGAACGTCGCACCCGCGCCGATCAGCCCGGCCGCCCGCGCGGCGTTGGAGAAGGCGCTGGTCGGCGTCGCGGAAATGTCGATCGCCGGCTGCGCCACCGCTGCCGTGGCCAGCGCACTGCGAAGGAACACGACGTGGGCGAGCTCGTCGTTCGCGATCTCGCGGGCATAGGCGCGCACCGCCGGATCGGTGAACGGGACGGCACCGGCGTTGGTCGCGACCACCGCGCCCTGCGTGCCCGTGCCGGTCAGGTTGGCCGCCGGAAGCCCGGTGCCATAGGAGGCATAATAGTAGAACTGCGCTTCCAGATACTCGAGGTTCAGCGCGAAGTTGAGCACGTCGTTGTCGGTCGGCGCGGTCTGCGCCTCCAGCGCGGTGATGCCACCCCCCATCGCGATCGCCGCACCACCGGCGAACATGGTTGCGGCGCCCACGGTCTTGAAGAAATCACGGCGTTCTTCCCGCCGCTTCACGCGCGCATCCAGCGCGTCGATTACTTGGGTCTCGTCAACCATGGTAGCCGCCTCCCGACATATTGATGGTGATGGCTGAACCCCGGCTGGCAGTCGTATGTTCCTGCTTATAAAATCTGCGTGCGATGCCGGACCGATGCATCCGCGACGGCTTGTCTGTCGGATAATGAAGACGGACAGGCGGTAGTGACGACATGGCTTCGACACAGACAAGTAGTTTTGCAGCGCAGCAGAACCTACTGCTGAACTCGCTTCAACCTGACGACCTGCGGCGGTTGCTGCAGTTCCTCGAACCTGTTGCGGTGCGCAGCGGGGCGCGGATCGGCGCATCCGTCTCCGCGCCGATGCACGTCTACTTCCCGACGACGCTCGTCGCATCGGTCGCGGCGTTGGTGGAAGGCGGCGATCCGGTCGAGGTCGGGCTGGTCGGGCGCGAAGGCATGCTCGGCTGGCCGGTCCTGCTCGGTGGCCACCACGCGCCGCACTGCGGCCTTGCGCAACTGAGCGGGGGCGAGGCGCTCGCCATGCCCGCGGCGACCCTGATCGACCTGTGCGCGGAGCACCGGACGCTCCACACCGCGCTGCTCCGCTTCGTCCAGGCCTTTACCGTCCAGCTCGGGCGGACGGTGGTCGCCAACCTGCGCGACGGGCTGGAGCGGCGATTGTCGCGCTGGCTGCTGATGCTCCACGACCGGATCGACGGCGACACGCTGCCGATCACCCATGTCGAGCTCGCCAACACGCTGCACGTGCGCCGCGCAAGCGTAACCGACACGCTGCACGTGCTGGAGGGCAACGGCGTGCTCCGCTGCACCCGCGGGCAGGTGTACGTGCGTGACCGCGCCCAGCTTCAGGTGGCAGCGGGCGAGAGCTACGGCCCGGCCGAGCGCAGCTACTCCGGCCTGATCGCGCCTTTCGGCAAGAGCGACCGCGCCGACCCGACGATGCAGGGCTGGGGCGGCTCGCGCGGCAGCGTCGACGGGGCGGGCGCCGGCCTCCTGCGCCTCTAGCGCTAGACGATCGTCAGCCGGGCCGTTCCCATCACCGCGCCGGTCGGTGCGGCGTGGGACGGCGCGTCCGGCCGCTCCATCGTCACCGCAATGATCGCGCCGTCGGTCAACGCCGGGCGCAGCGCCTGCGGCAGGCTGTGCTCGCTCGCACCGTTCAGCCGCACCATGCCGAGCGAGCGCGGCGCGGCATCGCCGACGATCACCCACAGCTCGGGCGCGTGCTCGCCGCTCGGCAGGTTGGCGGTCCGGACGCGCAGACGTCCGCTGCTCGCGTCGTAGAGCGCACTCACGATCGGCAGCCCCTCGGCAGTCGGCACCTGCGCCAGCATCGGTGTGGGTGCGGGGACGGTTGCAACCGGGGGAGGTGGTGCAACAGGCTGGTGCCGCGCGACCAGGAGCACAGCCAGCGAGGCTGCGACCGCGGTCGACAGCGCGGTCGCGATCCGCCAGCGCCTGATCGTGGCGGGCGCGGCAGCAGCATCGGGCAGCGAGCGCTCGATCCCGGTCCACAACTGCTCCGGCGCGGCCGCCGGTTCGATCCGGAGCAGCAGCGGCGCCAGGCGCAGCTGCCAGTCCTCGACCGCCCGCGCGAACGCCGGCTCCGCGACGACGCGTCGCAGCGCGGCCGCGCGCTCGTCCCCGCGCAGCACGCCGAGTGCGAGCTCGCCCGCGAGCAGGTCGTCTTCGGAAGGGTCACCGGCGAAATCAGTCACCGTCCAGGCACTTTCTCAAGGCGGCGAGCCCGCGGCGGATGCGACTCTTCATCGTTCCCGCCGGCAACTCCGCGGCGCGCGCAAGTTCATCATAGCTATATCCGTCGTAGAAGGCCGAACGGATGAACTGTCCCTGAGCATCGTCGAGCCGCGCGAGACACTCGTTGAGCGCATACAGCTCCTCGATCTCCGTCGCGGCGGTGTCCGCCTCCGGCAGCGCTGCGGCGGCGGCGATGCCCTGCGCCAGCCGCCCGTCGACGCGCCGGCCATCGATTGCCACGCCGCGCGCGATCAGCGCGAGCCAGGTCATCGCACTCGCGCGGGCCGGATCGAAGCGGTCGGCGCGGCGCCACACCCGCAGAAACGTCTCCTGCAGCGCGTCCTCCGCCGCGTCACGCGACCCGGCAAGGCGCAGGCAGATGCCGAACAGCCGCGCCGAGGTTGCGTCGTAGACGCGGCGCAGCGCCGCACGGTCGCCCTGGCCGACTCGCGCGATTAGTTCGTTCAGATCATCGCGGGCGGCGGCGGTCACGGGGCGGGCTCGCTCATTGCTCCCACCAATACGGCAGGCGCCTGGCGGTTCCCGTATCGACCTCGTTCATGGTCGCGGCATCGTAAAGCCGTCCGCCGAGCATCACGCGTGAAACCTTGTCCGAGTTGCGGATGTCGGCGGTCGGGTCGGCGTCGAGCACGACCAAGTCGGCGAGCTTGCCGACCTCCAGGCTGCCGATGTCGCGCGCCATGCCGAGCGACTGCGCCGCGGCGATCGTACCGGCCCGAAGCGCCTCGACCGGCGTCATCCCGCCGCGCACGAACGACCACAGCTCGAAGTGCGATCCGATTCCGGCCTGCTGCCCGTGCGCGCCGATCGACACCTTCACGCCGCGCTTCGCGAGCTTGTTGGCCTCCCGCGCATTGTCGTCGTCGACGAAATCCTCCTCCGGCGCCTTGGTGACGCGGACCAGCTTGGCCTGGAGCCGGTCGGGCGGCGTGTGGCGGAGCAGCGGGTGCTTCCACACGTCGATCGCCTGGTCCCAGTACGGCTCGCCGGCGAGTCCGCCGTAGCTGACCACCAGCGTTGGCGTGTAGTTGGTCTGGCTCTGGCTGAAGAAGCTCAGGACATCCTCGTAGAAGACGTCGAGGGGCACATTGTGCTCCAGCGTCGAATTGCCGTCGGCGATCAGCGTCATGTCCATCCCGAACAGCGATCCGCCCTCCGCCACCACCTGCATGTTCTCGCGGCGCGAGGCCTCCACCACCTGCTGGCGCTGGTCGCGGCGCGGCTGGTTGTAGTTCTTGACCGAGTGGCCGCCCTGCGCCTTCAGACGGCGGACGTGGGCGAGCGCGTCGTCGATGCTGTCGATCTGCGCGTACACGCCCGCGGCCTTGGCGCCGTAGACGATCTCGCCGGTCGAGAAGATGCGGGGTGCAAGCAGCGTGCCCGCGCGCTGGCGCTCGGCCGCGACGAAGATCTCGCTCGCCTGGGATGACGGGTCGTGGATGGTTGTGGTGCCCATCGCCAGGTTCTGCACCGCCGACCAGTTCTGCTGCGGCACGACCTCGTCGTCACCCTGCGGCCCGTGCGCGTGCGCGTCGATCAGCCCGGGGATGATCGTCTTGCCGCCCATGTCGATCGTGCGGGCGCCGGCCGGGATCGCCGTGGTGCCGCGCGGCCCGACCGCAGCGATGCGGTCGCCGTCGATCACGACGACGCCGTCGTCGATGATCCCGCCCGCGTCGTTCGCCATGGTGACGACGCGCGCGCCGGTCAGCGCTACCGTGCCGCGATGCTTCGCCGCGGTGACCGGCATCGACAGCGACACGCCGCTGGTCGGCGGCACGAACTTGGGCGCGCTCTCGTCTGCTGGCGCGGTCCGGAACAGTGCGGCGCTGTCGGCGGTGTAGAGCGTGGGGCCAAGGCTCCAGTGCAGGCGCTTGCCGTCGTTCGACCAGCCGATGTACTCCGCGCCGCCCGCGCTCGCGCGGGTGACCGGTAGTGCCTTCGCGTCCATGTCGGCCGGCGCCTCCTGCACACCCGGCATCAACGGCGTGACATAGGCGGCGTAGTTCTGGCGAAAGGCGAGGTACTCGCCGTCTGGCGAGACGATGTAGTCGCTGACCAGTTCACCTGCGGCATGGACCCGCTTCTGCCCGCCCGACAGGTCGGTCGAGACGAGCTGGCGCTTGCCGGCTGCGGAGGCGACGGTGAAGATCCGGTCGTTGTCGGCGCCGAACTGCGGGTTGGCGCCGCTGCGTGAGACGAGGCTCGGCGTGCCGCCGGTCACGGCCACACGGTAGATGCCGGGGTTCTCGCTGTACGCCGGCGCGGTCACGCTGCCGCCCTCGCGCTTCTCGAACACGAGGGTGCGTCCGTCGGGCGAGAAGCGGGGACGGGCATAATGGCCGGGCTGCGTCGTGACGTCGCGCGCCGCGCCGCCGCCCGCCGCCACCGTACGGATGCGGCCGAGCTCAGCGTCGGTCCAGCTGACGAAGGCGATGGTGCGGCCGTCGCGCGACCAGGCCGGGAACAGCTCCAGCTCGTCGCCGCTCCCGCCGGTCAGTCGCCGCGCATTGCCGCCGGCGGTCGGCTTAACCCACAGCTTGCCGAGCGTCTCGAACACCACGCGGCTGCCGTCGGGCGACACGCTGGCGAAACGCGGCATCTTTGTCTCGAACGTCGCCGGTGCGACCGCGATCTGCGGGTGCGGCGCGGCTGTGACGCCGCGTGTGTCATTGACGCGGAACGGGATCACCGCCGCGCCCGTGCCGCCCGCGCCCACGCGGCGGATCTTCCCGCCCGCCCAGAACACGACGGAGCGACTGTCGGGGGTCCAGGCCATGTTGGGGTAGACGCCCGTCACCGCCCAGGTCTCCTGCACGTCCTGGTCGAGCGCGTCGTAGATCTTGCGCTCGACGCCGGACGAGAGGTCCTTAACGTACAGCTTGGACCGCGTCCGCTCGCGCCGCACGAAGGCGATCAGCTTGCCGTCTGGCGAGGGGGTCGGCCGCACCGATCCGCCCGCGCCCGACACGATGGTCGTCACCTCACCCGTCGCGATGTCGTAGCGTTCGATGTTGAACAGGTCGGTGTTCGAGTTCTGCGCGTACTCGAAGATCGGGCCGGGCGTGATGTTGCGCGTGTAGTAGATGCCCTTGCCGTCGGGTGCGTAGACCGGCTCGCCAAGCTCCTTCTGCAGCGCCTCGCTCGCGCGCTTGACCAGTTGAACGCCCGCGCCGCCCGATACGTGGTAGAGCCACACCTCGCCGGTGCCGAGCGAGCGGCCGGTGGTGAAGTGCTTCTTGGCGGCGATGAAGCGGCCGTCGGGGCTCCAGGTCGGCTGATTGAGGAGGCGGAAGTTCTCCTTCGTCACCTGACGCTTGTCGTTGCCGTCGGCGTTCATCACCCAGATGTTGTCGCCGCCGCCGCGGTCGGAGGTGAAGGCGAGGCGGCGGCCGTCCGGCGACCAGCGCGGGTGAACCTCCCAGGCGAGCCCCTCGGCGATCCGCGTCGGCGTGCCGCCCGCGATCGGCATGGTGTAGATGTCGCCGAGCAGCGTGAAGGCAAGGATGCGGCCGTCCGGCGACACGTCCAGGTCCATCCAGCTGCCCTCGTCGACATTGATCGGCACCTGGCGGATGACGACGCCCGGCGGCGCGTTGACGTCCCACTTGGCGGGCTTGGGCGTAGGCGTGGCGAGCGGAGTCGGCTGCGCAGCCGGGGTAGCCGTCGCGACCGGCGTCGCGGGCGGAGTGGGGGTGGGCAGCGGATCGATCGCCCGGTCCTCCGGCGCCCTGGTCTGCTCGACCGGGCGGTCGCCGCGGGGCGGGACCTGCGCTGCCGCCGCGCCTAGGATGAACAGGCTGGCAAGGACGCTGGCGACGCTGTGCTTCACGATATAATTCCCCCGTTTCGCGTACCGTAGAACAGGTTGGCGGCGGCCGTCACCTGCCGCGTGCAGGGCCGAGCTGCGCGACCTCATGAAAATCCGCGGCCTGTGCGCCCCCGACCACATCCTCTCCGCGCCAGGTGACCCAGACATGCGCAGCCAGCGCCTCGCCCTCGCGCGCGACGCCGTAGTGGAGGGTCGTGGCGATCCCGCGCCGGCGCAGCATCGCCTGCGCGGCCACGCCCTGCTCGATGCAAACGGCGCGGAACCGTGCCCGCCGGGCGGCCGCTGCGACCGCCCAGCGGACCAGCGCGACCGTGGCGGCCGCATCCCCCTGCTCGTGGGCAGCGGGCCGCCGCTGCGCCACCGCGGCCAAGCGGCGGAACGGTCGGAACCGCACCAGCGCCGACGCCCAGATCAGCGTTGCGAACGCTTCCGCCACCGCCCGCCGCTCCGCGCCGGAGCGGGCCCGCCACCTGTCCAGCACCGATCGCCTCACGCGTTGCCGCCCTCCAGCCGGCGCAGGAAGCGCCCGGCGGCGAGCGCGCGGGTGACGGCGAGTACCTCGGTCGCGCGAGAGTCCTCGGGACCGCGCCAGTCGGCCAGCAGGCGCTCCGCGCGATCGAGGTCGATCCATCCCGGTACCGCCCGGCTGGCGCGCAGCCGCGCGAGCTCCGCCTTCAGCGCCGGCAGCGCCTGATCGACGCCGTGCGCCCAGTCGGCCGCCTGCAGTCCCTTGCGCGTCTCTCCCGCGACATGGGGCGGCAGCAGGTCTGCGGCCACTCCCCGGGCGATCGCGCGCGGCATGCCGCCGTGGCGGAACTCGGCTTCCGGGATGCTGAGGCACAGCTCCAGCAGCCGGCGATCCGCAGTCGGGTCGCGCACCTCCACGCCGTAGAGCCGGCGCGTGCCGCGGGCGAACTCGCCCTGCACGTTCATTCGCCGCACCACCGCGAGCCGCAGCCCGCGGCCATCGCGTGGGTTGAGCGCGCGCAGGTCGCTGTCCCGGTCCAGATCGTCCGCGCTGCGTCCCAGCCGCGCCGCGAACGACGGGTCGATCAGAGAGGCGTCGCCGAACCGCCACCCGCCATGGCCTAGGCGCCATCGCAGCCGGCGGCTGAGGCGCGGCGGCAGCACCGCGTCGGTCAGGGACCCCGCCACCCACCGCCACGAATGGCCCAGCCGGTGCTTCTCGGCCAGCGCATGGCCGACCGCCTGGTCGATCCGCCCGCGCCCGACCGCCTCCGCCGCGGCCAGCGCGCCGTCCCAACTGAAGCTCATGTTGCCCATGCCGCCGGTCAGCAGGACGCCGATCCCGCGGTCGCGCGCCGCGCGGTCGATCGCGCTCACCCAAACACTGTTCGACAGATTGAACAGCGGCACGTCCTGCGCCGCCTCACGCTGCTCGACCACGTCGAACAGGGGTTGGTCGTCGTTGGCGATTCGAACATGGTCGATGTTGGGGTGGAGCGCGGCAACCGCCGCGGCGTGCGGCCACTCGTCGCCGAAGCGGCCGCGCACGTCCGCGACGGCGCGCGCGGGGGCGGCGGTGAAGGCGGTTAGCCGGCGTCCGCCGGCGGCAAGCGCCCGCGCGGCGAGCGCGGTGACCGCACCGCTGTCGAGCCCGCCGGACAGCTGCGATCCGACCGTGCGGTCGGCGGGCAGGCGGCAGCGCACCGCCTCGTCCAGCGCGGTGCGGACCGCCTCCACATAGTCGTCGTGGTGCCGCAGCCGCAGCAGCGGCAGCCGCTCGGGCTGCCACCAGCGCTCCAGCGTCAGCGTACCGTCCGTCCACACCGCGCGCGCGCCGGGCGCGACGCGGTGGATCCCCTTGTAGAAGCTGTGATCGGCCGCGGCGCTGGAATAGGCCAGCCAGTCGAGGACCTTCGCCTCGTCGATCTCGCGCTCGATCGCCGGATCGGCTAGGAGCGCACGGGCGTCAGTCGCGAAGCGGACGGTATCGGCATCGGCGTGCACCGCCAGCGGATGGTAGCCGCCGGGATCGGTCGCCAGCAGCAGCCGGCGGTCCGCGCCGTCCCAGATCGCCAGGCTCCAGTCGCCGACCACGTGCTGGACCAGTTCGACCCCCCAGCGATCATAGGCGGCGAGCAGCAGCGCCGCATCGTCGCGCGGCGCGTCGGTGAGCCCCAAGGCCGCTCGCAGTGAACCGCGTTCGTGGAGCTCGCCCGAGAGCAGCGCGACCCGCCCACCGGGCCCCGTCGCCAGACCGGCGCCGTCCGCCGCCGCCAGCCGGACACCCTCGCCGCTCCAGCGCCGGGCCGCACGCGGATTGCCGATCGTCACGGCGCGCAGCACGCGATCGAGGTCGAGCGGCGCGTGCCGGTCCAGCGAGGCAATGCCGCAGAGGCTCATGGCAGGGGCGGGCACATCGGGAGCGCTTCCATCGCGCAGGTCCGCGGCGGCGTGCAAGCGCGGATCGCACCGGGGCGGTGCGATGACGCTCGACGCCCGCCCGCCGTCCGCTAGGGTCGACGCCATGAAAGACGGCAGCATGACCAGCCTCGCGGCGCTCGCGCGGTTCGCCCGCGCGCTGCTGGCGTCGGCCGGTCCGCGGGCCCGGACGGCGGCGGCGCTGGTCGCTGCCGGGGCGGTGCTGGAGGGGGTGGGGCTCGTCGTCCTGGTCCCGATCCTCGCGCTAATCGTCTCCGGCGGAAACGAGGCGGTGCGCGCAGCCCTCGCGGGGGTCGGGCTGTCCAGCCAGTCGGGGCAGCTCGCCCTGCTGCTAGCCGCCTTCGTGGCGCTGATGGCCCTCCGCTCGCTGGTGCTCCACGCCCGCGACGTCACCCTTGCCGACCTCCAGGCTCGCTTCGTGGAGGATCTGCGCATCCGGGCGATCGACACGCTGGCGGCGGCGCGCTGGAGCGACCTCGCCCGGCTCCAGCACGCCCGGCTCACCAGCCTGCTCGCCGCCGACATGCAGCGGGTGGCGGCGAGCGCGCAGTATCTGGTGCAGGGCACGGTTGCGGCGCTAATGCTGCTGGTCCAGGCGGCGATCGCGCTGTGGCTGGCGCCGGTGCTCGCCGGCGGGGTCCTGCTCCTGATGGCGGCGGCGGGCGTGCTGCTGCTCGCGCGGGCCGGGCGCACCCGGGACTTGGGCGGGCGTCTGGTCGCGGCCAATCTGTCGCTGATGCAGGGCGCCGGCTCGCTGCTCGGCGGGCTGAAGGCGGCGCTGGCGGAAGGAGACACCGATCGCTTTACGCAGAGCTTCGCCGCCGCGCAGCGGGGCATCCGCGATCATCAGGTCGCGTTCGCGCGCGCGAGCAGCGCGTCGCGGACCGGCTTCGCCTTCGCCGCCGCGGCCGCGGCCGCGCTCGTCATCGCGGCGGCGGTGCTGCTCGCCGTTCCCGCCCCGGCGCTGCTGACGCTGGTCGTGGTGCTCGCCCGCATGAACCCGCCGGCGCAGGTGATCCAGGCCTCGCTCCAGAACCTGTTTTTCGGTCTGCCTAGCTTCGAGAGCGTGCGCGCGCTCGGCGACGATCTGCCGACCGCCGAGACCGAAAGCGCCCCGGTCCGCACGCCGCCTGCCGGACCGATCGTGCTCGATCACGTTTCCTTCGCCCATCCGGGATCGGCCGGGCTCCGCGCGCTGTCGGTGACCCTGGCGCCCGGCGCGATCGTCGGGATCGTCGGCGCGTCGGGGGCGGGCAAGACGACGCTCGTCGATCTGATCGCCGGACTGCTGTTGCCGCAGTCGGGCGTCATCACCGTCGGCGGCGTACAACTGACGGGCGGAGCCCGCGCCGGCTGGCGCAGCCAGATCGGCTATGTGCCGCAGGACGGCTATTTGTTCCACGGCACGGTGCGCGACAATCTAGCGGCGGCGGGGTGCCCACCCGACGTGCTCGCCGATGCGCTCGCGACGACGGGCGCGGACGCGGTGGTCGCCGCGCTGCCGGCCGGGCTCGACACCCTCGTCGGCGATCGCGGCAGCCGCCTGTCGGGAGGCGAGCGTCAGCGCCTCGCGATCACGCGCGCGCTGCTGCGCCGACCGCGGCTGCTGATCCTGGACGAGGCGACCAACGCCATTGACGTGGCGGGCGAGGCGGCGGTGCTGGACGCGCTTGCCGCGCTTGTTCCCCGCCCGACCATCCTGATCGTCGCGCACCGCCGCGAGAGCCTTTCGCGCTGCGACCAGATGCTCGCACTAGCGGACGGGAGCGTAACGAGTTACATACCAAGCTAGTGAATCTGCCAGGGAGGGGACGGTGGAGCGAATCACGGCAAAGGAGGTCCGGCCCGAGCTGGAGTTCGTGCGCGAGTGCGTGCTGCTCGGCCGCCGCTGGCGATCGATGGCGGATGAGCGGCTGAAGGCGAAGGGCCTGACGCTCGCCCGCGGCACGGTCCTCTACTGGCTGGCGGAGGCGAACGGCCCCATCACCCAGAGCCGGCTGGCAGAGCTGATCGGGATCGAGGGGCCGACGCTGGTCCGCCTGCTGCACGCGCTTGAGGCGCAGGGCCTCGTCGAGCGCGTCCCCTTCGAAGGGGATCGCCGTGCCAAGGGCTTGCGCCTGACGGAGGCCGCGGCGCCGTTCCTCGACATGATCGACTCGGTCACCGACGCGATGTGCGACGAGTATCTCGGCCGACTGGAGAAGCGGCGCCTGTCGAGCGCGACCCGGCTGGTGCGGGAAGCGCACGACGGGCTACGCTGAGCCGATCGCGCGACTGACCCTTAGCGGACCCGCGGCCCGCCGTAGGGCAGCGGCGGCGGCGGCCGGCGGTCGCGGCGCGGCATCTGCGCCTGATAGGCGTGGCCGCAGTGCGCGACGCAGTAGGGGAAGCCCGGATTGACCTTGTCACCGCAGAAGTGGAAGTCGGGCTCGCCCGGGTGACCGAGCGGCCACTTGCAGATGCGGTCGTTGAGGTCGAGGAGCGAGGTCTTGCCCGCGATCGCCTCGCTTGGCTTGGCCGGCACCAGCCGACGCGGCGGGGCTGGGGTGCTCGGCGGCGCCTGCTCGCCTGGGTTCTGGCGCACGAACCCGCCCGGCCCGACGGACCGCAGGACCGGCTGGGCCGCGAGCGGCGCGGACTGCGGATCGGCCTCGCCGCGCGCCGCAACGGCCGGCTGCGGCGCCGGTGATGTCGCCGCGGGCGCCTCATACTCGTCATCGAACGGCGCTGCCGCCGCCGGGGAAACAGCGGGAACGGAGGCCGGGGTCGGCGTCGCCGCGACCGCGTCGGGCTCGTTCGGCTTCACCGGCGACGGGCGCGCCTGCAGGCCCAGGCGGTGCGCCTTGCCGATCACGGCGTTGCGGCTGACGCCGCCCAGCGCCTCGGCGATCTGGCTGGCGGTCTGGCCCGCTTCCCACATCGTCTTCAGCGTGTCGATCCGCTCGTCGGTCCAGCTCATCTGTTTTGCGTCACTCTCTTGCTTGCGGCCGGGTGCCCGGTCGATTACGCCGCGCGGCGATGCTCGACCAGCCCTCCCACGGCGCCGATACCCGGTTGCCCGCCCCTGGTGTGCCCACCATCCGCAACGTCAACTGGGGCGGCCTGAAGACGCTCTATGTGAAGGAGGTGCGCCGCTTCTTCAAGGTGCAGTTGCAGACGATCTGGGCGCCGGCGATCCAGACGCTGCTGTTCCTGGTCGTGTTCACGGTCGCGATGGGCGGGCGCAGCGCGGTCGCGGTCGGCGGCATAACCGTCGCTTTCGCCGACTTCATTGCGCCCGGGCTGATCGTGATGGGCATGCTCCAGAACGCGTTCGCCAACGCGAGCTTCTCGCTCCTGGTCGGCAAGATCCAGGGCACCATCGTCGACTATCTGATGCCGCCGCTCTCCACCGCGGAGCTGCTGGCGGCGCTGGTCGGCGGCGCGGTGACCCGCGCGGCGTGCGTCGGCGCGGCGGTGTGGCTCGCGATGGCGCTCTGGCCGGGCGTCCATGTGACGCCGCTCCACCCGCTCGCGATCCTGTGGTTCGGGCTGGCGGGCTCCGCCTTCCTCGCCTTCCTGGGCGTGCTCACCTCCGTCTGGGCGGAAAAGTTCGACCATGCCGCCGCGGTAACAAACTTCGTGGTCGGCCCGCTCGCGCTGCTGTCGGGCACCTTCTACTCGGTCGATCGCCTCGCCCCCGCCTTCCAGGCGGTGAGCCACGCCAATCCGTTCTTCTACATCATATCCGGCTTCCGCTACGGCTTCCTGGGCGTGAGCGACGGCTACGTTTCGATCGGCGCGAGCGCCGCGATCATCGGCGCCATCGATGTCGTGATGGGGATCGCCTGCTACGCGCTGCTGCGCTCAGGCTGGAAGCTCAAGAACTGACCTTCGTCATGCCAGCGCAGGCTGGCACCCATGTCTGTGTCGAGGGTGAGCAACCGCCCGGCGATCACCAACAGACATGGAACCCAGCCTGCGCTGGGGTGACGGTGGTGTTGCACGTGACCCTGCACCCTCGTAAAGCAGACCCCGGCGGTCCCCAGCGGCCGCCTTTTTTCGTTTAGTCTCGAAGGAGAAGGTCCGGTGGCGATTACCCCGCTCATGCCCGTCTATCCCCGGTGCGGGGTGCGGCCGGTGCGAGGCGAGGGCTGCTACCTGATCGGCGAGCAGGGCGAGCGCTACCTAGACTTCGCCGCCGGGATCGCGGTCAACGCGCTCGGCCACGGCCACCCGCACCTCGTGCAGGCGATCGCCGATCAGGCGGCGACGCTGATGCACGTCTCCAACCTCTACGGCAGCCCACAGGGTGAGGCGCTGGCGCAGCGGATCATCGGCAATTGCTTTGCCGACACCGTGTTCTTCACCAACTCCGGCGTCGAGGCGATCGAGTGCGCGATCAAGACCGCGCGTCGCTACCACCACGTCAACGGCAATCCCGAGCGCCACAAGCTCATCACCTTTCAGAACGCATTCCACGGCCGCTCGCTGGGCGCGATCAGCGCGACCGACCAGGCGAAGATGCGCGACGGTTTCGAGCCGCTGCTCCCCGGCTTCGCCTATGCTCCGTTCAACGATCTGGATGCCGCGCTCGCGCTGATCGACGGCGAGACCGCGGGCTTCCTGGTCGAGACGGTGCAGGGTGAGGGCGGGATGACCGCGGGCACGCCCGAGTTCATCCGCGGGCTGCGCCAGGCGTGCGACGACCACGGCCTGCTGCTGATCCTCGACGAGATCCAGTGCGGCTACGGCCGGACCGGGCGCTTCTTCGCCTATGAACACTACGGCATCACGCCGGACATCATGACGGTCGCCAAGGGAATCGGGGCGGGCTTTCCGCTTGGCGCGTGCCTCGCGACCGAGGAGGCGGCCAAGGGCATGGTCGCGGGGACCCACGGCTCCACCTATGGCGGCAACCCGCTGGCGATGGCGGCGGGGCAGGCCGTGCTCGACGTGATGCTGGAGGTCGGCTTTTTCGAGCGCGTCGCGCAGAAGGGCGAGCGGCTGCGCAGCGCGTTCGAGCAGCTGATCCCCAACCACGATCACCTGTTCGAGGAGATCCGGGGCAAGGGCCTGATGCTGGGCATCAAGATGAAGGAGCCGGCGGTCAGCCGCGACTTCGTCGCCCACTTGCGCGACAATCACGGGTTGCTGACGGTCGCTGCGGGGGAGAATGTGTTCCGCGTCCTCCCGCCGCTGGTAATCGAGGACGAGCACATCGACGAGTGCATCGAGAAGCTGAGCGCGGGTGCGCGCAGCTTCGCGGTGCCGATGGATGACTAACCAACGCAAAAGCCCGTTCGCCCTGAGTAGGGGTTGAGCAGAGCCGAAGACCCGTATCGAAGGGGCGGTCCTTCGATACAGTGTCAGGTGAAGGATGCGCCCGCATCCTTCAGGACCGTCCGGGGGACGATCCGACCTGACACTCTTCGACAAGCTCAGCGGCTACTCAGGACAAACGGTGGAGTGTCGACATGACCATCCGCCACTTCCTGTCCCTGTCTGATGCGGGCGCCGACGGCGTCGCCGCGATTCTGGCCGACGCGCTCGATCGCAAGCGCGCGCGGGGCACCATGCCGAAGGGTGCGCCCGATCCAGACGCCCCGCTCTCGGGTCATGTGCTCGCGACCGTGTTCGAGAAGTCGTCGACCCGCACCCGCGTGTCGTTCGACATGGCCATGCGCCAGCTCGGCGGGTCGGCGCTGGTGCTCGACAGCGGCACCACCCAGCTCGGCCGCGGTGAGACGGTCGCGGACACCGCGCGCGTGCTGTCCGGCTTCTGCGACGCCATCATGGTCCGCACCGACGATCATGCCAAGGCGGAGGAAATGGCGGCGTACGCGAGCGTGCCCGTCATCAACGGCCTGACCGACGACAGCCATCCCTGCCAGATCGTCGCCGACCTGCTGACGGTGCTGGAGGAAGGGAAGGCGCTGCCCGGCCTCAAGTGGGCGTGGCTCGGCGACGGCAACAACGTGCTGCACTCGATCGTGGAGGCGGCGGGGCTGTTCGGCTTCTCCGTCGCGGTCGGCTGTCCGGAGGGCTATGATCCGGCGGCACGCTGGATCGATGCCGCCAACGCGGCGCTCACCGGCACCAACGCGCGCGTTGCGATCGAGCGCGATCCGGTGCGCGCGGTCGAGGGCGCGGACGTGGTCGTCACCGACACCTGGATTTCGATGGGCCAGGCGCACGCTGAGGCGAAGCTCGCCGCGATGATGCCGTACCAGGTGACGGAGGCGCTGATGGCGCGCGCCGACCGGCAAGCCATCTTCCTCCACTGCCTGCCGGCGCACCGCGAGGAGGAGGTAGTGACGAGTGTCATCGACGGCGCGCGGTCGCGGATCTGGCGCGAGGCGGAGAACCGGCTGCACGCGCAGAAATCGATCCTGCGCTGGTGCTTCGGCCAGATCGGTTGAACGGGGTGCCGCGACCACCCACGTTGCGCACTCACCGAGATACTCCCGTTCGCCCTGAGCCTGTCGAAGGGCGTGTCATGCGCGAGCCCGCCGGGCACGCGCCTCGACCAGCCCAGCGCGAACGGTTTGGAGCCTGACATGAGCGACACGACCGTCCTTCCCGATCTCGACCGCGCGGTTGCGTTCACCATACCGGCGCAGCACGCGCGGGGCCGCATGGCGCGGCTCGGGCCGGTGCTCGACGCGATCCTCGCCGCGCACAACTACCCCGCTGCCATCGAGCGGCTGCTCGCCGAATCGCTGACCCTCACCGCGCTGCTCGGCACGCTGCTGAAGGACGCGGCGGGACAGCTGACGCTGCAGGCGCAGACCCGCGGCGGGATCGTGTCGCTGATGGTCTGCGACTATCAGGATGGCGCGCTGCGCGGCTACGTCCAGTTCGATGCCGAGCGGCTTGGCGAGGTCGGCGATAACCCGTCGCTCTACGCGCTGTTCGGCCAGGGGCACCTCGCCATCACCTTCGACCAGGCGACATCGGGCGAGCGCTACCAGGGGATCGTGCCGCTCGACGGTGACTCGGTCGCCGCCGCCGCCGAGAGCTACTTCCTGCAATCCGAACAGATCCCCAGCCTGATCCGGCTGGCGCTCGGCAAGGGGCCGGACGGCCGGCACGTCGCCGGCGGCTTGTTCCTCCAGCACCTGCCGGAGGGCGAGGAGGGTCGCGAGCGGCTCCACGTCCGCCTGGACCATCCGGAGTGGGAGCGGGTCGCGGCACTCGGGGGCACGATGGGCGGCGACGAGCTCGCCGATCCCATGCTGTCGCTCGAGACGCTGGTATGGCGCCTGTTCAACGAGGAGAGCGAGGTGCGGCTGCTCGCCGAGACGCGCTTGGGGAAGGGCTGCCGCTGCGACGGCACCTATATCGCGCAGGTGCTCGCCAAGTTTCCGCTCGCCGAGCGGCTGGAGATGGCGGACGAGAACGGCGTCATCACCGTCGACTGCGCCTTCTGCTCGACCAAGTTTCCGGTTGTCGCGTCGGAAATCGCCGACGCGGCTTAACCCGCCGGTAACCATCGCGCGTTAGACGGTGAGCGTGCATCTGGCACATTTCTCCCTAGCTGACTGACACTCGGGCCGCTCTTCGCGGGCGGCCCCTTCTTTTATCGCGTTGCAGCAGCGCGCGTGCAGGCGTAGCGGTTCCGGTCCATGAATCCGGAACATACCGCCGCTGTCGTGCTCGTCTCGGGCGGGCTGGACTCGATGGTGTCCGCCGCCCGCGCGAAGGAGGACGGTCATCGCCTCTTCGCGCTCTCGATTGACTACAACCAGCGTCACCGGCTGGAGCTCGCCGCCGCGCGTCGCATCGCCCAGCACTTGGGCGCCGAGCGGCACGTCGTCCTGCCGCTCGACCTTTCCGCCTTCGGCGGGTCGGCGCTAACCGCCGACATCGCGGTGCCCAAGACGGGGGTCGAGCCGGGCATCCCCGTCACCTACGTGCCGGCGCGCAACACCATCTTCCTCAGCCTGGCGCTCGGCTGGGCCGAGGCGGCGGGGGCGCGCGACCTGTACATCGGCGTCAACGCGCTCGATTATTCGGGCTACCCCGACTGCCGCCCGGAGTTCATCGCCGCGTTCGAGGGGCTGGCGGAGCTCGCCACCAAGGCGGGCGTGGAGGGCGCTCCGTTCCGCATCCGCGCGCCGCTCCAGCATTTGACCAAGGCGGAGATCGTGACGGAAGCGGCTCGCCTGGGCCTGGACGCGGGCATGAGCTGGTCTTGCTACGATCCCGCGCCCGGCGGCGTCCACTGCGGCCTGTGCGACAGCTGCCGGCTGCGCGCCAAGGGGTTCGAGGACGCGGGCCTGCCCGATCCGACCGTCTACGCCGTCCGCCCGTGAGCTACGCGGTCAAGGAACTGTTCCTGACGCTGCAGGGCGAGGGGGCGAACGCAGGGCGCCGGGCGGTGTTCGTCCGCTTCGCCGGCTGCAATCTTTGGTCGGGGCGGGAAGCGGACCGCGCCACGGCAGTGTGCCGGTTCTGCGACACCGACTTCGTCGGCACCGACGGCGCGGGCGGCGGCCGGTTCGCCGATGCCTCGGCGCTGGTCGCGGCGGTAGTTGCGGCCTGGGGCGAGGACCGCGAACACCGCTTCGTCGTGCTGACCGGGGGCGAGCCGATGCTGCAGGTTGACGACGCGCTGGTCGACGCACTTCACGCCGCGGGCTTCCGGATCGCGATCGAGAGCAACGGTACGCTGCCGGCGCATCCGGGCATAGACTGGGTGTGCATCAGTCCCAAGGCCGGCAGCACCGTGGTCCAGCGCGCCGGCGACGAACTGAAGCTGATCTGGCCGCAAGCGGGGATCGACCCGGTCGCGCTGGAGGACTGGGCCTTCACCCACCACCTGCTTCAGCCGATGGACGACGTGCGCGGGCAGGCCAACGTCGCGGCGGCGATCGACCTCGTCATGGCACGGCCGCGCTGGACGCTCACGCTCCAGACGCACAAGCTGCTCGGGCTGCGCTAGCGCGTTGCCTCGAGCGTGCGGCTCAGCCCCAGAGCTGCGGGCCGCACTTCTTCGGCTGCCACTCGCCCTTGCGCCAGCAGCGATCGTCGAGCGCGGGGAGCCGTGTGGCGGGCACGTTGACGAACCACGGGAAGCGCTGCTCGCCCGCGAGCACCAGGCTGTTGCGCAGCTCCTGCATCCGCTCGCTCGCGAGCGTGCCGAAGCTGCCGCGCGGTGCGAAGATCGCCAGGTGCGCGATCTCCGACGCCGTCTGGCAGAAGGTCAGCTGCGCACCGACCGTCGAGAAGCTGGAGTAGACGCGCGTGCCATACTGGTCCAGTGCGGTCTGACCGGCCTTCTTGGTCTTGGCGGTGCGCTCGAAATACTTGCCGAGCGTGGCATAGGCGGCGTTCAGCTCGGTGCCGTGATCGCCCAGGATCTTGTTGTAGTTGTAGAGCGACAGCAGCGTCGGCTTGAACTGGCATTGCAGCGCGGCGACGTTCAATCCCGCGCGCAGGTTCCACACCAGCGCGGCGCGAAGCTCCTCGGGCGTCGCGCCGGGCAGCGGCTGCGCGACGATGCCGGGTTCCGCACCCGTCACGGGCGCGCCGGTCAGCTTCGGCGGCTGGAAGAAGAACTGCGCGGCCGCGGGGCGGGGAAGGGCCGCGGCACCGGCCAGGGCGAGAGTGACGAGGGTACGCGACGGCTTCATGGATGACCTCTTTCGCGCGGGGTTGTTAACCATCCGCGTAAGCAGCGGCACGATTACGGTTTTTGCGAGTCCGCCCCAAGCGAAATCTGCCAGCAGCCCGGCATCTGCGCCGAACCGTACGGGCGGCCGCGGAATCGAAAGGGGCCGCCCGACCTGGTGTCGGACGGCCCCCGTCTGGAACCGTGTGCCCGGTTCCGGCGCGATTACATCGCGTTGGTCGCCATGGTGTCGTTCGACATCATCATGTTGGCGTCCATGCTATTCGCCATCATCGCGTCGTTGCCCATCGCGCCGTCAACGGCGGTCATGTTGTCGGTCATCGTGCCGTCCATGGTGGCGTCGGTGACGTTCAGGTCGGTGACGACCGTGTTCTCGGTGGTGTTCTCCGTCGAGCCGCCGCACGCGGACACGAGCAGCGCCGCACCGGCGATCATCGAGGCGGTCAGGCCCTTGGCAAAGATAGAACGCATCTGGAAGCTCCCTAGAATAAGGCGATTGGGGCTTGGCTGGATGCCTTGTTAATACCCAAATCGTGGGGGACATTAGTCGAGACCTGCGGCGCCCTCAAGCCATGAATTGGCGGAGCTTAGCGCAGGTCAGCCAGAAACCGCGGCAGGCAGGCGCGCAGGGCGGCATCAAGACGCGCGGTGTCGGCCGCCTTGCCGAGCGCCGCGGCGCTGGTCACGCCGTAGTCGGCGATCCCGCAGGGCACGATCCCGCCGAAGTGCGACAGGTCGGGCGACAGGTTGACGGAGAAGCCGTGCATGGTGACCCAGCGCTTCACCCGCACCCCGATCGCCCCGATCTTCGCCTCGCCGCGCACCGGATCCTTCGTCCATATGCCGATCCGCCCCTCAGCGCGGAACGCCACGATGTCCAGTTCCGCCAGCGCTGCGATCACCCATCCCTCCAGCGCGTGGACGAAGCACCGCACGTCGCGCCCGCGGGTCGCCAGGTCGAGCACGAGATAGCCGACGCGCTGCCCGGGGCCGTGATAAGTGTAGCGGCCGCCGCGTCCGGTGGCGTGCACAGGTAAGCGCGGCGCGATCAGCTCGGCCGGATCGGCGCTGGTGCCCGCGGTGTAGAGGGGCGGGTGCTCTAGCAGCCAGATCAGCTCGGGCGCAGCCCCGGCCTGCACCGCCGCCAGCCGCGCCTCCATCTCGGCAAGTGCGGCCGGGTAGTCGGTCAGCCCCGGCGATACCCGCCACTCGATCCCGTTGATCAGTTCCACGCCGGCGCAGATGCGGACGCGCGCGAGCGTTGGCAAGGTGAAGCGGCTTCGTCTAACGCGGGGAGCAACGACCACGGGAGCGAAGGGGACGCGGGCGATGGTGAAGATGGGCTATGTGTGGGACCGGACCACCGAGTTCCTGGGCGAGCACGGCGGCACGATCCTGCCGCTCGCGCTGCTGGCGATCTTCGTACCCTCGCTCATCTCGGCCGTCGTGACCCCGCTGCAGGAGGAGGCGACCGGCGTGAACCAGCTGTTGTACGCCTTGATCAGTCTTGGCGCTGCCGTCCTGTCGCTGTGGGGGCAGCTCGCGGTCACAGCGGTGGCGATCGATCCTGCCGCCGCGCGGGCCGCGCCGCGGGTCGCCTCCGCGCGGCTGCTACCGGCGATCGGCGTGTACCTGATCGTGATGCTGATCGCGCTCGCAGGGCTGCTGCCGATCGTGGCGCTGGTCGGCGCGGCGAACATTGACGTTGTGGCGATGCGTGCCGGGCAGATGCCGACGATCACGCCCGCGACCGGCGGCGCGATCGCACTCTACGCCCTCGTGTACCTCGTCGCGCTGCTATTCCTGGTCGCGCGGCTGCTTCCCGTGAGTGCGGTGATCGTCAGCGAGCGACGCGGCATCGGTGCGATCGGGACGGCCTTCCGGCTCACTCGCGGGCTGACCTGGCGACTGTTCGGGACGCTGCTCCTCTACGGCGTGGTCACCCTTGTCGTCACGATGGCGGTCACCGGCGTGTTCGGCGGGCTGCTCGGCGTGTTCCTCGGCAACACCGGGCCGCTCGGCGTCACCAGCCTCGTCACCGCGGTTGCGAGCGCGGTCGTGTCCACCGCACTGACGGTGGTGGCGCTGGTCTTCGCCGCCAAGCTCTACGTCGCGCTCCAGCGCGGGCGGGGCGAGCCGGAGCTGCCGCTGCCGTGAGCATTCACCCCGCCGCGCCGTTCCGCCGCGCGCTGGAGCTGTGGCGCGGCGATCGCGCGCTGCTGCTGCCGGTCGCCGGGCTGTTCATGTTCGTGCCCCAGTGGGCGGTGCTGATGCTGGTGCCCGACATGCCGCGCGCGGTGCCACCCGACGCCGACGACGCGGCCTTGCGAGCGTGGACGGAGGCGGTGGTCACCTGGGCGGGTCAGCACGGCCCCTGGTACCTGCTTGCCCCCGCGCTCGCGCTGGCGGGCTCGCTCGCGATCATGGCGCTGTACCTGGATCCGGCGCGGCCGAGCCTCGGCGGTGCGCTTCGGCGCGCCGCACTGCTGTTCCTGCGCTACCTGCTCGCCTCGATCCTGGTCGCGCTGCCGGCGGGGGCGCTGCTGATGCCCGCGCTCGCCTCGCCGCTGCTGCTGGTGGCGGTGCTCGCGCCCATCTTCTACCTGTTCGGGCGGACGATGCTGGCGGGGCCGGTGATCGTGGCGGAGGCGCCGGTCGGCGCGGTCGCCGCGGTCGCGCGGAGCTGGCGGCTGACGACCGGCCACGGCTGGGTGCTCGCGGCCTGCTACGGCGCGATCATGCTCGGCGCGCAGATGGTCGGCGGGCTGTTCCTTCAGCTGGGGGAGGCGGGCGGTGCCAATCCGGTGATCCGCGCGCTGACCGACGGGCTGGCGGCGGCGGCGACTGCGACCGCCGCGCTGACGCTCGTGCTGGTGGAGGTCGCGCTCTACCGCCGGCTGGCGAGCAGCGGCACGTGAGGCGCGGCGTCCACGCTCAGCGTTCCGGTGAGCCGCGGATCGGGAAAGGTCTCTACCGTCCGCTTGTACGGCACGAAGCCTGACGCACGATAGAAACCGAGCGCGCGCGGGTGATCGAGCGTGCAGGTGTGGACCCAGACGCGCGTGATCCCCGCCGCCCAGAGCTGCTGAAGCGCGAGCGCCATCAGCCAGCGCCCATGCCCTTGCCCTGTCAGCTCGGGCACCAGCCCGAAATAGCCGAGCAGGCCGGTGCCCGGCTGGCGAAAGTCGAGCTCGACCATACCGACCTCGATCCCGCGCGCGTCGACGGCGGCGAACACCTGCACCGCGGGATCGTGGATGATTGCGGCGAGTGCCTGGTCGTCCATCACCAGCCGGGAAAACCACAGCCACGGCTCGCCCACGCGGCGGAACAGCGTCCGGTACGCGGCGAGCGTCGGGGCGGGCCAGCGCTGGAGTCGCAGCGGGGAGGGGGGCAGCGGCCGGTGCGGCGGCGGCTCCGTCATCTCCAGGCTGGTGACGACCGTCGCGACCTCGCCGGCGGCGACCGGGATCAGGCCCATGTCGCGCGCGGCGGCAGGCTCATCAGGATCGCGTCGATGTTCCCGCCGGTCTTGAGGCCGAACAGCGTGCCGCGGTCATGAACCAGGTTGAACTCGGCGTAGCGCCCGCGCCAGGCGAGCATCGCTTCCTCGTCGGCAGGCGTGAACGGCGCGTCCATACGGCGCCTGACGATCGCGGGATAGCTGTCGAGGAACGCGCGGCCGACATCCTGCGTGAAGCGGAGGTTGGTCGCGAAGTCGCCCTCCAGATGGTCGTAGAAGATGCCGCCGACCCCGCGGTGGACACCGCGGTGGGGAATGTAGAAATACTCGTCCGCCCACTTGCTGAAGCGCGGATAGTACGAAGGGTCGTGCGCGTCGCAGGCGCTGCGCAGGCGGGCGTGGAACTCGGCGGTATCCTGCGCGATCGGCAGCGGCGGGTTGAGGTCGGCGCCCCCGCCGAACCAGCGCTTGGTGGTGACCAGGAACCGCGTGTTCATGTGGACGGCTGGCACGTGCGGGTTCGCCATATGCGCAACCAGGCTGATCCCGGTCGCGAAGAAGTGCGGGTTGTCGCCCGCGCCGTGGATTGATTTCGCGAACTCGCCCTCGAACGTGCCGCCGACCGTGGAGACGTTGACCCCCACCTTCTCGAACACGCGACCCTTCAGGACCCCGCGCACGCCCCCGCCGCCGGGCTCGCCGGACGGATCGACCCGGTCCCACGGCGTGTAGGCAAAGACCGCGTCCGATCCCGCCTCGCGCTCGATCGCCTCGAACTCCGCGCAGATCAGGTCGCGAAGCTGCTCGAACCAGGTCCGGGCGGCGAGCTGTTCGGGGTCGAGCGGTGGCATGGCGGCGGCCTTTAGCCGCGGCGGGACGGCCAAGTCGATGGGCAGGTGCAAACCCCTTCGCCATCCCGCACCCGTTCATGCTGAGTAGCGACTGAGCGCAGGCGAAGGCGCGTATCGAAGTACGTTGGATCGCGGAACCTGTCCCGCAATGCATCTTTCCGACGGGTTAGGCGCCACTCAGGACGAACGGTCGAGAGCGGCACTCGGCCACCCGCCCGTCTGTCTGAGCGCCTCCGCCAGCACGATGGCGACCGACACACCGAGGTTGAGCGAGCGCACCGCCGGCGCCATCGGGATAACGACGCGGGCGTCGGCGCGGGCGTGGACGGCGTCCGGCACGCCCGCGCCCTCCTGACCGAACAGCAGCACGTCGCCGTCCGCAAACGCGAACTCATGCAGCGGGGTCGCGCCGCGGGTCGTCAGCAGCACCAGCCGCCCGTTGACCTGTGCGGCGAAGGCGTCCCAGTCACGATGGCGTGCGACGGCGACATGGTCGATATAGTCCATGCCCGCCCGCGCGACGCGCCGGTCGTCCCACCGGAATCCCATCGGCTCGATCAAGTCGACCGCGGTCGCCAGGCACGCGGCGGTGCGCAGCACCGCGCCGACGTTGCCCGCGATCTCCGGCTGGTACAGGGCGATGCGCATCAAGTGCGCCCCTTAGCGGGCGCAAATAGCAGTTGGCAAAGCGCGCGCGCGGCGTTTATCAGGCCGGCCAGCCACCGGCGTCCGCCCGGGGGTTCGCGGCGGCTGTCCGGCGCGAAATGGGTCAGGCGCAGCGTATCCGCGCCGCTGAACTATCGAAGAGTGCAAGGGCTTAGTGCATGGCAACGCTTGATGACGCCGTTCCCCCGGGTGCCGACCCGCAGCCCTATCACGAGCAGGTCGCCGATCCGCGCCGCCGTGATTACCTGCAGATCGGTGCGGTCGCCTTTGCCGGCGTGGGCGCGGGCGTGATCGCGCTGCCCCTGATCAACTCGATGAGCCCGTCGGCCGACGTGCTGGCCGCCTCCACCACCGAGATCGACATTTCCGCGATCCAGCCGGGGCAGGCGATCAAGACCAGCTTCCGCAAGCAGCCGCTGTTCGTCCGCAACCTGACGCCGGCCGAGATCGCGTCGGCGGACGGGGTCGCCGCCTCCTCGCTGCGCGATCCGCAGTCGCTCGACGAGCGGACCAAGCCCGGCAAAAAGAACTGGCTGATCACCTTGGGCGTCTGCACCCACCTCGGCTGCGTGCCGCTCGGCGCCGGCGAGGGCGAGAACAAGGGGCCGTTCGGGGGCTATTTCTGCCCATGCCACGGCTCCGCCTACGACACCGCCGGCCGCATCCGGCAGGGCCCGGCGCCGACCAACCTGGCCGTCCCCGATTACGTCTTCACCTCCGACACCGTCGTCACGGTCGGATAAGGGAAAACCGGTTATGAGCTTCCCCTGGGCCAAGCACTATGAGCCGAAGCACCCGCTGATGAAGTGGGTGGACGATCGGCTGCCGCTCCCGCGCTTCGTCTACAATGCGGTGGGTGCGGGCTATCCGGTCCCGCGCAACCTCAACTATTTCTGGAACTTCGGCGTGCTCGCGGGCGCGTCGCTGATGATCCAGATCGTGACCGGTATCGTGCTGGCAATGCATTATTCGACCGACGCGAACACCGCGTTTCTCTCGGTCGAGGGCATCATGCGCGACGTCAACGCCGGCTGGTTCCTGCGCTATGCGCACGCGAACGGCGCGTCGATGTTCCTCGCGGTGGTCTACATCCACATCGGCCGCGGGCTCTACTACGGATCGTACAAGCCGCCGCGCGAGATGGTGTGGCTGCTGGGCGTCGTCATCTTCCTGCTGATCATGGCGACCGCGTTCATGGGCTACGTGCTCCCGTGGGGGCAGATGAGCTTCTGGGGCGCGCAGGTGATCACCGGCTTCTTCTCGGCATTGCCGCTGGTCGGTGAGTCGATCCGCGTCTGGCTGCTCGGCGGCTATGCGCCGGATGCGGCGGCGCTCAACCGCTTCTTCTCGCTCCACTACCTCATGCCGTTCGTAATCGCGGGCGTGATCATCCTCCACATCTGGGCGCTGCACATTCCGGGCTCGAACAACCCGACCGGCGTTGAGGTGAAGGACGAGCAGGACACGGTGCCGTTCCACCCCTACTACACGGCCAAGGACGGCTTCGGCCTCGGCGTGTTCCTGCTGATCTTCGCGGGCTTCATCTTCTTCCAGCCGAACCTGCTCGGTCACCCGGACAACTACATCCCGGCCAACCCGCTCTCGACGCCCGCGCACATCGTGCCGGAATGGTACTTCCTGCCGTTCTACGCCATCCTCAAGTCGTTCACGATCGACTTCATCATGCCGGCGAAGCTGTGGGGCGTGCTCGCGATGTTCGGGTCGATCCTGCTGCTGTTCTTCCTGCCGTGGCTCGACACCTCGCCGGTGCGCTCGGCCAACTACCGGCCGGTCTACCGCTGGTTCCTGGTCGCGCTGCTCGTCGACGTGCTGGTGCTCGGCTATGTCGGCGGCGCGGAGCCGCGGGCGGGCGTGATCCTGCTCGGCCAGCTCGCCTCGGCCTATTACTTCCTCCACTTCCTCGTGATTTTGCCGATCGTCTCGGCGATGGAGCGGCCGCGCCCGCTGCCGAACTCGATCACGGAGGCGGTGCTCCACAAGGAGGGCGGCACCAGCCCCGCCCAGACCGCGATGCACGGCGGCGCGCTCGCGCCCGCCGAATAAGGGTTACGCAACGATGCTGAGTTTCCTGGGCGTTCGTCCCATTGCGTTCGCGGCGGGCCTGGCCTTCGCGCTCATGGCCCTGATCGGCGGCTTCTCCACCATTGGCGCGATGGTGAGTGAGCCGGAGAAGCCAACCGCGGAGCACGAGTTCCACCTCGCCCCGCGCGAAGCGGACTTCTCGTTCAACGGCGTGACCGGCACCTTTGACGAGCGCCAGATGCAGCGCGGCTTCCAGGTGTTCAAGGAAGTCTGCTCGGCCTGCCACTCGCTGAAGCTCGTCGCGTTCCGCGACCTGCAGGGGATCGGCTACAGCGAGGCCGAGGTGAAGGCGATCGCGAGCCAGTGGGCGATCGAGACCCCGGCGCCGAACCCGGAGACGGGCGAGCTCGCGACGCGCAAGAACTTGCCGTCCGATCGCTTCCCCGCGCCCTTCGCGAACGAGATCGCGGCACGCGCGGCTAACAACAACGCTGTCCCGCCCGACCTGTCGCTGATGGCCAAGGCGCGCCACCACGGGCCTGAGTACATCTACTCGCTGCTGACCGGCTACCGAAACCAGGTCGGCTTCAAGAACAAGGACGGGCAGGAGCTGCTGCGCGAGTTCCCGGAGGCGAAGACGCCGGCGGGGCTGCACTTCAACCCATATTTCCCGACGCTCAATCTCGCCATGACCCCGCCGCTCACCAGCAACGGCCAGGTCCAGTACACCGACGGTACCGCGCCGACGGTGGACAACATGGCAAGGGACGTGGCCGCGTTCCTCACCTGGACTGCCGAGCCCAAGCTCCAGGTCCGCCACCAGGCCGGCTGGGCGGCGGCGATCTTCCTGCTGATCTTCTGCGGGCTCGCCTGGGGCGCGTACCAGAACGTCTGGCGGGGCGTGAAGCACTAGGCGTCCGCGGGCGGGTCAGCCCGCTTCAGTACCGATCATGGCCGAAGGGCGGCGCCGCGGAACACGGCGTCGCTCTTCGTCGTTCAACCGGGCAGTAACCGCGTATCCCGGGAGTATCGCCATGTCGCGTCTTCGCACCCTTGCCCTCACCATCGCCGCCGGGCTCGGCCTCGCCGCCTGCACCGACGGATACGGCTATTCGGGCGTGAACGTCGGCTACGGCGCCGGCTACGGCGGCTACTACGACGACGGGTTCGGCTATGGTGGCGGCTACGCGGCCTACGGATCGCCCTACTGGGGCTGGAACAACGGGTTTTATTATCCGGGCACCGGCTACTATGTGTACGACAGCTACCGCCGGCCCTATCGCTGGAACGACCGCCAACGCGCCTATTGGGAGGGCCGTCGCAACAGCTGGCGTGGTGACCGTCGCGAGCTCCGCGACAACTGGCGCGACTATCGCCAGGATCGGCGACAGGACAACCAGGCGTACAGGCAGGATCGCCGCGTCGATCGTCAGGCGTACCGCTCGGGGCAGGTGACCCGCGACCAGTTCCGCGCCGAGCGCCGCGACGATCGCCGCACTTACAACCGCGAGTATCGCCAGGACCGCCGAGAACTCCGCCGCGACAACCGCCGCGTCCGCCGCAACTGACGGCGGTCGCGTCTCGGTAGTGCCACCCCGGCGCAGGCGGGGGATCAGGCTGGACGGTCGCGGTGTGCACCACCACTCGTTATCGTCTCTGGAGCCCGGCCTTAGCTGGGGTGAAAGGTCACGCGGGTTGAGCGCGCTAAACCTCGCGTCGCACGCTCACTCAAGCGCCTCCGCTACGCCAATTCACCGCCACCCCGGCGCAGGCCGGGGTACAGGTCCGTCGGTGGTAGCGTGCACCGCCAGCCGCCATCGGTCCGCAACTCACTCCTGCCGATGCCCGGACGCCCTACAACCCGTACCGCAGCCCCACCCACAGCGTCCGCGGCGTCGCGCGCTCGATCACGCCGCTGTTGCTCACCCCGGCCTCCACCCGCTCGTCCAAGAGGTTCTCCGCCCGCGCCTCCAGCCCCACGCCGCGCCCGAGCGGGACGGCTAGCACGCCATCCAGCGTCGTCGCGGGTGCGAGAGGGCGCAGGTTCTGGTCGTCCTCATACTGCCGCGCGACGTGGCGCACCGTCGCCGACGCGCCCCAGCCGCCGCGCCGCCACCCGAGCGTCCCCGACAGCTGATCGAGCGGCGTCTGCGCGGGCCGCAGCCCGTCGAGCGCGACGGCCGCGCCGGACGCCTCCACTCGCGGATCGACGTGGCTCCACGACGCGCGCGCATGGACGGGACCGGCACGCCAGGTAGCATCGACCTCGACCCCGGTCGAGCGGATCGCGTCGAGGTTCTGCCGCACCCGGTACGCGCCGCCCGCCGCGACGAAGCCGACGCCGGGAAAGGTGCCGGGTCCGCTACCCGCGGTCACGTTCGCGATCGCACCCGCCAGTCGGTTCCAGAACACCGACGCGGTCAGCGACAGTCGTGCTGTCGGGGTCAGCGTGACGCCGGCGTCGACGCCCGTCAGCCGCTCGGGCGCGAGCGCGGAGTTGGCGGCGGTCGCATCGGTCCCGACCCGGAATGGCCGGTAGAGCTCGTTGAGCGTCGGCAGCCGCCAGCCGCGGTAGGCGGCGGCGCGCAGGACCGCGACGTCGCCGATCCGGTACGCGGCTCCTGCGCGGCCGGTCGCCTCGGTGCCCGATCGGTCGGCGGCACGCTGATCGGTGAGCGGCGCGCCGCCGGCCAGCGCGTACTCGGTCAGCGCGCCATCGGTGATCCGCCAGGCATCGATCCGCCCGCCGAGCGTAAGCGTGAGCGCGCCCGCCGCGACGCTGCCGTCGGCGAACAGGCCCGTCGTCCGGCTCTCGCCGCCGGCCTCGCGCCGCCGCGTCGGCAAGCCGCCGACGTAGGTGAACAGCTCCTGCGTGCGCCCGCTCACCGCGCGGACGTCGGCACCGAGCCGCAGGTCGACGCCCGCACCGAGCGGCGGCACCACCTCGACCCGCGCGCCGACGCCGGTCGCCGGCGTATTGTACTGATCGAGCGTCTGGGTGGCCGTCGCGCGGTTCGCCGCCACGCTCGCGAATTGCGAGGCGAAGCCGCGCGTCTGGAGGTAGGCGAGCGCCGACCAGCCCCAGCGTCCGCGCCCAACCAGCCGCACGCTCGCGTCCGCGCCTTCGCTCCGGATCGCGCTAAAGGGGGTGCCGCGCGCGCGGCTGTCGGTGAAGCCGCTGACGTTCGCCTGCAGCTCGGTCGCGCCGCCGAGGCTGAGAACGCCGCGCACCGCAGCGGACGCGCTCTCATAGGGGGCGGGGCGGTCGGCTGCACCGCGCTGCGCCGCGATCGTCGGCACAAACCCGTCGCCGCGGGCGTAGGCACCCGACAGCGTCGCGAACCCGCCGCTTGCCCTGAGCGTCGCGGACGCACTCGCGTCGACCGCGTCGCGGCTGCCGTACGCCACGCGGCCGAGCAGCGGCGCGAGATCGGCGGGACCGGCACTCTCCAACTCTACCGTCCCCGCGAGCGCGCCCGGGCCAAAATAGCCGCTGCCCCCGCCGCGGGTGACGCGGATCTGCCCCAGCCGATCGGTCGCGTAGGCCGGGAACGGCACCCAGCCGCCGAACGGGTCGGTCTGCGGCACGCCGTCGAGCACCAGCAGCGCGCGGCTCGACGCGTTGCCGCCGATCCCGCGCAGGCTGATCCCCTGGCTGGTCGGGTTGGCACTGCGCGAGTCGGAGCGGCGGAACTGCTGCAGCCCGGCGACGTCGGCGAGCACGTTCTCCAGCCGGTTGGCGGCGTTCTCGGCGATCCGCGCGCGGTCGATCGTGATCACGTCGACGGCGATGTCGCCTGGCCGCTCGTCGAGGCCGCGTCCGGTGACGACGATCTCCTCTTGCGCGGCGGCGGGCGAGGCGACGAGGGCGGCGGTGAGGAGAAGAGGGCGCATGATGCTCCGGCAGGATTGGTCACCAAGCGCGAACGGCGCGGGCAAGTTCCGCGGGTGGCGCAGGAACAACGCTATGGGAAGCGCGGGCGGACTGGCGTACGCCTCGCGGATGACTGCTTCGGTTCGCCTGGCATTGCTTCTGATCGGCATGGGCTCTGCGCTTCCTGCGGCAGCGGAGGTGCTGCGCGTGTCCGATCCCGCGGCGCTCACCGAGACGGCACGGCGCGCCGCGCCCGGCGACACCGTGGTGCTCGCGAGCGGTACGCTGCGCGACGTGCAGATGGTCATCGACGTCCGCGGCACGGCCGAGCGCCCGATCACCATTGCGGCCGAGACGCCTGGCGGCGTGATCGTCAGCGGCCGGTCGAGCCTGCTGATCACGGGCGCGCACCTCGTCGTATCAGGCCTGGTGTTCCGCGACGGCCACGCGCCGGGGCAGGCGGTGATCGAAACCGCGCCGGGGTCGGAGGACGTGCGCCTGCGCGAGATCGTCATCGACGCCTTCAACCCGCCCGACCGGCGCACGCCCAGTGCCTGGGTGTGGCTGCGCGGCCGGAATCATCAGGTCGAGCGGGGCTGGTTCGCGGGCAAGGGCAATGCCGGCCCGACGATCGAGGCCTCTGGGCAGCACCGGATCGAGGCAAGCTACTTCGGTCCGCGCGAGCCGCTCGGCGCGATCGGCGGAGAGGCAATCCGGGTATCGGGCAGCGTCGACATCGCCGGCAACCTGTTCGACCGCCAAGACGCGGGCGTCGCGATCGTCAACCTGGCAGGTGGGGGCAGCTTTCGCGGCAACACCATCCGGCGCAGCGCCGGGCAGGTCGTGCTGCGCGGCCGCTATCGCGCCGAGCGAAATGTCGTCCGCGGCGACGGCAAGGCCGATACCGGCGGGCTACTCGCCACCGGCGCAAACGTCACGATCCGCGACAACTATGTCGATCGGGTCGCCGGCGACGCGATCGCGGTGGCGGGCGACGGCGCGGGCGCGACGATCGAGAACAATTCGGTGATCGACTCCGCGCGCCTCAGCGTGGACGGGGGTAGCGCGACGCTGACGCGCAACCTGCTCCGCAACACCGTCGATCCGATCCGGGTGTCGGGCGGGCGCGCCACCTTCACCGGCAACGTATCGAGCTTCGATCCTCCCGCGGTAGCCGCAGCCGGGATGCGCCGCGACAAGCATGACTTCACCGCTACCCCCGCCGGGTTGCTCCACCTCGCGACCGCGCCCGGCGTCGGCGCGCCGCTGGATCTCGCGCCGGTCGCGGCAAGTGCCGCTGGCCCCGCCTGGTATGCCAAGCCTACGGAGCAGCGGACCTTTGCTTTCGCCGTCGCGGACACGATCGTTCCGGCTGGCGGCCTCACCGCGGCGGTCGCGGCGGCTGCGCCCTCGGCAGTGCTGGTGCTGCGGGGCGGCGACCACCTGCTCGCTGCGCCGCTGGTGATCGATCGCCCGCTGACGATCCGCGGCCGGGACGGCGCCCGCCTGCGCTTCCGTGGCGCAACCGCCTTCCAGCTCGCGCGCGGGGGCAGTCTCCGGCTGGAGAGCGTCGCCGTGTCGGGCAGCGCCGCGCCGCGGCGGGCGGGTAACGCGGTGGTGCGCGCGCCGCTCACGCCGACGACCGCCAACTACACGGTGGTGCTCGACCACGTGACCTTCTCAGAGCTGGACCGCGGCGCGGGCTTCGACGTGATTGCGACCACGCCCGGCACGCTCGCCACCCGCATCGACCTGCGCGGGGTCGCCGCGCGCGACGTCTCGGGCGCGCTCGTCTCGGCGCCCGCAACCGATGGGCGCTACGCCGCGCAGTTCGTCCGGATCACCGACGCGGCGCTCGACGCCGTGCGGACGATCGTCACCGTTGCAGGCGGAGCGCCGGGCAGCGGCCACGGCCCCGTTGTCGAGGTGACCGACACGGCGGTGACCGGCGGCGGCGCGCAGGCGCTTCGACTGACCGATGTTGCCCGCGCGACGATCAGCGGCAACCGCTTCCGCCGCGCGGGCGCGGTCGAGGTGTCGGCGCGCGCACCGTCCGCCATCCGCTGCAACCTCTTGCCCAGCACTGCCGCGCCCCGGGCCGGGGCAAACGTCACGCTTGAACCCGACCCGCAGGCACCACGCTGCATCGCCGAACGACTGGCGCGCGGGGAGGATCGTTGAACCCCGGCTTCGCCGCGCTCGATTGGGTTGTGGTCGGGCTCTACCTCGCGCTGCTGGTCGGCGGCGGCTGGGCCTTCTCGCGCGCGGGATCGCGCGACGCCCACGACTATTTCCTTGCTGGGCGCAGCGTGCCGGCCTGGCTCGCAGCGGTCTCGGTGCTCTCGGCGACGCAGTCGGCTGCGACCTTTCTCGGCGGGCCGGACTATTCCTACCGGCTCGACTTCACCTATCTGGGCGGCGTCGCGAGCGCGATTGCGGCGGCGGTGTTCGTCGCGCGCGTGCTGATCCCGCGCTTCTACGCGGTGCAGGCGACCACCGTCTACGAGCTGCTCGCCCGCCGCTACGACGCGCGCGCGATGCGCTGGGCGGGCGGCATGTTCCTGATCGGCCGCGTGCTTGCGGGCGGCGCGCGCGTCTACCTCGCGGCGATCGCGATCGCGATGGTCATGTTCGAAAGCGTCGATGCGAGCGGCATCATCGTCGCCGCCGGCTTCGTGATGCTGGCCGGGTTCCTCTTCACCTTCATCGGCGGCCTGCGCGCGGTGCTGTGGAACGACCTCATCCAGTTCGTGATCTACGTCGGCGCGGCGGTCGCGGTACTGGTCTATCTGCGCTGGCAGATCCCGGCCGACAACGCAGCGCTGTGGCGGGCGCTCACCGCGCCGCCGACGGGCCCCAGCAAGCTGCGCCTGTTCGACCTGTCCGCCGACCTCACCAACAGCTTCTCGATCCTGGCGGTGTGCACCGGACTGTTCCTGCTGAATGTCGGCAACGCCGGGCTGGACCAGGACACGACGCAACGGCTGCTTGCCTCGCCCGACGCGAAGACCGGCGCGCGCGGGCTGATCCTGTCGCAGGTCGCGAGCGTCCCGCTGATCGCGCTGTTCATGGGCATCGGCGCGCTGCTCTACGTCTTCTACCAGCGCCCCGACGTGATGGGCGTGGCGAACGACGCGCGCGCGAGCTTCGCGGGCGAGAAGGTGTCGATCTTCGTCCACTACATCCTGACGGAGGTGCCGCCGGGCCTGCGCGGACTGGTGACGATCGGAGTCACCGCAGCGGCGGTCGCGACAACCAACTCGGCGCTCAATGCCATGTCCTCGGTGCTGATTACCGACTTCTACCGGCCCTGGCGGGAGCGGCACGGCGCCGCGCCGGAGCGACACTTCGTCATCGCCGGCCGCTGGGGCATGGCGGTCGTCGGCGTGCTGATGTTCGCAATGGCGGTGCTGTCCTTCTACTGGCAGCGCTACACCGACATGCCGCTGCTCGAATTCGCGCTCCAGGTGATGGTCTTCGCTTATGCCGGGCTGCTCGGCGTCTACTTCGTCGCGGTGTTCACGACGCGGGGCACGACCGCTTCGGTGATCGCCGGGCTGCTTGCCGGCTTCGGCGTGGTGCTCGCGCTGCAACCCTTCACCTTCGGTCCCGTGCTCGCCCCCGGCCTTGCCTTTCCGTTTCAGCTCTGTCTTGGCACGCTCGTCGCCGCGCTGGTCTGCGCTGCGCCGAGCGGGCGCGTCAGAACAGCAGCTTCCGGATGCTGAGCGTCACCGTCCGACCGATCGGATCGAGCAGGTCGGGCTGGTAGTTGAGCGGGGTCGCGCCGGTCGGGTCACGCACCTCCAGCCGATCGTTGAACAGGTTGCGCACCGCCAGCGTCACCCGCGTGCCGCGCAGCCACGGGTGGTCGCGCGTCACCTTCATCAGCGGGTTGAAGTCGACGAAACTGCGCAGCGTCACCGTTGTCAGCGGGGAGAAGTTGAGCGTGGTCGGCGCGGCGGTCGTCCCGCCCTGCACGCTCGTACCGACCTGGTAGTTGCCCGAGACGCGCAGGCCGTAGCCGCCCTTGGTCACGCCGGCGTTGAACTCGATCTGGTGTTCCGGCCGGCCGCCGCGCGCGTCGGTTGCGTCGCCGTTCAGCAGGTCGAGCTCGGGCAGGCCCGCGCGGATCAGCACCGTGTCCTCCAGCCGCCAGGTATGGAACACCGACACCTGCAGCCGCGCCGCGCCGAAGCCGCCGCCGCCGCGCCCTCCGCCGAACCCGCCGCGCCCGCCTCCGCCGCCGAAGCCGCCGCGCCCACCGAACCGTCCGCCTTCGCCACGCGGCGCGCCGTCCGGCCGAACCACCGTCGGCGTCGCGCTGCTGTCACCCGGGGCCGGGGCGGCACCGTCCCGCTCGCGCCGCCGCGCCTCGGCCCTCGCCCGGAACTCGGCGATCACCGCCGGCGAGGGGGTAGGGGCGGCGCCGATCTGCTTGGAGAAGTTGAAGCCGGTACGCAGCTGGCGCTGCTCGCTGCGCGCAAAATTGACCGGTCGATTGTCGAACCGGATCAGTCGCCCGCTGGTGTCGCGCTGGAACCGCTCGGGGAAGGCCAGCTGCAACGCGGCGGTCGGCGCGGGAAGGAATGACACCGGATTGTCGATCCGGGTCGCGGTGTACTCGACCGTCGCGTTGAAGGGCGTATCGCGGAATGGCTGGAGGTTGAGCGTGAGCGAGGTCACCTTGCGGTCGCTCGCCAGCAGCGCCGGGTTGCCGCCCTCCACCAGCGTCGCATCCACGCTCTGGCCGGTCACGAAGTCGAAGATGCGGGCGTCGGGCGTGATCACTTGCGGGTTGTTGAGCTGCGCGGCGGTCGGCGCATCCTCCTCTGTTGTCCGCGTCGCCAGGAACGTCACCTGCGTTATCGGCGACCAGTTGAGGCCGTACGTCTTCGTTTCCTGCGCGCCGTAGTCGGACGTCCGGTCGATCGCATAAGCGCCGTTCACCGAAAGATTGCCGAGCCACGGCAGCACGTCGGCGCGGCGGCTGGTCAGCGGCACGTCGATCCGCACCTGGCCGCTGCCGATCCGGCGGTCGGTGTCGCCGGGCGTCATCACCCCGCTGCGAACGGTGCGCGAGGTAATGCTGTTCACCTCGAACCCGGTCCGGACGCTCGCGTTGACGCGGCCCGCGGGCAGGCGGAACAGCGGGCCGTTCACGTTGGTGGAGAAGTTCGCGACGTCGCTCACCGAGCGTGCATAGTCGCGGCGGAACTCGCCGAGAAGCCCGGGGCCGAAGCTCGCGAACGGGTTCACCGACGGGTCTCCCGCGGTGATCGCGCCGGCCAGCCCGGTTAGCTCCAGGGTCTGGTCGGTCAGCGTCCGGGTCCAGGTCCGGTCGTAGTTGCCGATGATTGACCAGCGCCACTCGCCCCAGTCGCCGTTGAAGTTCACTCCGACATGCGCGACGTTCCCGTCGACCGAGCGCCCGCGCGCACCCGCCTCCACCAGGTAGCGGTTGAGCACGACGGGGGTCGTGAAGGGCGAGAAGGGGTTGCCGGCCGGCACCGTCAGCGCGGCGCTGGCGAGCCCGAGCTCGGACGCGCTCGCGGTCGATTCGAAGCTCACGTTGAGCGAAGCAATCACGCCGCCGAGGATCGGCTGGCTGTAGGTTGCGTTGGTAGACAGCGTCCGGCTGGCGGGAGAGAGCGTCCGGTACGCGCCGAAGTCGCTCGCGTTCACCGGCCCCAGGAAGCCGGCAAGCGACGGCCGCCCGGTCACCGCCTCCGGCACCCCGGCGACGGCGAGCGGCCGCGCGGCAAGCGCGCTCAGCGCCGGATCGATCTCGCCCGCGGTACCGAACGGCGTGACGTTCCCCCCGATCGCGAACGGTCGGGTCGGCTGGGTCGGCAGCAGGTCGCGGTCATCCTCGTACACCGGCGTCTGGCCCTGGTACTCCAGGTTGACGCTCAGCCGCCGATCGCGCGCAATGCGGACCAGATTGGCTTCGGCCTGGCCGGTGTAGCGGTCACCGTCGGTCGCCCCGCCGCCCGACAGCTCGGCGGTGATCGCGTTGAAGCGGCGGCGCAGCACGATGTTCACCACCCGCTGGTCGGCGCGGTAGCCGAGCTGCTGCGCGGCCTCCGGCGGCAGGATTTCCGTCCGCTCGATCGCTTCGGTCGGCAGGTCGCGGATCTCGCGAAAGCCGGAAATGCGACGGCCGTTCAGCAGCACCACCGGCTGCCCGCCCTCGCGCCCGCGCCCGCCGCCGGTCTGGGGTGCCAATTCGGTCAAGAGCTCGGCGATCGAGCTGACGCCGTAGGATCGGATATCGGCCGGGCGCAGCACCTGCTCGGGCTGCACGTCGCCGGGCACGGAGCCGCGCTCGCGCTGCCCCACCACCTCGATCACCTCTCCCTCGTCGCCTTCGCCCTCGGCGATGGCACCTGCGGCCGCCTCCTCGGTCTCGGCCGGCACGGGCTGGGCGGGCACCGCATCCTGCGCGCGCGCGGCGGGCATGAGCGGCAGGGCGGTCGAGGCGAGCAGCCACAGGCCGATACGCATAACAGGCAGATCCTTTGGTCGGGCAAACAGGCGTGCGAACGCCGCTACCGGCTATTTGTCGCAAGAGTCTGGCAAGCGGCGGCTGAACCGCCGATGTCAGGCGTTGAGCGTGCTCGCGTCCGCCGAGCCGCCGATCCAGAAGGCGGCACAGCCCTGATGGTCCGCCTCCGTGCGGAACCGCGCGCCGCGACCGCGCAGCGTCTCGATCGGATCGGCGGCGCCGACCGCGGCGAACTTGCGGCGGATGCGGTGGATCAGCACATCGCGGCTCTCCGGGCAGCAGCTGTGCTCGATCAGCAGCGCATCGATTTCGTCCCAGCGCAGCCGACTGCGGCGGACAAGTGCGCACAGCAGCATCGCCTCGATCGGGGAAAGGCCGACCGGCACCCCGTTCCAGTGGACGGCGCAGGGCTGCAGCGTCACCGTCACCGCGCCGCGCTTGATCAGCGGCCGGCGCGCCGGTGCGGGCGGCGGAGTTTTGAAGGTCGACCGGGTCGAACGCTGAAGCATGGCGGCGAGCCTAGCGCCCGCTTATCCGGGGTGCGGGGGCGATGTCGCAAACCGCGCGCGCCGTGCCGCTGGTGCGCTAGGCGTGCCACCAACCGCATGGCCAGGCGGCCGAACGGCGCGCGCGCGCTTGGCAGCGGGCGGGTCCCGGCCCTATCGGTCGGCGGTGGCAATCGGAACGGTGCAGCAGGCGGGGCAGGAGGAGCGGGTCGCGCGCGGGATCGCGGCGGCGACGGTGCTGCTGTTCTGGCTCGCGCAATTCTCGCTGCTCACCACCCAGCGCTTCGTGTTCGGGGCGGGTGACGACTGGAGCTACCTGCCGCCGCGGCTGCTGGTCACCGGTGTCGGCATCGCGCTGTCGTTCGCGATCCTCGCCTTTCACGCCCGCACCGGCGGCTCGCTGACGCGGCGGCTACTGCTCGCGGTCGCCGCGGCGCTCGTCGGGGCGGTGCTCCACAGCCTCGCCAACTTCGCGATCTTTCACCTGTTCCTCCCCGAACAGAACGGCGCGGCGGCGACGCTTTCCGCCTATCTGCTGGCGGTGTTCCAGTGGTTCTGGACCTATTCGGCGATGTCTGGCCTGCTCCTCGCGATCGTCTACTCGGCGGAGGTGCGCGCGTTCGAGCGGCGGGCGGCACAGGCGCAGCGCGACGCGCACGCCGCCCACCTGCGCGCGCTCCGCTACCAGTTGAACCCGCACTTCATGTTCAACACGCTCAATTCGATCGCTTCCCTGATCGCTGCCCGGCGCGTCGAACCGGCGGAGCGCATGGTGGAGAACCTGTCCGACTTCCTTCGCGCCGGACTCGCCACCGACCCGAACGAGGACATCCCGCTCGCCCGCGAAATCGAGTTGCAGTCGCTCTACCTGGCGATCGAGGCGGTGCGCTTCCCCAACCGGCTGGTCGTCGCCATCGACATGCCGGACGCGGTCCGCGGCGCGCTGGTGCCGAGCCTCATCACCCAGCCCTTGGTCGAGAACGCCGTCCGCCACGCGGTTGCGAGTTCGACGGCACCGGTCACGCTCACGATCGCCGCGGCGACGGCGGGCGACCGGCTGCGCCTGACGGTCAGCGACCGCGGCAGCAACGGGCGCGCGCGCGGGCCGGTCGTGCCGGGTACAGGCGTCGGCCTGCGCAACGTGGCGGAGCGGCTGGCTGCCCGCTACGGTGAGGATTGCGGTTTCACCGCAGGCCCGCATGCGGCGGGCGGCTTCGCCGTTTCCTTCGCGATCCCGCTGGAGCGACTGGCATGACCCGCTTCCTGATCTGCGATGACGAGCCGCTGGCGGTCGAGCGGCTCCGGGACCTGGTCGGCCGGGTGACCGGCGCGGAGGTGGTCGGAACCGCGACCGACGGGCGGGCGGCGCTGGAGGCCGTCGCAGCGCTGCGCCCGGACGCCGTCCTGCTCGACATTGAGATGCCGGCGCTGGACGGCTTCGACGTCGTGGAGGCGTTGGCCAAGGAGGCTGCGCATGCGCCGTTGATCGTCTTCGTCACCGCCTATCCGCAGTTTGCCGCGCACGCCTTTGACACCGGCGCCATCGACTTCCTGACTAAGCCCGTGCGGCTCGCCCGGCTCGACACCGCGGTGGAGCGGGTCCGCCGCGCGATCGCCGAGCGGGAGAATGCGGTGCGCCTCGCCGACCTCGCCCGCCAGGTCGAACAGTTGCGGGCCGAGCGGCGCGGCGATGCGCCGCCGTCCGGGGCGGCGCACCTGTGGGTGCAGCGTCGCGGCGAGAACGTCCGCATCGATCTCGGCGAAGTCGACCGGGTTCAGTCGGAGGGCGAGTACGTCCGCATCTATCACGGCGACGCGTCCTACCTGCACCGCGAGCCGATCAGCAGCCTGATCGATCGCTTCGACCCCCAGCGCTTCGTCCGCATCCACCGCTCGCACATCGTCAACCGCGATCGCGTGGCATCGATCCGGCGGCGCCCCGCGGGCGGCTACACGATCGTCACCGGTGCGGGAGAGCTGCTCCCGGTCGGCCGGAACTACCGCGCAGTGGTGAGAACGCTGGTCGGCAAGGACGAGTAGCCGTCATCTCACCGAAAGCTGGGATCTTCAGCCGCAAGCGCAACGCACGACTGGCCACCACCGCCACCCTTCGCCGAGATCACGCCCGCCTCACATCTCCCGCGCCGGCCGCACCCCCGTGACGGCCGGAGCTACCGGCGCCGTGCGCGTCACCCGTTCGCGGTCGACCTCCGCCGCCTTGACCCGCGCCTCCGCGTCACGGCGGTAGGCGGCGTGCTCGGCTTCCAGCTCGCGTAGCCGCGCCCGTTCGCGCGCGCCGCGTCCGCCGCTCGCCCGGCCGAACAGCCAGCCGGCGACGAGGCACAGCGCCAGCACCGCGAATTGGGTCGGAGTGGTGAAGATCATCGCGGCCGTACTCCCTGTTACGGGACATCAACAACCGCGCCGCGTCTGCCGTTCCCTACTTGCCCGACAGCAGCGCGTCGTTGATCGAGCAGGCCGCCGGCCCGAGAATGACGATGAACAGCACCGGGAGGATGAACAGGATCAGCGGCACCGTCATGATCGCAGGCAAGCGCGCGGCCTTCTCCTCGGCGCGCATCATGCGCTCGTTGCGGAACTCGGCCGACAGGACCCGGAGCGCGGAGGCGAGCGGCGTGCCGTACTTCTCCGTCTGAACCATGGTGGTGGTCACGCCCTTGATCGCGTCGAGGTCGGTACGGAACGCCAGATTCTCGAACGCCTGTCGACGGTCGGCGAGGAAGCCCAGCTCGATCGCGGTCAGCGAGAACTCGTCGCCGAGCTCCGGATAGGCACGGCCGAGCTCCTTGGCCACGCGGTGGAACGCGGCATCGACGGTCAGGCCCGCCTCCGCGCAGATGACCAGCAGGTCGAGCGCGTCGGGAAGCCCCTTGCGGATCGCCGCCGAGCGCTTGGCGATCTTGTTCTTTAGGTACAGGTCGGGCGCCTTGTAGCTCATGATGAACGTGCCGGCGACCAAGCCATAGGCCTTTAGCGGGCTCCAGTCCGCGAACTGGTCGGTGCCGTAGACGAGGTACAGCATCGGCCCGCCGAACACGATCGGCATGACGAGCCGGCCGAAGATGACCGCGACCGCCCATTCCTTTGAACGGATGCCGGCCTGGAGCAGCTTCTGCTGCGCGGCCTTGACCTGCGAATCCTGCAACACCTGAAGTGAGGACAGCACCGTGCGGATCCGGTCGGCAGCCTCGTTCTTCTGGACAAGCTTGGCGCGGCGCTTGCTGGTCGACGCGGTGATGCCGGCCTTCAGCTGCTCGCGGCGATCGTTGAGGGCTTTCACCCGCTTGATCATCGGGTCGCGCACCGACGTCGCAGTGTAGATCGCGAACATGACCGCCATCGCCGCGATGCCGGACAGCATCGTCGCGACCATGAGGACGTCGACGCCGAGGAGGGTGGGGCCGTTGGGGGAGGTCACGGGGCCTTGCGCTCCTCAGATCTCGAAGTTTATCATTTGGCGCATGATGAACGCGCCGATGCTGAGCCAGATGATGCCGCCCAGCCCGGCGACGATTAGACGCTGGTCGATGAAGAAGGCGCCGATGTAATCCTGGTTGATCGAGTAGATCAGCGCGAACACGATGAACGGCAGCGAGCCGATGATGTAGGCCGAAGCCTTCGACTCCGACGACATCGCGCGAATCTTCAGCTTCATCTGCGCGCGCTTGCGCAGCACATCGGCCAAATTGGCGAGCGTTTCCGCCAGGTTGCCGCCCGTCTCGCGCTGGATGGCGATGGTAATGACGAAGAACTGGAACTCGGGCGTGCCCAGCCGGTCCGCGGTCTCCTGCAGCGCGGCGTCGAGCGAGCGGCCGATCTTCATCTTGTCCGCGACGGAGCGGAACTCCTCACCCACGGGCCCGGGCACTTCCGCGCCGACCACGCCGATCGTCTCGGTGATCGGCAGGCCCGAGCGTAGTCCGCGCACCAGCAGCTCAATCGCGTCCGGGAACTTGGCGGTGAAGGTGGCCACCCGCTTCTTGATGAAATAGCCGACCGCGGCGTGGGGCAGGCCGACGCCCGCCGCGAGCCCTGCGAAGATCGCGAGCAGGATCGGCAGGCCCTGTAGCCACAGCAGCAGCCCGATCGTCACCGTCAGGCCGAGCGATACCAACCCGTACTTGCCGACCGTCCAGGACTTGCCGGTCATCGCCAGCCGCTTCTGGAGCAGCGCCGGGTTGGGCAGGATGCGCGCGACCGTTAGGTCCATCTTGGTAGATCGGCCCGCGGTGATGCTGCGGACCTGCTGGTTCATCGCGGTGGAGAGCGGATCGTTCGAGTGCCGCTCGCGGACGGCGCCCAGGCGACGGGTGCCCGCGCGGGCCGCCGACGGCCCGCTGAAGGCGACCGCCAGCATCATCAGCACGACCAGCGCACCGGCAGAAACCAGGATGAGCGTCACGGGGTCCACGGGTTCGACCTGTTCCTCGAATATCGGACGAGCGCGGGTGCGCCCGCCGGCTTACTTTTTCTTGGCGGGCAGCTTGGCCTTCAGCGCGCCGATCTTGTCCATCAGCGAGCCGCCGACCTTGGCCTTTTTGCCCTTGGCCGGTGCGACATCGCCGCTGTCCGCGCTCTCGGCGATCAGGTCCGCGATCTCGCCGAGCGCCGCCATCGACTTCTGGTTCTTGGCGACCTCGGCGAGCGGCTTGCCGAGCTTGGCCGCCTGCGCCGCGAGCTTCGCGTCGAAGGGTACGACATAGTCGACCTTGCGCTCGATGGAGCTCTCGAAGTCCTTGCGGCTGAGCTCCTGCTGCGCCGCCGGCTGCACCCGATTGGCGACCACCACGACCCGGGTCGCGGGCGCGTTGGACTTGAACCAGGCGAGCACCCGGATGCTGTCGCGCGCCGCCGCCAGCGTGAAGTCGGTCGCGAGCACCGCTATCTGGATGTCGCTGATCAGATGCGGGTGGTTGACCAGCATCGACCGCGGCATGTCCACCACGGTTGCTTCAAACGCCCCGCGCAGCTCCTCCTGGAGCTGGTAGAAGGCGGCTCCGTCCGTGACGATCGGCGCGTGGATCGGCGCTTCGGCCGAGAGCACCGCCAGCCGCTCGGACGCGCGCACCATGGCGCGCTCGATGAACAGGCCGTCGATGCGGCTCGGGTTCTCGATCGCGTCGGTCAGGCCGCGGCCCGGCTCCAGATCGAGCGCGAGCGCGCCGGTCCCGAAGTGGACGTCCAGATCGAGCAGCGCCGTCGTGCGCTTGCTCTTCTCGCTCAGCAGCCACGCGAGCGAGGTCGCGAGCGTGGACGCGCCGACGCCGCCGCGCGCGCCGATCACCGCGGTTGCGCAGTGCGCCCGCTCGACCGCCGCTTCCGACGTCTTGGGCGCGTTCAGCACCGCTTGCGCCGCCGTGAAGCTCTCGCGCAGCATGTCGGGGCTGAGCGGCTTCAGCAGATAGTCCTGGATGCCGCTCGCGATCAGGTCGCGGTACAGGCGGACGTCGTTGACCTGGCCGACGGCGATCACCAGCGTGCCGGGCTCGCAGACCTCGGCCAGCGCGTTGATGTCGTTCAGCGGATCGCCGCTCTCCGACAGGTCGACGAACAGGATGTTGGGGCTGGCCGACACGGACAGCGTCTGCACCGCGTTGCGCAGGCCGCCCTTGTTGACCTTCTCGCCCGCCCAGCCGAGCTCGACCGCGATCGGGCGCACCGCCTCTGCCGTCGCCTCGTCGCTGACAAAGGCGACGAAGGGCTCACGCGCTGCCGCGCGTGCGGGGTTCCACGGCGCGTTCACTGGCCACCCTTGGTGCCGGAGGCGGTGAGCGGCGCACCGCCGGTGTTCTGACCCTTGCGGAAGGTCTCGATCGCCTTGGCCGCGACAACCGGGTCGGTGGCGGCACCCCCCGTCTGACCGCGGACCAGGTCGGCCGGATCGGCGACCATCGCCGCCAGGTTGGAGTTGTTGGCGCAGCCGTAGTTGGAGTTCGTGTGGCCGAACAGGTCGACCCCGCGCACCCGGCTGTGGTCGGGGCAGCCCGGCACGTCCGCCGTCATCCGCGACACGACCACGCGGGCAGTGCCCGGGGCGACCGGCATGTCGCCGACCGGCACGTCGTCCGATACGAGCAGGCCGAACCGCGCCGCCTCCGCCGCGACCGCGTCGCGCACGGCACTGTCGCTGCCGGCGCCGTCGATCGCGATCCGGTCGCCGTAGCCGAGCCTGAGCGACGACATCCAGCCGGCCAGGCGCTGCGCCTCGCCGTCGGCGAGCCCGCTGCCGCCCGTCGCGACGTCAAAGGCATAGTCGCTGCGCTGGACCACCGGCTGGTGGACCGGCTCCATGCCTGAATTGCTGGTGCCGCACCCGGCGACCAGCAGCGCCGGCGCGGTCATCGCCAGCAGGCGCGCAAAGCGTGTCATCGGCTTTCTCCTGTCGCTCATGTCAGTTCAGGCTGAAGCCGGGCGCCGCAGCGCCGGACTTGCCCTTGGTCTTCTTCGGCTCGGTCGCGCTCGGCGTCGGCACCGGCGCGCGCCGGCTGTTGTCGCCGGCCGGGGCGGGCGCCTGCGTCGGGACGATGGGGGCCGGAGCGAGCGCGCCGATCGACGGCGGCGGCGCGGGCGGCGTAGCCATCGTCGGCTTCGGCCGATCGCTGCCCGACTTGCCCTTGGCGACGGTGCCGAGCAGCACTCGGTCGAAGTCGCTGGGCGTCTCGTAGCCGTCGGTCGGCAGCTTGATGTCGTTCGCGTTGACCGGCTTCACCAGGTACGGCGTGATGATGATCACCAGCTCCGTCTCGCTGCGCTGGAACGCGTTCGAGCGGAACAGCGCACCCAGCACCGGCAGGTCGGAGATGCCCGGCGTCTTGCTGAAGTTGTTGTTGTGGAGGTTCTGGAGCAGCCCGGCGATCATGAAGCTCTGGCCGGAGCCGAGCTCCACCGTGGTCTCCGTGCGGCGGGTGGTGATGCCGGGGATTCGCGTGCCGCTGAAGGTCACCGCCGTGTCGTAGGACAGCTGCGACACTTCGGGTCGGACGCGGAGCGAAATGCGTCCATCGGCGAGCACCGTCGGCGTGTAGGCCAAGCTGACGCCGTACTGCTTGTACTCGATCGCGACCGTGCCGAGCCCGGAGGCGACCGGGATCGGGATCTCGCCGCCGGCCAGGAACGTGCCCGTCTCACCCGACAGCGCGGTCAGGTTGGGGTTGGCGAGCGTCGTCACCTGACCTGCCGTCTCCCCGAGGTCGATCGCGGAGAGCAGGTCCAGCCCGGCCAGGCGCGTCGCCAGGCCGAGCGCCGTGCGCTCGGTCGGGCTCGCCAGGTTGTTGAAGTTGAACGCGGTGCCCGTGCCCGGGAGCACGAAGTTGCCGATCTTCGGATCGAATGGCAGGCTGAGCGAGCCCGCCGGCAGGCCGTAGAGCGACGACGCGTCGAGGCGCGGCAGCGTCGAGGTATCGACCGAGCCGATGCCGCCGGGATTGCGCCCGCTCGACACGTTGAACTGGAAGCCGCCGGTGGTGTCGCGGCTCTGCAGGTTGACGCCGATGTTTTTGATGAAGCTGCGGCTCACCTCCGCGAACTTCACCTGCAGGTTGACCTGCAGCGGAGTTGCGGTCTTCAGCCGGTTCAGGACCGAGATCTTGAGCGGGGCGCCCGCGGTCACGTCGATGCCCGGGTTGAGCAGCGTCGCCGCCAGCCGCTGCGCTTCCTGCGCGTCGGTCGGTGAAGCGACGGTGCCGGTCAGCACGGCGAGCTGGCCGACCGTGGTCACCTTGATCTGCGCGTCCGGCAGCGCGAGCTTCATCATCCGGTCGATGGAGGTCAGGTTCTGGCTGACCCGCACGTTCGCGGAGTAGATGACGTCGCCTGCGGCGTTGGTGGCGTAGATCGTCGCCTCGCCGAAGTCCTTGCCGAACAGGTTGATCTGGCGCGCGCTGTTGACGTACACGTCGGCGGCGGCCGCGTTGGACGTCCACACGGTGGTCACGGCGGCGGGCAGGTTGATCAGCTGGCCCTGGCCGACGGAGAGCTGGACCTCCGTCGTGGGGCGCTCGACCCCGGCGGGCTGGCCGACCCGGACCCGCTGCTGCGCGGGGGCGGCGGCGGTCTGCGGCGCGGCGGCGGCCAGGATCAGCGCGGTGGTGAGCGCACCCCCCGACCAGCGCTGCATGAGAGCGGTTGGACGCATCTTAGTTCTTCCCCCCCACCGGAATAACGGTGACATCGTTGCCGCGCGCGACGCGCACGACCGGGCCGGGGACGGCGGCGGGGGAGAAGCCCCCGGGCACGCCCGGCGTGATCGGAACACCCGAGACCGGCGCAGGCGCGTCCGGGCGGGGCTTGCCGGGCACGGTGGAGCGCTGGAAGCGCGACACGTCGGCACCGGTCGAATAGCTGCCCTTGCTCTCCATCGGGCGGGCGCTGGCGGCGGCGAGCATCGCCTTTTCCGCCTTCTCGCCCTCGGGCACGGTGATGGAGCCGTTGGCGATCGCCTCCTCGAGCTCGCTCGCGTTGTCGGCGATCGAGCGCAGCGACAAGGAGATCGCGCCGACGGTCTGCGCGACCGCGATCCGCTCCGCCATTTGCGGCGTCGCCTCCAGCGTCACGGTCGAGTAGGTGTTGACGACGGTGTTGCCCTTGTCGTCCACGGTCTTGTCGGTCTTCTGGTCGGTGGCGAGGACGCGGACGTTGCGCATCATCGTCTCCGATGCCTTGAGCGGGGCACCGTCGCCGCCGCCCGACACCGACTGGGTCAGGATCACGTCGACGCGGTCGCCCGGGAAGATGAAGCCCGCGACGCTGGTCTGGGCCGACACCGGCACGGTGACGGCGCGCATGCCCGGCCCGAGTGCGGCGGCCAGAAAGCCGCGGTCACCCGGCTTCACCAGCGCGCCCTGAGTCACCGGCTGGCCGGCGGGGATCGCGAAGCGGACCACGGTGCCGACGACGTTCTTCAGGTCGGTGCCCTGCTTCAGGAAGTAGGCGTTCTCGACCAGCTCCTTCGGCCACGGCTGGAACTTCAGCGCGCTGGCGTCGATGATGGTGCCGACCGGCAGCTCCTTGGTCGCGACCAGCACTTCCGGCCCGTCGATCACGACCGGCTGGCCGGCGGCGACCGGCGCACTCGCGCCGGACATCAGGCTGCGTGCCATGAACGCGGTGATGCCCGCGATCAGCAGCGCCCCCACCAGCAGAATGATCTTGCGTCCGTCCATCAGCTCTTGACCCTTCTCGCCCTCGGCTGGGTTGATCCGTCCCTAAGGATCACCCGAAATGGTTAATTATCGGTTCGCGAACCCACATCAGTCCGGCGATCGCGATGGCGACGCCGTAAGGCGTCTCCGGCGCGATCCCGCGACGCTGAACGGCCCGCACGCCGAGCAGCAGCAGCGCCGACACGGCGGCGAGCAGCCCGGCGAAGATCGCCAGCGTCGCCGGCAGGCTGTCGCGCAGCGGTGCCGCCGCGGGCAGCCTGAGCGCCGCCGCCAAAGAGGCCGCGGCCAGCAGCAGGATCAGCGCAGCGGCGCCCGGCCGCGGCCGCGGCGCGCGTCGCCGTATCCATTCGTCGGTGACCATCGCGGCGGTCAGCACGCCGCCGAGCACGGCCGTGACCACCAGCGCATCGACCAGCGAGCGGAGCGGCAGCCACAGCGCGAGCGCGCCGATCATCTTGACGTCGCCGCCGCCCATCTGCCCGGTCGCGAACGCGCCCAGGAAGAAGGCGAAGACAATCGCGGCGAGCAGCAGCTGGATCGCCAGGTCCGGCCAGGGCGCGATGCCCATCGCCCACCACCAGGCGGGCGCCAGCAGCACGATCGCCGCGTTCTTCCAGTTCGCGATCTCGCGCCGGCGCGCGTCCTCGATCCCGGCTGAGACCAGGAGCAGGCCGAGCGCGGCCAGCAGGATGAATGACGCGTTGACCCCCATTGGAAACTAACGGGTAGACGACGCGGCTTTCCAAAACGTAACCGGGCCGGCGATGAGCGACGCCGCGTCCCCCGCCAGCCATCGCCGCGCGATCCCGGCCGACGCGCGCGTCGACGGCTTCGTGCTGGCGGACGGCTGGCCGCTGCGCCGCTTCGACTGGCCGGCGGCGGGGACTACGCGCGGCGCGATCCTGTTCCAGTGCGGCCGCGGCGACTTCTTCGAGAAGTATCTGGAGAGCTTCGCCCACTGGCACGCGCGCGGCTGGCACGTCACCACGCTCGACTGGCGTGGCCAAGCGGGGTCGGGGCGGACCGGACCGGCCGCGCACGTCGGCCACATCGACGATTTCGACGCCTATCTGCACGATCTCGGCGCGATCTGGGACGACTGGCGCGCGCGCGCCGCCGGACCGCGCGTGCTGTTCGGCCACTCGATGGGCGGTCACCTCGCGCTGCGCGCCCTCGCGGCGCAGCTGGTGGATCCGGACGCGGCGGTGCTGATCGCGCCGATGCTGGGGCTGCGCGCCCCGGTGGGGGCCCGCCTCGGCCAGACGGTCGCGCGGCTCATGGCGCGAGTCGGCGATCCGGCACGCGCAGCGTGGAAGGGGAACGAGCGCCCGGACACGCTGCTGTCGCGCGCCGCGCTGCTGACGCACGACGCGGATCGCTACGCCGACGAGCTGTGGTGGCAGGCGCAGGACCCGCGGCTGCTGACCGGCCCACCGAGCTGGACGTGGCTGGCGGAGGCCTTCCGCTCGACGGCTGAACTCAACGCATCGCCGACGCTGGCGACGGTGAAGACACCCGTCCTGCTGCTGGTGGCAGAGGCCGACCGGTTGGTCGATCCGCACGCCACGATCGCGGTCGCGCGCCGCCTGCCGGATGCGGAGATTGTCCGCTTCGGCGCGGAGGCGGCGCACGAGCTGCTGCGGGAGGCGGACCCGGTCCGCGCCCGCGCGCTGGCGGCGATCGACGCCTTTCTCGACGCGCGGGCATCGCCCCGGTGACCCGCGTCGATATCGCGGTGATCGGGGGCGGCATCGCTGGCACGACCCTCGCCGCCGAGCTCGCGCCGCACGCGTCGGTCGTGGTGCTGGAGGGCGAATCCGCGCCCGGCTTCCACGCCACCGGCCGCTCGGCCGCCTTCTGGTCGGAGACCTACGGCGGCCCGGACGTGCAGCCGCTGACCACCGCGTCGGCGGACGCGCTTGCTCCCTTCCTCGACCGGCTGGGCGCGCTCCACATCGGTCGGGCGGGAGAGGGCGCCCTCATCGACGGCTTCCTATTGGATTTCGCCCGGTCTGGCGTCGAACTCCGCGCCGTCGACCCCGCCACCCTCATCCCGGACCTCAGGCCCGCGTGGTCGCTCGGCGTGCTGGAGCCAAGCTGCGCCTATATCGATGTCGCCGGCTTCCACGCCGATGCGATCAGCCGGCTGAAGCGCAGCGGCGGGGAACTGCGCGTCGACGCCGCCGTCCGGCAGGTGGAGCGACTCGGCACCGCGTGGGCGATCGTGACGGCCGCCGGCACGCTCCGTGCCGACGTCATCGTCGACGCGGCCGGTGCCTGGGCCGACCCTGTGGCGGCGCTCGCCGGCGCCCGCCCGCTCGGCATCCGCGCGTACCGCCGCACCGTGGTGCAGCTCCGCACCGAACCGGGCGTGCCCGCGGGCATCCCGATGGTGGAGCACATCGGAGGCTCCTTCTACTTCAAGCCGGAAGCGGGGGGCCGGCTGTGGCTGTCGCCGGCGGACGAGACCGCGGCCGATCCGGGCGACGTTGCGGCCGAGGAGATCGACGTCGCGGTGGCGATCGACCGGCTGAAGCAGGCGGTCGACTGGCGGGTCGCCGCGGTCGAGCGGCGCTGGGCGGGCCTGCGCAGCTTCGCGCCCGACCGCCTCCCGGTCTACGGCTTCGCGCAGGACGCGCCCGGCTTCTTCTGGTGCGCGGGGCAGGGCGGCTTCGGCATCCAGACCGCGCCTGCCGCCGCGCGGCTCGCCGCCGCGCTGCTGCTCGGGCACCCGCCACATGCGACCGTCGCCGCGATCGATCCGGCCCGCTACGCGCCCGCGCGGTTCGGCTAGCGCGCCTTGTCGGCGGCGTCGCTCGCCAGCCTGTCGGCGCGCTCATTGTCCGGGTGCCCGGCGTGGCCCTTGACCCACTTCCACTCGATGCGGTGCGGTTCGGACGCCGCGAGCAGCGCCTGCCACAGCTCGGCATTCTTGACCGGCTTCTTGTCGGCGGTCTTCCAGCCGTTGCGCTGCCAGCCCTTGATCCACTTGGTGAGCCCGTCCATCACGTAGCGGCTGTCGGTCGACAGCGTCACGCGACACGGACCTTTCAGCGCCTCCAGCCCCCGGATCGCTGCGGTCAGCTCCATGCGGTTGTTGGTGGTCAGCCGCTCGCCGCCGGACAGCTCCTTCTCGCGTTCACCGAACCGCAGCAGCACGCCCCAGCCGCCCGGACCCGGATTACCCTTGCACGCGCCATCGGTCGCGATCTCGACATGCGGGAGCTCGGTCATGCGAGGGTCTTCAGTCGACTGGCCAGGTCCGGGTCGTACACGCGAAGTCGCCGCCAGAAGGCGAGCGGATCCTTGCGCGTCACCAGCGCATCGTGGGGCGTGTTGAGCCAGTCCCACGCCCGCGACAGGGTAAAGCGGATGCACGCGCCGACTGCCAGGATCGGAAAGGCGCGTCCCTCTTCCGCGGTGAGCGAGCCGCCGTCGGCGTAGCCCGCGATCAGCGCGTCGCCGACCGCCGCTTCGTGCGCATGCCCGGTCGCATCGAAGGACCAGGCCGCGTGTGCGATCGCTAGATCGTAGAGGCGCAGATCGGTGCTGGCGAAGTAGAAGTCGATCAGCCCCCCGACCGTGTCGCCGAGCATCAGGACATTGTCGGGGAACAGGTCGGCATGGATCGCACACGACCCGATCGCGTCGTGGGGCCAGCGTGCCTCGACCAGGTCGAGCGCGGAGGAAAGGTCGTCGTGGAGACCCGGCGCGATTGAATCGAGGCTGCGGCCGCACCGCTCGAGCAGTGGTCGCCAGCTCGCGATCCCCATCGAGTTCGCCCGATCACCCTCGAAGTCGGCGACGGCGCGGTGGAGCGCCGCCAGCGCCTTGCCCGCCGCACCCGCCTGCACCGGCGTCGGCTCGGACAGCGACACGCCCGGCAGGAACGCGATCAGGCACGCCGGTCGCCCCGCCAGCTCCTGGATCGCGACGCCATGACGGTCCTTGATCGCCGGCGGCACCGGCAGCCCCTTGGCGGCGAGATGGTCGAGCAGCGCGAGGAAGTAGGGCAGGTCGCCCGCCGCCACCCGCTTCTCGTACAGCGTCAGGATGAAGCGCCCCTTCGTCGTATCGACCAGGTAGTTGCTGTTCTCGACCCCTTCCGCGATCCCCTTCGCGGACACGAGCTCGCCCACGTCGTAGCGCGCGAGGAACGCGGTCAGCGCCTCCGCCGACACGTGCGTGTAGACCGCCACTGGTGCCTCGTCAGGCGGCGCGCAGTTCGCGCGGCAGCTTGAAGGTCAGCGTCTCGCGCGTGGTCTCGATCTCGCGCTCCTGCACCTCGAAGCGGGTGGCGAGCAGGTCGACCAGCTCGCGCACCAGCACCTCGGGCGCCGACGCGCCCGCCGTCAGCCCGAGCGTGCCCACGCCCGTCAGCCACGCCCAGTCGAGCTCGTCGGCACGCTGGATCAGCTTGGCCTCAACGCCCTGGCGCACCGCCAGCTCGGCGAGCCGCATCGAGTTGGACGACTTGGGGCTGCCGATCACCAGCAGCAGGTCGCACTGGTCGGCGATCACCTTGACCGCATCCTGGCGGTTGCTGGTCGCGTAGCAGATGTCGTCCGCGCGCGGCGCGACGATCGCGGGGAATCTGCGCTGGAGCACGCCCATGATCTCCGCCGTGTCGTCCACCGACAGCGTGGTCTGGGTGAGGAAGGCGAGATTGCCGGGATCGGCGGGCTGGATCGCCTCCGCGTCCGCGGCCGTCTCGATCAGCGTCATCGCGCCGTCGGGCACCTGGCCGAAGGTGCCGATCACTTCCGGGTGGCCGGCATGTCCGACGAACAGGATGTGGCGGCCCGCCTCCACCAGCCGCTCGGCCTGGCGGTGGACCTTACTGACCAGCGGGCAGGTGGCGTCCAGGTAGGAGAGTCCGCGCGACTCGGCCTTGGCGGGCACCGCCTTAGGCACGCCGTGCGCGGAGAAGACGACCGGCACCCCGTCGGGCACGTCGTCCAGCGTCTCCACGAACACCGCGCCCTTGTCGCGCAGCGTGTCTACCACGAACTTGTTGTGGACGATCTCGTGCCGGACATAGACCGGCGCGCCGTAGCGCTCGATCGCCAGCTCGACGATCTGGATGGCGCGGTCGACCCCGGCGCAGAAGCCGCGCGGCGCGGCGATCAGCAGGTCGAGGACGGGTTTCGGGCTGGGGCTGGTCACGGCCGCCTTCCTACGCGATTGCTTGCGCGGGGTGAAGGCGCTTGGTAGCGCACGGGCCGCTCCGGGCGAAGTTCAGGCCCGGGCGCGTTTCGAAAGGTCACCCGTGCACGTCCGCATCCTCGCCGCCCCGATCGCCCTGCTCGCCGTGGCGCTCGCCGGATGCTCGCGCACCGGGGAGATCGACGCGTCCGGCGGCATCACCGCGGTGCGCAGCGTGTGCCCGAGCGTCGGCGTGCCCGCGGCGACCGGCGACGTCACGCTGTTCGATCCGGCCGGGGGCCGCAGCGCCGATGCGATCGACGTGAACGCGATCATCACCAACGTCCGCTCGACCTGCGCCGACGGTGGCGATCCGATCGTGACCACCGTCACCTTTGACGTGCTCGCGCGTCGGAGCCGGACGGACGCAGCGCGCGAAGTGGTGCTGCCGTACTTCAGCGTGGTGACGCAGGGCGGGACCGTGATCGTCGCCAAGCGGGTGAACCGCGTCGCCATCCGTTTCGAGGCGGGTCAGGCCCGCGCCCGCGCGACCGCCACCGCCGCCAGCTACGTCACCCGCGCGTCCGCAACGCTCCCCGACGACGTCCGCCGCCAGATCACCCGCGAGCGCAAGGCCGGCGATCAGGACGCGGCCCTCGACCCGCTCGCCGACCCCCAGGTCCGCCAGGCCGTCGCCCGCGCGACCTTCGAAACGCTGGTCGGCTTCCAGCTCACCGACGAGCAGCTCCGCTACAACGCGACCCGGTAAGGGCCCGGACGCGCGGCCAAGCGGCGCCCACTGCTGGCGCAGGTGCGGCTTAGCGCCTCAAGCCAAATGCCCGAGGGCTGCGCTGGCAGCGCGCGGTCGGGGCGATCTCTACCACAGCATCGGCCTGCCTAGAGAGCACCGCCGACATGAGTCGCCCAATTGCGGACATTCAGCGATACGGCCAATGTGCGGCATGGTTCGTTGGCCTGCCATCATCGGCATATTCGTGCTGCTCGCTGCCGCGTGGTTGATCTTCGAATTGCAAAATATTTGGCCGGTGAACTACGCGAAGGTTGAAGTCCTTAGACTCATGTTTGCGCTTGGAGCCGTCGGGAGCATCGCTGCGTTCACTTGGGGACGTTCGCGACTGCTACCTTCAGCCCTGATCGCGGCCACCTTCGCCAGCACGGCGGTCTACTCAAACAGCGCAATGACGCCGACCTATGCTCTGATGGCAGCCATGATCGTGGTGTTGGTCGCTGCACTTACGGTAGCCGTGCCTCGCCCGGAGAACGTCCGCTAACCACCAGTAGCGAATATTCCGCAGCGCGGCGGCTAGTCTATCCGGTTCTGTCCGGCGCCCGCGAAGTCTCGCTCAAGCGGCTTCGGCTACGATAGATTTGGTCGGGGCGACAGGATTCGAACCTGCGACCCCCACACCCCCAGTGTGATGCGCTACCAGGCTGCGCTACGCCCCGACCGGCACGTGGGGCGCGGCCGGTGCCGACGCCCTCGTGAGGCGCGGGCTTTACGGTCGCGCGGGCGTGGATGCAACGGGAAAGCGCGGCCCTTCCATTGCGCGGGCGCGCGCGCTTTGGTAGCGGGCGCGGCAATCTGTCCCGGCCGGGTGGTGTCCCGGCGCTCCTTAGCCCTTTGAGAGCCATGTTCATCCCAGCCGCTCATGCCCAAGCCGCCGGCGCCGCCGCCGATGGCGGTCTCGCCTCCATCATCTCGATCGCGCCGCTGGTCCTGATCTTTGTTGTCTTCTACTTTCTGATGATCCGCCCGCAGCAGAAGCGGATGCGTACGCTTCAGCAGGCGGTCGAGGCGGTCAAGAAGAACGACAGCGTCGTCACCGCGGGCGGGCTCGTGGGCAAGGTGACCAAGGTAGAGGATCGATTAGTGGAGGTGGAGATCGCCCCCAACGTCCGCGTCAAGGTGGTCAAGGCGACGCTCGCCGAGGTGACGCCGTTCGGCGGCAAGCCGGCGAACGACTGATGCTCGATTTCCCGCGCTGGAAGGTGTGGAGCATCTGCGGCTTTCTGGCCGTCATGGTGCTCATGGCGATCCCGAGCTTCCTGCCGGAACGGGTGGTCAGCGCGCTACCCGGCTGGGTGCCGGTCAAGCAAATCACCTACGGCCTCGACCTCGCGGGCGGCAGCTACATCCTGCTGGAGGCGGACACCGCCGACGTCGCGTCGCAGCGGCTGGAGCAGATGCGAGAGCTCGTCGCGACGGAGATGCGGCGCGGCTCGCCGCGGGTGGCGATCGGTGACATCTCGACCCGCGGCGGCCAGCTCTCCTTCATGGTGCGCGACGCGGCGCAGGTCGATGCCGCACGGGAGCGGCTGCTGCCGCTGACAAGCGGCGCCGGACTCACCGGGCAGCGCGACTGGGACATCTCCGTCGTCGACACGACCCGCTTCGTCATGAAGCCGACCGAAGCGGGGATCGAGCAGGCGATCGACACCGCGATGGGCGACGCGACGGAGGTCGTGCGCCGCCGCATCGACGAGCTCGGCACGCGCGAGCCGACCATTATTCGCCAGGGCAAGGACCGCATCGTCGTCCAGGTTCCCGGCCTCGACAATCCGCAGGCGCTGAAGGACTTGCTCGGACGCACCGCGCGGCTGGAGTTCAAGCTGGTCGACGTGACCGCGGACCCGCAGGCGGTGGCGCGCGGCCAGGCCCCGATCGGCAGCCAGATCCTTCCCTATGCGGAGGGCGGCGGGCCGATCGCGGTCAAGCGCTCGGTGATCATCTCGGGCGATCAGGTCGCCGACGCGCGCCAGGAGTTCGATCCGCAGACCGGCCAGCCGCTCGTCGCCTTGACCTTCGACGGGCAGGGCGGGCGGCGCTTCGCGACCGTGACCCAGCAGAATGCCGGGCGGCCGTTCGCGATCATCGTCGATAATCAGGTGATCTCCGCCCCCAATATCAACGAACCGATCCTGGGCGGCCGCGCTTCGATCAGCGGTGGGTTCACCGTCGAGACCGCGAACGAGCTTGCGATCGCGCTGCGCTCGGGCAAGCTGCCGGTCGAGCTGAAGGTGGTCGATGAATCGACCGTCGGGCCCGATCTCGGCGCCGACTCGGTCCGCGCGGGCCTGATCGCATCGGCGGTCGCGGTGGCGGCGGTCGTCGCCTTCATGCTCGTCACCTATGGCCGCTTCGGCGTCTACGCGAACCTCGCGGTCGTCATCAACGTGCTGGTGATCCTGGCGCTGATGGCGATGATCGGGTCATCGCTGACATTGCCCGGCATCGCGGGCTTCGTGCTGACGATCGGCACTGCGGTCGACGCCAACGTGCTGATCAACGAGCGCATCCGCGAGGAGCGCCGCCGCGGCCGCAGTGTCGTCCAGTCGGTGGAGCTCGGCTACAAGGAGGCGAGCCGCACCATCTTCGAGGCGAACGTGACCCACGCGATCTCGGGCATCATCATGCTGCTGCTCGGCTCCGGCCCGGTCCGCGGTTTCGCCATCGTGCTGCTGATCGGCATCGCGACCAGCGTGTTCACCGCGGTGGTCTTCACCCGGATGCTCGTTGCGCTGTGGCTGCGCCGCAACCGCCCGCAGGAGATCAACATTTGAGCCGCGCGGAGCACTTTCATCTGTCACCCCGGCGCAGGCCGGGGTCCAGAGTCACGCGCGTGACGTTCCTTGCCCTGGATTCCGGCCTGCACCGGGATGACGAGAAAACCGCATGCGCCTGCTGAAGATCGTTCCCGACAACACCAACATCGGCTTCGTCCGCTTGCGCTTCTGGGCGTTCGGGCTGACCCTGCTCCTGTCGCTCGCCGCGGTCGGCGCGGTGGCGGCCAAGGGTCTAAATTTCGGCGTCGACTTCGCCGGCGGCCTGATGATCGAGGAGCGCTTCCCCTCCGCCCCGCCGCTGCAGCGGGTGCGTAGCGTGATCGAGCGGCTGAACGTCGGCGACGCGACGCTGCAGCCGATCGGCGACGGTCGCACCCTGTCGATCCGCCTGCCGGTGCAGCAGGGCGCGGACGAGGGCGCGACCAACGCCACCGTCCGCCGGGTGGAAACGGCGCTGGGCCAGGCGTTCCCCGGCGCAACCTTCGCCCGCTACGCGACCGTCTCCGGCAAGGTCTCGGGCGAGCTCGTCCAGAACGGCATCCTCGCGGTCGTGCTCGCCATGATCGGCATCTCGCTGTTCGCGATCTTCCGCTTCGAATGGCAGTTCGGCGTCTCGACCTTTGTCGCGATCCTCCACGACCTGTTGATGACGCTCGGCTTCTTCGCCATCACCCGCTTCGATTTCGATCTCAACATCGTCGCCGCGGTGCTCACGATCATCGGCTACTCGATTAACGACAAGATCGTGATCGACGATCGGATTCGGGAGAACATGCGCAAGTACCGCAACATGAACATGTCTGACCTGGTCGACCTGTCGGTGAACGAGACGCTGCCGCGCACCGTCATGACCTCCGTCACGATCCTGCTCGCGCTGTTCGCGATGCTGTTCCTCGGCGGGCACGTGCTGCGCGGCTTCACCGCTGCGATGATCCTGGGGATCGTGGTCGGCACCTACTCGTCGATCTACGTGTCGTCGTCGCTCCTCATCACGCTCGGCCTGCGCGCGCAGCCGCCTGGCGGCGACGGGTCGGGTCGCGAGCGGGCCGAGCGCGTCGCGCCGACGGGCGCGTGAGGCTCGACCGCAACTCGGTCGCGCCCGGACCGGTAATCGCCGGCTTCTCGGGCGGTGGCTTCCGAGTGGACGACAATGTCTACACCGCGCTCCTGATCACGCCCGAGCGCGCCGACGGCTGGACGCCGCCGCCGCTCGACGCTTTGGGGGAAGGCGACCTCGCACCACTGCTCGCGCTCACGCCGCTGCCGGAATTCATCCTGCTCGGCACCGGCCCGGCGCTGCGGCGTCCGCCCGCCGCGCTGGTCAAGGCGGTGGAGGCGCGCGGCGTGGGGCTGGAGATCATGGACAGCCGCGCCGCCGCGCGCGCTTGGGGCATCCTGCGCAGCGAAGGCCGCCAGATCGCCGCCGCGCTCTACCCGCTGGTCTGAGCGGCGACCTCCATCACTCCGTTGCATCACGACCCCGGCGCACGCCGGGGTTCAGCTGCGGTGGGCTCTGCTGGTGCCACTCCCGTCCGAGCCATTGACGGCGCCCTTCCTCACCGCCCAGCCAAGCTACGCTCCACCCGCTGACGCGAGAATGCCGTGCTCCCGCACAGGCAGGAGCCCAGGGCCACCAGCACCTCTTCAGCGGCACTAGCCTCCCGCCGCCGCGGGAGCACGATGGGCTCCCACCAGCCCGCTCAGGTGCGCGTACAGCTCGGCCGTGTTCGCCGCCCAGCTGAACCGCGCCGCCGCCGCGCGGACCTCGTCCGGCGCGGGCGGCGTCGCGAGCAGCTCGGCGATTGCCGCCGCGAACGCGTCCACCTCGCGCGCCACCACGCGACCCGCCGCGGGCCGGTCCACCGTCTCGTGCGCGCCACCGACGTCGGTGATCACGATCGGCGTGCCGCTCGACAGCGCCTCGACCCAGACGTTGGCCAGGCCCTCTGACGCGGAGGCGAGCGCCATCACATCGGCGGCGGCGAACAGGATCGGCAGGTCGTCGTGCGGCACCGGCCCGATCAGCTGCACCCGGTCGCCGACGCCGGCCGCGGCGATCCTCGCCTCCAGCGCGGCCGCCTCGGGTCCGGCACCGGCGATCCACAGCGTCACGCCCGGCAGCCGCGCGACCGCGTCGATCACGACGTCGTGTCCCTTGCGCGGGATCAGCGCCCCAACGGAGAGGACCAGGGGACCCGCGACGCCCAGCTTTGCCCTCTCGGCCGCCCGGTTGCGCGGGCTGAAGCGCCCGGCATCGATGCCGGTGCGGTGGACGCGGATGCGCTCGGCCGGGATACCCAGCGCCGCCATGTCGTCCCGCATCGCCGCCGACACCGCCAGGCAGCCGTCGGCGGCTTGCCCGGCCGCGATCACCTGCGCCGCGGTCGGCTGAGCGGTGCCCCAGTGGTGGATGTCGGCGCCGCGCGCCTTGATCGACACCGGCACGCCGAAGCGGCGGCCGAGCGCGACTGCCGCGGGCCCTTCGGGGAAGAAGAACTCGGCATCGATGACGTCGAACGGAAACTCGCGGCGCAGGCGGGCGAGCAGGGGCGTCACCGCGCGTGCGAGGCTCGCTGCGTGGAAGCGCCCGGCCGTGCCCGGCAGGTTGAGGAAGCGCGGCCGGTGAACGCTCAGCCCGCGCCATGTCTCGTGCCTCGGCAAGGTGCGCAGCGCCCGATAGGTCGGCAGCCGATCGAGCAGGGGCGGCGGCAATCCGACCGGCGCCACGACGCGCAGATCGACGTCGGGATGTGCGGCCAGCCCGCGGGTCTGGCGCTCGACGAAGACGCCGAAGTTGGGCCGGCTCGCGTCGGGAAACAGACTGGCAAGGGTAAGCACGCGGAGCATCGCCCCGCGTGCCTATCGCCTCAGCCGTTAAGAAACCGGCTCAGCGGCACTGCCGCTTGCCGCTCCGCTCGATCTCGCGACCGGCCAGAGCACCGGCACCGGCGCCGAGCAGCGTGCCGAGCGTGCGGTCACCACGCGAATCGATGGTGCGACCGACCAGCGCACCGGCGACGCCGCCGACCACCAGCCCGGTGGTGCCGTTCGGCTTGCGGCAGTAGGTGCGGCCGTCGCGGCCGCGCCACTCGCGATACCGCGCGCGGTTCTGCGCGTCAGCCTGCGAATAGCCGTTCTCGACGGCGACCGGGGCCAGCGTCGCGACCGGGACCATCAGGGCCGCGCCAGCGGCGGCGAGCATCAGATTACGCATGGTACTGCTCCTGTTGTGTTGAATGATTGTGGGTCCGTAACGCTGCTTTTATGCGGCCGGTTGCATGAACCAAAAACAACAGCGTGTTCAGCTTTGGCGCAGCCATGCGCGCTTTCCACGTTATCCACACCCGTGTGTTTGATCGATCGGCTTGGTGCGACTCGGCCGTCGTGACAGCATCGGTGGGCAGGAAGCGGTCGGACGATCGGGAAACCGGTAGAAAGATCAGCGACTTGACTGCCGAACCGGCCTGCTGGTGCCATCTGGAAACCGCAATCCGGTGTGTTGACGAGAGCAGGGCGGCTCCGCCGAATGCCTCCAAAAGCCGCATCGTGGCGGATGGGGGTAGGAGCCACCGGATCGTCGTCGAAAGACACATTGCACGCCTCGGCGTGGAGTGTGGGGCAGGGATCGGCGATGGACGCAGGCCCGGCAACGGGTGCGCGACCGGCGACGATCAACGGGGTCGATGGTTGCGCGCACCGTCTCAGGGCGGGATGTACGACGATCGATCACCGGACGCGGGGCGAGGGCGAGAGCCAGATGCACCGTACCCCGGCAGGCCGCCGCCACCGGCGACCGACGCTGCACTGCGGTGCAGTCAGGTCTCCGGTGCGGCAGCCGACGGGCGATACCCGCCGGACCCGAGAGGGGCACGACGGCGTCGCCTGGCCGACGACCAGGAGCCATCGACACCCCGGCGGCCCGGGTCGACGACAGGGGGGCTGGCAGCGATGCCGGCCCCCTTTTCTCATGCGCGTCGCGCCGAGCGCTAGAGCGGTCACCCTCCCGAACCCGGCACCCCGGCGCAGGCCGGGGTAGACCGCTCCGCCAGCGATGCGGCGGCGTTCCCTGCCTCCGCACCGGCTCATCACCGCCTTGCGCTCGGAAGAAGCGACCTCTCACCGCGCCCCGATATCGCCCAGCGTCAGCTTGGCGAACAGCGACCAGCCGAGCCCGTCACCGTAGGTCCGCTCGATCGCGCGCGGCACCGCGGTGGCGAAGGCACTGCCCCCCAGCGCCAGGTTGAGCGGCTCCGCGAGCGACAGGCGATAGGCGTAGCCGAGCTCGCCCCGCGCCACGCGAAATGTCCGGTCGTGCAGCGGGTCGTCGTGGTCGGGGAAGAGCTCGTCGTTGCTCACCCGCTCGCCCCGCGCGAACAGGTTGTGCCCGCCGCCCGCCGACCAGTTCGCCTCGACCAGCCAGGCCGGCAGCTGCTCGCCCGGCACGCGGTCCTTCAGCGACCAGGCGACCGTCGCTGATATACGCGGTGTCGCATAGTGGACGCTCGCGGTGGTGCGGCGCTCGTCCTCGCCCGGGTGCTGTGCCTCCGGTTCCTTCAGCCGCGCATGGCTGAACTGCGCGACGAGGTTGGGAGAGGGCGTCCAGCTCGCCCGCACGCTCCACGAATCGAACCGGGGCGTGTCGAGGTTCCAGCGTTCCTCGTCCGGTTCGCGGCCGGTGAACACCGATCCTTCGATCTGCCACGTCCGTGTCCGCCAGCCCGCGGTGGCGACGCCATAGGTGATGTGGGTGCTGTCGAACCAGTGATGCGTGATTGGTGCGAGCGGCAGATAGCGCGCCGACACGCGGTGCATGAACGCCGCGGGGCCGAGCGCCGGCTCCCCGACCGGCCCGCCGTAGAGGATCAGCCGCGAGTTATCGCCGATCGCCACCTCCAGCCGCGCGGCGAGCTCCATGAACAGGTCGTGCGGGTGCTGCCGGTCGACCAGCGGCACGCCGAACGCCGTCTCCCCAGTCGCGAGCAGGTTGGGGTAGCCGCGCCGGCTCATCAGCGGCTCCAGGCTCATCATCGCGCGCAGCTGCAGGTGCGTGGTGTCGGACAGGTCGTGGTCCGCCATCAGCATCCCCATCGACTGGACGAAGCTCATGTCGTCGCCGCGCGGCCCCGACTGCTCGGTGGTGACGACCCAGGCATAGCCGTGCGCCATCAGCGACCAGCCGCCCGTCGCCGCGTGCGCGCCCGTCATCGTACCTCCGGCGAGCGGCAGCAGCGCGGTGCCCGATCCGTAAGCCGCTCCCGCATCGCTCATCCGCATGCCGCCGTGACCCATCGCGCCGTGGTCCATGGCGCCGTGGTCCACCGTCGCCTGCGTGGCGTGTCCGGCGTGCAGATCGGTGGCGGGAGCAGGTGATCCGGATGACCGGTGCGCGGCGTGCGGGTCCGGATCTGCCGGCTGGGTAGCCACCGGCGCCATCCGGTGCCCGATGTGAGGACCGGTCGCCGGCGGCGTCGACCGGTGTCCGGCGTGCGGGTCGGTCGGCGTGGCCTGCGCCGGCGCTGGTGGCATGGCGTGGCCGGCGTGCGGATCGGCGGGCGGGGGCGTCGGCGCGGGATGCGCGGCGTGCTGCGCGAACGGCGCCGGGCCCGCGGCGACGGCCGCGAGCAGCAGGGACGTGAACATGATTACACTTTCGAAGCAGACAGAACGCGCGACCAAGACGGGTCGCGGGCGGTTCAGCCTTGCTTCGGCGGCGGCGGCGTCGGTCCGCGGCTCGGCAGCGCGACGGCAATCTTGCGCCACGCCGCCGGGATCATCATCAGCGCGCGGTTCGGCGCCTCGATCATCGGCGGGGTGACCGTGGAGGGCGCGACGCAACCGATGCAGGTCCCGCTCGACGGCTTGGCCTTCTCACCCTGCCGCCGCGGCGTCTGGTGCTGCCCCGCCTCGTGCTGCGCCTGTGCGGCCGGCTCGGCGGCCGTCGCGCAGGCCGGCACCGCTGCCGACAGCGGCAGCGCGAGCACGATCAGCGCGAGGAAGAGCCAGCGGAGCGTCACACTCGCGTCATACACCTCGGGGCGAACGGGTGCAATCAGACGTTGAAGCGGAACAGCATGACGTCGCCGTCCTGCACGACATACTCCTTTCCTTCCGAGCGCAGCTTGCCCGCCTCGCGCGCGCCGCTCTCGCCGCCGAGCGCGACATAATCGTCGTAGGCGATCGTCTCCGCCCGGATGAAGCCGCGCTCGAAATCGGTGTGGATCTCGCCCGCCGCCTGCGGCGCCTTGGCTCCGACGTGGGTGGTCCAGGCACGCGCCTCCTTCGGTCCCACGGTGAAGAAGGTGAGCAGGTGGAGCAGGTCGTACCCGGCCCGGATGACGCGGGCGAGGCCGGTTTCCTCCAACCCCAGCTCGGCCAGGAACTCGGCGCGGTCCTCGGCCGGTATGGTCGCGATCTCCGCCTCGATCGCGGCGGACACGACCACCGCCTGCGCGCCCTCGGCCGCCGCCTTCGCGAACACGCGTGCCGACAGCGCGTTGCCGTCCGCCGCATCCTCCTCGTTGACGTTGCAGACGTAGAGCACCGGCTTGGCGGTGATCAGCTGCGAGGTCGCGAACACGCGCGCTTCCTCCGCGTCCTTGGGCGCGGTCAGCCTTGCGGGCTTGCCGTCGCGCAGCAGGTCGAGCGCCTGGCCGAGCACGGCTGCCGCCACCTTTGCTTCCTTGTCGCCCTGCGCCGCCTTCTTGGCGAGGTTGGGCACCCGCTTCTCGAGCGATTCCAGGTCGGACAGCATCAGCTCGGTCTCGACCGTCTCGGCATCCGCGATCGGATCGACCTTGTTGTCAACGTGCTGGATGTCGTCGTTCTCGAAGCAGCGCAGCACGTGGACGATCGCGTCGACCTCGCGGATGTTGGCCAGGAACTGGTTGCCCAGCCCCTCGCCCTTGGACGCGCCGCGCACCAGCCCGGCGATGTCGACGAAGCCGAGCTGCGTCTCGATGATCTTGGCGGAATGCGCGATCGCGGCGAGCTTCTGGAGCCGCGGGTCGGGCACCGCGACGTTCCCGACATTGGGCTCGATCGTGCAGAATGGATAGTTCGCCGCCTGCGCCGCGGCCGTCTCGGTGAGCGCGTTAAAGAGGGTCGACTTGCCGACGTTCGGCAGGCCGACGATGCCGCAGCGGAAACCCATGGTGACGCCTTCGTGTATCGTGATCGGTGAGGGAAGCGCCGCGCTCTAGCCGCGTTGCGGCGTTGACGCCAGCGTCGCGGCGCGTAGCCTCTTGCCATGACGATTGGTCCGATCCGCCTCGCGCTGCTGCTGCTCTCCGCCGCAGCCGCGTCGGGCTGCGCCCGCTCGCTGGAGGACTCGGCTGTGGACCGCGCAGGCAGCGCAGCGCGGGCGGCGACCGGCGCTAGCGGTCTCGCCATCGCCGTGATCGAGCGCGGGCGGATCGAACATGTCTGGACCAGCGGCGCCCGCAACGCGCGCGGCGACACGCTCCAGGCGCAGACCGTGATGTACGGCGCGTCGCTGACCAAGGCGGTGTTCGGCTACCTCGTGGCGCAGCTCGCCGACGAGGGACGGATCGAGCTCGACCGGCCGATCGCCGCGCTGCTGCCGCGACAGCTGCCCGCCTACGGCAACCTCGACGCGTACGGCAACTGGGGCGACCTGGCCGGGGACGATCGCTGGCGGGCACTCACCCCGCGGATGCTGCTCAACCATGCCTCCGGCTTCGCCAACTTCTCATTCCTGGAACCGGACGGCAGGCTCCGGTTCCACTTCGCGCCCGGCAGCCGCTACGCCTACTCGGGCGAAGGCATCATGCTCCTCCAGTTCGTGCTGGAGCAGGGTCTCGGCCTCGACGTGGAGGCCGAGCTCCAGCGCCGCATCTTCGTCCCAGCGGGCGCGACGCGCACCAGCCTGAAGTGGCGAGCGGACTTCGCCAGCGATCTCGCCGACGGCTGGGATGCAGCCGGCAAGCCGCACCCGCATGACGAACGTAGCCGGGTCCGCGCGGCGGGATCGATGGACACGACGCCCTGGGACATGGCGCACATAGCCGCCTTCATGATCCGCGGCGAGGGGCTGTCGCGCCGTGCCCGCGCCGGCTGGGCACGCGGCACGCTCCCCATCACCACGCGCCAGCAGTTCCCGACGCTGTTGCCCGACGCGCCGCCCGCCGATCGGCCGCTGGCGTTGGCGGCGCTCGGCGTTATTGCCTTTAACGGACCGCAGGGACCCGGCTGGTACAAGGGCGGGCACGACGACATCACTGCAAACACGCTGGTCTGCGTGGAGCGGCGGCGGCGCTGCGTCCTGGTGCTGGCGAACGACGTCCGCGCCGAACGCGCCTTTCCCGCGATCGTGCGGACGATCCTGGGCGACACCGGCGTGCCCTATCGCTGGGAGTATCCGGGCCTGCCCGCCTACTGACGAACGGGTGCTTGCACGCAGCCCGGTGCTCCTGCACGATCGGTCGCGGGCTAGGGGGAGAAGCACGGTGACACGGACGGGATTGATCGGCGGCCTGGTCGCCGCGACGCTGCTGGGCGGCTGCGGCGGCGTCAGCAACACCTTCCAGTCCGCGCCGATCACCACGGACACGGTGGAGGGCAAAATCCGCGGCACCCGCAACGGCGGCGAGCAGGTGCGGGTCTGGCGCGATCCGGACACCGGCTGCCAGTACCTCCTCTGGGAACGCCGCCGCCAGGGCGGCATCACCCCGCGCCTGACGCCGGAGGGCCGTCCGATATGCCGGGGATAGGGGCACCCCGCACCGTCACCCTCCGCCTCCACGTCACCCCAGCGAAGGCTGGGGTCTGTCGCGATCACGCGATCCGCTCGAACAGGTCGGACCAGTCCCGGGTCACCTGCCGCTCACGTCGACCAAGCCCGATACCGCGCCAACAACGTTGAGCCAGCGTACGCTGGCATGACGGGGTGAGCGCCTCACCGATAGTTGAAGCTGATGCTCACCCGCTCGGCCTTGGCGGCGTTCGGCATCACCTCGTGGCGGAGCCAGCTTTCCCACAGGAACACGCTGCCGGCCGACGGCTCGGCGTAGACAAAGGTGTCGGGCCGGGCCGGCGCCGCCATCAGCATCGGCAGGCGCGGGTCCTCCAGCTTCAGCGCGCCCGATCCCGGCGGCACCGCGATGTAGACGGTGCCCGACACGGCGCTGTGCGGATGGAGGTGGCCGGAGTGGGTGCCGCCGGGCTTCAGGACGTTGACCCACAGGCTGTCGAGCCTGAGCCGCTTGCCCAGCTCGAACCCGCAGTCCTTTGCGAACCCGGCGACGTGGCGGTCGAGCCGGCGGACCAGGTCGGCGAAGCGGGGGTCGCGCGCGGGCAGGTCGTTCAGCGACGCGTAGCTGGTGTAGCCGCGATAGCCGTGCGCACGCGACCAGGCCCGGCCGGCCTTGTCCTCCACGGCCAGGTCGCGGCACGCGTCGTCCAGCTCCCCGATCAGGGCGTCGTCGCCGAGCGCCCCCTCGTAGAAGCCGGTCGCGAACAGCTGGCGGGTCGGCACGTCAGCGCTCGCCGATGCGGCGATCGGCCCTGCACGCCTTGAGCGGCCGCTGCTGCGCCGAATAGACGCGGGTCACGCGGCTCGTGCGCTTGTCGACCGTCATCGTCAGGCAGGCGCAGCCGACGCCGTAATAGCCGTTGGTGCGGATCCACTCCCGTGCCGACAGGTCGGGGATCACGTCCATGCCCGGCGCCTGGTACCCGCCCTGCGCCCCGAGCAGCCACTCGCCATCCCGGTCGGTGATCCACCAGTTGCCGGGCGTCGGATTGGCGATCCAGCCGCAGCGCTTGGCCGGTGCCTGCGGGCTGCCAAGCAGCAGGAGCAGGGCCAGGATCATGCCGCCACCCGCAGGGCCACGTCGTTCATGAAGCGCACGTCATCGCCCGCCGCGAGCAGCGGCGCCTCCGCGGCGATCGCACCCAGCAGCTCGGACAGCGCCTCCACCTCGCTCTTGTGCCAGTTGGACAGGACGTGCCCCGTCACCCGGTCCTTGTGACCGGGATGGCCGATCCCGATCCGCACGCGACGGAAGGCGGGGTCGAGGTGCTGGACGATCGAGCGCAGCCCGTTCTGCCCCGCGGTGCCGCCGCCCGTCTTCACCTTGACCTTGAGCGGCGCCAGGTCGAGCTCGTCGTGGAAGACCGTGATCGCCTCCGCGCCGAGCTTGAAGAAGTCCGCCGCGGCGCGGACCGCGCGGCCGCTCTCGTTCATGAAGGTCGCGGGCTTGAGCAGCACGACCTTCTCCGTGCCGATCCGGCCCTCCTGCGTCCAGCCCTGGAACGCCTTCCGGGGTGCGGCAAAGCCGTGCAGCGCGGCGATCGCGTCGACCGCCTGGAAGCCGGCATTGTGCCGGTTCATCGCATACTCCGCACCCGGGTTCCCCAGGCCAACCCACAGCTGCATGGCCCCTCCATAGCAGAACGCCCCCGCAACCCTAGGGGGCGGGGGCGTTCCGGATAGTCGTCATGCCAGCGTTCGCTGGAGTGACGGTTGCGAGGCTTACGCCTCCTCGGCCGGCGCCTCGGCGTCACCCTCCGACGACTTCAGCGCCGACGGGGCGACCAGGGTCGCGATGGTGAAGTCACGGTCGTCGATCGACGGCTGCGCGCCAGCCGGCAGGGTGACGTTCGAAATGTGGATCGAGTCGCCCACGTCCAGGCCCTTCAGCGAAACCTGGATCTCACCGGGGATGTCGGCCGCGTCGACCACCAGCTCCAGTTCGTGGCGGACGATGTTCAGCACGCCGCCCTTGGTGATGCCGGGCGATGCATCCTCGTCGGTGAACACGACCGGCACGGCGACCGTGACCGAGCTGTGCTCGCCGATCCGCAGGAAGTCGACATGGAGCGGGCGATCGGTGACCGGGTGAAACGCGACGTCCTTCGGCAGCGTGCGCACCGCGCCCTGGCCGGCATCGACCATCACAACCGAGTTCATGAAGTGGCCGGTGCCCAGCAGCTTGGTGAGCTCGCGCTCGTTCAGGCTGATGCTGGTCGGCTCCTGCTTGTTGCCGTAGATGACGGCGGGGACGCGGCCTTCGCGACGCAGTGCCCGGGAGGCTCCCTTGCCTGCCCGGTCGCGCGTCTCGGCCGACAGCGTAAGCTGCTCGCTCATGTGTCTTATCCGATCTGCTAGTTGCTATCTGTTCATGCCCGGCAGGCCTCCAGGGATGACCCTGCCGCGGCAAGCGCGCGCCCTTAGCGACAAAGGCGCGCGCTGGCAAGGATACCGGTGGAGTGGACAGCGCCTCGACTACGCGGGCGGAGGCGCTGCTCAGCTCAGTACTTCACCCGCTCCGCCGTCAGCTTCCTCGCCTTGAGGTCCGCGATCACGCTGCGGTCGCCCGCCAGGTGGCCCGCACCGACCGCGAAGAACACGGTGCCCGGCTGCTCCATCCGCTTGACGATCCAGTCGGCCCAGCGCGCGTTGCGGTCGTAGAGCAGCGTCTTCGCGACCTCCGGCGACTCCTTCATGCTCTCGTTGAGCAGCACGGCGAGCGAGTCCGGGTCGCCTTCCGACCAGTCGGCGATCATCGTCCCCATCGTCTCGCCAAGCTTTGGCAGCTCGTCGACGGTGGAGGTCAGGAACTCGACCTGCGCTGCGGGCGTGAGCGAATCGAAGAAGCCGAGCTGCTGCTCCGCGGTTTCCACCGCGTCGATCTTCTTGCCCGCAGTCTTGGCCGCGCCGGTCAGCACCTTTTCCGCGCCCGTCTCCGGATCATAGCCGAGCTTCTTGAGCGGCAGCACCGAGAGCGTCACCGCGGCCAGCCACGGCTTCATCCGGTCGAACGCAGCCGGTGGGATGCCGTTGTCGGCCATCGCCTTAAGGTATGCGGGCCGCTTCGCCTCCGGGATCTGCTCGGTCAGCGTGGGGCCGGCCGGGTTCATCGCCTTGGCCATCACCAGCTGCTGCATCGCGGCCGGCTCCGGCTCCACCATCTCCAGCACCAGCGTGTCCGACTTGTCGAACGCGGTCTTCACCGCCTCGTCGAACCAACTGAGCCCGGGCTTCAGCACGTGCACGGTGCCGAACAGGTAGACCGTCGTGTCGGCGTCCTTGACCACCCACAGCGCGGGATCGGCGTCCTGCGCGGCGGGGGCCGGCGCGGGGGCCTGCTGCGCACAGGCAGGCAGCACGAACAGTAGCGCAAGCGCAGAGGCGGCAGTCTTCATCAGCGTCTTCATGGATTGGTCCCTCCCGAAAATACAGTGTCAGATCAGCGGTACTTGCGCCATGCCCAAACCAGACCGGAGACGATCAGGAACGAGGCGTAGAGGGTAGCGAGGTCGATTGGCGGCAGCAGGCCGGCACGGGCGAGCAGCCACCACACGGGCGCACCCACCCCCATGACGTAGAAGCCGGCTACGGCACCGTCGCGGTACGCCTCGCGCTCATGCTCGTCGACGACCTGGTGCCACCGCCAGGAGATAACAGGCAGGACGGCACCCCAAAGCAGCGCCATGACGACCGCCAGCCAGACCGGCAGCGGGCCGTAGATCATCGCCTCGGCGACGTTGCCCTGCTCCGGTCGCGTGCTCAGAACGCTCATCGCCATGGCAAAGCCGATCGCGCCGCCCAGCACGCCCGACCAGGCAAGCAGGCGGTGGTTGGCCTTCACCGACGCGCTCTTGGGCTCCGCGCCCGGCCGCTGAGCGCCCGGGATCTCAGCCACGATGCTCACCGTCATCGAATATCTCCTCGATCTTCATGTCGAACAGCCGCCCGATGCGAAAGGCGAGGGGCAGCGACGGGTCGTACTTGCCCGTCTCGATCGCGTTCACGGCCTGGCGCGAGACGTCGAGCTGCACGGCAAGCTCCGCCTGGCTCCAGTCGCGTTCGGCACGCAGCACCTTGAGGCGATTCTTCATCTCCTCCTCCTCTGGCATGGCGCAGGTTCCTTGTCACTGTCGCCTGACCGTATGTCAGGTGACCATGACTAAATGTCTACAATCCTCTTCTATGTCAACAACGCCTGACAGAAAGTTTTGCGAACCTGTCATCAGACGGCCGCTTGCTTGACCCTCCCGGCGCCATCCGGCACACGCGCCGACCGTGACAGACACCGGCCCGCTCTCCTTCCAGCGCATGATCCTGACGCTCCACGATTACTGGGCGGCGCGAGGCTGCGTGATCCTGCAGCCCTATGACATGCGGATGGGGGCGGGGACGTTTCACCCCGCGACGACGCTCCGCGCGCTCGGGCCCGATCCGTGGAATTGCGCCTTTGTTCAGCCGTGCCGCCGCCCGACCGACGGCCGCTACGGCGAGAACCCGAACCGGCTCCAGCACTATTACCAATACCAGGTCATCCTGAAGCCGAGCCCCGCCGACCTCCAGGAGCAGTATCTGGGCAGCCTCGCGGCGATCGGCATCGACTTCGCGACCCACGACATCCGCTTCGTGGAGGACGACTGGGAAAGCCCGACGCTCGGCGCCTGGGGGCTCGGCTGGGAGGTGTGGTGCGACGGGATGGAGGTGACGCAGTTCACCTATTTCCAGCAGATGGGCGGGTTCGACTGCAAGCCGGTCGCGGGCGAGCTCACCTACGGGCTCGAGCGCCTCGCGATGTACATCCAGGACAAGGACAACGTCTACGACCTCGCCTTCAACGACGCTGGCGTCACCTACGGCGACGTGTTCCTAGAGAACGAGCGCCAGATGTCGACCTGGAACTTCGAGGTCGCCGACACCGACGCGCTGTTCGACCTGTTCCGCAAGGCGGCGGCCGAGTGCGAGCGGAGCCTCGCCGCCGACTTGCCGATCCCGGCCTACGAGCAGGCGATCGAGGCCAGCCACCTCTTCAACCTGCTCCAGGCGCGCGGCGTCATCTCCGTCGCCGAGCGCCAGGCCTATATCGGCCGGGTCCGCGACCTCGCAAAGGGCAGCTGCGCCAAGTGGATGGATAAGAACGCGGAAGGCTGGAAGTCGCGCCATCCGAACTGGAGCGTAGCGTGACCGACTTCCTCCTCGAACTCCGCTCGGAAGAGATCCCGGCCCGCATGCAGGCCCGCGCCCGCGAGGACCTCGCCCGCTTGTTCGCGGCCGAGCTCGCCAAGGCCGGCCTGACCGCGGGCGACCTCACCACCTACGCGACGCCGCGCCGCCTCGCGCTGATCGCCCGCGACCTGCCCGACGCGACCGAGGCCGTCAGCGAGGAGCTGAAGGGCCCGCGCAGCAGCGCCCCCCCGCAAGCGCTCGACGGCTTCCTCCGCAAGACCGGCCTCACCGCCGATCAGCTGACGGAGCGCGACGGCGTCTACTACGCGGTGATCGAGCGCCCCGGCCGCGCCACCGCCGACGTGCTCGCCGAGGCGATCCCGGCGATCGTCCGCGCCTTTCCCTGGCCCAAGTCGATGCGCTGGGGGGACGCCTCGCTCTCGACCGAGTCGCTCCGCTGGGTGCGTCCCCTGCAGGGCATCGTCGCGCTGTTCGGCGACGTCATCGTGCCGTGCGAGGTCGCCGGCATCGCCAGCGGCGCGGCGACGGTCGGCCACCGCTTCCACCATCCCGGCGTCATCACGATCGGCTCGGCCGCTGACTATGTGGAGAAGCTGCGCGCCTGCCACGTGATCGTCGACCAGGACGAGCGCGAGGGCATCATCGCCACCGGCGCGACGACGCTCGCCGCCCAGGCCGGCCTCACCCTGATCCGCGACGAGGGGCTGCTCGCGGAGAACGCGGGCCTGATCGAGTGGCCGGTGCCGCTCCTCGGCCGGTTCGACCCCGACTTCTTGAGCGTGCCGCCCGAGGTGATCCAGCTCACCGCGCGCGTGAACCAGAAGTATTTCGTCTGCCAGGACGGCGCGGGGCGGCTCGCCAACGCCTTCATCTGCGTCGCCAACATCGAGCCGCGCGACGGCGGCGCGAAGATCGTCGAGGGCAACCGCAAGGTGCTCGCCGCCCGCCTCTCCGACGCGCGCTTCTTCTACGAGACCGATCAAAAGACCCGGCTCGAGAACCTGACGCCCAAGCTCGAGAAGATCGTCTTCCACGAGAAGCTCGGCACCGTCGCGGACAAGGTCGACCGCGTCGCCAAGCTCGCTCGCTGGCTGGTCGAGGAGGGCATGGTCGGCCGCGCCGCTGCGCCGGAACGAGAGCCGTTCGCCGAGACGACGGGCGACCAGCCGATCCACGCGCCCGAGCCGCCGGCATTCAGCCCCGCCGATCGTGCCCGATTGGCTGACCAGGTCGAACGCGCCGCACGGCTTGCCAAGGCCGACCTGGTCACCGGCATGGTTGGCGAGTTCCCCGAGTTGCAAGGCCTGATGGGCGGCTACTACGCCGCCGCGCAGGGCGAGGACTCGGCGGTCGCGGCCGCCGTCCGCGACCACTACAAGCCGGTCGGCCAAGGCGACGAGGTCCCGACTGATCCGGTGACGGTTGCGGTGAGCCTGGCGGATAAGCTGGACAGCATCACGCAGTTCTTCGCGGCCGACCTGAAGCCGAGCGGCTCTAAGGATCCGTTTGCGCTCCGGCGCTCGGCACTGGGCGTGATCGCGCTAATCCTCGACAACCGCTTGCGATTTCCACTCGGCAGTCAGGCAAGCGGCGACGTGCTCGCCTTCTTCGCCGACCGCCTCAAAGTCCAGCAACGCGAGGCCGGCGTCCGCCATGACCTGATCGACGCGGTGTTCGCGCTGGGCGGGGAGGACGACCTCGTCCGCCTGCTCGCCCGCGTTCACGCGCTCCAGGCCTTTGTCGCGACCGACGACGGTGCGAACCTGCTCGCCGGGTACAAGCGCGCCGCCAACATCCTGAAAAAGGAGGGCTACACCCCTCCGCCCGCCGATGAAGAAGCGGAAACGCGCGATCACCAGGGCGTGGCGGAGACCGGCGAGGAGGACCCGCTGGTCCTCGTCGAGGACGCCGACTTCCGCGACACGGTGGGCGAGTGGGCGCACCAGCGCCGCGTCCGGCACCTCGGCTACGATCCCGAACCCGCCGAACTCGCGCTGATCGAGGCACTCGACCGCGCCGAGCCGCTCGCCCGCATCGCAGTCGAGCAGGAGGACTTCGCCCGCGCGATGGCGGCCCTCGCCGAGCTGCGCGCGCCGATCGACGCCTTCTTCGAGAGCGTCACCGTCAACGACCCCGATCCGGCCAGGCGCGAGGCGCGGCTCGGGCTGCTCGCCCGCGTCCGCGCGGCCGTCCACGCGGTTGCCGATTTCTCGAAGATCGAGGGGTAGCGCTCCCAACGGGTCGAAGCGAGACAGTGGCGGTCCCGCCCGGGTTGAACTTAGCTCTGTTGCGGCGCACAACGCGCCAAACAACAGAACACCCGGAGGAGATCACCATGGCCACTGCCCCGCGCGCTGCCGCGAACGACCAGCGCTACGTCTACCGCTTCGGCGGCGGCGTGTCGGATGGGGGCGGTGGCGACCGCAATCTCCTGGGCGGCAAGGGCGCGAACCTCGCCGAAATGGCCTCGATCGGCCTGCCGGTGCCCCCGGGCTTCACCATTTCGACCGCGATGTGCACCCGCTATTACGAGGAAGGCGGCGCCTTCCCGGACAGCCTGCGCGACGAGGTCGCCGACGGGCTGGCGCACATCGAGGAGATCACCGGCAAGCGCTTCGGCGACGCGGCCGATCCGCTGCTCGTCTCCGTCCGCTCGGGCGCGCGGGCGTCGATGCCTGGCATGATGGACACGGTGCTGAACCTCGGCCTTAACGACCGAACCGTGGAGGGCCTCGCCGCCGCATCCGGCGACCCGCGCTTCGCCTGGGACAGCTATCGCCGATTCATTCAGATGTATTCGGACGTAGTCCTCGAACTCGATCACAGCCGGTTCGAGGAAGCGCTTGAGATCGCGAAGGAAGACCAGGGCTACGGCCTCGATACGGACATGACCGCCGCCGACTGGCGAAGCCTTGTCGCCGAGTACAAGGCGCTGGTCGAGGAACTGTGGGGCAAGCCGTTCCCGCAGGACGTCCACGATCAGCTGTGGGGCGCGATCGGCGCGGTGTTCGGTTCCTGGCAGTCGGAGCGTGCCAAGGTCTACCGCCGCCTCAACTACATTCCGGCGAGTTGGGGCACCGCCGTCAACGTCCAGGCGATGGTGTTCGGCAACATGGGTGACACGTCGGCGACCGGCGTCGCCTTCACCCGCGATCCGGCCAAGGGCGACAACGCCTACTACGGCGAATTTCTTATCAACGCACAGGGCGAGGATGTCGTCGCCGGCATCCGCACGCCCCAGTACCTGACCCGCGCCGCGCGCGAGGCGGCGGGCGCCCGCGCCGCGTCGATGGAGGAGGCGATGCCGCAGGTCTACGGCGAGCTCGCCCGCGTGTTCGACCTGCTGGAGCGGCACTACCGCGACATGCAGGACATCGAGTTCACGGTGCAACAGGGCAAGCTCTGGATGCTCCAGACCCGATCGGGCAAGCGGACGGCAAAGGCCGCGCTCAAGATCGCGGTCGACATGGCGGGGGAGGGGCTGATCAGCGAGGAGGAGGCGGTCGCCCGCGTCGATCCGGCCGCGCTCGACCAGCTGTTGCACCCGACGCTCGATCCCGCCGCGCCGCGCGACGTGCTCACCACCGGGCTGCCCGCGTCGCCCGGTGCCGCGTCCGGCGCGGTCGTGTTCACCGCCGACGCAGCGGAGGAGGCGGCGCAGGCCGGTCGCGACGTGATCCTGGTTCGGGTCGAGACCTCGCCCGAGGACATCCACGGCATGCACGCGGCCAAGGGCATCTTGACCGCGCGCGGCGGCATGACGAGCCACGCCGCGGTGGTCGCGCGCGGCATGGGGCGCCCGTGCGTGTCGGGTGCGGGCGCGCTCTCGATCGGCAAGGACGGCATGCGGATCGGCGACCGTGTGATCGCGGCCGGTGAGGTCATCACCATAGACGGCTCGACCGGAGAGGTAATGGCGGGCGCCGTCCCCACCATCCAGCCCGAGCTGGTCGGCGACTTCGGCACGCTGATGGCCTGGGCCGACAAGGTCCGCCGGCTTAAGGTCCGCACCAACGCCGAGACTCCGCTCGACTGCCGCACCGCGCGCGAGTTCGGCGCGGAGGGAATCGGACTGTGCCGCACCGAGCACATGTTCTTCGACGCCGCGCGGATCACCGCGGTTCGCCAGATGATCCTGGCGTCAGATGAGGCCGGCCGCCGCGCCGCGCTCGACCGGCTGCTCCCCGAGCAGCGCAGCGATTTCGTCGAGATCTTCGAGGTGATGGTGGGCTTGCCCTGCACCATCCGCCTGCTCGACCCGCCACTCCACGAGTTCCTGCCGCACGAGGAGGTGGAGTTCGCGGAGGTCGCGGCCGCCGCCGGGCTCGACGTCGACACGCTGAAGCGCCGCGCCGCCGAGCTTCACGAGTTCAATCCCATGCTCGGCCACCGCGGCTGCCGCCTGGGCGTGACCTATCCCGAGATCTACGAGATGCAGGCGCGCGCCATCTTCGAGGCCGCGGTGCTCGTCGCCGAGAAGTCGGGCGATGCGCCGGTACCGGAGATCATGATCCCGCTGGTCGCGACCAAGCGCGAGCTGGAGTTGATGAAGGCGGTGGTCGATCGTGCTGCGGAGGCGGTGTTCGCGGAGAAGGGCCGCCGGATCGACTACCTCGTCGGCACCATGATCGAGCTGCCGCGCGCCGCGCTCAAGGCGGGCGAGATCGCCGAGGCTGGAGCATTCTTCTCGTTTGGCACCAACGATCTCACCCAGACGACGCTCGGCGTCAGCCGCGACGACGCAGCGCGCTTCCTGTCGGGGTACGTGGAGCAGGGCATCTACGCCAAAGACCCGTTCGTCAGCCTCGACGTCGAGGGCGTCGGCGAGCTGGTGAGCCTGGCGGCCGAGCGCGGTCGCGCGACGCGGCCGGACATCAAGCTCGGCATCTGCGGCGAGCACGGCGGCGATCCCGCGTCCATCGCCTTTTGCGAGCAGGTCGGGCTCGATTACGTCTCCGCCTCGCCCTATCGTGTCCCGATCGCGCGACTGGCGGCGGCGCAGGCCGCGCTCGCCGCTCGCTAAGAGGAGAGGGACGATGCGGCTGATCGTGGTGGCGGCACTGATGCTGGCGGGATGCGGCGGCGGCGATTCGCCGGCGCCAAAGGCAACTCCTACCGCGCAGCCGCTCAGCGACGTTCAGCAGCAGATCGCAGTGTTGGATGACAAGCAGCGCAACGCCGTCTTCATCCGCGCGATCCGCGACGCAGGCCGCGACTGCCAGGGCGTGACCGGGTCGGAGCGCCGCGACGACGTGTCGGCGAACGGCACGCCAACCTGGGTCGCGACCTGCCAGGGCGGGGCGGTGTGGATCGTCTCGATCGCGCGCGACGGCACCGCCCAGGTCGCGGGCGCTCGCGGGCAGTAGTCACGCGAACGGCCCGGCGCTCCCTTGAGCACCGGGCCGTCGTTCAGCGTCCGAACTCGCTTAGCGGCAGCTCACCTGACCGCGGTCGACCGACCGGCCGAGCGCCGCGCCACCGGCCGCACCCAGCAGCGTGCCGAGCAGGCTCGAGCGGCCGTTGTCCAGCGCGTTGCCGAGCAGCCCGCCCGCGACGCCGCCGATGATCAGTCCGGTCGTTCCGTCGTTGCGGCGGCAGTAATAGCGCCCGTTGCTCCCGCGGTAGATGCGGTCGTTCCGCGTCAGCCGCCGCGGCTGATAGTAGCGGCCGTCGCGGTAGTAGTTGTCCGCGTAATAGTAGCGCTGGCCGCGCTCGAAGCGGTTGTAGTCGTAGTTGCGATACTGGCGCCAGTCGCGGCGGCGGTCCTGCCGCGCGTCGCGCACCTCGCGGCGATACTCCTGGCGCGCCTCGCGGACGTCGCGGCGCGAATCGGCCTGGCGCAGGTCGCGGCGGTAGTCGCGCTGCGCATCGCGCACCTCGCGGCGATACTCGGCGTTGGGGTTGGACTGCGCGGCCGCCGGCACCGCCGGCAAGGTGACCGCGGCGAGCGCGGCAAACAGGATCGTCGTACGCATGAACCTTGCTCCATGTTGTAGAGTGGGTCCGTAACGACCGTCGCCGCGCAATCGTTGCGTGAACGAAAAACTACCTCGCGTTCACCCTTGCGACAGCTCGATCCGCGCGGTGCCCGGATAGGCGAGCAGCACGTCGCTGTCCTCGCGCACATGCACCTCGCACGCGCCCTCGAGCGTCAGGCAATCGCCCGCCTCGAATCCGGTTCCGTCCGCCGCGCCGCCGCCGGTCACCGGGATCAGCCAGCCGGTCGTGCCCTCTGGCAGCACGAAGCGGCGGTGCCCCGGGGTCCAGCGCTCCAGCACGAACTTCGGACCCTCGACCAGGATCGTGCGGTCGTCGGCGACGCGGCCCGGCGCCGGCTGGGGCACGAAGGGCCGCGCGTCGCTCACCGCGACCCCGTCGTCCAGGTGCAGCTCGCGCGGCCGGCCATAGTCGTACAGGCGATAGGTGGTGTCGGAGTTCTGCTGCACCTCGATCACCGTGATCCCCGCACCGATCGCGTGGATCGTGCCGGATGGCGAATAGAAGAAGTCGCCGGCCTTGACCGGCTTCCAGTCGACGAGGGTCTCGATCGACCCGTCGAGCGCCGCCGCCCGCAGCGTCTCGCCGTCGACCACCTCGTGCGTCCCGATAGCGATGGTCGAGTCGGGTTCGGCCGCCAGGATCAGCCAGCACTCGTCCTTGCCGCGCGGCAGCCCGCGGGCGCGCGCCTGCTCGTCGTCCGGGTGGACCTGGATCGACAGCTTCTCGGAGGTGAAGAGGTACTTGATCAGCAGGTCGGGCGCGGCATCGCCCGGCGTCTGGAACCACACCTCGCCGATCGGCTCGCCACCTGGTGCCGGATCGGCAAACCCCGGCCACAAGGTGTGGCGACCCCACGGCTTCTCGACGCGGTGGGTGGCAAGCAGCGTGGCAGTCATGCGCGGGTCCTCGTGGTTGGGCGACCCGACGGGTGCGGGCACCGCTCCTCTAGCGGACCCGCGCGCGCACGAAAATCATTGTTCGCACGGTGCCGCGCCGGTAAGTGGAAGGCCGCATGCGTACCTCCCGTCTCCGCGCCGTCGCGCTGTCCGCCGTCACCTTGAGCCTGCTCGCCACCGCCGGCTGTGCGCGCAACAACAACAATCGCGCCGACCTGCCCTATGTCGCGCGCGACGTGGGCACGCTCTACTCGACGGCGCGCGCCCGGCTCGACCGCGGCGAGTACAAGGTCGCGGCCGCGCTGTTCGACGAGGTGGAGCGTCAGCATCCCTATTCGATCTGGGCGCGCCGCGCGCAGCTGATGGGTGCGTTCAGCTATTATCTCAGCCGCGACTATACCCAGGCGATCCAGTCGGCGCAGCGTTTCCTGTCGGTCCACCCCGGCAACCGCGACGCGCCCTACGCCTATTACCTGATCGCACTCAGCTACTACGAGCAGATCAGCGACGTGACCCGCGACCAGAAGATCACGCAGCAGGCGCTCGATGCGCTGGGCGAGCTCGGCCGCCGCTACCCGAACACCCGCTACGCCGCCGACGCGCGGCTGAAGGTCGATCTGGTCCGCGACCATTTGGCCGGCAAGGAGATGGAGATCGGCCGCTTCTATGAGCGGCGCGGCCAGTGGCTCGCCGCCTCCATGCGGTTCCGCTCGGTGATCGACCAGTATCAGACCACCACCCACACGCCGGAGGCGCTGATGCGGCTGGTCGAGACCTACCTCTCGCTCGGGCTGCGGGAGGAGGCGAAGAAGTCGGCCGCCGTGCTCGGCGCCAACTATCCCGGCACCGACTGGTACAAGCGCGCCTATGACCTGATCGGGGAGTATCCGGTGCTCCCGCCGCAGGCGCAGCCGCCGCTCACCCCGCAAACCACCCCGCCGCCGCGGGTTGGGGGCAGCGAGCCGCCCGCGCCGGTCACCAATCCCGGCGACGCGCCCGGCACCGTCGAGCCCGGCCCGGTCCCGACGACGCCGGCCACCACCCCGACCAACTGATCCGCGTCGGCGCATGGCCGGCAAGGTCCGCGCCGACCAGCTGATCGTCGACCGCGGCCTGGCGGAGAGCCGGACCCGCGCGCAGGCACTGGTGATGGCGGGACTCGCCTTCACCGGCGACCGCAAGATCGACAAGCCCGGTCAGCTGCTTGGGCCCGATGCGCCGCTGGAGGTACGCGGGCGCGATCACCCCTGGGTGTCGCGGGGCGGGATCAAGCTGGCTCACGGCCTCGATCACATGGGCTGGGACGTGACCGGCGCGGTCGCGATCGATGTCGGCTCCTCGACCGGTGGCTTTACCGACGTGCTGCTCACCCGCGGCGCGGCGCGCGTCTACGCGGTCGATTCGGGCACCAACCAGCTCGCGTGGAAGCTGCGCCAGGACCCGCGTGTCGTCGTGCTCGAGCAGACCAGCGCGCGCGTCCTCACGCCCGCGCACATCCCCGAGCCGATCGACCTGGTGGTGTGCGACGCGAGCTTCATCGGCCTGGCCAAGGTGCTGGAGGTGCCGCTTGCCTTCACCCGCCCCGACGCCCGCCTGCTCGCGCTGATCAAGCCGCAGTTCGAGGCCGGCCGCGAGGAGGTGGGGAAGGGTGGCGTCGTCCGCGATCCCGCCGTCCACGCGCGCGTCTGCGACGAGGTTTCGGCATGGGTGGGCGCGCAGGGGTGGCGCGTCGACGCGGTCATTCCGAGCCCGATCACCGGGCCGGAGGGCAATGTCGAGTTCCTGCTCGCGGGGTACCGTGACTGACGAGGTGCTTGCGCTAGATTAGCGGCGGCGATAGCTGCCGTACGTCTCGTGCCAGCCGCTTCAATGGTTGCGCCGACGGAGTAAGCGTCGACCGATCATCAGCGAAGAGGGGCGGTACACGTTGCGGGAACTCGCGTCCAAGGGCCAGCTTCGGGCCGCCTATCTGCGCTGGGCGGTCGTTACCGTGCCGCTCGTCCTGCTGCTCGGCTTCGCCTCCGCCAGCCTCGCACCGTCCGGCGACGAGAACGCGTGGTACCAGGCGCTCGTGAAGGGTCCCGCCAATCCGCCGAACTGGGCGTTTCCGGTGGTCTGGTCGATCCTCTACGTGCTGCTCGGGCTCGCGCTCGCGATGGTGATCAACGCGCGCCGCGCGCGGGGCAGGGGCCTCGCGCTCCTGCTGTTCGTCGTCCAGCTCGCGCTCAATCTCGCCTGGACGCCATTGTTCTTCGGCGCGCACCGCATCACCGCGTCGCTGCTGCTCATCGCTGCGCTGTTCGCGACCGCCCTGGTGACCTGCATCCTGTTCGGCCGGGTGCGCCGCACCGCAGGCTGGCTGCTGGTGCCCTATCTCGCCTGGATCGCCTTTGCCGGCGCGCTCTTGTGGGACATCCACCGCCTGAACCCCGACGCGGAGAACCTTGTGCCGAGCGGCGCAACTACCCAGATGACGATCTGAGGAGTTTACACGCATGCAGTCCGACAACCGCCTGTTCGATGATTTCGTGAAGTTCATGAACGGCGCCGCCGGCACCATGGCCGGAGTCGGGCGTGAGGCGGGCGAGAATGCGCGCGAGCATCTGAAGGTCTGGATTGGCGGCATGGACTTCGTCAGCCGCGAGGAGTTCGACGCGGTCAAGGCGATGGCCGCCGTCGCCCGCGATGAGGTCGATGCGCTGAAGGCGCGGCTCGCGACGCTGGAGGGCGCGCAGGTTCCCGCCGCGCCGGTGCCGCCGGTCCCGCCGACGCCACCCGTGCCGCCGACGCCGCCCGCCGGCGGCTGAGCGGCATCTTTCCACAGCTTTCCCCGGCACCGTCCGCGCCGCTGCTTGTGCAGGCGCGGGGTGGTTGGCATGTCCCCGCTATCGGGGTGAGCAGCTGATGTTGGACGAACTGGAACAGGATCGCGACGACGACGCGCCGATCGACATGCTGGAGCGCTATTTTACCGCGCACGGCTGGTCCTTCGAGCGTGACGAGGATGAGATCGTCGCCAAGGTGAAGGGCAGCTGGACCGAGTACGAGCTTCGCGCAATCTGGCGCGAAGAGGATGCGGTGCTCCAATTCCTCGCCTTTCCCGACGTTCGCGTCGCCGAGCACATGCGCCGCGCGATGTACGAGACGATCGGGCTCGTTAACGAGCAGCTCTGGATCGGCCATTTCGAGCTCTGGTCCTCGAGCGGCATCCTGCTCTACCGCAACGCCGCGATCTTCGGCGGGGAGGAGGGCGCGGCGCTCAGCCTCGACGCGGGCGAGATGCTGGTCGAAAGCGCGATCGAGGAGTGCGAACGCTTCTACCCTGTCTTCCAGTTCGTGCTGTGGGGCGGGAAGAGCCCCAAGGACGCGCTTGCCGCCGCGCTGATCGACACTCAGGGCGAGGCTTGAGCGACCTGCTCGACGGGCGTCTGCTGATGGTGGGCGCGGGTGCGATGGGCGGGGCGATGCTCGCCCGCTGGCTGGACATCGGCCTCGTGCCTGAGCAAGTCACGGTGGTGAGCCCCAGCGGTCGCGCGATGCCGCCGGGGGTCGCCGTCGTCCCCGCGATCCCCGCCGAGCCGTTCGACACCGTGCTGCTCGCGCTCAAACCACAGCAACTCCCGCAGCTTGCCGCGACCCCGCTCGCTGTCGCCCGCCCGGCGCTGCTGCTCTCGATTCTGGCCGGCGTGCGGGAGGAGGCGCTCGCCGCCGCCTGTCCCGCCGCCGCGATCGTCCGCGCGATGCCCAACCTACCGGTCCGGCTGGGGAAGGGCGTGGTCGCGCTCACGGCCCGCACGGCTGACGACGCGGCTCGCACCGCTGCCGGACGCCTGATGGCGCCGCTCGGGCTGGTCGAGTGGGTCGATGAGGGAAGTTTCGACCTCGTCACCGCGCTCGCCGGCAGCGGCCCCGCCTTTCTCTACCGCTTCATCGACGCCCTCGCCGCCGCCGCCGCCGACCTCGGCCTGTCCGCCGATCAGGCGGGCCGACTCGCGCTCGCGACCGTTGGCGGCGCGGCGGCACTCGCTGCCGCTGCGGACGCTACGCCCGGTGACCTCGCTAATCAGGTCGCGAGCAAGGGCGGATCGACCCGCGCCGGCCTCGACGTACTCGATGACGAGCAGGCGCTCCGCACGCTGCTTCGCGCGACCCTTGCTGCCGCGGAGCGCCGCAACGGCGAGCTCGCCGCGATCAACTCGCAATAGGAACGCCTCACTTGCCAGCGGGTTGAGCGGCCAAGTTCACCCATTGGGAGGTAATCATGGCCACCACCAACACCCGCACCCGCAAGCCCGCCGCCAAGTCCGCGGCGACCGAGACCAACTACGGCGCGCTCGCCGGCGCCGCCGCTGGCGGCCTCGCGCTCGGCGTGCTCGCGATGCTCGGCCGCAAGGCCGCGGTGCAGGCGCCGACCGCGCTTGCCGGCGACTGGGATCAGGCGCTCGCCGCCGAGCACAAGGCGGTGCTGAAGCTGTTCGACGCGCTCCAGGCGACCGACAGCACCAATACCGTCAAGCGCTCGGTGCTGCTCACCCAGATGAAGCACGCCCTCGCCAAGCACGCGCTGGAGGAGGAGAATGTGATCTACCCCGCGCTGCGCGAGGCGGGCGAGGTCGCCGGCGCCGACGAGCTCAACGCCGAGCACGGCTATGTGAAGCAGTATCTCTACGAGCTGGAGAACATGCCCAACAACTCGGACCAGTTCCTCACGACCGTCGCCAAGTTCCGCGCCGACATCGAGGACCACATGAGGGAGGAGGAGGAGGACCTGTTCCCCCGCGTCAAGGCGAAGCTCTCGGCCGAGAAGAACAAGCAGCTGACTCTTGCCATGAACAAGGAAGGCTTCAAGCTGGCGTGATCTTTGGGCTGCACTCCCGCCTACACGGGAGTGCAGCCCTCCCCACCGTTCGTGCTGAGTAGAGACTGAGTAGCTGCGGCACGGAGCGTATCGAAGGCTCGTATCGAAGTAAGGCTTTCGCTCGAAACCTCCTCCGATATACGCCTTCGCCTACGCTCAGTCGCTACTCAGGACAACCGGACGCACCTCACCCGCCCAGTGCCGCCACCGTGGCCCGCTCGCGCTCCGGGATCAGCCCCTCCAGCACCGCCCAGAAGCCGCCCACCGCGCCCTGGCCCGCGCTGGAGTACGCCGCCGCCATCCGCGTGCTCAGCGCCGCGTAGAGCTCCCGCTCCAGCGCCGTCCCCTCCGCCGTCAGCGTCAGCAGCTTCTGCCGCCGGTCGCGCTGCCCCGCGCGCGTCTCCACCAGGCCGCGCTCGGTCAGCTCGGTCAGCACCCGCCCGAGCGACTGCTTGGTGATCGCCAGCAGCGCCAGCAGCTCCCCCACCGGCAGCCCCGGGCGCCGCGCGATGAAGTAGAGCGCGCGGTGGTGCGCACGTCCCAGCCCGCGCTCGGCCAGCCCCGCGTCGATCGACCGCGTGAGGTTGCTGTACCCGAAGTAGAGCAGCTCGATCCCGCGCCTGATCTCCGGCTCGGTGAGGAAGAGGGGGGAGGCCGCGCGGCCCCCGTCGGGGATTGGGCCAGCCATGTTGACCAATTCTGCCACCGCTCTTACCCCCGGCGCAAGCCGCGCTTCGGGAACGCCGACCATGACCAGCTTCGCCTTTGAGCCCAACGCTCGCCCGCTCGCCGTCAACGAGCGCGCCGCTCTCATCGCCGATCCCGGCTTCGGCCGCGTCTTCACCGATCACATGGCGACCGTCCGCTATTCCGCCAACCGCGGCTGGCACGACGCGAAGATCATCGCCCGCGCGCCCATGAGCGTCGATCCGGCGACCGCCGTGCTCCATTATGCGCAGGAGATTTTCGAGGGGCTGAAGGCGTACAAGCTCGCCGACGGCGGCGTCGCACTGTTCCGCGCGGAGGCGAACGCCGCCCGGTTCCGCAACTCCGCGCGCCGCATGGCGATGGCCGAGTTGCCCGACGTGCTCTTCGTCGAGAGCTGCCGCCAGCTCGTCCGCGCCGACCGCGACTGGATCCCGGACGTGGAGGGCGGGGCTCTCTACCTCCGCCCCTTCATGATCGCGAGCGAGGTGTTTCTGGGCGTCAAGCCCGCCGCCGAATACCTCTTCTGCGTCCTCGCCTCCTCGGTCGGGGCGTATTGGAAGGGCGGCGCCCGCGCGATCTCGCTGTGGGTCAGCCACGACTACACCCGCGCCGCGCCCGGCGGCACGGGGGAGGCGAAGTGCGGCGGCAATTACGCCAGCAGCCTCGTCGCGCAGGCGGACGCGGTCGCCCGCGGCCACGACCAGGTAGTCTTCCTCGACGCGGCGGAGCGCCGCTACATCGAGGAACTGGGCGGCATGAACATCTTCTTCGTGATGGACGACGGCAGCCTGGTGACGCCCCCGCTCACCGGCACGATCCTGCCCGGCATCACCCGCGCCTCGCTGATCCAGCTCGCCCGCGACGAGGGGCTGACCGTGCGCGAGGAGCCCTACACGATCGACCAGTGGCGCGCGGACGCGGCAAGCGGCGTGTGCGTGGAATCGTTCGCCTGCGGCACCGCCGCCGTCGTCACCCCGATCGGCACCGTTGCCGGCCCCGACTATCAGTTCACGCTTGGCACCGGCGCCACCGGCCAGACCACCGCCCGCCTGCTCCAGCGCCTCACCGACCTCCAGCGCGGCCGTGCCCCCGACCCGCACGGCTGGCTCCAGCGGATCGGGTGACAGGCACTGGTCACGACAAGCGCGGACGCTATAAGCGCCCGCTCTGCTGGGGCGTCGCCAAGCGGTAAGGCACCGGTTTTTGGTACCGGCATTCGCAGGTTCGAATCCTGCCGCCCCAGCCAATTCCCAGCTAAGCCAGGTCGTTGAGCGAGCAGGCTGATACCGGTTCGCTCGCCCCAGAGTGTGCTGTCAGCTGTGCCAATGCGGTGTCGAAGGGGCATCGCCATGCGCCACACTCCAAGCACGCGGGACCTCTTGAGCGATGAAGAACGCTTGATTGTCATCCACCGGTCTTGGTGCCGAAACGGGCACTCATCCGGCCGGGATCTGCCGAATGTCCAGTAATGATCCGAAACGCCTCGGCCGCCTGTCGCACCACCATGCCGCTGCCGTCGAGTGTGGCGCAGCCGCGGGCGGCGGCGGCGCGAAGCAGGGCGGTCTCCAGCGGAAAGTATACGATGTCGGCGACCCACTGGTCGGGGCGGAGTTGCTCGGTATCGATCGGGGGCCCGGGCTGGGCGGCCATACCGATCGGGGTTGCGTTGACGATCCCGGTGACATCCGGGACCGAGACGTCCTTGATCGCGCGCGAGCTAACCCGCCCGGCGTCGATGCCGCGTGCGCGAAGGTGCTGCGCGAGCGCCTTGCCGCGGGCGTGGTCGAGGTCCGCGATCGTGAGTTCCGCGACACCGAGCGATAGCAGCGCGCTCGCAACCGCGGAGCCCGCGCCACCGGCTCCAAGCAGGAGCACGCGCCCGAGGTCCGCCGCGGGCAGCCCGGCGGCCAACGCGTCGCGAAACCCGATCATGTCGGTGTTATGGCCGATCGTCCGTCCGTCGCGGATCGCCACCGTGTTGACCGCTCCCACCGAGCGCGCGCTCTCCGCAAGCTCGTCGAGCAGGGGAATGACGGCCTGCTTGAAGGGATAGGTGACGTTGAAGCCGGCGTAGCCGTCCGACCGCAAATCTTCCAGGGTAGAGGCCAGCGCATCGTCGTCCCAGCCGCGGTCAGTGAAATCGAACAGGGTGTAGGCGAGTGCCAGGCCCTGCGCGCGTGCCTCCTCCTCGTGCAGCCAGGGTGAGCGGGAGGCGAGAATGGAGCGGCCGATCAGGCCCGACTTGATCATTGCATGTCCTCGATCGAGGTGGCGGAGCAGCGGGACCGCTCCGCCACCCGACTAGTCAGAAGTTGAAGCGGACGCCCGCGTAGAAGGAGCGGCCGATCGGATCATAGAGCGCGACGTCCGTGCCGTTCTGCGAGCTCGCGACGAACGGCAGGTCCTTGTCGAACAGGTTGTTGACGCCGAGCCGTACTTCGTAGCTGCGCCCGGCCTTGACCGTCGCGAACAGGTCCCACAGCGAATAGGCGTCGACGCCGACCTGCGCCGTCGCCGGGGTCAGCACCGAGCTGACATCGGCGAGCTTGTCCTGGAACCGCCAGCGCAGGCCGAGCGTGCCCGCCTCCGAGCGCAGACCAAAGGAGCTGAGCGCCTTCCACTTCGGCGTGGCGCGCGGCGGAACGCTGGTCGGTCCGGCGCCGCCGTTGCTGATCCCGGTATAGTCGAGGAACGCGGTGCCGGGCAGCAACTGCACCTCATAGTTCCGCGTCCAGTCGACGCCCACGTTGACGAAGAAGCGGCTGGTGTCGCCGAGGAAGCGCGTCGGGACGCTCCAGTTCGCCTGCACCTCCACGCCGTCGGTGCGCAGGCCGCCAATGTTGAGGTAGGGCGTGTTGACCGTATCGATCTCGCCCACGCCGTTGCGGCGAATGAGCGAGCAGTAGAGGTTGCCCGCTTCGTAGTTCGGGTTGGTGCCGTCGAGGTTGAAGCACTTGGACAGCACGGTGAGGCCGGGGACCGTCGAGATGACGTTGCTGACCTTGATGTTGTAGTAGTCGACCGACAGCGTGAAGTCGCCGAACAGGCCGTCGCGGGCGGGTGAGTCGAAGACGAAGCCGATGTTGTAGGTGTCGGCCCGCTCCGGCGTCAGGTCGAGGTTGCCGGCGATCGTCTGACCGGTCGCGGTGGTCGGAAAGGTGTAGGATCCGATCGCCGCCGACGGCACGCCCTGCGCCACGCAGAGCGTCGCGACCCGCGCGCCATTGGCACCTGTGCGGGCGGTCGAGCGGACGTCGCAGGGATCGCCGAGCGCGCCCGGCGGGGTGCCGATCACCAGCTGTGTGCCGGATGCCGGGGTGAACAGCTCGCCGATGTTGGGCGCGCGGACGGCACGCTGGTAACTGCCGCGTACCAGAAGTGCCTGGAACGGCCGCCAGCGCGCGTCGCCCTCGTAGCTGGTGACCGAGCCGGTGACCGAATAGTCCGAGATGCGGACCGCCGCGCCGACGCCGAGCTCCTGGAAGAAACTGCGGTCCGATAGCAGCGGGATGTCGATCTGCGCCGCGGCTTCCTTGACGGAGATGTCGCCGTTCGCCGGAGCGGAGGCGATCACCGACTCGATGTTCTGCGCGCGCAGATCGCTGTCGGGTACGTAATCATAAGTGTTCTTGCGATAGCTGCCGAGCAGCGCCAGCTGCGCCGGGCCGGCGCCGAGATCGAACAGCTTGCCGTTGATCTGCAGCTGCGCCTGGGTCTGGGTCAGATCCTCCTGGGAGAACGCCGTTTTGGTGATGTAGTCGCGGCACGCCGCGGACAGGCTGCGCGCATTCGCGTCGCCGAAGATGTTGAGCCCGCCGGCGCAGAGCGAGCGACCGCCGTCGGCCGCGTTGAGCAGGGTCTGCACCCGGTTCTTGAGCACGGCGTTGCCGATCGCGAGCTGGTGCGCGGACTTGTCCCACGACGCGAAGGCATCGAAGGTCCAGCCATCGGTGATCGTTCCGCGGACGCCGGCGAGGTACTGCTGGATCGTGTACTGTTCATTGAAGTTCTTGTACGGCACGCCGACGTAGCGGCCGTTCCAGGTGAACGGGGCCGTCGCGTTGGGGCGCGAGGCGAGAACCGTCCGCAGAGCGGCGGGAATGAACGGGTTCGTGACCGGCACGGTGGTGAGCGCGCCAAACTGGGTCAGGCTGCCGCCGCTTTCGGTCCGGACGGCCAGATTGACATACATGAACTGGCCGTAGGCGGTGATCCCGGGCGTTACCTCATAGTCCGCCTTCACGAACGCGGTCTTGCGCTCCAGCTCGTTCTGGAACTGAATCTGCTGGCCGACCGGCATGCGGACGTTGTTGCCGACGATGAGGTAGCCATTGGAGGCGCGGTCGCCGCGGTAATTGATCGCGCCCGTCTGCACGAACAGCGTGCCGTCGTTGTTGAAGCCGAGGTTGAGCAGCGGATTGATCGCCGAGGTCACGCCGTAGCCGCTGAACACCCCGTTTACCGCGGCGGCCGTGGGGGCGTTGACGGCGCTGGGGACGAAGGTGCCGCTGCCGATGAACGACGACGGTGTCTTGTCCTTAAAGAACGGCCGGGTCGACCCGTTGACCGGGTCGGACTGCGCGTAGCTGAAGGCGGCGACGAGGTTGCCGCGATCCTCGGCGAAGCTGCTGCCGAAGGCGAGCGAGCCGTTGAACTTGAACGCATCGCCCCGCTCGCTGATCCCGGTCTGCAGGTCGGCGCGGAAGCCCTCCAGGCTGCGCACCGTCTTGAAGTTGACCACGCCCGAGATCGCGTCGGACCCATAGACCGCCGATGCACCGCCGGTGATCACGTCCACCCCGCCCAGGATGGCGTCGGGCAGGATGTTGATGTCGACGTTGCCGTTGATGTCGGACACCGGCAGGCGGCGACCGTCGAGCAGCACCAGGTTGCGGTTCGAGCCAAGACCATGAAGGTTGACCGTTGAGCGGCCGCCCGTGCCCTGGCCACCGGTGTTGCCGTTGCCTGCCGTCGTGAAGCTCGGGATTTGATTGAGCGCGTCGACGACGTTGACCGCACCCGTCTCGCGGATCGCCTGGTCGCTGACCGAGACGATCGGGCTGGCCGAGTCGTTGTTCGGACGCTGAATCAACGATCCGGTGACCACGATGTCCGGTGCGCTTGCGTCGCTGGTGTCGGCTTGCGCCGTTGGATCCACGGCCGGCGTATCGGAGGAAGGCGCAGTCTGCGTTTGGGCGGCAACAGGCATGGCAGCGACCAGACCCAGAACAAGAACCGACGCCGACAGGGCGTAGCGAGCGAGCGACAACCGCATCAGAAATCCTCCCCAAGTGCCGCCAGTTGTCCGGCGATCCGGGGAAGGATTAGTGTGACGAACTGGTTCCTGTCAATATCACTCAAGCGGTGGTAGTCGCACCCAGGCGAGCAGGATGTCGGCGACCTGCGCCGCGCGATGATCGATCGCGGCGGGGCTGGTCATGTCGACCCCGAAATTGTGAGCAAAGGTGAACTGGTTAGAGACGTTGTAGAAGGCGAGCGCCGTCATGTTCATGTGAAGGTCGACAGGCTCGATCCCGGCACGAAACAGCCCTTCCGCCTCGCCGCGGGCGATGATGGCGCCGAGCAGCCGGATGACGCCGCGGTTCTCCGTCTGCAGGTCGGCGATCTGCTTCAGGTGTTCCGCGCGGTGGATGTTCTCGTTCATGACTAGCCGCACCAGCTCGGGATGCTGCGAGTGGTAGCGCACGTCGTGCTCGATCAGGCGGCGGAGCGCGTCCACCGCGCTGCCGCTCTCGATGTCGACGGTGGTTTCGCTGGCGCGTACCCTGCGATAGGCGCGCTCGAGCACGGCGCGGTACAGCTCGTCCTTGCTGCCGAAGTAATAGTAGATCTTACGCTTGGTGGCCTTGCCTGCGATCTCGTCGATCCGGGCACCGGCCAGTCCCTTCTCGACGAACTCGGCGGTGGCGACGTCGAGGATGGCGTTGATGGCGGCCTCGCGGGTTTCAGCGCGGGTGCGGCGCGGCGAGGGCGGAGGAGCGTCGGAAGTGTCGGTCGGCATGCGTCTGTCCTATCCGATGGACAGCCGTACGCAACGCTCGGTCCCCGCTGTAATTAGTGTTACGAACGAGTTCCTATTGTGTCTTCCGTTTTCGCGGCGGCGGTGATAGCGATCGTCATCGGACGCCGAACGGCGCCGGCATAGTTGAGAGGATGATGGAGTGCGCCGACAAATGCTGCCCTGCCTCCTGGCTGCCGCTGCACTGGCAAGCGGGGCGGGAGCCACCGCCCAGACCCGCGACTTTCCGACGGCCGCGGCACCGGTGCTGGAGGATCGGTTCCCGCAGGTACCCGTCGCCTTTCCGGACGGCGTGAAGGCGTACCGCGACGTCACCTACCAGACGCTGCCGGGCTATCGCCCGCAGATCGTCGACATCTATGTGCCGGCGGGTGCCGGTCCGCATCCGCTGATCCTCTACATTCACGGCGGCGGCTGGATCGGCGGGCACACCCGCCATTCGGGGGCGCTGGCCGACTTCCCCAAGGTACTCGCGCGGCTCGCCGCCGAAGGCTTCGTCGTCGCGAGCCTCGAGTATCGGCTGTCCGGAGAGGCGGCATTCCCCGCGCAGCTGCAGGACTCCAACGCTGCGCTGCGCTTCCTGCGCGCCCACGCGACCGACTACCAGATCGATCCCGCGAAGGTGGGGGTGTGGGGCGGATCGGCTGGCGGCCACCTGGCGGCGCTGACTGCGGTGACCTGTCGCGACACCACGCTCGATCCGAAGGCAGCCGCCGACGGGTGCGTACAGGCGGCGGTCACCTGGTACGGCGTCTTCGACTTCGCCGGGATGAACGCAACGCCCGATGGCAACGCCGCCGGCGCAAGGCTGCTCGGCTGCCAGGGCAGCTGCCCGGCCGATCGAATCCGCGCCGTCAGCCCGGTCACCTACATCGACGCGAAAGATCCGCCGTTCCTGCTGATCCACGGCGATGAGGACAAGGTCGTGCCGGTGGCCCAGTCGCACAAGGGCGAGGCGGCGCTACGGGCGGCGGGCGTCAGGGTGCAGTCGATCTACCTGCCCGCGGTCGACCACAGCTTCATCGGCGCGGACGCGGCGGCGACCCGCGCGGCGACGCTCCGGGCGACCAACGCCACCTTTGACTTCTTCCACCAGCAGCTTGGGGTGCCTCGGCGTTGAGGCTGCGCCGGGTAGCCGCCGCCTGCGTTGCCGCGCTTCTCGCCGCGCAGACCGCGCCGCCACGCGTCGAGGTCGCCGAGGGCGAGGTTGAGGGCGTGAGCTTGGCGGACGGTGTCGATGCGTACCTCGGCGTGCCCTTTGCGCAGCCGCCGGTCCGCGAGCTGCGCTGGAAGCCGCCGCAACCGCTCTCGCGCCGCACCGGCCTGTACCACGCCGACCGGTTCGCGCCCGAGTGCCTTCAGCCGCTGCGAGGATCGCGCCAGAATCATTATTTCGGCGAGGAGGCGACCAGCGAGGATTGCCTTTACCTGAACATTTGGGCGCCCCGTGCTGCACGGCAGGCGCCGGTCGTGGTGTGGATCTACGGCGGCGGCTTCAACATCGGTTCGGCGAACATGGCGAACTACTCGGGCGAACCGCTCGCTCGGGACGGCGTCGTGCGGGTCAATGTCGCCTATCGGGTCGGACCGCTGGGCTTCCTCGCGCATCCTGACCTGACGAAGGAGGGTGGCTACGGCGGGTCGGGCAACTACGGCCTTATGGACCAGATCGCGGCGCTTGCCTGGATCCGCCGCAACATCGCGAACTTCGGTGGAGATCCGGCCAACGTGACGGTTGTCGGGCAGTCGGCGGGGTCGATGTCGGTCGCGCTGCTGCAGCAGAGCCCGCTCGCCCGCGGCCTGTTCCAGCGTGCGGTCGGGATGAGCGGCAGCCCCTTTGGCGGGATGCTCTCGCCTGTCCCGCTCGCCGCGGCGGAGGCGCAAGGGGTCGCGCTTGCCAAGGAACTCGGCGCAAGCTCGCTCGCGGAGCTGCGCGCGGTGCCGGGCGACCGGCTGGTCGCCGCGCAGTCGCCGCGCAGCCCGATCGTGCTCGACGGCCGGGTCGTGACCGGCACGGCGGAAGCGGTGTTCGCCAGGCGTGCGCAGGCTGATGTGCCGGTCCTCATCGGCTACACGCGCGACGAGAGCTTCCGACCGCTACCTCCCGTCGCCAGCCGTGCCGAGCTGGCGCAGGCCGTGCGAGCGAGCTTTGGGGCGCGGGCGGAGGCGATCCTCGCCGCCTACAACAGCGGTGATGCGCGCCGCGATGCAGCGGACATCGCGCGCGACGCAAGCGTCGGTGGGCAGATGGCCGGCTGGGCGATGCACCAGCAGCGCTACGGTCGCGCACCGGCCTATGCCTACCTCTTCACGCGGCGGCAGCCCTATGCTGCCGGCGTCACCTTCAGCGACCATGATCCGGCGACCGTCGGCGCCTACCACACCGGCGACGTGCCCTATTGGCTGCGCACCCGCGATGCGCTGAACCTGTTCCGGACGACCCGGGCATGGGAGGCTGGCGACCTGACGCTGGAGCGCGAGATGTCGGCGGCGCTGCTCTCCTTCGCCCGTACCGGACGCCCCTCGAGTCCAAGCGTCGGCGCATGGCCGGCGTTCAAGCCCGATGCGCCGGCGCTCGTCTGGCTCGCGCCGGAGAGCCGCGGGATGGCCTGGCCGCACTTCGCCGATCTTGCGCTGTTCGCGGGCGTGCCACCGGCGCCGCGCACGCCGGCGCGGGCGCGCGATTGAGCCTGCTCGCCGCGACTGCGCTGCTGCTGCAGCCGGCGTGCGCGCCGGACCCGCAGTTGAGCTACGTCTGCGGCCCGGAGAAGCCGGAGGATCTGGTCGCGATCCCTGGCACCCGCTGGCTGGTCGCGAGCGGCTTCGCGCCCGGTGCGGGGCTGAAGCTGGTCGACACGCGCACCCGGCAGTGGCGATCCTGGTACACGGCTCCGGCGCCAGGCGACCGGGGCGGGTGCACGCCGCTCGATCCCGGCCTTTTCAACGCGCGCGGGCTGTCGCTGCGCTCGACCGGGCGACGGCGGTGGGAGCTGCTGGTGGTCAATCACGGTGGCCGTGAGTCGATCGAGCGCTTCAGCGTTCACCTGGTGGACGGAACGCCGCAACTGCGCTGGACGGGTTGCCTTCCCATGCCTGCTGGACAGGTCGCCAACAGTGTCGCCGCTTTCGCCGACGGAACCATCCTGGCGACCGTGCTGACCCGCCCGGGCACGACGATCGCCGACTTCGTGCAGGGCCGCATCACCGGTGCGGTCTGGCAGCATCGCCCGGGCGACCCGGGGTTCACGCTGCTGCCGGGCACCGAGCTTCCGGGCAATAACGGGATCGAGGTCGATCCCGATGGTCGCCGCTTCTACGTCGTCGCGTTCGGATGGCACGCCGTGGTCGTCTACGATCGCCGCGACACGCGCGCGCCGCTCGCGCGGATCGTCGCGCCCGATTTCATGCCGGACAACATCCGCTGGACGGGCGGCAAGCTGCTGATCGCGGGCATGCGGCTGGACGAGCCGGCCTGCGGCGGCGTGCGCCGGGTGGAGAACGGCGTCGCCGATCCGATGCTGTGCCACCGCGGCTGGAGCGTCGGCGCCGTCGATCCGGACCACCGACGTGTGACAACGGTTGCCGCCGGTCCGCCGCAACCCGGCTTCAACGGCGTCAGCGCTGCCGCGCTGGTCGCCGGGCAGCTGTGGCTGGGCTCGTTTCAGTCGGCTCGTCTGGCGGTCGTCCGGGCGACAGAGGGGAAAGACGCAAGCCGATGACCAACGCCATCGCTACCGTTTCGCTGAGCGGCACCCTGGAGGACAAGCTGCGCGCAGCGGCAGGCGCGGGCTTCGCCGCGGTGGAGATTTTCGATACCGACTTCGTCGCCTCGGCACTGTCGGCCGGGCAGGTGCGCAGCCTGCTCGACGAGCTCGGTCTCGTTTGCGTCCTCTACCAGCCGCTGCGCGACTTCGAGGGCATGCCCGAACCCCTCCGCGCACGCGCCTTCGCCCGCGCGCGCCAGAAGTTCGAGACGATGCGGGTGCTCGGGTGCGACAAGCTGCTGCTGTGCTCGAACTGCGCAGTGCAGGCGAGTGGCGACCGAGCGCAGATCGTCGCCGACTTCCGCGCGCTCGGCGACCTCGCGGCCGAGTACGACGTAACCGTCGGGTACGAGGCACTCGCATGGGGACGCCACGTTAACGATCATCGTCAGGTGTGGAACATCGTGCAGACGGTGGATCATCCGAATATCGGCATCCTGCTCGACAGTTTCCATTCGCTGGCGCGTCGTATACCGAGCGCGTCGATCCGCGACATCGATCCGGCCAAGCTGGTCTTCGTTCAGCTTGCCGACGCGCCGCTGCTTGACATGGACCTGCTCTACTGGAGCCGCCACTTTCGCAGCCTGCCGGGGCAAGGCGGGCTCGACCTGACCGGCTATGTCGCCGAGATCCTTCGGCTCGGCTATGATGGACCGCTCAGCCTGGAGATTTTCAACGATCGGTTTCGCGCCAACGCGGCGGGGATGGTGGCGCGCGACGGCATGCGCTCCCTCGATGCGCTCCGCGATGCTGCCGCGCGCAAGTTGGGGCGCACGCCCACGATGCCGGCACGGGCGACAATCGAGCGGGTTGAATTCGTCGAGTTCGCCGTGGCGAGCGAGGACGGCGACGAGCTGCGGGCAATGCTGCAGGGAGCCGGGTTCGACCGCGTGGGCCGGCACCGCACCAAGCAGGTCGAGCTGTGGCGCTGCGGCGCGGCCAACTTCGTCCTCAATTCCGAGGATCACGGCTTCGCGGCATCCTATCGCACGACGCATGGCACCGCGATCTGCGCGATCGGGCTGGTGGTATCGGATGGTGCTGCCTGCATGGCTCGCGCCCGCGCGCTGGGCGTTGCCGAGCACGAGAGCGACATGCCCGCGATGCCGGCGTTGCGCGGGGTCGCGGGCAGTCTGGTCTACGTCATCGACGCAGTCGCCGCGACGACGCTGTGGAGCGACGAGTTCACAATGGAAGAGCCGACCGGCGGCGCGGCGCCGGACGTGGTCGCGGTCGACCACCTTGCCGCCACGGTCCACCATGACGAGTACCTGTCATGGCAGCTCTACTGGCGCGCGCTGTTCGACGTGCAGGTGCAGCAGCCGCAGGACGTGATCGATCCCAACGGCCTGGTGCAGAGTCAGGCGATCCAGAACGCTGCCGGCACGTTCCGAATTACCCTGAACAGCACGGATGCGCGCAACGCCTTGTCGGCCAGGTTCCTGGATCAGTCGTTCGGCGCGGGATTCCAGCACGTGGCGCTGCGCGTGCCGGATGTCGCGGCGGCGGCGCCGCTGCTCGCAGCGCGCGGGCTGGAGCCGCTGCCCATAGCCGCCAACTACCACGACGATGTCGCGGCCCGCTTCGGTCTGGGCGACGCGGAAGCGGCGACGCTGCGCCACTATGGCATCATGGTCGATGAGGAAGGACCGGGTCGCCGCTACCATCAGCTCTACAGCCGCGCGTTCCGGCGTACCTTCTTCTTCGAATTCGTCGATAGGACGGGATACGACGGCTATGGCGCACCCAACGCGACCATCCGCCTGACCGCGCAGAACCGCTTCCGGCCAACGGTCGTGTCCGACTGATCAGTCGAGCACGATCCGCCGGACGTCACCCAGGATGAAGATGTAGGACAGCGCGCCGAGCAGCGCGACGATGCCGATGAAACCGAGCGCGTAGAAGAAGCTACCGGTCGCGGCGACGATTGCTCCTACCACGATCGGCGTGACGATGCCGGCGAGGTTGGCGGCGAGGTTGAACACCCCACCGGTCACCCCAAGCATCCCCTCCGGCGCGAGGTCGGACACCAGCGTCCAGCCGAGCGCCGCCATGCCCTGCGCGAAGAAGGCGAGGCTGAGGATCGCGATCACCGCCGCATTGCTCTCGACGAAATTGGCCGCGACGATGGTGGAGGCGAGCAGCAGACCGAGGATGATCGGCAGCTTGCGCGCGACATTGGGCGACTTGCCCTGCCGCAGCATGCGATCCGACCACCAGCCGCCGAACAGCACGCCGAAGGAGGCGGCGATGAACGGTGCGACCGCAAAGAAGCCGATCTTCAGCCAGTCCATCTGGCGCTCGGTGGCGAGATAGGTCGGGAACCAGGTGAGAAAGAACACCAGGGTCGAGTTGCCGGCGAACTGGCCGAGGCAGATCCCCCACATCTGCCGCGTGCGCAGCAGGCGACCGGCGGCAGACCAGTCGAACCGCTGCCGGGCGGGCTGGTCCAGCAGCGCGCCGCCGGCGACGATTTCGTCCAGTTCGGCCTGGTTGGCGCGGCTCTCACGCGGCTCACGGTAGCCGCGCCACCACACCAGCGCGAACAGGAGCCCGAGCACGCCCGCGCCGACGAACAGCGATCGCCAGCCCCACACGGCAAGCATCGCGAACAGGAGCGGGCTGAGGAACGCGAGGCCGATATACTCCCCCACCGTGTAGACACCGGTCGCAAAGGCCCGCTCGTCGCGCGGGAACCAGGTCGCGACCACGCGGCTGTTGGCCGGAAAGCACGGGCTCTCCGCGACACCCAGCGCCAGGCGCAGGCCGATCAGCCCAGCGACGCCGCCGACAAACGCCTGCAGCAGCGTGAACAGCGACCAGAAGGAAACCGACAGAAAGTAGGTGAGGCGGGTTCCAAATCGATCAAGAAAGGCGCCGCCGGGCACCTGGGCGGCGGCATAGGACCAGCTGAACGCCGAGAAGATCACGCCCATGACGGTCGCGCTGATCCCCAGTTCCTTCGTGAGCGCGGGTGCCGCAACGCCGAGGATCGTGCGATCGAGATAGTTGATGAGCGTTCCTGCCGCGATCAGCGACAACATGGTGTAACGGACGCGTGTCGGTTGCGTCGTGCCTGCCTGGCCTGCTGCCATGCCCCTCTCCCTTTTCGGCAGAGGCATAAGGCACGAACAGGTTCGTAACAATAGCCGACTTTATCGACTGCTTTGTCGTGCCTACGCGCGCCGGCTCGGCACACTTCGCGACGCGTCAGGGTATCAGGCGCGCATCCCGCAGCCGGTCGAACAGTGCGAAGAAGGCATCGTCGGTCCGCTGATAACCGGTGAAGCCCAGCCGCCGGCTCTTGCTCATGTCGGCGACCACCTCGATCGGTCGGCCGAGATCGGCGTCGGTGTGCCACGGCGAGGCGAGGCGGGTCAGGTCAGGCTCGGCGAGCCCGTCGCGCTCGGCGATGTCGCGCCAGAGCGCGGCGTCGTCCGCCATCTGCTGCTCGAGCGGGCGCACCGTGCCGTCGAACGGCGCCGCGTCGATCCCGAACCACGCGGCGAGCCGGCTCCACATCCACTGCCAGCGGAAGACGTCGCCGTTGACGACGTTGAACGCCTGGTCGTGCGCGGCCGTCGTCTCCGTGGCCCAGAGCAGGTGCCGGGCGAGCTGATCCGCATCGGTCATGTCGGTGAGCCCCGACCACTGCGCCGCCGAGCCGGGGAAGGTGAAGGGCCGCCCCGTCTCGCGGCAGATCGTCGCGTAGACGGCGAGCGTCGTGCCCATGTTCATCGCGTTGCCGACCGCCAGCCCGATCACGGTATGCGGCCGGTGCACGCTCCAGCTGAACCCGTCGCGCGCGGCGGCGGCGAAGACCTCGTCCTCCTGCGCATAGTAGAAGTTCTCGACGTCGAGCCGGCCCTGCTCCTCCCGGAACGGCGTCTGCGGGAGCGTGCCCCTGCCGTACGCCTCGAACGGTCCGAGATAGTGCTTGAGCCCCGTCACCAGCGCAACGTGGCGCGGCCCGGACGGCTTCGGCAGCCGGTCAAGCAGGTTACGGACCATGGCGGCGTTGACGCGGATGTTCTCCGCCTCGCTGTCCTGCCGCAGCCAGGTCGTGATGAACACCGCGTCGGGGTTCAGGCTGCGCAACGCTGACGCGGTTTCGTCGGCGTCCTGCAGGTCGGCGGCGACCGGCTGCACGCCGGCCTGAGCGCCAGGCCGTCGGGCAAGGCCATGCACGGTCCAGCCGCGTTCCACCAGTAGCGCCGCCGTTGCGCTCCCCACGATCCCGCTCGCGCCCACTACCAATGCCGTTTTCGCCATGATCAACTCCTTGTGGTCGAGGAGCTAGGCACGAAGGGGCAGGGCTTCTAGACGGCACCATCTGGGTCACCAGGCACCAGGAGGTAACCACATGCAGCCCGGAACGCCGGACGAGGAATGGCGGGAGGACTGTGCGCCCCGCCGGGTGCTGGAGCTGTTCGCAACCAAGTGGACCAGCATGGTGCTTCACACGCTCCATGTCCGCCATGGCGGCGCGGCACGCACCGGTGTGCTCCAGCGCAGCCTGCCGGGCATCTCGAAGAAGATGCTGACCCAGACCATCAGGGAGTTGGAGGCGAGCGGGCTTGTGACGCGTCACGTTCAGAGTACGATTCCGCCAGCAGTCGAGTACCAGCTGACGGCGCTTGGACGACGCTTCGTCGAACCTGTCGAGCTGCTCTACGCATGGGGCCGAGACAATGCGGACGCGTTGAATCTCCTGGTACCTCGGCCAAGCTCACGCCGCAGCTAGCTTAGCCCCGAGCTACGTCATGAACGAACGACCGCTTACGGGAAAAGGCTAGACGACCCTGAACGGCCGTTTCTGGGTCCTTAGCGACGCCATACTAGGCGCTGGCGCGGCACAATGACCGACGGTAGATCGCCATGATGAAGAAGTCCTCTCATCGCGTTCGGCTTCGCGCGTTCCAGGCGATGCGCGGCGCGACGCCGGACCCCGGCTTCGTCGCTGACCTCGAGTATCTCGAAAACCGCGACCTGGACTTGTCGGTGCGACTGGGGGCGATGCTTGCGTTCAACGCCCTGATGATCACGATCGGCACGCATCCGATCTCCGCCTCGCCCGGCGCGCCACTCAGCTTGGATGCAGGTGCGCAGCCCGTGTT
>NZ_OBMI01000002.1 GCF_900199185.1 Sphingomonas guangdongensis | reverse complement strand
TAAATTTAACCAACAACCAGGCGCCTCGAAAACACCCAGTGCCGGCAAACCGCCGCCCACATGTCCCTTCATCAAATCAACAATGTCAAAGAGCGACCCGCTTCAAGCCCGTTGGCAAGAAGCATGGCCTCCACTAAAAGGCCACAGCGAACAGCGCCTTGGCTTACCGCCTCGGCCCTGTCGCCAGGTAAAGAGCAATCCCACAATCTCCGGCGAACCGGTCCGCATCTCAGCGAGTGGGCGACCAAGGAGCAATCGGCAGCGCCGCGTCCGTCGGTTCGCCCCAAATATGAGGGCGCTGTTGGATCGTCAAGCGATTTGTTCCAACTTTTTTGGCCTACCCGCGGAAAGGCTTCTCCTCGACGACGCGGAACTCGCTCCGGCGAACCCGGTTGTCGCCCGGCAGGGAGACACCATGAGCACTCATAATGACGTAGCGAGGCGGGTCGCCGCATGATCGGACAACGCTGGCCAGAACGCCTGTGGATCGTTCGCCACGGCGAAAGCGCCGGCAATGTCGCGCGCGAGGCGGCCGACGCGGCAGGTGCCGAGCGCATCGTGATCGCGGGGCGCGACGTCGATGTGCCGCTCTCCGCAACCGGCATCGAGCAGGCGACTGCGCTAGGCCGCTGGTTCGCGCAGAACGACGCCGCCGATCGACCTCAAGTGCTGCTCGCCTCCCCCTACCTGCGCGCGCAGGAGACGGCGCGCCTGTTCCGTGACGCGGGCGGCTGCCAGATCGCTGACGAGCCGATCTGCACGGACGAGCGACTGCGCGAGAAGGAGTTTGGAATCCTCGACGGTCTGACCACCACGGGCATCCTCGCCACCCATCCCGAGCAGGCCGAGTTCCGGCGCCTGCTGGGCAAATTCTACCATCGCCCGCCGGGAGGCGAGAGCTGGTGCGACGTCATCTTCCGGCTTCGCTCGCTGATGGACACCGTGGCGCTGCACCACGCGGGGCGCAGCGTCATGATCGTCGCGCACCAGGTGGTGGTGCTCTGCCTGCGCTATATTATCGAGGGTCTGAGCGAAGCCGAGATCCTGGGTATCGACAGAGAAGGCGACGTCGCGAACTGCTCCGTCACCAAGTACCGCTTCGATCCCGATGCGGGGCGTAGCGGCGGCCTCGCCCTGGTCCGCTACAACGCCGTCATGCCGATCATGGCGGAGGATGCGCCGGTCACGGCCGAACCTGACCGCAAGGGAGCGGCCGCGTGACGGAGATCGACGCCGGCTGGCGCGCCGCCAATCCGCTCCCCACGATCACCGGACAGGTAAGCAAGAACAGCCGGGGTCGTGTGCTGATCGTGGGCGGCGCGGCGAGTGTTCCCGGCGCCGTGCGGCTGACCGGCGAGGCGGCGCTGCGCGCCGGCGCGGGCAAGGTGAAAATTGCGACGATCGCCAGCGTCGCGCCGCTGATCGGTACGCTCTTCCCCGAAGCCGGGATCGTTGCCCTGCGGGAAGACGCGGGCGAGATCACGGGTGGCGACTGTCCGGCGCTCGACGCCGCGGCCAAGTCGAGCGACGCGGTGGTGCTCGGGGTCGGCATGGGCGATCAGGCGGCGGCAACGCAGATCGCCACGCGCCTGGCCGGCGCCGACGCGGCACTGGTGCTCGACGCCGCGGCGGCGGCGAACGCCGGGGCGGTGCCGCAGGAGAAGCTCAGCAGCTGCGACGGGCGGCTGGTGCTGACCCCGCACGAGGGCGAGATGGCAAGCCTCACCGGCAAGCCGATCGACGAGGTCCGCGCGCACGCCGCCGACATTGCGCAGGAGGTTGCGGCGCGGATGGGCGCCGTCGTCGCGCTCAAGGGCACCGAAACCCACGTGGCGGCACCCGACGGTGCCCTGCTCCACTACCCCGGCGGTGGTCCCGGCATGGCGACCGGCGGTTCGGGCGACGTACTCGCCGGGATCATCGGTGCACTGCTCTCCCGCGGAGCAACGCCGCTCGTGGCGACGGCATGGGGGGTATGGCTACACGGCGAGGCGGGGCGCGTGCTGGCGGGGTCGGTCGCGCCGCTCGGATTTTTGGCGCGCGAGCTGCTTCGCGAGATCCCTGTGCTGATGCCGCGGTGAGCAAGGCGGAACCGGCAGGCGTCTTCGGCGCTTGATCGACGCAACCCGACAGGAGAACGACATGGGCGAGAACCGACTGACGATCGACCCGACGAGCGTGTTCGACAACAGCGACGAGCGCCAGGTCGAGTTCAGCGGCGCCATCGACGGCGAGCCGCAGCGGTTCGCCGTCCGCTACAGCGTGCTGGAGGCACTGACCGGGACGCCGCCGAATGGCCAGGCGGTCGATGCCTTCACCGTCTCACAGCATGCGGTCACGCGCGCCGCCCTTTCCGCGCTGGTGCGCGATACGACGGGCGACCTGGTGGTCATCAGCGAAAATGACCTCGAGCAACTCGCCGCATCCGATGAGGGCCCTCATGCCGGGCCGCAGCGCGACGGCTTTCCGAAAAACGCGGCTGACGCCGACCTGTCGGCGCACCCGAGCTGACGCGTCAGCCGGACGCCCGGTTTCCCGATCCGTCGCGGGCAAGCTGGAGCATCAGCGTGATCATTTCGGGCGGAACATCGTCGCCCGGCGCATAGGCGTCGCCGAGCGCGTGCGCGACGCCGTCGACCTCGCGGAGCGGCAGCGACGGAGGCTGAGCGGCCGCAGCCGGCGGTGCCGTTGCGATCGGCGCGGCCGCATCCTGCTGAACGGTCGCGCCCGCCGCGGCATCGGCTGCCGCGCGACGGGTCGTGAGCCGGTCCACCATGCGGATAACGTGCCCGAACAGCACCTGCTCTCCTTCGCCACAAAGGTATGCCTGTTCAACGAACGTTCCGACTCGTGCGCCGTTCCCGCGAGAACGCCCGTTTTCCGGCATGCTAAATCGCTTGCCCGAAGCAACCGGCGCGGCCGAAGCGGGTTAAATCATCGATGACGCCATCCGCCGCCCGGCCTGGCACGGTCGAGCGGCCGTGGCGCCCCCGTCGCCTGCTCGTGACGCGGGCGGCGCGTGAGTGGGACCATGCGCGCGAGGTCATGCGCCGCGCGGCGCTACTGGGTAGCGAGATCGTCGAACTGCCGGGCGACCGCTTCTCCCTCGACCTGCCCGTCGAGCCGGCGCGCGCCTATGCCGCGGCCAAGCAGACCGTCGCGCTGGTGGTCGCGCCGCCGTCCAAGCGCCGATTGCAGCCGATCGCCCCCAGCGCCGACTGGCGGGTCGACCTGGCGGAGGGCTGTCCGGCGCACTGCGGCTACTGCTACCTGGCGGGGTCGCTGAAAGGGCCGCCGATCACGCGCGTGTACGCCAACCTGGAAGAGATACTGGCCGGCCTGCCCGCCTATCTGGGTCAGGGCAGCGTCACCTCACGCAGTCGTGCCCGTGCGCACGAGGGTACGACGTTTGAGGCATCATGCTACACCGACCCGCTCGCGCTCGAGCCGCTGACAGGAGCGCTTGCGGCGACGATCGCATGGTTCGGCCGGTGGAAAGCGCCGGTGCAGTTGCGCTTCACGACCAAGTTCGCGGGCGTCGAGCCGCTGCTCGCGCTCGATCACGGCGGCCGCACCCGGATGCGGGCGTCGGTCAATCCACGCGCCTTTGCCCGATTCGAGGGCGGGACCGCGCGCGTGGCGGACCGGCTGTCCGCGCTGCGGCAGATGGCGCTGGCGGGCTATCCGGTGGGCCTAACGATCGCGCCGATCATCGCTGCCGACGGCTGGCAGGAGGCGTACGGCACGCTCATCGACGATGCGGCCGCGGCGCTCGCCGATGTAGCGGCCGTGGACCTCACGATCGAGTTGATTACCCACCGCTTCACCGCTGGGTCGAAGGCGGTGCTGGAGAGCTGGTACCCGGGCTCGGCGCTCGACATGTCGGAGGCGGCGCGGACGACAAAGCGAACGAAGTTCGGGTCCGAGAAGCAGGTCTATGACGCCGCGACCATGGCCGAGCTGCGCCGCTTCTTCGAGCAGCGCATCGCCGAAAACCTGCCGCAGGCGCGGGTGCTGTACTGGACGTAGTAGCGACGCCGACACGCCGGATACTATCCGGGATCTCGTCCCCTACCAACGCCAACGCCAACGCCAACGCCAGCGCGACCCGGGCTCAAGGCCTGGGTCGAGAAGTCGCTCAGCTCGGAAGGCGGGCGTGCTTGCCGCCGTAGCGCTGGCCGATGTAGCTGGTGACGCGCTCCAGCTCCCTCGAGGCCGCACTCGCCGCCTCGGCGCAGCACGGCAGCGAGGCGTCCGCCTTGCCCGCCGCCCGCATGGCGACCTTGTGGGTCAGCTCCTCGATGTCGGCGCGGCTCAGGATGTTCTTCTCGCGCAGAAGGCACAGCAGGCTCTGCAGGATGATGAGGCTCTCGTCGCCCGGGTCGACGGACGAGGGGTGCACGGATGCCATCGCTCGCTCTCCTATTCTTATGGAGATCAAGCTACGCCTTTCGCGGGCGTTGGCAAGAGCCTGGATGAGGGGGCGGATCAGGGCGCCGGCGGCTCCGCCGGAACAGCGGGATCACGCTCCTGCAAGCCGCCGCCCAGCGAGCGGTAGAGCTCCACCAGATTGGTGTCGCGCGCCAGCCGGGTGGTCACCAGCTGTTGCTGCGCCGCGTATGAGGTGCGCTGGGCATCGAGCGCGTTGAGGAACGAATCGATCCCTGCGCGGTAGCGCGCATCGGACAGCCGCGCCGCGACCTGCGCGGACTGCGAGCGCGTCGTCTGCGCGCCGACCTGCCGCTCGATGGTCCCGCGCTGCGCGAGCGCATCGGCGACCTCGCGGAACGCGGTCTGGATCGCCCGGTCATAGGTGGCGATCGCGACTTCGCGGTTTGCCTCGGCCAGGCGGATGTTGCTGCCGATCCGCCCATTGTCGAAGATCGGCAGCGAGACGCCCGGCGCGACGCTGTAGGCATAGCTGCCGCCGGCGAAGAGGCCAGACAGCGCGGTGCTGATCGTGCCCAGCGTCGCGGTCAGCGAGATGGTCGGAAAGCGCGCCGCGCGCGCCGCGCCGATGTTCGCGTTCTCCGCGCGGAGCTGCCGCTCGGCCTGAAGCACGTCCGGGCGACGCAGCAGGATCTCGGATGAGAGACCCGCCGGCAGCGTCGGAATCGTCGCCCCGCCCTGCCCCAGCCCATTCGGGAGCGAGCTCTCCGCAACCGGTGCTCCGACCAGCAGATCCAGCGCGTTGCGATCCTGCGCGACGCGGGTCTCCAGCGCGGCGATGTCGTTCAGCGCCTGCTGATACTGGGTGTCGGCCTGGCGGAAGGCGAGCTCGGAGGCCACGCCGATCCGGAACTGCTCCTGCGTCAGCCGCCGGGTCTGCTCGAACGCGCCGAGCGTGTCCCGCGACAGGCGCAACTGGTCCTGGTCGGCGGCGAGCGTCAGCCACGCGGTCGCGATCTCGGCGATCAGGCTAATGCGGGTCGCGCGCTGCGCCTCCTCCGTCGCGAAATACTGCTCGAGCGCCGCGCGGCTGAGATTGCGCAAACGGCCAAACAGGTCGATCTCGAACGCCGAGACGCCGACCCCGACCTGGTAAATCTCTAGGTCGCTGGAGGTGGAGCCGATCCCGGGATTGGCGCCGGGCGTGCCCGTGCCAGGGTTGGTCCCCGTGCCGGTCCCGGGATTGGTGCCCGTGCCCGTACCCGGCGTGGTTCCGGTGCCGCCGCCGGTTCCGCCACCAGTCCCCGCCGCCTGCGCGCCGAAGGGATTGTTGGTAAAGGTGACGCCGGCGTTGGCGCCGACCGTCGGCAGCTGGTTCGCTCGCTGGATACGGTAGCGGGCGCGCGCCTGGAGCACGTTGCCGGCCGCGATCCGGAGGTTGCGGTTGTTCTCCAGCCCCTGCGCGATCACCGTCTGAAGCCGCGCGTCGGTGAAGAAGTCGCGCCAGCCGATCCGGCTGATGTCGACGTCGCCGGGCGCGAGTGCCGGGTAGACGCCGCCCTGCGGCAGGGTCGGCGGCACCGCGGCGGCGGGCCGCTCATAGTCGGGCGCCAGGTTGCACGCGGACAGCAGCGAGGCGCCCGCTAGCAGCAGGAAGGTCGAGGTACGAATCATCTGGGTCAGGCTCCCTGCGGCGCCGGGCGGCCGTGCGGCTCGTCGTCGACGGCCGGGTCGGCCTTGCCGCCCTGTCCGAACAGACGCAGCACGACCACGAAGAACATCGGCACGAAGAAGATCGCGAGCACCGTCGCCGACAGCATTCCGCCGACCACCGCGCGTCCGATCGCATTCTGTCCGCCGGCGCCCGCACCATCGGCAAAGGCGAGCGGCATGACGCCGAACACGAACGCAAGGCTGGTCATGAGGATTGGACGGAGCCGCAGCTTCGCCGCCTCAACCGCCGCTTCGAACGGCGACAGTCCGTCGCGCAGCTTCTCCTCGGCGAACTCCACGATCAGGATCGCGTTCTTCGCCGACACGCCGATCGTGGTGATTAGGCCGACCTGCAGATAGATGTCGTTGTTGAGCCCCGTCAGGGTGGCGGCGAGCACCGCTCCCAGGATGCCGAGCGGCACCACCAGCATGACCGAGATCGGCACCGACCAGCTCTCGTACAGCGCGGCGAGGCAGAGGAAGACGATCAGCAGCGACAACCCGTAGAGCAAAGGTGCCTGCCCGCCCGAGAGCTGCTCCTCGTAGCTGAGCCCGGTCCATTCCAGCCGGGTGCCGGGCGGCAGCTTCTGCTGGATCTCCTCCATCGCCCGCAGCGCGTCACCGGAAGAGACGCCCGGCGCCGGCTGGCCCAGGATCTCCATCGCCGGCTGCCCATTGTAGCGGGTCAGCTGCGTCGGCCCCTGCTTCCACGACAGCGTGGAGAAGGCGGTGTACGGCGTCATCTCGCCGCCCTCGCCGCGGACGTAGAGGCTGGAGATGTCCTCCGGCGCCATCCGGTACTGCTGGTCCGCCTGGACGTAGACCCGCTTCACGCGACCGCGGTCGATGAAGTCGTTGACGTAGGAGCCGCCCCAAGCGGTCGCGATCGTGCTGTTGACGGTGGCGAGGTCGAGCCCGAGCGCGCGCGCCTTGTCCTGGTCGACCTCCACGTTCAGCTGCGGCGCGTCGTCGAGCGCATTCGGGCGCACGCCGACCAGCGACGGGTTCTGGGATGCCATGCCGAGCATCATGTTGCGCGCGGCGAGCAGCCGCTCGTGACCCAGCCCGCCCTCGTCCACCAGCTGGAGGTCGAAGCCGGTCGCATTGCCGAGCTCCTGCACGGCAGGCGGGATGACCGCGAAGATCAGGCCGTCCTTGTACTGCGAGAACACGCCCATCGCGCGGCCGATCACTGCCTGCGCCTTGTTCTCGGCGCCGGGACGATCCTTCCACTCCTTCATGGGCATGAACGCGATGCCGCTGTTCTGGCCGACGCCCGCGAAGCTGAAGCCGTTGATCGTGTACACGCCCCGGATCGCCTGGCCGGCATCTTTCAGGAAGTGATCGCGGACCAGATCCAGCCCGACCTGGGTACGACCGGACGTCGCACCGGGCGGCCCCTGCACCAGCGCGATCATCACGCCCTGGTCCTCATCGGGCAGGAAGCCGGACGGCAGGCGGGTGAACAGCACCGCCAGCCCGGCGACGATCAGCGCGAAGACGATCAGCGAGCGGCCGGAGCGCCGCGCCGTCGCGCGGACGCCCCGTTCATACTTCTCCCGCCCGCGGTCGAAATTGTTGTTGAACCAGCGGAAGAAGCGCTTCAGCGGGCCATTGCCCTCCGTCTTGTTCGGATCGTGCGGCTTCAGGATGGCGGCGCAGAGCGCCGGCGTCAGGATCAGCGCGACCGCCACCGACAGCAGCATGGCCGACACGATGGTGATGGAGAACTGGCGGTAGATGACGCCCACCGACCCGCCGAAGAATGCCATCGGCAGGAACACCGCCGACAGCACCACGCCGATGCCGATCAGCGCGCCCGAGATCTCGTCCATCGACTTGCGGGCGGCTTCCTTGGGGCTGAGGTGCTCCGTCACGATCAGACGCTCGACGTTTTCGACCACCACGATCGCGTCGTCGACCAGCAGGCCGATCGCGAGCACCATGCCGAACAGCGTCAGCGTGTTGATCGAGTAGCCAAAGGCGGCGAGCACCGCGAACGTCCCGGTCAGCACCACCGGCACCGCGATCGTCGGGATGAGCGTCGCACGGAAGTTCTGGAGGAACAGGAACATGACGAGGAAGACGAGCACCACGGCCTCGACCAGCGTCTCGACCACCTGCTCGATCGACAGCCGCACGAACGGCGACGTGTCATACGGGTAGATCACCTTGACGTCAGGCGGGAACTGCTTGGCGATCTCGTTCACGCGCGTCTTCACGGCCTCTACCGTGTCGAGCGCGTTGGCACCCGGCGCCAGGCGAATCCCGATGCCGGAGGCGGGCTTGCCGTTCCACTGGGCGGTGAAGCCGTAGTTCTCCGCGCCGATCTCTACCCGGGCGACGTCGCGCAGGCGGACGATCGATCCGTCGGCGTTGCTCTTGAGGCGAATCTGCCCGAACTGCTCGGGCGACGAGAGCCGCGACGAGACGGACACGGTCGCGTTCAGCATCTGCTCGCGCGGCGCCGGCAGGGCGCCGATCTGGCCTGCCGACACCTGGGCGTTCTGCGCGCTGACCGCACTGGTCACGTCGGCGACGGTGAGCGCGAAGTTGCTGAGCTTCACCGGATCGAGCCAGATCCGCATGGCGTATTGCGAGCCGAAGATCTGGGTCTCGCCGACGCCCGTCACCCGCGATAACGGGTCGGAGATGCGCGACGCGACATAGTCCGCCAGGTCGTCGGCATCGTGCTCGCCGGTCTCGGAATACAGGCCGACGAACAGCAGGAAGTTGCGCGTCGCCTTGCCGACGACGATGCCCTGGCGCTGTACTTCCTGGGGCAAGAGCGGCGTCGCCGCCTGCAGCTTGTTCTGTACCTGGACCTGCGCGATGTCGGGGTCCGTCCCCTGCTCAAAGGTGAGCGTGATCGTCGCGGTGCCGGCCGAGGCCGAGGAGGACGAGAAGTAGCGGAGGTTGTCGATCCCCTTCAGCTGCTGCTCGATGATCTGGGTGGTGGTGTTCTCCAGAGTCTGCGCGTCGGCACCCGGATAGGTCGCGGTGATCGCGACCGAGGGCGGCGCGATGTCCGGGAACTGCGACACCGGCAGCGTCCGGATCGCGAGGATGCCGACCAGCATGACGCCGATCGCCAGCACCCATGCGAAAATGGGGCGCTCGATAAAGAAGCGGGACATGGGTGCTTACTTCGCTTGTGCCTGGGGCTGAGCCTGGCGGCCGCCCTGGGGCGGCGCAGCCGGACGCTGGCCAAAGGGAGAGGGGTTCACGACCATGCCCGGGCGCAGCATCATCGCGCCCTCCACGATCACCCGGTCGCCCGGGCGGAGCCCGCCGGTGACGATCCAGTCGGTGCCCTGGGTACGGTTGGTGGTAAGCATGCGCGGCTCGGCCTTGTTGCCCTGCCCGACGACAAGCACGGTCGGGCGGCCACGCTCGTCGCGGCTGACGGCGCGCTGCGGGACCAGCAAGGCGCGTCCCTGAACGCCCTCCACCAGCTCGGCACGCACGAACATGCCCGGCAGCAGCAGGCCTTGCTGGTTGGGCACGAGCGCGCGGATCGTCTGCGATCCGGTGGCCGGATCGACGGTCACGTCCGCGAAGCGAAGCGTCCCCTCCTGCGGGTAGGTGGAGCCGCTCTCCAGCTTGATCCGCACCCGTGCGCCGCCGCTGCGCGAGACGTTGCCCGCCAGCACCTGCTCACGCAGCTTCAAAAGGTCGGCCGAGGACTGCTGGATGTCGACATAGATGGGGTCGAGCCGCTGGATCGTGGTAAGCGGCTCGGTCTGCGCCGCCGTCACCAGCGCGCCGGTGGTGTACACCGACCGTCCGATCCGCCCCGTGATCGGCGCGCGGATGGTGGTGCGACCGAGATCAATCTGGGCGGAGCGGAGCGCAGCCTGCTGCGCGGCGACGTCCGCCCGCGCCTGGCTCGCGCCCGCGACCGCATTGTCATATTCCTGGCGCGAGATCGCGTTGATCCGGACGAGCTCGCCGTACCGCCGCGACAGCGCCGCCGTGGCGCCGATCTGCGACTGCGAACGCTGCAGCGCGGCGCGCGCGCTGGCGACCGCTGCCTGGTACGGGGCGGGATCGATCCGGTAGAGCGGCTGACCGGCGCGCACCACGTCGCCCTCGGTGAACAGGCGCGCGAGCACGATGCCGTTGACCTGCGGGCGCACGTCCGACGTCTCGAACGGCGCGGTGCGGCCCGGCAGCTCGGTGGTGAGAGTCACCGGCTGTTCACGCACGGTCACGTAGCCGACCGGAGTCGGCGGCGGCGCGCCGCCTGGCGGCCCCTTGCCCTGGCCTTCACCTTCGCCGCCACCGCCGCAGCTGGCGAGCACGAGGAGGAGCGCGATGGCGCCGTGACGCGTATTGACCATGAGCGATTCCGATGAGAGAACGTGTGAGTGAACGATCACTCACATTTGCTGCTACTGCGAAGATGGGTTGGGCGTCAACCCGGCGCAATGAGGATTTGAGATGACCTGGATGGACGCGTGCGTTGACGTACCGCTCAGCAAGGCGGAGATTCGGCGCGTCAAGTTGGTCGATGCGGCACGCAAGCTGTTCATCGCCAACGGCTTTCATGCGACCGGCATGGCGCAGATCGCCAAGGAATCCGGGATCGCGGTCGGGCAGATATACCGCGACTTCGCTTCCAAGGAAGATATTGTTGCCGCCCTGGTTGAGGCGGACTGCGCCCGCGTGCTCGAATTCGACGAACTCGATACCGCCATCGTCGCCGGCGACCGCGAGCGCGTACGCGCCTGGCTCCACGGCTTCATCGAGCCGGAGGACAGCCTGGAGGACGCCCGCCTGTTCGCCGAGATCGTCGCCGAATCGTCGCGCAACCACCGGATCGCCGCGATCTTCACCAACATGCTCGATGGCTTGCGGATGCGACTGAAGGGTTCGCTGGCGCTGCTCGCTCCGGGCGACAAGACTGCCGCCGAGCGGGAGCTGATGTCAGACACGTTGACTACCTTGTCGATCGGACTGCTCCACTATCGCCTGCTCCGGCCCGACCTGCAGGTGAAGCCGCTCATCTCGGCGCTCCACGACCTGATCGATCGGGAGGTGGATCGGCTCGCCGCCCTGACGGAACAGGGGTGACGCTCACGCGCTTTCTACCCTGGTTACACAGCGGAGGAGCGCCATGGACATCGCCCACACGACCCCGGTCGAGCGGATCGCCCGCGTGCTCGCAGGCAACGATCACAGCGCCAATGCCGCGGGTGTCGAGCGCTCGGCCTCGCCGGCGGTCGAGGAGACCTGGCAGGCGTACCGGCAGCAGGCGCTATCGGTGCTGAAGACGCTGCGCGAACCGTCGCAAGGCATGGCCGCGGTCGGCGATCCGGCGGTCTGGGAGCGGATGGTGCTTCAGGCGATCGCCGAGGCGGAGCAGGACTCGCGCGAACCGGTCGGCGCGGCCTATTCGGAGGCATTCAATGACTGACGACCGCGACATCAGCCCCGATCAGGGCAAGGCGCCTCCGTTCGCTCACCCCGAACCGAAGCTTGGCGCGGTCGGGACCGGCGGCGGCTACTCGGGCCAGGAGTATGACTCCACCGGTCAGGCAGAGTGGCGCGAGGGCGACAAACGACTGCGCGTCTCATCTGATGGTGAGGCGCATGGCACCGGCGCCCCGACCGAGGAAATTGATCCGGAGACCGCCGGCAGCGCCGAGAACGCCAACGCTGGAGCCAAGCCCGACCGCGGTCCGGAGCCGGAACAGCGCGGTTAGCCTTACAACGGCTGCCCCGCTTGGCACCGCTCCAATTCGACCGGGTCATGAGCGCAGGCGATGGTCACCTGCCCTGCCCGCCCAATTGAGAGTTCGCGCAGTCGCGCCTGATTGAGCAAGCGGCTGCGCGCGTCGACCTCCATCAGGCGCTGGTAGGCGCGGAGCCCAGGGGTGCAGCGCCGCCGAGCACCCCGCATCTCTTCGCGGTAGAAGTAGGCGTCACCGGCGTGCAGCAGCCAGCCCTCCCCGGTCTGCACCGCGACACCGGCATGACCCCAGGTGTGGCCCGGCAGCGGCACCAGCAGGATATCCGGCGGCAAACCGGTAAGATCGCGCACCGCGTCGAAGCCGAACCAGGGCTCGCCACGCGCGCCGTAACGCTGCCATTGCTGCACCCCGTCCGGCTGCCGCGGTCGCCAGCGATTGCGGGCCACGACGCTAGCGCGTGGGCCGGTCGCATCGTCATACTCGCGCGCCATCACGTGAACGGTGGCATCCGAAAAGTCCTCCAGCCCACCGGCGTGATCGAAGTCGAGGTGCGTGACCACGATGTGGCGGACATCCGCTGCCTTGAAGCCAAGCGCCTCGACCTGGCGCAATGCGGTTTCGGTCTCACGCAGGCGGATGTTGAGCATCAGCCGCCAGGGCAGCGTGATGCGCGGCGATGGCGGCCGGTGCGGGTGGTGCACGTCGGCGAGGCCGTAGCCGGTGTCGACCAGCACCAGTCCGTCCGCGTCGGTTTCGATCAGCAGGCAGTGGCAGACGATGCGTCCGAGCGGCCCGACGCTCCGCCCGTCGAACAATGCGCCGCCGAGCGGGCAGTCCGTGCCGCAGTTCAGGTGATGGATCTTCATGCGTCACCCGCTTGATTGAAGCGGGACCGGCACCGGCGCCGGTCCCGCCAGTCGCTCAGCCGATCTGCTGCGCCTGCGCGCCGCTGTCGGGCCGTGCGGCACCGAGAACCGGTTCCGGCCCTAGCGGCTCGTTGCGGAACACGGTGAACTCGCCCTTTCCATCCGGCGTCGGGCCTGTCGTCCAGCGTCCCTCCGGATAGCTGCCGTCAACGGAGGTGACGTAGAAGTTATAGTTGTTGGCCTGGTCCTCCATCTCCTGCGGAAAGCTGTTGGGGATGGGCAGGTTGCCGGCTTCCGCGCCAAGCTCCTCGATCACCGCCAGCCACTGCTGCTGGTGCATGGTGTCGCGCGCGATCATGTAGTGGAGCATCTTCTTCATGCCGTCGTCCGCCGCGGCGTTGAAGAGACGAACGGCGAGCACGCGACCCGTGCTCTCGGCCGCGACGTTGCAGTACATATCCGCCGCGACGTTGCCGCTGGCATAGATGTGGCTCATGTTGAACGGCACGCCGTCCGAGTCCATCGGCATCGCCGCAAGCCCGCCCGAGAGCAGGTTCTTGTGGATCAGTCCCTCGATCTCGGCCTTCGCGCTGCCGCCGCCCATCACCGCACCGACGATGCCGTCCGCGGCACCATCCTCCTGCAGTGACGCGGGCGCGGTCTCCAGGTTCAGCGCGACGGCTGTCGCCAGCATCTCGATATGGCCGATCTCCTCCGTCGCGGTGTTGAGCAGCATGTCGCGGTACTTGGTGGTCGGCGCGCGATTGCCCCAAGCCTGGAAGAAATACTGCATGCAGACACGGATCTCGCCTTCCACACCGCCGATCGCCTGCTGGAGCATGCGCGCGAATCGCGGATCCGGCTTCTCGACCGTCACGGGGTACTGGAGTCGCTTGTCGTGATAGTACATCTTGCCGTCTCCGATGATGTCGGGCGCCCTGCCCAGCCCATCAACGGATCAGCGACTTGATGTTTTCAGCTCTAATTAGTTATCCTGATGTAAGTTACGCACTTTAGCTGCGATCTGGGGAGCGCGGCTCCCCCGATACACTTAGATCAAGTTAATGACTGGCCGTCTCACCGGCACTCCGCCGCTCTAGATACTGCAGCGTCAGCTTGGAATTATTCTCGTCGACCCACGCGGCCATGCGCTGCTCCTCGCCGAGCGACTGCTGCAACAGCGCGACCGCGTTCGTGAACGAACCGGCGTCGGCCATCGTGATCAGCGACTTGTAGGCCGCCGCCTCGAAAATCTCGAACGCAAAGTTGGCGAAGCTGTTCTTCAGGATCTCGTCGGGCGCAAAGGTGTGCGCGATCGCGGCGAGATTGCCGGAGATGGTGAGCCCGGCGTCCTTCAGCAGCGAGCGGCTCTCGCCGAAGCCGTCGAGGATCTCCTCCAGCCGAACGAGCTGCTGCTCGGTCTCGCCGCGGTGCTGCTGGAGACTGGCGGCGACGTCCGGATAGTTGGCGAGGTGATCGAGCTGGCGGTCGATCAGCGCGAGCGCCTGGTTCTCGACGCCGTGCGCGTCCTTCAGCCCGGCGATAAAGGTCGATCACACCTGATCAGGGGGTAAGCATCGGCATGGATCGGGTCTCCTTGGGCGGTCTGGCCGGCGGTCCGCCGACGTTACGATGAGCCCGGTCAATGGGTCGCCGCTCCGGCCGTTCCGCCGAAAAATGCTGAAGCTGACGTGCGTTAGGAAGAAAGAGGCGGTGGTGCGTGGCGCGGATCAGCGGCGCCGGGCAAGAGAGCGCGATGGAGCCACGCGCCCTCCCCTGGATCACCGTCGCCCCTGACGCGCCCTACTTCGTCACGGAAGATGGGGAGCCCTGGACGCCGATCGGCCAGAACGACGCGATCACCTGGCCCGAGCTCGCGCCGCTGTTCCACCGCCGCGACGTTGCGGCGGTCGAGCGGCACCTCCGCTGGCTCGCCGACCATGGCGTCACCTGCCTGCGGCTGATGCTGGAATATGCGCAGGTCCGCCACCGCTACTTCGATCGTCCGGCGGGCAGGCCCGTGCCGGCGATGGTGCAGCTATGGGATGATCTGTTCGACCTGTGCGGGCGCGTCGGCCTGCGCATACTGCTGACCCCGGTGGACACCTTCTGGACCTGGTTCCACTGGCGCCACCATCCGTGGAACAGCGCCAACGGCGGACCGCTCGCCCATCCCTCGCGATTGCTGCTCTGCCCGGCGACGCGGACGCTCAGCAAGGACCGGCTGAGCTTCGCCGCCCGGCGCTGGGGCGGGTCGGGCGCCCTGTTCGCCTGGGACCTGTGGAACGAGATCCACTACGGCCAGGCGGAGGACAGCGCAGACTGCTTTCCCGAGTTCATCGCCGACCTGTCGCAGCACGTCCGCACGCTGGAGCTGGAGCTCTACGGCCGCGCCCACCCACAGACGGTGTCGCTGTTCGGACCGGAGCTGGTTCAGCGCCCAGACATGCCGATGCGCGATCCCATCTACCGCCACCCCGATCTCGATTTCGCCTCCATCCACATCTACGCGACCGGCACGATCGACGCGCCGCGCGACACGGTGACGCCGGCGCTCGCCATGCGCCGGATCGTGCGCGAGAGCCTGGCCGAGATCCGGGACGACCGCCCGTTTCTGGACACGGAGCACGGCCCGATCCACAGCTTCAAGGACCATCGCCGGACGCTGCCGGAGCCGTTCGACGACGAATACTTCCGACATCTAAGCTGGGCGCATCTGGCGAGCGGCGGTGTTGGCGGCGGAATGCGCTGGCCGAACCGGCACCCGCACGTCCTAACCGCGGGCATGCGACAGGCGCAGCGCGCGATGACCGGCTTCCTGCCGCTGATCGATTGGCCACGCTTCCGGCGACGGACGATCGACGCGCGCGCCCGCGGCTTTCACGGCTTCGCCTGCGCGGACGATCGGCAGGCGCTCGTCTGGCTGCTGCGCCGCGGCAGGCGGCTGAGCGACGGCCGCGTCGACCAGGCGATCGTCACGGATCGCACAGACGTGTCGCTTCCGATGCCGACGGGTCGCTACCGGATCACGCCGTGGGACACGATCACCGGTCGCGCGGCACCGGCGTCGGACGCTGAGGCGACGAACGGCGCGCTGCGCTTTCGCACGACCGAGATCGCGGGCGACCGCGCCTTCGCGATCCACCGACTCCCTTGAACGGCGGAACGGCGGCCGCACCCGACCGTTCGGCGATGCTCACCTCGAAAGCTCCCTCCACCATGCCCAGTGCCGCCAAGACTCCCCCGCCCACCGTGCTGGGAGTCGGCGAACTCGCGATCGCACTCGCCGAGCAGCTCGACGGGGGCGACATCCTCGCCGCCGTCGCCGACGAGGCGCGGGCGATTGCAGTCGCAGCGGCGCTCGCGGCCGCGACGCCGGACGCGACGGTGCTCTTCTGCCCACCTAGCGATGCTCTCCCGGGCGAGGCCACGCCCGCCTCCCCCGCCAACATCGGCCAGCGCGTCTCCGCGCTGCGCGCGCTGCGTCACGCACGGGGCGAAGAGACGCGCGGTCCGATCGCATGCGTCACCACCGGGGAGGCGCTCGCCCGCGCCTATCCGCCGCCCGAAGACTTCGATGCGGAGCCTCCGATCGTCCGCACCGGCGCACCGATCGACCTCGAAGCACTCTACGGCGAGCTGCTCGACATCGGCTATCTCGCCGACGAGCGTGTCGACGAACCCGGCGAGGTTGCGCTGCGCGGTCAGGTCATCGACATCTTTCCCGCCGACGCGGACTTTCCGCTCCGGATCGAGGCAGCGGACGGCAAGGTCGCCAGCCTGCGTACCTTTGACCCCGGCGACCAGCGATCGATCGACACGATCGAGATGCGCGAACTCGGTCGCGTGGCGGAGCCGGCCTTGAGCGAGACGCGGACGACCCTGCTTACCCACGCCGAGGGCGCTCGGCTCTACATCGAGCCGCGCGCCGAGGAGCGCCGCCGCCGCTTCCTCGCGCTTTGTGCCGAGATCGATCGCCGCCGGCCCGGCCGCGCCGCCCGCGACGTCGTCGACGAGAAAGGCTGGCAGGCGGCTGTCGCCGAGCATCCGGAACTGTCGATCACTCGTCAGGGCGATGAGCCGCCCCGGTTCGTCGAGCACAAGGCGCCACTCCGCGCACTGGCGAAGGAGGCGCGCGCGGTCTGGGCCGACGGCGGGCGCGTGGTCCTGCTCGGCAGCACTCGCGACCTGCGCTTCCTGACGCCGCGCGTGACTCGCGCGCTCAAGGTCGAGGCAACCGCGATCGGCAGCTGGGCAGCAGTGTCGTCGGCACAGCCGGGCGCGCTGCTGACGCTCGCCGTGCCGATCGAGCGCGGCTTCCGCCGCGACCACGTGCTCGCCGTTGCCGCCGCCGATCTGCTCGGCAGCCGCGCGCAGCGGGAAAGCGGACCGAGTGCAGCAGCCGATACCGCGCTGTTCGACTTCGGCGAGGTGCGGGTCGGGGATGTCGTGGTGCATGAGGATCACGGACTTGGGCTGGTCGCGGGGCTGGAGCGATTGTCGGGCGAGCTTGAACAGGGCGGCGACGCGATTAAACTGCGCTACGCTGGCGACGATGTGCGGCTGACCCCCGTTGGGGAGGCAGACCGGATCTGGCGCTACGGCGCGGATGCGGACGCGGTGACGCTCGACAAGCTCGACGGCAGCAGCTGGCAGAAGCGCCGCGGTGAGATCGACGCCGCGATCGCGGAGAGCGCGCGGCAGCTGACCGCGCTCGCTGCCGAACGCGCAACCCGCGACGCCCCGGTGCTCGATCCCGACGTCGCCGCCTATGAGCGGTTCGCGGCCGGGTTCCCCTTCACCGAGACAGCAGACCAGGCGCGCGCGATCGAAGCGGTGCGCGCAGATCTCGCGTCGGGCAGGCCGATGGATCGGCTGGTGGTCGGCGACGTCGGCTTCGGCAAGACGGAGGTTGCACTCCGCGCGGCGGCGATCGCCGCGCTTGCCGGGCACCAAGTCGCGGTCGCCGCCCCCACCACCGTCCTCGCCCGCCAGCACCTGGAGAGTTTCTCCCATCGCTTCGAGGGCTCGGACGTCGTCGTCGCCGGGCTGTCGCGGCTGTCAAGCGCGGCGGAAAAGAAGCGGGTGAAGGCGGGGCTCGCCGACGGCACGATCCACATCGTCGTGGGCACCGGCGCGGTCGCCGGCAAGGGCATCGCCTATGATCGGCTCGCGCTGGTCGTCATCGACGAGGAGCAGCGCTTCGGCGCGGCCGACAAGGCGAAGTTGCGCGCGTTGTCGGCCGGGCACGTGCTCGCCATGTCGGCGACGCCGATCCCGCGGACGCTGCAGAGCGCGCTGGTCGGCCTGCAGCAGCTCTCCGTCATCGCGACGCCGCCGGCGCGGCGTCAGCCGATTCGGACCACGGTCGGCGCCTTCTCCGCCGATACGCTCCGCGCCGCGCTGCTGCGCGAGAAGAGCCGCGGCGGGCAGAGCTTCGTTGTCGTGCCGCGGATCGAGGACATGATTCCCTTGAGCGAGCAACTCGCCAAACTGGTGCCCGAGCTGGAGGTGCTTACCGCGCACGGAAAGCTGCCGCCGGCCGAGATCGATGAGGCGATGGTCCGCTTCGGACGGGGCGACGGCGACGTGCTGCTCGCCACCAACATTATCGAGGCCGGGCTCGACGTGCCGCGCGCGAACACGATGGTGATCGTCCGCGCCGACCGCTTCGGCCTGTCGCAACTGCACCAGCTGCGCGGGCGCGTCGGCCGCGGCAGCCGGCGGGGCCAGGTGCTGCTGTTCACGCAGGCCGATCACGAGATTGCGCCGCAGACCCTAAAGCGCCTCCGTACGCTGGAGGCGTTCGACCGGCTGGGCGCAGGCTTCGCGATCAGCGCGCGCGATCTCGACATGCGCGGGGCCGGCGACCTGCTCGGCGAGACCCAGGCCGGTCACATGAAGCTGATCGGCGTCGACCTCTATCAGCAGCTGCTGGAGGGCGCACTGCGTCGCGCACGCGGCGAGGAGGTCGACCGCTGGACGCCCGAGATCGCGCTCGGTGTCGACGCCCGCCTGCCGGACAGCTGGATTCCGGACGAGGAACTGCGCGTCACCATCTACGCGCGGCTAGCACGGCTGACGGAGGCGCGGCACATCGACGCGCTGGAGGCGGAGCTCGAGGATCGCTTCGGCGCGCTGCCGGCGGAGGCGCACGCGTTGCTGGCCCTGTTCCGTCTTCGCGGTGCCGCGCGCGAGCTCGGCATTGCTCGGATCGTCGCTGGGCCCGCGGCGATCGCCCTTGAGCCGAGGCGCGGCGCCTTGATCGACGCGGCGGGAGCGGGTCTCGAGGAGAAGAACGGCCGGCTGCTCTTGCGCGAGCAGATCGAAGAGCCGGCCGAGCGACTCGGACGTGTTGCCGCGCTGCTGGAGGAGCTGACCTCCTAACTCACCCGAGTTGGAAGGCTGGCTGCCTGACGTGCTCCTCCGTACCGCTGACGCACGTTCCGCAGGCCGCATCAGATGACGCCGGAGTTTCCACAGCGCCGGATAACAGTCGGGACCTGCGTCGAATGGTTGTTCACGCTCGCTTTCATCACGGGGTACAGAAGCGCCATGACCGCGATATCCGCTCTCCTTCTCGCCGCGATTGTCGCTACGACACCCGCCAGCGATTCAAAGCCTTTTGCGGCATGCCGGACTGCTGCGGACGCAGTCCACAAGGAGGGCTGCACTTGGCGAAGCGGCAGCTTGTTCGCGGTAAACGGTTGGTACTCGACGCGTATCGCGTTTCGTGATGGCCGCCCCGGCGCATACGTAATCTACCAGCCGGGTGCGCCAGAACCATCCGAGTTTATCCCGATGCAGGCGCGAGCGGTTCCGCTGCACATCGGTGACATGTCCGCGATTGATGGCGACTATCTCGTCTGCCCGTTGGCACCGCGTCCTGATCCTACCGACCCGACAGAAAACCTGGAAACGGCCTGCCTGGCGGGCGCTAAGCATCTGCGTGCCGGCACCGTCGCTTGGGCTTTCTCCGAAGCGTCGGGCGCAGGGCGGGTGCGTCGATCGCGCTAGCAGATGCATGTACCGGTAAGGTCATAATCGGGCTCTCATTCCTAACGGCTTCATCGTTCCCCTTCCGTTCACGGTATGCTATATCCCGGTGATGGATGCGCCGGTTCGCAAGATCATCCATGTCGATATGGACGCGTTCTTCGCGTCGGTGGAGCAGCGCGACGATCCGGCGCTGCGCGGCCTTCCCGTCGCGGTCGGATCGGCATCGCCACGCGGCGTGGTCGCGGCCGCCAGCTACGAGGCGCGGCGCTTCGGCGTACGCTCAGCCCTGCCCTCGGTCACCGCGCTTCGCCGCTGTCCAGACCTGGTGTTCGTCCGCCCGCGCTTCGAGGTGTACAAGGCGGTGTCGCAGCAGGTGCACGCGATCTTTGCCGAGTTCACCGACCTCATACAGCCGCTCTCGCTCGACGAGGCCTATCTGGACGTGACCGACGACAGGCAGGGGCTCGGCACCGCCTGGCTGACGGCCAAGGCGATCCGCGCGCGCATCCTGGCGGAAACCGGGCTGACCGCGTCTGCGGGCGTGTCGTACAACAAATTCCTGGCGAAGCTCGCCTCCGACCACCGAAAGCCCAACGGTCAGTTTGCGGTCACCCCCGACATGGCCGCGGACTGGATTGAGACGCTCCCGGTTGCGCGCTTCCACGGTGTCGGGCCGGTGACCGCGCGCAAGATGGAGGCGCTGGGGATCAGGACCGGCGGTGACCTACGCGCCTGCCCGCTTCCTTTCCTCCAGCGGCATTTCGGCAGCGCGGCCGACTGGTACCACGCGATCGCGCGCGGGGAGGATTACCGTCCGGTCAACCCGCACCGCGTGCGGAAGTCTTCCGGCTCCGAGACCACGTTTCGCGAGAACCTGGTCGACGACGCCGCGATCGAGGCCGGGGTCCGGAGCATGGCCGACGACGTCTGGCGCTGGTGCGCGCGGGCGCAGTCGTTCGGCCGAACGGTGACGGTGAAGGTTAAATACGCCGACTTCCAGCAGGTGACCCGCAGCCGAACCTACGCCGATCCGGTCGCGAGCGAGGCGGCGCTCCAGGCGGCGGCGCGCGACCTCGTGCGCACGGTGCTGCCGACGATCAAGGGGGTGCGCCTGGTCGGGGTCACCGTCTCCAGCTTCCCCGAGCGCGCGGAGGAGAGCGCCCTTCCCCTGTTTGCCGCCTGATCCTTACTGCGTCTTCGGCTTGGTGTAGGGCACGAACTTGTCCAGGATCACGAAACCGCGCGGGAAGCGCGCGTTGCGGTCGATCAGCTGGACGTTGTCGATGCTGCACAGCCGCGTTCCCCAGATCCGCGTCAGGAGGATGTCGTCGTCGCGCAGGCTCTCGGCGCCAGCGCGGGGTGTGTTGACGTAGAGCTTGCTTCCGACCCGGTAGACGATGGCCTTGCCGTCGATGATCGTGCTGGTCGCGTTCCAGGTCGGATCGATGCAGTTGACCGGTTCACCGGCCACACGCCCGGCGAGCAGCTTGGCAAGTTCCTGATCGGGCGTGTCGCGCGCAACGGCGACGACGGGCAGCGCCACCAGCGCGGCGGCACTCAGCAGTGACGGGATGATCTTCATGGCAATATTCCTACCAGACAGCGGCTGAACGCGCGCTGACCATGGTTGGTGCCGGATCAGCCGCCGGCCTTGCTCAGCACGAACGCGGCCAGGAAGCCGATCACGGCGATCAGCCCCGAATATGCGTGGGTGGCGGAGGTCGCCTCCGGGATCATCGTGTCCACAAGCATCGCAAGGATCGCCCCGGCCGCAACCGCGGTCACCGCGCCAAGCACCGCCGGCGCCGCCCCACCGAGCGCCACATACCCGAACGCCGCCGCCAGCCCGGACGCTGCCGCGATCCCGCCCCAGACACCGAACACGTAGCTGGCCGACCGGCCTGCGCGCTTCATTCCGGCGGCGCTCGCCAGCCCCTCGGGGACGTTGGAGAGGAACACGGCCGCGACCATCACCGCGCTGACCCGCCCGCCGCCGATCAGGCTCGTCCCAATCACGACCGACTCCGGGATGCCGTCGAGCAGCGCGCCGATCGCGATCGCGGCACCGGAGTTGGCATCGGCCGCCGGCTGGCGCGCGTGAGGCTCCGATCCGGATCGCTTGCGGTGGCGCGCTCCTGACCGGCTCAGCGCAACGTTCGCCAGCGTGTACACCAGCGCGCCGGTCAGGAACCCCGCCGCCGCCGCCCGGAACCCGCCGGTGCGGTAAGCCTCATCCATCAGGTCGAACGCGACGGCGGAAATCAGCACGCCCGACCCGACCGCCATTACCGCGGCGATCAGCCGGGCCGGAAGCGTCGCGAACCAGGCAACCAGCGCACCGAGCAGGAGGGCGGAGCCGCCGAGCAGCCCCCACCCTCCCGCAACGAGCCAACCCGGCACGAGGTCAGCGGCCGAGCGCTTCCTTGACCTTCTCGCCCGCGCGCTCGAGCAGACCCTTCTCCGCCTCCTCGGCCTCCGCCTTGGTCTTGAAGGCGGCGCCTTCCGGCTCGGCGGGCGGTGCGTAGACGGAGAAGAGCTTCAGCTCGCCCGTCCCCTTGTTGGTGATGTTGTGCTCCGACCCCTTGGGCACGACAATCATGTGGTTCGGGCCGGCCTTGGTGCTCTGGCCAGCGATCACGACGGTCGCGTCGCCCGCGACGATGAAGGTGGTCTGGTCGGCCGGGTGGGTCTCCATCCCGATCTCCTCGCCCGCCGGGATGCTCATCAGTACGATCTGCACCTTGGCGTCGCGGTACACTTCCTTCTGCCATAGCGTGTTGCCGGTCGCGAGCGCCACCATGTCCTTGTTGAAGATCGCCATGATCACCTGATCCTTGCCGTGGAGAGTTCGGGGTGCAAGGACGCGCAGGCGCCGTCGCTGTTCCCGCGGAACGGCCGTCCCGCCCGCAAGTTGTTCGGCGGCAGACTGGGGGACAGATGGCGCAGAACAGCGGCCGGGCGGCGACGACGCCGTGGCAGTTCGATGGGGCGGCGTGGAAGGCGGTGCTGCTGCGCGCCTGGAACGAAGCGTCCGCCGACAATATCGGCCTGGTCGCGGCGGGCGTCGCCTTCTACGGCTTTCTCGCGATCGTCCCCGTGCTCGGCGCGATCGTGCTGAGCTACGGCCTGATCGCAACGCCGGAAACGGTGATCGCCAACGTCCGCGCGCTGGCCGCGGCGATGCCGCGCGACGCCGCGCTGCTGATCGGCGAACAGTTGCTCAACGTCGTTCAGACCTCCGACGGCAAGAAGGGTCTGGGCCTCCTCCTCGCGCTCGCGCTCGCGATCTTCGGCGCCCGGAACGGCGCGGGCGCAATCATTACCGCGCTCAACATCGCCTATGAGGAAAAAGAGAAGCGCAGCTTCATCTGGCTCAACCTGACCACGCTGGCGATGACCGCCGCAGGCGTGGCGGCTATCCTGGTCGCCGTGGTCGCGATCGGCGCGCTTGCTGCGCTGGAGGAGGTGCTGCCTGCCGCGCCAGGGATCGTGGTGGCGGTCGGCAAGATCACGACCTACGCGGTCATGACCCTCGCAGGCGCTACGGCGGCGGCCGCGCTCTACCGCTTCGGCCCCTCACGGCACCAGGCGCGCTGGACCTGGCTTACGCCCGGTTCGCTGCTGGCGGCGACCGGCTGGCTGCTGCTGACGCTCGGCTTCGGCATCTATGTTGCCAATTTCGGCAACTACAACGCTACCTATGGGTCGCTCAGTGCCGTGGTGGTGCTGCTGACCTGGCTCTACCTGTCGTCCTACATCCTGCTGCTCGGCGCTGAGCTCAACGCCGAATGCGAGCACCAAACCGCGCAGGATAGCACAACAGGCGCCGCCCGGCCGCTGGGCACCCGCGGTGCCTACACCGCGGATCATGTGGTGGGTGATGACGACAAGGCACCGCGCGGCGAACCGACGCCTGCCCCAACTCAGCGCACGCCCGCCGTCACGCCGAAGTCGGCCCGCGCCCGCGGCCGCGCAATTGCGCCGCTCGTCGCCGGGCGCGTGGCGGCGTCGGCGGCCAAGCGCGCCGGCGTGCCCGTCGGTACGGCACCGCTCGCGCTGCTCTCGGCAGGGATCGCGCTCGTGACCCGGCCCGAGCGGCGGACGCGCGGAATCATGGCACTCGCCGCCGGCGGCCTCCTGCTGTGGCGCCGGTCGAGGCAACCGCCGACCATTAGGTAGCTTCCCAAACTTTGTTGCACCGCCGCAGCAATTGCCGCACATCGTGCAACCCGATGGGATTGCGTTTGTTTCGAGGGTCCGTGAGCGGGTTTAATGTTCTTCGCACGGCAGCGCTGGCCGCGACTGTCGCCCTTGTCGCATCCTGCGGTAGCGCCGACTCCGAACCCAAGGCGAAGGGCAAGGGCCAGGGTGGCCCGATCCAGGTCGGCTACGTCGTCGTGCAGCCAACCTCCGTACCCGTCACAACCGAGCTTCCCGGCCGCACAGCGGCATTCGAAACGTCGGAAGTGCGCCCTCAGGTCACGGGACTGATCCGCCGCCGCCTCTTCACCGAGGGTAGCTTGGTGCGCGCCGGGCAGACGCTCTACCAGATCGATCCGCGGGTTTACCAAGCGTCCGCCAATCAGGCGTCCGCCAATGTCGCAAGCGCCGCCGCGACGCTGGAGGCCGCGCGCATCCGGGCCGAGCGGTTCCGCCCGCTCGCCGAGGCGGAGGCGGTCAGTCGCCAGGACTATACGGACGCGGTCGCGACCCAGCGTCAAGCCGCCGCGACTGTTGCGCAGAGCCGCGCCGCGCTGGAGACGGCGCGTGTCAACCTCTCCTTCACCCGCGTGCCTGCGCCGATCACCGGCCGGATCGGGCGCAGCCTGTTCACCGTCGGCGCGCTGGTGAGCAGCACGCAGGCCGAGCCGCTTGCCGTGATCCAGCGGCTCGACCCGATGTTCGTCGACATCCAGCAGTCGAGCGCCAGCCTGCTCGCGCTGCGCCGCTCGCTCCAGCAGGGCGAGGTCGCGCCGGCGACCGCGCAGGTCCGCCTCAAGCTCGAGGACGGCAGCGACTACGGTTACGCCGGCTCCGTCCAGTTCGCGGAGGTGACGGTCGACCAGACCACCGGAACCGTGGCGCTGCGCGCGAGCTTCCCCAATCCGCAGGGCGTGCTGCTGCCCGGCATGTTCGTGCGCGCTTCCTTCACCCAGGCGATCAATACGCAGGCGTTCCTGGTGCCGCAGGAGGCGGTGACGCGTGATCCGCGCGGGTCGGCGACCGTCCAGCTGGTCGGACCGAACAACAAGGCGGTGCTGCGCACCGTGACCGCCGCGCGCGCGCAGGGCCGCTTCTGGGTCGTCACCGCCGGGCTCAAGACCGGCGATCGGGTGATTACGCAGGGGCTTGGCCGGCTGCGCCCCGACTCGACCATCCGGGCGGTGCCGGCGAACACGCCGCAACCGGTCCGCGCGCCGCAGGGTGAACAGGGCGACGCCGCCACCAAGAAGGGCGGCTGAGCGCCCCAATGATCTCGCGCATCTTCATCGACCGGCCGATCTTCGCCTGGGTCATCTCGATCGTCATCATGCTGGCGGGGCTCGGCGGGTTGCTGTCGTTGCCGATCGAGCAGTATCCCGATGTCGCACCGCCGCAGGTCAACGTCCGCGCTACCTATCCCGGCGCGTCGGCCGAGACGCTGGAGAACAGCGTCACCCAGGTGCTTGAGCAGCAGCTGACCGGGATCGACGGGCTGCTCTACTTCATCTCGACCTCCTCCTCGCGCGGGTCGGTCAGCATCGCGATCACGTTCGAAAAGGGCACGGACCCGGACATCGCGCAGGTCCAGGTGCAAAATCAGATACAGCAGGCGCTGCCCCGGCTGCCCCAGCAGGTCCAGGAGCAGGGCGTCCGGGTCAGCAAGTCCAGCCCCGACTTTCTGATGATCGTCGCGGTGTACGACACCAGCGGGCGGCGGACCAACGCCGACGTGTCGGACTACATGACCTCCAACCTCCAGGACGCGCTCGGCCGCGTCGACGGGGTCGGCGAGACCAACGTGTTCGGCGCGCCCTATGCCATGCGGATCTGGCTCAATCCGGAGCGGCTCGCGAGCTATCAGCTGATGCCGGGCGATGTCGTCACCGCCATCCAGGCGCAGAATACAGAGGTTGCGGCGGGTGAAGTCGGCGGCCTGCCCAACTCGTCCGAGCAGATGCTGAACGCGCAGGTCACCGCCCAGTCGCGCCTCCAGACGCCCGAGCAGTTCGCCAATATCATCCTGAAGACGCAGGTGAACGGCGCGACCGTGAAGCTGTCGGACGTCGGCCGGATCGAACTGGGGCAGGAGAATTACAGCTCCTACGGCCTGATCAACAATCGCCCGGGCGCCGGCATGGCGATCAACCTGGCACCGGGCGCCGACGCACTGGCGACGGCGGAGGCGGTCAAGGCGTTCATGTCGGACGCGGCGAAACGTTTCCCGCCCGGTCTCGCCTACGCCTATCCCAACGACTCCACGACCTTCATCAAGCTGTCGATCGAGGAGGTGGTGAAGACCCTGATCGAGGCGGTGATCCTGGTCGTCATCGTCATGTTCGTGTTCCTGCAGAGCTGGCGCGCGACCCTGATCCCCGCGATCGCCGTTCCGGTCGTCCTCCTCGGCACCTTCGGCGTGTTCGCGATCGCCGGGTTCTCCATCAACACGTTGACGCTGTTCGGCCTGGTGCTCGCGATCGGCCTGCTCGTCGACGATGCGATCGTCGTCGTCGAGAACGTCGAGCGGCTGATGGAGGAGAACCCAGAGATGTCGCCGAAGGAGGCGACGATCGAATCGATGAAGGAGATCACCGTCGCACTGATCGCGATCGCGCTGGTGCTCTCCGCCGTGTTCCTTCCCATGGCGTTCTTCGGCGGCTCGACCGGCGTCATCTATCGGCAGTTCTCCATCACCATAGTCGCGGCCATGGTACTTTCGGTGGTGGTCGCGCTGGTGCTGAGCCCCGCGCTGACCGCCAACCTGCTCAAGCAGAAGAGCGAGCATGGTAACGGCTGGGCGGACCGCCGTTTTCCGCGCGCTGCCGGCTTTACCAGGCGGATCGGGGACAAGTTCAACCACGGCTTTGAGCGTCTGTCCGATCGCTACGTTACGCTTTCCCAACGCGTGATCGACCGCAAGTGGCTGTTCCTGCTGATTTACCTCGCGGTCCTCGCGGTGCTCGTGATCCTGTTCTTCCGCTTGCCGACCAGCTTCCTGCCGACGGAGGATCAGGGCCGTGTCCAGGTCCAGATGCGCCTGCCCGCGGGCGCCACCCAGGTCCGCACCCGCGAAGTGCAGCAGGAGGTCGTCAAGTACTTCCTGAGCACCGAGGGCCGGAACACCGACGTCATGCTGACCAGCGCTGGCGGCGGCGGCGGCGGCGCGTCGGGGCAGAACACCGGCCAGGGCTTCATCAATCTGAAGGACTGGGCGGAGCGCGAGGGCACGGAGAACGGAGCCGACGCGATCGCCGATCGCGCCACCGCCGCGTTCCGGGGCTTGCGCGACGCGGAAGTGTTCGTGCTGGTGCCGGGCGCGATCCGGGGCTTGGGCCAGACCGGCGGCTTCACCATGGAGCTCCAGAACTCGGGCGGGCTCAGCCGCGAACAGTTCGTCGCCGCACGCGAACGACTGTTGTCCGCGGCGACCAGTGATCCGCAGCTTCGCGCGGTGCGCCTCACCGACCTGCCCGACATCGCGACGCTGAAGGTCGATATCGACCAGAACAAGCTCGCCGCGCTCGGTCTCACGCAGGCCAACGTCAATACCACGCTGTCCACCGCTTGGGGTGGGCGCTACGTCAACGACTTCCTCGACCGCGGCCGAGTGAAGCGCGTCTACGTGCAGGGGGATGCGCCCTACCGTTCCGATCCGGCCGATCTGTCGCGCTGGTTCGTCCGGGGCTCGAACAACCAAATGGTCCCCTTCTCCTCCTTCGCGACGATCGGCTGGTCGCAGGCGCCGACGAGCCTGTCGCGCTTCGACGGCGTCCCTGCTTTCGAGTTCAGCGGCCAGGCTGCACCGGGCGTCAGCTCGGGCGAGGCGATGGACCGCATCGCCGAGCTCGCCGGACAGATCCCGGGGGTCTCGGTTGCCTGGGCCGGGCTGTCGTACCAGGAGCGGCTGTCGTCCGGACAGGCGCCGATCCTCTACGCGCTGTCGCTGCTGGTCGTGTTCCTGTGCCTCGCGGCGCTATACGAGAGCTGGTCGATCCCGGCGGCGGTGCTGCTGATCATTCCGCTCGGTCTGGTCGGCGCGATCTTCGCCGTGACGCTGCGGGGACTGGAAAACGACGTCTACCTGCAGATCGGGCTGCTCACCACCATGGGCCTGGCCGCCAAGAACGCGATATTGATGATCGAGTTCGCCGAACAGGCGGAGCGCAAGGGTGCGCGCGTGATCGACGCGGCGCTTGAGGCGGCGAAGCTGCGCCTTCGTCCGATCCTCATGACTAGCCTCGCCTTCATCTTCGGCGTGCTGCCGCTCGCCATCTCGACCGGTGCAGGTGCGAACAGCCGTATTGCGATCGGCACCTCGGTGATTGGCGGGATGCTCACCGCCACGGTCCTCGCAATCTTCTACATTCCGCTGTTCTTCGTGCTGGTCCGGCGCGGAGTGCGGGATGGTCTCGCAAAGCTGCGCGGTCAACCAACCGGCCACCGCGGCAAGCCGGACGCTCCAGCGGAGCAGCCGGCGTGAGGCGGGCGGCCGTTCTGCTCGCCCTGTTCGCCCCGGCCTGCTCGCTTGCCCCTCGCTACGAGCGGCCGGCCCCGCCGGTGCCGCTGTCTTGGCCGGTCGGCGACGCCTATCTGCGCCAGAGCGAGGCGGCGCTGCCCGCCGTCACCTACCGCGACATCTTCCGCGACGTGCGGCTGCAGCGGCTGATCGAGCAGGCGCTCGTCAATAATCGTGACCTTCGTGCCGCCGCCGCCAACATCCGGATCGCTCGCGCGCAGTACCGCATCCAGCGCGCCGACCGCTTCCCGAACCTGGCCGCAACCGCCAGCGCCCGAGCCAGCGACGGCGGCAGTTCGAGCCTCACCACGATCCCGGGGACGGGAACCGGCGTCGGCAACGGCGGCACGGGCGGTACCGGAACGAATCCGGGCACCGGGACCGGCACGGGCAACAACGGCGGCACCGGCAACAACGGCGGCTCCACCGTCGTCACGGACGGCAGCGGCGGGTTCAGCGACTCCTACCAGGTCGGTGTCGGCACAACCGCGTTCGAGCTGGACCTGTTCGGTCGCGTCGCCTCCCTCACCCGGGCCGCGCAGGAAGAGTATTTCGCGACGGAAGCCGCCGCCCGGGCGACCCGGCTGACGCTGGTCGGCGACATCGCCGACGCTTGGCTGACCTACGCCGCCGACCGCAGCCTGCTCAGGATCGCCGAGGACACGGCGCGCAGCGCGGAGCAGAGCGTCCGCCTCACGCGGCTGCGGCTGGAGGGCGGGATCGCGCCGCGCACCGATTTGCGCCAGGCCGAGCTGGTGCTTCGCCAGGCGCAGTCCGACCTCGCCGAGCAGCGCACCGCGCTGGCGCAGGACGCGAATCTGCTCCAGCTGCTGGTCGGTGCGCCGATCGACCCTGCGGCGCTACCGGACACGATCGACACGGTCATTCCGTCGCTGGCGGAGCTGCCGGCCGGGCTTGATTCGACGGTACTGCTGCGCCGACCCGACGTGGTCCAGGCCGAGTACAGCCTGCGCGCCGCCAACGCCCGGATCGGCGCGGCGCGCGCGCTGCTGTTTCCGCGCATCAGCCTGACCGGCCTCGCCAGCTTCGCAAGCGGCGCGCTCGGGTCGCTCTTCTCGGGCGACAGCTTCGGCTGGAACGCGAGCGGCGCGGCATCCTACGACATCTTCAACGCCGGGGCGGGCCGCGCCGGCGTGGAGCAGACCCGCGCCCAGCGTGACCTCGCGCTCGCCACCTATGAGCAGAGTATCCAGACGGCGTTCCGGGAGGTCAGCGACGCGCTCGCCAGGCGTGGCACGATCACCGAGCAGGAGCGCGCGCAGCAGGAACTGGTCGCGGCGGCCCGGGACAACTACGATCTGGCGACACAGCGCTACCGCGGCGGGATCGACACCTTCCTCCAGAGCCTGGACGCCCAGCGCTCCTTCTACCAGGCGCAGCAGTCGCTCGCGGCAACCCGCCTGGTCCGCGCGCAGAACCTGGTCGCGCTGTACCGGACGCTCGGCGGGGATGCCCTGCTGGACGTGACAGCGGACGGGCCTCGCCCGTTGTCGCCGGAACCTCCTGCCCCGCCAGCGCCGCGGCGCTAGGCGTCAGTTCTCGTCGGGCAGTTCCTCTTCGTCATCCTCGTCGAGCGGCAACTCGTCCGCCTCGTCCTCGAGCTCGAGCTGATCCTCGATCGCTTCCGTGATCTCGTCGAGCTGCTCCAGCGTCGCACTGAACTCCAGCGTCTCGCCGTCCTCATCCTCCAGGTGGAGAACGTAGCCGTCCGCCTCCGAGGTGATCGAAAACGAGCCAAGCACCTTTGCCATTGGGTCCTCCGTCACTCTGCCCTTGCACCGGCGACAAACACGGCAGGCGGCCCGCCGTTCCCCATGCCTTTCGATGCGGGCACGCGGCGTGCTAACCGGGCGACATGACGCGCTTCACGGTCAACAACCAGCCGGTCGAGTATCGCATGGCGGCCGACACGCCGCTCCTCTGGGCGCTGCGCGACGCCTCCAACCTGACCGGGACCAAGCACGGCTGCGAGAGCGGCGACTGCGGCGCGTGCACCGTCGACATCGACGGCAAGGCGGTGCGATCGTGCACGGTGGCGATCGGCGGCCTGGAGGGCAGCTTCGTCACGACGATCGAGGCGCTGTCGCGCGAGCGCAGCCACCCGCTCCAGCAGGCCTTCCTCGCCGCCAACATCGTGCAGTGCGGCTTCTGCGTCCCCGGCATCATCATGACCGCGCAAGCGCTGCTCCGCACCAACCGGAACCCGACCGAGGAAGACGTCCGCCGCGTGCTGACCAACCTGTGTCGCTGCGGCATCTATCCCCGGCTGGTCGATGCGGTGCTGCAGGCCGCCAGCATCGCGCGCGGTGACGAGACGATCGCCCCCACGCCCCGCCCCGACGCCGACCCGGCCGAGGCGGCGCGCGACGTGCCTGCGCTGGCGCCACCACCGCCGCGACGCTGACCATTCCTGACGCATCGCTTTCAGCGCAATTCAGCCACGGCTCATCCCACCGGTGCTACTTACCCATCATCGTCAATGCCGGCGTGCCGGTCAGTGGAGTGTAGCGGAATGAAGAAGCCCTTGTTGGTCGCGCTGATCGCCGCGACCGCACTGATGCCGGTGGCGGCGAGCGCGCAGGAGTGGCAGGGCCGCCGCGGCGGCAATCGCGGCGAGGCGGCGCAGGGTGGCGGCGGCCGTGGTCCGCGGGCCGAACGGCCGGGCGGTTTCGAGGGTGGTCAGGCGCGCGAGAACTGGCAGGCGCGTCGTGCCGAGCGCGCGCAGGCCGCGCCGCAGCAGGCTCAGCCGCGTCCGGATCGTCCGATCCCGCAGCGTCGGCCAGACGCTGGTGCCGCGCCGCAAGTCGCCGCGCCTGAAGCGCCCCGCGCCGATCGCGGGTTCGCGCAGGGGCGTCGCGAGTGGGGTGAGCGCCGCGACTTCAATCGCGAGCGTCGCGACGATCGTCAGGACTTCGCCCGCGAGCGCCGCGACGACCGACGCGATTTCGCCCGCGAACGCTTCCAGGATCGCGCGGCACTCGCCAACGGGCAGGTGATCCGCGAGCAGTTCCGGACCGACCGGCGTGACGACCGTCGCGACTATCGGGCGGACCGGCGCGACGATCGCCAGGATTTCCGCCGCGACCGCCGCGATGATCGTCGCGACTACCGACGTGACACGCCGGGCTGGAACGGCGGCGGCTGGTCAGACGGACGCGGCTGGGCGCAGGGCGGCCGCGGCGGCGACCGCGACTGGAACCGCGGCTGGCGCAGTGATCGCCGCTACGACTGGCAGTCGTGGCGCAACAGCAACCGCAACCTGTACCGCCTGCCTCGCTACTACGCGCCGCGCGGATACAACTACGGCTATCAGCGGTTCGGTATCGGCGTGACGCTGGGCTCGATCCTGTTCGCGCAGGATTACTGGATCAACGACCCGTGGACCTATCGCCTGCCACCGGTCGATGGTCCGTTCCGCTGGGTCCGCTACTACAACGACGCGCTGCTGGTCGACACCTACAGCGGCGAAGTGGTGGACGTGATCTACGACATCTTCTGGTAAACCGTTCGGCGGAGGCCGGTCGCCACGCGCGGCCGGCCTCTTGTCTTGGGGCCGCTGCTTCGGCCAAGTGCGGCCATGGCCTTCACCGTCCAGAACCCGGATCAGCCCTCCCCCATCCGCGCCGCAGTCGGCTCGAGCGTGAGCCGGAAACTCGCCGCCGATCCGGCGGTCAGGAAGGCGCGGGTCGATACCGCCGACGTCTTCTACTATCCCGACTTCCTGAGCGATGCGGAGTGTGACGCCCTTTGTCGTCTGATCGACGCGGGCAAGCGGCCCTCGACCCTGCTGACCGAGAACGCCGACCCGACCTTTCGCACCAGCGAGAGCTGCGACCTCGCCCGCTTCTCGCCGGCGGTGCAACCGATCGATGAGCGGATCGCCGCGCTGCTCGGCATCGCGCCCGAACATGGCGAGACGATGCAGGGGCAACGCTACGCGCCGGGGCAGCAGTTCCGCGCCCACCATGACTATTTCCACGAGAACCAGCCCTATTGGCCGCGGATGAAGGCGGAGGGCGGGCAGCGCACCTGGACCGCCATGATCTACCTGAGCGACGTGGCGGAGGGCGGCGCCACCTGGTTCCCGCAGGCCGGAATCCGGATCCCGCCGCGCAAGCGCCTGCTGCTCACCTGGAACAACATGCGTCTGGACGGCAGTCCCAATCCGCTGACGCTCCACGAGGGGACGGCGGTGACAAAGGGGGTCAAGTACATCGTCACCAAGTGGTTCCGAGAGGCGCACTGGTTCAGATAGCCGAGCTATCCGGCGCAGCAGCAGCGACCGCGCGCCGACCTCTTGAGCTTGGATTCGCGTCGCCCTACACGCCTGGGATGACGCCCGTTCTCGGCATCCACCGCTCGATCATGGGTCAGCCCTGGCGGTGGCGCGGCCTCGCCGCCGACGCGCGTGAGGGGCTGGTGCCGGACGACCTGGTGACCGGGCTGCTGCTCGCCCGCGGCTGTGCTCACGACGCTCTCGACGCGCACCGCACGCCCTCCATCCGCGCGTTCATGCCCGATCCGTCGATCTTCCGCGACATGGACCGCGCGGCCGAACGGCTTGCCGATGCCGTCGCCGCCGGCGAGCAGGTGGCGGTGTTCGGCGACTATGACGTCGATGGCGCGACTTCGGCGGCGTTGCTGATCCGCCTGCTGCGCCAGCTCGGCCTCGGCCCCCGCGCCTACATCCCCGATCGCCTGATGGAAGGCTATGGGCCCTCGGGCGAGGCACTCGTGCGCCTCGCGCGCGAGGGCGCGAGCCTGATCGTGACCGTGGACTGCGGCGCGCAGGCATTCGACGCGCTGGCGGAGGCACACGCGGCCGGGGTCGACGTGCTGGTGGTCGATCACCACAAGTGCGCGAGCACGCTGCCGCGCGCGCACGCACTGGTGAATCCGAACCGCTTGGACGAGGAGGCCGGCGCCGCGCATGGCCATCTCGCCGCGGTCGGTGTCTGCTTCCTGCTCGGCGCCGCGCTGCTGCGAACGCTGCGCGCCCGTGGCTGGTTCGATACGCATCCCGAGCCGCGGCTTCTAGATCTGCTCGACCTGGTCGCGCTCGGCACAGTCGCCGACGTGGCGCAGCTGCGCGGCCTCAACCGCGCCTTCGTGGCGCAGGGGCTGAAGGTGATGGCGCAGCGCCGCAATCCCGGCATCGATGCGCTGATCACCGCGTCGCGGCTCACCCGCGCGCCAACCGCCACCGATCTCGGCTTCGCGCTCGGGCCTCGCATCAATGCCGGCGGCCGGGTCGGGGCGGCGGACCTGGGCGTTCGCCTGCTCACCACGGACGATCCGGCAGAGGCGCACGCGATCGCGGCCGAGCTCGACCGGCTGAACGAAGAGCGCCGCGCGATCGAGGCGGCGGTGCAGGCGGAAGCGGAAAGCCACTCGGCGAAGCACGCGGTCGCCGTTGTCGCGAGCGAGGGCTGGCACCCCGGCGTGATCGGCATCGTCGCCGGTCGGTTGAAGGAGAAGCTCAATCGCCCCGCGGTGGTGATCGCGATTGATGAGGCGGGGATCGGCAAGGGCTCCGGCCGGTCCATCCCCGGCGTCGACCTGGGCGCCGCGGTGCTTGCCGCCAAGGAGGCGGGCTTGCTGATCGCGGGCGGCGGGCACGCGATGGCTGCCGGGCTGACGATCGCGGCCGATACGGTTCCCGCCTTTGCCGACTTCCTGGAGCAGCGCCTGGGCGAGGCAGTGACGGCGGCGCACGGCGACCGCTCGCTGCTGCTCGACGCGGTGCTCGCGCCCGGCGGCGTCTGCCCCGACCTGGTCACCGCGCTCGAGCAGGGCGGTCCCTACGGCATGGGCTGGCCGCAGCCGCGGGTCGCCGCAGGGCCGGTCCGGATCGTCAAGGCCGATGTCGTCGGAAACGGCCATGTCCGCGCGATCGCGGCGGGCGCGGACGGGCGCAGCCTGAAGGCGATGGCGTTCCGCGGCGCGGACACGCCGCTCGGCGCCGCGCTGCTCGGCGCGCCGTCACACCGCAGGCTATGGCTCGCCGGACGCGCCCGGATTGACGACTGGTCGAGCCGTCCCGCCGCGGAACTGCACCTGGACGACGCGGCCTGGGCGGACTGAGCACGGCCAACGGCTTGACCGGCGAGGCGGCTTTGCCTAACCGCGGCCGGTGCCGAGCGCTCGGCCCCTTCGTCTAGTGGTTAGGACGCGGCCCTTTCACGGCTGAAGCACGGGTTCGAGTCCCGTAGGGGTCACCATCCTCGCATTTTCTGGCGGAATCGCCGGTCTCTTAGTGCTCGCGCGGGTACATCCGACGAGTACACCGGAAACTCGAGACCATGGCCAAGGACCTGCCCAGGGCATGTGGCGCGACCCGCGCAGCGGCATCCTCTACCTCCGCCACAAGATCCCCGCCCCGCTTCGACCCAATCTCGGACGTTCAAGGGCAGATTGTGCCCTTGATTTGCAGTCGTTTGTTCATGGTAGCTGTTCGGCAGAACGCACTCAAATTGACGCTGCTGAGCGCTGACTTGCTCGACCAGACTACTCCTCGCGGAATGCACCGCTCATTGCGTCACCGACGGGAGCAAACAGGTAATTGAAGAGTGTGCGGTCGTGAGTGCGGACCTGGACCGCGACGGGAATGCCGGGCTGGAGCCGCACGGCGTCACGCTCCAGCGCCCCGGGATCGGCAACGCGGACCTGCACTCGAAAGCCGCTGGTTCCCTCCGCCGCGCCGGGGACGCGGGCAGGCGACAACGCGATCACCTTGCCCTCATAGCTGCCGTGCGCGCGCGGGTTGATGGTCGTGAAGCGCAACGTCGCGGTGGACCCCAGGCGAACGTCGTCGATGTCGGCGGGCGGGATTAGCGCCTCCACGATCAGCGCGCGGCCGCTCGGCACCACCTCCATCACGGTCGTGCCGCCGCTCACCACCGTGCCGGTGCCGAGCCGAGTGACGCCGGAGACCTGGCCGTCGACCGGCGCGCGGAGCAGGTCGCGCTCCGCATCGTAGCGGGTGACGCGGAGCGCCGGATCGACCTGCGCCAGCTGCGCGTCGACCTGCGCCAGCTGGTTGACGACGTCCATCGCCTGGCGGCTGCGCACGCGGGCGATGTCGAGCCGCGCCTCCGCGACGCCCGCCGCGCCTGAGCCCTGCTGCGCCTGCAGCTCGGCAGCAGCGCGTTCCAGCGCCAGTACCTGCGTTTTCCGCGCATAGCCCCGGCGGTAGAGCTTGCGGATGCCGGTCAGCTCCTCGTTGATCAAAGCCAGCTGCTGAGCGGCGCCGGTGCGCTGCGCCTCCGCGCCTTCGCTGCGGGTTGACGCGGAGGTGCGCTCGGCGGCGAGCAGCTCCCGGTGGCGGGCGAAGATCGCGTTCTGCGCCTGGAGCAGGCCAGCGACATGTGGCTGGTTTGCGCGCTGGGTCAGGTCGGCGGGGAATGCGACCGCCTCCAGCTCGTCGCGTTCGGCGGTCAGCCGCGCTTGCAGCGCTCGAAGCCCGTCGCGACGCGCCTGTGCCTGCTCGGCGGCCGCGCCCGAGCGCACCCCGTTGAGGCGGAGGAGCGGCTGGCCGGCGCGGACGAACTGGCCCTCGGTGACCAGCAGCTCGGCGACGACGCCGCTCGCGCTCGGCTGAATCAGCACGCGCGAGCCGCTGGTCGTGACCTCACCCGCCGCGCTTGCTGCGCCGGAGATCGGCACCAGGAGCGAGAAGAGCAGCAGCAACCCGAAGAAGCCGGCCGCGGCGATCAGCCCGACCCGCACCACGCGGGACGCGTCGTCGAGCCGCTGGCGCTTCGCCGGGTAGAGCAGTCCCTCGACTGTCCGGACCGCCGCCGCAGTGCGGCCATTGCCGGGGGCCGAGCCGCCGCCGCCACCCAGGCCGAGCGAGGTGAGATCGAGCTTCATCGCGGTCACACCTTCATCGGTTCGCGGGCGATCGATTCGACCAGCTCGGTGCGCACCTTGCGGAACACGCGGGCGCGCGGCCCATCCAGCTGGAGCTGGCCGTCCGACAGCACGATCACGCGGTCGACGTGCGCGACCGGGTTCAGCCGGTGCGCGATCAGGATCACGGTGCAGCCCAATGCCTTCAACGTGTGGAGCGAGCGGGCGAGCGCCTCCTCCCCGTCCGCGTCAAGGTGGGCGTTGGGCTCGTCGAGCACCAAGAGTTTGGGCTCGCCGTAGAGCGCACGCGCCAGGCCGACGCGCTGGCGCTGTCCGCCCGACAGGCCGGTGCCGCCCTCATCCACCCGCGTCTCGTACGCGTCGGGCAGGGCCATGATCATGTCGTGGACGTTGGCGCGGCGCGCGGCGGCGATCACCTCCGCATCGCTGCCGTCACCGAAGCGCGCGATGTTGTCGCGGAGCGTGCCGGGGAACAGCCCGACGGTCTGCGGCAGGTAGCCGATGTGGCGGGCGAGCATGCTGCGCGACCAGTGGCGCATGTCGACCCCGCCGACGCTGACGCGACCCTGCTCGGCGAGGCGCGCACCGACCAGCAGGCGGGCGAGGCAGCTCTTGCCCGCCCCGCTCGGGCCGACGATGCCGACCGCCTCGCCGGCCGCAATCTCCAGGTTAATCGAGCGCAGCGCCGAACGCTTCGCACCCTTGAACTGGAAGGCGACATCCTGCAGCGCCACGGTCGCGGCGGTGACCGGCGGCTCGACGCGCGGGCGGCGGTGGGGAGCGGCGTTAAGGCCGAGCTGGACGCGCTTGCCCGAGGCCAGACCCTGCTCGATCTGGCGCCAGCCGCCGACCGCGACCTCTAGCGGCGCGAGCGCGCGGCCGAGCATCATGTTGGCGGCGAAGATGGAGGCGGCAAGGATCGAGCCCTCGATCACCAGCCATGCACCCAGGCCCAGCATCGCCGCCTGCATGGCGAGCCGCACGAAGCGGATCACGGCGGTGACGTCAGCGGTGCGATCGCTGCCGCTCGCCTGCCGCTCCATCATGGTGTCGCGGTCGCGCCGCCAGCGCTTCAGCAGCGCGCCGTCCATCCCCATCGCGTGGACCGGGTCGGCGTGGCGCGCGATCGCGTCGGTGAACTGGTAGGAACGGATTGCCGCGTCGTTCGACGCCTTTGCACTCGCGCGCGTCGTGCGATCGTTGAGGAACGCGAGGCCGATCAGCATCGCTGCGCCCAGCGTGCCCGCGAACCCCAGCACCGGGTGGATCAGGAACAGCGCAACGAGGAACAGCGGCATGAACGGCACGTCGAAGAAGAACTGCGCCGCCTGCCCCGCCAGTGCCGAGCGGAACTGGTCGAGGTCGCGGAGCAACTGCGCGTTCTTGGCACCACCGCCGTTGCGCGTGGCATTGTCGATCACCGCCTGGAACACGCGACCCGACAGCAGCCGATCGATCCGCGCCGCCGCGCGAACCAGGATGCGCGCGCGCGCCGCATCGAGCACCGCCATGGTCGCCAGCGCGAGCAGCAGCGCAACCGACAGTCCGATCAGCGTCGGTATGCTGCCACTCGGGATCACGCGGTTGTAGATCTGAATGAGATAGATCGGTGAAGCGAGGAACAGCAAGTTGACCGCCCCGCTGAACGCCGCCGCGGTCCACAACAGCGGCTTGCAGGCGCGCAAGGCCGCGGCAAGCTCCTCATGCGGCTTGTAGTCGGAGTGATCGGGATCGAGCGCGACCGGAAGCCGCTCGGCCGGGGGTGGGCTGGCGGCGTCAACCATGGTGATCTCCCCAACCCAGCCCAAGTCCGCCAAGCACCGTGTCGCCAACGTCGTCAAGCGCGCCGGGACGGTCGTCGGTGAGCACCGGCAGGGCACCATCCGTGCCACCGCCCAGCAGGTCGTCACCGATATCGCCGAGGATCGGTGCGGCCGAGGCGAACACTGTCTCCGCAGCGCTCGGCCCGACCGCAAAGCCCTCGTCCTCGTTCAGCAAGCCGAGCAGTGTCTGCAGTCCCGCGGACGGATTCGCCCCGCCGAGCGCGGCGTCGGTCGCATCGGCGACGACGGTGCCGGTGGTCGCGATCACTGACCCGGCCATATCGGCAACCGCGCCGACCGTGGTGGCGGAGGCCGCGCTCACAGGCACGACAATCTCCGGCACGTTGCCGGCCACCTGTGCCGCCGTATCGGCGACCGCGCCGACCGTCGTGGCAGTGGCGGCGATTACAGGAGCAACCACGTCTGGCACGCTGGCGACAACGTCGGTCGCCGTGCCGACAGCGGAGGTCGTCGCGTCAGCAACGGCCGCTAGTGTGGTGGTGATCGTCTGCTCGGCCGCCGCGGTCACATCGGCAACGCTATTCGCAGCGCTGACGAGGACCGATGCAGCCGTCTGGCCAACCGCGTCGACGACCGTGGTGGTAGTGCCTGCAACATCTTCGACCAGCGTACCGGTCACGTCCGTGACCCGACCGATCAGCTCGCCCGTCTCCTCGCCAGCCGTGGCTAGCGTGGTCGCCGCCTGACCCGACAGGTTAGCGATCGGGCTGAGGCCGGCCTCTACCGCGGAGAGCAGCGCCGTTGTCGCGGCGGCGTCCTGCGGGGACTGGCTGTTGGACAATGCCGTCACCGCATCGGCGAGCGACTGGACGGCGGTCGCGACTTCTGCGGCCAGCCCGCGCACTGCCTCGGGGGTCAGGCCAGGGTCGGCAGGAACGGCGGGCGGCGGCGTACCCGACCCGACCGGCGTCGGAGCGGGGTCGGCCACATTCGTCGCCGGCGATGCAGGCGTCGGTGGCAAGGGGTCGGGCGCCGGCGCGCTTTCGAGCATCGACGCAGGATCGGCAGCAAGCGGCGCGACAACGGGCGCATCCACCTGGGGCGGGGCACTGGTGGTCAGGTTACCGCCGAGCGAGAAGGCGAGCGGCACCGGGCCAGGCACCGCCACGCTGATGCTCTCTCCGCGCGTCCAGCTGCCTTCCGGCACCAGCCCGATCGGCAATGCCAAACCGAGGCCGATCGCGGGCAGGGTCGCCAGCTGAACATCGAACGTCGCCGCCGTTCCGCCCAGCAGGGGAAGATCGGCAGCGGATGATTGTGTGACCGGCCGCTCCGCGCGGAGCAGGCCGCCGGGCGATCGCTCGCTGGTCAGAAGCATGTCCACCCACCCATCGGGGCTCTCCAACGCTTGCCCGGGAACTGGGGGCGCACCTATGGATTGGTTACTCGCTGGAACGGTTGGCCAGACCGGACCGGCGTTGCGTATCGGAAGCGGGGACCGTCGTTGGCGCGACGGTCCCCGTTTTTTGTTATCCGAAGGCGACCGAGTCGCTCTCCGAGAAGGAGTCGGTCATCGACTCGATCAGATTGCCGATGTCGAGGCTCGTTCCGAACTCCTGCGCGTCGAGGCTCTCGTACGATTCCTCACCGTCGCTGTAGCTCTCGTAGCTGGTATTCGATGCATTGATGTCGAGCACCGCGTCAAAGTCGCTTGTGAAGTCGGACGAATCCGCCTCGGTGTTCGAGTTGCTGCTGCCGTTACCACCGCCAAACAGGCCGGAAAGAATGGACATTGAAGGTCTCCTCATTGCGTATCGCGACGCGTTGACGTCACGAGGGAAGAACGGAGGACGTCAATGATCGTTCATTCGGGTCGAGGGCCCTCACCGTAACGATCGCCGTTAAGAAGGTGAGCCGGATCATGCACCTAGGACCCACGCCCCACGGGAGGCAGGCACCATGATCAATCGCTGGATGATTGTTGGACATGATCGCGCTCATGCACTTGGTGAGATCAGGCGTGGCGATGAGGCGATGAACTGAGGTATGATACCGGTCTGTCGCATCCGCAGCGTACCATGAGGCACTTCGCTGCCGTCGATGCGTAGTGCGGTCATGGCTACGCTGACCTTGACCGTTCCGATGCCGGGCATCGCTCCCCTGCCCGCGCGTCCGACCACACGCAGCTACCTAGGCCACCGATTCGAGAACCAGCTGGCGATCAGCGGCGCGGAGCGAGATGCGCTCGACCGCTGGCTGGTACGCAGCGTCCGCCGGGTGAGTGATCGTACCGCACTCGTCGAACAAGGCGCGCCGCCCTCCGACCTGTACATCGTGCTGGACGGCTGGTGCTGTCGCTACCGCGCGGGCACCACCGGTGCGCGGCAGGTGGTCGCCATCCACCTTCCCGGCGACGTCTGCGACTTCAACAGCTTCGTCGCGCAGCGGATGGACTCCACCGTGGAGGCGGTGGGCGAGCTCACCGTCGCGTGCGTCAGCCGCTCAGCACTGAATGAGATCACCGCCGCGCACCCGCGCCTCAGCCAGGGTTTGTGGTGGGACTCGATGGTGGCGAGCTCCACCGCGCGCGAATGGCTGTTCAGCCTGGGCCAGCGCAACGCCCGCGAGCGGATCGCGCACTTGCTGTGCGAACTATACCAGCGGCTCGCCAACGTCGGGTTGGCGAGTGGCGGCGCCATTCCGATGCCGCTCACTCAGGGCGACCTCGGCAGCGCGTGCGGCATGACGCCCGAGCACACCAATCGCACCCTGCGTGAGCTGCGCGAGAGCGGGCTGATCGGGATCGAGCCGCGGATGACGCGCCTGCGTGACCGTCAAGCGCTGGAGGAGATCGCGAGCTTCAACCCCGATTACCTCCACTTCGCCGCGCCGCCACTGGGTTGAGACAAGCTGAATGACGAGGTGCAACCCGGACGCGGATCGAATGATGAACAACTGACTGTCCGCGACGACTCCCGCTTCAAAGCGGCCAGACCGCTTTCCACCCAAACAGCACATCTAAGTGATGCCGCCTCGAACGCCGCTGAGCTTCACCGGGGCATCCCCTCTCATCACCGTTTGACCGGACGAAGCGAATTGCACCAAGCTGCTTGCCTATCCCGTTCAGAACGAGCACTTACGGACAAACCGAGTGAGTACACTCCGGCCGGATGCGGCTTCAAGGACCGGCGGCTTTCTGTCACCCTGAGGTACATGTCACTCCCCGTAGGGGTTATCAGCAGCAACTGTGCTGAACTGACGGCTCCGCAGCCATTGTACCCCTTCCCTCGCGGTTGAGCCACCATCCGAGCTTTCGTCCAGGCTCCCGGAAACAAGCCGCGGCTAGGTCGCGGCGCCGGGCACCAAGGCCAGTGCCCGCCAGTTGAGCACGTGAGCGAGTGCGAGCAGCAGCGCACCGGCGACGGTCGATCCGGTCTCCGCGGCGACGCCTTGCGCCATCAACGCACCCCAGGCGAGCAGCGCGATGCCAGGCAGCGCCACGCCGATCGCTTGCGCGGTCTCGTGGGTGCGGTACCCGGCGCCGAGCGCGACCGCGCTGGTCGGCACCGCAACCGCGAGTGCTGCAAGGTGGAAGCTCTCCGGCACCTGAAGGAAGACGGCGAGCGCAGGCAGCAGCAGGATCGCGGCCGGGAGCGCCAGGCAGTGCAGCAGGCACAGCGCCGACGCGCCGATCGCGACTACGTCGAAGAAGCGCTGTTGCGCACCGCTGGCCCGGGCATCCTGTCTCATCACAGCGGCGCAGATGATACATCATCACGTGCGTGTCAACGCTTGCGGTCAGTGTGGCCATGCCCGTTCGCTCGCCAGTTGTCCCGCTGGCTGTTCGACACCGTACTTACGCGATCTACATAAACCGTTGTTCGCCAGCGCGATAACAAGTCATGACAAACATGTTTCAGTCACAGGCTCGTCAAATACTTGGGCGTTTGTCGTCAATCTGCAATACTGGCTTGCGAGAGACACGGGGCGAGGCGGCGAGCATTGCCGCTGCTGTTGCGAAGGACGCACGCGCCACATGACCGCAGTTATGACGACCGATGCCGTCGCCACAGCTTATGATCGCTGGGCGCCGGTCTACGACCTCGTATTCGGCCCGGTGTTCCGCCAGGGCCGGCTCGCCGCGATCCGCGCCGCGGAGGCTGTCGGGCCGCGCATCCTGGAAGTGGGGGTCGGCACCGGCATCTCGCTGCCGCACTATTCCCAAGGCAGCCTGATCACCGGCGTCGATTTGTCCGACGACATGCTGGAGAAGGCGCGCACCCGCGTGCGGCGCCAGGGCTTGAGCAACGTCCAGGCGATCCGCGTCGGCGATGCCGAGGCGCTCGACTTCGCCACCAGCTCCTATGACGCCGTGGTCGCGCAATATGTCGTCAGCGCCGTGCCCAATCCGACGCGCGCGCTCGACGAGTTCGCCCGTGTGTGTCGTCCGGGTGGCGAGATCATCATCACGACGCGTGTCAGCGCCGACAAGGGCTTTCGCGGCGGCGTGGAAAAGGCGCTGATGCCGATCACCAGCCGGCTGGGCTTCCGCACCGACTTCCCGTTCACGCTCTACACCGACTGGGTCGCCACGCGCGACGACGTCGAACTGGTCGAGAGCCGGCCGATCCCGCCGCTTGGCCACTTCAGCCTCGTGCGTATCGCAAAGAAGGACGCCGCCTGATGCCGCACCTACGCAAGCTCCGGTTCGAGGACGAACAGGGCAACGCCGGTTTCCGCGCCCAGCTCGCCGAGCAGCGCTGGGACGACCACCGCTTCTACCATCACAGCCTGGTCAACCAGAGCCTGCACTTCGTGTCGGCCTGCACCTTCATGGTCGCCTACGCGATGCTGTTCGTCGACGCGGCCCTCGCCAGCCTGCTCGCCTGGGGTGTCGCGATGACCAGTCGCCAGGCCGGCCACTTCTTCTTCGAGCCCAAGGGCTATGATCACGAGAACGCAGTCAGCCACGAGTACAAGGAAGAGGTGAAGGTCGGCTACAATCTCGCCCGCAAGTGGGTGCTGATGATCAGCTGGGCCGCGATCCCGGTCGTACTATGGTTCCAGCCGACCCTGTTCGGCTTGCTGGAGGCCCCGGCCGGCTTCGTCGGCTATCTGCGCCACGTCGGTTTCGGCTGGCTGTTTCTGGGCGTCGGCGCAATCCTGCTGCGCGTTGCCCAGCTGTGGATGCAGCGCGACCTGGAAACCGGGATCGTGTGGGCGACCAAGATCGCCACCGACCCGTTCAGCGACTTCCGCCTCTACAAGTCGGCGCCGAAGCGCCTGCTGAAGGGCGAGCGGATGGACGATCACGTCGCGGCCTGAGCCGCGACGTTACCGGCCGAGCCGCGCGGCGAGCGTCTCCTTCAGCACCGCGCGGCGCAGCTCTCTGTTGGTGGCGACTGGACCGTCCCACCAGCCATCGGCCGCCATCGCACCCGCCGCTGCCACGAAGCGCCGCACGATCTCCGCGAAGAGCTGGTCGTCGATGTCGAGGCTGAAGATCAGCCGTCCGGTTCCGACCCAGCTGAGCGCCAGCCCTTCCGCGCGGAGGTGATATTGCAGCATCCAGTTGTAGCGGGAGGGACGGGTGTAGAGCACGGTCCAGATGCTGGAGAGGTGCGCCACCGCGACCGGCAACCCGGCCTCCGCCAAAGCGGCGTTGAGCTGCGCGGCGCGGGCATCCCAGCGTGCGTCGATGCCGTCGTACAGCGCGGCGACATCCGGCGCCTCCAGCCGGCGCAGGAAGGCATTCATCGCGCCCATGACATAGGGGTGCGCGTTGAACGTGCCGCGGGCGAAGCAGATGTCGACCGGACGGTCGTCTCGCCACCGCTTCATCAGGTCCGCGCGACCGGTAAGCACCCCCACGGGCAGGCCGCCGCCGAGCGACTTGCCCCAGGTGATCATGTCGGGCTCGATGCCGAAGCGCTCGGCGAAGCTGGTCGGCGCCAGCCGGAAGCCCAGAAACACCTCATCGAAGATCAGCACGATGCCGTTCGCCCGGCAGGTCGCCGCCAGGCGGTGAAGCCAGGCGGCATAGGCCGGCAGGTCGGCGCCAGCCCGGCGGCTCGAATCGATCAGCTGGCCGTCGGAGGGCGCCGCGCCGTTCGGGTGCAGCGCCTGGAGCGGGTTGACCAGCACGCAGGCAATATCCTTGCGCCGCGCGAGCACGGCCAGCGTCTGCTCCGACTGGTCGGCGAGCGTCAGCGTCCGGTCGGCGGGCACCGGATTGCCGATGCCGGGCTGCACATCGCCCCACCAGCCGTGGTAGGCGCCCGCGAACCGGACGACGCGCGGGCGGCGGGTGTGGTAGCGGGCGAGCCGCACCGCCTGCATCACTGCCTCGGTCCCCGACATGTGGAACGACACCTCGTCCAGGCCAGACAGGCGCCGCAGCCGGGCGACATTGTCCGCGACGACCGGGTGATAGGCGCCGAGCACCGCGCCGAGTGGCTCGGCGAGTTCCAGCCCCTCTCGCATCGTCGCCTTGTACGCCTCGTTGCCGAGCACGTTGACGCCGTAGGAGCCGGTCAGGTCGATGAAGCGGTTGCCGTCGAGATCGGTCAGCCACGGCCCGTCGGATGCGGCCAGGAAGGCGCCGGTGCCGAGTGTCGCGCGGACGCGCTCGCTGAATTGGAACGGCACGCGGTAGCGGCCGGTGAACTGCAGATCGGACAGCCCTTCGCGCGTTTCCCTGGTCAGTGCGAGTGTGCGCTCGAAGCGGTCGGCATAGAGCGCACCCAACCGCTCGAACCCTGCGCGCCGGCGGACGACGACGGCGTCGTCGGCACCATCCGCACGGAAGAAGCGATCCGCACCGTAGTTGTAGAACGGGATCTGCCTCGCGACCCGCTTCGCCATGCGGACGTGGCCACCGAGCGAGCGATGCTTGGCACGGGAGAGCGCGAGGCGGCTCGCCCCCTTGTTGGCAGCGGCGGCGCCCACGGCGGTCGCGCCGATCAGCGCGGCAATGTATCCGAACATGGTTCCACTCACTCCAGCGACGTGACGGCTTCATGACAGTGCGTGACCGCGCGATGCGGCTTCTGCTCCAGGAAGACCTCAACTTCCTGCTGACCAACCGCATCCCGCGGCGCCTCGCCACCAACCTGGTCGCGCGGGTCGCGCGGGTGGAGCACCCGCTGGTCGCCAAGCCGGTGATAGCGGCGTGGCGCTTCTTCTCGGGCGCCGATTTCGGCGAGGCGGAGGCGACGCGCTACCGCTCGCTGCGCGACGGCTTCATCCGGCGGCTGAAGCCGGGCGCACGGCCGTACGATCCGGACCGGGCGGTGATCGCCAGTCCCTGCGACGCGATCGTCGGCGCGCACGGGACCATCGAGGATGACCTGCTCTACCAGGTCAAGGGCTTCCCTTACCGGCTGGAGGAACTGGTACCCGACTCGGCACTGGTCGAGCAGTACCGCGGCGGCTGCTTCGTGACGCTCAGGCTGACCGCGGGCATGTACCACCGCTTCCACGCGCCGCACGACCTGACGGTCGAGGGCGTGACCTACCTGTCGGGCGACTGCTGGAACGTGAACCCGATCGCACTCAAGCGGGTGGAAAAGCTGTTTTGCCGCAACGAGCGCGCGGTGATCGAGGTGCGGTTCGACAGCGGCACGCCGATGCTGCTGGTGCCGGTCGCGGCGATCCTGGTCGCGAGCATCCGCCTCACCTTTCTGGATACCGAGCGCTGCCTGCGCACCTACGGCAATGCCCGGGTCGCCTGCGATGCGCGGAAGGCCAAGGGCGAGGAGATGGGTTGGTTCGAGCATGGCTCGACCATTATTTGCCTGCTGCCGCCCGGCGTGCCGCTCCACGCGGGGCTGGCGGAGGGCACGCCGATCCGGGCCGGGCAGCCGCTCGCCGCGCTGCCCGGCTGAGCCTCACTCGAGCCGGAGTGCCGCGGCGATGTCGGCCCAGGCGACCAGCTTGAAGTTCTGCGCCCGCGGCTGGTTGTGGCCGTCCTGCGCGATGAACAGGCCGCCGGGGAAGGCGGCGCCGAAGTCGCCGGTCATGACCTCGATACCGTCGGTCTCTTCCGTGCTGCCCAGGCGGCCGGCGGCGATGCGGAAGCGCCCGACATAGCCGTCATCCGACAGCCGATAGACGGCATAGGCGTTGTCGCCCTGGCTCGAAACGAGCAGGTAGCCGCCGTTTCCCGTGCCGATCGCCGCCAGCGCAACACCTTCCACGTCCATGTGCAGCCGGTGAGCGTCGACTGCCGCGACCTGCACCGGCGCCGTGCTGCCGCCGGCGCGTGCGTCGAAGCGCCACAGTCCGGCATCCTCCTCCGCCACGTAGAGCCGGTGCGTGCGCTCGTCGACCACGCAGCCTTCGGATTGGGTGGCGAGCTTCATCGTGCGCACCATCTGAGCGCTCGGCGTTGCGCCGAGCGCCAGCGCGACCTGGCGGATCGTGCCGTCCTTGATGACGTTGAAGGCGTGGAGCGCGTCGCCTTGGCGGTACAGGCAGACGCCGTACGCCTCCCCCGCCCCGACCGGCACGGTGCCGAGCGGCGCTAGCGTGGCGGTCGCGGGATCGAGACGGAACAGGGCCAGCTTCGCGGCGAGCGGATCATTGCGGTCGCTCGCCGCGACGATGATCCCGGCCGCGCCCATGTCGCGCAGGTCGACATTGTTGACCCGACCGGCGTTGACGAACGAGCGCTGCCGCCCGGCCAGGTCGTAGACGTAGAGTCCGGCGCGCTTGTCGGTCCCGACGATCAGGCTCGCTGCCGGGTCGTCCGGGTTGCGCCAGATCGCCGGGTCGTCCGCCGCGTCGGCGTTGCGCGTCGCGACCGCCGCCGTCTCCGCCCGAGCGGTCACGGTGACGGTCGGCGCGGAGACGATCGGCACGTGCGATCGCGTCCTCGTGCAGCCCGGCAGCAGCGCCAGCAGCACGAGCGTCGCGCCGAAGATACGCATCAGAAGTTGAACCGGAAGCCGCCCGAGTAGCGGCGGCCGAACCGTTCCCACTCGATCGTCTGGCTGTCGATCCTGCCGGTCGGCGTGCCGGTCGCGGTCAGGAGGTTGCCCGGTTCCGAATAGCGGCGGCCCGGCTGGTTGAGGACGTTCTGCGCGTCGAAGTAGATTTCCAGCTGCGGGGTGATCGCGAACCGCGCGGAGATGTCCATCTCATCGTCGGCTGCCCAGTAGGTGTCGCCACCGTCGGTCAGGTCGTCGGCGAAGCCGTCCAGCCAGGTCGAGCGGCGCTGATACTGGACGCGGAGCGACAGCCCGTACTTCTCGTAATAGCCGCCGATGTTGTAGACCAGGTCGGAGGTGCCGGGCAGCCGCACCTTGCGGTCGGGCACCGCGCCTATGGCGGGCTTGGTTACCTCGCTGTCGTTGAGCGTAACGTTCGCCGAGATGCCGAACCCGCCGAGGAAGTCGGGCAGGCCAAGCGCCTCCGTGTACGGCTCGAGCTGCAGCTGCGCGGCGGCCTCGGCGCCGAACACGCGTCCGTTGCCGCCGTTGGTGATGCCGGTGAAGACGTAGGAGGAGCGGTCGATCCCGCCGGTATTGAGCGTATCGGAGTTGAAGGTGCGGGTCTGGCGGTAGAGCACATCCTCCACCCGCTTGTAGAACAGCCCAACCATCAGATAGCCCTGCGGGCGCAGATACCATTCGAAATAGCCGTCGACGCCGTAGGCGCGCTCGGGCTGGACCGACGGGTTACCGCCGGAGATCGTCTGGTTGCTGTCGTTGACCACGACGTTGGGGCGGAGCTGGTCATAGTCGGCGCGCGCGGCACCCGAGTTGAACGACAGTCGCAGCTTCTTGGTATCGTCGACGTTGAAGTTGATGTGCAGGCTGGGGAACGCCAGCGTCTGCTCCGACTCGGCCACAACCAGACCGGTCGCGGTGCCGACGGTCGCGATCGCCTCGCCGCGGTTCTTCAGGTGCTCGACGCGCACGCCGCCGAGGATCGAGCCCCAATCGTAGCGCAGTGTGCCCATCACGAAGCCCGCATAAACCTGCTCGCGCACTTCGTAGTTGTTGGCGGTCACGGGCGCGAAGGCGAAGTTCGCCTGCGCGGCCGCGGACACCACCTCCATCTTGTTCGTGTCGAAGTAGCGGAAGCTGTAGCCGAGCGGGATCTCCCCCTGGAACGGCGTGTCGAGCGAAAACTGGTTGTAGTTGGTCGGCAGGCCGATCGCCGCGAACTGCGCCGCCGTCGACAGGCTGATCTGGTTCTCGTCCGCCGTCTTCGTCCGCTGGTCGAACTGGAAGCCGACGCGCAGGGTCGCGTCGCCGCCGAACAGGCCGAGCTCCTTCGAGAGCACGATCTTGCCGGTGTAGGCATCGGTCGTGTCGACGGCGTCGAGCACGGTGAACGACACCGGCGGCTTGGTGAAGCTGTCGATTGCGGTCACCGGCGTACCCGCCTGGAAGCGGGTCGGGCTGGCGAGCTGAAGCGTCGTGAACAGCGACACCCGCGCGAGATTCGGATCGGAGAAGTCGTAGCCGACGGTCGGCCGCGCCGTACGGGTGGACGGGCTTTCCCACGACGCCTCACCCGTGACCGAGCGATCGTCCTTGGACTGGGTGTAGTTGCCGATCCAGTTGAGCGTCCAGCCCTCGCCGAACTCGTGGTCGCCGGCGAGCGTGTTGGTGAAGATCGACTGGCGGAACGCGCGCAGCGTGGAGCGCTGGCGGATGTCGATGCCGTAGGTGGTGCCGCGCGTCGGGGTGTTGCCGATGCACAGGTCGGCATAGCCGCTGGTGGTCGGCGTCGGATTGACGGCAGTCGACGGGCACGCCGCGGTGTTGGCGACCAGGTCGCCCTGGCGATCGTCGAGATCGAAGCGGTAGTTGTCGCGCGCCTCGTCGTCGGTGAAGATCGTGTAGATCGACCGCGCCGACAGGCGGTTAGCGTCGTCCGGGCGATAGTCGAGCCGCCCCGACACCGACCAGTTGCGGCGCGTCAGGCGGTACAGCTTGTTCTCGGTCTCGTGCACCCAGAAGCGCGTCCCCGCCCCCGGGCGCTGGTCCTGCGCCACCCGCTCCCAATCGTTCTCGAAATTGTCGGTGATCATCTGGCGCTCGTAGAAGCTGCCTGACACCAGCACGCCGAGCTCGCCCCCGCCGAGCTGGTAGCGGTCCGACATCACCAGCGACGCCTCATACTGCTCGCGCTCGCCCAGTTCGGCGATACCGAAGCCTGCCTTGCCGGCGATGTGGGCGTTCGTATAGTCGAATGCGGAGCGGGTAATGACGTTGACGTTCCCCGCCACCGTCTCGCCCGGCATCTCGGGCGTCACCGCCTTTGACACGATGATCTGCGAGGCGATCGCCGAGGGGATCGAATCGAAGCGCGCGTCGCGCCCTTCCGGGCTCACAACGTTGATCCCGTCGAACGACAGCGTGGTCCAGTAGTTGGGCGCGCCGCGCAGCGAGATGTAGCGGGCCTGGCCCTGGTCGCGCTCGACCGCCACGCCCGGAAGACGGCCGGCGGCCTGCGCGATGTTCTGGTCGGGCAGCCGCCCGACACTGTCCGCCGCCGCGACTGTCACCAGCGAGTCGGAGTTGCGCTGGACCTGGAGTGCGGCCGCCTCAGCCTCGGCGATCGGGCGGGCACCGGTGACGACGATCTCCTCATCGGTGACCGCCGGCTCGGGCACGGCCGGCGTGCCGCCGGAGGTGTTCTGCTGCGGCACCGGCTCGTTCTGCTCGGTAACCGGCGTCGTCTGCGCGAGCGACGGCGTGGCGAGCGCGAGCGTGCTGATGCCCGCGCAGAGCGCGAGCCGGAATGATGTCTGCATTATGTCCCCCTGTGTCTGGCGGAGGCTCTACGACTGGTCGAAGACTAGATGGTTTCAGCTATGTTACGGATTGATGTTGCACCGCATCACAATCGCTGCAGGCGGCGCTCCGCTGCCGGCACCTCATAGCGTGCGATGCTGGCGACCTCGTACGGCTTCGCCATGATCGTCGATACGGCGCGGTAGTCGGCGGTGGCACGATCAGCGGTCAGCGTCAGCAGCACGAAGCCCTTGGCACGCTGGTCGCAGAACAGCACCTCGTCACCCGCCGCCTCCAGCAGCTTGCCGAGCGGCAGCGCGGGCAGGCTGTCACCGACCGACGGCGAACTGATCGCCGAGGTGCCGAACTCGGAGGCAACCACCGCCCCGCTCGCGTCCGCCGGCTGGTTGACCCAGAAGGCGTGGCTGTCGCCCGAGAGCACCAGCGGGTGCGCACCGGCGCGGCGGAAACTCGCATACAGCCGCTCACGCGCGGCCGGGTAGCCGTCCCAGCTGTCGAGATTGAACGGCAGCCCGGCCTTGAACCCGGCCTGCGCCGATTCGAGCCGTGCGCGAAGCGGCGTCGGCAGGCCGCCGAGTTGGGCGACCTGCTCGGGCGGGAGCAGCCGATCGAGGATCGGCCCCGGCACCCGCGCCATTACCACCTGGTTGCCGAGCACCTGCCATTTCCGGCCCGCCTTGACCGACCGGGCCAGCTCCGCTTCCAACCAGCGCGCCTGATCGGCGCCGAGCAGCTCGCGGTCCTCGCGGTTGCGCTCCGCCAGTGTCGCGGCAAAGGCGGCCGCGTCCGGCGTCTCGCCCTTGAACGCGGCCTGCTCGCTGCGCGCGAGCAGCCGCGTCTCGACCATCGTCAGCGTCGCGAGGTCGCCGAAGTCGAACGAGCGGTTGATCGCTTCCCACGGCTGACCGGGGCGGGGATCGCGGATCGGCATCCACTCGAAATAGGCCTGCATCGCCGCGGCCTTGCGCTTCGCCCAGTCGCCCTCGCTCTCCGGCTGGTGGTTCTGCGCGCCCTCACGGGAGCTGTCGTTGGTGGTCTCGTGATCGTCCCACACCGCGATCATCGCCGCGCGAGCGTGTGCCGCCTGCAGGTCGGGATCACGCTTGTACTGCGCGTGGCGAGTCCGATAGTCGGCGAGGCTGACGATCTCATGCGGCGGCTCGACCTCGCGCCCCAGTTTCTGTGCGGTCTCGCTGCCGTAGCCCTCGCGGCCGTACTCGTAGATATAGTCGCCGAGGTGGACGATCGCGTCCAGGCGATCGAGCTTGGCGATCGCCTCATAGGCGTTGAACAGCCCGCCAGGGTAGAGCTGGCATGACGCCACGGCGAGAACCAGGTCCGGCGTCGCGCCCGCCGGGAGCGTGCGGACGCGACCTTCCGGCGACCGCACGCCGGCCGCCTCAAACCAGTATCGGTACTCGCGACCGGGCTGGAGCCGGCGCGGCTCGACCTTCACCGTGAAGTCGCGCGCGCTGCGCGCCTCGGTCGTGCCGCGCTCAATAACCTTATCGCTGCCCCGCTCCGTCACCGACCAGCGGACGGGGATCGCCGCATCGCTGCCGGCAGGCGGCGTCACCCGCGTCCACAGCACCGCGCCGCGCGTGGTTGGATCGCCGCTGGCGACCCCATGCGCGAAGGTCGGGGTGCCGGTAGCGACCTGCGCCCCGGCAGGTACCGCCGCACCCGCGCCGATCAGCGCGAGGGCGGAGCGGCGCGAGACCCTCACCGGCCACCGCCGAAGCGCAGGGTCGCGGCGACGCCGTAGAAGCGCGGGTTGCCGGCGATGAAGGTCGGCAGGCCGAGCCCGTCACCGGTATTGCCGGCGTCGTTGATGTACTCCTTGTCGAAGGCGTTCTCGACGAAGGCCTCGATCTGCCACCCGCCCGGCGCCTCGTATCCGACGCGCGCGTTGACCAATGCGTAGCCTGACTGCGTCTCGTCCTGGAGATTGTCGGCGACCAGCGCGCGCGGCGGCTGCTGCAGCGCCGGCAGATCGTTGTCGTCGTCGAAATAGACCCGGCTCTGCCAGGTGACGCTGGGCGTCAGCGTGATCCGGCCCGCGTCCGCCCCCAGCGGCACGCCCACGATCGCTCCGAACGAGGCGGCATGGTCCGGCGACAGGCGGAAGCGGTTGCCGTCGCGGATCCCGCTCTGGAAGCGGCTGTGATTATAGGCGTAGGTCGCGAAGACGGAGATGTCGGCGGTCGGGTTCCAGCGACCCTGCGTCTCCACGCCGTAGCTTTCCGCCTCACCCGCGTTGGTGGTGACGAAGGTCGTGCCCTGCTGCTCGGTCGTCTGGAAATTGTTGTACTTGTAGTAGAAGCCCGACGCATCGAGGAACAGGCGGCGGTTCAGCAGCGCGGTCTTCAGGCCAAGTTCGAAGCTGTCGACCGTCTCCGAGGGCAGCCGGTTGAAGCGCGCGGCCGCGAACGGCGCCGATGGTGCGGAAGCGACGAGCACCTGCGGACGGCGGCCGCGGGCGTAGCTGCCGTACAGGCTGGCCTGATCCGACAGCTCGTAGCGGGCGAGGCCGCGCCACGAGAAACCGCCGTTGTCGAGCTCGGCGGTCTGGACCTGGCCGTTGCCCGCGGTCGGCTGTGCGCCGAGCCCGAAGACCGGCAGCGGGATGGCGAGCGAGGTACCGGCGCCGGGTAGCGCCAGGCCGCCGAGCAACTGCGCGCGCTGCGCGGCGGGCAGGCCGAGCGCGGCGATGAAGCCGCCGAGCACCGAGCGCCCGCCGAGCACCGCGGAGGTGAAGCCGCTCTCCTTGCTGTCATGGGTGTAGCGGATGCCGCCGCCGATCTCAAAGCGATCGCCGATCCGGAAGGTGACGTCGCCGAACAGGTCGAAGGCGTTGGTGGTGGCGAGATTGGTGCTCGTCTCCAGATAGTTGCCGCGCAGGTTGGCGGCGATCGCCGCCGCCTGCGCGGACGGCAGCGCGATCCCGCTCGCCCCCGCGACTCCCTGCAGCAATGCGCTCGTGAAGGCGGTATTCGCGAAGACCGCGGCGGGCGCCGGATCGGTCGCCGGGCGGCCGGGGATCGGGCCGGCGAGAAGGTTGGTCAGGCGGGCGAGAAGCACGCGCTCATCGAACTGCGCGGGCGTGCGCTGATAGCCATCCTCGAAGAAGTAGCTCCCGCCGATGAAGGCGGTCACCCGGTCGCTGTCGTAGGTCAGGCGCAGCTCCTGGCTGGCCTGGTTGCTGTGCGCATCCTCTGCCGCGGTGAGCACGGGAAGCGAGATGCCGTCGGCGTCGAACACCTCCAGCGCATCAAACTCGCGGTAGGCGGTGATGGAGGTGAGCCGCAGCGCGGGCGAGAAGTCCCAGGTCGCGATGCCGGTGATCCCGCCGACTTCGCGCCGCAGACCGAGCGGGCGGCCGCCCTCTAACCCCGCGCCCGGCGCGAGCGCCGCGCCGCTGTTGCGGCCCGCGTCGCCGATCACCGCGCCCGTCACCGGGTCAGTCGGACGATAGGCGATCGACTTAAAGGGCGTCCCGGCCGGGGTGTCCTTCTGATAGTTGCCGATCAGGTCGAGCGTGAAGTCGCCGACCTCCTGGTGCGCGCTGCCGCGCACGGCCCAGGTCCGCGCGGACGCGAAGTCGCGCCCGCCGAGCAGGTTCTCGATGAAGCCGTCGCGCTCGCGGATGCGCCCGGCCACGCGGATCGCGCCGCCGTTCCCGGTCGCGAGGTTCACCATGCCCTCGCCCAGGTAGCTGTCGTAGTTGCCGTAGCTACCGCGCGCGAACGCGGACGTGCGGTCGGGATCGGCCTTGTTCTGGATGATGTTGATCGCACCGATCAGGGCGCCGCGGCCGTAGAGCGTCGACTGTGGGCCCTTGGCGACCTCCAGCCGCTCGACGTCGAACAGCTCGACGTAGGAACCGCGCGACTTCGCGATCGATACGCCGTCCTGGTACACCGACACGCGCGGCTCGTTGTAGGCGGTGCCGCTGTCCGAGGTGATGCCGCGGACCACGAAGCCCGGATTGTTGGGCGACTGGTTCTGGACGAAAAAGCCGGGCACGAAGCGCGAGACCTGCTCGAACTCGACCAGGCCCAGTCGCTTGAACTGCTCGTCGGTGATCGCCGTTACCGCGATCGGCACATCCTGCGCGTCCTGCTCGCGCAGCTGCGCCGTCACCACGATCTCCGCGCCCGCATCGACCGCGGGCGCGCCGCTGTCGGGCGAGACCTGTGCCAGCGCAGGCGAGGCGACTGCGCAGCTCGCGAGGAGCAGGAAACGGTGCAGCATGAACGTAATCCCCTTTTGTTGGCGGGGCGTTACGCCTGCTCCATGACGGTTCCGGGACAGTCGCGCCGTCCCGGCCGACTGCTCCTATGCCGCTTCGAACATCGCCGCGGGCAGCGCCATGATGGCATCGGCGCCACCCTCGATCTTGCGGCGAAGCGCGCCCGTTTCCGGCAGCACCCGCTCGGCGAAGTAGCGCGCGGTGACGAGTTTCGCCTGGAGGAACTGCTCATCGCCCTCGCCCGCCTGGAGCAGTGCGTCGGCGGCGGTCACCATGCGCAGCCACATCAGCCCGACCGCGACGATCCCGGTCGCGGTCATGTAGCTGTAGGCGCCGGCGCCGACGTTGTTCGGGTTCTGCATGCCGTTCGCCATGAACCACATGGTGGAGGCCTGGAGGTCGCCCAGCGCCTTCTCCAGCCGGGTCGCGAGATCGGCAAGGCGTGCGTTGTTCTTGGCCGCCGCGCACTCCTCCGCGACGATCCGGAAGAACGCCTGCACCGCGCGGCCGCCGTTCTGCGCGAGCTTGCGGCCGACCAGGTCCATCGCCTGCACGCCGTTCGTCCCCTCATATATCTGGGCGATGCGAGCGTCGCGGACATACTGCTCCATGCCCCACTCGGCGATGTAGCCGTGACCGCCGTAGACCTGCTGCGCGTCCGTCGCGATCAGATAGCCCTGATCGGTGCCGACGCCCTTGATCACCGGGGTCAGCAGCCCGACCAGGTCGGCGGCCAGCTGACGCTCGCCCTCGTCGGCGGCATTGTGCTCCAGGTCGACCTGGAGCGCCCCCCACAGGCACAGCGCGCGCAAACCCTCCGTCCACGCCTTGGCGTTCATCAGCATGCGCCGCACGTCCGGGTGGACGAACAGCGTGTCGGCCTTCTCGTTCGGCTCGGCCGCCCCGGTCAGCGCCCGGCCCTGGCGACGGTCGCCGGCATAGGCGACGGCGTTCTGGTAGGCGACTTCGGCAATGCCGAGCCCCTGCAGGCCGACGCCGAGCCGCGCGGCGTTCATCATGATGAACATCGCGGCCAGGCCCTTCATCTCCTCGCCCACCAGCCAGCCGGTCGCGCCGTCATAGTTCATGACGCAGGTCGCATTGCCGTGGATGCCCATCTTGTGCTCGATCGAGCCGCAGGTGACCGCGTTGCGCGCGCCAAGGCTGCCGTCGGCGTTGACCAGGAACTTGGGCACCACGAACAGCGAGATGCCCTTGGAGCTGTCCGGCGCGCCCGGCGTCTTCGCCAGCACCAGGTGGATGATGTTCTCCGTCAGGTCGTGCTCGCCGGCCGAGATGAAGATCTTGGTACCGGTGATCGCGTAGGAGCCGTCGGCGTTCGGCTCGGCGCGGGTGCGGATCAGGCCCAGGTCGGTGCCGCACTGCGGCTCCGTCAGGTTCATCGTCCCGCCCCACTCGCCCGTCACCATCTTGGGCAGGTAGGTCGCGTGCTGCTCCGGGCTGCCCTTCGCGATCAGCGCCGCGATGGCACCGTGCGCCAGCCCCGGGTACATCGCGAACGCCATGTTGGCGGAGATCATGTACTCCTGGAATGCGGTCGAGACGACGTGCGGCATCCCCTGCCCGCCGTAAGCCTCCGGCGCGGACAGCGTGCCCCAGCCGCTCTCCACGAACTGGCGGTACGCGTCCCTGAAGCCGTCGGGCGCGGTGACGCTGCCGTCCGGGTGTCGCGTGCAGCCCTGCCGGTCGCCGGCCTGGTTGAGGGGGAACAGCACCTCCGCCACGAAGCGGCCGCCCTCCTCCAACACCGCCTCCACCGTGTCCGGTGTCGCATTGGCAAAGCCGGGCAGGTTGGCGTGCCGATCGAGGTTAAGCACCTGATCCAGGACGAAGCGGGTGTCGCGAACGGGCGGCGTGTAGCGGGGCATGGCGGTCCTCAGTGGCTGGGGGACGTGAGCGGCTCGATCACCGCGACGAATTCGTTGAGCTCGGCGAGCGCCGCGTCGATGTCGTGCTTCTGCTGCTCCAGCGTGGTGATGCGGGCGCGGCACCGCTCCAGCGTCACCTGGCGCTGGACCTGACGCCCATCGCCGATGTCGTACAGGTCGATCATCTCGCGGATCTCGCCGAGCGAGAAGCCGACGCGCTTGCCGCGCAGAATCCAGGCGAGCCGGGCGCGGTCGCGCGCTGAATAGATGCGCTGGGTGCCGCGGCGCTCGGGCGCGATCAGCCCCTCATCCTCGTAGAAACGGAGCGCACGTGCAGTGATCCCGAACTCGGCCGACAGGTCCGTGATGGTGAAGCGATCGAGCCCGCCCCGCGCCTCGACGGGCGCCAGCGCGGCGGCGTTGGAGAAGCGCGACATGCAGAGTTTGGTAGCTTACCTTTACGTGAACGTCAAGCAGCTTACCCGCATGGCTGCTCGCCCCGGCCGTTGCGCATCGCAGCGGCCTCGGCTGCCGATCCGCTGAGTCGCTGCACCTCTAGCGCGGCAAGCGACGCGCGTCGGGCACAGCGGCGAGCGCACCCCGGCGGCACGCGGCCGGGAAAGGTGACGCGCTCTCCATCGAAGCGCGCGTCGAACCGGCAATCTTCGCCGAAGTCGACCCGCAGTTGCTGGCCGTCCCGCGTGACGCTCCCGGCCGCATTGCAGGCGATCCCGTCGCCATAGTCGACGAATGCCCCGATCCGGTAGCGGAGCGCCGTGCCCGTGATGCACAGCCGGTCGGTGTCGCGGGCGTAGAGCCCCGACAGGTCGATGTCGGTGGGATCGCGGACCAGCCCGCGCGCGATCGCCGCCTGCTCCAGGCTCGGCACGGCCGGCAGCGACGTGTGCCGCGCCACTGGACAGCTCGCCAGCGTCAGCAGCGCCATTGGGGCGATCAGCCGCGCGATCATGCGGTGAAGGTCAGCGCGCCGTCCTCGATCCGGCGATAAAAGCAGCTCGTCCGACCGGTGTGGCAGCTGGGTCCGGCTGGCGTGCAGCGCAGCCACACCGCATCCTGGTCGCAATCAATCCGCGCTTCCACGACGCGCAAGACATGGCCGGAGGTCTCGCCCTTCTTCCACAGCCGGGCGCGGCTGCGCGACCAGAACACCGCCTCCCCGCCCTGGAGCGTCAGGGCGAGCGCGTCGGCGTTCATGTGCGCGACCATCAGCACCTCGCCGCTGTCCGCGTCGGTGACGACGGCGGTCAGCAGCCCGTTCGCGTCGAACTTGGGGGAAAGGTCGGTGCCGGTCTCTCGCGGGTCGCTCATGACCCGACTGTAGCCGCTCCGATCGGCGCCGTCAGTCCTCTAGCCGATCGCGACGACGGCGGCCCTCCTCGCCGCTCGCGGGCAAACGCGGCGGGCCGTGTTGCGAATGCATGACAATCGACCGCGGCGCGCCTATATGCGCGGCCGTCCCCGACACATTGGCGCAGGCGCGATGCTCACGACTCACCCCTTCGACGACGATAAGCTGCGCGAGGAGTGCGGCATCTTCGGCGTGTCCGGAGCGGAGGGCGCCGCCGCACTGGTCGCGCTCGGGCTGCACGCGCTGCAGCATCGCGGCCAGGAGGCGGCCGGGATCACCACCTACGATGGGCACGCCTTTCACACCTACCGCGCCATGGGGCACGTTGCCGGCAACTTCGACCGCGACGACATCATCCGCCAGCTGACCGGCACCACCGCCTGTGGCCACGTCCGCTACTCCACGACGGGCGAGACGGCGCTCCGCAACGTTCAGCCGCTCTATGCCGAACTGCAGAGCGGCGGCTTCGCGGTCGCGCACAACGGCAACATTTCCAACGCGCAGCGGCTGCGCCGCGATCTGGTCCGCTCGGGCTCGATCTTCCAGTCGACGAGCGACACGGAAACGATCATCCACCTGGTCGCGACGTCGAGCTACCGCACGCTGATCGACCGGTTCATCGACGCGCTGAAGCAGGTGGAGGGCGCCTATTCGCTTATCTGCATGACGCGCGAGGGCATGATCGCCTGCCGCGATCCGCTCGGCATCCGCCCGCTGGTCATGGGGCGGCTCGGCGACGCGGTGATCTTCGCCTCCGAAACGGTCGCGCTCGACGTGGTCGGCGCCGAGTTCATCCGCTCGGTTGAGCCGGGCGAGATGATCATCGTGAAGGAGGGCGGCGAGATGAGCTCGCACCGCCCCTTCACCCAGCATGCAGCGCGGCCCTGCATCTTCGAGTGGGTCTATTTCTCCCGCCCTGATTCGATCGCGGAGGACCAGTCGGTCTACTCGGTGCGCAAGGCAATCGGCGCGCAGCTCGCAATCGAGGCGCCGGCCGACGCCGACCTGGTCATCCCCGTGCCCGATTCGGGCGTACCTGCCGCGATCGGCTTCTCGCAGCAATCGGGCCAGCCCTTCGAACTCGGCATCATCCGCTCGCACTATGTCGGCCGCACCTTCATCCAGCCGGGCGACAAGGTCCGCCACCTGGGCGTCAAGCTGAAGCACAACGCCAATCGCGCGCTGATCAAGGGTAAACGCGTCGTCCTGATCGACGATTCGATCGTGCGCGGCACCACCAGCCTCAAGATCGTGCAGATGATGCGCGAGGCGGGCGCGGCGGAGGTCCACATGCGGATCGCCTCGCCGCCGACCCGCCACAGCTGCTTCTACGGTGTCGACACACCCGAGCGGTCGAAGCTGCTCGCCGCGACCCACGACCTCGAGCAGATGCGGCAATACATCCAGGCCGACAGCCTCGCCTTCATCACGATCGACGGGCTCTACAAGGCGCTCGGGTCGGACGGACGCCCGCGGGTAAAGCCCGGCTACTGCGACGCCTGCTTTACCGGCGACTATCCGACGACGCTGACCGACCAGGACGAGCAGGCGCCGCTCGACCAGTTCGCGCTGCTCGAAGAGCGCGTCGGCTGACCCTCACGCCCGCAGGAACCTCCATGACCGACCTTCCCCTGTCCGGCCGGACGGCGCTCGTCACCGGTGCCAGTCGCGGGATCGGCTCGGCGACCGCGCGCGCGCTGGGTGCGGCGGGCGCGCACGTCATCCTGACCGCACGCACCGCCGGCGGGCTGGAGGAGGTCGAGGAGGCGATCCACGCAGCCGGCGGCACCGCCACGATCGCGCCGCTCGACCTGGCGGAAGGCGACTCGATCCCGCGCCTGGCCGCTGCGATTGGCGAGCGCTGGCCGGCGCTCGACGCGCTGATCCTGAACGCCGCCATGCTCGGCACACTCTCGCCGGTGTCGGCGTTCGACCCCAAGGAGTTGTCGCGCGTGCTGACCCTCAACGTCAGCGCGCAGGCGGCCCTGCTCGCCGCGTTCGACGGCGCGCTCCGCAAGGCGTTCGCCGGACGGGTGATCGGCGTGACCTCCAGCGTCGGTGCCAAGCCCCGCGCCTACTGGGGCATGTACGGCGCGTCCAAGGCGGCGTTCGAGAACCTCCTGCTGAGCTACGCCGACGAGGTGCGCCAGCTGAGCCGCGTCCGCGTCGCGGTGCTCGACCCGGGCGCCACCCGCACCAGGATGCGCGAGCGCGCCTTCCCGGGCGAGGACCCCGCGAGCGTCAAGGCGCCGGAGGTGGTCGCCGACCGCATCGTCGCGCTGCTCGGCGAGGATTTCAACACCGGTACGCGGGTGCGGGTGGAGTAAACTCCCGTCATGCCAGCGGAGGCTGGCATCCATGTCTGTCTCGATCGTCGCTGACCTGACCCCGATCACAAACAGACACGGATTCCAGCCACGGCTGGCGTGGCGCTTACTTCGCGGTCGCCGCGAACAGCTTCGCCAGCATCGCCGTCCGTTCCGCAGACAGCGCGCGGTCGGTCGCGCGGGGCCAGGCGCTGACGATCGCCACCACCATGCGGCGCGCGGGATCGATCGTGATCGACTGGCCGAAGATGCCGGCGCCGCCGAAGCGACCCTCCGGATAGGTCCACCACTGATAGCCGTAGCCGTATCCCGGCCGCCCGATGCTGGCCTTCTCCGCCGTCGCCGCCGCGAACCAGCCGTCCGGCACGATCCCGCGTCCGCCCTCCAGCGCCAGTTGCCCCATGCGGGCGTAGTCGCGCAGCGTGACGGACAGGCAGCAGCCGCCGACCTCACGGCCGCTCGGATCGACCATCCAGTAGGCGTCGGCTTCCATGCCGAACCGGCGCCACACCGTGTCGCTCAGGTAGGCCGCGAGCGACTTGCCGGTGGCCTTGGCGACCAGCACGCCAATGAGGTTGGTCTCGCCGGTCTTGTACACCCACTTGGTGCCCGGCGCTGCCTCGCGCGGCAGCGTGCGCATATAGGCGACGGTCGCGTCCATGCCCGGCGGCGTCGGGTTCGCGAACATGCGCGCGACGTCTGAATTGGCGTCGGTGTAGTCCTCGTTCCAGCGGACGCCCGAGGTCATGCTGAGCAGCTGCGCGATTGTCACACCGTCGTAGGCGCTGCCGCGAAGCTCCTGAATGTACCTGGTTACCGGCTCATCGACCGAGCGAATGTGGCCGTCGCGGATCGCCGCCCCGACCAGCGTGGAGGTGAAGGATTTCGCGACGGAGAAGCTTGTCCAGCGCCCTCGGCGATCAAGGCCGCGAGTGTAACGCTCCAGCCGGATCTTACCATCCTGAACGACGATGAGGCCAGCGACGTTCTGCGCAGTCATGAAGGCATCGAGGTCGGCGGCGCGCACCGCTAGCGGCGCCCCGGTGGGCAGCGGTCGCGGGCGGTTGCCCGCCCGCACGACGTGGGTGGGGAAGACCTGCTCCATGTGCGGGAAGTGCCGGTCGCGCTGCTCCTGCGACCAGAACAGCACTTCCGCCCCAACCTGGCGCAGCGCTGCGTCCGTTCCGGCAGTCAGCCGGACGGGACCGCGTGGCGCCCCGGACCGCACGGTCGGCGCGCACGCCGCCAGCAGCGCCGCGGCAAGCAGGACAAACCGCCGCATCACTCCCCCTTGATCAGCGTGACCTGGAGCACATCGATGCCGCCACCGCGGAACCCACCTTCGCAGTACATAAGATAATAGCGCCACAAGTTAATGAATTCTCGATCGAACTCCCATGGCAGGCGGTGCTGTGCGACCGCGGCATCGAACCGCTCCCGCCAGCGCCGCAGCGTCTCCGCGTAATCCTCGCCGAAGGCGACCCGTTCCTGCCAGTGCAGCCCTGCCCGCGCCGCCTCCGCCCGAAACGCCCGCTCGGAAAGCAGCATGCCGCCGGGAAAGACGTAAGCCTGAATAAAATCAACGTTGTTGCTGTAGGATTCGAAGATCGCGTCGTCGATCGTGATGAGCTGCAACGCGGCCCGACCGCCGGGCTTCAGCACCCGCGCGATGGTGCGGAGGTAGTCGCCCCAGTATTCGCGTCCGACCGCCTCCACCATCTCGCAGCTCACGACCGCGTCGTAGGTTCCGACGACGTCGCGGTAGTCGGTAATGGTCACGCGGGTGCCGGGCGGCGCATCAGTTAGCCGCGCGGCCGCATAGGCACGCTGCTCGGTCGAGAGCGTGATGCCGTGAACCGCGACGCCCGCGTCTGCCGCCACCCGCGCGAACGATCCCCAGCCGCAGCCAATCTCCAGGATCGTGTCCCCCGCCGCCGTCGCGGTGCGGGCAAGCAGCTCTGTGAGCTTCACGTGCTGCGCCGCTTCCAAGCTCATGCCCGACTCCGGAAAGCGCGCACTCGAATAAGTCATGCCGTCATCGAGCCACGGCCGATAGAAGTCATTGCCGAGGTCGTAATGATAGGCGACGTTCGCCCGCGCCCGCGCCGGCGTGTTGCGCCGCAGCCAGTGGCGTAGCAGCCGGACCTGTTTCGAAAATGCCGACGCGCGAGCGACTTGTCCCAGGCTCACGCGATTGCGCATGAAGAGATCGAACAGCGGCACCGGATCCGGGCTCGCCCAGTCGCCCGCCGCCCAGGCCTCGTACCAGCCCGCCGAGCCGCCGGCCGCCAGCCGCCACAGCGCACGCCAACGGCGCACGTCGACCACCGCGACCGGACCGTCCGCACGCCCGCCGAGCAACCGCGCGGTGCCGTCGGGCAGCGTGGCCTCGATCGCGCCCGCCGCCAGCCCGCGATCGATCCGGTCGAGCATGCGGTGCCAGAGCGGCGCGACCGCGTTCATCCACCCGCCGCCGGCGCGCACCCGCGCCCGGTCGATCGGCCGTCTGCCCCGGTTCGGTACCCCTACGTCCATGCCCCGCGCCTATTAGATCAGGCGAACGACGTGGCAAGCGTCAGCGGATCGCGCGCCCCGCCGCCAGTGCCCGCTCGCGCGCCTCGCGGTGCCCGATGATGGGCGCGGGATAATTGTCGGGCCGGACGCCGTTCGTCTCCGGATCGTGGATGTGGGCGTCGGACAGGTCGGCGAGCTCGGGCACCCAGCGGCGGATATAGTCCGCGGCGGCGAACTTCTCCGACTGGCCGATCGGGGTCATGATCCGGCTCCACATGTTGGCATCGACCCCCGATCCCGCGATCCACTGCCAGTTGACCGAATTGTTGCCGTAATCCGCATCGACCAGCGTGTCCCAGAACCAGCGCTCGCCCTCCCGCCAGTCGATCAGCAGGTGCTTGATCAGGAAGGAGGCGGTGATCATCCGCACCCGGTTGTGCATCCACCCGCTCTGCCACAGCTGGCGCATGCCGGCATCGACGATCGGGTAGCCGGTGCGCCCCTGCTGCCAGGCGCGCAGCTCCTTCGGCGCCTTGCGCCACTTCATCTTGTCGAAGGCGGGGCGGCCGTTGCGGTCGGCATAGTCGGGCAGGTCGAGCGTCAGATTGTCGGTGAAGTCGCGCCAGGCGAGCTCCCTCAGGAACTTCTCGGCGTCCTTGTGGCCCGCCATTGCATGCCAGACCGCGCGCGGCGAGACCTCACCATGGTGGAGGTGCGGGGACAGTCCCGACGTTCCCTCCTCCGCCGGCAGGTTGCGATGCGCCTCATAGTCGCCGACCTTTGCAGCAAAGGCGCGCACCGTGTTCTGCGCGGTCGCCTCACCCGGCGTGCCGTGGAAGTCGCTCGCCCAATCCGGTTTGGTGGGGAGCAGGTGCCAGTCGGCGAGCTTGTCGCCCTTCGGCCATCTGGCGGGTGCGGTCAGCTTCTTGGGTGCGGGCACCGGCTTCTCGGGCGGCAGCGAACCCTGCAGCGCTTTCCAGAACGAGCCGTAGATACGGTAATGCTTGCCGCCGCCGGTGCAGATCGAACCGAGCGGGGCGAGGTGGTTGCCGTCATGCAGCTCGATGCGCTCGCCGAGCGCCGCGTCCGCCGCTCGCCACCAGGGTTCGCCGTGCTTGGTCGCGTGGACGCGCTCGGCACCGCTCTCCTCCAGCAGGTTGGCAAGCACCGCCTCCGACCTGCCCCGCCGCAGGATCAGCCGCGAGCCGAGCGCCTCCAGGTCCTTCGCCAGCGACGCCAGGCTGCCGTGCAGCCACCAGCGCTGCGCCCCGCCGATCGCCCAGTCGCCGGGCCCTTCGTCGTCGAGGACGTAGACCGGTATGACGGGACCGGCCGCCGCGGCGGCGACGAGCGCGGGATGATCGGCAAGGCGCAGGTCCTGTCGGAACCATAGGAGCGAGGGCGCGGTCATGCCGCCCATACCCTTCATTTCGCAAGCGGTTCCATCGCGAAGACACCGCCCAGCGTCATGATCGAAGTCAGGTGCCGCTCCGCCACCTCCATTGGATCGCTGCCGTACCCACCCCCGAGCGCGCTGGCGAGCGGCAAGCGGCGCGCCTTGGCGAAGTCGGCGATCCACCGATCGCGCATGACCAACCCCTCGCGGGAGAGCGCCAGCCGCCCCAGCCGGTCGCCCGCGAACGGATCGACCCCGGCCTGGTAGAGGATCAGGTCGGGCGCGACCTCCTCCACCATCGGCGGCAGCGTGGCGGTGAGCGCCGCCATGTAGCCGTCGTCGTTCACCCCGTCGGGCAGCGCCACGTCGAGCGTCGAGCGCGCCTTGCGAACGGGAAAGTTCTTCTCGGCGTGGATCGAGTAGGTGGCGATATCCGGCCGTCCCGCGGTCAGCGCCGCAGTGCCGTCGCCCTGGTGGACGTCGACATCGACGATCAGCACGCGCCGCCCCTCCTCCGCCAGCCGGACCGCCGCAATCGCGAGATCGTTGAAGACGCAATAGCCCGCCCCCGTGTCGCCCAGGGCGTGGTGGCTGCCACCGGCGGTGTTCGCCGCGAAACCGCGACTGATCGCCAGCCGGGCTGCGAGGTACGTGCCGCCCGGCACCAAGAAGGCACGCCGCGCGACGAACGGCGTCACTGCAAAGCCGATGCGGCGCTCCTTGGCGGCCGGCACCCGCGCTTCCGCGACCTCCGCCACGTAATCGGCGTCGTGCACCGCCTCCACCCAGGCGCGCGGCATGGCCTCGGGTTCGTGCCAGTCGATCGCCGCGCCTTGATCGCGCAACAGGTCGCGGACCAGCCCGTTCTTGTTCCATTGATAGGTGCTGCGCGGCGGCGCCGGCGCGACATAATCGGGATGATGGACGACCGCGATCACGCTTCCTAGGTAGGGCGCCCGAGCCGAGTGCGCCATGAGGAGCCCGCGTGACCGATCACTACACCCGACCCGACGTCGCGCAGTTCCTGGCCTATGTGAACGCGCTGCCCGGGCCGCGCACGCATGAAGTGGGCGCGGTCGCCGCGCGCCAGATGTTCAGTGCGATGCGCGACCTGACGGACCTGCCGGTCGGCGAGCTTGCCGTGATGACCGACCTGACCATTCCAGGTCCGGCCGGCACCATTCCGGCGCGGCTGTTCGACGCGCGCGAACGGCGGGAGCCCGGACCGGCGCTGGTGTTCTATCACGGCGGCGGCTGGGTGATCGGCGATCTCGACAGCCACGCGGCGCTCTGCGCGGAGATCGCGCGCACGCTCGACCTGCCGGTGGTCTCGGTCGACTATCGCCTGGCGCCCGAGCATCCCTGGCCGGCCGCGCCCGACGATGCGGAAGCCGCCGCGCGCTGGGTCGCCGACAGCCCGGCAGCACTCGGCCGCGTGGTCACCAGCCTGGTGCTGTGCGGCGACAGCGCGGGCGGCAACCTGACCATCACGGTCGCTGTGGACCTGCGCGATCGCCCGGCGGCGGTGCCGGTGATCGCGCAACTGCCGATCTATCCCGCCGCCGACATGTCGAAGGCCTACGCCTCGTTCGACCAGTTCGCGGAAGGACGCGTCCTCACCCGCGAAGCGATGGCCTGGTTCCAGGAAAGCTATGCAGGGGATCCGGCCCATCCGCGGTTCTCGCCGCTCGCCGGCGACGTCGCCGGACTGCCGCCCGCGGTGGTGCTGACCGCGGGGCTAGATCCGATTCGCGACCAGGGCCGCGCCTACGCCGCGGCGCTGGCGCTCGCCGGCGTGCCGGTCGTGTTCCGGGAAGCGGTCGGCAACGTCCACGGCTTCGCGACGATCCGAAAGGCGATCCCGTCGTCCGCCGCCGACATCAACGCTTTCCTGCTCGCGGCCAGGCCGGTCATCGCGGAAGCGGAAGCGACCCGCGTCATGGCGCAGGCGGCGGCGGCATGAACGCGCTCAGCGACCTGCCCTATCGCCCCTGCGCGGGTGCGATGATCGTCAACCGCGCGAGCCAGGTGTTCGTCGGTCAGCGGCTCGATTCGACGCTGGAGGCCTGGCAGATGCCGCAGGGCGGGATCGACGACGGCGAGGACGCGCTGACCGCTGCCATTCGCGAGATCGGCGAGGAGACCGGCATCCGCCCCGAGCACCTGTCCCTTCTCGCCGAGGCGCCCGACGAGCTCCGCTACGACCTGCCCGACGAGCTGATCGGCAAGCTGTGGAAAGGCAAGTGGCGCGGCCAGCGCCAGCGCTGGTTCCTGTTCGCCTTTACCGGCGAGGAGAGCGACATCGACATTCGGACCGCGCACCCGGAGTTCCGCAGCTGGAAATGGTCGGACCCGGCCGAACTGCCGCACATGATCGTGCCGTTCAAGCGCGCGCTCTACGAAGCTGTGCTGGCGGCGTTCGACCAAGTGCTCCGCCAGCACGCCGGACCGAAGCCGTAGCGGCAGGCTGATCTGCTATGGAGACGGCCATGCGTGTCCTCCTCGCCTCCTTGGCGCTGCTGACGCTCGCCAACGCCGATGCCGATCCTGCGCTGCCGACCGTCGTGACGGAGCAGCAGCCGATCCCGGCGCCGGTCAAGGCGATGCTGGACGCCGCCATGACCAGCGGCAGCGAGGCGGAGGTGAGCACGATCACCAAGTACGCGATCAACGCCGCCCCGGACTCAGCGGCCGAAATCCGCAGCATGACCAGCGCATGGCGTGCCGCGCGCGCCGAGGCGGCATCCGCGACGCTGCGCCAGGCCGGCTTTTTCGAGCTCATGAAGGGCAAGTTCGAGCTCGGCGGCTTTCTCACCACCGGCAACACCCGCAACGTCGGCCTGACCGCAGCGAGCGAGCTGACGCGGGAGGGGCTGCAGTGGCGCCACAAGCTGAAGCTGCTTGCCGAGTATCAGGAGAGCCTGGGCGTCACTACGCGCGAGCACTACCTCGTCGCCTACGAACCCAACTTCAAGGTCGATGACCGGCTGTACGCGTACGGCGCCGCCCAGTTCGAGAGCGACCGGTTCCTCGGCTACAACCAGCGTTACTCGGCCTCGGCGGGAGCGGGCTACACGGCGCTGCGGACCAGCGCGCTGACGCTGGACGTCGAGGTCGGCCCGTCGTTCCGCAACACCGCCTTCACCGACCTGACGCGCGAGAACGAGTTCGGCGCGCGCGGCAGTCTCGACTTCGACTGGCGGCTTTCGCCCGGCGTCACCCTGTCGCAGGACGCGTCCGCCTATCTCCAGAACATGAACTCGACGGTGACCAGCCGCACCGCGCTCGCGGCCAAGCTGTTCGGGCCGCTTTCGGCGCAGCTGTCCTACCAGGTTAGCCACGAGAGCGAGCCGCCGATCGGGCGGGTCAACACCGATACCACGAGCCGCGCATCGCTGGTCTACGCCTTCTGACAAGGCTACAGCCGCCTGCATGGGGAGGCTGTCGCGCACCGAGCAGGAGCTGATCGCACGCGCCGCGGCGTCGCCGATGCGCGAGCGGACGCTCGCCTGGAGCGCCATCAACAGCGGCACGGGCAACCTTCCCGGGCTGGCGCGCGTGGCCGATCTGCTCGCCGACGCCTTCGGCACGCTGCCCGGCACGCTCGGCTACGTCGATCCGACGTTCGTCGAGCGGGTCGCGCCGGACGGCGAAGTCGAACCGCTGGCACACGGTCGCCACCTGCACCTGCGTGTCCGGCCGGACGCCCCCGTCCAGATGCTCTTCACCGGCCACATGGACACGGTGTACCCGGCCGACCACCCGTTCCAGTCCGTTCGCACGCTCCCGGATGGTCGGATCAACGGCCCCGGCGTGGCCGACATGAAGGGCGGGCTCGCGATCATGCTCGCCGCGCTGGAGGCGGTCGAGCGATCGTCGCTTTCGAGCCGGCTTGGCTATGAGGTCGTCATCAACGCGGACGAGGAGACCGGCTCCTTCTCCTCCGCGGCGCTGATCGAGCGGGCCTGCCGCGGCAAGGTGGCGGCGCTGACCTTCGAGCCAGCGCTCGCCGACGGCACGCTCGCCGGCGCGCGTGGCGGCACCGGCAATTTCTCGCTGGTCGTGCGGGGACGCAGCGCGCACGCCGGGCGCAATCCGGAGGACGGGCGCAACGCACTGGTCGCCGCCGCCGACCTCGCGGTCAGGCTGCGCAACGCCGCCGGCCCGCGCCTCGGCGTCAATCCGGCGCGGATCGACGGCGGTGGACCGAACAATGTCGTGCCCGATCTGGCGATCCTGCGCGTGAACTTCCGGCCCGCGACGCTCGACGACGTCGAGCGGGCGTCGACCCACCTGCGCTCGGCAGTGAATATGGTCGCGGCCGAGCACGAGGTTGAGATTACCTCTCACGGCAGCTTCAATCGTTCGCCCAAGCCATCGAGTGACAAGATCAAAGCCTTGCAGGACATGGTAGCGGCCGCGGGCGCCGCGCTCGACGTATCGGTCGGCTTCGCCGCGACCGGAGGAGTCTGCGACGGCAACAACATCGCCGCCTGCGGCGTGCCCGTGGTCGACACGATGGGCGCGCGCGGCGGCGCCATCCACTCCGCCGACGAGTATCTGATTCCGGAAAGCCTGCCCGAACGCGCGCAATTGGCGGCGCTCACCATCGTCCGCATCGTCGAGAAGGGCGCGCCGTGACCCACCTCATCCGCCCGGCGACCGACGCCGACCTGCAGCACCTCTACGAGATGGCGAAGCTGACCGGCGGCGGCTTCACCAACCTGCCGCCCGACAAGCAGGCGCTTTCCGCCAAGCTGGAGCGCAGCGCCGCCGCCTTCGCGCGCGACGAGGACACGCTCACCGACGAGCTGTTCGTGCTGGTGCTGGAGGATCTGGCCACGGGCGACGTGCGCGGGACCTGCCAGATTTTCACCCAGGTCGGCCAGCACTGGCCCTTCTACAGCTATCGCATCGGCACCATCACCAAGCACTCGGTGGAGCTCGCCCGCACCTTCCGCGCCGAGGTGCTGAGCCTGGTCAACGACCTGGAAGGGTCGAGCGAGGTCGGCGGGCTGTTCCTCCACCCGGCCGAGCGCGCGGGCGGGCTCGGCCTGCTGCTCGCGCGCAGCCGCTACCTGTTCATCCGCGCCCACCGCGCGCGCTTCGCCGACCGCATCCTCGCCGAGCTGCGCGGCGTGATCGACGAGGCGGGCGGATCGCCGTTCTGGGACGGCGTCGCTGGCCGTTTCTTCGGGATGAACTTCCAGGAGGCCGACGCCTTCAATGCGGTGAACGGCAACCAGTTCATCGCCGACCTGATGCCCAAGCACCCGATCTATACGGCCATGCTCGGCGAACACGCCCGCGCGGTCGTCGGGCTGCCGCACCCGACCGGGCGCGCCGCGATGCGGATGCTGGAGAACGAAGGCTTCGCGTTCGAGCAGTACGTCGACATCTTCGACGGCGGCCCGACCATGACCGCGCGGACGGACCAGGTCGCAACCATTCGGGGCGCCCGCGATGCGGAGGTCACGGCGGTCGCCGCGCTGAAGGCACCCGCCCTGCTCGCGACCGGGCGGCTGCGGCATTTCCGCGCCTGCCTCGGCCATTTCGCCGACGGCATCATCGATCCGGCGAGCGCCAGCACGCTGAACGTGACTGCGGGCGACACGATCAGCCATGTCGCGCGCTGAGGCACTGCGATGATCCGCGAGATCAATTTCGACGGGATCGTCGGGCCGAGCCACAACTATGCCGGGCTGAGCCCCGGCAACCTCGCCGCCACCGGCAATGCTGGCGCGACGTCGCATCCGCGTGCGGCGGCGCTGCAGGGGCTGGCCAAGATGCGAGCCAATCTGGCGCTCGGGCTGACCCAGGGCATCCTCCTGCCCCACCCGCGCCCAGACCATGCGTGGCTCACGAGGCTGGCCACGGATTACGCGCACGCTCCATCGCACCTGCGCGCGCAGGCGCTGTCCGCCTCGCCGATGTGGGCGGCCAATGCCGCCACCGTCTCGCCCGCCGCCGACACCGCCGACGGGCGCTGCCATCTGACGGTCGCCAACCTCGGAACCATGCCGCATCGCAGCCACGAGTGGCCGGCGACGCTCGCGCAGTTGCTTCTCGCCTTCGCTCACCCGAGCTTCGCAGTGCACGCGCCGATCCCGCCGCCCTTCGGTGACGAGGGCGCGGCCAACCACATGCGGCTGGCTGAGGCGCACGATGCACCCGGCGTCGAGGTGTTCGTCTACGGCGAGGGTGGCGGACACTTCCCGGCGCGTCAGCACCGTGAGGCGAGCGCGGCCGTCGCTCGTCGCCACGGCGTGGACGCGCTGCTTGTTCGGCAGTCGGCCGAAGCGATCGCCGCTGGCGCCTTCCACAACGACGTGGTCGCGGTCGCCAACCTCCAGGTCCTACTCGCGCACGAGCAGGCGTTCGACGACAGGCAGCGCTTCTTCGACGCGCTGCGCGCCCGCTTGCCGTCGGTCGAGATCGTCGAGGTGCCGGCCGCCGCGGTCAGCCTTGAGGACGCGATCCGATCCTACCTGTTCAACGCGCAGCTGGTGACGCTGCCGGACGGCACGACGACGCTGATCGTGCCGGCGGAGGCGCGCGCCACGCCGAGCGTCTGGTCGTGGCTCCAGGCTCATCTCGCCGGCAACGGCCCGATCCGGCGCGTGGAGGTGGTGGACGTGCGCGAGTCGATGGCGAACGGCGGCGGCCCCGCCTGTCTGCGGCTGCGCGTCGTTGCCGACCCCGCGACCGTTGATCCCCGCTTCCTCGTCGATGACGCGCGTATCGATCGGATCGCCGGGGTGGTGGAGGAGCATTGGCCGGCGGCGATCGCCTTCAACTCGATCGGTGATCCCGACCTGATTGCGCAGATCGAGCGCGCCTACCGCGCGCTGCTCGCCGCGCTCGACCTTGTCGAATTGATTGACAGGTAACCAAGCGCCTTAACGCGGGATCCGCGGTTTCTTGCGGTTGGCACGCCACCTGCTTAACGTTCAGGCATGTGGTCGCGCGTCAAAAAGCTGTTCACCATCAAGACCAAGTTCGAGGCGTTCCTCGTCATCTACGGTCTCGCGGTCGGCGCGACGGAGCGCGGCGTCCACTATCTGCAGCAATACCCTGGCTGGGGCGGGTGGCTGCTGTTCGCGGTGTGCCCAATCGCGGTGTTCATGGCGGGCGGGCGAATCCTCGACTCGATCGATTACGAGCGCGAGCGTCAGCGCCAGGGGGCGCTGACACCCCGGCCCTAGCGCGCTATGGTACGATCATGCCTGGCACCCTGATCGATCGCTGGTTCCGTGACCACCCGCGCAGTGTCGGCGAGAGCTACGCCGAGCACCTCGGTGTCGCGACCAGCTTCGGTGCGCGGCTGATCGCGGGGGGCGTCGCCTGCATGATCCACGGGCTGCTGCCCAACCTGTTCACCCGGACCGGCAGCAACACGGTCAAGCGGCTGTATTCGCAGATGGTCGCGCGCCAGCCCGGCAGCCCGCCGCCCGCCTATCAGCAGCCCGAGTGGCGGCCCGAGTACGAGATCTAGCGACCGTCGCGTGGGCATCGAGCATGTCGCCATCATCGGCGGAGGCTTCTCCGGCGCGCTCCAGGCGATCAACCTGCTGCGTCACGAGGGGCCGCGCGCGACGCTGATCGAGCGGCGCCCGGTCGTCGGCAAGGGGCTGGCTTACGGCGCCGCGCACCCGGACCATGTTCTAAACGTCCGCGCCGGCAACATGAGCGCGCTCCCTGACGATTCGGGCCACTTCGTCCGCTGGCTGGAGGCGCGCGGCGTGCGGGAGGCGCCGAGCGCCTTCATCCCGCGGCTGACCTACGGCATCTACCTGGCCGAACAGCTCGCCGCCGCCGCCGCCCGCGCGCCCGATCGGTTGCGGATCGTGACCGGCGAGGTGACGGACGTGATCCATGACGGCACCGCCTGCGTCCGCTTCGCCGACGGCACAACCGTCCGGGCCGACGCGGCGGTGCTCGCGGTCGGTAACCTGCCACCCCACACGCCTCCCGGGCTGCGGCCCGAGACACTCCCCGGCGCACGCTACTTCGGCGATCCCTGGGATGCGGACATCGCCGCCGGGCTGGTCGACACGGACCGGGTGCTGATCATCGGCAGCGGGCTGACCGCGGTCGATGTCGCACTGATGCTGGAGGCGAACGGCTTCGGCGGGGAGATCGTCGCGATGTCGCGCCGCGGGCTGCTGCCGCGGCCGCACGACCGCGCGGGCGCGGCGTGGCAGCGGATCAACGAGCGGCCGAAACTTTCCGCGTCCGCGCTGGTCCGGCGCGTGCGGGACCGCGGGACCGCGATCGGCTGGCGCCAGGCCGTGGACGAGCTCCGCCCGTTCACACAAGCCATGTGGGCGAACGCGAGCGACGCAGAGCGCGCCCGCTTCCTGCGGCACCTGCGCCCCTGGTGGGACGTCCACCGCCACCGTCTGGCGCCCGAGGTCCACGACCGGCTCCAGGCGATGATCGCGCGCGGGCAGCTGCAGGTGGTGGCGGGCAAGCCGGCGCGTTTCGAAGCGACGGCGACCGGCGTTGCGGTTCACTGGCGGCCTCGCGGCCGCGACGAGGAAGTGGTGCTGCCCGTCACCCGGATCGTCAACGCGATCGGTCCGCAGGGCGACCTGACCCGCACCGCCGAGCCGCTGCTGGCGAGCCTGCGCGAGCGCGGGCTGATCCGCCCGGACGCCGCCCACCTCGGCATCGACGTCGACGCGAGCGCCGCGACCATCGATGGCGGAGGGCGCGCGTCCGCCTGGCTCTATGCGCTCGGCCCGATGACGCGCGGCGCCTTCTGGGAGATCGTGGCGGTGCCCGACATCCGCACCCAGACGTGGTCGCTCGCGCGGCGGCTCTCCAACGCGCACTGGGTTGGCGGCGAGGGGCTGTAGCCTTTCCTTTCGCCACTCCCGCGCTACATCGCCGCCATGCCGATGCCGCCCCCGCCCGATCTCCACGTGCTGACGATGGATGAGGTTGCGGCGGCCATCGCGGCGGCGATCCCTGCTCCGGTCGAGCGCTGGCACCCCGCCCACTGCGGCGACAGCGAGATGCGGATCGCACGCGACGGCACCTGGTATCACCAGGGAGCGCCGATCGGCCGCCGCGGGATGGTGCGCAAGTTTGCCTCGATCCTGCGGCGGGAGCCCGACGGCGGCTACGTGCTGGTCACGCCGGGCGAGAAGCTCGACATCGCGGTCGAGGATGCGCCCTTCGTGGCCACCGCGATGAAGGCCGCGAACGGTCGGGTCGCGTTTCAGCTCAACACCGGCGATCTGGTGATCGCGGGGCCGGAGCACGCCTTGCGCTTCGCACAGGCCGCCGATGGTCCTCGCCCCTACCTCCACGTCCGCGGCGGACTGGAGGCGCTGGTCGCCCGGCCTGTCTACTACGAGCTGGTCGCCCTCGCGCTCGAAACTGACGCGGACCGGCCCGGCATCCTGAGCAACGGCGCCTTCTTCCCGCTGGAGCCCGCGTGACCCTGATCGAGCGGCTGAGCGCCGCGACCGCGACCCGAGCGGACCATGAACTGGAGCTGCTCCGCGCCGACCTGCGCGAGCTGGAGCTGGACGATGCGCCTCCCGCCGCGGAGGCTGCGGTGCTGATCGCCGTCACCGACCGCGCCGAGCCCGGCGTGATCCTGACCCGCCGGACGGAGCAGCTACGCCAGCATGCCGGTCAGGTCGCGCTGCCCGGCGGCCGCGTCGATCCGGGCGACGCCGATGCGGTCGCGGCGGCGCTGCGCGAGGCGGAGGAGGAGATTGCGCTCGATCCCGCCGCCGTGCAGGTCGTCGGCGCGATCGATCGCTACCGGACCGGCACCAACTACCTCATCACGCCCGTGCTCGGCATCGTCCCGCCGGACCTGCCGCTTGTCCCGCACGAGGCGGAGGTCGCCGAGGTGTTCGAGGTGCCGCTCGCCTTCCTTCTCGATCCCGCCAACCACCGACCGGCCACGGCGATGTACCGCGGCGTGCGGCGCGACTATTTCGAGATCGAATGGGAAGGCCGGCGTATCTGGGGAGCAACCGCGGCGATCCTGATCAACCTGACGCGCCGACTGTCATGACGTCACTCCCCGACGCGCCCTGGCGTGCCCGCGCCGGCCTGGACGAACTCTGCACGGTGCTCGGCGCCGCGGCGGGGGAGGTGCGCTTCGTCGGCGGCGCCGTGCGCGACACGCTGCTCGGACTCGACGTAGCCGACGTCGATCTCGCGACCGTCCACGCGCCCGAGGCGGTGCTTGACCGGCTGGACGCCGCACGGATCAGGGCGGTGCCGACCGGCCTCGCTCACGGCACGATCACCGCGGTGATCGAGAGCGGCCCGGTCGAAGTCACCACCCTGCGGCGCGACCTCGCGACCGATGGTCGCCACGCGACCGTCGCCTTTACCTCCGACTGGCGGGAGGACGCGGCCCGGCGCGACTTCGCCATAAACGCGCTCTACGCCGATCCGCTGACCGGCGCGGTGTTCGACTACTTCGGGGGTCTTGATGATCTAGCCGAGCGGCGGGTGCGCTTCATCGGCGATCCGCTCATCCGGATCGCGGAGGATCACCTGCGCATCCTGCGCTTCTTCCGCTTCCTCGCGCGCTTCGGTGATGCACCCGACGCGGACGGGCTGGCGGCGTGCAGCCGCCGCGCCAACGACCTGATGGCGCTCTCACGCGAGCGGATCCGCGACGAGCTGCTGAAGCTGCTGGTCGCGCGCGATGCGGTGCGGGTCACGGCGTTGATGCTGGACCACGGCATCCTGCTGCCGGTGCTGCCGGAGGTTGCGTCGACCGATCGGCTGACATGGCTCGCCCAGCGGGAGGCGGCGGTCGGCATTGCGCCCGATCCGCTCCGCCGTCTCGTCGCGCTGCTGCCGCGCGACGCGGTGGCGGAGGTCGGCGCCCGGCTGAAGCTCTCGAATTTGCAGCGCAAGCGCCTGGAGATTGCGGCGGAAGACGCTGGCGACTTCTCGCCCCAGGCGCTCGGCTATCGGCTGGGCATCGAAGGAGCGATCGATCGCCTGCTGCTCTCGGACCGACCACTCGCCGACATCGCGGCGCTCGCCGGCTGGGTGCCGCCGCGCCTGCCGGTGAGCGGCGGCGTGCTCGTCGGGCGCGGGCTCAGCCGCGGGCCGCTGGTCGCGGCGACGCTGCACGGGATCGAAGATGCCTGGATCGCCGCCGGCTTTCCGGACGGCGACGCCCTAGCTGCGATCGTCGATCAGGCGGTCGACGCGGCGTTGCGCGCGGAGAGCAGCTGAAACGCGGCATCCGCCTCCAGCGGGCGCGCGTAGAGGAAACCTTGGCCGTAGCTGCAGCCGAGCGCGGCGAGCGTCTGTGCGAGCTCGTTGGTCTCAATGCCCTCAGCGGTGGTCCGCATGCCGAGCGCCTGGGCGAGGCTGAGCACCGCGCGGACGATGGCGACCTTGTCGCGGTCGCTCAGCATGCCCGACACGAAGCTCCGATCGATCTTCAGAACATCGATCGGCAGTCGCTGCAGCACCGCCAGGTTGGAATAGCCGGTGCCGAAGTCATCCATGGCGATCGTCGCGCCCAGCTCTTTCAGCGCATGGAGCGTCTCGGCGATCCGGTCGGGATCGCTGACGATCGCGCTTTCCGTCAGCTCCAGCATCATGCGACTGCCCGCGACGCCGTGGCTGTCGAGGGTGCGGCCGACAAGCGATGCGATCTGGTCGCGCTGCAGCTGGATCGCCGACAGGTTGACCGCGAGGTTCGCCCCGCAATAGCCACCGGCCCGCTTGTCCCAGGCGGCGATTGTTCGCGCCGCCTCGTCCATCGCCCAGCGGCCGAGCGGCACGATCAGGCCGCACTCCTCCGCCACCGGGATGAAGTCCGACGGCGACACCTCGCGCCCGTCCGGCGCCCAGCGTGCGAGTGACTCGAACGACACGATCCGCCCTGTCGCCAGGTCGCAGATCGGCTGAAAGCTTAGCCGCATGTCGCCATTGTCGATCGCGCGGCGCAGTGCGGTCTCAATCCCGAATTGGGTGCGGACCACATCAAAGGTCGAGTGGTTGTAAAGTTCGGTATTGCCGGTCTTCTTGGCGCGCTTCACCGCGACCTGCGCGTGGCGGATCAGGTCCTCCGGCTCGGCGATGTCGTCCTTGCCGAGTGCGATGCCGATCGAGCAATCGATCCGGATCTCGAAGTCGGTGAGGCGGAACGGCGCCGCCAGCGCCGCCCCGATCCGCTCCGCCACCATCAGCGCGTCGGCCGCGCCGTCGTCGGTTTGAAGCAGGACGCCGAACTCGTCCCCGCCGATCCGGGCCAGCGTGTCGCGCCCGCGCAGCGCGCCCTTGATCCGGCGCGCGACGGAGATCAGCAGTTCGTCGCCGGCCAGGCTGCCCATGCAGGCGTTGACGCGGCTGAAGCGGTTGAGGTTGACGATCATGACCGCATGCCGATCGGCAGCATCGGGGGAGAAGGACGCCTCCACCTCATCGCCGAAGCCGCCGCGGTTGGGCAGGCCGGTCAGGCTGTCCGACATCATCTCGCGGCGCAGACTGATCTCGGTCCGCTGCTCGCCGGTCTGATCGACCAAAGCGACGAAGCAGCGCCCGTCGCGCTCGGTGCCGCGGCGCCGGGCAAAGGTCACGCGAAAGTAGCGCGGCTCGATCGCGTCGCCGGTCTGCCAAGCGAAAGAACGGTGCAGCTCGTCCGAGCGGAGAAAGTCGCTCAGTCGACCGCCGAGCAGGCGCAGGAACGGCGATACGTCGGCCGTCGCTCCGCCAAAGCCGGCCGCGCGAAACGGTTGGTTGCTCGCCTCCAGCACCAGGGCGTCGCCGGAATGGCGGACGATGGTGGCGGGAATGGGCAAGAGGTCGAGCACCGGCTCGACATGCTGCTGCTCCAGCACGCGCGTGGCATCGGACAGCGGCGTGGGCGCAAGGGGCACGAGCTCGGAGGCGGCAGGCCGCTTGCGGAACAGCATCACGCCCGCGGCGCTACCCGCCCAATGGTTAAGCCGGTCCTAAGCTGTTCGCAGCAATGGGGAGTCTTAGGATCTGAAGGGCCCGGCCCGCGCCGGATCAGAACCGATTGTCGCGGGGAAAACCGGTTGGCGGCATTCGTCCGGCCGCACCGCGCGCCGCGCGCCACGGGCTCATGTCGGCTTCCGTCCGGGTCCGCCCCGCCTCCCCGCCCATCGTCCAGCTGAGACCCGCGGCGTAGCGGAAGGTGGTGACGTCGGAGAGGCCGCCGTCGCGGAACCGCTGGAGCTGCACGCCCTGTCCGCGCGCCAGCTCGACCAGCTCGGAGAGGGGGAAGACCAGCAGCTTGCGATTGTCACCCACCGCCGCAACATAGTCGTGATCGGGCGCGACCGGGCGCACGATCGTCAGTTTCGCGCCCGCGCGTGGCGAGACCACCGTCTTGCCTTTCCGCGTCTCGGCGATGGTGTCGGCGACCTTGACGACGAAGCCACGCCCGTCACTCGCCGCGACCAGCAGCCGCTCGGCCGCCCCGGCCCGCAGCAGCGCGACGATCCCCGCGCTACCATCCAGATCGATCATCAGCCGAACCGGCTCGCCGAAGCCGCGGCCGCCCGGCAGCTTGTCGGCGGCAAGCGTATAGAAGCGTCCGGTGTCGGCGGCGAGCAGCAGCTTGTCGGTGGTATGGGCGTGAAAGGCGAACAGCGGCCCGTCGCCTTCCTTGAACTTCAGCGTCTCGGCGCTCGCGAGTTCGACGTGTCCCCGCATCGCCCGGATCCAGCCCCGCTGCGACAGGATCACGGTGATCGGCTCGCGCTCGATCATCGCCTCCGGCGGGATCTCGCGGGCGGGCGCCGCCTCCTCCACATCGGTGCGGCGCTTGCCGAGCGCAGTCTCGGCGCCGTAGCGGTCGCGGACCTTGGTAAGGTCGCGCTTAAGGCGCGTACGCTGCCGCGCGTCGGAGGAGAGCAGCAGCTCGAGCTCACCCTTCTCCTTCGTCAGCGCGTCGCGCTCGCGGACGAGCTCCATCTCCTCCAGCCGGCGCAGCGACCGCAACCGCATATTCAGGATCGCCTCCGCCTGCCGGTCGGTCAGACCGAACTCGACGATCATCACGGGCTTGGGCTCATCCTCCGTCCGGATGATCTCGACCACGCGGTCGAGGTTCAGATAGGCGATCAGATAGCCGCCGAGCAGCTCCAGCCGGTCGCCGATCTTCGCGAGACGGTGCTCCGATCGGCGGCGCAGCACCACGAAGCAATGCTCGACCCAGGCCGCGAGCGCGTCACGCAGCGGCATGACCCGCGGGGTCCGCGTCTTGTCGAGCACGTTGAGGTTGAGCGGTACGCGCACCTCGAGGTCCGACAGGCGATAGAGGCTGTCGGTCAGCGTCGCCGGGTCCACCGTGCGGGCCCGCGGCTCCAGCACGATCCGCACCTGTTCGTCGCTCTCGTCGCGAACATCGGCCAGGATCGGCAGGCGCTTGTCGTTGATGAGGGCAGCAATCCCCTCGATCAGCTTTCCCTTGGGCACACCGTACGGGATTTCGGTCACGACCAGCTGCCAGCCGCCGCCCTTCTCCCGCTCCGTGGTGATCCGCGCGCGCACGCGGAAGCTGCCGCGCCCGGTCGCATAGGCCTCCGCGATGGCGGCCGGCGCGTCGACGACGATACCGCCGGTCGGGAAGTCCGGCCCTTTGACGTGCGCCAGGACGTCGGCCTGCGGGTTGTCGATCAGCGCGATGGCGGCGTCGATCAGTTCCGCGGCGTTATGCGGCGGGATGCTGGTCGCCATGCCGACCGCAATGCCGGCGGCGCCGTTCGCCAGCAGGTTCGGGAACGGCCCCGGAAACAGCTCCGGCTCCTGCTCCTCGCCGTTGTAGGTCGGGCGGAAGTCGGTTGCGTCCTCGTCCAGCCCCTCCATCAGGTCGATCGCGACCTGGGTCAGTCTGGCTTCGGTGTAGCGATAGGCGGCGGCATTATCGCCGTCGATGTTGCCGAAGTTCCCCTGCCCGTCGACCAGCGGGTAGCGGAGTGCGAAGGTCTGCGCGAGCCGCACCATCGCATCGTAGACCGACGCATCGCCGTGCGGGTGATATTTGCCGATCACGTCGCCGACGACGCGCGCGCACTTCTTGTACCCGCTCGCCGGATCGAGGCGGAGCAGCCGCATCGCCCACAACAGGCGGCGGTGCACCGGCTTCAGCCCGTCACGGACGTCCGGCAGCGAGCGCGCCGTGATCGTGGACAAGGCATAGACCAGGTAGCGCTCCGACAAGGCGCTGTCGAACGGTGCATCGATGATCGGGTCGACGGGTTGGCTGGCCATGGACGCGACGGTCTAGCAGCCTCGCGCTGGTTGGGCCAGAACCGGACAGAGCGGGAACGATCGTTAGCTACGCACGCTCTGCCGGGCGATGGATCAGCACCAGACCCCGCTCCTCGATGCGCTCGCCGCGATCGAGCATCGTCCGCTGCACGGCTTCGGCGCGCCCGCTCATCACCAGGGTGCGGCGATACCGCCGGGATTGACGGCGCTGCTCGGCAAGCGGCTGTTCCGCGCCGACGTGATCACGCCCAAGGGGCTGGACGACCGCACCGAGAGCGCCCACGCGCTGCAACGCGCGCACGAGATCGCGGCGGAGGCGTGGGGTGCCGAGTTCTGCCGCTTCGCGACCGGCGGTTCAACCCAGAGCCTGCACGTCGCGCTCGCCGCGGTGGCGGCACCGGGCGACACCGTCGTGTTCGCCGCCAATGTCCACAAGGCGGAGCGAGCCCACGCGCTTGTCGCAGGGCTGAACGCGGCGTGCGTGCCCGCGATCGTCGATCCGGCCTGGGACGTCGAGCACGGCGTCGATCCCGCCGCGCTCGCGGCAACGCTCGACGCGCATCCGGGCGCCAGGGCGGTCGTGATCGTCTCACCCAGCTACTACGGCGTGACCAGCGACGTCGCCGCGCTTGCCGGGCTCTGCCACGCGCGCGACATCCCGCTGATCTGCGATGCCGCATGGGGCGGCGCCTTTGCCTTCTGCGACGCGCTGCCCGACGATCCGCTGGCGCAGGGCGCCGACATGGCGGTCTACAGCGTGCACAAGACGATGGGCGCGCTGACCCAAGGGTCCGCGCTGCTCGCCCGCGGCAATCTGATCGATCAGCAGCGGCTGTGGATGGCGTACGAGCTGTTTGAGACGACCAGCCCCTCCGTGCCGATCCTGGCGAGCCTGGACGCGGCCCGCCGCCAGCACGCGCTGACGGGAGCGTCGATGTGGAACCACGCGCTCCGCCGGGCGGCGCTGCTGCGCGAGCTGCTGGCCGAGATCCCCGGCCTGCGTGTGTTCGGCACCGGCGATCTTCCCGCCGGCGCGGCGCTCGACCAGACCAAGGTGCTGATCGACACCAGCGCACTCGGCGTGTCGGCCTATGCGCTGGACGACTGGCTGAGCGAGCACCACCGCGTTTCCGCCGGCCTCTCGACCGCGCGCCACCTGCTGGCGGTGCTGAGCCCCGGCACGGGCAAGCGCGACGTGCGCGCGCTCGCCCGCGGGCTGGCCGACGCCGTCGATCGCTTGGCAAAGGGCACGATCGCCCTTGCGCCGCTCGGCAGCGTGCCGACCCTCGACACGCTCTCGATCGAGATGGCGGCGAACCCGGCCGCCGCCTTCTTCGGCGCCGTCGAGCAGGTCTCGTTCGAGGCGGCGGCCGGCCGCATCGCCGCGGAGGTAATCGCGCCCGCGCCGCCCGGCGTCCCGCGGCTGGTGCCCGGCCAGCTGATCTCGCCGGCGCATGTCGCCTGGCTGATCGCGCAGCGCGACCACGGCATGTTCCTGCTTGATCCGGTCGATCCGGCGGAGCGCACCCTCCGGGTCATGCGGACGGGTTGAGCGCATTCGCGGGCTGGCGGGCGTTCGCCTGCACACGCTATGGTACCTGCGATGCTCCGCCTGCTTCTCGCCGCCGCGCTCGGGATGACCGCGATGCCCGCCAACGCTCAGTTGCTGACCTGGCCCGACCTGGCCAAGCGAGCGCAGCCGCGGCCCGACCAGACGCTCTCCTACGGCACGGATCAGATGCAGAAGGTGGACCTGTGGCTGCCCGCGACGCCGCCGCCGCACCGCACGGTGCTGATGGTACACGGCGGCTGCTGGCAGACGAGCATCGCCGATCGCAGCCTGATGAACTGGGTGGCCGACGACCTCCGCCGCGCCGGCTATGCGGTCTGGAACATCGATTACCGCGGAGTCGATCGGGCGGGCGGCGGCTATCCCGGCACCTTTGCCGATGCGGCCGCGGCGGCCGACCTGCTGCGCACCCACGCCGCGCACTACGGGCTCAACACGCGCCGCATCGTCGCGGTTGGCCATTCCGCGGGGGGGCACCTGGCGCTGTGGCTGGCGGCACGCGGCAGGCTGCCGGCGACCAGCCCGCTACGGACCGACGATCCGCTCCCGATCGCGCACGTCGTGAGCCTCGGCGGTCTTCCCGACCTGGAAGCGACCGCCAGCAGCCCGGACAATGGCTGCGGTACCGACGTAGTCGCAAAGCTGGTCGGCAGCGGTCGCCCCGAACCCTACGCCGACACCTCCGTACCGCGCCTATGGCCGCTCGGCGTGCCTCAGGACCTTGTCAACGGCCGGGAGGACAAGATCATCCCCTATCGCATGGCGACCGACTATGTCGCGGGCGCGACCGCAAAGGGCGACCGCGTCCACCTCCACACCGTTGCGAAAACCGGCCACGTCGAACTGGTCGCGCCGGAAAGCGCGGCGTGGGCGCAGTCGAAGCGACTGATCGCCGCTGCGTTCGCCCGTTAGGACACCGGCTCGTCCTCCGCGATCTCGTACACACGGAATGCGATATTGTACCACTCGGCGGCGGTCAGGACGAGCCAGTCGATCGTCTCCGGCTGCTCGCGGCGCTTCGGCGGGCCGTCGCTGCGTATGTCGAGGTAGAAGGTTGCCACGTTCTTGAGGACGACGCGATCAGGCACGCGACTCTCATCGCGCAGCAGGCTCGCGACCGTTCCCCGATAGCCGACGAAGCGGCCTTCCTCTCCCACCTTGGTCAGGACGTAGGCGTTGATGAAGCGGTTGGGACCGCGCCCCGCGAGCAGGACCTCCGCCAATGGGCCGTAGAAGATCGCTGGATCGCCGTAGCGGAGCACGAAACGACCCGCAACGAAGCCGATGAGCGTCGCCAGGCCGATCAGCCACATGAGGCCGAGCACCAGCGCCAGCACCACCTGCAGCCGGTCGCCGGCCGGATCGCCCGCCAGCAGAATGGCGTATGGATCGGCGAGCGGCAGCGGCGTCCACGGCGGCAGCGCCGCGGCGACGATCAGCGCGAGCACGTAGAGGCAGTGGGTGATGACGCTGAACCCGCCGGCAAGCGCGATGCCGGTCGCGCCGGAGAGCGAGGGGATGACCGGTTCGACCTCCGCCGTGCGCGCCGCCTCGAACATGGCGCGTGCGGCGATGATGCCCGGTAGCAGCAGCGCCGCCGTCACGACCGCGAGGAGGGTCAGGCCCATGGCGGCGACCCTCCGGTGACGCTCAGGCAGACTTTTTCTTCAACGCGTCGGCGATCGCGCGGCGTGGGATGACGTGGACACCATCGGCGCGCGGCACCGCGGCCTGCTCGACCGCCTCCCAGCTACCGCCGAAAGCGTGAAACACGTCGCTCGCCATCTTCATCGATTCGGGCGAATTGATCCGACCACTAGCCATAGCCGTCAACATAGGCGCGGGCGCGCCCGGGCGGAAGGGCCCCGGGGCGCTTGACTCGATGCTCTACCGGGAGAGTAGGATATGCCAACACGGCGGGAGAGAGACGATGCTGCGGCATGCAGGCCTGTTGATCGCGCTGGCGCTCGCCGGGTGCGGCGCCGCCACCGACGAGCAATCGTCGTCGGCGCGCGAGGGTGGGCCGGGCGTCGAGGTGACCGCCGCGCCCGGAGTCGCCTTCTCCTACCACTATGCCTTCCGGCTCCCGGCGGCGCGGATCGCCGCGGCGCAGGAGGCGCACGCCCAGGCCTGCGAGCGGCTGGGCGTGACCCGCTGCCGCATCACCGGCATGCGCTACTCGGTCGTGAATGAGGAGCGGATCGACGCCAGCCTGGCTTTCAAGCTGGCACCGGCACTCGCGCGCAGCTTCGGGCGGGCCGGCATCGCCGCGATCGAGCGCGCCGACGGGATGCTCGCCGCGGCCGAGATCACCGGCACCGACGTGGGATCGGGCATCGCCCGCGATGAGGCGGGGCAGCGCGCCGCCGCGGGCGAGCGGGCACGGATCGAGCGCGACCTCGCGCGACCCGGCCTGACCGGCGCGGAGCGGGCCGAACTGCTCCGCCAGCGCGCCGCCCTCGACGATCAGGTCCGCGGAACCGCCGCCGCGGTCGCCGAGGGTCGCGACAGCCTGGCGAGCACACCGATGCTGTTCGACTACGCGACCGGCGAGGCGATCCGCGGCGTCGGCCCGCGCTCGACGATCGCCCGGGCAGTGGCGACCTTCATGGAATCGGCGGAGTGGACCTTCGCGACGCTGCTCTGGCTGCTCGCGACGCTCGGCCCGCCCCTGCTGCTCCTGGCCGTGCTCGCGCTGCTCTGGCGTCGGTTCGCCCAGCCGCTCCGGCGCTGGTGGGGGCGCGACCGGACTCCCGCCGCCTGATTGCGCGCCCCGCCCCCCTCCGATATAGGCGCGCGCTACCCGCCCCGGCAGCGCTCCGCCGCCGGGGCGCTGCTTTCTTGACGAGGACCGCCGATGGCTCGCCGCCGCCAGATCTACGAGGGCAAGGCCAAGATCCTGTACGAGGGTCCGGAGCCCGGCACGCTGATCCAGTATTTCAAGGATGATGCCACCGCCTTCAACGCGCAGAAGAAGGGCACGATCAGTGGCAAGGGCGTGCTCAACAATCGCATCTCCGAGCATGTCTTTACCCTGCTCGGCAACATCGGCATCCCGACCCACTTCATTCGCCGTCTCAACATGCGCGAGCAATTGATCCGCCAGGTCGAGATCGTCCCGATCGAGGTCGTCGTCCGCAACGTCGCGGCCGGCTCGCTCAGCAAGCGGCTGGGGATCGAGGAAGGCGCGCAGCTGCCTCGCACGATCATCGAATATTATTACAAGGACGACGCGCTCGGCGATCCGATGATCAGCGAGGAGCATGTGCTGTGCTTCGGCTGGGCGGCGCAGGACGAGCTTCACGACATGGCGGACATGGCGATCCGCATCAACGACTTCCTGACCGGCCTGTTTGCCGGGATCGGCATCCGCCTGGTCGACTTCAAGCTGGAGTTCGGGCGGATCTGGGAGAACGACTACCCGCGCATCATCCTGGCCGACGAGATCAGCCCGGACGGTTGCCGGCTGTGGGACATGCAGTCGGGCGAGAAGCTCGACAAGGACCGCTTCCGCCGTGATCTGGGCGGCGAGGTGGAGGCGTACCAGGAGGTCGCCCGCCGCCTCGGCCTGCTGCCGGAGGGCGCCGACAATGCGGTGCTCGACCTGGAGAGCCACCGCAAGCGCCGGGGCAAGTAGGTCGGGCAGCCGGCGTTTGCTCGGCCGCAAAGATTACTCCTCGCCTTTAGCGGCGTATTAACCCTTCCGCCCTAGTCATGCCCCCGACCACTCCACGGGGGAATGACTGACAATGCGTCACCTGAGCTTGATCGCGGCGCTGCCGCTGTTCGCGCTGACCGCTTGCGGCGGCGCGTCCGGCCCGGAAACGGCCGGCAGCATCGCACCGCCGAGCGGCGGCACCAGCAGCGGCAACGGCAATGGCGGCGCAGGCGGCGGTATCTCGACGCCTACCCCCAGCCCCTCGCCCGCTCCGACGCCTGCGCCGACCCCGGCCCCGACCCCGGCGCCCAGCCCGACCCCGACGCCCACGCCGGGTAGCGGCGGCACCGGCACCGGCGTCGGCGGCGGCACCGCAACGACGCCGCCGGCACCCACGCCTGCGCACTTCCTGCAGGTTTCGGCCACCAAGAGCTGGGACGCGATCGGCGCCTTCCACTCGCTGCAGACCTTCTCGACCAGCAACGGCGTGGTGTACCAGGGCAACGCTTCCACCGTTCGCAGCCCGAGCGGCACCATCACCTACAATCCGCGCGACGGCATCTTCGTGATGAGCGTCGCGGACAACGCCGCCGGCGTCAGTGCGGCCAATACCCGCTACCAGGATCCGGCGCACCGAACCGACTTCGACAACTTCCGGACACCGGAGTGGGGCGTCCCGAACTTCGCCGGCTTCAACTATCTGGAGGCGGGTTCGACCGAGACGATTGTCAACCCGCAAACGGGGACAAGCACCACCACCACCGACTCCTCAACCTTCTTCTACCAGCGCCCGGGTCAGGACACGACCTACTACGTCAGCCTGGCCGGCTTCGTCCGCAACATCGTCGACGCGCAGGGCTTCGGCACCTTTGGCCGCGGCGTGATGGTGTTCGGCGACCAGACCTCGCGCGGCCAGATCCCGGCGAGCGGCACCGGCACCTACACCGGCGGCTTTCTCGCCTCCATGGTCGGTAACACGACGTCCGACGCTGCGACCACCAACCCCAACTACTTTCAGTGGATCGCTGGCAGCAGCCGCGTCGACCTCGACTTCAGCCGTCAGACCATGAACTTGTTCGTGACCGGTACCATCGGCGCCGCCAACATGAACGGCTATCAGGTGCCGGACAGCAAGCTGACCTACCCGACCAACTCGACCTTCGAGGCAAAGGGCAGCGGCACGATCGACCTGCTGCGCAGCGGCGGCTTCACCGGCAGCTTCGCAGGCGAGGGCAACTATGTCCGCTTCCTCACCGCCTCGGGCGTGAAGACCATCAACGTCAGCGGCATCACCCAGGGTTCGTCGGCGGCGGGCGCCAGCTCGATCGATGGTACCTTCTTCGGGCCGGATGCGGTGAACGTCGGCGGCAACCTGCGCATCGTCGGCGGCACGCCCGACCAGCGGGTCGACATCCACGGCGCGTTCACGGGCGCGAAGCGCTAGACCAGGCACCCAGGCAGACGGCGGCACGCGATGCGCAGCACCATTCTCCTCGCGGCCGCCGGCCTCCTCCTTACTACCCTGCCCGCCGCGGCCCAGGTCGCTCCGGTCACCGCGCAGCCGAGCTGCGTCGCGGGCATCTGCCAGATGCGGATCACCCCGCAGCAGCTGCTCGCGCGCGCCGAGACGCTGGTGCGGGAGCATCGCTTCGACGAGGCGCAGCCGCTGATCGACGCGCTGGCGCAGGCGCCCGACATGCGGCTGCCCAGCCGCTTCCTGGCCGGCTACATCGCCGCCGAGCAGGGTGACCTCGCCCGCGCGGCCGACACCTACAAGGCGATCCTGAGCGACGATCCAGGCCAGACCCGCGTGCGGCTGGAGCTGGCGCGTACGATGCTCGGGCTGGGGCAGATGGGCAGCGCCGACCGGCAGTTCCGCCTGGCCGAGCAATCGGGCGAGCTGCCGCCGGACGTCGCCGCGGCAATCCGCGGCGCTCGCCAGGTGATCCGATCGCGGCGCGCGTGGCGGCTCGACCTCGACCTCGGCCTCGCGCCTGACAGCAACATCAATAACGCGACCGCCGCCGATCGCATCGACATCAATCTCGGCGACACGACGCTGCCGATCGACCTCAACCGCGACGCGCAGGCGAAGTCGGGCACCGGGCAGACCGGCAACCTGTCGGCGGGCATCCGCCTGCCCTTCGCGGGCAAGGCGGCGGTGCTGGCCGGGCTGGACGCGAACGGCACCAACTATTCGGGCGCGACCTTCGACGATTACCTGCTTCAAGGCGCGGCCGGCGCGGAGCTGCGCCTGTCGGACGCGGCGAGCGCCTCGCTGGAGGGGGTCGCCGCGCAGCGCTGGTTCGGCGGGCGCGTGGCGAGCCGCCAGGTCGGCTTCCGCACCGGCTCTCAGATCAGCTTCAGCGCGTCCGAGCGGCTCGGCCTTCAGCTCGACGCGCGCCACACCGACGCGGCGTTCGACAACAATTATTCCGGCTGGCAGGCGGGGCTCTACGCGACCGCCGAGAAGGCAGTCTCGCGAACGCTGGTCGCCTCGGCCGGGCTGTTCGGCCGCCGCGACTGGCTGCGCGCCGCCGCCTATTCGAGCACGGAGCTGGGCGCCAACCTTGGCCTCGGCGGCGAGCTGCCGATGGGGATCAACTTCGGCGTGTCGGGCAGCATCTCGCGCGCGCTGTTCGATGCGCCGGTGCAGCTGTTCTCGGCCGACCCGCGCCGCGACTGGCGCTACGGCGGTCGCGTGACGCTCGGCAACCGCAAGTTCCGAATGTTCGGCTTCTCGCCACAGGTAACCCTGTCCTACAATCGCAACGGATCGTCGATCGCCTATTATGCGACCGATCGGCTGCGCCTGCGCTTCTCGGTCGCGCGCTACTTCTGATCTGGCGTCAGCTCTTCGCGCGGTAGCCGCAGATCACACCGAAAACGAAGGTGCTGATCAGCGCCAGCTGCAGCGTGCCGTGAGGGTCGCCCCAGCCGAAATACTCGGCGCCGAAAGCGACCAGTCCCACAAACATCGACAAGGCAAGAAAGGCCATGTTGCGTCTCCCGCGCGCGCGAAGGATGGGCGCGTCGATCAATCATAAGCAGCAGTGGTAAAGACCGCGTGAAGCCTTGCCCCCTTGCGTGCGGGGCGGCATAGCGCGCGCCATCCTGCCTCGTCATTATCGCTCGGATCCTGGCCCATGAAGCTGCGCATTGTCGTCACCCTGAAGCCCGGCGTGCTCGACCCACAGGGCAAGGCGATCGAGCATGCGCTCGGCGGCTTGGGCTTCGACGGGGTCGAGAGCGTGCGCGCCGGCAAGATCTTCGAGCTGGAGGTTGCCGAGGGCACCAGCGATGCCGCAATCGACGACATGTGCCGGCGGCTGCTGGCGAACACCGTGATCGAGAACTACCGGGTCGAGCGCGCGGCATGAAGGCGGCGGTTCTCGTTTTCCCCGGCTCCAACTGCGACCGCGACCTCGCGACCGCGATCCGCGACGTGACCGGCTCCACCCCGCAGATGGTGTGGCACGCCGACAGTGAACTGCCGGCAGGAGTCGATCTGGTCGCGGTGCCGGGCGGCTTCTCCTACGGCGATTACCTGCGCTGCGGCGCGATCTCCGCCCGCGCGCCGATCATGGGCGCGGTTAAAGAAGCCGCGGAACGCGGCGTGCCGGTGCTCGGCGTCTGCAACGGCTTTCAGATCCTGACGGAAGCCGGGCTGCTGCCGGGCGCGCTGATCCGCAACGCCGGGCTCGACTTCGTCTGCCGCGACGTCGCGCTGACCGTGGGTGAGAGCCGGAGCGCATTTACCAGCGGCTACACGCCCGGCGAGACGATCGCGGTGCCGGTCGCGCACCACGACGGCAACTATGTCGCCGACGCCGAGACGCTCGACCGGTTGGAGGGCGATGGCCGCGTCGCATTCCGCTACGCCGCCGACGTTAACGGCTCCGCCCGCGCGATCGCCGGGATCACCAACGAGCGCGGCAACGTGCTTGGCATGATGCCGCATCCCGAACGCCGGATCGAGGCGGCCCACGGCGGCACGGACGGCCGCCGTCTGTTCGAGGGTCTGCTCGCGGCCGTCGCCTAGACCTTCGCCGCGAAGGGGGTGAAGGCGGTGTCGTCGTCGAACACGTCGACGCCCTCGCGCCGCTTGAGGAAGCCGACGACGGCGTAGGTCACCGGGGTCAGCAGCGCCTCCCACAAGGTCTTCAGCACGAACTGGCTGATCACCACCTGGATGATCTGGTTGGTCGTCCAGCCCGCCGAACCGGCGAAGGCGAGCGGGTAGAACAGGATGCTGTCGAACGCCTGCCCGACAGCGGTCGAGCCGATGGTGCGCATCCACAAGAACCGCCCGCCCGTCCACACCTTCATCCGCGCGAGCACCAGCGAATTGGCGAACTCGCCCGCCCAGAAGGCGATCATCGATGCCCCGACGATCCGCCACGTGCTGCCGAACACCGCCTCGTACGCGCCCTGCCCGTCCCAGCTCGCGGCGGGCGGAAGCGCGACCACGACCCAGGCCATGAACGCCATGAACAGGAGCGCGACGAAGCCGGTCCAGATCACGCGGCGCGCCCGCGCGTAGCCGTAGACCTCGGTCAGTACGTCGCCGACGATGTAGCTTACGGGAAAGAAGAAGATGCCGGCGCCGAACGACCACAGGCCGACTACCGGCAGGTCGAGTTCGGCGCGCTTCGATGCGCCGATCAGGTTGCTGAGCAGCAGCACCACGACGAAGGCGACGGTGACATAGTCGAAGTAGCGGAACTGCCCGCGCGACACGTCGGACGCGCTCACCCGCTGCGGCTGATCCCCCTGGCTCATGACGGCGCCAGCTATGATCGCCGTTTCGCGCCCGCGCAATCCACGCTACAGCGCTGGCGTGCGCGCCCGTAGCTCAGCTGGATAGAGCAAGGAGCTTCTACCTCCTTGGTCGGGGGTTCGACTCCCTCCGGGCGCGCCAGTCCTCCGGCGGCACCAGCGCGATCGCCGGCACGCTGAAGCGGTCGCCGCCGACCCACTGGCCATTGCTCGCGGCCGGCTGCGCTTCGGCCTCAGGGGTCCAGGTGACTTCAGCGAAGCCGTCGGCGAGGCTCAGCTCGCCCAAGCGGGCGATGATGACGGGCGGATCGCGCCGGGCTGGGGCATCCACGTCGCCGGCACCGACGATCGTCACCGGCGCGCCCATCTTCGTCACGCCGAACAGCAGCACGGCAAACTCCCGTGGCAGGCGGATGCAGCCGTGCGAGGCGGGGTAGCCGGGGTTGTGCCCGGCATGAAGCGCGATCCCGGTCCAGGTCAGCCGCTGCATGTAGGGCATCGGCGCGTTCGAATAGAGGTTGGAGCGGTGCCACACCCGCTTCTGCAGCACGGTGAAGTCGCCGGTCGGCGTACGCTTCCCCGGCTTGCCGGTCGACACGCTTGCCACTCCGATCAGCCGCTGCGCCCGAAACGCGTACGCGCGCTGCTGCTGAAGGTTGATCACGACGGCAACGTCGCCGACGCTCGGATCCGGATCGCTCCAGCGGTATTGGCCGGTGCGAAGCGAGGCCGCCGCCGTCTCAAGCGACTGAGCCATGACCGGGCTGTCCGATCCGGCGCCGCCGGCCAGCACCGCCGCCACCATCGCCACTCTGCGCATCCCGCCGCTCCTTCAGCAACGTGGCTTAGCGTTTCCAGCAAGTTAAGGCGAGCGTGCCCCGTCCCGCTGCGGCACAGGCTCGCGCCCCGAGAGCGGCGAGTGGTGGCGTCGATGCGACGAACAAGTTGGTCAAGTCGCTGAAAGACCGGCAAACCTCCCCACCTGATGCAGCGGGATGGGCTTCAGGACTAGCATTTGATGCAGGACGTGCTTGGACGTGCGCAGTCGCGTCGCGGGTTGATCAAGGCGGCGGTGGTCGCGGGCAGCGTGCTCGTCGTCCCCGGCTGCGCCCGCCGCATTGCGCCCGTGGCGAGCCTGCCGGTGCCGCCTGCCCCCGTTCCCGCCGCCGCTCCCACCCCCGCTGCGGTTGCGGCGCGGCCGGCTACGCCGCTCGGCGTGCGCGAGGCGCTGTTCCGCCGCGCGCTCGCCGCGCTCGACCAGCACGATCGCCGCGGCGCGCGTCGGGACCGCATCGCCATCGCCGACTTCGCGGCACCGTCCTCCGCGCCGCGCTTCCACGTCATCAACCTGCTGGACGGCAGCAGCACGTCGATGCTCGTTTCCCACGGCAAGGGTTCCGATCCCTCACACACCGGCTATCTCCAGCGCTTCTCCAACGAGAACGGGTCGGAAGCGTCGAGCGAGGGCTCGTTCCTGACCAGCGACTATTATGTCGGGCAGCACGGCCGCTCGCAGCGGCTGATCGGGCTCGATCCGACCAACGATAACGCGCTCGACCGGGCCATCGTCGTCCATGGTGCCTGGTACGCCAACCAGGACGTCCTAACTCAGCACGGCAAGTTGGGGCGCAGCCAGGGCTGTTTCGCGGTGGGCGAGCGATCGCTCCCGACGCTGTTCGAGGCGCTGGGCGAACAGCGGATGATCTACGCGGCCAAGGTCTGATCGGCGTTATAGTCGCGAGTCCGCTGCCCGCCTAAGCCGCGCGGCATGTCGGAGTCCGAGACGCTCTCCCCCGCCCTGCCCGATGCCGTCGAGGCGGCCGCACGCCGAGTGCTCCAGCGGGCGAGCGACGCCGGCCTTTCAATCGCGACCGCGGAGAGCTGCACGGGCGGGCTGCTTGCCTCCCTGCTGACCGATGTGGAGGGCGTGTCGAGCGCGTTCGAGCGCGGCTTCGTCGTCTACAGTCCGGAGGCGAAGTGCGAGCTGCTTCACATTGCTCGCACCGTTGTCGATAGCTGCGGTGCCGTGAGCCAGGACGTTGCGGTCGCGATGGCGGAGGGCGCATTGGCGGCGAGCCACGCCGAAGTCGCCGTGTCTATCACCGGCTTCGCAGGTCGCGGCGGGCCCGATGACGAGCCTGGTCTGGTTCACTTCGGCTGCGCGCGTGCCGGCCGTCCGACCGAGCACCGCTGCGCGCACTTCGGGAACATCGGTCGCGGCCCGGTGCGCGTGAAATGCCTGGAAGTCGCGCTGGAGATGCTGGACAAGGCGCTGTGACCAGCGATCCGATCAGCAGCCACCCCTTCTACTCCCACCAGGCGCACGGCTTCGTCCGCGTCGCCGCCTGCACCCCGCGTGCGAGCGTCGGCGATCCGATGGCCAACGCCGATGCAGTGATCGCGCTGCTGGATCAGGGCGACGCGGCGGCGTGCGACCTGCTGGTGTTTCCCGAACTTTGCCTCAGCTCCTACGCGATCGACGACCTGCACCTGCAGGACGCGCTGATCGCGACCACGCGCGCCGCGATCGCGCGGGTAGTGGAAGCGAGCACGGACAAGCGTCCGGTGCTGCTGGTCGGCGCCGCGATCGAGCACAATGCGCGGCTCTACAACTGCGCCGTCGCGATCGCGCGCGGGCAGGTGCTGGGCGTGGTGCCCAAGACCTTCCTGCCCAACTATCGCGAGTATTATGAAAAGCGCTGGTTCGCGCCCGGTGCGGGGCTGACCGGTCTGGCGATCGACGTCGCCGGGCAGCAGGCGCCGTTCGGCACCGACCTGATCTTCGCAGCCTCCGATCTGCCAGACTTCGTGTTTCACACGGAGATCTGCGAGGATTACTGGGCCCCCACCCCGCCCTCCACCGACGGCGCGCTCGCCGGCGCGCTGATCCTCACCAACCTGTCGGCGTCCAACATCGTGATCGGCAAGGCGCGCGAGCGGATGCTGCTGTGCGCATCGCAGTCGGCGCGGGCGATCGCCGCCTATGTCTACTCGGCGACCGGACCGGGGGAGAGCACCACCGATCTCGCGTGGGACGGCCAGGGCATGGTGCACGAGCTCGGCGAATTGCTGGTCGAGAGCGACCGCTTCGACTCGGCCGACGCGATGGTGATCGCGGACGTCGACGTGCAGCGGCTGAAGCTGGAGCGGCTCCGCACCGGCACCTTCAACGACGCCGCCGTCGCGCGCGGCCGGCCGGAGCTACGCTTCCGCCGCATCACGTTCGCGCACCAGCCCGACTTCGCTGACCATGGCCTGCGTCGCGAGCTGCGCCGCTTCCCGTTCGTTCCCAACAACCCGGCGAAGTTGGACGAAGACTGCTACGAGGCGTTCAACATCCAGGTCGAGGGCCTCCGCAAGCGGTTGGAGACCACGCGCTCCAGGACGCTCGTCATCGGTGTGTCGGGCGGGCTCGACTCCACCCACGCGCTGATCGTCGCGGCCAAGGCGTTCGACCGGCTGGGCCGGCCGCGATCGGAAATCCTCGGCTTCACCCTGCCCGGCTTCGCGACCGGTGACGCGACCAAGGGCAATGCCTGGGCGCTGATGAGCGCGCTCGGCGTCACCGGCGCGGAGATCGACATCCGCCCCGCAGCGCAGCAGATGCTCGCCGACATCGGCCACCCCTACGCGACCGGCGAAGAGGTTTACGACGTCACCTTCGAGAATGTGCAGGCGGGGCTGCGCACCGATTACCTCTTCCGCTTGGCCAACCACCACGGCGGCATGGTGCTCGGCACCGGCGACCTGTCGGAGCTGGCGCTCGGCTGGTGCACCTACGGCGTCGGCGACCACATGAGCCACTACGGCGTCAACGCCGGCGTGCCCAAGACGCTGATCCAGTATCTGATCCGCTGGGCGACGCGCACGAACCAGTTCGATGCCGAGACCGACCACGTGCTGGAGGCGATCCTCGGCACGGAGATCTCGCCCGAGCTGATCCCGGCGGACGCGAGCGGCGCCATGCAGAGCACCGAAGGGCGGATCGGGCCGTACGCGCTCCACGACTTCTTCGCACACTATGTCATCCGCCACGGCCTGCCGCCGTCCAAGATCGCTTATCTGGCGTGGCACGCCTGGCGGGACGCCGCGGCAGGCAAGTGGCCGGCGGGCGTGCCCGACGAAGCGCGCGTCAGCTACGACCTCGCGACGATCGCGCGCTGGCTGGAGGCGTTCCTTCAGCGTTTCTTCGTGACCAGCCAGTTCAAGCGGTCGGCGCTGCCGAACGGGCCCAAGGTCGCCGCGGGCGGCGCGATCTCCCCGCGCGGCGACTGGCGCGCGCCGTCGGACGGCACCGCGCGGGCGTGGCTGGACGAGCTCGCGGGCAAGCTGCCGCCGCGCTGACCTTCGCAGGTGCAACAGACCGCACCCGATCGGCAACGAACAGCATTGTGACCGTGTAACATCACGCGTAGAGACGTGATGTTACAAAGGGACACGCCTCATGAATCTTCGTCTTCTCGCCGGCGCCAGCCTGCTGTCCGTCGCGTTGAGCACTCCTGCCTTCGCGCAGGATGAGTCGCAGCTCCGCGATCGCGGGGAGCAGATCATTGTGACCGCGCCGATCCGCACGCTTGAAGGAGACGTGCTGCAGGGCACCACGGTCCTCGCGGGCGAGGCGCTGACGCGGGAACTCCGCTCCACCATCGGTGAAACGCTTGCGCGTCAGCCGGGCGTCTCGGCCACCTCCTTCGGTCCGAACGCCTCGCGGCCGATCCTGCGCGGATTTCAAGGCGAGCGCGTCCGTGTGCTGACCGACGGCATCGGCTCCTTTGACGTGTCCAACACCTCTGTCGATCACGCGGTTGCAATCAACCCGCTACTGGCGGAGCGGATCGAGGTGCTGCGCGGACCCGCCGTGCTGCTGTTCGGGTCCTCGGCGGTCGGCGGCGTGGTCAACGTGATCGACACTCGCATCCCGCGCAGCCTGCCGGAGAATGGTCACCGCATCGGCGCGATCGGCAGCTACGGCTCGGCAGCGGAGGATCGATCTTTGAGCGGCGCCGCCGACGTCGCGGTTGGCCGTAACTTCGTCCTGCACGTCGATGGCTCGTACCTGAAGAGTGACGACCTGCGCACCGGTCGCGGCTACCTCTTGTCCGGCCCGCAGCGCGCGGCCGCGCTGTCGCAGGTCGGGCTGCTGCAGGAGGTGGAGGATGGCGAGGAGCCGATCGACTTCGCCGCCAGCGCCAACCTTCGGAACCGTTTGCCCAACACGGCGGCAGAAACATGGACAGCAGGCGTCGGAGGCTCGATCGTCACCGATACCGGCCATCTCGGCATCTCATACAGCCACTACGACAGCCTCTATGGCGTGCCGATCCGCTATGCGACGGAGGTCGGGCAGGAGCAGGAAGCCCCGCGCCTCGACGTCCAGCAGGACCGCGTCGACCTGCGCGCCGAGGTGCAGACCGGGGGCGACGTGCTCCAGGCGATCCGCCTGCGCGCGGGCTTTGCCGACTATCGCCACTTCGAGCTGGAGGAGACGGGCGAGGTCGGCACCGCCTTCTACAACAAGGGGTCGGAGGCGCGGCTCGAGGTAGTGCAGGCCGACCGCGGCGGCTGGAGCGGGGCGAGCGGCGTCCAGTACTTCAACCGCAACTTCGACGTGAACGGCGAGGAAGCCTTTGTGCCTCGCAACGAGACCAATCAGGTCGGGCTCTTCACGCTGCAGCAGATCGTCGCCGGCCCGCTGCGTGCCGAGGGTGGGCTTCGGTACGAGTTCACCGATCTCGCCTCTCGCATCCCGATCGACGACAGCCGCTTTTTCCGCGGCGATCGTCACTTCGAGGCACTCTCCGGCTCGCTCGGCGCGTCCTATGAGCTGAGCGAAGGCTTGCGTATCGGCATCAACGGATCTCGGACCGAACGCGCCCCCTCTGCCGAGGAGCTGTTTGCTAACGGCCCTCATGCAGGTACCCAGGCGTATGAGCTCGGCAATCCCGACTTCCGCAAGGAAACGAGCTGGGGAGTCGAGGCCACCGTCCACGTGCACAGCAACGCCTTCGCGCTCGACGTGTCGGCCTATCATAGCTGGTTCAAGAATTTCATCTTCGAGAACCAGGTGGATCGATCGGTCTGCGAGGAAGCAGCCGACCCATCGGGGCGCGAAGTCGACCTGCCCTGCTTCGCCTACCAGCAGGCCGACGTGCGCTACTACGGGGTGGAGGCGAACGCTTCGCTGCGGCTCGCGACGATCGGCTCTTTCGCGATCAACGCCGACGCGGTCGGCGACTATGTACGCGCCACCGTCGAGGACACCGGACCGGTCCCGCGCATCCCGCCGCTCCGCCTGCTCGGCGGATTGGAAGCGCAAAGCGATCGACTGACCGGCCGGGTCGAGGTCGAGCACGTGTTCGAGCAGGACCGCATTGCGCAGTTCGAAACGCCTACCGACGGCTACACGCTGGTGAACGCGTCTGTCGCGCTCAAGCCGTTCGGGGATCAGCGCACCACCCTGCTGATCAGCGCCAACAACATCTTTGACAAGCTGGCGCGGCGCCACGCGAGCTTCCTGAAGGACTTCGCGCCGCTCGCCGGGCGGGACATCCGCGCGACGATCCGGCTGGCACTGTGACGTACCGACACTGACACCGATGTAAATTGCGCCGGGCCTGCCGATACGTTAGGCTCGGCGCATCATGACAATGGCGCTTGCTCATCAGGTATCGATCCCGATCGATCCAGCCGACATCGACTTCATGGGCCACGTCAACAACGCCAGCTACCTGAAGTGGGTGCAGGAGGCGGTACTGAGTCACTGGCAGAGCAACGCCCCGGTCGAGGCGGTCGCTGGGCACCTGTGGGTCGCGCTCAAGCACGAGATTACCTACCGCAAGCCCGCCTTCCTCGACGATCAGGTGATCGCCACCGTGATCCTGGAGAAGGTGCACGGCGCCAGCGCCTTTTACGAGACGATCATCCGCCGCGGTGAGGACGTGCTGGCGGAGGTGAAGTCGCGCTGGTGCTGCCTGGATGCGACGACGCGGCGTCCGGCGCGGCTGACCCGATCGGTGATCGAGCGCTTCTTCGGCATCGAAGAACAGACCTGCTGAAAAGCGGTGCGATTGCCGCCGGTTAGGCGCGCTGAATTGATCTATGTTAAGGCGGGTGCGTTCCTGCTTGCAAGCTAATCATTTCGCCCGCAGACGGCGGCAGATGAAAGCGCCGGCTATTCGGGTCGCAGATCTGACGATCGCATGAGCGGCGTGCGCCAGCATGCCCGCGCCGCCCTGCGCGCAGCAACCGCCGACGATCACGAGCGCGTCGACGCGGCCTTCGCGCGCTTCGATCTGACCGATCGCCGTGGCTATGCAGCGTTCCTTTCCGCGCAGGCGGCCGCCATGCTGCCGATCGAGGCGGCGCTCGACGCCGCGCCGGTCACGCCGGACTGGCCGCTTCGGCGGCGGGCCCATCTTTTACGCGCTGACCTAGCCGCGCTGCAGACTTCAGTTCCGCCGCCCCTCGACCCGCCGCCGTTTGCCGGGGAGCCGGCGCTGCTCGGCGCGCTGTACGTCATAGAAGGGTCGCGGCTCGGCGGCGCCATGCTCGTCCGCTCGGTTTCCCCCGATCTGCCGCGCAGCTTCCTCGCCGCGCACGACAGCCGGCTGTGGCGCGACCTGCTCGACCTGCTCGACCGGCGGCTCGCCGACGAGGAGCAGCTAGCGGTCGCGGCGGCCGCCGCGCGATCCGTCTTTGCCTTGTTTGAGCGGGCGAGTGCCCGCATGGAGTGTAGCGCGTAGTGGCCGACGTCGAACCCGCGGTCGATCTGACGAACTGCGATCGCGAACCGATCCATCTGCTCGGCGCGATCCAGCCGATCGGCTTCCTGCTCGCGCTCAGCGCCGACTGGCTGGTCGCGCGCGCCTCCGCCAACTTGGGCGAATTCCTCGGCCGCGCGCCCGTCGACGTGATCGGCCGCCCGCTCGCCGACTGCTTCCCGGCGAAGGCAGTGCACGACCTGCGCAACCGCATGGCGCTGCTGCGCGGCACCGACTCGGTCGAGCGAATGTTCGGCTGCACGCTGGTGCCGGGCAAGCCGCCGTTCGACATCGCCGTCCACCTGTCGGGCGGGCAGATCGTGATCGAGGCGCAACCCGGATCGGACGATCACGGCGACGCATCGGGCGTGGTCCGCTCGATGGTGACGCGGCTAGACCAGTGCGGCGACCTGCCTACCTTCTACCGTGAGGGCGCACGGCTGGTGCGGGCGCTGGTCGGATACGACCGGGTCATGGTCTACCGCTTCGCCGCGGACGGGTCGGGCGAGGTCGTCGCCGAGTCGGTGAAGGCAGGGATCGGCAGCTTTCTAGGGCTGCACTACCCCGCAACCGACATCCCGGCGCAGGCGCGCGAGCTCTACAAGCGCAACCTGCTGCGGGTGATCAGCGACGTGAACGCCGCTCCCGTGCCGATCGTGCCGCCGCGCGACGAGACCGGCCGGCTGCTCGACCTGTCGCTTTCCGCGCTCCGATCCGTCTCGCCGATCCACATCGAGTATCTGAAGAACATGGGGGTGCAGGCCTCCATGTCGATCTCGATCATCGTCGACGGCAAGCTGTGGGGGCTGTTCGCCTGCCACCACTATACGGCGCGCTGCCCGACCTATGAGCGGCGCTCGATCTCCGAGCTGTTCGCGCAGATGTTCGCAATGCGGCTGGAGAGCCGCGAGCGGCAGCAGACGGTCGAATATGAGCGTCGGGCGCGCGACATCTCCGACCAACTGCTCGGCGCGGTCGCCTCCGACGACACGCTGCTGCGCGATCCCGACTGGCTGGGCGACATCCTCACCGCCGCCATTCCGGCGGACGGCGTGGGCGTGTGGATCAACGGCAGCTACGCCTTTTCGGGTGTGACGCCGAACACCGACGAGTTCCGCCGCATCATCCGCGCGCTGAACGGGACGGCGGCGGGCCGCGTCTACGCGACCGACCACATTGGCGCGCTCCTGCCCGATGCGGGCGAGTTCCGCGAGCGCGCCGCGGGGCTGCTCGCCATCCCGATCTCGCGCACGCCGCGTGACTATGTGGTGCTGTTCCGCGCTGAGCTGATCCGCGCGGTGCGCTGGGCCGGCGATCCGCACAAGCCGGTCGAGTACGGCCCCAACGGCCCCCGCCTCACCCCGCGTGCGAGCTTCGCCGAGTGGAAGGAGCGCGTCGAGGGTCACTCCCGCCCGTTCACCCCGTCGGAGTTGCGCGTCGCCGAGACGTTGCGCGCAACGCTGATCGAGGTGGTCCTGCGCCTCGCGGACGAGGCGTCGGCCGAGCGTCAGCAGGCGAGCGCCCGGCAGGAGCTGCTGATCGCCGAGCTCAATCACCGGGTCCGCAACATTTTGGGGGTAATCCGCGGGCTGATCCGGCAGTCGCAGCCCGCCGATCCGGCGGTCAAGGACTATGTCCGCATGGTCGACGGGCGCATCCACGCGCTCGCGCGGGCGCACAACCAGATCACCGACGATCACTGGGGTCCAGCCCCGATCCAGGCGCTGATCGACGCCGAGGCGGCGGCATTCGTCGATGGCGGCGCGGAACGGCTGCACTCGGACGGCGAGCCGGTGCTCCTAAACCCGCAGGCCTATTCGACCATGGCACTCGTCATCCACGAGCTCGTCACCAACTCGACCAAGTACGGCAGCCTGTCGACCGACGGCGATGTCGCGTGCCGGTGGGAGCGTAACGAGGCGGGCGACCTGCTGCTGACCTGGCGGGAGCGCGGCGGCCCGCCGGTCACCCCGCCCACTCGCCGCGGCTTCGGCACGACGATCATCGACCGCTCGGTCCCCTATGATCTCGGCGGCACCGCGCAGATCGAGTACAAGCCCGAGGGCGTCGAGGCGCAGTTCCGCATCCCCGCCCGCCACGTCTCGGTCACACGTGATCGCGCGCCGGCCGCGATCCGGTTCCCCCGCTCGTCGCCCGGCCATCCGGTCGAAACGCCCGCCGACCTGCTGAAGGGCCGCACCGTCCTGCTGGTGGAGGACAGCCTGATCATCTCGCTCGATGCGGAGGATATCCTGACCCGGCTCGGTGCCGCGTCGGTGATGACCGCAGCGACCGTCGAGGCGGCGCTGGAGCTGATCGGTGAACGCCGACCCGACCTAGCGATGCTCGATATCAACCTGGGCGACCGCAACAGCTTCGCGGTCGCCGAGCGGCTCGACGAACTCGGCATCCGCTTCTTCTTCGCGACCGGCTATGGCGAGCAGGCGCAGCTCCCGGATGCGCAGCGCGGGCACGTCGTCGTCCAGAAGCCCTACACAGTGGAGAATGTCGCCCGTGCGATGCACGAGCTGGTGACCGGGCAGCTCTGACGCCCGCGCCGACCCCTCGCTAGGCGCCGAGGATGCGGCGGTAGAGCGCCAGATAATCGTCGGCCATGCGGTCGACGGAGAAGCGCTCGGCGACGCTCTGACGACAGGCCGCCCGGTCGATCTCCCCCACCCGCTCGATTGCGGCCACCGCCTCCGCAACGCTGTCAACCAGGAACCCGTTGACGCCATCTTCGATAAGCTCGGGCATTGACCCGCGCGCGCTGGCGATGACCGGCGTACCGCAGGCCATGGCCTCGATCACCGACAGCCCGAACGGCTCGTCGAAGTTGATGAGGTGAAGGAGCGCACGCGCCGAGCCAAGCGCCGCTGCACGCGCCGCCCCGCCGACGGCACCGTGATAGGTGACCGTCACCGCGTCAGCGGCCGGAACAACCTCCCGCTCATAGTAGCCACCGTCCTGCACGACGCCGTAGAGGTGGAGCGCCCGCCTGCTCGCACGCGCCGCCGCGATCGCCTCCGCCGCTCCCTTGTCGGGGTGGATCCGTCCGAAGAAGAGCAGGTCGTCGCTGCCGACGGGATCGAAGGAGAAGTCCTCGATCGAGATGCCGTGGTGGATCGTCGCGGCGTAGCGGAGCGACGGGTGCCGATCGGCATCGCTGATCGCGACATAGTGCACCCGGTCCTGAAACGGCTGGTACATCGGCAGGATGCGGTCTGACGAGAAGCCGTGGATCGTCGTCACCATCGGCGTCGCGACCAAGGCCGCAAAGGCGTGCGCCGGGAAGTCGGCCTGGTTGTGGATGAGGTCGAACCGGTCGGCCTGCGCGAACAGGTGGGCGAGGTGGCGATACTCCCACACCTTGGCGTCGATCGACGGATTTTCGCTGTAGGGCGCGGGCACCACGCCATCGAGCGTCCCCGCGGTTTCGCTGTCGAGCGTCGCGAAGAGCGTCACGTCGACGCCGCGCGCGACCAGCGCCTCGGTCAGCAGGCTCGTCACCAGCTCCCAAGGGCCGTAGTGACGCGGCGGCGTCCGCCACGAGATCGGCGCCAGCATAGCGACCTTCATGCGAGGATCAGGCCTTCGTTGGCGAAGAGCATGCCTGGCTCCGGCTCGCCGTTCAGCGTCGAGATCAGCACCTTGCCTCCCCAGGGCACCGTAAGGTTCTCGGCCGTAAGGTTTAGCAGCACCGTCAGTTCACGGCCGCCATGGCGCCGACGGTAAGCGAGCACGCCCTCCGGTGCGTCGAGGAGCGCCATGTCGCCGAGCGCCAGCGCCGGCTCCGCCCCCCGAAGCGCCAGGAGCCGCCGGTAGAGCGTCAGCATCGATGGCGAATCATCCTGCTGCGCCGCAACGTTGCGGGTCCGCCAGTCGTCGTGGAGCGGCAGCCACGGCTCGCCCGTGCTGAACCCGGCGTTCGGCGACGCATCCCAGGCCATCGGCGTGCGCGAGCGGTCCCGACCTATCCCGATGCCGGGCTGGCGCAACTCCTGAGGATCGCGCACCCGCTCCGGCGGGATCGCGACGACACCGATGCCGAGTTCGTCACCCTGGTAGAGCGTCGGCGTGCCCCGGAGCGTCAGCAGCAGCATCGCCGCGATCCGCGCCTGCGCCTCGCCCACACGCGCGGCGATCCGCGGCGCATCGTGGCTGCCGATTACCCAGTTGGGCCAGCCGTGCGGCGGCAGCGATGCTTCATACTCGGCGATGACCCGGCGCAGCCCTGCCGCATTCCAGTCGTTCTCGATTAACTGGAAGTTGAACGGCAGGTGGACCTCCGGCTGCTCGACCGTGCCGAACCAGCGGGCGTGGCGCTCGTTCGGCAGGAAGATCTCGCCGATCAGCGCGCGGTTACCGTACGCGTCGGCGATGGCGCGCATCTCGGCGGCGATCGCGTGTGCCTCCGGCTGGTCGGTCGAGTGTAGCTGGATCAGCCGGTCGCGCTCGTTGATCCCCGGCCGCCAAGCTTCGTTGACAGGGTTGTCGGGCAATCCGGCGGCCTTGACGATGTGCCACAGCACATCGATCCGGAACCCGTCGACGCCGCGGTCGAACCAGAAGCGCAGCACGTCCAGCATCGCCGCTTTCAGTGCTGGGTTGCGCCAGTTGAGGTCGGGCTGCTCCTTCAGAAAGGCGTGGAGGTAGTATTGCCCGCTTGCCGCATCATACTCCCACGACGATCCACCGAAGTCGCTGATCCAGTTGTTGGGCGGGCCGCCGCCCGGTGCCGAATCGCGCCAGATGTAAAAGTCACGCTTGGCACTGTCCCGGCCCGACTGGCTCTCCTTGAACCACGGGTGCTGGTCGGACGAGTGGTTGGGTACGAAGTCGAGCAGCAGCTTCAGCCCGCGCGCGTGCACGGCGGCGAGCAGCGAATCGAAGGCGGCGAGATCGCCGAACAGTGGCTCGATCCCGCAATAGTCGGCGACGTCGTAGCCGAAGTCCTTCATGGGCGACGGGAAGATCGGCGACAGCCAGATCGCGTCGACGCCAAGCGCGGCGATGTGGTCCAAACGCGCCTCAATCCCGGCCAGATCACCGACACCGTCGCCGTCGCTGTCCTGAAACGAGCGGGGATAGACCTGGTACACGACGCCGCGTTGCCACCACGGCGCGTCCTCGATGCTGCCTGTCATCTCGCCTCCCTTTGGACGCGCGATGGGGCACGTCGTGACATCTGTCCACCCGCGGGACGAAGTGGGCGTCATCCCCTTGTAACTTAGGCCGTACATTTCTATACCGTACGTTATGGAAGCAATAACCCTGAGTCCGGTGAAAGGGCGTCCGCGCGAGTTCTGCATGGACGCCGCGCTGGCCGCGGCGCTCCGCGTGTTCTGGAGCAAGGGGTATGAGGGCGCCTCGATGGCCGACCTCACGGAGGCGATGGGGATCACCAAGCCCAGCCTCTACGCTGCCTTTGGCAACAAGGAGGCGTTGTTCCGCAAGGCGCTCGACCTCTACGAGAACGAGAAGCTGCAATACACCCGCGTAGCGCTCGATCAGCCGACCGCGCGGGCGGTCGCCGAATACTTCATGCGCGGCGCGCTGGAGGCGCAGACCGGCCGCAACGAGCCGAAGGGCTGCCTGGGCGTGATCCACTCGGTCGCCTGCGGCAGCGAGGCGGAAGCCATCAAGGAAGCGGTAATCGCCCGCCGCGCCTCATCCCGTGCGGCGCTGCTTCAGCGGTTCGAGCAGGCCAAGCGCGACGGCGACCTGCCCGACCACGTCGACGTCAACGGCCTGGCGAACTACCTGTTCGCGATTCTGCAAGGGATGGCAGTGCAGGCGTCTTCCGGCGCATCGCGCGCGGACCTGGAGCTCGTGATCGACACCAGCCTGGCAATGTGGCCGAGCGCCTGAAGTGAGCGACAAGCCCGTTCATTTTGCCGGAGCTAGATTGCGGGAGACGGATCGTCGGTCAGTTTGTTAGCCTTGCGACCCCGCAACCGAGTCACGAGCAACGCTACGCCGAAGAATGCGGCGTAGGTTACGAGACCGTAGGTCAGGTATAGGTAGCGCGCCATCGGCTGGAACGGCGCGTAGCTCGCAATCAAGGTTACTAAAACAATCGTCGGATAAATCCAGCCGGGCCATCGCTGAAAGCTCAGGGCGAAAAGGGTCAGCAGGCCTATTACGCTCAGAACGCTGAAGATGATGCTTCGCGGCGCCGCCGCGCTGCCGGACCCAAGCTCGAACTGGAACGGCTCAGGGGCGATCATCTGACGGATGTGGCGGAAGCATAGCCAGGCGAACGCTGCCGGATGCGTCGCGATCCAGGTACGAACACTATGGCTCAGCTCCGCCATGTACGCGACCTCGCCGATCGCCCGCACCCGATCGCCGCCGCGCTCGCCGCGTTGCGGGTGAATCTGCTCCATCGCGCGACGGAAATCCTCGCCGTGATCGTTGCCCTACACGATGTCGTTGTTCGCGACGCTGAGTTCGAGCGCGGCGTTGGAGCGGAGCAGCACCGGCTTGCCCAGCACCGCATCGTTGCGCAGTGCCCAAGGCACAACCATCATCGCCAGCAGCACGGCCGACACGGCGCCCGTCTCCAACCGTCTTCGCATGGTCCAGCGGCGCGACGCCATGATGACAGCGCACAAGCCGAGCCCAAGCCCGACGGCGGCGTTCACGAAGACGGTCGCTGCAAGCAGAGCCGCAAGATCAAGGCGAGCAGCGAAGCAAGCATTAGCGCCCATGCTATCGAACCGCACGATGCGGTCAAGCGTGGCGATGGCCAGAACAACGGCTAGCCCGCCTTCCCAATAGCGGAAGTCAAGCGATTCCGGTCCCATAAACAGAGGAATGACACACAGGAATGCAAACGCCGCCAGTCGCGGGACGAGCGGGACCCCTAATCGTTTAAACATCCTGAAAAATAGAAGATAACCAGCAGTCATCCATCCGCAAGAAATTGTCTGGAGTAGAATCTTCGATGCGATCGACTGCGTTCCGAATGCTGAATAGACAAATGCAGCAAGTAGCGGCTGGGTAGGCAGCAGATGCGCAATTGGTTCCGATCCGAAGAAATAAGGATCGGAGAAGCCTCGTCCCTCGGCGAAAGCGATTGCGACCTGATGAGCCTCACCAGCCTGAGAGACAAGGCCGCGTCGCAATGCCCAAGCGAAGCGCTCTATTATAGCGATAGCAATCAGAACTGCCATGACGACTTGCAACCGGCGCGGTGTCATTACGGTCGCCATGACTGATTCCCCTTTATTCCGACTACGCACGCCGATATACGGCGGTCAAGCAAGTAAACCGGGGGAATAGATGGATTATTCAATGCCTTCGGGTGGCGGCGGCGTTTACGTGGATCACGATCGAGCCTCGCCAACCATCGCCGTCCTGCTGCCTTGCTACAATGAGGAGGCGGCGATTGCGCAGACGGTAGCTGGCTTTCGCGCTGCCCTGCCACATGCCACCATCTATGTTTACGATAACAACAGCCGTGATCGTACGGTGGAGGTCGCGCGCGCGGCCGGTGCCGTCGTCCGGACGGAGCGGATGCAGGGCAAGGGAAACGTTGTCCGGCGCATGTTCGCAGACGTCGATGCCGACCTCTATGTGATGGCGGATGGCGATGCCACCTATGATCCCGACATAGCGCCCAACCTGGTCGTGCGGCTGGTGAGTGAGGGGCTCGACATGATCGTCGGCACCCGCGTCCACGAGGCGGCAGACGCCTACCGACGCGGCCACGTGCTCGGCAATCGCGCGATGACCTCACTGCTCGCGCGGCTGTTCGGGCGCAGCTTTACCGACATCTTCTCCGGCTATCGCATCTTCTCGCGCCGCTTCGTCAAAAGCTTTCCCGCGCTGTCGGCGGGATTTGAGATCGAGACGGAGATCTCCGTCCATGCACTCGAACTCAAGATGCCGGTCGGAGAGGCGGAGACGCGCTATCTCGCCCGTCCGGAAGGATCGGCGTCGAAGCTTAACACCTACCGCGACGGCCTGCGGATCGCGCGCACCATCGCAACGTTGTACCGGATCGAGCGGCCCTTGTGGTTTTTCGGCGCGGTCGGCCTGCTGCTCACTGCGGTCGCGCTGCTGCTCTCGATACCCTTGTTCATCACCTATGCGCAGACGGGCCTCGTCCCCCGCCTGCCGACCGCCATACTCGCCATGGGACTCGTGATCGTCGCCGTCCTCAACCTCTTCGCGGGGCTGGTCCTCGACACGGTGGTGCGCGGCCGGCGCGAGATGAAGCGGCTCGCCTATCTTGCCGTGCCGGGTCCGAGCGCCACGGCGGAGATGAAGGCGGTGGCGCTCGCCCCTACCCCCTTGCACGCCCCTGCTGGAGCGCCGATGTAGTGACCTCACACACTAAGAGCGGGACTTTATGCACGATCCTTTGAGCGCCCTCGTTCCCATCGTCATCGAACAGTCGAGCCGCGGCGAGCGCAGCTTCGACATCTTCTCGCGCCTGCTGCGTGAGCGAATCGTGTTCGTGACGGGCCCGGTCGAGGACGGGATGGCGTCGCTCATCACCGCCCAGCTGCTCTTTCTTGAGTCGGAGAACCCGAAAAAGGACATTTGGATGTACATCAACTCGCCGGGCGGCGTGGTGACCGCCGGCATGGCGATCCACGACACCATGCAGTACATCCGCCCGCGCGTCGGCACCGTGTGCATCGGCCAGGCCGCGTCGATGGGCAGCTTTCTGCTCGCCGCCGGTGAGCCGGGCTTGCGCGTTGCGCTGACCAACGCTCGGATCATGATCCACCAGCCTTCGGGCGGGGCGCAGGGCATGGCCAGCGACATCCAGATCCAGGCCAAGGAAATCCAGCGTATCAAGGACCGGATGAACGCGCTGTACGTCAAGTACACCGGCAAGCCGCTGGACGAGATCGAGCGCGCGATGGATCGCGACACCTTCCTTGAGGCGGACGAGGCGAAGGCGTTCGGGCTGGTCGACGAAGTCTACGACAAGCGCCCCGGGGTGCCGGAGGGTGAGGGGTCGCCGGCGGCGTAAACCCTTCCTACGTAGGGGTCGGGTAAATAGCGGTTTGCCCGACCCGGTCCGGCGTGTAGGATGACGGACCAATCCAAGCGCGGCGTATCTCGCGCGCGATGAGGTGATTGAATGACGAAATTGAGCGGTGGCGACTCCAAGAGCACCCTCTACTGCTCGTTCTGCGGCAAGTCGCAGCACGAGGTACGCAAGCTGATTGCCGGCCCCACTGTCTTCATCTGCGATGAATGCGTCGAGTTGTGCAACGACATCATCCGTGAAGAGACCAAGTCGGCGCTCGTCAGCAAGAAGGACGGCGGCGTTCCCACGCCGCAGGAGATCTGCGACGTGCTGGACGACTATGTCATTGGCCAGCGCCGCGCCAAGCGCGTATTGTCGGTGGCGGTTCACAACCACTACAAGCGCCTGAACCACGGCGCCAAGGGCGCTGACGTCGAGCTCGCCAAGTCGAACATCCTGCTGGTCGGGCCGACCGGATGCGGCAAGACGCTGCTCGCGCAGACGCTCGCCCGCATTCTCGACGTGCCCTTCACCATGGCCGACGCTACCACGCTGACCGAGGCGGGCTACGTCGGCGAGGACGTCGAGAACATCATCCTGAAGTTGCTCCAGGCCTCCGACTACAATGTCGAGCGGGCGCAGCGCGGCATCGTCTACATCGATGAGATCGACAAAATCAGCCGCAAGGCCGAGAACCCGTCGATCACGCGCGACGTGTCGGGCGAAGGCGTGCAGCAGGCGCTCCTCAAGCTGATGGAGGGCACCACCGCCTCCGTCCCGCCGCAGGGTGGGCGCAAGCATCCGCAGCAGGAGTTCCTGCAGGTCGACACGACCAATATCCTGTTCATCTGCGGCGGCGCGTTCGCCGGCCTCGAAAAGATCATCGGCGATCGCCTGCAGGGCAAGTCGATCGGCTTCGGCGCCTATGTGGCGGCACCCGAGGAGCGCAAGACTGGCGAGACGCTGAAGTCGGTCGAGCCCGAGGATCTGCTGAAGTTCGGGTTGATCCCCGAGTTCGTCGGCCGCCTGCCCGTCATCGCGACGCTGGAGGACCTCGACAGCGAGGCGCTGATCAAGATCCTGACCGAGCCCAAGAACGCGCTGGTCAAGCAGTACCAGAAACTGTTCGAGATGGAGGACGTTCGGCTCGGCTTCACCGACGACGCTCTGACCGCGACCGCCAAGAAGGCGATCGAGCGCAAGACTGGTGCCCGCGGGCTCCGCTCGATCCTGGAGGCGATCCTGCTCGACACCATGTTCGACCTGCCGAGCATGAACGGCGTCGACGAGGTGATGATCGACAAGGACGTGGTCGCCGGCACCAAGGAGCCGGTCCGCGTCTATGCCAAGAAGGAGAAGGCAGGCGACGCCGCCTGACCTTGTCTCCTTACACTGCCACACCGATGCGGGCGCCGAGCGATCGGCGCCCGTTTCTGTTTCGATTCATGTCGGGGACGATCGCCGGGAACCCTGATCGCAACCAGCGATCCTTCGGAACATTCGTGTGCCAGGCGAAAGGGAGAAGAACGTGACCGGCGCCACCGACGCAGCGGCAATGCCGCCGCCATCGACCAAGCGCGCGCTGCTGCAGCGCACCGGGCTGCCGCTCTGGTCGCTCGGCTTTCCGCTACTTGGGCTGCTCGCGGTCGGGATCGGACTGGCGAAACTCGCCACGGCCGGCATCGTGGCGGCGGCGGTGATCCTGATAGGTGCGGTGCTCGCGGCCGTTCACCATGCGGAGGTTGTCGCCCATCGTGTCGGCGAGCCCTTCGGCACGCTGGTGCTCGCCGTGTCGGTTACGGTGATCGAGGTGTCGCTGATCGTCAGCCTGATGCTCTCGAACGCGGGCGGCGCAAGCGCCCTGGCCCGCGACACGGTCTTCGCCGCCATCATGATCATCGTGAACGGGATCGTCGGGTTGTGCCTGCTCGCCGGCGGGCTGCGGCACGGCGAGCAGCGCTTCACCCTACGCGGCGTGAGCGCGGCGCTCTGCGTTCTCGCCGCTATGGCGGTGCTTTCGTTAGTGCTGCCCAACTATACCGACAGCGCACCCGGGCCGAGCTACGCTCCATCGCAGCTGGTGTTCGTCGCAGTCGTGTCGCTGATCCTCTATCTCACCTTCGTGCTGGTGCAGACCGTGCGTCACCGCGACTATTTCCTGCCCGACGAGACGATGCCGCAGGACGCTCATGCCGCGCCGCCGGCGCTCAGCACGACGTGGATCGCCTTTGCGACGTTGCTCGTCTCTCTGGTCGGGGTGGTGCTGCTCGCCAAGGCGCTGTCGGCGACGGTCGAGCGCGCGATCCTCGACGCCGGGCTGCCGCTCGCCATCGTCGGCGTGATCATCGCCGCGCTCGTGCTGGCGCCCGAGAGCCTCGCCGCCTACCGCGCGGCACGGCGCAACCGGCTCCAGACAAGCCTCAACCTCGCCCTCGGCTCCGCCCTCGCCACCATTGGCCTGACCATCCCGGCCGTCGCGATCGTCAGCCTCGTGCTCGACCTGCCGCTCGCGCTCGGCATTGGCGCGAAGGGAGTAACGCTACTGGTCCTGTCGCTGTTCACGATCACGCTGTCGCTCGGCACCGGGCGGACTACCATCCTCGGCGGCGCAGTCCACCTGGTGATCTTCGCAGCCTATCTTTTCACGACGGTGGTGCCTTAACGGGTCACCTCGACCGACGCCGCCGGGATCACGGCACTGTCCATGACTGCGCGGGCAGCGGCGATCCGCGCGTCGAAATAGTGGATCGCGGGCGCGTCGAAGGTCATAAGGTAGAGCCTGCCGCCGACGAGTGCCGCAAGCGCCTCGCCGCGGCGGCGGACTTCGTCGTCCTGGGTGGTGAACCGGTAGGTGAACCGCACCCCCTTGTGCCCGCCGAGCGTCGCGGGTGCGACCTCCTCCACCTCGAACAGCGAGGTGCGGAGCAGGATGCGGTACGATCCCTCGACCGCCGCCACGATGTCGGTCGGAAGCATTCCGGCCGCGACGCGCGGCAGCGGCTCGTCCTTCTTGTCGCGCTCGCGGAAGATCGCCTCACCCGGTGGTACGGCGGCGTAGAAGCTGAGGTCGCTCAGCGCGACGCCGTCGAGCGTCCACGTTTCGCCGCGCTTGGACGGCCGCTCGGTGGAGCGGTTCCACGCCTCCCCCGGCCGTACGGACATGCTCGACTTGGCGACCGCGATCGGCGTGCCGGCGGGCACGAGCTTCCACCCCGCCGATGCCGGTGTGGCGCAGAGCAGCGCCGCGGCGAGCAGCGTCGCCCGCTTCACGATGCGATCATCGCGGCGATGATCGCGCGGTCGCCGGCGTCCGGTTTCAGGCGAAGATAGTCGCCCAGGGCGGCGCGCGCCTCCGCCTCGTCGCCGATCCGGGTGAGCGCCAGGCCCAGCCCGCGGTGCGCTTCCGCCGGCACCACGCCCGCGGCGATCGCCTCCCGGTAGAAGGCGACGGCCTGCTCCAGATCACCTGGGCGGCCCCACGCTCGGTACAGCTCGCCGCGTGCGTACAATAGCGCCGCGGTCCAGCCGTCCCGCGCGAGATTGCCGAGCAGGAAGTCGGTCGCGCCGGGATCGTTGAGCTTGATCTGATCGTCGATCAGCCGCGCCCACCATGGCGCGATCGCGGCGCGATAGGCAGCGGCGCCGTCGTCGCCGCCCGCACCGGCCGCTGCTTGGGTCAAGTACGCCGCGCGGTTGCCCGAGTTGGGATGAGTCGCGAAGAAGCCGCCGTTCCTGTCCCTGCGCGACTTGCGCCCGCGCGCGGCGGCGGTCGCATCCTGCTCCGCACGCAGCCCTTCCCAGATCCGCGCCGCTTCGCCCGGCGCATAGCCGGCGCTTTTCAGGTGACCGATGGAGGCGAGGTCGGCGGCGCGTTCCATCTCGCGGCTGTTCGCGAAGATGCCGCCCGCCAGCCCCACCGATCCGATCGCCCCCACCCCCATCGGCAGGAACGACAGCCACGCCATCGCGTCGGTCTTTGCGCGCGCTTCTCGGAACTGGATCAGCGAGTGCCGTCCTTCGAAGTGCGCGAACTCGTGCGCCAGCACGGCGGCGAGCTGCGCCTCGTTGCGAACGCGGAGCAGCAGCCCGGTCCACACCTGCATCATGCCGTTGGGCGCCATGCTGGCATTGAAGTACGGCGTTCGGACCAGGTAGACGCGCGCCTGTGCGCAGCGCGCCGTGCCGACCGTGCGGCACAACACGCCCTCCACATAGGTTTGGAGCGCGGAGTCGCGGACGACGAAATTACTATCCTTCAGCTCGCGCTCGGCCTCGTCCATCTCCATCCACAGCCCGCGCTCCTCCGAGGTCTGCGGCCCGGCGGCGACTGCCTGTGCGAGTGCGGCGAGGAGCAGCAGCGCCTTCACCTGGACGGGACCACGCGGCCGGGAAAGCCCGCGAGTAGCTGCGCCACGCGCTTGGTCGCGCCCTCCGGCTCGCGCACGTCACCGCCCATCGCCACGTCGGCGCTCAGCCAGACGAGGTCGCCGGTGCGCAGGTCGACGAGGCCGGCGTAGCCGACGTGGACGCCCGCGGTCATCCCGACGCCGAGCAGCAGCCCGACGACCTGCGCCGCCTTGCGCCCCGTCGATCCATAGCTGTCATAGGTGTAGAGGAAGAGCCCGTAGTCGCCACCGCCCGCCGCGCCCAACCGCTCGATCCCGGGCCCGAGCGTCCAGTCGAATGCCGCCTTCCTGGTCGGCAGTCGCGCACCGGGAAACAGCCGGTGCTCTATCGCGGCGTTGGCGACGGTGCGGAACAGCGCGCGGTAGTCGGCCAGCAGGGCGGCGTCCGTTCCGCCGAGCTCGGGCATCGGCACTACCGTGTTCCCCTGCGCGAGCTGCGCGGCGTCGAGCGCGTGCGCGATGTGGTCGCGTGCCGTGGCGGTCCACTCCGCGCTCGGTTCGTTCATCCCGGCAGTCGTTTGGGCGCCGACTTTCACATCAGGTCTGAAGAGCAAAATGCGCGCGGGCCGGTCCGGGGGAAAGCTGAACCCCGGCTTCGTCGCCGATCCCTCGCTCGACCACTGCGCGGCGGCCGGCGATGTCGCCAGCATCAGAGTGACCGAGATCAGCCAGCCTTTCACCCCTGCCCTCCACCGCTTCGGCGCGGAGCTTAATCCCACTCGCCATCCAGGTGAACCGGCCTAGGCGATCTTCGTTGAGGCACGGTGAAGGAGATTAGCATGACCGATCACGACCGCCGCCCCTCGCCCGAAGCCGACGCCGCCGACGAGCGATCCGACATCCAGCAGGCGGTAGAAGCTCGCGCCGACGCCCTTGCCCGTGGCGAAGGCGGCAACGGCGCTTCGCCGGACGCGCCCATGGGCGAGAGCGGCGCCGACGGCTTCGTCAAGAACCAGGAGGATTTGCAGCAGTAGTACAAGTGCGTCTGCGCAGGCGGGAGCACCACAAACCTCGTCACCCCGACCTCGGGCCGGGGCCCGCTTCTACTACGGCACCGAGACAGCGGGACCCCAGATCAAGTCGGGGGTGACGTGACTAAGAAAGCGCCTTCTTCAGCAGCTCGTTGACGACCGCCGGATTGGCCTTGCCGCCCATTGCCTTCATCGTCTGACCGACGAAGAAGCCGAACAGCGCCTCCTTGCCGCCGCGATACTGCTCCAGCTGGTTGGGGTTCTTGGCCATCACCTCGGCGATCACCGCCTCGATCGCGCCGGTGTCGCTGGTCTGCTTGAGCCCGCGCTCCTCGACGATCGCGACCGGGTCCTGGCCCGTCTTTAGCATAACCTCGAAGACCTGCTTGGCCAGGCTGCCCGAGAGCGTGCCGTCGGCGACCAGCGCCAGCAGCTCGGCCGCCTGTGCGGGCGAAACCGACGACTGCTCGATGCTCGTGCCGGTGCGGTTGAGCGCCCCGAACAGCTCGGACGTGACCCAGTTCGCCGCCTGGGTGGGGTTGGCGCCGGTCGCGAGCAGCGCATCGAACCAGCGCGCAGTCTCCACCTCCGCGGTCAGCACGCCTGCGTTGTAGGCGCCGATTCCCGCGTCCGTGTAGCGTGCGCGCTTGGCGTCCGGGAGCTCGGGCAGGCTCGCGCGGCACTCCTCCAGGAACGCCTCGTCGAGCTCCAGCGGCAGAAGGTCGGGATCCGGGAAGTAGCGATAGTCGTGCGCGTCCTCCTTGGACCGCATCGACCGCGTCGTGCCGGTGTCGGGATTGAACAGCCGCGTTTCCTGCACGATCGTGCCGCCGCTCTCCAGCAGCTCGACCTGGCGCATCGCCTCATGCTCGATCGCCTGCATGACGAACCGCACCGAGTTGACGTTCTTGGTCTCCGTCCGCGTGCCGAGCTCGTCGCCCGGCTTGCGCACGCTGACATTGACGTCGGCGCGCATCGATCCCTGGTCCATGTTGCCGTCGCACGACCCCACGTAGCGGAGGATCGATCGCAGCTTCGTCAGGTAAGCCCCTGCTTCCGCGGGCGACCGCATGTCCGGGCGGCTGACGATCTCCATCAGCGCGACGCCCGAGCGGTTGAGGTCGACATAGGACATTGACGGGTGCTGATCGTGCATCAGCTTGCCCGCGTCCTGCTCGACGTGGATCCGCTCGACCCCGATCGTCTTGAGGCTCCCGTCGACCTCGACCTCGAGATGCCCCTCGCCCACCAGCGGATGGTAGAGCTGGCTGATCTGGTAGCCCTGCGGCAGATCGGCGTAGAAGTAATTCTTGCGGTCGAACCGCGACCAGCGGTTGATCTCGGCGTCGATCGCCATGCCGGTGCGCACCGCCTGGCGGATGCACTCGCGGTTCGGCACCGGCAGCATCCCCGGCATCGCCGCGTCGACCAGGCTGACTTGGGTGTTCGGCTCCGCACCGAACTCGGTCGAGGCACCGGAGAACAGCTTCGCGTTGGACGTGACCTGGGCGTGGACCTCCAGCCCGATCACGACCTCCCACTCGGCCGTCTCACCGCGGATGCGATAGGTGGACTCAGTCATTTCCCACTTTCTCCATCCTCATCTGCCGACCCCAATAAGCGGCCGACACCGGCACAATCATCCATGCAACGAGTGCACAAGCGACTACGCCGACCTGCACGCCGACCCGACTTGCCGCGTCAAGTAGAAAGTAAATGCTGACACTAAGCGCGACAGCTATGTACCCAGCCAACCTATAGAGACCTAGCAGAAGGAACTTAGGAAGCGTATTGATCAGCATCACTACGATCGTAGCGCATAGGAAAGTCAGTGTCAGGTTGACATAACCTAAAGCAGCAACGCTTCCAGAGCCCGCCACACTAATCGCAAGATAGCTACCCAACGCACTTCCGGAAACGAGTGAGGTCGCGTTCAACATATCGTTCAGACTGTCGAAATAGTGCTTCACCACCACTGCTCCGGCCGCGCGACAAAGCCGGCGCGCTGCTCGATCGCGAGGCCGGCGTTGAGCACGGCCTGCTCGTCGAGCGGACGGCCGATGACCTGTAGCCCGAGCGGCAGGCCCTGCTTGTCGAGCCCGCCCGGCACGCTCATCGCCGGCAACCCGGCGAGCGAGGACGGCACCGTGAACACGTCGTTGAGGTACATCGCCAGCGGATCGGCCGACTTTTCGCCGAGCGCGAACGCCGCCGACGGCGCGGTCGGGGTAAGCAGCAGGTCGCACGCCTCCCACGCAGCCTCGAAGTCGCGGGCGATCAGCGCTCGGACCTTCGAAGCTTGTGTAAAATATGCGTCGTAAAACCCTGCCGACAGGACATAAGTTCCGATCATGATCCGCCGCTTCACCTCGTCGCCGAAGCCGGCGGCGCGGGTCGCGGCGTACATCGCCTGGAGGTTCGCGCCCTGCGGCAGGTCGCGTAGGCCATAGCGCACGCCGTCGTAGCGGGCGAGGTTGGACGACGCCTCGGCCGGCGCGATGATGTAATAGGCCGGCAGCGCGTATCTGGTGTGGGGCAGCGATACCTCGACCACCTCGGCGCCCGCGTCCTTTACCCAGTCGATGCCCCGCTGCCACAGCGCCTCGATCTCCTCGGGCATGCCGTCGACGCGGTACTCCTTCAGAATGCCGATCTTCTTGCCCGCAAGGCTCGGCGACAGGCTGTGCGACCACGTTGGCACGTCGAGCTGGAGCGAGGTCGCGTCCTTCGCGTCGTATCCGGCCATCGCCTCCAGCATGATCGCGCAGTCGGTCACGTCGCGCGCCATCGGCCCGGCCTGGTCGAGCGAGGAGGCGAAGGCGACGACGCCCCAGCGCGAGCAGCGGCCGTAGGTCGGCTTGATCCCGGCGATGCCGGTGAAGGCCGCGGGCTGGCGGATCGAGCCGCCGGTGTCGGTCCCGGTCGCCGCCGGGCACAGCCGCGCGGCGATCGCCGCCGACGATCCGCCCGACGATCCGCCGGGCGCGAGCGCGGCGTTGCCGCCGTCCTTCGCCCGCCACGGCGAGACGACGTTCCCGAAGTATGATGTCTCGTTCGACGATCCCATCGCGAACTGATCGAGGTTCAGCTTACCGAGCATCCCGGCGCCCGCGTCCCACAGCTTCTGCGAGACGGTGGACTCATACTGGGGCACGAACCCCTCCAGCATGTGGCTGGCGGCGGTCGTCTGCACGCCCCGGGTGCAGAACAGGTCCTTCATCCCGATCGGCACGCCGGCGAGCGGCTTCAGCGTTTCCCCCGCGGCGCGCGCGCGGTCGGCCTCGCGCGCGGCGGCGAGCGCGTGATCGGGGGTCTCCACGATGAAGGCGTTCAGCGCCTTCGCTTGCGCGACCCGGGTGATGAACGCGTCAGCCACCTCGACCGCGGAGAAGCTCCCGGCACGCACCCCGTCGCGCAGCGCACGGACGCCGAGGTCGGTCAGCTCGGTCATCACTCGATCACCTTGGGCACGCCGAAGAAGCCGTGCTCGCGTGCCGGGGCGTTGGCCAGCACCGAGTCGCGCACGCCCCCGTCCGTCACGACGTCGTCGCGCAGCCGCAGGTGGTTGGGGATCACGGCGGTCATCGGCTGGACGGCGGAGGTGTCGACCTCGCCCAGCTGCTCGATCCAGCCGAGGATGTTGTTGAGCTCGGGCGCGAGCCGCTCGGCATCGGCATCGCTGATCGCGATCCGGGCCAGGCTCGCCACCTTCTTCACGGTTGCGGTGTCTACGGACATGCGGTCGCGGCTAGCAGACGCGTGTCCGGGCGCGCAACTGCCCCTTGCGTTGCGTGCGCTGCAATCATGGGGCACGGGGAACGGACTTGCACGGCCAGCGCTCATGCTGCACTGCACAAACGAGTGACGCCGCTTGGCCAGGAAGTTCCTTTATGTCGTTGCAGGCCTGATCGTGCTGGCGATCGCCGCCGCCTTTGCCTGGCGATTGTTCGGCAATGATCTGGTGCGCCGCTACCTGACGCCGTCGGTCGCGTTCCGGGCGCAGGGTGCGCTGCCGGCCGATGCGTACAGCGGCACCGCCATGTGGATCGCCCGTCCCGAGCTTGCGAACAACCCCGCGCTATGGGTGCCGGCCGGACAGACGCCGGAGGACGCGGGCGCCGCCGTCTTCTTCATCCACCCGACCTCGTTCCTCGCCACCAATCAGTGGAACGCGCCGCTCGACGATCGCGAGGCGAATGACCGTGCGGCGGTGTTCCTGCGCGGCCAGGCGAGCGCTTTCAACGCGGCCGGTCAGGTCTGGGCGCCACGCTATCGCCAGGCGGCGTTCGGCGCATTCCTGACTACCAAGGTAGATGCCGAGCGCGCGCTCGACCTAGCCTATAGCGACGTGGCGCAGGCGTTCGATGCGTTTGTGGCCGCCAATCCCGATCGGCCATTGATCCTCGCCGGCCATAGCCAGGGCGCACTGCACCTCACCCGCTTGCTGCGGGAAAAGGTCGCCCGCACGCCGCTCGCGCGCCGGATCGTGGCGGCGTACGTGGTCGGCTGGCCGGTGTCGCGCGAGACCGATCTCGCCGCGCTCGGCCTGCCCGAGTGCACCCGCGCCGACCAAAGCGGCTGCCTGCTCTCCTGGCAGACCTTTGGCGAGCCCGCCGATCCGTCGCTGATCCTCGATACCTTTGACGCGAGCACCGGCTTTTACGGCCGCTCGCGTCGCGGCACCGCGATGGTCTGCACCAACCCGCTGACCGGTACGGCCGGCAGCGCTGCTCCGGCAAGCGCCAACCTCGGCACGCTGTTCCCCGCCGCCGACCTTACCAGCGCAACCATGCAGCCGGGCCGCGTCGGCGCGCGCTGCGAGGGGCGCGGGCTGCTCATGATCGGTGAGGGTCCGGACGTCGGCCCGTACGTGCTGCCCGGCAACAACTATCACGTCTACGACTATAGCCTGTTCTGGGCGAACGTCCGTGCCGACGCCGGGCGGCGCCTGCAGGCGTTCCGCGCGCGGTGATTACCGCGGCACCGGCCGAGTTCCGCGCCGCGCTGCCCGATGGCGGTCGGCTGCTCGGGCTCGATGTCGGCACGAAGACGATCGGCACGGCGCTGTGCGATGCCGGGTGGAGCTTCGCCTCCCCCGCCCCGCTTGTCCGCCGGACCAAGTTCACCGCGGACAAGGGAGCGCTCGCCGCGCTGCTCACGCCGCAGTCGATCCGCGGCGTGGTGGTCGGCCTGCCGCTCAACCTTGACGGCAGCGACTCGCCACGAACGCAGTCGACCCGCGCTTTTGCGCGAAACCTTCGGGACTGGCAGCTGCCTATCCTGCTCTGGGACGAACGCTGGTCGACGGTCGCGGTCGAGCGGGTGATGATCGAGCAGGACCTGTCCCGCGCGAAGCGGGCGGAGCGGGTCGACAGCCTGGCCGCCGCCCATATCCTTCAGGCAGCGATCGACGCGCTGGTGAACGCCTAGCGCGCACCCACCACGTTGATCAGGGCGGACACCCGGGTGTTGGTGACCGGGTCGTAGGAGAGCAGCGCCACCGCAATTCCCGCCTCACCCGCGCCCGAGCCGAAGAACCAGCCGCCGACGTTGAACGCGTCGACCTGCCGCGACGTCGACGACAGCGCACCGCCGTAGATCCCGCGGGTACGGTCGATCGGCAGCGTCGCGGTGTAGGTGCCGAGCTCGGTGCCGGTCGTCGCCGGACCGCTTAAGGTCTGCTCGGTCCCGATCAGCCGGATCGTCAGCTCGACGCGGCCCGCGGCATCGTAGCGGAGCGTCGCGGTGCTGCGCTCGACACTGTAGCCGGTGCGCGGACCGCTCGGCACCGGCACGCTGAACGCCTGACCATTCACGCCGGTCCGCGCGTAGCTGAACGAGGCCGCCGGCAGATCGGCAAGCTGGGTCGGCACACCGAAGATGCAGCGGTACTGCGCGTCGCGCAGCGTCAGCAGGTAGCCTCGGGTATACTCCAGCGCTGTGCCACCGGCCTGCGGTGTTCCAATTGACAGCCGCTGCGATGCGCCGTCGACCGTGCGGACGTAGTTGGGCGTGTTGGGTGGCGCATTCGGATCGCGGTCGACCGGGCCGAAGGTGACGGCACCATTGTCGCCGGTGACCGTCCAGCTGTCGGCCGTCGCGCGGTAATCGACCACGAAGCCCTGGCCGAACGGCGAGTTCGGGATCGGATCGGGCGGTGCGCTGTTCGATCGCAGCCCGCCGCAGCTGGACGCGAAGCGCTGATCCCCGGTCAGCTCGGCGAAGCGGCGGTACGCGGTCGGCGAGCTCGTCGGTGACGGCGTAGGACTGGCGGTCGGTGCAGGTGACGGCGTCGGTGCCGGTGCCGGGGTCGTGACCCCGCCGGTCCCACCGCCGCCACCGCAACCTCCGAGCGACAGCGCACCGAGCATAACCAAACTACGCAGATACATAAGGACCCTCCCCGCCCGCCAGCGCATAGCGCCGGGCGCGTGACTGCGGCAAGCCGGCTTGCCCGGCGGGGGCACGGGCGGTAGCAGACACGGCGATGCCGCCCGCTCCCGCCACCACGTCCGCCTATCCGCCCGGACGGCTGGCGTTCCCGCACCGGCACCTGACCGGGATCATGGGGCTGCAACCGCACGAGATCCTGTTCCTGCTCGACACGGCCGAGGAGTGGATCGAGCCCAATCGCACCCGTGCCGCGCCCGACAAGCGGCTGGCGGGGCTCACCCAGATCAACGCGTTCTTCGAGAACTCGACCCGGACGCTGCTGTCGTTCGAGATCGCGGGCAAGCGGCTGGGCGCCGACGTCGTCAACATGCACGCTGCACAGTCGAGCGTGAAGAAGGGCGAGACGCTGATCGACACCGCCGTGACGCTGAACGCGATGCGCGCCGACGTGATTGTCATCCGTCACATGAGCTCGGGCGCGGTGCGGCTGATCGCGGACAAGGTCGACTGCCCGGTGCTCAACGCCGGCGACGGCCGCCACGAGCACCCGACGCAGGCACTGCTCGACGCGCTCACCATCCGCCGCCGCCGCGGGCGGGTGGAGGGGCAGCGGGTGGTGATCTGCGGCGACATCCTCCACAGCCGGGTGGCGAGGTCCAACATGCTGGCGCTGACCGCGCTCGCGGCCGAAGTGCGGGTTTGCGCCCCTTCCACGCTGATGCCGCCGGAGATCGAGGCGTTCGGCGTCGCCGCCTTCACCGACTTCGACGCCGCGCTGGAGGGCGCCGATGTCGTAATGATGCTGCGCGTCCAGAACGAGCGCATGAGCGGCGGCTTCATCCCCTCGACCCGCGAGTTCCACGCCCGCTACGGGCTGACGCTCGACCGGCTCGCGCGGGCCAAGCCCGACGCCCTGGTACTCCATCCCGGCCCCATGAACCGCGGGGTCGAGATCGACTCCGATGTCGCAGACCATCTCACCCGATCCGCCATCACCGAACAGGTGGAGATGGGCGTGGCGGTGCGGATGGCGTGCCTGGACGTGCTGACCCGCGGCGCGCGGGGCGTCGAGGGCTGGGCGTGACGATCGCCTTCACCAACGCGCGGCTGGTGTGCCCGGCAGGTGAGCGCACCGGCGTGCTGGTGGTCGCGGGCGAGCGGATCGTCGCGGGCGACGCGCCGCCCGACGCAACGGTGATCGACTGCGGCGGCAAGCATCTCGCGCCCGCGATCGTCGACCTGGGCGCGTTCAAGGTCGACAAGGCGGCGTGCCGGGCGGGCGGGATCGTTCGCGTCGGGCTGATGCCCGATCAGTCGCCGGTGCTGGATGATCCCGGCATCGTTCGGCGCGCCGCCACGATGGGCAAGCCCGAGCTGTGGGTTCACCCGCTCGCCGCCGCCACCCGCGGGCTGCGGTGCGAGGACCTGGCCGAGATGGCGATCACCGCGTCGGCCGGCGCCCGCGCGGTCGCGACGGGGCGGCGCTGGATCGGGGACTCCGGGCTGATGCGCAAGGTGCTGGCCTATGCCCGCGACCTGGACCTGACGGTCGTCTCCCATGCGGAGGACGCCGGGCTGGTCGGCGATGCGGTCGCGACCGACGGGCTGACCGCAACGCTGCTCGGCCTGTCGTCCGCCCCGGCGAGCGCGGAGGCGCTGGCGATCGCGCGCGACCTCCTGCTGGCGGAGGAGACCGGCGCGCGGCTCCACCTGCGTCAGGTGACCACGGCCGCCGGCTTCGATCTGGTCCGCGCCGCCAAGCGCCGGGGCGTCCGCGTCACCTGCGGGATCACGCCCGCGCACCTGCTGCTGTCCGACATCGCTGTCAGCGATTTCCGCACCTTCGCGCACCTGTCGCCCCCGCTCCGGAGCGAGGCGGACCGTCAGGCGTGCCTGGCCGCGCTCGCCGACGGTACGGTCGACGTGCTGTCGTCCGGCCATGATCCGCGCGGGCCCGAGGAGAAGCGGCTGCCGTTCGCCGATGCGGCGCCAGGCGCGGCCGGTGCGACGACGCTGCTCGCGCTCGGGCTGAACCTGCGCGAGAGCGCCGGCTTGTCGATGGAGCGGCTGTTCGCCCTTCTGTCCGCCAATCCGGCGCGGATCCTTGGGCTGGATACCGGAACGCTCCAGCCGGATGAGGCCGCCGACCTGGTGCTCTTCGATCCGCACGCACCGTGGCAGATCACCACGGAGCGCGACGGCAACACGCCCTTTGATGGACTGCCGGTGCAGGGCCGCGTGCTGCGGGTGTGGAAGGGCGGCAAGGAGATCGCCGCCTGATCCTCGGTCAGCGGGCAGCGAGCTGCACGCCCTTGCGCGACCACGCCGCGACCTGGTCGCCCGCCCCTGCCCGCACGAAGCAGACGCCGCGGTTCGCGCGCACCTGGCGGCACAGCCGGTCGGCATCGCCGCGGCTGAAGCCTCCGACCGCCAGTCGGTAGAAGTTGGCGCCGTTCGCGCTGTAGCGCGCGCCATAGGGCGTGTAGCTGGAAAGCGCAGTGTAGCGCCGCGACAGGCGGCCCCACGCATCCTTCGCGACCCCGACGTTCTGGAAAGCGCCGAGCTGGACGTAGAAATTGCCGCTCTGCACGCGCGCCGGCACGGCCGTGCGGACCACGGCAGGCTTGCGGACCGGCTTGGCAAGCGAAACGGGCGTGCTCGGCGGGGTGGCGACGGTCTGCACGACCTCGCGGCGCTCCGCAAAGGCGACAGCGGTTGCCGACTTCGCCGGCACCTCGGCGGTGAAGGCGACCTCGGCGGTCTGCGCCGCTACCGGCTCGAGCGTCGGCGTCGGCGTCGCGTCCGCGCTCGCGCCGGGCATGAAGGCGTCGACCGGATCGACCGGCTGCGCAACCGCGAGCGCGGTCGGCGCGGTGGTGTTGAGCGCCAGCCGCTCGGGCTGACCCCCATCCTCGACCGGCACCACGCCGAGCAGCGAGGCTACCTGGTCGGCGGCGGTCTTCGGCTGCGCGAACACCATCCACTGCCGGATGCGGGCGTCGATCTCGGCCGGGCCGACATCGAACGCGGCGATCGTCTTCGCCTCCGCCCAGCGACCGGCAAGTCCGAGCGCGAGCGCTAGGTTCTGCCGGGTCTTGGCATCGGCCGCCCCGTCGCGGGTCGCGGCGCTCAGCACCTCGACGGCCGTCGACGGATCGCCGGCGAGCGCCAGCGCCAGACCGCGGTCGGTCGTCGGAATGGCCTTTTCGTGCGTGGTGAGCGTCTCACGCGCGGCACCCCACTCGCCCAGCGCAATTTGCGCAAGGGCGAGGTGCAGCGCGGCCGCGCCGTCCGCCGGGTCGAGCGACAGCGCGTCGCTGAGCGCGCCGGCCGCAGAGGTGAATCGCCCGCCAAGCAGGTAGGCCTTGCCGAGCAGCGTTCGGTATGCGGCATTGCGCGGGGACAGCGCCACCGCCTGCTCGGCGTTGGTGATCGCGCGCTCCGCCTTGCGCTTGGCGAGCGCGCGGGCAGCGTCCTTTGCTTCGGCGGCGGCGCGGCGCTCCGCTCCGGTGTCGATGGAGGCGTTGGCGGCGATGCCGCCAGCGACGCTCGCCACGCCCAGCAGGCTTGCGGCGATGATGGTGCGGGTCTTCATGCTTTCCCCCCTTGGGCAGCGGTCCGGTCGGTCTTGAGTTGATCCGCGAGGTGCTCGATCTCCGGCAGCGTCGCGAGCAGCGCGTCGAGCGCGTCGATCATCAGCGCCTGCGACGAGCGGTGGCGCGTCGCCGAGGCGAGCCGTAGGCGCAGGTGGCGGTCGGGATCGAGCCGCAGCGTGAACGCGGCCTTGCCCGCCTTCGCCTGCACGTCGCGGGTCAGCCGCCGGGCGACCGCCATGGAGACAGGCGTCGGCTCCGGCAGCGGCGCGGGTGCAGGCGCCGGTGTCGGCGCGATCGCCTCTTCCAGCTCGGCGCGCTCGACGAGCACCGGCGGCCTTGCCGCGGGCAGCGCCTTGGTCGGCGTGTCGACGATGGGTGCAAGCGGCACCACCGGTCCCGCCTCCTCGCCCATGTCGTTCCAGCCGAGATCCTCGAGATTCATCGACGTGGTGTGGAAACCCTGTGGCCGCATCGCCGGGCGCGCCTGGCCCTTGCGGGCGAGCAGGCCGGAGGAGAGCGACGCCGATGGCTTGGACGAACCGAACATGACTGCTCCCTCAGCTGACCACGCGGCGGCCGAAGCCGGCGGCCGGGCGGGGGGGAGCGAAACCGGTGCTGCTGTTCGGCGCGGCGAACACGGTCCGACGGAAGTTCTTCTCGAGCCGGTCGGAGATATAGGTCCACAGCGCCTCAACCTCCTGCGCCGAGCGGCACTTGGGGTCGAGCTCCATGACGGTGCGGCCGTCGATCATCGATCCGGCGAAGTCGGTACGATGGTGGATGGTGACGGGGGCGACGGTGCCGTGCTGAGACAGGGCGACCGCGGCCTCGCTGGTGATCCGTGCCTTGGGGGTTGCGCCATTCACGACGAAGATCAGCGGCTTGCCCGCCCGATCGCACAGGTCGACGGTCGCGCCGACCGCGCGCAGGTCGTGCGGGCTCGGCCGGGTCGGCACCACGACCAGCTCGGCGACCGCGATAACGCTCTGGATCGCCATGGTGATTGCGGGCGGCGTGTCGATGACGGCCAGGCGGAAGCCCTGCTGGCGAAGCACCTCCAGGTCGGCAGCGAGCCGCGCCACCGTGGTCTGGGCGAAGGCCGGCAGTTCGGTCTCGCGCTCGTTCCACCAGTCGGACAGCGAGCCCTGCGGATCGATGTCGATCAGCACGACCGGCCCCGCGCCGGAGAGCTGCGCCTGCACGGCCAGATGTCCGGAAAGCGTCGTCTTTCCGGATCCGCCCTTCTGCGACGCCATTGCCAAAACGCGCATTCCCACCCTTCCCGACGTGTTCGGTTCCGAGGCACCACTGGCATGCAGGGTGATAAGAAGCGGTTAATTCGCGCGAGAGTGTAACGATTAAGCTGCGCCGCGCCGGCACGCCGTTTGGTCACGATTTCTTTGCATCTCGATGGCTAATGCGCGTTAATCACGGGTGAAGAACGGACCGAGGTTCAAGGATGCACAGGCTCTGCACGGGGGCGGCGATGGTGGCGATGGTGGCGGCGGTGCCCGCCGCGGCCGACGTGAAGGCAGGCGTCGACGCCTGGGGCCGCGGCGACTATCGCCGCGCGGTCGAGGAGTGGCGCGGCCCCGCGGTCGCGGGCGATGCCGATGCTCAGTTCAACTTGGGGCAAGCTTACAAGCTCGGTCGCGGCGTGCCCGTCGACCTGCCGATGGCGGAGGAATGGTACCGCAAGGCCGCCGAGCAGGGCCATCGCCAGGCGGCGGACAACTACGGTCTCGCGCTATTCCAGAACAACAAGCGTGACCGCGCGGTGACCTGGCTGGAGAAGTCGGCAGGGCGCGGCGAACCGCGCGCGCAATATGTGCTGGGCACCATGTACTTCAACGCGGACGTGGTCGCGCGCGACTGGGTGCGCGCCTATGCGCTGATGACCCGCGCATCCGGCGCCGGCCTGTCCCAGGCGACCGCAACGCTTGCGCAGATGGACCGCTACATCAGCCTGTCGGATCGGCAGAAGGGGACGGAGCTCGCCCGCACGCTGGAGAGCGAGGCTGGGCGCGCCACGTCGCCCGTCGTCGTCGCGGAGGCACCCGCACGGGCGCGCGAAACGGGGCGGCCGACCCCACGCTCGACTCCCCGCGCTACCGCTCAGCCGACTGCCGAGGTCGCTGAGCAGTCGTCGGCACGCCGACCCGCCGCGCCGCGGCCAACGCCGGTCGCAAGCGCCCCTACCCGTGCTGCGCCTGCGCCGAAGACGGCTTCCGGCCCGTTCCGCGTCCAGCTCGGCGCCTTCCGTGACGAGGGCAATGCACGCGCGCTGTTCGCCCAATTGCAGCGCGCCGGCGGCTTTGCCGGCAAGACGCCCTACCTCGTTCGCGCCGGCGCGCTCACCCGCCTCCAGGTCGGCGGCTTCGCGAGCTCCGCGGAGGCCGAGCGCTCGTGCGGACCGGCCAAGGCCAGCGGCAACCCCTGCGTGGTCGTGCGCGGCTGAACCTGTCGCCCGCGACGGCCTTGAGGAAGGGATCAGCCGATCCAGTCCGCCCGCGCGATCCCCTGCGCCCAGAGCAGCGCGGTCAGGTCACCGTGATCGATCCGGGCACCGGCCGCCGCCGCGACGATCGGCTTGGCATGGAAGGCGACGCCGAGCCCAGCCTTGCCGATCATCGCGAGGTCATTGGCACCGTCGCCGACCGCCAGCGTCGCCTCCGCGGACAGCCCGCGCTCCGCTGACGCTTCGGCCAACGCGAGTTCCTTGGTGCCGCTGTCGACGATCGGCTTGGCGACCGTGCCGTCGAGTGCGCCCGCCACGACGTTCAAACGGTTGGCGATCACCCGGTCGAACCCGATCTGCTCGCCCACAGGCTCGGCGAAGCGGATGAACCCGCCCGATACCAGCACAGTGTACGCGCCACGCGCGCGCATGGTCTGCACCAGTGTGCGGGCGCCTGGCATCAGGCGGACCCGCTCGGCAAGGCAGCGATCGATCGCGCCCTCCTCCAGCCCCTTCAGCAGCGCGACCCGGGCGTCAAGCGCGCCCGCGAAGTCGAGCTCGCCGCGCATCGCGCGTTCCGTGATCTCGGCGATCTGCGGCTTGATGCCGGCATAGTCGGCCAGTTCGTCGATGCACTCGACCGTGATCATGGTCGAATCCATGTCGGCAACGAGCAGCCGCTTCTCGCGAGTGGCGGCAGGCTGGACGACGACATCTGTGTCGGCGAACGCGCCCTCCAGCGCCGTGCGCGCGGCCGCGGGATCGTGCTCGAAGAAGATGTCGGCCGCCTTACCCCAGTCGAGCCAAGCGGTTCTGCCGGGCGCGCAGCCCGTAGCGACGAGGCGGGCGCTGCCGTCGTCGAGCGTGTTGTCGGAAAGCGGACCGATAATCGTTGCAACGTACACCCACGCCCCCGTTTGTGCTGAGCTTGTCGAAGCACGTGACCGACGCGTCTCGCCTGCGACACGCCCTTCGACACGCTCGGGGCGGACAGGGTAGAGGGTGACATGGCTTCCCTTCCCCGCCTCGCGCTCATTGCAGGGCCGACCGCGAGCGGCAAGTCCGCGCTGGCGCTGGCACTTGCCGAGCGGAACAACGGCGTGGTCATCAACGCGGACGCGAGCCAGGTGTATGCCGACCTGCGCGTGCTCTCCGCGCGGCCGACCGCGGCGGAGGAGGCGCGCGCGCCGCACCAGTTGTTCGGGCATGTTGACGGCGCCGACACCAGCTACTCCGCGGCGCGCTGGGCGGCCGAGGCGCGCGCCGCGATCGCGGCGGCGCACGCAGAGGGACAGCTGCCGATCCTAGTCGGCGGGACGGGGCTCTACCTCCGCACGCTGCTGGAGGGGATCGCACCGGTCCCCGCGATCGACCCGGCGGTTCGCGCAGCCGTCCGCGCGGCACCGGTTGCCGCGAACCACGCAGAACTCGTACGGCTCGACCCCGCCGCCGCCGCACGGCTCCACGCGAGCGACACCACCCGCGTTGCCCGCGCACTGGAGGTGATCCGCACAACGGGTCGGCCGCTCGCCGAGTGGCAGGCCGCCCGCACCGGCGGCATAGCGGACGCGGTGCAACTGAGCGCGACCGTCCTGCTGCCGCCCCGCGCCTGGCTCGTCGAGCGCTGCGACCGCCGGCTCGCCGCGATGTTCGACGGCGACGCCGCGGTCGAGGTCGCCGCACTTCTCGCACGGAGCGACGTGCCGGCCGACGCGCCGGTCCGGCGCGCGATCGGCGTGCCGGAAATCGCGGCGATGCTCGGCGGCACGCTTGATCGTGAGGCGGCGCTCGAGCGCGCGCGGCAGGCCACCCGGCGATATGCGAAACGGCAGTACACCTGGTTCCGCCACCAGCCACCACCGACTTGGACGCGCGCGGAGGAATTGGATCATTCCAGCCTTATCCAACTGTTTGAATTAAAGTTGCGCAATCGTCGGTTGACGTGACGTTTTGCTGCGTTTAGCAGCCGCCTCTCACTTGTCTATGGAAGCTGTGGTTGTGACGGAGAAGAGTGGAGCCGACATCCTGGTTGAGGCGCTGGCCGATCTCGGGGTCGAAGTGATCTTCGGCTATCCCGGTGGCGCGGTGCTCCCGATCTACGATGCGCTGTTCAAGCAGGCGCAGGCGTCCGGCGGCCGCCGTGCGATCCGTCACATCCTCGTTCGCCACGAGCAGGCCGCGACCCACGCGGCGGAAGGGTACGCGCGCGCCACCGGCAAGCCAGGGGTGGTGCTAGTCACCTCAGGGCCCGGCGCGACCAACGCCGTCACCGGCATCACCGACGCCCTGCTCGATTCCATCCCGATGGTGGTCATCACCGGCCAGGTGCCCTCCACGCTCATCGGCACCGACGCCTTTCAGGAGGCGGACACCGTCGGCATCACGCGCCACTGCACCAAGCACAACTACCTGGTGAAGGATCCGGCCAAGCTCGGCGCGACGATCCACGAGGCGTTCCACATCGCGACCTCCGGCCGGCCCGGACCGGTCGTGGTCGACGTGCCCAAGGACGTGCAGGTCGCAACCGCGCGCTACAGCCGCCCCGGGCCCATCCAGCACAAGACCTACCGCCCGCAGGTCAAGCCCGATCTGGCCGCGATCGAGGCTGCGGTGGACATGCTCGCCGCTGCCGAGCGCCCGGTGCTCTACACCGGTGGCGGCATCATCAACTCGGGCCCGGGGGCGTCGCAGCTCCTGCGCGAGCTCGTCCGTCTGTCGGGGGCGCCGGTCACCTCGACGCTGATGGGGCTAGGCGCACTGCCCGCCTCCAGTCCGAACTGGCTGGGGATGCTCGGGATGCACGGGACCTACGAGGCGAACTGGGCGATGAACCAGGCCGACCTCATCATCGCGATCGGCTCGCGCTTCGATGACCGCGTGACCGGCAAGCTGGAGATGTTCGCGCCGACCAGCCGCAAGGTCCACATCGATATCGACCGATCCTCGATCAACAAGACCGTTCGCATCGATCTGCCGATCGTCGCCGACGCGGGGCACGCACTGGAGGCAATGGTCAAGGTGTGGAAGGCGCGGGCGCACCCGAAGCCAGACCTCGCCGACTGGTGGGGCCGGATCGCGGAGTGGCGCGCCAAGGACTGCCTCCAGTTTCCGGAGGGCGACGGCACCACCATCATGCCGCAGCGGGCGGTGCGCGCGCTCTACGAAGCGACCAAGCACCGCGCGCCGATCGTCTCGACCGAGGTCGGCCAGCACCAGATGTGGGCCGCGCAGCACTTCGGGTTCGAGGCGCCGAACAAGTGGCTGACCTCCGGCGGGCTCGGCACGATGGGCTACGGCCTGCCCGCGGCGATCGGCGCGCAGCTCGGCCACCCTGGTGCGCTGGTCATCGATATCGCGGGCGAAGCATCCATCCAGATGAACATCCAGGAGCTCGCGACCGCGACACAGTACAAGCTGCCGGTCAAGGTCTTCATCCTCAACAACGAGTATATGGGGATGGTCCGCCAGTGGCAGGAGCTGACCTATGAGAGCCGATACGCTCACAGCTACTCGGACAGCCTGCCCGACTTCGTCGCGCTGGCGGAGGCGTACGGCTGGAAGGGGATCCGGATCGAGACGCTGGACGCGCTCGACGACGGCATCGCCGCGATGCTCGACCATGACGGCCCGGTGATGGTCGACTGCCGTGTCGCCAAGCTCGCCAACTGCTTCCCGATGATCCCGTCGGGCGCCAGCCACACGGAGATGATCCTGCAGGCGAACGAGGTATCAGGCACCCTCGACGATGAGGCCAAGGCGCTGGTCTGACGTTCTGCTTTCCTGCCTTGAAGCGAACGTTCGGGGGTGGATGGATAACCGCGGTACTGAACCGCATCCACCACGCCCACCGTACACCGCCATGACGCAACCCACCCCCGACCCCTCCCTTCCAGGGAGGGGAGTGAGGATCAGATGCACATCAGGGAAGAAAAGACCGAGCGCCACACGCTCGCGGTGATCGTCGACAACGAGCCCGGCATCCTCGCCCGGATCGCCGGGCTGTTCTCCGGCCGCGGCTACAACATCGAGAGCCTGACGGTGAGCGAGATCGCCGCCGACCAGTCGGTCAGCCGCATTACCATCGTCACGAGCGCGAGCGTCGAGACGCTGGAGCAGATCGTAGCGCAACTCGACCGGCTGGTGCCCGTCCATCAGGTCACCGACCTCACCACGCAGGGGCCGCACGTCGAGCGTGAGCTGGCGCTGGTCAAGGTCGCGGGCACCGGCGACCACCGGATCGAGGCGCTGCGACTGGGCGAGGTCTACCGCGCCCGCGTGGTCGACGCGACCACCTCGTCCTTCGTGTTCGAGGTGACGGGCGGGCGCGAGAAGATCGACACCTTTGTCACGTTGATGAAGGAGGTCGGCCTCGTCGAAGTCGCCCGCACCGGCATCGTCGCCATCGCGCGAGGTCGCGAGGGCGCGTAGAAACATCAATCACCAACTCGTCACCCCAGCATACGCTTGGGTCTCCAGCCTGGGTGTCGCACCCTTGCACCACGAGATGCCAGCGTCCGCTGGCATGACGGCCGTCATCGAAAGGGGAACTACCATGCGTGTCTACTATGATCGCGACGCCGATCTGAACCTGATCTCGGACAAGAAGATCGCGATCCTCGGTTACGGTAGCCAGGGCCACGCGCACGCGCAGAACCTGCGGGATTCGGGCGTCAAGCAGGTGGCGATCGCGCTCCGCGACGGATCGGCCACCGCGGACAAGGCGAAGGGCGCGGGCTTCGAGGTCAAGTCGAACAAGGACGCGGCCGGCTGGGCCGACATCCTGATGATCCTTGCTCCAGACGAGCACCAGGCCGCAATCTACGCCGAGGACATCCACGCTAATCTGCGCCCCGGCGCCGCGATCGCCTTCGCGCACGGCCTGAACGTCCACTTCGGCCTGATCGAGCCGCGCAGCGACGTCGACGTCATCATGATCGCGCCCAAGGGCCCCGGCCACACCGTGCGGTCCGAGTATGTCCGCGGCGGCGGCGTGCCCTGCCTGGTAGCGATCCACCAGGATGCGAGCGGCAACGCCCATGACATCGCGCTCGCCTACGCCAGCGGCGTCGGCGGCGGCCGCTCCGGCATCATCGAAACGAACTTCCGCGAAGAGTGCGAGACCGACCTGTTCGGCGAGCAGGCGGTGCTGTGCGGCGGCATCACCCACCTGATCCAGGCCGGGTTCGAGACGCTGGTGGAGGCCGGCTACGCGCCCGAAATGGCCTATTTCGAGTGCCTGCACGAGACCAAGCTGATCGTCGACCTGCTCTACGAGGGCGGAATCGCCAACATGCGCTACTCGATCAGCAACACCGCCGAGTACGGCGACATTACGACCGGCCCGCGGATCATCACGGACGAGACCAAGGCGGAGATGCGCCGCGTGCTCGCCGACATCCAGTCGGGGCGGTTCGTCAAGAACTTCGTGCTCGACAACCGCGCCGGACAGCCCGAGCTCAAGGCCGCGCGCAAGGCCGCCGAGCGCCACCCGATCGAGCAGGTCGGCAGCGAGCTGCGCGCGATGATGCCGTGGATCGGCTCCAACAAGCTGGTCGACAAGGCGAAGAACTGACGCGCAAGGTCCGCGCCCGGTCGTTGTCGCGGCCGGGCGGGTGCTGTAGCGGCGGCAGGGCATGTCCGCGGCGTACCAGTCATCGTCGTACCGGCCCGCCGGATCGATCGGGAGCCGCGCGGGCGCGATCCTGCTGTCCGCAATCTTGCTGCTCCTGCTGCTGCTCGCCCTGCTGTGGCTCGGCGCGGGGCTACGAGAGCCGGGTGACCCGGGCCGCGCGCTCGCGACCTTCGACGTGGCGAGCGGCGAGAAGGCGGAAATTTCCGCCCGGCGGACCGAACAGCCGCGTCGCGTAACCGAGCGACGTCCGCAGCCGGAGCGCCCTCGCCCTGCGCCTGTGGCCCCGCCGCCGCCAGTCGAGCCGCCCGTCGCCCTGCCCGACTTCATGCGAATGAGCCGATCGGACTTCGCCGCGACCGACATCGGCCGGATCGCCCGTGATCCCGGCGCGGCGAGCGGCACCACGCTCGCCGATGTGGGCGGCGGCAACAGCACGCCGGGGGAACCGGGCGCAGCGCCAGGAGGCGAGACGCTCTACCCGGCCGAATGGTACCGCGAGCCTACCCGGGCGGAGCTCGCCACCTACATGCCGCCGCGCACCACGGAGGGCTGGGGCATGATCGTGTGCCGCACCATTGATCGCTTTCATGTGGAGGACTGCCGGGAGCTCGGCGAATCGCCCGGCTCCGGCCTCGCGCGTATGATGCGGCAGGCCGCCTGGCAGTTCCTGGTGCGCCCGCCGACCGTGAACGGCAAGCCGAAGACCGGCACCTGGGTGCGGATCCGTTTCGACATACGGCGCGCGGCCGGGTGAACGCTTCCGAAACGATCCGTTTTCGCGATCGCCCTTTCACCGCTCGCGCGGCTGTGGTTGAAGGTCACAACGCCGTTCACGGGAGTTTATCCATGCGCCTCGCCTACGCCGCCCTGCTCGCGCTCGCCGCGACCACCGTCACCGCCACCGCGCAGCAGGCGCCGGGGTCGAAGAACCCGGCCGCGATCACCGGCGGCACCTACACCGCCGATCCCGGCCACTCGCTGGTCACCTGGACGGTCGACCACCTCGGCTTCTCGCCCTACACCGGCATCTTCGGTGACGTGACCGGCACGCTGGTGCTCGATCCCAAGAACCCCAACGCGGCCAAGGTCGACGTGACGATCCCGGTCAGCAAGGTGACGACCGCCAGCGCCGGCCTCACCGCGCACCTGCTCCGCGCCGGCAAGGACGGCGGCAAGCCCGATTTCTTCGGCGCGAGCGCGGCGGATGCGAAGTTCGTGTCGACCAGTGTCCGCGCGACCGGCCAGACCGCCAAGGTCACCGGCAACCTCACGCTGAACGGCGTCACCCGCCCCGTAACGCTCGACGCGCGGTTCTACGGCGCGGGCAAGGGGCCGGCGCAGATGGGCAGCAAGGAGACGGTCGGCTTCCACGCGACCGGCACGATTCAGCGGACGCAGTGGGGGCTGGGCTTCGGAGTGCCAATGGTCGGCGACGAGGTGAAGCTCGACATCGCAGCCGCGTTCGAAAAGTAGGTATGGTTATGCCAGCGCAGGCTGGCATCCATGTCTGTCTGGGTCGGCGCACGTAGCGCCTTTTTCAAACGGCGAACGACCCCACCTTTCGCTGGGGTGACGGATCATGCCGCCCGGCGCACTTCCGCGAAGCCGGTGAAGGTCGCACGCACCTGCGGCGAGGCGGTGGCGACCAGGTCGGCGACCCGCTGCAGGAAGCACTCGGCGTCGGTGCCGGGCGCGCGGTGCGCCATCGACCAGTCGCCGAACTCGCGCGCGGGCACGTCGCGATCGGACAGGATAACGATCGCGCGGTGGCGCGGATCCTTCTCGATCCGCGCGAGCGCGCGACTGAGCACGGCGTCCTCTCCCTCGAGCGCCTGGAGAAAGCGCTTGCCGTCCGAATAGAGCAGCCCGGTCAGCCCGTCGCGGCCGTTGTTGCGCTGCGATACGGCCAGGATCGCCGACGCGTCCACAGCGCCCGCCTGCGACGTCGCCGTGCTGATGTAGATAACCTGTCGCACCGCGTGTCTCCCGTGTGTGGAGGCAGCGTAGCGCCGCTCCCTTAAAGCACTGATAACTCGATACTGTCCGAGGTTATCGGCGGATAGCACTGCGATAATCAGGTCGGCGATGGACGACGGACACTCCCGACGCTACCAAAGCAGCACGATGGTCATGGGCCCGCTCTCGATCCTGCTTCGACTTACGCGCCCTTAGGCGCGACCTCGGCCGTGCATCCGTCGGTGCCGCGGCGCTCGCCTAAGGGCACTTCCGACCAGCAACCTCACCGCCGACTCGCGAGACACGCCCATGCTGCGCAATCCGTCCGCCAAGTACCGCCCGTTCCCCACCATCGACCTGCCCGACCGCCGCTGGCCGAGCGCCACCATCACTAAGCCGCCGCGCTGGCTCTCCACCGACATGCGCGACGGCAACCAGGCGCTGATCGATCCGATGGATGCGGAGAAGAAGACCCGCTTCTTCGACCTGCTGGTCAAGGTCGGGCTGAAGGAGATCGAGGTCGGCTTCCCGAGCGCGGGCGCGACCGAGTTCGACTTCATCCAGGGCCTGGTGCGCGACGGCCATATACCCGACGACGTGACCGTGCAGGTGCTCACCCAGTCGCGCCGCGACCTGATCGAGACGAGCTTCGCCAGCCTGGCCGGCGCGCGCACCGCGATCGTCCACCTCTACAACGCGGTCAGCCCGGCCTGGCGGAACATCGTTTTCGGGATGAGCCGGGACGAAGTGCGCGGCATCGCAGTCGAGGGCGCGAAGGTGCTCCGCGACCAGGCGGCGGCGTATCCGCAAACCGACTGGCGTTTTGAGTACTCGCCGGAAACCTTCTCGACGGCTGAGCTCGATTTCAGCCTTGAGGTGTGCGAGGCGGTGATGGAGGTGCTGCGGCCGACGCCGGACAAGCCCCTGATCCTCAACCTGCCCGCAACCGTCGAATGCGCGACACCCAACGTCTACGCCGATCAGGTCGAGTGGTTCGGCCGCCACATCCGGGACCGCAACAGCGTCGTCGTTTCCCTCCACACCCACAATGATCGAGGCACCGGTGTCGCCGCCACCGAACTGGGGCTGATGGCGGGCGCCGACCGAGTCGAAGGTTGCCTGTTCGGCAATGGCGAGCGGACCGGCAACGTCGATCTGGTGACGGTCGCGCTCAACCTGTACACGCAGGGTATCGACCCCGGGCTCGACTTCTCCGACATCGACGAGGTGATCCGGACGGTCGAATATTGCAACGCGCTCCCCGTCCATCCGCGCCACCCCTACGCCGGCGAGTTGGTCTTCACCGCCTTTTCCGGCAGCCATCAGGACGCAATCAAGAAGGGGTTCGTTGCGCAGGCCGCGCGCAACGACGATCTCTGGCAGGTGCCCTACCTCCCGATCGATCCCAAGGACCTCGGCCGCGACTATGAAGCGGTGATCCGGGTCAACTCTCAGTCGGGCAAGGGCGGCGTCGCCTGGGTACTGGAACAGGATCGCGGGCTGAAGCTGCCCAAGCGGTTGCAGGCCGACTTCAGCCGTCACGTCCAAGCGCTCGCGGATGAGACCAGCCGCGAGTTGAACGCCGCCGACATCTGGGCGCGGTTCGACGCCACCTACCTCGTGCGCGACGATGATCGCTTCGTGCTCGACAGCTACGAGGAGAGCGGTGCGCATGGCGACCGGCTGTTCGTCGGGCGCGTCGTCGTGGACGGGGACGCGCGATCGATCAGCGGGCGGGGCAACGGCCTGATCTCGGGCGTCGTCGCGGCGCTCGCCGGCAGCACCGGCCCGGTGCTCGACGTGATCGACTATTCGGAGCACGCGATCGGCCACGGCGCCGACGCGCAGGCCGCAGCCTACGTCGAGTGCCGCACGCCGGAAGGTCGCACGGTGTTCGGCGTCGGGATCGATGCCGATGTCGCCACCGCATCCGTCCGGGCAGTGCTGAGCGCCGCCAATAGGATCTGAACTGGTGTGTTGCGGCAGCAATACACGCGTGGTACGCTTCCCCGACAGGAGGACATGCCATGTACAGTGAGCAGGATCTGATCGGGGCGGTGCAGGCGGGCGCGATCTCGCCGCAGGCTGCCGAGGCGTTGCGCGCGCACGTCGCCACGCTGCGCCAGGCGCCGACCGTGGATGAGGAGCAGTTCCGGCTGCTCACCGGATTCAACGACATCTTCGTCGCGATCGCCGCCGCGCTGCTGCTGGCGGCGGTGGGTTGGATCGGAGGAAGCGTCTGGGCACCGCTCGCCGGCGTCGCGGTCGCCGCGGCGGCTTGGAGCCTCGCCGAGTATTTCACCCGCCAGCGGCGCATGGCGCTGCCTTCCATTCTGCTGCTGATCGCGTTCGTCGGTGGCGTCGCCGGCACCTTCGGCGGGCTCATTGCCGACAACGCGGAGTCGCTCGGGCGCTGGATCGAAGGTTTGAGCGAGAACGAGAACGTCCGCGTCGCGGCGGCCGGCGTCATCGCCGCGATGGTCGCCGCGATCACCGCGGGCGCGGCGTGGCTGCACTGGCGGCGGTTCATGGTGCCTATCACGGTCGCGGCAGGCGCGGTCGCCGTGGTCGGCGTCGTGCTGTCGCTCGTGGTAGGGCTGGTGCCACCGGCCCGTGACGCGCTGCTGCCGCTGGTGCTGCTTGCAGGTGTCGGCATGTTCGCCTTCGCGATGCGCTGGGACATATCGGACCGGGAACGCCGCACCCGCCGCTCGGATGTCGCCTTCTGGCTTCATCTTGCCGCCGCGCCGATGATCGCGCACTCGGTGTTCAACCTGCTTGGCGTGTTCGAGCGCACGATCGGCACCGGCACCGCGCTCGTCGTTATCGCGCTCTACATCGTCTTCGCGCTGGTGGCGCTGGCGGTGGATCGCCGCGCGCTGCTCGTCTCCAGCCTCGCCTATGTCCTGTTCGCGCTGGTGTCGCTGTTCCGCACGGCGGGTGCGGTGGAGCTCTCGGCCGCGCTCACCGGGCTGGTAATCGGTTCGGCACTGCTGCTGCTCTCGGCCTTCTGGCACCGGATGCGGGTGCTGGTGGTCGGCTGGACTGGCAGCCTCCAGCAGAAGCTGCCGCCGGTGCAGCAGCCGATGCTCCCGGCCTGATCGCGCGTGGGCCGGCCCGCCGCGGCCGGCCCTAATCTTCGACGATCTTGAGCAGGCGGCGCTCGACCGGCGCGAGCACTGGGCCGAGCTCGTGCCCGCGCTTCAGCACGGCGCCGCCCTCCCCCACCAGCGCCCACATGCCCTGCTTGTTGCGCAGCGCCGGGCGCTTCTCGATCCGGAACTCAGGCCGCTCGGCCGCGCGGCGGAACGCGGCGAACACCGCCGCGTCCCGGCCGAGCTCGATCGCATAGTCGCGCCAGTGGCCCGCCGCGACCATCCGGCCGTAGAGGTCGAGGATGCGGGTGAGTTCCAGGCGCTCGAAACCGATCTGGGCGGGCGGCTTGCCCGGCAGCGGAAAGGGCGTGACCGTCCCCATCAGGCGCGGTCACGCTCCTGCTCGCCCGTGGCGCGCGCCAGCTCGGCACGCAAGGCCGCCAGCTCGCGCTCCAGCGCGTCGAAGCGGGTCATGCTCGCTTCGCTCATCTCACGGCAGGGCGTGCCATAGGGCACGAAGGCGCGCTGGTAGGTCTCGGCCTCGACCGGCACCGGCCGCGCCGGAATGCCGACCATCACCGCGCCGGCCGCCACGTCGCGGGTGACCACTGCATTGGCACCGATCCGAGCGCGCGCGCCGACCGTCACCGGCCCGAGCACCTGCGCGCCCGATCCGACGATCGCGCCGTCGCTGATCGTCGGGTGGCGCTTGCCCGCGACGCCGTTATCCGGACTGGTCCCGCCCAGCGTCACGCACTGGTAGATGGTGACGTTGTCGCCGATCTCCGCCGTCTCGCCGATGACGGTGAAGCCGTGGTCGATGAAGAAGTTGCGGCCGATCCGGGCGCCCGGGTGGATGTCGATCGCGGTCAGGAACCGCGACAGGTGATTGATGAATCGCGCGAGGAAGAACAGCCGCAGGCCGAACAGCGCATGCGCGACCCGGTGCAGGCCGAGCGCGAGCACGCCCGGGTAGAGCAGCACCTCCCAGCGTGACCGCGGCGCGGGGTCGCGCGCCTTGATGGAATCCAAATAGGCGATCAGGCCCATGACGTTCCCCTTTTAAGCCTCGCGAGATAAGCTGCAACTCCGTCCATTTCCATGGGCGGGCGGGAACGCTTCGTCCGGCAAAAGCCTATCTTGTTTGTCGGAATTGCGGATCGCCGCCATGCTGGCAGGCGCTACAGCTAAGGACACCCATGCTCGACGGCATCGACTTGACTGCACTACTGCCCTTCATCGCCGTCGGGTTCGCCGCGCAGATCATCGACGGCGCGCTCGGCATGGCGTTTGGCGTGCTCTCCAACCTGCTGCTGCTCGGCCTTGGCGTGCCGCCCGCGGCAGCGTCGGCCGGCGTCCATACGGTGGAAACCTTCACCACCGCCGTGTCGGGGATCAGCCACGCGCTGCACCGCAACGTCAACTGGCGCATGTTCCTGCGGCTAATGATCCCGGGCGTGATCGGCGGCGTGCTCGGCGCCTATGTTCTCTCCAACATCCATGCCGATACTGCCAAGCCGTTCATCCTCGCCTACCTCATCGCGATCGGTCTCTACTTGCTGTGGCGCGGCTGGGCGCACCCGCCGATCGTGCGCAAGCCCAAGGTCGTGGAGCCGCTGGGCTTGGTTGGCGGCTTCCTTGATGCGGCAGGCGGCGGCGGCTGGGGGCCCGTGGTCACCTCCAACCTGCTGGTGCAGGGCAGCGATCCCCGCACGACGATCGGGACGGTCAACACCGCCGAATTCTTCCTGGCAGCAACGATCTCCGTCACTTTCATCACGCAGCTTGGCTGGAAAGCCTTCACCTTGGCAACGGTCGGGCTGTTGATCGGCGGCGTGGTCGCCGCCCCGCTTGGCGCGTACCTCGCCAAACGGGTGCCGGCGAAGACGCTGATGCTGCTGGTGGGCACGCTCCTGACGCTGACCAGCCTCTACAATCTCTACATCACCTTGCGCTGATTGACGGCGCAGGTGAGCGCTGTGCAACTGATCGTCGCAGGCGATCAGCGCGACCGGCGCTATGCGTTTGTTCGATCAACGACTGCGCTCTATGCCGCAGTGCAGCAGCAAACATCCGCGTTGCAGCACAATCCCAGCGGAGAACCACACCCATGTCGCTCATCGGCACCACTATTAAGCCGTTCACCACCCAGGCGTACAAGGACGGCAAGTTCGTGACCGTTACCGACGCCGACACGCGCGGCCAATGGGCGGTGTTCTTCTTCTACCCCGCCGACTTCACCTTCGTCTGCCCGACCGAGCTGGAGGACCTGGCCGACATCTATCCGACGCTGCGCAAGATGGGCGTCGAGGTGTATTCGGTGTCGACCGACACCCACTTCAGCCACAAGGCGTGGCACGATACCTCACCCGCGATCGGCAAGATCGACTTCTACATGCTGGGTGACCAGAGCCACGCGATCTCGACCAACTTCGACATCCTGCGCGCCGGCCAGGGCCTGGCCGACCGCGGCACCTTCGTGGTCGATCCCGACGGCGTGATCCAGCTGGTCGAGATCACCAGCGAGGGCGTCGGCCGCAATGCCGCCGAGCTGCTGCGCAAGATCAAGGCCGCGCAGTACATCGCAGCGCACCCGGGCGAGGTCTGCCCGGCCAAGTGGGAGGAAGGCGAGGAAACGCTCGCTCCGAGCCTCGACCTCGTCGGCAAGATCTAAGCTGTATCGGAGCGGCTCGCCGGCTTGGCGGGCCGCTCTCCCCTACCCACCGTCACCCCAGAGCAGGCTGGAGTCCATGGCTGTTCCGATCTGTGGTGACCTCACCCTTCACTCGTAACAGACATGGATGCCAGCCTGCGCTGGCATGACGTTCGAGTTCTACCATCGGAGTTCCGCCATGCTCGACGCCACCATCACCGCACAGCTCAAGGCCTATCTGGTCAACATCCGCGAGCCGGTCGAACTGGTCGCCGCCCTTGACGACAGCACCAAGGGACGCGAGCTCGGTACGCTCCTCGACGACATCGCCGCGCTCTCCGACCTGGTTAGCGTGATCACGGGAGACGATGCCCGCCGCCCGAGCTTCCTGATCCGCCGCGCGAGTGACCACGCGGTTGCCGTGCGCTTCGCCGGCATCCCGATGGGGCATGAGTTCACCAGCCTGGTGCTCGCGCTCCTCCAGGTCGGCGGCCACCCATCCAAGGCCGCTCAGGACCTGATCGAGCAGGTCCGCGCGCTCGACGGCCCGCTCCACTTCGAGAGCTATTTCTCGCTGTCGTGCCAGAACTGCCCGGACGTGGTGCAGGCGCTGAACCTGATGGCGGTCCTGAACTCACAGATCACCCACACCGCCATCGACGGTTCGCTGTTCAAGTCGGAGGTCGAGACCCGCCAGGTCATGGCGGTGCCGACGGTGTATCTGAACGGAGAGGTGTTCGGTCAGGGCCGCATGGAGCTCGCGCAGATCGTCGCCAAGCTCGACACCGGCGCCGACGCGAAAGCGGCCGAGAAGCTCTCCTCCAAGGACGCCTTCGAGGTGCTGGTGGTCGGCGGCGGTCCGGCCGGCGCGTCGGCCGCGATCTACGCCGCGCGCAAGGGTATCCGCACTGGGCTGGTCGCCGAGCGGTTCGGCGGCCAGGTGCTCGACACCATGGCGATCGAGAACTTCATCTCAGTCCCGCATACGGAGGGGCCGAAGCTGGCCGCGCACCTCGAGAGCCATGTCGGCGAGTATGACGTCGATGTCATGAACCTCCAGCGGGCCGACGCGCTGGTGCCGGCGCCGTACGAGGGCGGGCTGCACGAGCTGCGGCTGGCGAACGGCGCGAAGCTGCGGGCGCGCACCGTCATCCTGACCACCGGAGCGCGCTGGCGGACGATGAACGTGCCCGGCGAAGACCAGTACCGCAACAAGGGGGTGGCCTATTGCCCGCACTGCGACGGCCCGCTGTTCAAGGGCAAGCGCGTGGCGGTGATCGGCGGCGGCAATTCGGGCGTAGAGGCCGCGATCGACCTGGCGGGGATCGTCGCGCACGTGACGCTGATCGAATACGACAGCCAGCTCCGCGCCGACGCGGTGCTCCAGCGCAAACTCGCCAGCCTGCCGAACGTGAAGGTGATCACCTCGGCGCTGACGACGGAGGTGCACGGTGACGGGGTGAAGGTGACGAGCCTGTCGTACAAGGACCGCAACTCCGACCAGCTGCATGCACTCGAGCTGGAGGGCATCTTCGTCCAGATCGGACTGGTGCCCAACACCGAGTGGCTGCGCGACACGGTCGCGCTCACCCCACGCGGCGAGATCGAGATCGATCACCGCGGCGAGACGTCACGCCTCGGCATCTTCGCCGCCGGCGACGCCACGACCGAGCCGTACAAGCAGATCGTGGTCGCGATGGGCGCGGGCTCGACCGCCGCTCTCTCCGCCTTCGACTATCTCATCCGCCTGCCTGCGGAGCTGTCGCAGGCAGCGTGATGGGCGGGGCGCTGGAGCCAGCCGACTTCCGGGGCTGGCTCCAGCGCCTCCGTCGCGTAAGAGCGCGGGCACCGCACCGGGAGTCTGACCGCTGGCCGCCACCTATCTACCAACCATCAAGCAGCTCCAGTACCTGGTCGCACTGCGCGACGCCGGACACTTCGGCCGTGCGGCGGAGGCGTGCTTCGTTACCCAGTCGACGCTCAGCGCCGGGATCCGTGAGCTTGAGACGCTGATCGGCGTGACGCTGGTCGAGCGCACGCGGCGGGTGGTCCGGTTCACCCCGCTCGGCGACCGGATCGTGGAAAAGGCGCGGCGCGTGCTGCGCGAGGCAGACGAGCTCGGCGATCTCGCGCGCGCCGCCGGGCGCCCACTCTCGGGCGAGATGCGGATGAGCGTCATACCGACGATTGCGCCGTTTATGCTGCCCCGCATTATGCCGCGGCTGCGCCGCGACTATCCCGACCTGAAGCTTTACCTGCGCGAGGAGGCGAGCGCCGCCGCGTGCGACGGGCTGCACCAGGGCCGCACCGACTGCGTCCTGCTCGCGCTGCCCTACGCCTGCGGCGACGTGGAAGTGGCACGGCTGTTCGACGATCCGCTCTACCTGGCGTTCCCCGCAGGCGAGATCGCGCCGCGGCAGGCCGGCATCGCGCCGAGCGAGATCGACGAGACTCGCCTGCTGCTGCTGGAGGACGGCCACTGCCTGAAGGACCACGCGCTCGCCGCCTGCAACCGGCCGGAAATCAGAGCGGAGGCGACAATGCTCGGCACCTCGCTCCACACGATCGTCCAGATGGTCGAGAACGGCCTGGGGCTTACCATCCTGCCCGAAATGGCGCTGTCCGCCGGCATCCTGGAGGGCACTCATATCGAGGCGGCGCCGCTGTCGGCCGAGACCGCCGCGCGCCACATCGCGCTGGTCTGGCGCAAAGCATCCCCGCGCGAGAAGGACTTCCGCTTGCTGGCTGAGGTGCTGGCCGAGGGTTAGTCCGTCACAAGTTCTCCCGCGCAGGCGGGAGCACGGGTCACTGCCACCGTGCCGCCGCCGCCTCGTCCGCTTCGCGCGCCGCGACCCACGCGCTCGCGCCGCCGCGCACCTCGCGCTTCCAGAACGGTGCGGTGGTTTTCAGCACGTCGATCATCGCGGCGCAGGCATCGAGCGCTGCGCTGCGGTGAGGGGCAACCGCGGCTACGAACACGATCCGCTCGCCCGGCTGCATCGGCCCGACGCGGTGGATGATGGTCGCGGAGAGGAGCGACCAGCGTGCCGCGGCATCGGCCGCAATGCGTTCGAGCGCGCGCTCGGTCATGCCGGGGTAATGCTCAAGCTCGAGCAGCTCGACGCCGTCGTCGCCGCGCACGACGCCCGTGAACGTCGCGATCGCGCCTGCTCCGTCCGACTCGGCGGCCGCGACCGCGGCGGCCAGGTCGATCGGCGCGGCCTGCACCGCGATCCGGATCATCCGCCGGTCACGGGCGGGAAGATCGCGACTTCGCGCGCGTCCGCGATCGGCGCGTCCAGTGCCACGAACACCTGGTCGACCGCCGCGCGCAGCCGGGTACGATCGGCGAAGGCGGCGGCATGGCCCGGGCTGCGTGCCGCGAGCCAGTCGAGCAGCGCGGCGACAGACGTCACCCCCGCCGGCGGATCGACCCGCTCGCTGCCCGTCCCGACCGCCTCGCGCACCCAGGCGAAGTAGAGCAGGTCCATCACGTATCCATGTGCTTCAGGCCGACGCGGAGGTAGTCCCATCCGGTGACCAGCGTCAGCGCGGCCGCGCCCCACAGGCTCGCCAACCCGACCAGCTTGACGAACCCGAATTGCGGCACCGCCCCCCCGAGGATCAGCGCGCCGAGCGCGACCAACTGCAGCGTCGTCTTCCACTTGGCGAGGCGTGACACCGGTATCGACACCTGGATGCCGCCCAGGAACTCGCGCAGCCCCGACACCGTGATCTCACGCAGCAGGATGACCAGTGCCGCGATCAGATGCACGCCTTCGATGTCGTGGGTGCCGACCAGCATCAGGATGACCGCCGCGACCATGATCTTGTCGGCAATCGGATCGAGGAACACGCCGAGCTTCGACACCGTGCCCTGCGCGCGCGCCAGATAGCCGTCGAAGTAGTCGGTGATCCCCATCAGGCAGTAGATCGCGAAGCCGATCGCGTAGCCCGCCTCCCACCGCGGCCACCACAGGAAGGCGACGAGCAGCGGCACCGTGACGATGCGGGAGAGCGTCAGCAGGTTGGGAAGCGTCAGCATGGCGGTCGGCGAGCGGCTTACGCCGGGCGCGGCGGCCACGCAATCGGCGTTGCCGCGCCGACCTACGCTGGGCTAAGGCTCCGGCCCAGTGAGTAACGGCCAGGGCGCCCGGACCAGATGATCACCGCCCTCGGGCTGCTGAAGGAGCGCCGCTTCCTTCCGCTCTTCGTCACCCAGTTCCTAGGCGCCTTCAACGACAACCTGTTCAAACAGGCGATGGTGCTGTTCGCGACCTACCACATCTACAATGACGCGGCTGCGGAGGCGCACTTCAACGCGCTGGCGACCGGGCTGGCTATCCTGCCCTTCTTCGTCCTCTCCGCCCTGTCTGGGCAGCTTGCCGACACCTTCGACAAGTCGCGAATCATCCGGCTGGTCAAGACCGCCGAGATCTTCATCATGGTCTTCGGAGGCGCCGGGCTGCTCGCCGCAAAGGCCGGCTACACGTCCGTCGGACTCGCGATGATGCTGTCGGCGGTGCTGATGCTCGGCATCCACTCGACCTTCTTCGGCCCGATCAAATACGCGATCCTGCCGCAGCACCTCCAGGACGACGAGGTGCTCGGCGGCACCGGGCTGATCGAAGCGGGTACCTATATCTCGATCCTGCTCGGCACGGTGATCGCAGGCTGGTTGCGGGTAGAGGCGGCGGCCGCCCTGGTCCTGATCGTGGCGCTGGTCGGGTGGTCGACGGCCCGGCTGGTGCCGGCGGCCCCGCGACTGGGACCGGAGCTCAGGATCAACTTCAACCCGCTGACTTCTTCGTGGCGACTGGTCGCCGCGACCATGCACATCCCGCGACTGTTCCTCGCCATCCTGGCGATAAGCTTCTTCTGGACGATCGGGGCGGTGCTGATCATCATCTTCCCGCCGCTGGTCAAGAATGTCCTCACCTCCAGTCAGGAGGTCGCGAGCCTGACAGTCGCAACCTTCTCCGTTGGAGTCGCGATTGGCTCGGTGATCATCAACGTGCTGCTGCGCGGGACCATCTCGGCGCGCTACTCGCCTGCGTCGGTCATCGCGATGGCGGTGCTGGTGGTGATCTTCTCGGCGGAGGTGCGCGGCTTCCCGGCCGCACCCGCCGGCACGCTCTACTCGGTGGCGCAGTTCTTCGCGATGCCGCAGGGCTGGCTGATCAGCGCGACGCTGATCGCGATCGCGATCGCCGGCGGCATGTTCGTGGTGCCGCTCTACGCCTTCCTGACCACCACCGTTACCAAGGACCAGACCGCCCGCACGGTCGCGGCGAACAATGCCGTGAACGCCGGCGCGATGACGATCGGCTCGGTTGCGGTGCTCGGCGTCACCGCTGCCGGCGTGGTGCCGGAAGACATGCTGCTGATCGTCGCCGGCATGTGCCTGTTCTCGGCCTGGCTCGCGCAGAAGCTCCACCGCGCCTGCGACTGAGGATCAGGCGACGAAGGTGTAAAAGCACACAAAGAAGGCCGTGAAGCTCAGTGCGAAGAGCTTCAGGTCATTATCGTCACGCGCGACCTCATGATCGACCTGGTGCAGCGTGAGCGTGCGGCGGAAGGGGTGACGCTGTTTCATGCGCCTTTCGATACGTCGCTCCGGCCATCGCCTCAAAGGTGAATCAAAGGTTAAGCTTGTCCAGGGACGGTACGCCAAAAAAGTCGGCTGACCGAGGGAACCAAATAGAAGCGAGGTTCATAGCCTGCCCGGGTGTCGCTCCCACTTCCCAATCTGTGTACATAATCCATGTTAAGATGTTGTTTTGACTAGGTTTCTGGAACGCCACCGGTCCTTGCAAATTGGTCACGTTCACCATCAGCAAGGGTCGGCGCATAGATCAGACGACGCGGAGCCCCAGCACGACCATCGGCTCCGCGTCTGACAGCGCGACCACCCTGATCTCTTTCAGCCATCTGCGTTGGAATTTCGTGTTCCAGCGGCCGCAGCACCTGATGAGCCGCTTTGCGCGCACGGCAGACGTCGTGTACTGGGAGGAGCCAGTCCACGGCGCGCAGGGCCCCTCGCTCGGCACCCGCCGCTGCCCAAAGACCGGCGTCACCGTCGCCACTCCGACGCTTCCTGCCGGCCTTTCCGCGGACGCGGAAACCGCTGCGCTCCGATCGTTGCTCGACGGCTTACTCGACGTGCGACCGGTCGATCGCCTCGTTCGCTGGTACTACACGCCGATGATGCTCCCCCTTTCGGAGCACCGGGCGGCGAACGCGGTCGTGTACGATTGCATGGACGAGCTGGCGAACTTCAAGGGCGCGCCGGCGACGCTGCTGCCGCTGGAGCAGCGCCTGCTCGACCAGGCCGATCTGGTGTTCACCGGCGGCTACAGCCTGTTCGAGGCAAAGCGCGACCGACACCCGAGCGTCCACCCCTTTCCCTCCAGCGTCGATGTCGCGCATTTCGCGGCGGCGCGTGAGCCGGGGCGCGAACCGGACGACCAGCGGGCGATCCCGCGTCCGCGGCTCGGCTTCTACGGCGTGGTTGACGAGCGGATGGACCTGGCGCTGCTCGCCGCCGTGGCCGACCAGCGTCCGGACTGGTCGCTCGTGATCGTCGGGCCGGTCGTGAAGATCAGCGAGCACGACCTGCCCCGCCGCCACAACATCCACTATATCGGCGGACGCGACTACGCCGCCCTGCCCGACTATCTGCGCGGTTGGGACGTCGCTCTGATGCCGTTCGCGATCAACGACGCCACCCGCTTCATCAGCCCCACCAAGACGCCCGAGTACCTGGCCGCCGGCTGCCCGGTCGTTTCCACGCCCGTCACCGACGTGATCCGGCACTATGGTTCGGTCGCGGCGGTTCGGATCGCCGCGACGCCCGACGCCTTCGTCGCGGCGTGCGCGGAAGCGCTGACGCTGCGGGCATCGTCCGAATGGCGTGACGAAGTCGACGCGCTGCTCGCCCAGGGCAGCTGGGACAAGGTGCACGCCGAGATGGCTGCGCTGATCGGAAAGGTCATGGCCGCCCGACAACGCCCGCTAGCCGCCGCCGCGGCGGTCCCTTCGGTACATCGATCCAAGCGCTACGACGTCATGGTGGTGGGCGCGGGCTTCGCCGGCGCGGTGATGGCGGAGCGGCTGGCCGCCGACGCCGGCAAGCGGGTGCTGGTGGTCGACCGCCGCCCGCCCATCGCCGGGAACGCCTTCGACCGGCTGGACGACGCAGGCGTGCTGATCCACCAATATGGCCCGCACATCTTTCACACCAACTCGGCCGACGTGTTCGACTATCTGTCGCGATTTACGGAATGGCGGCCGTACGAGCACCGGGTGCTGGCGTCGGTTGATGGACGGCTGATGCCGATGCCGATCAACCGGACGACGCTAAACCTGCTCTACGGCCTCGACCTGCGGACGGAGGACGAGGCCGCCGCCTTTCTCGCCTCCCGTGCCGAGCCGGTGGAGGTGGTGCGAACCTCCGCCGACGTGGTGATCTCCGCGGTCGGCCGCGAGCTCTACGAGACCTTCTTCCAAGGCTACACGCGCAAGCAGTGGGGCATGGACCCGTCCGAGCTCGACAAGTCGGTCACCGCGCGGGTGCCGACCCGCACCAGCACGGACGATCGCTACTTCACCGACACCTACCAGGCGATGCCGGCCGAGGGTTACACCCGGATGTTCGAGCGGATGCTGGACCACCCCCACATCGATCTGCTGCTCGGCGTCGACTTCGCCGAGGTGCGGCACGCCTACGCACACGACCACCTGGTCTTCACCGGCCCGATCGACGAGTATTTCGGTCATCGCTACGGCAAGCTGCCGTACCGCTCGCTCCGCTTCCGTCACGAGACGTTCGCGCAGGAGCAGTACCAGCCGGTCGCCTTCGTCAACTATCCCGTTGAAGCGACGCCGCACACGCGTGTGACCGAGTACAAGCACCTGACCGGACAGCGGGCGCCTAACACCAGCGTCACCTTCGAGTACCCGAGCGCGGAGGGCGACCCCTATTATACGATCCCGCGGGCTGAGAACCAGGCGCTCTACAAGCGCTACGAGGCGTTGGCCCTGGCGGAGCGGGACGTCAGCTTCGTCGGTCGGCTCGCGACCTACCGCTACTATAATATGGATCAGGTCGTCGGCCAGGCGCTGGCGACCTATCGCCGGCTGGCGGCACGCTGGGCGCATGACGCCGGCGCTGTCCAGCTGCCGGACAGCGTGGCGGCGTGAGCGACGGGCGCGGAACAATCCAATGATGCCTGCGTAGAGCGGGCATCCAGCGATCAACGGGAGAGATACGGATGAAAGCCTTGCTGACCGCCATGGGAGCCGCCGTGCTGCTGATGGGCTGCACCCAGACCGAGGAGGATATTGCGCCGCCGCCGCCCGCCGCCGATCCGATGTCGCCGCTGAGCGCACCGGGCTTCGCCGCGATGGCCGGCAGCAGCGACCTGTTCGAGATCGAGTCGAGCCGCCTCGCACTTGAGCGTTCGCGCAACCCGGCGGTGCGCTCATTCGCGCAGATGATGATCGACCATCACACCCGCACGACGCAGGACATGATGGCGGCCGCGCAGCGTGCCGGCCTCAACCTGCCGCCGCCCACCCTTCTGCCGCCGCAGGCCGCCGCGCTGGAGCGGGTGCGCAGCGCCGGAATGAGCGACTTCGACGCGACCTACAAGCGCGAGCAGATCGCCGGGCACGAGCAGGCGCTGATGCTGCACCAGAACTACGCATCGGGCGGTGACCTGCCCGCGTTTCGCGACGTCGCGACGCGCACGGTGCCGATCATCCAGCAGCACCTGTCGCAGGCACAGGGGCTGCCCGATTATGCGCCGCCGCCCCCGCCCGCCCCGGTCCGTGCGGGCGAGCGCGGCTGATCGACGCCGCTGTCATGTCGATGCGTACAATGGCCACCCGCCGCTTGAGGCGGCGGGTGGTCGCTCCCTTCTTGGCCCTGCTGATCGTCGCGGGTTCCGGCGCAGCGGCGCAGGCGCCCGCGTCCGATCTCGGCGCCGCGATCCGCTCGGTCGGCGGACCGCGCAGCGTCACCGGCTTCTACCGCATCAACGCGCATCGTCCGCTCTGGATCAGCGACGGCGTCCTGTCGCCCGCGGCGGAGACGCTGCTCGCCCTGATCGAGACCGCCGATCTGGACGGGCTCGATCCCGATGACTACCGCCCGCGCGCCCTGCGCGCCGCAATCGACAGGGCACGAGACGGCTCGCCGCGCGATCTTGCCCGCGCCGAGCTGCAGCTCTCCGCCGCCTTCGTCGCCTACGCCCGCGATCTGCGCGAGGCGCCGGACGTCGGCATGATCTACGCCGACCAGCCGCTCCGCCCGCGCCCCGCCACCGCCACCGAACTGCTCGCCGCAGCGGCCGCTGCCCCGTCACTCGACACGCACCTGCGTGACTTCGCCTGGATGAACCCGGCGTACGGCGCGCTCCGCCGGTCCGCCGCGCTGAACGGCGACAGAATCGCGGCGGACGACGCGGCGTGGACGCTCGTCCGCCGCAACCTCGATCGGCTGAGGGCGCTGCCCGCCAACCCGGGGAAGCGCTTCGTCCTGGTCGATGCGGCCGCAGCGCGGCTGTGGATGTACGAGGACAACCGCGTGGTCGGGACCATGCGCGTCGTTGTCGGCAAACCGAGCGAGCCGACGCCGATGATGGCCGCGCTGATCCGCTACGCAAGCGTCAACCCTTACTGGAACGTGCCCCCCGATCTCGCCCGCAACCGCTACGCGCCGGAAGTGCTGGCGAAGGGCGTCGGCGTGCTTCGCGCCAAGCGGTTCCAGGCGCTCGCCGACTGGTCGGAGAACGCCGCCGCCGTGCCGCTCGAGAAGGTCGACTGGCGCGCCGTCGCGGACGGCCGCACCGAGCTCCGGCTGCGCCAGTTGCCCGGACCGGGCAACGGCATGGGTCGCGTCAAGTTCATGTTCCCTAACGAACTCGGCGTCTACCTGCACGACACGCCGGAGAAGGCGCTGCTGAAGGAGACCGACCGGCTGTTCTCGTCCGGCTGCGTCCGGCTGGAGGACGCGCCCCGGCTCGGCCGCTGGCTGTTCGGCCGGCCGCTGCCGACAGGCGGAGCGCCCGAGCGGCGGGTGGACCTGCCGACACCGGTGCCGGTCTACATCACCTATCTGACCGTCGCGGCCGAGCAGGACCGGCTGGTCTACCGCGACGACGTCTACGGCCGCGACGGCGGCGGTGCGCTGCTGGCGAGCCGCTGACCGCTTCCCCGGCGGGCATCTGCGGCTGCTGCGCGTCACGGGGCCGGTTGTGACAGCCGGCAAATCATGCTCGATAGCGCCCGACAGTCGCGGAGGGTCCGCGCGGGAGGGGATTGCTATGGCGAGAGGTTCCACGACGGCTCTGGTCGGCGCCGCGGCCGTGACGCTGCTGGCGAGCGCAGGCGCGTCGCAGGAGGGGGGGACGCGACCATCGGCAGCCCGGGCGCGGGCCGACCGGATCGTCGCGCAGATGACGCTCGATGAGAAGATCGCGCTGGTCCACGGCCTGTTCCCGCCGATGGCCGCGGGCAAGACGCGCGAAGAGCTGATCCCGTCCGCCGGCCACATCGACGGCCTTCCCCGGCTCGGCATCCCGATCGTGCGGGAGAGCGACGCCTCGCTCGGCGTCGCCAACCAGGTCGAGCAGCGCAAGGGCGATGTCGCGACCGCGCTTCCCTCCAGCCTCGCCACCGCTGCTTCCTTCGATCCGGCGACCGCGCGGGCGGGCGGCGCGATGATCGGGGCGGAGGCGCGCGCCAAGCGCTTCAACGTCCTCCTCGCCGGCGGCGTCAACCTGACGCGCGATCCGTGGAACGGCCGCAATTTCGAGTATCTGGGCGAGGATCCGCTGCTCGCCGGCGAGATGGCGGGTGCGCACATCGCGGGTGTTCAGTCGAACCGCATCGTCTCCACGGTCAAGCACTTCGCGCTCAACGCGCAGGAAACCGGCCGCATGGTCGCCGACGCCCGGATCGGCGAGGCGGCGCTCAGGATGAGCGACCTGCTCGCCTTCCAGATCGCGATCGAGAAAGGGCGCCCCGGCTCTGTCATGTGCGCCTACAACAAGGTGAACGGCGACTGGGCCTGCGAGAACGACTTCCTGCTGAACAAGGTGCTGAAGCGCGACTGGGGCTATCCCGGCTGGGTGATGAGCGACTGGGGCGGCGTGCACTCGACCGCCAAGGCGGTGACCGCAGGGCTCGACCAGCAGTCCGGGCAGGAGCTCGACCGCGCGCTCTACCTCGGCGCGCCGTTGAAGGATGCCGTGCAGAAGGGGCAGGTGCCGGTCGGCCGCCTAGACGACATGGTCGCGCGCTACCTGACCGGGCTGATCGAGACCGGCGCATACGACGCGCCCCCGCCCGCCGCCGCCCAGCCGATCAACTACGGGCGCAACGCCGACGTCGCGCAGGCGGCGGCGGAGGCGGGGATCGTGCTTCTGAAGAACGAGAACGGCGTGCTCCCGATCGCGCGCACCGCCCGCCGCATCGTGGTGATCGGCGGAAACGCCGACGTCGGCGTGCTGTCGGGCGGCGGATCGAGCCAGGTCCGCTCGGTCGGCGGCGCGCCGGTCGAGATCCCGCTCGCCTACGGCGGGTCGGCCAGCTTCGCACGCATCACCTATCACGCCTCCTCGCCGCTCGCGGCGCTCCGCCGGGCGCTGCCGGACGCGCGGATCGACTATCTCGACGGACGCAACCTCTCCGCCACGCTCGCAGCGGCCAGCCAAGCCGACCTCGCGATCATCTTCGCGACGCAGTGGACGACCGAGGCCGACGACGTTCCTAACCTGCGCCTGCCCGACCACCAGGACGCGCTGATCGCGGCGGTGGCAGGCGTGCAGCCTCGGACGGTGGCAGTGCTGGAAACCGGCGGCCCGGTCCTCATGCCGTGGATCGACAAGGTGCCCGCGGTCGTGCAGGCCTGGTACCCGGGCCAGCGCGGCGGCGAGGCGATCGCGAACATCCTGTCGGGCCGGGTAAACCCGTCCGGCCGTCTGCCGATCACCTATCCCGCCGACGAGAAGCAGCCGGTCCGCCCCCTTCCCATCGGGCTCAACCGCGTCGCGGCGAGCGACCCGGCGGTCTACGGCATCGTTCAAGCCGAGAGCTTCCCGATCGACTATGTCGAGGGCGCGGACGTCGGCTACCGCTGGTACGAGCGAAAGCGGCTGAAGCCGCTGTTCCCGTTCGGGCACGGGCTCAGCTACACCAGCTTCCGCTACGCCGCGCCTGTCGTGACCGGCGGGCGGACGCTGACCGTCACGCTCGACGTCATCAACACCGGCGAGCGCGCCGGCGCCGATGTGCCGCAGGTCTATGTCGCGCGCGAGGGATCAACCGCCCCGATGCGGCTTGCCGCCTTTCGCCGGGTCGAGCTGAAGCCTGGCGAGACCAAGCGGGTGACCCTCACCGCCGAGCCGCGCGTGATCGCCGATTATGACACCCGCCTGCCCGGCTGGCGGATCGCGGCCGGACGCTACCGGGTGGCCGTGGGCCGCGACGCGACCGATCGGTCGCTGGTGTCGACGGTGACGATGGCGGCCGCGACGATGAAGCCTTGAGCCTTGCTAGGCGGCGGCCTTCAGCCGCCGAGTGACACGGGTGAGAGCGCCCCACGCTCTCGCGCAACTCGCTCGCGGCGGCCTTCAGCCGCCGAGTGACACGGGTGAGAGCGCCCCGCGCTCTCACTAATCCGTGTCACTCCCACTCGATTGTCTCAACGACCACTAAGTCGTTGTCTTTGCTGTAAATTCTGGGCATTTCGCGGCCTCATCCCGCCGACCGGTCTGTCAAAAAGTTACGCTGTTGAAATTGAAGGATTTTTTCGCACGAAATTTTTTTCGTTGGCTTCGCCATCTATCGCCACCGATCGGCTCATTCACTCACCACGGAGGGCCTCACATCGTGCCCCCGCATCAATAGGAAGATACCGTCGGCAACGCAATTTCGAACCTGCAAATGGCGGAAAATAGGCTCGAACGCTGGCGTGCCGGGACGCTGACTGTCGCCTTCACGAAGACACATCGTCGCTAGGCTTGGCCTTGTCTCGACCGGCGAAAAACGACATATAGGGAACATGGCGACGACCGCGAAAAAGAAGACTCGGACGCGCCGGTCTGCACCGGCTGAGAAGGCGTTCACGTACCGGGGGATCAAGATCCTCCCGGCGACGGGTCGTCGCTCGCCGCTCGCCCAAGCTATCCGCGACGGCTTGCGCGATATGTCAGAACAGTCGCGTGGCGACCACCTCCAGGCGTAAGCCTCCCGCCTCCAAGTCGGTCTTCATCAATTGCCCGTTTGACGACGGGTTCATCCCGATCCTGCGCGCGATGGTTTTCGCCATCATCGCGGCGGGCTACCACCCTCGCTGCGCGCTGGACGCCACCGATGGGGCAGAGGTCCGTGTCGGCAAGATCGCTCAGATGCTCGGTGAGTGTGACTGGGGTATCCACGACTTGTCGCGGGTCGAGGTCGAGGATGGAGGCCTTCCCCGCTTCAATATGCCGATGGAGCTCGGCCTCCATCTGGGCGCCCGGATCTTCGGCGAGAGGCGCCACAAACGGAAGCGAGCCCTCATTCTAGACGCCGATCGTCATCGCTATGATCAGGCGCTCTCTGACATCAGCGGTCAGGATATCGAGTCCCATCGTGGCGATCCCGACGAAGCCATCCGCTGCGTAAGGAACTGGCTGTCCGAGCATCGCCCTCGGAATGCCGACCCTCTGCCGGGGGCGGTCGCTCTTCAAGCCGACTATCGTCAGTTTCAGGCCGAGATTGGTGCGCTGATGGCGCCACGACGCCTCGATGCCGACGATCTCACCCACAGCGATTTTCTCTTTGCGGTGCGCGACTGGCTCAAAGAGCGGGGGGCTGACGCATGAACTCGTCGAACCCTCCGGTGAAGCATCACTACATTCCCAAGTTCCTGCTGGCTCAATGGGCCCTGAACGAGGGAAAGCTGTGGCGCTATCTGCAGCCGATTCCTGGCAAGATGGTCACAAAGCCCGTGGCCCCAGCGGAGATCGGGTACGAGGAACACCTCTATGCCACCCCGGGTTTGCCGCCCGAGCAGACTCAACAGATCGAGCAGCTTTTCATGTCGCCGCTCGACTCGCTTGCGGCAGACGCGCACCAGCTCCTCCTGGCAGGCAAAGTGCAGAACATGCCACAGCGCGAACGAAGCGCGTGGAGCCGGTTCATCATGTCCCAATGGTTCCGCACGCCTGACTCACTCCGATACTTCAAAGAGGCCATGCGGCTTGCGCTCACCGTCAGGGACGACGCGCTGAACGCGCGGTATGCGGAGCTCAAGCAGGAAGGCTATCCCGAGAGCCTTGAGGCGATCGTCGAGATGATGGGGCCGGAGTTTGTCGAGCAGACGGCCATGGGCTTGCTCCGAAAGATGAGCGACGATCCCAAGAACGGCCTGCGGCTCAATAACATGGTCTGGGCTGTGATCGAGACCAGCGGAGGCCGGGAGTTCCTGATCTCCGACGCCGCTCTTCACCAAGGGAACTCAGGTATCTTCTCTGCCCAAGGCTATGCCACGCTGCCGATCGCGCCACGGAAGCTGTTCGTTGCCGCCTCTAGCCCTACTACCGTCCAGCAGATCAGGGCGCTTGCACGGAACGACCTCGTGAGCCGCAACAATCGAGCCGTCGTGCGCCGTGCTTCGATCTTCGTTGGCGCGACGGATCTGTCCCAGACGCCCTGGATCGAGAAAAACTTCGGCCAGGAAGAGAATGACACGCTCATTAAGGGCCTCGTGGAAAAATATCGGACGACCTTTGCTGAAACTGGAGCGAGCGCGTGAGCGATGCGCTGGCGGACCATGCGAGAGCCATTGAAGTGCTCGATGGCGTCGCAGCCGAACTCGCTGACATCCATCGGGCCAAGGAATATTCGCAGTGGCGCCCATGGGCGGCCGGACAGGCCGACAGTGCCTTGGCGGGCGCGACGCCCTTTGCCGACTTCGCGAACGCTTGGATCTTCACCGGCGATGGCGGTGGTGTGGTCGCTACCGGTCGGTTTGGCAGCTGGGCGATAGATCGCCTCGTCGAAAAGATGGCGCCCGCAGCGATCATCAAGCTCTTCGAGGAAGAAACCTCCCGCAACGTGGCGCGCTACGACGAAGTGTCTCCGGTGCTTGGCGTCCAGATCACAAAAGAGTGCGATCTTGGCGAGGGCATCCGGCTCGCACCACCTCCAGAGATAATCTTCGATGTGACACAGCTCTGGCGACATTCGATGGTGCCACTTCCGACAGGGACGTGCGCCCTGATCCAGACCTATGCCGTCACTCCAGCATTTGAGCGGCGCTCGCCGGAGGCGACTGGACCGATCGGATCAAGCCAGACATTGCCGGCCGCCGAAGCTCGACAGTCTGTTCGTGAGCGAACGAGGCTCGCTTGTCTTCTCGCTGGTGCCGGTGCCGTCGAACTACCCCTGTCCATTCTTCAGCCCGACCGCCGCAATCTGCTTGCGGCCGGTGACGGCAATCAGTCCGGCCGGCCGTTCTCGCCCTTCCCATTCACCGCTCAGGAACTCGATGCAGACCTGATCGCAACGCTATATGATCAGCTCGGTCGGTTCGCGGGCATCGGCTCTCTTGCTCGCGCGATCGACCGCTTGGGCCGCTCCCGCCTAGCGATCAACCCGGTCGACCGCTCCCTCGATCTTGGAATGTCTGCCGAGATCGCGCTGATGCACGACCATGGTTCGAGCAATACCGAGATCGGCTACAAGATCGGCTCGCGCGCCGCGTGGCTGCTCGGGACCGATGCGAACGAGCGCGCCACGATCTTCAACGATATCAAGAAGCTCTACGACGCGAGGTCGAAGGCGGTCCACACCGGCGAACTGTCAGCCAAATCACAGATCGATCTCGATGCTGCGGACGCTCTCGTGACCCGCGCTCTTGTCGCCATCCTCGGCCGCGGCTCCTTTCCCGATTGGACCCGGCTGGTTCTCGGCGGGGGAACGGCAGCAACGAAGGAATGATCGCCGGCCCTCAGGCAGCCTTCGGCAGGATCGTCCAGCCCCTTTCGCCCTCTCTCTCGAACGCCGCGCGCAATTCGGCGAGGCCGGCCTGCGAAGGATCGGTGTCGACGATGAACGTCGCGCCGAACAACGATATCTCAACAAGCGGAAGCGCATCGCCGGGCCGCACCATCGGTGCGCTTACATGCTGCGCAACGCCTTGTCGGCCCGTCACCATCAAGATGTCAAAGTCACCTATCCCCTTGCGAACAAAAGCCCGCACCGCGTCAAACTTTGCAGCTCGCGCTTCGGTCAGCCCCCAGTAGATCGCGACCGAACCCAACGCGACTTTTAGGAGCGCACGGGCCAGCTTGGGTTCCCGGCCCATTTCCTGCGTAAAGCTGATCGTCGCTTGCAGGCCTTTTTCGGGAGTCTCGAACTCGACCTTTGTGATACCGTTCGCCGCGCTCGCGGCAGGCAGGGGGCGGCCATTCGACTCCACGACCTGCGGCCCCGCATTCAGATGAACTTCCGGCTTGCCGTCGACATACCGCCCTTTGATCGGCGCCCACATATTGATCGCCGGCGTCTTCCCTTTTTTGCGCCTGACGCCGTGCATGAACGCGATGATCTCGAATTGCCGTATCAACGCCTGATCGACGTGGCCGAGGCCATTGTTGCAGGCCATGCAGACACCCACTGGGAGGACCAAATGCGGCGGACAGCCAAGTGCGTCGGGAAGAACGTGCTCCTCGCTCCCCTTACGGATAGGCTTCAAACACCATATGCAGTGCTCAGGTTGCTCGCTCACCCGCCTTTGATACCACATCTAGGATCGAAGGACTACATCGTCATCGCGCGAGCGATCGAAATGTGATCGACCAGCGCGGTTGCTCCATCTCGGCGATGCTGTGCTCTCATCCACGCCAAACCTGGCTTTTCTGTGCTGTGGGCGCTCAGGCCTTTCGGACGTGGATCTGATCAATTTGGCGGCGATGACGTTGTCAGCGACATGGCGCGCAAACAAAAGCTCAAGGTCTTTTGCACCCCGATCGGCTTCCACGATGCCTATGTAGCGGCTCCGAGCCAGAAAGCTGCCTTGAAGGCTTGGGGTGCCGACGCTGACCTCTTCCCCGCGGGGTGGCCGAAGCCGTCACCGATGAAGAACTTACGCGCGAGCCACTGAAGAATCCTAGAAAGGTGATCCGCCGACCGCGGGGCAGCTCGGCCGAACATCTGGCGGCGCTAGCTGCCGACCAGCCAAAACCGAAGCGGCGCACGCCGGCACCCGAGGAAGACGAGGGGCCGGCTCCGCGAAAGGGGCGTTCGATGGCCACTGTCGCAGGCCCCTCCCGTCGCAGCGCGTCTACGAAAGGCGAACCCGAGCCTCCTGCGTTCGCGCGAACGAGAAAAGCGGATGGCAAGCCGAAGGCTCAACCCACGCCGAAACCAAAGCGGCGGCCGTCTCGGGTAAGGCTCGACGCGGCCGAACAAGCCGTAAAAGCAGCTCAGGCGGCCCACGATGAGGCGACCGCCGACATTCGGCGCCGGCAACAGGAACTTCAGGCCGAAAGCAGAGCGCTTGACGAGCGACACGACGCGCAGATGGAAAAACTCTCCGCCAAGGTCGAGAAGGAGCGTGATCGCTACCGCAACGCGCTGCAATGATCGTGCGGTATCCGCCTTGGAGTTAAACTGTGACCGGACCCCAGAAGACTACACTCCCGACCGTGGCGTCGCTCGCACAGGCCGATGACCCGGACATCCGCGAAAGAGTGCGCGCTCTGATGATCTCCGCATCCGACCAGGCGGAAGCGACGTTTCGAACCGCCGTCAGGCCGATTTACGGCGTCGCAGAGAACGGCACCCCCGATCAGCTCGGCTCTGCTGTGCTTGTCGATATCGACGGGACGCGCTGCCTCATGACCGCAGCGCATGTCATCGACGCCAACGAGAAAACCACCCTCTACGTGGGGGGCGACACGACCCTGGTCGAGATCAATGCCGAGTTCGATGCTACCGTCGCGCCCGAGAGCGGGCGCCGCGACGACCACTATGACTTCGCGATCGCGCCGCTACCAGAAACGATGCTCTCAGAGATGTCGACGCTGAAGTTCGTTACTGGGCAGGAGATGGCGCCAACGTCGTTAGGCCGCGACAAACTCCTCTACACGGCGCTCGGCTTCCCCAATTCGAAAAACAAGGCGGCACTGGCTGGCGCGCTCAAGGTTAGGGGCCAACTCTATTCCTATTCGAGCTTTGCCCGGTTCCAGCCTGCCCTGGCCCTCTCGCTCGACGTCTCCGGAGACGAACACGTCTTCATCGATCACCGCAAGCACGGTCGCGACGAGACCGGGCGCAAAGTGTTGAGTATCGCGCCACGCGGGCTAAGCGGCGGCGCTATCATTCAGGCCGCAGACTTCGGCGATCGTGAGGTGCTGCTAGGGCGCAAACCTCCCGAGCCCAAACTCGCGGCAATCACCATCGAGCTCTATAAGAGTCACCAGACACTGCTCGGCACGCGCGTCGACGCGATGCTGCCCGCGTGGCGGGCAGCGCAATAGAATCGAGACAACCCGGCTCCGCTCATTACGACGCTGACAGGCAAAACCGGGCACAAGACTCTCTTTCATGACAGCCGGTTGAACGGTAGAAATGCAGCCGCGTAACGACGTATTGCACGGGCGTTCTTGCGCCACATCGGTCATACGATTGCCTAAAACTCGAGGAGCAGGGGGTAACCGCGCGTGCGCGTCGATCGGTCAGAGTTTCAGAGCTATGGTGTGTATTTAAAGGACAAGTCTCGGCCTCCCAGCCGCGGCGGAAACACCGGTGCCTGGCATCAGCACGTCATCACCATTGACGGCGAGAAATACTCGTTCCTCGCCACCTGGTCCGGCAAATTCGTCTACAAGGGCGAGACAGTCAGCTTCGACTGGAACTGGGACGAAAGCGGCAAGTACCGCAACGTCGACGTAGCGAGCTTCGTCGCTTGGTCGAAAGCGGGGGACGAGATCATCCGCGGCGATCGGGGCAGCAAGAAATGGCGCACCGCGGACAACAGGCTGCCCGCCCGGCGCAGCGAATGGAAGGATTGAGGGTCTAGGATGACGGGGGATACGGCCGAGGTGGCGACGCAGAACGATCTGGCCCCCGCCGCCCTGCCGGCGGCGGACACGCCCGCTGAGGCCAAGAAAAGGAAACCCAAGACCGCTCCCAACCCGAAGCGGCAGAAGGAGGCGCGTCAGCGCCTCGACAGCCTCTTCTCCGACCGCTCGAACGTGTGGGTCATCCATTATTCCTGCGAGAGCTTCTACGATCGGCCAAACGGGGCCTCACCGCGCATCACGTCGCTCGCGGTCCGCAGCCTCGATAGCGCGCAGACCCACTCCTTCTCCATCCATCAGGTCGCCGAACGGTTGAAAGTCCCATTCGCCGAAATCGAGGCGCGCTACGACGAGCTCGAGCGGCAGATGCTCGATGCCTATTATCAGCACCTCGGCGCCCATCGCGGCATGAAATACCTTCATTGGAACATGCGCGACATCAACTATGGCTTCGCCGCCATCGATCACCGCTATCAGGTGCTCGGCGGCACGCCCGTGCTGGTCGACGATGCCAGGAAGTTCGATCTCTCCCGCATCCTCATCGACATATATGGCGTCGCCTATATCGGCCACTCACGGCTCGAAAAGCTGATCGAGAAGAACGAGATTCAGCCGCGCGACATGATGACCGGAGCCGAGGAAGCCCAGGCTTTCATCGACGGCAATTATGTCGGGCTCCACCAGTCGACGCTGCGCAAGGTCGATGTCCTCGCCAACATCGCCGAGCGGGCCCAGAACAAGCACCTCCTGACCAACACCACATGGTGGGAAATGCACGGGGGAAACCTGCGGACCGCCCTCGATTGGGTCGCCGACAACAAGGTGATCGCGCTCGTGATCGCTGTCATCGGTCTCGTACTCGCGATTTACGCCATTGCCTGACGCCGCAGGTCAGCTGCTCGCGGCTGACAGGTCGAGATACAACCGCTCGGGCATGTCCCGCCAGAAGTCGCGGATTGCGTCCGCAAACTGGCCAAACTGCTCATCCGTCACGGTCAGCCATTCATGGTCGAGACCGAAGGCCATGCCCTCCGGCATCCATTGACGGATCGGGTCGCGGACGTACTCCCCGTAAAGTTCGGCAAGCTGGTTAAGGCTGCGACCCTTACCATGCTTGTAGACGTTCACGACCAACTGCATCGCATCGATTTTCGCGTGGCAAGGCAGCGCTTTTACGGGCCAGCCGAATTGTTCGAAGACGTCCATGACGTCGGCCACCGGCGCCTTCCAGATCTCTTTCTCGATCTTGTCGCCATCAAAGTCGTGCCGAAGCTCGTGCTCGAGATGCTCGCGCACGGTCTTGTCCCATTGGTGAAACATCCCCGCGAGACCGCCCAGCAGCATCTGCTTACGCAGGTCCGCCAGGGCCTGATAATGCGCGATCCCCTCATCATAGGCGGCTTCCGCGATGTCGGCCATATCGACGTCGCCATAGCCTGGGGCCCGGCCCATCCGCTCATAGGCCTCTTCGGTGTGACGGTCGGCCTGTCCTTCGAGGTCGTCAAACTGCGACAGAATACGCGACTGCATCTGTTCGACGTAGAATTCGTGAAGCGCGATGTGACGTGCCCGCGCCTCACGCCAAAGGTAAAGCTGAGCACGCCGCGTCATCGTCCCTCCGTTTTGCTGCCTATCGCCCTATCTCAAGTAGATGTGCGTCAAGCAACGTCTCCATCGTCTCGCCCGGCGGCTGCGCTTTGTCCTTCTTGTCGAGAAGCTCGCCTAGCTGGTCTCGGGTGAGGTCCAGCATCAGTTTACCGACATCGCGTAACGCGCCCTGAGAGGCCCGTTTTGCCGCGTCCTCGAAGCCGTGCGGCGAGATAATAATTGCCACCCCGCGTAGCGCCTTGGGATAGAGATATTTCTCCGTGATATGGATCAGGTTCGCCCCAACCGGATCCCCATAGTTCTTGAACTCAAACAGAATGTGCCGGCTGCCAAAATGCTCGATCAGCGTCCGGCAGAAAACGTCGCTGCCTTGGATCTTGGCGATCGCGTCGAAGCGGTTATCGTCACCGGCAACCGGCTTCTGTGTGTCCCAATTACCGAGCACGCCATCGAACACGTATTGCAGCGCTTCGTAGCAGACATCTTCGAACAACCGCCAGTTCGCACCCTTGCGCCCCGATTTGAGCGTCTGCGTATGCGTCTTGCCGGTTTCGATTTCGAACAGCTCGCTTTTCAGCTCCGCGCCGCGCGTCGACACGACGGGGACCGACGTCGGCGCCGCCGCCGTCATGTGGAGAACGCTTGGGTCGAAAGGCACACTCGGCGCAGAAAGGCCGGCGCTATCGAAGTCGCGGAGCGCTGAAGACAGCTCTTCGTCCATCAGGCCGATCCGCTCGCGTAACTCAGGGTCGGTAGCCAGTATCGCCAGATCGTCGATACCAACCAGGACGACGTCATTGTTAAGCGTTGCCGTGGGCGAAAGCCGGTCGCGATAAAGGTTGGTCACGATCATGGCATGATCGGCCTTGAAGGCTGCCTGCGCGCTCAAAACCTGCGCGATCGCCTGATCCGCATCCGGCAGATACCTCGCCCGGCTGCGATAGAGCTTCACCTCAACGACGGTCGTCACGTCGCCTTCCCAGGTCAGCAGGAGATCGACGCGCTGTTTCGATCCCTTGGTGGGAAATCGAACCTCACCCTCAACCTTGAAATTATGAGCGCGAAAGACTTCCGCGACCAGATCTTCAAACCGGTGGTTGCGACTGCGCTCCCGGTCTCGCCGTTCACTCTCCGTCATGCTCACTCGGTTCCGATCTGAGGCATTGTCCGAATCGGCGACTTCGTCAGCCGGCCATTCGCTGCCCCGCAATATGGCGAGGCTCGCGGTCGCTGCGCTAGACATAAGTCCGATGACGAACGAATCTGATCAGCAATCCGACCCTAAACCCAGTCCGAGCGAGCAATGGCTCGCAGCGCGGGCGCCAGGGTTTCAGCATCTGCCCGATCTAGATCGGCGCGCCATCTACGACTTCGCCTTTCTCTGGAGCCTCTTCGAGGCACGATTGCAAGGTGGCTTCGCGCGGTCGAACACCATCCGCGACATGGTCGATGGCTGGCGTGACGCCAACACGCTCGACATCGCCGCTCATGCCGATGACATCGCCTATTTCCGCCAGCGCTACTTCGCCAATGGCGAACTAACGGGCCATTACCCCTATCTCAACCTGCGCCCCGGCGATCACCCGGCCATCGTCCAGTCCGTGCTCGATGGAAGCAGCGAGGCGCCGCGCGACCAAATGCTGGCGTTGCTCATGATCGTCTGGCGACTGCGGAACAACCTCTTCCACGGCGCCAAGTGGGCCTACGCCCTCCAAGATCAGCTCGACAATTTCACGCATGCGAACGCAGTGCTGATGCGCCTGCTCGACCAGCATGGCGGCCTCCACTGACCTTTCGCACCATCTGCTTCTCGCCGATCCGCCAATACACTTCTCCGGCTTTAGGCCTTTGAAGGGAAGGCCTTCCCCTGCGCCCGAGCCCCACCGGTCTCGTGCGACCCCATCTGCGGGGAGACCCCGCAACGCCCCCAGAGTGAGAGGGCGAAACGACCTGCCGTGACGGGTTGAGGTTGGGAGAGAGGCTCCCGGCGCCCGTCGCGAAGGACCCTTCCCATGGCCACCAATCTTCTCGACGCTCGCCGCGATACCAGCGGCGGCTATAAGGTCGATGTCTCGCGCGGCGAACGCGATGGCCGCGTCTCGTCCGAATGGTTCTCCCGTCCCGACGATGAGCGCTACCTCTCCCTCGAGGCGCTCGGCCGCGCCGTGCGGAGCCGCTCTGAGCGCAGCCGCACCCGCGTCCTCGAAACCGCCGCCATCCGGGTTGAAGCTGATCGCGACAGCGCCGAACGCCTCGCCCTCATCTTGCCCGGCGCCGATCGTCCCGTTGCGCCGACCCACTGGAGTTTCGGCCAGCTCGCCGGCCTGGTCGGAGCACCCGCCGCCTATCTTCGCCAGCTCCCCGCCGCGCTCGCCCGCATCAACCTGCAATATGGCCTGACAACGCACCGCGCCGAACAGGTCAAGACGCTCGAAACGGAGGAAGGCCGGCTAGAGCTGCGCGCCGTTACCGGCCCCGATTATGGCCGCATCTTCGATCATGAGCTGGTCGAGGCCGTCCAGCGCATCGCCGGCAACGGCACCGGTGACACGCGCTGGAAAGTGCCCGGCGTGCTGGACTGGTCAACCGGAATCTATAACCCGCGCGTCGACATCACGAAGGACACGACCACGCTCTACGCCTCCGATCGCGACGTCTTCCTGTTTCTGGTCGACGACCTCAATCCGATCGAGGCGGGCCGCCTGCCCGATGGCTCGCCAGACCTCTACTTCCGCGGCTTCTACTGCTGGAACTCGGAGGTCGGAGCGAAAACCCTCGGCATGGCGAGCTTCTACCTCCGCGCCGTCTGCCAGAACCGCAATCTCTGGGGCGTCGAAAACTTCGAGGAAATCTCGATCCGCCATTCCAAATATGCAGCGTCGCGCTTCGCCCACGAGGCGGCACCGGCGCTGCTGAACTTTGCCAACTCCTCGCCGCTCCCCTTCGTCAACGGCATCCGTACCGCCCGTGAGCGCATCGTTGCCCGCACCGACGAAGAACGCGGCGACTTCCTGCGCCGGCGCGGCTTCTCCAAGGCCGAAACCAGCCGCATCATCGAGACCGTCCTCGCCGAAGAGGGCCGCCCGCCCGAGAGCGTGTTCGATTTCGTCCAGGGCATCACCGCGATCGCCCGCGACAAGACCAATCAGGATGCCCGGCTCGATCTTGAAGGGAAAGCGAAGCGCCTCCTCGATCGTGCCGCCTGAAAGGCAGAGAGCCGGAATTACGCCTTTGCGTATTTCCGGCTTTACGCCGCGCCCTTGAACGGGCGCCGCGTCGGCCTATGTCCCATGAGCTTCGCATGGCGGCGTTTTACGACCGCCAACCCCGATCCGGATCGGGGTCCCGCGCTCCAGATCGGAGTTAGCCGGCGCAGCCCCTTGGGGGGCGCGTCGCTCTCCGAGGGTGGGTTCAAACCCATTGGAGAATGCGATTACCATGACGAAGAAGCACTACATAGAAGAAGAGGAGGTGCTCGCGCAGCGCCTCTACACGGAGGCCTTGGCCAGCGGGACGCTCAAGGCGGCCCCTGGGCTGTTCGCGGCGAAGATCGGCAACGGCCCAATCATCTCGAAAAGTCGGGAGGTGACATGGCGCGACTATCTCCGGGATGCGCGGAAAATCCTCGCGCGGCCCCGGCCCGGCGGTCCCCGCCGCCGCTAGAGAGTTAGGGGAATGAGGGGGTCTTCGTGACGGGTTTAAGTCGAGAGAGAGGCTCTCGGCGGCCGTCGCGGAGACCTATCATGGCTACTACTGCGGTACAGAAGATCACGCTCGCCTCCTCACGCGACATCCCTTTCAACAAGCTGGTCCTCAGCCAGTCGAACGTCCGGCGCGTCAAGGCCGGCGTCTCGGTCGAGGAGCTGGCGACGTCGATTGCCCGGCGCGGCCTCATCCAGAGCCTCAGCGTCATCCCCGTTGTCGATGCCGATGGCACCGAGACCGGCATGTTTGAAGTGCCCGCCGGCGGGCGCCGATTCCGCGCGCTCGAACTGCTGGTCAAGCAGAAGCGTCTCGCCAAGATCGCTCCCATTCCCTGCGTCGTGCGCGAACGCGATGACAGCATCAGCGCCGAGGAGATTTCGCTCTCCGAGAATGTCGAGCGCGCCAGCCTTCATCCCCTCGACCAGTATCGCGCCTTCCAGGACATGCGCGCCAAGGGCATCAGCGAGGAGGAGATCGCCGCGGCCTTCTTCGTGTCCGTCTCTGTCGTGAAGCAGCGCTTGCGCCTGGCTGCTGTCTCTCCCGCGCTGCTCGAAATCTACGTCGAGGATGGCATGCAGCTCGAGCATGTGATGGCCTTCACCGTCTCGGACGATCATGGCCGGCAGGAACAGGTCTGGGAGGCGATCAAGGATGGCTGGAACAAGCAGCCCTATCAGATCCGCCGTATGCTGACCGAGACCGCCGTCCGTGCCTCGGACAAGCGCGCCCTCTTTGTCGGCGTCGAAGCCTATCAGGAGGCTGGCGGCTACGTTCTGCGCGACCTGTTCGAGGATGACGATGGTGGTTGGCTGCAGGATCCGAGCCTGCTCGACATGCTCGTGAGCGAGAAGCTCCACGAGGCCGCAAACGGCATCGCGTCCGAGGGCTGGAAGTGGATCGAGGTGGGCGTCAGTTTCCCCTACGATGCGACCTATGGCCTGCGCGAACTCGCCGGAGAACCGATCGACCTCACCCCCGAGGAGGAAGCAACGATCGCTGCGCTGAAGGACGAGTACGAGCAGATCGAGGCCCAATTCGACGGCGCCGACAAACTGCCCGACGAGATTGATGCGCGCCTGGGCGAGATCGAGACGACGCTGGCCGCCTTCGAGAGCCGGCCGTCCCGCTATAAGCCCGAAGAGGTTGCCCGCGCCGGCGTCTTCATCAGCATCGACCATGACGGCAAGCTCGACATCGAACGTGGCTATGTTCGCCCCGTCGACGAAGCTCCGGTCGAGCCGGAGGAGAACGATCGACATGCCGGCGATCAGAGCGATGACGAGCGAGACCTCCCCGCGGTGCAGCGGACCGTCATCGCTATCAGCGGCGAGCCCGTCGAGGCTACCGAGGAGGAAGACGGCATCAAGCCGCTTCCCGATCGCCTGCTGAGCGAACTTACCGCCCATCGCACGCTCGCCCTGCGCAACGCCCTCGCCAACAGCCCGCGCGTTGCCATGACGACGCTCCTCCACAAGCTCGTCGCCGACACCTTCGACCATCGGTACAATGGCAGCGCGCTGGAGGCATCCGTCCGGCACGTCTACTTTCCCGTCCAAGACGACGCCCTCGGCGACAGCGATGCCGCCCGCGAGGTCGAGCAGCGGCATGAACTGTGGGGCGACACGATCCCGGCAGATGACGATGCGCGTTGGGACTGGCTGGACCAGCTCGACGACCTCGATCGCATGGCGCTCCTCGCGCACTGCGTGAGCTACGGCGTCAACGCGCTCTACGAGAAGCCCAACCCCTTCGGCGGCCACGGCGTCTCCCAGCACGGGCTTGAACAGCGGCTCGCCCAGGCCGATCGGCTCGCGCGCGCAACTGGCCTCGACATGGTCGCGGCAGGCTGGCGTCCGACCGTCGGCAACTATCTCGGCCGCGTCACCAAGGCACGCATTCTTCTCGCAGTACGCGAGGGTGCCGGCGAAGCGGCTGCCCAGCGCATCGACCACCTCAAGAAGGGGGAAATGGCACAGGAGGCGGAACAGCTTCTCGCGGGTACCGGGTGGTTGGCCGAGCCCCTCCGACTGGCTGCGTTCTCCGAGGCCGTCGAGCAGTCGGCGGAAGACGGCGGCGAACAGGCCGTGGTCGATCCCGAGCCGATCAGCGACACTGTTGCGGGCGACGACGCGAACTACGCCATGGCGGCGGAATAACTCCCGACAATCGACCACGCGGGCCGTCAGCAATGGCGGCCCGCGTTCTTTTTTGGAGCTTCGACCGATGATGGATCGCGAAAAGACCAGCCATTTAGCCGATCGTCTCGCAGCAGAGGCCGAAGCGTTCTGCCGGCACTATCTGTCGAGCGGATGCCGAGCGGGCCGATACTGGCAGGTTGGCGACGCTCGCAACACCCCAGGACGCTCGATGTACGTCAGGCTCGTCACGACGCCCAAGGGCGCTGCGGGCAAATGGACCGATGCCGCCACAGGGGAGCATGGCGATCTTCTCGACATCATCCGGGAAAGCCGTGGACTTCGCGACTTCAGAGCCGTTGCCGACGAGGCGCGACGCTTCCTGGCCATGCCGCCCGCGGATCGACCCGAACCTCGAATCTCGCGCCGTGCTCCCGCAGCCCAGGGATCACCAGAAGCCGCGCGCCGCCTGATCGGCATATCCAAATCTATCACCGGAACGATCGCACAAGCGTATTTGCGGGAACGTGGGATTACGAATTTACACGAAACCGGAAGCCTGCATTTCCACCCCCGATGCTATTATCGGCCCGACGACATAGCGCCGACAGAGACATGGCCCGCGATGATCGCAGCCGTCACCGACCTGGATGGGCGGATCACCGGCGCGCATCGTACCTGGCTCGACCCCGATCGACCCTACAAGGCGCCGCTCGAAACACCGCGCCGCGCGATGGGCGACTTGCTTGGAAACGCGGTGCGCTTCGGCATCGGCACAGACGTCATGGCGGCCGGCGAAGGCATCGAAACCGTCCTCTCGCTTCGACAGGCCGTGCCTCGCATGCCGATGCTCGCAGGATTGTCCGCCGCACACCTTGCTGCGATCGCTTTCCCGGACGGTCTGCGCCGCCTCTATATCGTCCGAGATAATGATCCCGCCGGCGCTGGAGCCCGTGACGCATTGGCCGACCGCGCGAATGAGGCCGGGATCGAGGCGCTGGTCCTCTCGCCCGAGCTGGACGACTTCAACGAGGATCTCCGCACGCTAGGCCTGCCGATGCTTCGAGCGCGCGCACGCCAGCAGATGTCCTTCCCAGACGTCCCGCGCTTCATGGCCCACGCAGCATAGGCCACCCCATCGATGAAGATGGGGCCGACTCCACGATCGGCAATCGCGATCCAGACGCCCATAGACCGCGACCCCGGCCTTCCGAGGGGGCGATCGGCCCATAGCCGTGCCGGCCCGGCAATGCCTGCGGGCAGCTATTTTCCGGCGGCCCTGCGGGCCTTTCCATCGCGAAGCAAAATAGCCGCTCTCCGGCATCCTCCACTGCGTTGCGGCCCGGCCCGCGTGCCGGGTGCAGGTCAGGCACGGCCATGGGCTTCGTCGCCATGAAGGCCGCGGCGGATCGCGGTCGAGCATCCGGAGGATCTCATGAGCCGCTTCGACGACGAACCCATGCACGCATCTTCGCAAACCGACTATGTCCTGAACGAGCTTCAGCTCCAACGAGGTGGCGCAGAAGCGATCCCAGCGCGAGCAGGATGGTAGCGAGGTGAAATCCGTCGAACTCGAACGCCTCATCGCGGAGGGCAAGACCTTCATCGAGCGGCAGAACGCCTTCGAGCTGATGCGCGATCAGGCCGCCGAGCACTATGAGCGCCAGCTCAAGAAGCCGTGGATCCCACGCAGCGGATCGAAGGTCAGCCATCGCAATCTGACGGCCGCGATGATCGACAGCCGCGACTTCCTCATGGCCCGACGTCGCGCCGAGCAGGAGACGCTTCTTCCGCCGGGTCCGAAGATCGTCGTGACCGGAGGCCTCGATTTTAACGACCACCAGCTCATCTGGGCAAAGCTGGATCAGGTTCGCGAGAAGCACAGCGACATGGTGCTGGTGCATGGGAAATCCCCCAAGGGTGCGGAGCGCATCGCGTCCCTCTGGGCAACCCAACGCGGTGTGCCGCAGATCGGCTTCGGCCCCGATTGGGCGAAACACGGCCGGTCAGCGCCTTTCAAACGCAATGACCAGATGCTGGAGATCGTGCCCAAGGGGGTGCTGCACTTCCCCGGCACCGGCATCAATGACAACCTCGCCGATAAGGCCAAGAAGCTCGGGATCCCGGTCTGGAAGTTCGGCGGCGCGTAAGCGCCGCTTCACTGGAAGAGCAGGCGCGCACTCTTTACCTCAGCACGAACAGCCTAACGGGGACTCATGAGCAAGATTTCTGACGACGACTATGCCACCCATATGGCCAGCATCGTCGCCGACGGGTTCACACTCGACCCGCCCGGCTATGAACGGCTGTCCTCATGGACCCACATGCTCATGCACCTCGCGAGCGCCCGAACGAACTTCGAATGGGTGCGCGATCATCCGGTGGAACTCGGCGACATGGAAAACTCGCTGCGCCAGCAGGCGTTCTTTGTCGCGGGCATCATGGCCTATTGCCGCTGCTATGCGTCCTCGGGGTCTGGCATCCCCATGCTCGACGCGAAGAAGGTCTATGAAGGCTCGGACGATGGTAAAGCGGTCCACGAGCGTCTCCTCGGACTCCGCAACTCGTTTGCCGCCCATACCGACGAATCGGACATCATCCGCCTCACGCTGGCCGTGAAGGACGAGCCGGATCGCCTCGTGATCCGCCACCTTTGGACAATGGCCGTCCCGCTGGATGAAGTCGCCGATTTCCTTGAGGCCGTTGCCCACACGGACCACTTCGTAACGGTCAGCCTGAACAAATACCTCAACAGGCTCGAAAAGGACCACGGGAAGTCGATCACGCTGGATTGAGGATGCTTCCACGCCACCGGCTCGGCACGCGGATGACCACCCCCGCTTCTCTGCGCTTATACTTGGTCCGACGGAGTGCTTCAGCCATCAACCCGTGAAGGGTCGGCTATGCGCGCATGCCGCCGCTACGGCTGCACCTGCGCGGTGATTGCAGCACTCCGTCCGACACATCGGGCGCCTGTCAGCGGGGGATGGCCCTCCGCTCGGAACAGGAGCCGGATCGATGTGCCTCAACGATGCTCAAGCGTTCGCCTTCAGCCTCGCCGCCACGCTGATGGCCGTCGTGGTCATCTTCTTGGCCGGCGACGGAACACACTCGGTCAGCCCGGCAAGCGAGTACGACGGTGACACGTCGTCGATCCTCCATGAAATTGACCCCTTCACCCACTGATCGCGAGGCGACTGCGGGGACTGGCGGATCTCGATCGCGATTTCCGTTCCTCCCCGCCTATGCTTTCGGCTATGGTGCCGATGCGCCTCGGTGGTGGTGGCTGGCGCAACCGTCAGTTTTGTACCTGCGGAGGCCACCCTCATGATCTTTCTTGCCGCTCTCGGATCGCTTGCCGCGATCGCCCTCTTCTGTTGGCTGCTGTTCACCCTCGCAGTCTTCGCTCTTCCCGTGTTCATCGGTGCAACGGTCGGCGCGTGGGCATATGGCTCAGGCGCCGGGCTCGTCGGAGCCATTGTCGTTGGCCTGGCCGCAGCGGCGTCAACCCTCGCCGCCGGTCAACTCCTTCTCGCCGTCGCACGGCCGCTCTGGCTCAAGCTCATCGTCGCCGGCGCCTTTGTCGCGCCTGCCGCATTTGCAGGCTTTCACGCCACACATGGCATCGTGAAGCACCTGATGCCGAGCGATGGCTGGCAGACAGCTTTCGCGATCATCGGCGCGCTGGCTGTTGGCACGACAGCGTTCGTCAGGATCGCCGGCATGACGACCGGCCCGGACCAGAACCGATGGGCCCTCGCGAGGGCTTGAACGTATCGACGAACGGGGACGCGCGAGCGATCAACGAGTGGAACCGTTCTCCGAGGAGAATCTGCACAGAAAGTGCAGCATCGGGGTCGGCGACATAGCCGAGTGCGCGGCACGGTCGCTTCCGGCATCGAGCGGGCGGCGCATCAACGGGCGTCGATCTCCGGCGATGGTGAGCGGCTCGCCTGCGCGATTTGTCTGGCTCAGCGTCGGACTGCCTGTCCGAAGAGGCGAATATCGGCGCAGTATATCTCGGCCGGGCTTCGCGTGCGAAGGGCCATGGGCTCCGCTCCCTTTCCCGTCCACACCGCCCCATACGGCCTCTTCAATGGCCTGATCTGGCCGAAGGCCGGCTGTCGCCTCGATCGTCTAGGCGCAACAGCGACGTCAAACTTTCTTCCCCTGCCGGCTGCGCCGCCATTCCTCGCGATGCAAGAAAGCCCTTCTCTGCTGTCCCTGCCCCTGCGGGGTGCGCCGCCGATCGCCTCCGACCTGCCGATCGCCATCGAGGCCGCAATGGAGCGGGTTCGACACGGATCGGAGACTTACCATGGCGACCATCGGCACCTTCAAGAAGACCGGCTCGAATGAGTTCACCGGCGAAATCGTCACCCTCAGCGTCCAGGCCAAAAACGTCCGCATCGTTCCCGATCAGCGCGCCGCCGGCGAGAACGCCCCCAGCCACCGGGTTCTGGTCGGCCGTGTCGAAATCGGAGCCGCCTGGTCGAAGCAGTCGAACGAAGGTCGTGCCTATCTCGGCCTGAAGCTCGACGACCCCAGCTTCACCGCGCCCATCTACTGCAACCTTTTCGACGACGAGGACGGCGAAGCCCACTCGCTGATCTGGTCCCGCCCCAACGGCCGCCGCGGCGACTGAGGCGCCCCGCGAAGGCCCCGACCATAATGGTCGGGGCCTTTGGCTATCCTCGACAACCGAATCGGGTGCCGCGCGCTGCGCGCAGCAGAGCGCCTGAACAACCTCCAAACTCTGGCGCGAACACACGAGAACGACTATTATAGTCGTAGTTCTAGCGTGCGAAGTGATCTGGGTGGGAGGTGATCGTCATGATCACCGCCCGACAATCTCGGGCCGCTCGCGCGTTGCTGGGATGGACACAGGAGACGCTCGCTGACCGGGCCCGCGTATCACTGACCGCGCTCAAAAGGCTCGAGTCGGAAAGCGGTCTTGAGGTCTATGAGAGCACTCGCGACGAGGTGCGTCGCGCTCTCGAGCGCGACGGGATCGTCCTCCTGAACTCCGCCCAGGGGATAGGGGTGATGCTCGTTGAAGGCTCTCGAACCGACTGATCGCCGCCACGAGGCCACGCCACCTCGCATCGCCGTCGTTCGCCATCTATCGCCCGTAGCAAGTAGCGCCATTTCGGATAGAAGCTGCTCGCGATGGCACCGTCGATGAGCAACGCTTTTCTGGATTGCCCGCCCGACGAGTCGGCGGTCACTGACTATGATCGCGCGCATCTCAAGATCTACCTGCGCCTGCTCGACGCCGATGCGGCAGGTGCGTGCTGGCAGGAAATCGCCCCGATCCTGTTCGGCGTCGATCCGGCTGCCGAGCCTTGCCGTGCGGAGAGCATCTGCGGCAGCCATCTGGAACGCGCCAAGTGGATGACTACCCATGGACCGGACGAGCTTCGACGCTGATCGGCCCGTGCCGGTGATGCAGAAACGACATCACGTCACCGCCACTTCGCGCTTCCACCCGACACCCAGCACGTGAATCTTGCTCGGCACATCTCGCGTGCGGGTACATGCGTGGAGGCCAGAGGGTGGGAGGTGACGACGATTGGCGCTCCGAACGTGCGTATGAATATATCGACGATCTAGACCCGACCGAGCTGGCATGGGAGTTCCTCCGCCGGAACACCGCCTACCAAGCAGCCTACAAGGCCCTCACATCGCGCAACAGCGCGACTGACGAGGACAAGAGCGCGCTCGCCGAGCACTGGGGGTTGCGAAGTCCTGGCCGACCCACACCAATCCGCCCAGCACCAGCCGATATTCTGGTCCGTCCACGCCAACCCCGCCGCGATCCTGCTGACACCCGGCACCAGCCCAGATGCGCTGCCGCTCACGACCGATGACCTCCGCCCGCTCGTGACCCTGCAGCACGCGCCGAACCTCATACGCCTTGATATTCGCGGCGATCGGTATGATGTCGAACTCACCAATCCCGACGATCGCCGCTCACTGTGCGCGCTGACGATCCTCGACGCGCTCACCCCCGATAGGCTGGCAACCCTCGAGCGGTTCTGGTCCGGCCTCGCCGGCAAGCGCGTCGCCGCCGACTATCGCGTCACACGCCAGCGCCGCGCGCGTGCTCGGCTCATGCTGCGCGCCATTGACGGCGATGCCGCCCGGGCCACCTACCGGGCCATCGCGCTTCAGCTCTTCCCGCAGCATCCGACCGACCCGGGAGACTGGGTTGGTAGCGCGGTGCGCGAGACCGTGATCCGCCTCGCGCGAGATGGACGGGAGCTGGTACGCAGCGGCTATCTGGGACTGATGCGTCGCCCACGTCGCGCACGGCGTTGAACTCGGCCAACCAGTCGGCCACATCGATCCCGGTCGTGATCCATGTCGCATCCACCAAGCCAGTGTCGCCTTTAGATTCATAACTTCGACATCGTCGGTCCCGCCGATCGCACGCCACGATGCTCGCATCCCGCCGCCTCTGCGTGGCGCCCATCGCGAGACGTCGAGGTCTTATGGCAGAGAGAGCCGCCACCCTTCCAAACCGCTATCTGCGAACTCCCGAGGCCGCACGCTTCCTCGGCCTCTCCCAACGCACCCTAGAGAAGCATCGCACTTACGGCACCGGCCCGACCTTCCGAAAGCTCGGTGGGCGTGTCGTCTATGCGGTCGAGGAGCTGCAGGCGTGGGCCGACCTTGGCGTGGCGACTTCAACGTCCGATCCTCGCGCTCGCACCGTCCCGCCAGCCAAGCCCCATGCCGCTATTGCTGGCCTGCGCGACCGCGCCTGATCCGTCAAATGTCTTCCTCAATTCGGCAGCGCGGGGAACGCGCGCAGCTCGATCTCTTCCGCTCGCTGCCCGGCGATCTGGCACCTCGTGATGCGCAGGATCTCATGGCCTATCCCTTCTTCTCCCTCGCCAAATCCAAGCGCCTCGCGCCCATCGATTTCAAAGCCGGCGCGGTGAAAATCCGTGTCGAGGCTGTCGCCGAGCATGGCATGGCGACGATCTGGGATGCGGACATCCTGATCTGGGCCGCCTCGCAGATCGTCGAGGCGCGTGACCTCGGCCTGCGGCCATCGCGGTGGATGGCCACCACACCCTATGAGATTCTGAATTTCATCGGCCGCGGCGTGTCGCTGCGCGACTACGAGCGGCTCAAAGCAGCCCTTGACCGGCTCCAGTCCACCACGGTCGCCACGTCGATTCGACAGCCGACCGAGCGGCGCATGCACCGCTTCTCCTGGATCAACGAATGGAAGGAGCGGGTCGACGAGCGAGGTCGGCCGCTCGGCCTTGAGCTGATCGTTCCCGACTGGTTTTTCTCGGCCGTCCTCGACGACGCCCTCGTGCTCACCATCGACCGCGAATACTTCAACCTGACGGGTGGCCTGGAGCGTTGGCTCTATCGACTGGTCCGCAAGCACGGCGGTCGCCAGGAGTCCGGCTGGAGCTTCGATTTTGAGCACCTGCACGCCAAATCCGGCTCGCTCTCGCCGCTCAAGCACTTCGCCTATGATCTTCGTGAGATCGTCCAACGCCAACCGCTTCCGGGCTACAATCTGACGATTGTGCCGGGCACCGGCTACCCCGACGTCCTGACGTTCGTCCCTACCGATCCGATCCCGTTCGCCGTTCCTCGGCGACGCCGGCTGAAGCTCGCCCGCCCTGTGGATAAGCTGTGAAACCCCTCGTGCTATCAGGGACCGAGGCTATCGTGCCATCGGGGACCGGCCCCTCGTGCTATCGGGGACCGAAATCGCTGAATCTGCCTTTCGATTCAAAACGTTGCGGCGACTCTAACATCTCTAACTTAGATTCCTTCGGAATCTGTCTAACGCAATCGACGATCAACGGGCGCGGTGCCCTGGGCACGACGGCGGACGGGTGGCCGCGATGATCGTCGCGCTGCTCAACCAGAAAGGCGGCGTGGGCAAAACCACGCTCGCGCTCCACCTCGCCGGCCAATGGGCGAGTGAAGGCAAGCGCGTCACGGTGATTGATGCCGACCCCCAAGGATCAGCGCTCGATTGGTCCGAACAGCGCGCCCGTGAAGGCCTTCCACGGCTGTTCGGTGTCGTCGGCCTGGCACGCGATACGCTGCATCGCGAGGCGCCCGAGCTCGCCCGCGATGTTGATCATATCGTCATCGATGGACCGCCCCGGGTCGCCGGCTTGATGCGGTCAGCTTTGCTCGCCGCCGATCTCGTGCTGATCCCCGTGCAGCCGTCACCGCTCGACGGTTGGGCCTCGGCCGAGATGCTCTCGCTGCTCGGCGAGGCCCGCATCTACCGGCCAGAGCTGGCAGCTCGATTCATCCTCAATCGGTGCGCCGCTCGCACCGTGATCGCTCGGGAAACCGCAGCGGCGCTGGCCGAACATGATCCGCCAGTGCTTGCAGCGACGATCGGACAGCGCATCGGCTTTGCAGAAGCCGCTCAGAGCGGTCGGCTCGCCAATGAACTTGTCCATGCGCCGAACGCCGCCGCAGAGATCGCGGCGCTCGCTGCCGCCGTCGCGGGGATCGTGCCGTGAAGGGACGGGCAACGTCCGGCGGATTTGCTGCCCGTCCCGGTGACGCCGAGCGGTGGGTCCGCGCGCCGGACCGCGCGCCCACGCGCGCCGCATCAGCCGCCGAGGAGTTCGCCGCGCGCCTGACTATCGACGTGACCGCCGACATGCGCGGTCGAATCAAGATCGCCGCCTTCCAGCGCGGTCAAACCGTCGCCGACATGCTCCGCACGCTGTTCGAGCGCGAATTTCCGCCACCATTAGGAGACGGCCAATGACCTCTGCCACCGCGACCACGCTGGCGGCCGACAGCCCCCTGCTCACCCAGGTCGAACTTATCTGGGTCGAGCAGAAGACCGAACATTGGATTCGCTTCGGACGGGAACTGCGCGAACAGATTCTCGACCGGCGCCGCCGCCGCCTGTTCTTCTCGCCGAACGCGATCTTCGCGTTGGTCCGATGGGCCTCGAACGACCACGGCACCGTCGCGTCGCGCATCGACATTCTGCGAGCGCCAACCGCTGACGAGGGTTTTCAAACGGTGCCAACCGTCTCACCTGGCGCCGAAATCCTGCTGCGCGCCGCCGGTTGGCCCAAAGTGACCCGTGTGCTGGAGCATCTCGACGAGATCGAAGCGCGCGACATCGATCTTTGCGCTATCGCGCCAGACCATTGGCGCCACGTCCACAACCGGCTGACTGTCGGCGAGCCGCCAAGGCGCTACACGCTGGCGCGCCATCGCGCCTTCCAGAAGATGCAGGAGATCGGCGCGTGAGCCGCCGCATCTATGCCTCCGCAGCGGTCGCCGGCATCGGCCTGATCGCGGCGTCAGCATTCGCGACCTACACGCCCCGCCTGGTCTGGAATGCGTCCGCCAGCACGCCGATCGGCCTTTACGCGATCACCGTAGAGCGGTCCCCGGCGCACGGCGATTTGCTTGCCGTCACGCCGCCGACGCCGCTCGCCGACTTCCTCGCCGAGGGCGGCTACCTGCCGCGCGGCCTCCCGCTTCTCAAGCACGTCGCGGCGCTCCCCGGTCAGCGCGTCTGTCGCACCGGACACTACATTACGATCGATGGCGCTCGCGCCGGCAAGGTGCTCGACCACGATCATCGCGGTCGCCCGCTGCCCGCTTGGTATGGCTGCCGCCGCGTCTTGAACGGCGAGCTGTTCTTCATGAACACCGCTGTCCCCGGCAGCTTCGACGGCCGCTATTTCGGGCCGATCGCGGCGACCGCCGTCATCGGCCGTGCAACACCACTCTACACCGACGAGCGCGGCGACGGTCGCTTTGTCTTGCGCGCATCGGTGCGCTGACGGCGCGTCCCGACACCCCTTCACCCCACGCCAAAGGAGGCAATCCATGTCGCTGATCGGTCAATTCACGCGCACCACTTCGGGCTATTCAGGCCACATTCGCACCCTCGGCCTCAGCGCAGATCTGGTGTTCGTGCCGGTCACGCACAGCGACACCGAAAACGCGCCGGACTACCGCATCCATCTCGGCGCTGAGGACGACGGACCAGAGGTCGGTGCCGGTTGGAAGCGCACCGGGGAGCGCGCCGGCGAGTTCGTCTCGGTTCAGCTCGACTCGCCGACCTTCACCTATCCGATCCGCGCCAACCTCTTCCAATCGCCCGACGACGCGACCTCCTGGGGGCTTTTCTGGAACCGCCCGCCGAAGCGCGGCGAGCGCGACTGACCGTGTCGTGCGCCCGCGATACGACTGTGCCGCGGCGATCGAGGGCCGGCACCTGCCGGCTCCTCCTTCTCCTTGCCGGCCTGCCACTTATCCCGCCCTCCGCGAGCAGCGCCAACGCGCAAACGACGCCGCCGGACCGCGCGCAGCTCGCCGATCCATTTGCAGGCTACATCGCCGAGGCGTCGCAACGGTTCGGAGTTCCGGAGAGCTGGATCTGCGCCGTGATGCGCGTCGAAAGTCGCGGCGATACGCGCGCCGTCTCGCCAAAAGGTGCGATGGGATTGATGCAGATCATGCCCGCGACCTGGGCGTATCTGCGCGCGCGATATGGTCTCGGCGCAAACCCCTACGACCCACGCGAGAATATCCTGGGCGGCGCCGCCTATCTGCGCGAGCTGCACGATCGCTACGATGCCCCGGGCTTTCTCGCCGCGTACAATGCCGGGCCGGGCCGCTACGAAGAATATCGCGTTAGCGGGCGTCCGCTGCCGGCGGAAACAGTCGCCTACGTCGCTGCAATCGCGCCGTCGATCGGCACCGAACCGCTCGCAGCCTCCGTCACGGCAGTTGCGCCCGATCCGCTCGCCTGGACGCGATCGGCACTGTTCGCGGCGCGCGGTCGTGACGCTGCGAATGACCCAGCGCTGCAGCCCGAAAGCGCCAGCCCGACGCGCCCGACGCAGACGGCAGAACGGCCAGCAGCACCGCCGGCTCCGCCCCGCGACACGATCTTCGTTGCGCGGCTCAGCGATCAATCACAGCAATGACCGCGCTCTCCGACGATCGCAGCATGTCGCAGCCCGGCGCATGTTCGGCGGCTATTGGAGGGGGATGGGTCAGAACAACCGCACGATGGCAGGATAAAGGGCCGCGAGGTGCGGCTTGGTGCGGTTGTGTAGTTTCAAGGAGTTACTTGGCGTTTTCGCGAGGTTCGCGGCATCGCCGCAGCCTGCACCGCCTGCATTTCGCGAGCATTTCCGCGGACATTCCGCGATGTGCGGGGCAGGAACGATGAGCGAGGACGACAGCCTCCGCATCCGGCCTGGGCGCATCCGCTCCACCAAGATGCAGCAGGCCAGACCGTTTATCGCACAGGCTCTCGCTGCCGCGCAGCGGGCTGGCGGGGCTGTCTCGCGGCGGGGAAAACTCAGCTCAGGCAACCGCTCCCGGTTCGGGCGGGGACAGCGTGCCTCGATACAGGCCAATCGCCTCCTCTCGGTCCGTTCGCGCGCCGTCGTCGTGAAGGCGCGGGTGGTCCGGTCGGCAGGGCGTAATGCTCCGCTCGCGACCCACCTGACCTATCTCCGCCGCGAGGGCGTCACCCGGGATGGGGAAAAGGCCCGGCTGTTCGGGCCGGGGGGTGACGAGGCCGATCCGCGAGCGTTCGCCGAGCGCTGCGGCGAGGACCGTCATCATTTCCGCTTCATCGTCTCACCCGAGGACGCGATCGAGATGACCGATCTGAAGTCCTTCACCCGCGACCTGGCCAGTCAGATGGAAAAGGATCTCGGTACGCGTCTCGACTGGGTGGCGGTCGATCATTGGAACACCGAGCATCCCCACGTCCACCTGATCGTCCGCGGGCTGCGCGACGACGGCGAGAACCTCGTCATCTCACGCGACTATATCAAGGAAGGGATGCGCGACCGCGCGAGCGACCTCGTCACCCAAGAACTCGGCCTGCGAACCGACGTCGAGATCCGCCGCACGATCGAGCGCCAGATCTCGGCCGAACGGTGGACAAGCCTTGACCGCCAGCTCAGCCGGGACGCCTATCGAACGGGCGTCATCGATCTTGCACCTTCGGCTGATCGCCCGCCGGACGAGTTTCATATCCTCAAGGTCGGCCGTCTGCGCAAACTCGAAACGCTCGGCCTCGCCGAGGAAGTTGGCCCGGGTCAATGGGCGATCGCCGAACAGGCAGAGGCGACGCTCCGCCAGCTCGGCGAGCGCGGCGACATCATCAAGCGTATCCATCGCGGCCTCACCGCCGGCGGCGTTGAGCGCAGTCCGGCCAGCTACGTGCTCGGCGCCGAGGCGATCAACGATCCGATCGTCGGCCGGCTCGTCTCCCGCGGTCTCGATGATGAACTGAGGGGCACCGCCTATGCCGTCGTCGACGGCGTGGATGGACGGACCCATCACATCAAACTCCCAGATCTCGACGCCGCCGGCGACAGCGCGCCTGGCTCGATCGTCGAGCTGCGCCGGTTTGATGATGCCCGTGGCGTCCGCCGGACAGCGCTGGCCGTTCGATCCGACCTCGACCTTCAGGCCCAGATCGGCGCGGACGGCGCGACGTGGCTCGACCGTCAGGCCATCGCCCGCGCTCCGGCCGCGCTCGCGAGCGCCGGCTTCGGCGCCGAGGTGCGCGAAGCGATGGATCAGCGCGCCGATCGCCTGGTCGCGCAGCGCCTTGCCGAGCGCCGAGGTCAGGCGGTCAGCTTCAGCCCCGGCCTTATCGACACCCTTCGGCACCGCGAGCTGGCCTCAGCCGCCGACGCCCTCGCGAAGCAAACCGGGCGGCCGCACGCTCAGGCGGGCAGCGGCGACTATGTCGCAGGCACCTATCGCCAGCGCCTGACCCTCGCTTCCGGTCGGTTCGCAATGATCGACAACGGGATGGGATTCCAGCTCGTGCCATGGACACCCTCGCTCGATCGCCAGCTCGGCCAGCATGTCAGCGGGCTCGCCCGACCTGATGGCGGCGTCGACTGGAGCTTTGCCCGCAAACGAGGCCTCGGCCTCTAGCCGCCAAGGGAGATGCCATGTCCGCGACAAAGATTCTGTGGGGCCAAATCCTTGCCGTCTTCCTCATCGTCTTGATGACAACGTGGGGCGCGACGGAATGGACGGCGTATCGCCTCGGCTTCCAGAGCGAGCTTGGCCAGCCGTGGTTTTCGGTCGGCGGCTGGCCGATCTATTATCCGCCCGCCCTTTTCTGGTGGTGGTACTTCTACGACGCCTATGCGCCCTCGATCTTCGCCGAAGGCGGCGCGATCGCCGCGTCGGGCGGCATCATCGCGATGGTCGTTGCGATCGGCATGTCGATCTGGCGCGCCCGCGAAGCCAAGAATGTCGAGACCTATGGCTCGGCGCGCTGGGCGCGGCATGATGAGGTCAAAGCCGCCCACCTCCTCGACCCGGATGGCGTTATCCTGGGCAAACTCGATCGCGACTATCTTCGCCATGACGGTCCCGAACACGTCCTTTGCTTCGCTCCGACGCGATCGGGCAAAGGCGTCGGCCTGGTCGTACCTTCGCTCCTGACATGGCCCGGCTCGGCGATCGTCCACGACATCAAGGGCGAGAACTGGACGTTGACCGCCGGGCATCGCTCGCGCTTCGGCCGTGTCCTGCTGTTCGATCCGACCAACGCTACATCTGCCGCCTACAATCCGCTTCTCGAAGTGCGGCGCGGCGATTGGGAAGTCCGCGACGTGCAGAATATCGCCGACATTCTGGTCGACCCAGAGGGCAGTCTCGAGAAGCGGAACCACTGGGAAAAGACCAGCCACGCCCTGCTGGTCGGCGCCATCCTCCATGTCCTCTATGCCGAGAAGGACAAAACTCTCGCAGGCGTTGCCGCCTTCCTCTCCGATCCCCGGCGCCCGATCGAGTCCACGCTCGCGGCGATGATGAAGACCGCCCATCTCGGCGAGGCCGGGCCACATCCGGTGATCGCCAGCGCGGCACGCGAGCTGCTCAACAAGTCGGAAAACGAGCGATCCGGCGTCCTCTCGACAGCCATGTCGTTCCTAGGGCTCTACCGCGATCCCGTCGTCGCCGAAGTTACCCGTCGCTGCGACTGGAGGATAACCGACCTTGTTGGCGGCAAGCACCCGACGACCCTCTACCTCGTCGTGCCGCCCTCCGACATCAACCGGACCAAGCCGCTCATCCGCCTCATCCTCAATCAGGTCGGACGCCGCCTGACTGAGGATCTGAATGCCAAGGCCGATCGGCATCGCCTCCTCCTGATGCTGGACGAGTTCCCGGCGCTCGGCCGCCTCGACTTCTTCGAGAGCGCTCTGGCCTTCATGGCGGGCTACGGTCTCAAGGGCTTCCTGATCGCACAATCGCTCAACCAGATCGAGAAGGCATACGGCCCGAACAACTCGATCCTCGACAATTGCCATGTCCGCGTCAGCTTCGCGACCAATGACGAGCGCACCGCGAAGCGCGTGTCGGACGCCCTCGGCACCGCGACCGAGATGAAGGCCATGAAGAACTATGCTGGCCACCGCCTCTCGCCATGGCTCGGACATATGATGGTGTCGAGATCGGAGACCGCTAGGCCCCTCCTTACCCCCGGCGAGATCATGCAGCTCCCGGCGGCCGACGAGATCGTGATGGTTGCCGGAACTCCTCCGATCCGCGCGAACAAGGCCCGCTATTTCGAGGACCGCCGCCTGCAGGAGCGGATCATGCCTCCACCTGCATCGCGAAAACCGGCACGAGCAGCGGCGGATGACTGGAGCGGTCTCGCTCTTCCTCAACCGCACGACCCTGGCGCTCCCGCCGAAACTGGCCGATCGAATGATGAGGATACGACGGGATCCGAGCAACGACGCCAACCCGAGTTGGAACGCGCTTCACCGACCGAGCCGCCGCCGCCCGTGAACGAGTTCGAGTTCGACACGGTCGATGACGGTGACGACGACCTCGCCCGTAACAGCCGCATGCGCGACACCATGCGCCAGGCAGCCCGCCAAGCCTCGCTCGATCCGGGCGACGGCATAGAGCTTTAGGTAGCCAACATGACCAAATCACCGAAGAAGCAGCGGCTGTCCGTCTATCTTGAACCCGACGTGCTCAAATCCCTGGCGGAACATGCAGCGAGGCGCGGACATTCCATGTCCCTGGTCGCGGAGGCCGGGATTGCCTCGTTTCTCTCGCCCGACGCGGCAGAGCGCCAAGAGGCCGTCGTCGTCAAGCGGCTCGATCAGCTCGATCGTCGCCTCGCGCGAATAGAGCGAGACCTCGGCATATCGGTCGAGACACTCGCCATCTTCGTTCGCTTCTGGCTCACGACGACCCCGGCACTCCCCGAACCTGCGGCGCAGGCCGCGCGCGCCAAAGCCGGGGAACGGTATGATAGCTTCATCGCTGCCCTCGGCCGCCGCCTAGCAAACGGACCAAAACTGCGGAACGAGATCCCAGAGGACAAAACCCCTTCTGTCGCTGAATGATCGACGCTGGGACTTTTCTGCCGTTCCAGAGCGACTGGTTGAACTGCAACTCTTGTCACCATAGCGAAATTGCTCTCGGTGAGATTGGCGCGCCGACGGACGCTCTTCGAGAGCGCCTTCCAGCTAAGGACTACTACCATAACGCTGCCCTTCTCTGCGTTAGCTTGCTAAAAGCTAAGCCTGATGAACGAGCCCTCACTCGACCTTGAAAACTTGGCTAAGCTTCTGTGCGCGAGTGGCGACTATCGCGTCCAGCGGCGCCTGTCGCCACGATCGACGGTGTCTCCACCCGACGGCACACCGACCAAGTCAGCACTCCTGATAGATGTCGAGACCACCGGCCTCGATGTCCAGAAGGATGAGATCATCGAGCTGGCGATGATCTCATTCACATATTCCCTCGACGGGCGCGTGTTCGAGATCGGAGAGACGTTTCAGCGTTTTCAAGAGCCCAGCGCCCCGATCTCACCCGAGATCACGCGTATAACCGGGATCACCGACGCCATGGTGGCAGGTCACAAGATCGATGTGGCCGAGGTCGCCGCGTTCGCAGGGCCGGCGGCGCTCGTGATCGCTCACAATGCGGCGTTTGACCGACGTTTCGCGGAACGGCTGAGCGAGGTATTTACGACTAAACCGTGGGCATGCTCGATGTCGCAGATAGACTGGGCAGTCGAGGGCTTTGAGGGAACGAAGCTCCACTATCTAGCGGCGGGTGCCGGGTTCTTTTACGATCGGCACCGCGCCGAACATGATTGCCGGGCCGTCATCGAACTGCTCGCGTCGCCTCTGCCCGTCACGAATAGGACTGCCCTAGCGAACTTGCTTGAAGCCGCGCGGCTGCCGACCTGGCGGATCTGGGCAGAGAATTCGCCCTTCGACCTGAAGGATGCTTTGAAGGCGCGTGGCTATCGCTGGAACGGGGACGGGAATCCCAATCCACGAGCCTGGTACATCGATGTCGACGATGCGCGGCGCGAGGCAGAGATCAGCTTTCTCCGCAAAGAGATTTACCTGCGCGACGTCGAGCTGCTGGTGCACAGGATGGACGCCTATAACCGGTTTTCGGACAGGAAGAACTAAAGCGGCAGCGGATCAAACGGGGGACGTCGTTCGTGCATATTTCGAGACTACAGCTCGTCAATTACCGGAATTTCGAGCGTGCGAATGTTGTTTTCAACAAGGGCGTCAATACCATTATCGGCGAGAACGGCTCGGGAAAGACTAACTTGTTCCGGGCGATCCGCCTTCTTCTCGATGATACGCTCCTTCGGTCGGCATATCGGCTAGATGAGAAGGACTTCCATCGTGGCCTAAACGACTGGCGCGGCCACTGGGTGATTATCAGCCTGGAATTCGACGAGGTCTCGCAGGACGAGGCAATCCAGTCTCTCTTCCTCCATGGCACCGGCAACATCGCGGACGGGGCGATCGGCAAAGCGACATACAATCTGATCTTTCGGCCCAAGGTCGCGATTCGGCGGAGCCTCGGCGACCTCTCCGCCGGCGATACCGCGGGCCTGGCCGCCATCAGATCCAAGATCACGCTCGATGATTACGAGACGATCTTCACCGGCAAGAGCATCGCGGATTTCCTCGATCCCGCAACCTATAAGCAACTCGTCGGCGACTTCGACGCGGTGGAATTCCCCGAGGAGCTGACGAACCCCGCGATCGGCGGCGTGATCCCCGGGATGCTCTCCATCTCGCGCGAGGTATGCTTCACGTTTGTTCAGGCGCTCCGCGATGTGGTCGCCGATTTTCAGAACAATCGTACCAATCCGCTGCTGACCCTGCTCAAGGGGCGGAGCGGCGAAATCGACCCGGCAAGCTTTCAGCCGATCAGTAAACTGGTCAAAGGGCTGAATGACGCGATCGAGGGTCTGCCCGATGTCGGGACCATCCGCACCGATATTCGCGAGACCATCACAGATGCAGCGGGCGGCACCTATTCACCGCGCTCGCTCTCGATTCGCTCAGACCTTTCGGACGAGGCGGACCGCCTGTTCCAGTCACTCAAGCTGTTCGTGGGCGAATCCGAGGAGCAGTATGAAGGGGCGATACATGAGCTCAGCTTAGGCGGCGCGAACCTCATCTACCTGACGTTGAAGCTGCTCGAGTTCAAATATCAAAAGCAGAAAGAGTCGTTCGCTAACTTCCTCGTCATTGAAGAGCCGGAAGCGCACATCCACACGCATATCCAGAAGACGCTGTTCGATCGCCTGAACTATAACGACACCCAGGTTATCTACTCGACCCATTCCACCCACATCTCTGAGGTGAGCAATGTCGAGAATATTAACATCCTCGGTCGGCAGAGCGGGCGATGTGAGGTCTTCCAGCCGTCTGCGGGTCTCGATACGGTCCAGATAGGCAATATCCAGCGCTATCTGGACGCGGTTCGCAGCAACCTGCTCTTTGCGAAAAGCGTTGTGCTCGTCGAAGGCGATGCCGAAGAAATCCTCATTCCGATTCTGGTGAAGAGGGTCTTCGGGCTGAGCTTGGACGAGCTCGGCATCAGCCTGATCAACATTCGCAGCACCGGCTTCGAGAATGTCGCGGTCCTGTTCCACGACGATCGCATCCGCAAGCGCTGCGCGATCATCACCGATCTCGATCGTGCCTTCATTGATACGGCCGTGAACGTACTCGACAATGAAGAAGTGGCCGCAGCGAAAAAGAAGGCGTTGGGGTCGCAGGTCGCGGGCCTCCGGCGCGAGGCCACGCTCAAGCTGCTGTGCGACGGCAATCCGTGGCTCACGGCGCATTTCGCGGATCATACGTTCGAGGTCGATTTCGTGTCCGCCGGCAACGCCGCGACCGTCGTGTCGGTGCTCGGCGATGTCTACACAGACGCTGGAACGATCGCGCAATCGAAGGAGGAACTGGAGTCCGGCGACATCGCGCGCTTCGGAACGCGCGCGCTGACAATGGCCCGCTATGCCGGAAAAGGTTGGTTCGCGATCATCCTCGGGCGAATGATCACGCCGGAAACGGTCATCCCGGACTATATCCTCGACGCGATCTTCCAGGCGCACATGCCCGTAACGACGCAGACGTGGGCGAGCGTGCTTGAATATCGGGTTGGCATTCTCGCGCAGTCGGACATGCATGCGCCCGCAGTGATCTCCGACATGAGAGAACAGATCGGTCGCTACAGCCGGGGCGAAATCGACTTCGCAGGCGTAAGGTCCGAGATGCTCACGGCGTTCCCGGCCGACGGCATCAACGTCATACTCGGAAGCTTTTGAGGTGTTCGTCTGGGACAAAAAGGATCTCAACGACGCGCAGGTGGCGGCGATCGAACAGCCCGGCAGCGTTTTTCTCGTCGCATGCCCTGGAAGCGGCAAGACCCGTACCCTCACCTACAAAATCGCGCGCCTCCTGTCGGAACTAAAATCCGACAAGAAGCGCATCGTCGCGATCACCTATACCCACCGCGCCGCTGACGAGATCCACGAGCGCATAGAGCAGCTCGGCGTTGACACGAGCCAGCTTTGGATCGGGACCATCCATTCGTTCTGCTTGGAATGGATCCTCAAACCCTATGGGATTTACTATCCGGCGCTTGCGAACGGGTTTCGGGTCATCAACGGGCACGACACCGAGGAGATGCTCGATGAGCTTTGCGGCAAGGTGCAGGGCACGAAGCTCAGTCGGTACGAATGTGCGTATTATTTCACGCCGACCAGCTATAAGCTCACATGCAATGATTCAAACAAGCATGCCGCTATAAAGGGTGTGTTGCGGGCATACTGGCAATCTCTGCGAGACAATAGGCAGATAGACTTCGAGCTTATTCTTTACTCTGCTTACAAGCTTATTAAAAATAATCCGTCGATCAGCGCACTCCTTGGGTCTATCTTCGATTGTGTCCTCGTCGACGAGTTTCAGGATACGCGGGAAATCCAATATGCGATCCTCGCCTCGATCCTGAAGGCTTCGCAAGGTCGCGCCAGCGCATTTGTGGTCGGAGATCCCAACCAGGCAATCTACAGTTCTCTTGGCGGGTATGCGATCACGGCGGCGGATTTCGGCGCGCGGTGCGGCATCGCATTCAAGGAGATGGAGCTGTCGGACAATTACCGGTCCTCGTCGCGGATCGTAGGCTATTTTGGCAACTACAACGTCTTTGCCTCGAAGATCGAGGCGGTTGGGCATAACAAGGATTATGCGAGCATCGTGTCGTTTGACCAGCAGACGCACCGTGACGACCTTGAAGCCGAACTGGTCCGGCTCATCACCTACAATGTCGAGACACTGGGCATAGCGGCGCACGAGGTCTGCATCGTCGCACCGCGCTGGGTCCACCTCGCCAGCATGACGCGGCGCCTGGTCACGGCGATGCCGGGCTATTCGTTTGACGGCCCAGGAATGGTGCCGTTCGCGCGCGACGTCGACAATTTCTGGTACAAGCTTTCTCGCATCATCCTGACTGAAGCCTCTCCTCAGCTTTACGTACGCCGAATGCGATGGGCGGGCGAAGTGATCGCTGGCCTGCGCGACGCCGGCGTCGATACCACAGGCCTGGATCGCAAAAAATTGCTGCGGGCGTGCAATGCAATCACGATCGACGAAACCGACGGTCTGACGTTCCTGCGGGCGTTCTTCGAGCACCTATGCGCGGCGCTCGGCATCGATCACTGCGCCTTTCCGTCACTGAAAGAGCATCACGAGGCATTTTTCGAATGCTCGCAAAAGCGCGTCGATCTTCTGGTCAAGGAAGGTTCGATGGCGATTGCCGAGGTCGCGATGTTCCGGAAAGTTTTCGCGGATAGAACGGGCATCACCGTCTCGACGATCCACGGCGTCAAGGGTGCCGAATATGACGCGGTGATCGCCTACGGCTTGCTCGAGGGAATGGTCCCTTTCTACAGCGATCCAGAGCAGATCGAGACGGCAAAGAAGCTTGTATACGTGGTGTCATCACGGGCCCGCAAAAATCTGCATCTGATTTCTGAACGTGGTCGCAGTCGTGGTTGGAGCGGAGACTATCAACCGACCGACGTGCTTGTTGCGTGCGCTTTTCAGTACAATCAACCTCCGTTCTAAAGTTACCTGCCGCCTTGCCCGCGCTGGGCGATCAGCACGCCGTCTGTCTTCGGTCTGTGTTGGTCAGTAGCGGACTCATTCGACCGGCAAGCTTCCAAACCCGCCGATCGCCTGTCTTTGTACGCCACAGTACGCCGACCACATTCCCGTTGTTGTCTTTCACCGAATACTGACTCTCTTACTCGCCCCACGCAGGGCCGCGCGTGGTGCGCGGTCTCCAACCGAACGGGGCAAAAGGTGGCAGATCCCTACGCGAGACGTGAGGCGCTTCGGCGCGGCGCGCGCATGCTCAGCACTGCGCTGGGACCGGCAATCGCCCGCTATCTCGACGATCCCGCGATCGTGGAGGTTATGCTGAACCCCGACGGGCGGCTGTGGATCGATCGCCTTTCCGAGGGGCTGGTCGCGACGGAAGATCGCCTTTCGCCAGAGGACGGCGAGCGTATCGTTCGACTGGTCGCCCATCATGTCGGCGCGGAGGTTCATGCCGCGTCGCCGAGGGTCTCGGCGGAGCTTCCCGAGACAGGGGAGCGCTTCGAAGGCCTCCTGCCCCCCGTCGTGGTCGCCCCGACATTCGCCATCCGCAAGCCAGCGGTCGCGCTGTTCACGCTCGACGACTATGTCTGGACCGGGATCATGCCCGCTGCTCACGCGGATGCCCTGCGGGTTGCCGTCGCCGAGCGCCGCAACATCCTCGTTGCTGGCGGCACCTCGACCGGGAAGACAACGCTCACCAACGCCCTCCTCGCGGAGGTCGCGAAGACGACCGACCGGGTCGTTCTGATCGAAGATACGCGCGAGCTTCAGTGCGCGGCTCTCAACCTCGTCGCGATGCGTACCAAGGACGGTGTCGCAACCCTCTCGGATCTGGTCCGATCGTCGCTCCGCCTGCGGCCCGATCGCATCCCAATCGGCGAAGTCCGAGGCGCCGAGGCACTCGACCTCCTCAAAGCCTGGGGAACGGGCCATCCCGGCGGAATCGGCACCATCCACGCCGGCACCGCGATCGGCGCGCTCCGCCGCCTCGAGCAGCTCATCCAAGAGGCCGTCGTTACGGTCCCTCGGGCGCTGATCGCCGAAACCATCGACATCGTTGCCGTCCTCTCCGGTCGTGGCGCGGCGCGGAGGCTGTCTGAACTTGCCCACGTCGACGGCCTCACGAGCGACGGCGACTACCGCGTCGATCTCGTCATCCCCCCACTAACAGGAGTACCGTCATGAATATCCGCGCGCCGCGTGTCCGCCGCCTTGTGACGGCAGCTTCCTTCGTCACCTTGTCGATGATGCTGGCACCGGCTGCCAATGCGTCGGGCTCCTCGATGCCGTGGGAAGCGCCACTGCAGTCGATCCTCGAATCGATCGAGGGTCCGGTCGCGAAGATCGTCTCAGTCATCATCATCATCGTCACTGGCCTGACGCTCGCGTTTGGAGACAGCTCGGGCGGGTTTCGCCGCCTCATCCAGATCGTGTTCGGTCTGTCGATCGCCTTCGCCGCATCCAGCTTCTTCCTGTCGTTCTTCTCGTTCAGCGGCGGGGCACTGGTCTGATGGCGATGGGCTTCGATCCTGTGGGAGAAGTCCCGGGCTACTCGGTGCCGGTGCATCGCGCGCTCACGGAGCATATTCTCCTCGGCGGGGCGCCCCGTTCGATCGCCATCCTCAATGGCACCCTCGCCGGTGCGGTTGGCCTGGGGCTGCGACTCTGGATTGCCGGTATCGCGATCGGCTTACTTGGCCATATCGCGGCGGTCTGGGCCGCGAAGCGGGATCCGCAGTTCGTGGAGGTTGTACGCCGCCATCTGCGCTTCCCGGCACATCTCTCGGTGTGAGCCCTGCGGCCATGATGAACCTCGCCGAATATCGAAATCGCAACAGCCGGCTCGCAGACTTCCTGCCATGGGTCGCCTTGGCCGGCGAAGGCGTCGTCCTCAACAAGGACGGATCCTTTCAACGCACTGCACGCTTCCGCGGTCCCGACCTCGACAGTGCCGTCCCCGCCGAACTGGTCGCGGTTGCGGGGCGTCTCAACAATGCCTTCCGCCGCCTCGGATCGGGATGGTCCATCTTCGTCGAGGCCGAGCGGCACGAAGCTGCCACCTATCCGTCGAGCCAATTTCCCGACAGCGCATCGGCCCTGGTTGATGCCGAGAGGAAGGCCGATTTCGAGGAAGAAGGCAGCCACTTCGAGTCGAGCTATTTCCTCACCTTCCTCTTTCTGCCGCCAGTCGAGGACGCCGCACGGGCGGAGGGGTGGCTTTATGAGGGGCGCGACCAATCCGGCGTCGATGCGGGTGAAATCCTCCGAGGCTTCGTCGATCGGACGGACCGCATCCTGCAACTGGTCGAAGCCTTCATGCCGGAGAGCGCCTGGCTGAACGACGCCGAGACGCTGACCTATCTCCATTCGACCGTCTCGACGAAACGTCATCGCGTCCGCGTCCCGGAAACGCCGATGTATCTCGACGCATTACTGGCCGATCAGCCGCTGACTGGTGGCCTCGAACCAAGGCTTGGCCAGTCGCATCTTCGTGTCTTGTCGATCGTCGGGTTTCCGACTGCCACAACACCGGGCATCCTAGACGACCTGAACCGACTGGCCTTTCCCTATCGCTGGTCGACCCGTGCGATCCTGCTCGACAAGACCGACGCAACCAAGCTGCTCACCAAGATCCGACGGCAGTGGTTTGCGAAGCGCAAATCGATCGCCGCGATCCTCAAGGAGGTGATGACCAACGAGGCGTCGGTGCTGGTCGACAGCGACGCTGCCAACAAGGCAGCCGATGCCGACCTGGCTCTGCAAGAACTCGGGGCCGACTATGCTGGCCAAGCCTATGTGACAGCGACGATCGCCGTCTGGGATACCGACCCCCGCATCGCAGCCGAGAAGCTCCGGCTCGTGGAGAAGGTCATCCAGGGCCGAGACTTCACCGCGATGCCGGAAACGATCAACGCGGTCGACGCCTGGCTCGGAAGCCTGCCGGGCCATGCCTATGCGAACGTCAGGCAACCGCCGATCTCGACATTGAACCTCGCCCACATGATCCCGCTCTCCGCGGTATGGGCAGGTCCGGAACGGGACGAGCACTTCGGAGCACCCCCCTTGCTCTACGGCAAGACCGAGGGCTCGACCCCGTTCCGGCTTTCGATCCATGTCGGCGACGTCGGCCATACCTTGATCGTCGGACCGACCGGCGCCGGCAAGTCGGTTCTGTTGGCGTTGATGGCGCTCCAGTTTCGCCGATATGCAAGCGCCCAGGTCTTCGCGTTCGACTTCGGCGGCTCGATCCGCGCCGCAGCGCTGGCCATGGGCGGCGACTGGCATGATCTCGGCGGCGGTCTCACCGATGGCGACGAGGGAAGCGTCTCGCTGCAGCCACTGGCCCGTATCCACGATCTCGCCGAACGGTCGTGGGCGGCGGATTGGATCGCGGCGATCCTTGGACGCGAGGCAGTCATGCTGTCCCCGGACACCAAGGAGCACATCTGGTCGGCTTTGACCTCACTCGCCTCGGCGCCGACAGCGGAACGGACACTGACGGGCCTGTCGGTGCTGCTGCAATCGAATGATCTCAAGCAGGCCCTGCGACCCTATTGCGTTGGCGGACCCTATGGCCGTCTCCTCGACGCCGAGGCCGAGTATCTCGGCGAGGCCACCGTCCAGGCCTTCGAAACCGAAGGCCTGATCGGGACAGCGGCGGCGCCGGCAGTGCTCGCCTATCTGTTCCACCGGATTGGCGATCGCCTGGACGGCAGCCCGACGCTCATCATCATCGACGAGGGCTGGCTCGCCCTCGACGACGAGGGTTTTGCTGGCCAGCTCCGTGAATGGTTGAAAACGCTACGTAAGAAGAACGCGAGTGTTCTCTTCGCGACGCAGTCGCTGTCCGACATCGACGGATCGGCGATCGCTCCTGCCATCATCGAGAGCTGCCAGACTCGTATATTGCTCCCGAACGAACGCGCGATCGAGCCCCAGATCACAGCGATATACCGGCGTTTTGGGCTGAACGATCGTCAGATCGAAATCCTCGCGCGGGCGATGCCGAAGCGCGACTATTACTGCCAGTCACGCAAGGGCAACCGGCTGTTCGAACTCGGCCTGTCCGAGGTCGCCCTGGCGCTCTGCGGCGCTTCCTCCCGATCAGACCAGGCCGCCATCGCGACAATCCTCGCGGAACATGATCGCGCTGATTTCCTAGCGGCGTGGCTGCAGCATCACGGCCTTGGCTGGGCGGCCGATCTCATCCCCAGCCTTTCCGATGAGGAGAAGACATCATGAAAACGCGCCTGTTCAGCCGCGCGCGGGTTGCAGCGGCACTGCTCGGGGCATCCCTCACCGTCGGCCTTATCCCGGCGCAACCCGCCCATGCGCAGTTCGGCGGAGTCGTCTTCGACCCGAGCAACTACGCGCAGAACATCCTGACCGCAGCCCGCGCTCTCCAGCAGATCAACAATCAGATCACGTCGCTGCAGAATGAAGCGACGATGCTCATCAACCAGGGTCGCAACCTCGCAACCCTGCCTTATTCGTCTCTCCAGCAGCTTCAGCAGTCGGTGCAGCGCACGCAGCAGCTTCTAGGCGAGGCCCAGCGGCTCGCCTACAATGTCCAGAACATCGACCAGGCCTTCCGCACCACCTACGGCAACGCCTCCCTTTCCTCGACCGATCAGAAGCTCGTCTCCGACGCGCGCGACCGCTGGCAGAACACGGTCGGCGGCCTGCAGGATGCGATGCGTGTCCAAGCCGGCGTCGTCGGCAATATCGACACCAATCGGACGGAAATGAGCGCGCTCGTAGGCCGCAGCCAGGGCGCGACCGGCGCGCTCCAAGCCACCCAGGCTGGAAATCAACTCCTCGCCCTGCAGGCTCAACAGCTCGCGGATCTCACTGCCGTTGTCGCGGCCAATGGGCGCGCGCAGGCACTTGCCGATGCCGAGCGCTCGTCTGCCGCTGACCAGGGCCGCGAACAGCGTCGTCGGTTCCTCACGCCCGGCTCCGGCTATCAGGCCGGCAACGCGCGCATGTTCCAGAACGGCGGCAACTGAGCGCCGGATCGATGGATGGCAAGCTCTTCGCCCGGATAGGTGCCGTCGTCTTCGTCGCGCTCGCAATCACAGCGACCGCCGTCGAGATGACGCGCGACAAGACGCCGGCAGCCCGACCCGACCTGCTCCAGCCCGTCGCACAAGCCGAAGACCCGTTGCGGGCCGAACTCGTCCGGTGTCAGCAACTCGGCGAAGGCGGCCCGCGCGACGTCACATGCCTCCGCGCCTGGGCGGAAAACCGCCGCCGCTTTCTTGCTCCGGGTGCCCGTCCGTCGGGTCGCCTTCCGTCCGCCGCCTCGCCGCAGGCGCCATCACCAAATGCCGAGGCGGCCAATCCATGAACAACACCGGCGTCATCGACCATTTTCTCGAGGTCTTCACCCGCTACATTGACGGGGGCTTCGGCCTGCTGGGCGGCGAAGTCGCCTTCATCGCGACCACTCTGATCGTGATCGACGTGACGATGGCTGCCCTGTTCTGGTCGTGGGGCGCCGATGACGACATCATGGCACGGCTGGTCAAAAAGACTCTGTTCGTCGGGGTCTTCGCCTACATCATCGGCAACTGGAACAACCTCGCCCGCATCATCTTCGAGAGCTTCGCAGGCCTCGGCCTCAAGGCGAGCGGCACGGGCTTCACCACCGCAGATCTTCTCCGCCCTGGGAAGGTTGCGCAGACCGGCCTCGACGCCGGCCGACCCATCTTGGACTCGATTTCCGACCTGATGGGCTATTGGTCCTTCTTCGAGAATTTCATCCAGATCGCCTGCATGTTTTTCGCGTGGGTACTGGTGCTGCTCGCCTTCTTCATTCTGGCGATCCAGCTCTTCGTTACACTGATAGAGTTCAAGCTGACGACGCTTGCCGGGTTCGTCCTCATTCCTTTCGGCCTGTTCGGCAAATCGGCCTTCATGGCCGAGCGCGTCCTCGGCAACGTCATCTCCTCTGGCATCAAGGTGCTCGTCCTCGCGGTGATCGTCGGGATCGGCTCGACGCTCTTCTCCGAGTTCACAGCCGGCTTTGCAGGCACAACACCGACAATCGACGAGGCCATGGCGATCGTGCTCGCAGCCCTGTCGCTCCTCGGTCTCGGTATCTTCGGCCCCGGTATCGCCAGCGGAATCGTTTCCGGAGGGCCGCAGCTCAGCGCCGGCGCGGCAGTCGGAACCGGAATTGCTGCAGGCGGTGTCGTGGCGCTTGGTGCTGGCGCGGTTGGCGCTGCAGCCAGCGGTGGATCGGCTCTCGCAGGTGGCGCGGCGGCCGCGGCGCGCGGCGGGGCAACTGCCGCTGGCGGTGCAGCAACCGCCTATAGTCTCGGCGCAGCCGGACAATCGGGCGCTTCTGGCGTCGCCGCCGGACTTGGCGGCGTTGCGCGCGCGGGCGCCCAGGCCGCCGCGTCGCCCCTCCGCCGTGCAGCATCGCGCGCAAGTGAGTCCATGCGTTCCAGCTTCAACGCTGGCGGTCGTGCCGTCCTTGATGGCGGCACCTCGCAACCAGCCGCCGGGACCGAGGCCGGACCTGCCCAAGGCGACGGCCCTCCGGCTTGGGCACGCCGCATGCGCACTTCTCAGCGGATGACCCACGCCGTCCAGGCGACCGCGCATGCCGTCCGCTCTGGTGATGCCCACGGCGGCGGCGCCTCCATCAATCTCTCCGAAGGCAATGGCTGATGTTCAAGAGACCCTCGACGCACTACGGCAAAACACCGGCTCCCAAGACCCCCTACCAGCGAGCCGCGCAGGTCTGGGATGACCGCATCGGCTCGGCCCGCATCCAGGCGCGCAACTGGCGCTATATGGCGTTCGGCTCGCTCTTCCTCTCCGCGGGCTTTGCGGCCGCGCTCGTCTGGCAGTCGGCGCATGGCACCGTCGTCCCGTGGGTGATCCAGACCGATCGCCTCGGTCAGGCGCAAGCGGTAGGTCCGGCCACACCGGACTACCAACCGACTGACGCCCAGATCGCGTTTCACCTCGGCAGATTTATCGAAGAGGTCCGCTCCGTACCGGCCGATGCCATCATCGTCAGGCAGAATTGGCTACGCGCATACGACTTCACGACCGATCGCGGCGCCTCGGCACTCAACGACTATGCGCGCGCAAATGACCCGTTCAGCAAGGTCGGGCGTCAGCAGGTATCCACCGAGGTGTCGAGCGTGATCCGCGCTTCGCCGAACAGCTTCCGCGTCGCCTGGATCGAACGCCGGTACGAGAACGGCCAGCTAGGGACGACCGAGCGCTGGACGGCGATCCTCACGATCGTCGTCCAGATCCCGCGCGACGCCGACACGCTCCGTAAGAACCCCCTCGGAATCTACGTCAACGCCATCAATTGGTCTCGGGAGCTAGGACAATGAAGCCGACTTTCCGTAAAGCCGGATTTCCGGCTTCCCACATTTCCGCATCGCCCTGCGCACTCATCGCCGCGATCATTGCGCCGAGCGTCCTGGCCGGGTGCGCGTCCACGACGCCGCCCCCGAAGATTTTATACGATAACGCAGCTCCGGCAGCCGTTGTCGCCGAACCGCCAGCGCCGGTCACGGTTGTCGAGGTGCCCAAGCCCCTGCCGCTTCCGGGGCAGCTCAAACCCGTCGAGAGCAGCGCGCGCTCTCTAGAGCCGTTAGATCCGACCGCCAGGGTCAATCTGGCGAATGCCGCAGCGCGCATGCAGCCGGTACGCGACGGCTTCATCAATTCGATGCAGGTCTATCCCTTTACTCCGGGGGCGCTCTACCAAGTCTACACCGCGATCGGACAGATCACCGACATCGCGCTCCAGCCGGGCGAGCAGCTTGTCGGCGCAGGCCCCGTTGCCGCCGGCGACACCGTTCGATGGGTCATCGGCGATACCATGAGCGGGACCGGCGCATCGCAGCAGGTCCACATCCTCGTGAAGCCGACCCGGGTCGACCTCACGACCAATCTGGTGATCAACACCAGCGCTCGGACCTATCATTTGGAGCTGCGCTCGACCGAGCGGACCTACATGGCGTCGGTCTCATGGCAGTATCCGCAAGACCAGCTCATCGCCCTTCGCAGCCAAAGCGCGGCGGCGGCGGCATCGCCGACGGTTGCGACCGGGGTCGATCTTGAAAACATCAACTTCCGCTATGCGATCGAGGGCGACCGCCCGCCTTGGCGGCCGACGCGCGCGTTCGACGACGGGAGGCAGGTCTTCATCGAGTTCCCGACCGGGATCGCCCAAGGCGAAATGCCGCCTCTCTTTGTGGTCGGCGCCGATGGGAAATCCTCCGAACTGGTCAACTACCGCGTCCGCAGACACCATATGATTGTCGATCGGCTGTTCGCCGCCGCCGAGCTTCGGTTCGGGTCCGCACACCGACAGCAGCGGGTGCAGATCGTGCGAACCGATGGAAAGCCTGCAAAGTGAGCGATCCCGCAACCACCGATGACACGGCGCCCGTTGATGAGGGCGAGCCTCTGACGGGTGAGCCGGTCAGTCCGGCGGCCATGCGCCTGCGTGCTGAAGCCCCTCGCGTCACGCGGCTATCGCGGAAGGTGCTTGCGACGATGGGGCTGGTCGCGAGTCTCGGCATTGGCGGCGCCCTGATCTACGCCCTTCAATCGAACCGCACGGTCCATGCTCCCGAGGAACTGTACTCGACTGAAAACCGGCCTACCGCCGACGGGGTCGCTTCGCTTCCCCGCGATTATGGCGCGGTTCCTAAACTCGGCCCGCCGCTGCCCGGCGATCTCGGCAAACCGATCCTGAGTGCTCAGGAGCGCGGTCAGTCCGTTCAGCCTCCCGGCATGCCCGCCGCTCCCGGCGCGGCAACGAAGCAAGTCAGCCCCGAGCGGCAGAGACGCGTCCAGGAAATTGAATCCGCGCGAACCGCCCGACTGTTTGCGTCATCAGACGCCGGCGGAACCGCATCGCCCCCTTCATTGCCAGCTCTGACGGAGCCAGCGGGCGCAACGACGGGATCGCAGCCTGGCACAACTCTGACGACGCGAGACCGCCAGTCCGCATTCCTCAACGCTGCGCCCGAGCGTCGCACGGTGTCGACCGAACGGGTGACGTCGCCGGCATCCCGAAACATTCTCCAAGCAGGTGCGGTCATCTCCGCAGCTCTCATCACCGGCATCCGTTCGGATCTCCCGGGCCAGATCACCGCGCAGGTTACCGAAAACATCTATGACAGCCCGACGGGTCGCATCCTTCTGGTCCCGCAAGGCACGCGCGTCATCGGTCAGTACGACAACAGCGTCCAGTTTGGGCAATCCCGCGTCTTGCTCGTTTGGAATCGACTCCTCTTTCCGGATGGGCGATCCATCGTTCTCGAGCTGGCGCCAGGTGCGGACGCTGAAGGCTTCGCCGGTCTGCAGGACGGGGTGAGTTTCCACTGGTGGGATCTCGCCAAGGCAGCAGGCCTCTCGACGCTGCTCAGCGTCGGCTCCGAGCTGGCCGTGGACGACGATGACCGCCTGCTACGCGCCCTGCGCAATGGTGGCCAGGACACCTTCAACGATGCCGGTCAGCAAATTGTCCGGCGCCAGCTCGATGTTGCACCCACGCTTACGATCCGCCCCGGGTTTCCGGTCCGCGTAATTGTCACCCGCGACCTCGTGCTAGAACCCTATGGAGATTTATGATGGGCAAACTGAAGCTCAGCGTGATTGGCGATGAGAAGCCAGTCAAGGTGACGATCGAGATTTCTGCCAATCTGTATCGCGATCTCACCGACTACGCTGCGCTGCTCTCGGCCCAGGCCGGTCAGCCAATACCCGACCCGAAGAGTCTTATCGCTCCCATGATCGAGCGCTTTATCGCCAGCGACCGGGAATTCTCTAGATCGCGCAAAACCGAAAGGGTCGGCACGAGCCAACCGGCCTGAACTTCATATGGTTTTAGTGCATTCACCGGCCGTGTTAGGCATCTTACCGCGGCCCAGCGAGGCGGCTACTGCAATAAAATCGACGGCATACGGCGTAAGCGCCTTATCTTTCCAGACTGCCGACATCATTAGAGAGTTCGGCTTTTCGCTCAAACGTCGAAAAACTATACCAGATATCTTGCGGCGCGCTGTTGCCTCGTGAGCGAGGGTCACGCCGTATCCCCACGCGATCAGATCAAACGAACTTGCCTCAGAGACTTGGTGTTCTTCGATTCTAATATCAGTCATATTACCAGTGAGCCTAGCTACCAAGCATTGATCTTTGTCTATCTCCTTACCTCTATTTGGAACAATCAAAGTCTCGTGGGTCAAGTCACTCCACATCACCCGCCTGTGAGTGACAAGCCTGTGACCGGCTGGCAGAGCAACATATACAGCCTCCTGCCATAGCTCTTGAATCTCAAACCCATGCAATGCTTTTGGAGTTATCAAAAATGCAATGTCGATGCCCCCTAGTGCCAAGCTTCGGCGAAGTTGGATCGTGTCAGCTTCGACAATTGTTATTTTGCACGAGGTAAATTGCGACCTAAAACGGCGCATGGTTTCTCGGAATAGTAAACTCGCGGTACGAGAAGGAGAAACTCCAATCTTTAGTTCGGCAGGATGACCGCGGTGGATCGCTGCTGCCGCGCGTGCTGCAAGTGCAAACTGTTCGGCACCGATCAGAGCGCCCTCAAGAAAGGTATGTCCTGCATCTGTAAGGCTGACGCCCAAGCGCGTTCGCCTAAAAAGGCTGAACCCCAGCCGGTGCTCAAGCAGCTGAACTCGGCGACTAATCGAAGATTGCGGTAGCTCAAGCAGCTCCGATGCTTGACGAAAACTGCCGGTCTCAGCGGCTGCGACAACGCAGCGCAAATACCTTAAGTCGAGCGAAATGTCAGGCAATGCGCTCTCCAAAACAACATCACTAGCAGTGCGCAGGCCTTTTTCCCGCATTCGGAGCGCCGCCGCCATGCGCTTCCTAAGTCGCGTCCGAACATAACATACGATCGTATGTGTATGAGCGGCAGTGGTCAATCGTTTTAGCACCATCAGGCCAAGCCTCAGTCGAGAACAGCGCCTGCCGCCTTAGTCTGCACAATGGCGCCGGAGTTGAGGCTAGGATCAGCCATGTGGACATAGTAAAATGATGATGAGGTAGCGCGGTTGAAGCTAAATAGATTGTTAACGCTTGTAAGGGGTCGAGCAGACCGATCTACGGTCGACTAGTTCTCATCTCAGTCAATCTCTGATCCCAACCGATCACGGGCGCGTAGCCGAGCTACTCGTGCACACTGCGGCGGAATGGTGAGAACACGGCCAACTAGTTGCAGACGCTGCCGCCTTAGCGGTGGGTCGCCGCCGAGCGCTCGGACCTTCCAACCGCTTCACTGCCAGTGGCCATGAGCTAGGCGAGGCGTTGTGGCGCCGAGCGCTCGCCCGACTACGCGGAGAGTTGCGCTGAGAACCGGGCTATGCGGCCTAGCGGCCAATTGACTAATCTCAACCGACTATATACGTACGTTCGTATGCATAACAATGCTGATCAGTTGTTGGCTGCTCGGGTGTACTCGTGAAGCCGGATAGGGATGCCCCATCTGGCTCGTTGTGGATCGTACTAGGTCTGGCAATGGGTCCCGCTGTCGTCCTTGGGCTTTCTCGTTTCGCTTACGCGCTTCTTCTGCCGACGATGCGCGCGGATCTCGGTTGGAGCTTTGCCGACGCAGGTGCGCTGAACACGGGCAATGCGGCCGGGTATCTGGCGGGTGCGCTGTTTGCCAACGGGCTCGGCGGCCGCGTCGGTCATAAGACCGCTTTTGTCTCGGCCTTGCTACTAACGTCGTTAGCGACCGGGGCCTCCGCGGTCGCCGTGAGTTTCCCGGCTCTGCTCGCACTCCGGTTCCTTGCAGGTCTCTCGGGGGCAGTGGCGTTTGTGGTAGGTGCAGGGCTGACGGCCGGCTTCAATGCGTCGCCCAAGAGGAGCTCGACCCTGCTGGGTCTCTACTTCGCTGGCGCGGGAATCGGCGTAACAGCGTCGGCGCTGCTAGTGCCCCCGCTCCTCGCCACCGTTGGATGGCGCGGGGGTTGGCTCGCGCTCGGAGCCTTGGCGCTGGGCGCGACGCTCTGGGCGGGGGCGGTGATCCGGCGAGTGCCCCCGCCGCCGCTTCGGAAGCTCATCGGCGGCAGGGCATGGTCGCCCGGTTCGATGACGTTCCTGTTGGTGTCGTACGGCCTCTACGGTGCGGGATACATCGCCTATGCCACCTTCATTGTGGCATTCCTCCGCGACACGGAAGGCTTCAACGCCGTTGCGATCACCACCTTCTGGTCAGTCCTCGGCTTGTCGTCCGTATTCGGCGCATTCGCATGGGGACCTATCCTCGCCCGGTTGCGTGGCGGCCTGTGCGCTGCCGCAACGATCGGCGTGGTGGCGGCTGGGACGGCACTGCCGATCGCTTTGCCAAGTCCCCTGGCCTCATACACGTCCGCGATCCTTTTCGGCGGATCGTTCCTGGCCGTCATTGCATCGGTCACATCCTTCGTACGGAGAACAACCGAGCCAGAGGCATGGACTGCCGCAATCGGGGCGCTGACAATCTCCTTTGGTCTTGGTCAGTGCATCGGGCCCGTGCTGAGCGGCGCGATGGCCGATGGTCCGGACGGCATTCGTCCAGGGCTGTGGGTGTCAGTCGGCATTCTGATCGCGGCCAGCGTCATCGCAGCGCTGCAGCCAGAGCCCGCGAGGAAGGACGCGTGATCGAGCGCGGCCCCTCGACGGTGTCCGGCACCCAAGCGCCTGCCGATCGAGCGCTGCGAGAAGCGGCGTAGCGCTCCGCAATACTGTCAACAAACCGAAGTGGATGGATCTGTGAAAGGACCAATCTGGCAGTGGGATGCCGTCGATGTTGCGGCTGGCGTTCGCACTAAGCTGATTTCCAGCCGAGAGGCGGTGCAGGCGTCACTCGATAGGTTGGAAGCGGTCAATAAGGAGGTCAATGCCGTTATCGATGTGCGCGCCGAGCTCGCGCTCTCCCACGCTGACGACGCCGATCGTGCCGTCCAACGAGGCGACGTTCTCGGCGCCCTTCATGGCGTGCCGATAACCATCAAGGAGAACGTCGACGAAGCGGGAGCGGCAACCACGCACGGGGTGGTAGCCTTTCGAGATGCTCAAGCCGCTGAAGATAGCCCGGCCGTCGCCAACCTGCGCAAGGCCGGAGCCATCTCGATCGGACGCACGAACATGCCCGCCTTTGCGATGCGCTGGCATACGGACAACGCCCTGCATGGGCCGACATACAATCCTTGGAGTCGACGTCACACAGTTGGCGGGTCGAGCGGCGGTGCGGCTGCGTCGCTCGCCGTTGGCATCACGTCTTTGGCTCATGCTAACGACTTCGGAGGATCGATCCGCTACCCGGCGTATTGCTGTGGCTTGGTCGGCATCAAGCCAACGGTGGGAAGGGTCCCGCACTTCAATCCGTCAGCGACGGACGAGCGCCCCCTCAGCGTCCAGCTCTTCTCCGTTCAAGGACCGATGGCCCGTAGGGCTGGCGACCTTCGCGTTGCGTTGGCAGCGATGTCGGCCAGGGACATCCGGGATCCCTCCTGGCTTCCCGTTCCGCTCGCCGGCTCGCCTATCGACAAGCCCCTCCGTGTTGCAGTGACCATCAATCCATCTGGGCTCGGCGTGGATCCGAGCGTGGCAGAGGCTGTTCAGAAAGCCGCCACTGCCCTGAGCAACGCGGGTTACGAGATCGAGCACGTGGAGCCGCCAGAGGTCGACGCTGTTGCCGAACTCTGGTGGCGGTTGGCGTGGTGGGAGGTTGGTGAGCTCTCTGTGGGAGCCATCAACACGTTCGGCGACGATGGTGTCAGGCAAGCGATCGAGCTGTACCTGGCATCGACGACGAAACCCGATCTTGGAAGCTACATGCGTGCCTTGGCAGCACGCGCGACGCACGTTCGGAAGTGGCTGGCGTTTCTCGAAAAATATCCCCTGATCCTCGGCCCGGTGTCGACGGCACCGCCGTTCCCGATCGACTTCGATCGCGATCCGGCGGCCACCGGAGCAAGCCTCCGGGAGGCTCAGCGTCTCTTGGTCGCCGTAAACCTTCTGGGCCTACCCTCGATCGCCGTGCCGACCGGCCTATCGGATGGTGTACCGCTCGGCGTACAGATCATCGGCTCCCCCTTCAGAGAGGATCTCTGCCTCGATGCCGCCGAAGCGATCGAGGAAGAGCTAACCGTTAGTACGCCCATCGATCCCCACGGTTGACGCGAGCCGCCTTTATTCCGGCGGCCGCTCGACAGATTGTGCCGCCGCACCATATACATACGACCGTAGGTGTTGAGAAACGAAGGCAGGCCCGTGATCACAACGTCAGAGCCAGACAGCCGCGACGGTCGCCGCGTGCGGGGCGATCGGGCGCGAGCGCAAATCCTGACGCACTCCACCGCCATCGCTTCGGTCGAGGGTCTGGACGGCCTGACCATCGGCCGCCTAGCGGCTGAGGCGAACGTCGGTAAGGGCAACATCCAGGTCCTCTTCGGGGACAAAGAGTCGCTGCAGCTGGCGACGCTGCGAAGCGCTGTCGATCTATACCGAGTGGCGGTGATCGACCCGGCGCTGACTCAACCCAGCCCATTGCTGCAGCTCCAGGCTTTGGTGGAAGGTTGGTTCGAGTTCGTCGAGAAGCGCACTCTTCCGGGTGGATGCTTCATCAACGCAGCGAGCAACGAATATCGTGCGCGACCTGGACGTATCCGCGATCAGGTGAAGGAGCATCGTTCTGAGGCGCGCTCCAGATTTAGAGGTCTGATCGTCAAGGCGAAGAAACTTGGAGAGCTTCGCCCCAACGTCGACGAAACGTGCTTGGCTTTTGAATTACTGGCTTATCAGTCGGCAGCCAATGTCGCTGCTCTGATGGGCGACGAGGAAGAGTTCTTACTCGCGCGTCAGGCTTCTCAGCAGCGGCTCGCGGCCGTCAGGGCGAACTAATCCCGAGGGCCACGGCGCGATCGTAAAGGGCCGGATCTCGCCGTCGGCATCTACATGTCCCGCCACCTGCTCAGCGCCTGGCAGAACGGGAAAGCTGGGCCAATCCGGCGGATCACGAAGGACCTGGAGAGCATGCGGGTGCTGAGGACAACCAGGTATGACGATGACGAACCACGGTCGTGAGCTGGCGGCTCTCAGCCCTCAGAGATCGTCAGTGAATAGCAGAGGAAACTGATTGGTTATGCCTGAGCCTAGCGTTCACCTCGTCCACGTCTTCACTGCTGGCGCTCATGGCGGCAATCCGGCTCCGATTGTCCTCGACGCCGACGGGATGGATAATGAGGCGATGCGCCGGGTCGCTGCGGCGCATGGGCACGAAAGCGGGTTCGTGTTGCGAGCGACCGGTGCGGCTGATCTCCGCCTTCGGTTCTGGATGCCAACCCAAGAAGTCGAAATGTGCGGGCACGCCACCGTCGGCGCGATATGGGTGCTTAATCAGCAAGGGCGTCTGAGACAGGAGAGGCTACGGATCGAAACCGGGAGCGGCGTGGTCGACGCGATTGTGTCCCGGTCCGGCGGGGAAGATGTGGAAGTTGAAGTTTCCCAGCCGGCGGCAACCGTAGAGGAGGTCATCGGATCGGACCTGCGTGCGGAGATCATTGCTGTTCTGGGCATACCGGCCGGGATGCTGGCTGAGCCGATTCAGAACGCCCGCACCAGCAGGACGAAGACGCTCATTCCGGTTAGATCAGGGCAGGTGCTCGATGCGATCACGCCCGATTTCTCGCGGGTACAGGAGCTGTGCGATCGTTTGAGCTCCACCGGCCTCTACCCCTATGCGTTGACCGCCACCCCTGACGTGGTGGATGCCCGGCAGTTCCCACGATCATCCGGCTATCCCGAGGATGCCGCGACGGGTGTGGCGGCCGCAGCACTCGCCTTCGGACTTCGCGCACGTGGGCATCCACTCCCCACCCGCGCCCCGCTACGCGTACGCCAAGGACGGTCTATGGGGCGCCCCTCCGAGATCAGAGTCCGTTTCGAAGATGATGGGTCCAGCCTTCGTTGCTGGCTCGGTGGCGCCGTTCGCATGGGAGACCCCTCGTGAGCGGTTGGAGAGAGCGCTTGCTAACATTAGGGCTCTCGCTTCCACCCTCGCCTGCGCCAAGAGGAGCCTACCGATCGGTAACGGTGATGAATGGGCTGGCCTATGTTTCCGGGCAGGTCTCTCGCACCGCGGACGGCATCATCACGGGTCCGGTCGATAGCCGGACGCCGGCGCGAACCATCCGAAATGCCGCGGAGGCCTGTGTCATGCGGGCGCTGGCGGCGCTGGAAGGTGAGGTCGGCCTCGATGCTATCGGCCAGATCGTGTTCGTCCGCGGCTTCGTATTCGCTCGGGCTGGCTTTGCCGATCACTCGCGCATCCTCGACGCCGCCTCGGAGCTAATTGTTGCCATTCTCGGCTCCGCTGGCGAGCATGCGCGCTCCGCGGTTGGAGTGTCGGGCCTCCCGGGCGACGGTTTGCTGGAATTGGAGGTCGTGGCTGCCGTTGGAACGCTCAACTAGCTGTCGAGGCTAAAGGCTGAGAGACAACCCGACGGCTAATCAAAGCCACTTTTCCATGACGACGAACATCAGGTCGTCTCGCAGCGGCGTACCGAAACGGTCGTCGTCATAAGGGAACGGCTCCGTCTCGCCGGTCAGCGTATAGCCACGACGTTCATACCAAGCGATGAGGGTGTCGCGCACGTTGACGACCGTGATGCGGATCCGGTCGCCGCCTTTCGCGCGTACGTACTGTTCTGCTGCCTCCAACAGCTTTCGGCCGGCGCCGGCATTCTGCCTGACCGGATCTGTGGCTAGCGAGCCCATATACCACTGTCCTGTACCCAGAGGCTGAAGCCACACGCACCCCGTTGTTTCCTTACTCTCGGGGTCGATCCACTTGAGCAGAGAGGCAGCGGGATGGGCGAGAAGGTCGGCTCTCAGCAGTGCTTCGGTCGTCCTATCGCCAGCGATGTAACCGGCTTCCGAGTTCCAGCCAGCTTCTGCCCCTGAGCCGCGGTAGGCGCGATTTAGAAGGCTGACGATCGCAGGAATGTCGGCGTCTTCGGCATTGGTGAGCATGCTGACTCTCGCATTCGATCGGACGGAGCGTGATCGCTGTGGCGATCTGCACTCCGCTAGTGGGCTGTCAAAGCGGCGCGTACGGCTTTCGTGTAGCTTGGTCCCACTGCGACATGGAGACGATCGCCAAGCACGAGCGTGGCTGACCCTTTCTCGTCCACCTCAAAGCGTTCAACTTTATCCAGACACACGTACGCGGAGCGGTGTACTCTCATGATGCGCGGGATAAGCTGAGTAGCCAGGTCCGCCATGGTAGTGCGAATGATGAAGCTACGCTGATCCGTGTGAATCAAACAATAATCTCTTGCGGCCTCGATCCAGACTATCTCGCTTTGCGGTACATCGATCTCACCGCCCTTTTGAGGCACGTGGAGGCAAGGCGGTTCGTCTTCCGTCGCCGTTGATACCGGCTCCCGGGTGCTCGCCAGTCTACGCCTGGCGCGTTGCAAGCTCTGATGTAGGCGATCCGGCTGCACTGGTTTGAGAAGATAGTCGACGGCGTCGAGCGCGAAGGCTTCGATGGCGTGCGTGTCGAACGCTGTTACGAAGATGATATCCGTCGGCGAGCCTGCTGCAAGCGCTGCGGCCACCTCCAGCCCGGAGGTGCCCGGCATCTGGATATCCAAGAGAACCAGATCCGGCGATGCGGCTCGAATGATCTCCAGCGCCGATTGCCCCGTGGTGGCGGTCCCCACAACCTCCACGTCCTCGACGTTGTCGAGCAATCGGACCATGCCGCGAAGGGCGAGCGGTTCGTCATCCGCCAAGACGACGCGTATCAATGTGCTTCCTCAAAACGTAGGGGGAGCCGAATAGAAGCGACGAACGAGCCATCACCCAAGCGTGCGTCGAAACTTGCCTTCGAGCCGTAGAGCGCCAGAAGACGCGCGGAAACGTTCTCCAGCCCTATGCCGAGGCCCGGCGGCTCCGCATAAGGCGGTCGTAGCGAGCCATAGTCGGCAACCCGTAACAGCAGTGTATCTGCCTCGGCGACTGCCCGAACCTCTATCGCGACGGGCGCCGCTGACGGTACGACGGCATGCTTCACGGCGTTCTCGACCAAGGGCTGCAGGATCAGACCCGGCACTTTAGCGCCGCTCAGAGCTGGCTCACAATCGAAGCGGACCTGAAGCCGATCGCCGAAGCGGATCGACTCGATGTCCAGATAGGCCTGAGTGGTGTCGAGCTCGTCCGCCAGGGTCGTAGTTTCCTGCGGCGATGACGACAGCGCCGCTCGCAGGAAGCCGGACATCCGGTTCACCATGTCGGAAACCTCGCCGTTGCGCCCTTCCGCCGCCAGGGTCGCAAGGGCGTTGAGTGCGTTGAACAGGAAGTGAGGGTTAAGCTGAAGCTGGAGCGCCGCTAGCCGCGCCTGCTGTTCCGAGAATGTTGCGTCGGCGAGCTGGCGCTCACGGTGCGCCAGTTCGTCATTCGCGCTTAGCAAAGCTGTCGCGGCGGTCTGCAAGGCGAAGATCAGGAGGAAGTACACGAGATTGTAGCGTACGGGCAGGAACGCCGAGACAGGAGGCAACCCGAAGGTATGGGTCGCCCAAAATTGGAGCGTCGCGTCGGCCAACCAGACCGTGGAGCCGCCGAACGCTGCGATCGCCGAGAGCGCCGGCCAGTTCGGCCGCGTACGGTGACGCATGAGCCGGCCGATCGCCGAGGAGAGAACGAGCGAGACGGAAAGACCGCACAGGTTTGTCCCCAGCATGGTCAAGGCGTCACTGCCGGCGGTCGAACCGGCAAAAGACAGCACCAGATTTACGGCGGCCACCGCGATCCAGATGGCCGCGATCACGCGCCCAACCGGCGTATGGCGGCTGCCTGACGGCATGGGCCGATTGGCGCTCCGTATCACGGTTGGTCCGGTACCTTGGAGGTCGATGTGCCCGACGTCTGCGCCGGAAGGTACGTCGGAGGGACAACGCCGAAAGTTGGGTAGGAGCCGCCGGTTGGCGGAGGCACAAGCGTTTTCGGCACTGGGCCGATCTTTCGGGTCAGCCGCTCCACTGCGATCTCAAGCGGGCGGTCGCGGTCGGCGAGGACATCCGCCGGCGTCGTCTCGACCGGCACGTCCGGCTCGACGCCGTGATTTTCGACCGACCACTGACCCTCCGTGTCGTAGAAGCTGATTTCAGACGCGGTCACGGTGCCGCCGTCGAGCAGCGTCCAGTCCGTCCGGATTCCACGAATGCCGCCCCATGTACGCGATCCGATAAGCTCGCCGAGCCCGTAAGCGCGGAAGTGCAGCGGGAATACCTCTCCGTCTGACGCGGAATCACTGTCGATCAGCATCGCCTTGGGACCCACCACGACTTGGTCGGGCTGGGTTTGCGGCACGCGGTCACGTCCGGTCTGCATCCCGGACAGAGTGCGCCGCAGGCGCTCTAACAGTATTTCATCGATGTTGCCGCCAGGATTGCCGCGTACGTCGACCAGCAACGCCTCGGCGCCTAGCTGGGGATAGAACTGGCGGACGAACTGCCGCATTCCGAGGCGGCCCATATCGTTGAGACCGATATAGGCTACTCGTCCGCCGGATAGGCGCGAGACGAGCGCGCGCTTCTCCGCGAGGTGGTCGACCTCGCGTAGGCTCTCGTCATTCGATACCGGGAGCACACGGACCTTCCTTGCAGGCCCGTTCTGATGGGAGGCAATCGTCAGCTCCACCGTGCCCGCGGCACCGATCAGCGCTTCGTCCGGCGACTGTGGTGCGCGCAGCGGAACGCCATTGACCGCCAGAAGGTAGTCGCCAACGTCGACATCGACGCCGGGGCTGCCGAGCGGCGCGCGGTAGTCGGGTCGGCTGCTGTCGCCGCGATAGATCCGTGCGAAGCGGTAGCGGCCGCTCTTCTGGTCCAACGCATAGTCTGCGCCGAGCAAGACTGACTCGGACGGCTTTGCTCCTGAGCCGTCGTCGCCACCTCCGCTCCTAAGGTGCGAGCCCGACAGTTCACCAATCATCTGGTTGATGAGCCAAGTGAGATCGCTCCGGCTACCAATTAAGGGCAGGAGGCGGGCATAGTGATCGCGGACACCCTGCCAATCGATGCCGTGCATGTCGGCATCGACATACAGGTCGCGCTCGAGGCGCCAGGCGGTGAAAAACATCTCGCGCCACTCGTCCCGTGGAACGATCGTGGTCGACAGCTCAGCCACGGGCAGCGGAGTTTCATTCCCGCCCTCTGCGGCAACGGACGCCCACCGGCCGTTGCGCACAAAGACGATCCGCGAGCCGTCGGCCGAGACGACGAAGCTCGATGGATCACGGACCAGGATCGTATCGCTGGCGTCGTTTAGGTCTAACCTGTGGACCGCCGACGCCGCGCCCGGCAGCGTGCCGCCCATCACGGGAGGCGGTGCGCTCATGTAGAACACCCGGTCGCCGCGAACCTGCAGATCGGTGATCTTGGCAGGCTCCACCGGTAGCGGCACAACTCGCGACATCAGGCCAGCGAGATCAACGTCGCCCGGTACTCGCGCAGTTGCAGACGATCGAGCCCCTGTCTGACCTTCGGCGCGCGGGGCAAGCGGCGGGACGTCGCCTTTGGCGAGCGAAGCGACGTAGATCCCACCCGACTTAACGGTCACCGCGTTGGTCTCCCGGTCTGCATAGATCGGAATGTCATTGCGATCGGACACGAACAGGATGAAGCGCCCGTCACCCGAGAAAGCGGGACGATAGTCACTCTCCATGGGGGAGCTGACGACGGTGTCGAGCCCGGTTCCGGTGTCGTAAAGGTGTAACTCGCGGAGCCGGTTGCTTCTGCTCAGGCTATAGGCGAGCCAGCGTCCGTCGGGTGAGAAGACAGCATCGTGCTCGTCGGTCTCGTGCATGTAGTGGTGCCGGTTGTACGCCACCTGTCGCGCCTCACCTCCATGGGTCGGCACGAGCCAGAGCCGGTGCGCCGCATCGTGGATGGCGATCCATCGTCCGTCCGGTGACCAGACCGGCTTGTAGAGGAAGCCGCTCTTGAATCGCGTAAGAGGCTGCTCCGCGCCCCCGCTTGCGGGACGCAGCACCAATTGCACTTCGCCGGATCGATCGGTCGTGTAGGCAACGAAGCGCCCGTCCGGTGAGATCGAGGGGTGGTCCTCCTCAGCGCCCGTCGTGCCGGTAAGGTTTGTCGCGCCTCCGGTGCCAAGCGGCAGCGTGAAGATTTCCCCCCTCGCTGCCAGCGCGGCGACGCGCCCATCGGGCGAGATCGAGTAATTGACGTCGTAGTCCGTGTCATACTCGCGCAGTTGCGCCGCTACCACGGTCACCCTTGGGCCGGTGCGTGCGCGGTCATCCGGCACCGTCACGGGTACCATGGCGAGCCGCTCGCTCCGTAAATCGAGCTGCCACAGGCTTCCGCCCTTGCTGAAGGTAATCCTGCCGTTGTTGAGCGAAGGCGCATCGACGTCGTAATCGTCGAAGAACGTCACCTGCCGTGTTTTGCGACTGCTCAGGTCCAGAGCCCAGATGTTGGCACGCCGATGCTGATCGCGATCGCTCAGGAAGTAGACTGTGTTGCCAGTCCACATGGGCGCGGCGTCGGTCCCCTTCCAATCGGTCAGCCGCTCATCGGCATGGGTGCGGAAGTCGTGAAGGAAGAGGTCTGGTGCCTGCCCGCCTTGATAGCGCTTCCACGCAGCGCCATCGGTGAAAGATCGAGTGTAGATCATTCGCTTACGGTCCTGCGAGAAGGACAGGTGTCCACTGCGATCGATAGGGAGCGGGACCGGGAGTCCACCTCCGCGCGGGACGGAGTAAGGCCTGAGCTTCCGCCCCGACCAATCTTCGTGCGCGCTGAGGAAGATGACCGATTGCGAGTCCGCCGACCAGGCGACCACCCACTCGTTGAAGTCAGGACGATAGGTCAACCGGCGCGGTATGCCGCCACTTGCCTTCACGACATAGACGTCTCTGCTCCCGCCGATGACGTGCGTGAAGGCGACCCACTTCCCGTCCGGAGAACACCGCGCCATCTGAACGCTACCCGGACCTGAGGTCAGGCGGTGGGCGACATGATCGGCGCCGGTGACGCTCCAAAGCTGGCCTCTGGCGGCGAAGACGATCCGATCCCCGCATGACGTCGGAAACCGGATCAACGCCCGCTCACCGTTCGTCTCGGCCTCGGCGTGCGCCGGGACTGGTGATAACGCCGCGCAGAGAAGGCAGGCCCCGCGCAAGAAATACGCCTTGAGCTTCTTGGAAGAGTTCAACGGACTGGACGGGATCGGCTGAGGGTGGTTTCGCATCCACGCCAGCTACGCGGTGGTATCGTCGTCCAGCACCCGCGTTCGTCGCAGAGAAGGCAGGTTCGTCGCAAAGCTTACCTGTCCGTTCTTCGCTCATCGAAGCACGGCCTCGCGCATGACGCGGCATGACTCAGCCTCGATAACCCTGCGTCATCGCCGGGCCTTCTCCAACACGCCTCTGATCCGCTCGATTACGGTGGCTGGCCGATCTAACTGGATGAAATGGTCGGCGCCGGGAACGATCTCGTTGGTACCCAGTCGCGAAAGCGCCGCAAGCCGATCATGGCCTGCCTGCCAGACAGTCTCGGAACGCTCGATTTCCGCTGGCGACAAACCTGACAAGGCGCCCTTGTTGCCTCTTGTCAGAACGGCAAGCGGCAGGGAGCCTAAGTCGCCCGGAATCGCGTCGCTCTGGACATCGTCAATCGTCCTGCCGTTGGCTCCTAGAACGTTGGCGTCCTGGTATTCTGATCGTATCGCCCGCTGGTAACCCGCGATCTTCGCCGCGCGGTCGCGCTCTCGATGAACGGCAGGGTCCGGGTCGGCAGGGTTGTCGAGGCAGTCCGAGCTCGCCTCCGTCGGTAATGAGAGCCGCCCAGAGTCCGCCAACGTGACACATCGATCGAGAAACGACATGGTTTCGGCTGTGGACGCCGCCAGCTTGGTGGCCGCCGCAGAACCGACGGCGTCTGCGATCAGCCGGGTTTGATTGGGGAAGGCAGGATCGACGAGCACCATTCCTGCGACGTCGCCGGGGTACCGCTTCGCGTAGGCGACCGCGTAAATGCCGGCGAGCGAGTGTGCGACCAGGACAACAGGCCGCGCAATGCCGCCGGAGTGCAGCAGGGCATGCAGGTCAAGCAACGCATGCTCGACATCGCTCTTTTCGGAAGTGGGATCGCTGAAGCCGTAACCTGCGCGATCATAGGCGCAGGCCCGGGTGTTTCTTCCGACTTCCGGCTGCACGCGGCGCCAGTCGAAACTGCCGCCGCCAAGGCCGGACATAAAAAGAACCGCAGGCTGGCCCTTCCCCAGGCAAACCATGTTGATGCGCCTGCCCTTTGCGACCGGCACCAGGATCTGGGCGCGCCCGTAATGGCTCGACACAAAGCTGCGCGCAGCCGGGTCTGCCATTCGTGCCGACGATGCGGAGGTCGCCGGCAGGCCGATGCTGAGGGCAAAACCGAGCCACGTCGAAAGCGCAGCACTCACGCCGCGGCCGCTGAGGGCGCGAAACTTTGCCACCTGCTTGCCCCTCCCCCCGTTATGCAACGCCGGTCGCAAGGTCATTTCAAGACACGTTCGAAGAAGCCGATCATCTCGGCCCATCCCCGCTCGGCCTCTCGTGCGTCGTAGATCGGAAAGTCCGGCATCATCCAGCCGTGCGCTGCGGCATAGGTGTCGGTGCTGTACTCGACCCCGGCACCATCCAGCGCTTCTTCGAGGCGGATCGCCATGTCCGGCGGGTAGCTGGTGTCATCCTGCGCCGCGGCGATGTAGATCGCAGCCTGCAGATCGGGTGCGTAGGTGTGCGGGCTGTCTGCCGCTTCTGTTGCTAGGTTGCCCCCATGGAAACTGGCAACTGCCGCGAAGCGGTCCGCCCGGTTGGCGGCAGCCGCGATCGCCATTCCCCCGCCCATGCAGAAGTCGACGGCTCCTACCTTCGACCCGACGATCTCGTTTCGCCCATCCAGGTACGCCAGGAAGGCATCCGTGTCGCGTGCCGACACCCGATTACCCGTCGTCGCCATCAGGGGACCAAGGATCGCGCGAAAGTCGCCTTTGAAGACTTCTACCGGGTCAAAGGGGCCATAGGATCCGTACCGGTAGAACGGGTCCGGCAGGAGCACCACAAAGCCCGCGTCAGCCAGACGCTGGCCCATGCCGAGCACTGCCGGTCGGATACCGCCTGCATCCATGTACATGACGACTGCCGGCCCGCCCCCGCCCTCGGCCGGCGTGAAGACATGCGCCGGGCACTTGCCGTCGGAGGCGTCGATCGTGACAGTTTCGTGGGTCATCTGTGTTCCTCAATTAAACGATCGATCAATCAAGCGAGCGCCGGCTCCTTCGTGGCGAGGATCGCACTCGAGACGATCCGCGACAGGTTTTCCGATCGCGGTGCGAATGAGGGCAAATCGATGAGCCAGCCGAGCGCGGCCATCAGCCCGAACATGTCGTCGCCGTTCATATCGCTGCGTGCCTGGCCGTCGTCCTGTGCCCGTTGGAGCAGTCGCGCGCTCGCAGCATGGACGGAGGCGCAGGAGGCGTAGAGCGCCGACTCCGGATTGTCGTGAACCGAGGCCATCAGTGCGACCACGCCCTTGTGCGTTCGCGCGAAAGCCATCCACTCCCCAAACCACGTGGTGAGCGCCTCCGCGGGAGGCAACGTCGCTTCAAGCTCCTCCGCGCGCTTGGGCAAGGCATCGAGATCGTCGCAGAGCAGCGCCTCCACAAAGGCCTCTCTGGTCGGAAAATGACGCAGGAGCGTCGCGAACCCGACCTCTGCCCGGCGTGCGATGTCACGCATCGACGCCTCGGGACCCCGCTCTGCAAACACGTCTCGCGCCACGTCCAACAAGCGATCGTAGTTTTTTTTCGCGTCGGCTCTCATAGGTCACCTTGACAAGTGGACCACCGGTCCAGATATGCGGTTCACAAGCGGACCAGTGGTTCGGTTAGCTGCATATGGGACCAGATGCAGTCTCGGGCAACCCGCAAAACAGAAGTTGAAGGACGTGAAGGCATGACCACGATCACCATCATCGGCTCTGGCGGCATGGCGACTGCTATCGGCACGCTCGCCGGCAAGGCCGGCCACGTGGTTGAGGTGTTGAGCCGCAATCCGGCGAACGCACGCGAACTGGTCGATGCCATCGGCGCTGACGCGATCGTGGGCGAGTTCGGCGCCACTCCACGCGGCGACATGGTCTTCCTGGCGGTGCCTTATGCGGTCGTGCTCGACGTGGTCGCTCGCTACGGCGACAAGCTCGCGGGCAAGCTGCTGGTCGATCTGACCAATCCGGTCGCACCTGACCTCACCAGCTTCGTGACGCCTGCCGACAGCTTCGGCGCGCAGGAGATCGCGAAGGCGGCGCCGGCCAGCACGATCGTCGTCAAGGCGTTCAACGGCCACTTCTCGCATGTCGTCGCGGCAGGCCGCACGTTTCGCGTGCCCGTCGACGTCTTCATCGCCGGCGATGACGCAGACGCCAAGCAGCGCGTGTCCGACTTCACCACGTCGCTTGGCCTTCGCCCTCTCGATGTCGGCGCCCTGCCGATGGCGCGAACGCTCGAGCACCTTTGCCTGCTGTCGCTTGGCCTGATCGCCAACGCCACACGCCACACTGACTTCGCGATCGGGGTCAGCCTCCCGGACTGATCCCGACCATCCCTCCTCCAGCCACCCAGTCCCATTTTAGCAAGGAGCATACCCATGCACGTCTTCGTCACCGGCGGTACCGGCCACTCCGGTCCCTATATCATCTCCGATCTCATCGCCGCAGGGCACGAGGTCACCGCGCTGGTCCGATCGGACGCGGCCGCTGACGCGGTTTCCGTGCTCGGCGCGACGCCTCGCCACGGCAGCCTTGAGGATCTGGAAGGCCTCAAAGAGGCCGCGCGCGCAGCCGATGGCGTCATCCACGTCGCGCACCGACAGGACCTGCTTCCGACCGGCGGGCTCGACGCGGTTGCGGCCGCAGAGGTCGACATCATGCTCGCCTATGGCGAGGCGCTCGAGGGAACCGGCAAGCCGCTCGTCGTTTCGGCCAGCATCGGCTCGCCCGGCTGGGAGGGTCTTGGACGCCCGGCGGCGGAGACCGATCCCGCGCTGCCCGGAGGCGATGGTCACAAGGGGACGCTGCGGGTCCGCAATATCGTCGAGACAACGGTGATCGGTCTTGCCGACCGCGGCATCCGCGCTTCGGTCGTCCGCATCCCTCCGATCATGCACAGCACCACCGACAATGCCGGTTTCCTTCAGGCCCTGATCGGGCTTGCCAAGGAGAAGGGTGTCATTGGCTACCCGGGCGACGGCGCGAAGCGCTGGTCGGCGGTGCACGCACATGACGTTGCGACTCTGTTCCGCCTCGCGCTCGAGAAGGGACCTGCAGGCAAGACCTGGCACGCCGTGGCCGACGAGGGCATTGCGTTCCGTGAGATCGCCGAGGCGCTCGGCGAGCGGCTCAAGGTGCCGGCGGTTCCGATCCCGATCGATGCGCTGATGCTGCCAGGTTATTTCGGCTTTCTCGCGAACCTCGTGACCCTCGACGTTCCGGCAACCAGCCGCGTCACACGCGAAACCCTTGGCTGGGAGCCGGCCCGCCCGCGTCTGCTCGCTGACCTCGACAACGGCCATTACTTCCGCGCCGCCTGATCGCAAGGCGCCGTCGCCTACGCGCCCCAGCGGGTACGCGTCATGGCGTCGGCGCCCCATTCAGTCGCCAAGCATCCAATCAGGAGAAGTCTCATGAGCACCATCAGCATTATCGGCGCCGGCGGCATGGCCACGGTCATCGCGACGCGCGTTGCAAAAGCCGGCCATCAGGTCGAGGTTATCACCCGGGATACCGCAAAGGCGCGTGCACTGGCCGACAAGCTCGCAGCGGGCGCTACGGTCGGCACCTATGCCAAAGCGCCGGCCGGTGAGATCGTCATCCTCGCCGTCCCGTATTCCGTCCTCTCGTCGGTGATCGCTGACTTTGGCGACGCGCTCGCCGGAAAGACCGTCATCGACATCGCGAACCCGGTGAAGCCAGACCTGTCGGGCCTCGCCACGCCGCACGACAGCTCGGGCGCGCAAGAGACGGCGAAGCTGCTGCCGGCGAGCGCTCACGTGGTCAAAGCGTTCAACACCATGTTCGGCCACGTGCTCGCCAAGGGCGGTCGGCTCGATGCCTATTATGCCGGGGACGATGCTAGCGCCAAGGCTCAGGTCGCGTCCTTCCTCGAGAGCCTCGACCTGCGTCCGCTCGACGTCGGCGGCTTGCCAATGGCGCACACGCTGGAGGCGCTCGGGCTCATGATGATCGGCCTTGCGAAGAACGGCGCCGGCAGCTGGGACATCGCGATGGTGGCGGAGATCGGCTGAAGCCGCCGAACTCGACGCCTGGTCGTCTAAGTCGTGGCCGCCCGCTCGTTGCGGACGCCGTGAGACGACGGATTACCGGGCGTCGGGTGCCAGCAACCGGCGATCGGACCTAATGAACGCCGACAGACATACGATTTGACGTGGAAGCTTAGAAATGCCCCAGAACGTAGACATCGTCCGGCGCCTCTACACGGTGGCCGAGGGTTCGACCTTCGATGCTGGCGAGATCGCGTCCTTGTTTGCGGCGGACGGCTACATGCGCGACATGGCGACCGGCACCTTCTTCCGGGGCCAGGCGATTGCCGAGTGCATTGGCGGTCTGCTCAAGGCCCTTCCTGATCTTCACCGCGAACCCGTCCAGGTCTATTCCGTCGACGATGTCGTGGTCGTCGAACTGACGATGAAGGGCACGCACACAGGCGCCCTGCCGCTCGCGTCCGGCACGCTTGGTCCAACCGGCCGAGCCATCGACGTACCGTCGTGTGACGTGTTTCGCCTTCAGGGCGGCAAGATCGTGAGCTTCCATTGCTATAACGAAGCCTCCGTCATGCAAGAGCAGCTCGGCGTCGGCTCCAACTAGATCAGCTTGACCGCTTAAAGGAGATGATCATGCCCACCGATGCCAGTCTGAAGATCGCACAAAGTTTTTTCGATGCGATGGGCGACCTGCCGCAGCTCTTGTCACTGCTCACCGATGACTTCGAGTGGATCATACCGGGCGACGCATGGCCTCTAGCCGGAACGCACCGAGGTCAGGAGGGTGTGAAGAACCTCCTCCAGATCGCATCCGAGCAGGTCGAGACCAACTTCCCCGAGCCGCTCGACTTCATCGCGCAAGGTGACCGCGTTCACGCTGAAGGGTTCGCGACAGGCCTGATCAAGGCAACAGACAAGCGCTTCGAAGACCATTTCGTCTTCGCGTTCACTATTCGCGACGGGAAGGTGGCCCGTCTGCGAGAGTATTTGGACACGCAGGCGCTTGCTCGGGCGAGCGCGCCGTAGCGGATTGCCCGCGTCGCGCCGCACGCTCCCCCCAGTGCAGCGCCCATCTCGAGAAAGTGAGAAGGACATGAGCAAGAAGGCACGCATCGCCATCCTGATTGGCTCAACGCGGCCGGGCCGCTACGCTGATAAGGCGGCGAACTGGATGCTGAAGCAGACGCAGGCGCGCGACGATCTCGACGCGGAACTCCTCGATCTTCGAGACCATCCGCTGCCGTTCTTCAACGAGAAGGGCCCTTTGATCTCGGCCCAGAGCGAGAGCCCCGAGGCGCTGCGCTGGCAGCAGACGCTCTCCCGGTACGACGGCTTCATCTTTGTTGTCGCCGAGTACAATCATTCGATTACGGGGGTGCTGAAGAACGCACTCGACCAAGCGTATCACGAGTGGGGCCGCAAGCCGTTCACCGCGATCGGGTATGGCGGGTCCGGCGCTTCGAGAGCGGTCGAGCAGTTGCGACTGGTTGCGATTCCACTTCGCATGGTTTCGACCGCCGGGTCGGTCCATATCGGTGGAGCCGACTTCATGGCCACCTCTTCAATGGGAGCGGGCAAGCCGATCGAAGACGTAGAAGCGAGCTTACTGGGTGCCACCAAGTCGGCGCTCGATGAGCTGGTCTGGTGGGCAGGTGCGACGATGGCTGCCAAAGCTGCGACATGAGGCGCGTGATCACCAGTCCGAACTCCCAGTGTAGAGAACAATTCGGTCGCGCGCTTCAACCTCGTTCCGTAAGCTCCCCTCATGCCACGAGCCTTCGTTGAGCCCTCCAGCGCGCAGCTGCAATGCCTGATCGCCGTCGTCGACGCCGGCAGCTTCGCTGCGGCGGGACGGCGGCTGGGCATGACGCCATCGGGTGTTTCAAAGACGATCGCGCGCCTCGAAGACGCACAGGGTGTACGGCTGCTGCACCGCTCAACGCACAACCTCGCGTTGACGGACGCCGGCGAGCAGGTGATCGATGCTGTTCGCGCGGTCGCGACAAGCCTTGATCACCTGCGCTCATCGCTGATCCTGGCATCGGAGGACGATGCGCGGGGTCGGGTCAGGCTTACTGCTCCCGTAGCATTCGCCAGAAGCCAGCTCCTGCCCCTCCTGGCCGAGTTCCGAACTGAGCACCCGCAAGTGGTCGTGGATGTTCGCGCTTCCGACGAGATGATCGACCTCGCGGACGCAGGTATCGACGTCGCATTGCGAGCGGGCGAGATCAGCGGCGTCCCAGGTCACCTTCGGCAGAAATGGTTCGACTTTGACTGGGTCGCCTGCGCCTCGTCAGCGTATCTGGACGCCCATGGTATTCCAGGAACGCCTTCCGACCTCGAGAGACACGCTATCATCGGATTTCGGAATCGCGGGACCGGGCTTGTAGAGCCGTGGTGGTTTGCCGCTGAGCGAGGCTCGAACAAGGCGGATCGGTATGCCTTCGACTGCTCGATCATATTCGATGACGCCGAGAGCGTCTGGCACGCAGTGACGCTCGGAATGGGGGTCGGGTGGTGCCCTTCATGGCTCGCTTCAGCTGACCTGGGACGAGCCGGGGTCCTTGAAGTTCTGCCGGAGTGGCGCGTGATGCGTAGCCCCATGACAATCCTGCGCCGTGACGCGCCGCAGGTGCCAGGGCGCGTGAAGGAACTCGTCGCTTTCCTGAAAAGCAAGGCGGCTACGTTAGACAGCCCGCTGTTGCGCTAATCTTCGCGAGCGCGATGCGGACACCATGTCACGACTGCCATGGAGCATTCTGGCGCTAAACGCCCACCGGTGAGAAGCATATCTTCAGCCTGCCACTCACCGAAAGGAACAGTCATGGCGGGCTACCTCGTGAACAGGTTCGACATTACCGACCGGGAACAGTTCATCCGATACACCCTCGCGGTTACGCCGATTATCGCGGACCATGGCGGCGAGATCCTGTTCGCGAATGACGCTCCCAAAGGTCTGGAAGGCCCGGAGCCTGGCATGAGCGTCGTCATCGCCTTCCCCTCCGAGGAGGCTGCGATGGGGTTCTATGACAGCCCAGAGTATCAGCCAGTCAAGGAGCTCCGCTTGATGAGCACGACCAACTGGAACGCCATCGTTTCAGCTGGCGGCATCTCCGTCGCCGCGTGAGCCTGGTGTTCGCACGTCGGCCAGCACTCCGTTGCACCTTTCCTGAACTATCGAACGGTCTCCGATGCAGACCCTTTTGAAAAGGACCTTAGACATGATCAGCACCGACCATCTGGATGCTTATCTGGCAGCCATGGGCCGTCGCGACGTAGCGGCGACCAAGCCCCACATGGCGGAGGATGTCGTGATCCACAGCCCGATCATTCCCGCGCCCTTCCGCGGCCGAGACGCTGTCGCCTCGGTGCTTGAAGCTCTGCTCGGCACGATCGATGCGTTCGAACCCAAGCGCCTGCTGCGTGACGGCGCCGACTTCGTCGCTGTCTTCACGGTCCGGCTCGGCGACCACGTCATCGACGGCATGGACCACATGCACCTGAACGAGGAGGGCCTGGTGGACAGTATGACCGTCGCATGGCGCCCCCTGCCGGCGATCGTAGCGGTACAGCAGAAGCTCGCGCCCAAGCTGGGCGGCGCCGCCCTGCAGCTGGTTCCGCTGACGACGAACGGTCGCCAGGCGGCTTAGAGCGCCTGCGCGCCAACGCTGCGGAGACGTATATGCGTGCTGCCTTCTACGACCGCCTGGGACAGGCAGAGGACGTGCTTCAGGTCGGCGACTTGCCCGACCCGCTACCCCAGCCCGGCGAGGTTCTCGTCAAGGTCGCGGCCTCAGGGATCAATCCCTCTGATGTGAAGAGCCGGGCTGGCGGAGCCGTTCACCCCTTCCCCCGCGTGGTCCCGCACAGCGACGGTGCAGGCGTCATCTCGGCCGTAGGAGAGGGCGTCCACGCAAACAGGATAGGCCAGCGGGTGTGGCTTTGGAACGCTCAGTGGCAGCGGCCATGGGGAACAGCCGCTGAGCTCGTGGCCGTTCCGGAGGCGCAAGCCGTGCCACTGCCGGGGACGGTGTCATTCGAGGCGGGAGCCTGCCTTGGCGTACCCTTCCTCACCGCATGGCGCGCGGTTCACTACCAACCGATCGAACCGGGCGAGGTCGTGCTTGTCGCGGGCGGCGCGGGGGCGGTCGGCTACTACGCCATACAGCTTGCAAAGCGAGCAGGCGCACGGGTGATCGCGACGGTAAGCTCTGCGGAGAAGGCGTCGATCGCCAGCGCTGCGGGTGCGGATCTGGTCCTCGATTACAACGATCCAGCCTTCGAAGCAGCTCTAAAGCGGTTTACCGGTTGGAAGGGCGCGGACAGGATCGTAGAGGTCGACTTGGTCGGCAACGCTCCACGCTATCGCTTCATCCTTCGCAAAGGCGGCCTGGTAGTCGCCTACGGATCAAGAAGCTGGTCCGCGGCCCTCCCCCTCTCCGAATGGCTGCTTCACGGCATCGAGCTCGCCATCTTCATCGTGTACGAGCTGCCTGACGAAGTCAGGCGTGTCGCCGTCGCGCAGAGCGCCGCCATCCTCGATGATCCCAGCTTCCGCCACCTGATCGCGAGGACCTTTTCGCTCGATCAGATCGCCGCTGCTCACCAGGCCGTGGAGCATGGACGGCTTCTCGGAAACGCGGTCGTGCTGATCGACTAAGAGACCACATCCCGAGCGGGTACTTCGCGTCTTGACGTAGAATACGGGCGACCGTATTAACGCTGCATGGGTAGACCTTCTTTCCGTTATAAGATCATCGAGTCGGGCATGCAGACCGTGCATGAGCGCGGGTTTGCAGGCACCGGATTACGAGAGATCACCGCAGCTGCCGGCGTTGCGCAGGGCTCTTTCACCAATCACTTCTCCTCCAAAGAGGAGTTCGGCGTGGCGATCCTCGACCACTATTTCGATCGCCTTCGCGAGGTGATCGCGGCGACCCTGCAGGATCAAAGCAGGACGCCGGCCGCTAGGCTGTACGCCTACTTCGACGCTATCACCGACCTGCTCGAGCAGTCCGGCTGGCGGTTCGGTTGTCTTGCCGGCAACATGAGCCTGGAGGCAAGCGAGACCAGTGAGCGCCTACGTGAGCGACTGGTCGAGATATTCGCCGAGTGGACCCAGCCGTTTGCCGACGCTGTCCGTGAAACCCAGGCGGCTGGCGCATCAAGCCCGGATGCGGATCCCGATGAGGCCGGTGCCGCCCTGCTGGAGGCATGGCATGGTGCGATGCTTCGGATGAAGGTGGACCGAAGCGCCGCGCCACTTCGCCGCTTCAGGCACATCATCCTTCCAGCGATTGTCGGACCCGCGCCAGCCTAGCGGCATCCAGCCACTCCAAGCGAGCGGCCACATATAGCACCCCCGAGACTGATGATTCTCGGAACGAGGACGTGTGCCTGCGCAAGCGACAGGAGATGACCTTTGAACCACCCCTTTGTCGAAACCTACGATCGATACCTCGCCGCCTGGTCGGACGTCTCCACGGTCGAACGAGAGTCGTTGCTTAACCAGAGCCTCTCAGACCGGATCGTTTTCGCCAATCCGCAGCAGAACCGTAGCGGCAAGCGCGCGGTGGCCGAGCATCTCGAAGGTTTCCAGCGCAGGATGCCCGGGGGCAGCTTCAGGATGAACAACATGGTTGGCTGGGGCGACTGCGCTCTGGCGGAGTGGCAACTTGTCGACGCGACCGGCTGCCCGGGCTTCAGCGGCTATGATGTCGTCACCTTCGACAGCCATGGCCTGATCACGGAGATCCTGCTGTTCGGTAACGTCGAAGCTCAGAAGCTCGCATGGCGGCGCCGCGATCCGGTGGCCCTTCAACTCACAGACTGATCGGTATGGCCGATGGCTGGTGGCCGTCGATGTCACCGACCCCCCTTCCCCCATTTCTGAGGAGCAGATCATGCCCGTGACCGACATGAAGTATGCCGAGGTGCTTGGATCCCGAATGGCCTACCGTGACGAAGGATCAGGGCCAGCGGTCCTGTTCCAGCACGGAAATCCGACGTCATCCTATCTCTGGCGCAACATCATCCCGCATGTGTCGAACCAGGCGCGCTGCATTGCCCCCGATCTGATCGGCATGGGTGCCTCCGATAAGCCCGAGATACCCTACCGGGTTGAAGATCAGGCGCGCTACTTCGACGCCTTTATGGAGGAGTTGGGGCTCGATGACGTGGTTCTCGTGCTGCACGACTGGGGCTCGGCGCTCGGGCTCGATTGGGCTCGCAGGCATGCCGATCGGGTGCGGGGCATCGTGCTCATGGAGTTCATCTGGCCCATCCCAACGTGGCTCGACGCGGATCCTCGGGGTCGCGACGCGTTCAAGGCGTTCCGCTCCGACGGCGGTCGCGAGCTGCTGATCGACCAGAACCTCTTCATCGAGCAGGTTCTGCCGGCCGGCGTCGTCCGCGCGCTGACCGAGGAGGAGATGGACGCGTACCGGGCGCCGTTCCTGGAGCCCGCCTTTCGTGAGCCACTCTATCGGTTCCCCAACGACCTTCCGATCGCCGGTGCGCCGATCGACATCTGGGCAATGGCGCAGGCCTATCAGGCTTGGCTCTTCGAGACAGATCTACCGAAGCTGTTCTTCTGGGCAGATCCAGGTGCCATCATCTCTCCCGCGCGTGCTGCCTTCCTCTCGCGCGAGCTTAAATCCTGCAAGTCAGTGCCACTCGGTGCGGCGCGGCACTACGTCCAGGAGGACCACCCCGATCTGATCGGCCGCGAGATCGCGGCGTGGCTTCGCTCGCTTCCGGTCGAACGCTAATGCGCGAGCCCGCAGTGCCTGCCTAGTCCTCTTCGCGCCGGCTCCTAATCCGATCAGGTCAGGTCAGGAGCCGGCACGAGCTCACGCGGCTATGCTCGACTCCGCTGGAGCGCGCTGCGTCAGCCTACTTGCCTGCTCAAGCGCACCGTCCAGCGCTGCTTTGCGGGCGTCTTCACCAAAGCCGATGCCCTCCGCGATGATGAACTCGACGTCGGCGCCAACGAACTCGAAGGTCGAGCGCAGGAGGGTTTCTGCGTGCTCGTAGGCCCGATAGGGTGAGGCCTCGCCATACACGTTGCCTCGCGCCAGACCTATTATGACGCGCTTGCCGGACGCGAGACCGGTGACGCCGTTCTCGTCATAGCTGAAGGTTTTCCCCTTCACCGCGATACGGTCAACCCATGCCTTTAGCTGCGTCGGAACGGTGAAGTTGTACAAGCCTGTACCGATCACGACCACGTCAGCGTCAAGAAACTGCTCGACATCGGGTCCCTGGTCCAGCGCCATCCAAGCCTCCAGCGTCAAGTGCGGCAGCGGCTCCGCAGCGAGATCGCGGTAGGTCACCTCGGCAGTCAACTCGTCGCGCGTTAGCTGATCGACGATGGCCGCCGAGATAGCTCGGCTGGCCGAGCCTTCGCCTAGAATGCTGGAATCAAGGTGCAGGATCTTCATCGTCGATCTCCGGTCTGGAATTGTGACCTAGACCAGCTATGGGACTGATGGAGTTTCGCCAAGAACGCATATTTGTAGGACTAGGTCACATGCATATGCCTGCCGAGCACGGGGTCAGCAGCCAATGTCGCCGATTGAGCGGTGTTCTGACGATCGTGGGAGACAAGTGGACCGTGATGATCGTCATGGTTCTGATTGGGCAGGGGCGTCGCTTTAACGAGTTGAAGCGTCTGATCGGCGGTATATCGCAGCAGATGCTGACTCGTACTTTGAAGGCTCTCGAACGCGACGGCATGGTCAGCCGTACCGTTCACCCGACGGTACCGCCGCAGGTCGAGTACGCCCTCACAGATCTTGGCCGATCCCTGGCTGAACCGCTGCAAGCTTTAGGGGCTTGGGCAAACAGCCATGTGGAAGCGATAGAGCTGAACCGCGGAGCGTACGATGCTCGCGCCGACGTGAAGCTGGCCGGCTGAAGTGGCATTGCAGCAGCCGGGCGGATTGAATGGCACGGACCCTAGTGCGCCCGCGCCGGTTGATCCGGCGTCGTCAGTTACGACAGGCCACTCCCGGTTAGAGGTCAGTGGCGCAGGGGGACTGCTAACGTTTGGAGCGCTGCTCGACCTAGCTGGTATCGATCGTCGACAGGTCCGCCTGCTTCGCCACCAAGACAATCGGTACACGGGCTTTCAGTCGCCCTATGTCCTATGGCGTGACCACCGCGATCGGTTCGAGGCCTATCAGGAGACGCAGGCGATCGGCGACGTCGCCGACCTGCGCGCCCCTTATTGGGCATCCTTCGTGGGCGTACCGGGCAAGGAGACGCTTTTCGTAGGGCTCTACTCGGTCGAGCTTGTTGGCCTCCTGCCGGAGGACCGCCCCCACCCTGTGACCGGGGGAACCGAGCAAGCTGGTAGCTGTCACCTTTACCGCCTTGCGGCCAGGCCGGAGCTGGCGGAGTTCGCCGGGAGGCTCTGGATCGACTGGGGGAAGGGCTACCGTGCGTGGATCCAGCGCGGCGACCGGGTGCCAAAGCCGGTTTTGGAACTCAAGCGGACGTTCGGGGAAGATCCTTTCCCGGGTTTTGCTGCGCTCATCCTAAACCTGTCGGACATTGAGACCATCCCCTCGGGTTGGGCGGACGCACTGCGATCGACCAAAGGCATTTATCTGCTTACGTGCCCCAAGACACGAGAGCAGTACGTCGGGATGGCCTCGGGTGGCGACGGGTTCCTCGGGCGGTGGCGCGAGTATTTTGCGAACGGCCACGGCGGCAACGTCGGGCTGCGAAGCCGCGAGCTCCGCGACTACCGCGTCTCGATCCTCGAGACGGTTGGGTCGGCCGCAACGGTCAACGAACTCCTAGCGCTCGAAAGCCGTTGGAAGGACAAGCTGCAGAGCCGCGAGATGGGACTGAACCGCAATTAGCTCCTGGCGACCGCCTGGCGAAACGCGATGTACGATCGGGCCGCTGTTTGGAGGCTCCGGACGCCCGATGTAGCGAGGTCGCCTGCCTTGCTTTCGATTCGAGTGGCGAGATCCTCGGGGCGTACGTCGACCTGATCCAGATCGCAGCCTAGCAAGGATTCTACTCGCCGGCAGCGAGACACGTAGTCTCCTGCTGCCCGCTTCGACAGCGGACGGCCGCTGGGGCCAACGTGGGAGGTCTCGAGGAAGCGGCGGAAGTGTTCGTCTCTCACGAGCGCCGCTATGCACGTGGCGAAACCCGCCGTCACGAGGTCCCATGTCCGAGCTGTCGATGCACTCCCTGCACTCCACCCTGCGCGAGCGCATCGTGGAACACGTCTTCGTGGGGGAAGCGCTCCGCACGCTCTGGAGGCGTGGTGTGACCGACGTGGAGGTGCTCAGATCGGAGTTCGACGCGCACGGATACGATCTGGTCATGGCTCGCGGGCAGATCGTCCGACATATCCAGTTCAAGACAGGTGTGCGCCAGAAGCCGGCACCCGTGTCAGTCGGCCGCGCGCTGGCCGACAAGCCCTCGGGGTGCGTCATCTGGATCTCCGTGTCGCTCGGCCTCGACCTTGGCCCGTTCTGGTGGTTTGGAGCGGCGCCGGGTGAGCCGCTTCCGGATCTATCGTCCTTCGCCAGCCCTAAGCGCATCGGGCGACGCGAAACCGGAGAACGCCCGCTTCGCGTCAATCACTCGAAGGTGCCGGCATCCAAGTTCCGGCGGGTCGAGACGATCAGCGAGGTGCTGGAGCTGCTCTTCGGCAACCTGCCGTCCGGCGCGCCCCCGGTCGTGATCGAGGAGGAGACCGGCACTCCGGAGCAGCTCAGGCCTGATCGCGACGGCCGGTGATCTTCTCTGCCGTCTCGTCGAGCTTCTCGCGATCGTTGCCGCCCTTTTGCGACGGCTGGATCCACGAAATCAGATCGGAAACGCACGGATCGGTCGATCAGGCTCAGGCGCGCTTCCACCCGCAACGGCCACGACTGGTCGGAGCGGGGTCAGCCGCTACCCGCCGCGATCGAGGAGCCCGGTATCCGACGGTACCACCGCAGGTTGAGTACGACCTAACCGATCTTGGTTGATCGTTATCGGATCTTCCTCAGGCGCTTGAGAATTGGACTAATGCGCATCCGTGCTCATCGAAGACAATCGCATCAACTGCCTCAACCTCCTGGTCGAGCGAGTCGGTCTGCCTCGCCTGGGATGCAGAGGAGCCGCGCTGGTAGAAGAGGAAGTCAGGGAGGTTCGCCCTGCGAGCCCTGTCCATGGGTTTCAACTTGTTCAAACCCGCCGATTCGCCGCCGAACGTGCGATGCAACCGCACCGCGGGAGAAGGGGGCTTCCTGCACCCGTATCTATCGCCTTCTATCACCGCCTCGGAAGACGTGGAGAAGTTTACATGGTCATGAAATCTATCTCAGCCGCATCACGGCGGACCATCCGTCGACAGCAGCTACGCGAAATCGTGCCCCTCGCCGACAGCACCATTTTCGAGATGGAGCAGCGCGGTGAGTTCCCTCAGCGCTTCTATCTGACCTCGCGATGCGTCGTTTGGGATCAGAGCGAGGTAGAGCAATGGCTTGACGCACGACGCGCAGCTTCCCGCGCCAAGGCCGTCAAACTCGCGCCCACACCTGATGTTCGCTTGCGTCGCGCGAACCCCGTCACACAGTAGGGTCGAGTTCGAGCATGCCCATGGCCGCGGGCATAAGCGTTGGCGTGTACTTCTGGCCCGCGATCCACGCCTCGATGAGGTTCGACCATTCCTGCATCATGTGGCGGCGCTGATGCTCATACTCCGCCTTATTATAGACGCCGCGAGATGACCGCCCATCCTCGTGCGCGAGGCACTTCTCGATCCAGTCGCGGTTGAAGCCTAGCTCGTTCAGGAGCGTGGACCCCGTGCGTCTTAAATCGTGGACGGTGAACGGTTCTAGCGGAAGCCCCTCGCTATTCGCCCTCTCAACAACCGAGTACGTGACGCGGTTGAAAGTTGCACGCGACATCGGCGCGTCGGCGTCGTACCGCGACGGCAGCAGGTATTTTGAGTTGCCGGCGCAAGTTTTCAAAGCAACCATGATGTCGAGTACCTGAGTCGACAAATAGACGTTGTGGGCCTTCGACCGCTTCATGCGTTCCTTCGGGATCGTCCATACGGCGTTCTCGAAATCGACCTCGTCCCAGACCGCATCCTGCAGCTCGCTCTTGCGGACCATTGTCATCAAGAACAGCCGCATGCCTAGCCGGATCGTCGGCAGCGTCGGAACGTGCTCCAATTGCTTGAGCATGACGCGGATCTCACTAGGCGACAGCGAGCGATCCTTCGGAACGAAGGTTGCGATCGAAGCTGGACCGACCTCGTCGGCGGGATTCGCGACCTTCTCGCCGTGCAGGATCGCGAATCCATAAATCTGCTTCAAAATATCCCGGACATGAATTGCCGTAGCCGGGGCGCCTCGATCCACGATCTTGGCGCAGTGAGCGCGGAGGTCGTTCGGGCTGATCTCCGTCAGCAGGCGGTTGCGCCACACTGGAAGCAGTTCCCGCTCCCAGATCGAACGCCGCATGGCTCTGGTGCTATCAGCCATAGGAGCCGCCGTGAGCCACTTTTCGCCAAACTCGCCGAAGCTCTTCGCTTCTTTGATGCGCCGCTTCTCTCGTTGCTTCTCGATTGCGGGGGAGTGACCCTCGGCGACAAGACGTCGAGCATCAATGCACTTCTCGCGCGCCCTCGCCAATGAAAGCCCGTCTGGGCCATACTTCCCGAGAGTAAGAGTTTCGCGCCTTCCGTTCAGGCGGTAGTCCAGGCGGAAGGATATTCCACCCTTCACTGTAACCAGGACGTACATTCCGTCCCTGTCTGTCACCTTGTATGGCTTTTCTTTTGGTTTCAGCGATCGAATAGCAGTGTCTGTGAGCACGATGGCCTCCGAGCAAAAAATACCGTCAGGCATATTTCAGAGGTCGCAGGAGGATATTCCAAAAGCATTACAGATGCTTACGGCGAAAAAAATACCGTCACGACCTCAATTGCCGTGACGGTATTCGCGGAAATCGCGTTGTGCAATACTTCCACCTACCGTCATCCAGCCCGCAAACCGGGACGCTTGCCCAGTGATTGACGGCGATAGATGACGATAGGAAATTACTTCATATTCAGAGAGTTACGTCGCAGAATATCGTAGTTTTGGCGGTGATCGGCGGCGAAGAAATTATTCCCACTCGATCGTGCCGGGGGGTTTGCTGGTGTAGTCGTAGACCACGCGGTTGACGCCGCGCACCTCGTTGATGATGCGGGTCGCGACGCGCGGCAGGAAGCCGCCGGGGAACTCGAAGGCGGCCGCGGTCATGCCGTCGGTCGACGTGACCGCGCGCAGGCCGAGCACCGAATCGTACGTACGTCCGTCGCCCATCACCCCGACCGTCTTGACCGGGAGCAGCACCGCGAATGCCTGCCAGATCGCGTCGTAGAGCCCGGCCGAGCGGATCTCGTCGAGGTAGATTGCGTCCGCCTTGCGCAGGATGTCGCAGCGTTCGCGCGTGACCTCGCCGGGGATGCGGATGGCGAGGCCGGGGCCGGGAAACGGGTGACGCCCGACGAACACGTCGGGCAGCCCGAGCTCGCGGCCGAGCGCGCGAACCTCGTCCTTGAACAGCTCGCGCAGCGGCTCGACCAGCGCCATGTTCATGCGCTCAGGCAGGCCCCCGACATTGTGGTGGCTCTTGATCGTGACCGACGGCCCGCCGGTGAAGCTCACGCTCTCGATCACGTCGGGATAGAGCGTGCCCTGCGCCAGGAACCCCGCGCCGCCGATCTTGCGGGCTTCCTCCTCGAACACGTCGATGAAGGTCTTGCCGATGAACTTGCGCTTGGCCTCCGGGTCGGTGACGCCGGCGAGGCCGGAGAGGAACAGCGTGGATGCGTCCACGTGGACGAGCGGGATGTTGTAGTGGCCGCGGAACAGGCTGACGACCTGCTCGGCCTCGCCCGATCGCATCAGCCCGTGGTCGACGAACACGCAGGTCAGCTGCTCGCCGATCGCCTCGTGGATCAGCACCGCGGCGACCGCGGAGTCGACGCCGCCGGACAGGCCGCAGATCACCCGGCCGCTGCCGACCTGCGCGCGAATCTCGGCGATCTTGGCCTGCCGGAACTCGGCCATCGTCCAGTCGCCGGTCAGCCCGCAGACGTGGCGCGCGAAGTTGGCGATCAGCTTGCCGCCGTCGGGCGTGTGGACCACCTCCGGGTGGAACTGCATGCCGTAGACGCGACGCACATCATCGGCGACGATCGCGAACGGCGCGCCGGGGCTCGCGGCGACGGGACGAAAGCCGGGCGCGAGCTCGGTCACCTTGTCGCCGTGGCTCATCCAGACCTGGTGCGCCTCGCCCTCCGCCCACAGCCCGTCGAACAGGTCGCAGCCGTCCGACACGGCGATGTACGCCTCCCCGAACTCCCCGCTCTGCCCCTTCTCCACCGTGCCGCCGAGCTGCTGGTTGAGCACCTGCTGGCCGTAGCAGATGCCGAGCATCGGCAGCCCGGCGTGAAGGATCGTGTCCGACAGCCGCGGGCTGCCCTCCTCCGGCACCGATGCCGGTCCGCCGGACAAGATCACGCCCTTCGGCTGCAACCGCGCGAAAGCCTCGTCCGCGGTCGTGAACGGCGCGATCTCGCTGTACACCCCCGCCTCGCGCACTCGCCGCGCGATCAGCTGCGTAACCTGGCTTCCGAAATCGACGATCAGGATGGAATCGGGGCGCTCACTCATGGCGCGCGGACTAGGTAGGCGGGGCGGGTGTGTAAAGGTCGGCTAGACCAACCGACTCTGCTTGACCGCCGCCTCGATGAAGCTCGCGAACAGCGGGTGCGGTTCGAACGGCTTGGACTTCAGCTCCGGGTGAAACTGGACGCCGACGAACCACGGATGGTCGGGCCGCTCGACGATCTCCGGCAGCTGCCCGTCCGGCGACATGCCGGAAAAACGCAGGCCACCCGCCTCCAGCACGTCCTTGTAGTGGACGTTCACCTCGTAGCGGTGGCGGTGGCGCTCGCTGATCGCGGTCGCGCCGTAGATGCTGGCGACATGGCTGTTGCCGGCGAGCGTCGCGTCATAGGCGCCGAGCCGCATCGTGCCGCCAAGGTCCCCGCCCGCCTCGCGCTTCTGCAGCCCTTCCGCCGTCATCCACTCGGTGATCAGGCCCACGACGGGTTCGGGCGTCGGCCCGAACTCGGTGGTGGAGGCTTCGGCGATGCCCGCGGTGTTCCGCGCGCCCTCAATGCACGCCATCTGCATGCCGAGGCATATGCCGAAGTACGGCACCTTTCGCTCGCGCGCGAAGCGGACGGAGGCGATCTTGCCCTCCGATCCGCGCTCCCCGAAGCCGCCGGGCACCAGGATCGCGTGACACGGCTCGAGCTGCGCGGCGACGTCGTCGGGCGCCTGTTCGAACAACTCGGCGTCGAGCCAGCGGATGTTGACCTTGACCCGGTTCGCGAGCCCGCCGTGGACCAGCGCCTCGTGGAGCGACTTGTACGCGTCCTGCAGGCCCACATACTTGCCCACGACGCCGATCGTCACCTCACCCTCGATGTTGGTGAGGCGGTCGATGATGTCGTCCCAGCGCCGGAGGTCGGGCGACTGCTCCGCCGGCAGTCCGAAGGAGCGGAGCACCGCCGTGTCGAGGCCCTCGGCATGGTACTGGAGCGGGACGCCGTAGATGCTGCGGGCGTCGAGCGCGGGGATCACCGCCTCCGGCGCGACGTTGCAGAACAGCGCGATCTTGGCGCGCTCGCCCGGCGGCAGCGGCCGCTCGCAGCGACAGACCAGCACGTCCGGCTGGATGCCGAGCGCGGTCATGTCGCGCACGCTATGCTGGGTCGGCTTCGTCTTCAGCTCGCCTGCCGCGGCGATATAGGGGACCAGCGTCAGGTGGACGAAGCAGCTGTTCTGGCGACCGATGTCGTTCCGCAGCTGCCGGATCGCCTCCATGAACGGAAGCGATTCGATGTCGCCGACCGTGCCGCCGATCTCGCACAGCACGAAGTCTAGCCCGTCGGTGTCGGCGCGCGCGAACTCCTTGATGGCGTCGGTGACGTGCGGGATGACCTGCACGGTCGCTCCCAGATAGTCGCCACGCCGCTCCTTGGCGATGATTGTCTGGTAGATGCGGCCGGAGGTGACGTTGTCGCTCTGCCGCCCGGGAACGCCGGTGAACCGCTCGTAATGGCCGAGATCGAGGTCGGTCTCGGCGCCGTCGTCGGTGACGTAGACCTCACCGTGCTGGTACGGCGACATCGTGCCGGGATCGACGTTCAGATAGGGATCGAACTTCCGGATCCGCACCCGGTAGCCGCGCGCCTGGAGAAGCGCTGCGAGGGAGGCCGCCATGAGGCCTTTACCGAGCGACGAGACCACGCCGCCGGTGATGAAGATATACCGCGCCATGGGAGGATGCGCCTAACCTTGAACGTGCGTGGTCCGCAAGCGCGGAAGGGTCCGCGCCCGCGACGAGATGCCCCTGGACGGCGGCTTACTGCTGGAGCGGAACGTCGCTCGTGTTGGCGGGCACCGCGGCGTTGCCCTGCGCCGCCGCAGCCGCGGCCGCCGCCTTCAGCGCGTCCTCGCCCCCCGGCTGGCTGTTCGCCGCCGCGTTGCCGGGCGTGCGCCGGGCAAGGCTGGTGTCGATCGTCGCCGACTGCCGCGTTGCCGCCATGAAGGCGAGCGCAATGGACATGGCGATGAACACGGTTGCCAGCACCGCGGTCGACTTGGTGAGGAAGTCGGAGGCACCGCGCGCCGACATCAGGCCCGACGGACTGCCGCCCGTGGTCAGCCCGCCCCCTTCCGACCGCTGCATCAGGATCACCGTGACGAGGAGTGCCGCGATGATGGCCTGGAGGACGAGCAGAAAGGTGAACATGGTGGGGGCAGCAACCTGTGATGACGACGCGCCGCGGCACATAGGCGAGCGGACCCGTGCGATCAACCGGAAGGCGGCACGCACGCCAGCGGACCGCACGGCAACATTTCGCGAACGCACTGAAACCAGCCGCTTAGGCGGGCGTTAATCTTGCAAGCGGGCCGGTCGTACCGGCATCGCAACGCGAACAAGGTGATCTGGCCCGTGAACGCCATGCCGGAAAAGACGCTCTTCTCGTGGATGCACACCCTGGTGGATTATGTGCGTTCGGGGGAGCCTGACCTCACCAATCGTCAGATGGCGCTGCTGATGCTCGTCTATCTCGATCCCGGCCCCCACACGGTGCGCGGCCTCGCCCGCGCGCTCAACGTCTCCAAACCCGTGGTGACGCGCGCCTTGAACAGGTTGGGCGCGCTCGGCTATCTGCGCCGCCAGCGCGACGAGGCCGACAAGCGCAACATCTTCGTGGCGCGCACGCCTAAGGGGGCAGATTTTCTTGCAGAGTTCGGGCAGTTCCTTTCCGCCGACGGCGAACCCGTCGCCACCGGCGCCGGACCGCGGCTCGCCCACGCGTAAGCGCTTCGCGCTAACCGGGCGAAGCCAGACCGTAGATGCCCGAGTGATTGCCGCCCGCGGTGACCTGGCCGACCTGCGCCTCGCGGATCGGGTGTTCGCGCCGCACTATGCCGCCGCGGTCGCACGAACGGTCGCCGGCCAAGCGCCGCTCCTTGCCGAGATCGGCGGAACGCCTGTGTCTGAGGTGCTGGTCGGCGAACGCTTCGACGTGCTCGAGTTGTCGCAAGGGACGGCCTGGGGCGTCGCCGCCGACGGCGCGGTGGGGTTCGTCCCGATCGAGGCGCTGTCGCCGCTGGCAACCGTCAGCCACCTAGTGGTCGCACCCGGAACGCCGCTGCCGATCGGAAGTCGGGTGAGTGCCGCCGCGGCGGCGACGTTCGACGCGACGGCGGTACGGCCACTCGCCGGACCGCACCTCTCCGTCGCCGAGGCGGCGGAGGCGCTGGTCGGCGTTCCCTTCCTGGCCGGCGGCCGCTCCGGTCTCGGCTGCGATGCGGGCGGGCTGATCGTGCTGGCGCTGGCGCTCGCCGGGATCGCAGCACCGCGCTTCACCGACCTGCAGGCGCCAACGCTCGGCAGCGGGGTCGACGATCCGACGGACGTCCAGCGCGGCGACCTGTTGTTCTGGGGCGAGCAGGCCGGGGTGGCCGCCGACGACACCCGCGTGATCCACGCTGGCGCGCAAGGAGTGGTCGCGATCGAACGCTCGTTCATCCCGCCAGACCAGATCGTCGTCAGGCGGCTGCCGTGAGGCGCAGCGTCTTCATCGACGGTGCGGCGGGCACCACCGGGCTGGAGATTCGCGAGCGCCTGGCCGGCCGCGCGGAGATCGAGCTGGTGACGCTGCCCGACGATCGCCGCAAGGATCCGGCCGCACGTCGTGCCGCGCTGAACGACGCCGACTTCGTCGTGCTGTGCCTGCCGGACGATGCCGCGCGGGAGAGCGTGGCCCTGATCGACAATCCGCGCACCCGGGTGATCGATGCCTCAACCGCGCACCGCACGGCGGAGCGGTGGTGCTACGGCTTCCCGGAGCTCGAGCCGAGCCAGGGCGCGCTGATCGAGGGGGCAGCGCGGGTCAGCAATCCGGGATGCTATCCGACCGGCTTTCTGGCGCTCGTGCGCCCGCTTGTCCGCGCCGGCATCGTGCCCGCCGACTGGGCGCTGAGCGTCCATGCCGTCTCCGGCTACTCGGGCGGCGGACGCCAGATGATCGAGGAGTTCGAGGGCGACACCGTCCCGACCGCATGGCGCGGCTATGCGCTCGCGCTCGCGCACAAGCACGTGGCCGAGATGCAGCGCCACGCCCGGCTGGAGCACCCGCCGCTCTTCCTTCCATCGGTCGCGCGAACCTATCGCGGGATGGTGGTGGAAGTGCCGCTGCCGCTTCACGCCCTGCCCCGCCGGCCGTCGATCGACACCTGCCGCGACGCGCTCGCCGCCGCCTATGACGGCAGCGAGATCATCCGCGTCGCCGCCGACGATCGCGCGACCGTGGAGGTCGAGGAGGATGCCGGCACCGACCGCGTCACGCTGCGCGTCGTCGGCAACGCGGCGCGTGGCCATGCCGTGCTGATCGCGACGCTCGACAATCTCGGCAAGGGCGCAGCCGGTGCCGCGGTGCAGAACCTGAACGTCATGGCGGGATTTGCGACCACGGCCGGGCTGGTGCTCTAGCCGTTCAGCCGATAACGGCACCGCAACGACCAAGGAGTGTGCGCATGAAGGAGCCGGTGAGCAAGCTGCTGCTGTTCGGGGCGACGGGCGATCTCTCGCGGCGCATGCTGCTGCCCTCGCTTTACGGGCTGCACGCCGACCGGCTGCTGCCGGAGGGGCTGACGATCACCGGCACCGCGCGGTCCGATCACGACGACGGGAGCTTCCGCGAGTTCGCGCGCGCCGCGCTCGCCGAGTTCCTGCCCGAGGACCGCAAGGATGACGCGGCGATCGCCTCCTTCCTGGAGCGGGTGCAGTACCAGCCGCTCGATGCATCGACGCTGGAGGGGTACGGCGCGCTGGCGGCCAAGATCGGCGATGTGTCGGGCGGGCTCGCGATCTTTCTCTCGACCGCGCCCTCGCTGTTCGAGGCGACGATCCACGGGCTGGAGTCGGTCGGTCTCGCCGGCGATACCGTGCGGATCGGGCTGGAGAAGCCGCTCGGCCACGACCTCGCCTCCTCGCGAGAGATCAACGACGCCGTCGCCCACGCGTTTCCGGAGGCGCGGACCTACCGGATCGATCACTACCTCGGCAAGGAGACCGTCCAGAACATCCTGGCGCTCCGCTTCGGCAACTCGCTGTTCGAGCCCGTCTGGAACGCGGGCGGGATCGATCACGTCCAGATCACCATCGCCGAGACGGTGGGGCTGGAGGACCGCGCCGGCTACTACGAAGGCGCCGGCGCGCTGCGTGACATGGTGCAGAACCATATCCTCCAGTTGCTCGCGCTGATCGCGATGGAGCCCCCGGCGCGCTTCGACGGCACCGCGATCCGCGACGAAAAGGTCAAGGTCCTACGCTCGCTCCGCCCGATCGAGGCGAAGGACAGCGGCCAACTGACCGTCACCGGCCAGTACGGCGCGGGCGCGGTCGGCGACAAGGTGGTGCGCAGCTACGCCGACGAGCTCGGCAAGCCGTCCGGCACCGAGACCTTCGTTGCGATCAAGGCGCACGTCGACAACTGGCGCTGGCAGGGCGTCCCCTTCTACCTGCGCACCGGCAAGCGGCTGCCCGCGCGGCAGAGCGAGATCGCGATCCAGTTCAAGCCGGTGCCGCACTCGATCTTCTCCAGCCGTGGTGGGCAGCTCCAGCCGAACACGCTGGTGATCCGCCTCCAGCCGGAGGAATATGTCCGCCTGCTGGTCATGGCCAAGCAGCCGGGGCTCGACCGCGAGGGGATCAAGCTGCGCGAGGTGCCGTTGAACTTGGCGCTCGATCACGAGTTCGCCGGCACGCGCCGCCGCATCGCCTACGAACGCCTGCTGCTCGACCTAATCGAAGGCGATCCGACCCTCTTCGTCCGCCGCGACGAGGTGGAGGCGCAGTGGACCTGGATCGATGGCATTCGCGCCGGCTGGGACGCGAACGACACAAAGCCCAAGCCTTACCCTAGCGGTAGCTGGGGGCCGTCCTCCGCCATTGCACTGACCGAGCGTGACGGGGTGTCGTGGACGGAGTGACGGATTGACGGACCGCCACGCTCCCTCAACCGTTCGTGCTGAGTAGGGGCTGAGCGAAGTCGAAGACCCGTATCGAAGCATCCTTCGACACGCCATTTCGACTTCGCTCAATGGCTACTCAGGACGAACGGTGCAGAAAGACGAGTTAATGACGACCGAAATCGAATGGTGGGACTACGACGACGCGGCCGAGATGGCGGAGGCGGTCGCGGGCGACATAGGCTTCGTGATCGAGAGCGCAATCGATGCGCGCGGGGCGGCGGTGATCGCGCTGGCGGGCGGCAAGACGCCGCTGCCGATCTACGAGCATCTCGCCAAGGCCAAGCTCGACTGGAAGCGCGTAACGATCGTGCCGGGCGACGAGCGGATCGTGCCGCTGGGCGATCCGCTCTCCAACGTCACCGCCATCGGGAAGGCCTTCATCCCGAAGGGCGCGCGCGTCATCCCGCTGGTGAGCGCAACCGCGCCCGACCACAAGGCAGCGGGCCGCGCCGCCGACGCGCTGCTTCAGGACCTGCACTGGCCGCTCGACCTCTGCCTGCTGGGCGTCGGCGGGGACGGCCACGCCGCCTCCATCTTCCCCGGCCCGGACTATGACGAGGCGTTGAACGGACCGCGTGAGCGCCGCGCGCTCGGAGTTATGCCAGAGCCGCTGCCCAAGGAAGCGCCGGTGCCCCGCGTGACCCTCAGCAAGGCGGCGATCACCTCCGCCCGCGCGCTGATGCTGGCGGTCACCGGCGGTGCCAAGCGCCAGGTGATCGAGGATGCGGTGAAGGAGGGCGCCTCCTCCCCATACCCGATCGGGCGTATCCTGGCCGACACCGAACTGCCCGTCGACATCCACTGGGCACCCTGAGCGAGACGGAACCCGCGACCATGCCGCACCTCCACGCCGACGTCGCCGCCGTCACCGACCGGGTGATCGACCGCTCGCGCCAGCGCCGCCGCGCCTATCTCGACCTCATCGCGCATGAGCGCGAGCACGGCGACCATCGCCCGCGGCTCGGCTGCGCCAATCTGGCGCACGGCTATGCCGGGACGGACGAGCAGCGCGACGCGATGCGCAGCGGCACTGCGATGAACATCGGGATCGTCACCGCCTACAACGACATGCTCTCCGCGCACGCGACCTATTACCGCTACCCGGAGCAGATGAAGATCTGGGCGCTGGAGGCGGGCGCAACGGCGCAGGTGGCGGGCGGGGTACCGGCGATGTGCGACGGCATCACGCAGGGCTATGACGGCATGGAGCTGTCGCTGTTCAGCCGCGACACCATCGCGCTGTCGACCGCGGTTGCGCTCAGCCACGCGATGTTTGAGGGCGCGGCCCTGCTCGGCATCTGCGACAAGATCGTGCCCGGGCTGCTGATGGGCGCGCTGCGGTTCGGTCACCTGCCGATGGTGATGATCCCGGGCGGGCCGATGCACACCGGCATCGCCAACAAGGAGAAGGCGCGCGTCCGCGAACTCTACGCCGAGGGGCTGGCGACCCGCGAGGAGCTGCTCGACAGCGAGATCGCAGCCTATCACGGCAAGGGTACCTGCACCTTCTACGGCACCGCCAATTCCAACCAGATGATGATGGAGGCGATGGGGCTGCACCTGCCTGCCGCCGCCTTCGTCAACCCGGGCACCAAGCTCCGCCAGGAGCTGACCCGCGCCGCCGTCCACCGGCTGACGGAGATCGGCTGGGCCGGGAACGACTATCGCCCGATCGGCCATGTGGTGGACGAGCGCGCGGTCGTGAACGCGGCAGTGGCGCTGCTCGCGACCGGCGGATCGACCAACCACCTGATCCACCTGCCCGCGATCGCGCGCGCCGCCGGCATCCTCATCGACTGGGAGGACTTCGACCGCCTGTCCAAGGTCGTGCCGTTGCTCGCGCGCGTCTATCCGAACGGCGCGGCAGACGTGAACGGCTTCGAGGAGGCGGGCGGCCCGCCGTTCGTCATCCGCGAACTGCTGCGCGGCGGCTACCTCCACGGCGACGTGCTGACCGTCATGGGCGACGGCCTCGACGCCTATGCCAGGAAGCCGTTCATGGACGGCGACCGGCTCGCCTGGGCCGACCTGCCGGACGCGCCGGGAGACGACAGCATCGTGCGCAAGGTGGACGCGCCGTTCTCGCCCGAAGGCGGGTTCCGGATTTTGGAAGGGAACCTCGGCCGCGCCTGCATCAAGGTGTCGGCGGTGGAGCGCGACCGGTGGGTGATCGAGGCGCCGGCGCGGGTCTTCACCGACCAGGCCGCGGTGCAGGCCGCGTTCAAGGCGGGCGAGCTCGACCGCGACGTGGTGGTGGTCGTACGCTACCAGGGCCCGCGCGCGAACGGGATGCCCGAGCTCCACAAGCTGACGCCGCCGCTCGGCGTGCTCCAGAACCGCGGCTTCCGCGTCGCGCTGGTGACCGACGGCCGCATGTCGGGCGCGAGCGGGAAAGTGCCGTGTGCGATCCACCTGAGCCCGGAGGCGCTCGGCGGCGGTCCGATCGCGCGGCTGCGCGACGGCGACGTGATCCGCCTTGATGCGGAAGCCGGCGTGCTGTCCGCGCTGGTCGATCCGGAGGAGTGGGGCGCGCGCGAGGCGGCCGAGGCGCCACCGCCGCCCGCCGGCACCGGCCGCGAGCTGTTCGCGCTGATGCGGACCGGCTGCTCGACCGCGGAGGAAGGCGGCTCTGCCATGCTAGCACACGCGGGACTGTAGGCGGTGGAGATCGTCGCGGTCGATATCGGCGGCACCCACGCGCGCTTCGCCATCGCCGAGGTGGATGGCGGGCGTGTCCGGACGCTCGGCGAGCCGGTCACGCTCAAGACCGCCGAGCACGGCAGCCTCCAGCTCGCCTGGGAGGCCTTTGCGCACAGCCGCGGCGGCACCCTGCCCCGCGCCGCCGCGATCGCGGTCGCAGCCCCGATCAACGACGAGCTTATCCGCCTGTCGAACAATCCGTGGATCATCCGCCCGCCGCTGATCCGCGAGCGGCTGAACGTCGATAGCTGGACGCTGGTCAATGATTTCGGCGCGGTTGGCCATGCCGTGGCGCAGGTGCCGGATGCCGACTTCATTCATCTGTGCGGCCCGGACATTGCCCTTCCCGGCCGTGGCATGATCACCGTTTGCGGTCCCGGCACGGGTCTGGGTGTCGCGGGCGTGCTGCGTACCGCCACCGGCTACCATGTCGTAGAGACCGAGGGCGGGCACATCGACTTCGCGCCGCTCGACCGGATCGAGGACGCGTTGCTGAAGCACCTGCGCGGCATCTTCAACCGCGTGTCGGTCGAGCGCATCGTCGCCGGACCCGGTATCGTCGCGATCTACGAGACGCTGGCCGCAATAGAGGGCCGCGCGATCAACCGGCTGGACGACAAGACGATCTGGACCCGCGCGCTAGAGGGGACCGACAGCCTAGCGGCGGCGGCGCTCGACCGCTTCTGTCTGGCGCTCGGCGCGGTCGCCGGCGACCTGGCGCTGACCCACGGGCCCAAGGGCGTGGTGATCGCGGGCGGTCTCGGGCTCAGGCTCAAGGACCATCTGCTCGCCTCGGGCTTCGGCGACCGCTTCGTCGCCAAGGGCCGGTTCCGCAACCTAATGGCCTCGATCCCCGTCAAGCTCATCACCCATCCCCAGCCCGGCCTGTTCGGCGCCGCGGCCGCCTTCGCGCAGGAGCATCAATGACCAGCAACGCCCCGCTCGACATCGAAAGCATCATGCGGACCAGCCCGGTTATCCCGGTGCTGGTGATCGACGACGCCGCGACCGCGCGACCGCTCGCGGAGGCGCTTGTCCGCGGCGGGCTCAGGGTGCTGGAGGTGACGATGCGCACCCCGGCCGCCCTCGATGCCATTCGCGAGATGAAGCTGGTCGAGGGCGCCATCGTCGGCGCGGGCACCGTTGTCACGACCGGTCAGTTCGACCAGGTGATTGAGGCCGGCGCCGAGTTCATCGTCTCCCCCGGGCTGACGGAAACGCTTGGCGAGCCGATCGTGCAGAGCGGCGTGCCGTTTCTGCCCGGCATCGCCAATGCCGGCGACCTGATGCGCGGCTATGACCTCGGCCTGCGCCACTTCAAGTTCTTCCCCGCCGAGGCGAACGGCGGGCTGAAGGCGCTGAAGGCGCTCGCCGGCCCGTTCTACGAGGCCAGGTTCTGCCCGACCGGCGGCATCACCGCCGCGACCGCACCCGATTACCTCGCGTTCGGCCCGGTGCTCTGCGTCGGCGGCAGCTGGATTACGGGCGGCTCGCTGGAGGAGACCGAAGCGGCCGCGCGCCAAGCGGCCGCACTGGCGCGCTGATCATGCGCGCGCCCGGCATCTTACTGGCGATCGCGCTGGCAGGATGCGGTGCCGAACCGCCCAGCGAGGACGTCAGCGCGTGCGTCGATCGCGCGACCCGAATCGCGGGCAAGAAGCCGGACGGACTGCGCATCTCGTCCATCGTGTTCACCTATGACGTGACCGGCTTCCCGGGCGATCGTCTCAGACCGCTGCTTGAGAAGGGCATCGAGGGTAGCGGGCCAGCGACCATGCACAGCTTTTCGGGCGCTACACGCGGGGTCGCAGCCGACTTCATCGCGCGCCATGATACCTCCAAGCCGGCGCTCCTCATCGCTTACCGCTCGCTCTACCAGCTGCAGCGTCCGATCGTCGGCGACGTGGCGGGCGCGATCCGCAAGGGTTGCGCGCTCCTCGCGCCAGAGGGGCACGTCGTCGACATTCGTATGAACCTCTAGCCGCCCGGCTACAAATCACCGCGTGCCATCTTACCTAGCGCGCTCGCAGTATCCGGAGGACACCCATGAAGCAGAGCGGCAACACCATCCTGATCACGGGCGGCGGTTCGGGCATCGGCGAGGCGCTGGCGCACCGTTGGCACGACGCCGGCAACACCGTGATCATCGCCGGACGGCGGCAGGAGGCGCTCGACGCCGCGGCGGCCGGCCGCGACAACATCCACACGCTGACCCTTGATGTCGAAAGCGCGGCCGGCGTCGTCGACTTCGCGCAGCGGCTGCTCGCTGCACACCCGGCCGTCAACGTGCTGGTGAACAACGCGGGAATCATGCGCTATGAAAAGGCCGGAGAGGCCCGCGACCTGGCCGATGCCGAGGCGACGATCGAGACCAACCTGCTCGGTCCCATCCGCCTGACCGACGCGCTGGTCGATCACCTGAGCGGGCAGGCGGACGCGGCGATCATCAACGTGACGTCGGGCCTCGCGTTCGTGCCGCTCGCCGCCACGCCGACCTACAGCGCCACCAAGGCGGCGATTCACAGCTACACCGTCAGCCTCCGCAAGGTCCTGGAGGGCGAGGTCGAGGTGATCGAGCTTGCACCGCCCGGCGTGCAGACAAGCCTGACGCCCGGCCAGGAGAACCGCGACGGTTACCAGCCGCTCGACGAATTCGCAGATGAGGTCATGGCTTTGTTCGCCCAGGAGCCGACGCCGAGCGAGATCCTAGTCGAACGCGTCCGCGCCTTCCGCCACGCCGAGAAGGACGGAACACTCGATAAGTTCGTTGACCAGCTATACGATATGGCGAAGGCGCGCGGCGCCTAGCGGCTACATCTCGCCCCGCGCGCGGCGGAGCGCATACCAGCGCTGGACGTTGGCGTTGTGCTCAGCCAGCGTGTTCGCGAATACGTGACCGCCACTGCCGTCCGCGACGAAGTAGAGGGCCGGCGACGGCGCGGGATCAAGCACCGCGTCGATGCTCGCGCGCCCCGGATTGGCGATCGGCCCGATCGGCAGCCCGGCGCGCGCATAGGTGTTATAGCCATTGTCGCGCTGGAGCTCGGACCGCAGGATCCTGCGGCCGAGCGGCCGTCCCTTCGTCACCGGGTAGATCACGGTCGGATCGGCCTGGAGCGGCATTCCCGCCTTCAGTCGGTTAGAATAGACCGCGGCCACCATCCGGCGCTCGGCCGGCTTACCGGTCTCCTTCTCGACGATCGAGGCCAGGATCAGCGCCTCCTGCGGCGTCCGGACCGGCGTCGTCGGCTTGCGGCGCTGCCACGCCGCCGCCAGATAGCGCCGCATCGCCGTCTTCATCCGCTCCGTGACCGCCGCGCGGGTGTCGCCGCGCTGGTAGCTGTAGCTGTCGGGGAGCACGCTGCCCTCCGCCGGAACGGCGACCGGGCCGGTCAGCTCCGGCGCCTTCATCAGCGCGTCGTGGACCATGATCGAGGGCCAGCCCTCCGGCACCGTCACGAAGCGCTGGAGCGTGCGTCCGCCCTGCAGCAGCTTCAGCGCGTCGGCCGGGCTGATGTTGGCCGGGAAGCGGTACTCGCCCGCGCGGATCGGGTCGTCGCTGCCGAACACGCGCGCGAGCAGCAGGAAGCGGCCGGCGGAGCGGATCACGCCGGCCTTCTCGAGCTCCGTAGCCGCGCGGGTGAGCGTCGCGCCGTCCGGCACCAGTACGGAGGTGTTGCGCGCGAGCGGCCCCGCTCCGCCCCAGCTCTGGACGACCAGGAACAACGCGGCGACGCCCAGCAGGGCGAGGATCAGCCCGATACAACCCAGCTTGCGCATCGGACCGCCGCCGCCCCGCCGATCAGATCGCGCGCAGTACCAGCGACGCGTTGGTGCCGCCGAACCCGAACGAGTTGTTCAGCACCGCCCGCACCTTCCGCTGCTTGGCGGTGTGCGGTACCAGGTCGACGCCCGCGCAGTTCTCGCTCGGATTGTCGAGGTTGAGGGTCGGCGGCACCACGCCGTCGCGCATCGCCAGGATGCAGAAGATGCTCTCCACCGCGCCCGCGCCGCCCAGCAGGTGGCCGATCGCCGACTTGGTCGACGACATGCTGACTCCGCCCATCGCCGAGCCGAACAGCTTGCGGACCGCGCCGAGTTCCAGCTCGTCGCCGAGCGGGGTCGAGGTGCCGTGGGCGTTGATATAGTCGATGTCCTCGAGCGCCAGGCCCGACTTGCGCAACGCCATCTCCATCGACCGGAACGCGCCCGACCCTTCCGGATGCGGCGCGGTGACGTGATAGGCGTCGCCCGACAGGCCGTAGCCGATCACCTCGGCATAGATGGTCGCGCCGCGCGCCTTCGCGTGCTCATACTCTTCCAGTACGACCACGCCCGCGCCTTCACCCATGACGAAGCCGTCGCGATCCTTGTCGTACGGCCGGCTGCCGCGGGTCGGATCGTCGCGGAAGCCGGTCGAAAGCGCGCGCGCCTGGCCAAATCCGGCGATCCCGATCGGGCAGATCGCGCCCTCCGCGCCGCCCGCCAGCATGACGTCGGCGTCGTCGGCCGCGATCATCCGCGCCGCGTCCCCGATCGAGTGCGCCCCGGTCGAACAGGCGGTGACGACCGCGTGGTTCGGACCCATCAGCCCGTATTTGATCGAAACCTGGCCCGAGATGAGGTTGATCAGCCGGCCATGGACGAAGTGCGGGCTGACCCGCTTCGGCCCCTTGGCCGCGAGCACCAGCGACTCGCTCTCGATCCCCGGCAGCCCGCCGATCCCTGCACCGATCGAGCAGCCGGCCCGGAACCGCTCCGCCTCGCTCATGTCGGTAAGACCCGCGTCCTCCAGCGCCTGGCTGGCGGCGTCGATGCCGTAGACGATGAAGGGATCGACCTGGCGCTGGACCTTGTGGTCGACGCGCTTGTTCGGGTCGAAGCCGTACTCGTGATCGGCCGGCTTCACCTCGCACGCATAGTTGGTGTGGAAGTCGGTGGCATCGAAGCGGGTGATCGTCGCCGCGCCGGATCTCGCCGCGACGATGTTCTTCCACGCGGTTTCGACGTCCGCTCCCAGCGGGGTCACCAGGCCGAGCCCGGTCACGACGACGCGGCGCATACGCTTCTCCAGATCCTTCTTGTCGTGAAACACCAACGGCTCCCGGCCCCTTGGAAAACCCGGGACGGGGAGCCGCTAGGATTTGTGCCGCCGCGCGTCCGCGCGGCGACGCCGGGCGATCAGCCCTTGTGCTCGTCGATGTAGGTGATCGCGTCCTTGACGGTCGTGATCTTCTCCGCGGCATCGTCGGGGATCTCGACGCCGAACTCCTCCTCGAACGCCATCACGAGCTCGACGATGTCGAGGCTGTCCGCGCCCAGATCGTCGATGAAGCTCGCATCCTCGGTCACCTTGTCGGCCTCGACGCCCAGGTGCTCGACGACGATCTTCTTCACGCGGTCGGCAGTCTCGCTCATGTCCCTTGTCCTTCTGCGGGAGGTCTGTTGGTGACCGCACCTAGAGCGCGCCCGGGAGCCGCGCAAGGGGCGTGCAGCCCTTGTTAATATCGGCCTAGATCATCGCCATGCCACCGTTGACGCTCAGCGTCTGCCCGGTGACATAGCCCGCCTCGCGGCTGGCAAGATAGACGACGGCAGCGGCGATGTCCTCGCCCGTTCCCAGGTCGCCGGCCGGAATACGGGTGAGCAGCGCGGCCTTCTGCGCTTCCGGCAAGGCCTCGGTCATGGCGGAGCGAATGAAGCCCGGCGCGACGCAGTTGACGGTGATGTTGCGGCTGGCGAGTTCCTGCGCCAGCGCCTTGCTCATGCCGACCAGTCCGGCCTTCGACGCTGCATAGTTCGCCTGGCCCGGGTTGCCGGTCTGTCCGACCACCGACGTGATGGAGATCACGCGCCCGAACCGCGCCTTCATCATTGGCTTGGCGGCGGCGCGGACCAGGCGGAACGCGGCCTCCAGGTTGATGCGGATGACCTCCGCCCACTCCTCGTCCTTCATCCGCATCGCCAGGTTGTCGCGGGTGACGCCGGCGTTGTTGACCAGGATGTCGAGCCGCCCGCCGAGCGCCGCGACAGCCGCGGGCACCAGCTGATCGACCGCGACCGGGTTCGACAGGTCGCACGGCACCGCGACGTGCTCGCCGCCGAGCTCCTTGCGAAAGCGCGTCAGCTTTTCCGCGTTGGACCCGCTCACCGCCAACCGCGCGCCCCGCGCCGCCAGCCCCCGCGCGATCGCGGACCCGATCCCCCCCGACGCGCCTGTCACCAGCGCGGTCATGCCTGTCAGGTCAAACATTAGGTCTTGCTCCGAAGAAGGAAGAGAAAGGAAAGTTGGCTCAGAGAAGGCGCTAAGGCGCGAAGATGTGATTGTTCACGACGCGCTTGAGCCCCTCGCGCAGTGTCTCCCCACCAAAGTTAATGAGCAGCCCGAGGGGCTGCTCCATCAATCTCAGGTACGTGAGAAGTTGCTTTGTGTGAACGGCCGCGAGGCGCTCGACGGACTTGATCTCTACGATCAGTCCTAGGTTGACGATCAGGTCGATCCTAAAGGCGTTGTCGAAGCGCAACCCATTGAAGGCGAAGCTGATCGCCTGCTGCCGCGAGATCTGATGACCGCGCCGCGTCAGTTCCGCCGCCAGGATCGCCTCGTGTGCGCTCTCGAGCAACCCCGGCCCGATCCGTCGATGGATCATCAGGGCCGCGTCGATGACATCCGCTGCCGCTGCCTCAAGCTCTACCATCTCCTCTTTGCGCCTTTGCGCCTTCTCTGAACCATCTTCTTACAACAGCTTCAGCAACGCCTCGATGTCGTCCATGCCGACCACGCTTGCGGTGGTTGCGTCGAGCGCAGTGCGCTTGACCATGGGGGCGAGCACCTTGCCGCCGAGTTCGACATAGTCGGTGACCCCGGCCGCCCACATCGCCTGCACCGACTCGCGCCAGCGAACCATGCCGGTGACCTGTTCGACCAGCAGCGCCTTTATAACCGCCGGATCGGCGACCGGCGCGGCGGTGACGTTGGCGTAGACGGGGACGAGCGGCGCCTGGAGCGAGACATCGGCGAGCGCCGCCGCCATCGCCTCGGCCGCCGGCTGCATCAGCGGGCAGTGGAAGGGCGCGGACACGGGCAGCAGCACCGCGCGCTTCGCCCCCATCTCCTTGGCGAGCGGCACCGCGCGCTCGATCGCTCCGCGCGCACCGGAGATCACGACCTGACCCGGATCATTGTCGTTGGCGACGGTGCAGACTTCGCCTTCGGCCGCGGCAGCGGCGATCGCCTCCGCCTTCTCGCGGTCGGCACCGAGCAGTGCGGCCATGGCGCCCTCGCCGACCGGCACCGCCGCCTGCATCGCCCGCCCGCGGGTCTTCAGCAGCCGCGCAGTGGTCGCGAGGTCCAGCGCGCCGGCCGCGCAGAGCGCAGTGTACTCGCCGAGCGAGTGGCCGGCGACGACGTCCGCCGTGTCGGACAGGCGCACGCCGCCTTCCCGCTCCAGCACCCGCAGCACCGCAATCGCGTTCGCCATGATCGCCGGCTGCGCGTTCTCCGTCAGCTGGAGGTCGCTCTCCGGCCCCTCCGCCATCAGGCGGGAGAGGTGCTGGCCGAGTGCGTCGTCGACCTCCTGAAAAACCTCGCGCGCGCGCGGACTGGCGGCGGCGAGCGCGGCGCCCATGCCGACCGACTGGCTGCCCTGCCCCGGGAAGATGAACGCGCGCATGACCGACCTCTTGATTGTGACAGGCGCGCCTAGGCAGCGCAGGGGATCAGGGCAAGGCTGAACCAACTGACAGCTTGCCTGTCCTTCTGCGACAATCCGCGACCATTTCGCGCAGGACGTGACATGCGCGTGCGAAGGGTGGAGCCCAAATTCTCCCTCGACGCCGCAGACGGCGCCTCTGACACGGAGACACGAGATGAAGAAGGTTCTGATCGCCGCCCTCGCCACCACGCTGGTCGCGAGCCCCATCGTCGCCGCCGCACCCGCGGAGGCGCAGGTCCGCCAGACGCACCAGACCGTCCGCTACAAGCCGAATGGCACGGTGGTCGTGAAGAAGCAGACCGTCCGCCAGGCGCCCGCCCGGGTCAACTACCGCGCGAAGTGGTACAAGGGTCAGCGCTTCAATCGGGCGGAGGCGCGCAACTACCGCCAGATCAACGACTGGCGCCAGTACCGCAGCCGCCGCCTCTACGCACCGCCGCGGGGCTACCAGTGGGTGCAGTCGGGCAACGACGCGGTGCTGGTCGCGGTCGCCAGCGGCCTGATCGGGGCGGTGCTGGGCGGCGCCTTCAACTAAGGCCCGCTTGCCTTTCGGCGCGAAATCGCTAAGGGCACCACAGCCGGGGCGGAGGAGCCAGTCTCCCCCGCCCCGATGCTGTTTGCATCGGACGACAGCCGGAGGGGCATGGCACGGGGCCATGTCAGCGATCGGCCAACAGTGAGAAGAACCATGGCTCTTTACGAGCACACGTTCCTTGCGCGCCAGGATCTGGCACAGGCGCAGGTGGACGCGCTGGCGGAAGCCGCGACCAAGATCGTCGAGGACAAGGGCGGCAAGGTCGTCAAGACCGAGACTTGGGGCCTGCGCTCCCTGGCCTACCGGATCGCCAAGAACCGCAAGGCGCACTACGTCATGCTGGAGATCGACGGCCCGGGCGACACGGTCGCCGAGCTGGAGCGCCAGCAGGGCATCAACGAGGACATCATCCGCTTCATGACCGTCCGCGTGGACGAGCTGGAGCAGGGTCCGACCGTGATGATGCGCAAGCAGGAGCGCGACCGTGAGCGTCGCGCCGACCGTGGCGACCGCCCGGAGCGTGGCGACCGCCCCGACCGTGGCCCGCGCCGTGACCAGGAGGAGCTCGCATAATGGCCCGCGCATTTTTCCGCCGCCGCAAGTCGTGCCCGTTCAGCGCCAAGGATGCGCCGCGGATCGACTACAAGGACGTCCGCCTGCTGCAGGGCTTCGTGTCCGAGCGCGGCAAGATCGTGCCCTCGCGCATCACCAGCGTGTCGGCCAAGAAGCAGCGCGAGCTCGCCACCGCGATCAAGCGCGCTCGCCACCTGGGCCTGCTGCCCTACATCGTGAAGTGAGGAGCTAGCAGACATGGACGTCATTCTGCTTGAGCGCGTCGAGAAGCTCGGCGCCATCGGCGACGTGGTGAAGGTGAAGGACGGGTTCGCCCGCAACTACCTGCTGCCGCGCAAGAAGGCGCTGCGCGCCAACGAGGCCAACAAGAAGGTGTTCGAGGCGAATCGCGCCCGCATCGAGAGCGAGAACGCCAACCGGCGCGGCGAGGCCGAGAAGGAAGCGGGCTCGTTCAAGGACGCGCAGGTCACCCTGATCCGTCAGGCGTCGAACACCGGTCAGCTCTACGGCTCGGTCGCGGTCCGCGACCTGGTCGAGGCGCTGGTCGCCGACGGCCACAAGGTCACCAAGAGCCAGGTCGTGCTCGACCGCCCGATCAAGGCGATCGGCGTGTACGAGGTGCGCGTTGCGCTCCACCCGGAGGTCGCCGTGACCGTCAAGGTCAACGTCGCCCGCTCGCCGGAGGAGGCCGAGCTGCAGTCGCAGGGTGTCGACGTGATGGCCGCGATGTTCGAGAAGGACGAGGCGGGCTTCACCGAGGACTATGATCCCAACGCCGAGCCGGGCGCCACTGCCGAGGTGACTGCGGAGGACCAGCCCGCGCAGGGCTGATCCGCTTCGCAGCCGCGACAAACAGAAGGGCCGCCCGCAACCATCGTTGCGGGCGGCCCTTCTCGTTCAGGCGCTAAGGGCGCGGGCCTTACGGCACCGCGACGCAGGCGCTGACGACGGCGGCGAGCGGGATTAGCGCGAGAAAGACGGGGACGATCGACTTCATGACCTGAGCCACTTCAGCAAAGTTGGTTTGGTGCTTCAATGCGCGCCTGTGGCAAAAGGTTGCGCTGCGCTGAACGAGCCGTTCAGCTCCGCGGCGCCAGCAGGATGATGCCTGCCCCGATCAGGGACAGTGCCGCGCCGATCAGATCCCAGCGGTCGGGCCGCACTCCCTCCACGCTCCACAGCCAGATGAGCGAAGCGGCGATGTAAACGCCGCCGTAGGCCGCAAACGCCCGCCCCGCGGCATCGCTCGGGACCAGAGTTAGCAGCCACGCGAACGCGATCAGCGCTGCCACGCCCGGCAGCAGCACCCACGCCCCTTGCCCCAGCCGCAAGTATGACCAGAAGGCGAAGCACCCCGCGATCTCGCACGCGGCCGCGAGCAGGTAGAGGACGGGAACGGCAAGAGTCATCGCGTCTACCTTGATCGTGAGCGCGGGCGTCGGGAAGTGACGCGGGCGTTTGCTAGATCAGCTTCCGCAACAAGGCACGCGCGACGAACACGGTCTGGCACATGCCGACCGCACCGAACGCGCCGAACAGGATGAAGAACACCGTCCGATGCTGCGGGATCGCGCCGGAGAACGCCATGACCATTATCGCCAGCCACGCCGGAACGCCGACGACGTAGCTCAGCCTCTTCAACCAGCGGGGGAATAGCTCCCAGCGCGAGGCAGGTGACCACATGGCGCATGAGGCCATGTCACGCCCGCGCCCTCGCCGCAATTGTCACCGGCGGCCGAAGAGCTTCTCGATGTCACCGTGCGCCAGCTTCACCCAGGTCGGGCGGCCGTGGTTGCACTGGCCGGAGTGCGGCGTCACCTCCATCTCGCGCAGCAGCGCGTTCATCTCCGCGACCGACAGCACCCGGCCCGCGCGGACCGAGCCGTGGCAGGCCATGGTCGCGGCGACGTGGTCGAGCCGGTCGCGGAGTGTGAGGGACTGGTCGAAGGCGGCGAGCTCGTCCGCGATGTCGGTGACGAGCGCCGCGACGTCGGTGTGGCCGAGCAGCGCGGGGGTTGCGCGGACCAGCACCGCGCGCGGGCCGAAGCGTTCCAGCTCGAGCCCGAACCCCGTCAACTCCTCCGCCCGCGCCTCCAGCCGGTCGCACGCCGGCTCGTCGAGCTCGACCACGTCCGGGATCAGCAGCGCCTGTGCGGCGACCCCGCCGGCGACGACCGCGGCGCGCATCCGTTCGAGCACCAGCCGCTCGTGCGCGGCGTGCTGATCGACGATGACGAGCCCGTCCTCCGCCTCCGCGACGATGTAGGTCCTGGCGACCTGCCCGCGCGCGACGCCAAGCGGGTAGGACAACGTGTCGGGCGGCGGCGCCCAGGCGGGCTCGACGCGCGCCTGCGGCGGCGGGGCGATGAAGCTCGGGCGGCGATCGTGGAGCGCTCCCGTGGCGGGGCGTTCGAGCAGGTCGAGTCCGCCCCACCCGCTCGCGGGCGGTGATGCCGCCAGCGGCTCCGCCTGCCACGCGCCGAGCGCGGCTGCGCTCGGACGCTGCACCGCGCGGTGCCCCGCCTCGTCGAGCGCCCGGCGCAGGCCGCTCACGATCAGTCCGCGGACCAGCGCCGGGTCGCGAAACCGCACCTCGGTCTTGGCAGGATGGACGTTCACGTCGACGACGTCGGCGGGCACGTCAAGGAACAGCGCGAGCACCGGGTGGCGGTCGCGTGGCAGCATCTCCGCGTAGGCGCCCCGCACCGCGCCGACCAGCAACCGATCCTTGACGGGTCGGCCGTTGACGAACAGGTACTGGTGGTCGGCGATGCCGCGGTTGAAGGTCGGGAGGCCCGCGATGCCGCCGAGCCTAAGCCCCTCGCGCTCCAGCTCGATCACGACGCAGTTGGCCGCAAGGTCGCGGTCGGTCAGCGCCGCCACGCGCGCGGGCCGGTCCTCGTCCGCCTGCACCGCAAGGCTGCGGCGGCCGTCGTGCTCCAGTGAGAAGGCGACGTCGGGACGTGCCATCGCGAGCCGCCGGACGACGTCGAGGCAGGCTGCGTATTCCGCCTTTGCGGAGCGCAGGAACTTGCGCCGTGCAGGCACCCGCGCGAACAGCCCATCCACCCGCACCCGCGTGCCGGGCGGCAGCGCGGCCGGCCCCTCCGCGACGACCGCGCCGTTGTCGACGACACGCGACCAGCCGTCCGCGCCGCGGACGCGGCTCTCAAGCGTCAGCGTGGCGACGCTCGCGATCGAGGGCAGCGCCTCGCCGCGAAAACCAAGCGTCGTCACCGCCTCGATTGCCTCGTCCGGCAGCTTGGAGGTCGCGTGCCGCTCCAGCGCCAGCGCCATCTCGGCCGGAGTCATGCCGCAGCCGTCGTCGCTCACCTCGATGCTGTCGGTGCCGCCCGCCGCCAGCCTGACCGCAATCCGCCGGGCACCCGCGTCCAGCGCATTCTCGACCATTTCTTTTAGCGCGGAAGCGGGGCGTTCCACCACTTCCCCGGCCGCGATCCGATTGACGAGATGCTCGGGCAGGCGCCGTATTGACATGGGGCAAGCTGTAGCCCAAGCGGCGCCATCCCGCGACCCGTTACCGCAGAAATCGCGCGGCCTTTTGGGCCGGATGTGCGAAACGGGGGCGGCTGATTTTTGTGCGAACCGCCGCGGGAGCGCTGACCGCGGCCAGGACGGGTGTTCTTCGGATGAGTGGTTTCTCGCGGCTGTTCAAATTCATGTCGCACGACATGGCGATCGATCTCGGCACCGCGAACACGGTGGTCTACGTCCGCGGCCGCGGGGTCGTGCTGAACGAGCCCTCCGTGGTTGCGATCGAGACGATCAACGGCGCGAAGAAGGTCCGCGCGGTGGGCGACGACGCCAAGCTGATGATGGGCAAGACGCCTGGCTCGATCGAGGCGATCCGCCCGCTTCGCGACGGCGTGATCGCCGACATCGACGTGGCGGAGGAGATGATCAAGCACTTCATCCGCAAGGTCCACGGCGGGCGCAAGTCGATGATGCGCTGGCCTCAGATCGTGATCTGCGTGCCGTCGGGCTCCACCTCCGTCGAGCGCCGCGCGATCCGCGACGCGGCCTCCAACGCCGGCGCGTCCCAGGTCTTCCTGATCGAGGAGCCAATGGCCGCCGCGATCGGCGCCGACATGCCGGTAACGGAGCCGATCGGGTCGATGGTGGTCGACATCGGCGGCGGCACGACCGAAGTCGCGGTGCTCTCCTTGCGCGGGCTGGCCTACTCCACCTCCGTCCGGATCGGCGGCGACAAGATGGACGAGGCGATCGTCTCCTACGTCCGCCGAAACCACAACCTGCTGATCGGCGAAGCGACCGCCGAGCGGATCAAGCAGGACGTCGGCATCGCGAAGCCGCCGACCGACGGCATCGGCCTGACGCTCCACATCAAGGGGCGCGACCTGGTGAACGGCGTGCCCAAGGAAATCCAGATCAACCAGGGCCAGATCGCCGAGGCGCTGTCGGAGCCGGTCTCCGCGATCGTCGAGGGCGTCCGCATCGCGCTGGAGAACACCGCGCCCGAGCTCGCCGCCGACATCGTCGACCAGGGCATCGTGCTGACCGGCGGCGGCGCGCTGCTGCAGGGACTGGACGAGGTGCTGCGCGACGAAACCGGGCTGCCGGTGACGGTTGCCGAGGATCCGCTGACCTGCGTCGCGCTCGGCACCGGCCGCGCGCTGGAGGATCCGGCGTTCCGCGGCGTGCTCCTGTCGGTCTGACGGCTTAGCGCGGGGGACGCCGGGGCATGGCACCGCCCTCTGCGAAGCGGACGGGGTTCTCGCGCCGTGCGCAATATGGCGTGTTCATCGGCTATGTTGCCGCGGCGAGCGGCGTCGTGGTCGGGCTGGTGCTGGTGCTGCTGTCCTTCTTCAACCCGCCGGTGTTCGCCGCCTTCCGCTCGGCGGTGGCGGAGGCGACGACGCCGATCTCCTCCGGGCTCGCCGGCCTGCGCCGCGCGGCGACGTCGCCCGGCAGCCTCGCCGACTATTTCGGCGGCGCCGACAAGATCCGCGAGCTGCGCACCCAGCTCGCGCGCGAGCACGCGATCGTTACCCGCGCCCGGATGATCAATGCGGAGAACCGCCGCCTCCGCGCGCTGCTGCGCATCCGGGACATCGAGGTGACGCCGGTCGTCGCCGCGCGGCTGGTGAGTTCGACCGCTAGCAGCACACGGCGCTTCGCCACGCTCAATGCCGGCCGCCGACAGGGCGTGGAGCCGGGCATGCCGGTGCGCGGACCGGAGGGGCTGATCGGCCGCGTGATCGAGACCGGGTTCAACTCCGCGCGCGTCCTGCTGCTGATCGATGCGGAGAGCATCGTGCCCGTCCGCCGCACCCGCGACAACCTGCCCGCGATCGCGTCCGGCCGCGGCGACGGACAGCTCGACATCCGCTCGGCCGGCTCCGCCAACGCGCCGTTCCAGCGCGGCGATACCTTCGTCACGTCCGGCACCGGCGGGCTATACCCGCCCAACATCCCGGTCGCGCGGGTCACCCAGTCTGCGCGTGACGCCGCGCCGGGGCGCATGCTCGCCGACCCGGACTCGCTCGATTTCGCGCTGGTCCAGCGCCCGTTCCGCCCCGCGCCGCTGCCAGAGCGGCCGGCCGCGCCCTGATGCGCGCGCCCCGCCCTTCGAAGTTCGACGCGCCGCCCACGGAGCGGCGGCGCATCGCGGTTGCGTCGGCGGCGATCATGGTCGGCTCGCTCGTCACGCTGGTGCCGCTGGTCGCAACCGTGCCGTTCCTGCCGCCGTTCGGGCTGCTGATGCTGCTCGCCTTCCGGCTGCGCGATCCCGAGCTGTTCCCGAGCTGGGGGCCGCTTCCACTCGGCCTGTTCGACGACCTGGTCAGCGGTCAGCCGTTCGGCAGCGCGATGGCGCTGTGGACTCTGATCTATATCGCAATCGACATGATCGATCACCGGCTGGTCTGGCGCGGCTTCTGGCAGGACTGGTTCATCGCGGGCGGCGCGGTCACCTTCTGCCTGCTCGGCATGCGGCTGTTCGCGGCACCGCTCGGTGCGCCCGTCACCACGCCGGTCCTGCTCCAGGCCGCGGTCGGCGTCGCGCTCTACCCGCTCGCCGCGCGGATCGCGGCCGGGATCGACGAGCGACGGCGGCGGGCACGATGATCGGGGGCGGGCAGCTCGCCAACGAGGCGACCCAGGCGTCAACCTTCACCCGGCGCGCCATGCTCCTGTCGGGGCTCCAGATCGGCGTGGGGGCGCTGCTCGCCGGGCGAATGACCTGGCTCGCGGTAGCGGAGAACGAGCGCTACGCGCTGCTGTCGGAAAGCAACCGCGTCAACCTGACGCTCTCCCCGCCGCGGCGGGGATGGATCGTCGATCGCTACGGCACGCCGATCGCCAACAACCGCACCGACTTCCGCGTGGACATCATTCCCAGCCGCCTGGCCGATCCCGATCAAGTGATCGCCAACCTCGCCCGGCTGCTGCCGCTGGGCGAGGAGGAGGTCACCCGGATCAGGACCGACCTGAAAAGCGCGGCTGGCTTTCAGCCGGTGAAGGTCGCGGAGAACCTCAGCTGGGAGCAGTTCGCGGCGGTGAGCGTCCGCCTCCCCGAACTGCCCGGCGTGGCGCCTACCCGCGGCTTCTCCCGCAACTATCCGCAAGGCGCCGCCGTCGCGCACCTGACCGGCTATGTCGGCAGCGCCTCGGCCGAGCAGTATCAGGAGACCAAGGACCCGCTGCTGGTCACGCCAGGTTTCAAGATCGGCAAGGACGGGCTGGAGAAGAAGCTGGAGCCGCTGCTGCGCGGCAAGCCGGGTGCGAAGCGGGTGGAGGTCACCGCGCGCGGCCGGCTGGTGCGTGAGCTTGCAACCCGCGCCGACACGCCGGGCAGGACGGTCCGCCTGACCATCGACGCCGGCCTGCAGGAGTTCGCCGCGCGGCGGCTAGGGCCGGAGTCCGGCTCCGTCATCGTGTTCGACACGCTGACCGGCGACATCCTCGCCATGGTCTCGATGCCCGCGTACGATCCCAACGGCTTCTCCGACGGGATCAGCCGGCTCGAATGGAAGATGCTGTCGGAGGACGACCATCTGCCGCTCACCAACAAGTCGCTCCAGGGCCTCTATCCGCCGGGCTCCACCTTCAAGCCCGCAACCGCGCTGGCGGCGCTCGGCGCCGGCGTCGATCCGACCCGCTTCGTCTACTGCAACGGCGGCTATCAGCTCGGCAACCGCCGTTTCGGCTGCCTCGGGCGGCACGGGCCGATGAACATGCACACCGCCATCGCGCGCAGCTGCAACACCTATTTCTACACGGTCGGACGGCAGGTCGGGATCGACGCGATCGCGGCCGCCGCGCGCAAGCTGGGGTTCGGCGCCGAATACGACCTGCCGCTTCCCTCACAGCGCTACGGCACGGTGCCCGACACCGCGTGGAAGCAGCGCCGCTACAATCAGGAGTGGACGCAGGCTGACACGCTCAACGCCGCGATCGGCCAAGGTTATGTGCTGGTCAGCCCCTTCCAGCTGGCGTTGTCGGCGGCCCGGATCGCGTCGGGTCGCGCGCTGACACCGCGGCTGCTCGCGACGGCGCGCCAGCCGATCCCGCTGCTCGATGTCGCGCCCGAGCACCTCGCCATCGTGCGCGGCGGAATGGACGAGGTGGTGAACGGCGCAGGTACCGCCGTCGCGTCCAAGCTGCCGCTCCCGGGCATCCGGATGGGCGGCAAGACCGGCACGGCGCAGGTCCGGCGCATCGTTGACCGGCTGCGTGGTCAGGGCGGCGACTGGAAGTACCGCGACCATGGCCTGTTCATCTGCTTCGCGCCCGTCGACCAGCCGCGCTACGCCGCCTCCGTCGTCATCGAGCATGGCCTTGGCGGCGCGCGTGCCGCCGCGCCGGTTGCTAAGGACGTGCTGACCTACCTCTTCGACAAGCCCAAGGCGATGGAGTCGCTGTCGCGCTTCGAGACGCAATGGGGCGGCGACATTCCCACCCGCATGGCGGTGAAGGCGCGGGCGTTCGCCGCCACGCAGCCGGGCACGCCCGAAGCCGCCGCCGCCGCTGCTGCCCAGGCGGAGGCGGCAAGAGCGGCCGCCGAAGCGGCGAATGCCACCGTGGCGAACGGCAGCGCGCCAGGAGAGACCCGATGAAGGCGCCGGTCAGCGGCTTCGTTCCCGCCCCGCTCGCGCAGCTGCCCTGGCGTATCCTGCTGCTCGTCATCCTGATCGGCGGCTTCGGGCTGGTCGTGCTGTTCTCCGCCGCCGGCGGCAGCATCAAGCCTTGGGCACTGTCGCAGGCGGTGCGCTTCGGCGCGTTCCTCGGCCTTGCGGTGGGGCTGTCGCGTGTCTCTACCGCCACCTATGCGCGGGCCGCCTTCCCCACCTACGGCGTGCTGCTGGTGCTACTGGTGCTGGTGGAACTGCTCGGCGCGGTGCGCGGCGGGTCGCAGCGCTGGCTCGACCTCGGCTTCATCAGGCTGCAGCCGTCCGAGCTGATGAAGCCTGCGATCGTGCTCACCCTTGCGCGCTTCTATGCGATCCTTCCCCCGGCGGAGACGCGGCGCCTGCCCTCGCTGATCCCGGCGGGTGTGCTCGTCGGGCTGCCGTTCGTGCTGGTGATGACCCAGCCCGACCTCGGCACCGGGCTCATGATCGCGTTTGGCGGTGTAACAGTGATGTTCCTGGCGGGCGTTCCGCTCCGGCTGTTCGTCGGCGGTGCGGCGCTGATGGCGGTCGCCGTGCCGCTCGCCTTCAATTTCGTCCTCCACGACTATCAGCGCCACCGCATCCTGATCTTCCTCGATCCGGACAGCGACCCACTCGGCACCGGCTACCACATCAGCCAGTCCAAGATCGCGATCGGCTCGGGCGGGCTCGGCGGCAAGGGCTTCCTGAACGGCAGCCAGAGCCACCTCGACTATCTGCCGGAAGGGCACACCGACTTCGCCTTCGCGACCATGGCGGAGGAATGGGGGCTGATCGGCGGCTTCTTCATCATCGGCGCCTACATGCTGCTGATCCGTTGGGGCGTGATGGTCGGTGTCAACGCGAGCGGCCGGTTCGAGCGGCTGGCGGCGGCTGGGCTCGCCACGACCATCTTCTTCTACGTCGCGATTAACCTGATGATGGTGATGGGGCTGGCGCCGGTGGTCGGCATTCCGCTGCCGCTCGTCAGCTTCGGCGGCTCGGCGCTGATGACGGTGATGATCTGCCTGGGGCTGCTGATGGCGATCGACCGCCAGAACCGCCGCGCGCCGGGCGGCTGGTGAGAAAAACAGGGTTGCATTCGGTGCGGGAGGTGGTAGTGGGCGCCCTCCCGATCGCGGCGGCGCCCTCAACGGCGCCGCAACCAGCCGGTCACCGGACGCATAGCTCAGTTGGTAGAGCAGCTGACTCTTAATCAGCGGGTCCTTGGTTCGAGCCCAAGTGCGTCCACCACCGCTCCTGCCCGTCGCGGCTTCCCATTTGGCTGATCCTTTAGCTTGCTAACATGGATCAGCTTTGGGACTTTGCCTGCAACAGATGACCGATCGCCTCGTTGAGAGCGAGTCCGCCGCATCGCGGCACTCGCATCACGGAGGCTCCCGATGGGACTGTTCAGCAAGGATATCGCGACGCTCGACGATCTGTTCGTCCACACGCTGCAGGACATCTACTACGCCGAGCATCAGATCACCAAGGCGCTGCCGAAGATGATCGAGAAGGCGACCGCGCCCGAGCTGAAGGCCGGGTTCGAGCGCCATTTGCAGGAGACCGAGGGCCAGATCACGCGGCTGGAGCAGGTGTTCGAGATGCACGGTCAGACGCCGAAGGCGGTCACCTGCCCCGCGATCGACGGGATCATCAAGGAAGCGAACGAGACCGCCGGCGAGATCGCCGACAAGGCCGTGCTCGACGCGGCGCTGATCGCGAACGCCCAGGCGGTCGAGCATTACGAGATCACCCGCTACGGCACGCTGATCGCCTGGGCCGAGCAGCTCGGCCGCAGCGACTGTGCCGCGGTGCTCGCGGAGACGCTCGCGGAGGAGAAGGCGACCGACGAGATCCTGACCGGCCTCGCAACCGGGCAGGTCAACGCCACCGCCGACCTCTCGGCCGAGCCGGCGTGAGCGCGCGGCGATGAGCGACATCCAGACCGACGACGCACCCGTCACCGCCTCCAAGCTGGCGGGTGCCGCCGAACAGGTCGGCATCCCCGACCCGCACGGCGACACCCTGCTTGCGCGCGCCGTGACGATCAACAAGCCCGCGCAGGAACTCTACGACTTCTTCCGCGACTTCGCGAACCTGCCAAGCTTCATGGAGAACGTCGAACGGATCGACGTGCTCGACGACCGGCGCTCCCGCTGGGTGGTCAAGGCACCCGGCGGCCGAACGGTCGAGTGGGTCGCGGTCGTCACGGAGGAGCGCGCGGGCAAGTACATCGCCTGGACCTCGGAGGAAGGCGCGGACGTGCCGAACAGCGGCACCGTCACCTTCCGCGACGCCGGCGAACGCGGCACGGTCGTGACCGCCACCATCCTCTATGATCCGCCCGGCGGCGTCATCGGCAAGGTGATCGCCAAGATGTTTCAGCGTGAGCCCGCGATCCAGGCGCGCCGCGACCTCAACCGCTTCAAGCAGCTGATGGAAACCGGCGAGATCGCCACCCCGGCCAAGAACCGGGAAGAGTTCGAGGAGATGGGATTGTGAAGGCGCTCACCTGGCACGGCAAGCACGACGTCCGCATCGACAACGTTCCCGACCCCGGCATCGTCAACCCGCGCGACGCGATCATCAAGGTGACCTCAACCGCGATCTGCGGATCGGACCTGCACCTCTACGACCATTTCATCCCGACCATGCAGTCGGGTGACATCCTGGGCCACGAGTTCATGGGCGAGGTGGTGGAGGTCGGGCCCAAGTCCACGCTCCAGAAGGGACAGCGCGTGGTGGTGCCGTTCACCATCTCCTGCGGCAGCTGCTACCACTGCAACAAGCACCAGTATTCGGCCTGCCCCAACGGGCTGCCGGCCGACAATCAGGACATCGCGCGCGCCGCCTACGGGCACGAGATGTCGGGACTGTTCGGCTACAGCCACATGACCGGCGGTTATGCCGGCGGCCAGGCGGAATATGTCCGAGTGCCGTTCAGCGACGTCGGCCCAATCGTGATCCCGGACGGCGTGGACGACGACAAGGTCCTGTTCCTGTCGGACATCCTCCCGACCGGCTGGCAGGCGGCGGAATATGCGGAGATCGAGCCCGGCGACACCGTCGCGGTGTGGGGTTGCGGGCCTGTTGGGCTGTTTGCGGTGCAGTCGGCGTTCCTGATGGGGGCCGAGCGCGTGATCGCGATCGACCACTTTCCGCGGCGATTAGAGCTCGCCAGGCAGTTCGGCGCCGAGGTGATCAACTTCGAGGAATCGAAGGTCTATGAGGCGCTGATGGAGATGACCGGCGGGATCGGGCCCGACGCGGTGATCGACTCGGTGGGCCTGGAGGCGCACGGCCTGTTCGTCGACAACGTCATCGACGAGCTCAAGGTGCGCACCTTCACCGGCACCGACCGCATCCACGCCATCCGCCAGGCGATTATCGCCTGCCGCAAGGGCGGGCGCGTCTCCATGCCGGCGGTGTACGGCGGCTTCGTCGACAAGTTCCCGCTCGGGGCCTTCATGGAGAAGGGACTGACGCTCAAGACCGGCCAGACGCACGTCCAGCATTACATGCCCGCGCTGCTCAACGCGATCATGGAGGACAAGATCGACACGACCTTCCTGATCTCGCACCGGATGCCGCTCGATGAGGCGCCCAAGGGCTACAAGATGTTCCACGATCACCAGAACGAGACCACCAAGATCGTGCTGAAGCCCGGCATGACCGCGGCCGCCGCCTGATCCCTACGAGGAGTTGAAGACATGGCAATGAAGTTCGGAATCGTGACCGGTGCCTCCACGGGCATCGGCCTGGAGCTGGCGAAGCTCGCCGCGGCCGACGGCTACGACCTGCTGGTCGCCGCCGATACGCCGTTCGTGGACGCGTCCGCGGGGCTGCAGGGTCTGGGCGTCGACGTTCAGACGCTGGAGGTCGACCTGTCGACGATCGAGGGTGTCGACCGTCTGCTGGAGGCCGCGGGCGGGCGGCAGATCGATCTGCTGTGCGCGAATGCTGGGCATGGCCTCGGCCGCGCGTTCCTCGACCAGGATGTCGCCGACTGGCGCCACGTGGTCGACACCAATGTGACCGGCACCGCTTACCTGCTCCAGCGCGTGCTGAAGGACATGGTGGCGCGCAACCAGGGCAAGGTACTTGTCACCGGATCAATCGCCGGCTTCATCCCCGGCAGCTTCCAGGCGGTCTACAACGGCACCAAGGCGTTCGTGGACAGCTTCGTCGCGGCGCTCCAGAACGAGCTGAAGGACGTGGACGGTGTCACGATCACGAACCTGATGCCCGGGCCGACGGACACCGAGTTCTTTGAGCGCGGCGACATGATGGACACCGACGTCGGCACCGACCCGAACAAGGAAGATCCCGCGATCACCGCCCAGAACGGCTGGGATGCGCTGAACTCGGGCAAGGCGAGTGTCGTCTCGGGGTGGAAGAACAAGCTCCAGTACGCACTGTCCGGCGTTACCCCGGATGCCGTCAAGGCCGAGCAGCACCGCAAGATGGCGGAACCCGGCACGGCCGAGAACTGAGGTCAGGGCGGGCGGCTACGCGAGTGGCCGCCCTCTCTGCTAGAAATCCAAACTGACAGACCTCACTGCCATCTCGGCGAACGCCGGGATCCAGGTCTCCGCCGGGGATCTGGTGTCAGCGCTACTGAAAGGTGTTCCGACGCTGGGCCCCGGCCTTTTGCCGAGGTGAAGCGTCCTACCGCTTGGTCGGGTCCTGCGTGCCGCCGCCCTTCTGGTCGTCGGGATACTCGTCCGGCGTCACGATCCCGACGTTGGGCCGATCCTGCGGCCGCTCCTGGGGAATGCCGCCCGGCGTGTCGGCGCGATTTTCCTCGACCTTGTTGTCCGATTTGTCTGCCATGATCGCTCCTGTCCCTAAGTGCCTGTCCTAGAACGCCTGCGCCGCCGCACAGGTCCGTCCGCGAGCGTGATCCACACCGGCGCGTGATCGCTGGTCCCGTCCCACCCGCGCACGTCGCGGTCGACACCGCAGTCGCTCAGGCGCGCCGCGGCCGGCCCGTTCAGCAGCAGGTGGTCGATCCGCAAGCCCGCATCCCGCGCGAACGCGTCGCGCCAGTAGTTCCAGAAGGTGTAGGCCGGCGCGTCGGGTCGCAGCATCCGGACCGCGTCGCTCCAGCCGTCGGACAGCAGCGCGGCGAAGGCCGCACGCACCTCCGGCGCGAACAGTGCGTCGCCACGCCAGCGCTCCGGCTTGTAGACGTCGAGGTCGGTCGGCATGACGTTGTAGTCGCCTGCGAGCACCACCGGCGCGTCGATCCCGACCAGCGTCGCGGCATGCGCGCGCAGCCGCTCCATCCAGGCGAGCTTGTAAGAGAAGCGTGGGCCCGGCCGCGGGTTGCCGTTGGGAAGGTAGAGCCCGCCGATCAGCACGCCGCGCACTGCCGCCTCGATGTAGCGGCTCTGCGTATCGTCCGGGTCGCCGGGCAGGCCGCGCCTGGTTTCCACCGGCTCGTCCCCGCGGGCGAGGATGGCGACCCCGTTCCACCGCGCCTCTCCCTGCCAGATCGCTCCATAACCCGCCTGCTCGATCGCCCGTGTCGGGAAGCGGGCATCCGGTGCCTTTAGCTCCTGAAGGCAGACGACATCCGGCGCATGTTCGTCGAGCCAGCGGAGCAGCACCGGCAGCCGCCCATTGATGCCGTTTACATTGTAGCTTGCGATCCGCACGGACCTGTCCAATCGATGGCGGCGGTGCCGCGTTCCAAGTTGATTTCAACTGTAACAATTGCCCTGTACGCGCGACCGACTCACGAGGGGGAGAAAGTGCCCATGCTGGGCTGGTTCCATAAGCTGATGCCTTCGCAGGGTCGCTTCTTTGACCTGTTCGAGGCGCATGCCGCCGTTACCGTTTCGGCGGCGGAGGCGATGTCGCGCCTGTTCCATGCCGAGGGCGACCTTGGCGATCACATCGCCGACATCGTCCGGCGCGAGCATGAGGCGGACGATGTCACCCGCGAGGTGCTGCAGGACGTGCGTCGCGTATTCGTGACGCCGTTCGATCGCAGCGCGATCAGCGACCTGATCGGCGTCATGGACGACGCGGTCGATCAGATGAACCAGACCGCGACCACCATCGACCTGTACGGCATCCACGCGTTCGATCCGCAGATGGTCGCGATGAGCGACGCGATCCTGGAGGCGGCACGAACCGCGCAGGAGGCGATTCCGCTGCTGCGCAACCTGGCCCCCAACGCCGCGCGGCTGCACGAATTGACCGAGCGGCTGGTCCGGATCGAGGGTCGCGCCGACGACATGCACGCCGCCGGGCTGCGCCAGCTGTTCGCCAACACGCAGAACGACGCCATGGCCTTTGTCGTGCGCCGCGAGATCTACAGCCATCTGGAGCGTGTCTGCGACCGGTTCGAGGATGTCGCGAACGAGATCCAGGGTCTCGTCATCGATCACGCCTGACGCGCCATGACCATCTCCTTCACCTTGCTGGTCGTGCTGATCGGCATCGCGCTGTTGTTCGACTTCCTGAACGGGCTGCACGACGCGGCGAATTCCATCGCCACCGTGGTGGCGACGCGGGTGTTGTCGCCCGTCGTCGCCGTGGTCTGGGCGGCGTTCTTCAACTTCACCGCCTTTTTCGTCTTCGGCACCGCGGTTGCGAAGACGGTCGGCAGCGGCATCGTCGATGCGTCGATCATCGATCCGCGCGTGATCTTCGGGGCGCTGTGTGGTGCCATCGTCTGGAACGTCGTCACCTGGATCAAGGGCATCCCTTCCTCCTCCAGCCACGCGCTGGTCGGCGGGCTGCTCGGCGCGGCGATGGTCAAGGCCGGAACCGACCCGATCGTGTGGAAGGGCGTGATCATGACGGTCGCGGCGATCTTCGTCTCGCCCGCACTTGGCCTCGCGCTCGCGCTGTTGCTGGTGCTGGGGGTCGCCTGGACCAGCCTGAAGCTCACTCCGCTCGGCGTCGACCGCCGCTTCCGCAAGCTCCAGCTCGTCTCCGCCGCGCTCTACTCGCTGGGTCACGGCGGCAACGACGCCCAGAAGACGATGGGGATCATCACCGCATTGCTCTACTCGCAAGGAATGCTCGGCGAGCAGTTCGCCGTGCCCAACTGGGTGGCGGTCAGCTGTTACATCGCGATCGCGGCGGGAACGATGTCGGGCGGCTGGCGCATCGTCCACACCATGGGGTCGAAGATCACGCGGCTCACCCCGGCGCAGGGCTTCGCCGCGGAGACGGGCGGCGCGATCACGCTGTTCCTGGCGACCCACCTGGGGGTGCCGGTATCGACCACCCACACCATCACCGGCGCGATCGTCGGTGTCGGCGCCGCCCGCCGCCTGACGGCGGTGCGCTGGGCCGTCGCGAGCAACATCGTGTTCGCCTGGTTCGTGACCCTGCCGGCGGCAGCGGTCGTCGCAGCCCTCGGCTACCTGGTCGGCGGGCTGTTCCTGCCGTAACGCGCCGGGCCGGGCGTCACCGCCCGGCCCGCGCCCATCACTGACCTGACCAGCGCGTCACCGCGGGTCGCAGCCGCTCGGCCACCGCCGCACGATTACGGATGGTGCTGACCGTCCGCTCCGCCGGCCCGCGCGAGGTAGCGGGCAGCGTCAGGGCGAAGCGTCCGATCTTCTCGATCATCGCCGGATCGTTCGAGCCGCCGCCGAGCTGCACGATGAAGCTGGAGCGCGAGCTCGTCTCCAGCAGCGGGTTGATCAGCGCGGCGTTGGCGGTCGCGAAGTCGAAGGCGAGGTCCGGGTGCGCCCCCGCGACAGAAGCGAGCAGGCTGACGCGCTGCGGATCGGTGAAGCCGGGCGTTCGCACCAGCTCGAGCGACCGCTGCGCCAGCGCAGGGTCCTCCGCGCGGCCGAGCAGGCTGATGTACTGGTTCTTGATCACCGGATCGGTCTCGCGCCGGGTCGCGGCGAGCAGCGCCTCGTAATCCGCTGCGGTCATGTTGGCGGCAAAGGTTGCGAGCATCGCCGACCGGATCGCTGGCGGGATGCGGTTCACCCCGGGACCGAACCTGTCGACGTAGCGCCGCGAGGCGCTCAGCACCCGCGGATCGCCGGCGCTGCCGAGCACGGAGAGGAGTACTTCGCGCAGGTTGGTGACGACCGCGCTGTCGTCACGGCGCGGCTCCAGTCCGACCCGGTCGAGCGCGGGCGCGAGCACGGCAAGCGTGCGCGCCTTCAGCCGCTCGCCGAGCGGCGTACCCTCGTAGAGTGCCGACAGCCGCGCGAGCTGGCTGGTCGCCATCGTCCAGACCAGCGGGTCGGCGGCGGGCGTCACTGCTGCCAGCGTTTCGAAGTAGCGAGCCGCGTCCTGGTCGCCGCTGTAGCCGAGCGCCAGATCGTCGCCGAGCGTGCCGAGCTGATCGGCCACCGCGAGCCGGCCGAAGTCGCGGACGATCGCGGCGTGTGCCGCCTCATCGTAGCGGACGCGGTAGTAGCCACCCTTTCCCGGATTAACGACCAGCGTTCCGCACGGCGCGGACGCGGTCTGCGCCGTTGGGCCGCGCACCTCCTTTGCCCCGCGATCGGCCGACCCCAGGATCGTGTAGGTGACCGGGACGCGCCACTGCTGCGGCGCCTTGGACGTCGGGTCCAGCCCGAAGCGGGTCTGGCGAAAGCTGACGGTCGCACGGCCGCTGGTGCACGTGCCCGCGCCGACGCTGATCAGCGGCACGCCGCCTTGCAGCGTGAAATCGTCCATGAACGGCTTGACGTTGCGTCCCGCGTTCGCGGAGACCTCCGCCCACAGCTGGTCGGTCACCGTGTTGCTGTACTGGTGCCTGGCCATGTAGCGCCGCACGCCGTCGCGGAACTGTTGCGCGCCGACCGTGCTCTCCAGCATGCCGATCACGGCCTGGCCCTTCTGATAGGTGATCGTGTCGAACGCCTCGCCGATCTGATCGACGGTCTCGACTTTGCGGATCACCGGATGCGTCGCCGCGCTTGCGTCGAGCCGAAGCGCCGCCTCGCGCTCGGTTGCGACATTCTGCGCCGCATACTGCCACTGCGGGTTAAGGTCGTTGGTGGCCTTGCCCTCCATCCAGCTGGCAAATCCCTCGTTCAGCCACAGGTCGTCCCACCAGCGCATGGTGACAAGATCGCCGAACCACTGGTGCGCCATCTCGTGCGCGACGACCGAGTAGATCCGCTGCTGATTGCTGACGGTATTCCGCTTCGGGTCGAACAGCAGCTCGGGCTCGAAGTAGAAGATCGCGCCCCAGTTCTCCATCGCGCCGAAAAACTGCGACGATCCCGGCCCGGCGATCATGTCCAGCTTCGGCAGCGGGTACGCTACGCCGAAATAGTCGTTGTAGTAGGCGAGCAGGTTCTTGGCCGCCTTCAGCGCATAATCGCCCTGGTCGACCACGCCCTTGCGGGTGATGACGCCGATCTCGGTCTTGCCCGCCATCACCGTCTTGCGCTCGACATCGCCCATGCCGAGGAACAGCAAATAGCTCGACATGATCGGGCTCTCGGCGAAGCTGTAGAGCTGGCGGTCACCCGAGAGCTTGGTGACCTTCGCGGGCATGTTCGAGTAGGCGAGCTGCCCCTTGGGCGCGACCGCCGCGAGCGTGAACTTCGCCTTGAACGAGGGCTCGTCCCACATCGGCGCGAAGCGGCGCGCGTCCGGCGCCTCGAACTGGGTGGCGAGCATCCGCTGCTTGGTGCCGTCCGGGTCCTGATAGTCGATCGCGAACAGCCCGGCGGCGGATGTGTTGATCTTGCCCGACCAGGTGAACGACAGGCGGTGCGCGCCGACGTTCGCCGGCTTCGGCAGCGTGAGCGTCAGGCGCTGGTTCGCGGCGTCGGCGGCGACCCTAACCGGCTGACCGTCGAAGGTCGCGAGCGTCACGTCCAGGTCGGCGGCATTCAGCACGATCGTCCGCGTCGGCGCGGTCACCCGCACGTTGACCGTTTCGCTCCCGGTGAAGGTCATCGCCCTGGCGTCCGGCTCGACCCGGATGTCGTAGCTGACCGGCACCACCGTGCGCGGCAGCTGCCCCTGCGCCAGCGCGGGCGTGGAGGCGGTGAGCATCAGGGTGGCGAACGCCAGCTTCGTCATGCAGGAACTCCGTGGAACAATCGGGCCACCGCCCTGCGCCCCTGCCGCTAGTCGCGCAAGCGGAACGGCCCGGCGTGTCGCGAGCCGCACCGCCTGGCGGGTGGACAGCCGCCCGGCGCCGGTTACAACCGCTGCCATGTCGCTGCCGCCCCTGTTCGATCGCCTGCGCCTCCCCGTCATCGGAGCGCCGCTGTTCATCGTGTCCGGCCCCGAGCTGGTGATCGCGCAGTGCAAGGCCGGGATCGTCGGATCGTTCCCGGCGCTGAACGCGCGCCCGCAGGGGGTGCTGGACGAGTGGCTCCACCGCATCACGGAAGAGCTCGCCGCCTGGGACCGCGCAAACCCCGACCGGCCGGCCGCACCGTTCGCGGTCAATCAGATCGTCCACAAGTCCAACGATCGGCTGGAGGCGGACCTCCACACCTGCGCCAAGTGGCGCGTGCCGATCATCATCACCTCGCTCGGCGCGCGCGAGGACCTGAACGTCGCGGTGCACGGCTGGGGCGGGATCACCCTCCACGACGTGATCGACGACCGGTTTGCGCGCAAGGCGGTGGAGAAGGGCGCGGACGGCCTGATCGCGGTGGCGGCGGGCGCGGGCGGCCACGCCGGGCGCCTTTCCCCCTTCGCGCTGGTGCAGGAGATCCGGGAGTGGTTCGCCGGGCCGCTCGCCCTGTCGGGCGCGATCGCGACCGGCGCGGCGATCCTGGCGGCTCAGGCGATGGGCGCCGACCTCGCCTATATCGGCTCGCCCTTCATTGCGACGGACGAGGCGAACGCGGTACCCGATTACAAAAACGGGATCGTCGAGGGCCGCGCGAGCGACATCGTCTATTCGAACCTGTTCACCGGCGTGCACGGCAACTACCTGCGCCAGTCGATCGTCGCGGCAGGGCTCGATCCCGACACGCTGCCGGAGGGCGATGTGTCCACCATGAACTTCGGCGGCAATGCGGGCGCAAAGGCGTGGCGCGACATCTGGGGATCGGGCCAGGGCATCGGCGCCGTGCGCGCGGTGCAGCCGGCGGGGGCGTTCGTCGAGCGCCTGGCGGCGGAGTACGCGGCGGCGCGCACGCGGCTGGCGATCTAATCGTCACCCCAGCGGAGGCTGCGGTCCATGTCTGTCACGCTAAAGCGGAACGGCACCGTCAATCGGATCAGACATGGATGCCAGCCTTCGCTGGCATGACAAGGATATTCAGAACGCCAGGTTGAGTCGGTCCTGCATCGAGCGCGCCGGGCTGTCGTAGAGCGTCGGGCCTGACTGTGCGCGATCGAAGTGGGCGACGCGGCGGTGCAGGTCGATGCTCGCCCCGATCAGCAGCCGCGCGCCGTCCGGCAGGTGCGACAAAGCCGCCTCGTCGCTCTCCGGCGCGTCGCCCAGCCGCCGCGAGGGATCGAGTGCGTCCTTGGGCCTGAGCTCGCCTGCCGACACCGCGCGCTGGGTCAGCAGCCAGGCGATGACGTGCATAAGACGAGTCGTCACCTTCATCGACTCGCAGGAGAAGACCACGCGCGAGAGCGGATCGAGCTGGTCGCGATCGGTGCGACCCGCCTCGTCGAAATAACCGCGCGCCTCGTCCGCCAGCAGCATCGATTCGACGTAGAGCGAGTCGATCAGGCGGCGGTGAAGCCGCGAGTGGGGAGAGGCCGGTTGCGCGATCATGGTACGGCCGCGACGTTGCCACGCCGGTCCCGCCAGCGCCACCACTCCGGCCGCAAACATCCGTGGAAAACTTGTCCCGTTCCGGTGCGCAGCGCTCAGGCGATGATGTCGGGCAGCAGCAGGTCGGTGAGCGCTGTCATCTCGTCGCGCAGGCGCAGCTTGCGCTTCTTCAGGCGCGCGATCTGCAACTGGTCCGGATTGGGTGCGTCGAGCAGCGCGGCGGCCGCAGCATCCAGGTCCCGGTGTTCGATGCGCAGCTCCTCGATCCGGCGCCTGATCTCCGCGTCGTCCATCGAACCCCCGCTCGCGATCGGCCGGACGGCCTATCCTGCACGCTCCGTCGATTGCAGACGAATCAGATGGCGACAAGGCGCGTGTGGTTTGTTTTACTCCTCCGCCCCGCAACCACCAGCAGGAGACATAAGTCCATGCAGAACGCGCACTACACGGCGTTGGAGGCGAAGCACGCCTCGCTCGAGTCGCGGATCGTCGAGGAGCAGGCCCGCCCCGCCCCCGACCTGGCCATGCTGGCAGACCTGAAGCGCCGCAAGCTGCGCCTGAAGGAGGAGCTGAGCTCGCTCCAGTGACGCCGCTCCCGCCTGCCGGGATGGACACCCTCCCGGCAGCGGGCAATGGCGAATGATCAGAGCGGCCGCTGCTTCCTGGGTGCCGCGGGTGGTGCGACCACCGGCTTGCGGGCACGCTTCGGATCGACCTCGCGATCAAAGGCGATGCCGGCCCGGCCCTCGGCGACCCAGGCCACCTTGGCGGCGATCGCGCCGATGCCGCGCAGCTCGACGGTGATTCCGTCGCCGAGCACCAGGTCGCCGGCATATTCCGCCATCATGCCCCCGGGCGACAGATTGCGCACCCGCGCGGTAACCGGTCGCGCCAGACCGGGCACGGTAAGCTGCGCCGTCAGGAGCAGACTGTCGCGCGCGGCGGCCCGCTGCGCAGCGGTCTCGCCGTCGGCAGTGAACTGGTCGGGGTCGTGCGGCAGCTGATCCATCGAAGGCGCCCGGTCTCGCATGGTCGTGAGTGATGCGCGCCCATACACCACCGATCGCTTGCGAAAGCGTTAAGCGCGCCTAAACCGATCGCGCCGCGCACGCGCCCGCTCAGTCGTCGCGCGAGACGCGCTCGTTGCGCTCGTGCCGCTCCTGCGCCTCGACCGTCATGGTCGCGATCGGGCGCGCTTCGAGCCGGCCGAGCGAGATCGGCTCGCCAGTGACTTCGCAATAGCCGTACTCGCCGTCGTCGATGCGGCGGAGTGCCGCGTCGATCTTGCTGATCAGCTTGCGCTGGCGATCGCGGGTGCGCAGCTCGATCGACCAGTCGGTCTCGCTGCTCGCGCGGTCGGCGATGTCGGCCTCGCGCAGCGAGTCATTCTGGAGCTGCGACAGGGTGAAGGTCGATTCCCGCAGGATCGCGTCCTTCCAGGCGTTCAGCTTGCCGCGGAAATACTCCTGCTGCCGCAGGCTCATGAACGGCTCGTCCGCACTCGGGCGATAGCCGCTCGCTTCGTCGTTGGCCGGCACCGGCAGTCCGTTCAGCGCGGTGTTATTCTCAAGAACAGTCGCCATCCCCACTCTCCACACCGGTTAGCCCAAGTGCTTTGACGCGCCTTGACCGACCGCCTCTACCCCGCGCCGCCTATAGGGGAGCACAACCGCTCGCACAAGCGAGTGCGCATATCTCCAGAGGATCTCGAACCCGAAAGATGTGGCCGTAACGACTCGGCTATCTTAAAATATTCGCTTCAGGTCTGCCGCGAACCGCTGCAGATCGATAATCACAGGAGCGGTCGGTAAAGCTGTGCTGTTATGAAACGTTAACCATCAGGTGCAGCAGCAATACTGACGTTATTAGCTGGCCGGCACGCTATTCTTGGTTAACGGCGTTGCACTTAATGGTTTGTTCTGCATTCTGGCAACATCAGCGCGGAAGAAGCTGTCACAGGCAGCCGATGACCGCCCAACGAGAGAGTGCAGCATGTCCGTACGTATGGCTCTGGTGAAACTGGCCGCTTGCGCATCCGGCGGCGCACTCGTCGGCGGCGGCGCGGTCCACATCGCCGATCAGGTGCAGGCCAAGCGCACCTATGTCGCAAAGAAGGCTCCACCCAAGCGGATCGTGACCAAGCGGGTCGTGCGCCGGGTAGCGGCCAAGCCGCGCCCGCTGAACTGCGCGGCGCTGACCGGGCACGCGGGCGCGGTGCGCCACGTCACCACCGGTGCGGGCGGGCGCCGCATCGTCAAGTGCGTGGTGACGACCACCACCACGACGGCGGGCGGCGTAACCGTGCAGACCCCCGCCGTGCCCCTGCCCGCCCCCTATACCGGATCGAGCGGCGAGATGCCGATCGTCGGCGGCGGCGGCGCGGTCGCACCGGCAGTGATCGGTGGCGGTGGCGGCTTCGGTGGCGGCGGGTTCTTTGCCGGCGGCTTCTTCGGCGGCGGTGGCAGCGGCGGCAGCGGCGGCGTGATCATCTCTTCCACCTCGTCGTCCTCGGGCGGATCGACCTCGTCGAGCTCCAGCTCGTCGTCGTCCAGTTCCTCGTCGGGCAACGTCTCGAGCTCGTCGTCAACCGGCGGTGCCAATGTCGACATCGACATCGACAACAAGAACGAGAGCACGAACAACAACAATAATAATAATCAAAACAACAATCAGAATACGAACACCAACACGAACACCAACACGAACACCAATCAGCAAAGCCAGAACCAGAACCAAAATCAGCAGCAGAATCAAAATCAGAACCAGCACCAGAACCAAGATCAGAACCAGTCCTCCTCGTCGAAGGGCTGGGGCTGCAAGTCGAAGTGCGGAGGCTGGAACTCGAATGGTGGCTGGTCGTCGAACGGCCCGGGTAAGCCGCCGCACAATCCGGACGGCCCGACGCCGGTCCCCGCACCGCCGATGATCCTGCTGTTCGGGGGCGCCGCCGCCGCGCTGATGGTGCGCAAGCGCCTCGCCAAGAAGAAGAACTGCGAGGGCTGAGGGAGAGGGTGCGAAGCGTCACCCCGGGCGCGATCCGGGATGACGCCTTTCGAAACTAATCCGCCGCGAGCAGCGCCTTCTCGATGTCCGGGATCGAGTGGCCGGTCAGGTCCTTGGCGAGCTCCGCCTCCAGCCGGTTGCTGACCTCCTTGTGGTAGTGCTTGCGCAGCTCGCCCAGCGTCTTGGGCGGTGCGATGATGATCAGCTTCTCGAATTCGTGGTCGAGCGCGCGCTTCTTCAGCAGGTCGGCGGTGTCGGCGGCGAAGCGGTCCTCCTCCAGCTGGTGGAAGTCGGTTTCCTCGAACGAGCCGCGCGACGGCGCGAACTGCGCGCCGCCGCCCTGTGCGTGCCCCGAGCCTCCCTGCGCCACATTGGGCGCGCCCGGACCGCTCTGGGTCGAGGAGGCGCCGCCCGCGGCATCGGTCTTCTGGTCGCCGTCCTTGGGGTTCGGCCGCTCCTCGGCATGCTCGACCTGCAGGTTGGGGGCGGTCTCGTCGCCCTGGTTGCGCAGGAACAGCATCTTGCGCCCGTCGGCGACCAGAACCACGGCATTGTGCGGAACCCGCATGTCTTTCTCCTTGTGTCTGCTGTCACCCTAACGCCGCGGGCGCGGCGCGGGTTGCGATCCGCTGCCCTGCCCTCCATAGCCCGCGCCCATGCACGACATCCGCTTCATCCGCGACGATCCTGCGGCGTTCGACGCCGCCCTGGCGAAGCGCGGCCTCGCGCCGCTGTCGGACGAGCTGCTGGCGATCGACGCCCGCGCACGCGCGCTCACGACCGAGACGCAGGAGCTGCTGGCGCGGCGCAACGAGGCGTCCAAGGCGATCGGCGCCGCCAGGGCGCGGCGCGACGATCCCACCGACCTGATGGCCGAGGTTGCCGCGCTGAAAGAACGACTGCCGCAGCTCGAGGCCGAGCAGAAGAGGGTCGCCGAGGACCTGTCCGCACGCTTGGCGACGATCCCCAACCTCCCGCTCGCCGACGTACCGCGCGGTGCAGACGAGGACGATAACGTCGTCGTGCACGAGCGCGGCACGCCGCCTGCGTTCGCTTTCAATGCCGCCGAGCACGACGCGATCGGCCCGGCGCTCGGGCTCGACTTCGACACGGGCGTGAAGCTCGCCGGTGCCCGCTTCACGCTGCTGCGCGGGGACGCCGCCCGGCTCCACGCCGCGCTCGGCCAGTTCATGCTGGCGGAGCTGACCGCCAGGCACGGCTACGAGCAGGTCGTGCCGCCGCTGCTGGTGCGCGACGAGGTCATGTACGGCACGGGTCAGCTCCCGAAGTTCGCCGACGACCTGTTCCGCACGACCGATGGCCGCTGGCTGATCCCGACCGCGGAGGTGTCGCTCACCAACATCGTCCGCGACAGCATCCTCGCGGAGGGAGAGCTGCCCTTGCGCTTCACCGCGCTCACCGCCTGCTTCCGCTCAGAGGCCGGCGCCGCCGGCCGCGACACCCGCGGCTTCATCCGCCAGCACCAGTTCGAGAAGGCGGAGATGGTCTCGATCACCACGCCCGACCAGTCGGAGGCGGAGCACGAGCGGATGACGGCGGCGGCGGAGGGCGTGCTCGACGCGCTCGGCCTGGCCTATCGCCGGATGAAGCTGTGCACCGGCGACATGGGCTTCTCCGCCGCGCGCACTTACGACCTGGAGGTGTGGCTGCCCGGACAGGCGAGATACCGTGAGATTTCCAGCTGCTCGACCTGCACCGACTTCCAGGCCCGGCGCATGAACGCGCGCTATCGTCCGGCGGGGGAGAAGGGCACGCGGTTCGTCCACACCCTCAACGGCTCCGGCCTGGCGGTCGGGCGCACGCTGGTGGCGGTGCTGGAGAACTACCAGCAGGCGGGCGGCGCGGTAGCCGTGCCGGACGCGCTGCAGCCGTTTCTGGGCGGGCAGACGCTTCTGTCGCCGCGCTGATGCGCATCCTGCTCTCCAACGACGACGGGGTCCATGCGCACGGCCTGGAGGTCCTGGAGGCGCTGGCCCGGACACTGAGCGACGACGTGACGGTGGTCGCACCGCTGGAGGAGCAATCGGGCAAGGGTCGGTCGCTCACCCTGACCGAGCCGGTCCGCCTGCGCCGGTTCGGGGAGAAGCGCTGGGCGGTCACCGGCACGCCGACCGACGCGGTGATGATCGCGCTGGCCGAGGTCATGAAGGACGCGCGGCCCGACCTGATCCTGTCGGGGGTCAATCGCGGCGCCAACCTGGGCGAGGACGTCAGCTACTCCGGCACGGTCGCCGCGGCGATGGAGGGTGCGCTTGCCGGCATCCCCGCGATCGCGCTCAGCCAGCGCTACGCCAACCTCGCGCCGGGCGAGCAGGTCAGCTTCGCCGCTGCCGAGGCGTGGGGTGAGCGGGTACTGCGTCCGCTGCTCGCGACGCCGCTCGCGCCCCGCACGCTGGTCAATGTCAACTTTCCCCCGGTCCCCGCGGCCGAGGTGCAGGGGATCAAGGTGGTGGCGCAGGGTCTGCGCGACTACGGCCGCCTGCGGCTCGACAAGCGGCAGGATCCGCGCGGCTTTCCCTATTTCTGGCTGGGGCTCGGCCGCGTGCCTTTCTCGCCCGTCGTGGACACCGACCTGGAGGCGATCGAGGCCGGGTACGTCACCGTCACGCCCCTGCATCTGGACCTGACACATCGACCCTCGCTGGCGTCGCTCGCGGCGGCGTTTGGCTAGCGGCGGCACGATGCGGCGGGAGGCATCTGTAGAGAAGTGCGGCGCCGCTTGCGGGCTGCGGCCCGGCCGGGATCCAGCGGCTCCGAACCTCCAACCCCGATGGCTGCGACGGTGACCCCGCCCCGCCTGCCCGGGACGCTGAAGCGCAAGTCGAGCCTGCCGGTCTGGCTCGCGATCGGCCTGCGCGTCGTGGCGGTGCTGGCGCTGGTCGGGCTGGCGATCGCCGTGCACTGGTTCGACCGCGAGGGCCTGCGCGACAACTACGACGGGCAGGTCAGCTTCGTCGACGTCGTCTACTTCACGATGATCTCCATCACCACCACCGGCTACGGCGACATCGCGCCGGTGAGCGAGCGGGCGCGGCTGTTCGACGCGCTGGTCGTCACCCCGATCCGCGTCTTCGTGGTGCTGCTGTTCATCGGCACGGCCTACAACTTCGTCCTGAAACGCACCTGGGAGCGGTGGCGCATGTCAGTCATTCAGCGGACCCTGACGGGCCACATCGTCGTCGCCGGCTATGGCGAAACCGGGAGCGAGGCGGTCGACGAGCTGATCGCGCGCGGCGAGAAGCCGGGCGACATCGTGGTGGTCGATACCGACCCGCACCACATCGCCGCCGCCAAGGCCTGCGGGTGCATCGTGCTGGAAGGCGACGCCACCCGCGACCAGACGCTGAGCGACGTCAGGATCGACCAGGCCAAGGCGATGGTCGTCACCGCCGGACGCGACGACACCTCCATCCTCATCACCCTGACCGCGCGCCACCTGGCACCGGACGTGCCGATCAGCGTCGTCGTCCGCAACGAGGACAACGAGTTTCCCGCCCGCGCCGCCGGCGCCACCACTGTCATCAATCCGGTCAGCTTTGCCGGGCTGCTGCTGGCGGGGGCGTGCAAGGGATCGCACCTCGCCGACTATCTGACCGACCTCGCCTCCATCCGCGGCCGGGTGGCGCTGAGCGAACGTGCGGTCGCGCCGGCGGAGACGGGCAAGCCCCTATCGGCGATCACGACCGGCCTCGGCCTGCGTATCTACCGCGACGGCAAGCCGTACAGCTTCGCCGAGCCCGAGGCGGGCGCGCTGAAGGACGGCGACCTGATCGTCGAGATCGTGAGCACTCGCGAATGACCGACCGCATAGCGCCCGTGCTGATGCTGCTGGCGTCGAACGTCTTCATGACCTTCGCCTGGTACGGCCATCTGAAGCACAAGGCCGCGCCGATCTGGGCCGCGATCCTGGTCAGCTGGGGCATCGCCTTCTTCGAATACTGCCTGGCCGTTCCCGCCAACCGGATCGGCAGCAACGTCTATTCCGCCGCGCAGCTGAAGGGCATGCAGGAGGTGATCACGCTCGCCGTCTTCGCCGGCTTCTCCGTGCTGTACCTGGGGCAGAAGATCAGCGTGAACCACCTGATCGGCTTCGCGCTCATCGCGGCGGGCGCGTTCTTCGTGTTCCGCGGTTAGAGGTCGCCTCCACGATCAGCGCCGCCGTCGGCAGCCGGCCAGATGCGGTTCAGCACTTCGACCATCACGATCCCGATGAGGACACAGGCGAGAAGCTCCGCGGCGAAGACTCCAAGCCACACAAGTCCGCGCTGATTGTGTGTCCAGTCGCCCCATATCTCGCGCGCCGCGATCATGCCCACCAGCGCTATGATCAGTCGCCACTGGTCTTTGAACAACCGCATGGGACCCACATGCAACGCGCCGCCGCCGTCCGCAAGAAAGCGCCATCTCTCCATTTGTGGGCACCTAGAAAAATCCCGCGATCTCCCCTATGTGGCCGCGCATCCCCATGGCTACCGTTCTCCCCTCCCCGCCGCGCGTCGGCATGGTGTCGCTTGGCTGTCCCAAGAACCTGGTCGATAGCGAGCGCATCCTGACCCAGCTGCGCGCCGACGGTTACCAGATGTCGGCCGACTATGCCGGTGCCGACGTGGTGCTGGTCAACACCTGCGGCTTTCTCGACAGCTCCAAGGAGGAGAGCCTGGAGGCGATCGGCGAGGCGATCGCGGAGAACGGCCGCGTCATCGTGACCGGCTGCATGGGCAAGGAGGCGGACGTGATCCGCGCCCGCTTCCCGAACGTCCTCGCGGTCACCGGCGCGCACGAATATGAGCAGGTGGTGGAGGCGGTGCACGAGGCCGCGCCTGCGGGCATCAGCCCCTATGTCGACCTGATCCCCGACGCCGGGCTGAAGCTTACCCCGCGCCACTACAGCTATCTCAAGATTTCGGAGGGCTGCAATCACCGCTGCGCCTTCTGCATCATCCCGCAGCTGCGCGGCGACCTGGTCAGCCGCCGCCCCGACGCGATCCTGCGCGAGGCGGAAAAGCTGGTCGCGGCGGGCACCCGCGAGCTGCTGGTGATCAGCCAGGACACCTCGGCCTACGGCATCGACATCCGTGGCGATGACCGCGCGTGGAAGGGCCGCCAGGTCCGCCCGCACATGACCGATCTCGCGCGCGAACTCGGGCAGATCGCCCCCTGGGTGCGGCTCCACTACGTCTACCCTTATCCCCACGTCAATCAGGTCATCCCGCTGATGGCGGAGGGGCTGGTGCTCCCCTACCTCGACATCCCGTTCCAGCACGCGAGCCCGTCGGTGCTGCGTGCGATGAAGCGCCCTGCGAACGACGCCAAGGTGCTGCAGCGGATCAAGGGCTGGCGGGAGGTCTGTCCCGACATCGCGATCCGATCGACCTTCGTGGTCGGCTTTCCGGGCGAGACGGAGGACGACATCGCCTACCTGCTCGACTGGCTGGAGGAGGCGCAGCTCGACCGGGTCGGTGCCTTCCGGTTCGAACCCGTTGCCGGCGCTCCCGCAAACGACCTGCCGAACCCGGTGCCGGAGGAGGTCAAGGAGGAGCGCTACGCCCGCGTGATGGCGAAGACCGCCGCGATCAGCGCCGCGAAGCTCGCCGCCAAGATCGGCCGCACGCTGGAGGTGATCGTCGACGAGGTCGCCGATGGCGGCGCCAACGCCCGCAGCCAGGCCGACGCACCGGAGATCGACGGCACCGTCTTCCTCCGCGATGCCGGGCACCTCGCCCCCGGCGACATCGTCCGCGTGGCGATCGAGGACGCCGACGAGCACGACCTCTACGGCGTGCCGCTCGCCTGAGCCGCCGCCGCCATCGCGCCCCTCAGCGCGGTGGCGATCGTATCCATCTGCTCCTTGGTCTTGGCGCCCGCCGGCGCCGCCGGGGTGTTCGGGATGACGTGGAAGTGGACGTGGCACACGTGCTGCGCCCGCCCGTTGTTCTGCTGGATGCTGTAGCCGGTCGCGCCGAACACCAGCCGCTGCGCCGCCGCGACCCGGCGGGCGAGCTCGAGCGCGTGGACCATCTCCTCCGCCGTCATGTCGTCGAGCGTGCGGACCGCCCGGCGCGGGATGACCAGCGCGTGGCCGGGATGGGTCCAGTCGATCGGCACGATCGCGATCATGTCGGCGGTCTCGGCGATCCGGCTCGCCGGCGCTTCGCCGCGCAGGATGCGCGCGAACGGGTTGGCCGGATCATACGGCCGCTGCGGCGGGCAGACGAGCGGCGCCGCCTGGAGGGTCACGGCGATCAAGGGCAGGATCATTTGCGCTCCCGTGCCGATCGTGGGTAGCGGATCGGTGCAGCAAGGGATGCGTGACCGGCCGTGAAACGACAAGCGCTGATCTTCGCCACCTTTCTGCTGCTCGGCGCGCACGGTGCCGATCCGGTCAGAGTCACACCCGTCGATCCGCTGACGATCGCCGACGACGACTTCGCCCGCCATCGCGATCCGGCGGTCTGGGCAGGGCTGACGGTCACAGGCATCGACTTCGCCGAGGAGCGCGCGGCCTGGCGACTCTACCGCATCGCGGACCCTGCCCGCCCGACCGGGCCGCTGTGGGTCGTGCCTCACGACGACGAGAACGCCGGGTTCGACGCGGCGCTGGTGGCGCTGCGGCGCTACGGCGGCACGCTGATGCTGGTCGACAGCGATGGCCGGCGGCGCAACCGGGCGGTGGCGTTCGGCCCGACCATCGACCCCAATCGCACCTTCCACGACGGCCTGCCGCGCTACGCCGCGCAGATGCTGGCGGCGGTGAACGCCGGCGCCTGGCCGATCATCGCGCTGCACACCAACTCCCCTGGGTACGACGGTGCGCGCGCGACCTGCGGCGACCGCGGCGGCGACGCTGCGGGCGAAGGCGTGATCTCCATCCGCTTCTGCAACGCCACGCTGACTCCGGTCGCGTCGCGAGCGCGCGCCTGGCCGTTCGACGACGACGACAGCGTCGCCTTTGCGACCTACACCGCCACGCGGACGCCCGAAGACGCCTTCTGCCGCAACGAGATGGTCGGCGACGACTGGAACGTGGTGCAGGAACGTGTCGTCAACTCGGACGGCTCGCTCAGCAACTATGCGGTGCTCCACGGGCTCGACTATCTGAACTTCGAGGTGCGGGAGACCGGGACCAAGCCCGTTGCCCTGGCCCGCGCACGCGATCGGCTGCTCTGGATGATCGACCGCGCGCTGGCGTTGTGCGGTAGTAAGCGGCCGCCGCGGCCGGTCCGCGTGCAGTTTCGCTGACGTTGCACCGGCCCGCGGGCGCGCCTAGCTCTGGCGGATGACCGACTTCGCCGCCCTGCTCGCCCCCGATCGCGGGCAACCCGCCCGCACCATCCACGTCGTCACGCCCGCCGAGTGGACCAACTGGCTCTCCGCCCAGCCGCCCCGCGTCCGCGCGACCGTTGCCGCGCACAAGCTGACCGGCAAGGCGGGCAACAAGGCGATTTTGCCGGGCGAGGGCACGGAGGACTGGTCGGCGCTGCTGGTCTGCGACGAGGCGGAAACCTCGCCGTGGCGTATCGCCTCGCAGGGCGAGATCCTGCCCGAGGGGACCTACCGGCTGACGCACGGCGAACCGGGCGCGGCGATGCTCGGCTGGGTGCTCGCGCAGCACCGCTTCACCCGCTACCGCAAGGACGAGGCGGCGGGCCCACGCGTGCTGCTGACCGGTGAGCCGGCGCGGATCGACGAAGTCGTGCGGGTCGCGGGCGCCGTCGCGACCGTTCGCGACCTGGTCGACACCGCCGCCGCCGACCTCGGGCCGGAGGAGCTGGAGGGCGAGGTCCGCCGCCTCGCCGCCGCCCACGGCGCGACCGTGACCGTCACGCGCGGCGGCGAGCTAGAGAGCGGCTATCCGATGATCCATGCGGTCGGCCAGGCCGCCGCGCGCGGACGCGAGCCGCGGTTGATCGAGCTCGAGTGGGGCAGCCCCGCCCATCCTCGAGTGGCGCTGGTCGGCAAGGGCGTGGTGTTCGATTCGGGCGGGCTCGACATCAAGCCGTCAGCGGGCATGCGGCTGATGAAGAAGGACATGGGCGGCGCCGCCCACGCGCTTGCGCTTGCCGGGCTGGTGATGGGCGCGCGGCTGCCCGTCCGGCTGCACCTGCTGATCCCGGCGGTCGAGAACACGATCAGTGGCAGCGCCTTTCGTCCTGGCGACGTGCTTCGCTCGCGCAAGGGGCTGACGGTCGAGAACACCAATACCGACGCGGAAGGGCGGCTGATCCTCGGCGACGCGCTGACCCGCGCGGGCGAAGACACGCCGCAGCTGATCCTCGACTTCGCGACGCTGACCGGCGCGGCGCGGGTGGCGCTCGGCCCCGACCTGCCGCCGCTGTTCTCCGACGACGAGGCACTCGCCGCCGACCTGCTCGCCGCGGGGGTCGCCGAGCATGACCCCCTGTGGCGGCTGCCGCTGTGGAGCGGCTACGACGAGCAGCTGAAGTCCGACATTGCCGACCTGATCAACGCGCCCGAGGGCGGGATGGCGGGTGCGATCACCGCCGCGCTGTTCCTCCGTCGCTTCGTCCCCGCGGGCACGGCGTGGGGCCACCTCGACGTGTTCGCCTGGCGCCCGGCGGCGAAGCCCGCGCGGCCAAAGGGCGGCGAAGCCTACGCGCTCCGCGCGGCCTGGAGGGTGCTGAAAGGACGATATGGCGGGTAAACCTCTCGTCACCCCAGCGAAGGCTGGGGTCCATGTCTGTTGCGTACGGTAGTCCTGACTGTCCTCCTTGTGACAGACATGGGTGCCAGCCTGCGCTGGCATGACGCTGCGGCGCTCACACCATCGCCAGGTTGGCCAGCTCGCGGATCGACACGCCGTAGGTGTCGCAGATGTGGTCGCGCAGCCGCCGCTTGGCCGCCGCCATCTCCGCGAACGCCGCTTCCTCTTCCGCCTCGCGGGTGAGGTCGATGGTGAACCGGTCCGGGACCAGTGCCTCCCAGCTGTCGGCATGCACGCGCGCCGCACGGCGTACCGCGGCGACCAGGTCTTCTCCGTCCATCCCGCCCTAACGCGCGAGCGGCGACGGCGTTCAGCCGGCCTGCGCCGCGGCTGCCGCGATGATCGGCATGAACTTCGCCGCCGTCAGGCTCGCCCCGCCGACCAGCGCGCCGTCGACATCCGGCACCGCCAGGATGGTGCCCGCATTGTCGCCGGTGACAGACCCGCCATAGAGAATGCGCACGCCGTCCGCCTTGTCGCCGATCATGTGGCGCATCTTGGCGCGCGCGATGCAGTGAATGGCGGCGATCTCGTCGAGCGTCGGCGTCCGCCCGGTGCCGATCGCCCAGCGCGGTTCATAGGCGAGCGTCAGCCAGCCGCCGTCGGCATCGTCGGGCAGTGATTTCTCCACCTGCGCCTGGACGACCCGCTCGGCGCGGCCGGCATCGCGCTCGGCCTCCGTCTCGCCGCAGCACAGAATCACCTGCAGCCCGTGGCGGTGCCCCGCCGCCGCCTTCGCCCAGGCGTCGTGGCTGGTCTCGCCGTGGTCGCCGCGGCGCTCGCTGTGGCCGACGATGACGAAGCGGGCGCCCGCTTCCCGGACCTGCGCGGCCGATATGTCGCCGGTGTGCGCGCCCGAGTCGTTGGGGTGAATGTCCTGCGCGCCGATCGCGAGCGTGGGGACGAAGGACGCCGCCCGCTCGATCAGGGTGAAGGGGACCGCCACCGCGACATCGACCCCGCCGTGCTCGCCCGCGGCGCGCGCGATCTCCTCCAGCTCCACCAGGCTCGCGCGGTCGCCGTTCATCTTCCAGTTGCCCGCCACCAGCTTGCGCCGCATGTCCCGTGTCTCCCCGCTCTGTTATGCCGGCCACCTAGCGGCGGGCGCGCGCCAGGCACAACCTTGATGACGCGCGCCCGTCCCCGTAAGGCACGCGGGCATCAATCCATCCGATCGGCCCTACATGCTTCAGTTCTTCCGCCGGCTGACCAAGTCCAAGGTCGGCATCGTCATCACCTTTGGCGTGCTGATCATCATCGCGCTGGCGTTCGCGGCCGGGGACATCACCAACATCCGCGGCCAGAGCGGCGGCACGCTTGGTGGCGGCGAAGTGGCGGAAGTCGGCGACACCAAGGTAACCGAGGTGGAGCTGCGCCAGCGCGCGCAGACCGCGTTCAACGGCTATCGCCAGCAGCAGCCGACGCTCGACATCGCGACCTTCGTGGCCGGCGGCGGGCTGACGGCGGTGATCGACCGGACGATCAACGGCCTGGCGCTTTACCACTTCGCACAGGACGTCGGGCTCGCGGCGAGCAAGCGCGCGGTCGACGGCGAGATCGCCAGCATCCCCGCGTTCCAGGGCTTCGACGGCAAGTTCAGCCAGACCGCCTACGACCAGATCCTCCAGCAGCAGCGCCTGACCGACCGCCAGCTGCGCGAGGACATCTCGCGCGACATGCTGGCACGGCAGCTGATCGCGCCGACCGCGGGCGCGCGCCAGGTTCCGGCCCAGCTGGCGCTGCCCTACGCCTCGCTGCTGCTGGAGCGGCGCCGCGGCGTGGTGGGCTACATCCCGGTTGCGGCGCTCGGCGCCGGCACGCCGCCGACCGACGGGGAACTTCAGACCTTCTACACTCGCCAGCGCGCGCGCTACACGGTGCCCGAGCGGCGAACGATCCGCTACGCCGTGGTGCGCGCGGCCGACGTCGCGGCGACCGCGAAGCCGACCGCGGCCGAGATCGCCGCCGCCTACCGCAGCCAGGCGGCGCGCTTCGCCGCCAGCGAGAAGCGGACCCTGACCCAGGTCGTGGTCGCGCAGCAGGCGCAAGCGAACCAGATCGCCGCGCGCGCAAAGGGCGGAACCGCGCTCGCTGCCGCCGCCCGCGCGATCGGGCTGGAGGCGAACACCGCAACCGCCGTCGACAAGGCCGCCTTTACCACCCAGAGCAGCGCCGCCGTCGCCAACGCCGCCTTCGCCGCGGCAGCGGGACAGGTCGTCGGTCCCGTCCGCTCGCCGCTCGGCTGGCACGTCGTGCGAGTCGACGCCGTGACGCCGGTCGCCGGCAAGTCGCTCGCGGAGGCGACGCCCGAGCTCACCACCGAACTCGGCAAGACCAAGGCGCAGGAGGCGCTGGCCCGGATCAACGCCGACCTGGACAGTGCGATCGGCGGCAACGCGACCTTTGACGAGGTGATCGCCGACGCCAAGCTGCAACCGCAGACCACCCGGCCGCTGCTCGCGAGCGGCGTTGATCCGGACGCGCCGACGCCGACGCCGGATCCCGTGCTCGCCCGCATCGCCCCGGCGGCCTTCGCCGCCGAGCAGGGTGACGCACCGCAGCTCGTGCCGGTTGACCCGGACGGCAGCTTCGCGGTGGTCGCGATCGGCCAGGTCGTCCCCGCCGCGCCGCGCCCGCTCGCCCAGATTCGCGACGCGGTGGTCCGCGACTTCGTGGCAGACCGGAACCTGCGCGCGGCGCGCCAGCTGGCGACCGCCGCAGTGAACAAGGCGAACGGCGGCACGCCGCTGGCGCAGGCGCTCGCGCAGACCGGGTTGCGCCTGCCGCCGGTTCAGCCGATCAACGCGAGCCGCGCCGATCTGGCGCGTCAGGGCGGGCAGCTGCCCCCGCCGGTTGCGCTGCTCTTCTCCATGGCGGCGAAGCGCGCGAAGTTAATCGAAGCGCCGAACCGGGCAGGCTGGTACGTCGTCTACCTGGACGCGATCCAGGGCGGGAACGCCGCCGGCAACACCGCGCTGATCGCCTCCACCCGCCAAGGACTGGGCGGCGTGATCGGCCGCGAGTTCACCGAACAGTTCACCGCGGCGGTCAAGCGACAGGTCGGGGTCAAGCGCGACGAAGCGGCAATTGCGCGGGTCGCGAGCGACCTCGCCGGCGGCGCGCAATCGCGCTGATCCGACGGACGGGCGCGTGATCGAGGGGATCGAGGCCGCCCGCGCGGCGCTGGCCGACGGGCGCGGCGCGCTGATCTGGCAGCGGCAGGTCGCCGATACGGAGACGCCGGTCGCCGCTGCGCTGAAGCTGATCGAGCCCGGCCGCGGCGATTTCCTGCTCGAATCGGTGGAGGGCGGCTCCGTGCGCGGGCGCCACAGCCTGATCGGGCTCGCGCCCGACCTGCTGTTCCGCGCACGCGGTGACGCGGCGGAGATCAATCGCGACTGGCTCCGCGATCGCGACGCCTTCACGCCCGCCGGCACCCCGACGCTCGCCGCGCTGCGCGCACTGGTCGCAAGCTGCCGCATGGACGTGCCCGAACCGCTGCCCCGCGCGCTCGCCTGCCTGGTCGGCTATTTCGGGTATGAGACGATCGGGCTGGTGGAGCGGCTCGATCGCCCCGCGCCCAATCCGCTCGACCTGCCCGACATGGTGTTCGTCCGCCCCACGGTGCTGCTGGTGTTCGATCGGCTGGCCGACACGCTGTTCCTGGTCGCGCCGGTGTGGCCGGGTGCGAGCGTGGAGCAGGCCGCGGCGCGGCTGGAGGACACGGCCGCGCGGCTCGCCAACACGCCGGTGCCTCCCCGAACCCGCGCCGAGCACGTCACGATCACGCCCGATCCGGTGCTGCCGCCCGGCCGCTACGGCGAGATGGTGGCCGCGGCGAAGGACTATATCGTCGCCGGCGACATCTTTCAGGTGGTGCTGGCGCAGCGTTTCACGACCCCCTTCACGCTGCCGCCGTTCGAGCTCTACCGCTCGCTCCGCCGCGTCAATCCCTCGCCCTTCCTCTACCATCTCGACCTGCCCGGGTTCGCGCTGACCGGATCCAGCCCTGAGATCCTGGTCAGGGTACGCGACGGTGAGGTGACGATACGCCCGATCGCGGGGACTCGGCCGCGCGGGCGCAGCGCAGCCGAGGACGAAGCCAACCGGCAGGAGCTGCTCGCCGATGCAAAGGAGCGCGCCGAGCACCTGATGCTGCTCGATCTCGGGCGCAACGACGTCGGCCGGGTCGCGGCGGCGGGCTCCGTCAAGGTGACCGACAGCTACGGGATCGAGTTCTACAGCCACGTCATGCACATCGTGTCGAACGTGGTGGGGCGGATCAGGCCGGATGCCGACGCACTCGATGCGCTTTTCGCGGGCTTTCCCGCGGGCACCGTGAGCGGCGCACCCAAGGTCCGCGCGATGCAGATCATCGCCGAACTGGAGGGGGAGACTCGCGGCGCCTATGCCGGCGGGGTCGGCTACTTCTCGCCCGACGGGTCGATGGACAGTTGCATCGTGCTGCGCACCGCGATCGTGAAGGATGACGTCATGCACGTCCAGGCGGGCGCGGGCATCGTCGCCGACAGCGATCCGGCGGCGGAGAACCGCGAGTGCGAGGCGAAGGCCGGCGCGCTGTTTGCCGCCGCACGCGAGGCGGTCGCGCGCGCGGGCGGGATCGGATTTGGCCAGTAGCTCAGGGACGCCGCGCGGCGATCCCGAACAGCGTCGCCGCGATCAGCCACAGTCCCGTGATGATCCCGGTCGCTCCGATCACGTCGCGCGGCCAGGCGCGACCATCGACGCCGAGGTCGAGCGCGAGCGCGATGGCCCCGGCGATCACCTGCGCCGCCGCCGCCGCGAGCATCGCGCGCGCCATGCCGCGCGGGCGAAAGTGGGCGAGGCACGCACCGCCCACCGCCACCGCGAGCACGCCCGCGTACATCATGTTCGCGTCATTGTTCTCCGAACCGATGATGCCGACCGCCAGGTTCACCCAGGTCAGGAACAGTCCGGTGAACAGCGCCACCCCGCTGCCGACCCGGTACCAGGCACTACCGGCTCGCCGCGCTAGGAACTCGTAGCCGGCGAGCACCGCGCCGAGCAGCACCCCTGCCACAACGAAGTCGGACGGTGTCCAGTTGACGTCGCGCGTGAACTGCATCGCAACGAGCGGGAGCAGCAACACCGCTACCGCCGCTCCCCATACCGCCCGGCGCCAGCGCCCGCCGCGCATCATTGTCTCGGCTGTCATCAAACCTGCCCTTATCTGCCTGCGTAACCGCGCCTGTGTGGCGGGGGGCCGCGCTGAGCGTCATGAGCAAGATGTGAGGAATGGCTGAAATTGTGCGTGCGAGCTATTGAACCGGCAACGCCGCCAGCTCAGTTCGGATCGACCGACTGGCCGTTAGCGACCGCGCGCTTCTCCGCCGACCACGCCTCGGCCGCGCGCTGCGCGCAGCCGCTCTGGCCATTGGTGCCGATAGGCGAGCAGCTGTTCGGCAGCACCCGCTGATTGTCCTCCATCACGCGGTCGACGCGGACCGCCCAGGCCGTGCTCTGGACATCGGTTTTGGGAGCTTCCCGGAACTGCTTCGGGATCCGGAACTGCTCGGCGTCGGCCGGCGAGCAGACCACGATCTCGTCCGCGGTGGAGCGCGGGCAGGTCTCGCCCGCCTGGAGCAGGATGTTGCGGATGCGCTTGGGCGGCGTGTTGTCCTGCGCGACGGCGAGGGCGGGCGTGGCGATCAAGGCGGCGATGACGAGCGAGCGGATCATGATGGTCACTCCGGGGAACGTAACTGTCCCGTTTGGCGATGCAACGCGCCAAATGCGGCGAATGTTGCGCCGCCGGACGGCTCCGCTATGGCGATACCGCCCATGATCCTCGTCATCGACAATTACGACAGCTTCACCTGGAACCTGGTCCATTACCTGATGGATCTGGAGGCGGAGGTGCGCGTCGTCCGCAACGACCAACTGACCGCCGCGGAGGCGCTCGCCAGCAACGCCACTGCCTTCCTGCTCTCGCCCGGGCCCTGCACCCCGAACGAGGCGGGGATCAGCCTGGACCTGGTCGCCGCCTGCGCCGCGGCGGAGAAGCCGCTGTTCGGCGTGTGCTTGGGCCATCAGGCGATCGGCCAGCATTTCGGCGGGCGCGTGGTGCGCGGCGGGCTGATGCACGGCAAGACCAGCGTGCTGGATCACGACGGCAGCGGCGTGTTCGCCGGCATCCCCAATCCCTTCACCGCCACCCGCTATCACAGCCTGGTGGTGGAGGACGTGCCCGAGAGTCTCATCGTCAACGCCACCTCGCCGGATGCAAGCGTGATGGCGTTCCGCCACCGCACGCTGCCGATCCACAGCGTCCAGTTCCACCCGGAGAGCATTGTCACCGAGCACGGCCACGCGTTGCTCGCCAACTTCCTGAAGCTCGCGGCATGAGCGTTCGCGCGCTGCTGCCCGATGCGGCGACGCCGCTGTCGCACGAGAGTGCGGCCGCGGCCTTTGCCGACATCTTGGACGGTCGCACGGGCGAGGAGGAGGTCGCGACCTTTCTCGTCACCCTGGCCGAGCGCGAGGAAACGGCAATCGAGATTGCAGAGGCCGCGCGGGCGCTGCGAGCGCGGCTGATCCCGATCGCCGCGCCGCCGGGCGCCATCGACGTCTGCGGCACCGGCGGCGACGGTCACCACACGCTGAACGTGTCGACCGCTGTCAGCCTGGTGGTTGCCGCCGCCGGTGTACCGGTCGCCAAGCACGGCAACCGCGCCGCCTCTTCAAAGGCGGGCGCCGCCGATACGCTGGAGGCGCTGGGGCTCGACATGGCAGTGGCCGGCGCGCTCGCCGAGCAGACGCTCGCCGACCTCGGCATCTGCTTCCTGTTCGCGGGCAACCACCATCCCGCCATGAAGCGGATCCAGCCGATCCGGCAGCGGATCGGGCGGCGGACGATCTTCAACCTGATGGGGCCGCTCGCCAATCCAGCGCATGTCACCCGCCAGCTGCTCGGCATCGCCCGCCCCGACTTCGCGCCCGTCTACGCCGCCGCGCTCGACAGCCTGGGCGCGGAGGGGGCCGCGATCGTCTCGGGCGAGGAAGGACTGGACGAGCTGTCCGGCGCTGGCCCCAGCGTCGTGCTGACGGTCGGCGATGTGTCGCTTGCCCCCACGATCGTGCCGGAGGATGCCGGGCTCGTCCGCGCGCCGCTCGCGGAGATCAGGGGCGGCGACCCGGCCTTCAACGCGCTGGCGCTCCGCCGCCTTCTGAAGGGAGACCGCAACGCCTATCGCGAAGCAGTGCTGCTGAACGCCGCCGCCGCCTTCGTGATCGCGGGCCGGGTCGAAAGTCTCGAGGATGGCGCAGCGCTCGGCGCCGAGACGATCGACCGCGGCGATGCCGAGGCTCTGCTCGACCGCTGGATCGCCTACGCATGACCACGATGCTCGACGAGATCATCGCGGTGAAGCGCGAGGAGGTCGCCGCCCGCAGCGCGCTGCGCAGCCTTGACCAGCTCGACACCGCAGCCCGCGAGCAGAGCGCGCCGCGCGGCTTCCGCGCCGCGCTGGAGGCGCACGCCGGCTATGCGCTAATCGCCGAGATCAAGAAGGCGAGCCCGTCCAAGGGGCTCATCCGAGCCGACTTCACGCCCGCCGATCACGCCCGCGCTTATCAGGCGGGCGGTGCCGCCTGCTTGTCGGTGCTGACCGATGAGCGCTTCTTCCAGGGCGCCGACGCCTACCTCCAGACGGCACGCGGCGCCTGCGACCTGCCGGTGCTGCGCAAGGACTTCACGATCGATCCGTGGCAGGTGGCGGAGGCGCGCGCGATCGGCGCGGATGCGATCCTGGTCATCGTATCGGCACTCGATAACGGCGTGATGCAGGAGATCGAGGCGGCGGCGATCGAGCGCGGCATGGACGTGCTGGTCGAGGTCCACGACGCTGTCGAACTTGAGCGTGCGCTCACGCTTCAGTCGCGCCTGATCGGGGTAAACAATCGCAATCTGAAGGACTTTTCAGTCGATTTTGCCCGCACCTATGAACTTGTCGGATCGGCGCCCGCCGACTGCACCTTTGTCGCGGAGAGCGGGCTCAGTACTCGCGCCGACCTCGACGCGATGGCCGCGCATGGCGTCCGCTGCTTCCTGATCGGCGAGGCGCTGATGCGCCAGGATGACGTCGCCGCCGCCACTCGCGCGCTGATCGGATGAGCTTACTCACCCACCTCGATGCCGATGGCGCCGCCCGCATGGTCGAGGTCGGCGGCAAGGCGGTGACCACCAGGCGCGCGGTCGCAACCGGATGCATCGCCATGTCGCCGGCGGCGCTGGACGCGATCCGTGCAGGCGCGGTGCAGAAGGGCGACGTGCTCGCGGTCGCACGCGTCGCGGGCATCATGGCGGCCAAGCGCACGGGGGAGCTCATCCCGCTCTGCCACCCGCTGCCGCTGACGAGCGTGACCATCGACCTGGCGCTGGAGCAGGACGGCATCGCCGCAACCGCGACAGCGACGACCGACGCCAAGACGGGCGTGGAGATGGAGGCGCTGACCGCCGCAACGGTTGCGCTGCTGACGATCTACGACATGGCGAAGGCGATCGACAAGGCGATGGTGATCGGCGCGGTCCGGCTGCTGGAGAAGACCGGCGGCAAGTCGGGCGACTGGCGGGCGCCGATCTGAGTATTGGATCGAAGCGCCGTCTCCCGCGCTTTTGTGCCCGACTGCGAAGGGATTGAACCATGAAAGCTGCGGACGTCTTCACCACACTAGACGTCGAGCTCCACCCCGATCCGGCGCGCACGGTGATCCGGCCGTTCAACTTCGGCTACCCCGATGCCTTCGCCGCTGGCCGGCCGACGCGGACCCAAGCCGTGGTGAGCCGCCTGATGGCGCTCGACGAGCCGATGCGCGAGCGGATGCTCGGGCTGCTCCACCACGCCATGCACGAGCGCCACCGCAACGTCGACGACGTGTTCCTTCGCCGGTTCGAGGAGGTCCGCGGCGACATCGGCATGGTGGTGGAGAAGGCCTGCGATCGGCTGCTCATCGGTGCGTACCTCAGCCAGGAGTACGCCTTCGAGAGCGCCGCGCTGTTCAATCCCTCCATCGTGCCGGTCATCGACCAGGACCCGAACGACAACAGCATCGCCTTCGTGCTTTCGCTTCGCGGTGTTGGGGAAGGCCACATCTCGTCGGTGACGTTCCGCTCGGGCACGTGGGACGGGGCACGCGGACTCCACCTAGATCCGGTCAGCACCCAGGGCGTACCGCCCCGGATCGAGCAGGATGACGCCGCCGGCTGGGTGCGGCTCCGCTCGGATGACAGTCAGGATATTTCGGAAACGGTGATCTTCCCGACCTTGCCGAGCCAGCGGCAGGGTGTGGAGGATCTCCGTCTCGTCCGCTTCATCGACGATGACGGCACCCAGAGCATCATCGGTACGTACACGGCGTTCGACGGTCGATCCGCGCGCGCCGAGATGCTCCGCGGCATCGATGTCCGCAGCTACGAGATGCGTCCGCTCGCCGGCGCGATGGCCGGGTACAAGGGCATGGCGCTCTTCCCGCGCCGCATCGACGGGCAGTTCGTCATGCTCGGGCGGCAGGACAGCGAGAACATCTGGCTGCTGCGGTCGGACGACCTGCACCAGTGGGACACCGGCGAGATCATCATGAAGCCGAAGTACCCTTGGGAGTTCGTCCAGCTGGGCAACTGCGGCTCGCCGATCGAGATCGAGGAGGGCTGGCTCGTCTTCACCCACGGGGTGGGGCTCGTCCGCGGCTACTGCGTCGGCGCCTGCCTGCTCGACAAGGCCGACCCGACAAAGGTGCTGGCACGGACCCCGTCACCGCTGCTGTTTCCTAGCGGCGAGCAGCGCGGCGGATACGTGCCCAACGTCACCTACAGCTGCGGCGCGCTGCTCCACAAACGCGAAATCCTGCTGCCCTATGCCATCGCGGACGAGTATTCGGCGTTTGCAGTCGGAAGCGTCGACGATCTCCTGTCCGTGATGGAGTAGCCATGCTCCCGCTTGACCACGCCCGGTCGCGCTGAGCTTCGGACGACTTCACTGCTCCTCCGACTCCTCCTCGACGATCCAGCTGTGGCTTTCCACGATCTCGGCCGGCACCGCGCGGCCGAGCCCGTCGCGTGACGGTCGGAAGCGGAAGCGTTCCTGGATCAGGCGGCAGGTAAGCCGGTCGAGCACGTCGCTCCCACTCGAGCGAGTGACGCGGCAGGTGCGAACGCGACCGTCGCTCCACACCAGGTAGCGCACGCCGACGGTCCCGCTGATGCCCTCGTCGCCCAGCCCGCGCGGATAGTCCGAGTCGCGCAGGCGCCCGCGGATCAGCTCGGGCGGCGTCTCGTCGCGCCAGCCGCCGCCGTCCCCGTCACCATCCCCGCCGCCCCCGAACCCCGTCCCGATCCCGCCTGCACCGGTGCCAGGACCCGGCCGGTCGCTCGCGCCGGCGGACGCCTCAGCACCCGGGCCAGCGACCGGCGCGGTGACCACGACGGGCAGCGGCGGTGGAAGGATCAGCTCGACTTTGGGCGCGACGATCTCCGTCGGCTTGGCGCGAAGGTTGGGCGGCGCGGCCGCGCCCTCTGGCCGGCGTGAGCGACGTGGCGGCGGAATGCTGCGCTGCTTGGGCGGCGGCGGCTCGGGCGCGATCTCGAACACGGCCAGCGGATCGTCGGTCGGGACGCCGTGCCTCACGGCCAGCCCGAGCAGCAGAGCGTAGCCGACCGCCACGCACACGACCGCCGCCGCGATCCCGCCGCGGGCACGCGCGCGCCGGTCTCCGGCAAAGGTTCGGGCGTAAGCGCTCATGCTTCCGGCGTAGCAGGCGGACCTGAACCGCGGCTTGGCGGGCGGGCGCTGGCTGTGCGAAGGGGCGGCATTATCACGGAGTAACGCCGCTGCCCCCCGTCCCGCTCCTTCCCGTTGCCGAGGCGCAGGCCCGGCTCCTGGCCGATCTGCGGCCGGTCGCGGCCGAGCGCGTGCCGCTCGCCGCTGCGGCGGGTCGCTGGGCGGCGGAAGACGTGATCGCCCGCCGCACCCAGCCGGCGCGCAATCTGTCCGCGATGGACGGCTATGCGATCCGCTTCGCCGATCGCCCGGGACCATTCCAGGTCACCGGTGAGAGCGCGGCAGGACGCCCCTTCGACGGCGTGGTCGGCGCGCGCGAAGCGGTGCGGATCTTCACCGGCGCAGCGCTGCCGGGCGGCGCCGATTGCGTGCTGGTGCAAGAGGAAGTCGCGCGCGAGGGCGACACCGCCACCATGATCGGCGAGGGCCCGCGCGGCGTCGGCGGCAACGTCCGCCCTCGCGGGCTCGACTTTGCGGAGGGAGAACGACTGGTGCGGGCCGGGGAGCGACTCACCCCCGCCCGGCTGGCGGTGGCGGCGATCGGCGGCCATGCCGACCTGCTCGTCCGCCGCCCGGTGCGCGTCGCGATTGCGGCGACTGGGGATGAACTCGTCGCCCCCGGATCGGCTGCTGACACCGATGCGCTGCCCGAGAGCAACCGGGTGATGGTCGCGGCGCAGCTCGGTGACCTTCCGGTCGACCTTGTAGACCTCGGCATCCTCCCCGACCGGCTGGACGCCCTCAGCGACGCCTTCGCGAACGTGGATGCCGACGTGCTCGTGACATCGGGCGGCGCCTCCGTCGGGGATCATGACCTGGTGCAGCCGGCGCTCAAGGCGGCGGGCGCGCAGATCGACTTCTGGCGGGTGGCGCTGCGCCCGGGCAAGCCGCTGATGGCCGGTCGTCTGCGTGGGATGACGGTGCTCGGCCTGCCCGGCAACCCGGTGTCCGCCTTCATCACGACGCTGCTGTTCGTCCGTCCCGTCGTGTGCGCGCTCGCAGGAGCGAGCGATCAGCTGCCCGCCCCGGTGACCGTCCCGCTTGGCGAGGCGCTGCGCGCCAACGACGGGCGCACTGACTACTTGCGCGCCGAGCTGCGGGACGGCCGCGCCTATGCATCGACGATCCAGGACAGCTCGATGCTCCGCACACTCGCGCGGTCGACCTGTCTGATCATCCGGCCGCCGCACGCCCCCGCTGCGCAGGCCGGCGACTCGGCAGAGATCCTGCTGCTCGCTTGACAGCGTCTGGAACAATACATAAACGTTCCGCGTCTGTTCTGGACGGAGGCCATTCATGCTCACGAAGAAGCAGCACGAACTTATCTGCTTCATCGCCGATCGCTTGAACGAGAGCGGCGTTTCCCCCTCGTTCGAGGAGATGAAGGAGGCTCTGGACCTCAAGTCCAAGTCCGGCGTCCACCGCCTGATTTCGGCGCTGGAAGAGCGCGGGTTTTTGCGCCGCTTGCCCAATCGCGCCCGCGCGCTGGAAGTGGTCAAGATGCCCGAGCGTGCCGAGGTGAAGCGGAGCGCGGCGGCAGCCCCGGCCCGCACGCCGCCCGCGCCAGCGAACGACGTGATCGAGATTCCGCTGCACGGCCGGATCGCGGCCGGCATGCCGATCGAGGCGCTGGAGGGAGCGACCATGCTGCCAGTCCCCGCGGCGCTGCTCGGCGCCGGGGACCATTACGCGCTGGAGGTGTCCGGCGATTCGATGGTCGAGAAGGGCATCCTCGACGGCGACTATGCGCTGATTCGCCGGACCGAGACGGCCCGTGACGGCGATATCGTGGTCGCGCTTATCGACGACAATGAGGCGACGCTGAAGACCTTCTACCGCGAGGGCACGATGATCCGGCTCGATCCGGCGAACCGGTCCTACGATCCGCAGCGCTACGATTCGCGCAACGTGCGGGTGCAGGGCAAGCTCGCAGGTCTGCTCCGGCGCTACTGAGGCGATGCGCGGCGCGGCAAGGGCGCCGCGCCCATGGCGTCGCACGGCGCGAGCGGTTGCAGCACGATCCCGGCGAGCGCCGCCTCGCCGATCCTGAATACCTCTCGGTATGCCGGATCGGCGATCATGTCCCTGAACGTAGTCCGGTTCGGGTAGCGCACCAGAACAACCGCATCCCACGTCTCCGCCGCGCCGCGCGTTAGCACCGGCAGCCCGTCGCCGCCGAACAGTATGTCCGCGCCGTATCGCGCCAGGATCGGTCGCGCGCTCGCCAGATAGTCAAGGTAGGTCTGCCGCCCGGCATCCGGCATGAAGTGCAACTGGTTGAGCATGACGATCGGCTGATCATCCTCCGCGGCGAAGAACTGCTCGAGCGCGGGTGTCGAGAGCGAGACCATTCAGCGTTCCTCCAACAGGCTCCCGGCCACCGGTGTGCCAACCGCGTAGTGGCGCACCGCCGTGTCAGATTTCGTCAGCAGTGTGCGCCAGTCCCGATCCTGCGCGCGCCAGCGCGCAACGAGGGCGGAGCGCCGCTCCGGGTAGCGCTCCGCCAAGACCGCGGTGACGACGAGACGATCGATGCGAAAGTGCCGGAACGCCGCCCGCTCCTCGCACCACGCGGCGAGCAGCCGCACGTCGTCGAAGTAGACGATCGCGATCGGCCAGATCTGCCGCTCGCTCTCCACTTCCTTCAGGTCCCGGTAGCGGATTGTGACCTTGTGCTGCCGGCGCACCGCATCGCGCAGCACGCCGGCGTCGGGTGGGTCGACGCGGGTGGAGGCCGACGCGGCCGCGACCGTCGGCGCCCCGGCGAGTGGCACAGCCGCGCTCACCCCGCGCGCCGCCTCGATCTTGGCCAGCGCACTGTCGCTGGAGGCCGCAAGCTGCCGATCGCGGCGCTGCCGCACCCAGCCAAGGCCCAGCACCAGCGCATCGGCCTCGTCGGCGGAGAAGGTCAGGTCCGGCAGGAAGAAGCCGGAACCGAGCTGATAGCCCACGCCCGCCTGACCCTCGACCGGTGCGCCGAGCGCGCGCAGCGTGTCGATGTCGCGGTAGATGCTGCGCACCGACATCCCGAGTTCCTGCGCCAGGTCGGTCGCGGTGACCGGCGGCCTGCGCGCGCAGCAGGCCGAGCAGATCGAGCAGGCGGCTGGTTCTCGACATCGCATGCTCCTGGCCGGAACGCGCTTAGCTCGCTCGGTTCGCCGCGACAGCGTGGTCGGTGCGGACTTGATCGCCGGACGCACATCGCTCATCTGCGGCCCGCTGACCCATCTCGAGCAACTTCCCATGCAGCGCCTCCTGCCGGTCCGCGGCCTCTCTCCCCTGCCCTCACGTCCGTCCGTGTCATCTGAACGGCGCCGTTGACCCACGCGATCATCCTCAGCGCCGGGCGCGGGTCGCGGCTGCTTCCACTCACGGAGTTCGTTCCGAAGTGCCTGGTGCCGGTCGGCGGACGCGCCATCCTCGACCATCAGCTCGACGCGCTCGCTGCGGCCGGTGCGAGCGGCGCGACGGTGGTTGCGGGCTACCGCTTTGACCAGGTCGAGGCGCACCTCGCCGCCACCTCCCCGCCGCTGCCGGTCACGCTCCGCTTCAATCCGTTCTGGGCGGTGTCGAGCAGCATCGGCAGTGTCTGGGCGGTGCGCGATCTGCTGCACAGCGGATTCTGCTTGATGAACGGCGACACCACCGTCCACCCCGCGATTCTCGCCCGGGCGCTCGCCGCCGCCGCCGCGCCGCAGGTCACGCTGCTGGTCGAACCGCTGCGCAACCTTGCGACCGACGACATGCTGGTCGCGCTGTGCGGCACACGGGTGCTCGCGGTGTCGAAGCAGCTCGATCCCGCCGCCGCGACGCACCGCTCGCTCGGCATCGTCGTCGCACCGCCCGCCAGCGCCTACCTAGCGGCGCTGGAGCGGGTGATTGCCGCGGCGGACGGGATCAACGCCTTTCACCACGACGTCGTCGCCGCGCTTGCGCGAGAGGAGGGTGTCACCGCCGCGATCGAGGAGAGCGGCGCCTGGCGCGAGATCGACCGCGCCGAGGACATCGCCGCGTGGCACGGCAACGGTCCGTCCGGGTGAGGGCCGACGTCGCCTTCCTGTTCCTCGGCGAGACGCTGCTCATCCCTCACCTGTTCCCGATTGTCGAGGCACTGACGGCGGCTGATCCGGACGTTGCCGTCGATTGCTGGGTCGGCGCGGCGGTCAATGAAGCGCTGATCGCGCCGTGGATCGCGCCGCTGCCGCGAGTCCGCCTGCGCCGTGCGCCCGGCTTCGCGCAGCGCGGCATGCCGGCCAAGCTGCCGATGCTGGCGCGCCTCGCGCCGTACCTCGCCCGGGTGCCGGTCGCGGTGTGCGCCGAGCAGACCAGCCTGTGGCTCCCGCGCGTGCTCCCCTGGCTGCCGACCCGCTTCGTCAAGACATCGCACGGCGTGGGATCGATGAGCGCCCGCGACGATCCGCGCCGCCGCGCGGCGTTCCACACGCTGGTGCCGAGCCAGCAGGAGCGCGCCACCTATCTCGCCCGCGGCATGCCGGCGGAACGGATCGTTGCGACCGGCTACGTCAAGGCGGACTTCCGCCACCGGACGCCGGTCCGCCGGCTGTTCGCGGACGATCGTCCGATCCTTCTCTACACGCCGCATTGGCAGCCGCACCGCTCGTCGTGGCCGACGTGGGGGGCCGAGATCGTCGCCATGCTGGCAGCGCAGGATCGCTGGAACGTGATCCTCGCGCCGCATCAACGATTGGTCGAACGCGCGCCGGAAGTCCGACAGGTGCTGGCCCGCGCCGCCGCCCTGCCCCACATCCATGCCGACCTCGACAGCTTCGCGACCGTCGACGGCAGCTACACCGCCGCCGCCGATCTTTATCTCGGCGACACCTCAAGCCAGGTCATCGAATTCCTGATGACGCCGCGGCCGGTCGTCTTCCTCGATCCTTTGAACCGCGACTGGCGGCACGATCCCTCGCTCTCGATGTGGGCGGCAGGCCAAGTGGTGACCGCTCTCGACGACGTGCTGCCCGCCGTCAATCGCGCGCCTGACCTGCACCGCACCTACAGGGGCGCGCAGGCAGAAATCGCCAGCGATGCGCTCGGCGACGTGAGCGGCGCGGGAGCGGCGCGGGCGGCGGCAGAGGTGCTGCGAGTGCTCGCCATGGCGCGGACGCGGCGCTAGGGACGCGCCGATGCCCGCGCCCGCACCCGCCGCCCCCACCCTTGCGCCCGTGGGCGACAACCCGGTCCTGCTCTGGGGCATGACCGCGCACGAGCGGCTCCGCCGGATCGCGGCGGCGCAAGGCTTCGGCTTCGAGGCGGTAGACGCACCTTCGACCATCCTCTCCGATCTCGGCCACGTCTTCGATCCCGCCTGGACCGCCTACCTGCGCAGCCGGCCGGGCACGGTGCTGACCCGCGGCAGGCGGCCGATCCTCGCCCATGTCGCCGCCCCCGACGTTCCGGCGACCCGCGCCGCGATGACCGCGGGCGCGCCGCTGCCCGCGCACCTGACGCTCCTGCCTGCGGAGCGGGAGGAAGGCATCTTCAACGAGAGCCTGCGCAAGCGCGAGCGACCCTTCGCCGAGCCGCTGGTGCCGGCGACCGTCCCCGCGATCGAGCGCGCGAGCTACGTCGGCGCGTACAAGGGCGTGACCGACCTTCTCACCCTCTATCTCTGGCCGGGATGGGCATTTGCGCTCACCCGGATCGCGGCGCGGATCGGGCTGTCACCGAACGGGGTGACGGCGATCGGAACGGTGCTGTGCATAGTCGCCACCGTCGCCTTCTGGCACGGCTGGTTCTGGACCGGGCTCGCAACCGGGCTCGCCTTCATGGTGCTGGACACCGTTGATGGAAAGCTCGCGCGCTGCACCATCACCTCGTCGCGGCTCGGCAATGCCTGGGATCACGGCATCGACCTGGTCCATCCGCCGATCTGGTGGTGGGCCTGGGCTACCGGCTGCGCCGCCTACGGCCGACCGCTCGACGACCGGCTGTTCTGGATGACCATGGCGGCCATGCTGTTCGGCTATGTCGTGCAGCGGCTGATCGAGGGCGCGTTCATCGTCCGCTTCGGCATGCACATCCATGTCTGGGAACGGTTCGACAGCCGGTTCCGGCTGGTGACCGCCCGACGCAATCCCAACATGGTGATCCTCTTCGCTGCACTGGTGATCGGGCGTCCCGACTGGGGCATCGTCGCGGTCGCCGTCTGGACGACCCTTTCGCTCGTCGTGCACCTTGTCCGGCTGGTGCAGGCGGTCGTGCGCAAGCAGCGCGGCGTGCCGATCGTCAGCTGGCTCGCCTGAGTTCAGCTTGCAGCAAGCGCCGCGCTGACCATATCCGGGTCATGCTGTCGCCCGTCCTGCCGCTGTCCGCCGCCGCCCTGCTTCTCGCCACCGCTCCTGCTGCCCAGGCAGCGTGCGAGGGCGTCACCGGCGCGGGCAAGGTGCGCCTGACCGTCGCCGCAACCACCCTCCGCAACGCCAAGGGAGAGGTGGCCGTCACCGTCTACCCCGACGATCGCAAGCGCTTCCTGGCGAAGGGCGGCAAGCTCCTGCGCGCGCGCGTGCCCGCGAACGCGCCGGTCACCGAAGCGTGCTTCTGGCTGGCGCCCGGCCATTATGCGGTCGCCACCTACCATGACGAGAACGGCGATCGCGACTTCAACCGCACGCTGTTTACGATCAAGGAAGGGTTCGGCTTCTCGAACGACGCGCCGACCACGCTCGGCCTGCCGTCGTTCGACAAGGTGCGCTTCGCAGTCGGTCAGCAGGGTGGAACGGTGCGGGTTCGGACCCGCTACTCGCGCTGATCGGCGTAACTGTCGTCTCGCTAGCACAACAGATCGAAGGGATCTTCCAGCGTATGGGGTAGCCACACCCGCAGTTTTGCCTATATCGCACGTAGATGACAGTTTTGTGAGAGCGGCGAGCAGGCGTGAAATTTTTGATTCCGTTGGGGCCGACGTTGCCGGATGGTGCCGCGACCGCCCGGATTGGCGCCGATCCTGCAGCGCAGGACGGCCGCCTCGCCCCGGTCTCAAGCGCCTCGTTCCACTTCCTCCCGGACCGGGCACGCGTCGGCATCATCAGCAATCCGCGCAGCCGCCGCAACCAGGCCGCCAGCCTGCCGCGCCGAGTCGGGCCCGGCATCTCGGGTGCCGCGCCGACCAATGCCGACGAGTTGCGCGAGACGCTGAGGCACTTCGCCGACCAGCGGATCGAGCTGCTGGTGATCGACGGCGGCGACGGCACCGTCCGCGACGTGCTCAGTGCTGCGGCCCCGTTCTTCGGCGATGAGCTGCCGGCGATCGCGCTGTCGCCGTCGGGCAAGACCAACGCGCTCGCGCTGGATCTCGGCGTGCCGCTCGGCTGGGGGATCGACGATGCGATCGCCGCTTGGGGCCGAGGCAATATCGGCCACCGTGCACCGATCGAGATCGAGCGCCCCGGTGGGAGCCGGCTGTTCGGCTTCATCTTCGGCGCCGGCGCCTTCGTGCGGGCGACAGCGCTGGCGCAGCGGACGCATCGGTGGGGCGCGATCGACGGGCTCGCGGTCGGACTGTCGCTCGCCGGCGCGCTCGGCCAGACCTTTTTCGGCGGCCGCGACAATCCGTGGCGCAAGGGCGACCATGTCACGATCGTCAACACCCGCTCGGGCGTGACGGTCGCGCGCGACTTCTACATCCTGTTCGGGTCGACCCTGCAGCGCCTGCCGCTCGGCCTGCGCGTGCTCGGGCGGCCAGGGCCTGGCCTCAACGTGCTCGCGGTCGATGCGCCGCCCCGCAACCTGCCGCTGTCCGCGCTCGGCATCCTGGCAGGGCGAGAGGGCGGCAGGCTCGCGCAGGACGGCGTCCACCACGGCCATGACATACCGCCGACGGAGCTGACCCTGGACCATGGCTTCATCCTCGATGGCGAACATTTCGCCGGCGGCACCGTCACGGTTCGCGCCGGCCGGGCGATCCGGTTCGTGATGCCGTGAGCGCGCTCGGCGCCTTCCTGTCCGCAGCACTCGACCGGCCGGTCTGCGCGGAAATCGCCGACGCCGCCCGCGTGATCGCGTCGCGGCTGGAGGGTCAGGCGGTGCTCTTCTACGGCTCCGTCCTGCGCACCGGCGACCTCGACGGCGTGCTCGACTTCTACGTGCTGCGCGCACGGGAGGGGTCGGAGGGGTTCATCGCCCAGCACCTCTGGCCCGACGTCAGCTACCATGAGGTGACCGTGCATGGCCGAACCGTGCGGGCCAAGGTCGCGACCATGACGCTGGCGACCTTCGCGCGCGCGGCCTGCGGCGAGACGCTCGACACGACCATCTGGGCGCGCTTCGTCCAGCCGAGCGCGCTCATCTGGGCGAGCACGCCGGCGGTGCGCCGCGCGGTCGTCGCTGCCGTGGCGGACGCCGCGATCACCGCCGGGCGCTTCGCGGCGCTCCACGGCCCGGTCGAGGGCACGCCGGCGAGTTTCTGGCGGTCGCTGTTCCGCGCGACCTACGCGACCGAGCTGCGGGTGGAGGCGCCCGGGCGCGAGGAGCAGATCCTGGCAAATGCGCCGGCGCATTACGACGCGCTGCTGCCGCTCGCCTGGGCAGCGGACGGGATCGGCTGCACACGGCGCGGCGATCAGCTCGCGCCGCTGCTCGCAGAGGAGCGCGCCGGCGCAATCGCGGCGGCCTGGCTGCGGCACGAGCGTGCGGGCAAACCACTCAACCTCGCGCGGCTGGTCAAGGCCGCCTTCACCTTCGACGGCGCGACCCGATACGCGGTGTGGAAGATCGAGCGGCACACTGGGCTGCGCATTCCCGTGACGCCGTTCCGTGAGCGGCATCCGATCATCGCGGCACCGCAGGTGCTCTGGCGGTTGTGGCGGCACTCGCCGTCGTGAACCCGCCCGTCGCGCTGGTGCTCGCAGGATCACGCGGCGGCGTCGATCCGGTGGCGGAGCACGCCGGCGTCACCGACAAGGCGCTGGCGATCGTCGGCGACGAGACCATGCTCGCCCGAGTCGTTGCCGCGCTTCGCGGAGCCGGGATCGAGCGGATCGCCGTCGCGGCGAACGACAAGCTTCGTAGCGAAACCGAACGCCTCGGTGTCGAGCACCTGCCCGCCGCAGGCGGACCGAGCGCCAGCGCCGCCGCGGCCCTTGCCATTGTCGGCACGCCGCTGCTGGTGACAACGGCCGATCACGCGCTGCTCCGGCCCGCCTGGGTGACGGAGTTCATCGCCGCCGTTCCGCCGCACGCCGACGTGGCGGTGCTGCTCGCCCGGCGGGAGGCAGTGGAGGCGGCGGCGCCCGGATCGGTCCGCACCTACCTCCGATTCGCCGATGGCGACTGGTCGGGGTGCAACCTCTTCCTGCTCGCGAGCGAGCGGGCCGATGCCGCGGTCAGGCTGTGGCAGTCGGTCGAGGCCGATCGCAAGCGGCCGTGGCGGATCGTCCGGCGGCTCGGGCCCGGGCTGCTGATCCGCTACCTGCTCGGTCGCTTGAGCCTGGCGGATGCCGTGGCTGCACTCGGTCGGCGGGCTGGAGTCACGGCTGCAGTGGTCGCGGCGCGTGACGGACTGGCGGCGGTTGACGTCGACAAGCCGGCCGACCTCCAATTCGTGCGTGCCCGGGCTTAGCGCTGCGCCGGCGCGCGGAACACCGCCCGGATCATCAGCAGCGCGCCGAGGAGTGACGCGGCGAACACGCCGACGCTGGCCCCCGACGCGCCGATCCGCGGCAGCAGGTAGAGGCTGACGCCGACCTGCACCGCGACGCCTGCCGCACGGCTGGCGAGTGCCGCGCCCGAGCGTCCGGCGGCGAGCAGGACCGGCTCCAGCCCGACCACCGCCAGGTCGATCGAGCCGGCTGCGGCCAGCCAGAGCAGCAGCGGGAAGCCGGCGGCATAGCTCTCGTCCCCCCCGACCAGCACAAGCGCGGGACGCCCCACTGCTGCCACGACGCAGAGGATGACGATCGCCGCCAGCCCGCCCGCGCGCAGCATCCGCCGGCTGAGCACGCCGAGCTCCTCCGGTGATGCGTCGCGGAGCGCGCGCACGACCTCCGGGAAGGCGGCGCGCGAGATCAGCTGCGCGAGCTTGCCGAGCGCCTGGGCGAGCTGGAGCGCGAGCCGGAACGCACCGGCCGCCGCCGGGCCGGCGAAACCGCCGACCAGCAGCAGTGGCACCTGCTTGGTGCCGAGCACCAGGGTTGAGGCGAGATTGCTGGTGACCAGAAACGGACCGATGCCCGGGTTCTCGCGGGCGACGGTGCCGCGTTCCGCGCGAACCCGGCGCACCCGGCCGAGCTCGCCGCTCCGCGCGAGCGCCCACCAATAGGCCCCTGCGGTCGCAACCTCCGCCGCCGCCCAGCTCCACAGAAAGGCGCCGAGCGTCGGGAGCGCGGCCGCGGCCGCGATCGCGCCGGCCAGCCGCACAACCGGAGTCACCAAATCGGCCGCGGCCGCTTGGCCGAAGCGGTCCTGAAGGCGCAGCACACCCACCGCGGCCGAGCGGACTGATCCTAGCTGCGCGACCGTCAGGATCATCGCGTCCCGGCGCAGCGCCGCCCCGATGCCGAGCGCGTCGCCCCACCACAGCAGGAAGGCCGCGCCCGCGGCAATGCCGATGAGCGCGCCGGCCCCGTCCAGGATCAGGCAGGCCCGGAACAGCCGGGCGAGCGCCCGGTCGTCGCCGCGCGCCCGGTGATCGACACCGTAGCGGACTACCACCTGCCACGTCTGGAAGCTGATCAGCAGCGCCAGCCCCTGCACCGCCCCCGTCACCAGCGCGAAGCGGCCGAAGTCCGCCAGTCCCAGCGTCCGCGTCGCGATCCCAAGATACAGCAGCGACAGCACCGCGAGCATGCCGCGGCTGGCGAGCAACCAGCCGAGGTTGCGCAGCGCCGCACGGAGCCCGCCGGCTCGACTGTCGGTGCGGTCCGCGCGCGTGGTCATCGGCGACGCGCCCTAGTTGGGGAGCGGACCGCCAGCAAGGCCGGGGTGACACGGCGACACCCGCCTCCTATCCGGCAGCCCGCACGCCGGCACGCCGCCGGTCAGCGAAGGAGACGCACCATCTGCGGCATCGCCGGGATCCGCAACGCCGCCGGGCAGCCGGTCGCACGCGACACGCTCGCCCGCCTGTGCGGCACGATCGTGCACCGCGGTCCGGACAGCGAGGGGCTGTTCACCGATGGCGACTTCGGTTTCGGCATGCGGCGGCTGTCGATCATTGATCTCGTCGGCAGCGACCAGCCGATCTTCAGCGCGGACGGCCGCCACGCCATCGTCTTCAACGGCGAGATCTACAACTATCGCGGCCTGCGCGACTCGCTCGCGGCGCTCGGCCACCCCTTCTCCACCGATGGCGACACGGAAGTGATTCTGGCCGCATGGCGCGAGTGGGGCGAAGCGGCGTGGGATCGGTTGGACGGGATGTTCGCCGTCGCGATCTGGGACCGGCCCGTCCGCCGGCTGATCCTCGCGCGCGACCCGATCGGGATCAAGCCGCTCTACTACAGCTGGCAGGACGGCACGCTCGCCTTCGGTTCGGAGCTGAAGGTGCTGCGGGCGACGCCCGGGCTCCGCTTCACGCCCGATCCGCGCGCGATCCACGATTATTTCAGCTTCGGGCACGTCCGTGCACCGCGGTCGATCTACCACGAAGTGCAAGTGCTCCCGCCCGGTCACACGCTGACGCTCGCGGCCGGTGGCGACCCCGTGCTCCAGCCGTTCTGGACCGCACGCTACACGCCCGCCCCGCCCCGCCCACTCGCCGACTGGGTGGAGCAGTTCCGCACCACCTGGCTGGAGGCTGTTCGCGGCCAGATGCTGGCAGCGGACGTGGAAGTAGGCGCCTTCCTCTCGGGCGGGGTCGACTCCTCCGCGGTGGTCGCGGCGATGACGCAGGTCGCGGCGCGCCCGATCAAGACCTTCACCATCGGCTTCGCCGAGCGCGCGTACGACGAGTCGCCCCATGCCGAGGCAGTCGCCCGCCACCTCGGCTGCGACCATCGCACCGAGCGCCTGTCGCCCGGCGCCGCGCGCGACATCCTGCCCGCGATCGCCCGCGCCTATGACGAGCCCTTCGCCGACCCTTCCGCCGTGCCGACCTGGTATCTCAGTCGCCTGGCCGCAGAGGAGGTCAAGGTCGCGTTGTCGGGCGACGGGGGCGACGAGCTGTTCTTCGGCTACAAGCGTCACCTGACCGAGCGGCGGCTGAGCCAGCTCCCGGCGGCCATCAGGCGCACCGCGGGTGCCGTCGCCGCGCTGCCGCCGCTGCCGTGGCGCGCAGGCAACCGACGGTGGCAGCGCTGGCAGAAGACCGCGCGCAGCGCCGCGCTGCCCGATGGCGGTACCCGCTTCTTCGCCAAGACCCAGATCACCTCGCCCGAGCTCAGGCGGCGGCTGTTCGCCGGCACCCTGCTCGACGGGCGCGACGGCGACGATGCGATCGCCGCGCTCGCCCGCGAGTATTACCCCGACATGGCGGCGCTGTCCCACGACCCGCTCGAGCAGTTCGCGCTCGCCGACCTTCAGCTCAACCTGCCAGGCGCTATGCTGACCAAGGTCGACCGTGCCAGCATGGCGCATTCGCTGGAGGTGCGGGTGCCGATGCTGTCGCGTGCCGTGGTCGATCTCGCACTCTCGATGCCCGCCGACGTTAAGCTGCACCGCGGCGTCGGCAAGTATCCGGTGCGGGCAGCCGTCGCGCCATGGCTGCCGCCGGGCATCCTCGACCGCCGCAAGCAGGGTTTCCAGGTGCCGCTCGCCGAGTGGTTCGCCGGCGACTTCGGCCGGTATGTCGAGGAGCTGTGGCGGGACAGTGGCGCGGCGCAGTCGCGCTTCCTCAACGAAGCGGCGGTGACGCAGTTGTTCGCCGAGCATCGAAGCGGCCGGCGCGATCACGGCCGGCTGCTCTACGCCCTCGCCATCTTCTGTCTGTGGTGGATGGCGTAGGCGCGAGCGTCGGCGGATTGATCCAGGGATGGTGGTCGCCGGCGTGCTCGACGGTACGGACACGGGGCGGCGAGAAGGTCACCGCCACGCCGCCGCTCCGCTCCAGGACAGGTCGGTCGATCCGCAGCAGCCGCGGCCGGCAACCGACCGGCAAGCGACGCTCGCTCACCACCACATCGACCCGCGCGCACCAGCGGTTGAGCGCGCGAGCATCCACGAAATAGCCGCTTCGGGTCGCGAGGACGCGCGCGCCGCTCCGCGCCGTGGCCAGGCACAGGTCGGCGTTGCAGCGTGCCCCCGCGACGTCGTCGAGCGCGGGCAGCTCGCCGTCGATGCCGGCGCCTTCGCTCAGCACGTCGCGCACATAGTCGCCTGCCCGCTCGCGGAGCAGCGCGGTGCCGGCGGCGGTGCGCAGGGCCAGGTGGCGCCCGTCGCGCGTTATCAGCAGGTCGGGCGCCGGGGTCGCGACGGTCCAGCCGAGGCCGATGATCACCGATCCGATCCCCGCCCAGCGCACGCTCGTCCGCCAGAGCGCGAGCCACAGCCCGCCGCCGATGACGAGCGCGTAGGCGCCACCCGGCATCGCCGGCAGCGCCGCGACCGATCCGGGCGCCGCCGCGACCGTGTGCGCGATCCAGAGCAGCAGTCCCAGCGCCTGGCCGCACAGCCACCACAAGGGCGCGCCGAGACCCACGCCGTCGAGCAGCAGCGCCGCGGCCTCCAGCGGCATGACGACAAAGGTCGTGAGCGGGATCGCGACGATGTTGGCGAGCGCGCCGTACAGCCCGGCCTTGTGGAAGTGGTAGAGCCCGATCGGCAGCAGCGCGAGTTCGACCACGACGCCGGTCAGCAGCAGCGACGCCAGGCCGCGCAGCAGGCGCCGGCCGCCGCCCTCCTCGCGCGGCGCGAACCAGCCGCCCACGCGCGCGCCCTCGTGCAGCGCGACGATCGCGACAACCGCGGCAAAGGAGAGCTGAAAGCTCGCCCCGACCAGCGCTTCCGGCCAGACCAGCAGCACGACCAGCGCGCCCGCCGCGACCAGCCGCAGCGTCACCGCCTCGCGGCCCAGCACCAGCGCCGCGAGCACCAGCAACGCCGCGACGCACGAGCGGACCGTCGGCACCTCGGCGCCGGCAAGCCAGGTGTAGCCGATCGCCGCCAGCGCACCCGCTGCCGCCGCGATCACCGGCAAGCGCCAGTGGAGCGCCGCCCATGGGCTGAGCGCGAGCAGCCGCAGGACCAGCAGCATGGTCGCGCCGACCGCGGCGGTAATGTGGAGGCCGCTGACCGAGAGCAGGTGCGCAAGGCCGGACCGCCGCATCGCCTCCGCCGTTTCCTCCGGGATCGCACCCTGGTCCCCGGTCGCGAGGCTCGCCGCGACCGCCCCGCCGGCACCGGGCAGCCGATCGCGAATGTGCCCGGACAAGCGCGCGCGCAGATCGGCGCCGGCCCGCTCGCCGGACGTGACGAGCGTGACCGGCGCGAAACCACGTCCGGTCGCACCCACGCCGTCGAACCAGGCGACCCGCCGGTAATCGTATGCGCCCGGCAGCGCCGCGCCCGGCGGCGGCATCAGTCGTGCACGCAGGGTGACAACGGCTCCCCGCGCGATGCCCAGCGGCACGTCGCCGCTCGGCAGGTTGACCCGGACGCGCGGCGGCAGGTCGGCTCGCGAGACCGGCGCCAGCCGCAGCCGGATCAGGTCACGTGCGGCGAGCGCGTCGACCCGCTCGACCCGCGCCGTGAACGCCACCACCGCCGGCCGCGCCAGCACCGGCGCCGCGGCCCGCTCCGCTCGCCACCAGGCGAGCCCGCAGCCGAGCGCGGCAACGATGCCGCCGATCATCAGCAAGCGACCTGTGCGGCCGCCAAGCGGCAGGATCAGCCCGGCCGCGGCGATCCCCGCACCGCCCAGCATGTAGCCGGTCCAGCTGGCGGGATCAGGCAGGACGAACCAGGCCGCGATCCCCGTCCCGAGCAGGACCGGGATCCAGAGCACCAGCTGGTCGCGTTCCGCCTCCAGCCAGGCTTCGAGCCACCGGGCGGCAAACCAGCGTTCGCCGATTTGAAGCGGCAGAAATCGCATGCTAGGGCGCGCGGCGGCTGAACTGGCCATCGATCCACAGGTTTGGGAGCAGGCGCGCTTGGGCGCAACAGACGATTCCGGCGCGCGCCCGCTCGCCGACACCCGCCCGGTCGTGACGCGCTTCGCGCCCTCGCCCACCGGCTATCTCCACATCGGCAATGCCCGCACCGGCATGTTCTCCTGGCTCTACGCGCGCCATCACGGCGGCCGCGCGCTGCTCCGGATCGAGGACACGGACAAGGCGCGCTCCACCAAGGAAGCGATCGACGTCATCTTCGACGGTCTGTCGTGGCTCGGGCTCGACTGGGACGGGGAGCCGGTGTTCCAGTCGACCCGCGTCGACCGCCATGCCGCGGTGGTCGACGAACTGATCGCGCGGGGCAATGCCTATCGCTGCTACATGACAAGCGAGGAGCTCGCGGCCGCGCGCGCCGCGGCGGAGGCGGAGCGCCGCCCGTTCCGGCTCAACTCCCCGTGGCGCGATGCGGACCCGGCGACCGCACCCGCGGACCAGCCCTTCGTCGTGCGGATCAAGGCGGAGCGGGAGGGCGAGACCGCCATCGAGGACCTGGTGCAGGGCCGCGTCACCGTCGCCAATGTCGAGCTCGACGACATGGTGCTGCTCCGTTCGGACGGCACCCCGACCTACATGCTCGCGGTCGTCGTCGACGATCATGACATGGGGGTGACCCACGTCATCCGGGGCGACGATCACCTCAACAACGCCTTTCGCCAGCTCTCGATCATCCGCGCGATGGGCTGGCCGGAGCCGACCTACGCACACATTCCGCTGATCCACGGGGGCGACGGCGGCAAGCTGTCGAAGCGGCACGGTGCGCTCGGCGTCGACGCCTACCGCGACGAGCTCGGCATCCTGCCGGAAGCGCTGTTCAACTATCTGCTCCGGCTCGGCTGGGGGCACGGCGACGACGAGATCATCAGCCGGGATCAGGCGATCGCCTGGTTCGACCTCGACGGCGTCGGCAAGTCGCCCGCGCGCTTCGACAGCAAGAAGCTGGAGAACCTCAACGGCCACTATATCCGCGCGGCGGACGATAGCAGGCTAGCGGCGCTGGTGGCACCGCGACTCGGCTTCGATCCCACTCCGGAACAGCATGACCTGCTGCGTCGCAGCATGGCTGTCCTGAAGCCGCGCGCGGCCAACATCCTGGAGCTAAGTGACGGCGCCGCCTTCCTGTTTCGCACCCGCCCACTGCCATTGGACGCCGATGCGGCGGCTCTGCTAGAGGGCGACGCAAGGACGCTTCTCGCCCGCCTCCATGCCGCGCTTGACGCGGTCGGCGCGTGGGATACGGAGGCGCTCGAAACGGCGGTTCGCGAGGTCGCCGAGGCCGCGGGCGTGAAGCTCGGCGCGGTTGCGCAGCCGTTGCGCGCCGCGCTTGTCGGTCGACGGACCTCACCGGGAATCTTCGACGTGCTCGTCCTGCTCGGGCGCGACGAGAGCCTGGCGCGGATCGCCGACCAGATGGCCTGACCACAAGGGCCGCACCAAACGCGAGGACGCAAGCGATGAGCGACACCAATCTCAAGATCGGCGACGGCGACTATCCGGTACTCTCGGGCAGCGTCGGTCCGGATGTTGTCGACATCCGCAAGCTCTACGCGAAGACCGGCATGTTCACCTACGACCCGGGCTTCACCAGCACCGCGTCGTGCGAGTCGGCGCTGACCTACATCGACGGCGACCAGGGCGTGCTGCTCCACCGCGGCTACCCGATCGGCGAGCTTGCCGAGCACTCGTCGTTCATGGAGGTGAGCTACCTGCTCTTGAACGGCGAGCTGCCGAGCGAGGACGAGCTCGACAAGTTCACCTACACCATCAGCCGCCACACGATGCTGCACGAGCAGCTCTCAACCTTCTACCGCGGCTTCCGGCGCGACGCGCACCCAATGGCGGTGATGTGCGGTGTGGTCGGCGCGCTGTCGGCCTTCTACCACGACTCGACCGACATCACCGATCCGCGTCAGCGCATGATCGCGTCGCACCGGCTTATCGCCAAGATGCCAACGATCGCGGCGATGGCGTACAAGTACAGCGTGGGTCAGCCGTTCCTTTATCCGAAGAACGACCTCAGCTACACCGGCAACTTCCTGCGCATGACCTTCGGCGTGCCGGCCGAGGAGTATGAGATTCATCCGGCCGTCGAGAAGGCGATGGATCGGATCTTCATCCTCCACGCCGACCACGAGCAGAACGCCTCGACCTCGACGGTGCGTCTCGCCGGATCGTCGGGTGCGAACCCGTTCGCCTGCATCGCGGCCGGGATTGCCTGCTTGTGGGGCCCGGCGCACGGCGGCGCGAACGAGGCGGCGCTCAACATGCTCCGCGAGATCGGCACGCCCGACAAGATCCCGGAGTACATCGCCCGCGCCAAGGACAAGAACGATCCGTTCCGCCTGATGGGCTTCGGCCACCGCGTCTACAAGAACTACGATCCGCGCGCGACCGTCATGCAGAAGACGGTGCGTGAGGTGTTCGACGCGCTGAAGGTCGACGATCCGCTGTTCGAGACCGCGCTGCGGCTGGAGGAGATCGCGCTCAGGGACGATTACTTCATCGAGAAGAAGCTGTTTCCGAACGTCGACTTCTACTCGGGCGTGATCCTGTCCGCGATCGGCTTTCCGACCACCATGTTCACCGTGCTGTTCGCGCTGGCGCGTACGGTCGGCTGGGTCGCGCAGTGGAACGAGATGATTTCCGATCCCGAGCAGAAGATCGGGCGTCCGCGGCAGCTCTACACCGGCCCGACCGAGCGGCCGTACGTGCCCCTCGACGCGCGCTGATGCACTCGGTCGGCCGCGCGATCCTCATCTGGAGCGGCGCGGTCGTCACCGCGCTCGGCCTGCTGTTCCTGGCCCAGGGCCTCGGCTACGTCCGCTGGCCGGCGTCGAGCTTCATGATTGACGCGCGGCCGTGGGTGACGCGCGGCACGATCATCGCCGTGGTCGGGCTGGCGATGATCCTGGTCGGGCGACGGGTGCGCTGACCCGCGCGCAGGCCGGCCGGACGGTCAGCCGCCGGCAACCGGCAGCGTGAAGATGAAGCGGGCGCCCTCGCCCGGCGCGCTGTCGACGGTCAGGTCGCCGCCCATCGCGCGGGCGAGCCGGCGCGAGATGTAGAGCCCCAGCCCGCTGCCGCCCGCCTCCGCCGGATCGACCCGGCCGAACTTGGCGAAGATCAGCTCCTGGTCACCCGCCACGATCCCCTTGCCCTGATCCGCCACGATGACGCACGCCCGGCCGCCGTCACGAGTCGCGCGGACCCACACGACCCCGCCCGCGGGCGAGTAGCGCACCGCGTTGCCGATCAGGTTGACCAGCACCTGGAGCGCGCGACGGAACTCGCCGATCGCTGGCAGCGTCTCGTCGAAACCCGGGCGCTCGATGCGGACATCGGCGTCCGCAGCCCGGACGCCGAGCAGTCCCGCCGCACGCCTTGCGATGTCGGCAAGGTCGATCGTCTCGGTCGCGACCGCGAAGTCGGGCTGCTCGACCGCCTCCAGGTCGACGAGGTCGTCGACCAGGCCGAGCAGGTGGCGCCCGGCCGTCGCGATATCGTCGGCGTAGCTCGAGTAGCTGGGCGCAAGCGGTCCGTCGATCGCCGCGCTCATGCTGCTCGCATGGGCGATGATCCGCTCGAGCGGGCGGCGAAGCGATCGGTCGAGCTGCTCGCCGAGCCCGTGGCTCAGCGCCGCGTCCCTCGCGGCGGTCGTCTGCTCGGCGATCAGCGTGGCGGACCCGCGAAAGCCCGCGAAGCCGCCGCGATCATCGCGCAGCGGCTCGGCCGAGAGTTGCACCCGGCGCCCCGTCCCACGCAGCTCCGCCACCTGTCCGTCGAAGCGGAGCCGGGCGGCCATGGTACCTAGGATTGGAAGGTCGTCCTCCCCCGCCAAGCGGAAAAGCCGCACCAGCGGCTGGCCGAGCAGCGCAGCGGCATCGAAGCCGTGACGCTGCCCCGCGGTGACGGAGAGATGGGTGAAGCGGAGCGCCGCGTCCGTTTCCCACCACCAGTCGCCTTCGGTGCGGTGGAAATCGGCCGAGCCGGCACGATCATCCGGTCCGCGCCAGCTGGCCCGAAGGTTCCAGCCCGCGACCGTCAGTACGACGCCATCGCCGTCGGGCGCGGCGGTCACGCTCAGGTCCCAGTCGTCCTCCTCGTCGGCGACGACCACGGCGCGGGTGATCGCGATGCCGAGCCGGCGCGCGAGCCGCTCGAGCCCCGCGAGTTCCGGCACCGGCACCGCGCTGCCCAGCCCGCCGCCGGCGCGCTCCACCAGCTCCAGCAGGCGCGGCTCGGCGTGGACCAATCGTCCGCGCGCATCCGTACGCCCGACGGCAGGCTGCAGTCCGATCTCCGGGGCGTTCATTGCGTCGTTCCATCCGCCAGCGCCAACAGCGCCGCGCGATAATCGGGGTGAAGCGTGAGCGGCGCAACGGCCGCACGCGCAGCCGCCGCGTCGACCGCGACGATCAGGTCGATCTGGTCGGCGAACGCCTCCACGTCGCGACGCGGATCGGCCTCGCACAGCGCGTAGCCAAGGCGCGCAATCAGGTCCCGCGGCAGATCAAGCGCGCGCAGCGCCAGCCACAGCCGCTCGGCGCGCGGATCGATCAGCAGCTCGCGGGCGAGCTGATAGGAGAAACCGAAGGCGTGGGCGATCAGCGCCGCGATCAGCGGGAGCCGGCGATCGTACAGCGCTTCCTCGATGAGGGCGGCGAGTTCGTCCGACTGCGCGTCGATCGCCGCGGCGAGTCGGGTCGCGACCGTCTCCAGCGTCGCCGCGTCGTCCTGCGCCGACAGGTTGCGCAGGGCCGCCTCCGCCAGCGCCCGGTCAAGCGCGTCGATCCGGTCACCGGCCAGCGGGATCGCCCGCTCCCGCAGCACCGCGGCGACCCACCACAGCAGTCGGGCATGGAGCGCCCGCGGCAGTCCGGTTCCGCTCGCCGCACGGCCCTCGGCCGTGTCGCGCCGCACGCTCTCGGCCGTCATCAAGGTGCCGGCGGCGGTTGCCACCACCCGGTCGGAGCTGAGCGCCAGCCGGGCGAGCAGGCTCGCGCCGTCCGCCTCGCGTCCGCCAAGCAGCGGCAGCGCCTCGCCCAGCAGCTCCAGGCGGACACGCGCCAGGCACTCGCTCATGAACTGGTCGTCGCGGAGCAGCCCGGCTCCGGTCAGCCGATCGATCACCGGCGCCGCGTCGGTGCGCAGCAGCGCGGCAAGCGCAGGCTCGCCGCGGGTGGTGAGCAGGCGCGCGGCATACTCGCGGAGCTCTCCTTCCAGCGTTCCGGTCAGCGTATCCAGGAGCGCTCCGAGCGCAGCGCGGGTCCGGTCGTCGAGCCGCTCGTCCTCCGGCAGAAGTGCATCGTCGATCGAGTGGCGCAGCGCGCGGCGTGCCTGAACGTCGGCATCCGCCGCTCGCGCGAACAGCGCCTGCGTCGCGGTGGCCGCGCGCTCGGACGAGGTGGCGGAGGGGTCCGACATGGTGCAGGCCATAGCCAGCATGCGGTTAAGAGCGCCCTAAGCCTGTTCCCGCCCCCGCTCCACCGCGTCGCCGAGCGCGACAAAGGCATAGGCGAGCGCGCCTGCGAGCCCGACGAGCAGCAGCCCGGCCGCGGCAAAGGGGAACAGGAGGAGCGGGTAGGCACCAGGCACAGGCCACCAGCGGCGCTTGGGCACCGCCACGCGTTCCAGCAGCGCGGCGGCCGCGATGAGCGGCAGCGCCAGGGATATCCCCGTCGCCGTTCCCGTGGCCGCCATCGAGACCAGCCCGAGTGCGAGCACGGCGGTGCCCGCGACCGCGGCGATCGCGCGCTCCTGCCAGCGCGCCACCCGGTCCTCGCCGCGCAACCAGCTGAGCAGCGACCCCGTCGAGAACAGGATCGCGGCAAGGCTGGCGAGTGCCAGGCCGAGCGCCGGCAATAGGTAGAAGAAGGCGACGAGCGCTCCGCCGCAGGCAGCGGCCGCCGCCGCCAGTATTCCCCAGGCGGGAATGCTTCGCGCGACTAGGTGCGGAAGCGCAAAGCCGGTGACCGGCGTGAACACGAACCGGTCGATCCAGGCGGTGCGGCGGTCGCCCAACGCGGCGAGCACCGACTTCGACCGACGCAGCAGGGCCGCCGCGGTACGCTCGACGCCGTGGCGGGTCCGCCCGGTCGCGGGCGGCAGCAGCAGCTGGACCGCGCCCGCCTGGGTCGCGTGGCGCAGCAGGGTGGAGGCGAAGTCGTAGTCGGCGGGCATGGCCGCGACATCGGCCAGCCGCCGCGCCGGCACGCGGGCGAGCCCGGCCCAGCAATGCGATGAGTCGACGCGCTCGATACTGCCGCACCCGTCGCCATCGCGCGCGACCAGCAGCGCCTCGTGGCTCTCATGCCCAATCCACTCGATCACGGCGTCCGTCGTGACCAGGCCGTCGGCGACGACGATCACCTGCGCGAGCGGGTGGACCTTCGCCGCTGCCTCCTGCGCGGTGCGGACGACATCGACGGTGACGCCGCGCCCCGCGATCCGGCTGGTCGCGCCGAGCAGCGCGGGCGTGACGCGGCCGACCGCGACCAGGATGTGGGTGACGCCGACCGCGGCGAGCAGCCGCGCCTGGTACTCGATCAGCGTGGAGCCGCCGAACGGCAGCGTCGCGGCCAGCGTGTCGGGACGGTCCTCTGCGTCCTCCGTCGCGAAGATTAGCCCGGCGAGCATCGCGTCAGTAGAGGAGATACGGCGCCCGCGCCTCGGCCCAGGCGGCCTCGTCCGGGCAGGTTAGTGCGTCGAGGTCGCCCGGCTCGGCCCCGGCGTCGTCCACCCAGGCGCGCAGGTCCGGACCACCGTTGATCACGTCGATCGCAAGCTTGTCGAACACATACTCGTACGGAAAGTCGCGCCAGAGCGGGTAGTCGGGGTGCAGTTCGCGGATCGCCTTGAACGCCAGCGCCTGGAGCCGCCACGGCCGGAACGCCCCGTGATCATAGGTGGCCCCCTCGGCGTGTATGTGGACGCCGTGGCACAGCTGGTGGACGTGCTTGTGGAAGGTCGGCTCGAAGCTGATCGCGCGCAGCGTGCAGCCGTACAGCCAGTCGGGCGCGCTGCGTCGCATCTGCGCCATGATCGCGAGCGCATCGAGGTCGGGCGCGCCGAACAGTTCCAGCGGCCGGGTGGTGCCGCGGCCCTCCGACAGCGTCGTTCCCTCCAGCATGACCGTGCCGGCATATGCCCGCGCCATGTTGAGGTTGGGCGCATTCGGGCTGGGGTTGATCCAAATCCGGTCGGTGGGCCAGCCGAAGCCCGGCGCAGCGTCGGGCGCGTAGCCCTCAATTGCGATCACCCGGTAGGCGACGTCGAGCCGGTAATGGTCGATGAACCACTGCCCCAGCTCGCCGAGCGTCAGCCCGTGGCGCATCGGCATGGGGCCGGCACCCACGAAGCTCTCCCATCCTACGCGCAGCGTCAGCCCCTCGATCGGCCGCCCGGCCGGGTTCGGCCGGTCGAGCACCCAGACTTCCTTGCCGTGCTCGGCCGCCGCCTCCAGCACGTAGCGCAGCGTCGTGATGAAGGTGTAGATTCGGCAGCCGAGGTCCTGCAGGTCGACCAGCAGCACGTCGAACGTGCTCATCGCCTGACCGGTCGGGCGCCGCACCTCGCCGTAGAGGCTGAACACCGGCACGCCGTGGACGGGGTCGTCGTAGTCCGGCGACTCCATCATGTTGTCCTGCTTGTCGCCGCGCAGGCCGTGCTGCGGCCCAAAGGCGGCGCTGACCCGCACGCCCGCCGCGACCAGCGCGTCCAGGCTGTGGGTCAGGTCGGCGGTAACCGACGCCGGATGCGCGAGCAGCGCGACGCGGCGGCCCTTCAACTCATCCAGCAACCCGTCATCGGCGAGCAGGCGATCGATCCCGAACTTCATGGACTTCCGAGTGCCGGGATGTGGAGCGCAAAGCAATCCGGGTGGTGGAAATCGGGGGCGCCCGGTGGATGCGCGAGTGCCCAGTAGGACTTGGTTCCGTCCACCTCCTCGATCACGGCGGACAGGCCGAGACGAAAGGGGCCGTTCAGGGCATCGGCGACGTCGAACTCGGCCGACAGAAACAAATAGTCGAGGTCCGGATCTGACTGCGACAACCAGATCTCCGGCGCAAACCGCGGCTCGATGTCGGACATGCCCGCACGATACTCCGCAAAAGAATAGGCAGCCCAGGCGAGCGAAGGCGAGAAGTTGAGCTCTAGGTAAGACGCCGCGTGGTCGGGCTGAAGGAAGGCTTCGAAGCACGTCGTCTTCCAGAGCCCATCGTTTCGGATCGGTGCCGCCGGCTCCGGAACCAGCACGTGAGAGCGACCGCGAACGCTGAACTCGATCATCATCGAGGAGGCGTCGGCACTGAGAAGCTGAACGCTGACACCCTCGACCTTGCTCGACGGTGTGTCCGGGTGACGTACCAAGGCGTGGAGCCCCCATGTCCGTTCGCCCTGAGCCTGTCGAAGCACCGTTCTTCTCCCTGGCGCCGTGGCTAGAGAAGAGAACGCCCCTTCGACAAGCTCAGGGCGAACGGTTTGTGTGCGTAACCGCGCGTGCTAAGCGCCCGCCGCCATGACCGAGTACCAATCCGACCTCCTCCGCCTCCTCTCTGAGCGCGGGTACATCCACCAGGTGACCGACGCCGCGGCGCTCGACGCGCTTGCCGTGCGGGAAGTCGTGCCCGGCTACATCGGCTTCGATCCGACCGCGCCGTCGCTCCACGTCGGCAGCCTGGTCCAGATCATGCTGCTCCGCCGCCTGCAGCAGGCGGGGCACAAGCCGGTCGTGCTGATGGGCGGCGGCACCGGCAAGATCGGCGACCCGTCGTTCAAAGACGAGGCGCGCAAGCTGGCATCCGACGAGACGATCGCCGCGAATATCGCGGGCATCCAGCGCATCTTCGAACGATTCCTGACGTTCGGCGACGGGCCGACCGATGCGGTGATGGTCAACAACGCCGACTGGCTCGACAAGCTCGAGTACATCCCCTTCCTGCGCGAAGTCGGCCAGCACTTCAGCGTCAACCGGATGCTGTCGTTCGACTCGGTCAAGCTCCGGCTCGACCGCGAACAGTCGCTGTCGTTCCTCGAGTTCAACTACATGATCCTCCAAGGCTACGACTTCCGCGAGCTGGGGCGTCGCGCGGGCGTGCGGCTGCAGATGGGCGGCAGCGATCAGTGGGGGAACATCGTCAACGGCGTGGAGCTCGCGCGCCGGATGGACGGGACGGAGGTGTTCGGCGTCACCACCCCGCTGCTGACCACCGCCGACGGCACCAAGATGGGCAAGACGGTGGCGGGCGCGGTGTGGCTGCACGAGGATCAGCTGTCGCACTTTGATTACTGGCAATTCTGGCGCAACACCGACGACCGCGATGTCGGCCGCTTCCTCCGCCTGTTCACCGACCTGCCGCTGGACGAGATCGCGCGGCTGGAGGCGCTGCCCGGTGCCGAGATCAACGAGGCGAAGAAGGTGCTGGCAACCGAAGCGACCGCCATGTGCCGCGGCCGCGCCGCCGCCGACGAAGCCGCCGAAACTGCGCGGCGGACGTTCGAGGAGGGCGCGGCCGGTGCCGCGCTGCCGACGCTCGACGTCGCGGGCGGGCAAATCGGGATCGTTGACGCGCTGATCGGCCTTGGCTTTTGCGCGTCCAAGGGCGAGGCGCGACGCCTGATTGCCGGCGGCGGTGCGCGCGTCGATGGTGAACGCGTGGCGGACGACACCTTGGTCATCTCCGTCTCGGAGCAACTTCGCCTTTCCGCAGGCAAGAAGAACCACGGCCTGCTCCGCCCGGCATGATGGCTCCATCGACGTTAAGCACCTTTGTTCAAGGCGATTTTTACTTCTGGGTCGCTATGCCGGTTACCTGATGAGGGCGCGTCGCTATGCCGCTGAGTAACCTGGCCTATTCCGATGTCCGTCGCGAGAACCGCGACGAGGTTCACCACCGCACTCGGGGGCAGACGGCGGACGGCGGCACCATCCAGCTGCTCCTCGTCAACACGTCGACCGGCGGGTTCATGGCGCGGTGTGACGCGAGCCTCCAGCCCGGGGACACGATCGAGGTGACCCTGCCGCGACTCGGCCAGCGCAGCGCGGTGGTTCGCTGGGCGCTCGGCGGGCGCATCGGCTGCGAGTATGGCACCGCGATCCCGCTCGCCTCCTACTACGAGCTGCTCGCGGCCCTCCTGCGGCAGCAGTGATCGGCTGTCACCCCGCGCGGAGCAGCCCCACCGCGGCGTCGCGCTCGAACAGGTAGAGCGCCACCCGCGCCGCCTGGCCCCGGTCGCCCTGCAACCCGCCGTCGCGATCGATCAGCAGCCTTGCGTCGCCGTTCGCGGCCGGGAGCAGCTCGGCCAGCATCTCGGGCGTGGCGAGCCGGAACGCCGCCTCTCCCGACTGACGTGTACCGAGCAGCTCGCCCGCGCCGCGCAGGCGCAGGTCCTCCTCCGCGATGCGGAACCCGTCGTTGGTCTCGCGCATCAGGGCCAATCGCGCGCGCGCCGTTTCAGACAAGCCGCCGCCGCGCAGCAGCAGGCAGACCGAGCGCCCGCCCCCACGCCCGACTCGCCCGCGCAGCTGGTGAAGCTGGGCGAGCCCGAAGCGGTCTGCATGCTCGATCACGATCAGGGTCGCATTGGGCACGTCCACCCCGACCTCGATCACCGTGGTCGCGACCAGCACGCCCGCGCCGCCGCTCGCGAAGCGCGCCATCACCGCGTCCTTCTCCGGCCCCTTCATGCGGCCGTGAACCAGCGCCACCGCGTCGCCGAAGCGGGCCGTGAGCGCCGCCGCCCGCGCTTCGGCCGCAGCCATGTCGCTCTTCTCGCTTTCCTCGACCAGCGGACACACCCAATAAGCCTGCCCGCCGCCCGCCAGATGGCGCCCGAGTCCCTCGACCACCTCGTCCAGCCGATCATCCGAGATCACGCGGGTCTCGATCGGCTCGCGACCGGGCGGCATTTCGTCCAACTGGCTCACGTCCATCTCGCCATACTGCGCCAGCGTCAGGGTTCGAGGGATCGGCGTCGCAGTCATGACCAGCAGGTGCGGCGGCGTGGCGGCCTTGGCCTGGAGCATCATGCGTTGGGCAACGCCGAAGCGGTGCTGCTCGTCCACCACCACCAGCCCCAGGTTGCGATAGGTGACGCCCTCCTGGAAGATCGCATGGGTGCCGATCAGCACGTCGATCTCGCCCGCCGCCAGCCCCATCAGCGTCGCTTCGCGCGCCCGCCCCTTGTCGCGTCCGGTAAGGATGGCAACTCGAACAGGCACCCCGCTCAGCTTTCGGGAGAGCGTTTCGAAGTGCTGGCGGGCCAGGATCTCGGTCGGGGCGAGCAGCGCCCCCTGCGCCCCCGCCTCCACCGCGATCAGCAGCGCCATCAGGGCGACCAGCGTCTTGCCTGACCCCACGTCGCCTTGCAGCAGGCGCAGCATCGGCTGGCTCTGCTGCAGGTCGCCGGCGATCTCCGTGATCGTCCGTGCCTGCGCGCCGGTCGGCGCATAGGGCAGCTTCAGCGCGTCACGTAAGCGCCCGTCACCGGCGAGCGCCCGCCCGCGCTTCGCTCGTGCCTCGCCGCGGACCAGCAGCAGCGCGAGCTGATTGGCGAACACCTCGTCGTAGGCGAGCCGCGCGCGCGCCTTCGCGTCCGACGGGTCGGCGTGGATGGTCGCCAGCGCCTGCCGCCAGTCGGGCCAGTCGTGCTTGGCCTTGAGGCTCGGCTCGATCCACTCCGGCAGCTCGGGCGCGCGCTCGACCGCCTGCGCGGCGAGCGCGGCGAGCCGGCGCGAGGTCATCCCCTCCGACAAGGGATAGATCGCCTCGCGCTCACCGGCGGGCGGCGCCTCGTCGAGCGGCACGACATAGTCCGGGTGGACGATCTGGAGCTCCTGGCCGTAGCTCTCCAGCTTGCCCGACACCCGCCGTGACTCGTTGAGCGGCAGCATCTTCTTCACCCAGCCCGAGTTGCCGCCGAAGTAGGTCAGCGTGACTCCATTGCCCTTGCCGTCGATCGCCTGCACCCGCGCCGGGCTACGCGCGCCGCCGCTCATGCGGTAACCGACCGGGGTCAGCGTGATCGCGATCGTGCGACCGACGTCGCCGACGTCCAGTTCGTCGCGCGGCACCCGGTCGATCCACCCGGTCGGCAGGTGGAACGCAACGTCCACCGCGCGGGCGAGCCCCAGCCGCTCCAAGGGCTTGGCGAGCGCCGGGCCGACGCCCTTCAGCGCGGTCACCTCGGCGAACAACGGGTTGAGGATGGCGGGGCGCATGGCTATCTCACGCGCTCCTAGCCCTTGCCGACGGCCGCTCCAAGCGCCGGCGGCTATCCGCCGTTGAGAACCGCCCTATGGACCGCGAGATCCGCCTCAAACGCCTGCGCTTCCGCGCCTGGCACCGCGGCACCAAGGAAGCCGATCTGATGGTCGGCGGCTTCTTCGACGCGCATTCCGCCGACTGGTCGGACGAGGACATCGCCTGGTTCGAGGCGTTCATCGAGGAACAGGACGTCGACATCATGGCCTGGGCAATGGGCGCGCAGGCGGTGCCCGAGCGTTGGGCGGGTGCGATGATGGAGCGAATGAAGACGCTCACCTACGTCCCGATCGCCGAATAGCTGAAAGCCGCAATGCCAGACTTCAAGCCGATCCTCGCTGCCCCGCGCCCGCTGACGCTCGCGGGCGTACCCACCGGCTTCCTGCCCCTCCTGCTCGCCGACCTTGCCCGTGCGTCGAGCGGCGGCGTGGTCTTCATCGCGCCGGACGAGGCCGCGATGCGCGCGGTGATCGCGACCGCGCCGTTCTTCGCGCCCGAGCTGGAGGTGATCGGCTTCCCGGCGTGGGACTGCCTGCCCTTCGATCGCGCCTCCCCCACCCTGCGGGTCATGGCGGAACGGCTCGCCGCGCTGCACCGGCTCCAGACCAAGCCGACCGGACCGCGGCTGCTCGTCACCACCGCCAATGCCGCGAGCCAGCGCACGCTGACCCCCTTCCGTATCCGCCAGCTTGTCGCAAGCCTCGCGCCCGGCGAGCGGATCGGCCGCGATCGGCTGGCCGCGCTGCTCCAGGCGAACGGCTATGTTCGCTCGGAGACGGTGAACGACGCCGGCGAGTTCGCCATTCGCGGCGGGCTGGTCGACCTGTTTCCCTCGGGCGCGGAGGCGGCGCTGCGCCTCGACTTCTTCGGTGACGAGATCGAGACGGTCCGCACCTTCGACCCCGCCGACCAGCGTACCACCGGGCAGATCAAGAGCTTCACGCTGCTCCCCGCCTCCGAAGCGCTGTTGGATGAGGAAAGCATCAAGCGTTTCCGCAGCCGATATCGGGAAAAGTTTGGCGCTACCGCGACCGGCGATCCGCTCTACGAGGCGGTGAGCGAGGGCCGGCGCCTGGCCGGCATGGAGCATTGGCTGCCCCTGTTCGAGGAGCGGCTGGAGACGCTGTTCGACCACCTGCCCGGCGACGCGGTGGTCGTCCGGGATGCAGGCGTCGCGAGCGCTGCCGAGGGCCGGTTCGAGGCGATCGCCGACTATCACGGCAATCGCGTCCGCGCCGCCAGCGCCGCACCGGGCAGCTACCGCCCGCTCGAACCCACCGCCCTCTATCTCTCAGCCGACGAGTGGAGCCAAGCGCTCGATCGTGCGCCCGCCCACCTCGCCACGCCGTTCCACGAGCCGCCGAGCGCCACCGTCGTCGAGTTCAACGTCGACGGCCCGCGCGATTTCGCGCCGGAGCGGACCGGCGGGCAGAACGTGTACGAGGCAGTCACCGCCTACTTGGGCAAGGTCCGCCGTGACGGGCGCAAGATTGTTCTCGCCAGCTACTCCGCCGGCTCGCGCGAGCGGCTGAAGGGGTTGCTGGAGGATCACGGCCTCTCCGGCATCCGCCTGGCGGACGACTGGCAGGCCGCGCTCGCCGCCGGCGATCAGGGTGTCGCGCTGACGGTGCTCGGCCTCGATCACGGCTTCACCGCGCCCGACGTGACGGTCCTGAGCGAGCAGGACATGCTCGGCGACCGGCTGATCCGCCGCACCAAGCGGCGCAAGTCGGCCGACGCGTTCCTGGCGGAACTGGCGACGCTCTCGCCCGGCGACCTGGTGGTCCACACCGATCACGGCATCGGCCGGTACGAGGGGCTGACCCAGGTGCCGGTGCAGAAGGCACCGCACGACTGCGTCGCGGTGAGCTACGCCGGCGGCGACAAGCTCTACGTGCCGGTCGAGAACCTGGAGGTGCTCAGCCGCTACGGCGCGGGTGAGGAAGGCGCGTCGCTCGACCGATTGGGCGGCGAGGCGTGGCAGCGGCGCAAGAGCCGCATGAAGGAGCGCATTCGCGAGATCGCGGGCGAGCTGATTGCGACAGCGGCCGAGCGCGCGCTTCGCCCCGGTCAGGTCGCCGAGCCCGACGACAGCGGCTTCGCGACCTTTGTCGATCGCTTCCCGTACGAGGAAACCGACGATCAGGAGCGCGCGATCGGCGACGTCCTTGCCGACCTCTCGGCGGGCAAGCCGATGGACCGGCTGGTCGTCGGCGACGTCGGCTTCGGCAAGACGGAGGTCGCGCTCCGCGCCGCGTTCGTCGCGGCGATGGCAGGGATGCAGGTCGCGGTAGTGTGCCCCACGACGCTGCTCGCCCGCCAGCACTACAACAACTTCGTTGCGCGCTTCGAAGGCTTTCCGATCAAGGTCGGCCGCCTGTCGCGCCTGGTCGGCACGGCGGAGGCGAAGACGGCCAAGGAAGGGCTCGCCAGCGGCGACCTGGACGTCGTGATCGGCACCCACGCGCTGCTCGCCAAGGCGATCGACTTCAAGCGCCTCGGCCTCGTCATCGTCGACGAGGAGCAGCGCTTCGGCGTCACCCACAAGGAGCGACTGAAGGCGCTGAAAGCCGACGTCCACATGCTGACGCTCACCGCCACGCCGATCCCGCGCACGCTCCAGATGGCGATGTCGGGCCTGCGCGAGCTGTCGGTCATCCAGACGCCCCCGGTCGATCGTCTGGCGGTCCGCACCTACGTCATGCCCTGGGACCCGGTGGTGCTGCGCGAGGCGCTGCTGCGCGAGCATTATCGCGGCGGTCAGAGCTTCCTAGTCACGCCGCGGGTCGCCGACCTGCCCGACATCGAGGAATATCTGCGCGAGAACGTGCCGGAGGTCCGCTACGTGGTCGCGCACGGCCAGATGTCCGCAAGCGAGGTCGAGGAGCGCATGAGCGCCTTCTACGACAAGAAGTTCGAGGTGCTGGTGTCCACCACCATCATCGAGAGCGGGATCGACATCCCGTCCGCCAACACCATGATCGTCAACCGCGCCGACCGCTTCGGCCTCGCCCAGCTCTACCAGCTGCGCGGGCGGGTCGGCCGGTCGAAAACGCGCGCCTACGCCTACATGGTCGCGCCGCCCGAGCGGCAGATGACCGATGCGGCGGAGAAGCGGCTCAAGGTGCTCAGCGATCTCGAATCACTCGGCGCCGGCTTCCAGCTCGCCAGCCACGACCTCGACATCCGCGGGGCAGGCAACCTGCTCGGCGACGAGCAGTCGGGCCACATCAAGGAGGTCGGCTACGAACTCTACCAGTCGATGCTGGAGGAAGCGATCATGGAGGCGAAGGCCGGCGGCATGGCGCGCCGTCCGACCGACTTCTCGCCCCAGATCACCGTCGACGCGCCGATCCTGCTGCCGGAGAGCTACGTCCCCGACCTCGACCTGCGCATGGGGCTTTACCGCCGCCTCAACGAGATCGACGAACGCGCCGGATTGGAGGCATTCGCCGCCGAGCTGATCGACCGCTTCGGCAAGCTGCCGGAGGAGACGGACAATCTGCTGCGGCTTATGGAGATCAAGCTGAACGCCAAGCGCGCATGCATCGCCAAGCTCGACGTAGGCGCCAAGGGCGCGGTGGTGGCGTTCCATGACAACCACTTCCCGAACGTCGACGGTCTGCTCGCCTATGTCGGAAAGCTCGGCGACGTCGCGAAGCTCAGGCCCGATCAGCGGCTGGTGATCAGCCGCGCGTGGAACGACCCGCAGGCGCGGCTCCACGGTGCGCTGCAGCTGTCACGGGGGCTGGCCAAGGCGGCGGGATGATTACCGCCATGTTGGGGATAAGTGGTTCTGTTCGGTAAGGTTTGCGGCGCATAATTCCCCGTCGTTATGGCTCGCAGTCTCCTTCATTTTCTGCGCCCGGCTCCGGCTGATCCGCTGAAACCGCTGCGCGAGGACCTGGCGCTCGGTCGATCGGTCGCGTCGGTCGTGGAGGCGCTCCGCACCCACGCGCGCACGCTCACCGCCGCGGACGGCATCACGCTGATCGAGCGGCGCGGCGACGAGGTCCACTACCTGACCGAGGACGCGATCAGCCCGCTGTGGACCGGCCAGTCCTTCCCGTTGCGCATGTGCGTGAGCGGCATGGCGATGGTCGCGCGCGCGCCGATCGTCATCCCGGACGTCAGCGAGGACAAGCGCGTGCCGCTCAACCTTTATCTCGCGACCTTCATCCGCAGCATGGTGATGGTGCCGATCGGGCACGGCGAGCCGCTGATCGCGATGGGAGTCTACTGGCGTGAGCCGGCGCCGATCGCGGCGGCGACGATTTCCACCCTCACCCGCGTGGCCGAGCTGGCGGCCGACGCGCTCGACCGCATCGGCGACCCGCCGCCGTCCCGTCAGGCGGCCTGAACCAGCGCGCACAACGCCGCGCTGTCGAGCGGCGGAGCGCATAGCCAGCCCTGGTAAAGCTCGCACCCTTCGGCGGCGAGCAGCAGTCGCTGCGCCTCCGTCTCCACACCTTCGGCAACCACGCCGAGCCCCAGTGAACGGGCGAGCTCCAGGACGCTCAGCGCCACGATCCGTTCACGCTCTCCGCCCTCCAGCGCCTGCGTCATCGACTTGTCCAGCTTGAGGTAGTCGAGCGGGAGCGCCGACAGGTAGGACAGGCTCGAATAGCCCGTCCCGAAATCGTCGATCGCCGTCCGACACCCGGCGGCGCGGAGTGCCGACAGGACCGACGCCGCTTCCACCCGGTTTTCGATCAGCCCGCTTTCGGTCACCTCAACCGTGACCCGCGAGCGCTGCAAGCCGGCCGCGTCGATCCGCGCCAGCAGCGTCGTCGCGAAGTTGGTGGTGGCCAGGTCCTCGGCCGTAACGTTGATCGCGACGCGCAATCCAGCGAGCGCCGGCGGCCACGCCGCGGCCAGCGCAAAGGCACGCTCCTGCAGGTAAGCGGAGAGCACGACCGACTGGCCGGCGTGCGCCGCGGCGGCGAGCAGCGCGGCGGCGCCCACCTCCCCCAACCGCGCGTGCCGCCAGCGGGCCAGCGCCTCCACGCCAGTGATCGTATCGCTCGCGAGCGACACCTGCGGCTGGAACAGCACCTCCACCTCGCCCGCCGCCAGCGCGGCGGGCAGGTCCTGCGCCAGCGCGACGAGCGAACGGGTGCGCCGCGGGAAGAGCTCGCGCAGTGCAGCGCTCGCGTCCGGCGCCGCGCCGAGCGGCTCGACCAGCGCGTGGATGCGACCGGTCCGGGGATCGCGCTGGAGGTGCTGAACAACCCGACCGATCCCCGGCAGGTCATGGGCGAAGGCGGTCGCACCCTCCATCCCCAAGCGGCGCAGGCTCAGCGCCAGCAGCGGCCGCAGGTCTGACGGCAGTCCGCGCAGCACCGCCGACGCGGTGCTCCCGGCGGGTACCTGCAGCACGTCCCGCAGCGTCGGGGTGAGCTGGAGCGAGCGCTGCCGCCGGTCGTATCGCCACCCGAGCGGTTCGGGGGCGCTCTCCTCCGCCACCTGGCCTCCGCCCGACACCCGGTCGGCGTAGCGCTCGGCGAAGCGGATCGCGGCGTGGAGTTCCGCCTCGCGCATCGGGCTCGCGAGAAACTGGGTCGCGCCGGCATCGTGGAAGGCGTCGAGCAGGGCGGCATCCCCGCGGCTGACCAGCACCAGCAGCGCGCGGCCGGCGGCGGCCGCCGCGGCCGCGATCATGCGGGTCGCTTCCAGGCCCTCGTCCGCCGCGCCGCGCGCGTCGATCAGCACCACGCGCGCCGCGCTCGCCGCGACCCGGCGATCCAGCCCGTCGCGGCGCCGCGCCGCGACCGTGCGCCAACCGCCACGGCTCACCGCCGCCGCCAGCTCATCGCGCTGGCGGAACGAAAGCAGAAAGATGGTGCGCATCGGCCCGGCGGTCACGCGGGTGCTTGTGGCCCAAAGTCGTGAAGAAAGGGATGCCCTTGTTCGCCCGCGTGCGAGGGCCTAGCTGTGACGCGATGACCGTCCCCTCCCCTTTGATCGACGCGCACGGCCGCACGATCAGCTACCTGCGGGTGTCGGTCACCGATCGCTGCGACCTGCGCTGCCGCTACTGCATGGCGGAACAGATGACCTTTCTGCCGCGCCGCGCGCTGCTGGCGCTGGAGGAGATCGCGGTGATTGCCGAACGCTTCATCGCACGCGGCGTTCGCAAGATCCGCCTGTCGGGCGGTGAGCCGCTGGTGCGGCGCGACGTGATCGAGCTGGTGCGCCGGCTCGGCCGCCACGTCGGCACGGGCCTCGAAGAGCTGACCCTCACCACCAACGCGACCCGGCTGGCCGAGCATGCCGAGGCGCTGTTCGATGCCGGCGTGCGGCGCGTGAACGTCAGCCTTGATAGCCGTGACCCCGAAACCTTCCGGTACGTGACCCGTCACGGCGACGTTGCGCAGGTGCTGAACGGGATCGCCGCCGCGAAGGTCGCGGGACTTCGCGTCAAGATCAACGCGGTCGCGCTCGCCGGCATCAACGAGCATGAGCTCGGCGACCTGCTCGCCTGGTGCGGGGAGCAGGGCCATGACCTGAGCCTGATCGAGACGATGCCGCTCGGCGCGATCGACGAGGACCGGGTCGACCGCTTCGTGCCCCTGACCCGCGTCTTCGCCGCCCTCTCCCGCCGCTTCGCGCTCACCGCCGACGGCCACCGCAGCGGCGGGCCGGCACGCTACTGGCGGACGCCGTGGGGCACGCGCCTCGGGCTCATATCGCCGCTCACCGCCAATTTCTGCGACGGGTGCAATCGCGTCCGGCTGACCACGGAGGGGCGGCTCTACAGTTGTCTCGGCCACGACGATCAGGTCGATCTGAAGGGTGCGCTGCGGGATGGCGGACTCGACGCCGTCGATGCCGCGATCGATCGGGCGCTCGCGATCAAGCCGCGCGCCCACGACTTCCAGATCGACGCCGCGGCACCGGCTGTCGCGCGGCACATGAGCGTCACGGGCGGATGAGCGAGCCCGTGCGGCGGGCGCTCGTCGCGTCGCCTACCCCGCCGGCGCAGGCGGCGGCGCGCGACCTGCGGGACCGCTACGACTGGGTGCCGGTCGAGCAGGCGGAGATGATCGTCGCGCTGGGCGGCGACGGCTACATGCTCCAGACGCTCCACACTCTGCTTGAGCAGCGTCGCACGGTGCCGGTGTTCGGGATGAACCTGGGTACGGTCGGGTTCATGATGAACGAGTGGCGGCTGGCCGGGCTCGACGACCGCCTCGCCCGCGCCAAGCCGTTCCGGGTTGCGCCGCTGACGATGAGCGCGGTGACGATCGACGGCGAGACGCGCGTCCTGCCGGCGATCAACGAGGTGTCGCTGCTGCGCGAGACTCGCCAGACCGCGCGGCTGGAGGTGACGGTCAACGACCGCGTGGTGCTGCCTGAACTCGTCTGCGACGGAATTTTGGCGGCGACGCCCGCGGGATCGACCGCGTACAACCTGTCCGCCAACGGCCCGATCCTGCCGCTCGGCTCCGCGCTGATCGCGTTGACCCCGATCTCCGCCTTTCGCCCGCGGCGCTGGCGCGGCGCGATCCTGCCGGAGAAGGCACGGATCAGCATCGCGGTGCTCGACAGCGAGAAGCGCCCGGTGAGCGCGGTCGCCGACCAGCGCGAGGTGCGCGACGTCGCCCGCGTCGACATCGCGATCGACCATCTGCGCGATCTGACGCTGCTGTTCGACCCGGAGCACGCGCTCGACGACCGCATCACGATGGAGCAGTTCGTCGCGTAGCGCGGCCTGCGGCACGCTGCCGCAGGACTCGCGCAAGCACGGCTGGCGACGCTCCGCGCCGACCGACTACTCCGGCTTTGCCGGGCGCGCGCGACGCGGCACATTCACCCTTGCAAACCGCGTATCGGCTGCTATCAGCGCGCCTCCACGCTGTTCCCTGATAGCTCAGCGGTAGAGCTCTCGACTGTTAATCGAGCGGCCGTTGGTTCGAATCCAACTCAGGGAGCCAGCGTGGCCTCCGCCACATCGCCGGACTTGCGCGCGCCACCGCCGCTTGCGACATCGTGGGCCATGTCCGTCACCGACTCCTTCATCGCCGGCCTGCCCAAGGCGGAGCTTCACCTCCATATCGAAGGCAGCCTGGAGCCCGAGCTGATGTTCGCGCTGGCGGAGCGCAATGGGATCACGATCCCGTTCGACAGCGTCGAAGCGGTCCGCGCCGCCTACGACTTCTCCAACCTGCAGGACTTCCTCGACATCTATTACGCCGGGGCCGAGGTGCTGCGTACCGCCGCCGACTTCCGCGACCTGGCCGTCGCCTACTTCGACCGTGCGGTCGCCGACGGCGTGGTTCATGCCGAGATATTCTTTGATCCGCAGACCCATACCGACCGAAGCATCCCCTTCGCGACGGTCATCACCGGGCTGCTCGACGGCATGGCGGACGCGGAGGCGCGTCACGGCCTCACGTCCAAGCTGATCCTGTGCTTCCTCCGCCACCTGTCGGAGGAGGCGGCCTTCGCGACGCTCGCCGAGGCGGAGCCGTGGCTCGACCGGATCGCCGGGGTCGGGCTCGACTCGTCGGAGGTCGGGCATCCGCCCGCCAAGTTTCAGCGCGTCTTCGCCGCCGCGGCCGAGAAGGGCCTGAAGCGCGTCGCCCACGCCGGGGAGGAGGGACCGCCCGAGTACGTTCGCGAGGCGCTCGACCTGCTCGCGATCGACCGACTCGATCACGGCAATCGCAGCCTGGAGGATGCGGCGCTCACCGCCCGTCTCGCGCGCGAGGGCATGACGCTGACCGTCTGCCCGCTCTCGAACGTCAAGCTTTGCAACGTCGCCTCGATGGACGTCCACCCAATCGACACCATGCTCCGCCAAGGGCTGCGCGCGACGGTCAATTCAGACGATCCCGCCTATTTCGGCGGCTACATCGCCGCCAACTACCAGGCCGCGGCGCGTGCCCGCGGGCTCAGCCGCGACGACGTGGTGACGCTCGCGCGCAACAGCTTCCTCGGCTCCTTCCTTGATGACGCGGCGGTGGCCGCGCACCTGGCGCGGCTCGACGCCTATGCGGCGGCGGCGTGACCCCGACGTTCACCCACGTCCCGCATGGCCGCTTCGTGGCCGCGGTCGAGGCGCTCGCCGCGACGCTCCGCGCCGATCCGTGGCGGCCCTCGCTGCTGGTCGGGGTCGGGCGCGGCGGGCTGGTGCCGGCGGTGTTCCTCAGTCACGCGACCGGGCTGCCGATGGTCTCGATCGATTTCTCGACTCCGATCCCGGAGTTCAACGACGCGCTGGTCGGCGCACTCGCCGCGCGCAGCGCAGCGGGCGAGCGGCTGGTGTTCGTGGAGGACATCAACGACTCGGGCCGCACGATCGCGGCGCTTCGCCAAGGACTGACCGACGCGGGCGGCCCGCGCGACAACGTCCGCTTCGCGGTGCTGATCGACAACAGCGTCTCGGCGGAGCGGGTCGACTATGCCGACCGGGTGATCGACCGCACCGTCACCAAGGATTGGTTCGTGTTCCCGTGGGAGGCGGTTGCACCACCAGCCGCGCTGGCCCAGGACGCTGCCGAAATCCCGCAACGGATCGCCTGATCCGAGCACGGCGGTCATGCTTTGTTCAGCCACCAGCAAGCCGCGGAAAGCTACAGGATTTCAGACCCTTCCGTACCGGACACAATGGCGTGACCGGACGTTCGGATGCATGACACGGGCGGCGCGGGTCGCGTGCCGCCTTCCCGGAGGCGATAGATGCTCACCTATATCAGAGGACACAGAAAGGCGCTGATCGCGGCTTCGCTGGCAGGGGCGTCGGTGCTCTCCGCCTGCGCCACGCCGACACCCTACCGACCGGCGGTCGGTCAGGGCTTCAACCGCACCGGCTTCAGCGACGTCCAGATCGAATCGAACCGCTTCCGCGTCGCGTTCGCCGGCAACAGCCTGACGTCGCGCGAGACGGTGGAGCGCTACCTGCTGTTCCGCGCGGCCGAGCTGACGCTGCAGCAGGGTGCCGACTACTTCGTGCTCGCCGACCGCGACACCGACAAGCAGACGCGGACCTACACCACGCCAGGCTTTGGCCGGTCAGGCTTCGGTCCGTACGGTGGCTATGCCGGGTTCGGTTACTGGGGGCCGAGCTGGCGCTACTACGGCCGCGGCTTCGGCTGGCGCGGCTGGGATCCGTTCTGGGGCGATCCGTTCTGGGACCGCTCGGTCGATATCCGCACGGTCGACCGCTACGAGGCGGTGGCGGAGATCGTGACCGGTCGCGGGCCCAAGCCCGCCGACAACCTGCGCGCCTTCAACGCCCGCGAGGTGGTCGACCGGCTCGGCCCGACGATCGTGGTGCCGGGCGAGGAGCGTCGGCGCTAAGCCTGGCGCTGTACGCAAACAGAAAAGGGCGGCGCTTCCGGTCCGGAGGCGCCGCCCTTTTTGTAACACGGTCACCCCAGCAAAGGCTGAGGTCCATGTCTGTCCGTAGAAGCCGCAGTGGAAGCGAAGCAGGCGATAGACATGGATGCCAGCCTACGCTGGCACGACGATCAGTCTCACACCAGCGCGCCGTGGCAGTGCTTGTACTTGCGCCCTGACCCGCACGGGCACGGCGCATTGCGGCTGACCACGCCCGCCCAGCTCGCCGGATCCTCGCCGACCTCGTCGCCGATCGGCTGCGGAATGGAGAGCGGCGGCAGCCCCGACGTGAGCAGCCCCGCACTCGCGGCGTCCCAGTCGGCGCTGTTGTCCTCGCCTGAGAAGGGATCGAGGTGGCTGGTGATGAAGTCGGGCAGGTCCGGAAGCTCGGGCGGCGGCGCCAGGCGGAACTGCGCATGCGCGAGCGTGCGGGTCACGTCCTCGCGAATGCTGCCGAGCATCCGCTCGAACATCGCGAACGCCTCCTGCTTGTACTCGTTGATCGGCGTCTTCTGAGCGTAAGCCCGCAGGTGGACGACCTGGCGCAGCGCGTCGAGCATCGCGAGATGCTCCTTCCAGTGATGGTCGAGGTTCTGGAGCAGGATAGATTTCTCGATCCCCGTCCAGGTCTCCGCGTCGAGCTCGCCCGTCTTCTCGGCGACGAGCGCGTCCGCGTCCGCGCGGATCCTTTCCTCGACGATCTCCGGGTCGATCGCGTCCTCCTTCATCCACGCATCGATGTCCGGGTCGACGCCCAGCAGTTCCTGCGCCTGCGCGCGGAGCTGTTCGGTGTTCCACTGCTCGGGATAGCTGCCGACCGGGCAGGCATCGCCGACGATCGCGTTGACCGTCTCCGCCCGCATGTCGGTTACGACGTCGCCGACCGCCTCGGCATCCATGATGTCGGCCCGCTGCTCGTAGATGACCTTGCGCTGGTCGTTCATCACGTCGTCGTATTCGACGACCTGCTTGCGGATGTCGTAGTTGCGCGCCTCCACCTTCTTCTGCGCGGTCTCGATCGCCTTGGTCAGCCACTTGCTGCCGATCGCCTCGCCATCGCCGATGTTGGACCGCATCATCTTGGCGAACAGCGTGTCCGGCCCGAAGATTCGCAGCAGATCGTCGTCGAGGCTGAGATAGAAGCGGCTGAGCCCCGGATCGCCCTGCCGCCCCGAACGACCACGCAGCTGATTGTCGATGCGGCGGCTCTCGTGGCGCTCGGTGCCGAGCACGAAAAGGCCGCCGGCGGCGAGCACTTCCGCCTTCTCCGCCGCCACCTCGGCCCGGATCGCGGCAACTGCCGCATCGCGCTCCGGCCCGTCAGGCAGGCCGGCGAGCTCGTCCTCGATCCGAAACTCGACATTGCCGCCGAGCTGGATGTCGGTACCGCGGCCGGCCATGTTGGTCGCGATCGTGACCGCGCCCTTGCGCCCGGCCTGCGCGACAATGTGCGCCTCGCGCTCGTGCAAGCGGGCGTTCAGCACCTCGTGGGGCACGCCCTCCTGCTGGAGGAAGTCGGACAGCAGCTCCGACTTCTCGATGGAGACGGTGCCGACCAGCACCGGCTGTCCCTGCTCCGAGTGCTCGCGAATCTTCTTGGCAATGGCGCGGAACTTGTCCTGCGTGTCCTTGTAGAACTCGTCCTCCTCGTCGACGCGCCGCACCGGCACGTTGGTCGGGATGGAAACGACGTTCATCTTGTAGATGTCGAAGAACTCGGCCGCCTCGGTCGCCGCCGTACCGGTCATGCCGCTCAGCTTCGGGTACATGCGGAAATAGTTCTGGAAGGTAATGGAGGCGAGCGTCTGGTTCTCCGGCTCGATCTGCACCCCCTCCTTCGCCTCGACCGCCTGGTGCAGGCCGTCCGACCACCGCCTGCCGTCCATCATGCGGCCGGTGAACTCGTCGATGATGACGACCTTGCCGTCTTTCACGATGTAGTCGGTGTCGCGCTTGAACATCATGTTCGCGCGCAGCGCCTGGTTCAGGTGGTGGACGACCTGGGTGTTCTCGAAATCGTAGAGGTTCGCGCCCTGGAGCAGCCCGGCTGCTTCCAGCAGCCGCTCGGCCCGCTCGGTACCCTCCTCGGTCAGCACGACCGACTTCTGCTTCTCGTCCTTCTCGTAATCGGCGTCGGCGAGCTGCTTCACGATCGCGTCGACGCCCAGGTACAACTCCGACTTGTCGTCGGTCGGCCCGGAGATGATCAGCGGCGTGCGCGCTTCGTCGATCAGGATCGAATCCACCTCGTCGACGATCGCGAAGGAGAACGGCCGCTGCACCATCGACGCGCGGTCGTACTTCATGTTGTCGCGCAGATAGTCGAAGCCGAACTCGTTGTTCGTGCCATAGGTGATGTCGGCGGCGTAGGCCTCGCGCCGCTCGTGATCGGCGAGATTGGGGACGATCACGCCGGTGGTCAGCCCCAGGAAGCTGTAGACGCGCCCCATCTGCTCGGCATCGCGCCGCGCCAGATAGTCGTTGACGGTGACGACGTGGACGCCCTCGCCCGGCAGCGCGTTTAGATAGACGGCGAGCGTCGCGACCAGCGTCTTACCCTCGCCCGTCTTCATCTCGGCGATCTCGCCGCGGTGGAGCACGATACCGCCGACCATCTGCACGTCGAAATGCCGCATCCCGAGCGTGCGCACCGACGCCTCGCGCACGGTCGCAAACGCTTCCGGCAGCAGCTCGTCAAGCTTCCCGCCGTTCGCCAGCCGCTCGCGGAAGCGCGCAGTCTGCTGCGACAGCTCCTCGTCCGACATGGCCTGGAGCGCGGCCTCGTGACCGGCGATACACGCGACCAGCGGATTGAGCGACTTGACATAGCGGTCGTTGGACGACCCGAACAGGGACTTGGCGAGGCCACCGAGCATGGCAGGAATACCTTATGGAAGAGGCGCGGGCATCCAGGCCCGGCGCGGAGAAGATTGGCGGAGGAGCGGCGCTGGGCGCCCGCGCCTCAGAGCAGCCTGCGCTCCGGCGCGACGGCGACGAGCAGCCGGCGCGCGAGCGCGAGGTCAAGGGCGACCGGTTCGGCGGCGACATAGCCGTTGGGACGCGGCGAGCCGCCGCGCACCATCGCCGGCGCGACCTGCTCCGCGACGGCGAGGACCGCACTCGCCTCCACCGCCGGCGCACGCGCGTCCGACCGGGCGATCCCGGTCAGCGAGCACAGCATCGCCGTCAGCAGCAGGAACAGGTTCACGCACACCCCTGTGGTTGGTCGCCGAGCGACATAGGTGCCGCCTGCGCCCGTGTCTAACCCTTCATTTGTGAGCGCCACGTGTATCAGAACTCGTCCGGCAATCGCCAGACCACGCGGCGTGAGTAGGTCCTGAGCGGCTGGCCGGGCGCGACTGCCGGATAGCGGCCGTTCTCCAGGATCGCGCTGCAGGCGGCGGCGTCCAGTCGAGCGAACCCGCTGGATTTCGCGACCCGGCACGCCGTCACGTCGCCGTCGGGCGCGACCGTCCACTGGATGGCGACGGTGCCCTCCTCCTCCCGCCGGATCGACTGGGCGGGGTAATCATCCGCCGTGATCCACTCGGCGGGATCGTAGCTACGCGACCGAGCCGGTGGGGCCGGCGGCGCTGGCGGGTGCGTCTGCGGCGGCACATCGACGCGGGTCGGCTGCTCGCGCCACCAGCGCCAGCCCTCCCGCGCGAGTTCCACCGTGGACCAGATCCGCAGCACCACCAGCACCGCCAGCACGATCACCACCGCCGTTACCAGGCTCCGCCCGGAGCCGACGAACCACGGCGGCGGCCGATCGCGCGTCGGATCGACCCCGTTCTGCGCCCGCGCCTGCCGCCGTGAAAGGTCTTCGAGGTCGTCCATCGCCGCTCACTTGCCTAGCGTGCTTCCTACTGCGCCACAAAGTGAATGCGGCGCCAACGGACGCCTCTTACCGGCGCGCCAGCGGCATCAAAGATCGGTTCCGGCGGAATCGACGCTGCGTTGGTGCAGGCCAGCTTGTCGAGTGCCGGACGCGCGCTCGGCAGGGCAACGGTGCAACTTTCCTGCGTGCCACGATCACTCAATACTACCCTGATGCCGACGCGCGCCTTGTCGGCGGGGATCGGAAGGCGATTAACGGTCACGGTCAGATCAGCGACGGGCTCAGTCGGAACACCAGCTTTCTTCGCAAGGTGATATCGACTTGGATGAACCCATTTGACCGTACGTGTGATGGATGCAAAGACCGGCTTGCCATCGTCGTCGAGCGTTGGCTTGAACCGCACGCGCGCGTAGATCGCCGCACAGGTTGTACGATCCAAGCTCGCCGTACCGCTGGATTGGAGGGTTCGGCAGAGCACGGGCTTTCCGGTAGGATCGACGGTCAGCTCAAATTCGACCGGACCTTCTCGCCGCTCCTTCAGTGCGTCGGCCGGATAATCGGCCTGGGTCAGCCACTCGCGGTTCAAATCGGTCGGCACCGGCCCGAACGAAAGGTTCGTCTGCTGGAGCAGCAGAACCATCAACCCCAGCGACATCGCTCACCCCCTGTATGCGACGCAGCTTTACGGCTAAGCGCGCGACCATGTCATCGCCAAAGTCGCCGCTCGCTCCTACCGCCCTTCCCAACCTCCCCGAAATTGCGGGCGTCATCCGCCGGGTCGCCCGCGCGGGCTACAAGGCGTGGGAGCGCTCCGACCTGACCTTTGTCGAACTGGCACCGGGCACGACCGTTGCCGGCGTGCTGACTCAGAGCAAGTGTCCCTCGCCGGAGGTGGAGTGGTGCCGCAAGGCGCTGGTGCTCGGGCAGGCCCGCGCGCTGGTCGTCAACGCCGGCAACTCCAACGCCTTCACCGGCGACCGCGGCCGAACGGCAGTGGAAGCGATCGCCGCGCGTACCGCCCAGCACCTCGGCTGCGCGCCATCGGACGTCTATGTCGCCTCGACCGGCGTGATCGGCGTACCGCTGCCGGTCGACAAGGCGGAGGCCGGACTGGACGCGGCGTTCGCGAGCGCGCCGGTCGGCTGGGTCGACGCGGCCGAAACGATCATGACCACCGACACCTTTGCCAAGGTCGCGACCCAGCGCGCGGTGGTCGGCGGGCGCACCGTCGAGCTGGTCGGGGTCATCAAGGGATCGGGCATGATCGCGCCCGATATGGCGACCATGCTCGGCTTCATCTTCACCAATGCCGCGGTCGATCCGGCGTTCCTCCAGCGGGCGCTGGCGGCGGCCAATACAAAGACCTTCTCCTGCATCACGGTGGACAGCGACACCTCGACCAGCGACACCGTGCTCGCCTTCGCAACCGGCGCGGCGGGCAATCCGCCGCTCGCCGGCGACGAGGACGAGGGCGCCGACGCCTTCGTGTCCGCCCTGTCGGCACTGTGCATGGAACTCGCGCTGCTGGTGGTGCGCGACGGAGAGGGCGCGACCAAACTGATCGAGGTGACGGTGGAGGGCGCTGAGAGCGACCGCTCCGCCCACCGCATCGCGATGTCGATCGCCAACTCGCCGCTGGTCAAGACCGCGATCGCGGGCGAGGATGCCAATTGGGGTCGCGTAGTGATGGCGGTCGGCAAGGCGGGTGAGCCGGCGGAGCGGGACAAGCTCTCGATCCGCTTCGGCGCGACGCAGGTGGCGGAGCATGGTCTGGCGGTCACCGGCTACGATGAGGCACCCGTCACAGCACACCTGAAGGGCAGCGAGATCGCGATCGGCGTCGATCTGGGACTGGGCGAAGGCCGCGCGACCGTGTGGACCTGCGACCTCACCCACGGCTACATCAGCATCAACGCCGATTACCGGAGCTGACCGTCGACCCGAGCCGCTCGATCGAGATCAGCCTGACGAGCCGGATCGAAGCCGGACTGACGTTCATGTGTCCATAGCCGCAAGGAAACGGCGTTGCCGTGCGGGAGCGGCGTTCGCCGATGAAGCGGACCCGGTATGCCCGCGACAGCTCGCGTCGGGTGATGCCGAACGGGCGGCCAAGGCCGACTACGTCTAGTTCGAACCAGGGCAGCGGCCGGGAGCGCCGCGCCTCAGCCGCGGTAGTTGCGCCTTCCGCAAAGGCCTGCCCTTCGAAGTCGTCGAGGTAGACTCCGGTGAACTCACGCGCAGCGTCGACCTGCTCCGGCCCGCACGGCTGGCCGCCCTGCGCCGGCGCACTCAGGAGCGCCAGCGCGAGGGCGGGTGCGATCACGCCAGTTCGCCCTCCAGCCACGCCTTGATGCGGCCCTTGGGCTCGGCGCCGACCTTGGTCGCGGCCGGGTTGCCGCCCTTGAACAGGATCATGGTCGGGATACCGCGCACGCCGTAGCGGCCCGGCGCATCGGGATTGTCGTCGATGTTGAGCTTGGCGATCGTCACCTGCTCGCCCAGCTCTTCGCTGATCTCCTCCAGGCTCGGCCCGATCATCTTGCAGGGACCGCACCACTCCGCCCAGAAATCGACCAGCACCGGCTTGTCGGAGTTGATGACGTCGTCCTGGAAGCTTTGGTCGGTGATCGCCTTGGTTGGCATGACAGTCTCCTTTATTACGGCATAGGTATGGCCGCACGTCGCCCCGCTCAAGCGCGCGGGCTCAAACTTTGCTCCGCACCCGCGAAGCCGGGCTTGTGGGGCGTCAGCACGGCGTCCGGCAGATCGAACAGCACCGGACCGGCCGTGTAGAGCAGGGCGGCGCCGACCGCCCGGTCCGGGAAGATCACCTCGAGCGCCGCGCGGTATGCTGCCATCTGGCGCAGGTGATAGGGCGGGACGTCGGAGAGCGACGCGGGCGCCTGCCGTCCGGTCTTGAAGTCGATCACGGTCACGTGGGCGTCGGTGACGAGCAGCCGATCAACCGTGCCCGCGATCACGCTGCCGCCGACCGTGGCCGTGATCGGTGCCTCCGCCAGCGCATCGGGCGTGAACAGCGCGGCGAAGCGCGGGTCCTCGATCACCGCCAGCGCAGCATCGGCGATCTCCGCGGCGGCGGACTCGCTCACGCTCCCGGACCGGCCCAGCCAGGCGAGCGCCGCCCCGCGCCGCCGCTCCGGCGCGACCTCCGGCAGCCGCTGGAACAGGGCGTGGAGCAGCCCACCCCGCTCCGCCGCGGCGCGCATCGCGGCCGACGGTGGCGGATCGGCCACCGCATCGTCGCCGATCGCGGAGGGCGCGAGCGGCCGCGGCGGACGCGCCTCCGCCGGCGCAGCGTGGCGGACCCACTCCGGGAGTGCGATCGGCTCAGCAGCGGGCGGCGGTGCGGGCGAACCGACCGGTGCCGCTGCGACCGCCTCGCCGCAGTAGGTCCGCTCCTCGCCGGCCAGCACGTCGAGCGCATCAAGCGCCCGTGCCGACGCCGCATACCAGCTGTTCGGCGGAGCCTCGGTCTTGGTGGCCGGCAGCGCGCCCGCGATCACCAGCCGCTCCTCGGCCCGGGTGGCGGCGACGTAGAACAGCCGCCAATGCTCCTCCAGCTCGCGCTGCTCGGCCGCCGCGACGACGTCGGCGAGCGGCGAGTTCGCGCGTTCGGCCTTGCCGGGGCGGAAGATGGGAAGATCGATCGGCCCGTCGCCGCCCGAGACCTCGACACTCCACTTCAGCACCTCGCGCCGGGCGTTGGCCGGATCGGTGGTGGCGTCGGCCAGGATGACCAGCGGCGCCTGCAGCCCCTTCGCACCATGCGCGGTCATCACCCGGACGGCGTCGAGCGGTGCGGACGGGTCGCGAACGATCTCCACCTCGCCGCGATCGAACCAGTCGAGGAAGCGCTGGAGCGACGGCGTGGTCGTAGCCTCGAAGGTGAGCGCCGCACTCAGCAGCTCCTCGATCGGATCGCGCGCCTCCTCGCCCAGCCGGCCAAGCAGCTTGCGCCGCCCGTCGAGCGGTCCGGACAGCAGCTCCTCCAGGAACACATAGGGCGTGGTGAAGTCGGCGCGCGCGAGCATGGCGGTGAGCGGTGCCAGCCGCACCGTGTCGAGGGTGCCGCGCAGGTAGCGCCACAGGCTGATCCCGCGCGGGCGGACGTGGGTCGCCATCAGCTCGTCCTGCGACCATCCGATCAGCGGGGAGACCAGCAGACTGGCGAGGCTCAGGTCGTCGTCAGGCTGGAGCACGAAGCGCACGGCCGCAAGCAGGTCCTGCACGGCGAGCGGCGCGTTCAGCCGCAGCCGGTCCACGCCCGCAACCGGCACTTTCTCCGCATAGAGCCGCGCAACCAGCAGCGAGGCGAGCTCGCCGCGCCGCTTGACCAGGATCATCACGTCCTCGGGACGGAGCGGGTGGCGATCGCGGCCGATCGGCAGCGTCCCGATCCAGCCCTTCACCGCGCGCGCGATCCGGCCGGCGAGCGTGCGGGTCGCATCGCTCGCCCAATCCTCCTCGCCCTCGTCCTCGTCGCCCCCCTCGGCGGCAGTGACCAGCGGCCAGAGCGTGACCGCACCCGGGCCCGGCACCTCGCTCGCGTGCGCCTCCGTCAGGTCGACGCCCAGCCCGGGGGCGTCGAGCGCTCCGATCGCGGCATCGACGAAGGCGAGTACCGGCCGGGTCGAACGAAAGCTGCTGGTGAGCGAGAGCGGTCGGAGGCGGTGGGTGACGCGGCCGTCCGGCGCCTCAAGCGCACTCGCCCGCTCGAAGTGGCGGTGCGCCGCCTCGAAGTAGATCGGGCTGGTGCCTTGAAAGCCGAAGATCGCCTGCTTGTAGTCGCCGACGGTGAACAGCGTGCGGTGCTCGCCGGGCTTGGCACCGTCGCCCGCGAAAAACTCGTCGGCGAGTGCACGCACGATCGCCCATTGCTGCGGGTTGGTGTCCTGCGCCTCGTCGATCAGCAGGTGGTCGGTTGCCTGGTCGAGCTTGTAGCGCACCCAGTCGCCCATCCCGGGCTGCGCGAGCAGGTCGACCGTGGCGCGGATCAGGTCGTCGAAGTCGACTCCGCCCACCCGCCGCTTCGCCTGTGTGTAGGCCGCGGCATAGGCCCGCCCCGCCTCCAGCCCGCCGGCGAGGAGATCGGCATAGTCGGCGCGCGCGACCAGGCCGACCAGCCGCTCGCAGGCATCGCGCGGCTCGCTGACCAGCTCGGCATAGGCGGGGTCCTGCGGCGCCCAGCCCTTCGCCACCGACCAGGCGCCCGCGATGTCCTTGAGCGATGCGGCCCGCTCCTCCGGCGAGCGGAGCAGCCAGCCCGCCAGCAGGTCCGCGCGGGCGACGCCACGATCCTTGCCCCAGCTGCGGTTCTGGTCGACGATCGCCTGCACCGCGTCGTGCAGCGCGTGGCAGCCATCTGCGACCTCCGCCATCACGTCGCCGCTCGGCAGGTCGAGCGCCCGGCGGACGAAGGGCTGAACGCCGCTCGGCAATGCCGCCATCGCGTCGGGCGCGCGGGCGCAGGCGGTGAGGAAGGCCTCGGCCCCACCCTCGCCCAGCCGCAAGCTGAGCGCGCCGATTGCATCGATCAGGCGGGTGCGACCCGCCGCCTCCTCCTCGACCAGCAGGTGCGCCAGCGCCTCGCGCTGCAGCGCCGCTTCCTCGCGCGCTTCCAGCGGGCGGAAGCCTGGCACCAGTCCCGCCTCGACCGGGAAGCCGGCGAGCAGGCTCTGGCAGAAGCTGTGAATGGTCTGGATGCGCAGGCCCCCGCCCGGCGCATCCAGTACGCGGGCGAACAGCGTGCGAGCCAGTCGGCGCTGTGCGGGGCCGCCGCCTTCGCCCAAGGCCGACAGGTCGCGGAACAGCTCGTCATCGCTCGCGCGGACCCAGCGGGCGAGCGTCGCACTGATCCGGCTCGCCATCTCGGCCGCACCCGCCTTGGTGAAGGTGAGGCACAGGATCGCACCCGGCGTCACCTCGCGCAGCAGCAGCCGGTAGACACGCGCTGCCAGCACCTGCGTCTTGCCGGTCCCCGCCGATGCGGACAGCCAGACATGCGCGGCGGGATCGCTCGCCGCGCCCTGGTTGCCCTTCAGCGGCGGCAGGTGGGTCTGCCTAGTCCCGGCCATACCACTCGTCCCGGCGCATCAGCTGGTCGTATTCCCCATAGGGCGCGTACTCGGGGACCAGCTTGGCGGTGAAGGGGTCCTCGCCGGTCAGCCACCTGGCCGCAGCGTCGGCGAAGTTCGCCGCGGCCACGGCGGTGAACTCGTCGGTCGGGATCCTGTCGCGCTTGCCGGCCGGGTCGACCGGCGAGGCGATGAAGCCGAACCCGGTCTTCGCCCTGCCGAGCGACCAGTATTCGAACGCGCCCATGCGTCCGGTCACTCCTTCGAACCCGCCACGCTCCGCGATCAGCCCGAGTAGGCCGAGCTGGAGGCTGTAGCCGGCGCGCACCGCCTTTGCCGATGGCGGCTTCCCGGTCTTGTAGTCGACAACCGCGAGGGCACCGTCACCCAGCCGATCGATCCGGTCGAAGGTGCCGTTCAGTGTGACGCCCGCGATGTCGATCCGGCCCTTGCGCTCGACGTCGATCACCTCGCGGCCGTCCGCGCGCAGATCGGCCATCGCCCCGCCGATCCAGTCGATCGCCTCCAGGAGCCGCGGCTGCCAGAAGGCGCGGAGCAGCGGGTGCGCCTGCGCCAGCCAGGCGGCGGCGCGGGCACGGAGCCGATCGGCGTCGAGCCGGTCCTCCGCCCAGGACGCGCGCAGGATGTCGTGCACCGCCGTCCCACGCCAGGCGGCGTTCGGTTCGGCATCGATCGCGTCGAGCGGCCGGAGCCGCAGCATCTTCTTCGCGTAGAAGGCGTACGGATCGGCCTTCAGCCGGTCGACGTCGGTTACCGCGATCTCGCGCGGGCGCGTCGCCGCGGGGGGCGTGGGAGCTGGCCGGGTCGCGGGTGCGACATCGCCCGGCGTGTCGAGCGCGCGCGCCCAGTGGCCGAGCTCGTCCGCGCTGACCCACGCCTCGCTCGCCAGCGCGCGTAGGCGCAGCCAGAACCGCGAAGCGATCGTCGGTGAGCGGGCATCACGCCGCGCGCGGGTGAGCAGCACCGATGGCGCCCCCAGCCCGCTCGCCAGGTCATGCGCGGCGACACCGATCCGGAAGTCGAGCCCCGGCAGCTCAAGCTCGGCGCGGATGCGCGGTGCGAGCCACGGGTCGGGTGCCGGCGTGCCCGGCCATACGCCCTCGTTCAGGCCGGCGAGGATCAGCAGGTCGGCGGACTGCAGCCGCGCCTCGATCAGGCCGTAGATCGCGAGACGCGGGTGACCGCCCTGCGGCGGCCGCACCGCCACTTCGTCCATCAGCGCACGGAGCAGCGGCGCGAGCGCGGGCGGCGCGATCTCGGCCGGGCCGGCGCCCGCGTGTTCCTCCAGCTCGGCGAGCAGCTCGGCGGCTGCCCGCCCCTCCGCACGCGACCAGAGCGCATCGCCGCACAGCTTGGTCGCCGCCTCGCGCAGGCAGCCGAGCAGGTGCGCGAGCGGGCGGGCGCCCTCGCCCAGCAGCCGCTCGACCGGCGCCAGCAGCGCGCGCACGTCCGTCCAGAAGGCGGCGGCATGACCGCCGACCGCCGCGAGATGCTCGCCCAATCCGGCCAGCCCCGGTGCCGGTCGCGGACCGCGCAGGGCGAGATCGAGGGCGCGGACTCCCTCCAGCCAGGCCGGCCGGGCGTCGCCGCTGCGCACCAGCGGGTGCTTGAGAAGCACGAGTAGCGGCACCGGCGCGAAGTCTCCCGCGGCCGCCTCGGCGAGCGCCAGCAGCAGCGTTCCCGGCGGCACCTCCGACAGCGGTCGCCCGGCGGTATCGTCGATCGCGACTCCCCAGCGGGTGAGCAGCACCGACACCCGCCGGGCGAGCGCGCGATCGGGCGTCACCAGCGCGGCGGTGCGGCCGGGCGTTTCCAGCACCTCGCGCAGTGCCAGCGCTACCGCCGCGGCCTCTTCCGCCGGCGTACCCACCTCCAGCGTGCGGACGCCCGCCAGCGCGCGATCGATCGCCCGCAGCGAACCCCAGTCATGGGTCATCTCGGCCGGCGCCAGCGCGGTCGCGATCGCGCGCGACCGGGCCGGCGGCGCGTCGATCTCGCTCGCCGCGGCCCAGGTACGAACCTCCGCCCGAGCCACCCGCATGCGATCGAGCAGCTGCTTCAAATGATGCTGCGGATGGGTCGGCTCGCCCCGCGGCCGGTGCCCGGTCTCGGGGTGCGGGGCGTGCGGGCCGAGCGACGCCCAAGCGTCCTCGTCCATCGCCAAGTCGAGCCCCGGCAGCACCACCATGCCGCCGCGCAGCTCGGCGATGCTGCGCAGCAAACGCGCAATAGCCGGCGCCGACGCGGTGATGCCGGCGGCACACAGGAAGCCGCCCGGCGGGTTGTCGCGCCAGCGCTCCGCCACCCGGTCGAACAGCAAGCGGCGGCGCTCTGCAAGTTCGAGCCGACCGAGCCGGGCGAGCTCGGCCGGCCAGCGATCGAGCACCAGCTCGAAGCTCGCGAGCGCGCGCTCCCAATGCTGCGACAATCCCTCTGCCAGGCGGATCTCACGGAGCCTCGATGGCGCTACCTCCTCCACCAGCAGCTGGTCGAGCGTGCGGGCGAGATCGCCCGCCAGCCGCACCGCTTCGCCGGCGTCGAGCGCCGGGTCTGCTTCCTGCACCAGTCGCGCCAGGATCAGGCGTCGCTGGAGCGGCGGCACGGCGGGCGGAACCGGGGTCGCGTCGCCGGCGGGATCGAACAGCGCGCCGGTGGCTTCGTCCAGGTCCGGATCGCCGATCGCGACGATCCGCGGCAGCAGCAGCGCCCCGCCGCTCGCGCGCACGAAGGCCTCCGTGATCGCGCGCCTGGCGCGGTTGTTCGGCACCAGCACGGTACCGCGCGCAAGATCGGTCGCGCCGTCGCCGAAGCGGCGCCTGAGCCCCGCGACGAGCGCGTCGGCAAAGGCGCGGTGCGGCGGGATTGTGTAGACGCTGAGGCGAGATGCCTCAGCCATCGGCGAGGATCGCCTCGGTCTGGCCGATCGCGGCGGGATCGCCGACTTCGAACCAGAGGCCGGTATGCACGAGGCCCCAGGCGCGGCCGGCCGCGATCGCGCGTTCCCAGAACAGGTTGGTGGAGAACGGACCCTCCGGCGCATCGACGATGAGGCGCGGGTGGATCATCTGCACGCCGATGAAGACGAACGGCGCGAGCCGCCCGGGGCGCCGCCGCCCGGTGATCCGGCCGAGCGCGTCGAGGTGGAAGTCGCCGCGCCCGCGATAGCCGTGGGCGCGCGCGAACGGGACCATCAGCAGCAGCACGTCCATCCGCGCGTCGTCCCACGCCCGCGCCAGCGCGCGGATCGCGTCGGTCGGTCCGTCGACCCACAGGCTGTCGCTGTTGATGCAGAGGAACGGCGCATCGCCGAGCAGCGGCTTGGCCTTGACCAGCCCACCGCCCGTTTCGAGCAGCTGCGCCCGCTCGTCGGAGACCGTCACCTCGATCCCGCCGGCGCGGGCGTGCAGGTGCGCCTCCAGCGCGTCGGCGAGATAATGGACGTTGACCACCGCGCGCCTCACCCCGGCAGAACGCAGGTGATCGAACACATGATCGATCAGGGGCTTGCCCGCGACCGGCACCAGCGGCTTCGGCCGGGTCGCGGTCAGCGGGCGCATCCGCTTGCCGAGACCCGCCGCCATGACCATCGCGGTATCGGGCACGACGCCGCCCGGATCGGGGCGGATCGCCAGCGTGCGGGCGGTCATGCCCCGGCGATCTCGATCGGATCGCCGCGCCGCGCGGGCGGCAGGTTCGCGTCGAACCACGCCTTCACCGGCGCAAGCGCGGGGTGGCGCAGGTCGCGCTCCAGATAGCCCCACACGCGCGGGCACAGCGCCGGATAGCGCGGCTTGCCGTCGCGCCGCCACAACCGCGTGAAGATGCCGATGATCTTCGCATTCCGCTGCGCGCCGAGGACATGATAGGCGGTGACGAAGTCGTCGCCTGCCCCCGTGATCCGGCAGTAGCGCTCCAGCAGCGCCTGCTCCAGCGCGACCGGCACCTCGCGGCGCGCATCCTGCAGCAGCGAAACGAGGTCGTAGGCGGGATGCCCGGCGAGCGCGTCCTGGAAGTCGAGCAGGCCGAGGCCGCGGTCGACCAGCATGATATTCTCCGCATGGTAATCGCGCAGCACGGTGACCGGCGTGTCGGCCATCGCGAAGGGGAACACTGCGTTCCAGGCGGCATGGTAGCCCCCGGTGTCGACGTCCGCGCCGACCGCCGGGCAGTACCACTGCGTCAGCAGCGCCGCCTCACGGTGGAGGTACTCGGCATCATAGGCGGGAACGTCGGCGGCACGGTGATCGCGCAGCGCAATCAGCACGTCCGTCGCCGCTTCGTAGAGCCGGAGCTCGCTCTCCGGCGCGGCATCAACCGTTTCGCGCATCCGTGCGTCGCCGAAATCCTCCAGCAGGACCAGTCCGTGATCGAGGTCGGTGCCGTAGATCGCGGGCGCGCCGAAGCCGCGGGCGTGCAGCCACTCGGCCACGCCGATGAAGGGCCTCGGATCCTCGTGCGGCGGCGGCGCGTCCATCAGGATCGCGGTGCGCTCATGCCCGACCGCGCGAAAGTAGCGGCGGAACGACGCATCGCCCGCGAGCGGCAGGATCTCGGCGTCGTCCCAGCCCAGCCGCGCGAGAAAATCGGGCGCCGCGGCGGGCGGGTTCATGTCGGGGGCCATCGGTCCTTCCATGCCGCGGGCACTTCGGCTGTCAAGGCGCGCGCGCCATCCTCCGCGACGGCCAGCGTCAGGCGCAGGGCATCATGCCACAACTGAGGATCGGCCCGCTCCGGCCACTCGACCAGCAGCACGCCGTCGGCGCGGAACTCGTCCAACCCAAGCTCCGCCACGTCGCCCGGCGCATCGAGGCGGTAAAGGTCGACGTGGAGCACCGGCAACCGCACGTCGGGCGGATCATAGGGCTGGACGATCGCGAAGGTCGGGCTCGGCGCTTCCCCCGCCAGTCCGAGCGCAGCGAGCACCCCGCGGGCGAGGCTGGTCTTGCCCGCTCCGAGCGGGCCGGACAGCGTGACGGCGTCGCCGGGTCGCACCAGCGCCGCGAGCGCTCGACCCATCGCCGCCGTCGCCGCCGCGTCGGCAAGCCTCATTCGCGCGGCAGCTCGACGGTGACGAGCGTCCCTTGTCCGGGTTCGCTGAGCAGGTCGATCGTCCCGCCATGCGCCTCCACGAAGCGCTTGGCGAGCGGCAGGCCGAGGCCGAGCGCCCGCTCTCCGCCCCGCGCGATTCCCGGCGCGAAGCGGTCAAAGGCGCGGCGCACCGCCGCCTCGGTCATCCCCGGGCCGTTGTCCGACACGATCACGCGCGCCTTGTCCGGCCCGCCATCGATGTGGAGCAGGACACGACCCTCCTCCGGCGTGGCGCCGATCGCGTGGCGGAGCAGGTGCTGAACCGCCTGGCGCAGCCGGTCGGCATCCCCGAACACCCTGCCTGCGCCCTCCAGCACCTCCACCGCCAGTTCAATCCGCTTGGCGGCGGCCGCCGGCGCGATCGCCTCGGCCGCGGCGCCGGCCAGCAGCTCCAGGTCGACGCCGGTACGCTTGCCCGCGGCCTCCTCGATGGTGAGGTCGAGCACGTCGTCGACCAACCCGGACAGCCGATCCACCGACTGGAGGATCGCCTCCGTATAGCTCCGCCCGGACTCGCTCAGCGCACCCGCGAAGCCGCCGTGGAGCATCTCGGCAAAACCCTTGATCGAGGTGAGCGGGGTGCGCAGCTCGTAGCTCATGTTGGCGACGAAGGAGGTCTTGACCCGGTCGGCCGCCTCCAGCGCCTCGTTGCGATCGGTCAGCGCGCGCTCGACCCGGCGGCTGGCGGTGATGTCGAGCATGGTGAAGAGCGCGTTGCCATCCGGCAGCGGCACCGCCGCGAACTCGAAATGACGCCCATCGGCGAAGGCGAAGCGGCCGCCGCGCTGCAACCGGTCGATCGTCGCCGACCGTACCAGATCGCCGATCATGGATGAGCGCGACGGGTTCTCCAGGCGGGGAGCGGCGGCCCGGGCAAGCGTGTCGACGCGGGGATGTCCGTTCAGCAGCGCTTCGTCGAACCCCCACAGCAGGCGGAACTTCTGGTTCCAGATCTGCAGGCGGCCGTCGGCGGCGAAGACTCCCAGCGCCTCGAACAGATTGTCGAAGGTCGCGGTGCGGACGCGCAGCAGCGTGTCGCGGGCGCTTGCCAGCTGGACTTGCTCGGTCTGATCCTCGAAGATGACCAGCAGCCCGCCATCGGGCAGCGGCTGCGCCACGACGCGCAGGTGGGTACCGCCGCGCAGATGCCAATGCTCCTCCGCCGCCACCTCGGTCGCCGCGCGGAACCACTCGCGCCGCTCGTTTCGCCAGCCGGGGAAGTCGCGGACCTCCGGCAGGCGTCCGGCCTCACGCATCCGGTCGAGCACGCGGTCGAATTCTGGCCGATCGCGCAGCCACTCCTCGCGCAGCGCGAAGATGCTGCGGAACGGCTGATTGCTGAAGACGAGGCCGCGGTCCGCACCGAACTGCGCGACGCCGGCCGACAGGCGGTCAAGCATCGCGCGCTGCGCCTCGCCGAAGCGCTTGATGCCGCCGCGCGCCTGCTCCAGATCCTCGACGTCGACCGCGAAGCCGGCGACGCCGCCGGTCGGCAGCGGCACGTCGTGGATGCGCAGCATGCGGCGAGCGCCGCCGATCGTGGCGGGAACGGCCGCGACCTGCGGCTCCTGCGTGTCGCGGGCAATCGCGGCGTTGGCGAGCGGTCCGCCCAGCCCGGACGCCTCGACCAGCTCGAGCCCGCGGTCGAGCGCGTCGCGCGCGTCGCTCGCCTCCACCGCGGTCACATAGGCCGAGTTGACCATGGTCATCTGCAGCTCGCGGTCGCGGTACCACATCGGCATGGGTGCCGCCTCGATCAGCCCAGCGAGCGCCTCGAACGCCTCCGCGATGCGGGCGCGGTCCTCCGCCAGGCGAATGATCTCGTCCTGGCTCTCCGTCGCGTCTACGAACCACAGCACCACGCCGCCCGGCGCCAGCGTCGCCTCCGGCGCACGCTCGCCGGTGATGACGAGCTTGCGCGCCGAACCGCGCGCGGCAACCGTCATGCGGAGCGGCCGCGCCGCGCGCTGCGCCGCGTTGACGTGGGTCGACAGCTCGGCGAGGTCGGCGGTGGACAGGCCGAAGTCGGCGCCGCCGAGATCGGCCAGGTAGCGCGGCTCGGCCGGCAGCCCCAGCCAGTCGGCGACGCGCGCCGGCGCCTCGACCCGGCCATCCGACCGCACGATCACTGCCTGGGCGGGCGCGTGGGCGACCAGCGTCGCGTCGCGGGCGGCCCCCGTTGCGTCGACCAGCGCCGCCCGCCGCGCAGCGAGCCCGGTGTAGAGTGCCCAGACCGCCGTGGCGATCAGCAGCACCAGCACGCCTCCGGCGATCGCCGCCGCCCCTGTCGAAATAGCGATCATCGGCGCTGTCCTACGGTCCGCCGCGGCATCGGGGAAGCGCGGCCACGCCCATGTTGCGCAAAAAAGTCACCGCGCCCGGGGCGGTGCCCGGACGCGGTGATCAGCCGTCCCCCTTTACAGGATCAGTAGCGGTAGTGGTCGGGCTTGAACGGTCCCTCCACCGGCACGCCGATGTAACCCGCCTGCTTGGGCGTCAGCTTGCTGAGCTTCACGCCCAGCTTCTCGAGGTGCAGCGCCGCGACCTTCTCGTCCAGGTGCTTCGGGAGCACGTAGACCTTGTTCTCGTACTCGCCGCCCTTGGTGAAGAGCTCGATCTGCGCCAGCGTCTGGTTGGTGAAGGACGAGGACATGACGAAGCTCGGGTGCCCAGTCGCGCAGCCGAGATTCACTAGGCGGCCTTTCGCCAGCACGATGATCTGCTTGCCGTCGGGAAAGCGGACCAGGTCGGTGCCGGGCTTCACCTCGGTCCACTCGTAATTTGACAGCGCCGAGATCTGGATCTCGCTGTCGAAGTGGCCAATGTTGCAGACGATCGACATCGGCTTCATCGCCTTCATGTGATCGGCGGTGATGACGTCGGCGTTGCCGGTCGCGGTGCAGAAGATGTCGGCGCGCTCGACGGCCTCCTCCATCGTCACAACCTCAAAACCTTCCATCGCCGCCTGAAGCGCACAGATCGGATCGATCTCGGTGACGAGCACGCGCGCACCGCCGTTGCGGAGCGACTGGGCCGAGCCCTTGCCCACGTCACCGAAGCCCGCCACCACCGCGACCTTGCCGGCCAGCATCACGTCGGTCGCGCGGCGGATCGCGTCGACCAGCGACTCCTTGCAGCCGTACAGATTGTCGAACTTGGACTTGGTGACGCTGTCGTTGACGTTGATCGCCGGGAACGGCAGCGCGCCCTTCTTGGCGATCTCGTACAGGCGGTGGACGCCCGTCGTGGTCTCCTCCGACACGCCCTTCAGGTTCTTGACCGTCTCCGTCAGGTAGCCCGGATATTTGGCGACGAACGCCTTCAGCGCGCGCTGGAACTCGACCTCTTCGTCGTTCTCCGGCTCGCCGAGCGTTTCCCCTGCCTCGAGCCTCGCGCCCCACAGCGCGAACATCGTCGCGTCGCCGCCGTCGTCCAGGATGATGTTGGCGGTGGTGCCGTCGCCGTCGGCGCCCCAGTTGAAGATGTCGCCGACATAGTCCCAATACTCGGCCAGGCTCTCGCCCTTCACTGCGAACACCGGCACGCCCGTCGCGGCAATGGCGGCGGCGGCGTGATCCTGGGTGGAGAAGATGTTGCAGGTCGCCCAGCGGACGTCCGCGCCGAGCGCGGTCAGCGTCTCGATCAGCACCGCCGTCTGGATTGTCATGTGGAGCGACCCGGTGATCCTAGCGCCCTTCAGGGGCTGGGCGGCGCCATATTCCTCGCGCAGGGCCATCAGGCCCGGCATCTCGGTCTCGGCGATGTTGATCTCCATCCGTCCGAACTCGGCGAGCCCGATGTCCTTGATTACGTAATCCTGGCGGTCGAGAACGGGGGCGGTGGCCACGGGCTAATCTCCGATGAAAACTGGTCGCGCACGTAGCCGCGGCGGCTACCGAGTGCAAGGCGACATAAAGATGTCTTTATATGGCGTGGTCGGCACGCCGGACAACCCGGACGGCAACCGTGCCGGTCAGGCGAAAGCCGAGCCGTTCGTAGAGCGCGATCGCCGCGGCGTTGCTGTCATAGGCGTGGAGGAACGGGCGCTCGCCGCGTGCCACGATCCGCGCGATGACGTGCCGCATCAGCAGGGTGGCGAGCCCGCGGCCCTGCGCGTCGGGATGGGTGCAGACGCCGCTGACCTCCGCCAGCCCGCCCATCCGCATCCGCTCGCCCGCCATCGCGATCAGCCGCCCGGCATCGTCGCGCACCCCGATGAACGCGCCGAGCCGCTGGGTGCCGAGGATATAGGGGCCGGGGCGGGTCAGATCGGCCAGCGCCAGCATGTCGGCGGCATCCGTTTCGCCGAGCGGCTTGATCGGCAGGTCGCTGGCGGGCGCCGAGGCGGTGCGCTCGGCCACCATCTGGACGCAGCGCGCGGTGCGGACGGTGACGCTGCCCGGCGGCTCGGGCGGGTTGCGCTCGACCAGCCACAGCTCTCCGCCGTCATCGGGGAGTAGTGCCGCGAGCGCGGCGAGCGCCGGCGAGCTGGCGTCCGCGGCGGCGGCGAACACGCCGACGTCGCGCTGCAGCCGCAGGGCGCGCGCGCTCCCCTCAGCATGGGCGCGCCAGCCGTCGTTCAGCGCATGCCACAAGGGCCGCTCGAGCAGCGAGAGATCAGGTCTGTCCATGCCGCCGTTCCACCCGACAACCGGGTCTAGAGCGCGGCGGGGGACCCGACCAGTGGCTTCGGCGCGTAGCGTTCGCCGCGACGCGCCGCCTCATAGTCCGCGGGGAGCATGACCCAGTCGCGCAGCGTGCGCGGCTGGTCCACTTCCGCGATGCCCGTGTCGGGCCAGTCGTCCTTCGCGGGCATCCACGCCGTGCCGAACAGCCGATCCCAGACGGTCGTGAAGGCGCCGAAATTATGGTCGAAGTGCCGCTCCTCGACCGAATGGTGGATGCGGTGGAAGCGGTTGTCGACCACCAGTCGGGCGAGCGGCCCCAGGTGCAACCGGCTCGGCGAGTGGATGAAGGACGCCTGTAGCTGGAGGAGCAGCAGCATGATCGGCATCGCCGGCCCCGCCTCGCTGGAGATCAGGCTCGCGGGAATCGCGATCAGCACGATCTGCTGCAGCGGTTCGGTCACGTGGTGGAACGCGTTCACCGCCGAGAGCTCGCGGATCGAGTGGTGGACCGCGTGGTACTTCCACAGCCAGCGGTGCTGCGCCCGGTGGCACCAGTAGAAGAAGAAGTCGTAGACCACCGCGCTCAGCAGCGGCGCGATCACCACCGCCAGCGGCCCCGCCCAGGCCGCACCGGTCGGCAGGACGAGGAGCGGCGGGATGCCCCAGGCCGACCACAGCGCCCGGAACGCGGCATAGGCGCCCGCGCTCGCCAGCAGCCATACGCCCCAGAACATCAGCCCGGGCAGGCGCCCGAGCACCGGTTCGCTGCTCCGCGGCAGCAGCAGCTCCAGCGCGGTCATGAAGCTGAAGCTGAACGCCCAGGCGGTCAGCGTCGGCGCGGCCGCGTCGAGGAGGGAGAGGAACTGCTCCATGCGCCGCCGAGCCTATCGGCGGCTGCTTGCCAAATCGCTAAGCTCAGGCGGTGCCGCCGGTCGCCGATAGCAGCCGCGGATCGATCCCGGCGCGGGCGAACCCCGCCTCCCAGCGCTGCTCGACCGGCGTGTGGAACAGGACCGCGTCGTCGCCCGCGACATTGAACCAGCCGTGGCGGGTGAGCTCGGCATCGAGCTGCCCCTCGCTCCAGCCGGCGTAGCCGAGCGCCGGTAGCCACCGCGACGGCCCGGTGCCGCCGGCAATCGCGCGCAGGACGTCGACGGTGCCCGACAGCGACCAGCGCCCGGCGACATCGATCGTGTCCGCGCCGTTCCAGTCGCGCGAGTGGAGCACGAAGCCGCGCCGCGGCTCGACCGGGCCGCCCAGGTGGACCGCCACGTCCGGCGCCTGGCCGACGGCGATGTCGAGCTGCTTCAGCACGTCGTGGAAACTGATCGAGTCGATCACGGTGCCGATCCCGATCCCGAGCGCCCCTTCCTCATCATGGCTGCACAGCGCGATCACCGATCGCTCGAAGCGCGGATCGCCGATGCCCGGCATCGCGAGCAGCAGCTGGCCGGTCAGGAAGGGAGAGGAGATCATGGCAGCGAACATAGGCAAGCGCCCTGCCGCCCGCCATGCTTGAAAAATCCGGATTGCCCGTCACTTATTCGCGGGTCGCCGCGCCACTCGCGGCGCGATGGAAGGATCAAAAGCCCATGTCGATCAAGGTCGGTGACCGCATTCCCGCCTCCACCGTCGTGAAGGTGACCCCGGACGGGCCGGAGGCGGTCGACACGGAAGCGTTCTTCGCCGGTCGCACGGTGGCGCTGTTCTCCGTCCCCGGCGCCTTCACGCCGACCTGCTCGGCGCGGCACCTGCCCGGCTTCATCGACAAGGCGACGGAGCTGAAGGCCGGCGGCGTGGACGAGATCGCCTGCACGGCGGTCAACGACGCCTTCGTGCTCGGCGCCTGGAGCGGGCAGAACAAGGCCGGGGACACGGTCACCATGCTGGCGGACGGCAACGCCGACTTTGCCCGCGCCGTCGGCCTGACGATGGACGGAACCAAGTTCGGCATGGGCACGCGGGCGCAGCGCTATTCCATGCTGGTCCGCGACGGCGTGGTCGAGCAGCTTCACGTCGAGGAGCCCGGCGAGTTCAAGGTCAGCTCGGCCGAGCACCTGCTGGCCCAGCTCTGAGCGGAACCGGCGCGCGCAGGCGGTCGTTGATGAACCGGAACCATCAGGAGTGCGAACCATGGCCGACGACAGCACCACCACCGCCGACGAGATGAGCGCGGACGATGCCAAGAGCTTCTTCACTCAGGCGCAGGCCAAGGTGACGGAGGCGGTGCACGCCGCGATCGAGGCGGCCAAGGAGAACCCGAAGACGGCCGCCGCGATCGCAACCGGTGCCGCAGCCGCAGTGGGCGCCGCCGCTTACGGCGTGACCAAGCTGCGCGAGGACGACGGCGGAACCAAAAAGTCCGGCAAGTAGATACCCCTGCCCGCCGCCGCGTGAGCTGGCGCGGCGGCGACTTGCCTCTGTCACGACCGGGGCGTAGCGCTGCTCGATGACTCAAGCAGAAACGATCGTGGCCGAGCTGGAGCGGCTCTACACCGCCTCCGTCGAGCGGCTGAAGGCGGCGCTCACCCGTTACCTGACCGACGGCACGCCGCCCTCGCCCGCCTCGCGCGTCAACGGGGCGTTCGCCTATCCCGAGATCCGGCTGACCTACTCGCCGGGCGAGGAGCACCGCCCGACGCCGCTCCGCTCCTTCGGGCGGCTGGTGTCGCCGGGCGAGTACGCCATCTCCGTCACCAAGCCGGCGATGTTTGGGCCCTACCTGATCGAGCAGCTCACCCTGCTGATCGAGGATTACGAGGTCGAGGTGCGCGCGGCCGAGGGCCGACAGGAGATCCCTTTTCCCTACGTGCTCGATCCGGGCCACGCGCTCGCGCTCGACGAGGTGTCGGCGCTGGAGCTCGCCCGGCACTTCCCGGCAACCGAGCTCGCCCACATCGGCGACGAGATCGCCGACGGCATCTATGAGGCGCCGGACGGTCGTCGTCCGCTCGCACTGTTCGATGCGCTCCGCACCGACTTCAGCCTCGCCCGGCTGCGCCACTATACCGGCACGCCGCCGGAGCACGTCCAGCGCTACGTCCTGTTCACCAACTACCACCGCTACGTCGACGAGTTCGTCCGCTGGGGCGCGTCGCAGCTCGGCGAGCAGACCCGCTTCACCGCGCTGTCGGGGGCGGGCGGGATCGTGATCGATAGTCCTGAGGACGTCGACAAGATGGTGAGCGACAGCGCATGGCGGCGGCACCAGATGCCCGCCTACCACCTGATGGCGGCGGACGGCACCGGCATCACGCTGGTCAACATCGGGGTCGGTCCGTCCAACGCCAAGACGATCTGCGATCACCTGGCGGTGATGCGCCCGGAGGCGTGGCTGATGATCGGCCACTGCGGCGGGCTCCGGCCGTCACAGCGGATCGGCGACTACGTCCTTGCCCACGCCTATCTGCGCGACGATCACGTGCTCGACGACGTGCTGCCGCCCGAGATCCCCGTGCCGGCGATCGCGGAAGTGCAGGTCGCGATGGCACGCGCGGCGGAAACGGTGTCGGGCCAGTCGGGGGAGGAGCTGAAGCGCCGGCTGCGTACCGGCACGATCGTCACCACCGACGACCGCAACTGGGAACTGCGCTTCTCGCAGTCGGCGCTGCGCTTCTCGCTCAGCCGCGCGGTCGGCATCGACATGGAGTCCGCGACGATTGCGGCGCAGGGCTACCGCTTCCGCGTGCCCTACGGCGCGCTGCTGTGCGTGTCGGACAAGCCGCTGCACGGCGAGCTGAAACTGCCCGGTCAGGCCAACCGCTTCTACGAGCGGGCGATCAACGAGCATCTGCGGATCGGCGTCGAGACCTGCGAGGAGCTGCGGCGCGAGGGGCCGAAGCTGCACAGCCGCAAGCTGCGCGCATTCAGCGAGCCGCCGTTCCGCTGATATTCGGCGCCGTGCCGCGGAACCCTTTGCAGTCCCGAACGATTTGCCCGCGTAACGACTGCTTGGAGTGATCGCGCATGGCCGATACGCCGACCCCGCCCACGCCGCCCCGGCGCAAGGCCGCCACCACCCCGCGCAAGTCGAGCCGGGCGACCCCGCCCAAGCCGGCGGCGCCGAGCAGCGACGCGGGATCAGACGACGCGGAGGCGAAGGCCGAGGCGCCCGCGCCCAAGGTCCGCAAGGCTCCCGCCCCGCGCAAGGCCGCGACGCGCACAGCGTCCACTAAGGCACCGGCCGCCCGCAAGCCCCGCGCGCCCAAGACGCCACCCACCGTCGCTACCCGCGCACGCCGGACGGTCAAGTCGGCGACCGACGCGGTCAGCGACACCGCCAAGTCGACCCGCAAGGCCGTTACCGGCTCCGCCCCGGTCAAGTACGTCGCCGATACCAGGGAGAAGATGGGCAGCCGCAACTTCTTCGCCGCGCTGTTCGGCGGGGCCGCGGCGATCGGGGCGGCCGTGGGCGGCGTCTTCTACCTCCTGCGAGACGGCAATCCGGCCACCCGCAAGACCGGCGCACACCAGCCGGATGGCACCGACTCCACCGCCTCGTTCGAGGCCGGCATCGCCGATGAGGGCACAATCCCCGAGCAGCTGCCGAAGATCGGCTGAGGACGGCGCTACGTCGTCAGCGCAAAGTCGACCCAGATCGTTACGATCCGCTCCATCTCTCCGCCCGCAACCGGCGGGGGCGCCGCTGGCGAGGGCGGCGGCGGGGCTGCATTTTGCGAGGCGATCACCACGAAGTCCATCGGTCGCGCGCTGTTTCCGCGTTCGCTGACCCGGATCACGCGAGCGACCCGTAAGCCAAAGTTCCTGGCATAGTCTTCCGCCTCAGCCTTCGCCTGCGCAATCGCCGCGTCACGCGCCTCGGCCAGTCCCTTGTCGCTGTCCTGCGTGCCCAGGTTGGGCCCGTTGACCGAGTTCGCGCCTGCCCCGAAGGCGGCGGCGATTACCCCCGGCGCGGTGGCCAGTCGGGTGATCGTCACCGCGACGCTGTTCCGCGCGACATACCCGGTGATCTGCGGTTGCCCCTCGTAATCGTTTGGTGACGCACGGGCGAAGCGCGGCTGGACGTTGATCTGCTGGGTGCGGATCTTGCGCTCCTCGACACCAGCCCTGCGCAAGGCGGCGATCACGCGAGCCATGTCCCGGGCATTGGCGTCCGTAGCCTCCTGAGCGGTCGTGCCGGCCGAGACCACACCTGCGCTGACGAAGGCCGTGTCCGGCAGGTAGGTCGCGCGCCCCTCCGCCTGCACCTCCAGCAGCGTCTCGCCGGGTGCGAGCACGCCGACTGGAGCTGCGCCCTGCAACAGCAGCAGCGCTGCGATTGTGATCGGGATCATCTGGCCGTCTCCTCCGACAGGAATTGTACGATGGAGGCGCCGAGCTCCGGCTTCACCACCGCACTCATGTGGCCGCCCGGGATCGGGTGGTAGCGGCCGTTTGGCAGTGCGGCGGCGAGCGCGCGGCCGTCGCCGACCTCGTCGTCCTCGTCGCCCATCACGACCAGCGCCGGCTGGCGCGCCGCCGCGATCGCCTCGGCCGGCGTGTCGGTGAAGGTGTCCAGCACCCGCAGCAGCGCGACCGGATCGCCGCCGCTCGTCTTCATGAACGCTTCCGCCATGAACGCGGGCGAGCCCCGCTTGTGCGTGCCGAGGTTGGTCAGCACGCCGCGGAAGTAGTCGGAGCGGCGGTGGACGTCGGTCAGCCCCTCCAGCCCCATGCCGCAGAAGATCACGCGCGCCGGCGTCGCGCCCGTCGCCAGCATCCGCGCCGTGGTGCGCGCACCGAGCGAGTAGCCGCCAAGATCGTAGTCGCTCAGCCCCAGATGCGCGACCAGCGCATGCCCGTCCTTCGTCAGCGCGTCCGCGGTGTAGGCGCCCGCGTCGTGCGTCGTCGTGCTCGCGCCGTGTCCGCGCAGGTCGGGCATGATCACGCGAAAGCCCGCCGCGGCGATCTGCGCGGCGTGCCCGTACTTGATCCAGTTGACCTCCGCCGTGCTGAAATAGCCGTGGATCAGGACGACCGGCCGCCCTTCCCCCACCTCGCGCCAGGCGATCCGCTCGCCGTCGAAGCTCTCGAAAAAGCGGGTGTCAGTCGGGGAGCTTGCCACAGGCCTCCATCCATCTCTTCACGACGTTCTCGTTATCCTCGCTGCGTTTACGCGGAAGCGTGCTCGTGTCGATCCATGCTTCGTGCATGCTCTCCGCCGCATAATGATGCCGCGGCACGAACGAAGACGGGTCATCGAAGCTGGCGACGGTCAGGTCTATCCACTCGCTGTCCGGGAACTCGAAGGTGAGCGACGTGCCGCAGGTCGCGCAGAACCCGCGCCGGGCGATCGGCGATGACGCGAGGTAATCGGGCGTGCCTTCCCACCGGACGTCCGCCTTTCTGATGCTCGTGAACGCGATCGATACGTTGCCCGTGATCCGCTGGCACATGCGGCAGTGACACAGATAGGCGTCGACACTCTCGACCTGAGCGACATACCGCTTTGCGCCGCAGAAACATCCACCGGCCATCGCCCTCATCGCCACTCTCCTGCATGTACGATTGCACTCTGCGCAACCGCGGCAATCTAGCGTAACATAAGCCTGCTTATTATGTGCACGCCATGAGCGACAGCATAGGGTTCCTGATCGGCGATGTCTCGCGCCTGATCCGTAAGCGGTTCGATGAGCGTGCGCGGACGCTCGGCTCGACGCGGGCGCAGTGGAAGACGCTGCTGATCCTCTCCCGGAACGAGGGAATCAACCAGGGTGCGCTAGCCGATCTGCTGGAGGTCGAGCCGATCACCCTGTCGCGGATGATCGATCGCCTGGAGGAAGCCGGGCTGGTCGAGCGGCGCCGCGCACCGGGTGACCGCCGCGCCTGGCAGATGTTCCTGACACCCGCGGCAGACCCGGTCCTGCGCCAGCTTCGCGCCCACGCCGATGCCCTAACGGAGGCCGCCTTCGACGGCATCGACGCGGGCATGCGCGCGCAGCTGACCGACGCGCTGGCCCGCATCCGCGACAACCTGCTCCACCCCGATTTCGCACGAGAGGCCGCCCATGGCTGACGCCGACCCCCGCATCGACACAGCCGACGCCCGTGTCGCCGACGCGCCCGCGCCGACCAAGCGGCGTTGGCTGCGGCCGCTGCTGATGTTCGGCATTCCGCTGATCGTCATCGGCGTCGTCGCCTATCTCTGGGCGACGTCCGGCCGGTTCGTGTCGACCGACAACGCCTATGTGCAGCAGGACAAGGTGTCGGTCGCGAGCGACGTCGCCGGGCGCATCGTCGCGGTCAACGTCCGCGAGAACCAGCTGGTCAAGGCGGGCGATCTGCTTTTCCGGATCGATCCCGATCCGTACCGGATCGCCGTCGAGCAGGCGAACGCGCAGATCGCGGGCGCGCAGGTGTCGCTCCAGACACTCCGCGCGACCTACGCGGGCACCAGCGCCGACATCGCCGCCGCCACCGACCAGATCGCCGCCGCGCAGGAGGATTACCAGCGCCAGTCGGAGCTGATGAAGCGCGGCTTCACGACCCGCGCGCGCCTGGAACAGTCGCAGCACGGGCTGGAGCAGGCGCGTGCGACGTACCAGAATGCCGTCGCCGACGCGAACGAGGCGCGCGCACGGCTCGCGACCGGCGCCGCGGTGCCGGGCGAGAACCCGCAGATCGCCGCCGCCCGGGTCGCGCGAGCCAAGGCGCAGCTCGACCTGTCGCGCACCGAGGTGCGCGCCCCCGTTTCGGGCCAGATCAGCCAGGCCGACCGGCTCCAGGTCGGGCAGATGATGGTCACCGGCCTGCCCGCCGTCACCATCGTCGCCGATGCGCGCTCATGGGTGGAGGCGAACTTCAAGGAGACCGATCTCGCCCGCATGCGCGTCGGCCAGCCCGCGGAGGTCAGCTTCGACGCGTACCCGGGCCTCCACCTGCGCGGTCACGTCCAGTCGATCGGCGCGGGCACCGGCAGCGAGTTCTCCGTGCTGCCCGCGCAGAACGCCAACGGCAACTGGGTCAAGGTGACTCAGCGCGTCCCGGTGCGGATCGCGATCGACGAGAAGAGCCCGCGCCAGCTGATCGCCGGCCTCTCCGCCGACGTCCGCGTGGACGTGCGGAATTAAGCGTGGCCACCGCTGCCGCCCCGGCCGGTCGCGGTCGGCCGTCCGCCCCCGCCCCCCAGTCCGGCGCTGCGCTCCACACCAGCAATCGGCCGCTGCTGACACTCGGGGTCATGCTGGCGACGATCATGCAAATCCTCGATTCCACGATCGCGAACGTGGCGCTGCCGCATATGCAGACGGCGCTCGGCGCGACGGCCGACACGGTGACGTGGGTGCTGACGAGCTACATCGTCGCGTCCGCCATCGCGATCCCGATCACCGGCTGGCTCGCCGACCGGATCGGCAGCCGCAACCTCTTTCTCTGGTCGGTCGCGGGGTTCGTCGTCTCCTCCGCGCTGTGCGGCATGGCCAACAGCCTGACCGAGATGGTGCTGTTCCGCGTTCTCCAGGGAGTGAGCGCCGCCTTCATGAACCCGCTCAGCCAGACGGTGCTGCTCGACATCAACCCGCCCGAACGGCAGGGCAAGGCGATGGCCGTCTGGGGCATGGGGATCATGGTGGGCCCGATTCTCGGCCCGGTGATCGGTGGGTGGCTGACCGACAACTACAACTGGCGCTGGGTCTTCTACGTCAACTTGCCACTCGGCGTGTTCTGCTACGCGGTGCTGTGGTGGCTGCTGCCCTCGCGCGCGGTGAACAAGCGTCACTTCGACGTGTTCGGCTTCACCCTGCTGGCGCTCGGCATCGCCGCGCTGCAGCTGATGCTCGACCGCGGCCAGACGGAGGACTGGTTCTCCTCGGCGGAGGTGGTGGTGGAGGCGCTGGTCGCCTTCGTCGCGCTGTGGATGTTCGCGGTCCACCTCGTCATCGGCAGGCGGCCGATGTTCGATCGCGAGCTGTTCCGCAACCGCAACCTCGTCACCGCGGTCGGCTTCATGCTGGTCGTCGGCCTGGTCATGATGGCCACGATGGCGCTGCTGCCACCGCTGATGCAGCGCATCTACGGCTATCCGGTGCTCGACACCGGGCTGCTGCTGATGCCGCGCGGTTTCGGGATCGTGCTGTCGATGTTCGCCGCGGCGCAATTGCAGCAGCGCGGGTTCGATCCGCGCATTCTGGTCGGGGTCGGCTTCGTCGTCGCCGCCTTCTCGCTGTGGGAGATGACGACCTGGACGCTGGTGATGGAGACCCACGTCTTCGTCATATCCGGGTTCGTCCAAGGCCTGGGGCTCGGCCTCGTGTTCATGCCGCTGAACGGCATGGCCTTTGCGACGCTGCCGCCGCACTACCGGACAGAGGGTTCGAGTCTCATGAACCTGATGCGCAACATCGGCGCGTCGGTCGGCATCTCCGCGGTAACGGCGCTGCTCGCGCGCAACGTGCAGACCGCGCATGCCGACATCGGCGCTTCCGTGACGTCCAACACCGTCTCCGCCTTCGACCCCACCATGCTGCAGAGCTACGGCATGGCCGCGGACACGGTGATGGCGATGGTGGATGCGGAGGTGAACCGCCAGGCGGCGATGATCGCCTACCTGGACGACTTCCTGATGATGGCAGTGGTCACGGCGCTGTCGATCCCGCTCGTCCTGTTCCTCAAGCGCCCTCCACGCGCCAGCCGAGCGGAGAAGGCGGCGCCGGTCGATCTGCACTGACCAGAAAAGCCACGGAAACGCGCGGTTCGCGGTGGATGTCACGCGCGTGACAAAGCTTTTCTGCGGCGCACGGCCTTATCGCAATGCACAACGCCGCTCCCTAGGTGGCGCCTCCGAAAGGAAGGCTGCTCCATGTTAAAGACGATTGCCGCAGCGGCGGCGCTCTCCCTCCTGGCTGCGGGTTGCTCGTCCGAGCCGGCGGCGAGTGCGAACGACTCCGATCTGAAGCTCCGCACGCTCACCATGACCAACATGGCCGCGCCGCTCCGCCCCTCCTACCCGATCGAGGGCGACCTGATCCCGACGCCGTCCGACCAGCGGACGCGCTACTATCTGCTGCAGCACCGCCGCCCGATCCTGGCCGGCACGGTGGTCGCGCTGCTGCGCGAGGAGAAGGGCAACAAGGCCGCTTATGCCCGGGTCGAGATCGACTGTGCCAAGCGGCTGTTCCACATCGTCGGCGTGGGTAACCGCCGCGCCTTTGCCGAAACGTCGTTCAAGCGCGACGGGCCGCTCCGTTCGATGGCGGGCTTTCCGCTGCGCGAGGAGATCGCCCGCTACGTCTGCGAGCGTCAGGGAACGCCGCTCGCCTGATCCGCGGCTTGCGGGAGACGGCGGCGTCCGCCACAGCGCGGAAAAGCACGCGCAGGAGAGCCCCATGTCCCCCGATCCCGTCGTCATCGTCAGCTATGGCCGCACTCCAATGGGAAGCTTTCAGGGCGCGCTGACGGAGGCGACGGCGACCGCACTCGGCGCGACGGCGGTCGGCGCGGCGGTCGAGCGGGCGGGACTGAAGGGCCCGGCGATCGAGCGCATCTACATGGGCTGCGTGCTGCCCGCGGGGCTGGGTCAGGCGCCCGCGCGACAGGCGGCGATCCGCGCCGGTCTCGGCGAGCATGTCGAGGCGACCACCGTCAACAAGATGTGCGGATCGGGCATGCAGGCCGCGATCATGGCGGCCGACACGCTCGCCGCCGGCTCCGCCGATCTGGTCGTGGCGGGGGGCATGGAGAGCATGACCAACGCGCCCTATCTCTCCACCCGCCACCGCGGCGGGGCGCGGATCGGGCACGACCGGCTGATGGATCATATGTTCCTCGACGGGCTGGAGGACGCCTACGAATCCGGCAAGGCGATGGGCGTGTTCGCGGAGGACGCGGCGACCGAGTACCAGTTCACGCGCGCCGCGCAGGACGACTATGCCATCGCGAGCCTCACCCGCGCACAGAAGGCACAGGCGAGCGGCGCGTTCGACCGGGAGATCGTGCCCGTCGAGCTGACCGGCCGGCGCGGCACCACCAACGTGACGCTCGACGAGCAGCCGGCCAAGGGTGACATCGCGAAAATACCGACGCTCAAGGCCGCGTTCGCCAAGGAAGGCACGATCACGGCCGCCAACGCCTCCTCGATCTCCGACGGCGCGGCCGCGCTGGTGATGACCCGCGCGAGCGTCGCCGAGCGGCTGGGGCTCAACCCGATCGCGCGGGTCGTGGCGCACGCCGCCCACGCCCACGCGCCGGCGCGGTTCACGACGGCACCCGTATTCGCGATGCGCAAAGCGCTGGAGCGCGCCGGCTGGGAGCTGGGTGACGTCGACCTGTTCGAGGTGAACGAGGCGTTCGCCGTGGTCGCGATGATCGCGATGCGCGATCTCGGCATCGCGCACGACGTGCTGAACGTCCATGGCGGCGCCTGCGCGCTCGGCCACCCGATCGGCGCGAGCGGCGCACGGGTGCTTGCGACGCTGCTGTCGGCACTGGAAACGACGGGGCAGAAGCGCGGCCTGGCCTCGCTCTGCATCGGCGGCGGCGAAGCAACGGCGATGGCGGTGGAGTTGTTGGACTGAGCGGATGCGAACCGTCAGTATTGCACTTCCGCGAGCTTCTTCCGGTACAACCAGCGCGTCATGCAGTCGCGATCGACGCCCGAATAGGCGATAGCGACCGGCTGTCCGGTCGTCCGGTCGCGCCTAACCTCCCACAGGGTGAAGCGCGACGGGCTGAACGCGCAAGCTCGCGCGGCCTCCTGACGCAGATCGTCATCATCCTGCGCACAGCCTGGCAAGCTCAGCAGAAGCGGCAGCAGGTAAGCGCGCTTCACGTCGCGAGACCTGTCACCGCGCAACGATCGCCGTTTGGATCCACCAAATCCAGCGAGTAGCACCGGTTGAACTCGGTCAGCGTGTAGTCGCCGAACGGCGCGCACGGATTGAACCCCGCCGCCTCGTACATCGCCCGCGCTGCGGCGAAGGCATCGTTGGCGCCGGTTTCCAGGCTCACCCGCGTGAACCCGGCCGCGCGTGCCTCGCTGATCAGGTGCGCGAGCATCGCGCGGCCGACGCCCTGGCGCAGACAGGCGGGGGCGGTCCGCATAGACTTGAGTTCGCCGTGCTCCGCCGGCAGCCGCTTCAGCGCTCCCAATCCCGCCAGCGCATTCTCGTTCCAAGCCGCCCAAAGTGCGATGTCCGGGTGCGCCAGCCCCGACAGGTCGAGCGCGAAGACGCTGCCCGGCGGCGAGTTGCGGTGCGCCTCGCGCATGTGATGATCGAGCAATGCCACCACTTGCGGGTCGTTCAGCGCCGCGCGGGCGAAGCGCAGGCTCACTCGATCTCCTCGCCTGGATCGACCCCCCACAGGTGGATGGCCTCGACGTAGCCGGCACGCCCGCGGACGTCGAACCAGCACCAGCCGCTCGTGCACTTGCTGATCCGCCCGACCACGCCGGGCGCCGCGCGGTACTGGACGCGCCCGCCCGTCCGCGGGGTGTCGCGCAGTTCCAGCACGGTGTCGACGACGATGGCGGTGCGCGTCTCGGTCAGCAGTGCGCCGAGCATCCACCCCTGTGTGCCGCCCGGATCCTCGACCTTGCGCCATTCCTTGTAGATGTCGATCACCTTGATCGGCAGCCCGGCGCGGACGTAGAGCCAGCTTGCCGGGTAGTTGCGGCCCGGGCCCGTCCGCATCATCGCCTTGCCGGCCGAGATCGACGCGAAATAGGGCGTGGCGCGGCGCTGCGCCTCGACTGCCCCCGGCAAGACGAGCCCCGCGACCACCACCGCCCCGATCGTCACCGCTGCCCGCATCACCTGTCCCCTTGCCCGACCGGACACTAGCGAGCGGGCGGCTCCCGTATCAACCATTCACTGCCGCCCTACGCCTCTGAACCCTGTCGGCGGCGTCGTGCCTAATCTGCGTTAGTGTTTGTCTTTCCAGCGCTTTAACCTTCGTCCGTTATCGCGCAAAGCCATGATCGGCGGAGTTTCTCGGTGAAGGCGCGCGAGCCCAGGCACAAGGTGTTCGTGCGCGCGCGCATGAACTGTGCCGGCACCTGGCAGGACATCACCGTCCAGAACGTCTCGAAACGGGGGTTGCTGGTGCGCCCGGCCGAGGCGGTGCCGAAGCGCGGGGACTATGTGGAGGTTCGCCGCGGCGCGCTGAAGATCGTTGCGCGGGTGGTCTGGTCGGCAGGGCCGCTGTTCGGCGCGCGCACTCAGGACGCCATCGACATCCCCGCGCTCACCGCCGCTCGTGCCGCGCCGGTCACGGCTCCGACGGAGGCGAACTCTCCCGTCGCCGAGCGGCGCGAGCGGCCCCGCGTCGAGGAGATCGCGGCGCGCAGCCAGCGCCGCGCCGCCGCGTTCCAGCACATGGTGCTGCTCGCCGGGATCGTCGCGGTCGCGCTGGTGATCGGCGCGACGCTGTTCGACGTGGTTGATCGCCCCTTCGCCGCGGTTCGGCAAGCGATGGCAGGCAATTCCTGAGGTTCCGGTCATCCGAGCTTACGCAGGAGGCTCGATCAAGAGGCGCACGCCCGCGGCACGAGCTCCCAGCGTCCCCGGGATGACGCCTGCTCAGTCCCCCGTCAGGATGCGGTCGACCAGCTGCTTCACCGTCGGCACGAAGCCGTTCGAGTAGAACGGATCCCGCTTGAACTGATAGGCCGCGTGGCCGGCGAACATCAGGTTCTGGTCGGTCGGACCGCCGTGCGCGATGTCCTGCAGCGTCTTCTGAATGCAGAAGGAGCGCGGGTCGGCGAGGCGCCCGGTGGAGTTCGTCTCCGTGTCCGCCCAGGACGAGAAGCTGCACTGGCTGAGGCACCCCATGCAGTCGGCCTGATCCTTGCGGATCGTGCCCTTCTCCTCCGCGGTCACGAACACAAGCGTGTTGTCGGGCGTCTTCAGCGCCTCCGTGAAGCCGAGCCCGTACCACTCGCGGGCGCGCATGAGATCGCCGAGCGTGACCCAGAAGTTGCGGCCCTTTACCCCGACGTCGAGCTGGTGGGTGTGGTCCCCCGCCTGCTGCGCAGAGAAGGCAATCTGCCGCTCCGAGCGCGCCTCCAGGTTGCGGAGGAACGGGTTGCGGACCGCGGAGGAGTAGAAGCCGGTCGGCGAGAAGCGGTGGAGCAGCACCTCGCCCGGCTCGATCTCCATCAGCTTGGCCTTCCACTCGGCCGGGATCGGGCTTTCCTGGGTCAGCAGCGGGCGCGTTCCGAACTGAAAGGCGATGCGCCCGAGCTCCGGATTGTCGATCCAGTCGCTCCAGTCGCGCAGGTACCAGACGCCGCCCGCCATCACGATCGGCACGTCGTCGCTGATGCCGCCCTCGCGCATCGTTTCGCGCAGCGCCTTCACCCGCGGGTACGGGTCCTCGGGCGCGAGCGGGTCCTCCGCGTTCGACAGGCCGTTATGGCCGCCGGCCAGCCAGGGATCCTCGTACACCACCGCCGCCAGCCACTCGGCCGCTTTCGAGTACGCCCGCTTCCACAACGCGCGAAAGGCGCGTCCGGAGCTCACGATCGGCAGATAGCTGACGCCGTAGGAGGCCGCGATCTCGCTGAGCTTGTACGGCATGCCCGCGCCGCAGGTCACGCCCGAGACGAGCCCGCGGGTCCGCTCCAGCACGCCGTGAAGGATCCGCTGCGCGCCGCCCATCTCCCACAGCACGTTGATATTGATCGCACCCGCGCCGCCGGCGATGTCCCAGGCGCGCTTGACCTGCTGCACCGCGCCCTCGATCGCGTACTCGACCAGTTCCTCGTGCCGCGCGCGCCGGGTCAGCGCGTGGTAGACCTGGGGGATGATCTTGCCCTCGGGATCGTAGCTGTCGGCGTTGACCGCCGACACGGTGCCGATTCCGCCGGCGGCCGCCCAGGCGCCGGCAGAGGCGTGATTGGTCGCCGCCACGCCCTTGCCGCCCTCGACCAGCGGCCAGACCTCACGGCCCCCATAGACGATCGGCGTCAGACCCTTGAACACGCTACCTCCACCAGATGCCCCATCGCGGCGCCGTTACCCGCTATATGGCAAAATTGCGACTGTTATCGCGAAGGCCAGAGCGCGCCGGGACGGCCCAGTGCGCCTTCGTACAGCGCCGCATAGGCCGCGATGGTCGCACTCTCGTCAAACAACGCGCGCGCGCGCGCCTGGTTCGCCTGGCCGACCCAGCGCCGCGTCTTCTCATCCTGCACCAGCCACGTCAGCCGGTCGCGCAGCGCCACCTCGCTGCGATCCTCGGTCAGATACTGGCGGTTGGGCTCGCTCACCATCTCGGCCACGTCTCCGACCGTCGGGGAGACCACCGGCAACCCGGCGGCCATCGCCTCCATGACCACGATCGGCTGCTGCTCGCTCCTGGAGGACAGCGCGAAGATGTCGAACGTCCCGATGTAACTAGCCGGATCGGGCAGGAAACCGGCGAGCACCACCTGATCGTGGAGGAACATGGCATCGACCGCGTCCTCGATCGCCTGCCGATCCGGCCCCTCGCCGACGATCACCAGCCGCACCTTGCCCGGCACGCCACCGAAGGCGCGAACCAGCAGCGGCAGGTCCTTGACGGCGCGCAGGCCGGCGACGGTGCCGATCACCACCTCGCCCGGGCGGCGAGTGAAGCCGGGGATCGCGTCCTTCCCGGGCTTGGCCGCGTAGCGCATCGTCGGCACGCCGTTGGAGATGCGGTGGACGCGTGCCGGCGGCTGCTTCCACACGTCGAGCGCGATCTGCTCCAGCAACTGGCTCGGCACCGCCAGCGCGTGTGCGGCGGGCAGCGCCAGGCGGCGGTACATGTTGCGGACCGGCAGCAGGCGGGTGGCCTCGTCGGAGTTGAAGCCGTCCTCGTGGTGGACCACCGGCGGCGCGCCCCTGCCGAACACGCGCCGCGCCATGACTCCGTCGATCGCTCCCCAGTTGTAGGTGAGCACCAGATCGAAGCGTCGCATGTAGCGCGCGATCGCCTCGTAGCGCTTGACCGAGGGCTTGCCGGTCAGCGGCGGCGGGTTCTGCGCGATCTGGTAGTCGATGGAGCGCGCGATCGCCCGCTCCGCCCCGGTCTGGTCGGGGACGCCCGACACGATCGTGTGCCGCGCCCGCTCGCCCCAGGCGTTCATCAGCCGCACCGCCCGCGCCTCCTTGCCGCCGAGCGAGAAGCTCGAGTGGAGGTGAAGGATGTTGACCGGCGGTCCGCTCAAATCTCGACCTGGCTTCCCAGCTCCACCACGCGGTTGGTCGGCAGGCGGAAGAACTCCATCGCGCTCTCCGCATTGCGCAGCATCCAGGCGAACAGCTGCTCGCGCCAGATCGCCATGCCCGGCTTGTCGGAGGGGAGGAGCGTCTGGCGGGCAAGGAAGAAGCTGGTGTCCATCATCTTGAACTCAGCCCCGCACGCCCCGACCGTCTTGAGCGCGGCGGGCACGTCGGGTTCCTGCATGAAGCCGAAGCGCAGGACGATGCGGTGGAAGCCCTGGCCCAGGTCCGACTGCTCGACCCGCTTGTGGTCGGGCACGAAGGGAACGTCGACGATCTTGACCGTCAGGAGCACGACACGCTCGTGGAGCACCTTGTTGTGCTTGAGGTTGTGGAGCAGCGCGTGGGGCACGCCGTCCGCGGTGGAGGTCATGAACACCGCGGTGCCCGGCACCCGCGTCGCCGAGTTGGCGGCGGACTGGATGAAGATCTTCATCGGCATGGCAGCCTCGGCCAGCCGCTCGATCATCAGCGATCGACCCTTGGCCCAGGTGGTCAGCAGGATGAAGACGACGATCCCGACCAGGAGCGGGAACCAGCCGCCGTCCGGCACCTTGGTCAGGTTGGAGGCAAAGTACATGCCGTCGATGATGACGAACACGGTGACGAACGCCGCCACCAGGGCGATCGGCCACTGCCACACGCGGCGGAACAGCACTCCCATCATGCAGGTGGTGATGAACATCGTGCCGGTGACCGCGATGCCGTAGGCGGCGGCGAGGTTCGACGATTCCTGGAAGCCGAGAATCAGCAGCAGCACCATGGTCAGCAGCGCCCAGTTGATCGTCGGGATGTAGATCTGCCCCGCCTCGCTGGCGGAGGTATGATCGATCCGGATGCGCGGCATGAGGCCGAGCTGGACCGCCTGCTGGACCACCGAATAAGCGCCGGTGATCACCGCCTGGCTGGCGATCACGGTCGCCATAGTAGCCAGGATCACCAGCGGCAGGCGGAAGTCCTCGCTCGCCATCAGAAAGAAGGGGTTCTCCGCCGCCGCGGGATCGTCGAGCAGCAGTGCGCCCTGCCCCAGATAGTTGAGCATCAGGGCCGGCAGCACCGGGAACGCCCAGGCGAACTGGATCGGCCGCCGCCCGAAATGCCCCATGTCGGCGTAGAGCGCCTCCGCACCGGTCACGCACAGCACGACCGAGCCCAGCGCCAGAAAGGCGAGCCCTCCGTCGGTGACCGCGAACTGCACCGCCCACCACGGATTGAGCGCGAGCAGGACGTCCGGACGATCGATGATCTTCAGCAGGCCCATGACCGACAGCGTCACGAAGTAGATCAGCATGATCGGCCCGAACAGCTTGCCGACCTTGGCCGTGCCGACCGACTGAAGGTAGAACAGCCCGACCATGATCCCGACCGCGATCGGGATCACCCAGCTGTCGAATCCCTCCTGCACGGTCGCCAGCCCCTCGACCGCGGAGAGGACCGAGATCGCGGGCGTGATCATGCAGTCCCCGAAGAACAGCGCGGTCGCGAGCACGCCAAGCATGACAAGGCTCGGTCCCCATCGGCCACCGCCCGACTTGCGCTGGATCAGCGCGAGCAGCGCCAGGCTCCCGCCCTCGCCATTGTTGTCGGCGCGCAGGATCAAGAGGACGTACTTAAGCGTCACGATCAGGATCAGCGACCAGAACATCAGGCTGATCACGCCGAAGATGTGGAGTTGGTCGACCGCGAGCGGGTGATGCCCGACGAACACCTCCTTCATCGCGTAGAGCGGGCTGGTGCCGATGTCGCCGTAGACGACGCCGATCGCGCCCACCGCGAGCTTGGCCAGCCCGTCCTTCGCGTGCGGGTGTTCAAGGTCGGCGGGTGGTGAGTCGGCGGATGTGGTCGGGAGCGCGTCGCTCACCGGCGGATGTCCGTGGCCGGATGTCCGGCGGTGATGGTCATGGTCACGACCCTGGGCGCCTCTGTTGGCATCAGGTCGGCGCAGCTAGCACTCCGCCGAACGCGCCGCAACGCACAATCAGGACGGCGCCGTACCACCCAGGATCGCGTCCGCCTCGCCCCTGGTCGGCACCTCGCGCAGGACAAAGCTGCTGCTGATTGTCAGGACGCCCGGCAAGCGGCCGAGATGCTCGCGGTGCAGCCGCTCGTAATCGTCGAGGTCGCGGCACACGATGGTCAGCCGATAGTCCTGGTTTCCCGACACCAGCGCGCAGGCGACCACGCCCGGGATGTCGCCGACCGCCGCCTCGAAGCGGGCGAGGTCCTCCTCCACCTGCGTCGACAGGGTGATGTCGACCAGCGCGCGCACCTTGAAGCCGAGCGCGCGGCGGCCGAGTCGGGCCGCATAGCCGGTCACCCGCCCGCTCGCCTCCAGCGCCTGCAACCGCCGTGTGCAGGCGGACTGCGACAGCCCGACTCGCGCGGCGATCTGACTGACGGACAGCCGCGCGTCGGCGGCGACGATGCGCAGAATATTGGTGTCTATACGGTCGATGTGCATGGCTTGGTCGCTTACAGGTTCCTAGGCGCGCAATCCATGCGTCAAAGGTGACTCTCCGCCTAAACTTTGCAGGGATCGTCAGCGCGCGATGCGCTATGACGGTCGCAACAAATCAGCTGGAGAGCAGGTCATGCGCGTCGGTGTGCCGAAGGAAATCAAGAACCACGAGTACCGGGTCGGACTGACCCCACCGTCGGTCGCCGAGCTGGTCGCCGCCGGCCATGAGCTGATCGTGGAGACGAACGCGGGTGCCGGCATCGACTTCACCGACGCCGACTACCAGGCGGCCGGCGCCCGGATCGTCGCGACGCCGGCGGAGGTGTTCGCCCAGAGTGACATGATCGTGAAGGTGAAGGAGCCGCAGGCGCAGGAGATCGCGCTGCTGGAGCCGCGCCACCTGCTCTTCACCTACCTCCACCTCGCGGCCGACAAGCCGCAGGCGGAGGGGCTGATGAAGTCGGGCGCGATCTGCATCGCCTATGAGACGGTGACGTCGCGCAGCGGCGCGCTGCCGCTGCTGAAGCCGATGTCGGAGGTCGCCGGCCGCATGTCGGTGCAGGTCGGCGCGCACTATCTGGAAAAAGAGCAGGGCGGCCGCGGCGTCCTGCTGGGCGGCGTGCCGGGCGTCGCGCCGGCCAAGGTTGCGATCCTGGGCGGCGGCGTGTCGGGCGTGAACGCCGCGCAGATGGCGGTCGGGATGCGCGCGGACGTCACCATCTACGACATCAACAACGACCGCTTGGCCGAGCTCGACATGTTCTTCTCCAGCCAGATCAAGACCGCCTACGCCAGCAAGGCGGCGATCGCGGCGGCGGTGAAGAACGCCCACCTGGTGATCGGCGCGGTGCTGGTCCCGGGCGCCGCGGCGCCCAAGCTCGTCACGCGTGAAATGGTGAAGACCATGAAGCGCGGATCGGTGATGGTCGACATCGCGATTGACCAGGGCGGCTGCTTCGAGACCAGCCACGCGACCACCCACCAGGACCCGGTGTTCGAGGTCGACGGCGTGATCCACTATTGTGTCGCCAACATGCCGGGCGCGGTTGCGCGCACCTCCGCGTTCGCGCTCAACAACGCCACCCTCCCCTTCGCGCTGCGCCTCGCGAACCATGGCGCCGAGGCTGCGATGAAGGCGGACGCGCACCTCGCCAACGGTCTCAACGTCTACAAGGGCAAGATCGCGTACCAGGCGGTCGCCGACGACCTCGACCTCGCGTACGAGGCGTGGAACGGATAAGGAACAGCGGCGTTCGTGGCAGCGAAAGGATCTCACCGCCATGACCGACAATCCCAAGGACCATCCCTCCGGCAATGCCGTCAAGGATCCCGACGACTGGACCACCGGTGACGAGCCGATGACCGGAGCGCAGGCGAGCTACCTCAAGACGCTGTCGGAGGAGGCTGGCGCCGAGTTCGACGACTCGCTCAGCAAGGCGGACGCGTCCAAGAAGATCGACGAGCTGCAGGAGCAGACCGGGCGCGGCACGAGCTGAACCCTGGTCGCCTTATCAAGTAGTTCGAGGAGCGGTGCACCCCGACAATCGTCGGAGTCCACCGCGCTCGGCTCGGTTGCTATCGCGGTTCGCCGGTAGAGGCCGCTTGCGCTTCCGGCGGATTCGCTAGTCGGCAGGCGGCAACCATTCCGCGAGCAATCCGATGTGCTCACCCTTGAGCTGCGCAAGCGACGCACCGTCGATGACCAGTGGCGCTTCCGGCGTCAGCACCGCTTCGGCCCGGAGCTCCGGGTCGAGGGTCAGCCACTCGCGTACCGCCTGCGCCAGGCTCGTCACCTCGGCGACCGTCTCCCCGCCACGCGGCACATTCTCGAGTGCCGCGCTCATGCGCCAGTCAAGTTCCGGCGAGGCGGCGTCGCCCCATGTTGCCTCTGCCATGCACCATCCTTCCCGCTGATCGGTGCGATGGGAGCGTAGGAGGTTAGCGAAGGTTCCCCGCCCCGCTCGCGATCAGCGCCTCCAGCAGCGTCAGCCGCCGTCCGATCTCCGCGCGGTAGGTCAGCGCATCCGGCGTGATCGCGTAGGCGCGCAACCACCAGCGCTGCGCCTCGCCGAACTGCCCGGCGCGGACCAACGCCAGCCCCAGGAAGTATGGCGGGGCGGGATGATCGGGGGCGAGCTGCATCGCCCGGTTAAAGGCGAAGCGTGCAGCTGGCGACACCGTCCCGTCGTGCTCCGCATAGGCCGTGCCGAGCCCGGTCCACAGCGCCGCGTTCTGCGGCTGCGCGTTGACGCCACCGAGCAGCAGCCGAACCGCGTTAGCCTGCGCGCCCGAGCGCTCCAGCGCGTCGGCGGCAAAGAAATACGGCTCGGCCGAGGTGAACCGTCCCCACATCCGGGTCCGTAGCTCGGCGACGCCGGGGTCGAGCGTGCTGCCGGCGCGCGCTGTCGCCGCCGGCCGTCCGGCGAGCCCCGGCCGACCCTGCAGCGCGTAGCCGGTGGCCCCGAGCATTAGCGCCGCGCCGATGAACGAGGCGAGCGTGCGCGGCGCGCCGAGCAGCCGGGTGAGACCGAAGGCAGCGGCGCCGATCGCGAGCAGGATGAGCCAGCCCATCAGGACCGCCTGCGCCGGAAGCTGGCGCGCGCGACGATCAGCCCGACCACGAGCAGGGCGATGGGCGCCAGCCACAAGGGCGCGGTCAGCGCGGTGAGCGGCGGATCGTAGCTGACATATTCGCCGTAGCGTGCGATCAGCCAGTCGCGCACGTCGCCCGCGCGCTCGCCGCGCGCGATCCGCTGCCGCACCAGCGCGCGCATGTCGGCGGCCATGTCGGCGTCACTGTCGGCGATCGACTGGCCCTGGCAGACCAGGCAGCGCAGCGTCACCATCAGCGCCTGCGCCTCCGCCTCCTTGGCCGGATCGGCAAGCTGCGTGTTCGCGTAGCGCGCCGGCGAGGTGGCGGCGACGAGCGTCAGCGCCGCGAGCGGAAGCAGCCACGCCCTCATCGTGCGCCCTTCACCAGCGCGGTGAGCCGCGCGACATCCTCGGCGCGCAGATCGCCGATGTGCTGCTCGACGATGCGGCCCTGCCCGTCGATCACGAACGTCTCCGGCACACCCGACGAGCCGAGCGCAAGCTGCACCGCGCTGGTTTGGTCGGCACCGATCGCGCGGAACGGATCGCCGTAGCGGGCAAGGAAGCGGGCGACGTCCTCCGGCTTGTCGCGGATCGCGATGGCGTCGATCGGCACCCCGGCGCGCGCCAGCGCGGCGAGCTGCGGCGCCTCCGCCGCGCAGGGCACACACCAGCTGGCAAAAATGTTCAGGAGTCGCGGCTCGCCGATGCGGAACGCGCGCGCGTCCAGCCCCGGCTTGCCGGGGACCGCTGCCGGCAGGCTGAAGCCGGGCAGCGCCTGCCCGACCAGCCGCGACCGCACCGTCCGGTCGGCGGGGCGGGTCAGCTCGGCCGCGACCAGCCACAGCACCGCGGCGAAGGCGATAAAGGGCAGCCAGATCAGCCAGCGCTTCACGCCCACGCCTCCTCATGGCGCAGCCGCGCGCGGCGAATGCGGCCGAGCAGCGAGAGCGCGCCGCCGAGCGCGATCAGCGCGCCGCCCGCCCAGATGCACGTCACAAACGGTTTCCACCACAGCCTGACCTGCCAGCGGCCGCCCGCGTCCGCATTGCCGAGCACGGCGTAGAGCTGTCCATCCCACAGCGTCGCGATCGAGGCCTCGCTGGTGGTGGTCGGCGGCTGGGCGAAGAAGCGCTGTTGTGGGCGCAGCACGAACGGCGCCGCGTCTCCGCGCTGCACGGTGAAGCGGCCTTCCAGCGCCGACCAGTTCGGGCCCATGGCAGGCTTCAGCCCGTCAAAGGTGACGCGGAACGGCCCGACGCCGACTTGCTCACCAGGCCGTGCGGCGATCAGCGTCTCGCGCGTGAAGGCGGCATCGGCGGCCATGCCGAACAGGCTGACCGCCACGCCCAGGTGCGCGATCACCATGCCCCAGGTGAACAACGGTGTCCGCGCCAGATTGCGTCCCCACAGCGGCGCGACGCTCGCCACCGCGAGACCGGCCGCCAGCACCAGCCCGGCGGACGACAGCACGCTCTTGAACGGCGCGAACAGCACCACCGCGCCGAGCGCCAGCCCGGTGGCGGCGACGGGCACCAGCAGCCGCCCGGCCAGCGCGTCCCAGCGGTCACGCCGCCAGCGCACCAGTGGCCCGGCTGCGAGCGCCACCACCAGCGCCAGCGCGATCGGACCCGCCGCCTTGTCGAAGAACGGCGGCCCGACCGAGAGCTGCACACCGAAAGCGGACGCGACGATCGGGTAGAGCGTGCCGATCAGCACCACGCCAAGGATGACGCTGAGCAGCAGGTTGTTGAGCACCAGCCCGCCTTCCCGGCTGAGCAGCTCAAAGGTGGTGCCGGTCTTCACCGTGCCGATGCGGAGCGCGAACAGTGCGAGCGCACCGCCGATGTATAGCGCGAGCAGCGCGAGGATGAAGGTGCCGCGGCTGGGGTCGACGGCGAAGGCGTGGACGCTGGTCAGAATGCCCGACCGCACCAAGAAGGTGCCGATCATCGACATGGAGAAGGCAACCACCGCCAGCATCACCGTCCAGGCGCGCAGGCCGTCGCGGGTCGCGAGCACGGTGACCGAGTGGAGCAGCGCCGTGGCGGCGAGCCACGGCATCAGCGATGCGTTCTCGACCGGGTCCCAGAACCACCAGCCGCCCCAGCCGAGCTCGTAGTACGCCCAATAGCTTCCCGCGGTGATGCCGAGCGTCAGGAAGATCCATGCGCCGAGCACCCAAGGGCGCATCGCGCGCGCGAATGCCGGCCCGACGTCGCGGGTGACGAGCGCTCCCACCGCAAAGCTGAATGCGACCGACAGCCCGACATAGCCGAGGTAGAGTGTGGGCGGGTGGAAGGCGAGGCCCGGATCTTGGAGTAGCGGGTTGAGGCCGAGCCCGTTTGCAGGCGGCTGGGCGACCCGGGCGAAGGGGTTGGACGCGAACAGCAGAAAGGCGAAGAAGCCGAGCGCGATCGCCCCCTGGGCGCCAAGCGTCGCGACCAGCGGGCGCTCGTCGAGCCGGTGTTCGATCCGGGCGATCGCCGCGCCCGCGAGGCCGAGCACGGTGACCCACAGCAGCATCGAGCCCTCATGGTTCCCCCACACGCCCGAAATCCGGTAGAGCAGCGGCTTGGCCGAGTGGCTATTCTCCACCACCAGCAGCACCGACATGTCCGATCGCACGAACACCGCGACCAGGCACAGGAACGCGAGCAGCGCTAGCACGCCGCCCGTGACCGCGACCGGGCGCACTGCGGCGAGCACCTCCGCTTGCCCGCCGCGCAGCGCCACGCCGGCGAGCACCAGTTGCAGCAGCGCGACCGCGGCGGCGAGCCACAGCGCGGCGAGACCGGCCTCCGCGATCATCGCTCCAGCGTCTCGGTCTTGTGGAGCGCGCCGGCGACTTCGGGCGGCATGTAGCGCTCGTCGTGCTTGGCGAGGATGGTGTCGGCGACAAAGGTACCGGCGGTGTCCAGGCGACCCTCCGCGACGACGCCGCTGCCCTCGCGGAACAGGTCGGGGAGGATGCCGCGGTAGGTGACGGGGGTGGTCGCTTGCCCGTCGCCCACGACGAAGCGGGTGGTGACGCCGTCGGCGGCCTTGCTGACCGATCCGCGCGCGACCATGCCGCCCAGCCGGATCGCGGTGCCGGCGGCGGGCGGCGCGCGCCGAAGGTCGGCGGGTGCGTAGAAGAAGGCGGCCTGGTCGCGCAGTCCGGACAGCGCGAGGAGTGCGGCGCCGGTGATCGCGAGCAGTGCGAGCAGCGCCAGAGTCAAGCGCTGATGCTTGGCCGTCATGACCGCCTGAGCGCCCGAGCAGCGTTCTCCGCGCGGCGCATCGCGCGGTAGGACAACGCGGCGACCAGCGCGCTCGCGCCGATCGTCAGCCCCCAGGCCGCGGTCACGAAGGGCCAGGCGTTCATGCCACCAGCCTGCGCAGCCGCGCCTCGACCTGCGCGTGGGCGAGTGCCGCGCGCATCCGCATCAGCACCACGGCGGCGAAGAACAGGGTGAAGCCCGAAAGGGTGAACGCCAGCGGCCACAGGATCGCGCCGTCGATCGCGGAGCCCGACACTGTGATGCTCGGCCCCTGGTGCAGCGTGTTCCACCAAACGACCGAGTAGCGGATGATCGGCAGCAGCACGGTGCCGCCGATCCCGAACAGCGCCGGGATACGCCCGTCCCCGCCCCGCTCCGCGTCGGCGCGGGCAAGCGCCAGATAGGCGAGGTACACAAAGAACAGCAGCAGCATGGAGGTCAGCCGCCCGTCCCACTGCCACCAGGTGCCCCAGGTCGGCCGGCCCCAAATCGCGCCCGTCGAGAGGCACAGGAACGCGAAGAGCGCGCCGGGCACGGCAATGGCGCGGGCGGCGATGTGGGCGAGCGGATGGCGCCATACCAGGTACGTCACCGATGCGATCGCCAGCCCGCTCCACCCGCCCATGCCGAGCCAGGCGGTCGGCACATGGATGTAGAGGATGCGGACGCTTTCCCCCTGCAGATAGTCGGCGGGCGTCCGTGTGAGCCCCGCCCAGGCCCCGATCGCGATCAGCGCCACGCCCACCCAGAACAGCCAGGGGGTGAGCGGTCGCGCAACCTTCAGGAAACGCGCAGGGTTGGCGAGGGCGTGGATGCTGGGCACTGCTGCGCGCCGGTTAGTCGATTTTGGCCCGGGCGTTAAGGGGTTCTCACTCCTCCGCGCGCAGATCGTCGTCCGACGGCTGGTACGCCAGGATGTCGCCGGGTACGCAATCGAGATAGCGGCAGATCGCGGCAAGCGTCGCGAAGCGCACGCCCTTCACCTTGCCGGACTTGAGCAGCGACAGGTTCGATTCGGTAATGCCGATCGCCTCGGCCAGCTCCTTGGAGCGGACCTTGCGCTGCGCCAGCACCACGTCGAGATTGACGACGACGGGGATCAGACGATCTCCGCCAGGTCGCGCTGCGCCTGCACCCCCGCCTCCATCGCCCACACCGCGGCGTAGGCGGCGACCGCGAGCATCAGGCCGGTCATGATCGACTTCGGATCGAGCACGATATGCCAATGCGCACCGGCAGGCGTGCCGGGATAGAGCAGCATCACCTCCAGGCTCTCCGCCAGCGGGCTCGACAACGCCCAAACAATCGCGGCGAGTGAGGCGCGTCGCAGCCACGGCAGCGCCTGTCCGAGCGCATCGCCGCCACCGCCGAGCCGCCGAAGCGCAAGCCCGACCCCGAACAGCAGCCCGGCGAATGGCACGAGGCTGACGGCCGCAACGCCCAGCGCGCCGACGCGCACGAGCGGGCGCCGGCGGTATGCCTCAAACCGCGCCAGCGCATCGGGTGAGCTTCGCACCTGCGTCTGTATCTCGCGTGGCAGCACGTCGATGGGCCCTTCGGTCACCTCGCAGTGCGGCCCGTTGCACAGCGCTAGCAGCTCCGGCGCAGCGGGGGCGAGGCAGATGACGGCCGCCAGGCAGAGGGCGGCCGCCAGGAAGAAGCCACCGGCGACTCGACAGATGCGCGCCTTTGGGCTCGTGAGCAGATGAGTAGCCGGCACTATATTCTTTCTGTTTGACAGCAATTTTTCCTCATTCTACGTCAAACGAGCTGGCTGCGCGACAGTCTTTTGGTGGGGTCTCTGGCAATGATGGTAAGATGCGGCGCAGTTTGCGCAGGGCTGGCGCTCGGCTGCGCGCCGGCGGCGGCGGAGGATCGTGGGTCGGCCTTGGAGATGGCCCGTGCCGAGATCGGCATCGGCGGCTATCGACATGGCGCCAACTTTCATCCGCTCGGCGACCGGCTGACCTTTCCCATCCGGCCGCCCGGCGTCGTCATCGACGGACAGGAGGAGGACGGCACGAACGACGCGCAGCTGATCTACCGCTCCCGGCCGCTTGCCATTCTGCTGAAGCCGCGGCTCGCCGCCAAGGCGCAGGTCAGCCTGGAGGGACGGACCAGCTTCGCCAGCCTAGGCGCGGAGTGGCGCCAGCACCTGCTCCGCGACCGGCTCTACGTGCAGGGCGGAATCGGCGTCGCGATCCACGACGGCTATCGCTTCACGCCCGATCCGTTCGCGCCCGGCATCACGCGGGACGAAGCGCTCCGGCGCTACGACATCTATCGTCGGCGCGTATCGTTCGGGTCGCAGGTGCTGTTCAATCCCAACGCCTCCGTCGGCGTGCGCCTCGATCGGCGCTGGGCGGCCGAGCTGTCGTGGGAGCACTTCAGCCATCGCCAGATCTTCGGCGAGCAGAACCCGGGGATCGACCTGCTCGGTCTGCGGATCGTCCGCACGCTCGGACGATGACGGCCTTCCTACTCTCCCTGCTGATCCAGGCAGCCGGAACACCGGCGCCGACGCCGATCGCGTACCGCGGCAACCTGACGCTCGAGATCGAAATTCAGCCGCCCGCCGGAACCGCGGCCGTCGCGACCAACGGCGACCTGGTTGTCACCTCGCTCGCCACCTACCACGCCAAGCTGTCGACGCGAACCGATCGCGCGACCCGGAGCAGGCAGTGCGTGCTGCGCCGCGGCTTCGGGCTGCCGGCGATCGACGCGGGGCTGTGCGGCTCGCTACTCGGCTGCATGGCCACCAGCCCGACCCGCGCGCTGGTCAAGGCCTGCATGCTCGGGCGACTCACGACCGAGCTCCAGCGCCACTACGGCGTCTCGCCACCGTAGCGCGGGCGTCAGCCGCGCCCGATCAGACGGCGGGCCTGCGCATCGGCGACGTCGCTCGACGGCAGACCCGTCGCCGCCGATGCCGCCCAGATCGATTCGAGGCGACCCGGAATCTGCGCGATCCGCGCCTCGACTTCCTGGCGGTCCCCCTGCCCCAGATACTCCAGCCCGACGTTGATGATCCCGCCGGCGTTGATGACGTAATCGGGTGCGTAGAGGATGCCGCGAGTCGCCAGCAGCGCGCCATGGCGTGCGTCGACCAGCTGGTTGTTCGCGCCGCCCGCGACCGCCTTGCAGCGGAGCGCGTTGATCGTGCGCTCACCGAGCACCGCGCCCAGCGCGTTCGGGCTGACAATGTCGCACTCGGTGGCGAGCACCTCGTCCGCCGCGGCCAGCGCCGCGCCGAGCTCGTCGGCCAGCGCGCGCGCCTTGTCGACGTTGACGTCGGCGAGCGTCAGGCGCGCGCCGTCCTTCGCGAGCAGCCGCGCAAGCCCGCCGCCGACGCTGCCGACGCCCTGGATCGCGACGTGGACGCCCGCCATCCGGTCGCTGCCGAGCGCGCGGCTCGCCGCGGCCCTCACCCCCAGGTAGACGCCCATGGCGGTGAACGGCCCCGGATCGCCGCCCGCGCTGCCGCCCGCGACCGGCAGGCCCGAGACGTGGCGGGTGCGCGACGCGATCACGCCCATCCGCGCCTCCGACATGCCGACGTCCTCCGCCGTGACATAGCGTCCGCCGAGCGACTCGACCGCGTTGCCGAAGGCGAGGAGCTGCGCCTCCGTGATCGTCGCGCCAGCCGCGTCCGCCAGCACGACGCCCTTGCCGCCGCCGAGCGGCAGGCCGGCCATCGCGTTCTTGTAGCTCATGCCCCGCGACAGGCGCAGCGCGTCGACGATCGCGGCTTCACCGGTCGCGTAATGCCAAAAGCGCACCCCGCCCGCCGCCGGCCCGAGCGCGGTAGAGTGCACCGCGATCACCGCGGTCAGCCCGCTGTCCCGGTCGCGGAACAGGTGGACGCCCTCGTGCGCGTCGAAATCGGACAGGTCCCAGACTGCGCTCATGCGCTTCTTCCCAGCTGAAATGATGTTGCGGGCACGCGCAATATTGTTTGCAGTGGCGGATTGCCAGCGCGAATGCAGCAGGTGGGGCGACCGACGGGACTTGAACCCGCAACTTCCGGCATCACAAGCCGGCGCTCTAACCAATTGAACTACGGTCGCCGCAACGAAGCGCGCGCTTAGCCGGGGTTGCGCCGGCGATCAAGGCTGCGCAAAGCTTCGCCCCATGTTCACGCCCGCCAGCGACGTGCGCGTCGCCCCCGCACCCGGATCCGGCTTTCCGGCAGAACCCGTGCTCGACGCGCTGCGCGATGCCACGGGCGTGCAGCGGGTACCGAGCGCCAAGCTCGACCTGTTCGTCGTCCGCAACTTTCTGAACGCCGCGACCTGCGGCGCGGTGATCGCGCAGATCGACGCCAACCGGCGTCCCTCCACCGTCTCCGACTACAACGGCGACGACGCGTTCCGGACGAGCGAGACCTGCGACCTGCCCGACGCCGATCCGGTCGTCGCCGCGATCGATGCGCGGATCGCGGAGCTGACCGGGCTCGACCTGCGCCACGGCGAGCAGATGCAGGGGCAGCGCTACGCGGTCGGACAGGAGTTCAAGGCGCACACCGACTATTTCGAGCCGAACGGCGCCGACTTCGACAAGTTCTGCAGCGTCGCCGGGCAGCGCACCTGGACCGTAATGATCTACCTGAACCAGCCCGAGGCCGGGGGCGCCACGCGGTTCAAGGTGATCGACAAGATCATGCAGCCGGAAACGGGCAAGCTGCTCGCCTGGAACAACCTGCGCAGCGACGGACGCGTCAACCCGGCGACGCTCCACCACGGCATGAAGGTGCGCGCGGGCACGAAGTACGTCATCACCAAGTGGTTCCGCGAACGTCACTGGCCGCGGTGACGGCGATCCCTGTCATTCCAGCGAAAGCTGAAATCGCTCTCATTCAGGGACACACATGCTGCCGTAACCCCAGCGTTCGCTGGGGTTACCGCAGGTAAGCCGGCACACCCGACCCGTCAGAACTTCGCGCTGAGCCCCGCCGAGAAGATGCGACCCAGGTCGTAGCGGTTCACGAACACGCGCCCGCTATCGAAGGTCTGGAACTCCTGGTAGCGGGTCTTGGTCAGGTTGCGCGCCTCGAGCTTCAGCTCGAGATCGGCGCCGGCGACCGAGAAGCCCTGGCGCGCGACGACGTCGAGCCGGGCACCCGGCCGCTCGACCAGGTCGGGCAGGCGAACGCCCGAGCTGACCGCGCCACGATTGGTCACGCGGTCGGACGCGTAGTTCACCAGCACCGTGATCTGCGACAGCGTATCGGTGTCCTCCACGCCCAGCTGGAAGTTCACCAGATGGTCGGACTGCCCGACCAAAGGCGCACCGTCGCGGAACAGCAGGTTGGCCTGGGTCAGCAGCGGTGTCGCGCGGGTGCCGGAGATCGGGTCGGCGACCAGCTCGTTCCCCGCCGAGATCTCCGACTGGGTGTAGGTGTAGTTGGCGATCACCAGCAGCCGCTTGGTCGCGAAGAAGTCGCCGAGCGAGTTCAGCCCGAAGTACTTCTGCACCTCGAACTCGGCGCCGTAGAGCTTCGCCTGCGGCGCGTTGGCGAAGCCGGTCTGGAGCGGTGATTCGTTGGTCGGGAATGACGCAACCGCCTCAATCGGGTCGTCGATCCGCTTGTAGAAGCCGGCCACCGTGATGCGCTGGTCACGCGCGAAGAACCACTCGTATCGCGCCTCGGCGTTCCACAGCACCGAATCGTTCAGGAACGGGTTGCCGTAGAACAGGCGGTCGCTCTCGAAATCCTGGTAGAGCTGCGGCGCGAGCTCGCGGAATTGCGGGCGCGCGATCGTCTTGGACACGTGGAAGCGGATCTGCTGGTCGGCGGCGAAGTTCCAGGTGAAGGTGGCGGCCGGCAGCCAGTAGTTGTTGGCAAGACGACGGTTGAGCGCCGCACCGGCGCGGACGACCTCCACGCCGTCCTCGTAGCGGACACCCGCGGTCATCCGCAGGCCATCGAGCGGCTCCGCCTCGATCTGGCCGTAGCCGGCGTTGATCGTCAGGTCCGCGTCGTAGGCCGCGACGCCTTGGTTGGCGGAGGTGTTGACCAGCCCGATGCCGAAACGCTGGATGGTCGAGTCGGACAGCAGGTAATCCGGCCGCTGCTGAGCCGCGACGACGTTCAGCGCCGAGTTGCCCGGCAGGCGGTACTCGAACGAGTAGCGCGACGACTCACGCTGGGTGTCCTGGTAGTAGTAGCCGGCCGACAGCGTCACCGGCCGGTCGAGATTCAGGTTGTACGACAGGTCGGCCTGGCCCGACCACAGGTCCTCGTTGAGGTCGCTGAAGGCGACCGACGCAGAGGAGTTGCCCGCCAGGTTGTTGACGTAGTCGTTGGCAATCGTGCTGTATTCGTAGGTGAAGGCGCGCTCGTACGGCGACTTGCGCTTCGTGTTGGCGTAGCTGCCGCGCAGGTCGACCGACAGGTCGCCGAACTTGAACTCGCCGACCAGCTGGCTGTCGACCAGCTGCCGCTCGAACCAGTTGGTGTTCTGCTGGATTAGCGGGTCGCGCCCGTTGATCTGACCGGTCAAGTTCCCGGCGAAGCCGCTCGACAGGCGGCCCTGCTTCAGCGTGTCGTGGATGTAGAGGTTGGTGAAGCGGATCTTGTTGCGGCCGAACTCCGCGCCGAAGCCGATCAGGCCGTTCACGATCACGCGATTGTCGGTCAGCACCGTGTCGCGGTCGGACTGAAGCCCGCCCGACGCCGAGTTGGCGACCTGCTGCAGCGCCTCACGCGTACGCCAGCCATTGTTGATGCCCGCCGAGCCGATCACGCCGAGCCGCAGCGACCCATAGTCGAACGACGTGCCGAAGCTCGTGTCGCCCGACCAGTTCGGCGGCAAGTGGTAGTTGGCGAGCAGCAGCGTGGTCGGCGCGTTCGATAGCGAGATCAGATCGGCGGCGTTGGTGACCCCCGCCCCCGTCTGACCGGCACGGCGGATGAAGCCGGGGACGCGGCGCTCACCCGAATCATAGCCGACCGTGTCGTAGCGGCCGCCGTCGTAGACGTAGCCGAGCTCGCTGGTGGTCTCGGTATCGGCGCTGATCCCGCCGCCGATCTGGAGAAAGCTTTCCTTCGGCACGGCGAGCGTGGTCAGGTTGATGACGCCGCCGCCGAACTCGCCTGGGTAGTTGGCCGAGTAGCTCTTCTGGACGAGCGAGGAGGCAATGACGTTGGTCGGAAAGATGTCGAGCGGCACCACGCGGCGCAGCGGCTCCGGCGAGGGCAGCGGCGAGCCGTTAAGGAGCGATGAGGAATAGCGATCGCCGAGGCCGCGGACGAAGACGAAGCCGTTGCCGACGACCGATAGGCCGGTGACGCGCTGAAGCGCGCCGGCGATGTCGCCCTCACCCGTCCGGGCGATGTCGGCGGCGGAGAGCACGGAGACGACTTCCGGCGTCGAGCGGACGATGTTCGGGATGTTGCGCCCGACAACGACGATGTCCTCTAGCTCACCCGAACTGCCCGGACCCGACACGTCGGGCACCGGCTCGCCGGTCTGCGGATCCTGAGCCGCTACGTCGCCCGGCGCGGTGGTCTGCACCTCGGTCGCCTCGGTCGGGGGCGTGCTCGTGGTCGACGACGGCGGGGTCGTCGGCGCGGGTGAGGTCTGGGCGAGAGCGGCGGGCGCGACGAGGATCGTGCTCGCGAGGCAGAGGGCGGCGAAGGTCTTCATGGGCGCTTCCGATAGCCAGAGGGTGGAGGCCCGGGGCGACGGCTGCTCGCGCGCCGCCCCGGGTGCTCGCATCAGCTCGGCAGGCCGGTGCAGGCGCCGCTGGTGGTGCCGAAGTTCGCGCGGTTGGAGTTGCAGGTCCAGCCGCGGAAGTTCGTGTCATTCGGACCGCTGACCGCGCCGATAAACGCGGTCTGCACGAAGAAGGACGTGCCCGACGGGTTGAGCGTTGCCGCGTTGAACGGCGTCACCGCGAGCGTTGTCGCCGTCGGGAAGTAGCCGTTCTGGAGCGCGTTGGCGGCGGTGCCACCCGGCGTGTTGTTGCTGCCCGCGGCGACCAGCGCGTCCTGCTCCGCGGTGGTCACGGTAATGCCGTTCACGGCCGTGGTCGTCGACAAGGCGCCGGTGCAGGCGAAGAACACCGAGTTGAACACCGGCGGGCCGTTGTCCTGCAGCGCAGCGTTCGCCGGCCGGATCGTCGACTTGTCGGTAGCCGAGGTCTCACCCGCCACGATGTTGAGGCACGGCGTGTTCGACTGGATGATGCCGTTCACCATGGTCACGTCGGCACCGCCGCGGATGCGGACCGCCGCGTTGGTCGCGGTGGAGGTGTCGATGAAGGTGAAGTTGGCCAGACGGTAGTTCTGGCGCGGCAGCGCGTCCTCGGCGTTGTTCGAGTCGATCTCGGTCGAGTAGTTGTCGGTCTGCGTGTTGTTGGGCTTCTGCGCCGCGATCACGAACTGGACGAAGCCCTGCCAACCCACATCGGTATCCAAACCGTCGTCGTCGGCGCCGGTGATCGCCAGATAGCGCATGTTCACGCGGCCGCCGAACACCTCGATGCCGTCGTCCGAGGAGTTGTGAACCTGGACGTGGTCGATGGTGGTGCCCGAGCCGACGCCGCCAAGCGTCAGGCCCTGCAGCTCGTTGTTCGGGCTGATGATGGTGCCCGAGTAGCGGATCTGGACGTAGCGGAAGGTGCCGCTGGTGTCGGTCGGGGTCGCACCGCCGTAGAGCGCGTTGCCGGTACCCTCAACGACGTTCTCGCAATTGACCGCGCCGCCGGCGACGCCCGCCAGGTTGCAGTTCGAGATCGGCGCGCGGCCGGCGAGGATGACGCCGCCCCACAGGCCCTGCGACTCGTCGGTGACGCCGCCGGTCAGGTTCTGCTGCGCGGTGAAGATGATCGGCTGCGTCTCCGTGCCCTCGGCCGCGATGCGGCTGCCGCGGTTGACGATCAGGAAGTCGTTATCGGTGTTGGTAGTGTTGGCGTAGAGGACCACGCCCGGCTGGATCGTGAGGATGCCGGTCTGGGTCGAGCCGGTCCCGGTGCCGCCGGCATCAACGCCCACGTCGACGCGGCCATTGATCTCATAGGCGACGCCCGCAAGGCGGGCCAGCGTAACGTTGCCGGTCAGCAGCGCCGGGAGGCGGCACGCACGATAGTTGCCGACGATGCCGCCGTCGTTGGTGCCGGTCGGGCAGCTCGCGGCCGGGGTGCCAGGCGCTGGGGTCGGGGTGCCGGTCGGGGTCGGGGTAGGCGCAGGCGCGGGAGCCGGGATGACCACCGTGCCCTCGCCCGGCGACGCGACGCTGGAGGCGCCATCGCACGCGGACAGCGCAAGGGCGGCGGTACCGGCCATCAGGACGTGGCCGAAGGTCTTCAGGTTGCGCATGACGTCTCCCGTTCGTTCTAGTCGCATGGATGCGTGACGGAAGGCGCTGCCCCCCGGGACCGACTCGAAAGCTACCCCTTTGTCGATCTCACGGCGGGCGCTAGGCCCGCCCTGTGACGGCCGTGTGCGATTTGGGTGACACTTGGGTGACCGAGACGTTACGAAGCTGTGACAATTATTCAGTCATGGGACGAGTGATGCTCGCTTGCCGCTCCTGAGCACGAGCCGGACCTGCCTGAGCGCCTCCGGCTCGGCTGTCGGATCGCCGTCAACCGCGACCAGATCGGCGACCAGGCCTGGTGCGACCCGTCCGATACGATCCGCCAGGCCGAGCAGCGCCGCATTGCCCGAGGTCGCGAGAACGAGGGCGCGGGCACCCAGACCCCAGCGATGCATCAGCACGATCTCGTCCGCATTGGCGCCGTGCGCGAACACGCCCGCATCGCCACCCACGCACAGCGTGACGCCCGATCGCAGCGCCGCGGCGAAGCTGGCGCGCTTGGCCGCGACGCCGGACGGCTCCGGCGCACGCCCGTTCCAACCGGCGTAACGGGCGACCGCCACTGTCGCGGCCAGGGTCGGGCAGTAAGCGGCCCCCCGCGCCTTCATGAGCGCGAAGACCGCCGCCGTTCCCTCGTTTCCATGCTCGATCGTGTCCGCGCCCGCCTCGGCCGCGCGCCGCATACCCTCCGGCGTGCTGGCGTGAACCGCAACCCGGCGCCCGGCATCATGCGCGGCGGCGACCGCCGCCCGCAGTTCCTCCAGGGTGAACGTCGGTCGGCTCGGCTCCCCCGGCCCCCAGCGGTAGTCGGCGTAGAGCTTGATCCAGTCGGCCCCGCGCGCGATCTGGCGACGAACCGCTGCGACCACGCCATCGCCGCTGACCTCCTCGGCACCCTGCGGCACATCGGTTGCGTAACCCTTCGGACCATAGGACCCGGTCGCGACCAGCGCCCGGTTCGCGATCAGCAGGCGTGGTCCGGGCACGATCCCGGCGGCGATGGCGTCGCGCAGACCGGCATCGGCATCAAGCGCACCCTCCGTTCCGAGATCGCGGACGGTGGTGAAGCCGGCCGCGACCGTCAACCGCGCGGCGGCGACCGCGCGTACGGTGCGCAGCGCGAGCGACTCCTTGAGGACCTGATCGTTCCACGACGCCTCGTCATAGGGGTGCAGGAACAGGTGCACGTGGAGGTCGATCAGCCCGGGCATCAGGGTCGCGCCTGGCAGATCGATCCGCTCCGCATCCGGCGGCGCAGCGACATCCGGACCCACGGCGACGATGCGATCGCCGCGGACCAGCACCTTCCAGCCGGCGTGCGGATGCGGATCGACACCGTCGAAGACGCGCGCCGGCACGATCAGGATGGCAGGCGCGGCGGGTTCAGGCGCCGCATTGCCGGTCAGGACGAGGGCAAGAAGCGCGAGCAGGCAGCGCATGGATCCTCCGACAGCGACAGCACTTGCAACCTTGCGCGCTTGATGCAGCCGGGTCGAGCCCGCTTCAGACGCCGGCAGTCGCGCTGCCCGGCCCGAAGTCGAAGCTTCGGCGCAGCGCCTCAGGCAGCTCTGCCAGACGTCGCGCAAGACGGCGGCGCTGCTCCGGCTCCAGCCTCAGCCGGTCGGCAAGCTCCATGCTCCAGTAGCCGAAATCACGCTCCTCGATCTCCCGGTCGCTGAGCAACGTCACCTCGCTGTGGCGGGGATCGCGGGCGATCCGGATGAAGGCGGCTGCCACGCTCTCGCCCGGCCCTTCCAGCACCTGGGTGATCGCCTGCCCTTCGATCACCAGGATGCCGGTGATCCCATCCAGGGCATTGTTGTGGCGCGATACCTGAAGGATCGCGTCGGCGTCGACGTCATCGGCGGCTCTGCTCGAATAGGTGATCTGGCGCAGGCGGTCGGCGGGCATGCCGCTCCATAACGGCGGCAGAACATGCGGGCAACATGCTCAGCGAGCGTTTGCCCGATCGTGGCTCAAGCCGCGAGATGCGGGCGGTGCGTCAGTCTGACGCCGGGACAGCATCGCACCAAAAGGCCCGCCGGTCACGGTGGACCGGACGGGCCTTTAATGGTGGGCGCGACAGGGATTGAACCTGTGACCCCACCCGTGTGAAGGGTGTGCTCTACCGCTGAGCTACGCGCCCCAATCGATCGGCCGCCGGCCGCTCGGGAAGCGGGCCTTTAGGCGGGTCGATCCCGCCTGTCCAGCCCGCCTGAGGGTTTAGTTGACCGAGTCCTTCAGGCCCTTGCCGGCCTTGAACTTCGGCTGCGAGGACGCCGCGATCGTCATTGGCTCGCCGGTGCGCGGGTTACGCCCGGTAGACGCCTTGCGCTTGGAGACGGAGAATGTGCCGAAGCCGACCAGGCGAACCTCATCCCCCCGCTTCAGCGAAGCGGAGATCGCGTCGAAAACGGCTTCCACCGCCTTGCTGGCATCGCCCTTGGCCAGGCCCGACGTTTCGGCAACCTGGCCGATCAGTTCCTGCTTGTTCATGCGTTGAGAACCCCCGTCATTACACGCAAACATGAATGGAATCGCGGCACACGGCCGGAGACCTAGTAAGGCTCCGGCCGGGTTGCGAGTCAAAGGGATTCCAACATTCTTGCGTCAACGAAACGATGAGCCGAGCCGACTGTCTCAATGATGGACAGGGTCGCCCAGCGGCGCGACCCCCGGCGGCGGAAAGGCCGCACGCTCGTCCGCCTCTGACCAGTCGATCGCGCTGAGCTCCCCCGTGAGCGCTAGGCGCAGGACCTCATCGACGTGCGAGACGGGAATGATCTCAAGACCATCGCGGATGTTGCTCGGGATCTCCGCCAGGTCCTTCTCGTTCTCGGCCGGGATCAGCACGGTGGTGATGCCGCCACGCAGCGCCGCCAGCAGCTTCTCCTTCAGACCGCCGATCGGCAGCACGCGGCCCCTGAGCGTCACCTCGCCTGTCATCGCGACTTCGCGGCGGACCGGAACCCCGGTCAGCGTCGAGACGATGGAGGTGACCAGGCCGATGCCGGCCGATGGGCCATCCTTGGGCACGGCGCCTTCGGGCAGGTGGACGTGGACGTCCTTGCGATTGAAGATCGACGGCTTGATGCCGAAGCTCGGCGAGCGCGCCTTCACGAAGCTGAACGCCGCCTCGACCGATTCCTTCATCACGTCGCCGAGCTTGCCGGTCGTCTTGATCGCGCCCTTGCCCGGCACGGTCACGCTCTCGATCGTCAGCAGCTCGCCGCCGACCTCCGTCCAGGCGAGCCCCGTCACCGCACCGATCTGATGCTCCTCCTCCCCGATCCCAAAGCGGTACCTGCGGACACCGGCGAACTCGTGGAGGTTCTCCGGCGTGACCGTCACCTCGGTCGCCTTGTTCTCCAGGATGCGACGCAGGGCCTTGCGGGCGAGCTTGGCGATCTCCCGCTCCAGCGTGCGGACACCCGCCTCGCGCGTGTAGTAGCGGATCAGGTCGCGCAGGCCCGCCTGCGTCAGCGTGAACTCGCCAGCCTTCAGCCCGTGCGCCTCGATCTGCTTGGCGACCAGATGGCGCTCGGCGATCTCGACCTTCTCGTCCTCGGTGTAACCCTCCAGCCGGATGATCTCCATCCGGTCGAGCAGCGGCTGCGGCAGGTTGAGCGTGTTTGCGGTGGTCACGAACATCACGTCCGACAGGTCGATGTCGATTTCGAGGTAATGGTCGTTGAACTTGTTGTTCTGCTCGGGATCCAACACCTCCAGCAGCGCGGACGCGGGGTCGCCACGGAAATCCTGGCCGAGCTTGTCGATCTCGTCGAGCAGGAACAGCGGGTTGGACGTGCCGGCCTTCTTGAGGTTGGTCACGACCTTGCCGGGCAGCGAACCAATGTAGGTGCGACGGTGTCCGCGGATCTCCGCCTCGTCACGCACCCCGCCCAGCGACTGGCGGATGAACTCGCGCCCCGTCGCCTTGGCGATCGACTTGCCCAGGCTGGTCTTGCCGACGCCCGGCGGGCCGACCAGGCACAGGATCGGGCCCTTCAGCTTGTTGGTGCGCGCCTGCACCGCGAGATACTCGACGATGCGGTCCTTGACCTTCTCCAGGGCATAGTGATCCTCATCCAGGATCGCCTGTGCGGCCGGGATGTCCTTCTTGATCTTGCTCTTCTTGCCCCACGGCAGCCCGAGCAGCACGTCGAGATAGTTGCGCACCACCGTCGCCTCGGCGCTCATCGGTGCCATGGTCTTCAGTTTCTTGAGCTCGGCGGTCGCCTTGGTCCGCGCTTCCTTGGAAAGCTTCAGCGTCGCGATCTTCTGCGTGAGCTCGGCGATCTCGTCGCCGTCGCCTTCCTCGCCCTCGTTGCCCAGCTCGCGCTGGATCGCCTTGAGCTGCTCGTTGAGGTAGTACTCGCGCTGGGTCTTCTCCATCTGGCGCTTCACCCGGCTGCGGATCTTCTTCTCGACCTGCAGCACGCCGAGTTCGCCTTCCATGAAGGCGAAGACCATCTCCAGCCGCTTGTGCGGATCGGTCTCGACCAGCAGCGCCTGCTTATCGGCGACCTTGACCGCGATGTTGCCGGCGACCGCGTCGGCCAGGCGCGCGGGATCCTCCAGCTCGCCGAGCTGAACCGCCGTCTCGGCGGGTAGCTTGCGGTTGAGCTTGGCATAGTTCTCGAACTGGTCGACCACCGAGCGCATCAGCGCCTTAAGTTCGGGGCTCAGCTTCTCGGGCGTCAGCTCGCCTACTGCTGCATCGACGCCCTCGGCTGCCGCCTCAAGCGACTCGTCGGTGCCGTCCACCGCCGTCACGCTGGCCGTCAGAAAGGCCCCGCCCTCCTCCAGCGTCTCGAGCTTCGCCCGCTCCTTGCCCGACACCAGCACACGCACGGTGCCGTCCGGCAGCTTCAGCAGCTGCATGACCTCGGCAGTCACGCCCACGTCGTACAGGTCGTCACGGCCGGGATCGTCTTCGCCGGGATCGAGCTGCGCGATCAGCAGAATCTCCTTGTCGTCGGCCATCGCGGCCTCCAGCGCGGCGACCGATTTGTCGCGGCCGACGAACAGCGGCACGATCATGTGCGGAAAGACGACAATGTCACGCAGGGGAAGAACGGGGTAGCTGGTCTTCATGGAAACTCCGGGGGGCGGCCGATACGGGGTCGCCGTCTGGGAACCATATGGGCGCTCCGCGCACGGGCATCAACGTCGCTGGCGGACACGCTTGCCCTGGGGCCGGGATCGCGCAAGGGCATTGAGGATGCTCGCCGCCCTCCTGCTCGCCGCCGCTCCGCTCTCCGCGCAGGGCGATCGGCCGCCGATCACGCCCCAGACCGCCCGCTCCGGCGGCGCGCTCGACCCTGATCAGGCCAAGCTGCGGCTCGACACGGTCGACCTCGCGATCGAGGTGTTCCCGGCGCGGCAGCAGATCGCGGGGGTGGCATCGCTCACCTTCACCGCCAAAGCGCCTGTCACGCTGCTGCCGATCGATCTTGACCGGAACCTGCCGGTGTCGGCGATCAGCATCAACGGCACGCCCCTGCCCCGGAGCGCCTGGCGCAACCCGGACGGACGGCTGTTCGTGACGCTGCCGCGCGCCGCCGCCGCCGCCGCCGGTGGCACGCTCACCGCGCGGATCAGCTACGGCGGCTCGCCGCGGGTCGCGGTGCGGGCGCCCTGGGACGGCGGTTTCGTCTGGGCGAAGACCCCCGCGGGCCAGCCGTGGATCGCAACGGCGGTGCAGGGCGAGGGTTGTGACCTGTTCTGGCCGTGCATCGACTCGCCGACCTTCGAGCCCGCGCGCATGGACCTCCACATCACGGTGCCGAAGGGACTGAAGGCACCGTCGAACGGCGTGCTGCGCACGGTCGACGCGCTGCCGGACGGACGCACGATCTGGCACTGGTCGGTCGCACGCCCGAACACCTACGCGATCGCGCTCAACATCGGCCCGTACGAGGAGCTGACCGGCCGCTACCGGAGCCGCTTCGGCAACACCATTCCGTTGCACTACTGGTACCTGCCCGGCGACAAGGCCAAGGCGGAGCGGCTGTTTGCCGAGTTCGCGCCGACGCTCGACTTCTTCGAGCGCGTGATCGGCCCCTACCCGTTCGCGGCGGAGAAGGTTGGCGTCGTCAACACGCCCCACCTCGGCATGGAGCACCAGACGATCAACGCCTACGGCAACGCCTACAAGCAGGCGGCCGAAGGCTTTGACTGGCTGTTCCAGCATGAGTTCGCGCACGAATGGTTCGCCAACCAGCTGACCGCCGCAGACTGGGACGACTTCTGGCTGCACGAGGGCTACGGCGCCTACATGCAGCCGCTCTACGGCCAATGGCGGGAGGGTGATGCCCGCTACCTCGCGATGTTGATGAAGCAGCGTGAGACGATCGCCAACAAGGCGCCGATCGTGTCAGGCACGCCGCGGGCGGAGGAGGACGTCTACGACGAGGACAAGGGCGGGCCGGGCGGCGACATCTACGTCAAGGGATCGTGGGTGCTCCACACGCTGCGCGGGCTGATCGGTGACCGGGCGTTCTTCGAGGTGACGCGCCGTGCGGTGTACGGCCGCCCCGATCCGCGGCCCGGCAACTTCGCGCCGCGCTTCAGTTCCACCCGCGAGTACCGCGCGCTCGTGAACCAGGTGACGAGCAAGGATTACGGCTGGTTCTTCGACGTGTACCTCAGCCGCGCGGCGCTACCCGACCTAGTTGAGACCCGCCGCGGAACGACGCTCTCGCTCGCCTGGGTGGCGCCGGACGATCTGCCCTTCCCGATGCCGGTCGAGGTGGAGGTCGACGGTGTGCGGCGGACGATCGCAATGACGAACGGGCGCGGCACTCTCTCCGTCCCGGCCGAGGCGCACGTCGTGATCGATCCGGCGGCGCGCATCCTTCGCCGCTCTCGCGCGATTGAGTCCGTGCAGGCGCAAGCCGCAGCGGCAGCCGCGGCAAGGAGCAGACAGTGATGAGCGAGACAACGGGCTTGTGGGCGGATCGCGCCGCCGAGATGGCGGCGGTGTTCATGATCGGCGACGGGCTGCTGGGCGTGCTCCAGCCAGAGCGGCATGTAGCGTTGTGGCAGGACCGGGCACTAGGAGCGGAGCTGACTGTTGCGCCGTTTCGCGACCATCCGGGCCGGCGCCGGCTGTACGGCGTGCTCCAGATCGCCGCGGGGATCGCGCTGGCGGCGCGGCAGCGGCGGCGAGGGTGAGCTGCTTCGATATGCGCCTTCGCCTGCGCTCAGTCGCTACTCAGCACGAACGGTGTGGAATTTGGCAACAAGCCGTTCGTCCTGAGTAGCCGCTGAGCGAAGTCGAAGCGGCGTATCGAAGGACACGGACCGAAACGCTGCCTCGTTACGTGGGGAGCTCAGGCGCGTCTTCTCACCCCATCGTTGTTCCCGGCGACGGCACGTCGACATCGGGCGTCGGCGGCGACACTTCAGGCGGAGGTGCGGTCGGCTGCGCGGGAGCGTCGGGTTGCGACGGGGCGGGCATGGGCGGCGCTTCGGCCGGCGCGATCCCCGGGGTGGCGGGGGTCTCGGCGGGGGGCGCGTCGGGCTGCGGGATCGGCGGTTCGACCGGCATGGCAATCTCCTTGGTTCGCGCCCTCAACGCACCGCTCGCGGCGGCGGTTGCGCGGGCCGTCCCCTTTGCTATAGAGCCCGGCGCAACCGGCGGCTCCTCCGCCGCGCGGGCGTGGCGGAACTGGTAGACGCGCCGGATTTAGGTTCCGGTATCGCAAGATGTGGGGGTTCGAGTCCCTTCGCCCGCACCAGTCCCGGTCCACGTGGCACGCGCGGGGGCAAGGCCGCCCGACCCGATTCCACCTCTGAGTTTGAGAAAGCCACCGTCCATCATGCAGACCGTTGAGACGCTGAACGAAGGCCTGAAGCGCGCCTACACGCTGACCATCACCGCCCGCGACATCGACAGCAAGGTCGATGCCGAGGTGAAGCGGGTCGCGCCGCAGGTGCGGATGCCCGGTTTCCGTCCCGGCAAGGTGCCGGCCAACCTCGTTCGCAAGATGCACGGTGAGGCGCTGGCCCAGGACGCGCTCAACAGCGCGATCCAGCAGGGCGTGCAGGACCTGCTCCAGCAGAAGGCGCTGCGCCCGGCGATGCAGCCGTCCGTCCGGCTGAACGACCAGTTTGCGCCCGGACAGGACGCGGAAATTACGGTCGAGCTGGAAGTGCTGCCGGACGTACCCGCCCCGTCGATCGACGGGCTTAAGCTCGAGCGACTGACCGTCGCCGCCGACGAGAGCGCGGTTGACGATCGCATCGCCGAGCTGGCCAAGGGCAACAAGTCGTTCGACGACGCGTCGGAGGGTCACGCCGCGCAGACCGGCGACCTGGTCGTCATGGACTTCGTCGGCAAGACCGCGGACGGCGTGGCGTTCGAGGGCGGCACCGGCACCGACATGTCGGTGGAGATCGGCTCGGGCCGCCTCATTCCCGGCTTCGAGGACCAGATCATCGGCGTCATCAAGGGCGAGGAGCGCCAGATCAGCGTCACCTTCCCGGAGGATTACGGCGCCAAGAACCTGGCCGGCCAGCCCGCCACGTTCGACCTGACGATCAAGGACGTCCGCGTCGCGGGCGAGACCCGGATCGACGACGAGATGGCCAAGCAGCTCGGACTGGAGAGCCTGGAGCAGCTGCGCGGCCTGATCAAGGGCCAGGCGGAGCAGGAGCTGAACGGCCTCACCCGCACCCACATGAAGCGCAAGCTGCTCGACCAGCTCGCCGCCGGCCACGACTTCCCCGTGCCGCCGTCGATGGTGGAGGCCGAGTTCCAGCAAATCTGGGCACAGCTGACCCACGAGACCGAGCACGAGGCCGATCCGGCGGCGGCGATGGCCGAGCTGGAGTCGGAGAAGGACGACTACCGCAAGATCGCCGAGCGCCGCGTGCGCCTGGGCCTGCTGCTGTCGGAGATCGGGCAGGCGAACGGGATTGAGGTCAGCCAGCAGGAAATGAACATGCTGGTCCAGCAGGCGGCGCAGCAGTACGCCCCCGACCAGCGCCAGCGCTTCGTTGAGTACCTCCAGCAGGAGCCGATGGCCGCCGCGCAGCTCCGCGCGCCGCTCTACGAGGACAAGGTCGTCGACTTCCTGTTCGAGCGCGCCGAGATCAGCGAGCGCGCGGTGACGCGCGAGGAGCTGGAGGCCGCGATCGAGAGCGACGACGGCTTCACGACCGGCACCCATACCCATGACCACGACAAGCCGGCCAAGCGCAAGTCCGCCAAGGCCAAGAACGAGGCGGGCGCGAGCGACGAGGCCGCGGCCACTCCGCCCAAGAAGCCGGCCGCCAAGAAAGCGAAGGCAGCCGAGGTGACCGACGCCGACATCGAGCCAGCCGCGGCCGATGCGGAGCCGGTTGCCGCCGAGCCGGTGAAGAAGGCCGCGACCCGGAAGGCGCCCGCGAAGAAGGACGCGGCACCTGTCGCCGAAGGCGAGGCGGCCGCGGATGCGCCCGCCAAGCCCAAGCGCGCACCGACCAAGAAGAAGGCGGAGGCGTAAGCCTCTCGAGCGTCACCCCGGCCTGGGGGCGGGGTCCCGATTTGGCTCTCGGGTGAGCGAGAGGCGGGACCTCGGATCAAGTTCGGGGTGACGGAATTCGGTCCTACGTCATGCCAGCGAAGGCTGGCATTCATCTCTGCTTCCCCATAGCTGCCGCCTGCGACTGCCGCACCAGACATGGACTCCAGCCTTCGCCGGAGTGACGGGAGTGAGAAGCGGGAGGCTACCCCACGCAACCGCAGCCTGGCTGCGCCGAGCGCACCTGACTTCGCTCCGTGCACCACCGCAACACCCGCCCTGCGCGAAACTTAACGACGACCGCTTCGCCGCCTTGCTCTCGAGAGGTCGCGATGCGACGCTGCGGCACCGCATCGTGCCCGCTGGGTCGATGCTCGCCGGAACCATCAGGAGCGACCATGCGCCTCGTCCCCGCCCTTTCCCTGCTGCTCGCCTCCGTCGCCGCCCAGCCGCTCGCGGCGCAGGACACGCCCGCGACCTACCACCGCGCGCCAGATGCGATCGCCCGGATCCTGGAGGCACCGCAGACGCCCGCCGTCGCGCTGAGCCCCGACCATCGCACGCTGGCAGTGCTGGCGCGCGAGAACCTGCCGAGCATCGCCAACCTGTCGAAGCCGATCCTGCGGCTCGGCGGCTACCGGATCGATCCCGCGACCAACGGCCAGGCCGAAGTGCGCGTCCAGTGGCTGACCGGTCTGACGCTGAAGGACGTGGCGAGTGGCCGCGAGGTGACGGTGGCACTGCCCGCCGGCACCCGCTTCACCGCGCCGAGCTGGTCGCCCGACGGCAAGCGCCTGGCGATGGTCGCGCAGGAGCCGACCGGGCTGACGCTGTGGGCCGCGACGCTCGACGGCCGGGCCGCGCCGCTGCTGAAGGGTGTCAACATGGCGTTTGGCAGCGCGTACGAGTGGCTGCCCGACAGCAGCGGGCTGATCGTCCGCACCGTCGATGCCGCCCGCGGGCCGGTGCCGGCGGCGACCACCACGCCCGCCGGGCCGATCGTGCAGGAGAGCACCGCGCGACGCTCGGCCGCGCGCACCTATCAGGACCTGCTCGCCAGCAGCCAGGACGAGGCGCTGTTCGACTATTATTTCGCGGGCACGCTGACCCGGGTGGGGGTCGACGGGTCATCGCCGACGGTCGTCAAGCCGGCCGGGCTCTACCGCTCCTTCTCCGTCTCGCCCGATGGCCGCTATCTGCTCACCGAGCGGCTGAAGCGGCCGTACAGCTACCTGCTGCCCGCGTATTTCTTTCCGACCGAAATCGCGGTGTCCGGAATCGACGGTCAGGCGGTCCGCACGATTGTCGATCGCCCGCTGGCGGACGACGTGCCAGTCGACTTCGATGCGACAGTGAAGGGCCCGCGCGAGGTCGAGTGGCGCTCGGACGCACCGGCGACGCTCGCTTGGGCGGAGGCGCAGGACGGCGGCGATCCGAAGGCGAATGTTCCCTTCCACGACCGCGTCTACCTTCAGGCCGCGCCGTTCAGCGCGGCGCCGGTCAAGCTCGCCGACGTCCAGAAGCGCTACGGCGCCACTTACTGGGGGAGTGACGGCTTCGCGATGATCACCGATCGCGAGTGGCGGACCCGTACCGAGCGGCGCTATGCCGTGGCCCCGGGCGCGCGGGGCGAGGCTCGCCTGCTGCTGACCCGCAACTACCAGGACCAGTACGGCGATCCCGGCGATCCGATGCTGGAGGCCAACGCCGCCGGCAAGCCGGTGATGCAGTTCACGCCCGACAACCAAGCCGTGTTCGTGTCCGGCGAGGGCGCGACCAAGGCCGGCGCCTTTCCGTTCCTCGCGCGCATGCCAGTCGCGGGCGGCGCGCCGGTGCGGCTCTGGACCGCCAAGGCGCCCTACTACCAGCCGGTCGTCGCGCTGCTCGACGACACCGGCAAGCGCATCCTGACCCGGCGGGAGAGCGCTAAGCTCGCTCCCAACTACGTTATCGAGACGGTCGGCGGCGGAAAGCCGCAGGCGGTGACCAGCTTCCCCGATCCCGCGCCGGTGTTCGCGGGCGTGACCAAGCAGTCGATCACCTACAAGCGCGCCGATGGCCTGCCGCTGTCGGGCACGCTCTACCTGCCCGCCGGCTACAACGCGAAGCGTGACGGCCCGCTGCCGACCGTGCTGTGGGCCTATCCGGCCGAGTACACCGACGCGGCCGTCGCCGGGCAGACGGTGGACGAGGGCAACCGCTTCACCCGGCCGCGCGGGATCAGCCACCTCTTCCTGCTGACGCAGGGCTATGCCGTGCTCGACAATCCCGCGATGCCGATCATCGGCGCGAACGGAGCGGAGCCGAATGACACCTATGTGAAACAGCTGCAGGACGATGCGCAGGCGGCGGTCGATGCGGTCGTCAACATGGGCGTCGCCGACCGCACCCGGATGGCGGTCGGCGGTCACAGCTACGGCGCATTCATGACCGCGAACCTGCTCGCCCACACCGACCTGTTCCGCGCCGGGATCGCGCGGTCGGGCGCGTACAACCGGACGCTCACGCCGTTCGGCTTCCAGGCGGAGCAGCGCACCTACTGGCAGGCGACGCCGACCTATACGGAGATGAGCCCCTTCACCTACGCCAACAAGATCAACGAGCCGATCCTGCTGATCCACGGCGGCGCCGACGACAATTCGGGCACGTTTCCGGTCCAGTCGGAGCGGATGTACGCTGCGCTCAAGGGCAATGGCGCGACGGTGCGCTACGTCGTGCTGCCGAACGAGCCGCACGGTTACCGCGCGATGGAGTCGACGAGCGAGACGCTGTGGCAGATGACCGACTGGCTCGACCGCTACGTCAAGCCGGCCGCACTGAAGCAGACCGCCAGCAAGTGATTGTTACGGTTTGCAGTCTTGACGCAGCGCAGCAACTGACCGGATAACGACGCCACCGCAGCGCGTCGGTCGCGAGACGTCCCAGGAGGGCCGCCGCGAGCGATCACCTGTTCGGAGCAGGAGGAACTCCGCCAATCACGTCGCCCTCGGGCGGCGAACGGCGGGGCTCACGCTTTGACAAGGGGATCGTCATGTCGCACGCCGTTCGTTTCCGCCGCGCCCTGTATCTCGGCTCCGCTATCGCCTGGCTGGGCGCGATGCCCGCCGTCGCGCAGGACGTGCCGCCACCCACCCCGCCCGAGAGCGACGGCGAGATCGTCGTCACCGGCACCCGCCTGGCGCGCGACCCGAACGAGGTCGCCCCCTCCCCCATCTCGACCATCACGGCCGCCGACATCCGCCTGACCGGCCAGATCGATGCGACGGAGGCGCTGCGCGAGATCCCGGCGCTGTCGAACTCGGGAACCATCAGCGACTCGATCGAGCGTGGCGCGGGCGGCATCGGTCAGGCGACGCTCGACCTGCGCGGCATGGGGGCTAACCGCACACTGGTGGTGGTCAACGGCCGGCGTCACGTGTCGGGCGTGGCGGGCTCGCAGATCGTCGACGTGGCGACGATACCCAACGCGCTGATCGAGCGGGTCGACGTCCTGTCCGGCGGTGCCTCCGCCGTCTACGGTGCCGACGCGGTGACCGGAGTCGTGAACTATGTGCTGAAGCGCAAGTTCGAGGGGCTCGACCTCAACCTTCAGCAGGGCATCTCGGGCGAAGGTGACGGGCGGACCTTCAGCGCGGACCTGGTCGCGGGCGCGAACTTCGCGGACGGCCGCGGCAACCTGACCTTCGCGTTCGGATACGCGAACCAGCAGGAGATCCTGTTCGGCGACCGCGACTACACCCGCGACAACGGCCGCTTCAACACCGGCCAGACCTATCCCAGCCCCGATCGCCGCTTCCAGACCGGCGACATCTCGGCCGCCGCCACGCCCAACTTCTTCGCGCGCTACAGCACGGCGTCGGGCCGCTACCCGATCGGTTTCGCGATCCCGACCGCGGCGCAGTTCGCAACCTTCTTTCCCGGCCGCACGCCGACCGCGGCCGAACAGGCGCTGATCGATCGCGCGACGAATGCGCCCTCGCTCGCCTTCTCGGCCTTTCCCGCCTTCGCGATCTCCTCCTCGTCGGGGCTGATCGCGCGCAACGATTACGAGCAGTTCACCGCCGACGTGAACCGCAACGGCGTACCCGACTGCCAGGAAAGCTACATCGGCGCGACCACCGTGCCGAACTTCTACGGCGGCTGCTACGTGTCCAACCCGGACGGCACGGTGCGCATCTTCCGCGATGGCATCATTGCGTCGGGCTCCAACCAGTTCGGCGGCGACGGCGCGCCGGAGCGGACCAGCCAGGCCTCGCTGATCCCCGGCAACCAGCGCTTCAACGTCAACCTGCTCGGCAGCTTCGAGGTGAGCAGCGCGGTGGAGGCGTTCTTCGAGGCCAAGTACGTCCGCTCGGAGACGACCAGCCGCAACAACTACAACACCTTCTACGACTCGCTCTTCATCGCGCCCGACAACCCGTACATCCCGGCCCAGCTCGCCGCCGATGCCGCGGCCGGCGGGGGCCTGCGCGTCTCGCGGGACTTCCTCGATCTCGGGCCGGGCATCACCACCGCCGACCGCGACACCTATCGCGGCGTGGCCGGCCTGCGCGGCGACCTGTCGCCGCACCTACGCTACGAGGTGTCGGGCACCTACGGGCGGACCGACTCCGCGGTGACGTTCTCCAACTCGGTACTGTACGACCGGCTGTTCGCATCGATCGACGCGGTGCGGCTGCCCAACGGCACGATCGGCTGCCGCTCCGACGTCGATCCAACCCCCTATGTGGGCTCGGAATTCTTTTCCTTCATCGAGGGCGGCTTCTTCACCTTCCGCCCCGGCGACGGCAGCTGCCGGCCGGCGTCGCTCTTCAACGGCGTCAACTCGGTCAGCCAGGAAGCGGTCGACTTCATCACCACACCGACGACGACCCGCGCGTCGCTGCGCCAGTATGTCGCGTCGGCCAGCCTGGTCGGCGACACCGGCGGCTTCTTCAGCCTGCCCGGCGGTGCGCCCCAGTTCGCGATCGGCGCGGAGTACCGTAAAGAGGAAAGCCGTACCCGCTTCGATCCGCTGGCGCTCGGCACCATCCCCGACAGCGCGCCGGCAGGACTAGCAGGTCAGTTCATCGGCGACCTGAGCTCCAACCAGTCGCTGGTGTTCGACGCGCAGACCCGCACCTTTAACTCCGGCGGCGAGTTCGACGTGTACGAGGTCTACGGCGAGCTCCGGCTGCCGATCCTGTCCGACCGACCGTTCTTCGAGACGCTGGAGCTGTCGGGCGCGGGGCGCTTCTCGCACTATTCGACCGTCGGCGACACCTTCACCTGGAACGTCAACGGCATCTATGCACCGATCCCCGACATACGCGTGCGCGGGACCTATGCGCGCGCGATCCGCGCGCCCAACATCGCCGAGCTGTTCGACCCGACACAGGGCACCGTGTTCCGCCCGGCCGATCCGTGCGACGCCGCGCAGATCGCCGCGCTCACGACCTCCGATGCCGCGGCGGGCGCCAGGCGGCAGGCGAATTGCGTCGCCGACGGTCTGCCGGTCGGGTTCAACGATCCGCTGACGGCGCGCTTCTCCGGCACGACCGGCGGCAATCCGGACCTGAGCGAGGAGACGGCGACGACCTGGACCGCTGGGCTGGTGCTCGCGCCGCGCTTCCTGCCCGGGCTGACGATCAGCGGCGACTATTACGACATCTCGATCGAGAACGCGATCAGCGCGGTTTCGGCACAGGACATCGTCGACAGCTGCTACGACAGCGCCAGCCTCGACAACATCTACTGCGACCTGTTCGAGCGTAACCGCACGCAGGGCTCGCCGACCTTCCTCGGCCTGTCGTTCCTGCGCCAGCAGCAGCTGAACTTCGGTCGAATCGAGACCGCGGGCGTCGACGCCAACATCAGCTACAGCTTCGCGCTCGGCGACAACCAGATCCAGCTGCGCGGATCGGGCAACTGGGTGCGGCGGCTGAACTTCTTCTTCAACCCGAGCGATCCGAGCTTCATCGATCCGGAGCTGCGCGAGCAGGGCCGGCCCGAATGGTCGGCGACCGGATCGGTCAGCTGGCGCAACGGCCCGGTCGGGATCGGCTACCGCCTCCAGTACATCGACTCGCAATATCTCGCCGGGGTCGAGGCGGAGACCGCCGACGTGGTGGCGGGGCCGGCCGGGCTCGCCGGTGCCAAGTACGTCCACGACGTGTCGTTCACCATCGACGCGAGCGACCGCTTTACGCTGTACGGCGGGCTGAACAATCTGACGAACGTGAAGCCTTACCCGACCAACTCGGCCTACCCGGTCAGCCCTTACGGCCGGTCCTTCTTCATCGGGCTGAACATCAAGACCGGTCGCCTGTTCTGATCGTCGCCGCCGCCTGTCCGCGACCGGCGGGCGGCGATTGACCGGCCGCGACGGGTCGGCGACCGTCCGCGCATGATTACGATGCGTGCGAGCAGCCGACGGATTCGGGCAAGCGTCGCCACCGCGGCGCTGCTCGCGATCCTAGCGTCCTGCGCCTCGCGGCCTGCAGTCATCCCGGCCGCAACGGTCGCCGCGCCGACTTTCGCTCCCGCGTTCGCGCGGGTAGAGGCGTGGGTCGCGCAGGGCGCGTTCCCCGGCGCGGTGCTGGCGGTGGGCCGCGGCGGCCGCCTCGTCGCGATCCGTGCCGTCGGCCGGATCGAGCAGGCCGACGATGCCGCGCCGATGCGGAGCGACACGATCTTCGACCTCGCCTCGCTCACCAAGGTCGTCGCGACCACCACCGCGGCGATGATCCTGGTGGATGCGGGCACGCTCGATCTCGACGCTCCCGTCGTCCGCTACTTGCCGGCGTTCGGCAGGGGCGCGAAGCACGATCGTATCCTGGTGCGCCACCTGCTCGCGCACAGCAGCGGGCTGTTTCGCGAGGTGCAGCTCTGGCGCGATACGACCGATCCGGCGGCGATGCGCCGGATCATCGATATCATGGACGTGGCGTGGCCGCCCGGCACGCACTTCCAGTACCGTGACGAGAACATGATCCTGCTCGCCGACATCGTCGCGGCGGTGTCGGGGGAGCGGCTCGACCGCTTCGCCGCGCGGCGCATCTTCACGCCGCTCGGAATGACCGACACCCGCTTCAACCCGCCTTCGGACCTGCGCGACCGCATCGCGCCGACCGAGCGCGACACGTCCTGGCGGCACCGCCTGCTGCGCGGCGAGGTGCATGACGAGAACGCCTTTGCGCTGGGCGGAGTCGCCGGCCACGCCGGTCTGTTCGCGACCGCGCAGGACCTGTCGCGCTTCGCCCAGATGATCCTCGATAGCGGTCGGATCAAGGGACGCCAGATGGTGCGGGCGGAGACGATCGCCGCCTTTGCGACACCGCAGCCGCTCCCGCCCGGTACGTCGCGCGCGCTCGGCTGGGACACGCCCGGCGCGACGAAGGGGTTCGCGGGGCCGCTCGCCAGCCCGGGCGCGATCATGCACACCGGCTTCACCGGCACCTCGCTCTACATCGACCGCGCGCGCGGCGCGTACGTCATCCTGCTCACCAACCGGGTGAACCCCACCCGCGACAATGCGCTGATCGGGGCAGCGCGCCGCGACATCCACACCGCCGTGCTTGCCGCCCTGGATCAGCCAGGCCTTGCCGCCCCGCGCTGACTGGGCTGTAGTGCGCGCCTGACTCCGGGGGGAACAACCATGATCCGTCGCCTTGCCGCCGCGCTGCTGGTTGCCGCGTCACCGCTACCGCTGATGGCGCAGGATGGACCGGTTGCGCGGGCGAGCTTCGCCGAGCCGACGATCGCGCCCGACGGGCAGACGATCGCCTTCGTCTCCGGCGGTGACATCTGGGAGGTCGCACGCGGTGGCGGCATCGCCCGCCTGCTGGTCAGCGACGCGGCGACCGAGGGTCGGCCGCTCTACTCGCCCGACGGCACCCAGCTCGCCTTCACCTCGACCCGCGGCGGATCGCCGAACATCTACCTGCTCGACCTGGCGAGCGGCGCGGTGACCCGGCTGACCTGGGCGGAGGCGACGGAGGAGCTCGACAGCTGGTCGCCCGACGGCCGCGCACTCTACTTCGCTTCCGCCGCGCAGGAGGTCGGGCGTCAGCCCGACATCTTCCGCATTCCCGCGACCGGCGGCACGCCGGTGCAGGTCAGCCGCGAACGCTTCCTGTCCGAGTTCCATGCGGCACCCTCCCCGGATGGGCGCAGCCTAGCGCTGGTCGCGCGTGGGATCAGCAGTAACCAGTGGTGGCGCAACGGCAGCTCGCACATCGACCAGAGCGAGATCTGGATGAAGTCGGCCGACACCTACCGCAAGCTCGTCGGCCGCCCGGCGCGCCACGCCTGGCCGATGTGGTCGCCCGACGGCGCCACTCTTACCTTCATGAGCGACGCCGGCGGGACGGAGAACCTGTGGCGCGTCGCGGCGAGCGGGGGCGAGCCGACGCAGCTGACCCGGTTCACCGATGGTCGCGTGCTGTTCCCGTCGAGCAACGGCCGGCTCATCGCATTCGAGCGTGATCAGGCGATCTGGACCTTCGATCCCGCCACGGGCCAGGCGGCACCGGTCGCGATCACGTTGCGCGGCGCGCCGGCCACCCCGCCGCGCCAGCACCTGCGGCTCCCCGCTTTCCAGAAACTCGCACTCTCCCCCGACGGGCAGAAGGTGGCGGTGATCGGCCGCGGCGAGGTGTTCGCGGCTTCCGCCAAGGACGGCGGCGTCGCGCAGCGCATTACCGACACGGCTGTCGCCGAGCGCGAGGTGGCCTGGTCCCCCGACAGCCGCCGCCTGCTCTACATCGCCGAGCGCGGACCCAGCATGCGCGTGCTGGTCGAACAGGACGTGGCGAGCGAGCGTGCAACCGTGCTGACCAGCGCCGGCGTGGCGGCGGTGCCGGTCTACGCACCCGACGGCAAGTCTGCCGCTTACGTGGTCGACGATCGCGAGCTCCACGTCGTGACCCTGCCCGCCGCCGGCCAGCCGCGCACCGACCGCCTGCTGTTCACCGGCGCCGTCGCGACCGACGAGCGCTACGGACCGAAGCCGGTATGGTCGCCCGACGGCAAGTGGATCGCCTTTCCGGTGACCGACCGCCGCTCCTTCACCAACGTCCATGTCGTCCCGGCTGCAGGCGGCACGGCGCGACCGGTCAGCTTCCTCGGCAACGGGCAGATGGGCCAGATCGCCTGGGCACCGGATGGCACCTACATCCTGTTCGACACCGCGCAGCGCAGCGAGCAGACCAAGATCGTCCGGGTCGACCTGCTGCCCCATGTCCCTCGCTTCAAGGAGGACGTGTTCCGCGACCTCTTCAAGCCCGATCGCCAGCCGGGCACGCCCGCCGCGCCGACCGACGCACCGGCGGCGCCCGCGCCGGCGGCACCGCTGCCGGCGGCGCAGCGCAAGGGCGCAGCTTCGACCAATGCGAAGCCCGCACCCAAGCCGGTGACGATCGTGTGGGAAGGCCTGCGCGAGCGCGCGACGATCCTGCCACTGGGGCTAAGCGCCGATACCCCGGTGATCAGCGGCGACGGCAAGACGCTGGTGTTCCGGGCGGAGGAGCGCGGCCAGAGCAACCTCTACAGCTACAACCTCGACGAGCTGGCGAAGGAGCCGCCGGTCCCCGTCCAGATCAGCCAAAGCGACAAGCCCAAGGGCGACTTCGCACTGTCGGGCGACGGCAAGACGCTGGTCTATCTCGACGGCGGCCGCATCTTCTCCACCGCGCTCGAAGGCCCGAAGCCGAAGGGGATCGACGTCGATGCGTCGATGGACGTCGACTTCGCGATGGAAAAGCAGGTGATGTTCGATCAGGCGTGGGGCGTGCTCGACCGGCGCTTCTACGACCCCAAGTTCCACGGCAAGGATTGGGCGGCGCTGCGTACCCGCTACCAGCCCTATCTCGCGGGCGCGCGCACGCCCGATGAGGCGCGGCGCGTGATCAGCCTGATGATCGGGGAGCTGAACGCCAGCCACACGGGGATCGGCCGGCCGCAGAGCGGGCCGGGGTCGCTGCCGAACGACCGGGTGGGCGACCTCGGCGTCCGCTTTGATGCATCAGCCGTCGAGTCGGGCCGCGGGCTGGTGGTGCGCGAGGTGATCGCGCTCGGCCCCGCCGCGATCGCCGGCATCCGCCCGGGCGAGCGGATCGCTGCGATCAACGGCCGGGCGATCCGCGCGACTGACAACCTCGACGCGCTGCTGGAGAACAGGGTCGGCGACCGCGTGGTGATCGGCGTCGTTGGCACGGGCGGCCAGCGCAGCGTGACGGTGCGCCCCGTCTCGGCGTCAACGGCCGCGGGGCTCGCCTATCGCGACTGGGTGGCCGATCGCCGCGCGCTCGTGTCCAAGCTCTCGGGCGGTCGACTCGGCTACGTCCACATCGCCGACATGAGCTCGGACTCGCTCGATCAGCTCTACCTCGATCTCGACGCCGAGAACCAGTCCAAGCAGGGCGTGGTGGTCGACATCCGCAACAACAACGGCGGGTTCGTCAACGGCTACGCGCTCGACGTGTTCACGCGCCGCAACTACCTGCTGATGACCCCGCGCGACCTGTTCCCGGTGCCGAGCCGGCAGGCGCTCGGGCAGCGTGCGCTCGGCGTGCCAACGGTGCTGCTCACCAACGAGAGTTCGCTCTCGGACGCGGAGGATTTCACCGAAGGTTACCGCACGCTCGGCCTGGGCAAGGTCGTCGGCCAGCCGACGTCGGGGTGGATCATTTTTACCGGCGCCGAGCCGCTGATCGACGGCTCCAGCGTGCGCGTCCCCTCGACCCGGATCGAGGACACGCGCGGGCAGAACATGGAAGGCAATCCGCGGCCCGTTGACGTGACGGTCGAGCGGCCGCTCGGCGAGACGCTGACCGGGAACGACGCGCAGCTCGAGGCGGCGGTGAAGGTGCTGCTCGGAGCCTAAGTCTCCCACCCTCAAAGGGAGGGGAGTTAAGCTACCGCACCTTCTCCGTGAAGCTCGGCGCGCGGAGCACCGCGTTCATGTAGAGCGTGTCGAGCCCGCGTAGGAAGCCGCGCGCGGTCGGGTCCTGGGTAAAGGCGATGACCTGCCCGCGCCCCACAGGCTCAACCATCACGAACGGCTTGTACGCGAGCTGCCGGCGGTTCTCCTCCCACAGATAGCCCGCGGCGAGCAGCTCGTCCGCGCCCTTGAAACGCGCGACGTTGATCCCCTGGTCGAGCTTCAGCGGCGCATAGATGTCACTGCCGTCGACCAGCAGGTTGACCTCCGCCGGCACGCCCGCGCTCAGCCAGTGGTCGGGGTCGATCACCGCGCGCGCGAGCACGCCCGGCACCTCGTCCGGGCTCGGCTTGTCGGGGCGGAGCGCCGCCTGATACTCCGCGTCGCTGGTCAGGCGGGTGCCGGGCACGGTCGCTTCCTTCGGGTCCGGCTTGTCCTTCTTCTCGTCCTTGCCGAGCGCTGCCGTCTCCAGCCGGGTGTCGAGCAGCTCGGCATCGGGCGCCGCCACGGTCGCCACCGCGCCGCCGACCGCTACGAGCACGCCGCCGCGCCGCACCCAGCCGCGCAGGTTGGCGATGCCGTCCGCCCCCAAGACCTGGCGGTAGTTGCCGCCGCCGTGCAGGATCAGCACGTCGTAGCGCGACAGGTCGGCGCTGCGCAGCCGATCGGTGCGTATCGCGGTGACGGGATAGTCGTAGCCGCGCTCGATCAGCCAGCGCGCCGCGCCCGTGCCGTTGCGGGTCGGATCCCCCCACGCCATCGCGACCCGCGGCGCGACCAGCCGCGGCGTGTAGCTGGAGCCAAGGCTCGGCCCGTCGGTCACCCAGCTATCGTCGATCCCGACCACCTCCGCACCCGTCGTCGCGGCGAGCCGCGCGAGCCGCTCGCCGACGTCCGCCGGGTTCTCCGCGCGCTGGAGCATCAGCGTGCCCGCCGGGTAGCGCCGGGCGCCGAGCGTGAACGGCTTGGTCGTGCCCCGCAGCTTCAGCCCGTCCTGCAAGGCGTGCGACAGCAGGCGCGTCGCGTTGCTGTCGGCGGGCACCAGGTACGCGACCGGCGCGGCGGCGACCGTCACCGTACCCGGACGCACCCCGCTGTCGACCGGCGCCAGCGCCACCCGCGGCCGCGCGCCGCAGCGGGCCGCGGCGACGTTGAAGGTCGCGGGCAGCGACCAGGCGGTAATGTCGTAGAGTTCCGGCGGCAGCTTCTTGGCGCGGCGGCGCTCCTGCTCCGCCAGGAAGTCGGGGCGCAGCCCGAGCTTGGGATCGAGCAGCACCTGCACCAGCCGGCCGTGCGGCTGGGCGAGGTCGATGACGTAGCTGCCCGCGGCGTAGCTCCGTCCGCACGCGGTAAAGCCGGCATCGGCGCGGCTCACCTCCACCCCCTGCCGTGCGAGCAGCGCAGCGAGCGCATCGGCGGTTGCCCCGTCCTGCCCGCGGGCGAGCAGCCAGGTGCCCGCCTTGCGCCCCTCCTCCACGATCCCGGCGACACTCGCGCGATAGTCGGAGAGCAGCCGCTCCCGGTTGGCGGCGGCAGTCTCGATCGTGGTGAGCGAGGCAAGGAAGTGTGCCCGCGCCGCATCGCGGAGAGTCACGATCTCGCCCGTCGCACGCCGCCCGGCCACGCCACGCGGCGAGCCCTGCTCATAGGTCATGGAGACGGCGCCGAGATAGCTCGGCCAGTTGTCGCCGTAGCCCGGGTAATAGGCGTCGTAGGTCTCGCGGGTGAAGTACGGCAGGCCGGCGCGATCGAACGCCGCGGCGTTGGCGCGACCGAACAGGTCACGGGAGCGGACCTGCGCTTCCGGCAGCAGCGGGTTCTTGGGGTTGGCCTCGGGCGGGAAGAAGAAGGTCTCGTCCGTCCCCATTTCGTGCGCGTCGACCACCACCTGCGGCCGCCACTCGAGCGAGAGCTGCGTGTGCCCGCGCGTTTCCGGCTGAGTCTGCGCGAAGAAATCGCGGTTGAGATCGAAGAGATAGTGGTTGAAGCGGCCCGACGGCCACGGCTCCGACCGCTCGGCCGAGAGCGGATCGTCGTCCACCGCCAGGCCGTGCGCCGCCGCCCAGCCGGCGATGAAGCGGTCACGGCCGTCCGGGTTCTGCGCGGGCAGGAACAGCACCACCGCGTTCTGCAACATCGCCGCGACGCGCGGATCACCGCGCGCGGCGAGCAGGTGACGCGCGGCGGCCATCGCCGCCTCGGCCGGGCTCACCTCGTTCCCGTGGATGGAGTAGGCGAGCTCGACGATGACCGGCTGGCGCGCGATGATCCCCTGCGCTGCGGCGGCACCGGTGCGACGCGGGTCGGCGAGCGCGCGGGCGTTGGCGCGGATCTCCTCCAGCCGCGCGATGTTCTCGGGCGAACTCACCGCCGCCCAGACGAGCGGGCGGCCTTCCCACGTCCTGCCGTACTCGCCGGTGACGACCCGGGTCGGCGCGGCGTCGTGCAGCGCCTGGAAGTAGCGGGCGATGTCCGCGGACGGAGTAAGCGCGTCGCCGATCCGGTGACCGATCACGCTTTCGGGCGCGGGGATCGCGGGGTCATAGTCGGCACCGGGATAGAAGTCCTGCGCGCCCGCGGCGGTCGCGACCATCGCCAGCGCGCAGCCGAGCGCCGCCGCCACCAACTTCCTCATCTATCGATCCCCCACCCGAGCGCTGTGCAGCAGCTTAGCGGCAGTTGGCGGCTTGCCAAGCGATCCGGCTTGAGCGGCGGCGCGATCGCGCTAGCATCGCACGCGGCACTTCGGGGGACCACATAATGCGCGCACTGCTTCTGGCCGGTTTCGCTCTCACCGCGATCGCTCCGCTCATGGCGCAGGAACCCGCCCCGCCGCGCGCGATCAAGAAGCCGTACGAGGTCACGTCGCCCAACGGCGCTCGCGCCGACGACTATTACTGGCTGCGCGACGACACCCGCAAGAACCCGGAGATGATCGCGTATCTCTCCGCAGAGAACGCCTATGCCGACGCGCAGCTCGCGGCCCTGAAGCCGATCCAGGAGAAGCTCTACGCGGAGACGATCGGCCACATCAAACAGGACGACAGCTCCGTGCCGTTCCAGAAGGACGGCTACTGGTATCAGTCGCGCTTCGACACCGGCGCCAACTACCCGGTGATCGAGCGGCGCCGCGGCTCGGCGACCGCCACGGCGGAGGTGCTGTTCGACCAGCCCAAGATGGCCGCAGGCAAGAGCTTTTTTTGCGCTGAGCAACTATGCGGTAAGCCCGGACAACCGGCTGGTCGCCTGGGCGGAGGACACGGTCGGTCGCCGTCAGTACGTGCTCAAGGTCAAGGACATCGCGACCGGCACGGTGATGGCGGATACCCTGTCCAACATCGAGCCGAACCTGGTCTGGGCGGACGACAACCGGACGATCTTCTACGTCGAAAAGGACCCGACGACGCTGCGCGGCTACCGCGTCAAATCGCACGTGCTCGGCACGCCGGCGAGCGCCGACACGCTGCACTATGAGGAGAGGGACGACACCTTCTCTATGGGGATCGCGCGGACCACCGACGACAGGTACATCTGCATCGGCGTCGGCAGCACCGTCAGCGACGAGCAGCGCTGCACCCCGGCGGCGACGCCCGGTGCCTTTACCCTCGTCGCGCCGCGTGCCCGCGACCACAAGTACGACGCCGACCACCTCGGCAACCGCTGGATCATCCGCACCAATCGGGGCGCCAAGAACTACAAGCTGGTGACGGTCGCCGACGCCGACATGGCGAGGGGCACGGCCGCCTGGCGCGACCTGACGCCGGCGAGCGACGGGGTGTTCATCGAAAGCTTCAAGCCCTTCAACGGCTTCGTCGCGATCGACCAGCGCGAGGGCGGCAACCGCCAGATCCGCCTGCTGACCGACGCGGGCAAGTCGCTCCCGGTCAAGGCGGACGAGCCCGCCTATCGCATGGGCCTGTCGGTCAACGAGGAGCCGGACACCCCTTGGGTGCGCTACAGCTATTCGTCGCTGGTCACCCCGACGACGACGTTCGAGGTCAACGCGCTAACCGGTGAGCGCCGCACGCTGAAGGTCACGCCGGTGCCCAGCTACGACCCGGCGAACTACGTCACTGAGCGGGTCTGGGTGCCGGCCCGGGATGGGACGCGGGTGCCCGTATCGCTTGCGTACAAGAAGGGATTCAAGCGCGACGGCACCGCCGCGATGCTCCAGTACGCCTATGGCAGCTACGGCAGCTCGACCGATCCGTCGCTTCGCCCCGACATGATCCCGCTTCTCGACCGCGGCATGGTATACGCGATCGCGCACATCCGCGGCGGGCAGGAGATGGGGCGCGGCTGGTACGACGACGGCCACCTGCTCAACAAGAAGAACAGCTTCACCGACTTTATCGACGTCACCCGCTACCTGGTCGCGCAAAAGTACGTCGCGAAGGACCGGGTCGCGGCGCTCGGCGGTTCGGCCGGCGGCCTGCTGATGGGGGCGGTCGCGAACATGGCGCCCGCCGACTACAAGGTGATGATCGCGCAGGTGCCGTTCGTGGACGTCGTGACTACGATGCTCGACGCGTCGATCCCGCTCACCACCTTCGAATATGACGAATGGGGCAACCCGGCGCAGAAGGAATACTATAACTACATGCTGAGCTACTCGCCCTACGACAATGTCGCGGCCAAGGCGTATCCGGCGCTTTTCGTCGGCACCGGGCTGTGGGACAGCCAGGTCCAGTATTACGAGCCCGCCAAGTGGGTGGCGCGCCTGCGCGAGCGAAAGACCGACCGCAATCCGCTGCTGTTCCGGGTCAACATGGAGGCCGGGCATGGCGGCAAGTCGGGTCGCTTCGAACGCTTTCGCCAGGACGCCGAGTGGCAGGCGTTCATGCTCCAACAGCTGGGTGTGGCTGGGTGACCCAAACGTCGCCCTTCCCGCCATGCCCGCGGAGGCTGGCATCCATGTCTGTTGCGCGTGATCGGTGACGTTGCGCCAGATCGATGCAGACATGGACCCCAGCCTGCGCTGGGGTGACGGTTCCTCGTTGTAGGTCATCTCTTTGCTTCTTTCGCCTGCCCCGCCAGCGCAGATCGCCACCGCCCAGCCCGCAACCGAGCAGCGTCAGGTCGCCGGGCTCGCCGCGCCGGCGGAGATCGTGGTCGACCGCCACGGCCTCGCCCACATCTATGCCGCCAGCGAGCGCGACGCCTATTTCCTTCAGGGCTACAACGTCGCGCGCGACCGGCTGTGGCAGATCGACCTGTGGCGCAAGCGCGGGCTCGGGCGGCTGTCGGCCAGCTTCGGACCCGCCTATGTGAGGCAGGACCGCGCCGCACGGCTGTTCCTCTACCGCGGATCGATGGCGGCGGAGTGGACGCGCTACGCACCCGGCAGTCAGGCGCGGTACGCCGCCTTCGCCGCCGGGATCAACGCGTACGTGGACGAGGTGCTGGCGGGCACCCGCCCCCTGCCTCCCGAGTTCCGCCTGACCGGTAGCCGTCCCGAGCGCTGGGACGCGACCGACGCCGTCCGCATCCGCAGCAACACGCTGGTCAGCAACGCCAAGAACGAAGTGCTGCGCGCGCGCGTCGCCTGCGCCGCCGGGATCGACGCGGATCGGCTGCGGGTGCGGCTCTATCCGGAACACAGGCCGGTGTTGCCCGCCGGGCTCGACCCGTGCGTCGTCACCGCGGACGTGCTCGCCGACTACATGCTCGCGACCCAGGAGGTGAGCTTCGCCGGCGTGACCGCGCCCGCCGCGGGCCTGTCCGACGGCTCCAACAACTGGGTCGTCGCCGGCCGCCGCACGGCCACCGGGCGCCCGATCCTGGCGAACGATCCGCACCGCGCGCTCCAGGTGCCGAGCATCCGCTACGTGGTGCATCTGGAGGCACCGGGACTGTCGCTGATCGGCGCGGGCGAGCCGGCGGTGCCGGGCGTGTCGTTCGGGCATAATGACCGCGCGGCTTTCGGGCTCACCATCTTCAACACCGATCAGGAGGATTTGCAGGTCCACGACCTGCGTCCCGGTCGCCCCGACGAGTACCGCTACAAGGGCGGCTGGCGGCGGATGAGGACGGTGCGGGAGGTGATCCCGGTGAAGAGCGGCCGGGCCGTCGCCGTCACGTTGAAGTTCACTCACGCCGGCCCCGTGCTGAAGCAGGACGCCGCGGCCGGCCGCGGCTTTTCGCTCCGAACGGTTTGGATGGAGCCGGGCGCATCGGGCTACGCCGCCGCGTCGTGGCTCGCCAGCGCGAAGAGCTGGAGCGATTTCGCGCGCGCCGCCGCGCATTGGGGCACGCCGCCGCTCAACCTCGTCTGGGCGGACGTGAGCGGAGAGACGGGCTGGATCGCAAGCGGCCTAGCCCCGCAGCGACGAGGATCGGACGGGTTGCTGCCGGTCCCGGGCGACGGTCGTTACGACTGGCAGGGCTTCCGCCGCGACCTGCCGCAGGTGCGCAACCCGGTCGCGGGCTGGCTCGCGACCGCCAACGAGATGAACCAGCCGGCGGGCGCCGAGCCGGCGGGCTACGAGTGGGCGGATCGCAGCCGCATCGACCGCATTTCGCAGGTGCTCGCCGCCGACAGCACCATGTCGGTGGATGACGCGGCGGCGCTCCAGAACGACACGGTCAGCTTCCTCTCCGCTCGCCTGCGCGCCCTGCTCGACCAGGTCGAGCCGCGCAGCGACCGGAGCCGTGCGGCGCTCGCGCTGGTGCGCGGCTGGAACGGCGACGTCCGCGCCGACAGTGCTGCGGCCGCGATCTACGAAACTTGGGTGACGCAGCACCTCAGCCAGACGCTGGTAGTGCGGGTGGCGCCGGTGCTCACGCCGATCCTCGACGCGCACTCGCCGGACGCAGCGCTGCGCGTGCTGGAGACACGTGACTTGCTCCTCGGGCCCGACCCGAACGCCGCGGTGCGCGCGGTGCTCACCGACAGCCTTGAGGCGACGGTGGCGCAGCTCACCCGGTTGCTCGGGCCGGACATGACCGAGTGGCGCTGGGAACGGCTCCACACGCTCGATCTGAAGCCGGCGGTTGCCTCGCTCGCCCCGCCCGATCTCGCGGCCAAGATGCGGATCGGACCCGTCGCGGTCTCCGGCTCGTCGAGCACGCCCGGAGTCACCGGCTATCGTGGCAGCAGCTTCGCCGCGGTACACGGTGCATCGGTGCGGATGGTCATGGATGTCGGCAACTGGGACGCGTCACGCTTCCTCAACATGCCGGGACTGTCGGGCGATCCGGACAGCCCGCACTACCGCGATCAGCTCCCGGGCTGGCTCAGCGGGCAGTACGCTCCCCTCTCCTTCTCGCGCGCGGCGGTCAATGCGGTGGCGGAGCAGGTGATCCGGCTGGAGCCCCGACGCTAGATCTCTAGGCAGACGAAGATAGCGCCGGTCTCCTCCTTGGCCTGCGCGACGTCAAACGCCTTATTGATGCGGTCGAGCGGGAAGCGGTGGGTGATCAGCGGTGCGGTGCTGAGCTTGCCGCGGCGGAGCAGCTCCAGCACTTCGCCCTGCTCGGGGTAGATGTCGTGAAAGGCGAAGCTCGCAGTCGGGATCAGCGTGATCTCCGACATCTGCATGCGCTGCCACTCCAGCGCGATGCTCGTCTTCCCGCGTCGAAGCCGCCGACGATCACCACCTTCCCGCCGCGCCGCGCGAGCTGCGTTGCTAGCGGCAGCGTCTGGGGCATCGACACGCCGCCCGCGCATTCGAACACCACGTCGGCGCCGCGCCCGTCGGTGAACGACCGGACCGCTGCCGCCGCGTCCTCCGCGTCAGACCTGATCGTCAGGTCGGCGCCGAGCACCCGCGCGACCTCCAGCGAGTGGGCGACAGTGTCGATGATCGCGACGTCGGCGCCGCTCGCCTTCGCCAGCATCAGCTGCCCCAGCCGATCGGCCCGGCCCCGATGATCGCAACCTTCGCGTTGATCGTCAGCCCCGACAGGTGCTGCGCGTGGAGGCATACGGCGTAAGTGTCGAGCAGGGCGGCCTCCTCGAACCCGATCTCGTCCGGCAGGCGATAGAACTTGTGCTCGGGCCCGACGACATATTCGGCATAGGCGCGCGACACGCTGGCACGGCGGGTCGGGTAGAGGTCGGGACAGCGATTATACTGCTGCACACGGCACCACTCACAGTGGCCGCGGCCGAGCACCGATTCGACCAGCACCCGGTCTCCCACCTCGACACGGGTCACGTCCGCACCGACCTCCACGACCTCGCCGGCCAACTCATGCCCCATGATGCAGCAGCGCAGCTCGCCTTCCGGCTTCTTCCAGTGGCGCAGGTCGGTGCCGCAGATTCCGGCGACCCGCACCCGCTCCTTGACCCAGTCGGCCGCGGGCAGCGAAGGATCGTCCACCTGCTCGATGGTGAAGCGGCCATCGGCGGTCTTGAGCACAGCCTTCATCAGTCAACAACTCCCAGGAAAGCGGCGCCGGGCACGTCCGCCCGCGCGATCACCGTTTGCGGCAGACCGTCCGCCCCGATCGGCAGCAGCGTGACGCCGCCCGCCTGCTCGTGCGCGACGAGCAACTGATCGCCGCAGAGCAGCAGGTAGCGGGGTGAGCGGCCACCACTTGAAACGTGCCCATGCACCGCCGCATCACCGCGGCGGTCGAGCGCGAAGGTGGCAACGCTGTCGTGTCCGCGATTGGTGACGTACAGGCGGGTGCCGACTGCATCGATCGCCATCGCGCCGCCCAGGCTTTCGGTGCGGATGCCGGCAGGCAGCGTCGAGAGCGTCGCAACTGCTCGCCACTGCTCCGCGCTACAATCCAGAACGGTTAGCGTAGAGGCTAGCTCGCTCACCAGATAGGCTCGCGGAAGTACCGGATGAAAGGCGATCTGGCGAGGTCCACTGCCCGCCGGCGCGGCAAAGGCGACGCTCGCCTCGGCCATGTGGGCATCGGCGAAGGCGAGGACGCGGTCGACACCAAGATCGGTCGCGTAGAGCCGCCCGTCGCGGCCGTAACCGACCCAGTGCGCGTGCGGCCCACCTTGCCGCTCGGCATCCAGACCGCTGCCGACCGCGCGATGGGCACTCGACCGGCTCGGCAGCCCATCCTCTCCGATGGTCAGCACCGCGACATCGCCGCTGTCGTAATTGGCGGCCGCGAGCGCGCGGCCGTCGGGAGCAAGCGCCAGGTGGCACGGTCCGTCGCCGCCGGACTCGCCAGCGGCGATCACCTGCCAGCCGCCGTCACCGTCGATCAGCAGAACGCGGCCGGCGCGCTCCTCCACGACGTACCACCGGTTCGTGCCCGGTACGCGAAGGCCGCCCGATACGTTGTTGATCCCCGCCACAGGCGGCTCGACCCTGAGCGAACCGGCCTCGAGCACCAGCGGATAAAGGCCGGCCGCACCCGCCTCCTCATAGCCGCCGGCGATCAGGCGGATCATGCGAGCGCCTGAATGCGCGGCTCCATCCGCAGCATGACGACATCGGCCCGGTGCGGGCGGGTCAGGATGAACTCGACCGCCTCGGCGATGTCATCGGCGCGGAGCATCTCCTCGCGCGCGATCATCGCGCGCTGCTCGGCCGCCACAGCCGCACCGCGGCGATGTTGGCGACCTGGCTCACGACATCCAGCATCACGAAGCTGATCGGGAAGCGGAGCTGCCACACGATGAAGACGGTGAAGAACGGGTCGGCGAGCGGCTCGCCGAGCAGCGATCGCCACTGAACGGGGCCGGCGGCGGCCGGCATCGCGGGCTCCGGCATGGCCGCCACCATCCAGGCGCTGATAAGGCCAGTCAAGCAGCCGATTGCGAACATGCCTGCAAAGACGGTCGCGCGCTCCTCCGACCCAGCCGGCGTCAGGTCGAGCGCGAGTGCCGCCACCAGCCCGAGCAGCAGGCTGATCAGGCTCAGCCAGACCGTACGGCGTGCGAACACCTGTCTCAGCCGCTCGTCCGGCGCGAGATCGCGCATCCACGCGTTCCATGCGCAGGTCCCGACCGCGCCAAAGCCGCACAGGATGAGCTGCGCCGCCAGGAAAATGAGTAGCGCGGGCGTGCCGCTCGTGAAGGCGAGGACAGCCATGACCGCGAGCATCGCGCGGCCGATCAGGCTGGAGCCGACCGCGATCAGCTTGCGGCGGCGCCAGCGCTCGACCAGCCCGATCGCGGGCAGCTGCAGCAATTGCGCGAGGAAGGGCGCGCTGGCGAGCACCCCGACCATGATGTTGGATGCGCCGAGGTGCAGGGCGAACGCCGTCAGGATGACGCCCGTGGTGAGCGCCGCGGTGCCGCCGGAGAACGCCGCCTCCCTGACCAGCAAGCGCAGGCCGCCCTCGCGTTCAGCCTCGGTCAGGGTAGGTTGCGGGGCAAGCCGGGACATCGGTTCGCCAACGTACGCAGTGCTCGGGCGTTGCAGGCCGGCTTACCGAGGTTAGGCGCTTTGCGGGTCCTCGGGTGAGGTCCGGACGCCGCCATGCCGCCGCAGCGGTGCGGAGCCGCGCGCAAGCGCGTCGGCCCCGCCCCGGCTGGCGATCAGGACAGCTGCTTGCCGCGCAGCGAGTTGAGGACGGCGATCGCGGCCACGCCCAGGAAGGCGGCGCTGGTCCACGGACGCGCCTTGGCGAAACCCTTCGCCTTGTCTACGATCGGCGCGTCACCGCCGAAATGGGTCTTCAGGTCGTCGCTGAGCGCGGTCTTGCCGTTCGACGTGGTGGTCTGCGTAGCCGTGTCGGTCATGGAGTGTCTCCCTTTCGCCGGAGTTGGTACAGCCGCCTGAACGCCCGCCCGCCGCGCTGGTTCACGCCGCCATGCGCGGCGGGTCGCATGCCGCGTCCGTCAGGTCGCAGGCGTAGGTCGCCACCTCCACGTCGCAGCCGCGGGCGCGGCACGCGCGGCGCTCGACCCGGCCGGTCGGGACGAAGCCGAGCTTGCGCAGCACCCGCCCGGACGCCGGATTGTCGAGCTGGTGGCCGGACGCCAGCGCGCGGTGGCCGAGCGCATGGCGCGCCATGCCGAGCATCGCCCGCCCCGCCTCGGTCGCATAGCCGCGACCCCACGCGGCGGGCGTGAACCAGTAGCCGAGCTCGAAGGCACCCGCCGAGCCGTGGACGCCCACACCGCCGACCAGCGTCGTGCCGCCGTCATGCGCGAACACGAGGCACGCGGCCTCTCCCCGGCCGAGCAACATGGAGAGAAAATGCTCGGCGTCCGCAACCGTATACGGCCAGGGCACGTGCGCCAGGCGCATCACGACCGCCTCGTGCGCGATCGCCTGAGCAAGCGCAGGCGCGTCCTCGATCCAGCCGGGCCGAAGCGTCAATCGGGGCGTACGGGCGAACATTGCACTCTCCTCGTTCGTGGCCGCGCCGGTGCCACGCGGAGGTGACGGGCCGGCGACGGCTGGTCGAGGGAGCATGAAAAAAGGGAGCCGGGGTGACCCGTCTCCCTTTGGTGTTGGTTCCGCTGCTGGAACCCGGGTCACCCTGGTGGCAACCCGTCCGGTTGCCCGTTATTCGGCGGCTTCCGCCATAATCTCGACGGTCGCGAACTTGCGGCCGAGCTTGCCGTCCTTGAACAGCACGCGGCCGTCGGTCAGCGCGAACAGGGTGTGATCCTTGCCCATGCCGACGTTCGCGCCCGGGTACACCTTGGTCCCGCGCTGACGCACGATGATGTTGCCCGCGATGACGGCCTCGCCACCGAACTTCTTCACGCCGAGACGACGGCCGGCCGAATCACGACCGTTGCGCGAGGAGCCGCCTGCTTTCTTGTGTGCCATGACCTAGACTCTCTTCCGAACCCTTGTGTGCCGCTCAGCCCTGCTTGTCCGACCCGCCGATCGACACGATCTTCAGGATCGTGTGCTGCTGGCGGTGGCCGTTCTTGCGGCGGTAGTTGTGACGGCGGCGCTTCTTGAAGACGATGACCTTCTCGCCCTTCGCCTGCGCGACGATTTCGGCGGCGACGGACAGGCCCGACACGCTCTTCAGCTCCGAGCCTTCGCCCGCGAGCAGCACGTCGCCGAGCGTGATCGACGAACCGGCATCGCCCTCGATCTTCTCGACGACGATCTTGTCTCCGGCGGCAACGCGATACTGCTTGCCGCCCGTGCGCACGACTGCGAACATGGCGTTAAAACTCTCATCCAAAGCATGTGCCCCGCGCCGGCAAGGCCGGTCGGGATGAAGGGCGGCAGCTACTGGAGCGGCGCCCGGCTGTCAACTGCTGTCCGGCATCGCGAAGCTGTAGCATTCCTGCAACAACCCTGATCAGAAAACGTGTGCGAGGAGGTCTCGCCATTGTGCTGCAGCGCAATACGTGACCCACTCCCGCCGACAAGGATGACGGCGCACGCCGACCGTCACCACCCCGCAGGTCGAAGCAAAGGAGCAACCACGCAGCCAGAGGTACACAAATGACAAGATTCCTTGCGTCGACGATCGCGATCGCAGCAGCGACGATTGCGGCAGCTCCCGCCTATGCGCAGACGCTCGGCCGGCCCGCCGACACGGCGGAACAGGGTGACGAGGCAGCGACCGCCACCGACGAGAACATTGTCGTGATCGGCACCCGCCGGACCGACCGCACCGCGACCGATTCGCCCTCCCCCGTCGACATCATCAGCGCCGCGGAAATCAGCGCGCAGCCCGCCGCCAACATGATCGACGTGGTCCGCAACATCGTGCCGTCGTTCTTCGTCGGACAGAACACGATCTCCGACGCCTCCACCTTTGTCCGCTCGCCGTCGCTGCGCGGCTTGTCGGGCGACCAGGTGCTCGTGATGCTGAACGGCCGGCGCTACAATCGCTCGGCGCTGGTCCAGGTCTACGGCGGAAGCGACACCGGCCTTGGTCGCGGCGCGCAGGGCCCCGACATCTCCGCCATTCCGTCGCTCGCGGTCGGCAACCTCCAGGTGCTGCGCGAAGGCGCGACCGCCCAGTACGGATCGGACGCGATCGCGGGCGTGCTCAACTACGGCCTGCGCGAAGACGGCGGGTTCGAGCTCGTCGGCCGCGCCGGCGAATACTACGCGGGTGACGGGGAAAGCTACCAGATCGCCGGCAACGTCGGGTTCAAGCGCGACTTCGGCTTCATCAACATCACCGGCGAATATTACGACGACGCGCAGACCAGCCGCGGCGTGACCCGCCCGGCAGCCGTCCGCTTCGCCCAGAACTTCCCTGCGCTCGCCGCACAGCTGCCGAACTTTCCCGGACCGGTGCAGTACTGGGGCAGCTCGCCGTCGAGTGGGTACAAGGCGGTGGTCAACGCCGCGCTCGACATCAGCCCGGCCGCACGGCTTTACTTCTTCGGCAACTACGCGAACACGGACGGCGACCAGAGCTTCAACTACCGCCCGTCGGTGACGAGCAGCGCGCCCAATTCGAACGGCGTCAACGTGACGTTCGGCGCCAACCCGCTGTTCAACAACACCTTCTACCTGACCCCCTGCCCGGCCGGCAACGCGACCTGCCCAACCGGCGGCTTCGTCGCCGACAACAACACCTTTCGCTTCAGCCAGCTCTACCCGGCGGGCTTCACGCCCCGTTTCCAGGGTGAAACGGAGCAGCTCTACGGCGTGCTGGGGCTGAAGGGCCGATCCGGCGCGTTCACCTATGACGTGTCGGGAACGCTCGCTCGCAACAAGCTGACGCTCTCGATGTACTCGTCGCTAAACGCGTCCTACGGGCCGCAGACCCAGACCGAGTTCGAGTTCGGCGACCTGATCCAAGAGGAAGTGAACGCCAACGCCGACTTCACCTACGCGGCCGAGGTCGGGTTCGCGAGCCCCGTCACCATCTCGCTCGGCGGCGAGTTCCGCAAGGAGACATACGAGCAGACCGCCGGCGATCCGCAGTCCTACGGCGTCGGCCCGTACGCGGTCGCGCAGCGGCTCTATACGCAAACGGCGCCGGGCGTGTACACCTTCAGCGGCACGACGGCGGCGCAGGGCGTCGGCGCGAGCGGCTACGCCGGTACCAGCCCGGCGACCGCGGGCAGCTTCAGCCAGGAAAGCTACGGCATATACGCCGGGCTGGAGACGGACATCACGGAAGCATTTACCGTCGGCGCGGCCGGCCGGTACGAGCACTACAACACTTTCGGCGACGCCTGGGTGGGGAAGGTCAACGCGCTGTTCCGGCTGACGGAGGGCTTCTCCGTCCGCGGCAGCATCGGCACCGGCTTCCACGCGCCCTCACCCGGCCAGTCCAACGTGTCGATCGTCACGACCTCGTTCAACAACGGCGTCGCCTTTCAGGCAGGCACCTACCCGACCAACAACCCCGTGGCGCAATACTACGGCGCGACCGGCCTCACGCCGGAGGAATCGACCAACTACGGGCTCGGCGTGGTGCTGGAGCCGCTGCGGTCACTGACGGTGACGGTCGACGCCTACCAGATCGACCTGCGCGACCGGATCGGCCTCACCAGCCCGTTCATCGTTTCCGCCGCCGATCTCGCGGCACAGCCGTCCCTGCTGCCGGTCGGCGTTGGCGGCCAGGTCCAGTATTTCACCAACGGCTTCAACACCCGCACCCGCGGCATTGACTTCGTCGGCACCTGGCGCACCAGCCTCAGCGAAGCGGACCTGACCTTCTCGCTCGCGTACAACTACAACAAGACGGATGTCCGCAGCTTCGACACGCGGGTGGTCAGTGCCGCACAGCTGATCGACGCCGAGCGGCTGGCGCCGCGCCACCGCGCGGTGTTTAACGGCACGATCAACCTGCGCGGGCTGACCTTCAACGTGCGGGAGAACTATTACAGCTCCTTCACCAGCGCGCAGGACTACGGCATCACCGCGGCGACCGCGTCGACGCCCGCCTTCGCCAACCAGGTGTTCGGGGACAAGTTTACCACCGACCTGGAACTCGCCTACACCTTTGCCGAGCATTTCACGCTGGCGATCGGTGCGCAGAACTTCACGGACGAGAAGCCTGATCGCCTGCGCCAGACGGCGACGATCAACACCTTCCCGCTGGTCGGCGGCGGGACAGCGGATGGTCAGGTCTATCCGCGCAACGGCGGACCGTTCGGCGTCAACGGCGGCTTCTACTACGCCCGCGTCCGCGTGAAGTACTGACCTTCCCACCGGGGAGCCCGCGCGGCTCCCCGCGCCTCAGTGGCGGTGCTGCTGGCGGAGCCGGTAGCGCCCGTCGACCAGCCGGTCGAACAGCCCCGCGATCGCGGGATGGTCGACCGGCTCGTCGCTTCCGTCCCGGACAAGGTTCTGCTGGCTGACATAGGCGATGTAGGTCGACTCGTCGTTCTCGGCGAGCAGATGGTAGAAGGGCTGGTCCTTGTGCGGGCGGATCCCCTCCGGGATCGCCTCATACCACTCGTCCGTGTTGGCGAAGACCGGGTCGACGTCGAACACCACGCCGCGGAAATCGAGCAGTCGGTGCTTCACCACGTCACCGATGGTGAAACGGGCGCTGGCGACCGGCGGCAGGGGAACGCCGGGGGCGAATGCCTCGGCAAGCACAGGGTGATGCGTCATGTCAGGCAACGTAGGGCACTTTGCGCAGTGCACAAGCCGCAGCGCTTGCCGCCCCCGAAAACATCCGCTAAGCGCGCCCGCTCACGACCCGCGCCGGGCCTGTCGATCAGACCACAGGCGGCGCGATCCCCTCGCGGAGAGGTGGCAGAGTGGTCGAATGCACCGCACTCGAAATGCGGCGTGCCGGCAACGGTACCGAGGGTTCGAATCCCTCCCTCTCCGCCACTTACCAGCCGTGCACCTCGCTAACCCACGGTGTGGCGCGCGAGGTCCGTCGATCGAGCAGCGTGCGGAACACGCCGGATCGGCCTTCCATCCCACGCCTGTATAACCACGTCGAATAGGCGCGCCCGGACAATAGCCCCGGACCCGCTTCGCTCCGGCCTTCACCCCCGTCATGATCGCCGACATGCCGTTGGCAGAGTCCGACACGTAGCGATTGACCGGCGGCGTCTCGCTGAGTCCAGGTGCGACCACTGCTGCACCCGCAGCTTCAGCGGCTCGCCATAGCCAAGCAGGCTTGCGGCATTGAGCGTCGCGGCCCTACCGGCGTCCGCCAGGAAGATGATGACGTTTCGTGCGCGACGCGGCACCGCTGTGGCCGGCGGGGACGCCTGGGTGGTTGCGGTAGCCGCAGGAACGTCGCGCGCCGCGAGGGTCGCACCGGAGCAGGCAATCAGCCCGACGGCGCAGAGTCGCGCCACGTGATGAATGATGCTCGCGATTGTTGGTCGATCCCCGGATCAGTCTGAACCGCCGCCATCCGGCGGCAGATCGCAGCTGATTACCCGAGTATTCGGGACAGAGTGACGACCATTAGCCGTGCCGCAACCCGCGCCACCCGACCATCTTATCGCTCCGCCCCACCGTAAAGCAGCGCGTTGAACAGGAACTTGAAGGTGCCGTAGCTCTGCGCTCGCTGCGCGACCTCCGGGCCCATCAGGAACAGCTTGCCGCGACCGACGTCGACGTCGGCGACCGCGATCGTGCCGGCGAGCTTCTCCTCGCCGACCGCCCAGCCGCTGCGGAGCAGGTCGCGGCCCTCAAACCACGACACGCGGCGGGTACCGGGAGCGCCAAAAGGCGGCATGAAGGTTTGCGACGAGGCGAAGAACACGTCGACCTCGCTCGGCAGTCCGAAGCCGAGCGGCTGCGTGTTGTCGACCCGGGCGCGCAGCACGGTGCCGGGGATGAAGAACTCCTTGGTGTCCAGCGGGCGCGGGGCGCCGTCGACCTGGCGTGACAGCGCGGGCTTGAGCGCGGTCCCGAGCAGTTCCGCCAGGCGCCCGGAGCTGCCGATCGCAACCGCCGCACCGCCACCGCGGACGAACTCGGCGACGGCGGGCGCGGTCTTCGCATCGGTCGCGGTTCCGAGCATCCGGCGCATCTCCGTCGGCGTATCGACGACCTCGGGCTGCTGCCCTGGCCGGTCACTGCCCCATGCACCCTTGGGCGGCATCGCGTCGTCGGTGAACAGCAGCACGTCGTAGTCGCGGGCGAGGTTGCCGGCATCCAGGCGCTGCGGAAACACCTGTTCAAAGGAGAACTCGAAGCGCTCCAGCAGCCAGCGCGTCCAGCCTGCCGGCATCAGCCCGCCCCAGCGGTCCACCAGCCCCACGCGCACGGGCTTCAGCGCGATGCTTGCGCCGCTCGGCTGCGCGGCAACCGCGTGGGCGGTGATGCCGAGCTCGGCCGTGCCCTTCTCCAGGATCGCGCGCGCCTTGGTCGACGCGGGTACCCACAGCGCACCGGGCTGGAGCGCGGCACCGTCGGCGCTGGTCGCGCCCGACATCCACCGCACCGGCACCCTGACCTTCAGCAGACGGTTGGTCAGGATGAAGCTGTTGTTGGTCTCGTGACCCACCAGCCAGCCGGCCTGGCCGCTGCCGATGATGCGGCCCGGCGGCGGCGTCATCAGGTCCGGCACGGCGGTGAGCGGCGCGTCGAAGGGATCGAGCACGCGGTCGAACGTCACGCCCATCTGGTAGGCGAGCGTGTAGCCGGTGACGTCGTACGGCGCCTTGGGCGGGCCGCCAGGGTACTCGGTGTCGTGCGGGTGGTCCTGCGGCTCGAACATGTCGAGCACGTGCGGGCGGTAGGCCTGCGCGGTGCGCACCACATAGGAGCCTGCTGGGTAGCTCTTGCCGCCGGCGCTGAACGGCTGATCGGCGCGCTCCACCTCCACCCCATTCTTGATAAGGGCGTTGAGGAAGGTGACCGCGGTCGGCAGGTCGCGCTGGTCGGCGGGAATGACGTAGGCGCGCGGATCGCGCTCGGCGGGCGCCTGCATCAGCGTCTTGTAGAGCGCCGGATCGACCTTGCGCGCGCCACGCGCCTCCAGCGGCGCGGCCGCATCGAGTCGTCCGACCTTGGTCGGCGTAATCGTCCAGCTATCGGTGTTGCCCCGCGCGATGCTGTTCGCGCCCATCCGCCAGATGTTGAACAGCAGCCGCTCGCGGTTGCGCGAGGCATAGTCGATCACCGCGCGGTCGAGGCTCCACTGATAGTCGAGCGTCTGCTGGAGGTGCCACTCCTGCGGCGCGATCGGCAGCATCTCGTCGCCGCGCGGCAGCTGGGTCGCGGGGACCAGCGGGATCTTTTCCGGCGTGGGTCCGCCGATGATCTCCGTCAGCAGCCCGATTGAGTTGTGGAAGTAGGAGACGGATCGTTCCATCCCGTTGTGCCAGGTAGAATAGCGCGCGGCGCTGCGCATCCCCGAGCCCGCCTTTCCTTCGGCGATCAGCCGCGAGTGCATCGCGAAGCCGACCTCGCTCAGCTGCGACATCACGATCGGGTCGTAGTTGAAGTTGAACGGGTCGCGGAACGGCGGCACGAACACCACCATCCCCTCCGGCCCGGTCTGGTGCTGGTTGTAGACGATCTGGGGGTACCACTGGCGAAACAGCACGCGGTTGACGTTCTCCGTCTCCGGCATGTTGGCCATGTAGCTGTCGCGGTTGTTATCGTGGCCGATGTATTTTTGATAGAGTCGCGGCAGCGTCGCGAACTCCCGTTTCTTCGGGTCGGCGTGGCGCATGTACCAGTTGCTGACCAGGTCCATGCCGTCCGGATTGTCGTGTCCGAACAGCAGGATGCAGTCGTCCAGCGTCCGGAGCGTCTCCGCGTCCGACCCGCTCAGCAGCTTGTGGAGGACCTGGATCTGCCCCTGCGAGGTCACCGTCTCCGTCGCGTGCATGCCCGCATCGATCCACACCACGGCCTTCCCCGTCGCGGCGAGCTGGCGCGCCTCCGCCTCGCTCACCCGCCCGCGCGCCAGCTTCTCCGCGGTGCTGCGATACTCATCGAGCCGCGCGAGGTTGGCGGGTGACGAGACGATCGCCACCCACATCGTCCGTCCCTCCGCCGTCTTGCCGATGTCCATGAGCTTTATGCGGTCCGACTCGCCCGCGATCCGCTTCAGATAGGCTTCGTACTCGGCGTAGTTCGCCAGGTAATAGTCGCTCCCGACCGGCTGCTTAAAGAAGCGGTCGGGCGCGGTGACCTGCGCCCCCGCCCCGACGGGAGCGGACGCGAGGGCAGTGGCGAACAGCAGCGCACGGACGGACATCGGCAGAACTTTCCCTTGTAGGCGCGTGAGCTTAGTCGCCTGTCGCGCCAGCGCCAGTGGCGCGCGTTCCGGGTGCCTTCTTCATCTGTCGAAACACTCGAAGGCGTCGGCGATAACGTGCAAGCTGTCCCTACGATATTCGCCGCCGACCGCGACGTTGACCGCGCCGGCCGGCAGGTCGAACAGCTTGCCCGTCGCCTGGATGCCGGCCGGCTGCTGCTTGTTGGTGACGTCGCGCATGAAGGTGTGTCGCTCCATCGAACGCCGCCCCATGATGCAGCCGGTCGCTCCCGGCTTGTCGCCCATCGCGGCGTCAACGATTTGTTAACCTTTGAGGCGTCAATCCGCTGGTAACGTTTCTGAACAGAGGGTTACGATGCGCGCGCTGCTGCTTACGCTGTCGCTGGGACTGACCGTGGCGGGCTGCGCGCGCACGCCGGCCGTGGCGCCGGTGACGGTCAGTTCGGAGCCGATCGTGGAGGCGCCCCGGCCCGAGTGGGAGCGGATCGTGCGCCCGGCCGATGCTGCGCTGCTACAGACGATCGCAGCACGCCGAACAAGCATTCTGTCGCGATTGCCGCGGTCCGCTCGCACGCGGCTGACGGCCGAGGCGCCGGCGCTCGGCAGTCCGGCACTCGATCATGTCGCTCCGTCGCCTGGTTCCTACAACTGCCGGCTGGTGCGCTTCTCGACTCCGGCCGCGCGGCGCGCCGCCCCCACCTTTCGCGCTTTCCCGTCGTTCTTCTGCTACATTCGCGGGGAAAGCGAAGGTCGCTTCTCCTTCACCAAGCAAACCGGGTCTGATCAGCCGATCGGCTGGCTCTACCCGGACGACGACCGACGGATGGTGTTTCTCGGCAGGCGCCAGGCGGGTACCGCCGAGGAGCAGTACGGAACCGACCCGACGCAGGACTTGGCGGGCGTGCTCGAGCGGACCGGGTCGTTCCGCTGGCACCTGACCTTGCCGGGCGTCAACAGCGAAGTGTCGATCTACGAGATCACGCCCGTTCCCGCGGACGAGCAGCCACCCGCCTGATACCGGCCGCCTGAAGCGGCCAATTCCGGTCAATGGCGGTACAACGGCCCTGGCCGATGGATGGATCGCGCGCCTCCTTGGCTGGCACGGCCGTAGCCTTTGCGTTGTTCGCCCCTTTGCTCCTAAGTGGGGCGATCAGTGCTGCCTTTCATCCATGTCTATCGCCATCCCCAAGAGACTTAGTCCCGAACAGTCGCGTGATGCGGCCCTGGAAGCGGCGCGCGTGCTGTTGGTGGAGGACGGGCCGCAGGCGGTGACGCTGAAGGCGGTGGCGGCGCGGGTCGGGCGGACCCACGCCAACCTGCTCCACCATTTCGGGTCGGCCGGCGGGCTACAGCGGGCGCTGATCGCCTCCATGGCCGACCAGATCGTGGGGGAGATCGGCGCGGCGGTGCTGCGCGCGCGCGCCGGTGACCAGGATCCGGGCGAGGTGGTGGCGCTCACTTTCGACGCCTTCGGTCGTGGCGGCGCGGGCGCGCTCGCCAGCTGGATGATCCTGTCGGGGAACGAGGATGCGCTCAATCCGATCCTGGAGGCGATCCACCGGCTGGTCGACGAACTGGTCGAGCGGGACGACATGCCCGGCCGCCCGATCCACGAGGACACGCTGCAACTGGTGCTGATGGCGCTCGGCGACGCGCTGCTCGGCGGACCGATGGCGAAGGCGCTCGGGCTGCCACGCGACAAGGCGCGCGAGCTCGCGGCGCGGGGATTGATGGCGGGGCGGCGATAGGAGGAGGCGGGCCGCGGTCGAGGACCTTCCCCTACCCTCCCGTTCGTGCCGAGCTTCGTGCCGCATGCGCAGCGCCGCGGCAAAGCCGCGTCGTCGGCCGGGGCTGTAGCCCCGCCGGCCGGGCCGGCGCTCTTGTGTCGCCTTAGCGGTGCCAAGGCGCTACAACGCCCGCCATGCACTTCCTAGACCAGGCCAAGATCTTCGTCCGCTCGGGCGCCGGGGGCGGCGGCGCCGTCTCGTTCCGCCGTGAGAAGTTCATCGAATATGGCGGCCCCGACGGCGGCAATGGCGGCAAGGGCGGCGACATCGTGTTCGAGGCCGTCCCCGGGCTGAATACGCTGATCGACTTCCGCTACACCCAGCACTTCCGCGCGCCCCGCGGACAGGGCGGGTCGGGCAGCAACCGCACCGGCGCGGGCGGCGAGGATCTGGTAATAAAGGTGCCGATCGGCACCCAGATCCTCTCGGAAGACAAGGAGCACGTCCTTGCCGATTTCACCCGGGCGGGCCAGCGCGAGGTCTTCCTGCGCGGCGGCGACGGCGGGCGCGGCAACGCGAGCTACAAAACCTCCACCAACCGCGCGCCGCGCCAGCACGGCACCGGCTGGCCGGGTGACGAAGCATGGGTCTGGCTGCGGCTGAAGCTGCTCGCCGACGCCGGGCTGGTCGGACTACCCAACGCCGGCAAGTCGACCTTCATCAACGCCGTGACCAACGCGCAGGCCAAGGTCGGCGCCTATGCCTTTACCACCACCCGCCCCCAGCTCGGCGTCGTGCGTCACCGCGAGCGCGAGTTCGTGGTCGCTGATATCCCGGGGCTGATCGAGGGCGCGGCGGAGGGCGCCGGGATCGGCGACCGCTTCCTGGGGCACATCGAGCGGTGCCGCGTGCTGCTCCACCTGGTCGACGCGAACGACGCCGACGTGGCGGAAAGCTTCCGCGTTGTCCGCGACGAGCTTGCGGCCTACGGCGCCGGACTCGCCGACAAGCCGGTGGTGGTCGCGCTCAACAAGATCGACACCTTGGACGAGGAGCTGATCGCGGCCCTGTCGGCCGAGCTGGAGGCGGCGAGCGACGCGCAAGTGATCCCGCTCTCCGGCGCGGCCGGGATTGGCGTTGACTGGGTGCTCGACCGGCTGCTCGACGCGATGAGCGAGGAGAGCGCACCGGTCGCCGCCGACGACGAAGGCGAGGACGAGCTGGAGTGGTCGCCAGTTTGAGGGAGGGTGGCCGCTCTGCTATGATCCGAGCATGGCCTCGGAACCTGCATACCCGCTGTTAAGCGCCGCCGACTTCCTGGAAATCGAGTTCGGCGAAAAGAAGGCCGAGCTCGATAACGGCGTGATCCGGATGATGGCCGGCGGCACGGCCCGCCACGCAGAAGTTCAAGCCAACATCGTCGCGTGGCTTCGGCAACGACTACGAGGCTCCGGCTGTCGTCCGTACGGATCTGACATGGCCACGCTTACGCACAGCCGCTCGATCCGCTATCCGGATGTCAGCGTGTTCTGCGGTCGTGACGGTCGGGAAAATGACAACACAAAGGCCTTCGACGATCCTCGCGTGATCTTCGAAGTACTTTCCGCCGGCACCGCTCGCACGGACCTGCGCATCAAGCTCGACGAGTACAAGGCGCTCGACAGCATCGACACCATCGTCTTCGTGGACATAGCGACCGAGCGGCTTCGGATCGTGCAGCGGACCGCGGTGCACGGGTGGAGCGACGTCGAGCATGGCGAGCCGGTCGACGTTCCCCTGCCATCCCTCAGGCTCACGATCCCGCACGACGAGATCTTCGCGCGCGACTAGACGCGGCTCGGCGCCGGTCGCTAACGCACGCGGCGACATGAGCCTCTTTCCGCCCGCCGACTGCCCACGGCTGATCGTCAAGATCGGCTCGGCCTTGCTCGTCGAGGCCGATGGCAGCGTCCGCAGCGCGTGGCTCGCCGGGGTCGCGGCCGATGTCGCCACGCGGGTGACGGCCGGGCAACAGGTTGCGATCGTCTCGTCCGGCGCGATCGCGCTCGGCGCGCGGCGGCTGGGGCTCGCGAAGGGCGGCCGCGCTAGCCTGGAGGACGCGCAGGCCGCCGCCGCCGTCGGACAGATCGCGCTGTCGCAGACCTGGGCAGCCGTGCTCGCCGCGGAGGGGCTCACCGCCGCGCAGATGCTGCTGACGCTGGATGACCTGGAGGATCGCCGTCGGTACCTGAACGCCGCGGCGACGCTCGATCGCCTGTTGACGCTCGGCGTCGTACCCGTCTTGAACGAGAACGACAGCGTCGCGACCGAGGAGATCCGCTTCGGCGACAATGATCGGCTGGCCGCCCGCGTCGCACAGGCGGCGGGCGCGGCGGGCGTGATCCTGCTGAGCGACGTCGACGGCCTCTACGACCGCAACCCCGCCCTGCCCGGTGCCGCCCACATGTCGCGCGTCGAACGGATCGACGCGGCGATCACGGCGATGGCCGACACCGGCTCCACTTCCGGGATGGGATCGGGGGGCATGGTGTCGAAGATCGCCGCCGCGCGGATCGCGGCGAGCGCGGGCGCCTCGCTCGCGATCGCGTCGGGGCGGATCGAGCGCCCGCTCTCGACCGAGGCGCGCCACACGCTGTTCGTCGCCGAGCGTGGCGCCCCCGCGCGCAAGGCATGGCTGGCGGGCGGGCTCACGGCACGCGGCACGCTGCACGTTGATGCCGGCGCGGCGCAGGCGCTCGCGGGTGGCGCAAGCCTGCTCGCCGCGGGCGTGATGCGGATCGAGGGCAGCTTCGCACGCGGCGACCTCGTTGCGATCATCGGACCGGCCGGTCCGGTCGCGCGGGGGCTGAGCGAGTATGACGCCGCCGACGCCGCCAGGCTGATCGGGCATCGCCGCGAGGAACACGCCGTCCTGCTCGGCTACGCGCCGCGCGCCGCGCTCGTCCACCGCAACCACATGGCGCTGCTGTGAGGATCGCGGTTACCGGCGCGACCGGTTTCGTCGGGGCCCGGCTGCTCGACCGGGCGATCGCAGCCGGGCACCGGGTCAACGCCCTCACCCGGCGGGCGCAGCCGCCGCGCGAGGGTGTGGCCTGGGTGAGCGGTGCGCTCAACACAGCTGACGCGCTCGCGGAACTCGTCACGGAAGTTGACGCGGTCATCCACGTCGCCGGCGTCGTCAACGCGCCTGACCACGCCGGCTTCGCGGAGGGGAACATCGCGGGTACGGAGGCGATCGTCACCGCCGCAACGCGCGGCGGCGTGCGCCGGTTCGTCCACGTCTCCTCGCTGGCCGCGCGGGAGCCGCAGCTGTCGAACTATGGGTGGTCGAAGGCCGAGGCTGAGCGGGTCGTGCGCGCCGCCGCGCCCGACTGGGACATGGTGCGCCCGCCGGCTATCTACGGGCCCGGCGACATGGATCAGCTCGAGCTTTTTCGCCTCGCACGCCGTGGCCTGGCGCTGACGCCGCCGGCGGGACGGCTGTCGCTCCTCCACGTCGATGATCTCGCCCGCCTGCTGCTTGCGCTGGCGCAAGCGCCCGCCGGCTCCGCCACTTACGAGGCGGATGATGGCGCGAGCGGCGGCTACAGCTACGCCGACTTCGCCCGCGCGATCGGCACGGCGCTCGGCAAGCGGGTACGGGCGATCGCCATGCCCCGCCCGCTGATGGAGGTAGGCGCGTGGCTCGACCGGCTGGCACGCGGGGACAAGGCGCGGCTCACGCCGGACCGAGTCGCCTATTTCTGCCATCCCGACTGGGTCATCGACCCTGCGCATCGACCCCCGCCCACCCTCTGGCAGCCCGTTGTCCCGACGCCCGCCGGCCTTGCCGACACGGCGGCATGGTATCGTTCGCGCGGGCTGCTATAGCGCCAACACGCTGCCGCATTTGGGGCCCACAGGACCGTACATGACCGACCGCCAAGCCATCTTCGACACCGTCACCGCCCAGATCGAGCCGTTCAACAAGAAGGGCGTCGCGCTCACCGAGGCCACCACCTTCCAGGGCGACCTGGAGTGGGACAGCTTGACCGTCATGGACTTTGTCGCGGCAATCGAGGACGAGTTCGACATTCTGATCACGATGAACATGCAGGCGGAGATCGAGACAGTCGGCCAGCTTGTCGACGCAGTGCAGAAGCTGAAGAACGCCTGACACCCTCTCTCCTCCGTTCGTCCTGAGTAGAGACTGAGCGGAGGCGAAGGCTCGTATCGAAGGATCCTTCGATACAGTGTCAGGCGAAACATGCCCCGCATGTTTCAGGATCGTCCGGGGGACGATCCGACCTGACACTCTTCGACGAGCTCAGCAGCTACTCAGGACGAACGGACTACCGCAATGACCGAAACCGGCCTCCAGCCCGAGACCCTTCCCGCCGATCCCGCGCCGGTCGCTCCGATGCGCGACCTGATGTCGAAGTTCGACGGCCTGATCGCGGAACGCCAGGCGCTGCTCGACAGCGGGGTCACCGATCCGTTCGCGATCGTGATGGACAAGGTCCGCTCGCCGACCGAAGCGGTGATCAAGGGCAAGGATACGATCCTGCTCGGGACCTACAATTACATGGGCATGACCTTCGACCCCGACGTGCTCGCCGCGGGCGAGGCGGCGCTCGCGCAGTTCGGGTCGGGCACCAACGGCAGCCGGATGCTCAACGGCACCTTCCGCGATCACATGGCGGTGGAGCAGGCGCTGCGCGACTTCTACGGCATGTCGGGGGCGATCGTGTTCTCGACCGGCTACATGGCCAATCTCGGCATGATCTCGACGCTCGCGGCAAAGGGCGAGTACGTCATCCTCGACGCCGACAGCCATGCCTCGATCTACGACGGCTGCGCGCAGGGCAACGCGGAGATCGTCCGCTTCCGACACAACTCGGTCGAGGACCTCGACAAGCGGCTCGGGCGGCTCCCGAAGGAACCCGGGAAGCTCGTCGTGCTCGAGGGCGTCTACTCGATGCTCGGCGACGTCGCGCCGCTGAAGGAAATGGTGGCGGTCGCCAAGGCGCACGGCGCCATGGTACTCTCGGACGAGGCGCATTCGATGGGCTTCTACGGCCCCAACGGGCGCGGCGTGTACGAAGCTCAGGGTCTCGACGGACAGGTCGACTTCGTGATCGGCACCTTTTCCAAGTCGGTCGGCACCGTGGGCGGCTTCTGCGTGTCCGACCACCCGAAGTTCGAGGCGATCCGCCTCGCCTGCCGTCCCTACATCTTCACCGCCAGCCTGCCGCCCTCGGTCGTCGCGACCGCCGCCACGTCGATCCGCAAGCTGATGACCGCGCGCGAGAAGCGCGAGCGGCTGTGGGCGAACGCCCGCGCGCTTCACGGCGGGCTTACGCAGCTCGGCTTCCGGCTCGGTACCGCGACGCCCGAGAGCGCGATCGTCGCCGTCATCCTGTCCGACCAGGAGCAGGCGGTCGCCATGTGGCAGGCGCTGCTCGACAGTGGCGTTTACGTGAACATGGCGCGCCCGCCGGCGACCCCGGCGGGCACGTTCCTGCTGCGTTGCTCGCTCTGCGCGGAGCACAGTTCGGAGCAGATCGAGCGCGTGCTCGGCCTGTTCGCCGCGGCCGGGCGCGCGGTTGGCGTGATCGGTTAACCTTCGCTTTCCACGCGACTCGCGTTCGGCTACAACGCAGCCGGGATGAGCGGGTGGGGCACGTCCAGGGCGGTGACCGCGGTCTACGCCAATTGGCGCACGATCATGCTGACGATCGTGGCGCTGCTTGGCGCGGGCGTCCTTTTCACGATGATATATTCGCTCGCCGATGGCACGCGAGAGCGCGATCGCGCGCTTCGCCTGCAGTCACACAGCTACGAGGTGATGATCCTGACCCGCACGCTGGCGGGTACGATGGCCCGGGCGGAAGCGGCTCTGGGACGCTACGTGATCTCAACCGACCGGACGCTCGGGCAGCAGTACTCGGCCTATTGGGTGCTGGCGGGCGAGCAGATCCGACGCCTGGGCATCATCACGCGCGACAATTCGGAGCAAACCGCGCGCGTCGCCGCACTCCGCCAAGCGTATCAGGAACGCGGCGACGAGCTCGCGCTGATCGCGCTGTCGACCAACTACAGCAAGAACGCGCAGGCGCTAGCCCGCTTCTATCGTGCCCGCGACGGCGCCGCGCTCGCACGCATCGACACGCTGCTCAAAGGGCTGATCGCGTCGGAGCGACACCTTCTTACCGAGCGATCGGCGACGGCGCTCGAGTCGATCGAGACCTCCAACCGCGCGGTGAAGCTGTTCGCGGGCTTCGGTATCGCGCTGATGATCGGCGCGATCGTGCTCGGCTACATGACCGTGCGAGCGCTGGCCGACCGCGCGATCTCGTCGGCCGAGGCGGACGCCGAGCGGCAGCGCTCCGAACTGCTGCAGCTGGCGGTCGCCGACGCGACCCGTGAGTTGCACGCGGAGGCCGCCGAGCGCGCCGCGGCCGAGGCGCGGCTGCGCCAGATCCAGAAGCTCGACGCGGTCGGACAGCTGACCGGCGGTATCGCCCACGACTTCAACAACATGCTTGCCGTCGTGCTCGGCGGCATCGAACTCGCTAAGCGCCGGCACCTAGATGGCGGCGCCGACGTGCTGCGGCACCTGGACAGCGCGGCCGAGGGCGCGAGCCGCGCCTCCGCCCTCACCCGGCGCCTGCTCGCCTTCGCCAGGTCCGAACCGCTGCTGCCGCAGGCAGTGGAGGCGCGCGCGCTGATCGAGGGCATGCGCGACCTGATCGACCGGACGCTCGGCGACCTGATCCAGGTCAGGACAGCGCATGCGCAACCGGGCTGGCACGTCTGGGTCGACCGCCACGGGCTGGAGAACGCGATCCTGAACCTTGCCGTCAACGCCCGCGACGCGATGGACGGCCGCGGCACGCTGACCATCGCGACCGGGGCCGTCACGCTTGCCGAGCACGAGGTGGGACACTGCGCCGCCGGCGATTACGCGACCATCGCCGTCACCGACACCGGCGTCGGCATGACCCCGGAGGTGATCGACCGCGTTTTCGAGCCCTTCTTCACCACCAAGCCGGTCGGCAAGGGAACGGGGCTCGGTCTCAGCCAGATCTTCGGCTTCGTCCAGCAGTCGCGCGGCGACATCGCGATCCGCTCCGCGCCGGGCGAAGGCTGCACCGTCACCATCTACCTCCCCCGGCACGCCGCGGCGGACAGCGGGGCGAGCACCGCGCCCGTGCTGGTCGAGGCAATCGCCGGGCGCCAGGTGCGCCCGCTCCAGGTACTCGTCGTCGAGGACGATCCTCGCGTGCTCTCCGCCACCGTCGCCGCGCTGACCGAGCTCGGCCACCAGCCGATCGCGTGCAACGACCCGCTGAAGGCGATGGCGGTCGCCAACAACCTGGATGTCATCGACCTGATCATCTCGGACGTGCTGATGCCGGGGAAGACCGGGCCCGAACTGGTCGGCGAGCTGTCGCAGCTCCGGCCGGATGCCGCCGTCCTGTTCGTCACGGGCTACGCCGGCGAAGCGGGCGAGGCGGAGGATTTCGGCGGCCACGGCGTGCTCCGCAAGCCGTTCACGATCGCCGGGCTCGACGGCGCGGTGCGCCAGGCGCTGGCGGCTCGCGGCGCCACCCCTGCCGTGCCGCAGACCGCCGCTGCCTGAGCGTTTCGGGGGCTGGCAGGCGCGGGCTTCCCGCGTATAGCTGCCCCGTCCGCTCCGAAGGCCTCCGGCTGCTCCACACCTCATGAAGTCGATCGATCGCTACATGGCCCGCCTGATCGCGGTGCCGCTGATCTCGACGCTGCTCATCGCGGCGATGCTGCTGGTGCTCGACCGCATGCTGCGGTTGTTCGACTTCGTCGCGACGGAGGGTGGCCCGGTCAGTGTGGTGTGGAAGATGCTGGCCAACCTGCTGCCCGAGTACCTCGGGCTCGGCATCCCGATCGGGCTGATGCTCGGCATTTTGCTCGCCTTTCGCCGGCTGGCGACCACGTCCGAGCTCGACGTTCTGCGCGGCGTTGGCATGAGCTACGCGCGGCTGCTGCGCGTTCCGTACTTCTACGCAATCGTGCTCGCCGCGCTCAACCTCGCGATCGTCGGCTATGTGCAGCCGCGCGCGCGCTACGCCTATGAGGGCCTGCGATTCGAACTCCGCTCGGGCGCGCTCGGCGCATCGATCAAGGTCGGCGAGTTCACCAGGCTGGGCGACCGGCTGACGCTCCGGATCGAGCGCAGCCGCAACAAGGGCGCCGAGCTCTCGGGCATCTTCGTCCACGCGACCCCCTCCCCCGGCAATTGGGCGTCGGCGACGGCCGAGCGCGGGCAGTTCCTGCGCACCGACGATCCCGACGTGATCATCTTCCGCCTGACCAACGGTACGCTGGTCCACTACGCGCCGGGCTACGTCAGTCCGCGGGTGCTGTCTTTCACGTCGCACGACCTGCCCATCGACCTGCCGCGGTTCGAGGCGTTCCGGCGGCGCGGCGAGCGCAACCTGGAACTGACCCTGCCGGAGCTCGCCGTGCTGGGGCAGGATTCCCGCGTGTCGGAGGAGCTTCGCGACACCAGCCGCGCCGCCTTTCACTTCCGCCTGGCGGAGGTCGCGACCATGTTCCTGCTGCCGATGCTGGCGCTTTCGCTGGGGGTTCCGCCGAAACGCTCGACGTCGGCGCTCGGCGTGTTCGTCGCGATCGTGATGATCGTCGCCTATCACAAGATCAACGAATATGGTGAGGACATCGGCGGGCTCGGCCGGGTCGATCCGATTATCACGCTGTGGGGACCCTTTGCGCTGTTCGCGGCGCTGACCTTCTGGATGTACTACACCATCGCTTATGTGCCCGGCGGCCAGCCGATCGGCGCGCTCGAACGCGTCGCCGGCAAGGCCTGGGGTTGGATCAGGCGACGCTTCTCGCTCGGCCGCCGGCGGGTGGCTGCGGCGTGACGCTCAACTCCTTCTTCCCGTCGCGTACGATCACCTGGTATCTCGCCAAGACATTCCTGGTGCGGATCCTGGCCGTGGTCGCGGGGATGGCGCTGATCCTCCAGACGCTCGACCTCTTGAGCGAGAGCGGTCGCATCCTCGCCTATGAGGGCAACGGTCAGGCGCAAATCCTGCGCTACATATCGCTCCGCATGCCGCAGATCGTCTCCTGGCCGATCCTGCCCTTCTCCGTGCTGCTCGCGACCATCATCACGCTGACCACGCTCAACCAGAACAGCGAGGTAATCTCACTCAAGGCGTCGGGGCTGTCGGCTCACCAGGTGCTCGCGCCGCTGATCGTCGCGGCGCTCGGCGTCGCGATCGTCTCGTTCGCCTTCAACGATCGCGTCGTCGCCCGAGCGACCGCGACGCTCGATACCTGGCGGAAGGTCGACTACGGACCGATCCCCGTCGACCGCGGCGACCGCACCAACGTGTGGGTGCGGCGCGGCAACGACCTGATCCACGCCAGTCGGATCAGCGGCCGTGGCGCCGGCGCGCGGCTCGCTGGCGTCAGCCTCTACGAGCGGGAGGCCGGGCGCCTGACCTATGTCATTCTCGCCGATGCCGGCCGGCCGGAGGGGAACGGCTGGCGCGTGACCAACGCGCGGCGCTTCGACGTGGCGAGCGGGCGGCAGTCTGCGCTCGGCAACCCACTGGTGGCGCAGGGTGTGCGCCCCGACCAATTCACCCTGTCGAGCGTCAGCGCGGACGGGCTGTCCTTCGGCGCGCTGTCGGCCGCGATCGACGATCTGCGCGACGCCGGTCGCCCGACCAAGGCGCTCGAGGGCAACCTCTGGCACAAGCTGTCCGGGCCGCTGTCCGCCGTGCTGATGCCGCTGCTGGGCGCGGTGGCGGCGTTCGGCGTCGCGCGCTCGGGCAAGCTCTTCATCCGCGCTGTGATCGGCATGGCGCTCGGCTTCGCCTATTTCGTCGCCGACAATTTCGCGCTCGCGATGGGCACGCTCGGCGCCTACCCGCCGTTCCTCGCCGCCTGGGCGCCGTTCCTGCTCTTCCTGCTTGTCGGCGAGGCGGTGCTGATCCGGACGGAAGAGTAGTCGCTCACCGCTGGCCGAGCGTGCTCCGCACCAGCCGGTGCAGCAGGCCGGGCAGCCCGTCGTAGCTCGCCTTGTGATAGGGCGAGCCCGCCTCCACCGCCGCCGACAGCCGGCGATGCGCCTCACCGAGCGCGTGGTACGGCAGTCCCGGGAGCAGGTGATGGAGCGCATGATAGCGCAGGCCAACCGGCGCCCACAGCGCCGGCAGCAGCGCCGGCGGCGGCACGTTGACCGAATCGAGGTACTGGGCGGTGACGCTCATCGCCTCGCCCTCATTCTCCCACAGGTGCGCGACCAGCGTGCGAACCTGGTTCAGCACCATGGTCGCCGACAGGATCGCGAGGAAGATCGCAAAGGCGCGCAGCGGCACCACCCCGGTCGCGACCAGCGCCACCAGCGTGATCGCCCACAGGCTCGTCGCGACCTCCAGCCGCACCCACAGCTTGCGATAGTCGCTCGTCGCGTCGCGACGACGAAAGGCCGGGTTGATCGCGAGCGCGGAAAAGCGCGCCGCGATCGTCCGGCGCAGCCCCGGGATCGCGAGCGACAGCGGCGACAGCACCGCGAAGCGGAACAGGAGCGCGATCGGCCCGAGCGCGGCGGTCACGACGAACAGCGGCACCGACCACGGCTTCATCAGCGCGAGCGGCAGATACTCCGGGTCGTCAACCGTGCCGTAGCGGGTCTTGGCGTGATGGAGGTTGTGGACCCCCTCGTACATGAAGGATGGGATCAGCAGCGGAATGCCGACCAGCAGGTTCCAGCCGAGCCGAAAGCCGGGCACCGCCGCGTGCTTGATGTGGCTGACCTCGTGAATGAAGCTGCCCGCCCGGTAGAGCGCGAACACCGCAACCACCGCCGCCGCCAACGCCCAACCGGTCGAGGGCGCCAGGATCGCACCCGCGAGCGCCGCATAGCCGACCAGCGCGGAGGCGATCGTGTCGCCCCAGTAGATCGCCGGCTTCGCCGAATGCAGGTCGCGCGAGATCTCGGCCGCGGTCCGCAGCAGCGCCTTGTCATCCACGATGACGGGGCGTGGAGCGCGCGCAGTCGCCCGCACGCCGACAAAGGCGGAGCGCGTGTCTGCCGAGATCGAGGAGGTTGTCATGGAGGTCGCCATTGACGCAAGATAGTGGCACCAGCGTGGCATTTGGAGGGGGTCGCTTGACAGGGTCCGCGGGGCCGCTGACTGCTCGCGCCGCCTGATTGCTGGAAGGTTTCCTAACATGTCCGACGTCACCATCCGCCCCATCACGGCGAAGGCCGATCGCAAGAAGTTCGTCGACCTGCCGTTCCGGCTTTACGCCGAGGATCCCCACTGGGTGCCGCCGCTGAAGGGCGAGGCGCTGGGCCTGATCACGCCGGCGAAGAACGGCTGGTTCAGCCACGCGGAGGCGCAGCTGTTCCTGGCCGAGCGAGGGGGTCGCGTGGTCGGGCGCATCTCCGCGCATATCGACACGCTGGCACTCACCATGCCGGCGGACCAAGGCTTCGGCCCCGGGGTCGGCCAATGGGGGCTGTTCGATGCGGAGGACGCCGCGATCGGCGCGCAACTGATCGCGACGGCGGAGGAGTGGCTGCGCGGCCAGGGCATGAGGCGGGCACTGGGGCCGATCTCCATGTCGATCTGGGAGGAGCCGGGGCTGCTGATCGAAGGCCATGATCATTCGCCGACCATCATGATGGGGCACGCGCGGCCGATCTATCGCGAGTGGATCGAGGCGGCAGGCTACGATCCGGTCAAGCAGTTGCTGACCTACGACCTCGACATCACACAGGAATTCCCGCCCCTGGTGCAGCGGATCATCCAGTCGGGCGAGCGGAACCCCCGCATCCGCGTGCGCGAGGTCGACAAGTCGCGCTTCGAGGAAGAGGCCGCGTTCATCCTCGCCATCCTGAACGATGCCTGGTCGGACAATTGGGGTTTCGTGCCCCTGACCCCGCCCGAGATCAAGGACGTGGGGGTCAAGCTGAAGCCGATCGTGTTCAACGACCTGATCCGCATCGCCGAGCTCGACGGCCGCCCGGTCGCCTTCATGATCACGCTTCCCGACCTCAACGAAGCGATCAAGCCGCTGAACGGCAGCCTGTTGCCGTTCGGCTGGGCGAAGCTGCTGCTGTGGCTGCGTGCGCCCAAGGTGCGGACGATGCGCGTGCCGCTGATGGGCGTGATCAAGGAGCTGCAGGCGTCGCGGATGGCGAGCCAGCTCGCCTTCATGATGATCGAGTATATTCGCCGCGCCTCCGTCCACCGCTACGGCGCGACGCGGGGCGAGATCGGCTGGATCCTCGACGACAATCAGGGGATGCGCTCGATCGCGGACACGCTAGCGGGCCGGATCAACAAGGTTTATCAGGTCTACGGCAAGGACCTGTGAGCCGGCGGCGGTGACGGGACCGCCGCCGGGTCGGCCGGATCAGGGGATCGTAACGCCCTTGGCAGCCCAGTCGGCGCGCGTTTCGCAGACCTTGCGCGGAATCCGCGATCCGGTCGGCGCCTCAATGATGCAGTAGCGCGGCGCGACCGAGCGGGCGGTGGGGGCCAGCGCGGTCGTCGCCGGCGTGGCGACGGCGGCCCCCGGCTCGGCCGGCGCGGCGAACGGCACCGGCTGGATGGCGACAACAGCGGCGAGCAGCAGACTGGCGATCATGATTGGCACTCCTCTTCAGGTTTCCCTTCGCGAGTGTGTCAGTGCATTAGGCGTGCCAAACACCCAGTCCGGGCAATCACAATGACTTAGCTGCTTAGCGGTCAAGCGACCTCCGCCAAGGATTGGGGTGCTTCGCCAAGCGTTGGCGTCAGAACAGGATCGCGCCGCCGGTCACGAGCCGGAAATCCGGCGTGTCGCGGTTGAGGCCGGCCGCCGCGAGCAGATCGAGCTGGAAGCGCTTCGTCGGTTGCCACGCGACGGATGCTGCGCCCAGCACCTGGGTGGTCGCACGATCGGGATCGTCGTCCTGCGCAACCATGAGCTCGGCGGCGAGGGTCACCGATGTGCCGAGATCGCGCGCCACCTCCGCGATCCCGCTGTAGGCCAGGTGGCGGCCGTGGCCACTCTCGTTGACGGCCGCGTCGATTTCTCCGGTGAGCTCGAACAGCCACGGGCCGCTCGTGTAGCCGACCGGGATGATCGCGCCTGCGCCCCAGTCGCCCGCCCCTACCGGCGTCCGACCGACCGGCACCGTCACATAGCCCTCTGCCCCGGCCAGCCAGCCGTCGCCGTCGGGCGGGCCGAAGCCCTGCCGCACGCCCACGCGGACATCCGAGACACCGCGCGTCGTCTCCGCCGCGCCTGTGGCGAGATCGCGGGTTCGGACCCGGCCGGCCGGCGACCAACCTAGCTGTACCTCGGTATGCGCACCGACGCCGATCCGCGCCAGCACGTCGGCGGCGAGGAAGCTGTCCTCGCGCGTGTCCTGACTGTCGTCGCGCTGCCAGTCGAACGCCGACCATTCGAATTGCACCCGCCCCGGTTCGGTGGTGCAGCCGGACGAGCTGAGGTCGGGTCGGTTGGGGCAGAAGCGCGGCTCATCCTGTGCAAAAGCGGGAGCCGCCATCACCAACGCGGCCGCGATCGCCGCCGGCCGGATCATCGCAACCGCACCCAGGTCGGCGCGTGATCGCTCGCCTTGTCGCGGCCGCGATGCTCCTTGTCGACGCCCGCCCCCGCGAAGCGGTCGGCCGCCGCGGGACTCAGCAGCAGGTGGTCGATCCGGAAGCCCGCGTCACGCTGCCACGCGCCCGCCTGATAGTCCCAGAAGGTCCACACGCCCCCGCGCGGGTACTGGGTGCGCAGCGCATCGGTCCATCCTTGCGCCAGCAGGCGGCGGTACCCGGCGCGGCTCTCCGGCTGCATCAGCGCGTCCTCTGCCATGGCTGGCACGGAGAAGGTGTCGTCGTCGTGCGGGATGACGTTGTAGTCGCCCGCGAGCACTACCGGTCGCTCCTCCGCAAGCAGGTCGCGCGCGCGCGCCGCCAGCCGGTCTAGCCAGCGCAGCTTGTAGTCGAACTTGGGGCCGGGCCGCGGATTGCCGTTCGGCAGGTAGATGGACGCAATCGTCACGCCGTTCACCTCCGCCTCTATGTAGCGGCTGTGATCGTCCTCCGGCTCACCCGCCAGCCCCTTCTGCCGCTCGATCGGCTGGATGCCGCGCGCGAGGATCGCGACGCCGTTCCAGCTCTTCTGCCCGTGCCACACCGCCTCGAAGCCGGCGGCGCGGATCTCCTCAACCGGGAAGCCGTCGTCGGGTGACTTCAGCTCTTGCAGGCAGACGACGTCCGCGCCGGCCTCCGTCAGGTATTCGAGGAGGCGCGGCAGGCGCGCCTTGATACCGTTGACGTTGTAGCTGACGATCTTCATGGCCCCCCTCCCCGCCGTCAGACGGAGAAGCTGGAGCCGCAGCCGCAGCCGGAGGCAGCGTTCGGGTTGGTCACGCGGAATGCGGCGCCGCCTAGGCTCTCGACAAAGTCGACGCTGGCGCCCTGCACCAGGTCAAGGCTGACCGGATCGACCACCAGCCGTACGCCGTCAGTTTCCGCTACCGCGTCGTCCTGCTCCGGCGACTCCGCCAGGCCGAACTGGTACTGGAACCCGGAGCAGCCGCCGCCTTCGACCGAAAGCCGCAGGATCGCGGGCTTGTTCTGCCGCGCCGCGATCGCTGCGACGCGGGCGGCGGCGGAGGGAGTGAGATCGATCGCGGTGGAGAGCGTAGCCATGGGGCGGAGATAGGCGGCGCGAGGCACCGCGGCAACTCTCCGGCACTGATCGGATCGGGCGGCCTGCTCAGCGTTCGTCGACGGGACCGCCGACGGCGACCTGACGGACCTTCAGCGCGCGGTCCTGGATCGCGACGCCCATGTCGGCGACTTGGAGGTACGGCACCGGATTCACGGCGTGGCCCTCGACCCGCACCTCATAATGGAGGTGGCTCCCGGTCGAGCGGCCGGTCGACCCCATCAGCCCGATCAGCTGGCCGCGGCGAACGCGGGTGTTCGGCTCGACCAGGATCTTCGACAGATGGCCGTAGCGGGTCTCGATGCCGCGGCCGTGGTTCACCTCGATGAGGTTGCCGTAACCGCCAGCACGCTCGGCACGGGCGACGATGCCGTCCGCGGTCGCGTAGATCGGCGTGCCGATCGGCCCGGGTATATCGACCCCCGAATGCATCGCGGCCGTGCCGCGGAACGGGTCGGAACGGACGCCGAAATTGCTGGTGAACTGGAGCGCGTCGACCGGCTGGGTGGACGGGATCGCAATTGCCGTCCCCTCCGTGGTGTCCATCTTCTTCCAGCTCTGAAACAGTGCGCGGAACTGCTCGGCCTGTCCGGCGTCGGCGACACCGACCTCCGCCACAGTGGCGACCGGCTGCGACGACCCGCCCGAACCGTTCGCCTGCGCCCCGCCGCCGACGACCGCCGCCCCGACAAGAGCGCTGATCAGGAAGGAACGGCTCCGCACCGCCCGGTGCGTCAGCGTGGCTAGAACGGAAATGATCATCAGACCCCGCAGCTTGTAGGCGACCGCCGGCGGCCCGAAGGCCATCGTCCGTCCCGTCATCACTGTCCCGAAAAGGAGCCCCTCCGCTTCAAGACACCGGTTGGATGCCCGCGAATGTCTTAACTCCGCAATATGGAACGGTTAATCCCGGGGTGAACCGGACGGGTCGCGCGGCGAAGCGTTGCGCGGCGGGGAGAAATCCCGGTGCGTCAGCGCGTTGAACGCTAAACGTCCACGCCGCGTAGGTCAGGCAACGAGCGCCCGAGCCTCGGCCAGCACCTGATCGACGTGACCCGGCACCTTCACCTTGCGCCACGCGCGCACCAGCGTTCCCGACCCATCGAACAGGAAGGTCGACCGATCGATGCCGAGATAGGTCTTGCCGTAGAGCTGCTTCTCGCCCCACGCGCCGAACGCGGTCAGCACGGTGCTGTCCTCATCATCGCTGGCGAGCGGCACGGCGAGGTTGTGCTTGGCGGTGAATTTCGCGTGCTTCGCCGCCGGATCCTTGGAGACACCGAGCAGCTGGACACCGAGGGACGCAAAGTCGTCTGCCGCGGCGGAGAAGTCCTGTGCCTCCTTCGTGCACCCGGGCGTGTCGTCCTTGGGATAGAACCAGATCACCAGCGGCCGCCCGCGCAGGTCCGCCAGCCGGATCAATCCGTCGGCACCGGCGAGTTGCAGGTCCGGCAGGGTGTCGCCCTCGATCATGTCCGTTCTCCGCTGATCGCGGTCCAGGCCGCCGCCACCTCATGCCGCGCGGCCGCTAGCGCTACAAGCAGCGCGTTCCAGTCGGTCGCACCCAGCGCTTCGGCGACGAGCGCGCGGGTCGCGTCGCCGGGCGGCTGCGCATCGGGCGCGACCAGCCGCGTCACCACCAGCAACCGCGCGAGCAGCGGATAGGCCTCCTCCACCGCGCGCGGCAGCAGCCGCTCGCTTGCCAGTTGCGCAAGCGCTTGATCCAATTCCGGCGCGAAGCCGGTGCGGTGAACCAGCTGGGTCGCGTGCACCGCGAACTCCAGGTCGACCAGCCCGCCCGCGCCCATCTTGACGTCGAGCGGCCCCGCCTGCGGCTTGTGGGCCGCCATCTCCGCGCGCATAGCGACCGCGTCGGCGACGATGTCGCGTGCCGGCCGCGCGCCGGCCAGCACCGCATTGATGACGTGCCCGGTGACCGCGCGTGCCGCGGACGATCCGAACACCGGCCGCGCCCGCGTGAGCGCCATGTGCTCCCAGGTCCAGGCCTGCTCGCGCTGATACCGGGCGAAACCCTCGAGCGAGACGACCAGCGGGCCCGCCTTCCCCGACGGGCGCAGCCGCGTGTCGACCTCGTACAGCGCTCCCGACGCGGTCGGCACCGACAGCGCGGCGGACAGCCGCTGCGCCAGCCGGTTGTAGTAGAGCACCGCACCGAGCGGCTTTTCCCCATCGGACTCGGCCTGGAAGTCGCCGGTGAACAGATACACGAGGTCGAGGTCGGACGCGTGGGTCAGCGCGCCGCCGCCGAAGCGCCCGAGCGCGAGGATCACCAGCTCGCTACCTGGCACGCGGCCGTGACGCCGGGCGAAATCCTGGACGGTGGCGGCGGCGAGCACCTCGACGGCGGCCTCCGCCACCCGCGCGTAGCCGGCCGACACGGAGAGCGGATCGGCCGCCCCCGCGATCACCTGCACGCCGAGCGCGAACCGCTTTTCCCCAACAAAGAGGCGAACGCGGTCGAGCAGGCGCTGGTAGTCGTCACCGACCTCGCCTCGCCGCATCTCCGCCGCGAGCGCGGCGACGCTGCCGACCGGGTCGAGCGCGCTTGCATCGAGCAAGCCGTCGAGAAGCCCGGCACGTTGCCCCAGCGCCTCTGCCAGCGTTGGTGCGTGCGCAAGGATGCGGGTCAGCAGGGAGAGCACCGGCGGTTGCGCGGCGAGCAGCCGCAGCGCGTTGATCGCGGTCGGCAGGCGGGCGAGGAGCGCGTCGAGCCGCAGCAGTGCGGCGTTCGGATCGGCCGCCTTGCCAAGCGCCGCGAGCAGCTGCGGCAGCACCGCCTCCAGCGCGTCCTGCGCCGCCGCGCTGCGCAGTGCCGGGTAGCTGGCGGCGCGCCAGCTCGCGATCCGCTGTGCCGCGGCCTCGGGATCGGCGAAGCCGCCCGACCCGAGCATCTGCGCCACCGCTTCCTGTGCCACCGGCACCTGGGTGCGCGGTTCGGCATCCAGCGCATCGTAGATCCGGCCGGCGCGCTCGACATGCGGCCGCAGCAGATCGAGCAGCGCCGCCGCGCCCGGCAGCCCGTGCAGCCGCGCGACCCCGTCCAGCGCCACGCCGTCCGGCAGTGTGTGGGTCTGACGGTCGTCGACCATCTGCACACGGTGCTCGATCGTCCGCAGCAGCGTGTACGCCTCGGTAAGCGCGCGGGCGTCGTCCGGGTCGATCCGCCCCGCCCCCGCCAGCGCCGCGAGCGCGTCACGAGTGGCGGGCGCGCGCAGCGCCGGGTCGCGGCCCCCGTGGATCAGCTGGTGGATCTGAGCGAAAAACTCGATCTCGCGGATGCCGCCGCGGCCGCGTTTCAGGTCGAAGCCGGGGCCGAAACGCTGCCCGCGCGCGTGATGGTCGCGGATCCGGCGCGAGATGCCGCGTATCTCCTGGATCGCGCCGAAATCGAGCGAACGCCGCCACACAAAGGGCCGGATCGCGGCCAGGAACCGCTCGGCGAGAGCGGTGTCGCCCGCCGCGGCCCGCGCGCGAATGTACGCCGCCCGCTCCCAAGGCAGCGCCTGCGACTCATAATAGCCGATCGCTGCGGCGATCGGCAGCGCGATGGGGGTGATCTCGCTCGATGGCCGCAGCCTGAGGTCGACGCGCAGCACATAGCCGTTCCCATCACGGCGCTGCAGCAGTTCCACCACGCGGCGCGCGATCCGGACCGCCGCCTCCTCCGGCTCGTCGCGGTCGCGCCGCGGCAGCGTCAACGGGTCGAACAGCAGGATCGGATCGATGTCGGAGGAATAGTTGAGCTCGCAGCTGCCCTGCTTGCCGAGCGCGATTGCGCACAACCCTTCCGGCACCGCATCGGGCACGCGCTCCCGGATCGCGGCCGCGATCGCGAAGTCGAGCGCCCGATCGGCGAAGCGGGTCAGCAACCCCGTAACGGTGGCGAGATCGTAGCGGCCCGACAGGTCACCGATCGCGACCGTCAGCGCAACGCGCCGCCGCACACGGCGGAGCGCGCGCGCGACCGGCTCATCATCCGCATCGATCGCCAGGAGCACGGCGGGATCGTCAAGCCACGTTGGCAAGTCGTCGACCGTTGCCTGCGCCGCCAACTGCGCAAGAAACGGGGCGTGCGCCACGGCGCGCGCGAGCGCGTCCTCGATATCGGCCGGCAGCGACGACGCCGTCGTCATGCGCGGCTATCGACCCAAGGCAGTCCGATCGCCCGCACATTCATCAGCAACAAAACTGCAAACTGCGAGTTTTACTCGGCATGTCGCTCATCGATCACGCCCCAACGGAGAGCATCGTCGTCCGCCCACCTCGGGCGAGCGATTCCGCGGGCGCGTCGCTGCGCAACGCCTATCGCTGCCCGAGCGATAACGGCCGGGAAATCGAACAACTGTTGGAAGCGCTTCGCCACGTCAGCGGAACGCGTCAGTAGCTCAATTCTGCCGTCCGTCGCGGCTAAGATCATCGACCTCACCCATGATGGTGTCGAGCGCAGTACGCCCACCGGCGTCATGCTCGCGCCGGGACGGGAGTTTGCCGTCGGTCAGCAGACCTTCCAGCGCCACCCGACCCCGCGCCACCCGGCTTTTGATCGTACCGACCGCGACACCGCAGATGTCCGCCGCCTCTTCGTAGGCAAAGCCGCCTGCGCCAACCAAGATCAGGGCCTCGCGCTGCGGCTGGGGCAGGTGAAGCAGCGCACGCTGCATGTCCGTCAACTCGACGTGGCGATCCTGGCTCGCCGGCGCGGCCAGGATGCGATCGGCTACCAGATCGTCCCACTCGCCTTTGAAGCGTGAACGCCGCATCTGGGAAAGGTAGAGGTTGCGTAGGATAATGAAGGTCCACGCGCGCATGTTGGTCCCGGCCTGGAAGCGCTGGCGCGCCGCCCAGGCCTTCAATAGCGTTTCCTGCACCAGATCGTCGGCGAGATCGCGGCTGCCCGACAGCGAACGACCAAAGGCACGCAGATGCGGGATGACTTGCCCGAGCTGCGTCTTGAACTCGGGATCACTCAAGGGGACATGCGGGACAGGCTCGGCCGCGGGGCGGCCGTCGTCGTCGAGGCTCTCGGGATCGGTCATCAACATCCGTTCGGGATCATTCGCGCGACCGCATCGCCGCAGCCCGCGTTATGTGGGCAGCAACTGACGGAAGGCAAAGATTTTTTCAGGTAAGCAGGTAGATCAGGGCGAACAGAACGATGATCAGGATCAGCGACGCACTGAGGATGTAACGGGTCATCCCCGGCGTAGCGCCGGCGCGGGCACGGTCGGTGTCGACGTGCTGCGCGCCATCGGAATCGGTGTGGTTCGACATACAGGCTCAACCCCCCAGTTCCGTTTTGGCTCCGTAACCGTTTACTAGGCCGGTACGGTCGATTCATCGAAGAACAGCGCCTGGCTGATCGCCGCCTTCACCGTGGCACGCTGAAACGGCTTGGTGATTAGGAACGTCGGCTCCGGCCGTTCGCCCGTCAGCAGCCGCTCCGGAAAGGCGGTGATGAAGATCACGGGCACGTCGAACTCGGCGAGGATATCCTTCACCGCATCAATCCCGGAACTGTCGTCGGCGAGCTGGATATCGGCGAGCACCAAGCCCGGCCGGTCCTCCATCGCGAGCGCCACCGCTTCGTCGCGGGTGACGGCGACGCCAGTCACCTCATGGCCCTGGTCGCGGACAATCGATTCGATGTCCATCGCGATGATCGGCTCATCCTCGATGATCAGGACGCGCGCGCGGGTCTGCTTGTCGATCTCGGACAAGGCGTCCGCGACCAGCTTCTCGACCTCCGCCGGCGTTTCGTCGATCAGATAGGCGGTATCTTCGGTGGTGAACCCTTCCATCGCCGTCAGCAGCAGCGCCTGGCGCGACAAGGGCGCGATCCGGGCAAGGCGCGCGCGGGCGATCGCCTCATGCTCCGTACCGGGCTCTGCCGGCTCGACACGGTTGTCGCCGTGAGTCGAGCTCCAGATCGCCTGAAACGTGCGGTAGAGGCCGAGCCGCGGATCGACGTCGCGGGGGAACTCACCCGGCGCGGCGACGATCGCCTCCAGCGTCGCGCGGACATACTGATCGCCCTCCGACTGGCTGCCGGTCAGCGCGCGGCCGTAACGGCGCAGAAAGGGAAGATGCGGCGCGAGCTGCTGTCCAAGCGACATAGAAAGTGCATTCTCCAACATGACCGGGTCGCGCCAGCGCGGCGCCCCCGTGTCCGGCGCGAATAGGTCTGGCACAGCCGAAGGGATGCTATCCCCCGAAAATGCACCGGTTGCGGAACAATCGAGGTGGTGTTTGGTTTCATAGCCGCTCGACAACGGGGGTTCCCGGTCGAAGCGGCGCGTAACCGCGCACGTCTTGTGCTCTCCCGGCGCCGCCGGGGTGTCGAGGGGGATTAGGTGAGTTCGATCAAGGATGACGGCACCAAGCCACCGGCGCGACCGGGCGGCAAGAAGGGGGAGCGTACCGGCCGTAATGTCGGCGATGCGCTGCGCGCCGTGTACCAGGACGCCGTCTCCGAGCACGTTCCCGACGAGATGCTCGACCTGCTGAAGAAGCTTGGCTAACGCCGCATCACCATGACGGATGCCGTTTCGCCGACGCCGCCGTCCCGGACAGGCGCTGGCGTTGTCGCGCGGCTGCCAACCGGTGCGAAGCTGCTACTCTTCCTCAGCGCGGCGCTGCTTCCGCTCGCTTTAATTGCGTCGCTTGCCGCCTATCAGACGACCCGCAACGCCGATCTGGACAACCGTACGCGGCTGCGCGTCGCGGCAGCGGAGGCGTCGCGCACGCTCGCCATCGAGCTGCTCGGTGATGCGAATGCGGCGCGCACGGCGCTCGGCGCCATTGAGCGCGATCCCGGCGATGCGGCGAGTTGCGCCCGGTTGCGCGGCGTCTTCGCCCAGGCGCTGTCGGCCAGGGTCCAGTTCGCGGTGTACGACGCCGCAGGGCGGCTTCGCTGCGGTGCGGCCGTCCGCCCCACCGCGCCGCTGCGCGAGAACGACGTCACGATGGTGATCGTCCCTCATCAGGGGATCGCCCTTGCCGTCGACGGCGCCGCCGGGCGCGGCCGCGCCGACCTGTTTTTCCCGATCGGCATGCTGGAGGAAGTCAGCCGGCCGACCGGGTTCGAGGCTGACTATGCGTTAACGCTGCGCGACGAGCGCGACGCGTTGGAGCTGAGAGTGCCGCGCGGCGGGCGCTTCGCCCGTCGTGACCGGCTGAACACCACCGTCGGGATCGGCGACCTGCAGCTGCAGATGAGCGCGCCAAGCGCGCCGATCACGTCGCCCGTGCTCGTTGCCATGCTGTTCCCGTTTCTAATGTGGGCGCTGGCCGCGGGGCTCGCCTGGTTCGTGGTCGACCGCTTGCTGATCCGCCCCTTGCGCGGGTTGCAGCGCGACATCGACGCCTATCAGCCGGGCTCCGTCTTCGATCCGGTTGCGCTCGGCGCTTTCCCAGCGTCGGAGATCAACGACCTCGGCGACAGTTTCCGCAAGCTCACCCGCACTCTGGTCGCGCACGAAGCGGGCTTGGCCGACGGTCTCGTGCGGCAGACCAAGCTGACCCGCGAAGTTCACCACCGGGTCAAGAACAACCTTCAGGTCATCGCCAGCCTGATCAACTTCCACGCGCGTGGCGCGACCGGCGCGCCGGTGCAGCAGGCCTATGCGACGATCCAGCGTCGTGTCGACGCACTCGCGGTTGTCCACCGTAATCATTATGCCGAGCTGGAGGTCAACCGCGGCCTCGGCCTGCGCTCGGTTCTGAGCGAACTCAGCGCCAACATCCGCGCAACCGCGCCGGAACGGTCAGCCCAGCTCGGGATCACGCTGGAGATCGAGCCGTACTTCGTCTCGCAGGACGTGGCGGTCGCGGTTGCCTTCCTGGTGACCGAGCTCGTCGAGCTGGCGATGTCCGTGCAGCCGACGGCGCAGCTGCGGGTGTCGCTGGCCGGCGCTGCGGAGCCCGAGCGCGCGACGCTGCGCCTGTCCTCGCCGGCGCTGATCGAGGGCGACACGCTGCGGGAATTGCTGGCACAGCGCTACGGCCGGGTGCTGGAGGGGCTCGCGCGGCAGTTGCGCTCGCGGCTTCATCACGATCCGCTCCTGGGCGTCTACGAGATCACGATTGCCGTGCTGGGCCGCGAGTAGATTTTTTTGCTGGGTGCCGCATCGCAGGGGAACCGCGCGCGGCCGGGGCCGTTCTGCTCTTCGGATAGCGACCTTATGCCCCCCCGCTCTCGCTATCCAAGACATGGGCCCGGAAGCGTCAACCCCCCCCCCCCCCCCCGGTGACGCTTCCGGGCCTAATTACGTCGGGGCTCCCCAACATCGCGATGTTCTGCAGCTGGAACGAAATCGCAAGGCGAACATTCCCTCCTCGCAGTTATTTGGCTTCAGTTTGAGGAGAATGTTGATGCGTAAGTTGATCGGAATGGCCGTGGTTGCAGGCGCGCTGGCCCTCAGCGCATGCAACACGGTCGAAGGTGTCGGCCGCGACGTGTCGTCTGCAGGTGACACGGTCGCGAAGACCGCCGACGACGCGAAGTAAGGCGCTCTCGAGCTAGTTGACCAGGGCCGCGGTGAGTCCGCGGCCCTTTTCATTTCACCTGCCGCTCGTACGCGTCATTGCCCGTGCGGGGCCGGTCTGCGACACCGGCGTCCATGATCAGAACGCCGCCAGCAGCGCTACGACGCCATCGGAACCGGTGGGTCGCCTTCGTCGGCGTTGCTCTTCTCGCGGAACTGACCGGCTGCTCCGAAGTCCGTGACCCACCGCCGACGCTCCTCGCGCAAGGCCTGCCGATCAGCGGCACGCGGGCCGATGCGCGCCGCGCGGGCTTCACCGAATGCGTCAACATGGACGCGGTCAGCCTGCGCTGTCGGCGCCGCGCGATCCGCGTCGGTCCGCTCGGGCCTTTCGAGGCAGCGGTCGACATGGTCGGCAGCGACGGTGAGGGTGGGTTCGACCAGCTGACCATCTGGCATGAGCGCGACAACAATGCGGTCTACGGCATCGCCCGACTGTTCGCGGCGGCGGGATGGAAGCACTGCTACACCGGCGATGGTGCCCGCGGCGATCAGATGATCCTGTCTCACCCCGCGGCGCGGGTGCGAGTTTCGATGGACGTCAGCTACTATGCGAAGCGGCGGATCCGCCTGGTCCCCGACTGGAACCGCCGCGAGCGGCGCTGCACCCCCTCCGACCGGGCGTTCCGGCTGAACGGCTGAGCGCCGTCGATCGGCCCCGGTCGTCAGCCCTCGACTGCGGCAGCGACCTTGGCGCGCTTGCGCTCGGTAAACCAAATACCGATCAGCGCGAGTTCGTAGAGCAGCACCAGCGGCACCGCGAGCAGCAACTGCGACCCGATGTCCGGCGGCGTAAGCACCGCCGACAGCGCGAACGCGCCGACAATCGCGTAGCGGCGCGCGGCGACCAGCTGCGCCCGGGTCACGATCCCGGCCCGCTCCAGCAGCATCAGCAGGATCGGCAGCAGGAAGGCAAGCCCAAACGCGAACAAGAATTGCATGATGAACGACAGATAGTTGCCGATCGAGGGCAGCGCCTCCTGCTGGATGCCGCCCAGGTCACCCTGGTAGCTCAGCAGGAAGTGCAGCGCGATCGGGATCGCCATGTAGTAGGCGAGGCTCGCGCCCATGATGAAGAGCACCGGGGTCGCGAGCAAGAACGGCAGCAGCGCGCGTTTCTCGTTGCGGTAGAGCCCGGGCGCCACGAACTGCCACAGCTGCATGGCGATGATCGGAAACGACAGCATCATCGCGGCGAAGAACGCGACCTTGATCTGGACGAAGAAGGCCTCGAACAGCTGGGTGAAGATCACCTTGTTCTGCCCCGCGGCGACCAGCGGCTGCACCAGAAAGGCGAAGATCGGCTGCGCGAAATAGAAGGCGCCGCCGAAGCAGATCAGGACCGCGACCACGCAGTATAGCAGTCGCCTACGCAGCTCGATCAGGTGATCGAGCAACGGCGCCTGCGTATCGTCGATGTCGTTCACGCCTGCCCCCTCAAGACGGCGCCTTGTCGGTCGCGGGCGTGCCCTCGCCAGGCTCAGCCGGCGCGACCGTCGGGTGCTCGACGCTCACCTCCAGCCGCAGCGGCCCGGGCGCGGGCGCCGGATCGGGCGGGGTCAGGTCGGTGCCGACCGGCGGCACGCTAGGGTGCTCGCGCATGATGCGGGCGTTCTCTTCCGCCCACGTCTTTTCCATTTCCGCGAGTTCGGCCTCGCGGACCATCGCGTCGAATCCCGAGCGGAACTGACGCGCGACCCCGCGCGCGCGACCGACCCAGTGCCCGACGAAGCGCATCGCCTTCGGCAGGTCCTTGGGCCCGATCACCAGCAGCGCGACGATTGCGACGACCAGCAGTTCGGTGGGAGCTACGTCGAACATGGAACAGCCTTGCCGCGCGGGCGGGTCGCCCGCGGCAGCGGGTCAGGAGAAGGGCTCAGCGCTGCTCTTCGCGCGCGCGCTCGACCTCGGGCTTGTAGGCCGGCTCCGCTGCCTTCTGCGCCTCGATCCGGGTCGGCTCGCGCGCCGGCGTAACCTCATCCTCCTCGGCCATGCCCTTTTTGAAGTTTTTGATGCCCTTGGCGACGTCGCCCATCATGTTGGAAAAGCGGCTGCCTCCGAACAGCAGGATCACGATCACACCGACGACCAGCCAGTGCACCAAGCTCATACTACCCATCGATCGACTCCTAGCGTCCTTGCCGCCTATCTAGTCGCCATCCCCCGACATTGCCACGTCATTCTCTGACTGCTCTGCGGGATCGAGCAGCCCCGCCGCGCGGAGATCCTCGATTCCAGGCAGGTCGCGGCGGCTGATAAGCCCGAAGTGGGTGAGGAACGCCGGCGTGGTCGCGTACGTCAGCGGACGCCCTGGCACCTCGCGCCGCCCCGCCGGGCGTACCCAGCCCGCCTCCATCAGCACGTCCAGCGTCCCCTTGGCGACCTGCACGCCGCGGATCGCCTCGATCTCCGCGCGGCTGACCGGCTCGTGGTACGCGATGATCGCCAGCGTCTCGGTCGCGGCCCGGCTCAGCCGGCGGCTCTCCGCGCGGTCGTAGCGGAGCAGATGGGCGAGGTCGGCGGCGGTCTGGAAGTGCCAGCGCCCGCCGCGCTCTACCAGCTCGACCCCGCGTCCGGCAAAATGCGCGCGGAGCGTCGCGAGTGCGTCCTCGATCGCCGCATCGCCACCCACGTGGCGGCGCAGCTCGGCGAGCGACAGCGGTGCGTCCGCGGCGAACAGCACGGCCTCCACCGCCCGCACCAGGCCGTCGTCCGACGTCACGTCGGCACGCGAAGGTAGAGCGGGGCGAACGGGCCCTGCTGGCGCAGCACCACCCTTCCCTGCCGCGCGAGTTCGAGCGCGGCGACGAAGGACGAGGCGAGCGCCGAGCGGCGGTAATCGGCGCTTCCGCCGTCCGGCAGGAACCGCTCGAGCGCCGTCCAGTCGAGCTCCATGCCGAGTTGCGTGGAGACTCGCGCGACCGCCTCCTCCAGCGTCATGACGTCGCGGTGGGCGACGATGTGCATGACAGGTCGCGTCCGCGCGCTGATCCGGCCGTAGGCGGCGATCAGGTCATAGAGGTCGGCTTCATACGCGGTACGCCGCACCGTGCGCAGCCCCTCCGGCGCGCCGCGCGCGAAGACGTCGCGGCCGAGCCGATCGCGCGCCACCAGCCGCGCCCCCGCCTCGCGCATCGCCGCCAGCCGCAAGAGACGGCGCTGGAGCAGCAGCGCGAGCTCTTCCGGATCGGGTTCCGCGTCGGGGTCGCGCGGAAGCAGCAACGCCGATTTGAGGTACGCCAGCCACGCCGCCATCACCAGGTAATCGGCCGCGACCTCCAGCTTCATTGCCCGAGCCTGCGTGATGTGGCGGAGGTACTGCTCGGTCAGCGCCAGGATCGAGATCGCGCGCAGATCGACCTTCTGCGCGCGCGCGAGCGTCAGCAGCAGGTCGAGCGGTCCTTCCCACCCGTTCAGATCGAGCACCAGCTGATCGGGGTGGTCCGGCATACAGCCGTTAGGCGAGCGCGAGCAGCGCGTCGCGGCGCGCGATCGCGTCATGGAGGTCGACCGGCGTCGCGGGCCGCGAGACGCTCGCCACCGCACGATCGAGGCGCGCGCGGCTCGCCGCCGCCATGTCGGGCAGCCGGTCCGCGATCTCGCGCATCTCGTCCATCCGCGCCCAGCAGTCGAGTACCACGTCGCACCCGGCCGCGATCGCCGCCGCCGCCTTCTCCCCCGGCGTGCCCGACAGCGCCTTCATGTCGATGTCGTCGGTCAGCAGCAGCCCGTCGAACCCGATCCGGCCGCGGATCACGTCGGCGATCACGGTGGGCGAGAGGGTCGCCGGGCGCGCCGCATCCCAGGCGGTGAACACGACGTGGCAGGTCATGCCCATCGTGGCGTCCGCGAGCGTGCGGAACGGGCGAATGTCCTCCTCCAGCTCGGCGTCGCTCGCGCGCACCACCGGCAGCTCGTAGTGGCTGTCGACACCCGCGCGGCCGTGACCCGGCATGTGCTTGACCACACCGATCACCCCGGCCGCGGCGAGCCCGTCGAGGGTCGCGCGGCCGAGGGCTCCGACCTGCATCGCGTCGCCGCCAAACGCGCGATCGGCGACCGCGGGCACCGTGTCCGCGAAGCGGCGGTCGAGCAGCGGCGCGCAATTGACCGTGATCCCGACCTCCGCCAGCATCGCGCCCAGCGCCTCACCGTTCGCGCGCGCCGCCGCGATCGCCGACATCGGCGCACGGTCGTAGAGCGCATCGAAGGCCGGACCGGCGGGGAACGCCGGCCACGCGGGCGGACCGAGCCTTGCGACCCGCCCGCCCTCCTGATCGATCAGGATCGGCACGTCCTCGCGTCCCGACAGCGCGCGCAGCTCCGCGGTCAGCGCGGCGAGCTGCGCGCGGTTCTCCACGTTGCGCCCGAAAAGGATGTAGCCGACCGGGTCCGCAGCGGTGAAGAACGCGCGCTCCTCGGCCGTCAGCGTCGGGCCGGATGTCGCAAAGATAACAGGCTTCATGACGACGGCTCTACCGCGACCAACGCGTTTCCGCCAAGTCGCGGCGCTTGCAGGACCTCGCGCCATCGCACATGCTCCTGCCCAACTGTTCTGCACGCGGCAGCGACACGGGAGAGCGCAGATGAAGGATCTGATCACGCGCAGGGGCGTCATTGAGGCGGGCGGCGCCGCGGCAGCGCTGGCGAGCGTCGGTGCGCTGGCACAGGGGCGGGGGTCGCCCACCGCGACCGGGCAGCCGCTGCCGAGCAACGTCAAGCTGCCCGCCACGCCGCCGCAGAAGAAGCGTCCCGACAGCGTCGGCTTCGCGATCATCGGATTGGGCGGCTACGCGCTCAACCAGATGATGCCGCGCTTCGTGCAGAGCGACCGCGCGCACATCGCCGCACTCGTCTCCGGCAATGCGGAGAAACTTGCGCAGGTCGGCGACGCGTACGGCGTGCCCGCCGACGCCCGCTACTCCTACGCCGACTTCGATCGTATCGCCGCGGACAAGCGGGTCGACGCGGTCTACATCGTTCTGCCGACCGGGCTCCACGCCGACTGGGCGGTGCGCTCCTTCGCCGCCGGCAAGCATGTGCTGTGCGAGAAGCCGATGGCGCTGTCAGCCGCCGAGTGCGAGCGGATGATCGCGGCCGGCAAGCGCGCCAACAAGAAGCTGATGATCGCCTACCGAGTCCATTTCGAGCCGTACAATCTGGAGGCGATGCGGCTGATGCGCGAGAAGGCGGCAGGCGACATCCGCCTGATCCGCGCCGAGATGTCCTATCGCTCCGGCCCGACGACGCCTGCGGAGAACTGGCGCTTCGCGCGCGCGCTCGCCGGCGGCGGGCCGCTGGAGGATTACGGGCTCTACGGGCTCCAAGCGATCCTCTACCTGTCGAGTGAGATGCCGGAGAGCGTCAGCGCGACGACCTTTCGCCCGGCAAATGATCCGCGCTTCAGCGAGATCTTTGCGCACACGGGCGCACAGCTCCGCTTTCCCTCCGGCGCGGTCGGGCAGCTCGCGACCTCCTACGATTCGCACGGCATCAACGCGGTTCACGTCCGCGGCACGACCGGCGCGCTGATCATGGACCCGGGCACCGGCTATGGCGGGCACAAGGTCCGGCTGGAGGGCCCGAACGCGCGCGAGCTCGCCTCTGGCGACCCCGAGGTCCAGTTTGCGGGGCAGCTCACCCACTTTGCCTCGGCGATCCGCGACAACACGCCCATCCGCACGCCGGGCGAGATGGGGCTGCGCGACATCCGCCTGGTGGAGGCGATCTACGCGTCCGCCGCCGGCGGCCGCACGGTGAAGCTCGCGCCGGACGGACGGATGCTGGCGTAGGATCGGGAATCCGGAATTAGTATCGGCTCGCCGCTACGCGAACGCCCGGAGAAGGCCGTTTCCGGTCATCTGCCCTGACCCTAGCGGGGGCGTCGCTGGAGAAGGATCGGAAAGGTCGCTGCACCCGCGACCGCCGTTCCGGCGGAGTCCGCCGCCGGTGTGAACAGCCGCTTGTTGACGACCACGCGACACACCACGCGCTCGACGGCTGGCAGCGTGTCGGCAGTGACCGCCCGGCACGTCTCGATCGTTCCCGATGAAGCGACCGTAACCCGGAACACGGCGTTGACGTCGCCCCGCGACTGTTCGGCGACGGCCATGAAGTCGCTGCTGGATACCCACTCGTCACGGTTGCGGATCGCGACCGGTCGCCGACCACCGGCTTCGAACTGGCGCGCATCCGCGCCCCAGGCGATCAGCCGGGCTGCCTCGCACGTGCGCAGCGCCGCCACTCCGGCCGCGGCTCCGCTCACCGGCACCGCGACGTCCGGGTGAGAGCGCACCGTCAGCGCTAGCGATGCACTCTCGGCCAGCCTGTCGAGCAACTCCGGCGGCAGTCCATCCATCCGCACCAGCCGCTGCCCACCCGCGACCGTGCCCGCGCTCGCCAGACCCTGGAGGCGCTTGCCCGATGGCGCGAAGCGGATCGCCGCCGACGCCAGCGCGCCCACGTCGGCGATGCTCGCATCGGCCACCACCAGGCGGTAACTGTCGCTTCCCGGGACGGTGCTGATCGCGGTGATCCTTCCCGGCGTCTGCTGCGCAATCGTGCACCGCGTCGGCGCCTCCCGCACCTGCCACGCCGATACCTCGGGCGCAGCACCCTGAACCAAGAGGGCGACGGCGAGCGGGATCAGCATTGCGCGCTACGGTAGCTCACGGGACGAAGCACGCCTCGCCGGCGACTTTCAGCTTGCCGCAGATCGTCTTGGCGTTGCCGTTGCTGCCCGCGTTCACCCGCAGGCGGTATACGGTGCGCCCACCCACCTCTGCCTTTTCCACCGACTTGCCGAGATCGGTCAGGTAGCCGAAGCGCTTGGACGCGGTCGTCCAGGCGGTGTTCGCCATCGCCTCGTTGGGAAAGGAGCCGAGTTGGACCAGCGACCCGCCGCCGCCGCCCGCCGCCAGGTTGGGCAGCGCGACGCGCGGCGCCTGTGCGGTCAGCCGGCCGCCCTTCTCCGGCACCGGCGTCACGACCTGCGCGGCGCCGGCCCCAGCCTTGGGCGTGGCGGGTGCCTTGCGGCCCTCGACCGGTGCCTCCGGCAGCGCGGCGGTGTTGATCTGGCCGTCCTTGCGCGCGCCCTCGCTGGTCGAGAAGACGCTGTCGCCCTCCCCCTCCACCTTCATGCCGCCGGGCTCGTCGGGCCGCACCTTGTAGTCGCCTTCCGGCGCCGCGATCAGCTCGCCCGACCCGGTCAGCACCGGTCGGCCGGCAAAGCGGCCATAGGCCCAGATGCCGGCGGCGATCAGCCCCAGCCCTGCAAGCACCAGCAGGATCACGCGCAGCGGCGACGATCCCTCTCGGTAATCGTCGTCGGCGGATTCGAGCCACGGCAGCCGATCGTCGTCGCCGATGGTCGTCCGCCGCCCGTCCGTCATTGCCCCAGCTCCTCCACGGCCGCGACGCCCATGATGCGCAGCCCGTTGCGAATGATTTGCCCGATCGCGTCGGCGAGGAAAAGCCGTGCGGCGGTGAGCGGCAGATCGTCGGGGCGGAGGAAGCGGCGCGCCGGATCGTCATTGCCCATGTTCCAAGCTGCGTGGAACTCCGCGGCCAAGTCATAGAGATAAAAGGCGATCCGGTGCGGCTCGCGCGCCGCGCCCGCCGCCTCCACCAGTCGCGGGAACTGCGCAGCGCGCTTCACCAGTGCCCACTCCTCCGTCCCGAGCCGGGACAGGTCGGCGTGCGCCGGCAGCGCGAGCCCCGCCTCCGCCGCGCGGCGGTGGAGCGAGTGGACGCGGGCGTGGGCGTACTGGACGTAGAAGACCGGATTGTCCTTCGACGCTTCGACGACCTTGGCGAAGTCGAAGTCCATCTGCGCGTCGGCCTTGCGGGTCAGCATGGTGAAGCGGACCACGTCCTTGCCGACCTCGCGGACCACGTCGGCGAGGGTCACGAAGTTGCCGGCGCGCTTCGACATCTTGACCGGTTCGCCACCGCGCAGCAGCCGCACCATCTGGACCAGCTTGACGTCGAACGGCTTGGAGCCCCCGGTCAGCGCCTTTACCGCCGCGACGATGCGCTTGACGGTGCCGGCGTGGTCGGCGCCCCAGATGTCAATCAGCTGGTCGGCATCCTCCGCCTTCTGGAAGTGGTTGGCCATGTCCGCGCCGAAGTAGGTCCACTGGCCGGTCGACTTGCGGATCGGGCGGTCCTGGTCGTCGCCGAACGCGGTCGACCGGAACAGCGGCAGCTCGACCGGCTCCCAGTCGTCCGGCGTCTCGCCCTTTGGTGCCTCGAGCACGCCGTCGTAGATCAGGTCGCGGGCGCGCAGCATCGCCTCCGCCGCCTCCGGCTTGCCCGCGGCCTGGAGCTCGGCCTCGGACGTGAAGCGATCATGGTGGATACCGAGCAGCGCGAGGTCGGCGCGGATCAGGTCCATCATCGCCGCGACCGCGCGGGTGCGGAACAGCGCCAGCCATTCCGCCTCCGGCGCGGCGGCGTAGCGATCGCCGAACTCGGCGGCGAGCGCCTGTCCGACCGGCACCAGGTAATCGCCCGGGTAGAACCCCTCCGGCACAGCGCCGATATCCTCGCCCAGCACCTCGCGGTACCGCAGGTGCGCCGAGCGGGCGAGCACATCGACCTGCCCCCCCGCATCGTTGACGTAATATTCCCGGATCACCCGGTTGCCGGTGAACTCGAGGAGGCTGGCGAGCGCGTCACCCACCACCGCGCCGCGGCAGTGGCCCATGTGCATCGGCCCGGTCGGGTTGGCGGAGACATATTCGATGTTGACGGTGGTCCCCTCGCCGCGCCGCGACTTGCCGTAGTCTGCGCCGGCCTCGGCGATCGCACGGAGCTCCGCCGCCCAGGTGTCGGCATCGAGCGAGAGATTGATGAAGCCCGGGCCCGCGACGCTGGTGCCGACCACGCCCGGAACCTTGCCGAGCTCGCCCGAGAGCGCCTCGGCCAGTGCGCGCGGGTTGGTGCCGGCGGGCTTTGCCAGCACCATCGCCGCGTTGGTGGCGAGGTCGCCGTGCGTGGCATCGCGCGGCGGCTCGACCGTCACGGCGGCGCGGTTGAGCCCGGCCGGCAGGGTGCCCGCCGCCTCCAGCGTGTCGAGCGCGGCGTGGAGATGATCGGTGAAGCGGAGGTAAAGCGTCATGGCGCGCGCCTATTCAGTCCGGCCGCACCATGCAACCGCTCCCGCTGCCCCGGTTGCATCGGCTGCAACAGCGATGAACCACCCTGCGATTGCCGATCCATGCTGCACCGCAATAACATTCATGGCGGAAAGAGGGAGGGTGACTGGGCGGAAACCACGCAAGAGGGAATCTGACCATGTCCAAGCTTTTCACGATGATCGCCGCTGCCGCCACGCTGACCGCGACCGCCGCGCAGGCCGAGCCGAAGCGCTTCCAGGCCGATGGCCTCACCTATGAGTATGAGACGCAGACCGACGCGCGCGGTGCCACGGTACTGGTCGGCCGCACGCTGGAGGGCGGCAGCTTCCGCCTGGTGGTGAAGAACGGCCAGGTGCGCGGCACCGCTAACGGCCAGCCGGTCAGCTTCTCCGTCGCCGACAGCCGCGGCGCTGCTGGTCGCGCCCGTCCGGTCGAGATCGCCTCGCGCTGATCCGACCGTCGCCGGCCGGGTGAGACTACCCCCTCACCCGGCCGGCCCCTGCCCAATCAGTCAGCCGGCAGCCGCGCGGCTCAGAAGCCTTCGGGCAGGCACAGCGGCCCTGCGATGTCGCCGTAGCGGCGGATCGCATAGCGATCGGTCATACCGGCGATGAAGTCGGCGATGTGCCGGCTTCGCTCCGGCTCCGCGTCCGGCAGCGTCGTCCGCCACTCCTCCGGCATCGACAGCGGATCGTCGGAGTAATTGGCGAATAGCCCCGCTACGATCCCTTGCGCTGCCTCGGCTGCCACGCGCTGGTTCGAGTGATGGTACAGGTTCGCGTACATGAACCGCTTCAGCGCCCGCTCCTCCTCGCGCATCGCGGGCGAGAAGCGGATCAGCGGCTCGCCCGCGGCACGGACCTCGTCGACGCTGCCGACCCCCGCCGCGCCGATCGCCGCGCGTGACTCGGCGATGAGGTCGTTGACCATCACCCCGATCTGCGATCGCACCAGCTCGCCCAGCAGCCGGCTCGGCGGGATACCTGGAAAACGCGCCTGCACCGCCGCCCAGCCGCGCGCGACCAGCGGCACGGCCAGCAGCTGATCGAGCGTCAGCAGCCCGGCCCGCAGGCCATCGTCGATGTCGTGATTGTCGTAGGCGATGTCGTCGGCGAGCGCGGCGACCTGCGCCTCCAGCGACGGCCACTGCTCGAGCGCGAGCGGCAGCTGCGCATCCGCGGCCGCCAGCGCCCAGCCGGGAAAGGCAACCGGCCCGTTGTGCTTGGCGAGCCCCTCCAGCGTCTCCCACGTCAGATTGAGCCCCGCCCAGCGCGGATAGGGCGAATCGAGCAGCGTCAGCACGCGGAGGGTATGGCCATTGTGATCGAAGCCGCCGTGCGCCGACAGGCACGCCTTCAGCGCCTCCTCCCCGGCGTGGCCGAACGGCGGGTGGCCGATGTCGTGCGCCAGGCACAACGCCTCCGTCAGGTCCTCGTTCAACCCCAGCGCCCGCGCGATCGTCCGGCCGATCTGCGCAACCTCCAGACTGTGGGTCAGGCGGACGCGGAAATGGTCGCCGTCCGGGCTCAGGAACACCTGCGTCTTGTGGCGGAGTCGCCGAAAACTGATCGAGTGGATGATGCGATCGCGATCACGCTGGAACGGATCGCGCGGGCCGCGGGCGGACCCGCTTTGTTCTTCGTGAAGCCGGCCTTTGCTGCGCTCCGGGTTGGCGGCCCAGGGCGCAAAGCGGGTCATCGCGGTGGCAGCTTATCGATCTTCTGACCCGCCTCGCTGCGCCACGCGAACGCGGACGCGCCATCCTTGGCGAGCTGGTTGACGAAGGTCATGGCGGCCTCCTGACTCGCAAACGGCCCGGCAAGCAAGCGGTTCGTCGCGCGCAGTGGCGTCGTCCAGGCGGTCTTGCCCTTGAACGCGGCCGGGGACTTGGCGCTGAGCCGGGCCCAGTCGCGCCCGAGCGTTGCCGCATTGGCACCGCCGGCGACCTGCACGAACCAGCGCGCCGGCTCGGCCTTGGCGGGATCGGGCTTCTTCGGCTCCGGCTTGGCCGGTTGGGCCGGCTTAGCGTCCGGCTTCGTCGCCGCAACCGAACGCACGGGCTTGTCCGCCGTCCGCGCGCGCGTCGGCGCGGGCGGGGCGATATCGAGCTCCGACGCCGGCACCGAAATGCCCGCGACGATCGAGGCGAGCAGGTCGGTGTTGCGCCGGGCGACCGCGGCTGTCCGCACCGGCGTCACGGCGACGGGACGCGGGGCGGAAATTGCAGTGTCCGGTATCACCGCCCAGCCCTGCCTCGTCGTCGTGCTTGCGCTGGAAACCGGGACGCTGGCGGACGTGGAAGCGACCGGCGCCGGCGGCGTGGCCGCGGCAGGCGCTGCCGCGATCGGAACGCCGATGTTGGCTGACCCGGGTGCGGTCGCCAGACCGGGCGGCGCCGCCACGATGGTCGACGCGGCCGGCGGCGTCGCCGCGGCGGTGGTCGACGCGGCGGTGGTCGCGGATCCTTGCAGGGGAGTGGCCGCGGCGGTGGTCGCAGCCATGCTCGTTGGCGGTGCCGCGCCGGCTAGCAGCGTGGTCCCGGCAGATGTCGCTTCGCCAACCCGGGGCGCGGGATCGGACACCGAAGCGCCGCTCGGGCTGAGGGAAACCGTGCCCGGCGGCGCAGAGATGCTCCCGGCCGGCGCGGCGGACGACGCGACAGCGGTTGGGAGCGGCGTGCGCCCGGCCGCGAAGCTCGGCGCAGCGGCGCTCACCCCCGCCAGCCCGGTGGCTGCTGCAGGCGGCTGACTGCGGAGGATCGGACTGCCGGACACCGGGCCAGCATTCGCCGGAAGCACGGTCGACGAGCGGGGCGCCTCGGCGATGGCTGCAGGCATCGATGCGGTGGCAATCGGCGCGCCGGTGAACGACGTTCCTCCGGCTGCGATCGTCGCGGCAGCTGCCGTGACCGGCTGAGCAGACCGGGTCGCAGTCGGCACAGGTGCCGATCCCGCCGCCGCAGCGGCGGTCGGTGCTCGGAAGGCGGACGTTACAGGCGCCGCCAGACTGCTGGCGGTGCCACGGCTCGTTGACGCGGCGGGCGATCCGATCAGCGATGCCACGCGCGTGACAGGGGCGGCGCTTGCGGGCGGCGTGCTCCCGCCCGCAATGGCGGTGCGCTCCGCCGCCTGCACGCCGCGCCGTTCGTCGCGTCCCACGCGCTCACGCTCGCGACGGCTCCGACGCTCAGGCGGCTGACCCGTGGTCGCGCTTGCGACAGCCACCGGCGCCGTGGCGGCGGGCTGCGGCGAGCGGGTCGGCAGCGCGGCGACCTGCGGCGCCAACCGCGCGTCGTTGGCGCGCGCGAGCGAAGGCGCGACCGCGCCGAAGTGGACCGCAAAGGCACGATCGGCCGGGGACAGGGCTGCGAGCCGCGCGAAGAAGGGCGCGAGCCCTGCGCCGCCCGGGATCATGTTCCCTGCAATCTTCTGCGCGCCCGCGACGTCGCCCCCCATCGCCATGATGCAGGCCCGCGCGCGCCATGCACCGCGATCGCTGCGGCGCAAAAGCGGGTCGAGCAGCGCCATCGCCTCGTCGCGCTGGCCTGAGATACCGAGCGACAGCGCCAGTCGGCGCACCACCTCGTCATCGCCGCCGCGTTGAAGCACGCGGCGGTAATCGCGCTGCGCGTACAAGGGCTGGCCGGTCAGGTCATAAGCGAGGCCGCGTTGCGAAAGGTACGGCTCCATCGCCACCCCCGCGCGCGCCGCGGCGTCGAACAGCCGCAGCGCCTCGCCCGGCCGCTCCAGCAGCACCATCGCGCTCGCCCGGCCCGCGTTGATCCTCGGATTGGACGGATCGACGGCCTGCGCCCGCGCGAGAAAGGCGAGCGCCGCGGGTGCGTCGCCCAGCCGGGTGCTGAGATCGGCGGCGGTCAGCAGCGCGCCGACATCGCGCGGATTGCTGCCCAGGATCCGCATCTGCGTCGCAAGGGCATCGGCGTTGGGGGTCGGCGGCGGCACGATTTCCTGCGCCGCTGCCGGCGCGAGCGACAGGAGGGTCAGCGCGACAAGACCGCTGCGGATCAGGGAATCGGCCATTATTACCGGTGCATACACGCTGACCGCCCTGAACCGAACCTGTCCGGCCCGGCCATCAGCGATCAGCCGAGCCGGACCGGCGACGGGCCGGCCCGGCCCCCGCTTACTGGTTGTTCTGGCGGTGCAGGAAGCGCGGGATGTCGAGCGGCGCCTTGTCCTCGCTGTTCTCCTCCGCGCGGGCGCCGCGACCGGACATGCGCTCGAACAGCGTGCCGCCGGTCTTGAGCTTGGGCGCGGGCTCGGCCGGCGCCTCCTCCTCAGCCGCTCCGGTCAGCCAGCGGCGACGGATCGAGGGCTCGCCCGCGGCGGGCTCCTCCGCGGCCGGGGCAGCGTCGGACGGTGGCACGTCCATCAGCGCGTCACGGCCGAGCACCAGCTCGTCCTCGTCGCTCGCCGTCGCGCTCGCCTCCGGGAGTTCGTCCTCAAACCGGTCGGCCGCGGGCTCGGCCGGGCTGGCGAAGCCGGCGGCCGACTGGGCCGGCGCCTCGACCGGCGGTTGCAGCGGAGCGACGGTCGCGGCCGGCTCGCGGCGCGGCGCGTTGAAGGAGAAGACACGCGGCGCCTCCGGCTGCGGCGCAGGAGCGGCGACATCGGTCGTCGCCTCGATCCCGGTCGCGACCACGGAAACGCGGATCTTACCCTCCAGCTCCGGGTTGAACGCCGAACCCCAGATGATGTTGGCGTCGGGATCGACCAGCTCGCGGATGTGGTTCGCGGCCTCGTCGACCTCCAGCAGGCGCATGTCGTCGCCGCCGGTGATGGACACGATCACACCCTTCGCCCCGCGCATCGACACGCCGTCGAGCAGCGGGTTGGCGATCGCCTTCTGCGCCGCTTCGATCGCGCGGGCGTCGCCGGACGCCTCGCCCGTGCCCATCATCGCCTTGCCCATCTCCTGCATCACCGAGCGCACGTCGGCGAAGTCCAGGTTGATGAGGCCGGGCATGACCATCAGGTCGGTAATGCCGCGCACGCCCTGCTGCAGCACCTCGTCCGCCAGCTCGAACGCTTCCTTGAAGGTCGTGTTGGCGTTGGCGATCAGGAACAGGTTCTGGTTTGGGATGACGATCAGCGTATCGACGTACTTCTGCAGTTCCTCGATGCCCGCATCGGCCGATGCCGCGCGGCGCTTGCCTTCGAACGCGAACGGCTTGGTCACCACGCCGACGGTCAGGATGCCCATGTCGCGCGCGGCCTTGGCGATCACCGGCGCCGCGCCCGTGCCCGTGCCGCCGCCCATGCCGGCGGCGATGAAGCACATGTGCGCGCCTTCCAGGCTCTTCTGGACCTGCTCGATCGTCTCCTCGGCGGCGGCGCGGCCGATCTCCGGCCGGCTGCCCGCGCCCAGCCCTTGCGTGATCTTCGCGCCGAGCTGGATCCGCTGGGTCGCCGACGACTGCTTCAGCGCCTGTGCGTCGGTGTTCGCGACCAGGAACTCCACGCCCTGCACTTCGGCGCGGATCATGTTCGCAATGGCGTTGCCCCCGGCGCCACCCACGCCCACCACGCTGATCCGCGGCGTCAGCTCGTCCACTTCAGGCGGAAGGAATTCGATGCTCATGCCTTTGGTCTCCCACATGCCCCCATGACGCCGGAGCACCTATACCGTCCCGTTTTGCACCAGTCGCCAGCGTCGATCTAGCGCAATCTGTCCCGCTGGTAACAAAAGCTCAATAGTTGGCGCGGAACGCCGACAGAAGCCGGCCCCACACCGCCATCCCCTTCGGCCTGACCACCGTCTGCTTGCCCTCGATCGCGCGCAAGTCGACCGGGTTGGCGGCGGCGAAGGTGGCGAGGCCCGCGAGCGTCGCGAACGCCGGTCCCGCATGCGCCTCCGGCAACGCGGACAGCCCGCGCGGGCGGCCGATCCGGACCGCGCGGCCGAGCGCCTGCTGCGCATAGTCGGCGATCCCGCGCAGCTCCGCCCCGCCACCGGTCAGCACCAGCTGGCGCCCGACCGGATCGTCGAAGTTGAGGCGTTTCAGCTCCTTCTGAACCTCGCCCATCAGCCGCTCGAGCCGGGCGCGGATCACCGTGTTGAGCTGCGCGCGGGTGATGCGTGATCCGTCCGGCGCCTCCTGCTCGACGCTGACCGGGGCCACGTCGATCATCTCGTGGTGGTCGCGCGGGCTCATGTTGGCCGAGCCGTGGAAGCACTTGAGCCGCTCGGCCTGCGCGCGGCGCGTGCCAAAGGCGGAGGCGATGTCGTCCGTGATGTCGGCCGCGCCCATCGGGATGGAGGCGAGGCTCGCCAGCACGCCCTCGCGGAATACGCTGACGTTGGTGATCCCCGCGCCGATCTCCACCAGCGCGACACCCAAGTCGCGCTCCTCGTCCGACAGGCAGGCAAGGCCCGTCGCCACGGGTGCGGCGATGATCGACTTGACCTCCAGGTGCGCGGAGCGGACGCACAGGTCGAGGTTGCGGACCGGCGATCCGTCGGTCGCGACGACGTGGATGTCGACGCCCAGCTTCTCGGCGTGGAGCCCAGCCGGGTTCTTGACGCCGTTGCGACCGTCCAGCGTGTAGCGCATCGGCTGCGCGTGGAGCACCATTCGACCGTTGGGATCGATCGCCTGACGGCCGGCCATCAGCAGCTCGTCGATGTCACCCTGCTCGACCCGGTGGCCGCCCAGGTCGACTTCCAGCTTCAGCACGTCGCTGACCAGGCCCCCGGCGGAAAAGCTGACCCACACGTCCTCGATGTTGATGCCGGCGATCCGCTCCGCCTGCTCGACCGCCTCTCGCACCGCCGCTTCGGTTGCGCTCATGTCGGCGATGTAGCCGCGCTGCACGCCCCGGCTCTCGCGCTGGCCGGTGCCGAGCACCACCAGTTCGCCGCCGTCGCCGACCTGCGCGATGAGGGCCGATACCTTTGACGAGCCCACGTCCAGGGCGGTGATCAATCCTTCTGGTGCAACCTTTGCCATTGCCGTTCCCCGTTAAGCCCTGCGCCCGCTCAGGCGCCTTCCCCCGTGATCGCCTTGTTGCTGGAGCCGCCGCCCGGCAGGCGGAGCACCAGCTTCTCCGGATCGCGCATGTCGAAGCGGAGATAGCCGCGACCGAGCAGCCGGTCCGCCCGGTCGAGCTCGGCGAACTTCGCCAGCGCCTTCGCCGCCGGCCCCTCGCCTTCCGGCAGCGCCAGCCGCTCGCCGCTGTCGAACAGCAGGTCCCAGCGCCGATCGCCGACCCAGGTTGCGGCGCGGATCAGGGGTTTGAGCGCCGGCGCCGCGCCCATCAGCGCCTGGAACTGCGGTTCCTTCTCGTTCGCGCCGTCGCCGATGATGAGAGGCAGCGCGGGCATCGCGCTCGCCGAGACGGGTTCGAGCGGTGTCCCCGACACGTCGATCAGCATCAGCTGGCCGTGGTTCTGCCAGATCGCGACCGGCTCGCGCTCGACGATGTCGATGGCGAGCGTGTCGGGCAGGCGGCGCGACACGCGCGCGTCGGCGATCCAGGGATAGTCGAGCAGCTTGGCGCGCACGCCCTCCAGGTCGATAAGCGGCATCGCGCGGCTGCGCTGGTCGAGCGCGACGGCGTAGACCGACATGCGCTCCATGCGCCTGAGCCCGGTGATCTCGATCTGCTCGGCGCGAAAGCCGGCCCGGCCGACCGCCTCAGCCATCGCCGTCCCGATCGCGCCCGGGATGCCGAGCCAGGACGCCATGATCAGCAGCACCGCGACCGCCGCAGCGAACATCGACCAGCCGGTCGCCTTGCGCAGCGTTTCCTCGCTGACCGGAACGGCGGCCACCGCGCGGTCGAGCAGGCCGACCTTCTTGGCCGGCTTGCGGCCGCGGGCCGGCTGCGGCTTGCGTTTCAGGGTGCGTCCGGCGGTCGCGGCACGGCTCATGGCTTGCGGCCCTCCATCGCCTCGTCGACGATCCACTGCACCAGCTCGGGATAGCTCATCCCGCAGTGCGCCGCCTGCTCGGGCACCAGGCTGAGCGGCGTCATCCCCGGCTGGGTGTTCACCTCCAGCAGGAACAGCCCGTCCACACCGCGCTCGTCGTCCCAGCGGAAGTCGGCGCGGCTCGCGCCCTTGCAGCCGAGGATGCGGTGGGCCTCCACCGCATACGCCTTGCACGCCGCGGTGATCTCGTCGGGGATCTGCGCGGGAAAGATGTGGTCGGCGCGGCCGTCGGTGTATTTCGCGTCGAAGTCGTACCAGCCGGTCTTCGGCCGCACCTCCGTCACGCCGAGCGCGCGGTCGCCCAGCACGGCGGTCGTCAACTCGCGCCCGCGCACGTACGGCTCGGCGAGCAGCTCGGCGAAGTCCTGCCATGGTCCCGCGACGTCGCGACCGATCGGCTGGCCGTAATTCCCCTCCGCCGTGACGATCGCGACACCGATTGACGACCCCTCGTTGACCGGCTTCACCACATAGGGGCGCGGAAGCGGATCGCCCTCGAACAGCTCCGCCGACTTCACGACGCGTCCGCCCGGCATCGGCACGCCATGCGGCACCAGCACGCCTTTGGTCAGCACCTTGTCGACCGCGATCACGGAGGTGGCGAGGCCGGAATGGGTGTAGGGAATGCCCATCAGGTCGAGCATGCCCTGCACCGTCCCGTCCTCCCCCGGCGCACCGTGGAGCGCGTTGAAGACCAGGTCAGGCTTCGCCTCCGCCAGCCGCGCGGCGACGTGGCGGTCCATGTCGATCCGGGTGACGCGGTGGCCGAGCCCCTCCAGCGCATCAGCGACGCCGGCGCCCGACATCAGCGACACTTGCCGCTCGCCCGACCAGCCGCCCATCAGCACCGCGATGTGGAGCGGGGTCATGCCGGCACTCCGACGCGCTGGATCTCCCATTCGAGCTCCACGCCCGAGTGCGCCTTGACGCGCGCGCGGACGTCCTCGCCTAACTCCTCGATATCGGCGCTGGTCGCACTTCCTAAGTTTAGGAGAAAGTTAGTGTGCTTGCTCGAAACCTGCGCGCCGCCCCGCGTGAGCCCGCGGCAGCCGGCCGCATCGACCAGCGCCCAGGCCTTAAGCCCGTCCGGGTTCTTGAAGGTCGATCCGCCGGTCTTGCTGCGCAGCGGCTGCGACGCTTCGCGCGCCGCGGCGATGCGGTCCATCTCGGCCTGGATCGCCGCCGGCTCGCCGGGCTCGCCGCGGAACGTCGCCTCGATCACGACCGCGCCGTCCGGCAGGTTGCTGTGACGATAGGTGTAGCCGAGCTCGGCCGCGGACAGCGTCCGCCGCTCGCCCGAGCGCAGCACCACCTCGCACGAGACGAGGATGTCGGCCGTCTCGCGCCCGTAGGCACCGCCGTTCATCCGCACGAAGCCGCCGACCGTGCCGGGGATCGAGCGGAGAAACTCGACGCCCGCGATCCCGGCATCGCGCGCGGTGGACGACACCAGGATCCCGCTCGCGCCGCCGCCGCAGGTCAGCGTCGGGCCCTCCGCCGACACCCGCGCGAACGGCTTGCCGAGGCGGATCACCACACCCGGCACGCCGCCGTCGCGCACGATCAGGTTGGAGCCGAGCCCGAGCGCCATCACCGGCACGGCCGATTCGAGCGCGGCGAGGAAGGCGGCCAGGTCGTCAGCGTCGGCCGGCTCGAACAGACACTCGGCCGCTCCGCCGGCCTTGAACCAGACCAATGGCGCAAGCGGAGCGTTGGCGGTGAGCTTGCCCCGCGCTCCGTTCGTCCCGAGCGTAGTCGAGGGCCCCTTGGACCCGGGCACACCTGCGGCGGTCGGTCCCTCGACTTCGCTCGGGACGAACGAAAGGCTCACTTCCACCCCCACAGGCTCGCCCATGCCTTCCACGCGCGCAGGTTCGCCTCCGCGGCCGCCTGGGTTACCTCCTGCGCCTGCGCGACCTGCTTGCCCGCGTAGAGCAGCTTCTGCGCGGCCGCGAGCTGCGCCTTCTGCGCGTCCAGGATCTGGCGCTGGAACTCGACCGCGGTGGAGAAGAAGTCGCTCATGCCGCCCGCTCCCGCTCGATCGCGGGCGCAAGCCCCGCGGCCCACTTGGTGATATCGCCCGCACCCAGACAGATCACCTGATCGCCGGCGCGCACCTCGCCCGCGAGTGTCGCCGCGAGATCATCGGCATCGGCGACGGTCGCCGCCTGATAATGGCCGCGGCGCTTCAGCCCCTCGACCAGCGCCTCGGCGGACACGCCCTCGACCGGCGCCTCGCCGGCCGGATAGACTGGGGTGACATAGACCGCGTCAGCGTCGTTGAAGGCGCCCTGGAACTCCTCCATTAGGTTGCCGAGCCGCGAGTAGCGGTGCGGCTGCACTACTGCTATCACCCGCCCCTGCGCACTCTCCCGCGCCGCGGAGAGCACCGCGCGGATCTCGACCGGGTGGTGACCGTAGTCGTCGATGATGGTGGCGCCCGCCACTTCGCCGACCTTGGTAAAGCGGCGCTTCACGCCGGTGAACCGCTCAAACCCGCGCTGGATCGTCGCGTCGTCGATGCCGAGCTCCAGCGCGACGCCGATCGCGGCGAGCGCATTCTGGACATTGTGGCGGCCGGGCATCGGCAGGTCGATGTGCTCGATCGAGCGGACGCTGCCGTCGCGGTGGCGGATCAGCGCCTCGAACCGGTTGCCGCCCGGATAGGGCGTGACGTTGACGCCGCGCACGTCGGCGCTCGCCGCGAAGCCGTAGGTGACGATGCGCCGATCGCGCACCCGCGGGATCAGCGCCTGCACTTCCGGATGATCGAGGCAGAGCAGCGCCGCGCCGTAGAAGGGCACATTCTCCACGAACTCGACGTAGGCATCCTTCGCGCGCTCGAAGCTGCCGTAATGGTCCAGGTGCTCGGGATCGATGTTGGTGACGACCGCGATCGTGCCGTCCAGCCGCAGGAAGCTGCCGTCGCTCTCGTCGGCCTCCACCACCATCCAGTCACTGGCACCGAGCCGCGCGTTGGAGCCGTAGCTGTTGATGATCCCGCCGTTGATCACGGTCGGATCGACCCCGCCCGCATCGAGCAGCGCCGCGACCATCGACGTAGTCGTGGTCTTGCCGTGGGTGCCCGCGACCGCGACCGTCGATTTCAACCGCATCAGCTCGGCCAGCATCTCCGCGCGACGCACCACCGGAATGCGCTGCGACAGCGCCGCCTCGACCTCCGGATTGCCGCGCTTCACGGCCGTCGAGATCACGACCACGGCTGCGTCGGCGACATTCTGCGCCGCGTGGCCGATCGTGACGGGAATACCGCGGCTGCGCAGTCCCTCGATCACGTAACCTTCCGCCACATCGCTGCCCTGCACCGCGTAGCCAAGGTTGTGCATCACCTCCGCGATCCCGGACATGCCGATTCCGCCGATCCCGACGAAGTGGATCGTGCCGATGTCGGTGGCGACACCCCTCATGCCAGCCCCTCCACCAGGTCGGCCAGGTCGCGCGCGGCGTTCGGCCGGCCGCAGGCCTTCGCGCGCGCGGCGGCGTTCTCCAGCGCGGCGGGTTCCAGCCCCAGCTTCTGCATCTGCTTGGCGAGCTCGGTGGCGGTGAACTGCGGCTGCGCGATCGTCCGCGCGCCGCCGGCCGCGGTGATCTCGCGCGCGTTGGCGGTCTGGTGATCGTCGGTCGCACTCGGCAGCGGCACCAGGATGGCCGGGCGCCCCGCCGCGGTCAGCTCGGCGATCGTGGACGCGCCCGCGCGCGCGATCACCAGGTGGGACCAGGCAAGCGTCTCCGGCAGGTCGGGCAGATAGGTCGCGAGCTCGGCGGGGATGCCGTGCTCCGCATATTTTGCGCGGACCGCGTCGATGTCCTCGATTCGCGCCTGGTGCGTCACCTGCAGCCGGCTACGGAAATGGACGGGCAGCAGCGCGAGGCCGTCCGGCACGACCTGGCTCAGCACGGTCGCGCCCTGCGAGCCACCGGTCACCACCACGCGGAAGATGCCGTCCTCCTCCAGCACGGGGAACGGTCGCTCGCGAATGGCGAGGATCGTGTCGCGCACCGGATTGCCGGTCAGCCGCACCTTGGCGGCGTGCACGGGCTTGAGCCGGGCGACATCGGGATAGGAGGTCGCGATCGCCGCCACCTTGCCCGCGACCAGCCGGTTGACGCGGCCGAGCACGGCGTTCTGTTCGTGCACCACCGCCGGAATCTTGTCGGCGAACGCGGCCAGCAAGGCGGGGAACGCCGCATAGCCGCCGAAGCCTACGACGACCGCGGGCTTGAACGTCCGGTACAGCTCACGCGCCATCGCGCGGCCCGCCCACATCTTGCTCGCGGTGCGCGCCCAGCCGAGCGGCCCGCCCGCCAGTCGTCCGGCCGGCAGCACATGGGTCTGCACGCCATCGAACAGGCCGGGAAAGCGGACGCCGCGCTCGTCGCTGACCAGCGCGACCCGGTGGCCGCGGCGGTGAAGCTCGGTCGCGAGCGCGGCGGCGGGCACCATGTGCCCCCCGGTGCCGCCGGCGGCGAGGACGAAGTGACGGGACGCGGCCATGAACTCTCTTAGCGAACGATGTAGGGTGAGCGGTGCAGATACGGGTTGCGCCGCGTAAAGGCGAGCAGCAGCCCCATGCCGATCGACAGCGCGATCATCGACGATCCCCCATAGCTGATGAAGGGAAGCGTCATCCCCTTGGACGGCGCCAGCCCCGTGTTCACCGCCATGTTGATCGTCGCCTGTACCCCGAACTGTGCGGCGAGCCCGGCGGCGGCGAGCAGGCGGAACGCATCCTCCTCATCCAGCAGCTTGATGAATACGCGCGCCACGATCGCCAGGAACAGCATCGCGATGATCGCGCAGGCGATCAGTCCGAACTCCTCGCCGACGACCGAGAAGATGTAGTCGGTGTGCGCCTCCGGCAGGCGGAACTTGGCGGTCCCGCCGCCCGGACCGGTGCCGGTGAGCCCGCCGCCGGTCAGCGTCGCGTGCGCCATGTCGGTCTGATAGTGATCGGAGCCCGCGCCACCGTGATCGGGGAACAGGAAATTGTCGATGCGGATGCGCGCGGTGTCGTAGAAGAGATAGGCCGCGACCACGCCGCCAACGCCCAGGCCGACCAGGGAGCCGATCACGCGCGTGTGGATGCCCGACACCATCAGCAGGATCATCCACACGCTGCCGAACACGATGGTCTGCCCGAAGTCGGGCTGGAGCATCAGCGTCGCGCCGACGATCGCCGTCAGCACGCCCGTGACCGGCACCATCGGCAGGTCGGGGTCACGCCCGCGCAGCGACAGCAGCCAGGCAATTGCGACGATGAAGACGGGCTTCAGGAACTCCGAGGGCTGGAATTGGCTGATCCCAACCCCCAACCAGCGCTTCGCTCCGTTCACCTCCACGCCGATCACGGGCGTGGTGAGCAGCAGCAAGAGGAACAGTGCGGCGGCGCCGAGCGCGAAGCGCCGCGCGAGATTGGGCGGCAGCATGGAAACGACCAGCATGACCGGCACCGACACGCCAACCCACATCAACTGGCGCCAGAAATAATACATCGGCGCGATCTGGTGCGCGCCCTCCGAGTAACGGCGCGCGGTCGCCGGACTCGCTGCCGCGACCGCGATCAGCCCAACCGCGATGAGGAGAAAGGTGAGCAGCAGCAGGACCCGGTCGATCTCCCAGAACCACAGCGCGACCGGCCCGCGATTGGCGCGGCCGAGGCGCTCCTCGACCCGGCTCTTAAACCCCTTGGGCACGGCGTCGCGCAGCGCATCGGTCATGGCAGGGCCTCCACGGCGGCGCGGAACTGGGCGCCCCGATCCTCATAGTCATGAAACTGGTCGAACGAGGCGCAGGCTGGCGACAGCAGCACCGTGTCGCCTGTGCGCGCCTGCGCGGCGGCATCCTGCACGGCCTGCGCCAGCGTGCCGCTCTCTGTCACCGGCATCTCCGGCGCGAGCAGCCGCGCGAACATCGGCCCCGCCTGCCCGATCGTGTAAGCGCGCGCGACATGGCCGAACGCCGTGCGGCAGGCGTCGAGATCGTCGGTCTTGGCCTGCCCGCCCACGATCCAGTGGACCCGGTCGAACGCGGCGAGCGCGGGCGCGGTGGAGGTCGGGTTGGTCGCCTTGCTGTCGTTGACCCAGAGCACGCCGCCCTTGGTCGCGACCCGCTCGGTGCGGTGCGGCAGGCCGGGGAAGCTCGCGAGCCCTGCGTCGATCGCGGCATTGTCGATGCCGAGCGCCTCGCACACCGCGATCCCCGCGAGCGCGTTCTGCGCATTGTGCGGGCCCTGCAGCGCCGGCCAGCGCGACTGGTCCATGCAGACGCCCGGCGCGATCTTGGTGAGATCAGCGCTGCGGCCCGCCTTCGCCACGTCGCGCGCGATCTCGGCGGAGGGCGCGTCGCCGATCCCGATCACCGCCGCCTGGCCCTTCGCCTGCATCGCGAACAGCCGCGCCTTGGAGGCGGCGTAGGCGTCGAAGCCGTCATAGCGGTCGAGGTGGTCGGGCGTGATGTTGAGCAGCACCGCGACATCGCAGGCGAGGCTCTGGGTCAGGTCGATCTGGTAGCTCGACAGCTCCAGCACATAGACGCCGCCCTCCGGCAGCGAGTTCTGGGCCAGGATCGGCAGACCGATGTTGCCGCCCATCGTTGTCGGGACGTCCGCGGTTGCAAGAATGTGGTGGACCAGCGCGGTGGTGGTCGACTTGCCGTTGGTACCGGTGATCCCGACGACGCGGTGCGGCGGGAGGTCGCCACGTCCTCTCGCGAACAGCTCGATGTCGCCGATGATCGACACGCCCGCTGCACGCGCCGCGGCGGCAATCGGGTGACGATTGAGCGGCACGCCCGGCGACACGATGACCGCATCGAACCCGGTCAGGTCATCTAGCAGAGCAAGCTCAACCCCGTCGGCGCCAGAGAGGATGGCGTCCCGCTTCGCCTGATCCTCATCCCACGCGACCACCTCCGCCCCGCTCGCGACCAGCGCGCGCACGGTTGCGGCGCCGGAGCGGGCGAGCCCCAGCACCGCGTACCGCTTCCCCGCCCAGGCCGGGGACGTGATCACCGCAGCTTGAGCGTCGAGAGGCCGGCGAGCGCGAGCACCAGGCTGATGATCCAGAAGCGGATCACCACCGTCGGCTCCGACCAGCCGAGCTGCTCGAAGTGATGGTGAATGGGGGCCATGCGAAACACGCGCTTGCCGGTGCGCTTGTAGAAAAACACCTGTATGATGACGGAGAGCGCCTCCACCACGAACAGCCCGCCGATGATGCCGAGCACGATCTCATGGTGCGCAGTGACCGCGATCGCGCCGAGCGCGCCGCCCAGCGCCAGGCTGCCGGTGTCACCCATGAAGACCGCGGCCGGCGGTGCGTTGAACCACAGAAAGGCGAGCCCCGCACCGACCACCGCCCCGCAGAGGATGGCGAGCTCGCCCGCCCCCGGAACGTGCGGGATACCAAGGTACACGGCGAAGCGCGCGTTACCGGCCAGATAGGCGATGATCATGAAGGTGACGCAGGCGATGATCACCGGCATCGTCGCCAGGCCGTCAAGCCCGTCGGTCAGGTTCACCGCATTGCCGAACGCGACGATCGTGAAGGCGGCGAAGACGATGTAAAACGGCCCGAGATCGATCGCGATGTTGCTGAAGAACGGCACGTACAGCTGCGTGCCGTTGAAGCTGGTGATCAGCCACGCCGCCGCGCCCGCGATCACGAATTCGCCGAGCAGCCGTACGCGGCCGGAGACGCCGGCAGTGCTCGCCTTTCGCACCTTGTCGTAGTCGTCGAGGAATCCGATCATGCCGAAGCCGAGCGTGACGAACAGGCACGCCCAGACGTAAGGGTTCGCCAGATCCATCCACAGCAGGATCGAGAGGGTGAGCGAGGTCAGGATCATGAGCCCGCCCATCGTCGGCGTGCCGACCTTGGCCAGGTGGGTCTGCGGCCCGTCGCTGCGGATCGGCTGACCCTTGCCCTGGCGGACGCGCAGCCAGCCGATGAAGCGCGGGCCGATGATCCAGCCGATGACGAGCGCGGTCGTGACCGCGCCACCCGTGCGGAAGCTCAGGTAGCGGATCAGGTTCAACACCCCGGGAAAGCCGAGCTCGGCGGCGATCCAGTACAACATCTACGCAACCCCTGCCGGAATCGCCTGAGCCAGGCCGGCGACGACCGCCGACAGTCCGATCCCGTTCGATCCCTTGACGAGCACCACGTCCCCCGGTGCCAGCACCCCCGCGAGCGCGACCCCCGCCGCGCCTGCATCCGGCACATGGACGAAATCGGTCCGGCCCTCAAGCGCCTGTGCGAGCGGCAGCATCTCCGCGCCAACCAGTATGACGTGCGCCAGCCCCGCTTCGCCGATCGGCTCGGCAAGGGCGGCGTGAAAGGCGTCGCTCTCCTCCCCCAGCTCGCGCATCCCGCCCAGCACCGCCAGGTGGCGGCCGGGCTCGGCGGCCAGCACCTTCAGCGTCGCGCTCATGGACGAAGGATTGGCGTTGTAGCTCTCGTCGATCACCAGCGCGGTGCCGCCCGCCACTGCGGTCGTCACGCGCGCGCCGCGCCCGGGCAGACCGCCCATGTCGGCGAGCGCAAGCCCAGCCCGGCCGAGGTCACCGCCGACGGCATCAACGGCGGCGAGCACCGCCAGCGAGTTCGACACCCAGTGCTCACCCGGCTGCGCGATCGTGTAGCTGAGCGTGCGCGCACCGATCTGCGCGAGCACGTAGCTGCCGCCGCTCGCCAGCCGCATCGTCTCCAGCGCGCGCACGTCGGCGCCCTCTCCTAACCCGAAGGTGACGATGCACGCGGCGTGGCGCTCCGCCGCTGCACGCAGCCGCTCGTAGTGCGGGCTGTCGAACGGCAGGATCGCGGTGCCGCCCGGCTCAAGTCCGTTGAAAATCTCCGCCTTGGCGTCCGCGATCGCCTCCTCGCCGGTGAAGAAGGCGGTGTGCGCGGGTGCGATGGCGGTGATGATCGCGACGTCGGGGCGCACCATCGCGGCGAGCGCGGTCAGCTCGCCCGCGTGATTCATCCCCATCTCGAACACGCCGTAGCGCGTCGCGGCCGGCATACGGGCGAGGCTCAGCGGCACGCCCGTATGATTGTTGTAGCTCTTGACCGACCAGTGCACGGCGCCAGCCGCAGCCCGATCGAGCGCGGCGGCGAGTGCCTCCTTGGTACCGGTCTTGCCGACCGACCCGGTGACGCCGATCACCCGCGCGTCCGTCCGCGCCCGCGCCGCGCGGCCGAGCGCCTCGAGCGCCGCCATGGTGTCGGCGACCAGCACCGCCGGGTGCGGGACCGGCTGGCTGACGATGGCGCCCGCCGCGCCGTTGCCGAACGCGCCGTCGAGAAAGCGGTGGCCGTCGGTCGCCTCTCCGGTCAGCGCGATGAACAGGTCGCCCGCGCCGACCTCTCGCGAGTCAAAGGTAACGCCGGTCGCGGCAAACGCACCGCGCACCTCACCGCCGGCAGCCTCAGCGATGGCGTCGGCGGTCCACAGGCTCACGCCGCGCACTCCCGGGCGACAGTGACGTCGTCGAACGGCAGGACAAGGTCGCCGACGAGCTGCCCGCCCTCATGCCCCTTGCCCGCGATCAGGACGATGTCGCCGTCCCGCGCCATGCCGACCGCCTCGGCGATAGCGGCGCGGCGATCGCCGATCTCGGTCGCGTCCGGCGCGCCGGCCAGCACCGCGGCGCGGATCGCGGCCGGGTCCTCGTTGCGCGGGTTGTCGTCGGTGACGATCACGACATCGGCACCGGCGGCGGCCGCCTGCCCCATCGGCTCGCGCTTGCCCTGATCACGGTCGCCGCCGGCGCCGAACACCAGGATAAGCCGGCCCGTCACATGCGGCTTGAGCGCCGCGATCGCCGCCTCCAGCGCGTCTGGGGTGTGGGCATAATCGACGTAGACCGGCGCGCCGGCGGACGTGATCACCGCGCGCTCCAGCCGCCCGCGCACCGGGGTGAGCCGCGCCAGCGACTGCAGCGTGTGCGCGACATCGCCGCCGCTCGCGATCACCAGCCCGGCCGCCGTCAGCGCATTCGCCGCCTGGTACGCGCCGATCAGCGGCAGTTGCACGCGGTGACGGGTGCCCTCCGCCTCGATCTCGAGCCCTTGTCCGAGCAGCGTGGGCGTGCGTCCGACCAGCCTCAGCGTGTCGCCATGCTCGCCCACCGTGATGAGCCGCAAGCGCCGGGCATGGGCGATGTCCACTACCCGCTCCGCCTGTGGATCGTCGGCCCAGACCACCACCGCGCCGTCGTCGGCGAGCACCTGCGCGAACAGCCGCAGCTTGGCGGTGAGATACGCCGCCATGTCGCCGTGATAGTCGAGGTGGTCGCGGCTGAGATTGGTGAACGCTGCCGCCGACACCTTCACGCCCTCGCTGCGGTACTGCGACAGGCCGTGGCTCGATGCCTCGAAGGCGGCGTGGGTCACGCCCTCGCGCGCGAGCCCGGCCATGTTGGAGAGGAAGGTGACGATGTCGGGCGTGGTGAGCCCGGTCGCGACCCGCTCGTCCGCGGTGGTGACGCCGAGCGTGCCAATGGAGGCGGCGTGATGCCCCGCCATCCGCCACAGCTGGCGCGTCATTTCGACCGTGGAGGTCTTGCCGTTGGTCCCGGTCACCGCGACGATCGTTTCGGGGAACGGCGCAAAGAAGCGCGCGGCGAGCTTCGCGAAGCACTCGCGCGGCTGATCGTTGCGGATCGCGACCGCGCCATCGACCGGCACACCCTGGCGGCACACGACCGCGATCGCCCCGGCCGCAATCGCCGCCGGGATGTAGTCTTCCCCGTTCACCCGCGCACCCTCGAACGCGCCGAAGATGGTGCCCGGCGCGACCTTGCGGTGATCGATCGCGAAGCCGGTCACCGCCTGTGCCTCGTCGCCGCCGGTGAGCGCGCCGAGCCTCATTCCGCCGCCGGTGCCTTGTCGCCCGGCGCGTGCCAGAGCAGCGACTTGATCTCCGACAGGTCGACGTCGCGGTTCATCGACGGCTGGACGCCCAGCAGCGGTCCGGCGCGAGTGATCACCCGGCTGACCACCGGAGCGGCGGTGTAGGCGGCGGTGGTCTGGAACGAGTTCTCCGCCACCCGCTTGGACGAGTCGAGCATGGCGATTACCACATAGCGCGGTGCGTCCATCGGGAAAGCCGCAGCGAACGTCGAGACGTTGACGTTCCTGTTGTAACCGCCTGCCGACGGCTTCTCCGCGGTGCCGGTCTTGCCACCGACACGGAAGCCGGGCGCCTCCGCCTTCTTGCCGGTGCCGTCGGTCACGATGACACGCAGCAGCTGGCGCATCCGCGCGCTGGTGCTTTCCGAAAATACCCGGCGGCCCTTGGCGGCATGGCTCGGGTCCACCTTCATCAGCGTCGCCGGCCGCCAGATGCCGCCGTTGACCAGCGTCGCGTAGGCATTGGCCAGGTGCAGCGGCGTCACCGCGATGCCGTGGCCGTAGGCGGTGGTCATGGTGGTGGTGCGGGCCCAGAACTTCGGCCACAGCGGGCGCGCCTTCTCGATCTCGATATCCGGCGCGGTGTCGAAGCCCAAGCGCCGGAACGCCGCCGACAGCTTCTCCTGTCCCATCTCGTCCGCAATCCGGGCGGTCGCGATGTTAGACGAGTGGATCAGCGTCTCCGGAATGTTCAGCCAGCGGTTTTGCGCGTGATCGTCCTTGATCTTGAACCGCCCGACCTGGAGCGGCGCGGTCGCGTCGAAGCGCCGCGCCATCGACGTGACAGTGCCGCTGTCGATCGCGGCCGCCATCGCGATCGGCTTGAACGCCGAGCCGAGCTCGTAGACGCTCTGGGTCACGTTGTTGAGGATGCCGCCCTCGCCCGACTGGACCTTGTTGGGGTTGAAGCTCGGCAGCGACGACATCGCCATCACCTCGCCGGTGTGGACGTCCAGGATCACGCCCGCGGCACCCGCCGCCTGGAACGCGGTCATCGCGCGGCCGAGCTCGTTCTCCAGCGCCGCCTGCACCCGCAGGTCGACCGACAGCGCCGCCGGCTTCGACCGTTCGACCGGATCGTTCAGCTGCGCGTCGAGCACCTTCTCCATGCCGCGCACGCCCGAGCGCTGGCTGTTGAGGTAGCCGAGCAGCTGCGCCCCCAGCGCCGACTGGGGATAGAGCCGCTCAGGCTCCCGCGCGAAGGTGATGCCAGGATCGCCCAGCGCGTTCACCGCGGAGACCAGCTCCGGCATCGCGCGGTGCTTGAGGTAGGTGAAGCGCACGGGCGCGTTCAGCAGGCGGAAGTAGGCGGCGGCATCCCGCTCCGGCATCAGCTCGGCCAGCCGTTCGGCAAGCAGCACCTTGTCGCCGATGACGTTATCAGGCTGCACGCCGATCGACCAGGCATCGATCGTCCGGGCGAGCGGCGCGCCGTTGCGATCGACGATGTCGCCACGCAGGGGAACCAGCGCCGCCGCCGCGTCCCGCGATGTCGCGGGCTCCGCCGACACCGCCAGCCAGCCGAGCTTCGCGACCACCAGCAGGTTCGCGAACACGAACAACAACATGAGGATCATCAGCCGGACATGCGCGACGGCGACCAGCGAGGGTCGGCCGGCGTCGCGTCGGCGATCCCCCGCCTGCGGGGCGACCAGGACGATCAACGAAGCGACGCCGTTTCGCGCCGCGCGCTCGACACCAGGTCACCGATCGTGCGGTCGCTGAGCAACCCGTCGTCGACCATCGCCACCCGCTGGATGCGGCCGAGCGTCGCCGTCTTCTCGACCGCGCGGGTGACCGCCGCCTTTACCGCAGTCTCGGCCGTGGCGGCCGCCGCCGGTGTGGCGAGCGCCTGCTGAGTCGTCGGCGCCGCGGGCTCGGGCAGGCCCGCCGGTACCACCAGCGCGGCGTATTGCTGCTCGCCCGCTGCCGGCAGCTGCAGCGAGGCGAGCGCGGCTTCCCCCGCCATGTACTGCTCCGGCCGCGGGGCGGACAGGGCGAGCACGTCGCCGTTCCAGCGCTCCAGCTGCGCCATGTTGGCGCGGGTGTCGAACTCGGTCTCCAGCGCGCGAATGTCCTTGCGCGCGCGAATGATGGCGAGTTCCACCGCCTCCACCCGCGACCGCTCGGCGGCGACCTGCGAGGACACCATGTAGCAGGCCGGCGCCACCACAGCGAAGCAGAGGATCCAGCCGAAGCCCTTCAAACCGCCGACAGCCATCGCACTCCCTCCTTACACACGCCACGCCGCGGCCGCCGTGCGCCGCGCCACCCGCAGGGTCGCCGATCGCGCACGCGGGTTGCGCGCGACCTCTTGCTCGCCGGCGCGCACGGCACGCGCCGGAGTCTCGAACGTCGGATCCGCCGCCGCCTGCGCAACCGGCAGGTGGCGCGAGCCGCCCGGCGTGCCGCCGCTGCGCTCCCGCAGGAACCGCTTCACGACCCGGTCCTCCAGGCTGTGGAACGTCACCACCGCCAGCCGCCCGCCGGGGCGCAGCACCGCCTCCGCGGCGCGCAGTCCCTCAGCCAGCTCGTCGAGCTCGCGGTTCAGGTGGATGCGGATCGCCTGAAAGGTGCGGGTCGCCGGATCCTTCTTGTCGTGCGGCTTGTGCCCGAGTGCGCGGCGCACCACCGCGGCGAGCTCCGTCGTGCGGGTCAGCGGGCGCGCGGCGACGATCGCGCGGGCGATCCGGCGCGACTTGGGCTCCTCGCCGTAGCGGTAGAGGACGTCGGCGATCTCGCTCTCGTCTGCCTCGTTCACGAAGTCGGCGGCGCTCTGCCCCTCCTGCGCCATCCGCATGTCGAGCGGCCCGTCCGCCTGGAACGAGAAGCCGCGCTCTGCCCGGTCGAGCTGCATGGAGGACACGCCGATGTCCATCACGACGCCGTCGACCGCGTCCGTGCCGCGGCCGGCGAGCTCCTCCGCCATGGCCGAGAAAGCTGCCGGCACCAGCGTCAGCGCGCCCTCCGCCGCTGCGACCATCGACTGCCCCTCGGCGGCCGCGTCGGGATCGCGGTCAAAGGCGATCACGCGCGCGCCGGAGGCAAGCATCGCGCGGGTGTAGCCGCCGGCGCCGAACGTCGCATCGACGTGGACCTCGCCCGCCGCGATCTGCAGCCCGGCGAGCACCTCGTCGAGCAGCACCGGCACGTGCGGCGCGGGCGCGCTCACGCCTTTGCCCCGCGCAGCTCGAGATAATATTCGCACCACTCGCGCGTCTCCGCGTCCGCCTCCGGCGCGGCGAGCAGGACAGTGGGCGACCAGATGTTAAAGGTGCGGCCCGCACCCGCGAAGAAGGCGAGATCGTCGATCTTCGCCTTGCGCTTCAGCAGGCCGTGCAGGACGAAGCGGCCGGCCGGATCGAACACGGCACGATCGACGTTGCCGAACGACTGTTCCTTCTGCCGGCGATAGTCGGCGCCGTCGTCGGCCGCGACCTCGCGACCGTCGATGCGCTCGTGGTTCAGCTGGCTCCAGCTCGTGTCATAGGCGCGCAGACACGGCAGGTCCGGGTGCTTGGCGACGACAATCGTGCGCGCGTCGGGGCCCTCGGCATTCCGCTCGATGACAGTGCGGAACTGCGCGGGGATGGCGACGCGACCCTTCGCATCGACCCCCTGCAGCGCATTGCCCTCATAAAGCCCGCTGATTGCCAAGATCCGCCCCTTGCAGGGGCAACGCACCTCCCATTCCGCAGACGACCATCGTCGCCGGCGGAGCGCCGTGCACATTGCGCGGGATTTTGCCCCTGTAGCTTCGGCTTACCAAAAGCGTCGTTCGCCAGCAAGGGAAACCATGCCTCAGCATGGGATTTTGCCCCACTTCATGCCTGTTCCAGCTTTGTTCGTGGTCTCGCTTGGGAAAGCACCTGCGCCCGCACGCAAGTGACGGCGCGGCGGCTCGCAAGATCAACCAAGTCCCAGGGTCAGCGACGCTGATCGACGCCACGAGCGCAGCTCAGGCGGCTGCCGCCTCCGGCTGGACGGCAGGCAGCGTCAGCACCGCGCAGGCCCCCGCCCCCGTCCCGCCACTTTCCAGGTGCAACGTTCCGCCCATCGCGGCGACGGCATTCGCGCACCAGTGCAAGCCCAGCCCGCCGGACTTGTGCACCCGGCTGGAATAGCCCCGCTCGAACAGCGCGGCGCTTTCCTTCGGCGCGAAGCCCTCACCATTGTCGCGGATCGTCAGGGTCACGGCGTTGCTCCGCTCCGCGATCGTCGCGGTGATCGCGCCGCCCTCGATCCCGGCGGCCGCGATCGCCTCCGCCGCGTTGGTCAGCAGGTTGCCGATGACCTGGCTCAGGATCACGCGGTTCGCGCGGGCGAGGTGCGGCTGCGCGGGGAAGGAGAAGGCGATCGACTGGCCGCCGGCGAACTGCGCGATGGCGGCGTTCTGCGCGACCACCTCCGACAGGTCGACGGGCCCGAGCGGCGCCGGCTCCAGCGTTCCCTGGCGCTGCCCGCCGACGATCTCCAGCACCTGGTTGAGCGCGGCGCGGCCGACCGCGAAGCTGGCCGCACGCGCCTGCTGCTCGCTGGTGTGGGCGGCAAGGCCGGCGGCGACGAAGGTCGCCAGCTTGCGACGTCGCTCCGCCGGAACATCGTCCTCCGCCAGCTCGGCGACGGCCCGATCGATCAACGCGCGGTCGCCCGCCGGGGTGCTCGCCAGCTCGTGCGACAGGATGGTGCTGATCGGATTGAGCGCGTTGCGAACATTGTGCATGACCGCCACGGCATTCTCGTGCTGGCCGAGCCGAAACGATTGCACCTCGACCTGCTCGCTCAGGTCCTTGAAGCGGCGCAGCATGGTGTTGAGGCTGTCGACCAGGCTGCCGATCTCATCGCGGCGGGCCGGCGCGACCAGCGGTGCCGGCGTGCCCGATCGGCCGGCGCGCGTCATGTGGCGCTCGACCAGGCGCAACGGTGCCAGCACCAGCGCCGCGACGCCGACGCGCAGCGCGAGCAGCACCGCCAGCAGCAGCGCGACCGCTCCCGCCACCGCCAGGGCAAGAACGCGCCGGCCAAGAATCGACAGGTCGCGGGGCAGCGACACTTGCGCGGCACCCGCAGACGGCGTGCCTAAATGAAGCGGAACGGTGATGACCAGCGTGTCGCCAAACGCGACGACGGTCGGCTGCGCAGCAGCGGAAGCGGTAATCGTCACTGGCTGGCCGAGGATGAGGCTGAGCGCGGCGGCGCGCGCCGGTTGTCGCTCGGTCCGCAGGGCGGCGATCGCCTCCTGTGTTCGCTCGATCTGCGCGCGCACCGCCGCGCGCTCGATCCGCTCGAAGCCGGGTGTGATGACCGCGGAGAGCAGCAGCGCGAGCGCGAGCGCGCCGCCCACCCCGACGCCGCCGAGCAGCAGCGCCAGCTTGGCGCCGAGCGAGCGCGGCGCGAGCGCGATCCGCCACCGCGCGAGCCGCGTCACGCCGCGGTTCCGGGCGCCTCTGTGATCGGCGCGCGCACGAAGCGGCGCTCGGCCAGCAGGAGCGCGTCCTCCGCCGGCATCGGCCGCGCGAGGTGGTAGCCCTGCAGGTGCGAGCAGCCGGCGGCGCGCAGCGTATCGACCTGCGCCTCCGTTTCGACTCCTTCGGCGACGACCTCGAGGCCCAGCGAGCGGCCGAGATGGACGATCGACTGGACGATCGCCATCGAGGTCCGCTCCCGCCCCATGCCGTCGATGAAGCTGCGATCGACCTTCAGGCAGTCGAGCGCGAACTTGCGGATGTTGGTGAGGCTGGAATAGCCGGTGCCGAAATCGTCGAGCGCGATCCGGAAGCCCATCTGGCGCAGGCGGTAGAGCGTGTCGGCCGCGCGCTCCGCATCGTCGAAGATGGCGGTTTCGGTGATCTCGATCTGTACCCGGTTCGGAGCGACGCCGGAGCGCTGGACGCGCTCGACCAGCTGCCCGACAAAGTTCTGGCGGCGGAACTGACGCGGCGAGAAGTTGACGGAGACATATTGGCCCGGCCAGGTCTTGACCGTCTCGAGCGCCGCCTCAAGCACCCAGTCGCCCAGATCGTGGATCAGATTCGATTCCTCGGCGATCGGGATGAACAGCGCCGGGGACATGGTGCCATACTCGGGGCTCTGCCAACGCAGCAGCGCCTCGAACCCGGTGATCTCCAGCGACTCACGCGCGACGATCGGCTGGTAGTGGAGCTTCAGCTCGCCCGCGGTGATCGCGTGCGAAAGCCCGTCCTCGATCCGGCGGCGCAGGCGGATTGATTCGTCCATGGCCTCCGTGAACACCCGCACGAGCCCGCGGCCTTGCCGCTTGGCCTCGTTGAGCGCCAGGTCGGCGCGGCGCATCACATCGACAGGATCGCCGGCGGCGCCCGGCTCGACGACGACGACCCCGACGGAGGCGCCCCCCTGCACGTCGTTGCCGAACAGCGTGAAGGTCCGCGCGCACGCCTTGACCAGGCGCTCGCACGTCATCGCCGCGTCATCCTCGCCGGTCGCCGTGAACAGAACGGCGAACTCGTCCCCCCCCAGCCGCGCGACCAGCGATTGCGCTGGCGCCGCTTCGTGGAGCCGGGCGAACACGGCGCGGATCAGCTCGTCGCCGGCCAGATGCCCGTAGCTGTCGTTGACCAGCTTGAACCGGTCGAGGTCTAGCATGGCGGTTGCGAACATCTCGCCCGACCGCACGCTGGTCTGCAGCGCGCGCAGGAAGGCCAGGCGGTTCGGCGCCTCGGTCAGCGCATCGTGGTTGGCCATGTGCACCGCGCGGCTCTCGCTCGCGGCGAGCTCCAGCTTCTGCTCCTCTAGCAGCCGTACCTGCGCCGCCATCGCCTCGCGCGCCGCGGCAAGCTCGCGGTCGGCATGCCAGCGGTGGCAGAGCGCGCTCGCAGTCTGGACGACCTCCGCGACCTCGAAGGGCTTGGCGATGTAGAAGATCTTGTCGGCCGGACCCGCCGCGCGGCTGATGTCGAGCGGCGCGTGATCGGAATAGCCGGTGACGATCACCAGGTTGATGTCGGGATCGAGCGCGCGGATGCGGCGGGCGGTCTCCTTGCCGTCGATCCCCGGCGGCATGCGCACGTCGATGAAGGCAACTGCGAATGGCGCCTCCGCGGCCAGCGCACGCTCGACCGCGGCAACACCCTCCAGCCCCTGCAGGGCATGGGTCAGCTCGAAGCGCGCGCAGGCCGCCTCGGCGTCCAGACCGGCGGCATCGCGGCCGAACAACTCGCTCGCCATTGCCTCCAGCCCGGCGCGCGCGCCCGGCGCCGCACTGAAGCTGCGCGCATAGCTGTCATGCATGGCGGCTTCGTCATCGATGATCAGGATGCGCACGCGTGTCGGTTCCCGCCTGGTTCGTGACCAGAGCGTAAGCGAGCAGGGTTAACAAGGCGTTGAGAGCTCGCCCGCTCAGCGCGAACGAAGCCAGCCAGTGACAGAGTAGCGGCGATGGGCGGCGGCGCGCGTCACCTCCGTCACGCTGTGGCGCATCGGCACGCGGAACAGGTTGAGCGTATTAAATTCGGGCACGTAGCCGCCGTGAACTTCATGATCGTCGTGGAAGAGCAGCAGCCCGCCCCACTCCGCCCGCCACTGCGGCGTCAGGCCGAGCACATAGGCGGCGTGGCGGCGCTTGCCCGCGACGGCGTCGTCGTGCCCCGTGAGCAGGTCGCCGGGCGCGAAGGCGGTCGCCTGGGCATCGGCGAAGTCGATTTCAGTCGTGCCGGTGACCGTTCGCAGCAGCGTAATGACCGGATCGCTGGACAGCCAGTTCGCAAGGGTCGCGAGCGGATCGGGGCTGGCGAGCCGCGTGGTCGCGTCATCGGGCACCCGGATCGTCTCGTAGCGTAACTGGAAGCCGCTGCGTGCACCGGCATAAACGGCGGTGTCGAGTTGCGCCCGCTGTTCCGCCGTCATCGCGGCGCGCGCCGCGCGGGTCAGTTCGAACAGCTTCTCGCCCGAATTGACCACCTGCACCCAGTCGTCGCGGCTGCGCAGCAGCTCGTAGAGCGCCTGAGCGCCGGCGGGCGCCAGTAATTCATGGATCTGGACCCGCCCGTCGGCGGCGTACCGCGCGGCCAGCGCAGTTGCGTCGATCGCCGGGTTCAGGGACAAGACGGGCAGACCGGTCATGGTCGGCGGCGATACGCCAAAGCGGCCGGTCGGCCAACCAGCCCTATCTTGCGGGAGTGTCCGCCGCCGTGACGATCAGCCTGTTCGAGCTCAATCCCGCGATGGATCGCGCGGCGATCGCCGCGCGGTTCGCAGCTGACCGGCGGGTCCAGATCCGCGACGTTCTCACCCCAGATGCCGCCACGGCGCTGCACGAGGTGCTCACCCGCACGCGGTGGGGCCTCGGCTGGCGCGCTGGCGAGGACGGGCCGCACGGCATCGAGGCCGCGGCGCTGCAGCGCCTGCCCGCGGCGGAGCACAACCGCATCGGCCAGGCGATCTTCGCGACGATGCGCGGCGGCGACTACGCCTTCTCCTACGCGCGCTACCCGATCCTCGACGCCTATCTCGGCAAGTGGGATCCGGACGGGCCTTATGACATCCTGCTCGAGCATCTGAACGCGCCACCGTTCCTTGATCTCATCCGCTTCGTCACGGGTATGCCGGAGCTGTGCAAGGCGGACGCGCAGGCGACGCTGTTCGCCGCCAACCAGTTCCTGCCGCTCCACATCGACGCGCAATCGGCGGAAGGGTGGCGGGTGGCGTACGTGCTCAGCCTGTGCCGCGAGGACTGGCGACCGGACTGGGGCGGCTACCTCCAGTTCTTCGACGCGGACGGCGACGTGATCGCCGGCTACCGCCCTCGTTTCAATGCGCTGAGCCTGTTCGCCGTCCCGGCACCGCATGCCGTCAGCTACGTGCCGCCGTTCGCGCCGGTCGGGCGCTACTCGATCACCGGCTGGTTTCGCGACCGATGAACGCCGCGGCGCTCCGCCAGCAGGCGCTTGCCCGTGCCGCCGCCGGCGACCAGGCGGGCGCCACCGCGCTGTTCGCACGAGGGCTGGAGGCCCACCCCCGCGACGCCGCCTTCGCGAACAGCGCCGGCAGCTTCCACGCCGGTCAGGGCCGGCCGGCGGAGGCGCTCGCGTTGTTTGACCGGGCGCTGGCGATTGCCCCCGACCTCCACGAGGCGGCCGTCAATCGCGCGATCATGCTCCAGCGGCTCGGCCGCACGCGCGAGGCACTGGCGGACCTGCGCGCGCGGGAACGGTCGCTTGCCGCCGTCCCGCGCTACTGGACGACCCGCGCGAGTGCCGAGCGGGCGCTGGGCGACGTCGCCGCGGCGGCGACGAGTTACGATCGGGCGATCGCCCGCGAGCCAGCCAACCCCAAGGCGCTGGCCGGTCGTGCTCAGATGGCGATCGAGCGCGGCGAGGCGGACGCGGTCGCCGCCCATCAGCGCGCGCTGGCGCAGGCGCCCGGCGACCCGCACCTCCTCCTCGGCTTCGCTCACGCGCTCCACGCCGCCGGTGCACTCGACGACGCGCTCTATGTCTCGGGCATGCTGGTGCAGCAGTACCGGACCTGGCCGCCGGGCATGGAGCTGCATGCCGAGCTGCGCCGGGCGGCCGGCGATCAGGAGCGGTTCACCGACCATTACGTCGGCGCCGACACGGTCGAGCTTCACCTCAGCTGGGCAGCGATGCTCGCGGGGGTGGATCGGCAGGTCGAGGCCGCAGCGGTACTCGCCGCGGCGCAGCAGCGCTTTCCGACCAACCCGAACCTGATCCTGGCGGAGGCGGTCGCCGCCGGCGAGGCCGGCGACGACGCCCGTGCCGCCGCGCTGTTCCGCGACCATGCCGCGCCCACGCCCGCGTGGCAGGTGGCGGAGGCTCGCCAGCGCTTGCGGACCGGCGATCCCGCCGCGGCGGAGGCGCTGCTCGCCGCGGCGTTGCGGGCAAAGCCCGACGACGTCGTCGCCTGGAGCCTGCGCGACCTCTCGTGGCGCCTGCTCGGCGACGCCCGCCACCACTGGTTGCATGGCCAGGACAGGCTGGTGCAGGTGCTCCGCCTGGAGCTGTCGACGGCGGAGCTGGACGCCGCCCGCGCGATGCTCGACCGGCTGCACGATCGTTCGCCGGTGCCGATCGGCCAGTCGGTCCGGCACGGCAGCCAGACTCGCGGCGCCCTGTTCCTCCGCGCGGAACCGGCGATCAGCCGGGTTGCCGAAGCGATCCGCGCCGCGATTGAGCGCTATCGGGAGGGCTTGCCGCCGGCCGACGCCGCGCATCCGCTGCTGCGGCATCGCGACACGCCGCTCGCCGTTGTCGGCAGCTGGTCGATCCGGCTCGACGGCGCGGGCCATCACGCCGCGCACGTCCACCCGCAGGGCGTGCTGTCGTCCGCCGCCTACCTCGCGGTACCCGAACAGGTGACCGAAGCCGACCAGCCCGGCTGGCTGGAACTCGGCCGCCCGCCCGTCACGCTCCTCGACTTGCCGCCGCTTCGCACGATCGAGCCGAAGGTCGGCGAACTCGCGCTGTTCCCGAGCACGCTGTTCCACGGCACCCGCCCGATCAGCGCGGGACGCCGGATGACCGTCGCCTTCGACGCCGCTCCGCGCTCCTGACACGAAAAGGGCGGCGGATCCGAAGATCCGCCGCCCCGATCAGGTCAGACTTGCAATCGTCAGAAGCGCAGGCGCGCCGAGACGAAGAAGTCGCGGCCGAGCACGTCAAAGAAGCTCGGGAAGGTATTCGCCTGCTCCGACCCGCCAAGCACCGGCGGCTTGGCGTCGAGCAGATTGTTGACGCCGATGTTGAAGGTCAGCTGGTCGCTGGCATCGAACGTCGCGGTCAGATCGAAGTAGTTGTACGCCTGGAGGAACGGCCGCGAGATCGCCGCCGGGTTGGTGCCGATCCGGGTCTGTACGCCGTTCACGAGACCGTAGGTGTTATCGATTCGGGTGTCCTGCGTCTTGCCGTTGAAGCGCCAGCGGAAGGAGAGCTGAGCGGGTCCGGCGGCATAGGTTAGGCGCGTGGTGTGGCGGTACTTCGGCAGGCCGAAGGTGCCCTCGGCAATGGTGGTCTGCACCGGGATCGCGTCGATGGCGCGGCTCCGGAACTTGTCCAGCCAGGTGCCGAGGTAGGAGAAGGCGAGCCGTCCACCAAAGAGATCGACATTATAATCGACCTGCATGTCGATGCCGCTGGTCTTGGTCGTGCCAAGGTTCGACGCACCGAGCAGCGGGTTCTGACCGCCCTGGCCGACGCCCAGCGCGCCTTGCGAACTGCGTGCACCCTGGAAGTAGGAGCAGTAGACGCTGTTGAGGTCCTGGGTGACGTTGTAGCAGAGGTCCAGCGCCGTCCCGAGTGCGATCGTCCCGATCGTGTCGCGCACCTCGATATTGAAATAGTCGACCGTTACGTTCAGCCGCGGGATGAAGGTCGGCTGGATCACCGCACCGACCGTGTAGGTGTCCGACACCTCCTCCTGCACGTTCGGGTTCCCGCCCGAGTCGCTCTGGATCTGCGTGTTCGGCTGAACCGCGCGGGTGAACACCAGGTTGGCCGGAACACCGTTTGCGACGCAGAGCGCACGCAGCGCGGCCGTCTGCGTCGCCGCCGGACCGCGATCCGAGCAGGGGTCATTGGCCGCAGGGAAGCCGGTTGCCCGGCCGCCGAACAGGTTCTCGACGTTCGGGGCGCGAACGGCGCGGGCGTACTGGCCGCGGAAGCGGATGTCGCGGATCGGCGCGAAGTCGGCGCCGGCCGTGTAGGTCCAGTTGCCGCCGACTGCCTGCAGCGAATAGTCCGAATAGCGCGCCGCGCCGTTCAACTCGAGCTGATAGATGAAGCCATCGCGGACCACGGGGACGCGAAGCTCGCCGAACACTTCCTTCACGTCATAGCCGCCCTGAGTCGGCTGGCCGGCGTTGAAGCCGAGCACGTCGCCCGAGGCAAGGAAGGTGTCGGGCGTGTAGCGCGCGAACACGTCGCGATATTCGCCACCGAACGCGAACCCGACGTCGTCAGCGCCCATGCCGAGATTGAACAGCGAGCCCGAAATCGAGCCAACGATGTTCTTGAGCGACGATTCCTGCAGGTTGGTCGAGTTGACGGAAACGTAGCGAACCGCCGCCGGGTCGGCGAGACCGCTGCCGAAGACGTTGATCGGAACGCAGCCGGCCGTCCGGGCCGCGGCATCGCGGCACTGGAGCTGGGTCGTGCTGCCCGGGACAAACTCGACATTCAGCGCATTGCGATACCGGCTGCTGGAGATGTTGCCGGTCTGACGCTGCGTGTTGTTGGTGCGCGAGTAGGAGTAGAACAGGTCGTAGTTCAGATTGTCGACGATTGTGCCGCGCACGCCGCCGAGGATGCGGAAGGCGGAGCGCTCCTGATCCGCGTTGCGCGGACCGGCCGACAGGAAGCGGTACGACACGGTGCTCAGCGCATAGCCGTCGTTGCGGGTGGCAGCGGCCTCGGCCGCATCCTGCGCCGTCAGTAACGCGCGGGTCTGCGCGTTGAAGAACGGGCTGTTGATGAAGAGCGGCACGTTGGCGAGGCCGGTCGGCGTCGCGGCGAGCTCCTGCGGCACCGTGTTGTTGACGTAACTGAGCTCGGTGTAGAACTCGACGCCCGGCGTGATCTCGTAGCTGCCGTAGCCACCGAACAGGTAGCGCTCCTGCGGCAGTTGGAGGTAGTTGGCCGGCGCGAAATTGTAGAGATCGCCCGGATCCTGAAAGACGCGGCTGCCGCCGCCGGACGGATTGAAGATGTAGGTGGTTGCAACGCCGCCCGCATTCGGCGCCACGAAGGTACCGATCGGGCCGGTCGCGGACCCCTGCGGCACGAACCCGAGTTGGCCGCCACGTGCGAGGCAGGTACCGACGGCGATTCCGGACGGGAAAGGCTGTCCGATCGAGGTTTCGCCATTGGTGCTGCCCGGTACGATGCAGCCTTCGCCAGCGGCCGACGCGGAGAAGGACCGCGCGCTCTGGAAGATCGGCTTGCGCTCCGTATAGTTGGCGAACAGCGTCACGTTGCCGCGGTTGTCGTCGAACGACGAGCCGATCGCCACGTCGAACGAGTAGCGCGCGCCGTCGCCCCGCTCCGTCAGCGAGTAGTTGGCACCCATCTCGATGCCGCGCAGGTTGTTGCGCAGCTTGAAGTTGACCACGCCGGCGACCGCGTCCGTGCCGTAGACGGCCGAGGCGCCGCCGGTCACGACCTCCACGCCCTCCAGCAGGAACTGCGGGATGGTGTTGGTGTCGACAACCTGAGTGGTATCGAAGAACATCCAGCGGCGGCCGTTGACAAGCACCAGCGTGCGGGTGGTGCCGAGGTTGCGGAGGTTCAGCGTTACCGCACCGTTGCCGGGGTTATTGGAGAAGCCGGTGAGACCCGGGAGCACCTGCGGCAGCGTGTTGATCACCTGCTCGACGTTGATCGCACCAGACAGTGCGAACTCCTCGGCGGCGACCACCGCGACCGGGCTGGTCGACTGCAGGTCGGTGCGTTGGATACGCGAACCGGTGACCACGATCTCTCCGTCACCCGGCGCCTGGCTCTGATCAATGGTGCCGGCCTCCGGCGTCGCGATGCTCTGCGCCAGCGCCGGGCTAGCCAGCGCCGAACCGGTGATCAGCAGAGTAGAGGCGAGCAGGTGCCTCCGAAAGGTCGACTTCATCGATGTTTTCCCCTGTTCCGACCGCGCCCTCGCACGGCAAGTTCACGTGAGGTTCACCCCTCACCTTCCGACGCCATGCTCTCTTTCATTGCGGAAACGCGCAATGCTACAATCGCGAGACATCGTGTTTTAAGGCGATTGTGTTGCATCGCGGCAACAATTTCGTGAAACCAGCAATCAATCAGACATCTAGTCTGAACGAAACAATAGCTTAGCAAGCAAGGGATCTGATGTGTTGAGCAAGCTATCCAACGTCTTCACCATGACCATCGTGCTGGCTGCGCCGCCCGCCATTGCTGCGCCGCAGCAGGACGCGCCGGCAACGGCCCTGATCGACTCGCTGGCTGCCTGTCTGGAAATCGGCGACGACGCCCGGCGGCTCGCCTGCACAGACGCGGCGGCGCGCAAGCTGGTGGACGCGTCGCGCCGCCGCGAGGTCGTGGTGGTCGACAAGGCGGAGGTGACCCGCACCAAGCGGTCGCTGTTCGGCTTCTCGCTGCCGCGAATCGGCCTGTTCGGCAGCAACACGCCGGCCGGCGCCGACAAGGAAGAGATCGACGAGCTGGAGGCGCCGATCACGCGGGTCGTCGGGCTCGGCTCCGGCCGCTACGGCATTACGATCGAAGGCGGCGCGCGCTGGAATACGACGGAGCCGTGGGTCCGCGGCGTGACCCCGACCGCCGGCGCGAGCCTCAAGATCAAGCGCGCGGCGCTCGGCAGCTATTTCGTCAAGATCGGCAGCGGCCGCGCGGTCCGCGCGATGCGGATCGGCTAGGCGTTCAGCACCGCGAGGATCGTGCCGGCGAGCGCAGGGGCGCAGATCAGCAGGTCGGGCAGATAGGTGTCCGCACGATTGTAGACGAGCGGGCTGCCGTCGAGCCGCGAGACGTGGAGCCCGGCCGCGAGCGCGACCGCGGCCGGCGCGCAATTGTCCCACACATATTGCCCGCCCGAGTGGACATAGGCGTCGGCCTCCCCCAGCACGACCGCCATCGCCTTCGCGCCCGCCGAGCCCATCGGGACCAGCACGCCGCCGATCGCGTCCGCGACCTTGACCGCCTCGGCCGGCGGGCGGCTGCGGCTGACCACCACGCGCGGCGGGATGTTGGCGGCACTCGGCGCGCGGCACTGGTCGGTGCAGATCGCCAGACCGCGGGCGGGCAGCGCGACTGCGCCGACCACCGGCGCACCGTCGATGCTGAGGCCGATGTGGACCGCCCAGTCGCTGCGTCCTTGGCAGAACTCTTGGGTGCCATCGAGCGGGTCGACCACCCACAGCCGGCGCGCAGCGCAGCGCGCGGGATCGTCGGCCGCCTCCTCCGACAGCACGAAGTCGTCCGGCCGCTCGGCGCGCAGCCGATCGAGGATGAAGCGGTTGGCACGCGCGTCCCCTGCGTCGCCCAGCGCCTTGCCGAGCGTGCCCGCGGCCTGGATGCCGAGCAGCAGCTCGCCCGCCTCCGCCGCGATCTGGCGGGCGAGGGCCGCATCCGCGCTCACAGCGTCCAGCTCCACACGCCGAGCAGCGTCTCGACGATTAGCTCGGCGGCTTCCTCTGGCGTGGTCCGGGTCGTGTCGATGTGGACGTCCGGGTTGAGCGGCGGCTCGTAGGGGCTGGAGATGCCGGTGAAGTCCCTGATCTCGCCGGCGCGGGCGCGGGCGTAGAGGCCCTTCACGTCGCGCGCCTCCGCCACCGCGAGCGGCGTGTCGACGAAGATCTCCAGGAACTCGCCCTCCGGCATCATCCGCCGCACCATGTCACGTTCGGCGCGGAACGGCGAAATGAAGGCGCTGAGCACGATCAGCCCGGCGTCCGTCATCAGCCGCGCGACCTCCCCCACCCGGCGGATGTTCTCGATCCGGTCGGCGTCGGAGAAGCCGAGGTCGCGGTTGAGGCCGTGGCGGATGTTGTCGCCGTCGAGCATGAAGCTGTGCTTGCCGAGCGCGTGGAGCCGTTTCTCGACCAGGTTGGCGATCGTCGACTTGCCCGATCCCGACAGGCCGGTGAACCACAGCAGCCGGGGCGCCTGGCCCTTCTGCGCGGCGTGCGCCTCGCGCGTGATCTCGATCGCCTGCCAGTGGATGTTCGCCGCGCGGCGCAGGGCCCAGTCGATCAGCCCGGCGGCAACCGTCGCGTTTGTCGCCTTGTCGATCAGGATGAAGCCGCCGAGGTCTCGGTTGTCGCTGTAGGGCGCGTAGGGAATCGCTCGATCGGTGTGGACGTGCGCCACCCCGATGTCATTCAGGCCAAGCGTCTTGACCGACAGCTCGGCGAGCGTGTTGACGTCAACCGCGTGCTCGGGCGGGCGGACGGTGGCGGTCACGGTGGTCGCCCCCGACTTCAGCCAGTAGCCGCGGCCGGGCAGCAGCGGTGCCTCGTCCAGCCAGACCAGCGTCGCGGCGAACTGGTCCGCGACCTGCGGCGCCGCGTCGGCGGCAGCGATCACGTCCCCGCGCGAGCAGTCGACCTCGTCCGAAAGCGTCAGCGTGACCGATTGGCCGGCCCGCGCTTCGCTGAGGTCGCCGCCCATCGCGACGATCCGCGCGACGCTGCTGGTGCGGCCCGACGGCACGATCCGCACCGGATCGCCCGGGCGCACGGTGCCGCTCGACACCAGCCCCGCGAATCCGCGGAAGTCCAGGTCGGGGCGATTGACCCACTGCACCGGCATCGCGAAATCGCCGGCGGCGGCGACGTCGCTCTCCACCTCCACCGTTTCGAGGTGGTCGAGCAGCGTCGGCCCCCCGTACCAGGGCGTGGCGGCCGATCGGCGCGCGATATTGTCGCCGCCGAGCCCGGAGATCGGGACGGCGAGCGGCGGCGCCATGCCGATCGAGGTCGCGAAGGCGCTGAAATCGGTCACGATCGCGTCAAAGGCGGCCTGATCCCAGCCGATCAGGTCCAGCTTGTTGACCGCCAGCACGGTGTGACGGATGCCGAGCAGGTGCGCGAGATAGCCGTGGCGCCGGGTCTGCGTCAGCACGCCCTTGCGCGCATCCACCAGGACGATCGCGAGGTCGGCGGTCGACGCGCCCGTCACCATGTTGCGGGTGTACTGCTCATGCCCGGGCGTGTCGGCGACGATGAACTTGCGCCGCTCCGTCGCGAAGAAGCGGTAGGCGACGTCGATGGTGATGCCCTGCTCGCGCTCGGCGGCAAGCCCATCGACCAGCAGCGCGAAGTCGATCCCCTGCCCCTGCGTGCCGACGCGGCGCGAATCCGCCTCCAGGCTGGCGAGCTGATCGTCGAAGATCGCGCGCGCGTCGTAGAGCAGCCGCCCGATCAGCGTCGACTTGCCGTCGTCGACGGAGCCGCAGGTCAGGAAGCGCAGCAGCGTTTTCTGCTCATGCTGGTGGAGGTAGGTGTCGATGTCCGCCGCGATCAGCGCGTCGGGGCTGTACGCGGTCATCAGAAATACCCCTCCTGCTTCTTCTGCTCCATGCCCGCACCCGCGTCCTTGTCGATCGCGCGGCCCTGGCGCTCCGACGTGGTGGTGAGCAGCATCTCCTGGATGACCTCCGGCAGCGTCGCCGCCCGGCTCTCGACCGCCCCGGTCAGCGGGTAGCAGCCGAGCGTGCGGAAGCGGATGGTGCGCTCGACCGGGGTCTCCCCGGGCACCAGACGAAAGCGGTCGTCGTCGACCATCAGGATCAGTCCGTCGCGCTCCACCGTCGGCCGGGGTGCGGCGAAGTAGAGCGGCACGATTTCGAACCCCTCGCGTAGGATGTACTGCCAGATGTCGAGCTCGGTCCAGTTGGACAGCGGAAACACGCGGATGCTCTCGCCCTTGGCCTTCCGCGCATTGTACAACCGCCACAGCTCCGGCCGCTGCGCCTTCGGGTCCCAGCGGTGCGTCGCCGATCGAAAGGAGAAGATGCGCTCCTTGGCGCGGCTCTTCTCCTCGTCGCGGCGCGCGCCGCCGAACGCCGCATCGAAGCGGTGGAGGTCGAGCGCCTGCTTCAACCCTTCCGTCTTCCACAGATCGGTGTGCCGGCTGCCATGATCGAAGGGGTTGATCCCCTGGGCCTCGGCTTCCGGGTTGCGGTGGACGATCAGCTCCATACCGGCGGCGGCGGCGGCGCGATCGCGCAACTGGTACATCGCCTGGAACTTCCAGGTCGTGTCGACGTGAAGCAGCGGGAACGGCGGCGGCGCGGGATAGAAGGCCTTGCGCGCCACGTGCAGCATGACCGCGGAGTCCTTGCCGACCGAGTAGAGCATCACCGGCCGCTCCGCCTCCGCGACCACCTCGCGCATGATGTGGATCGCTTCGGCTTCGAGCGCGTCGAGGTGGTTCAGGCGGGACATGGTGGGGTCTATCTAGGCGGTCGTGTCCCGACTGCTGCAAACAATTGCTTGGGGTTCCGCTAGGTTGGATCGAGCAGGGCGCGGCCCATATCGCGGCGATGCTCCGCTCGTTCCTAGCAGCCCTGCCGCTGCTCGCCACCGCCTGCGGCTCGCCCGCGCAGGCACCGCAAGCGGTCGCCAGCCCGCTCGCCCCCACCCGCGGGCTCGATCCGGCGCGCACTGCGCAGATGATCGCCGACGCCGCGCGGCTGCCGCGGCTGCGCTCGCTGGTCGTGCTGCGCGACGGCGAGGAGCTGGTCGCGCGCACCTTCAACGGCGGGCCGGGGCTGGACACGCCGGTCAACATCAAGTCGGCGTCCAAGTCGGTGCTCTCCGCACTGGTCGGCATCGCGATTGAGCGCGGCGTCCTGCAGGGCGTGAACCAGCCGGTGCTCTCCGTCCTGCGCTCGGACGCACCCGCCGACCCCGACCCGCGGCTTGCACGCCTGACGGTCGGCAACCTGCTGTCGATGCAGGCGGGGCTGGAGCGCACCTCGGGCGAGAACTACGGCCGCTGGGTGTCGAGCCCGAATTGGGTTCGCTTCGCCCTGTCCCGCCCCTTCGTGGATCAGCCGGGCGGCGCGATGCTCTACTCGACCGGCAACACCCACCTGCTCTCCGCCATGCTGACCCGCGCGTCGGGACAGAGCACGCATGCGCTCGCGCAGGAGTGGCTGGCCGAGCCGCTCGGCCTCCGGATCCCGCCGTGGCCGCGCGACGCACAGGGCATCTACTTCGGCGGCAACGACATGCGGATGAGCCCCCGCGCGCTCGCCCGCTTCGGCGAGCTCTACCGCCTGAACGGCGGCGTGAACGGCCGCCGCGTGTTGCCCGCGGAATGGATCAAGGAGAGCTGGACCCCGCGCGCGACCTCGCCGTGGAGCGGCGGGCAGTACGGCTACGGCTGGTTCGTCGGCGACGCGCGCGGCCACCCGGTGCGCTTCGCCTGGGGCTATGGCGGGCAGATGGTCTACGTCCTGCCCGGCCTTAGGCTGACCGTCGTCATGACCTCCGACGCCACCGCAGCGCGCGACGGCGGCCATATCGACGCGCTCCACCGGCTGGTCGCGGACGGGATCGTCCCCGCGGCGGTAGCGGGTATTTAGGGATAGTTCGTTGGAGACCGCCAATTGAAGGCGAAAGAGTTGTTAATAGTTCCACGATCGCGCCTTCTAACACTCACGCATGTCAACTCTCTCGATCAGCTAACCTATGTGTGTAGTGTCATAGTATGAGTAGTATATCGTGCCGCCATGATGGTCAGCACTCCATTCTGCGCCCTTATTATACCATACGAGAAGATCGTATCGGCGGCGTTATAAATATCATGATCGAAGGAATTTTTATTTGCCATCGTTGGATCGGCTGTTAACACCTGAAAAGGTGGTGGTTGATCGCTGACGAACAGAGGGGCGCCAAATTCGGGTTCTCATCGACGCGCTCAACTTGCTGCCGCATTCAATCGAGGGCCAGGCCCGGATCCAGCAGGCGAACGGGACAATTTACCGGCCGGGTGATCGCGTGGCGCTTGAGGTTTCATCCAGCGTCAAGATGCAGATGCGCCGCGTCTTCTCGCAGGGGAATACGCTCAACTTCTTCCTGTCTCGCGACGCCGCAAAGATGTGGCTCGACGCCGACCCGGGTTAGCTCACGCCAGGCGGACGACCGCCGAAATCGCGGCGAAACGACGAATTCGCTCCACTACGTCGAGCAGGCGCCCCTTTCCAGAGGGAAACGCGGCAAGCGCTCGGCTCAGACACTCGGCTCTCTACCCGCAGCAGAGCGCCCGCCTCACTCCACGGTCACCGACTTCGCCAGGTTGCGCGGCTGGTCGACGTCCTGCCCAATTTGGCGCTGACGGTGATCATGACCTTCAACGCCACCGCCGCGCGCGACGGCCGGCATACCGACGCACTTCACCGACTTGTGGCGGACGGGATCGTGCCCGCGGCAGAAGCGGGGGCGTAGGCGCTAGTCGGCGGATGTCTGCTTGTGGTGGAAAGCGAACGTTCGCTTATTCCATCATGTAAATAGCCAAGATGACCAACGTCGCTCCGACAACTGCGCAGCCCCACCATGGAATGGCTGATCCGAAGCGCTCGCCGTATGGATCGCGCTCGTTCCAGAACGCTTCGGCCGCAGCCACTAGCGTAGGCAGATCAGCATCGCCCGGCATCGTTTCTCCGACTTGCGCCAGCGAGCGCCGGAGCAGCTCTTTGAGGCTTTCTGGATCATGCGGCTCCAACGTCGGTTCTATGACGACAATCTTGTCGTCGGCCGTGATCGAGAAAGTCTCACCCTCCGGACCAAACGCGCGGCCGTACACGCCATCTCGAACATCCACTGCTTCGAGCGCACGTTCAGCGATGCCGATGGACGGGAAAACGAGCAGCGGCTCATCGGCCTCAATGAAGAGGGCGCTCACGCCGGCAGCATGTCAGCGAAGCAGCATGTCCGCAATTGGGCGAGAGCGGACGTTCGCCGCTGCGCCGCTCATATATCCGGTTCTGGTGGTTAGTTGCCATTCGCAGGGTCGTCTTAATCGTCCCCGCGCATCAATGCATCGACGTCTTCAGGCCGCATTCGCCTTAGCTTTTCATCCAGCTTACGATCAAACCCGCGGTCATTAGGCTCCCGACCCTTTTGAGCCTTTCGACCAATCTGCCGCAGATAAACCGCGGTTTCGGCAGCTAGACGTTTTTTCTTCTCCCGTGTCTCCATGGCGTGAAGCTATCAGGACGGCGAAGGTCCGCAATTGGGCGAAAGCGAATGTTCCACTCACCACCGCCACCCCGGCCTCGTGCCTGGGTCATCTTGGCCGCTGGGAACGCCCAATTCTTCTGAATGTGCGCTTGCCGCTCGGTGTACTCCGGAGTGAGTTCGGGATGACGGGCGTGGAGCGGACACTCCCCTCCCTGCAATGGACAGTTGGGGGTGGGGGTGGATGGAGGCCTGGACTTAGCTGTCCAAGAACGCCGACGTAGCCGTACCGCCTACATCGACCCACCCCCGCCCCTCCCTTGCAGGGAGGGGGAGTAGGCTCACTCCACCGTGACCGACTTCGCCAGATTGCGCGGCTGGTCGACGTCCGTGCCCTTCGCGACCGCGACATGGTAGGCGAGCAGCTGCACCGGCACCGCGTAGACCAGCGGGGCGATCAGCGGGTGAACCTCCGGCATCTCGATCGTCGCGATGGTGTTCTCGCCGGCCTGGGCAATGCCGGCCGCGTCGGAGATCAGGACCACCTGCGCGCCGCGGGCCTGGGCCTCCTGCATGTTCGACACCGTCTTGTCGAACAGCGGGCCCGACGGCGCGAGGACGATCAGCGGCACCGCCTCGTCGATCAGCGCAATGGGGCCGTGCTTCATCTCGCCCGACGCATAGCCCTCGGCATGGATGTAGCTGATCTCCTTCAGCTTCAGCGCGCCTTCCAGGGCCATCGGATACTCGGGCCCGCGCCCCAGGTAGAGCACGTCGCGCGCGCCCGCGATCGTGCCGGCCATGCCCGCGATCGCCTCGTCATAGGCGAGCGCGGCGGAGATCGTCTCGGGCGCGGCGATCAGCGCGCGGACGACAGCCCTTTCCTGCTCGGCATCGAGCCGGCCCTTGGCGCGCGCCAGGTTGACCGACAGCGCCGCCATCACCGCCAGCTGACAGGTGAACGCCTTGGTGGAGGCGACCCCGATCTCCGGCCCGGCGTGGGTGGAGAGCAGCAGGTCGACCTCGCGCGCCATCGAGCTGGTCGGCACGTTGATGATGCCGGCGGTGGTGACGCCGCTCTCCTTCATGTGGCGGAGTGCGGCAAGCGTGTCGGCGGTCTCCCCCGACTGCGACACGACGACGCCCAAAGTGCCCGGCGGCAGCACGGGGTCGCGGTAGCGGAACTCGGACGCGACATCGACCTCGACCGGCAGGCGCGCGAACCGCTCGATCCAGTATTTGCCGATCATCCCGACGTAGCTCGCCGTGCCACAGGCGACGATCACCACCCGCTCGACGGCGGCGAGATCGAACGCCATGTCGGGCAGCGCCACCATCTGCTCGACCGGGCGGATGTACGAGCGCAGGGTCTGTGCGACCACCACCGGCTGCTCGTAGATCTCCTTCAGCATGAAGTGGCGGTGGTTGCCCTTGTCGATCATCGCGGGTGACACGCCCGAGGGCACGATCGCGCGGGTGACCGGCCGGTTGTCGCGATCGTAGACCTGGATATGCTCGCGGGTCAGCACCGCCCAGTCGCCCTCGTCGAGGTAGGCGATCCGCTGCGTGAGGCCGGCGAGCGCGTGCGCGTCCGAGCCGAGATAGTTCTCCCCCTCGCCGTAGCCGACCGTCAGCGGCGCGCCGAGCCGCGCGGCGATCAGCAGGTCGTCGTGGCCCGCGAACATCGCAGCGAGCGCAAAGGCACCGTGGAGGCGCGGCAACACCGCGGCGACCGCCTTCTGGGGCGACGCGCCGCGCTCCAGCTCGCGGCTGATCAGGTGGGCGACCACCTCCGTATCGGTCTGCGAGCTGAAGCTGCGGCCCTCGCCGAGCAGCTCGTCGCGGAGCGGCTTGAAGTTCTCGATGATGCCGTTGTGGACCACCGTCACCTCGCCGACGATGTGCGGGTGAGCATTGTCCTCCGTCGGCGCGCCGTGCGTCGCCCAGCGCGTGTGCGCGATCCCGATCGTGCCCGGCAGCGGATCGGCGGCGAGCCGCGCGGCGAGGTTGGCGAGCTTGCCCTCCGCACGCCGCCGCTCGATCGCACCGCCGACCAGCGTGGCGATCCCGGCCGAATCATAGCCGCGGTACTCGAGCCGCTTCAGCCCCTCGAACAGCCGCGGCGCCACGTCCTCGGCGCCGACGATCCCGACGATCCCGCACATGCTACTTGGCCGCCTTTCTCGCGCGCATCCTGTCCCTAAACTGCGCAGCCCAGCCGGACTTCACCTCCTGCACGCCGCGTACGACGCCGAGCGCGTCGGCCGGCACGTCGCGGGTGATGACCGATCCCGCCGCGACGATCGCGCCGTCGCCGATCGCGACCGGCGCGACCAGCGCGCTGTTCGATCCGACGAAGGCGCCCGCGCCGACCTGCGTCCGGTACTTGCCAAAGCCGTCGTAGTTGCAGGTGATCGTGCCCGCGCCGATGTTCGCGCCCGCGCCGACGCTCGCATCGCCGATGTAGCTGAGGTGGTTGGCCTTGGCGCCCGCCCCGAACACCGCATTCTTGATCTCGACGAAGTTGCCGACGCGCGCGCCAGCCCCGATCGCCGCGCCCGGGCGCAGGCGGGCATAGGGACCGATCGAGGCGCCGCCTGCAACCTTCGCACCCTCCAGGTGGCTGAAGGCGTGGACCGTCGCCCCGTCCGCCACCGACACGCCCGGGCCGAACACGACGTTCTGCTCGATCAGCACGTCACGTCCGACCGCCGTGTCCCAGCTGAACCACACGGTCTCGGGCGCGAGCAGGGTTGCGCCGTCCGCCATCGCCTGGGTCCGCCGCGCGGCCTGCCAGCGGGCTTCGACGGCGGCGAGCTCGGCGCGGCTGTTGACGCCGGCAACCTCGTCCGCCGCCGTCTCGACCACCGCCGAGGAGCGACCGTCCGCCGCCGCCAGCATGACGATGTCGGGCAGGTAGTATTCGCCCGCGGCATTGTCGTTGGTCACGCGGTCGAGCAGCGCCCACAGATCGGCTGTGCGCACCGCCATCAGTCCGGAGTTGCAGAGCATCACCGCCCGCTCCTCCGTGCTCGCATCCTTGAACTCGACCATCTTGGCGATGCGGCCGTCCCCGTCGGCGATGATGCGGCCATAGGCGCCCGGATCGGCGGGGCGGAAGCCGAGCACGACACTCGCCGGCGCGTCGTCCGCGTGGAGCCGCGCAATCATCGCCCGCATCGTCTCCGCGCGGACCAGCGGCACGTCGCCGTAGAGGATCAGCACGTCGCCATCGAAGCCGTCGAGCGCCGCGCGCGCCTGCGCGACCGCGTGGCCGGTGCCGAGCTGCTCGGCCTGGTGCGCGATCGTGACGCCGTGCGGCGCCACCGCCGCCTCGACCTGCTCGCGCCGCGCGCCGACCACGGCGACGGTGTGCGCCGGCGACAGCTCGGCGACGCTCGCCACCAGGTGGAGCAGCATCGGGCGGCCCGCGAGGGGGTGCAGCACCTTGTGCAGGTCAGACTTCATGCGCGTGCCCTGCCCGGCGGCCAGGATGATCGCGGCGAGCGGCATGGGCGTCGGGACAGTCACGGTCGGCGCTCTGCCATGAAGACCTTGCCAATTCCATAGCGACGCTGCCAGCAGAGGCGGCCATGACCTCGCCCTTCGCCATCGTCGGCTTCGATCTCGACGGCACGCTGCTCGACACCTCGGGTGACCTTGCCGCCGCCGTCAACCACGCGCTCGCCGGTGCCGGCCGCCCGGCCCTCACCACCGGTCAGGTCACGACCATGATCGGCGGCGGGGCGAAGCACATGCTCGCCCAGGCGCTGGACGCGACCGGCGGGTGCGACGAGAGCGAGTTCCGCGGTCACTACAAGGCGCTGCTCGGCTACTACGGCAATCACCTGGCGGTGCACACCCGCCCCTACCCCGGCGCGATCGCGGCGGTCGAAGCATTGCGCGCGAGCGGCACCCGCGTCGGGGTCGTTACCAACAAGTTCGAGGGCTTCGCCACGCGGCTGCTCGACGCACTCGGTCTCGCTCCCTTGTTCGACGTGGTGATCGGCGGCGACACGATGGGGCCGGGCCGGTCGAAGCCGGCGCCTGACGGCGTGCTGGCGCTGGTCGAACGGCTGGGCGGCGGGCGCGCCGCGTTTGTCGGCGATTCGATCTACGACATACAGGCGGGCAAGGCGGCGGGGCTGCCGACGGTGGCGGTATCGTTCGGCTTCCTGCTCCAGCCGGTCGGGACGCTCGGCGCCGACGCGGTGATCGATCACTTCGACCAGCTCAGCCCGGTCCTGGCCCGCCTTTCCGCCACTTGGTCAGCAGGTGGCGCGCCAGCATGAGCGGCGGCATGCGCAGCCAGTGCGAGCGGATGTAGAAGGCGAGCCGCGTCACCGGCCGCGTCGCCCGCCCCCAGCCATCGCGCGCGAGCAGCCGGCGCACGTACCAGCGATCGACGAGCGTCAGGTCGGTGCCGCTACCGTAGAGCGCGTCCGCCAGCCGCACCGCCCGCGCGAGCTCCCGACCCAGCCCGTGCCGCGCGGCTCGCGCCGCCAAGCCGTCCGTCCCGAACTCGTCAATGAGGCAGCGGATGTCCCACAGGTTGCGCAAGCCCCCTGCCAGGTCGCCGTCGGCGAACAGGTGCGCGACCGCATGGCAGATCATGTCCGCGGGCGCGAGCACCGCCAGACCGCCCCCGACCGGCTCGGCGTCGGCGATCATCGCCGCGGCATCCGGCGTGATCCGCGCGGTGAGCGGCAGCACCGTGTGGTGGACGTCGATCATCCGGTCTCGCTCGCGATGGATCAACGGCGGCAGCTCGTGCATCCAGCGGCGGTAGTATTCGTCGTCATAGGGATCCGGCTTGACCCACTCCCACCCGGCGCCGAGCAGCGCCTGTTCCGCCTGGTCGATCCGGTCGCGCGGCACCAGGATGTCGAGGTCACCGATGGAGCGCCCCACCCCGGCCTTCAGCCCGGCCGCGACATAGGCGGTGCCCTTCAGCAGGATCGGCGTCAGCCCGGCCGGCGCGAGCGCGCGGGCGGCGCACGCCGCCTCCCACAAGGCAGCGGTGCGACCGGTGTCGGCGGAGCGGCGCGCGGCCTCCAACAGCTCGGCCGCGCGCGGCGGCATCGGGAGCCCCGCGACCCGCTCGGCCAGCGTGCCGACCAGCTGCTCGGCGCGCGCGCAGGCGATCAGCGCCGTCCAGCCCTCCGGCTCAAGCGCAGCGGTTCTCGTCGGATCACGCAGGGCGTCCACGAGGATCCGCGCGTCCTTCAGGCCGCCGCCCATGCCGCCTCCACCTGCGCGACCGCGGTGGCGGTGTCGGGATAGTCGATAGCGCGCGCGGGTACGCGCTGAACCAGCCGGGTCAGCGCGTCGAACCCGCGCTCTCCAAGTGCCGTATAGTTGGTGGATGCCTGCGTCAGCCGCACGAACGCCTCGGACGGGGGCACCGGCCGCTCGGCGGCAGCGTAGCCGAAGCTGGGGAACAGCAGTACCGCCGGTGTCGCAGGCGCCGCCGCCATCGCGATCGCCCGGGCGTCCGGCACCAGGTGGCGCAGGTCGCCCTTCGGCGTTCCGGTAAGCAGCGGACCGAAGCGGGCGTCCGGCACCGCCGCCTGCACCACGCCGACGCTCTCGTTCTTCAGGCTGATCAGCCGCGGAAAGGCATGCACGGCGCCGCTTTCCGGATCGAGCAGCGCGAACTCGTCGCCCATCAGCCGCCAGCCGCGCGTCATCAGGAGTGCGGCGAGCGTCGACTTGCCCGCCCCCGAGACCCCGGTCATCAGCACGGCGCGCCCATCCCGTTCGACGCTGGAGGCGTGGAGGAGCAGGTAGCGCCGCTCGCCGAGCGCGAGCTGGAGGTTCATCGCCATCTCCGCCGCCAGCACGCCCCAGGCAAGCGGCATCGGCACGGCGTCGGGCAGCAGGTAATCGCCGCCGAGCGTGATCGCCGGCCGCATCCACCGCCGCCACGGCCGTGCCGCGAACAGCCGCACCGTATAGTCGGCGACACCGTCGGCGGGCGCGGGATAGTCGCGGTAGAGGTCTGCGACCGCATCGATCGGCGCGCGCCAGTCCGATCCTATCCGGAACCCGACCGGCCCGATGCGGAGGTGGTGAGCGTGCCTCACGCGCGCAGCACCAGCCCCGCTGTTTCGAGCTCCGCCAGCCGCTCGGCGAGTGCCGCGGGGTCGGCGTCGGCAAGGTCGTAGTCGGTCTGAAGTCGGGCGAGCAGGGTCGCGAGATCCGCCGGCGCGGCCAGCGCGGCGAGCAGCTCCGGGGCCGGCGACGCGAGCACGTGGGTGATCCCGGACGGCCGATGGTACGCGAGCGTCAGCGCGTCGAGCGGCACCAGGCGCAAGGAGGCCGCGGGCGCGGCGACGTAGCGGGTCATCCACTCCCCTCCCTGCAAGGGAGGGGTCGGGGGTGGGTCGACGCTTGCGCCACAGTTGCGACGATCTGCGCCAGCACTGTATCGCCACTTTCCTCCACCTCGGTGTTCCAGAAACGGAGGACGGACCAGCCGTTTGCGGCAAGGTAAGCGGTGCGCCGATCGTCGGCCTCGACCTGCAACGCGTGCTGACCGCCATCAAGCTCGATGCCGATCCGTAACGATCGGCAGGCGAAGTCGAGTATGTAGTGGCTAACGACATGCTGGCGCGTCCAGCGGGGATGTTGCTCACGCAAGCCACGCCACAGCTTACGTTCAGCCGGCGTGGCATCGCGCCTGAGCGACCGCGTGTTGATGGTCAGCTCTGGTGGCACGCGCTGCATCGGCTCAGACCCTAGCAAGCCCTACGCAAGCGTCCACCCACCCCCAGCCCCTCCCTTGTAGGGAGGGGAGTAACCGCAGCCGCCCCGCCTACCCCCGCGGCATCTGCAGCGAGGCGAAGCAGGTGAAGCCGCTCTGCCCCGACTGCAACCGGCGGATGTAGTTGGTGTACGCCTTGCTCCGCTCGTAATCGGTGCCGGGCAGCGTGCCGCCGGCCAGCGCCCGCTTGACGTCCTCTCCCTTGAACGCGCCGCTCGCGGGCTCGAACGAGCCGGGCGTGCCCGGGTCGACCAGCGTGCCGTCGGCGGCGATGTGCTTGCCGGCGCGGCCCGGATCGGGCACGGGAATCTCGCAGTTGGCGACCGAACCCGCCGCCTGGGCCAGCGCCGGGCGGATCGAAACGATCGCGGACGCGCCGACCGCCCCCAGCATCAGCGCGCGGCGGCGGGTGGCGCTGCCGGCGCTCTGGTCTGTCTCGGGCGTGCGCTCGTCGTCCATGCTCTCACCTGTAGGCCCCGCGACCTTGCTCAAACGTAAAGGCGCGCGAGCGCTGGTTCCGCAAGCCCGGCTGCGCTAGGCGCTGCGTCCCATGGGGGGACGGCCGCTTCGGATCGCTCTGGCACTCGCGCTGGTCGCGGGCGGTGCGCTTGCCGCCTATGCGGTCAGCGGCGATCTCGCGACGGTGCTGCTGATCCTCGCTTTCGGTACCGGGTCCGTGCTGCTCGGGGCGAGCCCGGACGACCGCGGATCGCTCGTTCCCGGCGGCCCGCCGGCGCGCGAACCCGACATCCAGTCACTGCTGGAGGCGTTCGACGAGCCGGTGCTGATCGTCTCCGGGCTGGCGGTCGGCGCCGCCAACGCGCCCGCCCGCCGGCTGCTCGGCGACCACATCGTCGGCGAGGACGTGCGCCTCGCGATACGCCACCCGGCCGCCGCCGAGCGACTGCTCCAGGCCGAGCCGAGCGCGCCGGACAAGCCGGTCGAGCTGGTCGGGCTCGGCGCGCGCACCCAGCACTGGCAGATGCGCGTCCGGCTGGTGGAGGGCGACCGTCGCCTGATCCACCTCGCCGACCGCACCGACGCGCTCGCCGCCGACCGCATTCGCGTCGACTTCGTCGCGAACGCCAGCCACGAGCTGCGCACCCCGCTCGCTTCGCTGCTCGGCTTCATCGAGACACTGCGCGAGGGCGCGGGCGACGATCCGGACCTGCGCGGCCGCTTCCTCGGCATCATGGACGACGAAGCGCGGCGCATGGAACGGCTGGTCGCCGACCTCATGTCGCTGTCGCGGATCGAGGCGGAAAAGTTCCGCCCGCCCGCCGAGCTGATCGACCTCATCGCGCTCTCGCGCGAGGTGTGCAGCGAGCTCGCGACCGCTGGCGGCGTGCGGGGCGAGGACCTGCACCTCGACGCGAATGCCCCCGCGAGCGTGACCGGCGACCGCGCGCAGCTGTCGCAGCTGCTCCACAACGTCATCGGCAACGCGATGAAGTACGGCCGGGCAGGCACTCCGGTCGACATCACCATCGCGCGGGAAGCGGCAGGCATGATCGCCCTGTCGGTGCGCGACCAGGGCGACGGCATCCCACCCGAGCACCTGCCGCGCCTGACCGAGCGCTTCTATCGCGTCGACGCCAGCCGCAGCCGCGCGGTCGGCGGCACGGGCCTGGGCCTCGCCATCGTCAAGCACATCGTCGAGCGCCACCGCGGCCGGCTCAACATCGCGAGCACGCCCGGCGAAGGCACCAGCGTCACCGTGCTGCTGCCCGCCGTGTCATGAAGACGTAACCAAAGTGCAACAGGGCGGGCCTCGGGCACCGGCGGATGAGTCGCCGGCGCGGGGACCGTTTTCTGGATGATCGCGCATCGACGTAGCTTGGCCGGCGCCTGCGCGCTCCTGGCACTGACGGCGTGCGACGGCGGCGGCACGACGCGTGAGCAGATCAAGGTGGTCGGTTCCTCCACCGTCTATCCGTTCACCACCGCAGTTGCCGAAACCTTCGTCAACAGCCGCCCGGACGCCAAGGCACCGGTGATCGAGTCCACCGGCACCGGGCCGGGCGTGAAGCTGTTCTGCGCGGGGATCGGCCCGCAGCACCCCGACATCGTCAACGCATCGCGCCGGATGCGCGCGACCGAGCTCCGGACCTGCCAGGCGAATGGCGTCGCGGACGTAATGGAGGTGCAGGTCGGCACCGACGGCATCGCGCTCGCCGAGTCGAACAACGGACCGAAGCTCCAGCTGTCGCGCCGCGACGTGTATCTGGCGCTCGCCGCCAGCCCGAACGGCCGCCGCAACACCGCCCGGCGCTGGAGCGACGTCAACCCGGCGCTGCCCGCGCTGCCGATCCAGGTCTACGGCCCGCCCTCCACCAGCGGTACCCGCGACGCCTTTGCCGAGCTCGTGCTGATGCCCGCCTGCGAGGCCAACGACCCGCAGGCCCGCGCGCTGAAGGACCGCGATCCGGACGCCTATGCCGAGCGCTGCACCAAGATGCGCGACGACGGCGCCTACGTCGACAAGGGCGAGAACGACAACCTCATCGTCCAGAACCTGTCCACCAATCCGAACGCGATCGGCATCTTCGGCTACAGCTATCTCGAGGAGAATGCGGGCGCGCTGCACGGCGTGCCGCTGGAGGGGGTCGCGCCGACCTACCAGTCGATCGCCTCCGGCCGCTATCCCGGCGCCCGCGCGCTCTACATCTACGTCAAGAAGGCGCACCTGCGCGCGGTGCCGGGGTTGAAGGAGTTCCTGGCCGACTATGCCCGCGCCTGGGGGCCGGACGGCCCGCTGGTGCGCCGCGGGCTGATCGCCGCCGGGCCGGAGGTCCGTGCGCGCGCCGCCGCGGTGGTCGCGGGCGGGCAGGCGCTCGATCCGGCGCAGCTGCACTGACGCCGCCGTGAACCCGCTCGCGCTCCTCTTCCTGGTGCTCGGCCTCGGCCTGATCGCGTGGCTGAGCGCGCGGGCACGGGCGATCGCGCTCGATCGCGGCGGGGCCCAGCTCCACTCGCGCCCCCGCCAGCATGCGACCTATGTCGCGCTCTGGACGGTGGTGCCGGCGCTGATCTTCGCTGCGATCTGGGCGGCGCTCAGCCCGTCGCTGGTCACCGCCTCCGTCCTCGCCGACCCAGCCGCCGCCGTGCTGCCGGCGGGCGGGTTCGAGCGGGACTCGATCCTGGCGGAGGCGCGCAGCCTCGCGCTCGGTCGCGGCTACGGCGCCTTCTACGACGAGTCGGAGGCGCTGGCGCCGGTCTTCGCGCAGGCGCAGTCCTTCTATCGCTGGATCGGCGCCGGGATCGTGGTGCTGCTCGCCGTTGCGGGTGCCGCCTATGCGCTCTCCCGCATCACGCCGCTGTTCCGCGCGCGGGCCCAGGTCGAGCGCGGTGTCATGCTGGCGCTGCTGGTCGCGTCGCTGATCGCGATCCTCACCACGCTTGGCATCTTCCTCAGCCTGGTGTTCGAGAGCGCGCGCTTCTTCGCGATCGTGCCCGTCACCGACTTCCTTTTCGGCACGACGTGGAGCCCGCAGGTCATCTCGCAGCGCGATCCCGGCGCGTCGCTGGGCGCGGTGCCGCTGTTCTGGGGCACCTTCTTCATCGGTGCGGTGATCGCGATGATCGTCGCGATCCCCCTCGGGCTGATGAGCGCGGTCTACCTGACCCAGTACGCGCATCCCCGGGTCCGTCGCTGGGTCAAGCCCTGCCTGGAGATCCTGGCCGGCGTGCCGACCGTGGTCTACGGCTATTTCGCGGCGCTGACCGTCGGTCCCGCGATCCGCCAGATCGCGGTGGCCCTCGGTATGCCCTACGCCAGCTCGGAAAGCGCGCTGTCGGCCGGGCTCGTGATGGGCGTGATGATCATCCCGTTCGTGTCGTCGATGGCCGACGACTCGATCGCCGCGGTTCCCACCGCGATGCGCGACGGCAGCCTCGCGATGGGCGCGACCACCAACGAGACGATCCGCCGCGTGCTGCTGCCGGCCGCGCTGCCGGGCGTGGTCGCGGGCATCCTGCTCGCGGTCAGCCGCGCAATTGGCGAGACCATGATCGTCGTCATGGCCGCGTCCGGCGCCGCCACCATCACGCTCAACCCGTTCGAGAGCGCGACCACGGTCACCAAGCAGATCGTCGACCTGCTGACCGGCGAGGCCGAGTTCGACAGCGCCAAGACGCTCGCCGCCTTCGCGCTCGGCCTCACGCTGTTCGTCATCACCTTCCTCCTCAACATCGTCGCGCTGCGCGTCGTCAAACGCTACCGGGAGGCCTATGAGTAGCACCCTGGTCGCCGGCGCCCCCGCCATCGGGGCGGAGCCCGCGGCGCGGGCGCCGACCGACTGGCGCACCGATGCCATGCGCGGCCGAATCCGCCGCCGCTACGCGGCCGAGCGCCGCTTCCGGCTGCTGGGGCTTGCCGCGGTGACGCTGTCGTGCGGCTTCCTGCTTGTCCTGCTCGCCTCCATGCTGTCGAGCGGCCTGGGTGGTTTCCAGCGCACGGACGTCCGGCTGTCGATCGACTTTCCAGCGCTGAACCTTCCGGTCACCCGCGGGCAGCTACGCGGCTCCGGCGCCGACCTCGCGCTCGCCGGCGCGGGGCTGCAGGGTGCGGTCGGGCGCGCGGCGGTGCAGGCGTTTGGCGAGGGTGGCGACCGCTACATCGCCGATCGCGCGTGGCTAACGGTTCGCGACGCGGTCCTGGCCGATCCCGGCCTGCTCACGCGTCGCACCGCGATCGACGTGCCCGCCTCGAGCGGCATCGACGCGGCTGCGCGCGGCGCGGGACGCGCGGACGACGAAGCAGTGGTCGCGCGGCTGGAGGGTCTGCGCCTCCTCTCCACAGCGATCAACTGGGACTTTTTTACCCGCGCCGACGCCACCGATCCCGGCGCGGTCGGCATCTGGGGGGCGCTCAAGGGCTCGCTGCTGACCATGGCGGTGACGCTGCTGGTCGCCTTCCCGGTCGGCGTGCTGTCGGCGATCTACCTGGAGGAATATGCCGGGCGTAATCGCTGGACCGACCTGATCGAGGTATCGATCAACAATCTGGCGGCGGTACCCTCCATCATCTTCGGGCTGCTCGGGCTCGCGGTGTTCCTGAACACGCTCCACCTGCCCCGCTCCGCCCCGCTGGTCGGCGGGCTCACGCTCGCGCTGATGATCATGCCGGTGATCGTCATCGCCGGGCGCAACGCGATCAAGGCGGTGCCGCCGTCGATCCGCGACGCCGCCTTCGGGATTGGCGCAAGCCGCATCCAGGTCGTGTTCCACCACGTCCTGCCGCTTGCGCTGCCCGGCATCCTGACGGGCACGATCATCGGCATGGCCCGCGCGCTCGGTGAGACGGCACCGCTGCTGATGATCGGCATGCGCGCCTTCATCGCCAGCCCGCCGGGCGGCCTCGCCGATCCGGCAACGGTGCTGCCGGTCCAGATCTTCCTTTGGTCGGACGAGGTCAGCCGCGGGTTCGTGGAGAAGACGTCCGCGGCCATCATCGTGCTGCTCGCCTTCCTGCTCGCGATGAACGCAGCTGCCATCTACCTCCGCAACAAGTTCGAGACCCGCTGGTGACCTTTGCCCAACCCAAGATGACGGCGCGCGACGTCAGCGTCTTCTACGGTCCCAAACAGGCGGTGAAGAGCGTCACCATCGACGTGCCGACCGACGAGGTCACCGCATTCATCGGCCCCTCGGGCTGCGGCAAGTCGACCTTCCTGCGCACGCTCAACCGCATGAACGACACCATTCCCGCCGCCCGGGTGGAGGGTCAGATCGCCCTCGATGGGGAGGACATCTACTCGGCCGGAATGGATGTGGTGCAGCTCCGCGCCCGGGTCGGCATGGTATTCCAAAAACCGAACCCCTTCCCCAAGTCGATCTTCGAGAATGTCGCCTACGGCCCGCGCATTCACGGGCTCGCCCGCCACAAGAGCGACCTGGAGGCGATCGTCCAGCGCTCGCTGAAGCGCGCCGGGTTGTGGGACGAGGTCAAGGATCGCCTCTCGGACAGCGGCACGGCGCTGTCGGGCGGGCAGCAGCAGCGGCTGTGCATCGCGCGCGCGATTGCAGTCGATCCGGAAGTAATCCTGATGGACGAGCCCTGCTCCGCGCTTGATCCGATCGCGACCGCGCGGATCGAGGAATTGATCGCCGAGCTGAGGGGCAACTACGCGATCGTGATCGTCACCCACAACATGCAGCAGGCCGCGCGCGTATCGCAGCGCACCGCCTTCTTCCACCTCGGCCAGCTGGTCGAATATGACGCGACCGACACGATCTTCACCGCGCCCAAGGAAGCGCGGACGAAGGACTACATCACCGGTCGGTACGGTTGAGGATGACAGGCGTGACAACCGGACAGGAACATACGGTCAAGGCGTTCGACCAGGACATCGGCCAGCTGCGCGGGCTGATCTCGCAGATGGGCGGTCTGGCGGAACAGGCGATCGCCGATGCGATGACCGCGCTTCAGCGCGGCGACGCCGTGCTCGCGCGCCAAGTCCGCGCCAAGGACAAGGCGATCGACGCGATCGAGGCGGAAGTGGAGCGGCTGGCGGTGCGCGTCATCGCGCTGCGCGCGCCGATGGCCGACGACCTGCGCGAGGTGGTCGCCGCGCTGAAGATCGCCGCGGTTATCGAGCGGATCGGCGATTACGCCAAGAACATCGCCAAGCGCGTCCCGCTGATCCACACCGGCCCCGACCGAATCGAGGCGCTGTCGATCCTACCCGCGATGGCGATGCTCGCCAGCGACATGGTGCGCGACGTGCTCGACGCCTTTGCCCGGCGCGACGCCGACGCCGCCGCCGAAGTGTGCCAGCGCGACAATGCGCTGGACGATTTCTACAACTCGATCTTCCGCGTGCTTGTGACCTTCATGGTCGAGAACCCGAAGGTGATCGGGGAGGTCGCGCACCTGCTGTTCGTCGCCAAAAATCTGGAACGGATCGGCGATCACGCGACGAACGTCGCCGAGATGGTCTTCTTTGCCGCCACCGGTCGCTACATGGGCGATGCGGACGCGGGCGAAACCGGGGGGAAATGAACGCCATGGCCCGTGCCAAGATGCTGCTTGTCGAGGATGATCCGGCACTCGCCGAGCTGGTCTCGTACAATTTCCGGCGCGAGGATTTCGACGTCCGCCAGACCGCGGATGGCGAGGAGGCGCTGCTGCTCGCGCGCGAGGAGACGCCCGACATCGTCCTGCTCGACTGGATGATCGAGGGGATTTCCGGGCTGGAGGTCTGCCGCCGGCTGCGGCGCACGGCGGAGACCGCCAACGTGCCGATCATCATGCTGACCGCACGCGGTGAGGAGGAGGACCGGGTGCGCGGGCTGGAAACCGGCGCCGACGACTACGTCACCAAGCCCTTCTCCCCGCGCGAGCTGGTGGCGCGCGTAAACGCCGTGCTGCGCCGCGTCCGGCCCGCGCTCGCCGGCGAGGCGCTGATCTACGCCGACGTCGAGATGGACACGGTCGGCCACAAGGTGAAGCGCGGCGGGGACACCGTTCAGCTCGGACCCACCGAGTTCCGCCTGCTCAAGCACTTCCTGGAGCACCCGGGCTGGGTCTTCTCGCGCGAGCGGCTGCTGGATGCCGTATGGGGGCACGACTCCGACATCGAGGCGCGCACCGTCGACGTCCACATCCGCCGCCTGCGCAAGGCAATCAATGTCGGCGACCGGCCGGACATCATCCGCACCGTGCGCTCCGCCGGTTACGCGCTCGATTCGGGCGACTGACCGCAAATCGGTCCGGTCGGGCAACGACTCGGCGGCTGTGACGTTACCCCTCCCGACGCACCCCGGACGTGCGCCGTATTTGAGGAGTTTGGGGACATGAAAGCCCTGTTGTTCGCCAGCGCGCTGGCGCTGAGCACCGCCGCTGTCGCGCAGGACACCATGACAAACGCGCCGCAGACCACGCCGCCGACGTCGACCCCGGCACCCGCCGACCCGGGCTCGCCCGACACGACGATGCAGACACCGCCGGCGTCGCCGGACGGCACCACCGCCACCCAGACGCCGGCTCCGGCCCCAGGTGCGGACACCATGACCACCCAGACCGATCCGGCGCCCGCCCCGGCCGGTGCAGCGCCGATGGGCGCGCCGATGAGCGGCACGGGCATGGGCACAGGCACCATGTCCGCCGGCGGCTACATGCCGTCCACGCCGCCGCTCTCCGGCCAGCCCGCGCCGGGTGCGCAGGTGGTGTTCCAGCCGGCGCCGTCGCCCGCCCAGGCCTATCCGGCGCCCGCGCCGCTGCAGAGCTACCCGATCTGCAAGAAGGGTCAGACCGACAAGTGCCGCCAGCGCGGCGGCTGATCGCCGTCACCGCCTGACGCCGGCGAAGGGGCACGGTCACCGGGTGGTGGCCGCGCCCCTTTCCGTTTCAGCGCGCACGGCTCAGCACGCCGGTCTTCGCCGGATCGATCCGCAGGAAGCGCGCGGCATTGTCGTACAGGAACTTGCGCTTCTGCGCGTCGGTGATCCATGGCGCGCCGCGCACCCGTTCGATCCCCACGGTGACCAGCTCCGGCCATACCATCTGATCGGTGCCGTAGAGGATGCGATCCTCGAATCCGGCATCGATGAAGGCGCGCAGGTACGGCCAGATGTCGCTGTCACGGTAGCCGACCGTCAGGAAACCGAACTCGGCATAGACCTGCGGATAGGCGGCCATCAGCGCCATCATCCGCTCCTTGTGCGGGTAACCGGCGTGGATGACGAAGACGCGCAGCTTCGGGTGCCGGACCAGCACCGGCTCCAGCAGCAGCGGATCGGATAGCGCCGCGCGGTACTTGGGCGACGCGAAATAAGTGACGCCCGGCGGTCCGGGTCCCATGTGGATGCCGACCGGCACATCCAGCTCCTCGGCCAGCGCCCAATAGAGTTCCAGCCGCGGATCGTCCGGCGCGACACCGTTGTACTGCTGGCTCAGCTCGGACAGCGCCACCAGCCGCCCGGCGGCATGGCGGCGGCGCAGCTCCTCGACCGGCGGCAGCCGCTCCGGCGTGTTGTGGCCGATCGCGGGGAGCAGTCGGTCGGGCGCGTCGGCCAGCCAGCGGTCGACATAGGGCGGCAGACCGCCCGCGACCGCATAGACGTTGTTCGCGCGCAGCTCGGCGATCGTTCGCGTCCGCAGCTCGTCATCGCTGCTCACCGATCGGAACCGCCGCGGGCACGCAGGATCGCCAAACATCGCGGTCATGTAGGCGGGCAGCCCCGCCCCGTTCCTGCCGGGATCGAGCGGCCGGAACGTCGGCTGCGGTGCACAAACGTACGACGGCGGCCCCTCCCCATTTGCCCCGTAGGCATGGATGTGCATGTCAATGACCGGCCCGGGCGCGCGCTTCTGCGCCGTTGCCGACGTCGTCGTTGCCAGTGCCGCCAACAGGTATGCAATCGCGCGCATCACCGACCCCCCGACCGTTGCGGCGCCAGTATGGACCGGATGGCGGAACCGCGCCAGTCGCTAGCCGCGACCCATCAGCGCCAGCACTTCCTTGCGGCTGCGCTCATCGTCGCGGAACACGCCCATCATCCGGCTCGTCACCATGCCGACCCCCGGAGTGCGAACGCCGCGGGCGGTCATGCAGGCGTGGCTCGCCTCGATCACGACGGCGACGCCGCGGGGTCGCAGGCCCGCCCAGATGCAGTCGGCAACTTCGGCCGTCAGCCGCTCCTGCACCTGCAGCCGCCGTGCATAGGCGTGGAGCACGCGCGCGAGCTTGGAGATGCCGACCACGTGGTCCTTCGGCAGATAAGCGATGTGCGCGCGGCCGATGATCGGCGCCATGTGGTGCTCGCAGTGCGACTGGAACGGTATGTCCTTCAGCAGCACGATTTCATCGTAGCCGCCGACCTCCTCGAACACCCGCGACAGATGATGTGCGGGGTCGTCCTGGTAGCCGCTGCAATACTCCCGCCACGCCCGCGCCACGCGCTGCGGCGTGTCGCGCAGCCCCTCGCGACTGGGGTCGTCTCCCGCCCAGCGGATCAGCGTCGCGACGGCGGCCGCGACGTCGTCGGGCACCGGGATCTTGGGCGTCGGCCGGATCAGATCGCCGCCCGCGGGCTCGCCGCTGTCAGTCACGCTGCTTGCTCCCAGGGGCGGCCGGCGCCCACTGCCCGGCCTGATCACGTGCGCGGCCTTCTGCCCGCAATCGCCGCGCAAGTGAAGCATATGTCCGACCCGCGCGTGCCGATCGGACCGTGGGCGGCCTGCACGATATCGGACCGGGCACCCGGTGGAGTGCAACCGCCGTGGCGACCCATGGATTGTGACGCCCTGAAGGAGACGAGTGATGGCGAAGGAACTGCACAAGGGCGACAAGGTGACCTGGAACTCGCACGGCGGCACCGCCCACGGCGAGGTCGAGAAGAAGGTCACCTCCGACACCCAGATCAAGGGCCACAAAGTCCGCGCGTCGAGCGACGATCCGCAATATATCGTCAAGAGCGACAAGGGCGGCAAGGCCGCGCACAAGCCGGACGCGCTGAAGAAGGGGTGACTTCAGCCGGGTGCCCGTCGGCCCCCGGCTGTCGCCAGACGTAGCTATGCACGAGGCGACTTGTCGGTTTGCGGCTCCGCTTCGCTGAGATCATGGGCCTGTGGAGTCGCGTATCGGGCAAGAGCGACGGTTGGCAGATCCGGAGCGCGAGCCGGCCGCGGCAGTGATTCGCCGTTCAGAGCTTTCGCGAAAGCTCGAGTTCCGTAAAACCCTGCCAGTGTACAACCACGCTGCCCTTCTGCTCACATCTCGCCAATGAGCGGCGATGAACCAGTCAGTGTCCGGCATCGCATCCATCGTGCAAGGCGAACTGCATGGTGACGCACGAGCCGCCGCGAACAGGCTGCGGCATGATCAGCCTTTAAAAATTCCGGCGCGCGCGATGCCGCTTCGCTTCCGGCAGTGTGATCCGAAGCTGCCGAAGCTCTGGACGAGCAGCGAGACGGGTAGCAGCGTCACCTGAAAAAAAGCAGCGCCCAACCGAAGATCGATCGTCGCGACGAACCGCGCCATCGTTGTCCAAGCCGGATTAGACTAGGCGTCCCTGACGTAGCCACTCTGCGCCTCGACAGGCCAATGGCAGAACGTGACGACAATCCGCGAGCTCGCTAACCCGGTGCCGGCGCGGTTACCTATTCCACAATAGACCTGAGTGGCTTCGTCGCCATGTCGCCCCGAGCAGCTAAGCGCTGGCGCCGCCTTCGCGCGCTATCGTTTATCGCTCAACGACACAGGTCTTGCTGGGCGCAGATGACCCCAGCCGATCGCATAGATGAAGACGCACCGGCCGTGCTGCGGCACGCCGAGACGGCTGATTACCCGGATGCGGCAACCTGCCCGTCAGTTTTTCAGCATCGGTCGGACGACGGCGTCATTAACGCCGGCCGCGGTCGACGCAAAGGTCGCGCTCCGCTGCGGCAGACCAGCACCAACTCCCCCCTACAACCACGTTTGAAAGCCCAACCCTGACGCTTTCCGCCGGTCGTATACCATCGATGATGAGCAGAAACTTCGCAGATGGCAGCTTCCGTAGCCAGCACCGGCAGCAGCAAGACGAACAAAGGTAAGCCACTGGCCCGATACGCCAGACCGGGGCTTGCACGAAGATCGCCTTTCACCAGGCGCAACTGCCACTCTTCAAAAAGAAGGGGCGCCGCGGATGCACTCCGCGACGCCCCCGAGATCAAACAGTTGTTATGATCAGATGTACAGGCCGAGCGCCGTGCCCGGGACGTCCGCCGGATCAACCAGGCCGGTCACCGTGGTAACGCCGGTAACCTGCACGATATCGGTGAACGCCTCGGTGCCCTGCACGCCGGTGATCTCACCGATGTAGAGGTTGCCGTTGTAGGTGAAGGCGACGACGCCGTTGTTGGTCGCGCCGTCCGACTGGAACTCCTGCTCAACAAGCTGGATGGCCGCCAGCAGGCTGGTCGAAGTTGCGATCGCCGAACCGAGCACGGAACCGGTCTGAACCACGCCGTTCTCGATCGAGGTCGAGTTCTCGTTGATTAGGCCAGAGCCGAAGTCGATCAGATCCGCCGTCGCGAGATAAACGTCGTCCGCGTTGCCGGCGACCCCGTCTGGACCGGCGATGGTACCGATAGTGAAGCCATTGATCGTCTCGATCCCGGCCTGGTCGGCACGCGGTGCCTCTCCGTTGGTGACCGTGACCGTATCACGCGCCCCATCCGAGCCGAGATTGATCAGGTCCACACCGGCGCCACCATTGATACTATCCACACCAACGCCACCAGTAATGGTGTCGTTGCCCGTACCACCGTTGAGCGTGTCGTCGCCCGATCCGCCGTCGATGACGTCCGCACCGGCTCCACCAGTGATGGTGTCCCCACCCGCACCGCCGTTCAGCGTATCCGCACCCGCGCCGCCGGTAAGCTGGTCAGCAGCGCCACCGCCGGTGACGATGAGCGAGTGACCGCCACCGGTTACGCCACCACCATTCAGCGTAAGCGAACCGGTCACAACGTCATCGGCCGTGCCGAAGATACCATCGGTGCCAGCACCGGTGCCAACCCCGAGCGCACCACCATTGATCGTCAGCGACGCCGTCGTTGCGTCGAACGTGGTGTCATCGACATTGACGGTGTAGGAATTCGCAACACCGGGCGTCCCGCTCGGGTTCGCCGTTGTCGCGCCACCGGCCACCACGCCACCTGCCAGATTCACGGTCTCGACCGAGTAGACGCCAGCGGTCACGACCCCGCCAGCAACGGTCGCCGTAAGAGTGACAGTCTGTCCGGCATACCCCGCACCGTTCACACCAACGTTCAGCGTGTCGCTACCCGCACCACCGTCGACGATGTCCGTGGTGCCATTCTGCAGCGTTCCGCCGAAATTGATGATATCGGCACCCGCTCCCGCACGAACGGTGTCATTGCCGCCGCCCGTCTGAGCCGTCCCGGCGGCGTTCAGGCCACCCAGGTTGAACGTGTCGGCGAACGCCGACCCGTTGAAGGTCACGTTGTTGTTGTTGACCAGCACGTCGTTCAGCGTGGCGCCGGTGCTCAGGCCGCCGACCGACAGCGTGCTGCCGGAAGCGTTTGCTCCGAACGAGTAGGTCAGGATGCCGGCAGCCTGGGCGAACTGACCAGCGCTGAAGTTGTAGACGCCGTTGGAGAGCAGCAGCGCCTCGATGCTGGTGAACCGGCCGCTGAAGCCGAAGTCGCCGATATCGCCGCCGCCGGTGATGCCGAGCTGATCCGTGCCGGCACCGCCATCGACCTGGTCGTTGTCGTTGCCGAACTGCTGCGCCGTGACGGTAATCGTGTCGTTGCCGGCACCGCCGCGGATGATGTCGTCACCTGCGCCGCCCGCCAGATTGTCGTTGCCGGCACCACCGTCGATCAGGTCGCTGCCCGCCGAGCCGACCACGACGTCGGCGTTGGCCGACCCGCGGAACTCGATCGAGCGATTACCCGTCACCGCCGAGGCGTTGAGGTTCACCGTGTCGTTCGAGGTGGTGTCGGTCGTGGTGCCGCCGATCACGCCGTCACCGCCGAAGCCGGTCACGACACCCGTGGCCAGGCCGGTTGCATCCACCACGAAGCGGGTGCCCTCGGCCACGTTGGCGCTCTGCAGCGTCACGGTGTAGGCAATCGTGTTACCGGCGACGTCAGCCCCGGTTGCATTGTCGATTGCCGCGTCTCCGCCGAGCAGCGTCAGCTGTTCGAAGCCCGTGACATTGGCGCCGAGCGCCACCGCGTACGCGGCGCCAGCGTTGCCGCGGTTACCCGTGGCGGTACCCGAGGTGTGGATGCTGTAGCCGGTCCCGACGATGATCTGGTCGGTACCAGCCCCACCGGCGATTGCCGCGGTGTACGACGTGTTGAAGTAGGTACGCAGAATGTCGTCGCCAGCGCCCAGCGAGATTGCACTGTTGTTCTGCACGGCGAAAAGGGCACCGCCCTGCGCCGGATTCTCCCCCTGCGCGATCCGCACCTCGTCGCTGCCCGCACCCGTCAGGACGCTGCCCGATCCGGTGAAGACCAGCAGGCCGCGCGTGATGGCACCGGCATCGATCGTGTCGTTACCGTTGCCGAGCACCCGCACCGTGAAGATGCCGGTCGCATCGAAGTTCGTGCCCAGCGTGTGGGTGACGACACCCGCCGAGTTGTCGATAATGACGAACTGCTCGAGGCCGGTCTTGTTGGCGAAGGCCGCATCCGCCACCGCCGTCGCCGTCGTGACGGCGATACGGTCGCTACCGCCGGTGTCGGCAATCACGTCTTCCGCGATCAGTTCACCCTCACCGAACAGGTAGCCGTCGTTCCCTGCACCGCCGTTGAGGGTGTCAGCACCCGCACCGCCCGTGAGGAGATCGTCGCCGCTGTCGCCGCTGAGGAAATCAGCACCGGCACCGCCGACCAGCGTGTCGTTGCCGTCACCGCCGTTCAGCGAGTCGGCACCGGCGCCGCCCGTGAGGACGTCGTTGGCGCTACCGCCAGCAACGTTCAGCCCGCGCGTTGCGGAAAGCTGCGAGCCATCCAGCGTCAGCACTTCAGACGCGACGACGCCGTTTGCAAGCGCAACCGTGCCGCGCAGCGAGGTAGCATCTACCGTCAGCACCGAGTTGGCAGCGACGTTCGAGTCAGTGACCGTCAGATTGTAGGCGACCGCTGCCGTCGCGCCCGCATTGATGATGCGGAACGTTTCAAACCCGGTGACCTGCGTCCCGAACGCCAGCGTGTAGGTGATGTTGGTGTTGGCAGCGAGCACGCCACCCTGGCCGTTGACCGAGCCACCGAGCACCAGCGTGTCGCTGCCGGCGCCGCCAGACAGCGTGTTGGAGACGACACCGTTGCTGAGCGCATAGCCCGCGATCAGCGTGTCGTCGCCGGTCCCGAGGACTGCCGATCCGCCGTATGCCTGCGTACCGGCGCTCGACGACGGGAAGCCTGCCGAGAGGAGAAGCGTGGTCTGCTGCTGCGTCTGGTTCTGGAGGACGACCGTGTCGGCCCCCGCGCCGGTGGTGACGGCACCGATGCCGTACACAGTCAGGCCAGCCGTGTAGGCGCTCGCATCGACGTCATCGTCGCTTCCGTACACCGTACGGACGCCGATCGTCTCGGCATTCGTGCTCAGGGTTACTTCCGCCGTGCCATCGATGACGCCGGAGGTGACATTGCTGGCGACACCCTCGATTCCGGTACGACCGGCGAACTGGGCGTCGGTCAGCGGAGTTACCGACGTAATGGCGAGATAGTCGACGTCGCTGGCGCCGGTGCCGCTGTCGGTGATCGCCTCGTTCGCGACGAACTCACCATTGGCGAACAGATAGATGTCGCTGCCTTCGCCGCCGTCGAGCAGCGCGTCGATGCCAGTGCCACCCGAGATCAGGTCGTTGCCGGCACCGCCGAGGATGCTGTCTACACCAGCATTGCCGAACAACACGTCATTGCCCGCGCCTCCGACAAGGAAGTCAGCGAACGCGCTGCCGTTCACGGTGTCGTTGCCGCCGCCGGCGTTGACGTACGTCGATGCAGCGGTGACATTGAACGTCTCAGCAACCGAAGTGCCGAGCACGACAAGGCTGAAGGTACCACGCTGGATGCCCGAGACGTCGCGGACGTCGAACTGCTGCGCCGTTCCCGCCGCGTTGGTGCCGAAGATCGTCAGACCTTCATCGTCCGCACGAACGATCCCGCCGGTCAGCCCATCGTTGCCGTCTTCGGCCTGCAACTGCACTGCGAGAGTGGTCGTGTTGGCATCGAAGGCCGAACCATTACCTACCGCGGCGCTGGTGAAGGTCACCCGGATCGGGGTGGCGTTGCCGATAATGTTCAGCTGGTCTTGTGTACCGAACGCCACCGGATTGGGGTTGCCGACCGTCGCCGCCGGTCGGAAGGTCGAGCCCGTATCAAACGACGAACCCGCCGCCGCCGCCAGGTTGAAGCGGATGGTGTCGGCGGTGCTGTTGCCCATGGACACCGACAGCACGTTGTTGAAATCGACCGTGCCGTCGCCGTTGGCGTCGGACGTCAGGTCGAGCACGGTCCCGTTGTTCGGGAAATTGTTGTTGTTGTTGTCGGCGTCGGTGCGGGTCCGGGTGTCGACGGTGACGATCCCGGCCTTGTCGGCCTGCGCGCCGAGCTGGACGCTGGCGTAGTTGGTGTTGAGCACCTCCACGTTGGTCACGTTCGTGAGATCGGTGTCGGCCAGCACGTTCGGCGAGGCGTTGCCGATGGCGTTGGTCAGCTCAAGCGTGTCGGTGCCGTCGCCGCCGTTCACGATATCGTTTGCCGAAAGGAGCTTGCCCGGCAGCGTGATGTCCTGCGCACCGACGATACGGTCCTGCGCCGCCGTGCCGACCGCGGTGTCATTGCCCGTGGTCAGGAGGAACTGCGTCACCGTGATCGGATCCGCATTGATCTGCGCGGTGAGATCAGCCGTTGCCGCGAGCGTCACACCGGTCGGCAGCGAAACCTGCAGCGTCACCGTCTCGGCCGCCTCGTTCGGCGTGCCGTCGGACAGCGTCTGCACGTTCAGGAACGCGGTCGTCTGACCGGGCGCGAAGGTCACGGTGGTGGCGACCGGCGTGTAGTCGGTCGACGCCGTGGCCGTGCCTCCGACGGTCGCAACGTTGAGGGTGATCGCCGTCGTCGAGGCCGCCGAGAGCGTGAAGGTGTACAGGATCGCACCGCCCTCGCTCACATCGGTGGCGGTCACGTTGACCGTGGTACCACCCGGGACCTGCGTGCCGCCGCCGACGGTGGTCGGCGTGGTCGTGATCGCCTGGGTGCCGAGCGTGAAGCTGCCCGTCGTGGTGCTCGCCAGCTTGAACGAGACGTCGTCACCAGCGGTGCCGAGCGTGCCGTTGTTGAAGACGATGTTCGGCTGCTGCGCGACCGTCAGGGTCGGGTTCGGCGCCGGCAGGCGCACCTCGGTCCCGTTCGGACCGGTGATGACGATGGTCGAGCCGCTGCGCGAGATTGCGTACTGGCTCGCCGCGCCCGACAGCACGATCGTGTCGCCGCCGGCGTTGAAGTCCGCACCGAAGATCTGCTGGCCGCCGCCGACGATCACCGTCTCGCTGCCACCAGTCGTGCCGAAGATCGTGTTGTTGCCGAAGGTCGGGTTGCCGCCGTTCGCCGACTCACCCGAACCGAGAGTAATTTGCGCCATGTTCTCTACCCCTTGGAGAATACCTGAAAGTTCTTGCGTGTCTTAGGCGTAACGGAAGAAGTCGAAGCCGACCGCCGCCTCGGCGCTCGCTTCGTTGAAGACGAACGCATTCGGGCTGACGACATCGTTGATGACGATGTTGCTGACCACGCCCGCGTTGTTGAAGCTGATGATCAGATCGTTGTCGCTGGACGTGAAGCTGTACGAGGTCGCCTGCGAAGCACCGGTGGCGCCAGTCACCACGATGCGATCGTCGCTGGAGAAATTGTTGATGACGACGTTGCTCGCCGTACCCGCCGTCTCATTGTACGTGAACGCGTTCGTCGCGGCGTTCAGCGTCACGGCGGTGTTCGCCGTACCGACGTCCAAGCTCGCCGCCGCCGCCGGCAGGGCCGCGCCGCGGAAGAAGTCGAATCCAATCGCCTGCTCAGCGGACGCCTCGTTGAACACGAACGCCGTTGCGCTCACCGCCCCCGCCAGGCTGATCTGCGAAACAACACCGGCGTTGTTGTAGCTGATGTTGAGCGTCGTACCGTCCGACGAGAACGAATAGTTGGTCGTGGCGGTGTCGGTCTGGATGATGTCACCGGCGGTGAAGTTGTTGATCACCGAGATGTTGGCAGCCGACCCGGACTCGAAGAAGGTGACATTGCCGTTCGCCGCGTCGTAGCTGACCGACGTGGTTGCCGGAATACCAGCCCCGTCGATCCGCGTCCCGTCCGTCGGCTCGGCGACGTTGGTCAGGTTCACCGTCACTGCCTGGCTGGCCGAAAGCGGCGTGGTGCCGGCGTCGGTCGCGACCAGGTTGAAGTTGAACACCGTCTTGGTCGGCGTCGCCTCGAAATCAGGCGAGGCGCGGAAGGTCACGGCGCCGGTGGTCGCGTCGACGTTGAACAGCGCCGCGTCCGTGCCGGTCAGCGAGTAGGTCAGGCGACCGTTTGCCGTCGTCGCACCGTCCGGATCGGTCGCACCGACCGCACCGGCAGCGATAACTGCGGTCGTCGTCGGCGTGTTCTCCGCGAAGGACACCGTCCGCGTCGCGGCGGCAAAGGTCGGCGCCTCGTTGACGTCGGTCAGCGTGACCGCGACGTTCTGCGTCGTCGTACCGGTTGCGCCGGTTGCGGTGACGGTGAAGTTGTACCCGCCCGCGTTCGGCGCCTCGAAGTTCGCCGGCGCGCGCAGCGTCACGACGCCGGTGGTCGCGTCGATGTTGAACAGCCCGGCGTTCGCACCCGAGATCGCGAAGGACGTCGCGCCCGTCGCGTTCGCATCATAGACGACGGTCGTGGTTGCGGCGTTCTCCGCCACCGTCGCGGTCGCGCCGGAGGTGAACACCGGACCCTCGGCCACATCGGTCACGTTGACCGTCACCGCCTGCGTCGCGGTCAGGCCGTTGGTCGCGGCATCGGTCGCGACGACGTTGAACGAGTAGGTCGCCTTGGTCTCGAAGTCCGGCGAGGCACGGAAGGTTACCACGCCGGTCGTCGCGTTGATCGCGAAGGCTGCGGCATCGGTACCGGTCAGCGAGTAGGTGAGCGTGGTGCCCGCATCGACGTCCGTCGCCGCCGCGGTGAACACGGTCGTCGTGATCGGGATGTTCTCCGCCACCGTTGCGGTCGCCGTGGCGGTCGCGAAGCTCGGCGCCTCGTTCACGTTGGTGACCGTCACCGCGATCGTCTGCGACGTGCTGAGCGGCGGGGTCGCGTTGTCGGTCGCCGTCACGGTGATCGAGTAGGTCGCGCGCGTCTCGAAGTTCGCCGACGCGCGCAGCGTCACTACGCCGGTCGCGGAGTCGATCGCGAACAGCGCCGCGTCGGTCCCGCCCAGCGAATAGACGATGGCGTTGTTCTGCGGGTCGGTCGCGTTCGCATCATAGACGACGGTGGTGATCGCGGCGTTTTCCGCCACGGTCGCGGTCGTGCCGGACGTGAAGGTCGGGGCCGAGTTGGTCGGCGCCGGCGGGGTGCTGTCCTCGTCATCGCCGCTCGACAGTGCGATCGCGAGAATGCCGCCCGCGAGCAGCACGCCGCCGACGATATAGGGGGTGTAGTCGGTGTCGCCGTCGACGCTCGCCGTATCGGCGCTGGTCGTGGTGGCGGTCGTCGTGTCGGTGGTGGTGGTCGTCGTGGTGTCCTGAGCCACCATCGCGAGCGGCGCGGCCGAAACCAGCGCGATCACCGGCTCGTCGGCGGTTGCCGCAGCAACCTCTACTACAATGTCGGCCTTGGCAGGCGCTTCGACCTCGGCGGCGGTTGCGGCGACCTTTGCCGCCTCCGCCTTACCCTCGGCGACGTGGGTCTCGACAATCGGGACCACAACCGTGTTCGCCGGAGAGATACGCTTCGTCATTGACACCCCCTTTTAGGACGCAAGGAAAACGGGCGCAGTACGCCCAAACCCTATGTGGCGCGCATAGTTGGACGAATGTCGGGCCATTTGCAAGCGCCATATTCTGCCCGAAAACAGCGGAGTTCCGCGCATTTCGGGCCAAGTGTGGGCGCAAAGCAACAGGGGTCGGCACACTGCATCGAAGGCCGGCTAAACCATCTCCGTTAAGCACGGTTCCGCAAGCACTCGGCGCTTAGTGCGCTACCGTTCACCCATCGATTCACCGACGGTCTTCAGTAGCGGCTTGGTGAGGTAGCGAAAGACGGTGTGCTCGCCGGTCTTGATCTCGGCGGTCGCGGTCATCCCGGGCTGGAGCTCGATGCGATCGCCCGGATTGGGCACCCGCATCGTCCGCGTGGCGACCGAAAGGTGCACGCGGTAGTAGACGCTCGCCGGCATGTTGGGGGCCGACGCCGGCTCGCTGATCGTGTCCGGACTGATAAAGGTGACGCGCCCTTCCCCGACCCCGTAGATCGAGCTGTCATAGGCGTCGAAGCGGACGGCCGCGCTCTGGCCGGAACGGATGAACGCGATGTCGGCGGGCGGGACCTTTGCCTCCACCAGCAGCGCGTCGCCGGTCGGCACGATCTGCATTGCCTCGTCGCCGGCGCGCAGCACGCCGCCGACGGTGGTCAGGCGCACGTTCTTGACGATCCCGTCGACCGGCGAGCGGAGTTCGGTCGCGTTCAGCACCTCGCCGCGCTGCACCAGCTGCTGCTCGGCCGATACCAGCTCCTCGTTGACCTTGGTATACTCGGCCTGGAGGTCCTGGATGTACTTGTTGCGGACGTTCACCCGCTGCGAGCTAAGGTCGCTGACCGCACGCTCCATCCGCAGCACTTCGGAACGGCTGACGTCGCCCGACTTCACCAGCGGGTAGTTGAGTGCGAGCTCCTGGCGCGACAGGCTTTCCATCCGGCCCAGCGCGGCGAGCTGGTCGGCCAGCGCACCGCGGCGTCGGGCGAAGAGCGAGCGCTCGTTGGCGACGAACTCGGGGAAGCCGCGGGTGTCGGCGGGGAAGGCGAGCGGCCGGCCGAACAGCTCGGCCTCTACGCGCGCGCGGGTCGACTTGAGCGCGGCGACCCGCGCCCGCACCTCGTCGACGCCCGCCGTCACCTGCGTCGGGTTGAGCGTCATCAACAGCTGGCCGCGGCGCACCTTGTCACCCTCGCGGACCAGGATGCGGGCGATCTCGCCGCCGTTGGTCGACTGGATCAGCTGGACGCGGCCGGACGGGATGACCTGCCCCGGCGCGCGGGTGATCTGGTCGAGCCTGGCCCACAGCGACCAGGCGATGAAGCCGATGATCAGCCCCGCCGTCAGCAGCACGATCAGGGCCGCGGGGCGCGGCTTGGAAAGCGTCATCGCGGTCACATGCTCCGGGAAAAGGCGCCGCCGGTCGTAACGCCGCCGGTCGCGGCGGGAGCGTAGCTGGCGCTCCCCTGCTGCTGCTCCTGCCGCGCCGCCTCCGCCGCGGCCTGCGCCGCCGACTTGACCTGCGCGACGCCCTGCGACTGCAGGTCGGCGATAACCTGCTGGGTCGGGCCGTCATGGGTGATCCGTCCGCCGGCCATCACGATCACCCGCGTGCACATCTGGAGCAGCGCCATCTTGTGGGTGACCAGCACCAGCGTGCTATCGGGCGTCAGCCGCTGGGCAACCGCATTCATCACGGACGCCTCCGTCCCCATGTCGAGGTTGGAGGTCGGCTCGTCGAGCAGCCACAGCGACGGCCGCGCGAGCAGCAGGCGGGTGAGCCCGGTCAGCGTCCGCTGTCCGCCGGACAGCCCGCGCCCACCCTCAGCGATCGGCAGGTCCAGGCCCATCGGATGCGCGCTGATCAGGTGGACGAGCCCGGTGGTCGCCGCCGCCTGCAGCACGGCCTGGTCGCCGGGGTCGGACAGCCCCATCAGCAGGTTCTCGCGCAGCGTCCCGTTCACCAGACGAAAGTCTTGGGGCAAGTAGCCGACGTCGCGGCGCAGCGTGCTCTCCGCGATGCGGCCGATGTCGAGTCCGTCGAGCGTCACGATCCCGCGGTGCGGCGCGTAGAGCCCGGCCATCAGCCGCAGCATCGTCGACTTGCCCGATCCGATCCCGCCGATGATCCCGACGCGGTCGCCGCCGCGAATGTCGAGCGCCGGCACCACCAGCCCGTCCTTCTGGCCCGGATAGGCGAACTCGACGCGCTCCAGCCGGACGGTGCCGCCGAGCTTGTCGGGGCGCAGGGCCGCCGAACCGAGCTGACCATCGGCCGGCAGCGCGAGGATGGCGTCGAGCGCCTGGAGCGACGAGCGCGCATAGCCCCACTGGACGATGAGGCCGGGCAGCTGCGCCATCAGCGGCCCGTTGACGCGGCCGGCGATGATCGTCGCGGCGACCAGCCCGCCGGTGGTCATCTGGCCGCGCGCGACCTCGATCGCGCCGAAGGCGACCAGCCCGACATAGGCGGCCTGCTGCACCGTGCCGAACACCGACTGCGCGATCGACGACCATTTGCGGACGGGCTCTTCCGACCCGATCACCGCCTCGATCAATGCGTTCCAGCGGCTTAGCATGTACCAGCCGCCGCGGTTCGCCTTGACCGTCTCGGCGGCGTCGAGCGATTCCACGAGCAGACCGTTCTTGCGGTTGCCGGTCACCTGCGCGCGCGCGGTCGCCTCGCGGATCAGTCGCGCGAGGATGCCGGCGAGCAGCAGCGACAGCGGGAACGCGATCAGCGGCACCAGCACGACGATCCCACCCAGCCACCAGATCATGAACAGGAAGAAGATCGCGAAGGGGAAATCGGCGAGCAGGAACAGCGAGGCGGCGGAGTAGAGGCCGCGAACCTGCTCCATGCCCCGCAGCTGCGCCGCCATGGTGCCGACGCCGCCGCTTCGCGCATCGAGCCGAACGCCTTGCGCGCGCGCGAAGAAATATTCGGAGACCTCCATGTCGATCTCCGCCGCCTCGCGCTCCATCAGCAGCGAGCGGACGACGCGGAGCAGGAAGTCGAGCAGCAGCGCGAAGCCGACCCCGACCGTCAGCACCCACAATGTGGCGTAGCCGCCGCGCGGGATCACGCGGTCGTAGACCTGCATGGAGTAGAGCGAGGTCACCAGCGCGATGATGTTGACCATGACGGTCGCGACCAGGGCGGTCGCGAGCGACCCGCGCCGCCGCAGCAGCGCGTCGCGAAAGATCCGTCCCGCCCGAACCTGCTCGCCCGCGCGCCCCGCGTCGGGAAAGGTGACGCGAAAGAAGCGCATGTCGCCGTCATGGGGGCGCAGCTCGGTCGCGTGGCCGACACGGACGCGCAGCAGGTCCGGCCCTTCCCATTCCTCCGCGATGCTCCAGCCGGCCTCGTCGCTGTAGAGCAGTGCGGGCAGCATGTGGGCGCGCGGGCGGCGCGGCAGCAGCTCGGGCGCCGGCCAGCCGAGCTCCCCCATCAGCCGGGTGAGCGCGTCGCGGTCACTGCCCGGATCGCCCGCCCGGTCCCGCCAGTGCGGCGCTAGATCGGTCGCTGTCGCGCGGGCCAGATCGGCGACGATATCGGTCAGCTTCTCGTTCATGGCGTGACCTCGATCGGCGTCGTCATCAGCCGCGGCTGCGGCTGCCAGCGGCAGGTGGTGAGCAGGATGCGCGCGGCCGACGCCATTGCGCTGAACTCGGCATCGGCGGACGACAGCTCGGCGCTGCTCGCCTCGCGCACCGCGTTCATGACGTCGAGCCAGGTGCGGCGTCCGGCGATGAACTGCCGCTTGAAGCTTTCCGTGACATTCTCGGCGGAGACGCTCGCGGTGCCGCCGCTCGCGATCCGGCCGCGCGCGGCGGCGTTCTCGACCAGGTCGTTGGCCAGCCGCTCGCGGAGCTCGCGCTCGGCGGTGCTGACGTCGAGCGCGGTGGAGGTCTCCCGCGCCCGCGCCGCGTCGGCGGCGGCGAGGTTGGACAGGCCGCCGGTGGTCTGCGCGGTCACGGCGACACCGGCGCGCGAGCCGATGATGTTGTTGTAGCTGTACTGCGCGGAGAGCTGCGGCCAGAACGAGCGCCGCGCCTGCTTGGTCTCGGCGCGCGCGACCAGCGTCTGCGCCGACAGCCGCTGGCGCCGGGGCGAGCAGCCGATCGCCTGCTCGACCGCACCGGTCGGATCGGGGTGATGCACCGCCGGGTCATACTGCGGCACGTTCCCCGCGTCGTAACGCTCGTCGCCGACCAGCTGGTACAGCCGCGCGGTCGCCGCCTGGCGCTGCGCAATGACCAGCGCCAGTTCCTGCTCGAGCTGCGCGGTGCGCGACCGGGCGAGCTCCAGGTCCGACTGGGGGCTGACCTCCTGCTCCACGCGGCGCCCGATCGAGCCGACCAGCAGCCGGTGCTCCTCCAGGCTGTCGGTCATGATCGCCTGGCGCTTCGCCAGGCGTGCGATTTCGAAATAGGCGGTGACGGTATCCAGCGCGACGTTCTGGACGATCTCGTCGACCTCTGCCTCGCGCACCAGCCGCTGGGCCTTGGCTCGGTCGATCGTCGCCTCGAGCCGACCGAAGCTGAAGATCGGCTGGTCGACGACGAGCTGGCTGCCGAGCCCCCCGCCTGTGCCGAGCGCAACGCCCTGCACCCCGACGCTCGGCAGCCGCAAGTTCTTGGCCGCGCGCACGTCGGCCTTGGACGCCTGCACCTGGCTCCGCCCGGCGCGGATTGACGGGTACTGCTCCGTCGCGCGCTCGACCGCCGCGAACAGCTGTGGGCTCACCGCCGCCGGGCGCGGCACTGCCGTCGCGGCCGCCGCCTCCGGCGCGGGCGGGCCCTGCACCGACGCCGGCGCTCCCTGCCCCGCCGCGGCCAGCGCCAGCAACAGCCATCCGCCGCTTGCCGGCGTCACTCGCGCAGCGCCCTCTCGGACAGTCGGGTGATCGGCGTGAACAGGTAGCTCATCACCGAGCGCTTCTCGCCGAGCAGATTGACGTCGACCACCATTCCCGGGCCGATCGGCAGCGGCCGCCCGTTCGGGTCCTTCAGCGACTGCGCATTGGCCGCAATGCGAACCAGATAGTGGCTCTCGCCCGTGCGTTCGTCCACGGTCGCATCCGGCGAGATCACCGTCACCGATCCCGCCATGCTGCCGTACACCGCGCTCTCGTAAGCGGAGATGTTGAGCTTGGCCGGCTGGCCGATGCGGACGTTGGCGATATCCTTCGGGTTGACCATCGCCTCCACCTGCAGCGTGTCGGCGCTCGGCACCAGCTCGACGATCGGCTGGCCAGCGCCGATGACGCCGCCCACCGTCGACACGGCGACGCGGTTGATGCGTCCGTCCATCGGCGCGACCACGGTGGTGCGCCGCGCACGGTCCGCGAGGGCAGGCAGCGCGGTCCGACGTGCGGCATATTCGGCCTGCGCGGTCGCGAGCTCCGTTGCGGCCTGCGCGCGCCAGTCCTGGCGCAGCTGGCTGAGCGCCGCTGTCGCCTCCGCCACGCCGGCCTGCGCGCGGGCGATCGCCGCCGATGCGGACGAGACTTCGGCCGTCGCGATCGACAGGTTGTTCTCCAGCTGTACCAGGCTGAGCCGCGGCTCAATCCCGCGCTCGACCAGCGGGCGGATCATGGTGACCTGCTGCTGGTACGCCTGCTTCGCCGACAGCCGCGCCTCCAGCGTGGCGCGCGCCTCGGCGACCGCGCGCTGCGACTGGTTGATGCGCGCCTGTGCGGCGTTGCTGGCGCTGGTGAGGTCGCTGATCCGCGAGAGGTGGAGCGCGCGCTCGATCGCGACCTGCTCGGCGAGCGACGCGTCGCCGTTGGCCGCCGGAAACCGCGGCTCGCGACCCTGCACCTCGGCCTCCAGCCGCGCGATCTTGGCGGAGAGCGAATTCGCCTGGGTCTGCCCGGCGCCGAGCTCGGCACCCGCCGTGGTCTTGTCGAGCACCACCAGCGTTTGGCCCTTGCGGACCTGATCGCCCGCCTTGACCAGGATCTGGCTAACGATCCCGCCCTCCAGGTTGGAGATGACCTGGAGTCGCGATCCGGGCACGATCCGGCCGGCCGCGTGCACCGTGCGATCGATCTGCGTCAGCGTCGCCCACAGCACCGCGATGACGAAGAAGGCGCCGATCCCCCACAGCAGCAGGTTGGACGCGGTGCGCGGCTTGATGCGCGTCGCCATGTCCTCCAGGTGGTGCTCGGGCGCGGCAATCAGGTTGGTGCTCATGTCAGCTTACTCTTGCAGGATCAGGCCGCAGCGCGGGGGCGCTGGAGGGCCGCGAGCACCTGGTCGCGCGGCCCGTCGTGCGCGATCCGGCCGGCCTCCACGATGATGATCCGGTCGACCAGCCGCAGCAGCGCGTTGCGGTGCGACACCAGCAGCATGGTCCGCCCGGCCAGCTCGACCTGCAGCCGCTCGATCAGCGCATTCTCGGTCTGCGCGTCCATCGAGCTCGTTGGCTCGTCGAACAGCATGATCGGCGGCTTGCCGACCAGTGCGCGCGCGATGGTGATTGACTGGCGCTGCCCGCCCGACAGCCCCTCGCCGCGGTCCGCGAGGCGCAGGTCGTAGCCGTTGGTGATCTGCCCCATGAACTGGTGGCTGCCCGACAGCTCCGAACAGCGCAGCATCTCCTCGTCGCCCTGACCCGCGCGGTCGAGCAGGATGTTCTCGCGCACCGAGCCCGACAGCAGCACCGGATCCTGGATCGCGACGCCGATCTGGCTGCGCAGCGCCACCGGATCGAACTGGCGGACGTCCGTTCCGTCGATCAGGACCACGCCCTCCTCCGGCTGGTACAGCCCGAGCAGCAGGCGCAGGATCGTCGACTTGCCCGATCCGACACGGCCGAGCAGCGCGACCTTCTCGCCCGGCTTCACGGCGAAGCTGATCCCGTTCAGCGACTTCTCTGCCGCGCCCGGATACTTGAACTCGACATTCCGAAACTCGATCGCGCCGTTCAGCTTGGCCGGGCTGAGCGCACCCGACAGCGGCCCTTCCGGCGGCATAGCCATCAGCCCGTTGATCTGGTTGTAGGCGGTGCGCGTCGCCGACAGTCGTGACAGCAGCTGCGCGATGGTGGCAAGCGGCTGCACCGCGCGGCCCGACAGGATGGAGCACGCGATCAGCCCGCCGGTCGTGAGCGTCTGGTCGGCGATCATGAACACGCCGACGATCACGACGCCGACATAGGCGATCGAATTGCCCGACGACGCGACGGTGACCGCGATCGTCGACACCAATCGCGCGCGCAGCGAGCTGTCGGCGTGGTCGTCGATCGCGCGCAGCCAGCGCCGTCGCAGCAGCGCGCCCGCCCCGCTCGACTTCACCATCTCCAGGCTGCCGATCGATTCGACCAGGACCGACTGCTTGAGCAGCCCCTCGTTCATCGAGCGGGCGGACAGGCGGTCGAGCGCGGGCTGGGTAAGGTAGCCTGCGCCGATGATCAGCGGCACGACCAGCAGCGGCACCATCACCAGCCAGCCGCCGATCACCGCGATGAAGACCAGCGTGACCAGGATGAACGGCACGTCGACCAGCGCGGTCATGGAGGCGGAGGCGAAGAAGTCGCGCAGCGTTTCGAGCTCGCGCATCATGCCGGCGAGCGCGCCGGTCGACCCCCGCTTCATGTCCAGCCGGATCCGCATCAGCCGGTCGAACACGTTGCCGCCGATCTCCCGATCGATATCGGCCCCGGCGATGTCGACGAAATAGGCGCGCAGCACGCGCAGCGCGAAGTCGAAGATCAGGACGATCGCGATCCCGATCGACAGTGCCGTCAGCGACGACAGCGCCATGTTCGGGATCACGCGGTCGTACACCGTCATGGTGAACAGCGACACGACCAGCCCGAACAGGTTGATCATCGCCGCCGCCAGCGCGACCTTCAGATAGACCGAGCGATTGCGTAGCATCGGCTGCGCCAGCCAGGTCGCGAAGCGCGGCTGCCGGATCGGGGCCAGTTCGTGGTCGGCGCCGCTCTGGGCCGGGAAGTTGCTCATTGCTGATCCAATCGGGCCGGCGCGATGCCGAACGCATCGAGCAGTTTGCCACGCCGCGCCAGCAGCGAATAGCGGGCGATATCCAGTTCGGTCACCGTTTCGACGTAGCGCGCGGCGACGTTGAAGTAGTTGGCCTCCGCCCCCAGCAGGTCGAACAGCGAGCCGCGCGCGACGCGGAAGCGTTCGGCCAGCACGTCGCGCGACTGGCGGGTGGCGAGATAGTTGTCGCGGATCGCCGCCTCGCTCGCCTCCAGCGCCTCCACGTCGCTCCACGCGACCGCGGCATCGCGCACGGCATCCTGGCGGATCCGCTCATAGGTCGCCTCGGCCCCGCGCGCGCGCGCCCGGGCCTGGTCGATGCGCTGGACCGAGCCGCCACCCAGGCGCTGGCTAAGCGTCACCGACCCGCGAATGTCGAAGTCCTTGTCGGTTTCGATCACGCCATAGCGTCCGGCATCGACCCCGACCGTCACGCCGGGCAGGGCGTTCGACTTGGCGACGCGCGCGTCATAGCGTGCCGCCTCCGCCAGCGACTTGGCGGCGCGCACCGCCGGGATCGTCTCCGCGTCCAGCTGCGCGCGGTCGACGGTCACCTTCGCCTCGGCCGCCGCGGGCGCGCGGCCGAAACCGGCCGGAGCCGGAGCGCCGGTCAGCGCGGTGTACTGCGCCTCGGCGCTCGCCAGCTGACGGCGGTAGTTGGCAAGCTGCGCCTCGGCCGCGGCGATGTAGCTCTCGACCTGCGCCACGTCGCCGGGCGCGGCATAGCCTTGGGTCACGCGCTGCTCGATCGCGCCGCGCAGCGCGGTCTGGCCCTCCACGAACGCTTCGCTCAGCCGGACGAGCGCGCGGTAGCCGAACAGCTGATACCAGGTCGCGATCCCGCGCAGCGCGATCTGGCTGGCCGTGTCGTCGATCTGCGCGACAGAGGCCTCGATCCGGCGATTGCCTGCACCGATCCGGTTGCGGGCGGTGCCGAAGTCGATCAGCGGCAGTTGCGCACGGGCCAGCGCATCGGTCCGCCGCCGCGGCCGCGAGCGCTCCAGCACGTTCTGCGGATCGTTGGAAAAGGCACGGTCGAGTACGCGGAAGTAGGACATCGACAGGTCCACCACCGGATACTGCGTCGCGCGCGCCTCGTTGCGGACGCCGCGGGCCTCGTCCAGCCGCGCGTCCGCCTCCGCCGCCGCCGGGTTCCGCGCGACCACGGCACGGATCGCGTTGCGGAAGGTGTCAGGGTCGCCCGAGGCGATCGCCAGTTGGAGGATCGGATCGGCCTTGGGATCGATCAGCAGCGGATTGGCGCTCGGTGCGGGCAGCCCGCCTGCCACGCCGCCCGGCAGCGGCTGGCGCTCGACGCCCTGCGGCAGGTCACCGCGCAGCGGCTGGAGCGGGATCGCCGGCCCGCTCACGCGGGGCGATGCGAGCGGCGGCGTCGCCGTGCTCGGCAGCGTCGTGGCAGGCGTACTTGGCAGCGGCGCAGGCGCCGGCTGGATCGGGCGCGGCGTCGCGCCCTGCTGCGGATCGACGACCAGCGAACCCGGCGGCTGCGACGGCGCCGTTTGTGCCAGCGTTGGGCCGCCGACGCTGGTCAGCAGCACGCACCAACCCGTCATGCGCCCCAGGCGGCGATACCGCGAGATCAAGACAGCGCCGCTCCTGCAAAGCCCTTGCCACGGTTCGGGCCGGCAGCTCCACCGTCGCCCTGTCGGCGTCCGGAGCGACCTTGCCCATCCCCGCGTCCCATGCCGCTCGTCGGGGCAGGCCCCCTCCCCAACACGGCGCCGTCGCCTGTAATCGAGCCTCAAGGGGGTGTAAAGTGCGCCGACGCCCGCAGCCTCCGCGACTTGCGCCTGCAACGCCAGTGGCTTGCCAGCATCGCCGCCGGCAACTAAGGACGCCCGCCATTGCCGGGTGCGCGCGTACGCTCGCGCCTCCGCCAAGCCCGTTCCCACTTCATCCGGAGACCTTCGATGGCCACCGCTCCCGGCGCTCCTGCGCTTCCGCTCTTCTACAACGACCTGCAGCCGCTCTCGAGCGACCAGCACGCCGACTATCGGATCCGCCCGGCGGACAAGGCACCGTTCCTCGCGAACCAGCATGCCGTGCCGCTGACCGTCGAGGAGTTCCCGCTCGTCGCGCGGCGCATGCCGATCGTGTTCGCGGTCGGCGACGATCCCGTGCCGCTCGCGCTGATGGGCCTGAACGAGGGCGTCAACGTCTTCATGGACGCCGACGGCAAGCTGCTCGATTTGGACACCTACGTTCCGGCCTATGTCCGCCGCTACCCCTACCTCCTCGCCAAGCTGCGCCCGGAGTCGGAGGAGCTGTCGCTCTGCTTCGATCCGTCATCCGACACGATCGGCGCGTTCGAGGACGGCGAGCGCTTGTTCGAGAACGGCCAGCCGTCCGAGCTGACCAAGTCGATCCTGCAGTTCGCCGAGCAGTTCGAGCAGGCCGGCCAGAAGACCGCGGCCTTCGTCAAGGAGCTGAAGGAGTACGACCTGCTGATCGACGGCGAGGTCTCGATCCAGCCGGACAACGCGGCGCAGCCGTTCGTGTACCGCGGCTTCCAGATGGTCGACGAGAAGAAGCTCGCAGACCTGCGCGGCGACCAGCTTCGCAAGATGGCGCAGTCGGGCATGCTCCCGCTCATCTACGCACACCTCTTCTCGCTCAGCCTGATGCGCGACGTGTTCGCCAAGCAGATGGCGAACGGGCAGGCGCCGCAGCAGCCCGCGCCGATCGAGGCGGCGAACGCGTAAGGGAAGACCGCTTTAGAAAAGGGGCGTCGGCGCGGGTTGCGCCGGCGCCCTTTCTCGTTGGTGCCCCCGAGAGGATTCGAACCTCCGGCCTGCGGTTTAGGAAACCGTCGCTCTATCCTGCTGAGCTACGGGGGCACGCCTGCGCGCCCCTAGGCCGCGGCGGTCGCAGGGTCAATTGCGGGCGTCGGGCGGAACGACGGGCACCAGCAGCGGCGCGACCGGCACGCCCTCCTCGATCAGCGCCTCCGCTTCCGCTCGCGTCGCCTGGCCGTGGATCGGTACGCTCGGCGCCGTGCCGCTGTGCATCGCGCGCGCCTTGTCGGCGAACTGCATCCCGACCCATTCCGACGATTTCAGCGCCTCCGCCTGCGCCTGCTGGAGCGCCGCGAAAGCGACCTTCATCGCCGCCGGATCGGGCACGGCCGACGCCTGGTTGCCCTTGGCCGCGACGCTCGGGGCCATGACCGCCTTGCTCACGTCGGTGTCGCCGCAGACCGGGCAGCAGATCAGCCCGGCGCTCCGCTGCTCCTCATAGGCGCCACTCGAGCCGAACCACACCTCGAAGACATGGGCGGCGGCGCATCGCAGGTCGAAGACGATCACCCGACCACCTCGACCGCCGGGATCGCGCGACGATGGCTGAGAACGGGAATGCGGGCCCGCACGTCGTCGAGCCGCGTCTGCTGGAGATCGACGAAGCCGAGCCCGGCGGCCTCCCCCAGATCGAGCAGCACCTCACCCCAGGGATCGATGGCCAGGCTGTGGCCGTAGGTTGTCCGGCCGTCCGCGTGGGCGCCTGCCTGCGCGGCCGCGATCACGAAGGCGCCGGCCTCGATCGCGCGGGCGCGCAGCAGCACCTCCCAGTGCGCGCGGCCGGTCGGGACGGTGAAGGCGGCGGGCACGGCGAGTACCGTCGCCCCGGCATCGGTCAGCGCCCGGTACAGGTCGGGGAAGCGCAGGTCGTAGCAGATCGACAAGCCCAGCGGCCCGACCGGCGTGGCCACCACGACCGTGGCGTCACCGGGCACGTAGCCGGCCGATTCGCGCCACTGCTCGCCGCCGGGCAGGTCGACGTCGAACAGGTGCAGCTTGTCGTAGCGCGCCCGGACCCTGCCGTCCCCGTCGATGACGAAGCCGCGGTTGGCCGCGCGTCCGTCGCCGACGCGTACCGCCAGGCTGCCGAGGTGCACCCACACCCCGGCCGCGGCCGCCGCCTCCCGCACCGCAGCGAGCACGGGATCGTCGTCCTCCGCGACGATGTGCGGCGCCGCGCGTGTCCGGTCGCGGTCGATCAGCCCCGACATCTCCGGGGTGAACAGCATCGCCGCGCCGCCGTCCTTTGCCGCGCGGACGGCGTCCGTCAGGGTGCGCGCGTTCGCGAGCGGGTCGACCCCGCTCGTCATCTGCAGCAGCGCCGCCCTCATGCCGCGAGCAGCGGGTCGAGCCCTCCGCGGCGGTCGAGCGCCATCAGGTCGTCGCAGCCGCCGATGTGGCGGTCGTCGATGAACACCTGCGGCATGGTCATGCGCCCGCCCGAGCGCTCCACCATCTCCGCCTTCTTGGGCCCGCCCATGGTGACGTCATATTCGTCGTAGGCGACGCCCTTCTGCTCGAGCAGGCGCAGCGCGCGGGTGCAATAAGGGCAGAACGCCTTGGTGTAGATCTCGACCTTTGCCATGAGCGGGAGGTGAGGTCTGGCACCGGCCATGTCAATCGGCGTCGGTACCGATCACCCGTGCCCAGCACAGCACGGTCACCTTCCCCGCGCCAGCGCGGGTCAGCAGCCGCGCGCACGCCGTTGCGGTCGCCCCGGTCGTATACACGTCGTCGACCAGCACGACGTGGCGGCCGGCGAGCGCGCGCCGCGCGTCGGCTGCCAACGCGAAGGCACCGGCGACCGCCCGCTGCCGCTCGCGCGGATCGAGCCCCCGGAGCACCGGCGTCGCGCGGCTCCTGAGAAGCAGCGAGCGCGCAACCGGCGGTCCGCCGCCCCGCGCGAGCGCGTCGGCGATCAGCGCGGCCTGGTTGTACCCGCGCGTCCACAGCCGCCAGCGATGGAGCGGGATCGGGACCAGCAGCGCCGCGTCGTCCGGCAGCAGGCGTTGCATCAGCCGCGCCGCCGTCTCGGCAAAGGCAGTGCGTCCCGCATATTTCAGCCGCAACGCGACCGTTCGCGCGACGGGGCCGTAGGCAACCGCGGCGCGCGCGCCGGCGTGCGGCGGCGGCTCGGCCAGGCAGGCGCCGCACAGCACCTCCGCGCCGCGATGGTGGTCGAAGGGGAGCGCGCATCCGGCGCACCACGGCGGCCCGATAAAGGCGAGCGACATCCAGCACGTAGCGCAGAAGCGATGATCGGCCTCAGTCACCGCGCCGCAGCCCGGGCAGCGCGGCGGAAGCGCAAGGGCGACGAGGCGGTGGAGCATGGCCGGCACACGCCCCTTGTCCGCCGCCGCCCCGCCCGGCACAAGCGCGCCCGTGAGCGTTCCCGAAATCTTCGATCGTGCTGCACGCCGCCTGCGCCGCGACCGCGCGGCCCGCGACTGGGCCGCGCACGACTTCGTCCGCGCGGTCATGCTCGACGGCATCGCCGAGCGGCTCGCCGGCGTGAAGCGTGAGTTCCGCGACGTGCTCGATCTCGGTGCCGCCGACCGCGCCTTCACCCTGCCGGGTGCGACGATCACGCGCGCGGACGCGGGCGCAGTCTTCGCCGCGGGCGCCGTTCAGACCGACGAGGACCGGCCCGCCTTCGCCGACGCCAGCTTCGACCTGGTGGTATCGGCGGGCGTGCTCGACAGCGTCAACGACCTGCCCGGCGCGCTAGTGCTGATCCGCCGTGCGCTCCGCCCTGACGGCCTGTTCCTCGGCGCCTTCCTGGGCGCGGGCAGCCTGGCGACGCTCCGCGCGGCGCTGCGCGACGCCGACCCCGGCGCGGCGCGGCTGCATCCGCAGATCGACGTGCGGTCGGCAGGCGACCTGCTGATGCGCACCGGCTTCGCGCTGCCGGTTGCCGATGGCGAGCGGCTGGACGTCCGCTACGGCGACCTGTTCGGGCTCGTCCGCGACCTGCGCGGCATGGCGGCGAGCAACCTGCTGGTCGGGCGATCGCCGATGACGCGAGGCACGCTTGCGCGGCTCGCCGATGCGTTCGCGGCCCGTGCGGACGCGGACGGACGCGTGCCTGAGCGGTTCGAGATCGTCTTCGTGACCGGCTGGTCGCCGCACCCCGATCAGCCGCAGCCCGCGCGCCGCGGCAGTGCCACCGCCTCGCTCGCCGCCGCGCTCCCGACCCCGCGCTGAGGTCTGTACTCGACCCTAGAGCAGCGCCTCCAGCAGGCCGATCAGCGGGCGGTCGGCGGGCGGCATGGGGAGCTTATGGAGCTCGACCGGCCGAACCCAGCGCAACGCCGTCGCGTGGCGGGCCTCGGGAACGCCGCGCCACTTGCGCAGCGCGTACAGCAGCAGCAGCAGGTGCCGCTCGCCCAGCGCTTCGCTGGCGAAAGTCGCGGGCGCCAGGCAGGCGTGATCGACCGTCACGCCCAACTCCTCATGAAGCTCGCGCACCAGCGCCGCCTCCGGCTCCTCGCCGGGATCGACCTTGCCGCCGGGGAACTCCCACAGGCCCGCCATCGGCTTCCCCGGCGGACGCTGCTGCACCAGCACACGGCCGTCCCCGTCGACCATCGCCGCCGCGACGACGAGCAGCAGGGGGTTGGCAGCAGCGTCTGACAACTTTCGCTTAACCTCCGGCGCCTAGAGTGAGCAGGCTAGCAATCGATCGGTCCCATGCGCCTGCTGATCAGATACCTCAACCGCCTGCTCGACGATCGCCGCGGCGCGACCGCGGTCGAGTACGGCCTGATCCTGGCGCTGATCTTCCTGGCGCTGGTCACCGGCGCGCGCGTCGTGGGCACCACGACCGGCGACATGTGGAACAACGTGTCGACCAAGATCGACTCCGTCGTTTCCTGATTTCACCGCCTTGCCGCGTAAACCTTTTCTCAATGCCTCACCCATAGAAACGCATTTGCTGATCCGGAACACTCCGGCTTGGCCGGGTGAGTTGAAGTTTCGAACAGTGGAGATCGTTATGCAGAAGATTCGTTCGTTCCTGAAGAACTCGAAGGGCGCGACCGCCATCGAGTACGGTCTGATCGCCGCTCTGATCGCGGTTGCCGCGATCGCCGCGATGGGCACGCTGGGCAACCAGCTGAAGACGACGTTCACCAACGTCGGTTCGAACATGAAGGCCTCGTAAGCTTTCGGTTCACTGAAATGATCAGGGCGGCGGAACTCGGTTTCGCCGCCCTTTTTCATAGAAAAGGGGTTTAACCATGCTTCGCAAGTTCCTGGCAGTGATGCCGAACAAGCGCGCCGCAACTGCCATCGAGTACGGGCTTATCGCCGCCCTGATCGCCGTTGCCGCGATCGCCGCGATGGGCACGCTCGGCAACCGGCTGAAGACGACGTTCACCAACGTCGGCTCTAACATGAAGGCCAGCTGATTTCCCCGATCAACTGGGCAGCGGGGTTGGCCGGGATCAGACCCGGCCGATTTCCAGGAACTTACGCCGCCGCTCGGCGCGGACGGTCGCCGGATCGCGGTCGGCCAGTAGGTTCAACGCCCCTTCCAGCGCGTCGCCGAGCGCGGTGATGGCCGCCGACGGGTCCCGGTGCGCGCCGCCCAACGGCTCCGGCACGATCGTGTCGATCACGCCGAGCGCCTTCAGATCCTGCGCGGTCACCTTCATCGCCTCTGCCGCGTCCGCGGCCTTCTCGGCGGTTCGCCACAGGATGGAGGCGCAGCCCTCCGGCGAGATCACCGAATACACCGCGTGCTCGAACATCAGAACGGTATTGCCGGTGGCAAGCGCCACCGCACCGCCCGATCCGCCCTCCCCGACGATCGCGGCGACGACCGGCACCCCGACCTCCAGGCACGCCTCCGTCGATCGCGCGATCGCTTCCGCCTGCCCCCGCTCCTCCGCCTGGACGCCCGGGAACGCGCCGGACGTGTCGACCAGCGTCAGCACGGGCAGTCCGAAGCGATCGGCGAGCTTCATCAGCCGGATCGCCTTGCGATAGCCCTCCGGCTTCCCCATCCCGAAATTGTGGCGCAGCCGGCTGGCGGTATCGTCGCCCTTTTCGTGCCCGATCACCATCACGCGCCGGCCGCGGAACCGAGCGAGCCCGCCGATGATCGCCTGGTCGTCGCCGAACGCCCGGTCGCCGCCCAGCGCCATGAAGTCCTCGACCAGCCCGGCTAGGTAGTGCTTGAGGTGCGGCCGCTCCGGGTGTCGCGCGACCTGCGTCTTCTGCCAGGGGGTCAGCCGGGCATAGGTGTCGCGCAGCAGCTTGTCGGACTTCGCCTGAAGCCGGCCGACCTCCGCGTCGATGTCCAGCTCGCCGTTCTGCGCGGTCTGGCGCAGCTCGTCGATCCGACCCTGCAACTCGGCGATCGGTTTCTCGAAATCCAGGAAGCTCTGCATGGGCGCGTCCGCTAGGGCCGCTGGCCGGCCCCGTCAACGAGCGGGTGGCGCGTGTTGACCAGCTCGACCAGCCGGCTCGCATCGACGTGCGTGTAGATCTCGGTGGTGGCGATGTCGGCGTGGCCCAGCATCGCCTGCAGCGCGCGCAGGTCGGCGCCGCCCGCGAGCAGATGGGTGGCAAAGGCGTGGCGCAGAACGTGCGGGCTGAGCCGCGTCGGCGTGATCCCGGCCGCGGCCGCGAGCGCCTTTACCAGCTGGTACAGGCGGACGCGGGACAGGTGCTTGCGCCCCGACGGGAACAGCCACGGGCTGTCGGCGGGCACCTGCTCCCGCCACGCGGCAACCGCCGCGCGCGCCCGGTCGGAGATCGGTACCAGCCGCTCGCGCCCGCCCTTGCCGCGCAGGATCAGGTAGGGGCGATCGGATGCGATGCTGCCCCGCGGCAGCGACACCAGCTCCGTCGCGCGCAGGCCGGAGCCGTAGAGCAGCTCGATCAATGCCGCGAGCCGCAGGTCGAGCGGATCGGCCGGAACCCGCGCCTGCCGCTCGGCGACAGCGGCGAACAGCGCGTCGACCTCGGCGACCGAGAGCGACTTGGGCAGCGGGCGCGCGGCGCCCGGCCGCGGCAGCGCAGCCGAGGGATCGTCGTTGCGCAGCCCCTCCGCCGCCAGGAACCCGTAGAAGCGCCGCAGCGCCGCCGCCTTGCGCGCGACGGTCGAGCGGGCAAGCGTGCTCCAGCCGTCGGCGAGCCGCGCGATCACGCCCGCATCCGCCGCTGCCAGCCGCCCGCCGATTTCGCCGGAGGCGAGCGTCAGGTCGGAGCGGTAGGCCGCCAGCGTGTTGGCCGCCGCGCCCGCCTCCGCCGCCATCATCTCCAGGAAGCGGTCGATCAGCGCGCGGTCGTCGCCGGTGCCGATCAAAGCCGCGCGATCGCCTCGGCCGCGATCATCCGGGCGACGCCTTCCTGTTCGGTCGCGCGGAGCGCGCGGCAGGCGTGGAACAGCACCTCCGGCGGCACCCCGCGCCAGTCGGGCGTCTGCATGCCGACGGCGGCGAGCAGCAGCACCGTCCCGCCCTCGCCGCGGTCGGCCGCCGCCTGGATCGCCCGGGTCCAGGCGTTCTCCGCGCCGAATCGCACGCCGAGCGGCTGTGCCAGCTGCTCGGCGGCATCGATCGGCAGCCGGCCGAGCCCGGTCAGCCCGGCGAGCAGCATGCGCGCCTTCAGCCGCTGCGGATCGGCATCGGCATCGGCATCGCCGTAGCTGTCGACATCGCCCGCGCTCCAGCGCCGGCCGCGCGGATCGGCGAGCGCCAGCATCGCCCAGCCGTTGCTCGCCGCCGGCACCGCGCTCCACCAGCGCGCCGCGGCGATGTCGTACCCGGCGGTCAGCATTGCTCCGATCAGCCGCGGCGCATCCCCGGCCCGCTCGGCCGATGGCGGGACAAAGGTCGCCGCGCGCGCGGTGAGCACCTGGCGGGCGTAGCGCGCGCGCCGGCCCTCGCCGCCGTCCCAGATGCGGCGCAGCAGCGCCAGCCGCTCGTCGACGGTCCCTTCTCCGTACAGCGTCCGGAGGTCACGGCCGAGCGCGCGCGCCGCGCTGTTCTGGCCGTCACCCGCCTCCACCTCCGCGTACAGGTCGACCAGCGCGGCATGGGAAAGTACGCCCTGGCTCGCCGCCCAGTTCGCTGGCGTCACCCGTGCCGCCGAATCGAGCATCGGCGCAGTCGCGCGCCAGCCGGCCACCTGCGGCCGGGTACCGGCAAGCAGCTCGTCCGGGATCTCCACGCCGGTCGCGGTCGCCAGGCCGTAGCGCCAAGCGGTCAGCCGATCGACCCCCGCCCACTCGATCGTGACCGCCCCGCCCGCGGCTGCGCCGACCACCTTCTCGGCCAGCAGCGTGTCGACCGAGCGTTGCATGCCCCGCCGCGCCTCCCGCAGCAGGGCGCGCGACTGCGGGCCTTTTCCGCCCAGGGCCGCGCACATCGCGCGCGCGAACCGCCAGCCGCGCTCGCCCGACACGCGGATCGCCGGATCGGCCATCGGGCACAGCCCGGCGGGATCTCCGGTCGCCAGCATCGCCTGCATGCCGACCTGGAACAGCTTGGGCGAGTAATCCTGTACGTCCACGCTCTGCACGACAGCCCGCGCCCCGTCCGCCTCGCCCATTCGCAGCAGCAGCCAGGCCCGCTCGGCGGCGAAGTCGGCGCCGTTGATGCCCGCGGGCGTCTCCACCTGCGCCATCAGCGCGCGGCGCAGTGCGATCGACAGCCACCGCGACGGCAGTGGCGCGTCGAGCTCGTGCATCAGCGTGCCGATGCCGCGCCCTCCTGCCCGACCGAACGCACTGCCGCTCAGCCCGGCGCTTTCGGCGGTGGTGGCGCCGACGTCGGCCAGCGAGCGGCGGGCGTAGGCCGGCAGTTCATAGGCGGTGAGATCGACCGGCGTCGGCGTGGCGGACGGCGTCGGTGACGGCGTCGTGCCCGCGACCGGCAGCGGCGGCGGCGGCACCGCGCCGGACGGATTGGACGCGCTGGGCGCCGCGCCGCTCGCCGGCGGTCGCACCGGAGCGGGCGCCGGCGTCGGGGCAGGCGCCGGCTGGACAGGATCGTTGAACCCGGGCGGCAGGATCGATTCGGGCCGGTCCTGCCCTGTCGCCAGTCCGCCGCCCGCGCCAAGCGCCGCCAGCAGCAGCGCGGCAGCGCGCGCGTTACGAGAGCTTTTCAAGCGAGACCGCCTTCTCGACGCGGGTCGGCGCAACGCTGGTGTCGCGGCCCGCCAGCACGAACAGCCCCACGACCAGCACCACCGCAGCGACGATCAGGATGACGAGCGGACGGGACATGGAACGCCTTTCGGGTAAGCACGGGGAAACATGGGCGGGCCTTTTGCCCGAGCGCCCCCCGCGCTGTATAGCCCCTGCCGATGCAGACCCAAGTCCTTCCCGATAGCGCGGCGACCACCCGGCCGATCGTGCTGGTGGGGCTGATGGGGGCAGGCAAGTCGACGGTCGGCCGCCGGCTGGCGCAGCGGCTCGGGCTCGCCTTCGTGGACGCCGACACGGAAATCGAGACCGCCGCGGGGATGACGGTCGCCGAGATCTTCGAACGCTTCGGCGAGGCGCACTTCCGTGACGGAGAGCGCCGGGTCATCGCCCGGCTGATCGACGGCACCCCCAAGGTCATCGCGACCGGCGGCGGTGCCTTCATCAACGACGAGACTCGTGCACTGATCCTGCGGGAGGCGACCGCGATCTGGCTGGACGCCGATCCCGCCGTCCTCGCCGAGCGGGTTCGCCGGCGCGACACCCGCCCGCTGCTCCGCGGGCGCGACCCGCATCAGGTGCTGCGCGACCTCGCGCACACGCGCAATCCGATCTATGCGCAGGCCCCGATCCGCATCCCGAGCGTCCACGCGCCGCATGAGGCGACCGTGACCGCGATCCTGAGGGCACTCACGCAATGACCATCGTGCCGGTCGCACTCGGCGACCGCTCCTACGACGTGATGATCGAAGCCGGGCTGCTCGGGCGCGCCGGCGACCATCTGGCCCCACTCGCGCGCGGACGCCGGATGGCGATCGTCAGTGACGAGAATGTCCGGCCGCACCTCGCTACACTGACCACCAGCCTCTCCGCCGCGGGCGTCGATAGCGAGGCGATCGTGCTGGCGCCGGGCGAAGCAAGCAAGAGCTGGGCGACGCTGGAGCAGCTGACCGACCAGCTGATCGCGCTCGGCGTGGAGCGCGGCGACCATGTCGTGGCGCTCGGCGGCGGGGTGATCGGCGACCTGGTCGGCTTCGCGTGCTCGATCGTAAAGCGCGGCTGCGGCTTCGTGCAGGTCCCGACTACGCTTCTCGCGCAGGTTGACTCCTCCGTCGGCGGCAAGACCGCGATCAACACGCGCGCCGGCAAGAACCTGGTCGGCAGCTTCCACCAGCCCGCGCTCGTGCTGATCGACCCGGAGGTGCTCGACACGCTGCCCGCGCGCGACCTGCGCGCCGGCTATGCCGAGGTCGTCAAATACGGGCTGATCGACGATCCCTCGTTCTTCGCCTGGTGCGAGGCGAACGCCGGCGCCTTGCTCGCCGGCGACCCTGCCGCGCGCGAGCACGCCATCGCGCACTCGGTCGCGGCGAAGGCGCGAATTGTCGCCGCCGACGAACGCGAGACGACCGGCACGCGAGCACTACTGAACCTCGGCCACACCTTTGGCCATGCGCTGGAGGTGGAGGCCGGCTTCTCCGACCGGCTGCTGCACGGCGAGGGCGTGGCGGCCGGCATGGCGCTCGCCTTCGGCTTCTCGGCAGCGCAGGGCATCGCCCCGGCCGAAGATGCGGAGCGGGTCAAGGCGCACCTGCGCGCGGTCGGCCTGCCCGACAGCGCGGCCGCAGCGGGCATCGACGCCGACGGGCAGGCGCTGGTCGCGCACATGCTCCACGACAAGAAGATGGATGCCGGCACCCTCCCCTTCCTGCTCGCGCGCGGGATCGGGCAGACCTACCTCGACCGCTCGGTCGATCTCACGGCAGTGGAGGCGTTCCTCGATGCCGAACGGCGTTCGTAAGGCCGACCTGCCGACCAAGATTTGCCCGGTCTGCCAGCGCCCCTTTACCTGGCGCAAGAAGTGGGCGCGCGACTGGGACAACGTCGTGTACTGCTCTGACCGCTGCCGCGGCGAGGCGAAGCGGAAGGCCGCGGGCTAGCGCCACTCCGCCGGCAGCGCAGGCCCGGGCTGATCGAGCGGTCCGACCGGCAGGCCGTTCTCGCGCCGCGTCCCTTCGATCTCGGCTGGATCCGCCTTGCCCAGCGTCGCCTCGTAGCCGGCGCGGTAGTCGGCGCGCGCCTTCGCCACCGCCGCGCGCCAGGCAGCGGCCGACACGCCCGCCGGTGCCGGCCCGATCGGCAGCTTCGCCTCGAAACTCATCGCGCGGGTCGCGACCTCCCGCCAAGCTGCCACGTCACTGCCGAGCCAGGGATTGATCTCCTCGCCCAGCGCCGCATTCAGCGACGCCCTGACCGCCGCCGCGCCATCGCCGCCCGTGTCGACGTCGGCGTGAGCGCGGCTGCGCTGCTGGAACACATAGAACCAGAACGCCGCCTGCAGCCGTCGGCCTTCCGACCACAGCGCCTGAGATGCCTGCGCCATCTCCCAAGGCGTTGCCTGCTCCGGTCGGGCGAGCACCCGCGCCGTGGTCGCTCTCAGCTCGGTCACTTCGGCAGACTGCACCGCCCCGGGCAGAGGCGCCGGCATGGCGAGCCCCAGCAGCACCGCGGCGATCATCGGGCAGCCACCCACGCAAGCCACAGCCACCCGGCGATCAGCAGCGTTCCGCCGATCGGGGTGAAGGCGCCAAGCCACCGCGGCGCACCGAGCGCCATGAGGTAGAGCGAGCCTGCGAACACCGCCGCCCCTGCGACAAAGCACCAGCCCGCGCCGCGAGCCTCCAGCCGGAGCGCGACCAGCGCGGCCAGCGCGTGGATCAGCTGATACTCGCCGCCGGTGCGCAGCCACTCGGCCGCCTTGCCCTCCGCCCCATGCGCGCCGAACGCACCCGCGCCCACCGCAAGGGCGCCCGACAGCGCCGCCAGCACCGCAAGCAGGTTCATCCGCACGCACTCCCCTTGACTTCCGGCTCCGGCAATGGCGCGGGCCGCTCGCGCTCGGCAAGCTCCGCCTCGTTCCACCCGCCCGCCGCGATGACGGCGGCTCTGGCGGACAGCAGGTCACCCGCCTCGTGCTGGATCTTCAGCCGCTCGTGATCGCGACGGCGGTACAGGTCCTCCGTGCGATCGATCTCGCCCGCGTCCACGCCGACCGCCGTCATCGCATCCCGCGCCATACGCACCGCCGATTCGATCACCTCGCGCACCACGCCCGCCGCTGGTGACCCACGCAGCGCCAGAAGCGCGCGGCGGTCGAACGCGCGTACGAAGATCGCGGCATTTGGGAAGCTGTCGTGCACCGCCTCGACCAGCGCGGCATCGACGCCGTCGCCGTCGTTGCAGAACAGGATCAGCTCGGCATCCGCCGCCCCCGCCTGGCGCAGCATGTCGACGCGGGTGCCGTCGCCATAATAAACCTTGGCGCCCAGCTGCCCGGCGATGTCGATGATCTCGATATCCGTATCGATCAGCGTCACCGCAATCCCCTGCGCCGCGAGCATCTGCCCGACGGTCTGGCCGAACCGGCCATAGCCGACGATGATCGCGCTCGACCCGTCCGCCTGCGGCCCGTCGCGTTCCTGATGATTCACCGGCTCGACGCGGAAGCGCTGGGTTATCATCATCAGGAAGGGGGTAGTCGCCATCGACAGGGTGACGATCGCGCCGAACAGGCTGGCCGCCTCCGGCGCGATCAGGAACGCGTTCTGCGCCTGCGCGAACAGGACGAAGCCGAACTCGCCGCCCTGGCTGAGCAGCAGTCCGAGCGCGAACGCCTGGCGCCAGCCCATGCGAAAGGCGAGGCCGATTGCGGTGATGATCGCCGCCTTCACCGCGACCAGCGTCAGCGCCATTGAGACCACAAAGAGCGGCCGCTCCGCGACGACGCCCAGGTCAAGCATCATCCCGACCGCGAGAAAGAACAGTCCAAGCAGGATCGAGCGGAACGGCTCGACGTCCGCCTCCAGCTCGTGCCGGTAGGGGGAGTCGGCAAGCATGACGCCCGCGACGAACGCGCCGAGTGCCGCCGACAGGCCCAGCGCCTCCATCATCGCGGCGCTGGCGATCACGGTGAACAGCCCGGCGAACACGAACATCTCGCGCTCACCCAGATTGCCGATCAAGCGGAACAGCGGGCGGAGCAGGAAGCGCCCGGCCGCCACCAACGCGGCAATCGCGCCGACCGTGTAGAGCGTCAGCAGCCAGCCCGGCGGCCCGCCGGCGTCGGCCGGGTTGCGGCTCATGGCCGCGACGATCGTGATAAGCGGGACGATCGACAGGTCCTGGAACAGCAGGATCGCGAACGCCCGCTCGCCGAACGGTGTCCGCAGCCGGCCCGCCGACTGAAGCATGGGGAGCACCTGCGCGGTCGAGGAGAGCGCCAGCGGCAGACCGAGCGCGAGTGCGGCCGAGGGCGAGAAGCTCGGCGCAAGCCACAGGATCGCCGCGATCGCGAGGCCGCACAGCACGACCTGGAGCAGCCCCAGACCGAAGATGTCGCCCTTCATGCGCCACAGCCGCGTCGGGTTGAGCTCCAGCCCGACCAGGAACAGCAGCAGCACGATGCCGAGCTCGGCGATGTCCATCTTCGACTCGGCGCCGCCGACTAGGTTCAGCACCTGCGGCCCGACCAGCGCGCCTGCGACCAGGTAGCCGAGCGTGGCGCCCAGCCCCAGCCGGCGGAACAGCAGCACGAAGATCAGCGCGAAGCCGAGCAGCGGCACTGCATCGTGGAGCAGGCTGCCGCTCGCTTGCGCGCCCTCGCTCACGCCGCGGCGATCCGCTTCGCCCGCGCGGTCGCCGCGGCCTCCGCCACCGCCTCAAACGCCAGGCGAATGGAGGCGTGGCGGGCACTGTGCGAAAGCGCGGGGGCGAAGAGGTCGAGACCCGCCCAGGCCGGCACCTCCGCGCACTCGCCGGCGAGCCAACCCGTGAGTGCGTCGCGTGCGGCGGCAAGCTCGTCGGCATCCTTGCCGATCGCCGCCGCCGCCATCAGCGAGGCCGACGCCTGGCCGAGCGCGCAGGCGCGCACCAGCAGCCCGAGCGCCGACACGCGCCCGTCCGCATCGACGTCGACGTCGACGGTCACGCGGCTGCCGCACACGGGCGAGCGCTTCTCCACCGTCGCCATCGGGCTCGCGAGCCGCTCCTGGTACGGGATGGTTGCGGCGAGCCGCAGGATCTGTGCGTTGTAGAGCGGCGCGTTCACGTCCCCGATGTAGGCGAAGTCGCGGCGCTGCACAGCCCCTGCTGCCTACTCGTCATCCTTCGTCATGCCAGCGCAGGATGGCAGCCATGTCCGTTTCGACATGAAGGGCCCTAGTGCTGGCTCACGACCAGACTTGGACCCCAGCCTCCGCTAGGGTGACGTGACTTGTCTCGAACGCTTACCGCGCCTCCGCCGGCACGCTCTCGTTCGCCACGCTCGCGTTGTCCTCACTCCCGAACACCGGCTGACCCCTCCGCCGGCGATCCACGAAGTCGGCGATTGACGCGCTTGTCGCATTGAGCAGCGGATAGGTGCGCGAGGCGGTGATCCATGCTGGCCGCCGCGTCGGGCCGCCGCTGATCGTGTCGATCACCAGCACGATCAGCAGGAAGCCGAGGCTCGCCAGAATTAGTCCCTTGAGCGCGCCGAAGCCGAAGCCGAGCGCGCGATCGACCGGCCCGAGCACCGAGCTGCGGGTCCGTGACCCGATCGCGTTCGCGACCATGCGCCCGCCGAACCAGGTCACACCGCTGATCGCCGCAAAGGCGAGCGTGGCTGCCCCCGCCGCGGTGCCGACGCTGTCGGTCAGGTAGGCGGTAGCCGGCGTGTGGAAGAGTTTCAGCGCGAACACGACGAAGATCCACGCCATCAGTGACAGCACTTCCGTCACGAACCCGCGCATCAGCCCGGTCACCGCCGCGCCGCCGACGGTGATCAGCACCAGTATGTCGAGCGCGGTCAGGCCCATAGTCTTGATCTCCCCCGAGGTCCGCCGAGCATCTACCGCGCGCCATTCGCGGGCGCTAGCGCCGGCGTTCGGCAGAAGGACGCTCGACTGGCCGCCACGGCGGCCCGGCCACCGATCCGATCCGCCGCCGCGCAGAGATAGGTCGGCTCGGCCGGCAGTAGTCCGAAGTGCGAGCCGCTGCCGAACGTTTGTCCAAGTGGTTCGGCGTGCGGCTCGGCTGCCGGACCCGCCGTCGCCAGCGCGTCGGCCAACTCGAACAAACGTTCGCCGTCCCGCAACTGGTAGACGATGTGAGGACCGCCCTTCAGTCCCTCGATCCGCTTGCGCCGGCGATCCGCCTCCTGGGTCATCGCGGTCAATGCCGCGGCAATGCGTGGTGCGGCTTGTTGCGGGACCGTGGCGGCGGCCAGCGTCGCCGCGCTCGTCCCCAGCTTCGTGTCGGGTGCGATCTCCGTCAGCGCCCGCCGACCCCATGGTCGTGCGAACCGCCCCTGTTCGGCCAGCATTATCCGGGCGAACGGCCGATTGTCGTACTCCAGCGGGCCAAAGGGGAGCGGGTGCGACGCAAACGCCAGTTCCGCCAGATTGCGCGCCAGCGCCGGACTGGGCGGCAGCCGCCGCGTCAGTTCCAGGTCGGACCGGTCGGTCGGCAGCTTGGGCCAGCCGAGCGGCACCAGCACGCCGGCCAGACGCCTGTAGTGTTCAGGGGAGGGCGAACAGCTGCCGCTCGATCCGGCGATCCGCCAACGCCACGCGAAGTACTGCTCCTTATAGCCGAGACCCGGATTGACCCGCTGGTGATCGAAATGATGGAGCAGGTCGGCGACCGCTTCGTCCCGGCTCCGCTCCGCCGTTGTGCGCGGACGACAGTCGCCGGAGACGCGCCAGCTCGGCGAGATGACGCCTTCGCCGTTCAGCGTCCGATCCGCCGCATCGCGGCGTTGATGCTTGCGCAACTCCAGCACGCCCCACAGCACCGCGCAGCCGGCGGCGATCAGCAGCACCAGGCACCCGGCCCGCGCAACCTTTCTAAACCGTTCCCGCATCGACGCTGCGTAGCAATCCAGGGTTGCAGATCCGTTTGCGCGTCAGCGCCCCAGCATGTGGTCAACGAAGCGGCCCAGGTTCGCGAACCCCGCGAGCTGCACGCCCGCCCCCTCGCCCGACTGCTTGGCCGGGGTCAGCGCGCGGCCGAAGCCGAGCTTCGCCGACTCCTTCAGCCGCAGCGCGCCGTGGGCGACCGGGCGGACCTCGCCCGACAGCGCGATCTCGCCGAATGCAACCGCGTCCGCCGGGACCGGGCGCTCGCTCAGCGCCGAGACGAGCGCGGCCGCCACGGCGAGATCGGCCGCAGGATCCTGCACCCGGTAGCCGCCGGCGATGTTGAGGTAGACCTCCGCCGAGGAGAAGCTGAGCCCGCAGCGTGCCTCCAGCACCGCCAGGATCATCGCCAGCCGCCCGCTGTCCCAGCCGACCACCGCGCGGCGAGGCGTCGCCCCGCTCGCCAGCCGGACGGTCAGTGCCTGCACCTCGACCAGCACCGGCCGCGTGCCCTCTAATGCCGGGAACACGACGGTGCCGGTCACGCTCTCGTCGCGGCTGATGAGGAACAGGGAAGAGGGATTGGAGACCTCCGCGAGGCCGCCCATCTCCATCGCGAACACGCCGATCTCGTCGGTGCCGCCGAAACGGTTCTTGGTCGCGCGCAGGATCCGGTACTGATGGCTACGCTCGCCCTCGAACGCCAGCACCGTGTCGACCATGTGCTCCAGCACGCGCGGACCCGCGATCGCGCCGTCCTTGGTCACGTGCCCGACCAGCACCACCGCCGCACCGCGTTCCTTGGCGAAGCGGATCAGCTCGCCCGATGCCGCGCGGACCTGGCTGACCGTGCCGGGCGCGCCCTCGATCAGGTCGGAGTGCATGGTCTGGATCGAATCGATGATCAGCAGCGCGGGCGCCGTGCCCTGGCCCACGGTGGTAAGGATATCCCGCACGGAGGTCGCGGACGCGAGCTGCACCGGCGCAGCCCCCAGCCCCAGCCGCCGTGCGCGGAGCCGCACCTGGTCGGCCGCCTCCTCGCCGGAGACATAGGCGACGCTGCGTCCCGCCAGCGCCAGCTTCGCCGCGGCCTGGAGCAGCAGCGTCGACTTGCCGATCCCGGGATCCCCGCCGATCAGCGTCGCCGACCCCTCGACGAAGCCGCCGCCGAGCGCGCGGTCGAGCTCGGCGATGCCGGTCATCAGCCGCGGCGGCAGCGGCACGTCGGTGTCCAGCCCCGACAGCAGGATCGTGCGCCCGCCACCCTGAAGATTGTGGCGCGCCTGGAACGGCGTCACCACCGCGCCCGCATCCTCCACCAGCGTGTTCCACGCCGAACAGTCGCCGCACTGCCCTTGCCAGCGGTGCGACACCGATCCGCAGGACTGACACACGTAGCGCTTCTGTGGTTTGGCCATGCCTGGCTTGTAGCGCAGCAGGAACAATGTGAGAACAGGTCGCGTCGGACGCGGGGGCGAACGAGAGCGACGCTCGGCTGGCGATGCTTGCGATAGTCACATCCGCCCGCGACCGCTATGGGCGGCCGATGCAGGCGTCGGAGCTCCGCGTTGCGCTGTTCAGCGGCAACTACAACTACGTCCGCGACGGCGCGAATCAGGCGCTGAACCTGCTGGTCGGCTATCTGATGGCCGAAGGAGCCGCAGTCAGGGTCTACTCGCCGACCGTCGCCGATCCGGCGTTCCCGCCAACCGGCGACCTGGTCGACGTGCCGAGCTGGCCGATGCCGGGCGGGCGCGGCGAGTACCGGATGGCGAAGGGCCTGTCGCGCGAGGTGCGGGCGGACCTGACGGCGTTCGCGCCCAATCTGATCCACGTCTCTGCGCCCGAAGTGCTAGGCCACCGCGCGGTGACCTGGGCTCGCCGACACCGCCTGCCCGCGGTCGCGTCGCTCCACACCCGCTTCGAAACCTACCCGCGCTACTACGGCATCGGCTTCCTGGAACCGCTTATGGAGCGGATGCTCACTCGCTTCTACAATCGCTGCGACACCGTGCTGGTGCCGGGCAACAGCATCGCCGACGTGCTGCGCGATTGGGGGGTGGAGGCGCCGATCGGTATCTGGTCGCGCGGGATCGACCACGACCGCTTCCGCCCCGACCGCCGCAGCCTGGAATGGCGCCGCAGCCTGGGCATCGCCGACGACGCGGTCGCGATCGGCTTTCTCGGGCGGCTGGTACTGGAAAAGGGCCTCGACATCTTCGCCGAGGTGACTGCCGAGCTCACCCGCCGCGGCGTTGCCCACCGGGTGCTGGTGATCGGTGACGGACCTGCGCGCGACTGGTTCGCGGACGCCGTACCGGATGCGGTGTTCGCGGGCTTCCAGTCCGGGGACGATCTCGGCCGTGCAGTCGGATCGATGGACGTGTTCTTCAATCCGTCCGTCACCGAGACCTTCGGCAACGTGACGCTGGAAGCGATGGCGTGCGGCGTGCCGGTGGTCGCCGCGCGCGCGACCGGTGCGGTGGACCTGCTGGAGGAGGGCGTCAACGGGTTCCTGGTGCCGCCGCGCGACGTGTCCGCCTATGCCGACGCGATACAGCGCTTCGCGACCGACCACGACCTGCGCGCGCGCGCCGGCGCGGCCGGGCACGCGGCGGCCGCCGCCTACCGCTGGGACGACGTCAACCGCGCCGTGCTCGACACCTACCGAGAGGTGCTCGCCCGGCGCGGGTGATCAGGCGTCCTGCCAGTCGAACGCGAGCGGCGCCTCGCGAAACGCGAAGCGGTCGAGGTGCCGTGCCACCGCGCCCTTCAACGCTTCCAACTGCCCCGGCTCGCTCGCGTCGATGCGGGTGAGGAGCGCATTCGCCTCCGCATCGAAGGCGACGGTCGCATCGCCCGCCCAGTCCGCCCCGCGCGCGTCGCGCGGGAAGACGATCGTGCCGTGATCGGCGGTGAACTCGACCGCCAGATTGTGCTGCCAGTGCTTGCAGAGCTGCTGAAGATATTTGGCGGCGTGCTCGGTCGGCGTGCGGGCCGTGGTCGCGACGCTCACAGCCGCTCGATCCGCTGCGCCGCCTCGTCCAGGATTGCCGCAATCTCGTGCAGCGTGTCACCCTCCAGTCCGTCAATCATCCGGCTCTTCACGGCGAAGCGCAGATTGCCCATTGCGCGCCGGATCGGGCGGTGGTCGCTGCGGTTGCGGTGCTCGCCGATCGCGGTCAGTCGCGCGATCAGCGCCTCCACCTCGTGCGCGCGCTCGGTCAGGTGGATGCGGCCCGCGTCGGTCGCGGCGTAGCGCTTCTTAGCGCCCTCGCTCGCCTGCTCCTCGATATGACCCATTTCACCCAGCAGGGTCAGCGTCGGGTACACCACGCCGGGGCTCGGCGCATAGGCGCCGCCCGTCATCTCCTCGATCGCGCGGATCAGGTCGTAGCCGTGACGCGGCTCGTCCGCGATCAGCTTCAGCAGAACGAGGCGAAGTTCACCGCCGTCGAACATGCGCCCGCGCCGACCACCGCCACGCCCCGGCCCACCCTCGTTAAGGCGCTCGACCCACTCGAAGAAGCGCTCGACGTCCATTTCCGGCCGCCCGCGCCCGCGCGGACCGCAGCCGCGGCCAGGCCCATGTGAAAAACGAAACATGTTGTCCAATCTCCTACTCAGATGGCGCTTAGATATATCTTGGTGCGTAATCGTCAAGATATATCTTTAGACCATCTTTGACGCTTTTCATGGTCGGCCTACATCGGAGGCGATGGCCGATCTCTTCGCGCAATTCGAACCGCCTGCCGCGCCGCCGCCGGACGCGCCGCTCGCCGACCGGCTACGCCCGCAGCAGCTCGGCGACGTGATCGGGCAGGAGCATGTGACCGGGTCCGAGGGCGCGATCGGGCGTATGGTGGCGGCCGGGCGCTTGTCCTCACTGATCCTGTGGGGGCCACCCGGCACCGGCAAGACGACGATCGCGCGGCTGCTCGCCGATGCGGTGGGCTTGCGCTTCGTCGCGATCTCCGCGGTGTTCTCCGGCGTCGCCGACCTGAAGAAGGCCTTCGCGGAGGCGAAGACCGCGGCGCGCGCCGGTCAGCGCACGCTGTTGTTCGTGGACGAGATCCACCGCTTCAACCGCGCGCAGCAGGACGGTTTCCTGCCCTATGTGGAGGACGGCACCGTCACCCTGGTTGGGGCAACGACGGAGAACCCTTCCTTCGAGCTCAACGCAGCGCTGCTCAGCCGCGCGCAGGTGCTGATCCTCCACCGCCTCGATCCCGCAGCGCTCGACCAGCTGATCGCCCGCGCCGAGGCGCTGCTCGACCGCCCGCTCCCGCTCACCCCGCCCGCCCGTGAGGCGCTGGTGGCGAGCGCGGACGGCGACGGCCGCTTCCTGCTCAACCAGGTCGAGACGCTCTATTCGGTCAATCTGACGGAGCCGCTCGACCCGGCCGGGCTGTCGTCGTTCCTGCAGCGCCGGGTCGCCGTCTACGACAAGGATCGCGAGGGGCACTACAACCTCATCTCCGCGCTGCATAAGTCGATCCGCGGCTCGGACCCGCAGGCCGCACTCTACTACCTCGCGCGCATGCTAACCGCGGGTGAAGAGCCGCTCTACCTGCTCCGCCGCCTCACCCGAGCGGCCGTCGAAGACGTCGGCCTCGCCGACCCGAACGCGCTGGTGCAGTGCATCGCCGCCAAGGACACCTACGACTTTCTCGGCTCGCCGGAGGGGGAGCTCGCGATCGCGCAGGCGTGCCTGTATCTCGCGACCGCACCCAAATCGAACGCCGCCTATGCCGCGCAGAAGGCGGCGTGGAAGAGCGCGCGAGAGACGGGGTCGCTGATGCCGCCCGCCAACATCCGCAACGCGCCGACCAAGCTGCTGCGCGACATCGGCTATGGCGCCGGCTACGAGTACGACCACGACAGCGAGGACGGCTTCTCCGGCGCGAACTACTGGCCGGACGAGATGACGCCGCAGCGCTACTACGAGCCGACCGATCGCGGGTTCGAGAAGCGGATCGCGGAGCGGCTGGCGTGGTGGGACGAGCGGCGGCGCGCGCGAGGATAGCCAAGCCGGCCTTCCTCTGCTTTGCTGCGCCCATGTTCCGCACCGCGCTTCTCGCCGCCATCCTTCCCGCTGCCGCTTTTGCGCAGCAGGTCGCGCCAACGCCGCCGACCAGCTACCAGCGCGCGATCGCGGCCGGGTACAAGGCGGCGATGTACTGTTCCGGCATCTTCAACGCGGGGCGGACGGAGGCGCAGATCGACCAGGACGAGCTGCGCGGTATCTATCCCGAGTACGCCCCCATCGTGCCGACGCTCACCGCGGAGGTGGACCGCACCCGCGCGGTCGTGACGGTCGCGTGGGACGAGAAGCTGCCGTCCCGCCGTGCGGAGTGGCACAAGGACACCGGCTGTACCACGATGCCGATCGGTGCCGCACCGCCGCCGATCGCGACCAGCTATCGCGCGGCGCCCGGACCGGCCGGGGCAGATCGGCGCCCCTGGCCGCTGGGGGACGGTGGCATCGCGCCGAAGCCATCCGCCGCACTGGCCGGGACCATCAGCAAGGCATTCGACCGCGCGACTTACGGCAAGGACTCGGAGACGGTCGGCGTCGTGATCGTGCAGGACGGCCGGATCGTCGCCGAGCGCTACCGCGACGGCTTCGGCCCGTTCGTGTCCAACCGGACCTGGTCGGTCGCCAAGAGCCTGGCGGGCGCCGTGATCGGCGCGGCGCAGGCGAGCGGCCGCTTCGATGTGGCCGCTCGCGCCCGCGTGCCCGAGTGGGGCAGCTACCCGTATCAGGATCTGCGCGCGACGATCACCACCGACCAATTGCTGCGGATGGCGAGCGGACTGCACAGCGACACCGCCGGCAACCGCACCGATGCGCTCTACTTCGGCGGCACCGCCGTCACCGAGCAGGCGACCGGCTGGCCGTTGGAGGCGACGCCGGGCACCCGCTTCCGCTACGCCAACAACGACATTCTGCTCGCGATGCGCGCGCTCCGCGCGACGGTCGGCGACCGCGACTATGCCGCGGCGCCGCGCGCGCTGTTCACCAAGCTCGGCATGACCCACACCGTCGCCGAGACCGACTGGCGCGGCAACTTCATGCTCTCCAGCCAGGTCTGGTCGACCGCGCGCGACCTAGCCCGATTCGGGCTGTTCCTTGCGGCTGACGGGGTGTGGGCGGGCGAGCGGTTGCTACCGACCGGCTGGGTCGCCGCCTCCATCCAGCCAAGCGGGCCGCAGCCGGCGAGCGGTCCGGGCTACGGACGCACCCTGTGGCTGTTCGGGCCCGAGCAGGGCCTCCCCGCCGGCAGCTACGCCGCGCAGGGCAATCGCGGCCAATACGTCATGGTCCTCCCGTCCCAGCGGCTGGTGATCGTCCGGCGGGGCGAGGACGGCGGCAGCGCCCGCTTCGATGTCGCGCGCTTCAGTGCCGACGTGCTGACAGCAACGCGATGAAGGACTGGGCGGCGGTGGAGGCGTTCGCGCTGTCGCTGCCGGATGCGGCCACCGGCACCTCCTGGCGACAGCCCGCGGTGACCGTGGGCGGCAAGGCGTTCGTGTCGACCGGTCGCGAGGTCGGCAGCTTCCACGTCCGCAGCACGCACGAGGAAAAGGCGCTGCTGATCGAGACCGATCCCGCCACCTTCTGGCAGACCGCGCATTATGCGAACTGGCCCGGGCTGCTGGTCCGCTATGGCAGCGCGGACCCGGACCGCGTCAAGGCGGTGATCGCCCGCGCCTGGTGGGACGCGGCCCGGCGGGCGCAACGGGAGCGGTTCGGCGCTCGGCCGTGACCGCTTCGCCGCGTTTGCCGCGATCGACTGGTCGGGTGCGGTCGGCGAGCTCCAGCGCGGGATCGCCGTTGCGCTAGCAAGCGGCAGCAGTCCGCCGGCCCTCGTGCATCGCGGGCACCGCTGGTCGCGCGCGGACGTGCTCGACTGGGTGCGCGCCGCGCCGGCAGATACGCTGATCGGCTTCGATCTAGGTCCCGCATTCCCCTTCATCGACCGCGGCGCTTACTTCCCCGGCTGGGATGAGAGCCCCGTCGATGCTCGCGAGCTCTGGGCGCTCGTGGAGCGGATATGCTCGGGCGACCCTCACCTCTCCGCCGCCAGCTTCGTCGACCATCCGGAGGCCGCGCGCCATTTCCGGCGCCATGGCGGGCGTACCGGCGATCGCTTCGAGCCCGGGCGCGGGCGGCTGCGTGTCACCGAGCGCGCACAGCTCGCGCAGGGTCTGAGCCCGTACAGCAACCTCAACCTGGTCGGCGCGGCGCAGGTCGGAAAGTCGAGCCTGACGGGCATGCGCTTGCTCCACCGGCTCGACGGCACGCTGCCGGTGTGGCCGTTCGACCCGCTGCCACCCGCCGGATCGGTGGTGGTCGAGCTCTACACCAGCATCGCGGCGCTCGCCGCCGGACGAACCAAGAGCCGCACCAAGATGCGGACCTACGCCGACCTCAACGCCGCGCTCACCGCGATCGGCAGCGCCCACGTCGCCGGCGGCGGCCCGATCGACGATCACGCAAGCGACGCGCTGCTTACCGCCGCCTGGCTGCGCACTGTCGCCGACCGCCCCGAGCTTTGGCACCCGCCCGCCCTCACGTCGGCGGTCGCGCGCACCGAAGGCTGGACCTTCGGCGTCACCTGACGCAAAGGATGACACGTGCCGGTTTAGCTCAGCTGGTAGAGCAGCGGTTTTGTAAACCGAAGGTCGCGGGTTCGATTCCTGCAACCGGCACCATCTTTTCGGCAAGGTGCCATGCTTCCCTGCGACGCTCCCTTCGCGCTCCTGGACGATGCCCGGGCGGACGGCGGAGTGGCAAGGCTCTACCGCGATCCGACCGAAGTCCTTGTCGCGCACCGCCCGGATGAGGTCGCCGGCGTGCTCGCCGCCTGTCGCCGGGTGCGCGACGACGGGCTGCACGTCGCCGGCTTCCTCGGCTACGAGGCCGGGCTGACGCTGGAGCCGCGCCTTGATCGACTGACGCGGTCGTCGCCTGCAGGCGCACCGCCGCTCGCCTGGTTCGGGGTGTTTCCGCAGGTCACCCTCCTTGAGCGCTCGACGCTGCCCGCTCTGCTACCCGATCCTCGCGGCTGCTGGACCGGCGAGCCTCGCCCGCGGATCGACTACCCCGCCTACGCGCGCGCCTTCGATGAAGTAGCGGAGCTCATCCGGGCGGGCGACATCTACCAGGCTAACCTCAGCTACCGCGCGGACCTGCCCTTCGCCGGACACCCGCTCGCGATCTATGCGCGACTCCGCACGGCGAGCGCGGCAGGGTGGGGCGGAATCGTTCACACCGGTGCGCACTGGCTGCTTTCCGCTTCGCCCGAGTTGTTCTTCACGCTCGCGGGCGACCGGCTGATCGCGCGGCCGATGAAAGGAACCGCCCCCCGAGGCGCCACTCCCGCGGCAGACGCGGCCGCTGTCGCCGCTCTCAAGTCCGACGAGAAGGAGCGCGCCGAGAACCTGATGATCGTCGACCTGCTCCGCAATGACCTGTCGCGGGTCGCGGTGCCGGGCAGCGTCCACGTCCCCGCGCTCTTCACGGTCGAGAGCTACCCAACGCTCCACACCCTCACCTCGACGATCACCGCCGATCTCGCCGCCGGGTGCGATGCGGTCGACGTGCTCGCCGCCACCTTCCCGTGCGGATCGGTGACGGGTGCGCCCAAGATCCGCGCGATGGAGGTCATCGCCGCGGTCGAGGCGGACTCGCGCGGCCCGTACACCGGCTCGCTCGGCTACATCGACGCGGGCGGCGACGCTGCGTTTAACGTCGCGATTCGCACGCTGGTGATCGACGCCGATGTGGCGCAACGAGGACACGGCACCGCGACGCTGGGGCTTGGATCGGCGGTGGTCGCGGACAGCACGGCGGCGGCGGAATGGGAGGAGTGCCGGACCAAGGCGCGCTTCGCGGTCACGCCGCCCGGCGACACGCCGCTCATCGAGACGATGCGGTTCGAGCCCGACGCGGGCGTGCTACGGCTGGAGCGACACCTCGCCCGCCTCGCCCGCTCGGCGGCGATCCTAGGCTACCAGGTCGACGGGTCGGCGATGCGCGACGTTGTGGGTCGGGCGGTGCGCGGGATCGCCGTGCCTCAACGCGTGCGGCTGACCCTGATGCGCGACGGAATAGTGCAGGTCTCGCTCGCCGCGTTGCCGGCGCTGCCCGCCGGGCCGGTGAAGGTCAGCCTCTCTCCACTGCCGGTCGACCGGGCCGATCTGCGGCTGCGGCACAAGACCGGCGATCGCGCCTTCTACGACGACGCGCGCGCCGCTGCGCAGACCTTCGAGGTCGCCTTTGTCGATCCCGACGGCTTCCTGACGGAGGGCAGCTTCACCAACCTGTTCGTGCCCCGCGGCGATCGGCTTGCGACCCCGCCGGAGAGCCGCGGGCTCTTGCCCGGCATCCTGCGCGACGAGCTGCTGGCGAGCGGTCAGGCGGTCGAGGCCGATCTGACGCCCGCCGATCTGGCCGAGGGATTCTACATCGGCAATGCGCTACGCGGGCTGATTCCGGCGCGCCTGGTGTAGAGGAGCGGCGCGGCCGGAACCGCGCCGGCTCAGTTCAGTCGGCCGATGCCGGCGATGGTCTTGTCGACCAGCGGCTTGTCAATCTCGGCGCCGTGCCGTGCCGCGATCAGCGATCCCGCCGCCTGCGTCGCAGCATCGACTGCCCTGGCGCGAACCTCGGCCACCGCCTGGCGCTCGGCGGCGGCGATCTTGTCCTCGGCCATCTTGGCGCGACGGGTGACCAGGTCGGCGGCGTCAGCCTCCGCCTTGGCGACCAGCGAACGCGCCTCGTCCTCGGCATGGGCAACAATCGCCGCGGTCTGAGCATCGACATCGGCGATCTTGCGGGCGTACTCGTCCCGCAGCGCCTCGGCCTCGGCACGGAGCTGCTTGGCCTCGTCCAGCCGCTGGCGGATGCCGGCGATCTGGCGATCGAGCATGGCGCCGATCAGCGCCGGTACCTTCTTGACAAGCAGGATGAGCAGGAACGCCAGCATCGCTAGCGACACCCACACTGTCGCGTCCAGCCCCAGGAAGGCGGGCTCGGCATGGTGCTCCGGTCCGACTTCCTCGTGCGCCAGCGTCACCGCATCGCCGCCGGTCTTCTCCAGGCCCTGCAGCTTGTCGGCATTCTCGAGATTGTGGTTCACGTCAGCCATGCAGCACCGCCTTCACCGCGCGATCGGCGTCGGCGCGCTCAACGCTGGCGCCCGACAGCCGCGCGACGATCTCCTGCGCAGCCTCCGCTGCGACCGCCTCGATCTCGGTCAAGGCCGACTGGCGCGAGGCGGCGATGCCCGCCTCCGCGGCGGCGATGCGGGCGTTGGTCGCCTCGCCCGCCTCCGCCAGCGTCCGCTCGCTGGTGCTCGCCGCGGAGGCACGCGCCTCGGCGAGCGTGCGCTGCGCCTGCTCGCGCGCGGCATTCTCCTGCGCGCGCCAGCGATCCTCCTGCACGTCCGCCTCGGCGCGCGCGGCTTCCGCCGCGGCTAGGTCGGCGGCGACCGCCGCGTCGCGCGCGTCGATCGTCGACTGCACCTTCGGCACCATGCCCCGGCCGACGACCAGGAAGGCGATGCCGAAGGTCAGCGCCAGCCAGAACAGCTGCGACGCCCAGGTGGCCGCCAATTGCTCGATCTGAGGCATGGAACTCCCTTTGTGGGTCGGCCGCGTGCTCCTATGAAGGGCAGCGGCCAACCGATAGTTACGCGACGAAGATCAGTAGCACCGCGACGACGAACGCCAGCAGGCCGAGCAGCTCGGCGGCGGCGAAGCCGATGAACATGTTGCCCTGCTGACCGGCAGCGGCCCCCGGGTTACGCAACGCGCCCTCAAGGAACGCGGCGAAGACGTTGCCCACGCCCAGCGCGGCCAGGCCCGCACCGATCGCCGCAAGACCGGCACCCAGCAGCTTGATCGAATCGGCTTCCATTATTCGTAACTCCCGTTGAGACGCTTCGTGTGTGAAGGGGATCAGTGATGGTCGTGCAGGTGCACGGCGTCATTGATGTAGAGTGATGTCAGCAGCGCGAAGACATAAGCCTGCACGCCCGCGACCAGCAGTTCGAGCGCGGAAACGCCCAGCATCAGCGCGAAGCTCGGCACCCCGACCAGCAGGCCCAGGCCCGCGCCGGCGTTCGCGGCGTTGATGATGAAACCGGCCAGCACCTTCAGCAGGATGTGCCCTGCGGTCATCGCGACGAACAGCCGCAGCGCCAGGCTGAACGGGCGCACCATGAACGACACGAACTCGATGGGTGCGACCAGCAGCAGGACGGGTATCGGCGTGCCCTTGGGCACGAACAGCGAGAAGAAGCGCAGGCCGTGGCGCCAGAAGCCGACCACCAGCACGATGGTGAAGCTGGCGATCGCCAGCACGCCCGTCGCGGTAAAGTGGCTGGTGAAGGTGAACGGATGCACCCCGACGACACCCAGCGGCATCAGCCCCAGCACATTCGCGAACAAAATGAACATGAACAGCGTGAAGACGTACGGCAGAAAGGCGCGGCCGTCCTTGCCGATGTTCTGGCGCAGCAGGCTGTCGATGAAGCCGGTGAAGCCCTCCACCAACATCTGCCAGCGGCCCGGCACGACCTGACGCCGCAGGCCGCCCAGCATGAACAGCCACAGCGCCACCACCGTCACGCACATCCACGCGGCTGAATTTGTGAAGGCGATCTGCTGCCCCCCGATCTGGAAGCCGTCCCAGATGGTCTGCACCTGGAACTGGTGCATCGGGTCGATCTTGCCGGAACCTGCTGACACGCTTGCTTCCCGAAATTACGACAAGCGCCCGAACATCACTTCGAGCGCTTGGTGGAAATCCTGATGATGTTCCTGAACGCGGCCACGATCCCGAAGAACAGCAGCCCGAGCAGGAACCACGGGGAGGTACCGAACAGCCGATCGAACACCCAGCCGATCAGCGCTCCTCCGATCATTCCCCCGATCAGCTCGGCGAGCACGCGGTTCCCGAGCCGGTAGTCACCGTCGCCCTTGCCGCTGTCCTCGCCCGACCTAACCGCTTCCTCCGTCTTCGCCCGCCGCAGCCGCTCGTCGAGCGATTGCAGCCGGGCGTCTTCCGGAACAGGGTTCAATCCGGGCTCGTTCTCCGCCACCTGCGCACTCCGCTTCATGAGGAAAAGCGGGCAACCAGAAGGCCGAGCGGCGAGCCCGCCAAGGCACGCGCGCTTTAGAAAGCGTTCATCTGCGAGTCAACAAAAAGCCCGTCGCGCGAGTCGGGAGAGACCTCGCCGAGTTAGGCCCCGCCTATTCCGGAGCCGTCACCCCGGACTTGATGCGGGGTCTCGCTCCTTCCCGCTGTCGCAAGGCAGCGAGATGCCGACTCAAGTCCGGGGTGACGGAGGCTACACACAGCGGGGATCGCGGGTTGGCGCGCCCGCGCCGCGCGTGGCCCAGCTGCCGGCCGGCGTCTGGTACTTCTCGCCCGGCTGGGTCTGGAGGATCAGGTTGCACCCCGAGACAAAGGCGAACTGCTCAATGGTGGCGCCGTTGCCGGCCTGACGGGCATAGGCCGCCTTGCGCTGTATGTTAATGTTGTTGACCAGCGCGCGCAGCGCCGGGGTCGGCTCCCCGACGATGCCGAGGTAGCCGTCGGCCTGCTCGCCGATCTGCCCCGCGGCCCGCGCGGCGGCATAAGCGGGATCGCGCTGCGCGAGCGCCGCGCTCGACACCGCGGCCAGCGCCAGCGCGGAAAGGGCAAGGGCCAGTTTCATGATCAGAAAATCCCCGGGTTCTGCTGGATCAACGACTTCGCTTCGCCATCCAGGCGATACACCACTTCCTGCGTGATCGATATGTTGAGGTTGATGACGATCGGCTTGTCGGGCGCGGTCACGTTGACGCACCCGCCGCTCAGCCCTGCCAGCCCCAGCACCACTGCCGTCACGCTCCATCTCCGCGCGCACGCCTGCGCGATCGTCACTGCTGCTGTGATCATGGCCGTTTCTCGCTTTCGGGAGGCTGAATGGGTGGCGATCCGGCTGGTGGCGGCGCAGCCTCGCGGCGGCGGCGCTCCTGCAGCAAGGCCGGAAGGTTGCGCTCGATCAGGCGCGACGGATCATAGTAGCTGCGCACCGCGTCGACCAGCTGGCGGAAGGGCGCGCGCACCGTCACGTTGAACACGAACGGCAGCCGGGCGAGCCGCCGAATGATGAAGTTGCTCTTCGTGCCTGCGCCCTGGCTCACGCCCGAGAAGCGGATGGCGGTCACCATCTCGCCCGCGAGCGGACCGTCCAGCGTGATGTCGAGGCTGCGGTAGTTAAGCGCCTTCAGCGCCTGAAACGCCAGGTTGCCCCAGAAGCCGACGTCCTTCTCCGTCACCGCGCCGACGTAAGCTATGCTGCCGCCGCCCCGCGCGGCGAGCCGCCCGTCCTCGATCCGTCCGCCGCGGCTGTCGAAAATCATCGGCAGCACGCCGTCAAAGGTGCCGGTCGCGTTCAGATTGTCGAAGTCGAACTGCTGCAGGAACGCCGCCGCATCCGCCCGCGCGACCCGGAACGTCATGCGCCGTTCTCGATCCGCATTGAAGTCGAGCAGCGTCGGCTCGAGCACCAGCGCGCCTCCGGCGAACGGCCACTCGGCCCCCTGCACCCGGACGCGGTTGTCGCCGATCAGCTGAAAGCGGACGGTGCCGTTTTCTACGGCGATGCCCGGGTTCACGGTCGCAACGATTGCGACCTGGCCAGGGGCAGAAACGAGCCCGATAAGGTCGGTGAAGGCGATCCGCGTCTTGATCCCGGTCACCGGCCCGAACGCGGCGGCAAGGTCGAGCCCGTCAGTTCCGAAGCTGCCGGTGCTGGTCACAACCGTCGGCGACCACTCGATGCGCGCATCCCCCGTGACCACCCCCTTCACGGCTGCGACCACGCCATAGGTGAGCGACGTGAGCTCGTTTGGCTGGAACTGCTCGCCGAAGGTCAGGCCGGGCACCGTCATCGTCGCGCCGCCCTGCCCGACGCCAAGGTCGTGCGTCAGCCGCACATCGGCGACCTTCGCGCTCTTGCTCGGCAGGCGCAGCGACGCGGAGGCATCGATGCGACTGCCGGTCAGGGACAGCGCCACGTCGTCGCTCACCAGCGGTTCGAAGCGTCGCTCGGCCGCGGCGTCCGCGAGCGTCAGACCGCCGTCCAGTTCCAGTCGCCCGCCGCCGAACCGCCAGCCGCCGGCGGCGCGCGACAGGATCAGCGGCACGGTGCCGATCTGCCCGCCGCCCTCCGCAAAGGTGCCGGCCGCGCCGCCATCGGTCAGCTGTCCGGCGAGCTCCCTGGCATCGATCCGGGTCGTGCGCCCGGGCTGGCCGATCAGCGTCCGGACGCCGGTGAGCGCGAAACGGCCGCCGGACCACCCCATCTTCGCGCTCTCCGCCTCCAGCCGCAGCGGGGTGCTGCCGATCTGTCCGGACAGGCGCACGGCGCCGAGCCGCACGCCGCCACTCGCCACACCGTCGTCGAGCGCCAGCAGCGCGGAACCGTCCGGGCAGGCCCGCAGCCGGTTGCCGGCGAGCGTCAGGCCGGACACGACGATGCGGCGCCATGCCACATCGGCGCACGCCGGGTTCAACAGCAGCCGCGTACCGCTCCACCGCGCCTCGATCGGCAGCGTGACGCCATCGATCCGCCCGCCAGGTACCGGTCCGCTGAGGCTCGCGGTCGTGCTGACCCGCGTGATGCGACCGTCGATCGCGGCGAAGCGGACGGGCGCGAGGGCCAGCCGCGCACCGTCCGCTGCATAGGGCGCCATCGTCGCGGTTCCGATCAGCGCGCCGCGCCCATCCTGCCGCAGCGCGATCCGAAAAGCGGGCAGGTCGCCCCCGGTCACGCTCGCCATCCCGCCGACCTCCACTGCGCCGAAGCGAAGCGGTGCTCCGGCGACGTGGATGGCGGCGCCAGAAGCGCTGGCGAGGTCGAGCGATCCGACGCGCAGCGCTGCCCCGCCGTCGCGGATCACCGCCTCGACGACCGCCTCGGCACGAAACGATCGCGCCGCCCGGGCGGCCGCACCGATCGCGCGCCCGGCAAGCGGCGCTAGCGGCGTTCCAGCCGCCACCAACCGGTACTGCTGAAGCCCGCCCGCCGCCACGGACACATCCTCAGCCATCACCCGCCCGGCGAACTCCGCGCCGATCGCGCCGACACGGTAGCGGCCCGACAGCGAAGCGCTTCCGCTGCCGACGCCGCTGCCGCGCGCGTTCACCGCGCGCAGCGTCAGCTCGCCCGCGGTTGCGCGCGCCGTTCCGCCGAAGGTCGCGCGCCCGATCACCGGTCCGCTCCGCGCCGCCGGGTGACTGACGTTCCCGACCGCGAGCCGCACGCGCCCGTCCCAGCGATCGAGCACAGGGCCGAGCGTCGCAACCACGTGCCCGCCCGCGTCGCGCGCCGCAACCTCGCCGCAGCCGATCGCCCGAGCGCGGACCGGCCCCTCGATCGTCGGGCGCGCCGACACGATCCGCAGCCGCAGCGCCGCGCTGACCGCACCCAACACGCAGCCGCCCGCCGCCAGGCGGCGGCTGACGGCCGCGATCCGGCCGGAAAAGCCATTGTCGAGCCCGCCGTCGCCGGAGAGCTTCAGCCCGATCAGCCCCTGCGGCGTCTCCAGCCGGACCCGAACGTCGTGCAGGTCGGTGTCGAGCGCGGGCAAGGTGAACGGCGCGCCGGTGGGCGGCCCCATCAGCCGATCGATCGCGCCGAGCGACACGCGACCGTCGACCAGGCGCGCGCGCAGCCGGACCTTCCCCGCACGCACACCGCGCAGACGCAAGCCGCCGATCCCGACCTCCGTCTGCACCTCGATCCAGTCGGCGACGAGATCGGGGGCGCGCGGGTCGCCGATCACCACGCCTGTCAGCCGCTGGGTCGACAGGCCGATATCGGCAACGGTGTAGCGCGCCGGCACGCCCCGCGCGCGCAGTTCGCGATCGACGAACCCCCGCGCGATCGGTCGACGCTGGCTCCACAAGGCGGTCAGCACGCCCGCGAACACCAGCAGCAGGATCAGGAGCACGCGCCAGCGCCGGCGGAAGCGCCGGCGTGCCGTCCCCTCCTGCTCCGCGTCGCTCACGCACTACTCCCGATTGCGCTTGGGCGCGGCCGTCCTCTACCCTTGGCGGCAGATGAGCGATCTCGCAACCGACGGCACCGGCCACCGCGCACGCTTGCGGGAACGTCTGCTCGCCGACAGCGACGGACTGATGGACCATGAGCTGATCGAATATCTGCTCGCGCTCGTCTTTCCGCGCGGCGACACCAAGCCGCTCGCCAAGACGCTTCTGAACGAGTTCAACGGCCTGCCCGGCCTCCTTACCGCCGACTCAGCGGCCCTGGCGCGGGTGCCCGGGATGGGCGAGCGGAGTGTCGCGGCGATCAGGATCGCGCAGGCGACTGCCGTCCGCATGCTCGCTGCGTCAGCCGCGGCGCGGCCTGTCCTGTCCAACTGGCAGGCGCTGCTCGACTATCTGCGCGCCGACATGGCGCATCACGCGACCGAGCGGTTCCGCGTGCTCCACCTCAACAAGCGCAAAATGGTTGTATGACGCGCGGCCGACCTAGGCGCGGTCGCTGCTGATCGACTCCGTCCTAGAGAAACAAGATGCGCAAGTCCTACATCCACGGCTTTTCTCGGCGGCTAAGTCGTTGTTTCCACACAGGTCAACGTCCTTGCAGTAAAGATTCTGCGATAATGACGGTTGCCTTCGGTTCGGTTTTGTGGCGTCCCCTTCCGAAGGAAGCCCCCTAGCTCCGCCCTCCGATGACGCTTTGTTGCGCCGGAGGAAGAACCGTGAAGCTGGAATTGCCACCTGATCCTAACGCACCGAAGCTGGTGGAGAGCTTTCTACGTCGAGGGCACCCATATCTAGCTTTTGCGTCCGTAGCGCTAAAGCCGGTAGCTTGGATCGTAGGAACCGTCTTGGTGGCGGTAGTTCGTCCTTGGTCCTGAGGTGGGGTCCACGACGCGCCTAGGCATACCCTCTCTCGTGCGGCACGATGCCATTATGCTGTGGACTGAAACCAAAACCGGTGAGGATTGCGAGAAGCGCCACCTCGCGATGTGGGGCTCTGTAGTCGAACGGACAGACGACGGACTTGTAAGCCGTCCATGCGGTGAGGGCCTCTACGAGGGCGATGAGTTTTGGGCGGCTAGCATAGCACGCCTTAAAGACGATCCTCTGGCACGGCTCCAAATGGCTTTGCGACACCTTCCGCTTCCGGCTGCGTTTCGAGAAGCCGCAATCGCGCTGCGGGCAATGATCAGAGCGAAGCGAAAGGCCAAGCTTCCTTTCGAGGATGAACTCGGTCAATTGCACCGCCTCGCCGCGATGGCGAGCCTCGCCCCATACGACACGCTAGAGATGACGCCAGCTACGGACTTCGAACGCATCGATCTCAGGCCTGAAACAATTGGGTGGAATGAGATTGTCAGTTTCACCGACGCGAAGTGGATGGCGGAAGTTTGGCCAGAACCGGCACAACACACTACCGCAAGCATGCTCTATCCGGAGGTCGCGAAAGCTTCTGCGGCTCGCTACAATAAAATGCGTGCGGAGATGCGACAACGCATTGCACAAAGCTTCTTAGACAACTTCGATGAAGACGAGATTGACGACACGCAACCAACGTCTTCCGAACCCGCAAAGCCAAGTCCTGTCACAACTAAACTCAGCAGGAGGACGGGCATTTTTGCTCGTCTGTTCAGATGGTAGGTTCGTTGAGCGCGTTCGCGCTACAAACAAGTAAAACGACACCGGCAGCATACTAGCTGCGACAGACTGACGCAGCCGGTGAGTAATGAAGCCTACGGCTGCGACCAGTGCGTCCACGGTGCCGCCAAACGCCGTGGATAGGTGCTCAAGTGCCAAGTCGCGACTTAGACGCGTGCCGAAGTCGTAGATTGTGCCCTCATTGGCGAAGCGCGGGGCGAGCGGACTAGATTCGACGCCATCACCCGTCCTCCCCCACGATCAGCTTGCGCAGTCGCGCGTGGGCAGCAGCCGCTGCCCGTTCGTGCGTGTCGATCTGCTCAACAAGCGCCACCACCTCTGCGCGTGCCGCCGCCGTCAGCCCGGCGAAGGCCGAAGAGGGCGTGTCATCAGCCGCGACATCTTTCGGCTCCCGCGAAGGTGTTGGCTGCACATCAACGGCTTGAGGCGTCGCATTCGCCGTCACCACCAGCGGATGGTCATCCACGAGCCACCACGTCTTCGCTTTCACGTGATTGTCGCCCAAACGTTCAGGGTCGCCGCGACTAACGGCGCCGTGAACGTCAAGCGCCTTCAGCCTGTTGTCCAAACCAGTGCGGGAGAGATGAACACCACGCTTGTGCAACGCTTCGTGGAGTTCGCGGAGACTAAGACCTTCGTTCGCCACAAGGGCGGCGATGATGAAGGGGTCGACAGGTGACGGATTGTAGGCTGGCATAGGAACTCCGAGTAAGGTTTCAGACTAAAACGGTGCATCCCAGAGGACTCACCGATGCTGACCTTTGCCCGTGTCGCGTGCGCGCCGTGGTGCGGTCCCCGCCCTCATACATCAGGCGCGATGACCGTCAACTATAATGTCCGTTTACTTACAGCATTACTCAACGCGCGCGTGTGGCACCGTTGATTGAACCTGATGTGTGGTCGTGACCTTGGACGTTTGAATTGGCGCGAACTGCACGCGATAGCCGACATAGAGGATGATAGCAGCCATGATGGCCACTGCTGTCTTAAGAAAGGCACCCGCCTTCACAGCACCGGCAATTTCGGTCTTCCACTCTTCTAACTTGGCAACTTTCTCAATCATCTTCTTGTGCTGTTCGATGTAGATGGGTCGATCAGCCTGCGTGTTCTCCAGCGCAGTGATGCGATTATCGTGGTCATCCTGACGCGATGACATTGCGTTCAATTGCGTGACAACACCGTCTAGCTTGCCGTCGATGCGACCAAGCAGGTAGAGCATGTCAGTCGGTGTGTCTTTCGGTGGAAGCACTGACATCAGACGCCCTCCCCCTCAAGGTCATCACAGAGCCCGCCAGCGTAGCCGCCAGTGCCGGTCTCAACCTGCTTGCGGCGACGATAGGCGTAGTTGGCGATGGCACCCAAGTTGCTCATCAGAGCGCTCGCAACCTCCACGGTGCTGTTGTTGCCGGTCACGACATAGACTGACAAGCCAAGCGTCACGTAGACGCTCAGCTTCGACAGGCTCAAGACCATGTAGGGAAGATCGGGTTCTAAAAGGTTCGCGAAACGAAGAACGTCTCTTAACAAACGTTTGAACCGCTTCGCGGCGTTCGCTATCAGACGACCGGCGGGATTGATCCGCTGTCCGGATGCAGCGTGCGCATCACGTTCATGACATCGAAGTCACGCACTGAAGAGACGTTGGACTTCACGCGCGTAACAAGCTGCTTAGCCGTCGAGGTCGCATTCGCGGGTAGCGTCACCGCCACCGTGTCGAGCGTGGCAATCAACGTCGCCAACGCGTCACTCACCGCCTCAACGGCGGCGACTTCCGCTGCGTGCACCATCGTGTAGGCGTTCTGAAGGTCAGTATTGTCAGTCATTGTATCTCCTTTGATCTATTTAGGATCAGCCCTCCGTCTGAATGATGCCGAGCGCCTGCGACTGCGACGCCGGTTGGGGCGATGCGCCTGCGCCACCCGGCCCATTCGAGCGGCTGATCAGGTGGGCCGAATACTCGACCGCTGCGCCTCCGGTGTTGTCGGTGAAGGTGAGTGATCCGCCCATGTTTTCGCTGTAGGAGCCGGGTTCGCTGGAACCGTATCCGGGTGACCGGTTCCACGAACCACTGACGTTCAGCGTGGCGACGTTCGCCCCATTGCGGCGCAAGACGACTTGAGCGGAGATAGTGCCGCTGCCGCCCTCTTGCGCCTGATAGAAGCTGTAGCCCTCCGACCACGTGTAGCTGATCACAACGGTGCGCGTGCCGCCATTAGAACCAACGTTGCCGGTGGAGGTCGAAGCGTTGTTGGCGGTGGCGGTGGTGGTTGCCGCATTGCGGATGACACCCGCCCTCAACGAACCACCGAAATAGCTCGACCCATCGATCTTCAGGTAGAAGGAAGCGTTCGCCTCCGTGCACGCCGACAAGTTCGACTGCGATGGTCCGAACCATTCGATGAACTGGTTTGCAGAGCCGAAACCGATGCCGCTGACCTTCATCACAGAGCCATTGTTGAAGGTGATGCGACCCGCCGCTAGGTCGATGCGCGACGATCCGCTGCTGTTGCGCAGCACACCAGCCGTAACCTCACCGATGTTGGCGCTGATCGCGGACAGGTTGGCCACGCCGATGCGAGACGCGTCGATTGACCCGGTGGTGATCCTACCGCCGCTGATCGTGGTCGAACCGCTGTTGATGCGGGTTGCCGGGTCTTGAGCGCCCGTTGAAGCCCATGACTCGACCGTTTGTGAGAGCGTCCCGTTGACGTAGGTGCCCGCTGGTGCACCCACCGTAGCGTTATCTTGAGGCCTGCCCGCCCCGATTGTGTTCCCCCACGTCGAGCGCACCGATGCCGCTGCGTTGTTGGCAGTGATGAGGTTTTCCACCGCCGTCTGAACGTTGTAGAACAATTGGCGCAGATAAGGCCCGTCAACGGGCGTATCGACGTTGACGTTATCCCACTGCGGAGACAGGCTGGTGAGATAGTTCTGAAGGGCTGTTGTTGCAGTGTCCCGCGCCTGACGCGCTGAAAGCGTCGGGTCACCAAAGCCATTGGTGGAGAACGCAATACTCGCTTGCTGCGCCGCCGTGGATGCGCGCTCGATAGCCGTGTAGTCGCGGATCATTTGATGCTTTTCAGCACGGCTGATCATGTTGTCATTGATGATAGCGGTGACACTGATGGCCGCTGCTGCTCCGGCGGCTGCATTGTCCTTGACGGTGGCAGCGGCAACGCCCGCCACTGTGGCAGTCACCCGCGACGCGGCGCTGGTGTTGGCAGCGACAAGCTCTTCGACCCGCGCATAAAGGGTTTGAAATACCTGCCGGAGGTAAGCGCCGTTTACGGGTGTGTCCGCCGTCATGTTGTTGTAGGCGGGCGTCAGTGAGTTGAGGTAGTCGTAAACCGCCGCGTGCGCGCCATCACGTGCGACCCGCTGCGTGTAGGTGAGGTCATCGAAGCCATCGAGCCCGAATTGTGCACTCGCCTGCGCTGCACTGTTCGAAGCGCTTGCAAGTGCGTTCCAGTCGTTGACCAGCGCCTGCTTTTCAGCCCGTGAGAGCACGTTGTCAGAGACGATGTTGGTCAGGCTCAGAAGTGCGCTATCGGCGTTGTCCTTTGCCGTGTTGGCGGTCGCTGCAACGTTGCCGAGCGTGCCATAGCCGCCGCCAATGATAACGTTTCCGGCGATGATCGACCCGCCAATGATGCGGTCAGCGTTGAGCGTATTGGTAGCGATGCGCTCACCATCGAGGATGGTGCCGCCGTAGTAGGCTGTGAAGAGCGCACCGTTGCGCCAGATGCACATGATGATGCGGTCCGCCACGCCCGTGTGAGCGCCCTGCCAATTGTCTGCGCCCGCCGTGAAGAAGCTCGCGTCCTTGGTCCAGAAGACGTAGTTGTAGGAACCGCCTAGCCACGCGGTCGAACCCGCCGGAATGTCACGCGAAGCCGCACCCCCCGCGTCATCTGCATACAGAACGTGTCCGGCGCTCCAGTAGAGACGCCCGTTGGTGCGGTCGTAGCGGAAGTCACAGCCGACCACCTTCACCTGACGGTTGCCAATGGTCATCGAATTGGCGCGGAGCGTGTTGGTCGCGATGACGCCACCGTTGATTTCCGTGCTGTCCGGTCCGGCGAAGATGCTGCTTAGGGTTGTGGAACCGGTGATGCGGATGCGACCACGCTCAATCAGCGTCGTGTGCGCGTTGATGCGCTGCGCCGGGTCAGTCTGAGAGAGCGAGTTGTCGTTGGCAGATGTGAAGCCGATGTTGCTGATCTTGCCGCCATCTTCGACACAGAACTTACCGTGGAAGGTCTGATCAGCCGCCCACGCGACGCGGTGAACCTCCACGCCATCAGCACGCCAGACTTTGAAGCGACCCTCATATTCGATGCTGAAGAGCGTGTCGGCGTTCCAGCCGCGCGTGTAGCCGTAGGGCAGTATCTGCGACCAACCGTTCCAGCCGAGCATGTAGCCGTTTGCCTCATTGGAGAGGTGCCACATCGAGTTCATTGACTGGTAGTTCGTGCCGGTTGCTTCATTGAAGGCCACCGCCGGGTCAGCCAAACCGATGAAACCCATGCGTCGGCTCAAGCGTCCGCTGACGATGGCACCACCCGTGTAGCTCTCTTTGGTGGTCGCATAGCTGGTCACTGACCAGCCGGTAGGCGCTGTCTGCTCAAGCGAGTTGCCGACGATCCTGACGCTTGGGTGACTACCAGCCTTGAGCGTCACCACAGACGTATTCGCCGCCGTGTCGCGCACGCTCCCGATGGTCTGACCAGCGCCGACCGTGATCGTGTCAGCAAGCGCCGTCGTCACCTTCAGGACGTTGCCATCCATGCTGTTCACGGACAGTCGGTCAGCGTTGATCGATCCGACCACCATCTTGGGCGTCGTGATCTCACCATCGCCGATCAGCGTCGCATCTGCGATCCGGGTGAGGCTGATCGCGATCTGCACCACGCCCGTGAAGGCCGCGTCGAAGCGAAACTGCGCTGACTTGCCTTGCGCGTGATCGACGTTGAAGACTGGAAACTCAGCCGTGTGGACGTTGCCACCGCTGTAGTTGCCCTGCGTCCACGCGTGCGAACCGGGCTGCGCCGGATCATTGCCATCAGCGCCCCCGAAGCTCTTGAGGGAGAGCCAAGACACACCCGGCAGGTGCAACGACGGCGTGAAATAGCCGCTGAAGTCGCTGCTTACGAAGGTGCTGACCTTCACCCGATAGCGCGCACCGGGTTCCATCACGAAGAGCGGCGTGAAGAGGCCAACAAAGTTTCCGTTGGTGAAGTTCAGCCCGCGTCTGAAGTCTTTCCAGTTTGCGTTAGTTTCGAACAGTTCACTCGACGGATGATTGCCCGTCCACCATTGGAGGTCGTTGAAAGAACCGTCCGGAATGACGTTGTCGAAGTTTCCGATGGCGAGCTTGCCGATGGTCGCAGCACCCGCCGCAAGCTGCGCAGTTCCGATGGCTCCCGTCGCCACCGAGTTGGTCGTGACCGAGTTGGGCGTGAGGTCAGCGCCGTCAACGGCTTTCGTCCACGCTCCACCCGTGTAGCGGTAGAGCTTGCCGTCAGCCTTGTTCATGACGGTCAGCGCACCGCCGTAGCCGACCGGATTGGGTAGCGTGTCCACCGTCTGGAACGGCTTGGCATTGGGCGTCAGGTCATCAGCGTCGATGCCGCCTGCGGTCGCGAACGTAAGAACGTTGGACGACGCAGACTCATTGCCAGAGGTGTCGAAGGCAGTCGCTACAACACGGTAGCCTGTGCTCTTGGCGAGGCTGGTGAAGAAGAGCGAACCCTCACGGTTCGGGATAGCCTTGACCGTGAGTGCGTTGATGTAATCGTTGCTGGCGTTCTGAAGCTCGACGCGAACGCTATCGAGGTCTTCGTCATCCTGATTGGTCCACTGAACGTGAACGCTCTCATAGGCGGGCGTAGCAGTGTGAAGAGCGGGTGGTTGCGGTGGCTGCGTGTCGCGCCCCGTCTGCACATCGCTGATAGCCGACCAACCCGAGCGGTTGAAGGATGTGTCGAACGCGCGCACCCGAACCCGGTAGGTTTGATTGCGAGCAAGCGCCGTCCATTTGTAGGCGGTGCCGGAGACCGTAACCGGGAAGAAGTTCGTGCTTCCCGCCCCTTCCGCAATCTCAAGCACGTAGCCTGCTACGTCGGTGTCAGCAGGTGCCGTCCACGCTGCGGTGAGGTCCGCACCCGCCTCCGTGAGGGTTGGTGTAAGGACCAGACCAGTCGGGATAGCGGGTGGCGTTGGATCAACGACCGTGCCGCCGCCGCCCTCGCCGGGGACGAAAATTTCACCGTTAGGTAGGTAGATGTCGCGACCGATGACGCCGCCGACCGTCGCACCCGGCTCGATTCCGGTGAGCTTGTCCCCCTCTTCCTGATTGATGTCGCCGATGCTGGTGGGCGTGTCCTTGATGTCTTCGTAGACAATCTCGACTTCAGCCGTCTGAACGGTCGCGCTCACCCAATCGCTGACCAGCCCGGTAGTCATACGGTTGCGAAGGCGAACCTCAAGGTTGGCGCCGTTGACCGTGGAGGTGAAGCGGAACCTGCCGATGGTGGGGTCAAAGGACGAAGCGTGTTCGGTCCAGATGTCCGAGCCGACCACCCGCGATTGGATGACGACGCCGCCGACCTTGCCGGAGACATCGGGCGTCCACGTAGCGTCCACAACCGCGACGCTGATACCATTTGCGCCGGGCACGGCCACACTGGCGAGCGTCAATCCCGATGGTGCCTCGACAGCGCGCGCATCATAGGCGGGAACCGCGACATTCAGCGGCTTGTCGGTTTCGTGACGATCCCACGCGTAAACTTCGCTCGACTCCTCGCGAAGCGTCATGGCGAAGAACATCCCCGCCGACTGCGCCTGATCGAGCACGCGGAAGAGCTTGCTGTTCCAGCCCTGTCCGCGAATGCTCAAGCGGACCAGTGAGCCGACCTGAGCGGCGAAAGCAGCGGGTCCGAACGTCGCCGCAAAGACGCCCGGTGTCAGTGTTTCCCGAAGGAGGAACTGGCGAGCGATGCGCTGACACGCTTCGAAGCGGCTGACCGTTGGGAAGTCCAGATTGAGCACGCGCGGCACGCCATCAGCGAGCGGCGCCACACTGACCTCGCCCCAATCGACCAATTGGAAGCCCTGCGCCGGGTCAGCGTAGCGCCCGCGAATGGCGTTGTAGGACTCGCGTGCCGGTGGTGCCGGAACCCAACTGTATGGTGACGGACTACCCTCCGGCGCCACAATGTCTTCGTCACTGAGCGACACGACCTGACCAAGCGTGTCATCGTAGCCGCCGAGCAATCCGTAGAGCCCGCCCGCGTCAGTGAGCTTGCACGAACCCATCGCCGCCGTGAGGGCGTCGATAACGGCTTGGTGGGTGTCGTTGGTCGAGTAAATGCCGTCCGACTGGTAGCGCGGGATGCTCCCGCCATCCTTGAGTTGCACGCCTTCTTCGCAAAGGTTGGCGTAGAGGGCGAAGTTGGTGAGGTCGATCCTATCCAAGGGGACGCCCATCCCCCAAACCAGATGGCCGTTGATGCGATAGCCAATCAGGTAGGTGAGCAACTGGAGTGCCGGGTTGCGACCGATTTCGGTCGCGCCTTCGAACCAGCGCCACGTCGACTGATCGTTGTGGCGGTGAGACCCGCTCCCGCCCTGCGTGGAGTCACGACGCGGGTCATAGAGGGGGCAACCCTCAACGACCGTGACGGTGTTGCGCGGCAGTCCTTGCGGCCAAAGGTCAGCCTTCAGCCGGTATGTCATGCTGAGATATGCGCAGCCGGTGAAGCTGCTATCGGGCGCGTTCCAGTAGGCGCCGCTACCGACCTTGTGGGCGTTGGCGCGTGACCCTTCCGTCACTGCTTGGAAGGTCAGAATGCCTTGCTGGTATTTCTGGAGTGAGCCGTTCCAGACGACTTCATTGTCAACCCGCCACTCTTTGACGGCTTGGATGCGGTGGCTGGCGAGCGCGATGACTTGGGCGCTCAAATCACCCAATGAAGACGCGAAACCACTACCCCGGAATTGCTCTTGAAAGCGGATGTCGTTGCCAGCGGCAGTGCGTCCGAAGACGATCTTGCGCGGCGCAGTCGCGATGGTGCTTGCCTGTAGGCGCTCCACGGCCGCTGACGGCATTGTAGGCGCTTTCCGGAACGCACCGAGCACTGCATTCATACCAACCGAGAGACCAGTCAGGATGATGGCGGTCTTGATGCCTGCGACCGTTGCCGCTGCTAGCGTCAGTCCAACGCCTTTGAGAGCGCCCGCGACAAAGCCCGCAATGGCGGGCGCGAAGACAACCGCCGCGACTGCGACGCCGACAAGCAAGACGCTTTTGACAATCTTACCCATGGGCCGCGCCCTCCACGTCGAAGGGCACGCTGAAAGCGTAGCGGCACTGTGAGGTCGGGATTAGGTGAAGCCCGGCGCGCCCGAACTCTTCACCGACAAACCAGCTATACTGACCAACGCAGATGCCAATTGCTGTGCGGCCGAGCATGACAACATCGCCACGCTTCGCCAGTGAGACGGGTTTATCCGCGCCTACCCACGCGCGAACCGTTCTGAGCAGTGTTCCCGCCGCGTGGTCGCGAAGCGCCAGAGCGGCACCCGTCTTTGTCTGGTAGGTGCCGCGAACCGCCGCCGCTAAGTCAACGCCATCAGCGGACATCGCCTTGATGGCGCCCGCGACGAAGAGGGCGCAGTCGTTGGTGCCCCACCCGAAGGGCTCATCGGCGACGCGGTCTAGGTAGGTGGCAAGGCGGTTCTCCCAATCTGTCGCGCGTGCGATTGAGAGGGTGGTTTCTTCAATGTCAGTCACCGTCTATTTAGGACGGTGGGCTGATCACCAGTTGTTCTGGAGCGGCATGTCTTGGTTCAAACGCCCGCCACCGTCATTGTAGGTGCCGCCGCTGCCACCACCGTATGAGGGAACCTTGTTGCCCGCCGCCAGCGTCGCTGCGTGCGCTTGTGAACGGTCAAGCGGATCGATCAATTGCTGACTCATGTAGGTTGACTGGCCACTCCCCGCGATCAGCCCGGCATGGCTTTCAATCGTCAGTGTGAGCGTGTGTTGGCTGGCGTCACGGTTGATCTGGAGCTTATCCATTGCGCCGGTTCTGACGCGCCGGAACGCCCAAATGGGCGCTTCCAAGGGGTTGCCAGTTCGGATTAAGATGGCGGACCAGATGGTCGCTCGACGCCCGCGATACTCCGATGGGTAGACCTGCGCCGCGATCAGGGTTTCATCGGGCGCGTCGGGAAGTGCCAGCGTGATCGGCAGTTCGTCCGAGCCCGTATAGCTCATCACGTTGTCGCCGACGTTCACCACCAGCCCGTTGACCAGCGGGTGAATGACTTGGTTGTCTAGCAGCGTGTCGCCTGTCATCTGCGGCTGAATGGTCTCCGGACCAGTCCACGCGCACAAGGTTTCCGACGCGAAGTCGAACCGCGCCACCAAGGCGGTGGTGATTTCATGACCAGACAGTGCATCCCGGTAGGTGGTGCCCGTCGAGCCAATCGGTGTGTTGAGACCCGGCCGCATCAGAACACCGCCTCGATGGCCGACATTGAGCCGAAGTCCGCACCATCCACGCCTAGCGTGTAGCCAACGTCTTCCGTGCCGATCAGGCGGAAGAGCCCCACTGGCGCGTTGAAGACGACGACGGCGCCTTGCGCGACCGTGGTGCGGATGCGTGGTTCGAACTCCACATCGCACGTGCCATCAGCCGCTGCACTGACGGGCGCGGCAACAATGCGGAAGAGTTGCGCGCCGATGCTGAAGAACTGCCCCAGCCGAAGCTGTGACGCCTCCCCTGCGGACCATCCCGCGATCCTGATGGTAGAGTTTTGGCTGAAGGCGGGAAGCGCCAGCGTCTTGCCCGTCAGGCCGCTCACGATGGCTTGCTTTGGCGTGTAGCGGAACGTTCCAACGGGACCACGAAGGCTGGCGATCCACGCTGCCACTTGCTCGGCTTGAGCGTGTCGCATCGGTGGCCACGTCCACGTCAACGACCATGAGGCATCGTTGTAGATGTGCTGCGCCTTGAGGCTGTAGTCAGAGCGCGCTGTGGTGACACGCGTGCTGATCGTCAGTCTTTGCGTGTTGGGCGTAAACGGAGTGAAAGGGACAGGATATTGCACCCACTATTTAGGTGCGTGGTCTCCCGAGCTTGCGCATCGTCGCTTCAGTCGCCGACTGATTGATGATCGGCATTGCTTCCATGATGCCGCTGAAGACCATGCCGCGCACGGCTTCAGGATCGTTGGACGTGATGCTTCCAATGTGAACGTTGATCGCCTGCCCGCCAGCGTCGCGCTGGAGCGACTTCAGCGCATGGTTGGGAACCACGTTGGCGTGACTACCGACTTCGATGATTTCCTCACCGCGCTCGCCTACCCGGTAGATGCCCGGCGCCGTGTAGCCGCCGTTGGCACGCGCCCCGATGCCAAGGGTCGGGATCACCGATGGCAACGCGCTGCCGTTGAGGCTGATGCCGCCGCCGATGCCACCAGCAACGCCACCTGTTGCAGCGCCGAACAGTCCGCCGACGATGCTGCCAAGCAGCCCGCCTCCACCGCCACCGCCGAACAACAGGTCACCGAGCGGTTTGATGAAGGCTTGCTTCAGGCCGATGTCGATCAGCCCGCGCACCACCGTGGACATCACGTCGCCAATGACGCCCACCAGCGACTTGCCCGACATAATGGCTTCCGTCAGCCCGTCATTGATGCGGTCGAGTGCTTCGACCTGAATGGATTCGAGCGCGTCGTTTATCTCACCCGTGGTGCGCGGGAGGGCGTCTAGGTAGCTTTCCAGCGGACCAGCGGTCTCACGCTTAGCGCGCGTCTGTGCCTCCGTCTGAAGGGCACCCAAGATGGCGAGCTTCTTATTGGCTATCGCCTTGTCGGCTTCACTCGATTTCTCGCTATCGCGAACCCGCTCAAGCGCCAGTCGCTGTTGCTCGAACTCCAAATCGAGGATTTGCAGCGTCAGGGTGCGACGCTCACCGGATGAGCGTGCCAGTCCAAGCGACGACTCTTTGAGGTCGCGCTGAATGTCGATTTCGCCTGATGCCAATTCGAGCGACTGGCGCGCCAGTTCTTCGCGCTCTTGAAGGCTGATCGCCTGCCCGAGCAGACCGGGTGCAGACACGGTGATTTCACCGTTGGCGTCCTTTGTCGCCTCACCGTAGAGCTTCGCGTTGATCTTGCGGAGCGCGTCGGCTTCCTGCGCCTTCAGGTCGCCAGTGCGTAGCCGCTCGACAATCTCCGCTTCAGCCGCCTGACGCTCACGCGCCAGCATTTCACGTTCCATGTCGGCGCGGTCGCTGATCGACGTGGACAGCCCCATGCGGGCGCGGGCGATGGCATCTTCACCAGCCGCTAGGTCACGCTGGTAGCTGGCGAGCCGCTGAAGCTCCTTTTCGGCTAGTTCCTTCGCACTTGGTCCCGCCTTGGCTGGCGTTGATTTGGTGGTTGGAAGGTCGATGGTGCCAGCGCCGGGCGGTGGTGGCGTGAGACCACCGCCAGAGCGCCCGGCCGCGACCCGCTGCCATTCCTGCTTGAGCCACACGTTCTGCTTGTAGAGCGACATCAGTTCCGGGTCGGTCTTCGGGTCACGACCGGCTGCAACCCCCGCGCGCCAACGGCGGTTGTTGTCTTTGACCAATGCTTCGCGACCGGCCTGCGTGCCAGCAAGGGCGTTACGGGCATCCTGACGAATGGTGTTGATCGACTTACCTTCGATCAGCCCCGTCGCGAGTGAACCCAAGTCCCAATTGAGCGGATTACCACCCTGAAGACTGAGGTTCCGCGCTACCTGCATGTTTTCGATGAAGCCAAGCAGCCCTGAAGTCGCCTTTGCAAAGGAGTTCGCCAGACTCATGATCGCATCAGCGTTCTGAAGAATGCCGTTCGCGGTTTGCGCGCTCAGAATCATCTTCATCTGATCCAACTTGTCATTCATCGGACCAGCGTTGCGGAGCACATCGTCTTCCATGACGATGCCTAGCTGTTGCGCCGCCACCGCCATGTCGGAGATACCGGCCCGTCCGCCCGCAAGCGTGACGGTCAGGTCAGCCGCCTTCTTCCCAAACAGTTCGGACGTAGCCGCAAGCTGCGCCTGACGGTTGTCGAGCTTACTGATACCATCGGCGGCTTGAAGGGTAGCTTCGCCGATGTCCTTGGTCGTGATGTTGTATTCGGCAAGCGTCTTGCGCGCCTTCTCAGACCCGTTGTCGGCTTCACCCATCAGCTTGGCGAACTTTTCAAGTCCGACGCGCGCGGTCTCGACGCTGGAACCGTTCATCTGTGCCGCATAGGAGAACTCTTGTAGGAACTTGGTTGACGCGCCGATCTTGTCGGCTGTGTCCACGATAGCGTCGCCGAAGTCCGCAGCCGCCTTGATCTGGTTCGCCATTGCGTCGATTGAGAATGCGGAGATGAAGCCAAGGGCGGCACCCTTCACCGATGACGTGATCAGCGACATCGAAGTGCTGATCTGGCGGGCGTGCTTTTCCGTGTCAGCCGCCGCCTTGCGCATCCCGCCAATGAAGTTTGCTGCCTCAAGGTTGAGGTCTACGTAGAGTGAGCCTGCTTTCGCCATATCTGGAACTATTTAGGCGAAAACCGCCTCAACCGAGCCCGTTGAAGAAGTCAAATATCTTTTCTTCAGCGGTCTTGCGCTCTTCGCGCCGACGCTGACGTGCACGCTCTTCAGGAAAGCGATCAAGAAACTCCGGCATGGTTTTTTTCGAGTGAAAGCACCAGAACAGTTGATAGAGGCCACGGAAGTGCTCATCCGCTGCCGCCGTGCCCCACGGTTCGACCTGAAAGTAGACCTTCCACTCTTCGAACTCGGCCGGTGAGAGTGTCGCGTCGAGTTCCGCCACCGTCCGCCCCATGGCGAGGGCAAGACGGAAGAGCATTTGACGGTCGAAGTTTAGCGCGAAGTCTTTTTTTTAACGGGCTGTGCCGGTTGTGCGGTATCGTTCAGGCGCTTTGCCGCCATCCACAACGTCATGACGGTCGGATAGCTCAACTCTTCGAACCGGTCGATGTCATCCATGGTGAAGATGAGTTTGCCACTTTCATCGCAAATGCTGAAGATAAGCATCACCACGGCTTGGTCGAGCGGTTTAACCTCAGCCACCCCGGCGCGCTCGCCTTCAGGTAGCGCCTGATCGTCCGCATAATCCTCTAGCGCGCGGTGGTTTGCGACGATCACGTCATACATCTCCGTGCGCGCCTTCACAGACTGCGCACGGACGTTGACTTCGCCACCCCACTCAGTTGCGAACGCCTCCATAAGCGGCTTTGCCGCAAGGATGGCGTCACGTGAGAGAACCGCCATCTTAGGTCGTTGCGCTCTTCGTGATTGCACCGTCAAACTTGAACGATGCGCTGGCGCTGAATGCCTGATCGAGACCGCCGGAGATCGAGAACGTCTTCGCGTAGGCGTAAGCTTCCCACTTTACGTTGCCGGGCACGTTGGCGATGATAAGCTGAATGCGAGTGTTCGCGTCACGCGCCGCCGACACTGCCGTTTGACCGGCGTCGGTCGGAAGATAGTTGAGGGTCAGCGTCATCTCACCCTCATCGGCCAAGCCTGTCATGAACTCACGCTTAGTCGAGTCTAGGTCACTGGTGTCGATGTCGGGAGCGCTGCCACCGCCGAAGTCGAAGTCTTTGATGCCACCGATCTTGACCGGCGCAGCCGCGCCAACCTTGATGTGAACAGTAGTTGCCTTGGCGTTGATTGCTGCCATCTTTCTCCTTTGGTTGTTTCAACCGAGTTTCGTTCGCTTCTATTTAGGCATTTGACCCCGCGTGACGGGCGCAGTCTTCACATCAGCGTGACGACGCTGATCACATCAGGGCGAAGACTCGGAAGCGCATGACGACGCGGTGAAGCGTGCGCTCAGTGGTCTCATCAGTGTCGCTGAAGCATTCCGTCCACGTCACACCGAAGTCGCGTTCGACGGTGGTGCGTAGCTTGCGGCGGATCGTGCGTGCTAGCGCGGATGCGACCTTCAAGTCAGGGTCGTAGACATCGATTTGGATGAGGGCGAAGGCGTGCTCTTCAAGGTCGTCTAGGTCAGCGTTGAGGTCGTCTACCGGCGCTGTGGCAAGGTGGTTGTAGACAATGGCTGGCGTCGAGTAATCTAGCGGCGCTTTAGCCACGTAGACGTTCGGTGATACGCTCAAGAGTAGCGTCGTCAGAGTTTCGTTCAACATCGACTATTTAGACGCCACGCTTAATCAGACGCCGGTCGAGCGTCTTCGCCATAGTGTCGATAGCCGCTTGCGTCTCACGCTCCAGCGTGCGCCCGGCGAACGGCTGCGGCTCTTGGTGGATGGTCCCGTATTCGACCATGTGGGCGTGAATGGTGTCGATGCCGATGAGCGCGCGCACCATTGTGGTCTTTTGCGGGCGCCCTTTGCGGACGATGACGTGATTCCTGATCTTGCGGTGGGCGCTGTCGTAGCTCCCGCCCTTGCCGCGCCGCTTCACCGTCTGACCTTCCGCGCGGGGGCCGTCCGGAGCGGCGGCTTCAATCTTCTTCGCGACTTCCTTTGCGGCGGCACGCACCGCCGCCTGACCGGCCTGTGTGGCTTCCTTGTCGGCTAAGTTCCGTAGGCGCTGCTGAAGCTCCTTGAAGCCGCGTAGGTTGGCGGTCGCGCTCACTCGCTGACCAGCGTCAGCACCAGCGCATCCCGGCGCCCCTCCGGCGCAACGCCCCTGACGCGGTAGTGCTGACCATCCACGGTGGCGCGCATCCCCACTGTGACGCCCGTGCGCCACCGTATGCGGTAGCGGGCGGCTGCTTGACGCTCCGAAACCCCAAGGCGCTCCACGTCGCTCCAGCGAAGCTCCAGACGCTCTGACCAGGCGGTGGCTACGACCGTCCACGTGGACACTATCTGCGCAACGTTGTCGCGCGTCTGTGTTTCGGTCGAGAGTGTGAGGGAACGGTCAAGTGACCCGCTGCGGATCGTCACAGACAGTAGTTCCGGTGGACTGCGCAAAGCCGGGTTACAGCCCGCATCGCCTCATCAACTGCACCGTCACGGTCGTTGAAGTGAGCACCGACATAGACGGAGATTGCGTGCTTGATCGACTCACTGATTAGAGGCGTCACCGTCGCGCCCTCTTCGTCCACGTAGGGGCGAATGCGACCGTTCAGTTGGTGTTCGATCACGTCGATTGCGGCGCTTTCCAACATGGTCAGTGTCAGGGTATCGACGCCCTCTTCAAGGCGGCACCACTCGCGTAGCTGTGTTTCGATCAAAACTTCCATGGTGGTATTTAGGACAAAGGCCCGACATCATCGCTGATGCCGAGCCTTTGCTTCCCTTCTAGGAGACTTCGATTACGAAACGGACAGCTTCAGGAACTTGAGCGCCGTGGTGTCCGTCGCACAACCACCCACGCGGGCGCGGGCGCTGATCGCGATAAAGGGATCGAACGAATACGGGTTCACCAGCGTGGTCATGCTTACGCGATCAACGATGGTGTAAGCCGCGCGGAAGTCGCCGAACGCAGCAGCAAGGCCGTTCGCGGTGCCCTTCTCAGCTACGTTTTCGTCTTCGAAAACCGGGTAGCCAAGCAACGTGGACGGAAGTCCAGCCTGCGTGGACGGCTGCCAGATATACTGACCATTCGAGTCCTTCAGCTTGCGGTAATCACCAAGCGTCGCCTTGCTCATCACAAAGCTCGCATTGGCGCGGTGACCGGCCTTGAGGCTGTGGACAAGATCAATCAGCTTATCGAGGTCACCAAGACCGCCAGACACGCCAGAGGCGACGTGCTGGAAGGTGCCGAACGGACGCGTGCCAGCCTTGTCGGTCGTGGCAGCGGTCGCGTAGGTGAACAGACCCTTCGGCTTGTTGGTGCCGTCGCCGAGCACGAACGCGGTGCCCGTAGCTTCATCGAACTTGTCGCCAAGCGAGGCAACGAGGAACGGCTGAAGGTCGAACTGAGAATCCTCAAGCAACTGCTGCGTGATCAGAGCGCGGGCGCTAATCTCACCGATGGGCGGCACAACCTTTTCGATGGTCGGCGTGCCAGTTGTGTTGCGGGTCGTCTCACCAACCCACTCTGCACCAGCGCCGCCAGTCTGAACGGGGATGTGGAAGTCCGGCGTGGTCACGGTCAGAACCTGCGCAAGCTTGCGCATGACCGAACGGTCAGTGACATACTTGCGGATGTCGGCCGCAATGACTTTCGGGATCGTCACGCCACCATCGGTGGTCGGGTTGACGGTCGCCGACATCGCCTTGACTTCGCGCGTGATCAGGAAGTCACGGAAGCCCTTCACTTCAGCCTCATCAGCCGCGCTACCGTTGGTGGTGACGCGATTGGCGTCAGCCTCATCAGCGCGCATCTTGGCTTCAAGAGTGCTGATGGCGGTGTTCAGGCGCTCCGTAGCGGCTTCGTCGTTACGCTCAAGCGCCGACTTGAACTCGTTTGCAAGTGTGTTCAGCTTGTCGATCAGATTATCAGACATTCGTCTCCTTCATGGCCGTTGCCAGTTTCTCGATTGCGGCCATGATCGCCGCCTCATCGTATTTAGCGTTTTCTTCAGTTTCGATTGTTGCTTCGACGCTCTTATCTGCGTCATCAGCCTCAGTCTGCGGATCGTCACGCGACGCCATCAGGGCGGCGATTGCATCAGCGGAGAAACCAGCGTCGTTGAGCATCGCTTCAAGGTTGTCAGGCAACGATTTGACAGCGACGATCTGCGCTTGTTCGTTGACCGGACGGGTCACAACCGACACTTCGTCAAGGTGGGCGCCCGTGATGTGACGGTTGCCGCCCTTGTGCTCATAACCGGTTACGCGATAGCCGATTGAAAGTGACTTGATCGCGCCTGCCTTTAGGGCTGCGTAAATGTCCCGGCCCGCCGCTGTGTCGATCAGTTCGCCTTCAACGAAGAGCCCCTTCGCGTCTTCGCGCATCGACTTCCACACACCAACCGGAATGCCCTTGTATTCGTGGTTGAGCCACATCGCGGGCATGGTGCCAGTGTCGCTGTGGTGGGCAATGGTGGACTTGTAGGCGCCAGCTTCAACGACATCGCCGACGTGATCGACATTGCCGAACGTGGAGGCATAACCGCTAAAGGTCATCTTGCCGTCATTGTCTTCGACGGACTTCACCTCCAGTGAGGTGCGGATCACTTTTGTTTCCATGATCCTATTTAGGTTCCGGCGTCTTTTTGTTTGCCGGTGCGACCGAGCCGAACAAGTTTGCGGCCGGTCTCAGACGATTGGCGTCGGGATCATTAGAGAGCGCGTAGCCTTCAGCTTCCCGCGCTTCGTTCTGTGTCAGCCAACCACCCGTCAGGCCTTTGTTGTAATAGTCGGCGCGCTCATTAGCGGTGCCACGTAGGTAGTCGCGATTGTCGATAACGACAGAGTATCCGGCCGCGCGGTCAGAGTCGCTCAACAGGTTGTTGGTCGCTGACTGCGCAAAGCGGGCGTGCCAGTGAGCGTCCGTGTCCTGATCGTGCGCGATGTGCGCTTGCTCGACGCTGGAGTAGGACTGACTGCCAAGCGTGTGGAACACCTTCGTGGGCGAGACGCGGAAGTAGCGACAAATCTCTTCGATCTGGTAGCGGCGGGTCTCCAGCCACTGACTGTCCGTCGCGGTCGCAGATAGCGCCTGATACTTGACCGGAGCCGGGATGAAGGCGGTGCGACCACGCTTGCCCGCCCCGGTGTGGCGCTCCCTCATCTGCGTTCGAAGCTGGTCTAGTTGTTCCTTGCTCGCCGCCCCGTCGATACTCATGATGCCTTCGAGCGCGGCCCGGTTGGCGAACAGGTCGGTTCCAAAGGACTCCGCCACCGACATCAGGGTGATGGCGCGGCGTGCCTCTGCCGAAGTCACCAGCCCGCCACGACGGTGTGCCGATGGTCCCTTGAAGTGCCAGATGTTGCGGGTGTCGTAGGTGCGCCCGCCAACGTTGAACGTGGGGGCTGCGCCTAGCTCGACGGGATCGATGCGACTGACTTCGCTGTGGTCGAGCGGAACAAGCTCAAGCACCTCGCCATTGCGGGCGCGGTTAATCCACGCGTAGGCGTTGCCGTGGAGAGCGGCTTGCCATCCCATGACTTCGCGGAACTCATAACTGCACTGCGTGCGGTTCGGCTTGGCATTAAGGAGGTTGTAGAGCGGGTGCTTGGTAGCGAACTCACGGCCGGTGCCAGTGACCCGCTGCACATAGGCGGGCGGTAGTGCCAGCCCCTGACTGATGATCTGAGCGCACGCGTAAGCGACGCTGGTGAAGCCGCCCGCGTCCATCGAAAGCATACGATCTTCGACATATGCTTCGCTATGTGGCGTGATCGTCTCTGACTTCGTTTCGAGCGGACCGAAGAACCAATCTGATAGTTTTCCCATCCGGTATTTAGACGAACGGCTTAGTCGAACCACTCCAGCGTGAGGTCGAGTGGTTCCGGAGCGGCCACCCTTAGGCCAGCGTGCGCAAGAATGACCGTGACCATGCCGTCTATACGCAGATGGTCTTGTCCAGTTGGCTTCGACGGTCTCTTGAACTTGCCTTGCGGTTGCACGCTGATGTTCTGCGCCTGCCAATTTAGGCACGGATTGTCAGGGTGGACGATGAGCCTGTTTTGAAGGTCGGCTTCGAAGTCATCCATCGCCGGTCCGATGATCGGCGCTTTCAAGCTGAACGCCACGACGTTGGCACCATCGGCAGCTAGTTCCTGCATGATGGTGTTCGCTTCCCACTCATCGTAGTGGATGACCTGCACCCGGTAGGTCTTCAGCAGTTCCTTGAGCTTGTCGCGCACGGCGGCGTGGTCGCTGGCGGTGCCCTCCGTTTGGATGAGGTGACCAGACGCGATCCAATCAGCGTAGGCGGTCGAGTTGCGGTTGCGCTCCAGTGCGCCGCTAGGAACGAACAAGTAGGAGACGAAGGCGTGGCGACCGTCAGGCATCGTCCACCCGACCGTGATCGCGGTCAGGTCCGTCTTGGTGGACATATCGACACCGATGCTGACTTCCACGCCCGGCGGTATCTCCAGCGATGGTTGAGCCGCCCGCGACCAATCGGCTTGGTTGAGCCATCCTGCCGCTGTGTTGCACCAGACGTTCAGATACTTGGTAAGAGCGTCCGCCTGCGCAGCCGGTGACTGAAGCGCCTTCTCATATTCACCCTTCAGGTGCGTCTCATCGACGCTAACGCCATAGTTCGGGTTAGCTTTCTTCCAAACCTTCAAGTCTTTCCAGTCATCCGTTCCTAGATCAATCGTATAGATAAGGGCGAACTTGGCATCATCCCTGACTGAGCCGTTCAGGACAGACTCGAAATAGAGTTGTTCAGAGCGACATATGCCCGCCAGATTGACGCCAGCGGTGCTGATGATGAGTAGCAGCGGGTCAGAGCCGCGACGCTTTCCCATGCCGGTGCGGAACGCCTGTAGCTGCGTGCCGTCGAGCGCTTGGTGAAGCTCATCGGCTATTGCACACCACGGCAATCCGCCATCTTTTGTCTTGGCAATGACGGGTTTGAAGCTCGACCCGCTGCTAATCTGGTAAATTGACCGGGCGTTCACCTCCAGTCCGAGCGCTTCGCACATTGCAGGCGTCTGCAACGCCATCTGGCGTGCAGGTTCGAAGACGTGCATCGCTTGATCCATAGAGGTAGCGCCGGACAAGACCTGCGCACCGCCCTCGCCTTCACAAAAGGCCATGTAGTTGCCGATAATTGCTGCAACGGTGGACTTTGCAGAACCGCGCGGGAGCAACGCAAAGACTTCACGGTGCAGCCGTAGGCCGGTTGCCTTCACGATGAAGCCAAAGATGTTGGCAAACAGAAACAATTGCCACGGTTCGAAGCAAAAGCACTCGCCCGCAAGCGGCCCTATGACGTGTGGAAGCGCCTGTCCGAACTCACAAAAGTGGTCTACACGCGCTTCATCGTAGGCGATGTCAGGCCGGTCGAAGAGCGCAAGCGAGCGCTGACATTGCGCACGGACTTGCCACGACGCGTCTATCCGTCCGTCGATGACCTTTTGAGCGTATTCGAAAGCACGAAAGCTGAATGATTTACGTTTGAACTTAGGTAGCACAGCATATTTAGACGATCAGTCAACGGTGCCGCTAATCCATGAGAAACCAAGACACGCCTTGCCCGCACTTCTGAGCGTCTGAAGCGCTTCTTCCATATGCCAGCCGCTAGTCGCCACGTCATCGATGACCAGCACCAGTGCTTCAGCGGGTAGCGTCGCAATCTCGATAGGTGCGAGCTTGTCGAACTCCTTCGGATGGCTGACCCCTTTCACAAACCGGTCACTGAATACCTTGGCGAACTTCAGGCGCAGCTTTTCCGCCACCCGTTGCGCGATCTGGCAAGAAAAGCAGTCCGGACGTTGGCTGTGACCGCACGCGACGTGCGTCACCAGAACGTTCGGGTTGTCAGCGCCCACCTGACGTTCAAGCGTGGTGGCTAGGTCGTGCGCCGCCGCCTCTATGGCGTTGTGATCTAGCGCTTGCTTAGCCGCCTTCAGCTTGGCGATAGCGGCTTTCTTCCCCGCGTTGGTCCACGACCGGGTGGAGAGCCACGACACAAGCTTGCGGGAGTAGACCTGAAGGCGCGGCTTGGTGCCACCGAACAGGTCGAACGCAGCATCCGGGTTGCTGGCAACGATGGTCTCCACGGTCGCGGTGACGGGCACTGGTGCCGGTGCGGGCACGATGGTGGCGTTGTGAGCGTCGATCAGCGCCGCCGTGGCATCGTCTGTGGCGACGATCAGCGCCTGACGGTCACCTACGCGGCGCCCTAGCGTCGGAGTGCAGCCGTGGTGCTCCACGATCCACGCAGAGAGCGCGTCCGCATCGTGGGTCAGCAGCACCCGCGACCTGATAGACATCAGGCCTTTGGACGGATGGTGAAGGGGCTGACCTTCGTCTCCGTCGTGGTGGATGAGAGCTTGGCGAGGCGCGACTTCAGACCGGCAATGCCTAGCAGTTCCGCCATCTTGCGCAGTTCGGTCATGGTCGCCGCCGTGGGCGACTGACCCGACATCACGGTTAGGCGGAACAGCGCCTCGATCTCGCAGTAGCGGCCGAACATCGAAGAGTCGGTGTCAGTCGCACCACAGGCGATCACCCGCTCTAGCTCTTCCTCTTACACCAGCCGAGCTTCAGCGGTCAGGTAGGAGGGTTGCACTGGTGGTGAGACGCTAGGTGCAGCGTCGAGCGCCACGATGTCGGCGTGACGATCCTTGCGGTAGGTGCCGGAGAGTTCCTTCAGCGCCGGATTGGCTGGTTTGCGACCACGTTGCATGTTGGTATTTAGCGCACGTGGAGGACGCATGACTGAAGAAGAGAGCACGACGTCGACCAGCGTTGCCTTAAATGCCGCAACAAGTGCGCTGACCGGTCTACCACCTCCGATCCAGCGATCTGCCATAAAGGCCTTCAATCAGCTTGTCGGCGCTTTGATGTCTTACCCAGTAGCATGGGCTGATCGCGCGGCTTCCAAGATTGAATCCAAAACTAGCGCTCTTCGCATGATGGACGCGGCGGTCGCAAAAGCCGCAGCCGAGAGCGTAGTAGCTGATCCCGAAGTTATTAAGCGAGCGGCGGACAACTTGCTCCGAAAGGAATATCGCAAGCAAAATAACAAAGAACAGATTATGCACGAGGCTGTTGTAGAACTAGCAAGAGAGCCTGATCGAACAAGCGTCGCCGATAGTGAAGTGATCGATGAAGATTGGCTGAACGTTTTCGAACAGTATGCCGAGACTGCTTCTACAGATCGAATGAGAGGCATCTGGGCTAGGGTTCTTGCTGGAGAGATAAGGAAGTCTGGAACCTTCTCGATACGGACTCTTCGTTTTTTATCTGAATTCTCGCAAGAAGAGGCGTTCAACTTCTCTAAGTTAGCGCAATTCGCTACAAAGAGCTATATCGCTCGATCAGCGGTCAAAGAGCTTTTCCCGGATGATGTGAGACCGCTGCTGTTCTTGGAAAATGCTGGCCTGATCAATGGTGCAACGGGAATCCCTCTTGAGGTGACGCTAACCTTCGACAACCAAGGAATGGCGTATGTTTTTGCTCGCGGGTTAGTGCTAAGAATACACGGCAAGCCAGAACAGAAATCTAACCTAGAAATTATCGCATTGACGCAGGTCGGTTCGGATATAGCTAGCATCATTCCTATATCGGATGAAGGTCAAGGTTTACGTTCCGTTTGGAAAGAGCTTTCTTCCGATCAGACGCTTTGGGCTGATCTTTGTAAAGTCATCGAAGCTGACGGCGCTTTGCTGGCGGAGCCAATCGAAGCGCTCAGGCCCAAGCCCGATGAACAATCTGACAGCGTATAAAAAGACTTGAAGGGCGGACTTGGGCAGGCGCCCTCCCGTAGGAAAACACCCGCCCCGGTCCATCGGCGATGCGTAGCACCGATGGTGCACACTTCTATTTATCATTGCGGGAGCATTGATGCCCTACAACCACGACCAGCTACTCGAAACCTGCAAGGCGATTGCCGCCTCCAAGCACGTCACCCAATACGTGATCGGCGTAACCACCAACCCATCACAGCGTCGCGCCAGCTACGCCGGTTGGGCGCGACGTGAAGGAGGCAACCTTGACGGCTTTGTCATTCTCGATTGGGGGCTGAATCGCAATCAGGTCGAAGCCGTCGAACGTCACCTGTTCCAAGGCTTGGTCAACGATGACAAGTATGGCGTGATCAAGATGCACTACCATCCGTCGATCAAGGATGTTGACGACCAAAGCGTATACATCGCTTGGTGGTCACCGTGGCTCGTGATCGCCGAAGAGTTCAAAGACTGAGAGTGCTCCGCTAGCGTCGCGCCTTTCGCATCCACTCACGTAGCGCCGCGTCTTGACCGACCACGGCGAGGTCATAGCCGCGCTGGAGGTAGCGCTGTTCGTCCACGCCTTTGCGCGCGTTGCAGTCGCGACACGCGGGTGCGAGGTTCGCGGGCTCGTTGGTTCCACCGAGCGACAAGGCCAGCACGTGATCGAGCACGGTCGCGGGCGTGATCCTACCTTCCGCCCGACAATATCGGCACAGCGGGTCTGCATCCATGATCCGGTCACGTTGACGCCGGTAGGCTGCGCTCTGGTCACGCAGCGTCGTGGAGCCGCCCTGACGGGTCTTAGACGGGCGCTTGGCTCCAAAGCGTGGTGGTCGATCTGGCACCCATGATTTAGCCCCGCTGACGCTTGATCAGCGCGTTCCACTGGTCTTCCGTCTTCGGGAACCGGTCAGGTGCAGTGGGTAGCTGGTGGGTGACCCGTAGGTGTGACGGTCTCCCCCGGCATTTGGTGCAGCGCAGATGCCGCGCCAGCACGTGCCAGCGGATGTCGAACCGGTGGACGCCATACCAGCGGGCGCACCGCTTCGCGTCCACGATGCTGGAGTGTCCACAATCGCAGAATACCGCCAGATTGGACCCGATGCGGGTGACATCCCAGAGGGAGTCGATGCGGGTGTTGGCGCTCATACGCGCCGGGTAACTCGTGAAGAACGCATCGGGAACAAACGCAACTGTGGATAGCGTGGAGTGACGCCTAAACGAGCACGTAGCCGCCGCTGCTGTTGCGGACGTAATCACCGCTGGCGTTGCGCATAGCGTTCGGCGGCGCCCTGCTAGACGCGGGCGCTTCAGCGGTCCGCGTCCGCGTCACTGTCACAGCAAGACCAAGACCCATCTGCATCCGTGATCGCGACGTTAGCGCCTGATCTGATCGATGGCTGGGGCAAGCCGTTCGCGCACCTGCTCTGCCAACATGCCATTTAGGTGCAATCCGTCCTTCGAACCCCAGCCGCCAGCATACATCGTGCGCCACGAAGTATTCTGACTGAAGTTGACGCGATAGGTGCCAACGCCGCCAGTCGTGCCAGTCAACTGCTCAAGGATCATGGTGCCATAGTAGGGACTGCTATCATAGGCGTTCCCCAGCCCTTCCGTGAGACACGTTCCATAGCCGAGCGTTCCACTGGTCACGGCGGTCACAGTCAATGTCGTGGCGCTGATCGATGCTGTTATCTGCGCAGCCGGGAAGCGGGCAGTCGTAGCAGATGGGTCGGGATCAACCGAATAGGCGTCGCGGTCGAAGGGATCGGCACCACGCGCCGTGTCGAAGATAAACGCCTCACCGGCAATACCAGCCCGGATCGCACGGTTCGCCTCCCGAACCTTCGGCTGGTTGGTGCCGAGACTCTGTCCGGCGATTGTGCGCCCGCCGTCAGTGTAGGGGACGTAAGGCGGCATGGTGGTGCCGATCACCTGCTTGTTGGGGAAGTAGCCCGCGAACGTCGCACGGTCAGCAAGAAACTGCGCAACGGTTCGACCGGTGCCGATATCGTTGACACCCCACGCGTTGACGATGTGGGTGAAGTAAGGCGCGAGCGCCAAGCGGTTCGACCGGTTGGCCGAGCTTCCGCCCGTGAATTGGTTGAGCGACGAAGAAGACTCCGCAACGCTGGTGTAGCCGAAGTGGCGACCGATTGCGCCGATGCAGAGGCCGTTGTCATAATGAGGCGTGCGCGGACCTTCAGTGCCGCCTTCTTCGCGGCTGTCTCCAAACACGAGAACAGACGGACGGCGGGTCTGACCAAGGAACAGGACTGGCGGGAAGCTAAACTCAGCCGGTGAACCACCGAACGCGTTCAGCAACGCTGGCGGTGAGGCATTCTGTCCAAGATCAAGGTAGCAGCCGGGTCGCGCGGTGAGCGGGTGCTGACCCTGACGCCACAGAACACCCGAACCATCGGCGCTGAACTGACGCGCCCAGACGTAGACCTGAGCACCCTTTGGGATCGTGACCGCGAAGTCGAGCAAGAGCGTCGCGTTCGCTGCCATATCTACTTCGGCCGGTGACCCCGGCGTTCCAGCCGCGATACACTGATCAGCGTAGGTGAACACGCCCGTGGGATATTCGAGCGCGGCGATGAATTTGCACGCGGCGGCAGGAGCGCTTTCAATGCCAGATGCAACCCGCCAGCGTGCCCATCCGACCTTCGGATTGGTGACCACTTCAGTGGTGATTACCATATCGCGGGTGCGGGCGTAGCGGTTCGCACCCGTGATGGAACTGCGTGGCATGTAGCAGCCGGTGGCCACTTGTCCGAGATACTGACTTGGAAGGTTGGCATTGCGGGTCTCCACCATCACAGCGCCTCCACGAGGTAGGTGCCGTCGCCGTCGATCAGGATCGCGCCATCAGCGTCGGTGATGAAGATGTAGCCGACTGGTGCCTCAAGGGCGTTCGGGATGCGGAGTGCTGCCGTTGGCAGTGAGAGCGACAACCCGATCATCAGTTCAGCAGTCCGACGATGTTGGTCGCGGTCGTGCTGGCGAGCACCCGAACAACCCGTAGGGGCAGCACAGAGCCACCCTGAACCCCCGTCAGGGTGACGGTGCCACCGTCGAGCATTTCCACCGTGAGATTGCCTGCGCCGCCCACATAGAGTCCGCTGGTGGCGTCTAATGTGGTCGCGTCAGATGGTGTGATCGCCAGTGCGGCGCTTGCGGGTCCGTAGACCGCGCGTGCGTGTGAAGAGTATCGGTCAGCCATGCTGTATTTAGCACGAGCGCCTGATCAGCAAGCGGATGACCTACACGTTGCACCGCTCGCGCAAGCAAGCCATGCTGCGCGCATGAGCAGGGTTCTAGACTGGTTTCGACCCAAGCCGGTCGAGCAATGGAATGATCCAACCGAGGAGGCTGAGCATCGAAAGCAGCGAAAGCGCCTTTCCGAGACGCACTACATGCGTGGTCAATCGATCAGCGCGTGGCTGCTAGCGACGCTAGTGGCGATCAATGGTGGCGCACTTGCGACTTCGCGGGTTGCGCAAGCTAACGCTTGGCCGTTCGTCATAGGCGTCGTGATTGCGGTGATTGGTGGTTTCGTAATGACGCAAGAGGCTCAAGACCGAACGGCCTTCCATTATCTTGAGAGCTTGGCTGACACGAATATCAAGCCTTATGGTAAGACACTGAAGAGACGGCTGGAGTGGCGCTGGCCCATGTTGCGGCTGCTCGCCAGAACTCTGAACGTGGCGTCGCTGTCGCTCTTCGTGGTTGGATGCGTGTTGGTCGCGTCGTGACCGCGTGCTCACCACATCAGCGTGTTGACGCTTTACTAGACATCGGTGATGTCACGCGCACCACAGACAAACAGGAGTCGGTTGATGTCGCTGCTAGATGACCTGAAGGCGTTCTTTACGCCGGACGCTGATGAGGATTTTGAGCACCGGCCTTACGATCCTGCGAAGGCGCACGCAGCGGTGATCAAGGGCGTCCAGAGCACACGCGAGCGCTTTGACAGCACGGAACCGCTGAAGGGTCGCTCGTGGATCAAGCGGAGCAATTCCAGCGTTGAGTTCCGTCCGACCTACAAGGGCGAAGCACTCGACGTTGGTGAGCGGCGCCGGGTCAAGGCCGACAAGTTTCCGGCCGCGCTCGACACTTTTGAGAAAGCGGTAAAGGCGGGTCTCTTCGATGACCAGTTCGAACGCATCGACAGCATGGGGAAGTCCACGTCCTACATGCGCAGCGAGGTGGCTGGTGACCCCGTGGCGAAGAAGAGCCGCGCTCCACGCTCGCAAGCCGCTATCGATGCAGCGCGGGCGACGCGGGCGCGCAACAAGGCTGCTAAGCTCGCCGGTCAGGCGTGACCCGGCGTTTCAAGTTCATGACCGCACTGGCGGGCCTTGCGCTCGCCGGTTGCTCCGCCGCCGCTCAAGACGATGTCGGCGACAACGTCACCTATGACCTGAACGTTGAAGATGCGGAGGCGGATGAGCTTGAGGCACAGGCTGACGCCCTTGAGGCTATGGCGGATGCGGCTGAAACGAACCCGGACCCAAATGCTTGGGTGTTTGTGACCATTAGCAATGACAATTCTGTATACAAGATTAGAGAGCGTGATCGCCAGCGCATAACCGGGGTGGGCTCTTTCTGGACCGAGGCAAACCATTTACTCAACAAGACCGTTCAGTATCGCAAAACCAAGACCTTAAACCGGATCGACTGCCCGAATGAGACAATTACGCTTGTCTCATTCACGAACTACAAAGCCGATGGCGGTGTCTTAGACACCGACAACATCCCGACGTATCAGCAAAGCACCGCTCCCATCGTGCCAGACTCGATAGCGGACCACTTCATGCAGTTTGTCTGCAAGCCATGAGCCGAAGCGACAAAATCTGGTCAGTCGTTAGCTGCGCCCTTATGGGGCTGATCGCCTACACGACTTACTTACTCGCTACACGCCCCTAGGGGGCGCTAGGAGCCTCACTGGAGCACGAAGGCGGCGTGGAGCGATCTGCGTCGCCTTTTTTGTGTCGCGCGCTCTACGGGGCTCCCTACGTCACTAGAGACGGGTATAATCAGCATGGCTACGAACCGTCTGCCAGCCTAGCTCTACGCTAGAAGCTAATGGCACCGTTTGGTTTGGTTCGAGAGCCTCCACTCCCACCATGCGAGGAAATCCACGTGCCTAACGACCATGAGTATGCCTTCGATTCATACGGCGACGAAGAATCCGAGCCTCAGGATGCGTCTGACTTCGACGACGGTGACGCCTATGATGACGCTGACGCTGACGAAGAGGATCGGACGGACCTAGGACCAGATGGCGTCGTGCGTTGCGACTTTCGCGACGCGAATGGGGAGCGTTGCCCCAACTACCTACGAACCGATGAGCCCGGCGCCGGTCTCGACTTCAACTTTTGCGAAGAGCACACCGACCACGAGGTAGCGCGCTGATGGTCGGGGTGATCGAGACACGCGCCCGGTAAGCGCGAAGGCATAGGTTCGAATGCGCTGTGACGGTGGGGACCGCCGACTCTTTTAAAAACGGTCCCCACCTAAGCAAATCCCGCATCTAAGCGGGCAGAGCGCCTGTCTGGAGTCAGGCGCTGCTTCTAGTTATCTCTCGGCGTTCACCGCTGCCCGAGTTCGCTGCTTTTCTGCTCTCGCAAGGCCTTCAGAGCCACTCCAGTCGACCACGGCACGTAGATGGCTCCAGCGAGCTTGGCCCAGCCGTCGAAATCCCAGTCGCTGGTGCCGATTACCCAACATACAACCATGATCACCCCACCCGCAGCGACGTAACCGACCATGCTCAGGAGGGATGTCAGGATGATGACCGTCAGACCTTCCTTCCAACGCTCGACTACCTCCCGCATCCGAAATCCCCAGACTTACGCGGCTTGTATCCTATCGTGTGATGTGGTGCGTCGCTAGCCGAATGAAGGATAGCAGCGCACTTATGAAGACGTGTGACCCGTTGCTTAAGCTAATCCGCGACGTTACCTTCAAGCCTTCACTGCGGGCGGGGGCGTCGTGGCAAGCATTGTCGACTTCGGACGAAATAGTCTCACTCACCTGAAAAGCGCAACTATCGGCGCAGCCGTTGGCGTTCCATCTTCGCTAATTGGCATCTTTGACCGTTTCAGCCCTCTTCAGGGCTACTTCCTTGCCATGTTCGGTCTTATAGCGGCGGCGACGGTGTGGTGGATCAAGCGTCAGCCTTTCCTAACCGACCGCCAGACCGGAAGCGCGTTAAGCTGGCTAGTCGGATCGATAACTGGTTTCGTCGTTTGCTTGATTCTCCCTCTGATTACACCGCCATCATCAGCACAGACTTACAACGCGTCTAATGATCCAAATCCTTGCGTAAAGGCTGTTGCGTTTGGCTTCAAGTGTTCATCCGAGAGTCTTGGAGAGGCCCTATATTCCGGCAATGAGACTATAATAAAGCTGCTGGTATCCGGAGGGGTTCGGATCGAGCCTCTTGATAACATCAATGGCTTTCGCGCAGGCGCTGTGAAAATGTATGTTGATGCATTGAGCGCTTCAAATAAGCTGAATGATTTAGCTAAAGAGTGCTTGAGCGCGCAAACAGCAAGCACGGCTTACGGGTGTTCGATAATCGAACAAACGGAAAAGGTCACGTGCGCGTTGGAAGACACATTAGATACTGACCGGACGTTTCAAGCCTATATAGATCAGGATTCACGTAAATTCAGCGAGGATAAAGCTAAAGAATTTCCCACTTTGGTATCTAATTGTTCGTTTGCACCTGATCAACTTCCGATCAAAAGCGCAGCGACAATCTACTCAGAACTTAGAGAATGCTACTATTCCGGGCACTTTGCGCTGACTTGTGAAAAACATGCATCCAATAAACTTTGCGCACGGAGAAAGCGTGGCCTCGGTGACGCTGATCAACAGCAGTTTGCAGAACAGGCGCGAAGGGTGCGCGCATCCGAAATGAAGCGGCGTCCCGATTGTAGTCGATATACCACATAAGCGGCATAGTCCGTCATCTTGCGGTCTAAGCCGTCCTTCGGACGATAGAACCAAACCCCGCTCTTCAGTGAACGGGTATGCGTGCAAGAGAACCTGATCTGGCGCGAAGCCAAGTCCGTGATTGAAATCAACCACGCAGCCGAGGAACGGAGCGAGCTTGCTCGTGGAGTGATCGGCAAGTGGATCGGTGGACCGCGACAGCGGGACGCCGCCATGTTGACCAGCGCAAACATCGCGCCGCTAATTGGCACGCCGTAGCTGGTGATCAGCACGCGGCAGAGCCGCCCATCATGGTCTACATGGAGGGAGGTCGATCACTCGCTGCGCTCGTGACGACCGGCCTCTACGTCTCGCTTGCTCCCTAGCGGTCGCGCTCCGACTTGAGGCGTTTTTCAGTCACGCAGTGTCGCGTAGGCACGCAATACCTATAGATACTTATTAGATAATTCATGCTGACGCACAGCCGTTAGACCGCCGAATGACGCCGTCGAAAGATCAATTTCGACAAATGTCCACCGACTCAAGTAGGATTGCTAAATAGAGGTGATAGACCGTCACGCTGATTAGGAGTCTTATGCGAGTAACCGTTGATGAAGCCGCGCCGGGTAGCGGCAAGACTTTTCGAGCCATTAATGATGCGATATCGTTCAAGGGCAAATACCTGTTCGTTACTGAGCGCCGCCATGCCATCCGCGCCGTGGCGGGTGAGGTTCGCGCATCGGCGTTGCAGCGTGGTCGCAACCTCGTGGTCGAACCGCTCTCCAGCGACGAAGACGGCATCAACGTTCGTGAGTCCGTCGAATACCTGCCGAGCAAATACGCGGGCGAGCACCACATCATCGCGGTCATCAGCCACGCCGCTCTACTGATGTCAGACCTGACCGACTTCGACGGTTGGCACCTCATCATCGATGAGACGCCAGCCGTGTTGGCGATTCAAGAAGTTCGCACCCTGCGTGACGCAGCCTTCTTCCACCAGCACTACGATCTTGCCGAGCTTGACGGCTATCAGACTTGGTCCACCGTCTCACCGACCGGCGCCGGTAAGGCGCTCACCTCGCGCCATCTCTTCCACGACGACAGTCACCGCCACCTCCGCGCCTTTCACGGACGCGTGTTGGAGAGCCACGCCAGTGGCAACCGCAAGGTCGTGTGCAGCCTGTCCGATTGGGACCAGATGACGGAGTCGGTTGAGTTCGATGATGGGTCCAAGAAAGCTCGCCAGTGGGTGTGGGGGTCCCTCTTCACGCTCAACGCCGTGACGGTGTTCACTAGCGTGTTGATCCTCGCCAACCGCTTCAGCGAGTCCTTGACCTACAAGCTGCTCAACGAAGCCGCGAAGACTGATGGTCTGGCACTGGAGTGGGTGACCCGTCGCACCACACGCCCAATCGTGTGGGAGAAGCGCCGCGTGAACGTGGTCTACTTCAGCGACCGGAATGCCAGCCGTTTTCACTTCGCATCTGAGGGCGGACGCGAGAACCTTCAGCGCATTGACTCCTACCTCGCCAGCCGGATCGATCAAGAGCGCTTCATCTGGTCAGTCAATGAGAGCATCGCGTCATCGTTCACCTCGCTACCGGCCGCACGCCGTCTCCGCATCAAGCAGGCTGGTTCGAATGAGTTTGCGGGCTGTAACCAAGCAGCGGTGATCTACAGCGCCAAGCCGAGCCCCAACATCGAAGGCCTTCTCAAGGTTCATGGTGTCACCGCCGAAGATTGGCGCATCACCAACGAGTTCGAAGTCATCCTTCAGTTCGTCACGCGCACCAGCATTCGCGACCCGCGTTCGGCCGAGGAGGTGACCCTTTACGTCTATGACATCGACCAAGCCTCCTACCTCCTTCACCAGCTTGCCTTGCTGGATCACGTGGAGGTCACGTTTGAGAAGGCTGACGTTGCGATCAACGATCAGAAGAAGCGTCGTGGTCGCAAGCCGCGTGAACTGACTGAAGCGGAAGTGGCTGAGCGTGCCGCGCGTCGCCGCGAACAGAACGCCGTCAGCGCCCGCAAAGCCCGCGCGAAGGCGAAAGGGGAAGCGGCATGAAGGCCTTCCCCTCCACTGAGATAACCAGTGACTACATCGACACCGTCGCTAGCCTAGTGACGCGTGTCGCTGGTCCGCCCGCACTGGTCACCGACGTGCGCGACAGTGACAGCACCGCTGACGTGTGGATCAACCGGCGTGCCGCGTGGCTGTCATTCACGCCCGCCCTGCTAGCGACGGTGATCGCGGTCAGAATGGATTGTCCTGACGATCTAGAACTGATCGTCACGACGTTCGAGCAAGCCGTCACCGAACCGACACCGGGTGAACTGATCGGACCCCTGATCGGTGCCGCATTGGCGCAATCGTTCGGACTGCTGTCATTCAAGGATGGTCGCATCAACCTGCACTTCAGAGACAGTGGCGCGGTTAGCGTGTTCATGACTAGACACGAGTTGAGTCAAAGGCAGCTACAAGGGGCCGAGTAATGGCTGTGGTGACCATCACTCCGCATCAGGTCAGGCAATTGGTCGCCGCAACGACGCCCAGTCCGCAAGCGGTCGGAGTAGCGCTGGCGACGCTCGTAGTATCGTCTGCAAAGCACCCGACCCTCGACATCAGCCCTGTCGCGCGCTGGATCAGCGCCAACATACAAAACGTCTTGTCGGTCATCGTTGCTGACGGTCTGTGCAAGCTGGAGTTCGTTGATGACGTGGATGCAGTAGCGTTCGCGCTGACGTGGTCAGATGTAATCGGGTCGGTTAAGAGGTAAAGCCTGCCCCCCGGCGTCAGACCGGGAGCCAAGTTCAAATGGTGTGAGCTACTGGTTCTGAAGCTTCTTGCGGAGTTCGTCCCGCTTCTTCTCAAGCTGAACCACTTCCGCTTGCTTAGATTTCACGTCCTCGGGATCGCCCTGCAACAGTGCCTGACCATCCGCGCCTTCTACGTTCACCACCTCTAGTTTGAGCTTCAAGTCAGGACGCCGCGACCACTCGCCTACTCGCCACTCGCCGAACGAGTTTGGCTGAAGATCGAGTTGCTGCGACTCACCGCTTTCGAGGCCACCGGGGAACTCGTAATTTACAGAATCCGACACCCACGGAATGGATCGACCGGGAGAGATTACCGTTCCGGCAAGATAGATTCTGCTAATAGGTGTCTTTGAGTTGTTGGTGATCCGAAAACCCAGCGTCGGCTGCGCCATGAACTCATTGCTATCATCAATGTAGTATTTGGCAGAGTCTATCTTAATGTTGTCAAATATCGCCTTGTATTTCCTGCGCTCAGCGTCGAGCCGTTGAACGGCTTCAGCACTCTCCGTAATTTCCGCTTCCAGAAGCCCGATACGCGTCTCGTATCCAAGCTTGATGATGTCGTCAGCGGACTTTCCGTCGATCTTGTCAGCAGCGGCTAGCAAGAGAGGTGAAGTGAGCGTCGCACCGCTCATCATGCCGGTCGTTGGATCAGCAACGTTGAATGCAATAGCGATCATCGCCTGCCTGAACTCTTCCTTCTTCTCGTTAGGAAGGTTATCACTGATAGCTGCTATGCTCTTGCTGTAAGCTTGCGGGCTACTAGTATCGATCTTATCGCCGCACGCTGCCAGCGAGAGCGCCACCGACGCAACAAACAATCTCGCAACCTTCATGACTTCCCCCATCCCCGTGGCGACCACTTCTTAGCCCGATAGCTCTCCTTCCGCCAACTTGACGAAGCTATCATCGACCATGCCTGTGGCCGCTAGCACCCGGTAGTTGCGCGTCTCGCCCTCCACAGCGCCGCCGTTGACCGACATCGCGCTGACCCACGTGCGCTTCCCGGTCTTGTAGGTCCGCCAGTGCCCGCGACGCTCGTGCCCGACCGGTGACGCGTGGGCGCCGCCCTGATGCTCTGTCCGGGGCGTTATGGCGTTCGGACGAACGGTGATAAAGCGTGCTCGACGGGCCTCTCTGGCGCGCCGGGTATGCGGGTTGCGGATTACGCCTTCGGCGATGCCTTCGACGCGCTCAGTGGTGGGTGCCTTCAGCGTCGTCAGGTGATGCATGATGAGGGTTTGTGCAATCGACCACGCTTCGTTGGCGATTTCCGTCCTTCGCTCGCCTTTTACGACACTGTCTCCATATACTTCGATAAACTCGATATCCTCGCCCTCATCTGTGTGGTGTATCATCGCCGTATGCAGACGATCCACGGAACGAGATAGAAGAAAGTAGAATAGGTATTCCTTACCAGAATGCTCAATGAGGCAGGACAGCCACATATCCTCGAAGGGCATCGGAATATCTGCAACCGCTGTTCCTCTCAACAGCTTTGATCCGTTCAGGACTAGCTTCTCTTCGAAGAAGAAAACAGGCCAACGATACGCCGGTATGTCCCGCCGTGTTAGACTAATGAACGTCCGTTGCAGTCTCGCAACTGTGTCATTCAACGTGCACTCCCATGCTTAGCCCGAGCGGGCCGGTTGGTGATGGAGTGACCGTCTCACACTTTTCTATTCTGTCACCTATTTTCTTTGTCGAGGCACGGGATCACGCGCGTGCGCGGCGCAAGATGTCATCGAGCGCCACCACATCAGCCGTCTGACCACGCGCGCCGACCATCCGGGCGCTAGCCTCCCGCTTGAACTCATCGGCCGCGTTGACCCAAGCAAGGTAGTTGTGGCGCTTCAGAACGTTGCCAGAGCGGTCGAACTCAAAAGCGACGTGGTTGCCCTTCAGGATCATCGTGACACGCCCATCGCCCTTCTGATCAAAGGTCATCAGAGCAACGATGCCCTTGATCGCATCACGGACCTTGCGTCGCGCCTGTTCGCGAACGTCCGGGTCGTTATCGTGAATGGCATCGCGAACCTCTTGCACGCGTCGTAGGTGTTCGTCCGGTGACACCTGACCACGTGCCTGATCTAGTGCCCTCTGTGCCGTGTCTAGCTCCGCCCGAGCCCGGCTAAGCTCCCCCTCCACCTTCGTGAGTTCGGCCAGCATGGCTGCACTGTCTGGCATCTTGCGCAACACTGCGATGACGTTGCCCTGTTCGTGCTCTAGCTCTTCGATCCGCTTACGCGCCCGCGCGGTTCGCGCGCTCAACGGTGCCACGTCATCAACGACCACGAAGTGCGTATCGTCCAATGCCAAGTGGAGCATTTCGGTCAGCGCAGCCCGCTCAATCAGGTCGTAGCGGTAGTTCATCTTGTTTGCGCACGTCCCGTAGCGCGCATTGCGGCAGTTGAAGTATTCGTAACTGGTGCCGCGTCCAATGCTGCCGCTCTTCCCCCGCGTCCCGCTGGCAAGCCGACCAACGCTGCCGCCGCACTGCTCACACGTCGTCACCCCGACGAAGAGGTTCTTCGCCTCCCCCGCGTTCCGACCGCCCGTCCCCTGACGCTTGGCGATGGCGGCACGGGCACGCTCCACAAGGTCAGCCTCCACGATGCGTGGATAGTAGCCACGGATGATTTCACCCGTGCCCGGCTGATTGCTGCCCTTGCCGACGTGGTATTCGCCCTCAACGGCCGGAGAGTGGAGGATGTCGCGGACGTAGGCTGTGCACCACTGCGCCCGTTCAGACTTCCACCCGACGCTCCACGGCTCCACCGTGGCGTTCAGCCGCTTGGTAATGCCGGTGTAGCCAAGACCGCTGGCACACCATTCATAGATCATGTTGACCACAGCAACGCGGTCTTCAATCCGCTGAAAGCCCGTCGCGCCCTTTTCTCCGTTGAGCCACAAGGGGGCGCATGGCGTCGCCACCACGCCATCGCGTGCGCGCTGGTTTAGGTTGGCAACCACCGCCTGCTGACGATCAGAACGCGTGTTTCCTTCGCTGTTCGCCCGCTTGCTCTCAAATAGGTGCTGCAACATCGGACCAACGTTGATGCCCGACATCGCATCTTCGTTCAACGTAAGACGAGGCCGGGCAACTTCGATGATCAGCCCGGCATCGTTCACGTCTTCGATCCATCGTCGCGCCGTTCGATATTCTTGGCGTGATAGGCGATCTAGGTTCTCAACGATGATGCGCGTGCCCGCTACGTAATGACCGGCGTCGATGCGCTTGCGTAGCTTACCTAGGTTGCCAACGCTAAGATGATCACTCTTCCACGCACTCCGCCCCGCATCTTCGATAAAGGGTTCGGCGAGCGTCCAACCCTCCTTTGCCATCAACGCAGTGGTCTCTTCCCGTTGTCGTGCAAGACTCGAACCTTTGTCTTGCTTTTTAGAAGAGAAGCGATGGTAGCAGATGGCGAGCGTGGTCATGGGTCATGCTCCTATCGACCTACCGGCCGGGCACAACCTTCATACAACCACTTTTCGGCTGAACGCCCGCAACATCCTGATCCGCGACGAGCTGATGAACGAGGGCACCGTCGACGAGGCGCCCGTCTACACGCGCGAAGTGATCGCCGCCGCGCTCCGCTATGGCTCGGCAGCCATCATCCTGGTCCACAACCACCCGTCGGGCGACCCCTCGCCCAGCAAGGCGGACATCGACGTCACCCGCCTGATCGCCACCGCGGGCAAGCGGCTTAACATCGCGGTCCACGACCACATCATCATGGCGTCAGGCGGGCACGTCAGCTTGCGCGCAAAGGGTCTGCTTTGATTTTGTTCGCGCAGAGCCGCTTAGGCGCAGAGAGGTTTTTCAATGTCTGCGCGTAGCGCCCTAACTCACTTCGGCTGAAACGCCCGCGGCGCGATCGTAGAACCTCTCTGCGCCTCTGTGTCCTTGCGCGAACAGAAATCACCCCAGCCGATGGGTGAGCGTCACCTCGGCGTTCATCAGCTTCGACACCGGACAGCCCGCCTTCGCATCCTCGGCGATGCGCGCGAAGGTATCGGCGTCGATGCCGTCGACCTGTGCCGACAGATCAAGCGCGGACTTGGTGATCGTGAAGCCGTCGCCGTCCTTGTCGATCGTCACCGCCGCCTTGGTCTCCAGCGTGCCCGCGGTATAGCCCTCACCGGCCAGCGCAAAGGCCAACGCCATGGTGAAGCAGCTCGCGTGCGCGGCGGCGACCAGCTCCTCCGGGTTTGTGCCGGGTTCGTTCTCGAAGCGTGTACCGAAGCCGTAGCGGCTGTCCTGCAGCACGGTGGACTGGGTCGAGACGAAGCCCTTCCCCTCCTTGCCCAGGCCTTCGTAGCGCGCCGTTGCGGTGCGGGTCGTCATTGCTGCTGCTCCATGCTCGGGTTGAAACGGACTCAGGCCGCGTGGGTCGCGATCCACTCCTCGACGACCGGCGCGATGCGGTTGCGCCACTTGGATCCGTTGAAGATGCCATAGTGGCCGACTTCCGGCGCCATGTGGTAGCGCTTCTTGTCCTCCGGCAGCGCGGTCGAGCTCGTCAGCGCCGCCTTGGTCTGGCCAACTCCCGAGATGTCGTCACGCTCGCCCTCGATTGCGAGGATGGCGATGTCGGTGATCGCCGCGGGATCGACGCGGGTGCCGCGGTGCATCATCTCGCCCTTGGGCAGCGAGTGGTTCTGGAACACAACGTCGATGGTCTGAAGGTAGAATTCCGCCGTCATGTCGCAGACGGAACGATACTCGTCGTAGAAGCGCATGGTGGCGTCGGCGCTGTCGCCATCGCCGGCGACCAGGTGCTTGAATAGCTCCCAGTGCGAGTTCAGGTGGTTGCCGAGGTTCATGGTCATGAACCCGGCGAGCTGGAGAAATCCCGGATATACCTCCCGCCCTGCGCCGGGGTAGGTCATTGGCACGGTCGCGATGACGTTCTGACGGAACCAGGCGTGCGGCCGCTCGGTCGCGAGCGTGTTCACCGCAGTCGGCGCCTCGCGCGTGTCGATCGGCCCGCCCATCATGGTGAGCGTTGCGGGCCGGTTCGAGTGCTTCGCGGCACTCATCAGCGCCGCGGCGGCATAAGCGGGCACGGACGGCTGACAGACCGCGAGCACGTGCGGCCGCACGGAGCCGCCCTCCGCCACGCTCGCGGTGCCGATCGCCTCCAGAAAGGCGATCAGATAGTCGACGTAATCGTCCAGGTCGAAGCGCCCGTCGGCGAGCGGCACCAGCTTCGCGTCGCGCCAGTCGGTGATGTAGACGTCGTGGCGCGGAAGCATGCGCTCCACCGTGCCGCGCAGCAGCGTCGCATAATGGCCGGACATCGGCGCGACGATCAGCAGCTTCTCGCCGCCCGTCACGCCCTCGCGCCGGAAGTGCTTCAGCTGCCCGAACGGCTTCTGGAGCACGATCTCCTCGACGACCTGCACCTCTCGGCCATCGACGGTGGTGCGGTCGAGCCCGAACGCCGGCTTGCCGCGCGGCGCTGCGGCATGCGCGAACACCTCCAGAGCGGATGCGACCACCGGACCCCCGCCGAAATAAGCGAACGGGTTGGCCGGATTGTTGAGCAACCCGACGGAGATGTTCGCAAGCGCACTCGCACCCGCCAGCATTGAGCGCTGCAATTCATAGGCGTTGTAGAGCATCAACGGTTCATCCCGCGCCGAGGTCGCCGGCGTGTGGCCGATATAAAGCAGCAGTCTTGCGAAACAATCATCATGCACTGCAACAAGCGGTCGGCGGGCGCATATGGTTCCACCCTGGCACAAGCTGCGCTAGGCGGCGCGGATGGCCACTGCCGCTCCCGCCAGCCCTGCCCGTTTCAGCAGCCTCCTGATCATCTGGCGGATCACGTCACGCTACCCCGGCCGCATCGCCGCCGCGCTCGCCGCGATGCTGGTCGCCGCGCTCGCCACCCTCGCGATCCCGTCCAGCTTCAAGCTGATCATCGACCGCGGCTTCGCGAGCAGCGGTGGCGGCGACATCGCGCGGTGGTTCCAGTACCTGCTGTTGATCGTGGTGGTCATGGCGATCGCGACCGCCTTCCGCTTCTACTTCGTCTCGTGGCTGGGCGAGCGGGTCGTCGCCGACCTGAGAATTGCGGTGCACCGCAACCTGCTGCGCCAGAGCCCCAGCTTCTTCGAGGAAAACCGCCCCGGCGAGATCGCCAGCCGCATGACCGCAGACACGACCATCATCGAGCAGCTGGTCGGCTCCACCATCTCGATCGCGGTGCGCAACGTCGTGGTGGGGGTCGGCGGCATCATCTATCTCTTCACCCTGTCGCCCAAGCTGACCGGCATGCTGCTCGCCGGCATTCCGCTCGTGATCCTGCCGATCGCGCTGCTCGGACGCCAGGTCCGCACCATCTCTCGCTCGAGCCAGGACCGGGTGGCGGACGTGGGCGCCATGGTGGGCGAGACGCTGGGCGCGATGAAGGTGGTGCAGGCGTTCGGCCAGCAGGCGCGCGAGGGCGAACGCTTCGCCGGCGGGGTGGAGCAGGTGCTCGGCACCGCCAAGCGTCGCATCCTGCTGCGCGCGATAATGACCGCAACCGTCATCGGGCTGATCTTCACCGCGATCACGCTCGTCATGTGGCAGGGCGCGATCGACGTCGCCTCCGGGCGGATGACCGGCGGCACGATCGCCGCCTTTGTGCTAACCGGCGGGCTGGTCGCGGGATCGTTCGGCGCGCTGACCGAAGTGACCGGCGATCTGCTGCGGGGGTCAGGCGCGGCGTCGCGCCTGGCGGAGCTGATGTCGGTCGCGCCCGTGATTGCAGCCCCCGCCGCACCGCTGCCGCTGCCCGAGCCGCCCCGCGGCGCGATCCGGTTCGAGGACGTGGTCTTCCGCTACCCGACCCGGCGCGACGTCGCCGCGCTCCACGACTTCACGCTCGACGTCGCACCGGGCGAGACGGTGGCGGTGGTCGGCCCATCGGGCGCTGGCAAGTCGACGCTGTTCCAGCTTGTGCAGCGCTTCTACGATCCGGACGGCGGGCGAGTGCTGGTCGACGGCGTCGACGTGCGCGCCGCCGACCCGGCCGAGGTGCGCGCGCGGATCGCCATGGTGCCGCAGGAGACGGTGATCTTCGCCGCCTCTGCCCGCGACAACCTGCGTTATGGCCGCTGGGCGGCGTCCGACGCGGAGCTCTGGAAGGCGGCCGACGCGGCCAACGCCGCCGAGTTTCTCCGCGCGCTGCCCGACGGGCTCGACACCTATTTGGGAGAGGGCGGCGCGCGGCTGTCGGGCGGGCAGCGTCAGCGGATCGCAATCGCCCGTGCGCTGCTCCGCGACGCGCCGATCCTGCTCCTCGACGAAGCCACCTCGGCGCTCGATGCCGAGAGCGAGCGGCTGGTGCAGGACGCACTCGAGCGGCTGATGGCGAGCCGGACGACGCTGGTCATTGCGCACCGCCTGGCAACCGTGCGCGCGGCGGGGCGGATCGTGGTCATGGACAGCGGCCGGATCGTGGAGACCGGAACCCATGCCACGTTGATCACCCGCGATGGCCTCTACGCGCGCTTGGCGCGGCTGCAATTCGGGGCCGATAGGGATTGACGCGACGGCACCCCCACCAAACCGTCATCCCCGCGCCGGCGAGGATCTAGACTGGCTGGCCTGAGTGGGTCCCACCACTTTCACCGCCTCTAGATTCCCGCTCTCGCGAGAATGACGGAACCTGTCGATCAGCCCAGCGCCGCCTTGATCTTGGCGAAGAAGCCGGTCGACTCCGGGCACTCCTCGCCCGTCTCCGTTTCGCGGAACGCCTCCAGCAGCTCGCGCTGGCGTGCGTTGAGCTTGGTCGGTGTCTCCACCTCGATCCGGACCACCAGGTCGCCGTGGCCGCGCCCCTGGAGCACCGGCATGCCCGCACCACGCTGGCGCAGCTCGCGGCCGGACTGGGTTCCCGGCGCCACCCGGATGCTGTGCAGCTGGCCGTCAAGCCCGGGAAGCTCGATCTCGCCGCCAAGCGCCGCCGTTGTGAAGCTGATCGGCGCACGTGCGAACAGGGTGGTTCCCTCGCGCGCGAAGATCGGGTGCTTCTTTACGTGAAGAAAGACGTAGAGGTCGCCTGCCGGCGCACCCCGCGCGCCCGCCTCGCCGCGGCCCTGGAGGCGCAGCTTGGTGCCGTGATCGACCCCTGGGGGAATTTCAAACGGGATCGTCCGGGTGGTCTCGACGCGACCCTCGCCGCGACACTTGACGCACGGATCGGTGATCACCGCACCGGCGCCGTTGCAGCCGGGGCAGCTTCGCTCGAACACGAACGGCCCCTGCTGCGAGCGGACCTTGCCCGCCCCGCCGCACATCGCGCAGTGGCGGTGACCGGTCCCGGGTGTCGCGCCCGTGCCCTCGCAGGTGTCGCACGCGGTGGAGACATCCACCGTGATCTCGTCGGACTTGCCGTGAAAGGCGTCCTCCAGCGTGATCTCCAGGTCGTAGCGGAGGTCGGCGCCGCGACGGACTTGCTGCGCACCGCCGCCGGCCCGCCCGCCCATGAACTCGCCGAACACGCTCTCGAAGATGTCGGAAAAGCCACCGAAATCCGCGCCGCCGCCGAAGCCGCCGCCCGCACCCGGCCCGCCGTTGCGGAAGGCGGCGTGGCCGAACCGATCATAGGCCGCGCGCTTCTGCGGGTCCTTGAGGCAGTCGTACGCCTCGCTGATCGCCTTGAACTTGGCCTCGCTGTCCTTGCACCCGGCGTTCTTGTCCGGATGGTACTTCATCGCGAGCTTGCGGTAGGACGACTTGATCGTCGCATCGTCGGCGGTCCGCTCGCATTGAAGCAGCTCGTAATAGTCGATCTCGGTACTCATAACGGGCCCCCGCCCCCCTCTCCCCCGACCGTCACCCCAGCGCACGCTGGGATCTCAGGCCGGTCGTGAGACGGCCGGAGATGCCAGCGTCCACTGGCATGACGATGGAGGAACATCAGGTTACGCCTTCTGGTTGTCGTCCACTTCCGAGAACTCGGCGTCGACGACCTCCTCGCCGCCCGCCTCGCTGCCCGCAGCGCCCGTTCCGGCACCCGGCGATGCAGCCGCGGCCTGCTCCTTCTCGTAGATCGCCTGGCCCAGCTTCATCGCGCCCTGCGCCAGCGCCTGCGACTTCTCGGTCATGGCCGCGGCGTCACCGCCCTCGACCGCCGTCTTGGCCTCGGCGACCGCCGCCTCGATCTCCGACTTGAGGCTCGCGTCGACCTTGTCGCCGTGCTCCTGGAGCTGGCGCTCGGTGGTGTGGATCAGGCTCTCGGCGTTGTTCTTCGCCTCGGCCGACTCACGCCGCTTCTTGTCCTCATCGGCGAAGCGTTCGGCATCCTTGACCATCTGGTCAATGTCGCTGTCGCTGAGGCCGCCCGAGGCCTGGATGCGGATCTGCTGCTCCTTGCCCGTGCCCTTGTCCTTGGCTGACACGTTGACGATGCCGTTCGCGTCGATGTCGAACGTCACCTCGATCTGCGGCACACCGCGCGGTGCGGGCGGGATGCCGACCAGGTCGAACTGACCGAGCATCTTGTTGTCGGCCGCCATCTCGCGCTCGCCCTGGAACACGCGAATGGTAACCGCCTGCTGGTTGTCGTCCGCGGTCGAGTAGGTCTGCGACTTCTTGGTCGGGATCGTCGTGTTTCGGTCGATCATGCGGGTGAACACGCCGCCCAGCGTCTCGATACCGAGCGACAGCGGCGTCACGTCGAGCAGCAACACGTCCTTGACGTCGCCCTGCAGCACGCCCGCCTGGATCGCGGCGCCGATCGCGACGACCTCATCCGGGTTGACGCCGGTGTGCGGGTCCTTGCCGAAGAAGGACTTCACGACCTCACGCACCTTGGGCATGCGGGTCATGCCGCCGACCAGCACGACCTCGTCGATCGCGTCGGCCTTCAGCCCGCCGTCGGCCAGCGCCTTGCGGCACGGCTCCAGCGTGCGCTGGATCAGGTCGTCGACCAGCCGCTCCAGGTCGGCGCGGGTGATGGACTTGACCAGGTGCTTCGGCCCGTTCTGGTCCGCGGTGATGAAGGGCAGGTTGACCTCCGTCGAAGCCGCCGAGCTGAGCTCGATCTTCGCCTTCTCGGCGGCTTCCTTCAGACGCTGGAGGGCGAGCTTGTCCTTTGTCAGGTCGATGCCCTCGACCTTCTTGAACTCGTCGGCCAGGTACTGGACGATCTTGGCGTCGAAATCCTCGCCGCCCAGGAAGGTGTCGCCGTTCGTGGCCTTCACCTCGAACACGCCGTCGCCGATCTCGAGCACCGAGATGTCGAAGGTGCCGCCGCCGAGGTCATAAACCGCGATCGTCTTGTTGTTGTCCTTCTCGAGGCCATAGGCGAGCGCGGCCGCGGTCGGCTCGTTGATGATGCGAAGCACCTCGAGCCCTGCGATCTTGCCGGCGTCCTTGGTGGCCTGGCGCTGCGCGTCGTTGAAGTAGGCCGGCACGGTAATGACCGCCTGCGACACCGTCTCGCCGAGATAGGCCTCGGCGGTTTCCTTCATCTTCTGCAGCGTGAACGCGCTGATCTGCGACGGCGAATAATCCTCGCCACCCGCCTTCACCCAGGCGTCGCCGTTCGGCCCGCGCACGATGGTGTATGGAACCAGCTCGGTGTCCTTCTTGGTCACCGGATCGTCGAAGCGGCGGCCGATCAGGCGCTTCACCGCAAAGATCGTGTTGTCGCCGTTGGTGACGGCCTGGCGCTTCGCCGGCTGGCCGACCAGCCGCTCGCCGTCCTTGGCGAAGGCGACGATCGACGGCGTGGTGCGGGCGCCTTCCGCATTCTCAATCACCTTGGGCTTGCCGCCCTCCATGACAGCCACGCAGCTGTTGGTGGTGCCGAGATCGATACCGATAACTTTTGCCATAGTCTTCTGCCTGTACCCCCAGGTTCTCAAACCGATAATGATCGCCCGCGCCCCAGATTTAGGCGACGCGGGAACCGATCGTTACCGGCGCGATATAGGTGGGGGTCGCCTTGCCGCAAGAGCCGCTCCGAGCCTAAGGAACGGGTGGTTTTTCTCGCAAGAGGAGTGGGTTGAATGCGCGGAACACTGGCAGCGCTGGGGCTGGCGGGCGTGCTGCTATCCGGGTGCGGGGCGGACGCGCCGGCGGTGAGCGACGCCTGGGTGCGGCTCCCCGCTGTCACCGGCCGCCCCGCCGCCGCCTACTTCACCATCGCACCGGCAGCCTCGCCGCGGGTGCTGACCGCGGTTCGCAGCGGGATCGCGGGGCGGAGCGAGCTCCACCAGAGCATGGCGCATGGATCGGCCATGACGATGGCGCCGCTCACCCAGGTGCCGGTGCCGGCCGGACAACCGCTCCGCTTCGCACCCGGCGGTCGGCACGTCATGCTGTTCGACCTCGCCCCGGACGCGAGGGCCGGCGGCCGGACGACATTGACGCTGGAGTTTGCCGATCGAACGGTGGTCAACGCCTCGGCAGAGGTGCGCGGCGCCGGCGATCCGGCACCCTAGGCGCCCGCGTCAGGCGACCTTGACGGGTCCGACGAACTCCAGCCCGACGCGGTTCGCCTCCACCCACTGCACGCGCGCGGAACGAATGCCGTAGCTTTCCCGCGACAAGGTGACGCGGTCGCGCACCCGCAGGCCAAGCGGCGCGGTGACCTGCGCCCCGCCCGCCGACACGTCGACCATCGTCACACGGGCGGCACCGTAGCCGCGAGCGCTGAGCCACGCGTCCCAGCGCACGTCCTCTCGCCGTTCGGTCCGCCGCTCGTGATCGCCCAAGACCTGCCCTTCCCGCTAGCTCGCCACCAACCGGACTCGCGCTACGCGGGCGGTTGCCGGTTGGCACCGCCACAGTGTGGCGCTTCCGGGCAAACAAGAGGTTAAGAGCCGTCAGCTCAGACGCTGATCCGCAGCCGTTCCTGGCGGTGGGGCTCCATGTCGGCGAGAAGATAGGTCGGGTCGAACTCGCCCGCGCGCGCCAGCGCCTCCCACTGGTGGATCGTCACCCGCCCACGCGTCACCGTCAGCAGCCCGCGGGCGTGAAGCGCGCGCAGCGACCGGTTGACGTGGACGGAGGTCATCGCGGCCGCGTCGCCCAGCTGCTCCTGCGTGACCGGAAAGTCGTACTGGCACGCCGCCGTCCGGTTGCGCCCGAGCCGCACCGCCACCTCGCAGAAGATGTGGGCGAGCCGGGTCTGCGCATCACGCCGCCCGACGTTCAGCAGCCACTGCAGTAGGATCGCCGATTCCAGCATGCAGTCGCGCCAGAACGCCTCCGCGATCGCGGGAAAGCGCGCGGCAACCTGACGGATCGCGCCGTGCGAGATGCGCAGGATCGTGCTGGGGCACAGCGCCGTCATCCCGCCAAGGCCGATCGGGCGGACGGCGGAGTGAAGGTCGGCCATCTCGCCCGGCAGGTGGACCGACGTGATCTGCCGCGCACCCTTCGCCGTCTGCCCGACCCGGGCGATCACGCCTGAGACGACCAGGCAGCTGTACGCAACCTGCTCGTTGATGTGGACGAAGTCCTGCTTGCCCCGCAGATGCACGGTCTGGGTGGGAAGGTCGAGGATCGCCTGCTGCTCATCGGCGGTGAGCACCGAGCGCTGCATGATCCGGTTCAGAAACGCGCCAAGCGGCGTTTGCTCTCCACTGCTGACGTCCATGCTCCCCTGCACTGCCGGGAGCCTCGTGATTGTCGCGGCCACCATTCGGGCGAGATGCATGGTCCGGCGCGTACGGGAAATAACATAGGTCGTGAAGCGATCGAACCGTAGCAGGCTACCCGCCCTTGATCGTGATCAGATCGCCGAAGCGCAGGACGGAGACGACAGTTCCGTCCCCCGTCACGACCTCAACCCGGTGGTTGAGGTCGAGCGGCAGCCCCGCCATGACATGCTCCGCCATGAGCTCGCGGGCGCTGCGGACGGCGGCGGCTTCCGCTGCCGCCTGGTCGGCGAACTCGCCCCCTTCCTCATCGACGACGTCGACGTCGTTGTAGAGGTTGAGGTAATAGCGCGGCATGCGCGTAAAAGCGCGGCATGCCGCCACCGGGTTCCTTAGCAGCGCAGGCAATCTGCCTGATCCAGTTAAAGGCAGAAGCGACCGATCGCCGGGGCGGGTGAGCCGCCCCGGATCAGGCCGCCTTGGCGCGCGATGCCCGCTTGCGCTCATGCGGGTCGAGGTGGCGCTTGCGCAGCCGGATCTTGGTTGGTGTCACCTCCACCATCTCGTCGTCGTCGATGTAGGCGATCGCCTGCTCCAGGGTCATCTTCTTGGGCGGGCTGAGGCGCACCGCGTCGTCTTTGCCGCCGGATGCGCGGAAGTTGGTGAGCTGCTTTGCCTTCATCGGATTGACCTCCAGGTCCTCCGTCTTGGCGTTCTCACCGATGATCATGCCCTCGTACAGCGCCTCGCCGTGACCGACGAAAAGGATGCCGCGATCCTCCAGCGGCCCGAGTGCGTAAGCCTGCGCCTCGCCGACGCCGTTGGAGATCAGCACGCCGTTCTTGCGCCCCTCGATAGGGCCCTTGTGCGGCCCGTACTTTTCGAACAGCCGGTTCATGATGCCGGTGCCGCGCGTGTCGGACAGGAACTCACCGTGATAGCCGATCAGGCCGCGCGACGGTGCCGAGAAGGTGATGCGCGTCTTGCCGCCGCCGGACGGACGCATGTCGGTCATCTCGCCCTTGCGCTGGTTCATCTTGTCGACGACCGTGCCTGAGAACTCGTCGTCCACGTCAATGACGACCGTCTCGTACGGCTCGGTCTTCTGGCCGCTCTCTTCGCGGAACAGGACGCGCGGCCGGCTGATGCCGAGCTCGAAGCCCTCGCGACGCATCGTCTCGATCAAGACGCCGAGCTGAAGCTCGCCGCGGCCCGCGACCTCAAAGCTGTCCTTGTCGGCGCTCTCGGTCACCTTGATCGCGACGTTCGACTCCGCCTCGCGCTCCAGCCGATCGCGGATCATGCGGCTGGTCACCTTGCTGCCCTCGCGACCCGCCATCGGGCTGTCGTTCACCGCGAAGCGCATCGACAGCGTCGGCGGATCAATCGGTTGCGCCTGGATCGCCTCCGTCACCGACGTGTCGGCGATCGTGTTCGACACGGTAGCGACGCTCAGGCCGGCAAGGCTGATGATGTCGCCCGCGCGCGCTTCCTCGACGGGCACGCGGTCGAGGCCACGGAAGCTCATCAGCTTGGACGCGCGGCCGGTCTCGATGACCTTGCCGTCCATGTCCAGCGCGTGGATCGGCTGGTTGACCTTGACCACGCCCGACTGGACGCGGCCGGTGAGCACCCGGCCGAGGAAGTTGTCACGATCGAGCAGCGTCACCAGGAACGAGAAGGGCGCGTCCTGGTCGAGGTTCGGCGGCGGCACGTGATCGACGATCTTGCGGAACAGCGGCTCCAGCGTGCCCTCGCGCCGCGCCGGATCCTCGCTGGCATAGCCGTTGCGGCCGGACGCGTAGAGCACGGGGAAGTCGAGCTGTTCGTCGGTGGCATCCAGCGTCACGAACAGGTCGAACACTTCGTCCAGCACTTCCTGGATGCGCTCGTCCGGACGGTCGACCTTGTTGACGACCACGATCGGACGCAGGCCCAGGGCCAGCGCCTTGCCGGTCACGAACTTGGTCTGCGGCATCGCGCCTTCCGACGAATCGACCAGCAGCACGACGCCGTCGACCATCGACAGGATGCGCTCCACCTCGCCGCCGAAGTCGGCGTGGCCGGGCGTGTCGACGATGTTGATGCGCGTGCCCTCCCACTCGATCGACGTGGGCTTGGCCAGGATGGTGATCCCGCGCTCCTTTTCCAGGTCGTTCGAATCCATCGCGCGCTCCTCGACGCGCTGGTTATCGCGGAAGGTGCCCGACTGGCGGAAGAGCTGGTCCACCAGCGTCGTCTTGCCGTGATCGACGTGGGCGATGATGGCGATGTTGCGCAAATTCACGTGTGATTTTCCCGGGGTCGCCCGGCGCTCGTCGCCGGCTGGTCGCGCGGGCCCCTAGCGCATTTGCTGCGTTGCGGGAAGGGCCGCGCCTTGAACGCGCCCAAAGCGACTTATATGGCTAAGACAGTTGGATGCGGTCCGGCCCGGCGCTACGGTGCTGCGCGACGGGTGTGGAGAAGAGAGCGAGATGGCCAAAGAGACGATCACCGCGGAGAAGGACCTGGTGCTGACCCCGCCCGATCCGGTGCCGCCGGTCACCGTGGAGAAGGCGGCGGGGCTGGTGCCGGTGGACGAGGGCACGCGCTCCAAGCTGCAGGAGCGGGTCGATGCGTTCGTGACCGACCTGGTCGCGCAGGACGCGAACAGCCCGGAGTTCGGCAAGCGCGTCGATGCGATCACCGCCATGGGCGCGAAGGAAATCCGCGAGGCGGCGGGCCAGTCGAACCGCTTTCTCGATCGTCCGGTCCGCGCGATGGATCAGGAGTCGGGCGTCGGCGCCGACCTCGCCCAGCTGCGCCGCACGATCGAGGATCTCGATCCGGGCCGCCAGGGCAACCTGCTCGCGCCCAAGAAGCTGTTCGGGATCATTCCGTTCGGCAACAAGATGCGCAACTACTTCGACGGGTACAAATCGTCGCAGACCCACATCGCGTCCATCCTAAAGAGCCTGGCGTCCGGCAAGGACGAGCTCCTCATGGACAATGCCGCGATCGACGTGGAGCGGCAAAACCTGTGGGCGGCGATGGGCCGGCTCGAACAGATGATCCACCTGTCCAAGACGATGGACCAGGCGCTGGAGGACAAGGCCAACGACCTCGACCACAGCGATCCGGCCAAGGCCAAGGCGATCCGCGAGACCGCGCTGTTCTACACCCGCCAGCGCACCCAGGACCTGCTGACCCAGATGGCCGTCACCGTACAGGGCTATCTCGCGCTCGATCTGGTCAAGAAGAACAACGTCGAGCTGGTGAAGGGCGTCGACCGCGCGAGCACCACGACCGTTGCGGCGCTGCGCACGGCGGTGACGGTCGCGCAGGCGCTCACCAACCAGAAGCTGGTGCTGGAGCAGATCACCCAGCTGAACACCACCACCGCCAACATCATCGATTCGACCGGCAAGCTGCTCAAGTCGCAGACCGCGCAGATCCACGAGCAGGCAGCGGCCTCGACCATCCCGGTTGAGACGCTGCAGCGCGCCTTCCAGAACATCTACGACACGATGGACGCGATCGACGCCTTCAAGGGCAAGGCGCTGGAGAGCATGAAGACCACCGTCAACACGCTGACCAACGAGGTCGAAAAGTCACGCGGTTACATCGCGCGCGCGGAAGGGCAGGCGCAGGCGCAGGCGCAGCTCGCCGGACCGTCATCGGCCGACACGTTCAAGCTCGAGGCGCTGTGAGGCGGTGAGCGACGTTGACGACCAAATCGCGCGCTCGTCGGAGGTGCTCGACCGCACCCGCGCCAACTCGCGCGGGGCGTCCACCAGGTCGCGCAAGCGGCGCGAGGCGGAAGTCGGTCGCCGCCTGCTCCGCATCGCCGCGGTCGATGCGACCATCATCGTCGCCGCGGTCGTGGTCGGCTTCTTCATCCCGCTTGGCATGTTCGGCGCACTCGCGGTCATGGCGCTCCTGATCGCCGCCACCGTGCTGCTGGCAATGGCGCCGGTCGAGCCGGAGGTTCGCGCCGAGACGCTGCCGACCACGCCCCTGCGTACCCTGCCGCTTCAGACGGAGGCATGGCTGGAGCGGCAGCGCCCCGCCCTTCCCGCTCCCGCCCAGCCGCTGCTCGACGCGATCGGCCTGCGCCTGGAGACGCTCGGGCCGCAGCTGACCGCGCTCGACGAGGGCGTGCCGGTCGCGCAGGAAGTTCGCAAGCTGGTCGGCGAGCAGCTCCCCGAGCTGGTCAAGGGCTATGCGCGGGTGCCCGAGCCGTTGCGAGGCGTGCCGCGCAACGGCCGCACCCCGGACGAGCAGCTCGCCGACGGCCTCAAGCTGATCGAGGAGGAGATCGGCGACCTGTCGACCCAGCTCGCGCAGGGCGACCTCGACCAGTTCGCGACGCGCGAGCGCTACCTGCAGATCAGGTACCGGGACGACGGGTTATCGTGATCCACAATTCCGTTCGTGCTGAGTAGCGACTGAGCTCGGCGAAGGCGCGTATCGAAGCGCCGTTTCGGTGCGGCCCTTGTCCTTCGATACGCCGCTTCGACAAGCTCAGCGGCTACTCAGGACGAACGGAGTGGTCTCAACGCCCCCGCCCCGCTAGCCGCGCCACCGCCGCCGCGTGGATCCCCGGCGCGCAGGCCAGCACGCCCCAGGCGCGCGGCTCGCGCTGGTTGAAGGCGAGCGGGGCGCCGTGCGCGTCCGTCACGCTCGCCCCCGCTTCCGACGCGATCAGTGTGACCGCGGCGATATCCCATTCATTGCCCCAGCGCGTGGTTGCGACCAGGTCTGCGTCCCCCGCCGCCACCATCGCGATGCGGAGCGCGATCGAGTTCGGCTTGGCGACGGTCACCAGGTCGCGATCGGCCTTGGGCAGGGCGTCGCTCGGCACCCGCGATCCGCTCAGCACCTCGCGCGGCGCGACCTGGATCGGAGCGCCATTCAGCACCGCTCCCTTGCCCGCCGCCGCGAACCAGCGCTCGCCCCTGGCCGGCGCATCGAGCACGCCGAGCACCGGTCGCCCGTCCTCCACCAGCGCGACCGACACCGCCCAGCCGCGCCGCCCGCGCACATAGTCGCGCGTACCGTCGATCGGGTCGACAACCCAGACATGCCGCCGCCCTAGCCGGTCGGGGCTGTCGGCGGTCTCCTCCGACAGCCACCCGGCCTCGGGCAGCAACGCGGACAAACGCTCGCGCAGAAAGGCGTCGACCGCCAGGTCGACCTCGCTCACCGGGTTGCCGGGCGACTTTTCCCACGCGTCAAAGTCGGTGCGGAACCGCGCGAGAGCCAGCGCGCCCGCCTCCGCCGCCAGGTCGATGAGGGCGTCGCCGAGCTCAGCCACCCGCAACCGTCATGCCGTCGATCCGCACCGTCGGCGCGTTGGTGCCGGCCCGGAACTCCAGGTCGTTAGCCGGCGTCAGGCTCGCGTACATGCGCTTCAGATTGCCCGCGATCGTGAACTCGGCGACCGGGAGCGTCACTTCGCCCCGCTCGATCAGGAAGCCGGCGGCCCCCAGGCTGTAGTCGCCGGTGACGCCGTTCACGCCGTGCCCGATCAGCTCGGTCACCAGCACGCCGCGGTCCACCTCCCCGATCAGCGCCGCGCGGGAGGTCGCGCCCGCGGCCATGTACAGGTTGGTCGCCGACACCCCCGGCGCTCCGATGCCGCGCGCGGCATGGCCGGTCGGCTCCAGCCCGAGCTGCCGCGCCGCCGCACTGTCGAGCAGCCAGGTCTGAAGCACCCCATCGGCGACGATCGCGGTCGGCGACATCGGCAGCCCTTCGCCGTCGAACGGCTTGGAGCGCAAGCCGCCGGGACGGTGCGGGTCGTCGTGGATCGCGACCCCCTTGGGCAGGATCTGGCTTCCCAGGGCGTCGAGCAGGAAGCTGGTGCGCCTGGCGATCGCCGCACCGCCGATCGCGCCCACCAGCGCCCCGACCAGCGACGACGCCACGCGGCGATCGAACACGACCGGCATCGTGCCGCTGTCGATCCGCCCGGGATTGACCCGCGCCGCAGCCCGCTCGCCCGCGAGCCGCCCGATCGCGTCGGGCGGGTCGAGCCGGTTCTGATGGCGCACGCTGTGGCTTGCATAGTCGCGCTGCATCGCGCCCGCGGCATCCCCGGCCAGCACGCTCGCCGACGCGCCGTAGCTGCTGCGCGAGTAGCCGCCGGCGAAGCCGTGGCTGGTCGCGAGCGCTATGGTGACGCGCGAGGCCGACGCGGACGCCCCGTCCGAGAGCGTCACGCCGGGTACGCCGCGCGCTGCCTTCTCGACCGCCAACGCGCGGGCCTTCAGCGCCTCGGGTGTGGCGTCGCCGCCGTCGTCTAGGCCGAGATCGGGTATCGGCCCCTTGAGCAGCCGCTCGGCCGGGGCGAGCCCCGCCCAGCGATCCTCCGGCGCCAGCCGCGCCATCGCCACCGCACGCTCGACCAACGCGGCGATCGCATCTGCCGAGAGGTCGGAGGTCGCGACCGAGGCGGAGCGCTGCCCGACGAAGACGCGCAGGCCCAGCTCCGCACTCTCCGAGCGGCCGACATCCTCCAGCGCGCCCATCCGGACGGTGACGGTGTCGGCTGCGTCGGCGACGAACACGGCATCGGCGGCGTCGGCGCCGCTCGCGCGGGCAGCGGTGATCGCGGCGAGCGCCGCGTCGGTGGCTTCGGTCGGGGAGAGCATCGCGCAACGCAGGTAGGGACGCCTGTCCCTCTCGTCAAAGCGTCGTGCCGACCACCACGCAGCCGAGGAACATCAGCGCACCCGCATTCCGGTTGGAGCGGAAGCGGGCCAGCGCGCCCGCGCCGTCCGCCGTGCGCAGCGTCGCCACCTGCCACAAGAAGTGCCCGCCGACCGGCAGCAGCGCGACGAGCGCGAGCGGGTCCGGCCGGACGAGCCACACCGCGCCCGACCAGAACAGCAGCGCGAGAAGGTAGAAGACGGCAACGCCGCCGCGCACCCGCGGCCCGAGTGCCCGTGCCGACGATCGCACCCCGACCAGCACATCGTCCTCGATATCCTGAAGCGCGTAGATCGTGTCGTAGCCAATGACCCAGGCGATGCTGCCGGCGTACAGCAGCGCACCCGGCCAGGTCAGCCGGCCCGCGACCTCCACCCAGCCCACCAGCGCCGCCCAGCTGAACACGATGCCGAGCCACGCCTGCGGCCACCAGGTGATCCGCTTCATGAAGGGGTAGGCGGCGACGGGCAGGAGGCTGCCGATCGCAACCAGCGCCGCCGGCAGGTGCAGCTGCAGCAGCACGACGAACCCGACCAGCGACAAGGCGACGAGCCACACCCACGCCGCCCGCACCGACACCGCCCCGCTCGCCACCGGCCGCGTCGCGGTGCGCGCCACCTGCCGATCGAGATCACGATCGACAATGTCGTTGTAGACGCATCCCGCCCCGCGCATGGCGATGCTGCCGAGCAGCAGCCACCAGATCAGCTCCCAGCGCGCCACTGCGCCGCCCGCCAGCGCCACCGCCCACGCGCCCGGCCAGAATAGCAGCCACCACCCGATCGGCCGATCAAACCGCGCCAGCAGCGCGAACGCGCGCAGCCGCGCCGGTAGGCGGCCGACGAGCCCGCGGTGCTCGCTGTCGGGGACGATAGTGTCGGTCATCGCGCCGCCTAGTGGCAGATCGGTGCGCCAAGCGGAATGGCATGGCGCCGACGCTGTCCTCGCCCGAGCCTGTTCAGCCGCTGCTCAGCGGCGGATTGCCAAAGCGCTGCCCCGATCCGGGCAGCAGCGCGTTGAACGGCCGCGACACGCGCGGCGGCAGATGCGATGGCTAATCCGGCCTGCGCTGCCGACGGTCACATGCTGCTAAGGAGTTCGACCATGAAACTGCTGCTCGCTCTTCTGATCGCGACGGGCGCCGCCGCGCCTGCTCCCGCAGCCGCGCCGTCACCGAACGGCACGTGGCGCAACGCGGCGAACAGCGTCCACGTGCGGGTCGCGCCATGTCCGCGCGCGCGCGCGACGCTGTGCGGCACGGTGATCTGGGCAAACGCCAAGGCGAAGGCCGACGTTGCCGCGCGCGGCGGCGCGCTGGTCGGCGAGCAGTTGTTCCGCGACTTCGTTCGCGAGGACGATGGCCTGTGGTACGGACAGGTCTACGTCCCCGACCTCGCCCGGACCTTCAGCGGCACGCTCGATCTCGATGGCCCGGACCGGCTGGTCGGCGAGGGCTGCCTGCTCGGCTCGTTCGGGTGCCGGCAGCAGGTGTGGACCAGGCTCAAGAAGTGATGGTGGCGACCCCGGCCTGGCCCCCGCAGTCGACCCCGCGCCTGTTCGTCGAGACGCCGCTCGGCGCGGGTGCGGCGGTGCGGATCGATGGCGGGCAGGCGCACTATCTCCTCAGCGTCATGCGGGTGAAGGCGGGCGATCCGGTCAAGCTGTTCGATGGCGCCTCGGGCGAGTGGCTGGCAGTCGCCGAGCAGGTCGGCAAGCGCGACCTGACGCTCGCCGTCACCGAGCAGCTGCGCGCCCCGGAGCAGGTACCGGACCTGTGGCTGGTGGCCGCTCCGCTGAAAAAGGGGCGGATCGACTGGCTGGCGGAGAAGGCGTGCGAACTCGGCGTCGCCCGCCTGGTGCTGGTGGAGACCCGGCGTACGGTCGTCGACCGGGTCAACCTTGATCGCCTTCGCGCCCACATGATCGAGGCGGCGGAGCAGTGCGGGCGCACGGCCGTTCCCGCGCTCGATCCCTTGCGCAAGCTGCCCGCGCTGCGCCGCGACTGGCCGGCGGACCGGCAACTGTTCTTCGCGGACGAGACCGGCGGCCCGGCGGCACTCGACACCATGCGCGCGCACGCTGGCCCGGCCGCGATCCTGATCGGGCCGGAGGGCGGGTTCGACGCGGAGGAGCGCGACGCCATCCGCGCTATCCCTGCCGCACATGGCATCTCGCTCGGACCCCGCATCCTGCGCGCCGACACCGCTGCGGCGGCTGCCGTCAGCCTGTGGATGGCCGCGGCGGGCGACTGGGCGTCAACCGGGGCTTAACCAGCACTGACGTAAGGTGGGCGAAGGGGAGCGCCGTATGTACGATATCTCGATCGCCGATGCCGACCGCCTGGTGGTGGTGCGCCTCGGCGGGCTGATGAGCGTAGAGGAGGTCGACCGCTACATGGCCGAGCTCGGCCGCACGATGGCGGCGCACCGGCTGACCGCCGACTACCGTCTGATCGTGGACGTGATCGACTGCCCGATCCAGACGCAGGCGGTGATCGACCGCATGCGCGAGCACATGGCCGCCGCGCCCCGAGCCGCCGCGATCGCCGTGGTCACCGCTTCCTCGCTGGCGAGGATGCAGATACGCCGCCTGTTTCAGCAGCCCTATGCCCGCGTCGTGTCGACGCTGGCGGAGGCGCGCGCCTGGGTGCTGAAGGGCGAGGAGCCGCTCGCCGCCTAAGCTCAGGGCCGCTTGGAGCGCAGCCGGTTGAGGTTGACGTGCTCCCGCAGCACCGCCGACCGGGACCGCAGCTCCGCCGCCTCCGCATCCGACAGGCCGTCGCGGCCGAAGCGCTCGGCGAGCGTGCCGACCTGGTTCGCCTCGCGCCGGTAGCGCCGCCCTTCTCGCCTGGTCAGCGTGCCCTCGTCACGGCCGCGCTCGATCTGACGCCGCACGTCGGCCTCGTCGCGCCACGGGCCGGGCTCAGGCAGCCGCTCGCTCCTGATCACCACCGGCGCAGGCGCGCGCGGGGCGGGCGGGCCGTGCCGGGCGAGCTGCGCGGTCGCGGGAAACGTCACCGCCGAACCGACCACCAGCATAACCGCCGCTCGCAACATCGCGTGTCTCCCTGTTCGTCTGCGAAGCGTCGGCCTGCGACACTGAACGGTTGCTGACCCACTAGCGCGCCCGGGCGCCCGCGCGTACGGGCGCTGCCATGACGACCAAGACCGCCACCGACAGCCGCGCGCCCGTTATCGAGTCGCGCGACCAGCTGATCGCCAGCTTTGCGCGGGGCGAGAAGCCGCGCGAGCGCTGGCGGATCGGGACGGAGCACGAGAAGTTCGTCTACGCGACCGGCGACCACCATGCCCCCAGCTACGACGAGCCGGGCGGCATCCGCGACCTGCTCGGGGCGCTGGAGCGGTTCGGCTGGAAGCCGGTGATGGAGGGCGATCACGTCATTGCGCTTAGCGGCGCCGACGGATCGATCAGCCTGGAGCCCGCCGGCCAGTTCGAGCTGTCGGGCGCCCCACTCGACAACCTCCATCAGACCTGCGCGGAGACCGGCCGCCATCTCGCGCAAGTGAAGGAGGTCGGCGCGGAGCTCGGCCTCGGCTTCCTCGGCCTCGGCATGTGGCCGGACAAGCGCCGCGACGAGCTGCCGCGGATGCCCAAGGGTCGCTATGAGATCATGCTGCGCCACATGCCGCGGGTGGGCAGCCTCGGGCTCGACATGATGCTCAGGACCTGCACGATCCAGACGAACCTGGATTACGCATCCGAAGCCGACATGGCGCAGAAGTTCCGCGTGAGCCTGGCGCTGCAGCCGCTCGCGACCGCGCTGTTCGCCAACTCGCCGTTCACCGAAGGCAAGCCGAACGGCTTTCTCTCGTTCCGCAGCAACATCTGGTCGGACACCGATCCGCACCGCACCGGAATGCTCCCCTTCGTGTTTGAGGACGGCTTCGGCTACGAACGCTACGCCGACTACGCGCTCGATGTGCCGATGTATTTCGTCTATCGCGACGGCCGCTACATCGACGCGGCGGGCCTCAACTTTCGCGACTTCCTGCGCGGTGAGCTCCCAGTGCTGCCGGGCGAGCGGCCGACGCTGGACGACTGGAACGACCACCTGTCGACCGCCTTTCCCGAGGTACGGCTTAAGACCTTCCTGGAGATGCGGGGCGCCGACGGGGGCCCCTGGGACAGCATCTGCGCGCTGCCTGCGCTGTGGGTCGGGCTGCTCTACGACCAGGGTGCGCTCGACGCGGCCTGGGACCTGGTCAAGCACTGGACTATGGACGAGCGTGAGAGCTTGCGGAACGCGGTGCCTCGCTCGGCCCTCGACGCACCGGTGCCGGGTGGCCGCACCCTGCGCGACATTGCGCCGGCGCTGCTCGACATCGCCACCGCCGGGCTGACCGCCCGCGCGCGCCTCAACGGCGCTGGCGACAACGAGGCCGGCTTCCTCCAGCCGCTGCGGGAGATCGTGCGCAGCGGCAAGGTGCCCGCGCAGCTGCTGCTTGAGCGCTACCACGGCGCGTGGAATGGCGACCTGTCGCGGGTCTACGACGAGTTCAGCTTCTGACGCGGCTGGTGGCCGCGGCCACGCTGCTCGCCGCCACGCCTGCCGCCGCACAGACCCAGCATGACGCGCAGGCCTGGTGGCAGCTCAACGCCGTCGTTCCTCTCACCGAACGGCTGCGCCTGACGGTTGAGCAGATCGCACGGGCGAGCGACCACCAGGGCGGGCTCTACCAGACGGAGGTCGGCGCGATCCTCGGCTACCGCGCCGTCGATGGTGTCGAGCTCGCGATCGGCTATCGCCGGGTCGGCGGACACAATGGCGCGGCCGGCGCCAACGAGGATCGGCTGCGCCAGCACGTGGTGGTGACCGCCGGCCGATCCGTCGGGCGGTTGCGCGTCGACCAGCGATTCCGTAACGACCAGCCCGGCATCGGCGTCCGCATCCGCCCGCTGCTGCGCTACAACCTGCCCGTCCGCGGCGCGGGGCTAGCGCTGTTCTACAGCCATGAGAGCTTCATCCTGCCGAACTCGACGCGGTGGGGGCAGCGCCGCGGGTATGAGCGGATGCGCAACATCGTCGGCGTGGCGCTGCCGATCGCGCGCGGCGTGAGCGCGGACGTCGGCTACCTCAACCAGTACCGCCTTGGTCGGAGCGCCGTGCCGGCGCAGATGGAGCATGCGCTGCTGGTGCAGCTGACCCTCAGCATGGCCGGCGGGTCGGCCGCGCAGGTCGACGACTAGCCGCGCAGGCGCGCGAACAGGCGCGGCACCGGCGCGTTCCGCCCCATCCACGCGTGGTATTCGGCGTAGGTTGGATCGAGCAGCAGGTGCCGCTCCTCCGTTCGCGCCCGCCAGTAATAGACCCCGCTGACGAGCCCCATCAGCGCGGTGTTGCGCGCCGCGTCCGCCCAGCTGCCGGTCGTCGCCAGAAACGGCAGGGTGGACAGCCACCAGAACAGGTTCTTCGACAGGTACGCCGGGTGCCGGCTCCACGCATAGGGTCCGTGGGTCAGCACGCCGCGGTGGGTGAGATTGGAGAAGCGCAGTCCGAAGGCCACGGTCGCCCAGGCGTAGACCGCAGTGAGCATTACCAGTGCCGCGCCGGTCACGGCCAACAGCAAGGGGTGACCAGCGAACCACGAGGTCCAGTCGCCGGTGCCCGGGTGATAGTCGAGCGGCCCGCCCTCCCCCATCAGGATAAACGGCGGGTAGCAGATCAGCGCCGCCATCCAGGCGGCCGCGAACGGGTTGGCGCTCCGGATATGGGAGTCGAGCACCCGCATCGTCAGCATGTAGCCGACGGTCGCGAAGGCGACGTCGACGAGGAACATGAGGTTGATGAGCCAGCCGGCGAGCGCCACCGGATCGACCAGGAGTTGGCTGCGGTCCGCCCGCACGAACTCGCCGAAGCCCGCCGGCACGATCGCGAGCATGAAGGCGAGGAAGAAGCCCTTCACCGCCCAGGCGCGCAGATGGGCGAAGATCACCTCGGCGTCAATCGCTTCGTCCAGGTGGAGCACCCAGGCACCCAACGCCCAGGCCCCGTCGCGCGGCTCCTGCAGGTAGCGGTCGCTCCAGAGCACCCACGGGATCGACAGCGCCACGACGATCGGCGCGGCGTGCTGAAGGCACCACATCGAAAAGAGATAATTACCCTCCCACCAGAAGCGCCCGAGCGCATAGGTGAGCGCGAGCGCTCCCCAGGTCAGCCACAGCCCGGCGAGCTTGGTCAGCGACACGTGGATCGTCTCGCGGAATGGCCGCGGCGCTGTCCAATCGATCCCGGTGGAGGGCCGGCGGTGCACCTTGTCGACCAGCAGTGACCACAGCACCATCGGCAGTGCGCAGGCGACGAGGTTGCACAGCGCCGCATAGGGCCCATCCATGCCCTGCCACGTGCATAACCCAGTCCAGGCGAGCAGCCCGGCCAAGCCGGCGATCCCCACTCCGCCGCTCACCGCCGACGCCGGGCGCGGATCGGCGAGGACGGCCTGCTCGGCCAGCGCGCGGTCGTGGTACATGCCGGCTTCCTAGACAAGCAATGGTAAGGAAGCGGTGAACCGGCTGTGGCGCGGGCACACTGGACGCTCCGCCCGCCGCCACCTAAGCAACGACCTTTCGCTCTCTTTGCCAAAGGCTTGCCCCTTGATCCGCACCCTCGGCCTCGCTGCCCTGCTGCTCGCCTCCACCACCCTCCCCGCACAGGTCCGCAACTCGGCACCGGCGGCGACCGCGCCGATCCCGACCGAGATCCCGGACGCGCGCGACATCGACTATCCGGGCGTCATCCAGCTCGATGTCGACGCGACCAATGTCGAGCAGGGCATCTATCAGGTGCGCGAGGTCATTCCCGTCGCGGCGGCCGGCCGCCTGACGCTGCTGATGCCCGAATGGCTGCCGGGCAAGCACGGCCCGCGCGGCGAGATCGAGAAGCTGGCCGGGCTGAAGATCACCGCCGGTACCCGCACGCTCGCGTGGCGGCGCGATCCGGTTGACGTCTACGCGTTCCATGTCGACGTCCCCGCGGGCACCAAGAGCATCACCGCCGAGTTCCAGTTCCTGTCGGCGACGGCGGGCAACCAGGGCCGCATCTCGGTCGCGCCGAACATGCTCAACCTCCAGTTCGAGCAGGTCAGCCTCTATCCCGCCGGCTATTATACCCGCCGCATCCCCATCCAGGCGAACGTCAAGTACCCGGCCGGCTGGACCGCGGCGTCCGGCCTGCCTGCCCGCGCCAACGGCGCCACCTACGCGTACCAGCGCACCAGCTATGAGACGCTGATCGATTCGCCCGTGTTCGCCGGCCGCTACTTCAAGCGCTGGGAGCTTTCCCCGCGCGTCGGCCTCAACGTCGTCGCCGACAAGCCGGAGGAGCTCGCCGCGACGCCGGAGGCGATCGACAAGCACAAGGCGCTGGTCGATCAGTCGGTAAAGCTGTTCGGCGCGCAGCACTATGACAAGTACGAGTTCCTGCTCGCCATCACCGACGAGATGGGCGGGATCGGCCTCGAGCATCACCGCTCAAGCGAGAACGGGGTCGATCCCGGCTACTTCACCGACTGGAAGAACGCGGTCGGCGATCGCGACCTGCTGCCGCACGAGTTCACCCACAGCTGGAACGGCAAGTTCCGCCGCGGCGCGGACCTGTGGACTCCCGACTTCCGCACCCCGATGCGCAATTCGATGCTGTGGGTGTACGAAGGGCAGACCCAGTTCTGGGGCGTGATCCTCGGCGCCCGATCGGGTATGCTCTCCAAGCAGGAGGCGCTCGACAATCTCGCGATCTTCGCCGCCGGCCAGGCTAATACGCCCGGCACCACCTGGCGCGCGCTGGTCGACACCACCAACGATCCGATCATCTCCGCCCGCCGGCCCAAGGGCTGGCTCAGCTGGCAGCGCAACGAGGATTACTACGTCGGCGGCGCGCTGGTCTGGCTGGAGGCGGACTCGATCATCCGCGCGCGCTCGAACGGCACCAAATCGATCGACGATTTCGCCCGTGCCTTCTTTGGGCTGACCGACGGCGACTATGGCGAGGTAACCTATACGCTCGATGACATCGTCCGCACGCTGAACGGCGTAGTCCCGTACGACTGGGCGACCTTCCTGAACGACCGCGTCTACAAGCCGCATCCTGCTCCGCTCGCGGGTCTGACCAACAATGGCTACAAGCTGGTCTACACCGAGGAGCCGAACGACGTTCTCAAGTCGGGCGAGAAGTCGTCCAAGACCGCTAGCTTCGCCTGGTCGCTCGGGCTGACGCTGGCGAGCGACGGGGCGGTACGCAGCGTTATCTGGGACTCGCCCGCCTTCAACGCCGGACTCGACGTCGCCACCACCGTCGTTGCCGTCGAAGGACAGGGGTACAGCGCCGATGCGTTGAAGGCCGCGGTCACTGCCGCGAAGACGCGCAAGGAACCGATCAAGCTGCTGGTCAAGAACGGCACACGCTTCCGCGAGGTCGCGCTCGACTACCACGGCGGCTTGCGCTACCCGCGGCTGGAGAAGGTGGGCACCGCTGACAACGGTCTCGATCGTCTGCTCAGCGCAAAGTAAAGAAGAGGGAAGCATGCGGATCGACCTGATCCCCGTGGGCAAGAGCCCGCCGGACGACCTGAACGTCATCATCGAGGTTCCGACGGGCGGCGAGCCGGTCAAGTACGAGTTCGACAAGGCGTCGGGCGCGCTGTTCGTCGACCGCATCCTCCACACGCCGATGCGCTACCCGGCGAACTACGGCTTCGTGCCGCACACGCTGTCGCCCGACGGCGATCCGCTCGACGCGCTGGTCGTCGCACGCTCGCCTTTCATTCCGGGCTGCGTCGTGCGCGCGCGCCCGATTGCGGTGCTGAACCTGGAGGATGAGGCCGGCGGCGACGAGAAGCTCGTCTGCGTGCCCGTCGATCAGACCTTTCCCTATTACTCCAAGGTCGGCGAGAAGGAGGATCTGCCCGAGATCGTCTTCGAGCAGATCGAGCACTTCTTCACCCACTACAAGGATCTCGAGAAGAAGAAGTGGGTGCGCGTCGGTACCTGGGGCGGCCGCGAGGAAGCGCGCAAGATCACCCTGGAGGCGATCGAACGCTACGAGGCGGCCAAGGCCAAGGGCGAAGAGCCGCACGAGTTCGAGGTACCCGGGCGGGAGTGATCCCGTAGCCGTCACTCCGGCGAAGGCCGGAGTCCATGTCTGTAGCGATCAGAGCTGACATCACTTCCGATCGGTACAGACATGGATGCCAGCCTACGCTGGCATCACGGTTCAGCTTCTCTTGCGTGGCTTCCTCACCGGCGCCCTTGCGCCCGCCGCCAACCCCAGCGATGCCCACTGCCGCATGGCATCCGCGTCGTCGTACACGTCGTCCGGTGCCCGGCGATAATTCATCACGCCCACCCGCCCATCGGCGAAGGCGTAGCTGAACCGCTCGCATCCGGCCGCGTCCCAGGCGCTGTCGCTCTCGGCATCCGCCTTGAACCACAGGCCGCCGTCCGCCGTCACGATCGCGAAGATGGTACCGTCGCAGTAGAGCGTGGCGCCGCCCATCATCGCCCGCCTGGTCACGCGGCCGAGCGGCGCCATCGCCTCGGCGACCCACTCGATCAGCCGCGCGTCGATCGCCATCAGTGACCCGCCGTGAGCTTCAGCCCCGCGATGCAGGCGACGATTGCAAGGATCAGCAACACGCGGGTAAGATGTGCCGGCTCCCCGAACCAGGCGATGCCGACGATTACCGTGCCGACCGCCCCAATCCCGCCCCACACCGCATAGGCCGTGCCGAGCGGGATCGAGCGGGACGCGACCTCCAGCAGCCCCATCGACAGCGTGACGGAGGCGAGGAAGCCGAGCGTCCAAGGCAGGTTGCGGAAACCGTCGACGTAGCGCAGGCAGGTGGTAAAGCCGACTTCGAACAATCCCCCGACGACCAGCAGCAACCAGGGCATCAGTCGCGATCCGCCAGTGCCAGGAGCGCGGGGCCGCTCACGCGCCGCACCGTCCACTCGTCCATGCTCTCCGCGCCGACGCTGTCGTAGAAGGCGATGGCGGGGGCGTTCCAATCGAGCACCGACCACTCGAACCGCGCGCACCCGCTGTCGAGCGCAACGCCGGCGAGATAGCGCAGCAATGCCTTGCCGAGCCCTGTCCCGCGCGCCTCCGGCGTCACGTACAGATCCTCCAGGTAAAGTCCACGCCACCCCGTCCAGGTCGAGAAGTTGAAGAACCACAGCGCCATGCCCGCGGGCTCGCCGTCCCGCTCCGCGATTGCGGCATAGGCGGCGGGCTGCGGGCCGAACAGCGCGTCGGTCAGCAGCGCCTCGGTCGCGACCACCTTGTCGGCGGCGCGCTCGTAGTCGGCGAGCTCGCGCACGAAGCGCATGATGGTCGGCACGTCGGACGGGGTGGCGGGGCGGATCATGCCCCCGCCTCTACCGCGGCGGGAAGGTCGGCGCCACGCCGTGCTCCCCACAGGCACGCCGCGACGATCACCGCCGCGCCGAGCAGCGTGGTCGCGGCGACGCGCTCCCCGAACACCAGCCAGCCGAGTACCGCCGCATAGACGAACGATGTGTACTCCGTGGTCGCGAGGTAGCCCGTTTCGCCGTGAGCGTAGGCCCAGGCGAGCAGGAACAGCGATCCGGTACCGAGCGCCGCGCCGACCGCGATCTTCCACCACTCGGCGGCCGGCGGCAGGTGGAGCAGCCACGGCGCGGCGGTGAGCAGGATTGCGGTCACGATCAGCGACTGGACAAAGGCGATCTCGGCCGGCACCGCCGCCTGGCTCTGCAGTCGCGCGACCACCAGATTGCCCGCGTAGAGCACCGCCGAGGCGAGGATCGCGCCCGCGCCCCACAACGCGTCCGGCCCGAGCGCCAGTTGGCCGTGCCCGGCGAGGATGATCCCGACGCCGCCCAGCGCGAGCAGCGAAGCGAGCGCCACGCGGCGGCCGACCCGCTCGCCCAGCAGCCACGCGCCGAGCAGCAGCGCGAGGAGCGGCGCGACGTACGCAAGGCTGATCGCCTGCGCCATCGGCACCCGCGCCAGCCCCCAGAAGAACAGCAGCGCCATGGCAGCGGTGATGCTCCCGCGCAGCAGGTGGAGCCTCAGCGCCCGCCCGCTCGGCACCGGCCGCCCGGCCGCGCCCCACACCGCGCCGGCGATCAGCACGGACGTGCCCGTCCGCCATATCAGCGCATTGTAGACGCCGAGGGCCAGCGTCAGCGACTTCATGAACGCATCCATCACGGAGAACAGCCCGATCCCCGCTGCCGCCAGCGCGAAGGCGAGTACGGGCGTGACGGCGCGGGGGTGGTGATCGGGCATGGCGATGCTGCTAGCATGCCGCCGCGCCCGCGACAGCGCCCGTTCGGTCGCGCGAGCATGGGGCCACCGGACGGAGGAGAGTTCATGATACGCGTGCTGGCATCCGTCGCCCTGCTGCTCGGCACCGGCGCGGTGGCGCAGGTGACGCCCGCGCCGACCCGTGTCGCGGATCGGGCCGCGCTGGTCCGGTTGCGCGGGAACACGGGGCTGTCGCTACAGTGGATCAGCTGGGCGCCGCGCGCGCGTGGCACCGTGCGGGTGCTCGAGCGCAGCGGCGTCGTGCACCTTTCCGGCCGGCAGGCGGCGCCGGGCGCGGGCACCCTCACGCTCGATGGCGACGTGCTGGCGATCGACGCCCGCGACTTCAGCTTCCGCGGCCGCATCGTCATCACCGACGCGCCGGACCTCGGTCGCGCCTGCGTCCGCGACGGCACCTACAGCTTCCGCGCGACCGGCACGCGACGCTACTGGCGATTGCAGCAGATGGAGCAGTGCGACGGCCTGACCGACTACGTCGACATCTACTTCTGAGTGCTCCCGCGCGGTGGGGGATCACCGGCGCTGATTACTCCGCAGCGATCCGCGATGCGCTCTCGCCCGCCTCGATCTCCGCTGCCTTGGCCTCGACCAGCTTGACGATGTGGTCGACCATCCCGGCGTCCTCGACGGTGTGGTCGGTCAACCCGGACAGGTAGACCATGTGGCGGCCGTTGCCGCCGCCGGTCAGGCCGATGTCGGTCTCGCGCGCCTCGCCTGGGCCGTTCACGACGCAGCCGAGCACCGACAGGCTCATCGGCGTGCGGATGTGCTGCAGCCGCTCCTCCAGCGTCTGGACGGTGCGGATCACGTCGAACCCCTGACGTGCGCAGGACGGGCACGACACCACGCGCACGCCGCGGTTGCGGATGCCGAGCGCCTTCAGGATCTCGAACCCGACGCGGACCTCCTCCTCCGGTTCCGCTGAGAGCGAGACGCGGATGGTGTCGCCGATCCCGAACCACAGCAGCGATCCGATCCCGATCGACGATTTGACGGTGCCGCCGACGAAGCCCCCGGCTTCGGTGATCCCCAGGTGGAGCGGACAGTCGACCGCCTCGGCCAGCTGCTGGTACGCGGCGACCGCCAGGAACAGGTCGCTTGCCTTCACCGCCACCTTGAACTCGTGGAAGTCGTGATCCTGGAGCAGCTTGATGTGGTCGAGCGCGCTCTCGACCAGCGCCTCCGGGCACGGCTCACCGTATTTCTCCAGCAGGTCCTTTTCCAGACTGCCCGCGTTCACGCCGATCCGGATCGAACAGCCGTTGGCCTTGGCGGCGCGCACCACCTCCGCCACGCGCTCCGACGATCCGATGTTGCCCGGGTTGATGCGCAGGCACGCCGCGCCCGCGTCCGCCGCCTCCAGCGCGCGCTTGTAGTGGAAGTGGATGTCCGCGACGATCGGCACCCGCGCCGCGCGGACGATCTGGTTCAGCGCGGCGGTGCTCTCCACGTCCGGGCACGACACGCGGATGATGTCGACGCCCACCTCCTCGCAGCGGCGGATCTGGTTGATCGTCGCGACCGGATCGCTCGTCGGCGTGTTGGTCATGGTCTGCACGGTGACCGGCGCATCGCCGCCGACAGGCACGTTGCCGACCATGATCTGGCGGCTGGGACGGCGATGGATATCGCGCCAGGGACGGACGGACATGGAATGCTCCGGAAGGGCTCGCCTGCGATATAGCGCCGCCGCCACGCCGCGGCAAACGGGGTCGTTCCGCTAACGGGAAATTAGGCGCTTTGCCGCACAGCCGCGATGTGCGCCACGAGCCCCGCATCATCGCCGCCGCGCCCGCGCACGGTCGCCATTTCGGCATGGACTGGCTGCGGATCGCGGCCTTTGCGGTGCTCATCGTCTATCACGCGGCCATGGTGTTCGCGCCGTGGGACTGGCTGGTGAAGGCGCCGCGGACCTACCCCGCGCTTATCCCGCCGATGGCGTTCGTGACGCCCTGGCGGCTCGCGCTGCTGTTCGCGGTGTCCGGCTACGCCTCGCGCATCCTGCTCGACCGCTCAGCGGGGATCGCTGCCTTCCTGCGCTCGCGCGCGCACCGCCTGCTCGTCCCGCTCGCCTTCGGGATGGTGACGCTGGTGCCGCTCGAAATGTGGGTTCGGGTGCGCCTGAACGGCTACTCCGGCACGCTGCCGCACTTCTGGATGCAGGATTACTGGCGCTGGGGCGAGCTGATGGGCGTCGGCTTTCCGAGTTGGGAGCATCTGTGGTTCGTCGCCTATCTGGCGGCCTACACCGGAGTGCTCGCCGGCATCGTTGCGACCGGGAGACGCGCGGACCGGATCGTCGCGCTGCTGTCGCCGTCGCTGCGACTGCTGTGGCTGCCACTCGTCCCGCTGATCGGCATTAAGCTCGCGCTGCTGTTCGTCGTACCCGAGCAGCAGGGGCTGCTGACCGACTGGGCCGGACACGCCGAGTACTTCCCTCTGCTCGTTTTCGGCTTCGTCCTCGCCGGTCACCGCGCGCTCTGGGCTTCCGTCCACCGCGTCGCCCCGGAGGCGCGGGTCTTCGCGCTCGCCGCTGGGCTGATCGTCGTCTCCGTCGAATGGAACTTTCCCGCAGAAGCGATGCCGCCGCACGGTGTGATGGCGATCGACCGCGCCGCCCGCATCGTCATGGCGTGGAGCATGACGCTCGCGCTGTTCGCCTTCGCCGACCGGCACCTCGACCGCGACCACCGCTGGCGCGGCACGCTCGCCCGCGCGGTGTTTCCGGCCTACCTGCTCCACCACACCGCGCTGGTCGTCGCGGCCTGGTGGTTCCTTCCGCTCGGCCTCCACCCGCTGATCGCCTTTCTCGCCATCCTCGCGGCAAGCATCGGCATCTGCGTCCTCGGCTACCTGGCGGGATCGCGCATCGGCTGGTTGGGCACGCTCATCGGCCTGCCTCCGATCAAACAGCTATCGGGCGCGCGCGCGAGCCGCTAACCGCCGCCGGGTGGCGCGACACTACGGCATGGACTGGCTGAGGATCGGCGCCTTCGCGTGCCTGATCCTATATCACGTCGGAATGGTATTCGTTCCCTGGGGGTTCCACGTCAAGGAACACCCGACGGTCGACTGGATGACGATCCCCATGCTCGCGGTCAGCCCGTGGCGGCTCACCCTGCTGTTCGTCGTGTCCGGCTATGCCAGCCGCGCGCTGCTGCGGCGCTGGCGCGGACCGGCGACCTTTGCGTGGCGGCGCAGCGTCCGGCTGCTGGTTCCGCTCGCGTTCGCGGTGGTGGTCGTGGTGCCGCCCCAGCCCTGGGTCGAGCTGGTGACGCAGCACGGCTACCCGCGCGGCTTTGGCCATTTCTGGCTGCACGACTTCTTCCGCTTCGGCCATGTCGCCGGAATCGGGCTGCCGGCGTGGAACCACCTGTGGTTCGTCGGCTATCTGTGGACCTACACGGTCGCGCTCGCGCTGCTTGCCGCGCTGCCGCGGCCCCCGCAGCTCCAGCGCTGGTTCGACCGGCTGTTCGGCGGCATCGGTGCCGTGCTCCTGCCGCTCGGCTGGCTGCTCGCAACCCAGGTGATCGTGTTCCGGCGCTGGACCGACAGCCAGGACGTGATCAACGACGGGGTCGCGCACCTCGCCTATTTCCCGGCCTTTCTGTTCGGGTTCGCGCTGGCCCGGTCGGACCGGGTGATGACGGCGATCGTGCGCTGGCATCGTTCCGCCGGGATCGCCGCGCTTGCCGCGTGGGGCGTCGCGGTCGCGCGGGAGCTGGTGTGGCCGGGCGGCGCGACGCCGCCGTCGCACTTCGTCGATCTGCTGGTCTGGTCTCGGCAGGTCCACTGCTGGGGCGCAATCGTCGCGCTGATCGGGTTCGCGGAGATCCACCTCAACCGCGACCATCCCTGGCGCGCGACGCTGACGGAGGCAGTGTTCCCCTTCTACATCATTCACCAGACGGCGATCGTGCTCGCCTTCTACCTGCTGATGCCCTTCGCCCTTTCGACGGAGCTGGAGTTCCTGGCGCTGGTGACGGCGACGGTTGCCGCCTGCTGGCTCTTCTATCTCGGCGGTCGCGAGATCCCGTGGGCACGCCCGCTGATCGGGCTGAGACCTCGGCTACCGCGGTCGCGCGAACCTGCTATCGCAAGCGTCCCGACCCTCTAACGCCGGACCCACGCCCATGCGCGCCCTTCTGCTCGGAGCCCTCCTCATGACCACGCCCGCCGCCGCCCAGGACCAGTCCGACTGGACGCTCGTGATCCACGGCGGTGCCGGCGTGATCGAACGCGAACGGATGACGCCCGAGCGCGAGGCGGCGGCACGCGCCGGGCTTAACGCCGCGCTCGACGCCGGGCAGAAGGTGCTGAGCGGCGGCGGTACCGCGCTCGACGCGGTGGAGGCCGCGGTCAAGGTGCTGGAGGACGATCCGAACTTCAACGCCGGCCGCGGCGCGGTCTACACCTATGACGGCACAAACGAACTCGACGCCGCGATCATGGACGGCCGGACCCGCGCGGCCGGAGCGGTCGCGGGCGTCACCCGCACCCGCCATCCGGTCAGCCTCGCGCGCAAGGTGATGGAGGACAGCCCCCATGTCTTCCTCGGCGGAAAGGGTGCGGACCAGTTCTCCGCCGAGCGCGGGCTGGAGCAGGTCGATCCCGCCTGGTTCGGCACGCCCGAGCGCAAGCGCCAGCTCGACGAGTTGAAGGCAAAGGACGTCAGTTGGTTCGACGTCGACATGAAGTACGGCACGGTCGGCGCGGTCGCGCGCGACCAGGCCGGCCACGTCGCCGCGGCGACCTCCACCGGCGGGATCACCGGCAAGCGCTGGGGTAGGATCGGCGACGCACCGATCATCGGCGCCGGTACCTACGCCGACGACCGCGCCTGCGCCGTCTCCGCCACCGGATCGGGCGAGTTCTTCATCCGTGAGGGCGTTGCGCACGAGATCTGCGCCCGCGTCCGCTTCGCCGGCGAAACGCTGAAGCAGGCAGGCGACACGGTTATGGCGGAGACCAAGGCGCTGGGCGGCAGCGGCGGCGTGATCCTGACCGGCCCGCGAGGCGAGATCGCCTGGAGCTTCAACACGCCAGGCATGTACCGCGGCCATGTGTCGGCCGGCGGCAAGCGCGTGGTCGCGATCTATGGCGACGAGCAGTGAGCCGCAGCCTAGGCGCGCCGCTCACCGTCGGCGCTGTCCTGATGACGACCACGGTACTGCTTGTAGCCGCGATGCTCTGGTTGCGCGCCCGACTTCCGGCCGATCCCGACCTCTACAATCTGCTCTACGCGCAGACGCGACCGCAACGGCCGGAGGGAACAAACGGGTTCCTCTTCATCTTTCCGGCGTTCTGCCTGTCCCTCTCGATCTTGATCCCGTTCAACATGTACCGCTCTCGGCATGAGAGCGAACCACGCCGGCTGGTCGCGCTCGCTGTTTCGCTCAGCATCTACGCCGTCTTCGCGATCGGCACGATGATGCGCTTCAACGCCGTGCGGCACTTCTACGGCGTGTGACCCTCCCTCCGAGCGAAGCGCCCTTCCCTCGCTCCACATGGCGCGGTAACGGCGCGGCCGTGTTCCGGAAGCTTTTCCCGCTCGTCGCGCTCGCCGCCGCCCTGATCGCAGCGCCTGCGCAAGCCTATTGGGAGTATGGTCACGAGACGGTCGCCGCCATCGCCTACCGCAACGTGACGCCGGCGACCCGCGCCAAGATCGACGCGCTGCTCCGCCAGCAGCGGCTGCTCGAGACGCCGACCTGCCCGGCGCGGACGATCGAGCAGGCGAGCGTCTGGGCCGACTGCGTGAAGCCGCTCGGCGAACGGTTCAGCTACGCGTACAGCTGGCACTACCAGAACGTCGACGTCTGCAAGCCGTTCGACCTGAAGGCCGCGTGCAAGGACGGTAACTGCGTGTCCGCGCAGATCGAGCGCGACGTGAAGCTGCTCCAGCGCAAGGACGTACCGGCGCGCGAGAAGGTGCAGGCGCTCGCCTTCCTGATCCACTTCGTTGGCGACCTGCACCAGCCCCTCCACGCCGGCGACCGCGGCGACCTGGGCGGCAACCGTGCCAAGGCCGACTATGGCATCTACGCGCCCGAGCGCTTCAACCTCCACTCGATTTGGGACGGTCCGCTCGCCGAGCGCGCCATCTCGACGCCACCCGCGCTGGTCCGCGTCTACACGAGCGCCGAGCGCGCCGCGGTGCAGGGCGGGACGGTCGAGGACTGGAGCCGGGAGAGCTGGGCCGTCGCGAAGGCACAGGTCTACGCACCCGCCCTCGGCGACCCATGCGGCCCTGCCCCGGCGCGCGCGAAGCTAGACGCGGCGACGATCGCCCGCCTGGTCGAGCCGGCGCGCGAGCAGGTGATGAAGGGCGGCCTGCGCCTTGCCCGGCTGCTCGACGAGGCCCTGGGCTGAGCGAAGCTCCGCGGCTTGCGCGCGGACGGGCGGCGGCTATCGTCACCGGGGCGCTTGGGGGATGCGAGCATGACGAGCGGATTGGAGCGGGTCACCCGCAGGAACGTGCCGGCCGATCCTGAGGCCGCGCCCGCCGGCCTTGCCGAACCGGAACTCGCCTACGACTATTACAAGAACATGGTCTCGGTCAGCTTCGCGACCCTGGGTGGCGTCCTGACGCTTGGCGAGACCGTGTTCGGCGCGCGGCTCGCCCCGTGGCAGATGGGAGTGGCAGCGCTACCGGTTGCGCTGTCGGGGCTGCTCGCGCTTCAGGGCAAGACCGACATCATGCAGCTGTTCCAAGGCCTCGAACCGCCGCTCAACACGGCGCGGGTCGGGTTGCGCCTCGTTCCGGCGCTGTACGGACTCGGCGTTGGCGTGTTCCTCGCGTTTCTTGCGCTGTCGTACGTTCACTTCCGCTAACGCGCACCAATCCCTGCCGCGACCGCGGCCACCACCCCTTCGTCGATCGGAAGCGACACATCGGCGTAGCTCCGCAGATTGGCGCTGCGATCGCTGCCGGTCCGCTTCAGCACGTGGTTGACGCCCGGCACCACTACCAGCTGCGCCTTCGGGTTGGCGCCTGCCAACCGCTGCGCGTCGGCGACGGGGACCTGGAGATCCGCATCGCCCTGCACCACGACGATCGGGACCACGGCCGACCTGGCGAGCGCAGCAGGATCATACGCGTTCAGCCGTCCAAGGTAGGACTGCACCGCAAGTGGGAACATCGTCGACAGCGGAGGTGGCAGGTCGGTGACCGTGCCGCCTTTCTCGACCGCGTCGAGCATCCGGGTGGCATCGGACAGGATCGGGGCGTTGGCGGGATTGGCGGCGAACTGATCGCGCATCACGTCAACGATGCGTCGGCCGGGTGCCGACAGCAGCACTACGCCGCACAGGTCACGGGCCTGCTGCGCGGCGACGAGTGCGACCAGCCCACCCTCGCTATGCCCAACCAGCCAAGCGCAACGTGTGCCCGCACGCTTTGCCGCCAACGCCGCCCAGACGCGGGCATCAGCGGCGTAATCGGCGACGGTCGCCGCATTGCCATCGGCGCTGGCCGCGCGGCTGCCGAACATGCCGCGCTTGTCGATGCGGATGCTGGTTGCGCCGCGTTTCGCCAGCGCCTCAGCGAGCAGCCGGTACGATCCGGCGGTGATCCCGAGCGGACTGTTGCCGTCACGATCGGTCGGGCCGGAGCCCGGGATGATGACGACCGCCGGCCCCTTGCCCGTGCCCGTGCCCGCCTCCAGCGATCCCGCCAGCGGCCCGTCGGGGCCCGGCACCGTCACCGGCTCCGCCGCCGCCAACGTCAACGCCACCATGCTCGCGATCATAAGCCCCTCCGCAATGCTGATCACTGCACCGCAGAGTCAATCCGCGCAAATGGAAACGCCGCCACGCCCAAGCGGGCCGACGGCGTTCCAAGCAGCCGTGTCGCCTTCGATCAGCCGATCGTGACGGTCACCGCGCGGCGATTCTGCGCGTAGCTCGCCTCGTCCGAGCCGAGCGCCGCGGGCCGCTCCTTGCCGTAGCTGATCGTCGTGATCCGGCCCGCGTCGATCCCGCGTGCCGCCAGGTAGTTCTTGGCGGCATTGGCGCGGCGATCACCGAGCGCCAGGTTGTACTCGCGCGTCCCGCGCTCGTCGCAGTGCCCCTCGATCGTGATGCGGACGTTCGGGTAGCGCTGCAGCCACTGCGCCTGCGTGTCGAGGATCGCGCGCGCTTCCGCGTCGATGTCGTACATGTCGAGCCCGAAGCGTACCGTGTCGCTCGACACCGAGCGCATGAAGTCCTCGCGGCTGCCGGGCACCACGCCCGTGCCGACGGCGCCGGTCTGGCCGGCGTTGGGATCGACCTGCTCCGTGCCGCCGGGTGCCGGCGGCAGGACATCGGGGCGCTTCTTGGCGCAGCCCGCGGTCGCCACCAGTGCGGCGGCGAGGATCAGCTTGGTCGTCGTGGTTGCCATGATCGTTTCTCCTCTTCGGTTTCGGTCCTGGCGGATGAAATTGGCTGTTAGGGGCGTAACGGCCCCCAGCTCGGATCGCTCCCGTCAAGCGGCGTGGGGATCCGGCGCTCGTTGACGCCGGTCAGGTCGACCGACCACAGGTCGGCCTTGGCAGAGCCCTGGCCGGCGCGGAAGAAGGTCAGGACGCGCCCGTTCGGCGACCAGCTCGGCCCTTCGTCACCCCACGCCTCGGTCAACAGCTTCTCGCCCCCGCCCGACGGCGACATGATGCCGATCTGGAACGAGCCGCCGAGCTTGGTGAAGGCGATCAGGTCCCCGCGCGGGCTCCACACCGGGGTCGCGTAGCGCCCGCCGCCGAAGCTGATCCGCTGCTGGTTCGATCCGTCGGCATTCATCACGTAGAGCTGCTGCGTGCCGCCGCGATCGCTCTCGAACACGATGCGCGACCCGTCGGGCGAGTAGCTGCCGCCCGTGTCGATACCGGCCGAGTCGGTCAGCCGCTGCGGACTGCCGCCATTGATCGATACCCGGTACAGGTCGGTGTTGCCCGACTGCGCCATGGAGAAGAGCACCCACTGCCCGTTCGGGGACACGCGTGGCGCAAAGGTGAGCTGCACGCCCGACACCAGCCGCCGCTGCCGCCCGCTGCCCAGGTCATAGACGTAGAGCGACGGCTGATCGTTGACGTAGCTCATGTACACGATCTGCTGCTGGTTCGGCGCGAAGCGCGGCGTCAGCACGATCGACTGGCCGTTGGTCAGGAAGCGGTGGTTTGCGCCGTCCTGGTCCATGATCGCAAGGCGCTTGATGCGGCGGTTCTTGGGCCCCGTCTCCGATACGTACACGATGCGGCTGTCGAAGTAGGGCCCCTCGCCCGATAGGCGGGTGTAGACGGTGTCCGCACACTTGTGCGCGGCGCGGCGCCAGTCGCTGGGCGGCACCACGAAGCCCTGGCGGGTCAGCTCGGTGCGCGCAAACACGTCGTACAGGTAGCAGCCGACCGTCAGCGTCCCGTCGCCGTTCGCGCGGACGAAGCCCTGCACCAGCGCCGATGCGCCGCTTCCGCCCCAGTAGCCGAAGTCGGGCGCGGTCACCTGATCGAAGCTCGGCGCGCGCAGGCTGCTCGGAGCCGGCGGCTTGAACAGGCCGGAGTTGCGCAGATCATTGGCGACGATCTCCGCCAGCTGGAGCCCGAGCTCGTCGGTGCTGCCCGCGGCGGTCGCCTGCGCGGCCGGGGTCGGCATCGGCGGGATCGCGATGGTGAGCGGCTCGGAAATACCGCCGACCACGTCGACCTCCACCTGCGCGGCGACGGGAGTGGTGACCATAAGGCCGAGGATGGCCAACGACTTCCTCAACACGGACCTGTTCCTCATTCTACGTTCGTCCTGAGTAGCGACTGAGCGAAGTCGAAGTCGCGTATCGAAGAAGCCGCGCGCCAGTGCTTCGACACGAGCCCTCGCCAGGCTCGGTCTCTACTCAGCACGAACGGCCGTGGTTCGTAACGCGCTATCCTCATCCCGGCAGCCGGTAGTTGATGATGATGTCTTCCCACCCGCCCTTGTAGAGCTCGGCGGGCAGCTTGTACGGCGCGCACTGGATCACCGCCGCGGCGGCGAGTTCGCCCACGCGCTGCGCGTAGCGGCGGTTCTCCTCATCCACCCCGCTCTGCCCGGTCAGCACCGGACGCGCGGCGAGCGAGCCGTCCGGATCCATCCGGATGCGCAGCTTGGAGCGGATGCGATTGGCGCCCGGGCCGGGGTTGGGGATACGGTTGGCGCAGGGCTGCACCTGGCGCGCGATCGCGTCGCCCAGTCCCGCGACGGCAGTCGCGCTGACCTTGACGGTGCGCGCGGTCTGGCCGGTACCGCGATCGGCGGACGTCGCCAGGCTCTTGCGAAAATCGTCACCGAGCAGCGAGCCGCGCGGACGGTTCGACTTGGACGCAGCGTTGCTCCCGGCGCGCTCGGGCGTGACGTTGGGCGGCGCGAGCGACGAGCGGCGTTTGGACGGCGGCGCCTTGCTGGCCGGCGCGGGTGCCGCCTTGGGCGCGGCTTTCGGCGCGGCCTTGGCCGGGGTCTTCGGCGCAGCCTTCGGCGCGGGCTTGGCGGGTGCGGGCGCGGCCTTCGGCGCCGGCTTGGGCGGCGCTGGCCGCGGCGGCTCGGGCTTGGGCGGCACCGGGCGCGGCGGGGTCGGTGCGGGCGGCGGCGGTGCGGGCACCGGCTCCGGCGGCGCCTCGGCCGGAACGGGCGCACTATCCTCTGGCGGGCCGGTGTCGGGCGCTTCGGACGGTGCGGGCGCCTCGGTCGTCGCCGGCGACGCGCTCTCCAGCGCGACCTCGTCCACCAGCGAGATATCGATCGGCTTGGACTCGAGCTTCAGCGGATTGGGGGTTGCGAGAAAGCCGACGGAGAGCAGCCCGAACAGCAGGACATGCCCCGCCGCGGCGACTCCCAGCCCGACCTTCTCCGCCCGCTCCATCAGTCCGCGCCGCCCTCGACACTGGTCACGAGCGACACGCGGTTGAGCCCGGCGCTGTTGAGCTCGCCCATTACCCGCATGACGCGGCCGTAATCGAGCGCGCGGTCGGCGCGGAGCATGACCTGCGGCGGCTTGTCGGCAGGCGCGCGGCCGGCGATCGCGGCCAGGCTCTCGGGCAAGGTCGCGGTCACCTCCGTCTTGTCGATGAAGATGCGGCCGTCGCTGTCGATCGCCATGTCGACCGGCTTGTCCTCCTGCTCCAGCGATTTCGCGCGGCTGTCGGGCAGGTTCACCGGTACGCCCGCGGTCAACAGCGGTGCCGTCACCATGAAGATGATCAGCAGCACCAGCATGACGTCGACCAGCGGCGTCACGTTGATGTCCGCGACCGGGGCGCGTCGCCCGCGCCCACGCTGCGAAGGAAGGTTCATCGCCATCGCGTCAGCGATCCGAATCCAGCTGCCGCGAGAGCGTCGCGTGGAAGCCGTCGGCGAAGCGATTTAGCCGCGCCTCCACCCGGTTGATGGAGTGGCTGAAGCGATTGTACGCGATCACCGCCGGGATCGCCGCGAACAGCCCGATCGCGGTCGCGAACAGCGCCTCCGCGATGCCCGGCGCCACCACCGCGAGCGACGAATTGTTCTGGCTGGCGATGGCGGTGAACGACCGCATGATCCCCCACACCGTCCCGAACAGCCCGACGAACGGCGCAACCGACCCGACGGTCGCGAGCACGTTGAGCCGGTCGGAGAGCGAGTCGATCTCAGCCGCGGCGGCCGCGCCCATCGCCGTCGCCAGGCGCTCGCGCGTGCCCTCGCGGTCGACCACGCGCCCCGCCGTGGAGCGGCGCCACTCCGCCACCCCGGCGGCGAACACGCGCGCGACCGGCAGTGCGCTCTCGGCCTCCGCCTTGTGGAACGCGTCGATGTCCGCGGCCTTGCGGTAATCGCTCTCGAACCGCTCGGTCTCGCGCCGCACACGGCCGAGGCGGCGGATGAAGCTCCAGATGATGGCCCAGGTCCAAATGCTGGCGGCGAGCAGCCCCAGCATCACCGCCTTCACCACCCAGTCGGCCTGCAGGAACAGCGCGACCGGCGACAGGGTCGCGGCGTCGGCGTTGGCGATCAGTTCCATGTCTCTCCCTTGTTCCCCGTCCAGGTCAGCCGTTCGAACGCCGCCACCCACTCGGCCGGCTGGCGACGCGGCCGACCGGTGGGAGCGACGAACGCCGCCTCGACCCGCGCGTCCACCAGCATGACGTCCCCGCGCATGACTCTATGATGAATATGAACGGCCGCCGCGCGCACCTGCATCAGCCTTGAGCGCACCAGCAGCACATCCTCGAACCGCGCGGGTGCGGCGTAGCGGATGTGCACGTCGCGCACGACGTACACGCCCTCACCCGCCTCATGCGTCGCACGCTGGTCCACCCCGGCCAGCCGCAGCATCGCCGATCGCGCCCGCTCGACGTAGCGCAGGTAGTTGGCGTGGTAGACCACGCCCGACAGGTCGGTATCCTCGAAGAACACGCGCACCGGAAACAGGTGCTCGGCTCCCTCGAACCGCCCGTCGAGCGGCAGCTGGTCGGCGGTGACCGTCATTGCGCGGCTGTTAACCGAATGGCGGTCGGGGTGTAACCCCGGATGTGCGATCGGGTGGCTGCGTCGAATGTCTGCTACTGGTGGAAAGCGGACATCGAATATTAGGTGATCTCTTGCCGGGATTTACGCAGTTCAACATTCGAGGCGAGGACGGACAGCTGCTCTGCCCCGCGTGCGGCTTCGCAACGGAGCTTCAGATCCCGCAGTACAATGACCACCACGGGATGCGCATTTTCATCTGCGAAGCTTGCCTATGGGAGCCTGGCTACGACGATGGTGACGCCATCTCTCCTGATGACGTGAGAGACCTCCTGCGCAGTTATCGGAAGGATTGGGGTGGAACAGTTCCTTGGCTGGGCAGCGGCAATCCCCCTCCTGGCTGGAACGGTGAGGAGCAGCTTAGTCGCCTATTCCTTATGGCACCGAATGTACGGTAATGGGCGAAAGCGGACGTTCGCTGCCTCGCTGTGCCGAATGGCCGGCTCTGGTGGAAAGCGGACGTTGGTTGCAGCGCTGCTTTCAGCAGGGCATAGTCAGACGATGAACGGTGATTGGGTCCGAGTTCTAGCGCGAATAGCCTTTCTGACCCCAGAGCAGGGCGGACGCACCCATTCGCTTGAAGGCCCGAGCAGTTACCGTCCAAATCACAACTTCTTCGGACCCGACGATCGCGACATGTGCATGGGCTTCATCGAGATCGCAGAAGGTGAACGAGTACAGCCAGGCGACACAATCGAGAAGGCAATCAGCTTGTCGGTGTTTCCTGAAGTCCAAGATCAGTTCCGAGAAGGCCGCGAGTGGCGTGTTCAGGAGGGCGGTCGGCTCGTGGCCATCGGGCATATCCTTCGCGTCCTGAACTAGGAGCGCCGCAATCAAGGAAATTTGACGCAACCGGACGTTGGCGGCGTCGCGGTCGTGAATGTCCGCTATTGGGCGTAAGCGGACATACGCGCCTAATCGAACAACCCGTCCTGCACACTTGCGGGCGGCTCCAGCCCCAGGTGCTTCCACCCCGCGCCGTTCAGGCAGCGCCCGCGCGCGGTGCGGGCGACCAGGCCGAGCTGGATCAGATAGGGCTCGATCACCTCCTCGATCGTGTCGCGCGGCTCGCTCAATCCGGCGGCGAGCGTTTCCACGCCGACCGGGCCGCCGCGGTAGATGTCGGCGATCATCGTGAGGTAGCGGCGATCCATCGCGTCGAGGCCGAGCCGGTCGACCTCCAGCCGGGTTAACGCGCGATCCGCAGTTGCTGCGTCAACAGTGTCCACCCCCGCGACGGTCGCAAAGTCGCGGACACGGCGCAGCAGCCGCCCGGCAATGCGCGGGGTGCCGCGGCTCCGCCTGGCGATCTCCCGCGCGCCGTCGTCGCCGACGTGGAGCTCAAGCAGCCCGGCCGCACGAGAGACGACGCGAAGCAGCTCGTCCTCCGTGTAGAACTGCAGCCGCACCGGGATGCCGAAGCGGTCGCGCAAGGGGGTGGTCAGCAGACCCTGCCGCGTCGTCGCGCCGACGAGGGTGAAGCGCGGCAGGTCGATGCGGACGCTGCGCGCCGACGGCCCCTCCCCGATCATCAGGTCGAGCGCGCGGTCCTCCATCGCCGGATAGAGCACTTCCTCGACCGCGGGGTTGAGGCGGTGGATCTCGTCGATGAAGAGGACGTCACCGTCCTCCAGGTTGGTCAGCAGCGCGGCGAGGTCGCCCGACTTGGCGATCACCGGGCCGGAGGTGGCGCGAAACCCCACCCCCATCTCCCGCGCGACGATCTGCGCCAGCGTCGTCTTACCAAGACCCGGCGGGCCGAAGAACAGGACGTGGTCCAGCGCATCGCCGCGTGCCTTTGCGGCGTCGATGAACACGCGCAGGTTTTCACGCGCGGCCTTCTGCCCGACGAACTCGTCGAGCCGCTTGGGCCGGAGCGCGGCGTCGACGTCCTCGGTGCGACGACCGGCGGTCAGGAGGCGATCGGTGTCGGTCACGTTGCCGTTCACTAGCTGTTCCGACGCCCGCTTGTCGAGGCGGGAACCTTGCGGGGCTGCAACGACTTGGCACCGGCATGGCAGACGATCCGCACAGTATCGGCGACATCCTCGACGGGCTGGAGAAGCTCGCCGACGAGGAGGAGCAAGTGTCGCTCGGCGACGCGGTGGAGGCGTTCGGCAACCGCAGCTACGGACCGTTCCTGCTCGTGCCCGCGCTGATCGAGATGTCGCCGATCGGCGGCATCCCCGGCCTGCCAACGGTGCTCGCGGCGATTATCATCCTGTTCGCGGTGCAGATGGTCTTCGGCCGCAAGCACATCTGGTTGCCCGGCTTTCTCGCGAACCGCAGCATCTCGGCGGAGAAGGTCAAGAAAGCGACGGACAAGCTGCGCGGGACGGCGCGGTTCTTCGACAGGTGGTTCCACGGCCGCCTCCCGGCGCTCACCACTGGCCCGTTCGTGCGGGTGGCGGCGGTCGGATCTATGCTGCTCGCGCTCACCGTCCCGCCGCTCGAGCTGCTGCCGTTCGCCAGCACCGCGCCGATGGCAGCGATCGCGGCGTTCGGCCTGGCACTGCTGGTCCGCGACGGCGTGCTGATGATTGCGGCGATTGTGCTGGCCGGCGTCGCAGCGGCGGTGGGTATCGGCTTCGTGGGGAGCGGCGGCCAGAGCGGCTAGTCCTAGCCCGTCACCCCGGCCCTGAGCCGGGGTCCCGCTTCTTCGATCGGCGGCAAGGCAGCGGGACCCCGGATTGAGTCCGGAGTGACGAGGAGGCTACTTCGCCGCTTTCTTGAGCGCCAACCGCACCAGCGCGTCGAGCGTCGCGCCCGGCCCGAGCTCCTCCTCCGCCGCCGCCACCGCCGCGCTCGCTTCCGCCGGGCGAAAGCCGAGGTTGGCGAGTGCCGACACCGCATCCGCGCTGGCGCCCGCCGGTGCCGCGATCGATGTGCCCAGCACCCCCACTGCGACCACGCCGACCCGATCCTTCAGTTCGCGCACGATCCGCTCGGCGAGCTTCGGCCCGACCCCTTGCGCGCGCGCGACCATCGCCTTGTCCTGTGCCGACACCGCCCGCGCGAGCTCGTCGGGCGCAAGCGCGGAGAGGATGCCGAGCGCAACGCGCGAGCCCACGCCTTGCACGCCGGTAAGCAGCCGGAACCAGTCGCGCTCCGCCGCACTCGCGAAGCCGACCAGCCGGATGAAGTCCTGCGCGACCAGCATTTCGGTGTGAACGGTCACGACCTCGCCGGCCGCGCCCAGCGCCGAGAGCGTGCGGGCCGACGCCCCGACCAGATAGCCGACGCCGCCGACATCGATCACCGCGTGGTCGGCTGCGGTGGCGGAGAGCACGCCGGTCAGGTGCGCGATCACGCCCGCGCCTCCAGCTGGCGGCGTCCCATCGCCTGCGCACTCGCGAGGTGGTGCGCGTGGGTGATCGCGACCGCGAGCGCATCCGCGGCGTCAGGCCCGGCGAGCTTCACGCCCGGCAGCAGGTGACCGACCATCGCCTGGATCTGCACCTTCTCCGCGCCGCCGGTGCCGACCACCGCCTTCTTGACGACGCTCGGGTGATACTCGCCGATGACCAGCCCCGCATTGGCCGCGGCGAGCAGCACCACGCCGCGCGCCTGACCGAGCTTCAGCGTCGACTGCGCGTTGCTGTTCCCGAGCACCTGCTCCGCCGCCGCGCCGTCCGGGCGCTCGGCGCGGATCACCTCGCCCAGCGCCGCGTAGAGGTTGTGGAGGCGGCGGGGCAGCGGCATCGTCGTCTCCGTCCGGATCTGACCGTTGGCGACGTGGCGCAGCCGGTTGCCCTCGGCCGCGATCACCCCCCACCCGGTCGTGCCGAGTCCGGGATCGAGGCCGAGGATGATCAGCCGAGCTTCTCCATTACCGCCTCGGGCACCTCGTAGTTGCCCCACACGGTCTGCACGTCGTCGTCGTCGTCGAGCGCGTCGATCAGCTTGAACAGGGTGGCCGCGTCGCCCTCCCCCACCTCGACCATGGTCTGCGGACGCCAGGCGAGCTTCGCGCCCTCCGCTTCGCCCAGCACCGGCTCCAGCGCCTTCACGACCTCGTGCAGGCTGCCCTGCTCCGTCCAGATCTCGTGGCCGTCCTCACCCGACGTCACGTCCTCGGCACCCGCCTCCAGCGCCGCCTCGAACACCTTCTCTGCATCGCCGGCGCTCGCCGGATAAGTGATCAGCCCGACCCGGTCGAAGCCGTGGCTGACCGACCCCGCGGTGCCCAGATTGCCGCCGTTCTTGCTGACGGCGGTGCGGACGTTGGTCGCGGTGCGATTGCGGTTGTCGGAGAGCGCCTCGATGATGAGCGACACGCCGCCGGGGCCGAAGCCCTCGTAGCGGATCTCCTCGTAGTTTTCGGCATCGCCCCGGCTCGCCTTGTCGATCGAGCGCTGGATGTTGTCTTTGGGCATTGACGCGGCCTTGGCGGCGTTGACCGCGGCGCGCAGGCGCGGGTTCATGTCGGGATCGGGCAAACCCATCTTGGCCGCGACCGTGATCTCTCGGCTGAGCTTGGAGAACTGGCCGGAGCGCTTCTTATCCTGCGCGCCCTTGCGGTGCATGATGTTCTTGAACTTGGAATGGCCTGCCATTGATCGCTCTTCATGTGTTGCGTGCCGTCGTCCTAGCGCCTCCAGGCGCCAGCGTCACGCCATGCCCAGCGCCTGGCGATAGGTTTCGAGCAGCGCGTCCTGCTCGTCGAGCTGGTGCTTCTCCATCTTACGCAGGCGGATGATCGCGCGCATGATCTTGGGATCGAACCCGGTCGCCTTCGCCTCGCCATAGACGTCCTTGATGTCGTCGCTGACGCCGCGCTTCTCCTCCTCCAGCCGCTCGATGCGCTCGATCAGCAGGCGCAGCTGTTCGGCCGATACGTTGTCGGTCACTCTTGTTCTCCAATCCGTGTGGCGGGCGCGTCTAGGCGATCCGGCCCGCCCGCATCAAGCGGTCAGTCGCGCGCCGGGAAAAGCGCGCGCTCGCCTGCCTGCTTGCGGACGGTGCCGCCCTGCATGACGAAATCGACGCTGTTGAGCCGCGCGACGTCGGCGACCGGATCGCCCGCCACCGCGATGATGTCCGCATCCATGCCGGGCGCGATGCGGCCGATCCGGTCGGCGCGGCCGAGCAGCGCGGCGGCATCGACCGTCGCGGTGCGGATCGCGACCGCAGGCGCCATGCCGACCGCGGTCATGTAGCCGAACTCCAGCGCGTTGGTGGCGTGCGGGCCGACGCCCGAATCGGTGCCGAACGCGATCTTCACACCGCTCGCGATCGCGCGACGGTGGCTGTCCTTGACCACCTTTGCGACCTCCTCGGCTTTGGCGACGGACGCGGGCGGGCGTTCGCCCGCACGGCCCTGTCGGATCACGCTCTCGAAGGCATGCATGGTGGGTACGAGGTACGCGCCCTTCTGCTTGAACAGCGCGATCGTCTCGGCGTCGATGAAGCTGCCGTGCTCGATCGAATCAACGCCGGCGCGCAGCGCGCCATCGATCCCGGACTTGCCGTGGGCGTGCGCGGTCACCTTGCGGCCGAAGGCGTGCGCGGTGTCGACGATCGCCTTCATCTCCTCCGGCGTCATCTGCGCCTCGAGGCCCCCGGCAATGTTGCTGCCGACCCCGCCCGATGCCGCGAACTTGATCACCTGCGCGCCGGTGAAGATCTGCTCGCGGGTCGCCCGGCGGCAGTCGTCGGGGCCGTTGCAGAGGTGGTCGGCGTCGGCCCGCTCGGCGTGGGCGTAATCCTCCTTCAGCCCGTTGGCGTCGCCATGGCCGGCGGTGACGGAGATCATCCGCCCGGCGTTCACGATGGTCGGCCCCTCCAGATCGCCGCGGGCGATCGCGTCGCGCAGCGCGCGGATGCCGCGCGGCTCGGGCGCGCCCAGGTCGCGGACGGTAGTGAAGCCGGTCAGCAGCGTCGCGCGCGCGGCATTGGCGGCATCGACGAAGGCGTCCTCCTTGTCCTTGCCCGATCCGTCCAACCGCGACTTCATCGGATAGCCCGACGAGTAGAAGTGGACGTGCATGTCGATGAGGCCTGGCAGGACGTAGCGATCCTTGAGGTCGATCAGCGTCGCACCGTCCGCCGGCGCCACGAAGCCGTCGCGGACCTCCGCCACCTTGCCGCCGCGCACCACGATCGTGGAGTTGCCGCGCGGCGCCTGCCCCGGCGTCGCGAGCAGCTGCCCGGCGTGGATGTAGGTGACCTTTGGCCCCGGCGCAGGTGCCGTTTGCGCCGCAGCCGGCGCGGCGGCGAGCGCGAGCGCGGTGGTGATCAGATGCTTCATGGTAAACCTCCCCCTTGTTGCGGCGGAGGTTAGGCGGGCGAACGCAGTCGCGACAAGCACTCTGTCGCTTCCAGGTCACCGTCACCCCGGCGAAGGCTGGCGTCCATGTCTGTCAATTACTGGACGCGACCTCACCCCATCCCGCCACAGACATGGATGCCAGCCTACGCTGGCACGACGGTCAGGCCGCGTTCTTGGCCACGCTGTCCTTCATGCGCTGCAACTGTTCGGGGCTGGCCTCCGCCTGGTGCCGCGCCTTCCACTCGGCATAGGGCATGCCGTAGATCGCGGCCCTCGCGACCTCCTTGTCGAGACCGCCGGCCTCGCCCACCCAATCGGACAGGCAGTTGCGGCAGAACCCCGCCAGACTCATCAGATCGACGTTCTGCGCGTCGGTGCGGTGGCGCAGGTGCCGCACCAGGCGGCGAAATGCGGCGGCGGCAGCGCGGTCGTCCAGCCGATCGAGTTCGTCCGTCACCACGCATTCTCCCGGTTGATCGCCTCCGAATAGTGGCTAGGGCGTGCCGCACAAGTGCGAGAGGTAACCATGACCGCCACCATCCGTCCCCGCAGCCGCAAGGTCCGCGTTCTCGCGACGCTGGGTCCGGCCAGCAGCACGCCCGAGATGATCACGCGCCTGTTCGAGGCGGGGGCGGACGCGTTCCGCGTGAACATGAGCCACGGCGACCAGGAATCGAAGCGCCCAGTCATTCAGGCGATCCGTTCGATCGAGAAGGCGCTGGGGCGGCCGACCACCATCCTCGCCGACCTGCAGGGGCCGAAGCTGCGCGTCGGCAAGTTCGCCGACGGGCGCGTGATGCTGGAGACGGGCGAGCGCTTCCTGCTCGACCGCTCGGCCGAGCCCGGCGATGCGCGCCGCGTCGAGTTGCCGCACAAGGAGATCTTCGCCGCGATCGAGCCGGGTGCGCGGCTGCTGCTCGACGACGGCAAGTTGGTGCTGCGCGTGCTGGAGCACGACGCGGACACGATCGTGACGGAGGTCGTGGTCGGCGGCGCGCTGTCGAACAGCAAGGGGCTGAACGTGCCCGACGTCGTGCTGCCGCTAGCAGCACTCACGCCCAAGGACCGGAGCGACCTCGCCTTCGCACTCGACGCAGGGGTCGACTGGATCGCGATGAGCTTCGTCCAGCGCCCGGAGGATCTGGCGGAGGGCCGCCGCTTGATCGAGGGGAAGGCGGCGCTGCTCGCCAAGATCGAGAAGCCGAGCGCGGTCGCGCGGCTGGAGGAGATCGTCGAGCACTGCGACGGCGTGATGGTCGCGCGCGGCGACCTGGGCGTCGAGCTGCCGCCAGAAAGCGTGCCGCCCCTCCAGAAGCGGATCGTGGAGGTGTCGCGGCGGCTGGGGCGGCCGGTGGTGGTCGCGACCCAGATGCTCGAATCGATGATCACCTCGCCCTCCCCCACCCGCGCGGAGGTGTCGGACGTCGCCACCGCGGTGTACGACGGGGCCGACGCGATCATGCTCTCGGCGGAGAGCGCGGCGGGTGCCTGGCCAATCGAATCCGTCTCCATGATGAATTCGATCGCGACCTCTGTGGAGCTCGATCCGGGCCACGGCGACCGCGTCCACTTCACGGTCACCAAGCCTGACCCGACCACCGCGGACGCACTGGCGGAGGCGGCGAAGGGGATCGCCGTCACCGTCTCCGCCAAGGCGATCGTGTGCTTCACCTCGTCCGGGTCGACTGCCCGCCGCATCGCGCGCGAGCGTCCCTCCGTGCCGATCATGGTGCTCACCCCGCGACTGGAGACGGCGCGGCGGCTGGGGCTGCTGTGGGGCGTTCACGCCGTCCACACCAAGGATGTGGCGAGCTTCGAGGAGATGGTTGCCAAGGCCAAGCGCATGATCCTGCGCCACAACATGGCGGGGGCCGGCGATCAGGTGATCGTGTGCGCGGGCGTGCCGTTCAAGACGCCGGGATCGACCAACGTTCTCCACGTCGTCCGGATCATGGGCGACGAGCTGAAGGGGTATAAGGGGGCGTAGGGCTCAAGTCGTCATGCCGGCGGTGCTGGCATTGCTCGCGGCCGGGTCCGCCCGGGCCGACAGAAACCCCAGCGTTCGCTGGGGTGACGGCTAGGGTTTCTTCCCTGCACGAGAAGAGAGTTTCAGACCGCGAACCCCACCTCACGCAGCGCCGCGCGCGTGCTTGCGACGTCTGTGAAGTGGATTGCGCGTATGCCGAGCGCCGCCGCCCCTTCCACATTGGCGCGGTTGTCGTCGATGAACGCCGCCGCGTGCGGCTCCAGCCCGAAGCGCTCGAGCGCCAGGCGGTAGATCGCGGGATCGGGCTTCACCAGTCGCTCGTCGCCCGACACCACGATGCCGCGGAACCGGTCGAACAGCGCCGCCTCCCGCGCCCGGAACGGTGGCCAGAACTCGGCGGAAAAGTTGGTGATCGCGAACAACGGCACGCCCGCGGCGTCGAGTTCCGCGACCAGCTCGTGCATGCCGGGGATGGCCGGCCCGATGCTGTCCAGGAAGCGCGGACCCCAATGCCTGATCAGGTCGGCGTGCTCTGGAAAGCGTTCGATCAGCTCGGCCGAGGTCTCGGCGAAGCTGCGGCCCTCGTCATGCTGGAAGTGCCATTCGATCGTGACCACGTCGCGCAGGAACGCATCGAGCGCCTCACCCGGCGGGATGAGACGCTCGTAGAGGAACCGCGGGTCCCAGTCGTAGAGGACCCGTCCGACGTCGAAGATGACGGCGGACGGGGCTGGCGCGTCGCTCAGCCCTGGCGCGCCTTAAAGCGGCGGTTGGTCTTGTTGATGACGTAGATGCGGCCGCGACGGCGGATCACGCGGTTGTCCCGGTGACGATCCTTGAGCGACTTGAGCGAGTTGACGATCTTCATGGCGGCGGCCGTTCGTGTTCGAGTGAGCTTGAAAAATGAGGCGCCCGCCTATCCACGCCCCCGTGCGGAGTCAAGGTGGGCAGCGGAACTTCGGCGCACATCCGCGATTGGAAGATGCACAGGAGACCCCACGCCGATGCGCCTCGCCCTTGCCGCCCTCGCCCTCGCCGCCACCACCGCCGGCTGCGCCACGACCGGTGATAGCAGTGGACCGACCGACGTTACCCGCTATCACCTGGGCACAGCGATCGCACCGGGATCGGTCGTGGTCGAGCCGCTGACCGGATCGGGCACCGCGATCAGCCCCGAATACCAGACCTACGCCGATGCGGTCGCGGGCGAGCTCGCGCGGATCGGCTTCGCGCCGACACCGTCGGGCACTTCGTCGCAGTACATCGCCGGCGTCTCGTTTCTGCGGACCAGCCAGGGCCAGGTCCGCACCCCGCCCAAATTCTCGATCGGGCTGGGCGGCGGCAGCTTCGGGCGTGGCGGCGGCGTGGGCGGCGGGCTCAGCACCGGCTTCGGCAGCAAGACCCGCGACGTGCTCGCGACCGAGCTCGCGGTGCAGCTACGCCGCCGCAGCGACGGCACGGTCGTGTGGGAGGGGCGCGCGCAGCGCACCGGTCTGTCCGGCCCGGACAACCAGCCCGGCGCGACCGCGCAGCGGCTGGCGGCGGCACTAATGAAGGGGTTTCCCGGCGAGTCAGGGATCACTACCAGCGTGCCATGAGCATCAGCATCAACGCCGCGTTCGACAGCGGCAACATTCGCGTGACCGGGATCGACGGCGACACGGTGACGCTGGAAATCGCGACCGATCACCTTTCCGATTTCTACCAGTGGTTCTGTTTCCGCGTGGCGGGCGCCGCGGGGCGCACGCTGACCTTCCGCATCACCAATTGCGCGCGGTCCGCCTACCCGGGCGGCTGGCCGAACTATCGCACGCGCGTGTCGACCGACCGGCAGGACTGGGTAGTGGCACCCGACACGACCTACACGAACGGCGTGCTGACCTGGACGCACCGGTTCGACACGGAACTCGCCTGGTTCGCCTACTTTGCCCCGTACCCGCTCGACCGTCACGATGCGCTGGTCGCCCGCGCAGCGCGCGCACCCGGCGTCACCCACCGCGAGCTCGGGCAGAGCCTCGATGGCCGCGCGATCGACTGCCTGGAGGTCGGCACCGGCCCCAAGCACGTCTGGTTCTACGCGCGCCAGCACCCCGGCGAGCCGATGGCCGAGTGGTGGATGGAAGGCGCGATCGAGAAGCTGATCGATCCGGACGACGCTGTGGCCGCCGCGCTCCGCGAGAAAGCGACGCTGCATCTCGTCCCCAACATGAACCCGGACGGCACCTTCCGCGGGCATCTGCGCACCAATGCCGCGGGGGTGAACCTCAACCGCGAGTGGCACGCCCCCTCCGACGAGCGCAGCCCGGAGGTGAAGTGCGTGCTCGCGGCGATGGACCGGACGGGCGTCGCCTTCGCGATGGACGTCCACGGCGACGAGGCGATCCCGGCCAACTTCCTCGCCGGGTTCGAGGGGATCGAATCGTGGAGCGAGGAGCTCGGCGCGAAGTTCTACGCGTACGGACAGCGCTTGGCGGCAGCCACGCCCGACTTCCAACTCGAGCTCGGCTACGAGAAGGCGGCACCCGGCCGCGCGAACCTCAGCATGTCGACCAATCAGGTCGCGCACCGCTTTGGCGCGGTCGCGATGACGCTGGAGATGCCGTTCAAGGATCACGACGCCAATCCCGACCCCGTCCGCGCCTGGGACGGCGAGCGGTCGAAGCGACTGGCGCACAGCTGCCTCGACACGCTGGCGGGCATGATTGACGACATCTAGCCGTCCCGGCGAAGGCCGGGATCTCCCTCCGCAAACGCGCGCTCGCGGCCACAGACCCCAGCGCGCGCTGGGGTGACGGCTAGGTAAACACTTCTGCCAGGAACCCGACCGCTGCCGCCCAGCTGCGACGGTCGCTGTCGGGCTGATACCCAAAACCCGCCCGGCCGCCTGCCGCGACGCTCGCGTCGGTGAAGGCGTGGCCGGTGTGGCCATAAGCGTGAACCTGCCAGTCCGCACCCGCCCGGGTCAGCTCGTGGCCGAGCGCCACCAGGCTGTCGGGCGGGCTGAGCGGATCGTCCCAGCCGTGGCAGACCAGCAGCTTCGCGCCGATCCGTGAGACCTCGTACGGCGGCGGATCGTAGATGCCGTGGAAGCTCACCACGCCGCACACAGCGGCACCGGCGCGTGCAAGGTCGAGTACAGCCTTGCCGCCGAAGCAGTAGCCGATGGCGGCTGTCCGGTCCGGATGGACCTCCGGCAGCCCATGCAGCGCCGCGAGTGCCGCGTGAAGCCGGTCGCGCAGCAACGCGCGGTCAGCGTTCAGCGCGTTCATGTACACCGCCGGATCGGGCGACTCTCGCGTCGTCCGCTTGCCCTGTCCGTACAGGTCGACGGCGAAGGCGACATAGCCGAGCGCGGCCAGCCGTTCGGCGGTGCGATTGTCCGCCTCCTTCTGGCCGAGCACGTTGGGCACGATCATCACGCCCGGTCGCTGTCCTGCCACCGCGTCGTCCCACGCCACCACTCCCTCGAAGGGGCCGCCCGGGCCGTCGTACACCAGCGTGCGCCGCGTGATCGCCACCGCCAACCTCCCTTGCCGAACCGCGTCCCCGCTCTCTATCAGCCGGCGACGCCAATCAAGGAGCACGCCCGTGCCGACACTCGTCCTGATCCGCCACGGCCAATCGGCCTGGAACCTGGAGAACCGCTTCACCGGCTGGTGGGACGTCGACCTGACCGAGCAGGGCGTGGGCGAGGCCTGGGCGGCGGGCGAGGCGATGAAGGCGGCCGGGCTCGACTTCGACATCTGCTTCACCAGCTTCCAGTCGCGCGCGATCAAGACGCTCAACCTGGCGCTGGAGGCGATGGGGCGGCTGTGGCTGCCGGTCGAGAAGGACTGGCGGCTGAACGAGCGGCATTATGGCGGCCTCACCGGCCTCAACAAGGCGGAGACCGCGGCCAGGCACGGCGACGAGCAGGTGAAGCTGTGGCGTCGCAGCTTCGACGTGCCGCCGCCGCTGCCGGAAGAGGGCTCGCCGTGGGATCTTGCAAAGGACGAGCGCTACAAGGGCGTGCCGATCCCGCAGACCGAGAGCCTCAAGGACACGATCGCGCGCGTGCTGCCTTATTGGGAGAGCCGGATCGCGCCCGAACTGACCGCGGGGAGGCGCGTCGTCATCTCCGCGCACGGCAACTCGCTTCGTGCGCTGGTGAAGCACCTGTCCGGCATCTCGGAAAAGGACATCGCCTCGCTGGAAATCCCGACTGGTCAGCCAATCGTGTACGAGTTGGACGAGCAGCTTAACGCCACCGATCGCTACTACCTGTCCGAGCGGAGCTGAGCGGCCAGCGCCGCCAAGTCGGCGGGCGTGTTGATGTTGGCGATCGGCGGCAGGTCGATCGCCACCGCGCCGATCGCGGCGGTCCAGCTACGCATCGAGCGGTCTTCGCTGCCGACGAGGTGCGCGTCGAGCGCGTCGGCGAGCGTTGCGGGCCAGTAGCCGACGACCGGACAGTCGCGGACGAACGCCGGACCGCCGGAGCCGAGCCGAGTGACCAGATCGTCCGGCACCACCGGCGCGTCGCACGGCCAGCTGACCACCGCGTCGAAGCCGTGCGCGCGGGCGTGATGCAGCCCGGCGTTGAGGCCGCCGAGCGGCCCAAGGCCGGGCGCCGGCCTATCAGGCAAGCCACCGCCCCCTGCCCGCACCAGCGCCGCGACCTGCGGCCGCAAGCCAGCCTCCGCGTGGCCAATCAGCGTCCGCGCACCGAGCAGCGCCTGCGCCTTGTCGGTGCCGAACCGCCGCGACTCGCCGCCGGCAAGCAGCGCGCCGAGCAGCCTCACGTGCTCGCCAGCAGCGCGTCGCCGCGGACCAGCGTGTGGAGCGGCAGCCCGGCCGTGCGCGCCCGCTCCAGGGCGAGGCTGGTGGGCGCGGAGATGGTAGCAAGCATCGGGCAGCCGCTCAGCACCGCCTTCTCGACCAGCTCGAACGAGCAGCGCGAGGTGAGCAGCGCGAACCCGCCGTCCCATCCCTCGCGCGCGCGCGCCATCGCCCCGATCAGCTTGTCGAAGGCGTTATGACGCCCGACATCCTCGCGCACCAGCCGGATGGCGCCCTCCTCAGTGCAGGCGGCCGCGGCGTGGACGGCGCCGGTCGCGCGGTTTAGCGCCTGATGCTCGCCGAGCGCCGCATAGGCGCGGAAGATCGCGGCGGCATCGCCGGTCCAGTCCGCGGTGACGCGCGGCAGCGGCCGGAGCGCCTGCTCAAGGTTCTCGATCCCGCACAGGCCGCAGGAGGAATCGGACGTGCGATGCCGCACCCGCGCGACGACCCGCTCGGCAAGTGCGGGCGCGACGGTGAGCCGCAGCACATCACCCTGCTGCGCCGCATGAACATCGATGTCGATCACGTCGGATGCTCCGTCGATCAGCCGCTCGGTCAATGCGAAGCCGACGCCCAGGTCCGCCAGGTCGGCGGGGGTCGCCATCAGCACGGCGTAGCCGAGGCCGTTGACCTCGATCGCGACCGGCCGCTCGACCGCAACCGCCCGCGTCGCCGTGTCCCGGTTACCGCCGCTTGCCACCCGCTCCAGCGCGACCATCGCCGCGCCGCGGTCGCTCATGCCTCGATGCGCACCGGGACCGACTTGGCGGCAGGCACGTGACTCTCCTTGGCGTGGTGCTCCAGCGGGATCAGCACGTTGCACTCGGGATAATAGGCGCCGATGCACCCCTCCGGGATCGAGTAGGGCGTAACGATATAGCCGTCCTTGCGCCGTTCGACACCGTCTCCGGCGTCGCCGACCAGTGCCACCTTCTGCCCCTCACGCAGACCCTGCTTCTTCATGTCGCTGGGGTTGATGAACAGCACGTCGCGCGTGCCGCGGACCCCGCGAAAGCGATCGTGGTAGCCGTAGATGGTGGTGTTGAACTGGTCGTTGGACCTGAGCGTCACCAGCCGGAAGCGCCCGTCGGCATCGGCGAAGCCGGTGGCGGACAGGTTCTCGGGCGTGAGGAACTCCGCCTTTCCGGTCGGGGTCTCCCAGATCCGCTCGGTTGCCTTGTTCCCCTTCCAGAACCCGCCGGGCTGGAAGAGCTTGGCGTTGAAGTCCTTGAACTTGTCCGGATACGTCCGCTCGATCGCGTCGCGGACCAGCGCGTAGTTGCCGACCCACGCTTCCCACGGCACGTTGGGGTTCTCGGGCAGCAGCCGCTTGGCGATCGCGCCGACGATCGCCGGCTCTGACAGGAGGTGCGGGCTCGCCGGGTCGATGCGCCCCTTTGAGCCGTGGATGCAGCTGGTCGAATCCTCCATCGACACCGCCTGCGGGCCGCTCGCCTGCACGTCCTTTTCGATCCGGCCGAGGCACGGCAGCAGGTAGGTCACCTCGCCCGCGAACAGGTGATTGCGATTAAGCTTGGTCGCGATCTGCACCGACAGGCGGAGCTTGGGCCATGCTGCCTCCATCGGCCCGGTTTCCGGCACCGCGCGCAGGAAGTTGCCGCCGAGCGCGACAAAACCCCTGACCGATCCGTCGATGACGCCCCGGCACGCCTCGACCGTGTCCAGCCCCTTCTCGCTCGGCGGTTCGAAGTGGTAGAGCTCGCGCAGCTTGTCGACCGGGGCGAGCTCGGTCTTCTCGGTGATCCCGACCGTCCGCTGGCCTTGGACGTTGGAGTGCCCGCGCACCGGCGTCGGCCCGGCGCCGGGCTTTCCCACGTTGCCGCGCATCAGCAGCAGGTTGATCAGCATGCGGACGTTCTCCACGCCCTTCACATGCTGGGTGAGCCCCATGCCGTAGATGCCGAGCACGGCCTGTGCCTTGGCATAGACCCGCGCGGCCGCCTCGATATCCGCGCGCGGCAAACCGGCTTCGCGCTCGATCTCCGCCCAGTCCGCGGCGCGGACGGCGGCGGCGAAGTCGTCGAAACCGCTGGTGTGCGCGTCGATGAATTCGACGTCGAGCACGCGCGGCGCGCCCTCCGCCTGCGCCGCGTCGTCCCACTCGAGCAGCAGCTTCGCCATGCCGTTCATCACCGCCAGGTCGCCGCCCGCCTTGACCTGATGATATTGCGTAGAAATTCGCGTCTCCGCCAGCGTCGCCATCTCGACAGGGTTCTGCGGGTCGGTGAAGCGCTCCAGCCCGCGCTCCCGCAGCGGATTGAAGGTGATGATCTCGCATCCGCGCTTGCGGGCGTCGCGCAGCGGGTGGAGCATGCGCGGCGCGTTCGATCCGACGTTCTGGCCGAAGAACAGGATCGCGTCGCACAGCTCGAAATCGTGCAGCCGGGTGGTGCCGACCGGTTGGCCGATCGCCGCCTTCAGCCCGACCGACGTAGATTCGTGGCACATGTTGGAGCTGTCGGGCAGGTTCTGGTTGCCGTACATGCGCGCCATCAGCGCGTACATGTACGACGCCTCCAGGCTGGCGCGGCCGGAAGCGTAGAAAACGACCGACTTTGGCTCGAGCGCCTTCAGCTCGGCGGCGATCTCATCGAACGCCGATGCCCAGTCGATTGCGACATATCGGTCGGTCGCCGGGTCGTAGCGAAGCGGATGGGTCAGCCGCCCGTGCTCCTCCAGCTGATAGTCGCTCCAGCCGCGCAGCTCGGTCAGCGTATGCGCCTGGAAGAACGCGGGCGTGGTGCGTTGCGTGGTCAGCTCCCACGCGGTCGCCTTGCCACCTTCCTCGCAGAACTCGAACGGCAGCGCGTCGGCGGGCTTCGACCAGGCGCAGCTCACGCACATGAACCCGTCCGGCTTGTTCTGCCGCGCAAGCTCCGCCACGACCTGAGGCGTCACGCGTTCGCGCGGCAGGATCTCGGCAAGCGAGCGGACCGAGCCCCAGCCGCCGGCCGGTCCCTTGAACGGCTTGACCTCCGGCCTGTCGCCGCGCTGCCTCATGCCCCTGCCCTTCACCAAAGCGCCCCAAGACGCAATCGTACCGGAACGACTGCCATCCGGAATGGTTCAGGTGCGAGTCCAGATCGGAGATACGTGCCATGGCCCAGTTCGTCCATTTTTCGCCCGATGTTGAAAAGGTTGCGGCCGACGAGGCGGAGACAATCCGCGGCCTGGAGGAGCAGTTCCGTACCATCCTGGACACGACCTCCGCCGATTACGACCGCGGCGTGCGGGCGGTGCATGCGAAGGGGCACGGGATCGCGCGCGGCACGCTGACGGTCGCCGACGACCTGCCGCCCGAGCTGGCGCAGGGCCTGTTCGCGCACGGCGGCACCTTTGAGGCGGTCTTGCGCTTCTCCACCAATGCCGGCGACATCCTCGACGATTCGATCAGCCTGCCGCGCGGCCTCGCGATCAAGGTGCTCGGGGTAGAGGGCGATCGCCTGCCCGGCTCGGAGGGGGACGGCACCCAGGATTTCGTGATGGCGAACGCGCCCGCCTTTGCCGCGGCGGACCCGAAGCAGTTCCTCGGCAACCTCAAGCTGCTGGCCAAGACGACCGACAAGGCGGAGGGCGCGAAGAAGCTGCTGTCCGCCTTCCTGCGCGGCGCCGAAGCGGTGGTCGAGGCGGTCGGCGGCCAGAGCGCGATGCTGAGCACCATGGGCGGCGCGAAGCCCGTGCACCCGCTCGGCGCGACCTACTACAGCCAGACGCCGTTTCGATACGGCGAGCATATCGCCAAGTTCGCGGTGGTGCCGGTGAGCGGCATCCGCGACTTCGCCGACGAGACGATCAACGCGAGCGGCCGCCCCGACGCGATCCGCGAGGCGATGAACGAGCTGCTGATCGAGCAGGGCGGCACCTGGGAGCTGCGCGTGCAGCTCTGCACCGATCTCGAGAAGATGCCGGTCGAGGACGCGAGCGTCGTCTGGGACGAGGAAGAGAGTCCGTTCCGCACTGTGGCGACGATCACCGTGGAGCCGCAGCTGGCGTGGCAGCCGGGCGCGAGCGACGCGACGGAGGACAAGCTGTCCTTCATGCCGTGGCATGGCCTGGCCGCGCACCAGCCGCTGGGCGGCGTCAACCGGGCGCGCAATGACCCGTACCGCATGTCGGCGGGCTATCGCGGACGCGTCAACGGCTGCCCGATCCACGAGCCGGCGCGACTGGCTGAGCTGACGGACTGATCGTCAGCGGCGTCCGCTCGCCTGCAGCTCCTCCCAGGCGATCTGCTGCAAGGCGCCCGCGACGGCGGGGTCGATACCGAGCTCGCTGGCCGCTGCTTCGTCCCGACCGAGCATGCGCGGATCGCGGCCGGTGATCTGCCCGAAGACGATGAGTGCTTCCAGGTAATAGCCGAGCGCACTCGCATGGTAATGGTCCCACGCCCACAGGTTCACCTGTCCGGCGGCGATGCCGTCATACGGGTTCGGATCGGCCAGCCGGACCGTGATCGCGCGATTCCACGCCTCTCCGACCGGCAGCACCCCCGCGACGCCGGGCGTTGCGGCCCGCGCGCGATCGGCGGCTGTGCGCAGGTCGGTCGCCATGCGGGTGATCGGCGTGTTCGACCAGGGTGAGCCAGGGCGGTAGACCACGTCCGGGCGGCTCCACGTCGCCATCAACTCAAGGCGCACCGCTGGATTGCGGGCGCGGAACAGCGTGGCGAGCCGGCCGACGTCGCGAAGGTAGTTGGTCGGATCGCCCGGTCGATCGGGATCGAGTGTCGAGTACTCCTGCAGCACCACCACGTCCCACGCACGGTCGAACAGTTGGCGCCGCTCATCATAGTGGAAGCCGAGCGAGCGCCCGCCCGCAGTCTCCAGGCTGACGTCGTAGGAGAGGCCGACCGCGGCCGTGAAATGCTTGAAGAGCGCGGGCACGCCGCCGAAGCCCGCGCCGTTCAGGTCGGTGACCGTGTGCGCGCGCCAGTTCCGGACCGGCGAGAAGGCACCCTGGGTGAAGCTGTTGCCGATGAACAGGATGCGTCGCGGTGCCGTTCGGGGCGGACCGGGCTGCGGTGCGGGACGCTCGACGGGCGCCGGGCGCGGCGCTGTCACCTGTGCCTGCAGCGGCACCGCGCCGATCATCAGGAACGCGAGCGGGAGAAGCTTCACGGGTTGCCCTTCGCTAATATCACTCGCCGACAATCGTCGTGGCGGGCGCCCGTTCCGCGGTCGATGCGGCTGGCCCGCGACCAGCCAGGGTTGCGGCCAGGCGCTGCCGGTCGAGCTTCCCCTCCCAGCGCGCGACGACGATCGCGGCGACGGCGTTCCCGACGAAGTTGGTGAGGCTGCGGCACTCGCTCATGAAGCGATCGACGCCCAGGATCAGCGCCATACCCGCGACCGGCACCGCGGGCACGATCGAGAGCGTCGCGGCAAGCGTGATGAAGCCCGCGCCGGTCACGCCGGCCGCTCCCTTCGACGACAGCATCGCGACGCCGACCAGCAGGAACTGGTCGCCCCACGACAGCTCCACGCCGCAGGCCTGCGCGATGAACAGCGCGGCAAGCGTCATGTAGATGTTGGTGCCGTCGAGGTTGAACGAGTAGCCCGTCGGCACGACCAGCCCGACGACACCGCGGTCGCACCCGGCTGCCTCCAGCTTGGTGATGAGGTTCGGAAGCGCTGCCTCCGAGGAGGAGGTGCCGAGCACCAGCAGCAGCTCGGCCTTCAGGTACGCGATGAGCTTCAGGATCGAGAAGCCGTGGGCCCACGCGACAGTGCCCAGCACCACCAGTACGAAGAAGATTGAGGTAAGATAGAAGGTCGCGACCAGCCCGCCCAGATTGACGAGGCTGCCCGCCCCGTATTTGCCGACAGTGAAGGCGATCGCGCCGAATGCCCCGATCGGCGCCGCGCGCATCAGGATACCGACCAGCCGGAACACGACCGCGCCCAGCCGCTCAATCATGTCGAGCACGGGCTCGGCCGGCTTGCCGACCAGGCTCAGCGAAATGCCGAACAGGATCGCGACCAGCAGGACCTGAAGGATGTTGCCCTGCGTCAGCGCGGAGACGAGCGTTTCCGGGATCGCACCGAGCAGGAAGCCGGTGATCGACGTCTCATGCGCCTGATTGGCGTAGCCCTGCACCGCCCCGCGATCGAGCGTCGCGGGATCGACGTTCATCCCCGCACCCGGCTGCACCAAGTTGGCGACGACCAGCCCGATGATGAGCGCAAGCGTCGAGAAGAACAGGAAATAGGCGAACGCCTTGCCCGCGACGCGCCCCACCGCGCCCAACTCGCGCATCCCGGCGATACCGCTCACCAGCGTCAGGAAAATGACCGGCGCGATCACCATCTTGACCAGCTTGATGAAACCGTCGCCGAGCGGCTTCAGTGCTTCGCCGGTCGCCGGGTAGAAATGTCCAAGCAGCGCGCCCAGTACGATCGCCACCAGCACCTGCGCGTACAGGTGCGTGTAGAACGGCCTGCGCGCGGGCGCCTGGGCAGGGGCGGTGTCTACTCTCATCGATCCTTTCGCACTCCAGCACCGCGGCGTCGTCGCGCACTGTAAGGCGTCGAGCGACACACGCCAGCATGACCGCCGATTGCGCGCAAGTTGCGGCAGACCACGTTTCCTTCGGCCCGTGCACCCGTGCGACCGCGAATCCGCTAAGCCGCTGTTAACCATCCCGGGCGCAGGCCTTGACGCATCAACGCCGCGCGGCGCAGGGCGTCACGCCACCGACAATGCCGGCGGGGCAAGGACGAATTGACGTTGCAGGTGACAGACAGGATCACGGCAGGCGATTTTCGGCTCATTGCGGATTCCGCACCGGTGCCGATGTGGGTGACCGACCTGAACCGTCGCCGGTCGTTCGTGAACAAGGCCTATGTCGGCTTCGTGGGGGGAGACTACGCCGACGCGACGGCGCTCGACTGGCGCACCATCATCCACCCCGAGGATGCCGCCCGCATCACCGCGGAGTCGACCGCCGGCGAAGCGAGCCTCGGCACCTTCACGCTCGAGGCGCGCTACCGCCGGGCCGATGGCGAGTGGCGCTGGCTCCAGTCGGTATCGCAGCCGCGCTGGGGCTCGGGCGGCGAGCACGACGGTTTCATCGGCGTCGCGCACGACGTGACGGAGCGGCATGAGGCGGAAGCATCGCTCCGGCAGAGCGCGGAAAGCCTGCGCCTCGCGATCGAGGGCGCGGGCATGGCGACATGGGAGGCCGATCTCCGCACCGCACGCGGCCGCTGGTCGCCCAACCGCTTCGACCTGCTCGGCTACCCGCGCACCGATGACCACAGCGGCAGCGTCGACGACTGGCTCGCCCGGGTGCACCCGGACGACGAGGGCATCGCACGCGATGCGGTCGCGCGCTGCTTCGGGCAGGGCGAGCCGTACAACATCGATTACCGGATCCGCCGCCCGGACGGCATCCGCTGGCTCCAGAGCCACGGCAGCCGGATCGACTATCGCGACGGCCGACCAAGCCGCTTCGTCGGCGTGTCGTTCGACATCACCGAGCGCAAGACCGCGGAAGCGCGCCAGCAGCTGCTGATCGACGAGCTCAACCACCGCGTGAAGAACATGCTCGCGATCGTGCAGGGGATCGCGCATCAGACGCTGAAGCCCGACGTCGACCCGCTCGCCGCGCGCGCGGCGTTCGAAGGGCGGCTCGCAGCGCTTGCCGCCGCGCACAACCTGCTCACCGACCAGCATTGGTCCCCCGTTCCGATGCGGCGAGTAATTGAGGAGACGATTGCGCCGCACGGTCGGCCACAGGCCTTTAGGCTCGCCGGCCCCGACCTGCTGGTCGCGCCCAAGACCGCCGTATCGATCGCGCTCGCCATTCACGAGCTCGCGACCAACGCAGTCAAGTACGGCGCGCTCTCCGTGGCGCAGGGCAGTGTTGCGGTCGACTGGAGCACTAACGCAGGTGAGGGCGAGCAGCGGCTGCGCATGGAATGGCGGGAACGGGGCGGTCCGTCGGTCGCTGCGCCCGCGCGGCGCGGCTTCGGCACCCGCATGATCGAGCGCGGCCTCGCGGCCGAGCTCAACGGGACGGTTAGCGTCACGTTCGCGGCGGAGGGTGTCCGCTGCGTCGTCGATGCGCCGTTGCCCGCGGAAGGACGGGGATGAGGCAGCTGACGGGCAAGCGCGTGCTGGTGGTGGAGGACGAACCGATCGTTGCCATGTGCCTGGAGGACATTCTGACCGATCTCGGCTGCGAGGTGGTCGGCCCGGCCTATTCGCTGCCGCAGGGCTTGGCGCAGGCCGAGGACGGGCGGATCGACGCCGCGATCCTGGACGTCAACCTGGGGCCGGATACCAGCCTGGCGCTCGCCGATGCGCTCGCGGCTCGCGCGGTGCCGATCGTGTTCGCGACCGGCTACGGGCACACGCTTGGACCGACGGCGGTCGCGGCCGAGGTGCTGAGCAAGCCCTATACCGCGGCGGAGATCAACGACGCGCTGGTGCGGGCATTGCAGGGCGGCTGATCAGCTGGTCAGCCCGGCGGTATCGGTCAGCAGCTTGACGTTCAGCACCACGATCACGCCCGTGATGACCCAGGCGGCCGCCTTGAGCCACGTTGGGCTGACCAAGTCGCCCATCTTGGTCCGGTCGGAGGTGAAATGCACCAGCGGCACGATCGCGAACGGCAGCTGCATCGACAGCACGACCTGGCTCAGCACCAGCAGCCGCGCGGTGCCGCTCTCGCCGTAGAGCGCCGCCACGATCACTGCGGGGATGATCGCGAGCGCACGGGTGATCAGCCGGCGGAGCCAGGGCGCGAGCCGCAGCCGCAGGAACCCCTCCATCACGATCTGTCCCGCGAGCGTCGCCGTGACCGTGGAATTCTGTCCGGAGGCGAGCAGCGCGACCGCGAACAGCGTCGATGCCGCCGCGGCGCCCAGCGTCGGAGTCAGCAGCTGATAGGCGTCCTGAATCTCCGCCACCTCCGTCTGGCCGGTGTGGTGGAAGGCGGCCGCCGCCAGGATCAGGATCGCGGCGTTGACGAACAGTGCGAGGCTCAAGGCCACCGTGCTGTCGATCGTCGCCCATTTCGCCGCCTCGCGCCGCCCGGCGGGCGTGCGTTCGTAGTCGCGGGTCTGCACCGCAGCGGAGTGGAGGTACAGGTTGTGCGGCATCACCGTCGCCCCGATGATCCCGATCGCGATGTAGAGCATCGCCGGATTTCGGACGATCTCCGCCGAGGGAACGAAGCCGCCGAGTACGCCCGAGAGCTGGGGGCTCGCCACGATCAGCTCGTACACGAAGCACAGCGCGATGATCGCGATCAGCGCGATCACGAACGCCTCCAGCCGGCGAAAGCCGCGTTTCTGGAGCGCGAGGATCAGCAGCACGTCGAGCGCGGTAAGGCACACGCCCCAGACCAGCGGTATTCCGAACAGCAGGTTGAGCCCGATCGCGGTGCCGATGACCTCCGCCAGGTCGCAGGCGACGATCGCGAGCTCGCACAAGGCCCAGAGCGCGATCGCGACCGGCCGGCGGTACGCGTCGCGACAGGCGGACGCGAGGTCGCGTCCGGTCGCGATCCCCAGCCGCGCGGCCAGCGCCTGGAGGATGATCGCCATGACGTTGGAGAGCAGGATGACGCTGAGCAGCGTGTACCCGAACGCCGATCCACCCGCGAGGTCGGTCGCCCAGTTGCCCGGATCCATGTAGCCGACCGCGACCAGGAAGCCCGGGCCGGCAAAGGCACCGAGCTTGCGTGGCCAGGCTGCGCCCTGCGGCACGGGGATGGTGCGGAACACCTCCGGCAGCGACACGCTCCCGCGCCCGCGCCAGCCGGCATCATCGCTTGCTTCTGCTGTCTCGACGACCACCGCCCCCATCTGCCGCCCTTCTTGTAACTCTACAGCGGCTCCGACTGGTGAACCGCGTGCCCGCTTGATCGTTCCGGGTCCATAGAGGTCAGCCGCAGCCGAGCCAGTCAGTTTCGTGCGGCATCGTCTCCGCCCCCGACCACCGTGGCTGGATCGAGCCCCTGCTTCTTGAGGTAGTCGAACAGCGCGAGCGCCAGCCGCTGTGCCCCCGGCACCGTCATGATCACGCGGCCGTTGGCGACGAAGTGCATCGGCGAGGGCGCCGCCGCCTCCGCCATCTTCATGGTCGCAAGCGTGATCCGCACGGTGCCGTTGACCACGTCGAAAGCGATCGCCTCGTCTGCGAAGATGTCCGCGACGAAGGGGTTCGACACGACGTTCATTCCACCAGCCTTGTCCGCCATCAACTGCTCCCTGGTACCCGTACCCTACCATTGCCGGCCGCAGTCGCGCCGGGCGAGTTTGTCGGTGCGCGATTGTGCGCTAGGCGCGCGCCCATGTCGAACCGTTCGCTTGCCTATCACCACACGCCCGGCACCGGGCCAACCCTGATCTTCCTGCCCGGCTACGCCTCCGACATGACCGGCAGCAAGGCGTTGGCGGTGGAGGCCTGGGCAAAGGCGTACGGCCGTGCCGCCGTCCGCTTCGACTATTCGGGCTGCGGCGCCAGCCCCGGCGCGTTCGAGGAGGGAACGCTCGCCGCCTGGCGCGACGATGCGCTGGCAATCGTAGACGAGCTGGTCGACGGACCGGTGGTGCTGGTCGGGTCGTCGATGGGCGGGTGGATCGCGCTCCTGGTGGCACTCGCCCGGCCGGAGCGGGTGGCAGCAATCGTCGGCATCGCCCCCGCCCCCGACTTCACCGACTGGGGCTTCACGCCTGAGGAGAAGGTTCAGCTGCTGAGCGCGGGGCGCATCGAGCGGCCTTCGCCCTACGGGCCCGCGCCGACCGTGTTCACTCGCGCCTTCTGGTCGTCGGGCGAGTCGCTGCGACTGATGCACGGGCCGATCGCGGTCGACTGCCCAGTGCGGCTGATCCAGGGCCAGCGCGACGGGGACGTGCCGTGGGAGCGGACGCTGCACCTCGCCAGCCTCATCCGTTCAGCCGACGTCCAGCTGACGCTGATCAAGGACGGCGACCACCGGCTGTCGCGCGATGCCGATATCGGCACGCTGATCAGCACGATCGAGATGCTGACCCCATGATCCTCCTCGCCCTGCTGCTCCAGGCTGCGCCCGCCACCGAGACGCCGGAGGCTCGGCTGGAGCGATGCGCCGACATCGCCGCCGCCAACCCGGCGGAGGGCACCGCCGCGGCATCGTCGTGGCGGCTGTCGGGCGGGGGCTTCCTCGCGCGCCAGTGCCTGGGCTTCGCCTACGCTGCCGCCGCCAACTACCCGGCCGCGGCCGGTGCCTTTGAGGAGGCGGCGCGCGATGCGGAGGTCGCCAAGGACCGCCGCAGCGCCACGCTCTGGTCGCAGGCGGGCAATGCCTGGCTCGCCGCGGGTGATCCGCAGAAGGCGCGCGCGGCGCTCGATGCCGCACTTGCCGGGGCGGCGCTAACCGGCCTCGCGCTCGGCGAGACGCATCTGGATCGCGCCCGCGCCCTGGTCGCCGCCAACGAGACCGCACGCGCCCGCACCGACCTGGACGCGGCGCTGGTCCACGCCGCCGGCGACCCGCTCGCTTGGCTGCTCTCAGCCACGCTCGCACGACGCACCGGGGACCTCCCCCGCGCGCGCAAGGACATCGCCGAGGCACTCGCTCGCGCCCCCGACGACGCCTCCGTGCAGCTCGAAGCCGGCAACATCTCGGCGCTCGACGGCGACGAGCCAGGCGCGCGGGGCGGCTGGATGAAGGCGGTGCAGCTCGCGCCCGACACCCCGGTCGGTGCGGCGGCGCGAACGGCGCTCGCGCAGTTCGACGCTGGCAAATAGTGCGGTCCGACCTATCTGGCGCGGCAGACCACCATGAGGGGCCCGTCGATGCAGTACCTCCACACCATGATCCGCGTCACCGATCCGGACGCGACCATCCGCTTCTTCGAGGTGCTTGGCCTGAAGGAAGTACGGCGGATGGAGAATGAGCGCGGCCGCTTCACGCTGATCTTCCTCGCCGCGGACGAGGACATGAACGCGCCCGGCGAGCGCGCAAAGGCGGAGGTCGAGCTCACCTACAACTGGCCGAACGAGGGCGAAGCTGGCGAGGTCTACACCGGCGGGCGCAACTTCGGCCACCTCGCCTACCGCGTCGACAACATCTATGACACGTGCCAACGGCTTCAGGACGCGGGCTACACGATCAACCGCCCCCCGCGCGACGGCCACATGGCGTTCGTCCGCACCCCCGACAACATCTCCATCGAGCTGCTGCAGAAGGGCGAACTGCCGCCGCAGGAGCCCTGGGCGTCGATGCCGAACACGGGCGAGTGGTGATGGCGGCCGGGCTGGAGGTCGCCTGCGTCCCCGTTCTCTCCGACAACTACGTGTGGCTGATCCACGACGCGGCGAGCGGCGAGACCGTCGTGATCGATCCGGGCGAGGCCGCGCCGGTGCTCGCCACGGCGGACGCGCGCGGCTGGCGGATCAGCGCAATCTGGAACACGCACTGGCACCCCGACCACACCGGCGGCAACGCCGCGGTGCGGGAAGCCACCGGCGCCCCGATCACCGGCCCCGCCGCCGAAGCGGGCAAGATCCCGACCCTCGACAAGAAGGTGGCGGAGGGTGACCGGGTGCGGATCGGCGCGCACGAAGCGATCGTGCTCGAGACACCCGGGCACACCGCCGGGCACATCGTCTTCCACTTCGCCGATGACGCGCTGCTGTTCAGCGGCGACACGCTGTTCGCGATGGGCTGCGGCCGGCTGTTCGAGGGAACGGCGGAGCAGATGTTCGCCAACATGCGCCGGTTCACGGGAATGGCGGACGCGACGATCGTCTACGGCGCGCACGAGTATACGCTCGGCAACGGCCGCTACGCGCTGACCGCGGAGCCGGACAATGCGGCGCTCCGCCAGCGCATGGTGGAGGTCGAGCGGCTGCGTGCGGCGGGCGAGCCGACGCTGCCGACCAACATGGGTTTGGAACGCGCGACCAACCCGTTCCTGCGCGCACAAAACTCAGAGGAATTTGCCGAGCGACGTGCAGCGAAAGACGCGTTCCGGGGTTGATCCCGCAGAGGACGGCTGGAGGTTTGACATGCGGGCGGCGGTGGCGACGGCGATGCTGGTGGCGCTGGCCGGATGCGTGTCGAGCGCGGAACAGGCCTCGCGCGAGGCGGCGGTGGATGCCCGCGCGGCCGAGCGGCTGGAGCGGCGCCTGGCCGGCTATGTCGCGGGCACGCCGCAGGCCTGCATCCAGCCGTTCCGCGCCAACAGCAGCGTCTATGGCAACACCATCGTGTACGACGCTGGCGGGCGTTTGTACCGGACCGACACGGGCGGCGGCTGCTTCGGACTTCGCCGCGACGACATCATCGTGACCCGCACGGTCGGCACCCAGCTGTGCCGCGGCGACCTTGTCCGCACCGTCGACCGCACCAGCGGATTCCAGAGCGGCGCGTGCAGTTTCGGCGACTTCATCCCCTACACGCGGGCGCGGCGATAGGTGCTGTCATTACGGCGCAGGCGGCATGATTGAACTTCACGCCGCCAGCGTCGCCGCATCCACCTGGTAGAGCACGTCCGCCTTCGCCTGCGCCGCTGCTCGCAGACCCAACGCCTCCGGCACGATCTGTTCGACGTAGAAGCGCGCGGCGGCCGCCTTCAGGCGCAGGAACGGGGTGTTCCCTGAGGCGGCGATGCGCCCTTCCCGCTCCATCAGCCAGCCGCACACCGCGACCGAGCACATGGTGAGGAACGGATAGGACGCCGCGAGCCGATCGTCGCTATCCGCGCGGAGCAGCGCACGGCCGCTCTCGTCCACTGCGTCGATCAGGTCCCTGAGCGGTGCCGCCGCGGCTTCCTCGCGCATCTCGGCGATGAGGCGGGCGAACGCGCCGCCGTTGTCTAGCGCCAGCTTGCGCCCGACCAGGTCGGCAGCCTGGATGCCGTTGGTCCCTTCGTAGATCGGGGTGATCCGGGCGTCGCGGAAGTGCTGGGCGGCGCCGGTCTCCTCGACATAGCCCATCCCGCCGTGCACCTGGATGCCGAGGCTCGCGACCTCGTTGCCGAGGTCGGTGCCGTGCGCCTTGGCGAGCGGGGTGAGCAGGTCTAGCCGCGCCCTGGCGTCCGCGTCGCCCGCCGCCGCCCGGTCCACCTCCGCCGCCGCCAGGTAGACGAGCGCGCGCGCGGCCATCGTCTGCGCCCGCATCCGCAGCAGCATGCGCCGCACGTCCGGGTGCTCGACGATCGCGACATCGGCCCCGTTCCGCGCGCCCTGCACCCGACCGGCGGCGTAGGCGAGCGCGCGCTGCGTCGCCGCCTCCGCCACCTGTACGCCCTGCAGCCCGACGTTCAGCCGCGCGTTGTTCATCATCGTGAACATGGCGCGGATGCCGCCGAACTCCGGCCCGATCAGCTCGCCCGTGCAGTCGCCATTGTCGCCGAACGACAGCACGCAGGTCGGCGACGCGTGCAGCCCCATCTTGTGCTCGATCGAGACGACGCGGATGTCGTTCGCCTCACCCGGCGAGCCATCGGCGTTCAGCCGGAACTTGGGCACCAGGAACAGCGACAGCCCGCGCGTCCCCGGCGGCGCGTCCGGCGTGCGGGCGAGCACCAGGTGGACGATGTTGTCGGCCAGGTCGTGATCGCCGAACGAGATGTAGATCTTCGTGCCTTCGATCAGAAACGTGCCATCGCCGCGCGGCGTTGCGCGGGTTCGGAGCGCACCCACGTCGCTGCCCGCCTGCGGCTCAGTCAGGTTCATGGTCCCGCTCCACTCGCCGGTCGCGAGCTTGGGCAGATAGGTCGCCTGCTGCTCGGGCGATCCATGATGCAGCAGCGCCTCGATCGCGCCGACCGTCAGCGTCGGCAGCAGCGCGAACCCCATGTTGGCGGCGCCGAGCGTCTCCAGCACCGCCGCTGCCAGGACGAAGGGCATGCCCTGGCCGCCGTACGCCTCCGGGCTGCCGATCGTCCCCCAGCCACCGGCGACATAGGCCTGGTATGCGTCGCGGAAGCCATCGGGCATGATCACGCCCGTCTCCGTCCAGCGCGCGCCGACGGTGTCGCCGACGCGGTCGAGCGGCGCCCAGCTGCCCGCCGCGAACTCGCCCGCGCCCTCCAGCACCGCGTCCAGGACGTCGCCGTCGACGCCGAGGTCGCCGACCCGGGCGACATGATCGAGCACGAAGCGCTGCTCGGCGACGGGCGCGGTGAAGGGCATCGGATCCTCTCGCTTGCTGATTGTTCGGGCGCGTTATAGCCGCTTGGCGGTGCCTCCGACAAACACCCGCACCTTACGCTACGGCCCCGCCGCGATCGCGGAGGCGGCGCGGCTGATCGCCGACGGCCAGTGCGTCGCGGTGCCGACCGAGACAGTCTACGGCCTTGCGGCGGATGCTAGCGATTCGGCGGCGGTGGCGCGCATCTACGCGGCCAAGGGGCGGCCAAGCTTCAACCCACTGATCGTCCACGTTCCCGATCTCGCCGCGGCGGAGCGGATCGCGGTAGTGGACGATCGTGCGCGCGACCTGGCGGCGCGCTGGTGGCCGGGGCCGCTGACGCTGGTGCTGCCGGTCCAGACGGGAGCGGTCGCATCGCTGGTCACGGCCGGGCTCGACACGGTGGCGGTGCGGGTCCCCGCCCACCGCGCGATGCAGGCACTCCTCCGCACGACCGGCAAGCCGCTGGCCGCGCCATCCGCCAACGCCAGCAACCGCATCAGCCCGACCCGAGCGGCGCATGTGCTGCTGACCCTGGACGGACGCATCCCCCTGGTGATCGATGACGGCCCAACGACGGCAGGGGTCGAGTCGACGATCATCGACGGCCAGACGGGTAAGGTGCTCCGGCCCGGTCCGATCGACCCGATCTCCCGCGAAGGCGGAGGCCCAGGGCCGGAAGCGACAACGCTCGTGGCCCCAGGCGCCCGCCTGCGCGAAGGTACAGTCGTGGCGCCGGGCCAACTCGCCTCTCACTACGCGCCGACCAAACGGCTGCGGCTGAACGCAACCGAACGGCGCAACGGCGAATGGCTGATCGGCTTCGGCGCGGTCACGGGCGACGACACGCTGTCGGCTAGCGGCGATCTGGTGGAAGCGGCCGCGCACCTCTTCGATGCACTGCACCGGGCAGACGCGAGCGGCAGCACCGCGATCGCGATCGCGCCGGTACCTGACGACGGGATCGGCGTCGCGATCAACGACAGACTGGGCCGAGCCGCCCATCGGTAGCCCTTCCGCCACCCCGGCCTGGATGTTGAGTGCCGGGATTACACACCGGGCGTCGCCTCAGCGAAGGCCCAAATAACTAGTTTCGATGCGTCAACGCGTCCGAATCGCCGCGGGACCGCGACAGTAGACCGTGGTGCCGCGCATCTCGACCTCGGCGCGCTCGCCGGGCCGCGCCTCGATCGTGGCGGTGGCCTTGCTCGCGCCGACAACCAGCCTGGCCGGACCCTCCATGCGGCAGATTACGCTCTTCTTTTCCTGCGCGCACATCTTCTGCAGTCGGTCGACCTCCGCCTGCTCGGTCACCACGCCGACCGGCTGGACGGAGAAAGACACCATCGTACTGCCGCCGAGCAGAAGGTTCTTGACCCCGCCGAGCTGGTTGGCCCGCCACTCGCCGGACGCCGCCCCCTGCTGCCCGCGCTCGATCGGCGTCATGCCCAGCTGGGGCGCCATCCGCTGGCAAAAGGTCTGCGGCGCCGGCGCGGCACCCTGCCCGCTGATCGCCCCCAGCGCCGCCAAAAACCCGATCTTCACCATCGATCCCTCCGTGAGCGACCGACGCTACGATCGGATTGTGACAGTTCTGCGCTAGACCTCAGGCGGTCACCGCTCGCGAGCGGGCCGCGAAGCTCTTGCGCAGCTTCTGAAGCTTGGGTGGGATCACCGCCAGGCAGTAGGGGTTCCGCTGGCCCTCGCCTTCCCAATAGTCCTGGTGGTAGTCCTCGGCCGTGTACCAGTCGGCGAGCGGCTCGATCGTGGTGACGATCTTCGCGGGCCAGCTCTCGCCATTGCGGTCGATCGCCGCACGCGCTGCGCCTTCCTGCTCGGCGTCGTGCGGAAAGATCGCGGAGCGGTACTGGGTGCCGACGTCGTTGCCCTGGCGGTTGAGCTGGGTCGGATCGTGCGTCGCGAAGAAGATGTCGAGCAGGTCGTGGTAGCTCACCTGTGCGGGATCATAGGTCAGGCGGATAGCCTCGGCATGTCCCGTGTCGCCGCCGCACACCTGCTTGTAGGTCGGATTGGCGACGTGCCCGCCAATATATCCGCTCTCGACCTTCTCGACGCCGATCACATCCTTGAACACCGCTTCCGTGCACCAGAAGCACCCGCCGGCAAATGTCGCCACCTCGCTCATCACTGTCTCCTTGCTTACGATGGGGAGATAGGGTTGAGGACGGTCACGGACAACTTGGCGGGGGCACAGGGCATGGACGGTTCGGTGATCGTAACAGGCGGGGCTGGCTATATCGGCAGCCACGCCGTGCTGGCGCTGCTCGACACCGGTTACCGGGTCGTGGTGATCGACAACCTCGTGACCGGCTTCGACTGGGCGGTCGATCCGCGCGCGACGCTTGTCCGGATGGCTGTGGAGGACCCGGGCGTCGTTGACGTGATCCGCGCGCATGACGTGCGCGCGATCATGCACTTCGCCGGGTCGGTGGTGGTGCCCGAGTCGGTCAGCGACCCGCTAAAATACTATCGCAACAACACCGCCGCCTCGCGCGCGCTGATCGAGAGTGCGGTAGCGGGCGGCGTCCGCCACTTCATCTTCTCCTCGACCGCCGCGACCTATGGCACGCCCGAGAAGGTGCCGGTGGCGGAGGGCGATCCGACCGTCCCGATCAATCCCTATGGCACCTCCAAGCTGATGACGGAGGCGATGCTGCGCGACGTCGCGGCGGCGCACCCCATCAACTATGCGGCGCTGCGCTACTTCAACGTCGCCGGGGCCGATCCGCACGGTCGCTCCGGCCAGTCGACTGCGGGCGCCACCCACCTGATCAAGGTCGCGGTGGAGGCGGCGACTGGCAAGCGCGGCCACGTCGGCGTGTACGGCACCGACTTCGCCACGCCCGACGGTACCGGCGTGCGCGACTACATCCACGTCACCGACCTTGCCGCCGCGCACGTCCACGCGCTGGAACTGCTGATCGCCGAGCCGACCCGCAGCCACACGCTGAACGCCGGCTATGGCCGCGGTTTCTCCGTCCTGGAGGTGCTCGACGCGGTCGACCGTGTCACGAACATGACGATTGACCGCCGGCTGGAGGGTCGCCGTCCGGGCGATCCGGCCGCGCTGATCGCGGACAATGCCGCGATCCTGGCGACGCTGCCGTGGCGGCCGCAGCATGCTGACCTCGACGGGATCGTGCGCGACGCGCTGGCGTGGGAGCGCAAACTCAGCGAGCGGACCTGAGGCGCGCGCCGGCGAGCCACCAGCCGAGTGCCCACAACGTCCCCAAGCACCAGCCGGCGAGCACGTCGGCCGGCCAGTGGACGCCCAGGTAGACCCGGCTCGTCCCGATCGCGCCGACCAGCAGCACCGCGCCGCCGAGCAGCACGTTGCGCGTCGCCCGGCCATGTACAACCTGGCTCGCGAGCAGCGCGATCGTCAGGTACACGATCGCGCTGTTGGCGGCGTGCCCGCTCGGAAAGCTGTGGCCGTCGACCTCGACCAGCCGCCCAGCGAGGTCGGGCCGCGCCCGCGCCACCACCCGCTTGAGCAGCACAACCGCGACCGAGCCGCTGAGCGTCGCCGCCGCGACCAGTGCGGCCGTCAGCCACAGCCGGCGCGTGAGCAGCAGCACCACCGCCCCGATGCTGGCGAGCGTCAGCACGGTCGTACCGCCCATCGCGGTCAGATCGATCATCATCGGGCGCAGCCAGCCCGGACCGGTAGGTGCCGCGGGATTGCCGACCTGACGAAGTGCAGCGGTGATCGCGCGCTCGAAGGCGAAGGATCGTGCGGTGCCGAGCGTCGTTCCGAGGAGCAGCACCAGCAGCACCGCCAGCGCCCCGATCGCCATCGCCCAGAGCAGGTGCGGCGGGCGGCGGACGCCAGGTGCGATCTGCTCCTCCGGCGCCATCGTGCCTGACTGCATCCGTTCGTCCGGCACGCCCATCGGCTACTTCTCCGCGCAGCAATCTAGCTAATCTGGGTCTAGCGGCCGTGAACGAGGCACTCGGCGAAACGTTCAAAGCGCCACCCGCGAGAGGAAACGAGACATGGCCCTGACGCAGGATCCTGCCCCGCGCAACGCCCGTCACTTCATGGTCTGGATCGTGACAGGCGTGATCGCCGGCCTGGTGTGCTTTCTTGCCCGCATGCTGATCGACAACGACGAGATCGGCAACTCCGTCGTTCCCGACGTGCTGATCGGCGGCGCGATCGCCGCGATTGTCGCGGTGCTGCGGCGACCGCGCCGGGTCTGAGTAGCGGTGGTGGGTCCGCCGGGGCTCGAACCCGGGACCTCTCGATTAAAAGTCGCTTGCTCTACCGACTGAGCTACGGACCCACACCGGTCGCGCGGTTAGGATGCGGACGCCTGGCGGTCAACCGAGCGCGTAGCTGCCGCACAGTCAGGCCGCTCACCGGATCGCGCCAGTCGGGCACGAGTTCAACGAGCGGCTCGAGCACGAAAAGCCGGTCGCGGAAGGCGGCGTGCGGGATCGTCAGCGCGCGCGTTCGACAGATGCCGCCTGACCACAGCACAATGTCGAGGTCGATCACTCGCGCGCCCCAGCGGCGTCCGCGCCGGCGTCCGAACGCGACCTCCATCCCCTTCAGTCGGGCGAGCAGCGCGTCCGGCGGCTCGTCGGTGTCGATCAGCGTCGCCGCATTGGCGTAGCGGCGGATCGAGGGGCCGACCGGTGCACTGGCGAACACCGGCGATGCGCGTCCGCCGAGCAGCGCGAGCGCGGCACGCACCTGCGCCGGCGGCGGACCGGCCCTGCCCGACCGGTTCGATCCAATGGCGATCACGTAGCTTGTCGTCCCCACCGCCGCCGCCTAGCGCAGCGCGGTGCCGCCTGCATCCCCTCTGCCCGCGACCGAGCCGCCGCACGACTGCCCGCGCTGCCCGCGCCTCGTCGCCGTGCGCGAGACCCTGCGGCTCCAGCACCCGGACTGGTGGAACGCGCCGGTGCCCGCATGGGGTGACCCGGCCGCGCAGATTGCGGTCGTCGGACTCGCGCCCGGCAAGCTTGGTGCCAACCGGACGGGACGCGCCTTCACCGGTGATGGAGCGGGGCCGCTGCTGTTCGACGCGCTGGCGCGGCACGGCCTGGTAACCGGCGCTTATGAAGCGGACGGGGCTGATGATCTGCGGCTGACCGGCGCGATCATCCTCAATGCCGTCCGCTGCCTGCCGCCGGGCAACCAGCCGACGCCGGAAGAAGTGCGGACCTGCCGCGACTTCCTGTCGGGATCGATCGCTGCGCTGCCGGCTGCTCGCATCTTTGTGGCGCTAGGCGAGGTCGCGCACCGCTCGCTCGTCAAGGCGCTCGGCGGAAGGCTGCCGAAGTGCCGCTTCGGCCACGGCGCCGAGCATGTCATGCCGGACGGCCGGGTCGTGATCGACAGCTATCACTGCTCGCGCCTCAACCAGAACACCGGCCGGCTCACCCCTGCCATGTTCGACGCGGTGTTCGCCCGCGCAGTCGCCTTGGCGCGCGCCTAGACGTCCTCCACCAGCCGCCCGTAGAGCTCGGGCCGGCGATCGCGGAAGAAGCCGAATGCCGCGCGGTGCCGCTTGACCCGCGCGAGGTCGATCGTGGCGGCTATCACGCCTTCCTCCTCGCGGTCGAGCTCGGCCAGGATGTCGCCACGCTCGTCCGCGATGAAGCTGGTGCCGTAGAAGGTCTGGCCGTGCTCCGTCCCCACGCGGTTCGCGGCGACCACCGGCACGACGTTGCTCACCGCGTGCCCCACCATCGCCCGCCGCCACAGCCGCGCGGTGTCGAGCGACGTGTCGTGCGGCTCGGACCCGATCGCGGTCGGGTAGAACAGCACTTCCGCGCCCATCAGCATCATCGCCCGCGCAGTCTCCGGATACCATTGGTCCCAGCAGACGCCAACGCCGAGCGTCGCCTCCGGCCCCTTCCACACCTTGAACCCGGTGTTGCCTGGCCGGAAGTAGAACTTCTCTTCATAGCCCGGGCCGTCGGGGATGTGGCTCTTGCGGTAGACGCCCTGCACCTGTCCGTCCGGCCCGATCATCGCCAGCGAGTTATAGTGGTGCGGACCGTCGGCCTCGAAGAAGCTGGTCGGGATGTGGACGCGGAGCTCGGCGGCGAGCGCCTTCATCGCGCGGACCGCCTGGTGCTCGCCAACCGGCTTCGCGGAGGCGAACAGCCCTTCGTCCTCCACCCGGCAGAAATACTCGCCCTCGAAGAGCTCGGGCGGCAGGATCACCTGCGCGCCGCGCGCGTGCGCCTCGCGCACCAGGCGCGACACATTGGCGATGTTGGCGTCGATCTCGCCCGAGAAGGCGAGCTGAAGCGCGGCAACTGTGATCTCGGTCATGGGCGGCGATGTAGCGACGCGTGTCCGTGACGCAATGCCGCTCAGCCGTCGCGCGCGCGCCGTGCGGCGGCGTGTAGCTCCGCGCGGGTCAGCAACGCGTCGAGGTCGGCGCGGGCGATGTCGAAGCTCTCGTGCAGGTCGGCGACGGCGGCGTCGATGTCGGCCATGTCGATTCCGCTCTCCGCCACGGGCGCGATCGGTGCGGGTTGGTGCGGGTAGCTGCGCCCTGTCAGCCGGTGAAAGGCGAGGCCGAGCGCGACCAGCGCTAGCGAATTGCCCGCCATCGGCGCCAGCGCGAAGCCGAAGCCGGCGCTCTGCACGGCCGGTCCGCCGATCACCGCCGTCAGCGCCGCCGCACCGCCCGGCGGATGGAGGCAGCGCAGCAGCGACATCACCCCGATCGCCGCGCCGACCGCGACGCCGGCGGCGAGCGCCTGACCCGGCACGACCCGCGCGACCAGAACACCGACCAGGCTGGAGACGACATTGCCGCCGATCACCGGCCAGGGTTGCGCGAGCGGACTGCTCGGCACTGCCAGCACCAGCACCGCCGATGCGCCGAGCGGCGCGGCGATCGCCGGCAGCGTCCCGCTCACGCCCGGCACCAGGGCGCACAGCGCCGCGGTCGCGCCGATGCAGAGGGCCGCGCCGAGGCAGGCGATCGCCCGCTCTCGCGCGCTGGCCCCGGTCAGGAGCGGGCGGAACACGCCAGCCACCCTGCCGTCCGGCTCAGCGCCGTGGAAGCTGCTGGCTGATGCAGTGGAAGCTGCCGCCGCCGGTCAGGATCGCGTCCGCCCGCAACCCGACCGCCGTCCGCCCGGGGAACAGCGTGCCGATCGTCGCGACCGCCGCGTCGTCGTTGGCCTGGCCGTACACCGGCACCACCACCGCCGCGTTGCCGATGTAGAAGTTCATGTAGCTCGCCGGCACGATCTCCTCGTCCGCGCCGAGCACACGGCCAGGCGACGGTAAGCGGACGACCTCGACCCCGAACGCCGCCGCGCGCGCCGCCGCGTCCTGGTACACGCGCCAGTTCGGATCGTTCTCGCACGGCTCCGGCACCGCCAGCCGGTTCGGACCGACGAAGCGGGCGAGATTGTCGACGTGCCCGTCGGTGTGATCGTGGAGCAGCCCGTCGCCCAGCCACAGCACGCGGGTCAGCCCCAGGTCTGACAGGAGCCGCGCCTCGATCTCGGCCTGCGACAGGCGCGGGTTGCGATTCGGGTTGAGCAGGCACTGCTCGGTGGTCACGACCAGCCCGGTGCCGTCGCCGTCGATCGCGCCGCCCTCCAGCACCCAGTCGCAGGTGATGACGGCGAGCCCGCGATCCTCCGCCAGCCGCGCGCCGATGGTGTCGTCGCCGGGCAGGTCGTACTTGCCGCCCCAGCCGTTGAAGCCGAAGTCGCGCGCCTGGCCATCGCCGGTGACGATCGGCCCGGTGTCGCGCAGCCAGATGTCGCCGAACGGTTGCACCACCACCTCGGCGAACGGGGCAAGCGCGCGCGCCGCGTCGGCCGCCTCGCCGTCGGCGGCGACGAGCAGGACCCGCTCACCGCGGCCGTCAGCATAAATCGCACGGGCGAACGCCGCGACTTCGTCGCGCGCCTGGTCGAGGTCGTCGAGCCAGAGCTCTCCGTGCGAGGGGAAACCGATCCAGACGGCGTCGTGCGGCGCCCATTCGGGCGGAGGTGCGATGGTCATGCGCGGCGGTTTAGGCGAGGACGCCCGCGAGGTCACGCGGTCGCGTGTACCGGCCGGGGCCGATCGGGCCGACTTGCGCCGAGCAGCCCGGCGCGTCCCATCGCGAGCAGGACCGGCCAGAGCAGCATCGCACCCAGCGCCGTGCCGCTGGCGAGCGCGACGGGCGCGGCGACGAGCGGGATTGCGGCGAGCAGGACGACCCACCCACGCTGCACCGCGCCGCGCGACCACAGCCACGCGGCGGAAAAGGCGAGCAGCACGCAGTCATAGTCGCTGACGTAGAGCGATCCCGCGATCAGACCGAGTGTAAGAACACACTCCTTCGCGGCGACTCGGCGGTGCCACGCCAGCGCGACAAGCGCCGCAACGGCGATGCTGACGAGCGCCTGCGCCGCATAGGCACTCGCCACCGAGCCGCCGCCGTGCCGGACCAGCACGAAAACCGAGACCATGCGGTGCCACACGCCCGTGCCATCCTCCAGGATGACGCGCTTCAGCAGCGCTGCCTGCTCGGCATAGGCGGCCCAGCTGTCGACCCCGAAGCACAAAGTCGCGAGCGTGATCAGGCCGGCCGCTCCGATCGCCACTCCGGCGAGCGCGCGCCACTCCCGCCCCGCGAGCAGCGCCACCGGCAGTAGCCAGAACAACTGCGGCTTGACGGTCAGGAGCGAGAAGACGAGCCCGGCGAGCAGCGGCCGGCGCGGCAGGAGAATCAGTCCCCAGCCGATAATCGCGGCGATCCACGCCCCGGCCTGGCCGCTGACCGCGTTGACGAGGACGGCGGGCCACGCGAGCGCGAGCAGCAGCCAGCCGCGCGGCAGCCACCGCCTGAGCGCGCGTGCGAAGGCGAGCCAGCCCAGCCCCTGCCAGAGCGCCCAGGCGAGTGGATAAGGGAAGAGCGCGAACGGCGCGGTCAGCAGCAGCAGCGTCGGCGGATAGCTGTAGTGATAGAGGTCGATCGGCGCCCCGACCACGCCGACCTGGAAGGCATGGAACGCCTCGATTTCGTAGATGGCTGCGACCGCGCCGCTTGCCGCCAGCCGCGCCGCCGACCAGAAGTTGATGAAATCCTCGCCGAACGGACGATCCACCCCGTCGGTCCAGCCGACCCGCGCCTGTCCGGCGAGATGCTGGACCAGGTACGCGAGGGCGGCGATGCACCAGCCGAGCGCGATCGCGCCGAGCCTGTCCGCCGTGAGTAGCCGTCCCCGCATCGGCACAGCCTAGCCGTGCAGCCGTTGACAGCAGGCTAACCGCGCCGCTCGCACAAACGAAAAGGGCGGCTCCTCACGGAACCGCCCTTCTCTATTTTGCGCGTCGCGGCGGAGCCGCGCCGTCGGTCGCGGCCCGCAGCGGCGCCGACTGGGCCGCTGAGCGGAGTTCGTCCCGGCTGCGCCGGAACGTTCACATCAGCGGCTGTAGAACTCGACCACCAGGTTCGGCTCCATCTTCACCGGATAGGGCACCTCGTCGAGCGTCGGCACGCGGGTGAAGGTCACCTTGGCGGTGCCGTCCGGCGCGACATACTCGGGGATGTCACGCTCGGACAGGCCCTGCGCCTCAAGCACCAGCGCCATCTCCTGCGCCTTGTTGCCCAGCGAGATTTCCTGCCCCGCCTTCACGCGGCGCGACGCGATGTTGCACTTCACGCCATCGACGCGAATGTGGCCGTGGCTGACCAGCTGGCGCGCGGCAAAGATCGTCGGGGCGAACTTCGCGCGGTACACGATCATGTCCAGCCGCTGCTCGAGCAGGCCGATCAGGTTCTGCCCGGTGTCGCCCTTCATCCGCGACGCCTCATGATAGCAGGCGCGGAACTGCTTCTCCGTCACGTCGCCGTAGTAGCCCTTGAGCTTCTGCTTGGCGCGCAGCTGGATGCCGAAGTCGCTGACCTTGCCCTTGCGGCGCTGGCCGTGCTGGCCGGGGCCGTACTCGCGCTTGTTGACGGGGCTCTTGGGGCGGCCCCAGATGTTCTCGCCCATGCGGCGATCGATCTTGTGCTTGGCGCTGGTGCGCTTCGACATCGTAAATCCTTGGCAATCGGTTGACGTTGGTCCCGGTCTCCGCCGTAACGCATCCATGCAGGACGCACACGGGCCACCGCTTCACCGGGGTGCGGGGCCATTGCGAAGCGCGGGCCAGTAGAGGACGGGAACCGGGCGGTCAACCCCGCCGCGGCTCAGTTGGGTCCTTGCAGGCCGCGGATCTCGCGATTGGCCTTACCGGCGTTGTCCGCATCGAGCTTGGCCCACTCGGCGGCGGTACGGCACTCCCGCGCACCGCCGGTGCGCGATCCGGTGATCTGAATGCGCCGACAGACCTTGGACTCCTCCCGCGCGGGCTCGGGGGCTGGAGCGGCTTGTTGCGGGATGATGGCGAGCAGGGCGAGAGCAAGGACCAAGGCACGACTCCGATGGCTGCGTCCGCTACCCCTGCAGCAGGCGCGATCCCAAGTCCATCATCCCCGCGGCCGCTTCTTGCCCTCCAGCGCCGAGAGCACGCCGCGGAGCGTGCGGAGCTCCTGGCTCGACCAGCCGGGCTTGGTCAGCAAGCTGCGGAGCGTGCGGCGGGTCGCGGGCACCCGGTCGGGCGGGTAGTAGAAGCCGGAGCGCTCCAGCAAGGCGTCGAGCTGGCCGATTAGCCCCTCCAGCTCCGCCTGGGGTGCCGGCGGCTCGAGGTCGACCGCGGGCGGACTCTCGAGCGCCTGCCCCTTCGACCACTCATAAGCCACCAGGATGACCGCCTGTGCGAGGTTGAGGCTGCCGAACTCTGGGTTGATCGGGACGGTAATGATCGTGCGGGCGAGCGCGACGTCGTCCGTCTCCAGCCCCGACCGCTCGGGTCCGAACAGGATGGCGGAGCGGCCGGGCCCGGCGCGCATCTCGCCCGCCGCCGCCTCCGGTGTCTCCACCGGCTTGGTCACTCCGCGCTTGCGCACTGTGGTCGCATAGACGTGGGCGCAGTCGGCCACGGCGTCGGCGACGCTCTCGAACACCTGCGCCTGCGCCAGCACCACGTCCGCCCCGCTCGCCGCCGGGCCGGCCTGCGGATTGGGCCAGCCGTCGCGCGGCGCGACAAGCCGCAGGTCGGTGAGCCCGAAGTTGAGCATGGCACGGGCGGCCTTGCCGATGTTCTCGCCGAGTTGCGGGCGGACGAGGACAATAGCGGGGGGTGGAGTTACGCTCGTTTCGGTCGCTCCCTCCCCGTTCGTCCTGAGTAGGGGCTGAGCCTGGCGAAGACCCGTGTCGAAGGACTTGCGCGCGAGGTTCGAGACACGCGCCCAGTCGCCACCGATCAACGCCTCCTTCTTCTCGCGCCGCCAGCCCTTCAGCTGCTGCTCGGCCGCGAGTGCCTCTTCACGGGTGGCGAACGCCTCCGACCAGACGAGTTCGACCGGACGACGCGCTTGTGTGTAGCCCGGCAGCTGACGGGCCCGGTGCGCGGCGACGCGTTGTTCGAGATTGTCGGTGTGGCCGACGTAGTAGCTGCCGTCCGGACAGCGCAGCATGTAGGTGTGGAAGCTCACTCCAAGGTCCTTCGATACGCGCCTTCGCCTTTGCTCAGTCGCTACTCAGGACGAACGGGTGGGGAAAGAGGTCAGTACCTTACCTCCGTTCGCCCTAAGTAGGGGCTGAGCCTGGCGAAGACCCGTATCGAAGGGCCGCACCTATCCCCGCCCCGCCTCCGTCACACTTCCCGCGAACTCCTCGAAGTCGCGAGCCTCCCGGAAGTCCTTGTAGACGCTCGCGAAGCGGATGTACGCGACCGAGTCGAGCGCCTGCAGACCCTCCATCACCAGCTCGCCAATACGGCGCGAGGAGACCTCCGCCTCGCCCTGCGTCTCCAGCTGGCGCTGGATCGACGACACCAGTCGGTCAATCTGCGCCGGTTCCAGCGGGCGCTTGCGGCACGCGATCGAGACCGAGCGGATGAGCTTCTCGCGGTCGAACGGCTCGCGTCGCGGCAGTTCGCTGCCCGCTTCCGACTTCACAACGGTCAGCTCGCGCAACTGGATGCGCTCGAACGTGGTGAACCGGGCCCCGCACGCCTCGCACTGTCGGCGGCGGCGGATCGCCGCGCCATCCTCGCTGGAGCGGCTGTCCTTTACCTGGCTGTCCTCATGCGCACAGAACGGGCAGCGCATTCAGACCCGCTTGTTCCGCTTCATGTAGGCATAGCCCGCGCCCGCAACCGCGCCGATGATCGGGCCGACGAACGGCACGGGGATCGCGACCAACGCACCCAAGGCACCCCATTTCGCCATGCTCTTGCCGAGCCCGGGCGTGTTCTTGATCGTGTTCGAGACGTCGTCGAGCTGCGACATGCGCGTTATCCTTCGTAGATCGGGAAGCGGGCGCAGAGCGCGCGCACCCGGGCCAGAACGTCCGCCTCGACCTTCGGGTCCCCGCCCTCGCCCGCGGTGCGCAGGGCGTCCAGCACGTCGGCGATCATGTGGCCGATGTCCCGGAACTCCTGCACGCCGAACCCGCGGGTGGTGCCCGCAGGGGATCCGACGCGGATGCCGCTGGTCTTGACCGGTGGCAGGGGATCGTTGGGGATACCGTTCTTGTTGCAGGTGATCCCGGCGCGCTCCAGCGCCTCGTCGGCGTCGCGCCCGGTGACTCCGAGCGGGGTGAGATCGACCAGCGCCAGGTGCGTGTCCGTGCCACCCGACACCAGGTTGCAGCCGCGCTCCGCAAGCGTCGCGGCGAGCACCTTCGCGTTCTCGACCACGGCCGCGATGTAGCCGCGGTACTCGGGGCGGAGCGCCTCGCCGAACGCCACCGCCTTGGCGGCGATCACGTGCATCAGCGGGCCGCCCTGAAGACCCGGGAAGACGGCCGAGTTGATCTTTTTGGCGACATCCTCGCGGTTGGTCAGCACCATGCCGCCGCGGGGTCCACGCAGCGTCTTGTGGGTGGTGGTCGTCACCACGTCGGCGAAGGGCAGCGGCGAAGGGTGCAGCCCGCCCGCGACGATGCCGGCGAAGTGCGCCATGTCGACCATCAGCCGCGCCCCGACCTTGTCCGCGATCGCGCGGAATGCGGCGAAGTCGATCACCCGCGGGTACGCGGAGCCGCCGGCGATGATGAGGGTCGGCCTTTGCTCGGTCGCGAGCCGCTCGACCTCGTCATAGTCGATCAGGTGGGTGTCGGCGCGGACGCCGTACTGGACCGCGTTGAACCACTTGCCCGACATGGCGGCGCGCGCGCCATGGGTCAGGTGCCCACCCGCGTCCAGGCTCATGCCGAGGATCGTGTCGCCGGGCTTGGTCAGCGCGAGCATCACCGCGCCGTTCGCCTGCGCGCCCGAGTGCGGCTGGACGTTGACGAATCCGCAGTCGAACAGCTGCTTCGCGCGGTCGATCGCCAGGCTTTCCACCGCATCCGACGGCGCGCAGCCCTGGTAGTAGCGCTTGCCCGGATAGCCTTCGGCATACTTGTTGGTGAAGACGGAGCCCTGAGCCTCCAGCACCGCACGCGAGACGATGTTCTCGCTTGCGATCAACTCGATCTGGGTCTGCTCGCGCGTCAGTTCGCGCTGGACGCCCGCGAACACCGCGGCGTCGGCCTCCGCCAGGCCGCGGGCGAAGAAACCGTCCGGCTGGACGTCGTTGGCGGGCAAGGGGGCGGTGCTCATGCGGCTTCTCCAGCGAAGGCGGGCGCGCCGAGCTTCGCGACGCGGGCGGTGTGTCGGTCACCGGCAAAGCCGGTGGAGAGGAAGGCGGTGACGCACGCCTTGGCGAGGTCCACCCCGATCAGGCGGGCGCCAAGCGCTAGAACGTTGGCGTCGTTGTGCTCGCGGGCGAGCGCGGCGGAGAGCGGCTCGGACACCAGCGCGCAGCGGCATTCCGGATCGCGGTTCACCGCAATCGAGATGCCGATGCCAGAGCCGCACAGCGCAATGCCGCGCTCCGCCTCGCCGGCGGCGATGGCTGCGGCCAACCGGTAGCCGAAATCGGGATAGTCGACGCGGCTCTCGCCATGGGTGCCCAGGTCCAGCACCTCGTGCCCCACCGTTCGCAGCCACTCGGCAAGCTGCTGCTTCAGGTCATAGGCGGCATGGTCCGCGGCGAGGGCGAGGCGCATGGAGGCGGCGGTGGTCCCGTGAAGAGTACGCCCGCGCCTGTAGCGCCGAACCGTGCCGGGTGCCAGTCTGCGAATCGGAACCGACCGCGGCGCCGTCCGCTTGGACTTGCTTGAACGCGCCTGACCGAGGACTGCCGATGATGCGCCACGCCCTGCTCGCCTTGCCCCTCCTGCTCGCGGCCTGCGGCAGCGATGCGGAAACCAACGTGGCCGCGGTCGGCAACAGCGTCGCGGTGGTGCCGCCCCAGCCGGGTGGCGCGATCGAGGAGGTACCCGCGGGTGAGGGTGGGATGGCCGGGCGCCCGGACCAGGACGCTGCCGTCGCCAACGCCGCCGGCGGCGGTGCGACGGGCATGATGCAAGCCGATTACCTCGGGCGGTGGGTCGGGGTGGAGGGCATGGTCATGACGGTCGCGGCAAGACCGGGTGGCGGCGTGCGCATCGACAACCAGTGGGACCTCGACCATCGCGGCAGCTTCGACGGCACGGTCAGTGCCGATGGACTGCGCTTCGTCCGCGGCGGCGAGGCTGTGGTCGCGCGGCGGAGCGACGGCGACGCGACCGGGCTCAAGTGGCTGGCCGGCAAGCGGGACTGCCTGACCGTCAAGTCCGGCGAAGGATACTGCCGTGACTGAAACACGGGTGGGCCGCGTCGCGCGCCTACTCGGCTACGCCGGCCTGGCGCCGGCGGTCGCCAGCACGGCGCTGGTCGCCGCGGGTGAGCGCGCGGCCGCCGCGATCGGCGCCTTCTACCCGCTGCTGATCCTGAGCTTCCTGGGCGGAATTTGGTGGGGCTTCGGGTCGCGCGAGGCGGACCGGCGGCAGGGCGCGCTCGTCGCGGTTGCGGTGGTGCCGAGCCTTGCCGCCCTAGCGCTCGGTGCCGGCGTCGTGCTGAGCGGCGGGTCGCCCTGGTCGCTGGTCGCGATCGGCGTCGCGCTGTTCCTGACGCTTCCCGTCGATCGCTGGCTGACGATCGCCGGGATCGCGCCGGCCAACTGGATGCAGTTGCGCGTGCCGCTGTCGCTCGGGCTCGGGCTGCTGACGATCGCAACCGGCGTGCTGCTGGCGGTGAAGCCGACGGGCGTCGTCGTAAGCTGAACGATCGGCGCGGTCGGCGCCCGATCGCCTACCAGTTGTTGGGCGTCCAATCCTGGTTGGTCCGCACCATCCTGCACCGACAGCCGGTGCAGCGCGCATGCCAGCCGGTGTAGGTCAACCGGACCCGGCGCTCATCGACGCGGTGCTCGCCGCGCAAGCACCTCAACAGCTGGAAGGGTTCACCACCGCGCTCCTTCGACCGCCTTCGACCACACTCACGGCCAAGCGTCCCCTCCTGTCCCGCCACCGATCGGACGCGAACGACCACCTAGGTAGTGGATCGAAGGCGGTGTTAACAGGGCGCAGCGACTACGGTTTGCCTCAGCGCGCCGTCATGGTGAGACGTCGCGGCGCGTGAACAGCGCTGCGCGGCAGATCAGGACCGGAGTTCGGCCTCGATCCACGTCCGGAACACCCGCATCGCCTCGGTCGGCGGGCGCGTTTTTAGCCGGGTCAGCCAGTAGCGACCGGTGTCGATCGTCGTCGTGAAGGGCGCCAGCAGTGTTCCGCTGTCCAGCGCGCCGGCGAACATCGCGGGCGGCAGCAGTGCGGCGCCTGCCCCGCCCGTGACCGCGGCCGCCATCGTCACCGACGAATCGAACACCGCGCCGGTCAGCGGCGGACACGCCAGCTCAGCGGCGGCGAACCAGCGCGGCCATTCGTCGGCGCGATAGGACCGCAGCAGCGGCACCATCGCCAGCGCTCTCGGTCCGGACAGTTGCTCGGCCAGCGTGGGTGCGACCACCACGGTGAGCGGGGCGGCCAGGAGCGGCACCGCCTCCGTCCCATGCCACGCGCCGTCGCCGAAGCGGATCGCGTAGTCGAGCCCCTCGCCCGCCAGGTCGACCCGGTTGTTGTTGGTGCGCAGTCGTACGTCGACGAACGGTTGCGCCGCCGTGAAAGCGGCGAGCCGCGGCAGCAGCCAGCCGACGGCAAAGGTGCCGACAACCCCAACCGTGAGCGTTTCGCGCGACCGCGCCCCCGTGTAGCGGCCGAGCACGCCGGCGATCCGGTCGAGGCTGTCGCCGAGCACGGGCAAGAGGGCGGCGCCCTCGTCGGTCAGCGCCAGGCCGCGCGGCAGCCGGTGGAACAGGCGAACGCCGAGCAACGCCTCCAGCCGGTTGACGTGGTGGCTGACCGCCGCCTGACCGACGCACAGCTCCAGCCCGGCGCGGGTAAAGCTGCCGTGTCGTGCCGACGCCTCGAACGCACGCAGGGCATTGAGCGGCAGCTGAGCACGATCCACGTGGCGACACCCCGATATTTATAGTGGCTCGGCCGACTTATGGTCGATTGTGCACCCACCCGCCAATCAGCAGTTTGCGACGGCAGGCTGAGGAGGCGATGTGATGGATCGACGTGAGGTATTGGTCATGCTCGGAGCGGCCGGCGTCGCCGCCGCGATCTTGCCGGAGAGGCTCTACGCCGCTGGTACGCCTGATTTCGGCGGTGCCAGATTTGCTGCGACGCTGGCGGACATCGATCGCCGCGCGCCCGGACGGCTCGGCGTCGCGGTGCTCGATTTCGCGACCGGCCAGCGCTTTGCGCTGCGCGGCGGCGAGCGCTTTCCCATGTGCAGCACCTTCAAATTTCCTTTGAGCGCCGCCGTCCTGCACGCCGCAGATCGAGGGCGGCTCCCGCTCGATCGCGCGGTGGCGGTCCGGCGCGGCGACATCATCGCCAACTCGCCGGTGACCGCGCGCCGCGTCGGCGGGTCGATGCGGGTTGCGGCGCTGTGCCACGCCACGATGACCACCAGCGACAATGCGGCGGCCAACCTGCTGCTGCCGCTGATCGGCGGCGCCGACGGCTTCAACGCCTTTCTGCGCGCGGCCGGCGACCGCGTCACCCGCCTCGACCGGATCGAGCCTCACCTGAACGAGGGCACGCCCGGCGATCCGCGAGACACGACCACGCCGGCGGCGATGCTCGCGACGATGCGGGCCACGCTGTTCGGTTCCGTCCTGTCAGCCGCGTCGCGGCAGCGGCTGATCGGCTGGCTCGTCGCCAACACGACGGGTGGGAGGCGATTGCGCGCCGGGCTGCCAGCGGGATGGCGGGTGGGCGACAAGACCGGCACGGGTGAGACCAGCGCCAACGACATCGGCGTGCTATGGCCGCGCCCGGGACGCGCGCCGATCCTGGTGGCAAGCTACCTGACCGAGGCGCGAGGATCGCAGGTCCGGCGCTACGCCGTGCACGCGGAAGTCGCGCGCGCGATCGCGGCGGCGGTGCGCTGATCCGCCGCCCGGCGGCTCAGGCCGCCTGGCGCAGCTCCAGCCGGCCCCAGATCTCGACCAGCGCGTCCGTCAGCTCGCGCATCATCGCCTCGTCGTGGGCGGGGCCGGGGGTGAAGCGCAGCCGCTCGGTCCCGCGCGGCACGGTCGGGTAGTTGATCGGCTGGACGTACACGCCGTACTCGGCGAGCAGAATGTCGCTGATCTTCTTGGCCTTGACCGGGTCACCGACCATCAGCGGCACGATGTGGGTGGTGGTCGGCAGCACCGGCAACCCGGCGTTGGTGAACAGCGCCTTCAGCCGCGCGGCGGCGGCCTGCTGCGCGTCGCGCTCGACGCTCGACGCCTTCAGGTGACGAACGCTCGCCAGCACGCCCGCGACCAGGACCGGCGACAGGCTGGTCGTGAAGATGAAACCGGGCGCGTAGGAGCGGATCACGTCCACGATCATCCGGTCGGCCGCGATGTAGCCGCCCATCACGCCGAACGCCTTGCCGAGCGTCCCCTCGATGATGGTGATGCGGTCGGCCGCCTCGTCCCGCTCGGAAATGCCGCCACCGTGCGCGCCGTACATGCCGACCGCGTGAACCTCGTCCAGGTAGGTGAGCGCATTGTACTTGTCGGCGAGGTCGCAGATCGCGTGGAGCGGCGCCACGTCGCCATCCATCGAGTACACGCTCTCGAACGCGATCAGCTTGGGTGCCGCCGGATCCGCCGCGGCGAGCAGCTCTTCCAGATGCTGAAGGTCATTGTGGCGGAAGACGTGCTTCTCGCAGCCCGAGTTGCGGATGCCCGCGATCATCGATGCGTGGTTGAGCTCGTCGGAGAAGATGACGCAGCCCGGCAGCACCTTGGCGAGCGTCGCGAGCGTCGCTTCGTTGGAGACGTAGCCGGAGGTGAACAGCAGCGCCGCATCCTTGCCGTGCAGCTCAGCGAGCTCCGCCTCCAGGTCGATATGGTAATGAGTGTTACCGCCGATATTGCGGGTGCCGCCCGACCCTGCGCCGACGTCGTGCAGCGCCTCCTCCATCGCTGCAATCACCTTCGGATGCTGCCCCATCGCGAGATAGTCGTTGGAGCACCAGACGGTGATCGGCTTCGGCCCATTGTGGCCGGCGAAGCACCGCGCGTTCGGGAACATACCCTTGTTGCGCAGGATGTCGATGAACACGCGGTAGCGGCCCTCGGCATGCAGCCGGTCGATCGCCTGGGTGAACACGCGGCCGTAATCGACCGGCCGGTGGCGCGTGTCGATCCCCTCCCCGCTGACGCTCTCGATGGTCATGGCGGCGTCACTTACCGGTGTGTCCCCGGCATTTCCAGCGCGAACCATTCGCAAGTCGTTGGACAAATTGTCTCACAGCAGCTCCAGCCTGGTGAAGCCGTGGCGGGCGAGCGCGGGCGTGAGCGCGCGCGCCGCATCGTCCAACCGGGTGAAGACGGCGATGTCCTCGGCCGGGGTGAAGTCCTGCCCGTCCGTCAGGTGCTGGACACGGCGCGCGATCCCGGGACCGCCGTCTACGAAGCGGACCGCCGGCCCCGCCGCGACCGCCAGTTCCGCATCGAGCAGCGGAAAGTGGGTGCAGGCGTTGACGATCACGTCGATCCGCTCGCCCTCTGGCTGCACCGTAAGCGCGGCAAGCTCCGCGGCGACGGCGTGCTGATCGACCGCCCGGCCCGCCAGCTTCGCCTCGGCCAGCGTCACCAGCGTGGCTGATCCATGGCGCAGCACCGTGCAGTCGCTGGCGAAGCGGGTCGCCAGGTCGTCGACGTAGGGCTGGCGCACGGTCGCGGCAGTGCCGAGCACGCCGATCACGCGGGTGCGGCTGGTCTGCGCCGCCGGCTTGATCGCCGGTACCGTCCCCACGATCGGCACGTCCAGCGCGGCACGCACCGCGGCGAGCGCGATGGTGGAGGCGGTATTGCAGGCGATCACCACCAGCCGTGGCGTGTACCGCTCCACCAGCCGCCCGAGCAGCGCGGGCACGCGGGCAGCGATCTCCGCCTCGCTTCGCGTTCCGTAGGGATAACCGGCATTGTCGGCAACGTAGACCGCGCGCATCGCCGGAAGCAGCGCGCGGGTGGGCGCGAGGACCGACAGGCCGCCGACACCGGAGTCGAAGAAGAGGACGGGCTGGGTCGGCCGCATTGCCGCCCTATCGGCTGGCGCTCGGTCAGCGGCAAGTCCCGGCTGTCAGTGCGCCTGCTCGGCCGCCTCGCCCGCGCACTCGCCCTTCGCCACGCCCTTGTCGAGCACCGGCGGTCGCTTGCGCCCCATCGTCCAGTTCGCGAGCATCCGCACCCGCGGGTTGGGCGCACACCAGATCTCGCCCGTGTCGTTGATCGCGGTGACCCAGATCAAGTTATGCTCCTGCCCGTAGTCGATCACGGCGAAGGCGTACCCCGCGCCCTTGTCGAGGACATGAACCGGGAGCGGCGGATCGAGCTGCTGGAACGACATGGGGCGGAAGCGCGCCAGCGGGAGCTTCGTTCCCGACCTATGTTACTGATCTACAGCAACTTGTGAGCTCATCGCCTGGGATCGATGAGGAACTTCTCGCCGGTCGCCTTGCGCTCATAGGCGGCGAAGACCTCCGGCTGCAGCGCCTCGGCCAGCCCGATCGTCCGAGAATAGCGGGTGGCGAAGGTAGTGGTCAGCTCGTCGCGCACCCGCGCCCGCAGGCGGCCCGCGACCTCGGCGCCTGCCTTCTGCAGGAACGGGAACAGCAGCCACCCCCCGACGCTCCACGCGAAGCCGAAGCTGCGGTTGATGATCGTCGGCCCGGGATCGAGCATGCCGTAAATGTAGAGCTGCTTGAACATGTCCGATCCGTACCGGCTGTAAGCGGCATCCTTGCTCGCCGCCGCTTCCATTGCGGCGAGGATCTGCCCGCCGAGCGTGCCGCCGCCGATCGCATCGAACGCGATCGTCGCGCCGGACTCGGCGACCGCGGCCTTCAGCGCCTCGCGGAAATTGTCGGCGCTGGTGTCCACGACGTGGGTCGCGCCCGCATCGCGCAGCAGCTGCGCCTGCTCCGGACTGCGCACGACGTTCACCAGCGGGATCCCGTCGGCCAGGCAGATGCGGTTGAGCTGCTGTCCCAGGATCGACGCGGCGGCGGTATTGACCAGCGCGCGGTGCCCTTCCGCCCGCATCGTCTCGACAAAGCCGAGCGCGGTCAGCGGGTTGACGAACATCGCTGCACCGTCCGCGGCGGTCTGCCCGTCCTTTAGCACGATGCAGTCGCTCGCGCGGAGCTTGCGGTGGTCGGCGAACATCGCGCCGCCGATCATGCCGACGGTCTTCCCGACCAGATCCTCGACGTCCGGTCCCGCGGCGATCACCGTGCCCGCGCCTTCGTTGCCGACCGGGAGCGACTGGCCGAGCCGCGCCGCCACCGCGCCGCGCCGATCGGGCGGGATCGTCAGGGTAAGCGTCGGCGCGTCGGCGCTGCCGCCCGGAACCGCCGATCCGGGATCGGCGGGGCCGACGAGCAGTCCCAGGTCGGACGGATTGATCGGCGCGGCCTCAACCGCCACGATCACCTCGCCCGGGCCCGGCGGATCCAGCGTCACCCGCGCCAGCGACAGCGTCAGCGTCCCGTCCTCGCGCACCGTCGAGCGCAGCTCGCGCCCCGAGACCGACTCCGCCATGACCCTCTCCTCAACGATCCAGGCCACGGCGGTTAGCCGATCGGGCGTGATGTCGCCAACTGCCCTGATATCGCCTTGAAACGGCAGGCGGCTTGCCCCTACGCTGCGCGGAAAGAAAAAGGGGACATCGATGATCGCGAAGACCACGCGCCTGGTCGCGACGCTGCTTGCCGCGAGTGCGCTCGCCGCCTGCGCGCAGAAGGAGGCGCCGCAGACGGCATCCTCGAACAGCGCCAAGAAGCCGGGCACTCCCTACGCCCGCGACCCCTTCCCCTCCACCTACCGTGCCTATCCGAGCGTGCCGACCGTAGTCCGGGGCGTCACCATCTACGACGGCGAGGGCGGCCGGATAGAGAATGGCGCTGCGCTGTTCGCCGATGGCCGGATCGTGTCGGTCGGGCAGAGCGTCGATGCGCCGGCAAACGCGACCGTGATCGACGGCGCGGGGAAGTGGCTGACCCCCGGCGTGATCGATATTCACAGCCACTTGGGCGACTATCCAACCCCATCGGTGCAGGCGCACTCGGACGGCAACGAGGCGACGGGCCCGGTCACCGCGGACGTCTGGGCGGAACACAGCGTCTGGCCGCAGGATCCGGGCTTCAGCCGCGCGCTGGCGAACGGCGGCGTCACCACGCTGCAGATCCTGCCCGGCTCCGCCAACCTGTTCGGCGGGCGCTCGGTCGTGCTGAAGAATGTCTACGCCCGCACCATGCAGCAGATGAAGTTCCCCGGCGCGCCCTACGGCCTCAAGATGGCGTGCGGCGAGAACCCGAAGCGCGTTTACGGCGCCAAGGGGCGGCAGCCCTCCACCCGGATGGGCAACGTCGCGGTGGACCGCGCGACCTGGGCGCGCGCGCAGGATTACCGCCGCCGCTGGGACAAGTACGAGAAGGACGGCGGCGAGCCGCCCGCGCGCGACATCGCGATGGATACCCTGCGCGGCGTGCTGGCCGGCGAGATCCTGGTCCAGAACCACTGCTACCGCGCCGATGAGATGGCCATCGTCCTCGATATGGCCAAGGAGTTCGGGTACAAGGTCACCGCCTTCCACCATGCGGTGGAGGCCTACAAGATCGCTGACCTGCTGAAGGCGAACGGCACCTGCGCCGCGGTCTGGGCGGACTGGTACGGGTTCAAGATGGAGAGCTTCGACGGCATCCACGAGAACCTGGCGCTGCTGGAAAATGGCGGCGCGTGCGGAATGATCCACTCGGATGACGAGAACGGCATCCAGCGGCTCAACCAGGAAGTGGCCAAGGCGCTCGCCGCCGGGCGCCGCGCCGGCATAAACATCAGCGACGAAGCGGCGTGGCGCTGGCTGTCGATCGGGCCGGCCAAGGCGCTCGGCATCGACGCGCAGACCGGGTCGCTCAAGGCGGGCAAGATGGCGGACGCGGTGCTGTGGAACGGCAACCCCTTGAGCGTCTACACCCGACCGGAGAAGGTGTGGGTCGACGGCGCGCTGCTGTACGACGCCAATGATCCGCGGCGCCGGCCGGTCAGCGACTTCGAATTGGGCCAGCCCGGCATGGGAGACGTCAAGTGAGCCGCTCCACCTTTCGCCCGCGCCGCTCCCCGTGGCTGACGATGCTCGGCATCGGCTGCGCGATGACCGGCGCCTTCGTCGGCTGGCAGGCGAGTGCGCAGACCATCGCGATCACCGGCGGCACCGTTGCGATCGGCGACGGTTCTGCCCCGATCGAGGGCGGCACCGTCGTCATCCGTGACGGCCGCATCGTCGCGGCCGGCCGCGGGGTCGCCGTGCCTGCCGGCGCGCAGACGGTGGACGCGACCGGCAAGTGGGTATCGCCCGGTATCGTCGCCGGGATCGGCGGCCTCGGCCTCGCCGACGCGAGCGGCGTCGACGAGAGCAACGACGAGTCGTCGCGCAACTCACCCTTCAACGCCGCCATCGATATTACCACCGCGGTCAATCCCGCGAACGTCATGATCGCCAACGAACGGGCGGGTGGCGTTACCCGCGCGATCATCGCGCCGAACGCGGGCGGATCGATCTGGGCCGGCCAGGGCGCGCTGATCGACCTCGGCAACGACCCCGATCCGGTGACCCGCGCGCGGCTGTTCCAATACGTCGAGCTGGGGGAGAGCGGCGCGCGCAGCGCCGGCGGCAGCCGTCCGGCCGCCTATGTCGCGCTCCACGACGCGCTCGCCCAGGTCGCCGACTTCCGCCGCAACCCTGCCGCCTTCGACGGGCGCAGCAGCGACGCGCTGCTGAAGCGGGCGGACGCGGAGGCGCTGGTGCGGGTGCTCGACGGCGCCGTGCCGCTCGCCGTCCATGTCGAGCGCGCGAGCGACATCCGCCAGGTGCTGGCGCTGCGCACCCGCTACTCGCGGCTTCGCCTGATCCTGGTCGGCGCGGGCGAGGGCTGGATGGTCGCACGCGAGATCGCAGCGGCGGGCGTGCCGGTCATGGCTTCCGCGCTCGCCGACCTGCCCGCCTCGTTCGAGAAGCTGGCCGCCACAGAATCGAACGTCGGCCGGATGAAGGCTGCCGGGGTGACAGTCGGCGTGCTGTTCGACGGCAACGGCGGCGAGCACAACCTCAAGCAGTTCGCCGGCAACCTGGTCGCGATCGCCAAGGTGCCCGGCGCGACCGGGCTCACCTGGGGAGAGGCGTTCGCGACGATCACCTCGCAACCGGCCGAGGTGATGGGCGTCGGCGGCGAGGTCGGCTCGCTGCGCCCCGGCCGCCGTGCCGACATCGTGGTGTGGAGCGGCGACCCGCTCGAGCTCAGCTCCGCGCCCGAGGCGGTGTGGATCGACGGCGTGTCGCAGCCGATGGACTCGCGCCAGCGCCGCCTGCGCGACCGCTACATCACCGCGCCGGAAGGAGCGCTGCCAAAGGCGTATACGCGGTAGGTTCACAGCATTTCGTCATCCCGACCCTGAGCCGGGGTGACGATCAGACAATCACCTCCGCCAACTCGCTCGGCCTCAGCTCCTGCACCAGCTGGTCGCGCGTGCACGCCGCCGGTGCCTTGTCCGGCCGCCAGCGCAGCAGCCGCGTGCCGTGGCGAAAGCGGCCGGCGGTGACCTGGTCGTAGCGCACTTCCACCACCAGCTCCGGCCGGAGCGGCTGCCAGTCGGCCGAGCGTTCGGTGCTCCATCGGCTCGGCCCGCCCGGTGCCTTGCCGGAGAAGCCCTCGCCCGCCAACGCCTCGAGCTGCTTCGTCAGCGCCGGGCGATCGACAGTCGCGATCGCGCTCGTGAAACCGACATGATCGAGCCGCCCGGCGTCGTCGTAGAGCCCCAGCAGCAGCGACGCGACCTCGCGCCCACCGCGCTCGTACCGGAAACCGCCGACAACGCAGTCTGCGGTGCGGTGCTGCTTCACCTTGAGCATCGCGCGCTCACCCGGCTGGTAGACGTCGGCGAGCCGCTTCGCGACCACGCCGTCGAGTGCTCCACCGCTCCGGGCTAGCCAGGTCAGCGCTACCTTGCGATTGGTCGAGCAGGGCGAAAGCAGCAACGCCGGCTGGTTCGCCTTCGACAGGAACGCTTCGAGCCGCGCCCGCCGCTGCGATAGCGGCTCGTTCGCCAGCACGCGGCCTGCCTGAAGCAGATCGAACGCCATGAACTGCGCGGGCGTTTCGCGGGACAGCTTGTCGATCCGGCTCTGCGCAGGGTGGAGCCGCGCCTGCAGGGCCTCAAACGACAGCACATATCCTCGCGGGAGGATCAGCTCGCCGTCGAGCACCAGGTCGCCACCCGGCAGCCCCGCGACGAGCGCGGCAACCTCCGGAAAGAAGCGCCCCAGCGGCTTGCTCGACTTGGACATCAGCGTGACCGCGCCGCTGCGCCGGAACGCGAGGCAGCGGAAGCCGTCCCATTTGGGTTCGAACTGCCAGCCGCCTTCATCGGGCAGCTCGTCGACCAGCTTCGCCTCCATCGGCGCGTAGCCAGGGTACAGTGTCGTGGTCACGCGCGTCCAACGTCCGGCGCGCGCAACCGTGCCCGGCGTCAGAGCACGTAGCGGCTGAGGTCCGTATTGCGCGCGATGCTGGCGAGCTGCTTGTCGACATAGGCGGCATCAATCGTCAGCGCGCTGCCGGCGCGGTCCTCGGCGTCAAAGCTTACTTCCTCCAGCAGCTTCTCCATGACCGTCTGGAGGCGCCGCGCGCCGATGTTCTCAACCTCGCCGTTCACTTCCGCCGCGATCCGCGCGACCGCGCGGATCCCGTCCGAGGTGAAGTCGATGGTCACACCCTCCGTCCCGATCAGCGCCTTGTACTGCTCGGGCAGCGACGCCTTGGTATCGCTGAGGATCGAGACGAAATCCTCTTCCGACAGCCCCTTCAGCTCGACCCGGATCGGCAGACGACCCTGCAGCTCGGGTAGCAGATCGGACGGCTTGGCGACGTGGAACGCGCCGGAGGCGATGAACAGGATGTGGTCGGTCTTCATCGGCCCGTACTTGGTCGAGACGGTGGTGCCCTCGATGAGCGGCAGCAGGTCGCGCTGTACGCCCTCGCGGCTGACAGAGCCGCCCCGGACGTCGCTGACCGCGATCTTGTCGATCTCGTCCAGGAACACGATCCCGTTCGCCTCCGCGTCGGCGAGCGCTGTGCGGCTAACCTCGTCCTGATCAAGCCGCTTGTCCGCCTCCTCCTCGACCAGCTTGGTCCAGGCGGCGTGGACGTTCAGCTTGCGCCGCTTGAGCTGCGGCCCGCCAAACCCTTTCATGATCTCGCCCAGGTTGATCATCTGCGGCCCCGCGCCGGGCACCTCGAACGGGGCGGCGGGCGCCGCCTCCAGCTCGATCTCGATCTCCGTGTTGTCGAGGTGTCCCTCGTTCAGCCGCTGGCGGAACGCCTCGCGCGTCGCGGCGCTAGCGTCCTTGCCGGTCAGCGCGTCGAGCAGCCGCGTCATTGCCGCGGCCTCGGCCTTGTCCTTCACCGCCGCGCGCCGGCGCTCCTTCTCCAGCCGGATGGCCTCCTCGACCAAGTCGCGGGCGATCTGCTCGACGTCGCGGCCGACGTAGCCGACCTCGGTGAACTTGGTCGCCTCGACCTTCACGAACGGCGCGTCGGCGAGCTTCGCCAAGCGGCGGCTGATCTCGGTCTTGCCGCACCCGGTCGGCCCGATCATCAGGATGTTCTTCGGGCTGACCTCGTCGCGCAGGTCGGGGCTGAGCTGCTGGCGCCGCCAGCGGTTGCGGAGCGCCACCGCCACCGCGCGCTTCGCGTCGGCCTGGCCGATGATGTGCTCGTCCAGCGCGCGGACGATCGCCTTGGGGGTGGGTTGGTCGTTCATGATGCCTGTCAGGTAGAGGGAGCGGCGCTCAGGCCGCGTTCTCGATCGTCTCGACGGTCAGCCGGTCGTTGGTGAAGACGCACACGTCGGCCGCGATCTGCATGGCCTTGTGGGCGATCACCTCGGCGTCCTCCTCATAGTCGACGATCGCGCGCGCGGCCGCGAGCGCGTAGTTGCCGCCCGATCCGATCGCAGTGACCCCCAGCTCCGGCTCCAGCACGTCGCCGTTCCCGGTGATGACCAGGGTCACGTCCTTGTCGGCGACGATCATCATCGCCTCCAGGTTGCGGAGGAACTTGTCGGTACGCCAATCCTTCGCGAGCTCAACCGCGGCGCGCAGCAGCTGGCCACCGTGCCGCTCCAGCTTCGCCTCCAGCCGCTCGAAGAGGGTGAAGGCGTCGGCGGTCGCGCCCGCGAACCCGCCGATCACCGACCCGTCACCCAGCCGCCGCACCTTGCGCGCGTTCGGCTTCATGACCGTGTTGCCCTGACTGACCTGTCCGTCGCCGATCACGACGACCTTGCCATTCTTTCGCACGGACAGGATCGTGGTGCCGTGCCACACCGGATGTTCGCTCATGGCCGGCATGTGGGAAGGGCGTGCGCGCTCCGCAACGGCACGCCCTGGGGTCACTTGGGCGTGCGTCCCTTCCCCCATTCGCGCGCGACCGTGTAGCCCAGGTAGCCGGTGCCGAAGAGCGCATAGAGCGACTCCGGCAGGCCGTTCAGATAGGCGTTCATGCCGCGCGCAATCGCCTCGGCCAGTTCCGGCCGCGCCGCCGCGATCAGTCCCATCGGGATCGACCAGAGCAGCAGCGCATACATGACGTAGAGAAAGGAAGGGCGCGCGCGGCTGGTCCACGGGTCGGTCGATTGCGCCTCCGCCAGCACCGCGCTCATCTGCGCGCGGATGCGCTCCATCTCTTGCCCGCCCTCCAGCTTCAGCAGCTCGAGCTTGGCGGCGTCGCGCGCCCGCGGATCGGGAATGATCTTGTCGAGCAGCCCGGCGACCGGGCCGATGATGCCATCGAGAATGCTCATGCGACTGCCCCCTCGCCGAGTGAACCGATACGGTTCGCGAGCCAGCCGTACAGGAATGCTTCGTTGGCGGGACGGCTCTCCGCCAGGCGGAGGTAGCGCTCGCCCTGCAGCGCCTCCAGCGCCTTGAGCAACACCGTCTCGCCGCTCTCTCCGCGAGCCCGCAGAAAGCCGTCCAGCGCCGCCAGCGTGCGCGGTCCGACCGCGCCGTCGCTCGCCACGTCGGCATAGTCGCGGCCGCCGCGATTGAGCGCGTTGAGCGCACGCTGGAGAAAGCCGGTGGCGACCGCCGGTCCCATGTTCACGCCGGTGTCAAACAATTCGGCGGCGATCCGCGGTGCCCGCGCCGCGACCCGGTCGAAGGCCGGACGCAGCCAGTACAGGCGACGGAAGATTGCCGTCGCAGACGTGCGCGGAAAGGCCCGCATGTCACCGCCGTAGCCGTGGGCACGCGCGACCCGCTCGGTCACGCCCCAGCGGGTCGGCCCGCCGCGGTCGGCCGGGTGGTCGCTATAGCCACCCTCCCGGCCAATCACCTCGTCGATCAGATCATCGATGTTCATCTGCCCCTCCTTGATGGAACGGGCAGGCACCTAACCAGATCGGTTCGTGTAGGACAGTCTCTAGCGGCAGCGCACGTTGTTGCGGTCGATCGAGCGACCCGCCGCCGCGCCGGCCGCCCCGCCAAGCAGCGCACCTAGCACCGATGAATCGCCCGGCGCGATGATCCCGCCGAGCACGCCGCCCGCGATCCCGCCGACGATCAGCCCGGTGGTGCCGTCGTTGCGCCGGCAATAATAGCGCCCGTCGCGACCAACGTAGACGCGGTCATTGTCGCTCAGACGCCGCTCGCGATAGCGTCGATTGTCAACATAGTAGCGATCGGCCTCATACCGGCCGTACTGTGGATCGGGTCGGTCATAATCATAGCGCCCGTAACCGAGGTCCCGCGGCCCGGCGCCGTAGCCGTCCGAATACTGGCTGCACCCCGCTACCATTGTCGCCGCGGCAACGACACTCAAGATCGCGCGCATGTCATGTTCCTCTCCTGTTGCTGATCAGGAGCAAATGCATGATCAACTGCGAAAGTTGCGGCAGATCAGATTTCGCGGTCGGATGCTTGGGCGAGAAGTCTCAGCCGGTCTTCATAAGGCGGCGGATCAGGCCGATCATCCCGGTCTGGCGCGACCGTTTCAGCCGTTCGGCCGCCAGGATCGTGCGGACCTGCTCGAAACAGTGCTGGACGTCGTCGTTGACCAGCACATAATCATAGCCGTCCCAGTGGCTGACCTCGCTCGCGGCGCGGTTCATCCGCCCGGCGATCACCTCCTCGGCGTCCGTCGCGCGGCGCGACAGGCGGCGGTGCAGCTCCTCCATCGAGGGCGGCAGGATGAAAACGCGGACGACGTCGCCGCCCGCGATCTGAAAAAGCTGCTGAGCCCCCTGCCAGTCGATGTCGAACAGCACGTCCTGACCGGAGCCGAGCATGTCGTACACCGGCGCCTTGGGCGTGCCGTAACGGTGATCGAAGACGTGTGCCCACTCGAGGAACGCGTCTTCTGCCACCATGGCGCGAAAATGCTCCAGATCGACGAAGTGATAATCGCGCCCGTCGACCTCGCCCTCGCGCATCGGGCGGGTAGTCGCCGACACCGACATGCCGAGCGCCGGTTCCGCCTCCAGCAGCATGCGCGCGATCGTCGACTTGCCCGCCCCGGATGGCGACGAGAGGACGAACAGCACGCCGCGCCGACGAAAGCCGTGCGGGTCGGGATCTGTATGGGAAGGCATAGCCGCCGCTAGTGGCGCAGCGATGACGGAGGGTCAACCGAGAGCGCGCGGGTGGCCCAATCCTGCTACAATCGTCATGCCAGCGTAAGCTGGCGCCTATATCGATAAAGCGCACCTGCTTGCGACACGTAACCCCAGCGTGCGCTGGGGTTACGCGTGTCTCGTCAGATCCGACCCTTGCGCCGATCATACGCCTTCTTGGCGACATAGGCCCCGCCGAGCACCAGCCCGAGTGGCCCCATCCGCCGCATCGCGCCGGCCGCGGCATAGCCCAGCAGCGCACCCTTGGCGCCGCCCTGGCCGTCGCGCCGGTCGATCTCGCGCCCGACGAGCGCACCGATAATCCTGCCGATCATTTGCCTTCTCCGAATGCCGCGTCCTTGGCTGCGTCGAGGCCCTTCAGGACCGCCCAGCCGACCGCGTAGGTGACAACGACAGGGACCAGTGCGCGCGCGACCAGCGCCACCGCGCCGCCGATGATCGCACCGTCGGCGGTGGAGTCGTCGCCGTCGGCGCCGTCGATCGCACTGCCGATCAGCGCGCCAAGTGCCGTGCTCAACATGGTTCGCCTCCCTTGCCGTTCGTGCGAAGAGACGAAGCGAGAGCGGGTTGGTTCCGTGACGCGGGCGTACCGATCAGACCATCGTCTCGGGCCGAACCAGCCGGTCAAAGGTCGCCTCGTCGACCAGCCCCATTGCCAGACCCGATTCCTTCAGCGTCAGACCCTTCTCGTGCGCGTTCTTGGCGATCTTGGCGGCGTTGTCGTAGCCGATCTCGGGCGCGAGCGCGGTCACCAGCATCAGCGAGCGTCCGACCAGCTCGGCGATCTGGCGCTCGTTCGCCTCGATCCCATTGACGCAGCGCTCGGCGAAGCTGACCATCCCGACGCTCAGCAGATGGATCGAGCGCAGCACGTTCGCGCCGATCAGCGGCATGAAGACGTTCAGCTCAAAGTGCCCCTGCATACCCCCGACCGTCACCGCGGCATGGTTGCCAATCACCTGACCCGCGACCATCGTCAGCGATTCGCATTGGGTCGGGTTGACCTTGCCCGGCATGATCGAGCTGCCGGGCTCGTTGGCCGGCAGCGACAGCTCGCCAAGGCCCGAACGCGGGCCGGAGCCGAGGAAGCGGATATCGTTGGCGATCTTGTTCAGCGCGACCGCGAGCGTGTTGAGCGCGCCGGAGAAGAACACCAGCCCATCCTTTGCCGCCAACTGCTCGAACTTGTTCGGCGCGGGCTCGAAGCGGGACTCGGCGATGTCACTGATCGCCGCGGCCATGTCCTCCGCCCAGCCCGCGGGCGCATTGAGCCCGGTGCCAACGGCCGTTCCGCCGATCGCCAGCTTGCGCAGGTTGCCGTTCATCGCGCCCTCGATCCGCGCGCGACAGCTGATCAGTTGGGCTGCATAGCCGCCGAACTCCTGCCCCAGCGTCAGCGGAGTCGCGTCCTGCGTGTGGGTACGGCCGATCTTTACGATATTCTCCCACCTCTCCGCCTTGGCGAGCAGGGCATTCGTCAGCTGCTCCAGCGCGGGCAGCAGCGCCGCTTCCGTCGCCAGCACCGCCGCGACGTGAAGCGCGGTCGGAAAGCTGTCGTTCGACGACTGGCTCATGTTGACGTGATCGTTCGGGTGGACCGGCGACTTGCCGCCACGCTTGCCCGTCAGCACCTCGTTGGCGCGGCCGGCGATCACCTCGTTCACGTTCATGTTGGTCTGGGTGCCGCTGCCGGTCTGCCAGATGACGAGCGGAAACTGGTCATCGAGCTTTCCGCCGACGATCTCCTGCGCCGCCGCCTCGATCGCGTCGGCGACGCCGCCGTCCAGCCCGTGCGTCCGGTTTACCCGCGCCGCCGCCTGCTTCACGATCGCCTGTGCATGGACGATCCCGATCGGCATCCGCTCGGTCGCACCGAAGGGGAAGTTCTCGATCGATCGCTGCGTCTGCGCCGCCCAGTAAGCATCGGCGGGCACCTCGATGGCGCCGATCGAGTCGGTTTCGGTACGCGTGGTCATCGGCGTGTCGGCTCCTGGCTGGTGTGACGTGCCGCCGCCATGCCCCAAGAGCGCGCCGCGGGCAAAGCCCACGTCGGACGAGCTGTGCCCGCCGGCGGTGCTCACGCGGGTACGCCGGCTAACCGGCTGCCGCGCTGCGCGTCACTTCTTGCGCTTAAAATCCACCGCGACGACGTTCGAGCCGTCCTCGACCGGCTTGGCCAGCGGCTCGTCGTTGTCGGCGGGCTCGTGCGGCTCGACCTCGGCTTCGTCGTTCGCCTGGAAGCGCAGCTCGAAGTTGACCGCGGGATCGTGAAAGCCGGTGATGGCCGCGAACGGGATCTTCAGCATCGACGGCACCTGGTTGAACGACAGGCCGACCTGGAAACCTTTGTCGTCGACGCTCAGGTCCCAGAAGCGGTGCTGGATGACGATCGTCATTTCGTCGGGAAATCGCTCGATCAGCCGCTTGGGGATGTCGACCCCAACCGCTTGGGTCTTGAAGGTGATGTAAAAGTGATGCTCGCCCGGCAGCCCGCCCGACGTGGCGATCGAACCCAGCACCCGGCCGACCACGGCGCGCAGCGCCTCCTGCACGATCTCGTCGTACGGAATCAGGCTATCGGCAACGGCTCCGGTCATCGCGCATAGCTGACGCCGATTGCGGACCCGGTCAAGATTGCATAGGCGCGGGGCCGATCATGCGCACCGCCACCATCCACCGCGCCACCAGCGAGACGACGATCGACGTCGCGATCAATCTGGACGGCACCGGCAGCTACTCGGTCGAGACCGGCGTCGGCTTCTTCAATCACATGCTGGAGCAGCTGTCGCGCCACTCGCTGGTCGACCTTACGGTGAAGACGGTGGGCGATCTCCACATCGATCAGCACCACACGGTCGAGGACACCGGACTCGCGATCGGCCAGGCGGTGGCGCAGGCACTCGGCGACAAGCGCGGCATCCGCCGCTACGGCGATGCGCTGTCCCCGATGGACGAGACGCTGACCCAGGTCGCGCTCGATCTCTCGGGCCGTCCTTGGTTCGTCGGCGACCTGCCCTTCACCCAGAAGCGGCTGGGAGAGATGGACACGGAGCTGTTCGCCCACTTCTTCCACTCTCTTGCGCAGACCGCCGGCCTGACACTCCACATCCGCACGCTCTACGGCGACAACAATCACCACATCGCGGAGGCCGCGTTCAAGGGACTGGCGCGCGCCTTGCGCACCGCGATCGAGATCGATCCGCGCAAGGCGGACGCGATCCCCTCCACCAAGGGAACGCTCTAGTGGCGACCAGCCTCGTGCTGATCGACTACGGTGCCGGCAACCTCCACTCCGTCCACAACGCGCTGCGCGCGGCGGGCGCGGAGGATGTTGCGATGACCGCCGATCCGGACGCGGTCCGCGCCGCCGATCGTATCGTCCTGCCCGGCGTCGGGGCGTTCGGCGCCTGCGCGGCGGGTCTGCGCGCGGTGCCCGGCATGGTGGAGGCGCTGGAGGAGCGCGCGGTGCGCGGCGGCGTGCCTTTCCTGGGCGTGTGCGTCGGCATGCAGCTGATGGCGACGCGCGGGCTGGAGCACGGCGAGCACGCCGGGCTCGGCTGGATCTCGGGCGAGGTCGCCGCCATGCCGGCGCAGCCGGGCGTGCGCGTGCCGCACATGGGCTGGAACGACGTGACGCCCACCGCCGATCACCCGCTGCTCCAGCCCGGCGAGGCCTACTTCCTCCACAGCTTCGCTTTCACCGGCGCGGCCGTCCTCGCGACCACCGACCACGGCGGCACCGTCACCGCGGCGATCGGCCGGGACAACCTGCTCGGCGTGCAGTTCCATCCGGAGAAGAGCCAGGCGTACGGCCTGGCGCTGCTATCCCGCTTTCTGGAGTGGCGCCCGTGATCGTCTTTCCCGCCATCGACCTCAAGGGCGGCCAGGTCGTGCGCCTCGCCGAAGGCGACATGGCGCGCGCCACCGTCTACGGCGACGACCCCGCGGCGCAGGCCGAGGCCTTCGCCGCCGCTGGCGCCGACCACCTACACGTGGTCGACCTCGACGGTGCGTTTGCCGGTGCATCGGTCAACGGCGACGCCGTGCGCCGAATCGTGGAGCGCTTTCCCGGCCGCGTGCAGGTCGGCGGCGGCATCCGTGACCGCCACGCGATCGAGCGCTGGTTCGACGCAGGAGTCGCGCGCGTCGTGATCGGCACCGCGGCCGTCAAAGACCCCGACCTGGTTCGGGATGCCGCCCGCGACTTCCCGGAGCGGATCGTCGTCGCGGTCGACGCACGCGACAACATGGTCGCGACTGAGGGCTGGGCGGACGTGTCCGACCTCACCGCCACCGATCTCGCCCGCCGCTTCGAGGACGCGGGCGTCGCCGCCGTCCTCTTCACCGACGTCGGCCGCGACGGCCTGCTGAAGGGCTGCAACGTCGAAGCGACGACCGCCCTCGCCGCCGCCGTGTCGATCCCCGTGATCGCCAGCGGCGGCGTCGCCGGGATCGAAGACATTCTCGCGCTCGCAGGCAAGCCGGGGATCGAAGGCGTCATCACCGGCCGTGCGCTCTACGATGGTCGCCTCGACCTCGCCGAAGCGATCCGGGTGGCGCGCGGGTGACCGTCCGGGCGCGCGTCATCCCGTGCCTGGACGTCGCCGGCGGCCGGGTCGTCAAGGGCGTCAACTTCGTCGATCTGCGGGATGCCGGCGACCCGGTCGAACAGGCGCGGGCCTATGACGCGGCCGGTGCCGATGAGCTCTGCTTCCTCGACATCGGGGCGAGCCACGAAGGCCGCGACACGATCGTCGACGTGGTGCGGCGCACGGCAGAGGTCTGCTTCATGCCGCTCACCGTCGGTGGCGGCGTGCGCACGGTGGAGGACGCCCGCGCGCTGCTGCTGGCGGGCGCGGACAAGGTCGCGATCAACTCCGCCGCCGTCGCCCGCCCCGACGTAGTGGCCGAGATCGCCGACCGGATGGGCAGCCAGTGCGTCGTCGCGTCCGTTGATGCGCGACGGGTGGGGGAGCGCTGGGAAGTGTTCACCCACGGCGGCCGCCGCGCGACCGGCATCGACGCGGTCGAACACGCGCTGAACCTCGTGGCACTCGGCGCGGGGGAGCTGCTGGTCACCTCCATGGACCGGGACGGCACCCGCGACGGCTACGACCTCGACCTGATCCGGACGATCGCCGATCGGGTCGAAGTGCCGGTGGTCGCCTCGGGCGGCGTGGGAACGCTCGACCACCTGGTGGCGGGCATCCGTGACGGGCATGCATCCGCCGTGCTGGCCGCGTCCATCTTCCACTTCGGCGAGGCGTCGATCGCGGATGCGCACGCCGCACTCGCCGCGGCCGGCATTCCGGTCCGCTCTTGAGGTCGTCTTAACCTGCGCAGCGGTAACGGCCGGACGTGCTGCTGCGTATCCTGCCCCTGCTGGTTCTCGCCAACCCGCTGCTCGCGGCCGCGCCGCACTCCGGCGTCGTCATCCATGATGGGTTCGAGCCGAGCGACGTCGCGCTGTTCGCGGCCGCCTGCGCGGGCGTCTGGCTCGCGCGCCGCTCGATGCGCGCGCGGTTTCGCCGCAAAGATTGACTCGCGCCCGCCCGCGCCTTCAAGCGCGCGGCATGGACGCCTTTGCAACTCTGGAACAGACGATCGCCAAGCGGCTCCGCGCCGATCCCGGCAGCTCCTATGTCGCAAGCCTCGCCGCCAAGGGGCGCGCCAAGATCGCGCAGAAGGTCGGCGAGGAAGCGGTGGAAACGGTGATCGCCGCCGTGGCCGACGATCGCGGTGCGATGGTGAGCGAGGCGGCGGACCTGCTGTTCCATCTCACCGTCCTGCTCCACCACGCCGGGTTGTCGCTGAACGACGTGCGCGCGGAGCTGACCCGGCGGGAAGGCGTGTCGGGGCTGGCGGAAAAGGCGGCACGTACCTCTTGATTGCCGTTCGTACTGAGTAGCCATCGAGCGAAGTCGAAATGGCGGATCGAAGGATGCTTCGATACGGGTCTTCGACTTCGCTCAGCCCCTACTCAGCACGAACGGTATTCTTCGAATGAGGCTTGAAACATGGGCATCGACGCCACCCTCCCCTACGATCCCGACAACATCTTCGCGCGCATCCTGCGCGACGAGATCCCGTCGAAGCGCGTCCATGAGGACGATTACGCCGTCGCCTTCCACGATATCGCGCCGCAGGCACCGCACCACATCCTGGTGATCCCGCGCGGAGCCTATGTCTCCTGGGACGACTTCAGCGCGCGGGCGAGCGACGCGGAGATCGCCGGCTTCGTCCGTGCGGTCGGCACCGTCGCCCGCGACCACGGCCTGGTCGCCGACGGCTATCGCCTGCTCGCCAACATCGGGCGGGAGAGTGGGCAGATCGTGCCACACCTGCACGTCCACATCCTTGCCGGCCGTCCGCTCGGGGCCATGCTGGCGAGTTAAGGGATTGCCCTCGGGCGATTTGGGGCTAGGCTCGGTCGCTTGAACCATTAGCGGCGGCCCGGACACGAGGCCGCCCTCCCCGGGGGGAACTGCATGATTTTCGGGCGCGTGAAGCCGCTGGAGGCCATTCTTGCGACGGCGGAGAAGAAGTCGCTCCACCGCACGCTTGGCTGGTTCCAGCTGACCCTGTTCGGCATCGGCTGCGTCATCGGCACCGGCATCTTCGCCCTGACCGCCGCCGGCGCGCAGAAGGCCGGGCCCGGCCTGATGCTCGCCTTCGCGATCGCCGGCGCGATCTGCATCGTGGCAGCGCTCTGCTACGCCGAAGTAGCCGCGATGATACCTGTGGCCGGGTCAGCCTATACCTACAGCTATGCCGCACTCGGTGAGTTCCTGGCATGGACCGTCGGGTGGGCGCTTGTGCTCGAGTATGCCGTGGCGGCGTCGGCCGTGTGCGTGACCTGGTCGGATTACTTCCAAGGCACCTTTCTTCGAGAATTCTTCGGAGTCTCGCTGCCAACCTGGCTTTCCGCAGGTCCGCTGGCACTCGGCGGCTCGCCGGGCGGGCTAATCAACCTGCCGGCTGTCTTCATCGCCGGTCTCATCACAACGCTGCTGATCATCGGCACGTCGGAGAGCGCCAAGCTCAACGCCATCCTCGTCGCGATCAAGGTGACCGCGCTCACCGCCTTCATCGTGCTGACGCTGCCAAGCGAGCAGTTCTCGACCGCCAACTTCAACCCCTTCCTGCCGGCAGGCATCTTCGGCGGCTTGGGAACCGGCGTCGGAGCGGTCGGCGCCGCTGCCACCATCTTCTTCGCCTATGTCGGCTTCGACGCGGTTTCGACGGCGGCGGAGGAAACCAAGAACCCGCAGCGGAACGTGCCGATCGGCCTGATCGGATCGCTGCTGTTCTGCACCGTGTTCTACATCGTGGTCGCTGCCGGCGCGATCGGCACGATTGGCGGCGAGCCGATCATGGGCCCGAACGGCGTACCCTTCCCCACTGGATCAGAAGAGCTCGCCCGTCAGTGCGCACTGCCGCAATATGCGGAGGCGCTGGTCTGTTCCAAGGAGGCGCTGGCTCACGTCCTGCGCACCATCGGGTTCAGCGCGATCGGGAACATGCTCGGCGTCGCCGCCTTCATTGCGCTACCGTCGGTCATCCTGGTGCTCATGTTCGGCCAGACCCGCATCTTCTTCGTCATGAGCCGCGACGGCCTGCTTCCAGAAGTGCTGTCCCGCGTACATCCGAAATGGAAGACGCCTTATGTCGTCACCGCCATGACAGGTGTCGCGGTTGCAATCGGCGCTGCCTTCTTCCCGGTTGGACAGCTTGCGGATTGGGCGAATGCGGGCACGCTGTTCGCCTTTATGATGGTTGCGATCTGCGTGATGATCCTGCGCCGCACGCAGCCGAACACGCCCCGGTCGTTCCGCACCCCGCTCCTGTGGCTGGTGGGCCCGGCGACCATCGCCGGGTGCATCTTCCTGTTCCTCAATCTCCCGTGGCAGGCGATCCTGGTCTTCGTCGTCTGGGCGACGCTCGGCTTCATCGCCTATTTCGCCTACGGTCGCCACGTCAGCCATCTCGGCCGCGGGATCGTCGACAGCCATGAGAGCGGTTCGGTCGCCGTCGATCCGCCGGTTCCCGGCACCCGCTGAGCGGAAGCGCCCGGTGCATGCCTCCGGCAGCACCGGGCACGCCGGCTGAGGCCTATGTCCGACGCTGCCACCCCTCGAGCGCCCGCGGAGGTCGCGATCGTCGTCCCGACCTTCAACGAGGTCGGGAACGTCGCGCGCCTCGCCGATGCGCTGCGATCGGCGCTCGGCGAGCTCGCCTATGAGGTCGTGTTCGTCGACGACGACTCGACCGACGGCACCCGCGACGCGGTCGCCGCAATCGCTCGCGCCGATCCACGCTTCCGCCTGCTCCACCGGATCGGACGGCGCGGGCTGTCAACCGCGGTGATCGAGGGGATGCTGAGCACCACCGCGCCGATCGTCGCTGTGATCGACGCCGATCTCCAGCATGACGAGCGACTGCTGCCCGACATGGTCGCGCTGCTGCGCGCGGGCGAGGCGGACGTGGCGGTCGGCTCGCGCTACATGGCAGGTGGCGGCGTGGGTACGTGGGACGCGCGACGCCAGCGGGTGAGCGGGCTCGCGACGCGCCTCGCGCGGCTGATCACCGCCGCCGACCTGTCCGATCCGATGAGCGGCTTCTTCGCGATCACCCGGCCTGCGCTCGACGGCGCGGTCCGCGACCTGTCGGGCCAGGGTTACAAGATCCTACTGGACCTGCTCGCGTCTTCCCCCACCCGCCTGCGTATCCGCGAGCTGCCCTACAGCTTCCGCAACCGGGAGGCGGGTGAGAGCAAGCTCGATACGCTGATCGTGTGGGAGTACCTGCTGCTGCTGATCGACAAGCTGATCGGCCACATCGTGCCCGCGCGCTTCGTGTCGTTCATGTTCATCGGCGGCGTCGGCGTCTTCGTCCACATGGGTGTGCTGGCGTCGCTGAACGCGCTCGGCACCCGCTTCCTCGTCGCGCAGTCGGTCGCGACCGGAGTGGCGATGGTCTTCAACTTCTTCGTCAACAATCAGCTGACCTATCGCGACCGGCGGCTGCGCGGCACGTGGCCGGTGCTGCGCGGGCTGGTCACCTTCATGCTCGTCTGCGCCTTCGGCGCGGTCGCCAACGTCGGCATCGCCGAATATCTGTTTGCCGATTACGCCTATGGCTGGTTCTCGGCCGGGCTGGCCGGCATCCTGGTCGGCGCGGTGTGGAACTACGCGGCGAGTTCGGTCTTCACCTGGCGCTCGCGGTAGGTCCGCAGATCGGGCACCGCGCCAAGGAAGTTGATCAGCTCGCGCCGTCGCCGTGCTTCAACCGCGAACTCGTCATCGACCCCGAGCAGCCAGCGGGCGCTGCGGCTGTCGGGATTGCGGTGCAGGCGGTCGAGCAGCCCCGCTCGTTCCTCGATCTCGGCCTCGCCTTCGCCCAGGCCAGCGTCGACCAGGTCCGCGGCCTGCCGCCGGAGCGCGGCCGCGATCTCGCCCGGCGCGAGTTCCGGATGGTACTGGACGCCCCAGAACACGCCCCGGCCGAAGCGGATCTCGGCGGCCTGGATCGCGGTTACGCCGTTGGTGGCGAGGCAGCGGCTGCCGCTCGGCAGTGACTCGACCTCATCACCGTGGATCGCGGGCGCGTCCCACGCCGCCGGCCGGCCAGCGAGCAGCGGGTGATCCCGCCCCGCGTCCGTTGCGGTGATCCGCCGCGCGATCGCCGCCTCCATCCGCGGCATCTTGCGCACGCTGCCGCCCGCCGCCGCGACCGCCAGCTGCAGCCCCGCGCACGAGCCGAACGACGGCGTTCCGCTGGCGAACACCGCGCGCATGAAGTCGAGCTGCCGGTCGACTTCGGGACAGCGATCGTAGACGTGGAGCGGCGATCCCGAGACGAACACGGCATCGAATCCGCCGATATCGCCGGCGGACATCGGGGTCGCGTGAGCGTCCGACGGGGTCACCCGCTCCGTCAGCGCACCGGGGCACAGCTGCTCCAGCGTGGCCGCGTAGCTCTCCCCCGCACTCTTGCCCGCACTCTCGCGCCTGGCCTCGCGGTCCTCCTTCGTTTCGCTCTCCACGACTAGAAACCGCAACGCCCACACTCCACCTCATTGTTGAACAGCGCCAAACGTCCGACCGCCCGTCCCGGCCCCGCGCTCAACTCGTACATTGCGTTTCGGCGCGGGTTCGACTAAGCGCCCCGCTTCCACTCGTCACAGCGATGGAATGCTTGCGGGAGGGCACGGCAACGTGCCCGGCTGGACCGCTAAACTTGAAACCGGGTGAGCCGCTTGCGCCCACCCCGACCTAGAGAGTGACATGGCAAAGAAGATTACCGGCTATATCAAGCTGCAGGTGCCCGCCGGCGCCGCCAACCCGTCGCCCCCGATCGGCCCGGCACTGGGTCAGCGCGGCGTCAACATCATGGAGTTCTGCAAAGCGTTCAACGCGCAGACCGCGGACATGGAGAAGGGCTCGCCCCTGCCCACCGTGATCACCGTCTACGCCGACCGCTCCTTCTCGTTCGAGACGAAGACGCCGCCGGCGACCTTCCTCATCAAGAAGGCGCTGAACCTGAAGTCGGGTTCGAAGGAGCCGGGCAAGACCAGCGCGGGCACCATCAAGCGTTCGCAGCTGTCGCAGATCGCGGAGGCCAAGATGAAGGACCTCAACGCGAACGACATCGACGCCGCAACGAAGATCATCGAGGGCTCCGCACGCGCGATGGGCCTCCAGGTCGTGGAGGGCTAAGGACATGGCGAAGCTCACGAAGAAGCAGAAGGCGCTGGCCGGCGCGGTTGACCGCGAGAAGCTGTACGGCGTCGACGAGGCGCTGGCGCTGGTGAAGACCAATGCCACGTCGAAGTTCGACGAGACGATCGAGGTCGCGCTGAACCTGGGCGTCGATCCGCGTCACGCCGACCAGATGGTCCGTGGCGTGGTGACGCTGCCGAAGGGCACCGGCAAGACCGTGCGCGTCGGCGTGTTCGCCAAGGGCGCCAAGGCCGACGAGGCGCGCGAGGCGGGTGCCGACGTGGTCGGCGCGGAGGACCTGATGGAGGCCGTCCAGGGCGGCACGATCGATTTCGACCGCTGCATCGCGACCCCGGACATGATGGGCGTGGTCGGTCGCCTCGGCAAGGTGCTGGGTCCCAAGGGCCTGATGCCGAACCCGAAGCTCGGCACCGTCACCATGAACGTCGCGGAGGCCGTGAAGGCCGCCAAGGGCGGGCAGATCGAGTACCGTGTCGAGAAGGCAGGCATCATCCACGCCGGCCTCGGCAAGGCGAGCTTCGCCCAGGAGGACCTGCGCGAGAACTTCAACGCACTGGTCGACGCGGTCATCAAGGCCAAGCCGTCGGGCGCGAAGGGCAAGTACTTGAAGAAGGTCGCGCTCTCCTCGTCGATGGGGCCGGGCGTGAAGGTCGACACCGCGGAGGTCGCGGGCGCCTGATCCTCGCCGAAGGCAAAGAACAAGGGGCCGGCGGAGCGATCCGCCGGCCTTTTTTCGTTGTCCGTCATGCCTGCCTCCGCTGGCATAACGTGAGTTCCTCTACACTCGTTACCCCGGACTTGATCCGGGGTCTCGCTGCCTTCCGACTGTCGGAGAAGAAGCAGCACTGCGGCTCACGGCGGGGATGAGGCAGGAACAGTCGTCAGCGCCTCCAGCAACGCCCGCTGGAACCGCGCAGGATCCTCTACCTGCGGCGCGTGACCGAGCCTTGGCAACCGCACAAGCCGCCCCCGAAGGAACGCCCGCACCGCTTGCTCCGCCGCCTGCGGCACCGTCCCCACCCGCACGCCCGCGGGCGCGGTGTTGCCGCGGAACGCCGTCGTGTCGGTCTGCCCGATCAGCAGCGTCACCGGCTGTGTCACGCGGCCGAACTCGTACACGACCGGCTGGGTCTGGATCATGTCGGAGAGGCGCGCCTGCGCCTCGCGCATCGTGCGCCCACGCGGTGAGGCGTATTGGCCGGCCAACATCTGCACCCAGCGCTCGTACGCCGGCCGCCACTGGCCCGCATAGTAGGTCCGCTGCTGGTAGGCGCGGATCGTCGCGGCGCTGGTTTTCGCCTCCTCGGCCCGCAAGGTCGCGAGCGGCGCATAGGGCACACCTTCGGCGATCGGGTCGTTCAGCCCGAGCGGGTTGACCAGCACCACGTCCGACACCTCGCGCGGGTAGAGCAGCGCCATCCGGACCGCGAGCATGCCGCCGGTCGAGTGCCCGACCAGCGTCACCGGCCCCGCCCCCGCCTGCGCCAGCAGCTCGCGCGTCAGCATCGCGAGCGCGGCGAAGCTGTACTGGAAGTCGGCAGGCTTCGCCGACTTGCAGAAGCCGATCTGGTCCGGTGCGATCACGCGGTAGCCCGCGCCCGCGAGTGCGCGCGCCGTTTCTTCCCAGGTCGCCGCGCAGAAATTCTTGCCGTGGAGCAGCACAACCGTCCGCCCGTTGGCTCGACCCTGCGCTGGGAAGTCGAGGTACGCCATCCTGGATCCCGTCGCGCTCGTGAACCAGCGGAGCTCGCGCGGGTAGGCGAAGCGCTCCAGGTCGGCACCGAGCGGCACGGTCGATGGAACGGCCTGAGCGGTGGCGAGCAGCAGGGGCAGGATCATCGCGTCACGGGGCTCCTTCACGTACACCCGCAACCGATCACCCGTGGTAAATGCTCCCGTACACCCCGTTTTCCTTTGAACCGCGCCGCCCGCATCGGGTAAACGGAACCCGCCGCCTCCCGCTGCGATCAGGTATTCATGCGTAATCGAGTTCTCCCGTCCGCCCTCATCGCCGCCCTGCTCGCCGGCACCACCGCCCATGCGCAGCAGGCGCCCGCTCCGACGCCGCCGCCGGAGGTCCGCTTTGCGCCGCCGGCGATGCAGACCACGCCGCTGCCCCCCGCCGCCCCGCAGCCGATCGCGCTGCCGCGGCTGTCGCCCGAGCAGATGCAGCAGCTATCGACGCTGCTGGCGGAGGGTGGCTACGCCCATGGCCTGCGCCACGAGGCGCTCGCCCGCCCGCTGCCGACCGACAACGACGGCCTGGTCCGTGCCGCGCTCGACTATGCGCGCGCCGTGCACAGCGGCCGCCTGGCGGAGGAGGACTTCAAGGAGGATTGGGGACTGCGCCCCGCCGCGTACAATCCCGTGCCGGACTTCGCCGCCGCGGTGCAGAGCAACCGGCTCGGCCGCTGGTTCGCGATGCTGGCACCCGGCTATGCGGGCTACGACGGCCTTCAGAAGGGTCTCGCCAACTACCGCGCGATCGAGAAGGCGGGCGGCTGGTCGCAGGTCGCGGCCGGACCCGATCTGACGGTCGGGGCAAGCGGCCCGCGGGTGCGCGCACTGCGCAAGCGGCTGGCGGTCGAGGACAAGACCGTGGTCGCGACCGGCGATCGTTTCGATATCGAGCTGAAGGCGGCGGTCCAGCGCGCGCAGCGTCGCTACGGCCTCAACCCGACCGGGACCGTCTCCACCGGCACGCTGGCCGCGCTCAACGTGTCGGCCGGCGCGCGGGTGAAGCAGATCATGGCAAACATGGAGCGCTGGCGCTGGCTGCCGGCCGAGCTGGCGCAGAAGCGGATTCAGGTGAACATCGCCGCGGCGGTGCTGACCGTGTTCGACGGCGACCAGCCGATCATGTCGATGAAGGGCGTGACCGGGCGGCCGGGCGACGAGACGCCGATGCTCCAGTCGGCGATCCACTCGGTGGTGGTGAACCCGCCCTGGAACGTGCCGACCGGCATCGCTCAGCGCGAGCTGTGGCCGAAGGGTCCGGGCTATCTCGCCCGCAACGGTTTCAAGGTGATCGGCACCGGGCCCACCAAGCGGCTGCAGCAGCAGGCCGGGCCGCTGTCGGCGCTCGGCCGGTTCAAGTTCGACTTCGACAACAAGTACGCGGTGTACCTCCACGACACGCCCGCGCAGGCCAAGTTCGCGAGCTTCGACCGGTTGGCGAGCCACGGCTGCGTGCGCGTCGAGAAACCCGCCGATCTCGCCGAGCTGCTGCTGCGCGACGATCCCGAATGGAACGCGGCGACGCTCCAGGCGGCGGTCGACGAGGGCAAGACTCAGCGCGTCAAGCTGCCCGAGCAGGTCTCCGTCTACCTGCTCTACTGGACCGCCTTCGCGTCCGCGAACGGCACCATGAATTTCCGCGCCGACCCTTACAGCTGGGACGCGGAGCTCGCCGACAAGATCGAGAAGCGCTCCACCATCCAGGCGGAGACGATCGCCGAATGACCGAAGGACCATCCCGCATGCGCAAGACCCTGCTCCCGCTCGCCGCCCTCGTGCTGCTCGCCGCCTGCTCCGGCTCCGACGAGCCGGAGGCGGTCGTCAGCAACGAGCCGGCGATGCTCGACGTGACCAACGAGGCGGCGGACGTGCCGGAGGCGCCGCTCGCGACTCCCTCCATCAATCTCGCCACGGAGAACAGCGCGCTGGTGGAGGAGCCGGAACCGACCGCGCCCGACGAGCAGGTGCTGGAGGATGCCGACGCAACCGGCATGACCGCGCGCGTCGATCGGTCGGGTGACGAGGAGACCGCTCCGGCGGAGACGGTGTCCGAGAAGAAGGACTGACACCGTGTGGCGTGAAAGCCACACCTGTTAACCAACTGTTACAATGCCGGCCGATTACTTCAATCCGACATAGTTGCCGACTAGCGCCCGCCGCCAGCGGGGGCGCCGGTCTAGTTGGTCGAGACTACCCCGCGTCATTTCAGCGGGGGTATCATGGTGTCGTTCAAGTCGTTTCTGCTCGCCGGTGCCACAACGGCCCTGATCACGTTGGCCACGCCCGCCACCGCGCAGGTCGCCGCCGGCCCGGATGATACCGCCGCCACGACCGACGACGGCACGCTCGGCGAGATCGTGGTGACCGCGGAGCGACGCGAGGAGAACCTGCAGCGCACCCCCGTCTCGGTCGGTGTGGTCAGCGGCGAGGATCTGCGCCGGTTCCAGGCGGGCGGCGACGATACGCTCTCGCTCGCCGGGCGCGTGCCGAGCCTGTACGCGGAGACGACCACCGGCCGCATCTTCCCGCGCTATTACATCCGCGGGCTCGGCAACATCGACTTCTACCTGGGCGCGTCGCAGCCCGTCACCATCATCCAGGACGACGTCGTCCTGGAGCATGTCGTCCTGAAGTCCAATCCGGTGTTCGACGCGGCGCAGGTCGAGGTGCTGCGGGGGCCGCAAGGCTCGCTGTTCGGCCGCAACACGACCGCCGGTATCATCAAGTTCGACACGAACCGCCCGAGCCAGGAGCTCGCCGGACGGGTCAGCGCCTCCTACGGCAGCTTCAACAGCGTGAACGTCGACGCGGGCGTCGGTGGACCGATCGTCGCCGACAAGATCGCGTTTCGCCTGTCCGCCCTCTACCAGCACCGCGACGACTGGATCGACAACAGCTACACCGGCGCGAGCTTCGACGGCACCCGCGGCGGCGAGGATGCGCTCGGCGGCTTCGACGAGCGAGACGTGCGCCTCCAGCTGCTGTTCACGCCGACAGAAGACATCTCGATCAATCTGTCGGGCCATGCCCGCAACTATGACGGCACCTCCACCGTCTTCCACCGCGGGGCGCTGCGCCGCGGCAGCAACAACATCCAGGGCGAACCGCGGACCCGCGTCGCGCTCGACGAAGGCGACAACAATCCGCAGGGCTACGACACCTACGGCGGTTCGGCAAACGCCAGCTGGGACTTCGGCGGCGTCGCGCTCACCTCCATCACCGCCTACGAAACCACGGCTGGCTACAGTCGCGGCGATACGGACGGCGGGGCGGCGACGCTGTTTACCGGGCCGGCCTTCTACGGCCAGAGTCAGGGCAACATCCGCGACCTCGATCAGTGGACGCAGGAATTGCGGCTCGCCTCGACCGGCGACACCGCGTTCAAGTGGCAGGTCGGCGGCTTCTATTTCGACAATCGCGACATCACCGAATTCTACCAGCGGCGCTTCTTCCTGACCGCGCCGTTCGTCGCGGCGAACGCCAACACCAACAACCCGGGCAACTTCGTGCGCTTACGCGACGTCAACACCTCCTGGGCGGTGTTCGGACAGGCGAGCTACCGTCTCGACCGCCTCACGCTGACCGCCGGCGGCCGCTACACGGAGGATCGCAAGCGCACGACGCTGGTCCAGCCCGCGACGACCGGCGCCACCGTCAACTTTCCCGCGACCGCGCCGCGCACGGTGCGGCTGGTCGGCAAGGAGCCGAGCTGGGACGTGTCGGCGCTGTACGAGGTTGATCCCGCGCTCAGCCTGTACGCCCGCGTCGCACGCGGCTTCCGCGGGCCCACGATCCAGGGTCGGTCGGCGGTGTTCGGCTCCGCCTTCACGACCGCCGATTCGGAGACGATCATCTCCTATGAGGCGGGCTTCAAGTCGCAGCCGACGTCGCGCATCCGCCTCAATGCCACCGCCTTCGGGTACCGGGTCGACGATATCCAGCTGAACGGCAACGACGCGAACGGCAACGGCGTGCTGTTCAACGCCGACAATGCCGAGGCGTACGGCGCGGAAGCGGAGCTGGAGTGGCGGCCGATCCGCAACATCGCCTTCTCGCTCGGCGGCAGCGTGCTGCACACGGAGATCAACGACCCGAACGTCTATGCGCAGGTCTGTGCATTGGGCGGCGGAGTCGGCGTCACCTGCACGGTGCTCGACCCGACGATCACCCGCCCGATCTTCGGCACGCCGACGGTGCTCGCGCAAATCGACGGCAACCCGCTGCCCAACGCGCCAAAGTGGCAGCTCAACGCCGCCGTCCGCTACGACATCCCGCTGTCGAGCGGGGCGAAGCTGTTCGTCGACACCGACTTCAACGTGCAGGGCTACACCAACCTGGTGCTGTACCGGACGCGCGAGTTCTACGCCGACGGCAACTTCGAGCTCGGCCTTCGCGCCGGGCTGACCAGCGCCGACGGCCGCTACGAGCTGGCGGCGTTCGCGCGCAACATCACGGCCGAGAAGAACCTGAAGGGCGTGATCGAGAACTACAACGCGGCCGTCTTCAACGAGCCGCGGATCATCGGCGTCAGCCTGTCGGCGCGCTACTGACCCATCGGGGCGCCGCCCTCACGGGGCGGCGCCACCTTCTCGTTGGCGTGGCGCGCCAGAAACCACCAGCGCCCGTCCTTCCACAGCCAGACGTTGGTGAAGCGCCGCTCGACCGGAGCGCCGCCGTCTGCGCGGCGCTTGCCCGCGATGCTGTCGACCGAGGGCTGGACGATTTCGCGACCGGCGACGACGCCGGTGTTGCCGTCGAGGATCACGCTCTCCACCCAGCGGTCGAAGCGGTCGTGACCGATGCCGCGGTTGCGCCACAGCGCGACGGTCCGCTCGCGCGACCACACTTCCCCCCCCGGCGCGTTCACCTCAAACTGCGGGTGCATCATCGCGGCGAGCGCATCGGCGTCGCGGGTGCGCGCCGCCTGATGCTGCGCGGCGTCCGCGCGGCGCAGGCTTGCCTCGTCCTGCGCGGCGGCAGGAGCGGCGAGCGACAAGAGGATCAGCGTGGCTGGGTGGCGCATGTCGTGCGTGCTCCGTCGTTGATGACCCGGAGAGCATATGGCTGCGGCGTGATGCTGGGGAGCCGCAAGTCTGCTATGCAAGGGCCGCACTTTTGCGGGTGCCTGCAGTGTTCAACTGGGACGATCTCCGCCACCTTCTCGCCGTCGCGCAGCACGGAAGCACGCTGTCGGCGGCGCGCGCGCTCGGCGTCAGCCAGTCGACCGTGCAGCGCCGTCTGCGTGCGCTCGACGACGCGCTCGGCCGGTCGCTCACGGTGCGGACCGCATCCGGCTACGCGCTGACCGACTATGGCGCGGCACTGCTGCCCGCCGCGCAGGCGGTGGAGGAAGCGGCAAAGCGGTTCACCGGGGTAGCCCGTGAGGCGCGCGACCGCGTCTCCGGGCTGATCCGGGTGACCTGCCCCGAACCGATCATCCCTCGCCTCATGCCGCTCATCGAGCGCTTTCAGCAGACCCACCCCGACCTGCAGGTCGAGTTCGTCACCAGCGACCGCTACCTCGATCTTGCCCGCGGCGATGCCGACGTCGCGTTCCGCTCCGGCGACACCGATGCCGATCTGGTCGGCCGGAAGGTCGCCGATTCGATCTGGTCGGTCTACGCGAGCGCCGGCTATGTGGAGCGACGCGGCCGACCGCGCGACGTCGCCGACCTCGCCTCGCACGCGCTGGTGACGCTCGATGCCGGCATGGCCGGGCACCGGGTCGTGGCCTGGCTGGACGAGGTCGCTCCGCATGCGCCGCGCGTGGCGCGAGTGAACAGCATCCTGGGGCTGCTCCAGTCGGTCCGATCGGGCGCCGGCGTGGCGCCGCTGCCCGCCAACATCGCCGACGCGGATCCCACGCTGGTGAGACTGTTCGGCCCGGTACCGGCCCTCACCCGCAGCTGGAAGCTGCTGACCACCCGCGCCCTGCGGCGCGAACCGCGGATCGCCGCTTTCTTCGACTATGTCGCAGCGGCGGAGGCGGCGGTCCGCTCGATCCTGAACTGAGCGCGCCCGCCGCGTTGACTTTCCCGCAAATTCCGCTAACGGCCCCACATCGTCGCGGTGCCTCGGCCCCGCCACGCCGTCCGAGACAGTGGGTGCCCCCCGGGGCTTAATTTCCCGCCTAGACGGGTGCAGAATGTTTCACCGGTGCAGCTGCACCGGGTCCTGGCTGGTGGCCTGTCCGCGGCTCTGGGACGATCCTGCCCCTCACGGACATGAGTACGCCCGGTCCTTCGCGTCCGGGCGCGTGAAGCTGGTCGTCGTGCGCCCTCCCGGGCACACGGCGGCTGATTTGAGGAGAATGGCATGGATCGTTCGCAGAAGACCGAGGCCGTTGCCGAGCTGAAGAGCAATTTCGAGCAGGTCGGCGTGGTGGTTGTCACCCGCAACCTGGGGATGACGGTCGCCCAGTCGACCCAGCTCCGCACGAAGATGCGCGAGGCCGGTGCCGCGTACAAGGTTTCCAAGAACAAGCTTGCCAAGATCGCGCTCGAGGGCACCGATTACGCGGGACTTTCCGACCTGCTGACCGGCCCAGTTGGGCTCGCCACCTCGGCCGATCCGGTCGCCGCCGCCAAGGCCGCGTCGGATTTCGCGAAGACGAACGACAAGTTCGAAATCGTCGGCGGGGCGATGGGTACCCAGGTCCTCGACGCGGCGGGTGTTCAGGCGCTCGCCACGCTGCCCTCGCTCGACGAGCTCAGGGCCAAGATCGTGGGGCTCATCGTGGCACCCGCGACCAAGCTGGCGACCATCACCCAGGCACCGGCGGCCCAGATCGCCCGCGTGCTCTCGGCCTATGCGGAAAAGGACGCCGCGTAATCTCGCGCGGGTTGTCCATTACACATCACACACCTTTGATACTGGAGTTACACAATGGCTGATCTGAACACGCTGGTTGACCAGCTGAGCGAGCTGACCGTTCTCGAGGCCGCCGAGCTCTCGAAGCTGCTCGAAGAGAAGTGGGGCGTCTCGGCCGCTGCGGCGGTTGCGGCCCCGGCCGCCGGTGGCGGCGGCGCGGCGGCCCCGGCCGTCGAGGAAAAGACCGAGTTCGACGTGATCCTGACCGGCGACGGCGGCAAGAAGATCAACGTCATCAAGGAGGTCCGCGCGATCACCGCGCTCGGCCTGACCGAGGCGAAGACGCTGGTCGAGTCGGCTCCGAAGGCCGTCAAGGAAGGCGTGTCCAAGGACGAGGCCGAGAAGATCAAGAAGCAGCTGGAAGAAGCCGGCGCGACCGTCGAGATCAAGTAAGCCGCAGTTGGGGAGACGGGCTGGCGAGCCAGCCTGCACCCCAACCAGGCCGGCGTGGGCATCGCCCAGGTCCGACGTCATGGGCTTTGCCCGAGACGGCCTTGAACAGAAAAGGGCGGCCCGCACCTGCGGCGCCGCCCTTTTTCCTGCCCTACTTCGGCCGCGGCTCGACCAGGTCGACGCCGATCGCCGGCATCAGTCCCTGCCGCTTGGCCGTGACCGCCTCACACAGCGCTCGGGCGGCATTGCGCACCTCGTCTTGGATCGCGGTATCGGCATCGAGCTCTTCGTGGCTGGTCGCATAGGGCTTCCAATAGCCGATGTAGCGGTCGAGCTCGGCCTCGACGCCCGCGCTCTCCATCCGCATGAAGCGCATCCAGTCGGAAAGCGAACGGCGGACATTCTCCGCACCCTCGACATCGCCGTGGACGACAATGGAGAACAGCCGATCCTTGAGGTGACGGGGATAGTCCCACCCCTTCAGCTCCTCCGCCTTGGCCTTTTTCGCGTCCTTGCCGTGGGTCAACGACGGGTCGGGATTGCCGCCGTCGGCGCAGACCAGCCGGTCCATCATCAGCTTCAGCGGTGAGGTCGGGCTGTACCAGTTGACGGGCGTCACGATCATCACGCCGTGCGCCGCGACCCACATCGGGTAGATCTCGTTCATCCAGTCATGGACCTGCCCCAGCGAGTGGTTGGGATAGCAGCTGCACGGCCAGTGGCAGAGCGCGGCCGCCGTCGAGAAGCATGCCTTGCAGGGGTGGATCTGCCGTCCGTATTCGGAGGTGAGGCGTGACAAGTCGAGGAAGTCGACCTGGGCGCCGCGCGCCTCGATCTCCTCGCGGGCCAGCTGGACGAGGCGCCACGACTTGCTGAGCTCGCCGGGGCAGCTGTGCTCGGACCGCGACGACGCGCTGATCAGCAGCATGCGCGGCGGCGCGGTCGAGTCGTCGTGGCGGCGCTGCGCCGCCTCGATCGCCCCCTTGGCCGCGATCCACTCGATTGACAGGTCATAGTCGGGATCGGCGTAGCCCGGCCCGGCCTTGGTAGTGTGCGGCGACTTGCGCTGGTGCTTGTAGGCGTCCCAGGCGGCGTCCGCGACCTGATCGAGCGAGGCGCGCAGCGGCGCAAAGGCATCGTCCTGAAACTGCGCGAGGTAGCGCTGCTTGAAGTCCTGCTCGCCCAGACGGGGGCTATCCGAGCCCTTGCGCGGCTCGGGCGGACTGACTGTCCCCCGCACCGCATCGATCACGTCGCGTACCCGCATGTCCCGTCCTTTCCACTCGCATTCAAAGGGGAGAACGGGACAACATAGGTTAGGGGTCCGCAGCCGCGCGATCGGCGTCTGCCACCGGACGCAGCTTGGCCGCTCGATCAGCGCGCGGCGAACAGGGTTGCTGAGAAGATGACGGCGGGCGCGTTGCCCGCGGCGTCGACCGTGCCGCCGAGCGCGGCGCCGACCTCTGCGCCGTTCTGGCCGAACACCTGCCCGCGGAGCGTCGCGCCGACGGTGCGGCCGGCGATCGCCAGCGGCCCGGCGATGCTGCCGGTCGCCGGATCGAGCACGCCGGCGACGCTTGCCGTGCCGAGCTCGAGTGGGGCGCCGCCGCCCTCCGGCGTGCCGACGAGGCGCAGCGTCGCGGTGACGCGCCGCCCGGCCCGGTCAAGCACCAGCGTCACAGCGCTCATATCGAGCAGGTAGCTGCGGGTGCCGGTCGCGTCGCGAACGTACGCCACACCGCGTAGCACCGTGCGCGGGTAGCTTCCGTCCGCGGCCGCCAGCTCGCCGGCGGCGGTCGGCAGGCCGAGCACGCAGTCGTGGCGGCGCTCCATCCCGCCTACCCGGGCGTCGACCCGCGCCGATCGTGCGGACAGCAGCGCCGGCTCGGCCGCGAACGGCTGCGTGATGCGGAGCGCGTAGCGATCGGCGCCGATGGTCTTGGCGAGCGCAACCTCTGCGCCCTGCACGCTGCCGTCGGCATCGCGCCCGTCGAAGCCGACCGCGACCTCGCCCGCGATCGACCAGACCTGCGGCGTGAGTACGAAGCGGAACACCAGCCCCTGCCCCCACGCGCTGACCGGCAGCGCCGCGGGCGTCGGCGCGGAGGTGATCCCGGCACAGGCGCTCGGCAGGGTCACGCCGGCACCGTAGCGGAAGCTGTAGATGTCGGCGAAGCGTGCCGGTGCGCTCGCAGGCGGTGCCGGCGTCGGCGTCGGCGTGGGAGTCGGCGCAGGGGTCGGCGCAGGTGCGGGTGCCGGCGTGGAAACGCTGCCTCCGCTCGGAGCGGCGGTGCCGCCCCCGCCCGAACAGCCGCCGATCGCCAGCAGCGGGATCGTCAGCCATGCCCTTGCCATCTTAGCCCTCCGCCTCGCGCCCGCAGCGCGGCTGATCGTTCGCTGATGAACGCGGCACAGGGCGCTCGGCGGATCTTCCCGCCGGACGACGCTTCCCTTCAACACCCGCAGTGTTGCGGTTTTATGATTGCGCTTCCGGAACGAAGCGACGGGCGGCGATGCGGGTGAAGCGCTGGCCCGTGCGATCGACCCAGATGGGGCCTAGGCGCGATGCCTCTTCGGTTCCGGTGCCGACCAGGAACGCCGCTCCGTCGGCGCGCACGGACAATCCGCTGCGCCAGCGCAGGTCGACCAGCACAACCGGCACGATCATCGCACGTCCGGCCACCTCGCTGACGTGCATGGCAGTGCCGGGCAGCGTCAGCTCGCCGGTCAGCCGCCGCGCCTCCCCGGGCGCAAGGTCGAACTGCGCGGCCGCGTTCATGGTTGGTGCGCTGGCGTGAAAGGAGGCGATCTCGCGCGCGAGGGTCGGCCCGGCACTGCCCAGCACGACGACCGGGCGCACAGCCTCCAGCGGCACGCCGGCGTCGTTGCGCAGCACCAGCTCAAACCGCAGCAGCGCATCCGGGCCCTGCGTCGCGAGCTCGATCGCGCGCAGCTCGACGGTGGGAGCGGCACTTGCTGCCGGCACAGGCTCGGGCGTCGGAGCAGGCGGCTCGGCGATCGCGGCTGCGGGTTCGACGCTCTCGTCCAGCTCGGGCGCGCGGCGACGCCGCCACAGGTAGGCAGCGCCGGCGAGCAGCGCGAGCGCTACTCCGCCCGCGAGCCACGACCAGAGCGGCGTCCCGCCGTCAGCTTGGGCGGGAGGCGCCGTCGCAATGGGCGCCGTTGGCGTCGGAGCGGGTACTGCGCTCGCATCCGGCGACGGAACGGCAGCGGGCGGACCGTCCGGTGTCGGTAGCGGAACGGGCGTCGGGGCGGCTGTCGGCGCCGCAACCGGGGCCGGCGTCACCCTTGCAGCAGGCGCGTCGGCTCGCACCGACGTCGGCGCCGGCGTCGGCGTGGGCGACGGCACCGTCACCCTGACGGGCGGCGGTGCGATCGTCGGCGTGGCTTGCGGCGTCGGCGTGCCGGGCGGCAGGCTGTAGTCCTGTACGCCGGGCAGGGTGATGACGGGCGGCGTGGTCGTGTTCTGTGCGGCGATCGGCCACGCCAGCGCCACGGCTCCGGCGGCGCACACCATGCGCACGTAGGTCCTCACAGCGCCGCCAGGTCGATGTCGCCGTGGCGGTCGAGCGTCCGCGACCGGTCCGGCATCGGGTATTTCAGTCCGGTGGCACAGTTGAAGAGCACGACGCGATCGTCGCGCGCGACCAGTCCGTCGGTCAGCGCCCGATCGTAAGCTGCGAGCGTCGCCCCGCCCTCCGGACACAGCAGCACGCCGTCGCCCGCGGCCTCGTCGACCGCGGCAAGCAGCGCCGCATCGCTCACCGCCAGCGCCGCGCCGCCGCTCTCTCGGACGGCGTCCAGGATCAGGAAGTCGCCGACCGCCCTGGGCACGCGGATGCCGGCTGCGACGGTGTGCGCGTCCTCCCAGCGGTCGGCGTGACGCTCGCCCGCCTCCCACGCCCGCACCATCGGGGCGCAGCCCTCCGCCTGCACGGCGTACATCCGCGGCCGCTCGGGCCCGATCAGCCCGATCGCCTCCAGTTCGTCGAAGGCCTTCCACATCCCGATCAGCCCGGTGCCGCCACCGGTCGGGTAGAAGATCGCATCGGGCAGCGTCCAGCCGAGTTGCTCGGCCAGTTCCAGCCCCATCGTCTTCTTGCCCTCGATCCGATAGGGCTCCTTGAGCGTCGACAGGTCGAACCAGCCGTTCGCCTTGCAGGCCGCGCCGACGATCGCCCCGCAGTCGTCGATCAAGCCGTTGACGCGGTACACGCGCGCGCCCTGCGCCGCGATCTCGCGCACGTTGATCTCCGGCGTGTCGTCCGGGCACAGGATCACCGCCTCGATCCCGGCGCGCGTCGCATAGGCGGCGGCGGCGGCGCCGGCGTTGCCGTTGGTCGGCATCGCGATGGTCCTGACCCCGAGCGCCTTGGCCATGGAGATCGCCATAACCAGCCCGCGCGCCTTGAAGCTGCCGGTCGGCAGCCGCCCCTCGTCCTTCACGATCGGCGCCCGGGCATTCCGCGCCGCGCCGACGCGATCGAGGGTCAGGAGCGGCGTCGCATTCTCGCCCAGGCTGACGATGTTGGCCGGCGATCGGACCGGCAGCAGCTCGCGGTAGCGCCACAGGTCCGCCGGGCGCGCCGCCAGCACCTCCCTGGTGAGCGCCGCGCGCACGCCGGGCAGGTCGTAGCGGACCAGCAGCGGTCGCCCGACCCGGCTCAACCCGTGCAGCACGTCGGCGTCGTACCGCTCGCCGGTGATCGAGCATTCCAGGTGAGTGACGAAGCTGGGCAGATCGGCGGGCAGATTCGCGAACGGATCGAGGCTCATGAGGCCGCGGTTAGGACAGCACGCGCCGCGCCGCAAATGTCTTCGGGGTTCAGCCGGTCCGCCGCAGCGTCGGCGACGAAGGCTCCAGGCGGCGGCGATGACCCTCCATCAGCGCCACCGTTCGGTCGGCGAGCGCCTGGAGCCGGGCCACCTCCGCGTGCGACACCGCCGCGCGCGGCGCAGGATCGAAGACGCACAAGGTCCCGACCCGCAGCCCTTCCCGCGCCCGCAGCGGCGCCGCGGCATAGAAGCGCACGAACGGCGCGCCGGTCACGAACGGATTAGTCGCGAAGCGATCGTCCGCGCGGGCGTCGGGTACGATCGTCACCTCGGTCGTCCGGATCGCGTGGGTGCAAAGCGAGAGCCCGCGCGGCACCTCCCGCTCCGTGACGCCGTGCCGCGCCTTGTACCACTGGCGGTCACGGTCGATCAGCGAGACGACCGCGTGCGCGGCGCCGAAGAACAGCGCGGCGTCCGCGGCGACCGCGTCGAACGCCGCTTCGTCCGGCGTATCGAGTAGCGCGAAGCTCCTGACGCACGCGATCCGAGCGCCCTCATCCTGATCGCCGTCCATTGCCGCATGCCCCGCCCGAAACCGGGTGCACGCTACCGTCCGGATGGTCACGGAAGCGTGAAGGATTGGACGATCTCGGAGGCAACCGTCCTAACTTCGCGCAAGAAGCACGCCCTAGCGCGCCATCGCCGCCGACTGATCCACCGCGACGACGGGCAGCAACACCGCGCTCGCCGCTGTGCCGCCGCGCTGCAGGGTGACCGTCGCCGCCTTGTAGTCACCCGGCCTGGCGAGGAAGATGTTGGGAACGTAGGTCTGCGGATTGCGATCATAGAGCGGGAACTGGCTCGACTGGACCTGCACCATGATCCGGTGCCCCGGTCGAAACACGTGGTTCACCGTTGGCAGGCGGAAGCGGTATTTCTGGACGGTGTTGGCCGGGATCGCCGACGGCTTCTCGAAGCTGTCTCGGTAGCGACCACGGAAGATGTCCTGGGCGATGGCGAGCTGGTAGCCGCCCATCTTCGGATCGGCCGCGACCTCTTCCGGGTAGACGTCGATTACCTTGACCACGAAGTCGCCGTCGGTGCCGGACGTGCTGGCAAAGATTTCCGCGAAGGGTGCGCCGGAGACACGGACGGGCGCGGTCAGCACGTCGGTCTGGTAGGTCATGACATCCGGTCGCCCGTCGGCGTGCCGCTCGTCATTGACCAGCCAGTCGCCCCAGCGGCCATCGCCGAAGTTCACCGGCCGCGGCAGGTGCGGGACGGGCTTGGCGGGATCGCTGACGTAGCTGTCGCCGCCGCTTGCCCCCTTGCTCCAGCCGAGCTTGCCGCCCGCCTGGAGGTAGATCGGCTTGAGCGGCGCCGCGCACCCGGTCTCGCACGCGAGCGGCCACGTCGACAGCCGATCCCAGTGGTTCTCCCCCGTGTTGTAGATCGCCGCCTGCGGCAGCTGGACCGGAGGACCGTCCTTCAGATACTGGTTGAAGAAGGGCAGCACCATGTCCTCGCGGAACTGCTTGGCGGTGTCGCCGTCCCACTCGAAGGGACCCAGGCTCCGCCCCTCGCGATTGACCTGGCTGTGGCGCCACGGGCCCATGACCAGGTAATTGTTGCCCGCCTTGCCCTTCGCCTTCAGCGCCTCCCACGTGCGGATCGCGCCGTACATGTCCTCCTGATCCCACAGTCCCTGCTCCCAGAGCGTCGGCACGTCGGACGGGTTGGCCGCGACCAGCTTGTCGAGCGCCTGTCCCTGCCAAAACGCATCATAGGCCGGGTGCGCCTGCATCCGCTGCCAATAGGGCAAGAGATCGTAGCCCGCCTTTTTCGCCCAGTCGCCGGCCGAGCCCGTGCGAAAATTGTCGTAATCGTCGTACCCGCCGGTCGGCGGCGCCTTACCCGCGCCCTTGAAGCCGGTCTGCGCCCCCAACCACGCGATGTTGGCGAGGCGGAAGGCGCCGTGGTGGAACCAGTCGTCGCCCATCCAGCCGTCGATCATCGGGCTCTCGGGTGCCGCGACCTTCAGCGCCGGATGCGGCTTCAGCAGCGCCATGACGACGGTGAAGCCTTCGTACGACGACCCGATCATGCCCACTCGCCCATTGCTCTCGGGCAGGTTGGCCTTGTTCACCAGCCAGTCGATCGTATCGTAAGCGTCGGTTGTGTGATCGACGTTGGTCTTGTTGAGCGGGCCGATCACCGGCCGGGTCACGACATAGTCGCCCTCCGACCCGTACTTGCCGCGAATGTCCTGGTAGACGCGAATGTAGCCGTCCTTGACGAATATCTCGTCGGCGAGCGGCAGCGTGGAGAGCATCTTGGGGCTGTCCATCCGGTTGGCCCGGCCCGCGGCGTTGTAGGGTGTGCGGGTCAGCACAATCGGCGCGTTCGCCGCCCCCTTCGGCACCACGATCACCGTGTACAGCTTGGTGCCGTCGCGCATCGGCACCATCACCTCGCGCTTGTCGTAGTCATAGGCGGTCTTGGGCACGCTGTACTTCGCCGGCACGTCGCCGGTCGGCACCTCCTGCGCGCCGAGCGGGGTGAGCGCGAGGGCGGTGGCGGCGAGCAGGATCAGCTTGGTCATGAAAGGCTCCGACAGGAATGGTTTGGAGGCTATGGGGCGGTGAACTGCGGCGCAAGGAGGCGCCGGCGCGTTGGTTGCGTCGGACGCGCACTTCAACCCACAGCCGTCACCGGATTTGTTCCGGCTCGCGCGTGCTTGACAGGCTGTAGGACCGCGCCTATATGCCGCTGCCTACCAACAGCTTCGGGAAATGGCACGCCGTCGCGCAGCGTGCCGGTCGGATGGGAGCTGATGGTCTGCGACAGCGTGCCGGGCCTGTGCGGCCTTCCGTCCTGGAAGGACCCCCGCCCCGTGCGCTGTCTCTTGCTGCGTCCGCGCCCCGGCGGATCGCTCCGGGGCACGTTTACGGCTGACGAGGCAACGACACCCATGGCGACCAAGGCTCTCCCCGGCACCACCAAGCGCCGCATCCGCAAGGTTTTCGGCGACATCCACGAAGTGGTGCAGATGCCGAACCTGATCGAGGTTCAGCGCGAGAGCTACGAGCAGTTCCTGCGCTCCGACAAGTCGACCGGTCACGTGTCGGGTCTCGAAAAGACGCTGCGCTCCGTCTTCCCGATCCAGGATTTCGCGGGAACCGCCTTTCTCGACTTCGACGACTACGTCCTGGAGGATCCGAAGTTCGACGTGGAGGAGTGCCGCCAGCGCGGCATCACCTACGCCGCGCCGATGCGCGTCACGCTGCGCCTGACCGCGTTCGAGGTCGATCCGGATACCGAGGCCAAGTCGGTCATCGATATCAAGGAGCAGGACGTCTACATGGGCGACATGCCGCTCATGACGGAGAACGGCACCTTTTTCATCAACGGTACCGAGCGCGTGATCGTCAGCCAGATGCACCGCTCGCCGGGCGTCCTGTTCGACCATGACCGCGGCAAGACCCACGCCTCGGGCAAGTACCTGTTCGCCGCCCGCGTGATCCCGTACCGCGGCTCGTGGCTTGACTTCGAGTTTGACGCCAAGGACATCGTCAACGTCCGCATCGACCGCAAGCGCAAGCTGCCGGTCACCACGCTGCTGTACGCGCTGGGCCTCAACTCCGAGGAGATCCTCAACCACTTCTACAACCGCGTCACCTTCGTGCGCGGCCCCGGCGGCTGGCAGATCCCGTTCGCGCCCGAGAACTGGCGCGGTGCGAAGCCGCAGTTCGACATCGTCGACGCGAAGTCGGGCGAGGTCGTGTTCGCGGCCGGCCAGAAGATCTCGCCGCGCGCCGCCAACAAGGCTGCGAAGGACGGTCTGGAGACGCTGCTGATCCCCACCGAGGAGATCTTCGGCCGCTACAGTGCGTATGACCTGATCAACGAGACCACCGGCGAGATCTACGTCGAGGCGGGTGACGAGATCGGCCAGGAGAACCTCGAGAAGCTCGACAAGGCCGGGATCGACCGGGTCGAGCTGCTCGACATCGACCATGTCTCGACCGGCCCGTGGATCCGCAACACGCTGAAGGCGGACAAGGCGGAGGAGCGCGAGCAGGCGCTGTCCGACATCTACCGCGTCATGCGCCCGGGCGAGCCGCCGACGCTCGAGACGGCGGAGGCGCTGTTCGCCGGGCTCTTCTTCGATCCGGAGCGCTACGATCTGTCGGCGGTCGGCCGCGTAAAGCTCAACATGCGCCTCGACCTCGACGCCGAGGACACGGTGACGACGCTGCGTACCGAGGACATCCTGGCGGTCGTCAAGACGCTGGTCGACCTGAAGGACGGCAAGGGCGAGGTCGACGACATCGACAACCTCGGCAATCGCCGCGTCCGCTCGGTCGGCGAGCTGCTGGAGAATCAGTACCGCGTCGGCCTGCTCCGCATGGAGCGCGCGGTGAAGGAGCGCATGTCGTCGGTCGACGTGTCGACGGTCATGCCGAACGACCTGATCAACGCGAAGCCCGCGGTTGCCGCGGTGCGCGAGTTTTTCGGCTCGTCGCAGCTCAGCCAGTTCATGGACCAGACCAACCCGCTGTCCGAAGTGACGCACAAGCGTCGCGTCTCGGCGCTCGGGCCGGGCGGCCTCACCCGCGAGCGTGCTGGCTTCGAGGTTCGCGACGTTCACCCGACCCACTATGGCCGGATCTGCCCGATCGAGACGCCGGAAGGCCCGAACATCGGCCTGATCAACTCGCTCGCGAGCTTCAGCCGCGTGAACAAGTACGGCTTCATCGAGACACCGTACCGCAAGATCGTCAACAACCGCGTCACCAACGAGGTCGTGTACCTGTCGGCGATGGAAGAGGCCAAGCACACCATCGCGCAGGCCAACGCCGAGCTGACCGCCGATGGCGGCTTCACCGAGGAGCTGGTGTCGGCGCGTCAGGCCGGCGAGTTCCTGATGGCGCTGCCCGAGCAGATCACGCTGATGGACGTCAGCCCCAAGCAGCTCGTCTCCGTCGCCGCGTCGCTCATCCCGTTCCTGGAGAACGACGACGCGAACCGCGCGCTGATGGGATCGAACATGCAGCGCCAGGCGGTGCCGCTGGTCCAGGCCGAGGCGCCGTTCGTCGGCACCGGCATGGAGGAGACCGTGGCGCGCGATTCGGGCGCGGCGATCTCCGCCAAGCGCGCCGGCATCGTCGACCAGGTCGACGCCGCCCGTATCGTGATCCGCGCGACGGGTAACGTCGACGCTGGCGAGGCTGGAGTCGACATCTACTCGCTGATGAAGTTCCAGCGCTCCAACCAGTCGACCTGCATCAACCAGCGTCCGCTGGTGAAGGTCGGCGATGTGGTGAATGCTGGCGACGTGCTGGCCGACGGTCCGTCGACCGAGTTCGGCGAGCTCGCGCTCGGCCGTAACGCGCTCGTCGCGTTCATGCCGTGGAACGGCTACAACTACGAGGATTCGATCCTCATCTCCGAGCGGATCGTGAAGGACGACGTGTTCACGTCGATCCACATCGACGAGTTTGAGGTGATGGCCCGCGACACGAAGCTGGGGCCGGAGGACATCACCCGCGACATCCCGAACGTCGGCGAGGAGGCGCTGCGCAACCTCGACGAGGCGGGCATCGTCTACATCGGTGCCGAGGTCGAACCGGGCGACATCCTGGCCGGCAAGATCACCCCCAAGGGCGAATCGCCGATGACCCCGGAGGAGAAGCTTCTCCGCGCAATCTTCGGCGAGAAGGCGTCGGACGTGCGCGACACGTCGCTGCGCCTGCCGCCGGGCGTGTCGGGCACGGTGGTCGACGTCCGCGTCTTCAACCGCCACGGCATCGACAAGGACGAGCGTGCGCTCGCGATCGAGCGCGAGGAGATCGAGCGGCTGAAGAAGGACTCGGACGACGAGCGCCTGATCCTCAACCGGGCGACCTGGTCGCGCCTGCGTGACATGCTGCTGGGTCAGGTCGCGACGGCGGTACCGAAGGGCCTGAAGAAGGGCGCGACGATCGACGCCGACCTGCTCGACTCGGTCGACCGCCACGAGTGGTGGAAGTTTGCGGTTCAGGACGATGCCGTCCAGGCGAACCTGGAGGCCGTGAAGGGCCAGTACGACGAGGCGGCCAAGCGCATCCGCGAGAAGTTCGAGGATCGCCGCGAGAAGCTGGAGCGCGGCGACGAGCTGCCGCCGGGCGTGCTGAAGATGGTCAAGGTGTTTGTCGCGGTGAAGCGCAAGCTGCAGCCGGGCGACAAGATGGCCGGCCGTCACGGCAACAAGGGCGTCATCAGCCGCATCCTGCCGCAGGAGGACATGCCGTTCCTCGCCGACGGGACGCCGGTCGACCTGGTGCTCAACCCGCTTGGCGTGCCGAGCCGCATGAACGTCGGCCAGATCTTCGAGACCCATCTCGGCTGGGCCGCGCGCGGCCTGGGTCGCCAAGTCACGGAGGCGCTGGAGCAGTGGCGCGAGGCCAATCCGAACCCGGCGGCGGGCGCGATGCCCGACGCGGTCAAGGATCGCCTGAAGATCGTCTACGGCGAGCAGTACCACGACGAGATCGACGCCCGCTCGGGCGACGAGATCGTCGAGCTGGCGCAGAACCTGAAGAACGGCGTGCCGATGGCGACGCCGGTGTTCGACGGCGCGCGTGAGGCGGACGTCTCCCGGATGCTGGAGCTCGCCGGGCTCGACACCTCGGGTCAGGTCGAGCTCTACGACGGGCGCACCGGCGACGCGTTCGACCGCAAGGTGACCGTCGGCTACATCTACATGCTGAAGCTGCACCACCTGGTCGACGACAAGATTCACGCGCGTTCGATCGGACCGTACAGCCTCGTCACCCAGCAGCCGCTGGGCGGCAAGGCGCAGTTCGGTGGGCAGCGCTTCGGCGAGATGGAGGTCTGGGCGCTCCAGGCCTACGGCGCGGCGTACACCCTGCAGGAAATGCTGACGGTGAAGTCCGACGACGTGGTCGGCCGCACCAAGGTCTACGAGGCGATCGTCAAGGGCGACGACACCTTCGAGGCCGGCATTCCGGAGAGCTTCAACGTGCTCGTCAAGGAGATGCGTTCGCTCGGCCTGAACGTCGAGCTCAAGAACAACGAGGACGAGGGCGACGAGCCGCTGGCCGAGGCGGCAGAGTAAGCCCGACCTGAAGTAACAACACCGTTCGTCCTGAGTAGCCGCTGAGCGAAGTCGAAGCGGCGTATCGAAGGACCGGGAGCGGAGCCCTTCGATACGGGCCTTCGCCTTCGCTCAGTCCCTACTCAGGGCGAACGGGTTTGATTTCTGACCCTCTACGGGGACTAAAAAATGAACGAACTGACCAACTTCGCGAACCCGGTCGCCAAGCCGGAGACCTTTGACCAGATCCAGATCGGCATCGCCTCGCCCGACCGCATCCGTTCGTGGTCGTTCGGCGAGATCAAGAAGCCGGAGACGATCAACTACCGGACGTTCAAGCCCGAGCGTGACGGCCTGTTCTGCGCCCGCATCTTCGGTCCGATCAAGGACTACGAGTGCCTGTGCGGCAAATACAAGCGCATGAAGTACAAGGGTATTGTCTGCGAGAAGTGCGGCGTCGAGGTGACCGTCTCGAAGGTCCGCCGCGAGCGGATGGGCCACATCGAGCTCGCCGCGCCGGTCGCGCACATCTGGTTCCTGAAGTCACTCCCCAGTCGCATCGGCCTGCTGCTCGACATGCAGCTGAAGCAGCTGGAGCGCGTGCTCTATTTCGAGAGCTACATCGTCACCGAGCCGGGCCTGACTCCGCTGGAGAAGTTCCAGCTGCTCACCGAGGACGAGCTGCTCGATGCGCAGGACGAGTATGGCGAGGACGCCTTCACCGCCGGGATCGGCGCGGAAGCGGTCAAGATCATGCTCATGGACCTCGACCTCGAGGGTGAGCGCAAGGAGCTGCTGGAAGAGCTCGCGACCACCAAGTCGGAGCTCAAGCCCAAGAAGATCATCAAGCGGCTGAAGGTCGTCGAGAGCTTCATCGATTCGGGCAACCGCCCCGAGTGGATGATCCTGGACGTCGTGCCGGTCATCCCGCCCGAGCTGCGCCCGCTGGTGCCGCTGGACGGCGGTCGCTTCGCGACGTCGGACCTCAACGACCTGTATCGTCGCGTCATCAACCGCAACAACCGCCTGAAGCGGCTGATGGAGCTGCGTGCGCCGGACATCATCGTCCGCAACGAGAAGCGCATGCTGCAGGAGGCCGTCGACGCGCTGTTCGACAACGGCCGTCGCGGCCGCACGATCACCGGCGCCAACAAGCGGCCGCTGAAGTCGCTGTCCGACATGCTCAAGGGCAAGCAGGGCCGCTTCCGCCAGAACCTGCTCGGCAAGCGCGTCGACTATTCGGGCCGCTCGGTCATCGTGACGGGTCCGGAGCTGAAGCTGCACCAGTGCGGGCTGCCGAAGAAGATGGCGCTCGAGCTGTTCAAGCCGTTCATCTACGCGCGCCTTGACGCCAAGGGTCTGTCGATGACCCTCAAGCAGGCCAAGAAGTGGGTCGAGAAGGAGCGCAAGGAAGTCTGGGACATCCTGGACGAGGTGATCCGCGAGCATCCGGTGATGCTGAACCGCGCGCCGACGCTCCACCGTCTGGGCATCCAGGCGTTTGAGCCCGTGCTGATCGAGGGCAAGGCAATCCAGCTCCACCCGCTTGTCTGCTCGGCATTCAACGCCGACTTCGATGGCGACCAGATGGCCGTCCACGTGCCGCTGAGCCTCGAGGCGCAGCTGGAAGCGCGCGTGCTCATGATGTCGACCAACAACATCCTGTCGCCCGCCAACGGCAAGCCGATCATCGTGCCGTCGCAGGACATGGTGCTCGGGCTCTACTATCTCTCCATGGAGAAGACGGGCGAGCCGGGCGAAGGCATGATGCTCGCCGACATGCAGGAGGTGCACCAGGCGCTGAACGCCGGCGCGGTGACGCTCCACAGCAAGATCGTCAGCCGCGTGCCGCAGACCGACGAGAACGGCCAGCGCTACCTGAAGCGGGTGGAGACGACGCCCGGCCGCATGCTGCTGGGCGAGACGCTGCCGCAGAGCCACAAGGTGCCCTTCGAGACGGTCAACCGGCTGCTCACCAAGAAGGACGTGGGCGACGTCATCGACGAGGTGTACCGCCACACCGGCCAGAAGGAGACGGTGCTGTTCGCCGACGCGATCATGGCGCTCGGCTTCCGCCACGCGTTCCGCGCCGGAATCTCGTTCGGCAAGGACGACATGGTCATTCCGGCCGAGAAGGAGCGGCTGGTCGATGAGACCCGCGAGCAGGTCAAGGACTTCGAGCAGCAGTATCAGGACGGCCTGATCACGCAGCAGGAGAAGTACAACAAGGTCATCGACGCCTGGAGCCGTTGCGGCGACCAGGTGGCCGGCGCCATGATGGACGAGATCAAGGCGGTGAAGCGCGACGAGGCGACCGGCCGTGAGAAGCCGATCAACTCGATCTACATGATGGCGCACTCCGGTGCCCGCGGCTCGCAGGCGCAGATCAAGCAGCTCGCCGGCATGCGCGGCCTGATGGCCAAGCCGTCGGGCGAGATCATCGAGACGCCGATCATCTCGAACTTCAAGGAGGGTCTGACCGTCCTCGAGTACTTCAACTCGACGCACGGTGCTCGCAAGGGCCTGGCGGACACGGCGCTCAAGACGGCGAACTCGGGCTACCTCACCCGCCGCCTGGTCGACGTGTCGCAGGACTGCGTCGTGATGGAGGAGGACTGCGGCACCGAGCGCGCGCTGGAAATGAAGGCGATCGTCCAAGGCGGCTCGACCATCGCTTCGCTTGGCGAGCGCATCCTGGGCCGCACCACGGCCGAGGACGTGGTCGACGCGAAGACCGGCGAGGTCGTCATCCCGTCGGGCACGCTGCTCGACGAGGCGATGATCACGCAGATCGAGGGCATCGGCATTCAGGGCATGAAGATCCGCTCGCCGCTGGTCTGCGAGGCGAAGGTCGGCGTGTGCGGCAAGTGCTACGGCCGTGACCTCGCGCGCGGCACCCCCGTCAACATCGGCGAGGCGGTCGGCGTGATCGCCGCCCAGTCGATCGGCGAGCCGGGCACGCAGCTGACCATGCGCACCTTCCACATCGGCGGTGCGGCGCAGCTGAACGAGACCAGCAACCTGGAGGCGCACGCTGACGGCACCGTCGAGTTCCGCGACCTGCGCATCATCGTCGACCAGCGTGGTCGCCGCGTGGTGCTCAGCCGCTCGGGCGAGGTGGTGATCAAGGACATGGACGGCCGCGAGCTCTCGGCCGACCGCGTCCCCTACGGCGCCTACATGCTGTTCGACGACGGGCACATCGTGTCCAAGGGCGATCGCATGGCGGAATGGGATCCGTTCACCATGCCGGTGATCACGGAGAACTCGGGCACCGTCCGCTACCAGGACCTGATCGACAACCGCACCATGACGGAGCAGGCCGACGAGGCGACCGGCATCACCCAGCGCGTCGTCATCGAGTACCGCGCCGCCGGCAAGTCGAAGGAGGACCTGCGTCCGCGCCTCACCCTGCTGGGCGAGAACGCGAGCGAGGCCGCCCGCTACATGCTGGCGCCGGGTGCGGTGCTGTCGGTCGACGACGGGGCGCAGGTGCAGGCGGGTGACGTGCTCGCCCGCGTCGCCCGCGAATCCGCCAAGACCCGCGACATCACCGGCGGTCTGCCGCGCGTCGCCGAGCTGTTCGAGGCGCGCAAGCCGAAGGAGAACGCGATCATCGCCAAGGTCTCCGGCCGGGTCGTGTTCGGCAAGGACTACAAGGCGAAGCGCAAGATCGGCATCCAGCCGGAGGACGGCGGCGAGATCGTCGAGTATCTGGTGCCCAAGTCGAAGGTGATCGACGTTCAGGAAGGCGACTACGTCAAGCGTGGCGACAACCTGATCGGCGGCAGCCCCGACCCGCACGACATCCTGGAAGTGCTCGGCATCGAGCCGCTGGCGGAGTACCTCGTCAGCGAGATCCAGGAGGTCTATCGACTGCAGGGTGTGAAGATCAACGACAAGCACATCGAGGTGATCGTTCGCCAGATGCTGCAGAAGGTCGAGATCACCGACGGCGGCGACACCACGCTGCTGGCGGGCGAGCAGGTCGATCGCGACGAGATGGACGAGGCGAACGCCAAGCTCGAGGCCAACCAGGCACGGGCGCAGGGCAAGCCGGTGCTGCTCGGCATCACCAAGGCGTCGCTGCAGACCCGCAGCTTCATCTCGGCGGCGTCGTTCCAGGAGACGACCCGCGTCCTCACCGAGGCATCGGTGCAGGGCAAGATCGACTCGCTGAACGGCCTCAAGGAGAACGTGATCGTCGGCCGCTTGATCCCGGCGGGCACGGGTGCGGGCATGAACCGCCTGCGCGTCGCCGCGACCTCGCGCGATGCGGCGCTCCGCGCCCAGCAGCGGGCGCTCGCCGCCGCGCTGGTGGCGCCGAACTCCGCGGAGGAGGAGCACGCCGCCGAGCTCGCCCGCTCCGCGCGGGACTCGGGCGGCACGGGTGACGATCCGCTCGCCGACGTCGTGCCCTCGGGTCACGGCACGGACGCGGACGCCGGCGAGTATCTGAACGAGGCTGAATGAACGGAGCGTCGCCGCTTCGGGCAGCGGAGCCGCACAGCGGCTTGTTCTGACGGCGTGGCGGCTCCAACGCACGATCAAGCCGCCGTCCGGGCAACCGGGCGGCGGCTTACCTTTATCCGCGTCAGATCGGCAGCAGCGCGCCCGCCGCAGCGCCCAGCGCGATCAGCAGGATCGGCACCCACAAGCCCTTCAGCCGCCAGGCGGCGACGAGCCCGACGGCGAACAGCACCAAACCCACTGGCGGCTGCGTGACCCGCGGCGCGGTGGCGGCCGCCAATTCGAACAGGGTGGCGGCGATGATCCCCACCACCGCCGCCGCGACGACGGCGAGCAGCCGGTGCAGCGCCGGGTTCTCGACCACCGCCTCCAGTCGCTCGAAGAACAGGAGCGAGAAGGCGAACGCCGGCAGGAACATGCCCGCGGTGATCGCGAGCGCGCCGACCGGCCCGCCCGCGACATAGCCGGTGAAGGTCGCGAAGATGACCAGCGGTGCCGGCAGCACGCCGGCGATCGCCACGCCGTCGAGGAAGGTCGCATCGGACAGCCAGCCGCGCCCGACCGTGTCGGCACGGACATAGGGGATGGCGGTGTAGGCGCCGCCGAAGGTCAGCAGCCCGCCTTTCAGCCCCGCCACGAACAACGCCAGCACCGTCGCGGGTGCCTGGGCAACCGCGATCGGGTCCGCGCTCGCCGCGCCGCGCAGGAGAAGCGCCAGCGCAGCCGCGCCGGCGAGCACCAGCGCGACCAGAGCCGGCCGCGCCCACAGCGCATAGCACGCCCCCGCCGCCGCGAGCGTTATCCAGAACGGCAGCCCGGCGAGGGCGGCGGCGAGCCCGGCGACCGCGATGGCGGCGAGCAGCCGGTCCTCGATGATGTGCTGCCCGATCCTGACCACTGCGCGCGCGATGATCGCCAGCACCACGATCTGCACGCCGAGCAGCACGCCGCCGATCCCCGCGATGCCGCTCACGACGCTCGTGTAGAGCCAGCCCGCGACCATCATCAGCACGAGGCCGGGCAGCATAAAGCCGAGGCCCGCTAGCACCCCGCCCAGCCGCCCGCGGGCGATCATGCCGAGATGGACGCACAGCTCATGCGCCTCCGGCCCCGGCAGCACCTGGAACACGGCGAGCAGGCGGTTGAAGCGCTCCTTGCTGATCCAGCCCTGCTGATCGACCAGAGCCGCGCGCACCATGGCGATTTGCGCGACTGGACCGCCGAAGGCGGCGCAGCCGAAGCGGAGGAATTGGCCGAACAGCGCCGGCAGGCTGATCGGCGGCGGAGACGACGAACGGGACAGGACGGGTTCGATCACAGCGACGCTCCATTGGCCGCAGACGCGGCGCAGGGAGCGGACTTGGACGGCGAACCGTCTGAACGGGCGTCCGCGCCGGCCCGTCACCGTGACTATCAACCGATCGGCGCCGCGGCGTCAATCCTCGCTACAGCGGCTGATCCCGCGTGACGATGAGGGGCGACGTGGCGGGACGCAGCGCAGTCGCGCCGACCGCCCGCGCCGCGTCCTCCATCATGCGCGCACGCTCGGCCGGCGAGGCGTGAGACCGACCGCGCAGCAGTCCGCCGCCGATAGACTTGCCCCTGCCCCGCCAGAAACGCGCACCGGCCATCGGATCGAAACCGGCATTGGCGAGCAGGTAGACACTCAGCACGTCGGCCTCATCCTCCGTGCGGCGGTACAGCCGCGCGCTGCGCCCGAACTCGGCGAGTACGCCGCTGCCGGCGCGCGCGGCGCGCAGCCGCGCCGGATGGCGCAGGATGTTGTGGGCGAGCTCGTGCGCGACGATCACGGTCGCGGCCTCATCGCCGAGTTCGAGAAAGCGGGAGGCGACCTGGACCATGTCGCCGTCCGCCGATGCCTCCCACCGATCGGAGATCAAAAGTTCAAACCGGCTCCGACACTGCGGCACCGGCGCGATCCGCAGCGTCCGCTCCCGGCCGTCGCGCCGCAGCGTCAGCGTGAGCGGGGCCGCCGACGGCAGTGACGCCAGCTGCTGCTCCGCCGCGATCAGCATCGCCGTACCCGTCGGCGTGCTAGGCAACGCGAGCGGCGCCCCGTTGATCGCCACGACCGTGTCGTCGGCGGCGACGCCGGCCTGCGCGGCGGGGCTGTCCGGCGCCACGCCCTCGACGGCGATCGGCCCTTCGAAGCCGAAGAAGCGCCGTGCCTGCTCACGCGCCTCCGGCTGGTACTGCGCCAGCGTGTGGAGCTGCAAACCGGTGCCGGGGCGCTGCACGTCGCACAGCGCGGCGTTGGCGGTTGCGAGCCGGTAGCCGATCGTGGCCAGCCGCACCTCCGCGTCACGGATCGCGGCAAACGGGATGTCCGCGCCCCACGCCGCCGAGGCCAGGGCGACGAGCGCGGACAGAAGCACGAGGCAGAGGATGCGCACCGCCCTCCCCTGCCGCCTCGCCCTACCCGGCGCAACCGCGCGCGAGTTGTTTCACACGCGTCGATACGGTAGCCGCCGACGGATGACTGCCGTACGCGTTCCATGATCGGTCGACTGTTTCGCCGCGCCGCCCGGTCCGCTGCCATTCCCCCCGTTCGCATCCCCGAGGGCCGGCGCGTCTACGCGATCGGCGACGTCCACGGCTGCCTCGACCTGTTCGACCGGCTCCTGGCGCTGATCGATGCGGACAATGCCGCCCGTGCGCCCGCCGACACCAGCCTGATCCTGCTCGGCGACCTGGTCGATCGTGGCCCGCAATCGGCGCAGGTCGTGGCGCGTGCCCGCCATCTCCAGGCCTTCTCTCCCGATGTGCGGGTGCTGGCGGGCAATCACGAGGAACTGCTGCTACGGGCGCTGGACGGGGAACGTGAGGCCTTGCGCCTGTTTGCCCGGGTCGGCGGACGCGAAACGGCGCTCAGCTACGGGATCGGCGCGGCCGACTACGACGCGGCCGATTATGACGCGCTGGCCAAGCTGCTCCAGGCAGCGATCCCGGCGGAGGATCGCCGCTTCCTAGCGGCGGCGGAGGACATGGTCGTCATCGGCGACTATGCTTTCGTGCACGCCGGGGTGCGCCCGGGCGTCCCGCTCGACGACCAGCGGCAGAGCGATCTGCGCTGGATCCGCGGTGAGTTCCTGTCCCACGCGCGACCGCTCGAAAAGATGATCGTCCACGGGCACACGATCAGCGAGGAGGTCGTCGTCACGCCCACTCGGATCGGGCTCGATACGGGTGCCTATGCGAGTGGCACGCTGAGCGCGATGGGCTTCGAAGCGGGCGAGCGTTGGGTCATCCAGGCGGAGCTTCCGTCTTAACTGCCCGGTAACCTCAGCAAGTTACGACGCGATTGTGGCGACGCAGCAACAGTAACCAGCTTTGGCAACAATTCGCCGATCGGTAGCTTGCTGCGCTGCCAGCGCTGTGCAATACGGCACCGAGTTTCACTGCGAACGCGAAATAAAAGGGAGTTCGACATGCGTTTGGCGAAGGTTCTGATGGCAGCAGCTGCCATGACGATGACGGCGGCGCCGGCGGTTGCGGCTTCGCGGACGGCTTCGGCTGCGCCCTCGCTCGCGAAGGCTCCTCAGGTCCGCGCCGCGACCAAGGCTGGCAAGTCGAAGGCGGTCGCGCCGGCGTTCCTGATCGCGCTGCTCGCGATCGTGCCGCTGGGCTTCGCGGTGTACACCGCCGCTGACGGTGAGCCCGACAGCGACTAAGCTGCGCGGAGCCTGACGTTTTCGGAACGGCCGCGAGCAATCGCGGCCGTTTCTATTTGTGCTTGCCGCGCGAGCCGCTAGCTGCCCGATCGATCCACTGCGCTCGGTGCGCCCAAGCTACTGTAATCGCGGCAACCGCCCGAGCGCTCGCCCGTTCTGCCTTTTGACCTCTCGCCGGCAGGAGCAGCACCATATGGACGACCCCACACGACGCACGGTGCTGGGCGGCGCTGCCCTGGGCATAGCCGCAACTGCCGCGCCGGCGCTTGCGCAAGGCGGGGCACCCGCGCCCGCGCCGCGCCCGCTGGCGGACCCCCGAACCAAGTACACCAGCGAACCCTTCGCCGAGCAGCGCCAGCCCTGGCCCGGGCTCCAGAGCAAGATGACTCCCGTGCCGGACTGCGGTGAGCGGAGCTATCGCGGCTCGGGCCGCCTCGCCGGCCGCAAGGCGCTGGTGACCGGCGGCGACAGCGGGATCGGCCGCGCCGTCGCGATCGCCTTCGCGCGCGAGGGCGCAGACGTGGCGATCAACTATTATCCGAGCGAGGAGCCCGATGCCCGTGAGGTCAAGGCACTGATCGAGCAGGCCGGGCGAAGGGCCGCGCTGCTCCCGGCCGACATCCGCACCCTGCCCGCCTGCGAGAAGCTGGTCCGCGATGCCGTGAAGGGCTTGGGCGGGCTCGACCTGCTGGTCAACAATGCGGCTTACCAGCAATCCAAGGCCGACATCTCGGAGATCACCGACGAGCAGTTCGTCCGCACGTTCGAGACGAACATCTTCGCCATGTATCGCATCTGCAAGGCCGCTATCCCATCCATGCCGCCGGGATCGGTCATCCTAAACACGGGTTCCGTCAACAGCTACGATCCCGGCGAGGAACTGCTCGACTACGCTTCGACCAAGGGCGCGATCCTGATCTTCACCAAGGGGCTGGCCAAGCAGCTCGCCAAGAAGGGGATCCGCGTCAACATGGTCGCCCCCGGCCCGATCTGGACCCCGCTCCAGGTCGCGGGCGGGCAGTTGCCGGGTGACATGGGCAAGTTCGGGCAGGATACGCCGCTGAAGCGCGCCGGGCAGCCGGCGGAGCTGGCCGCGCTATACGTGATGCTGGCGAGCGACGAGGCAAGCTACTCGACCGGCACCGCGGTAGGGGCGCATGGCGGCAAGGGGAGTCCGTAACCTCATCCGTCACCCCGGCGACGGCCGGGGTCCAGCCGTCCACGCACGCTGAAGCTAGCGAGGGGAAGCAGCGCCGCGGCACAGCCGCGTCGTCGGTCGCCGCTCGGAGCGGCGCCGGCCGCGCTTGCGCTTGTCCTCGCCTAAGTCGCCGGTCGCTGGCGCGATCGCCGCCTTAGCCTCGGGCGCTACGCATCATCCCCCATCCTGAGCGCCGCGATGAACGCCTCCTGCGGGATGCTGACCGAGCCGTACTCGCGCATCTTCGCCTTGCCCTTCTTCTGCTTGTCGAGCAGCTTGCGCTTACGCGTCGCGTCGCCGCCGTAGCATTTCGCGGTCACGTCCTTCCTGAGCGCGCTGATCGTCTCGCGGGCAATCACCTTGCCGCCGATCGCGGCCTGGATCGGGATCTTGAACATGTGGCGCGGGATCAGCTCCTTCAGCCGCTCGACCATCCCGCGCCCGCGCGTCTCGGCGGTGGAGCGGTGAACGATCATGGAGAGCGCGTCGACCGGCTCCTCGTTGACCAGGATGCCCATCTTGACCAAGTCGCCCTCGCGGTAGCCGATCTGCTCGTAATCGAAGCTGGCATAGCCCTTCGACAGCGATTTCAGCCGGTCGTAGAAGTCGAACACCACTTCGTTGAGCGGCAGTTCGTAGGTCGCCTGCGCGCGCCCGCCGACATAGGTCAGGTTCTGCTGGATACCGCGGCGATCCTGGCACAGCTTCAGGATCGAACCGAGATACTCGTCCGGCACGTAGATAACCGCCTGAATCCACGGCTCGCTGATCGTCTCGATCTTGTTCGGCTCGGGCATGTCGGCGGGATTGTGCAGGTCGATGTGCCCGCCACCGTGCGTCAGCTCGATCTGGTAGACCACCGACGGCGCGGTGGTGATCAGGTCCAGGTCATACTCGCGCATCAGCCGCTCCTGGATGATCTCCAGGTGGAGCAGCCCCAGGAACCCGCAGCGGAAGCCGAACCCCAGCGCGGCCGATGTCTCCATCTCGAACGAGAAGCTCGCGTCGTTGAGCCGCAGCTTGCTGATCGACTCGCGCAGCTTCTCGAAGTCGGCGGCGTCGACCGGGAACAATCCGCAGAACACCACCGGCTGGACTTCCTTGAAGCCCGGCAGCGGCTCGGCCGCCGGCTTCTTGGCATCGGTCAGCGTGTCGCCGACGCGGGCCTGCGCCACTTCCTTGATCTGCGCGGTGATGAAGCCGATCTCGCCAGGGCCCAGGTCGGGCAGGTTCTCGAGCTTGGGGGTGAAGGCACCGACGCGATCGATCAGGTGCGTCGTCCCGGTCGCCATGAACTTGACCTGCTGGCCCTTGCGGATCGTTCCGTCGATTACCCGGACCAGGATGACGACGCCCAGGTACGGGTCGTACCAGCTGTCGACCAGCATCGCCTTGAGCGGTGCGTCGGGGTCGCCCTTCGGAGCCGGTATCCGCTCCACGATGGCGTCCAGGACCTCGTCGATGCCGATCCCCGACTTGGCGGACGAGAGCACCGCGTTGGACGCGTCGAGCCCGATGATCTCCTCGATCTCGGTCTTGACCTTCTCCGGCTCGGCGGACGGCAGGTCGATCTTGTTGATGACGGGTATGATCTCGTGGTCGTGCTCGATCGACTGGTAGACGTTGGCGAGCGTCTGCGCCTCCACGCCCTGCGCCGCGTCAACGACCAGCAGCGCGCCCTCGCACGCCGCGAGGCTGCGCGACACCTCATAGGCAAAGTCGACATGGCCGGGCGTGTCCATCAGGTTGAGGACGTGGCCCTTCCACTCCAGGCGCACGGTCTGCGCCTTGATGGTGATCCCGCGCTCCTTCTCGATGTCCATGTTGTCGAGCACCTGCGCCGACATCTCGCGCTCGGACAGGCCGCCGGTGCGCTGGATCAGCCGGTCGGCGAGCGTCGACTTGCCGTGATCGATGTGCGCGATGATGGAAAAGTTGCGGATCTTGTCGAGCGGGGTCACGCAGGGTCTCTGGTTGCGGGTGATCGCCGCCCTTAGCAGCGCCCGGCGCCGATGCGCCAGCGTCGGTGCGTATTCCGCCCGTCATCGAATCGGGGTATCGTTCCGGCCGGGAAACTTTCGGGGGGAAGACTCGTGACCAAGTACCTGCCTGCCATTCTGCTGTCGGCGGCCGCCGCCGCCCTGCTCGCACCAGCGCCCGCCGCCGCACAGCGGCTCGCCAAGCCGTCGGGAACGCAGCGGACCCAGGAAGCGACGATGGACGACGTGCCGCGCTGCACGCGGAAGCTCGGCACCGTGTCCGTCATGGACGGCGACGATCCGTCAGGCTGGACGCAGTTCCAGCTGACCGGCCCGCAGAAGCTGATCAAGGTGCTGGTCCAGCGTTCCGGCTGCTTCAACCTGGTCGATCGTGGATCGGGACTGAGCGCGGCACAACGCGAGCGCGACATCGGCGGTGGCCTCGGCCTCCAGCGCGGCGCAAACGTCGGACAGGGTCAGATAAAGGCGGCCGACTATGTCCTGGTGGCGGAGGTGCAGGCCGCCAACCGCAACTCGGGCGGCAGCGGGGTCGCCGGCGGAATCGGCGGCCTGCTCGGCGGACGGGCGCGCGCGATCGGTGGACTGATCGGCGGCGTCGGCAGCCGCAAGATGGAGGCGAACACGGTGCTGTCGCTCACCAACGTCCGCACGACGGAGACGATCTCCACAGTCGACGGCTATGCCGCGAAGAACAGCGTCACCTTCGGCGGGGGTGGCGGCGGCTTCTTTGGCGGCGGGGCGGCGGCCGTCGTCGGCGGCGGGTACGACAACACCGACATCGGCCGGATCGTCACTCTCGCCTTCATCCAGGCTTATGCCAAGATGGTGAACGAGCTGGGGCTGGTGCAGCCCGGCGCGGCTGGCACGGCGGAAGCGGCACCGGCCAAGACCTTCACCGCGCAGGCACCGGTCGCCATGCGCGCGAGTGCAGCCGCTTCGGCCAAGGTAATCCGGACGTTGCCGATCGGGGCGATCGTCTATCCGACCGGCACCAAGAACGGGCTGTGGTGGGAAGTCGCGGACGAGAACGACAACGTCGGCTGGGTCCTGAACACCAAACTTGCCCCGTCGATGTGACGCCGGATCGATCGGCGATGCGGGCCCTTGTCACGCCCCCGCATCGCCGATATAGGCCGCGCCTCGTCCGCCCGGCTTGCCGGCCGCGGGCGCCGGTCGGGGAATAGCTCAGCCTGGTAGAGCACTGTGTTCGGGACGCAGGGGCCGGAGGTTCGAATCCTCTTTCCCCGACCAATTCTCCCGCATCGAAGGATGGCCGCGGCGCCACGGAATGACGCGCGGTTGCGACAGTCCGATCGGACATCATCGAAACGCTTACAGATCACCGCTCCGCGCCGCTGGTAGAACCGCTTCCATCACTGATGTGGCGGAGACGAGGCAATGGTGAGCGTCGCGGCGCGAATCGGCGAGCTGATCCAGAGCCTGACCTCCGGGGACGCTCAAGGTCAGGTAACCGGAACCAGCGGGCTCGACCGGCTGATGGCGAGCGGATCGGCGCTCGCACGCTTCCGCGGCGACAGCGGCGTGCACGTCGTCGCGGAGGGCGAGACGCTGTCGGGCATCGCGGCGCGGCTCGGCACGACCTGGCAGACGCTGGCGCGGATCAACGGCCTCACGAACCCGGACCTGCTGCAGGTCGGACAGCGGCTGCAGCTGCCGGAGCCCGCGCGGATCCATGTCGTCCAACCCGGTGACACCGTCTCAGCGATCGCCCGCGCGACCGGCACCAGCGTCGCGGCGATCGCGCGCGCGAACGGCCTTGCCGACCCCGACCTGATCCATCCCGGACAGCGCCTGACGATCGGTGCCGGCGCCGCGGCAACGCCCCGGGCACCCGCCCCGGCCGATGCGCCCGCAACCGCCGCGCAGCCCGCGGGCGCCGTCCCCAGCCCGGGCACCGCCTCGATCCGCGCCGCCGACATCGCCGCCGACCGCGCCGCAGGACGGCAGTCGAGCAGCGACTGCTACAAGTGGGTCAAGCAGGCGCTCCAGCGCTCGGGTGCCGTGTCCGACTATCTGCCCGGGGTCGCTGCCAAGGGTGCCGGGCCGGCGCTGGAGCAGCGCGGCTTCGTCAACCTGCTGGACCGTCCCGGACACAACATCCGCTCTCCCTATGACGCGCCCAAGGGTGCCGTGCTGGTCTATGGCGCGGCGCCGGGCGCAACCGACCGGAACGCGCAGTACGGGCATATCGAAATCAGGACCGATGGCGGCTTCGCGAGCGACTATGTCTCGGCGAACGCACGGACGGGGTCGGCCGACAACGGCCTGGAGGGCCGCGGGCGCGTGCTGATCGGCGTCTACGTCAAAGCCGATGCGGCATCGGCGACGCGCCCCGCACCGGCCGCAACTGCCGTCGGCGAGGGCGCGTACGGCGCGCAGAACCTGCGGCTCGGCGCCAACGAACGCTACCGTGACGCGATCGTGGAGGCCTCCGCCCGCACCGGCATGGCGCCGCAGACGGTGGCCGCGATCATCGACGCGGAGACGCTGAAGGACCGGAACGGCGTCTGGCGCAACGATGCCGCGGCGACGACCTCCTCGGCGGTCGGCATGACCCAGTTCCTGAGCGGAACCTGGATCGGCGAAGCGCAGCGCGCAGGCGGCGTGCTGAACGCGGAGGCCAAGGCGCTGGGCGTCGTCGATGCCGAAAATCGCGTGGTCGATCGCGCCGGGTTGCTCGCGCTGCGCACCGACGCGCGGCTGTCGATCCTGGCCGGCGCCGACTATGCGCGGCACAACCTCGCCCAGCTGCCGGTCCCGACCGGCGCCTCACCCGCAGCAGTGGCGAAATACGCCTATATCGCGCACCATGAGGGGCTGGGCGGCGCCCGCGGCTTCCTGTCGGGCGACATGCGCTATCTGCGCGACGCGACCTTCGAGGCGAACGTTCCGGCGCGCGACCGCCAGCGCTACCTGGATGCGGCCGGCGGCAGCGAGCCGCTTGCCTATCGCAACTGGCTGTCGGACTATGTCGACCGCCGCATCGACGTCACCCGCTTCATGAACGATCCCGCCGGGGTGAACGTGCCGGCCATGCGGTCGCTGTATCGCTGAGGCGCTTCAAGCCGCCGGTTCGATCGACTAGGCTCTTCGGCATGCGTCCGTCCCTGACCTTGGTTCCGATCCTCGGCCTGCTGGCGGGTTGCGGCACCGCGGCGACGCCCGTTCCGCAGCCGTCCACCACCGCTAGTATCCAGGAAGAGGCGAGCGGCGGTGTCGGCTATGCGGCTTGCCGCGCTCGGGCGGACGGCGACCCGTCGTTGCTTCAGCGCTGCGCCGACGAGGCGGTCACCCGGTTGACGACCGGCGACCGCGCGGCCGCCACGTACCGCGCCGCACTCCGAGCGCTCGGCGACGACGCGCTGGATCGCGGCGTGTTCGGTGACGGCGCGGCGGCGCGGGTCGCGGTCGCCGACGCCGCCGTCGCCCTGTCGCAGGCACGCGCCGCGTGGCTGGCTGGTGGCGCGGCACCGAGGGGGGCCGGCGATCCCTCTCGGCTCGGCAACGCGGCACGCCAGGCCTGGTCCGAGAGCCGCGCGGCGACCTGCAGCATCACGCGCGTGAGCAACTGCGCCGCGCGCTACGACGCGCTGCTCGCCGCCTTTCAACCCGCGGAGGAGCGCACCGACGTGACCGAACCCGTCCCCGCCAGTGGCCTTCCGCTCCCGACCTGCGCGGAGGTTCGGCAGTCGGCGCTGGTCGGCGGTGCGCTCGGCGACGCCTTCTACCAGCGCTATCCCAAGGAGCTCGCCGATCCGGCGCGGGTCGACGGGGTAGCCTTGAACGGCGCGGCGCTGGCCAACGTGGTCGGCTACCTGGCCTGCGTCGCGACGCTGACCGACTATGACCCGGTCGTTGCCGAGAATTCGCTCGCGCTGTTCGAGAGCCCGGTGCACGGCCGCGCCGCCTTCGCGCGGCTGACCGCGCTCGCCGAGGAGCCGGGTGCGGAGGCGAGCGGACGGGAGACCTTCCTCAAGCAGCTCCGGGCGATGACCAAAGCGCCGCGCGAATAGCCGCAGGCACGCGTCAGCGGCGGACGTCGAGCCCGCCGGTCAGGAACGCGTCGATGTCATCCTGCCGGAACAGCGCGGCGTCGCCCGGCAGCGAGTGCTTGAGCGCGGCCAGCGCTAGGCCAGAGCGGGCCGCCGTGTCGAGGTCACCGCCGTGCAGCAGCACGCTCAGCACGCCCGCGGCAAAGGCGTCACCGCCGCCGATCCGGTCGACGATGCCCGACAGCACCACCTCCTCCGTCTGCGCCTGCGCGTGGCGCTCATCGATGCGTGCGGACAGGCGGTGGAGATCGACGTGCTCGACGTGCCGCGCGGTCGACGCGATCGTGCGCAGCCGCGGGAAGGCCGCGAACGCCGCCTCCGCCGCTTCGCGGCGCCGCTCCGGTCCGTCACCCGAAAAGTCACGGTCGAGCAGCAGCGCGATGTCGCGGTGATTGCCGAACAGCAGCTGCGCGTGGTCGACCAGCTCCGACAGGATCGCGCGAGGATCGCCGTCCCAGCGCGCCCAGAGCTTGCCGCGCCAGTTGCCGTCGAACGACACGGCGATGCCGCGCTCAGTCGCCGCGTTGGCGGCCGCGAGCGCAGCATCGGCGCTGTTCCGGCCCAGCGCGGGAGTGATCCCGGACAGGTGCAGCCAGTCGATATCGGCCAGGATCGCATCCCAGTCCCACCGCGCCGCCGGCGCCTCGGCAAAGGATGATCCGGCGCGATCGTACACCACCTCCGTCGCGCGCAGCCCGGCCCCGGAGGTCACGAAGTAGAGCCCCATCCGCTCTCCGGCGAAGGCGACGTGGCTGGTGTCGACACCGTGTCCGCGCAGCGCCTGTACCGCGGCGCGGCCCAGGTCGTTGTCGGGCACGCAGCTGGCGAAGCCCACCTGGTGTCCCAACCGCGCAAGCGCTGTCGCTACATTCGCCTCCGCCCCCGCCACCCACACGTCGAGCCGCGGCGACTGCATCAGCAGCTCGCGCCCGGGCGGCGACAAGCGCAGCATGATCTCGCCGAAGGCCAGGATCCGCGTCATCAATCCTCTCCGCAGGTGTGCGCTCAGCCGTGCGCCGCGCCGCTGCGGCGCTTCCACGCCTCGTACACCACCACGATTACCGCACCGACCGCCAGCCCGACGATCCCCGCCAGCACCGCGCCGACGAACCACTGCACGAAGCCGTGGGCGACCGGCGCCGCCTCGCCCGCGACCTCGGCCGCATGGTCGATCGCGTGCGGCAGTGCGCCCATCCCGAACTCGTCCAGGCCGTGCGCGACGATCCCGCCGCCGACCCAGATCATCGCCGCGGTGCCGATCACCGACAACGCGGCGAGCAGCTTCGGCATCGCCGCGACCAGCCCGCGGCCGAGCGCCTGCACCCCGCCGCTCTGAGCCTTGGCGAGGCGCAGGCCGATGTCGTCCATCTTCACGATAAGTGCGACCACGCCGTAGACGCCGATCGTGATCGCGACGCCGACCAGCGCCAGCACCAGCCCCTGGGTCAGGATCGGCTCACCTTCCACGTCCGACAGCGCGATCGCCATGATCTCGGCCGACAGGATCAGGTCGGTGCGGACCGCCCCGCTGACCTGGCGATCCTCCAGTTCCTGGGGATCGGTGATCTCCGCCGCGGCATCGGCATGGGCGTGGCCGGACAGCTTTTCCCACAGCTTCTCGACACCCTCGAAGCAGAGGTAGGCACCGCCAACCATCAGGATCGGGGTGATCGCCCACGGCGCGAAGGCACTCAGCAGCAGCGCCGCGGGCAGCAGGATCAGCAGCTTGTTCTTGAGCGAGCCGAGCGCGATCTTGCCGATGATCGGCAGTTCGCGCGCCGGCGACAGCCCGGTGACGTAGCGCGGGGTGACCGCGGTGTCGTCGATGACGACGCCCGCCGCCTTGGTTCCGGCCCGCCCCGCCGCACCCGCGACATCGTCGAGCGAGGATGCCGCGAGCTTTGCCATGGACGCGATATCGTCGAGCAGGGCCACCAGTCCGCCGGGCATCCGCGTCTCCTTCAGGTCAGGCGGCTTGGCTACCGGGGACGTCCGGGAAAGGAAACCCGCTGCACGCACAAACGTCCGTTCGCCTCAACACTCCACCACGTTGACGGCGAGCCCGCCGAGGCTGGTCTCCTTGTACTTGGTGCGCATGTCCTCGCCGGTCTGGCGCATGGTCTCGATCACCGCATCCAGGCTGACGACGTGGCTGCCGTCGCCGTGGAGCGCGAGGTAGGCGGCGTTGATCGCCTTGATCGCGCCCATGGTGTTTCGCTCGATGCAAGGAATCTGGACGAGCCCGCCGATCGGATCGCAGGTTAGGCCCAGATTGTGCTCCATGCCGATCTCGGCCGCGTTCTCGACCTGCGGGGGCGTGCCGCCGAGCGCGGCGGCGAGCCCCGCCGCCGCCATCGAGCACGCGACGCCGACTTCGCCCTGGCACCCCATCTCCGCGGCGGAGATCGAGGCGCGCTTCTTGTACAGGCTGCCGATCGCCGACGCGGTGAGCAGTAGGTCGCGCGTCCCGCCACGCGTCGCGCCGTGCACGAAGCTCTCGTAATAGCGCAGCACCGCGGGGATCACGCCCGCCGCGCCGTTGGTGGGAGCGGTGACGACCCGGCCACCGGCGGCATTCTCCTCGTTCACCGCCAGCGCCCACAGGCTGACCCAGTCGAACACGGCGGACGGGTCCGCACGGGGCCCGCGCGCGACGAGCTTGTCGTGGAGCGCCTTGGCCCGACGCGGGACCTTCAGCCCACCGGGCAGGATGCCATCCTGCTGCATGCCGCGGTCGATGCTGCCCAGCATCGCCGCGCGCACCTCGTCCAGGAAGGCGTCGGTCTCCGCCGACGGGCGCCACGCCGCCTCGTTGGCGCGCTCCAGGTCCGCGATCGAGCAGCCCTGTCCGGCCGCGAGCGCCAGCATTTCCGCGCCCGAGCAGAACGGAAAGGGCAGGCGGATGTTGGCGCGCGCGGCCTCCTGCCCTTCCTCCGTGATCGCACCGCCGCCGATGGAGTAGTAGCGGCGCCGCTCCTCGCCGCCATCGGCCAGCGTCGCGACAAAGGTCAGTCCGTTCGGGTGATCGGGCAGGAAGGCACGGTCGAAGACGAGGTCGCGCTCGACGTCGAAGGCGATCGGGCGCGCGCCGTCGAGGTCCAGCGTGCCGCTGGCTCGCACAGCATCTACCAGTGCCGGTATCCGGTCGGGATCGACCGCTTCCGGCGCGCAGCCCGACAGCCCGACCAGCACCGCCGTGTCGGTGGCGTGCCCGCGGCCGGTGAGCGCGAGGCTGCCATGGAGCGTGACCTCGACCCGCACCACCGCCCGGTCGGCGACTGCGCCGGCGAACGCCCGGGCGGCGCGCATCGGCCCGACGGTGTGCGAGCTCGACGGACCGATGCCGATCGTGAACAGCTCCGCCACGCTGATCGGCCGCCCCAGGTTGGCTCGGGCGGACAGGCTGGGGGCGTTGGCGAGCATTGTTCTGGTTCTTGCCCTCTCACCCGTTCGCCCCGAGCTTGTCGAAGGGCGTGCGGCGAACACACGTGCTTCGACAGGCTCGGCACGAGCGGGTGATAGAGGATAGTTGCAAGCGTTACTACTGGCGCGCCACCGGAAAGGCCGGCGCGTCCGGCGGGATCGCCGCCCCCCACCAGCGCTCGACCGCCGCGACCCGCGGGCGCCCCTCATCATCCAGGCTGCGCTGGATCAGGGTCGCGCCCTGCTGCACCGTGTCACCGATCTGCGCGCGCGTCCGCACCCAGAAGGTGTTGGAACGGAACGACGTGCCGGGCGGCTGGGCGAGCTGCTGATCGTCCAGGTCCTTGGCGGAGAGGAAACCCTGCCGCGCGCGCACCTCCACCAGCCGCTGGACGACCACCGGATCGCGGAACAGGATGCTGAGCACCTCCGGCGTCGCGGCGTTGAGGTTGATTCCCGTTTCGCCCGGCAGCGCCGTCACCATCCGCTCGAGCCGGGCGAGCACCGCGGGGTCGAGCCCGGCGACCCGGAGCGGCCGCAGGTCGGTGAACGGCCCATGCAGGCGGACGAGCTCGATCGCGCGCACCACGGCATCACGGTCCAGCCCGGCGGCGGCGCCGACCTGCTCGAACAGGATGGTCGCGACCGCGGTGCCCGATCGCAGCGCGTTGACGTTGAAGCGCCCTTCCGCATCGGCGATCGCCAGGTCGAACGTGCCGCCCGTGATCGGCGCGCCGCGCTCGCTGAGCGCCGCCCAAGGCTCGGCAACGTTGTCGACCTCCGGCGCGACCGCGGCATCGCGGCGCAGCGCGACCAGCGCCGACACCTCGCCCCCGCGCACCACCGCCGCGGCGCGCGCCGCCTCCCGCACCCGAAGCGCGCGGGTCAGCGCCAGTTCCTCGCGGTCGATCATCAGCATGACCAGGCCCGATGCGATCGCGACGAACATCAGCACGTTGATCAGGATCATGCCGCGGTCGTCGTTCACGTGACCGCCCTCGCGCGCACCGGCAGCACCACCACCCGCCGCGCGGTGCCGGCCGGTGCGCCGCTGAGCGTCACCTCCAGCTCGACCGCCTGCGGCCATTCGGCACGCTCCTGCTCCGTCGCCGGCCAGCGCTCGCTCCACCCTTCACGAAAGAAGCGCCAGCGCGCACCCTGCACCCCGCGCAGCACCGCCTGCGCCCCGCCGCCCGCGTCGCGGACCAGCGTGCCGCGGTCGACGCCGTAGCGTACCCGGACCGCCGGCCCGCCGACCCCGGGCGCCGCGCGGGTGAAGTCGATCCGCGTGCCGGCGCCGCTCAGGTCGCCGTTCGCAACCTGCTCCAGGTCGCCCGACACCACCAGCATTGCGCGCTGCAGGTCGCTCAGCCGGTCGAGCCGCGCCTCCGTCCGCCCCTGCACGCCCAGCACACTGTCGACCAGCGCGACACCGGCGACCGCGATCAGCGCGAACAGCAGCAGCGAAATGATCAGCTCAATCAGCGTGAAGCCGGCGTCATCAGCCGGGCTGCGCACGCTCACGCCCCCCGGCTGACCGCGACGCTCCCGTAGCCGTCGCGGCTGGCGACCAGGATCGCCAGGTCGCGGGCGCAGCTGCCGTCGGTGCGGAAGCGCACCGCCCCCGTCACGCACGGGAAGCTGTCGGCCGCTAGCAGCCCATCGCGGCTGAGCGTGTTCGCCGCGCGCAGCACCTCGACGATCCTGGCCGCGTCATAGGCGAGCGCGGCGAGCGTGCCGGGATCGCCGCCGTTGCGCCCCTCATAGTCGCTCGCGAAGCCGCCGAACGCCTTGGGATCGGGCGCGGCGATCCAGGCACCGTCCAGCGCCTCAAGCGCTGAGGGCCGGTAGTCGAGCGCCTGCACCGTGCCGAGGAGCTGCACCCCCGTTTCCTTCAGGCTGCGCGCAGCAGCCAGCACCGCCTCGCCGCTGCCGGGCACCAGCACCGCATCGGGCGCCTCGCCGACCGCGGGCAGCGGCGCGCCGGCCGTCACCGTCACCACCCGGACGTCAAGGCCGATTGCGCCCTGCGCCTTGACCGCGCTCTCCGCAGCCCCGTTGCTCCACGCGCTGCCGTCCCCGACCACGGTGACGGAGCGCACGCCGCGCGAGCGGGCGTAGCGGAGCACGGCCGTTGTGGTCTGCGCGGGCGTGAGGCCGAACACGAACGCGCCGCTCGCCGCCGCCGCCATGTTGTTGGTGAAGGCGAGCACGGGGACGCGACCGGCGACCACGCCCGCCGCCGCGCTCGCCTCCCACGAGGTGAGCGGGCCCAGGATCATCGCAGCACCACGCTTCAGCGCCGCCTGCGCCGCCGCGCTCGCGCCGGTCGCCGTGCCAGCGGTATCGAGCGGCAGCAGCGTGCCGCCGCCGCTTTCCGCGAGCGCCGCCGCGCGCTGCATGCTAAGCCCCAGCGCGGCCCGCTCCCCCGACAGGGGCAGGAGCAGCGCCACGGGCCGATTGTCGCGCTTCTTCCTGGCGGCGGCGAACAGGGGATGGATCGATGACGCCGCTGATACGACGAGGCCTGATCGCAGAAGCTTCAACGCGTCCCGACGATTCACCTCACGCCTCCGACATCGCGCGGGCTGGCGCGCGGCGCCGTCTTACCCGGTTCGCCGCGGTCGGCATAGCCGCATACGTCGTCGCGATGATCGCGACGATCCCGGCGGGCGTGATCGTCAAGCGGGGCGATTGGCGGACGGGCGTCGGCGGCACGATCTGGAACGGGGAAGTGGGGCTGGCGGGCGGCAGTCGGTTGGAATGGCACTGGGCACCGCTCCGCTCGCTGATCAACCTGGCCTTCGCCGCCGACTGGCGGGCGACGGGTAGCGGCACGAATTTGGGCGGACGCGCGCTGCTCGGCCCTTCAACCACCACGATCGACGCGATGAGCGGGTCGGCGGACGGTACCCTGCTCCAGGCGATCCAGCCCGACCTGCCCTTCACCTGCGACCTGCCGCTCCAGCTCGAGTTCCCGCGCGCGAAGCTCGACGGGTCGGGGCAGCTGGTCGAAGGCACGCTGACCAGCGAGGCGGGTAGCTGCGCGCCCAAGGGCAATGGCGTCCCCACGCCCGTGCCCGCGCTGATCCTCAGCGCCGAGCATGTCGGGACGGAGAGCCGGCTGCGGCTCGCTCCCGCCACCCAGCGCCGCCGCACGCTGATGACGATCACGCTCGGTGAGGACGGCGCGGTTGACGTGCGGATGACACCGGAGGGAGCGGCCGCCTTACCCTTCGTCGGCCTGCCGCCCGGGGGCAGCATCAAGGGGCAGATATGATCGACCCGGCACTGCTGCGCTCGGTCGTCGGCGTGGCTCTTCTCGGCATGGCGCTGCCGGCATCGGCCTGCGCACCGCCGGTGGTCGACACACGGACACCGGCGCAGGTCGACGCCGACGTGCGGCGGCAGTTCGACGCGGCCCATGATCTGGTGCGCATCCGGATGACACGAACCGCGACGCCGGCCCGCGACGGACGCGCGGTCGTGCTGCAATCGATCAAGGGCAGGTCGCGGGCGGGTAAGATTCTCCGCATCAGCACCATGCCCGTGCAGTCTTGCGGCTACGGCGACGCACCGACGGGCACGACGCACCGCCTCTACCTCGGCGAGGGTACGACTGCCGTCTTCGCGCCACTGGATCAGCAACTCGCAGCGATACTGCGGCGGCTGACGCTTCTGCCGACCGACTGAGGTCGGCCGCTAGAGCGTCACCAGATTGTTCAGGTTGATGATCGGCAGCAGGATCGCCAGCACCATCATCAGCACCAGCCCGCCCATCAGCAGCAGGACCATCGGCTCGACCAGCGCGACCAGGGTCGAGACCAGCGCGTCCAGCTCGCGCTGAAGCTCGTCCGACGCGCGGCCGAGCGCGGGGGCGAGCTTGCCCGAACTCTCCCCACTCGCGACGATCGCAGTCAGCATGGACGGGAAGACCGCAGCCTCCGCCATCGCGGCGCGAAGCGACAGTCCCTCGCGCACCCGCACCGCGACATGCAGCGCGCGCTCGCGGACGAAGCGGTTGGGCGTGACGGCGGCGGCCGCGTGCAGCGCCTCCACCAGCGGCACGGCCGAGTCGACCAGCGTCGCCAGACTGCCGGCGAAGCGGGCGGCATTGTGCTGCCGCGTCAGCCGGCGAAACGGGCGGTGCTCGATGAAGAAGCGGTCGAGTCTCAGCCGGTTGGCGGGCACCCGCACCCAGCGGGTGAACACGAACCCGCCGATCACGATCGCCAGCAACAGGGCGAGCCCCCAGTTCTGCAGAAAGGCGGAGATCGCGATCAGCGCGCGGGTGAGAAACGGCAGGTCCGCCCCGCGCGACACGAAGACGCGGACGATGTCGGGCACGACGTAGATCATCAGGAGGACGATGATCCCGACCGACACCGACGCGAGCAGCGCCGGGTAGAGCAGCGCCAGTTGCAGCTTCTGCCCGTTGGCGTGGCGGTTCTCCACGAAGCCTGCCAGGTGGTTGAGGACGTGGGTCAGCCGGCCGGAACTCTCGCCCGCCGCGACGGAGGCGCGGTAGAATTCGGGAAAGACGCGGGGATGCCCGCCGAGCGCATTGGCGAAGCTACGCCCGTCGAGCACGCGCCCGCGCACGTCGAGCAGCAACGCGCTGACCGCGCGCGCGTCCGACTGCTGCGCGACGAGGCGCAGCGCCTCCTCGATCGGGATGTCAGATCCGACCAGCGTCGCGACCTGACGGGTGAGCGTCGCAAGCTGCCGCGCCGACACCCCGCGACGGAAGGTCGGCAACGACAGGGCGCTGCCGGACCGCTTCTCGGCCGCCGGCTCGACGGTGATTGGCAGCAGCGCCTGCTCGCGTAGCAGCGCGCGAGCGGCGGGCGCGGACGACGCCTCGACGATGCCCTTGCGGGTCGCGCCCGCGCGATCGGCCGCGGAATAGGCGAAGGCGGGCACTAGATAATCTTCCCGCTCGCGGGATGGATAGACGCCCCGTTCCTCACGCGTCCTCGCGCGTCACGCGCGCGACCTCCTCGACGGTAGTAACGCCGGCGCGGACCTTCTCGACGCCATCCTCCAGCAGCGAGGGCGCGGTGCGGCGCGCCTCCTTCTCCAGCTTGGCCTCGCTCGCGCCGTCGTGGATCATCGCCTGGAGCGTGTCGTCGACCGCGATCACCTCGTACAGTGCGGCACGCCCGCGGTACCCTTCACCGCCGCACTGGTCGCAGCCGCTGCCGCGCCGCCACACGCGCTTGCCGACCTTCAGCTCGCCGCCCAGCAGGCGTGCATCGGCCTCGGTCGCCGTGTCCTGCCAGCGGCAGTGCGTGCACAATTGCCGCACCAGCCGCTGCGCCGCGACCCCGACCAGCATGGGAGCGAGCAGGTAGCGCTCCACCCCCATGTCGATCAGCCGCGTGACCGAGCCGATCGCCGAATTGGTATGGAGCGTCGAAAGCACGAAGTGTCCCGTCATCGCCGATCGGACCGCGACCTCGGCGGTCTCGTGATCGCGGATCTCGCCCACCATGATGACGTCGGGATCCTGGCGCAGGATCGCGCGCAAGCCCCGCGCAAAGGTCATGTCGGTGCGCGCGTTGACCTGGGTCTGGGCGACGCCGGGCAACTCATACTCGATCGGATCTTCGACCGTCATGACGTTGCGTTTGCGGTCATTGAGCCGCGTCAGCGCGGCATAGAGCGTGGTGGTCTTGCCCGAGCCGGTCGGCCCGGTGACGAGCAGCATGCCGTGCGGCCGCTCCAGCAGTCGCCCGACCACCTGCTGGTCGCGCTCGCTCATGCCGAGCCCGGCCAGGTCGAGCCGGAGCGACCCTTTTTCCAGCAAACGCAGCACCACCCGCTCGCCGTGCTGGGTCGGGATGGTGGACACGCGCGCGTCCACGTCGCGGCCGCCGATCCTGAGCGTCACGCGCCCGTCCTGCGGCACGCGCTTCTCCGCGATGTCGAGCTTCGCCATCACCTTGATGCGGCTGACCAGCAGCGGGGCGAGCGCGCGCTGCGGCTCCACCACGTCGCGCAGGACGCCGTCGATGCGGAAGCGGACCACCAGCTTGCGCTCGGTGGTCTCGACATGGACGTCGGACGCCCCCTCCTTCACCGCCTCCAGCAGCAGCGCGTTGATCAGGCGGATGACGGGAGAGTCGTCCCGCGCGTCGAGCAGGTCGTCGACTGCCGCTGCCGAGTCGGCCAGCGCGGCGAGGTCTGTCTCGTTCATCTCGAACTCGGCGGCCTGCGCGGCACCCTGGCCGTAGGTGGCGGAGAGCGCCGCTTCGAATGCGTCGGCGGACACGGGCACGAAGCCGACGGAGGGCACCAGCCGCTGCACCTCCAGCAGCGCGTCGAGCGGCGCATCGGGCCGGTGGAGACAGTCGCCCCCGCGCAGCAGCACGCCGCCGCGCCGCGAGAAACTGTACGGAAGCGCCACCGGCGGCGGCGGCACGACCGCTTCCGTGATGACCAGCGTGTCGCTCATGACCGATACTCTACCTGTGCGAACACCCGACCCGTCACGCCGGTGCGACGCAGGTCGATCCGGGTTGCGGCGAGCGGCGTGGTGCGCGCGACGTCCGCCATCCAGTTCACCACCGCCGCATAGTCGCCGTCCGGGATCGTCGCGCGCACGCCCGTGGGAACCGCCTCCACCTGCGGCTGGAGCCCGAAGCCCCCGGCCGACTGGCGGAGCATGTCAGCGGGCGCGCCGGTGCGCGGCGGCGGACCGGCCGGGGCGCCGAGCGTGCCGGCCGCACGGATGCGCGCGTTCAGCGTCTCATAGGTGCGGATGTCGGCAAGCGCATCGGCGCGCGCAGCCTGCAACGGCTTGATGATGCCCCAGACCAGCACCGCAACCGCGAGCAGCGCACCGAGCGTCCCGACCAGCACGCGTTCCCGCGGCGACAGCCCGTCCCACCAGGTGCGGGCGCGCAGCCATGCCGCATCGATCGCGGGCAGATCGACGATCCGGGTCACCCTCACTGGCCGGCCACCACGACGCGGACGCCGCCTGCCACCGCACCGACATTCGCGGCGATGTTCGCGGATTGCAGCGCCGCGCGCACGCGGCCCGCCAGCGCTGGATCGGTCGACTGCAGCTCCATCGTCAGCACGCCGCCATCGAGCCGCATCGCCTGCGCTGAAACCTCCGGCCCGAGCGGCGCGAGCGCGGCCGACACGCGGCTCGCCAGCGGAAGAAAGGCGTTGGCGCCGCCGCCCGCACCCGACTGCGGCAGCAGGTCGGTCACCGGACCGGCGATGTCGCCGTCGCTCAGCGTGGTCGCGGGAGACAGCCGGGCGACGAGTGCGCGGGTCTCGGCCTCGCGTCGCTCGGCGATCCCGCGCAGCGCCAGCGTGTCGGCCGCCGCGATACTTGCGTGGGCGGCGGCGCCGATCGCGACGATCTTGGCGAGCCGCTTGCCGAACGACGGCAGCGAGCGCCGTCGCCGCGCATAGGCGCCCTGCCGCAGATCGAGCGCCGGGGCGAGCAGCCGGCGGCCGAGCGGATCGAGCGCGAGCACGTCCGCGCCATCGCTCATGTCGGCGGGAAGCGCCGCGCCGTACGCGATCGTCCGCGGCCGTCCCGCCGCCTCCCAGACCGTGCGCAGCAGCGGTGCCGGGCAGGCGAAGCCGGTGCCGTCGCCGCTGCGCACCACCGCGCGCGTCGCGCCGAGATCCACCGCCCACGCGCCCGCCGTTGGGGCAGGCAATGCCAGGCAGTCCGGCACCAGCGCGGCGTGATCCAGCCCGCCGTCCTCGACCCGCGCGATCCACTCGGCCATGCGGTCATGCCGGACGACCGCCACCAGGTAGCGGCGCGGCGCCAGCTCCTGCCCGATCGCCAGGTGCACCGTGTCGACCGGCTCGGCGATCAGGTCCTCGACCGCGAAGGGCAGCGCCGCCAGCCGCTTGGCGCGGTTGGCGATCGGCAAGTCGACCGCGAGCAGCCGTACCCCTTCGCTCGGCACCAGCACGGTCGCGGGCCCGTCGCTGTCCGCGACCGCGAGCGCGGCCCCGTCGAGCGTCCAGACGCCCCCCGGACCGCCCAGGCTGGCGCCCGGTTCCGAACGAAGGCTGGCGCCCGGGGCCGAATCGGCTGTAACAAAGGCGTCACGGTGAAGGGTCATGGGCGAGCGAATGCGCAAGGTTTTCCGACAGTTTCATGACATGGTGGCAGCGCGGAGGTTGCGCCGCAAGGCCGGCGACGCGCTGGCGCACGATGCCGGGGTCACGCTGGTCGAGATGATCGTGGTGCTGGTGATCATCGCGGTGGTCGCCGGCATGGTGGTCAGCAGCGGCATCCTCAACCGGCCCGACCAGGCGCGGGTGACTGCCGCCAATGCCAGCCTGCAGACGATCGGCTCCGCGCTCAAGATGTACCGGCTCGACAACGGCGCCTACCCGACCACGGCGCAGGGGCTGAAGGCGCTGGTCGACAAGCCGACCCAGACGCCGCTGCCGTCGAACTGGAACCCGGAGGGCTATCTGCCGCAGATGCCGGTCGATCCCTGGGGCAACCCCTATGTCTACGCCGCGCCCGCACCCGGCGGCTTTGCGCTGAAGTCGCTCGGCAAGGATGGGCAGGAGGGCGGCGAGGGGCTGGACGCGGACCTGACGGCCGGGCGGTGAGGCACCCCCGCTCCGTTCGCAGTTGTGCGGATTTGGGCATGACGCTGGTCGAGATGCTGGTGGTGCTCGCGATCATCGGGGTGGCCGCCGGGGTGGTGACGCTCGGGATCGGCGCCGCGACCCGCGCGCCCTCCGTTGAGAGCGAAGCGCGCCGTTTCGCCCAGCGACTGGAGGCGGCGGCGGACGATGCGATGCTCGGCGACCGCATGGTCGCGCTCACCACCGATCAGAGCGGCTACGGCTTCGTCAAGGTCGCAGCCGACGGCACGGTGCCGCAGGGCACCCCCAAGCTCGACTACCACCGACTGCCCGGCGGCATCGCCATGGCGCTAGACCAGACGCCGCCGCTCGTGCTCGGCCTCGACGGCGTTTCGCGTCCGCTGGTCGCGACGCTGGCGAACGGGGAACAGCGCTGGACGGTCCGCTACGACGGCCTGTCCGCCACGGTCGCCCGCTCGACCGCCTCGTGAAGTCCGACGGCTTCTCGCTGATCGAGGCGCTGGTCGCGCTCGCAATCCTCGCCATCGCGACTGTGGGGCTGATCGGCGCGGTCGAGCAGCATATCGATTCGACGCGCGGGCTGGAGCGTCGTACGGCGGCGATGTGGGTGGCGGAGAACCGGCTGGCGGAGCTGGCGATCGGTGCTCCGGGGGGTGAACTGGTGACGATGCTCGACACCAACTGGCAGGTGCGCACCACGCGCAGCGGCACCGACGATCCGGAGATCGCGCGGGTCCGCATCGACGTGACCGCGCAAGGGGAGCAGGCGCCACTCGCCAGCCTCGACGGCTTCGTGGACCAGCCGAGCACGCGGCGGTGAGGCTCGCGCCGTTCGCCCTGACGCCGTACCGGATGGCGCGCGCGCTCGACGTGCTGACCGCGCTGGTCGTCGCGTCCGTGGCGGTCGCGCTCGCCCACCTGACCTGGCGGCTGGCGGGTCACGCCGATACCGGCGCGATCACCGTGCCGCCGGTCGCGCGGCCAGTGCCGGTGACCGACGTCGGCCCGGCCATCGCACTCGCGCCGTTCGGCCGCGCGGGCGCCAACGGCGAGGGCGCGCCCGCCACCACGCTGCAGGTCGCGCTCAAGGGGATCGTCTTTGCCCGGCCCGAGAGCCTGTCGATCGCCTATATCTCGGCCGGAGCGGAGGCGCCCAAGCCGTACCGCGTCGGCGAGGCGGTGAGCGGCGCCACCGTGCAGGCGATCCAGGTCAACCGCGTCCTGCTGCTGAACGGCGGCCGGACCGAGGCACTCGCCTTCCCCGATCCGTTCGCCACCGCCGGTCAGCCCGCGCCGATCGCGGGCACCGCCGCGGTTCCGGCAACGCCGCCACCGGTCAGCGCCGCGCCCGCGACCGCTGCCGGCAATCCGGCCGCGCTCCTCAACCGGCTTGATGCGCAGCCGGTCGACGGTGGCTACCGCATCGGGGAGAACGCGCCGCCGGGCCTGCGCGCCGGCGACGTCGTCTCCCAGGTGAACGGCCAGGCGCTCACCTCCCCCGACGCCGCGCGCGACGCCTTTGCCAAGGCGCAGGCGAGCGGCAGTGCCCAGATCACGATCATGCGCGACGGAAGGCCCGTGACGCTGACCGTTCCGACCCAATAGGACTGTTCCCCGTGGCTCACCCGATTCGCCTTTCCCTGTGTGCGCTGGCGCTGGCCGGCGCACCGCTCGGCGGCCAGACGCCGCCGCCGAACCCGGCGGACATCGTCGTCAACATGCGCGGAATCGAGATCGCCGATGTCGCCGACCAGATCAGCCGCCTGACCGGCCGCACCCTGATCCTCGATCCCGCGGTCAAGGGCCAGGTGACCGTCACCTCCGCAGAGCCCCTGTCGCAGGCGGGGGTATGGGAGCTGTTCCAGTCGGTGCTGCGCGCCAACGGCTTCGCGGCGGTCCGCTCCGGCCGGGCGTGGCGGATCGTGCCGCAGGCAAATGCGGTGCGCGACGGCGGCGTGCCGGTTCGCGGCGCGGGTGGGCAGCAGCTCGTCACCCGGCTGATCCGGCTGTCGAACGTGCCCGCCGCGGATGCCGCGCGGATCGTCCGCCCGCTGGTCGCGACCTTCGGCTCGGTCGAGCCGGTGACGGCACCCAACGGCATCGTCGTCACCGATTATGCCGACAACGTCCGCCGCATCGAATCGCTCGCGCGAAGCCTGGACGGCGGCGGCGGATCGACCTTCACCACCATTGTCCTGCGTAACGGCAACGCCGCGGAAGTGGCGGCCGCGCTCCAGGCGGTGCTCGGCGACGCGAGCGGTGCGCGGGTCGCGGGTGACCCGCGCAGCAACTCGGTGATCGTCCGCGGCTCGCCCGCTGCGGTCGCGGAGGCGCGGCGCATGGCGCAGGCGCTGGACGCGCCGGGCGGCGCCACCCCCGTCACCCGCGTGTTCCGCCTGAACTATGCGGACGCGGAAAGCGTGACGGACGTGCTCCGCGGCATCCTGGGGCAGGAGAGCGGTGTGTCCAACCCCGTCGCGCGCAGCCTGTCCGCGCGCGGCACCGGGGGCCTCGCAAACGCGACCAATCCGACCAGCGCGCTGTCCGGGCTGATCGCCAGCAACGCCGCCGCCTCGTCCAGTGCGCTGAACTCCTCCACCGCTTCGACCAGCAACGGCGCGGTCACGGGCGGAATCGGCACGGTGCAGGGCCAGACGGAAGCGACCCCGCAGGGCTTCTCGACGCCCGAGCTGACGGTGCAGCCGGCGCCGGACATCAACGCCATCGTCGCGCGCGGCACCCCGACCGCGGTCGCCAGCATCGAGCGGCTGATCCCCGACCTCGACGTCCGCCGCCCGCAGGTGCTGATCGAGGCGGCGATCGCCGAGATCACCGGCGACGATGCGGAGCAGCTCGCGGTCCAGATCGGCACGGCCGGCGCCGTGCTCAACCAGGCGGAGGGCGTCGCCACCTCGTTCGGCAGCCTGCCGGGCATCGCCTCGCTCGGCCAGATCCTCAGCGTCCTGGCGGTCCCCGCCGCCGGGCTGATCGGCGAGGGCCTTTCCGCCAACGTCGCGTTCGGCAACGACTTCTCCGTGCTGGTCCGCGCGCTTAGCATATCGACCAAGGCGAACCTGCTCTCGACGCCGCAGCTTACCACGCTCGACAACAAGATCGGCGAGTTCGTCGCGGCACAGAATGTGCCTTTCGTCACCGGATCGATCCTGACCGGCAACGGCACCGCCAATCCCTACACCACCGTGGAGCGGCGCGACGTCGGCCTGACGCTCCGCGTCTTGCCCCGGATCAATGCCGGCGACACGATCCGGCTGGAGATTGCGCAGGAGGCGTCGTCGATCGCGCAGACCCAGCTGTCGACCGCGGCCGACATCATCACCAATCGGCGGGCGGTGAACACCACGGTGCTCGCCGACAACGGCCAGACGATCGTGCTGGGCGGGCTGATCACCGACGATCGTCAGCAGACCAGGAGCCAAGTGCCGATCCTGGGTGACATCCCGATCCTGGGCGAGGCGTTCAAGTCGCGGCGTGAGTCGCGCACCAAGCGGACGCTGTTCATCTTCCTCAAGCCGACCATCCTGCGTGACGGCGCCGCAGCGAGCACCGCCGCCGACCAGCGCTACGCCCGCCTCCGCGGCGACGAGGCGGCGCTGCGCGCCAAGGGTAGCCTCCTCCTCAACCCGCCCCAGCCGCGGCTCACTCTCGAGATCGATGGGATCTACTGAGGCGAGAAGAAGGTCTGGTTGAGAGAAGGCACTGAGGCGCGAAGTGGAGAACTAAGCGCCGCAGGCTGTAGCCCTTTCTTCGATGAAGGCTTCGCGCCAAGACTTACCCTCTTTGTGCCTTCGCCCCTTCCCTGAACCAACCTCCCTCTCACTCTCCCGCTGGCAGCGGCACGCGCGCGCGCTGGCCGCCGCGGGTGAAGAAGGCGGCGTCGATCGCGAGCGACTCGAGCGTCCAGCCGTCCACCCCTTCGCCGATCGCCAGCGTGCGGGTGGCGCCGTCGCCCGCGCGGACCATCGCCACTGCGTCCTGCCCGATCCGCCCGACCACGCCGACCAGCTCGGGCGCGTCCGACGGCGGCTCACCCCCCGTCTCGTCAGCCTCGCCCGCGAACAGCGCCCGGGCGTGGACGCGGCTGAGCGTCGGGCCGCTGACCGGCCGGGCGGACGCGACCGCCGCCGCGTCGAGCCTAACCGCGCGCCCGTCACCCGTCATGCTCCACCGCACGGACCGGACTCCGCGCCGCTCCAGCCCGTCGGCGAGCGCCAGCACCGCCTGCTGCGATCCCGACAGGCGCAGCTGTAGCCGCCCGGCCACGACCTCCGCCCGCTCGACCAGCACCCCGGACCGGCCCGCCTCGGCACGGACACGTCGCGCCAAGTCGGGCGTAGCGACCGGCGCCGCGGGCACGCTCCCCAGCGCGGCGGCGAGCCGTGCCTCCGCGGCCAGGGCCTGCTGCCGGCGGTCGAGGGCTGCGTGCACCGCTGGCAGGAGCGCCAGCGCCGCCGCCGATCCGATCGCCGCGCCCTTGATCGCCGCGCCCGAGATCACGGCCGCTCCTCCAGCGTGACCAGCAGCCCGCCCGGGCCGCCCTGCTGCCCGGCATCGCGCAGCGCGGCGGTCGCACCCTCCCGGCGGAGCGCCGCGCGCAGCCGGTCGGGATCGGCGGTCATCACCTCGACGCGGAGCCGTCCGTCACCCTGCCGCGCCACCCGCCGCAGCCGCGCCTCCGCCGGCAGTGCGCGCGCGAGCGCCTCCAGCGTGGCGCCGATTCCCGGCCGCGCGAGCACGCGGGCCAGCCGCTGCTGCTCTGCCGCGCGCGCCAGCCCGCCCGCCTCGGCGCGGGCGCGTGCGGCGGTACGGTCCTCCTGCGCGATCGCGGCGAGCGTTGCCCCCGCAACGACGCCCGCGGGAACCAGCGCGATGGCGGCGGCGATGGCAGCGCCGACCCGCCAGTCGCCGCCGCGCAGCCGCGTGGCGAGGCGCTCGACCAGGCTGGCGGCGGGGGGCGGCGGCGTCATGCCGGGCGCGCTTAGCCGGGCCGCTCGCTGCCCGCAAACGGCCCCAATCGTCCGCCACGTGCCCGGGGGTGGCAAAGCCGGTCGCGTGCGCTAGGGACGGCGTGGCCGCGCAGCCCTGTGACGCTTGCACCTTCGAGGACCGACATGACCGACTCCCCCGTTCCCGGCGCAGTTCCCGGTATTGCCGACCTGATCGCCCAGCGCTACTCGCGCCGCGACGCGCTGCGCGGATCGGCGACCGCCGCCACGCTGCTCGTCGGCGGATCGCTGCTGGCGGCCTGCAGCGGAAGTGACGACGATACCGACACGGGCAATCCGCCGCCGACCGTGACCGCAACCGCCGCGCCGGGCACGGTGACCGCCGGCACACGCGTCACCCTCACCGCAACGGCGACCGACGACGGCTCGGTCGCATCAACCAGCTGGGTCCAGGTGAGCGGCGCCGCTGCGCAGCTCTCCGCCACCACCGGGCTCACCACCAGCTTCGTCGCGCCGGCGGTCGGCAGCAGCAACACACTGGTGTTCCGCTTCACCGCCACGGACAATGCCGGGGCGACCGCGTCCGCCGACGTCAACGTCACGGTGAACACCGCTGCGCTCAACTTCACGGCCGTCGCCAAGAACCGCAACGACCTGGTGACCGTGCCCGCGGGCTACTCGGTCGCAGTGCTCGCCGCGACCGGTGATCCGCTGACCGCGGCGACCCCGGCCTACGCCAACAATGGCAGCGACACGGGCTTCGCCGCACGGATCGGCGATCACGGCGCCAACTTCGCCTACTTCGGCCTGACGCCGTCCGATGCGGGCGTGGACGTGTCGAACAGCACGCGCGGCACGCTGGCGATGAACCATGAGGGGATCACCCCCGCCTACCTCCATCCCGCCGGCCCGACCGCGCCGGGCGGCAGCCGCCCGCTCGCCGAGGTGGTAAAGGAGACGGAGGCGCACGGCGTCAGCGTGGTGGAGGTCGCGGCCGCGACGACCGGCTGGGGCCGCGTTCAGGCGAGCCCGCTCAATCGCCGCGTGACGCCCTCGACCGCGATGGTGCTGCGCGGCCCGGTCAGCGGCAACGCGCTGCTCCAGACCGCCTTCTCGCCCGCCGGCACCGCCGGGCGCGGCACGATCGGCAATGCCGCGCTCGCCCAGACCCCCTACGGCACCGCGCTGTCGGGGGAGGAGCGCTGGGCGCGCTATTTCCGGCGCCCGGCGAGCGACAATGCGCGCCGCTCGGCCAAGGAGCAGCGCGCGCTCGCCCGCTACGGCGTGACCGCCGACGAAGGGCTGTACGGCTGGGCGACGGTGGCCGGCGACGACACGCTGTACCGCCGCTGGGACGCGCAGGCGACCGCCGGCGCCGCCACCGCCGACTTCCGCAACGAACCGAACCAGTTCGGCTGGGTGGTGGAGGTCGATCCGTACAACCCCGCCGCCACCGTGCGGAAGCGCACGGCGCTCGGGCGACTGGCGCACTCCGGTATCGCCCCGTCGATCTTCACCGCGGGCGTCCGCCCGGCGATCTACATGAGCGACGGCGGCGAGAACGAGTACCTCTACAAGTTCGTGTCGCAGACCGCCTGGGCGTCCGCCGACGCGGCCGGCGGTGACCGGATGGCCGCCGGCGACAAGTATCTGGACACCGGCACGCTCTATGTCGCGCGCTTCGCCGCCGACGGCACCGGCACCTGGGTGCCGCTGACCTTCGGGACGAACGGGCTCGATGCCGCCAACGCGACCTACTCGTTCGCCGACCAGGCAGACGTGCTGACCAACGCGCGGATCGCGGGCGACATACTGGCGGCGACGCCAATGGATCGGCCGGCCGGCATGCAGGTGTCACCTGCGACCGGCGACCTTCACGTTGCGCTCGTCGGCAGCAACAGCCGCACCGCCCCCAACGCGCCCAACCCGCGCATCTACACCGATCCCCCCGCTGCGGCGGTCGGCAACCGCAACGGCCACATCCTGCGCCTGCGCGACACCGGATCGCTGCCGGAAGCGACGACCTTCAGCTGGGACATCTACCTGTTCGGCAGCGGGGCGGATCTCGACGCGACCAACGTCAACGTGTCCGCGCTGACCGCCGACAACGATTTCTCCGGCGCGGAATCGCTGCGCTTCGCGCGTCCCTCAAACCCTGCCGGGCTGGGGGCGGCCGTGCTGTTCGTCCAGACCGATGACACGGCCTTCCGCGACGTCACCAACAATCAGCTGCTCGCCGGTCTATCCGGCGCGCTGGGCGATGCCGCGACAACCGCGAACACCCGCACGATCACCAACGCGAACGGCACCAGCCAGGCGACGCGGATCGGTGCCGCCGTTACGGCCGCGCGGCTGAAGCGGTTCCTGGTCGCCCCGAACGAGGCGGCGGTGACCGGCGCGGAAACGACGCCGGACGGCCGCACGCTGTTCGTCAACATACAGCACCCGGGTGAGAACGGGACGGCGGCCGCGCCCAGCAGCAACTGGCCCGCCAACCAGGCGGGCGCCGCCCCCGGTGCCCGGCCGCGATCCGCGACCATCGTCGTCACCCGGAACGATGGCGGCATCATCGCGTTGTAAGTTTTCGTGAACAGGGGTGGTGCGCCACCCCTGTTGTCACGTGTCTGTCACGTTGGTGTAATCGCCCTGCAACGCCGCTGCCACGCGCGCGTAAGAGGTGTCCCCCACTGCAGCCCCCGACGCCGCCTCGCGACTCCGCGGGCGCTCACCAGCTCCTGTGGGGGGATGCACCATGACCGACCTGATTGATTACGGCTATTCCGACGGCGACGTCGATACCAACCGCACGTCCAATCCGCTGCTCAACGACATGATCGAGCAGCGCTACTCGCGTCGCGAGACGCTGCGCGGCGGCGCGTCGGCCGCGGCGATCGCGGTGTTCGGCGGCGGGCTGCTCGCCGCCTGCGACGACAACAGCGTGTCCGACACGCCGCCCGACGTGAGCGTCGCGACCGCGGCGGCGACGACGGCGGGCAACGTCGTGACGATCACCGGCCGGGCCAACGACGATGCGGGCGCGATCAGCTCCAGCGCGTTCACGCAGGTGAGCGGGCCGACGCTGACGCTCAACACCAGCGGCACCACCACCAGCTTCATCGCGCCGGCCGTCGCCACGTCGAGCACCGCGGTGCTCCGCTTCTCTGCGACCGACAGCCGCGGCCAGACCGCGACGACCGAAACCAGCGTCACGCTCAATCCCGCGACACTCAGCTTCACGGCCGTTCCCAAGAACCGCAACGACGTCGTGACGGTGCCAGCCGGCTACACCGCCACCGTGCTCTACCGGCTGGGCGATCCGCTGACGGCCGCGACTCCGGCGTACCGCAACGACGGCACCGACACCGACTTCGCCAACCGCGCCGGCGACCACCACGACGGCATGCATTACTTCGGGCTGGCCGCGACCGGCACCGCGCGTGACCCGAACAGCAGCACCCGCGGCCTGCTGGTCATGAACCACGAGAACATCACCCAGGCCTATCTCCACCCGACCGGCCCGACCTCCGGCACGCGGCCGGAAGGTGAGGCGCTGAAGGAGATCGAGGCGCACGGCGTTTCCGTCGTTGAGGTCAGCCGCGCGAGCGCGACCGGCGCCTGGACCTACAACCAGGCGAGCACGCTTAACCGCCGCATTACGCCCAACACGCCGACGGTCATCAACGGTCCGGTGCGCGGCACGGCCTTTGTCCGCACCGCCTACTCGCCCGCCGGCACCGACGGCCGCGGCACCATCAACAACTGCGCCAACGGCTATACGCCGTGGGGCACGATGCTGACCTGCGAAGAGAACTGGGCCGGTTACTTCCGCCGCCCGACGGCGACCGACAACCCGCGCCGCACGGCGAAGGAAGTCACCGCGCTCACCCGCTACGGCGTCAGCAGCGGCACAGGCAGCTACGGCTGGTCGACGGTCACGCCGTCGAACCCCGCCAACACCGTGTTTCGCAAGTGGGACGCGCAGGCGACCGGTGCGGATGCCACCGCCGACTATCGCAACGAGCCCAACCAGTACGGCTGGGTGGTCGAGTTCGATCCCTATGACCCGACCCGCGCGCCCCGCAAGCGCACTGCGCTCGGGCGCATGAACCACGAGGGCGCGTGGCCGGGCGTGTTCGTCGCCGGCCGCCGCCCCGCCTGGTACATGGGCGACGACGCGGTCAACGAGTACCTCTACAAGTTCGTGTCGAACACCGCCTGGGTTGAGGCGGACGCGGCGGCAACCGATCGTCTGGCGATCGGCGACAAGTATCTCGACGCCGGCACGCTCTACGTCGCGAAGTTCAACGCCGACGGCTCCGGCACCTGGGTGCCGCTGGTGTTCGGTCAGAACGGGATCACCTCGACCAGCACGGTCTACCCCTTCGCCGACCAGGCGGACGTGCTGACCCACGCGCGGCTCGCGGCGGATGTTGTTGGCGCGACCCGCATGGATCGCCCCGAGTGGACCGCGGTGAACCCGGTCACCGGCGAGATGTACCTGACGCTCACCAACAACTCGACGCGCACCCCCGCTAACACCGACGCCGCCAACCCGCGCGCCTACCTCGATCCGCCCTCGACCTCGGTCAGCAACCGCAACGGCCACATCCTGCGCCTGCGCGAAACCGGGGACACCACGGAGGCGCTGGCGTTCCGCTGGGACAATTTCGCGTTCGGCGCGGGGTCGGATCTAGATGCGGCCAACATCAACATCTCGGGTCTGACCGCCGACAACGACTTCTCCAGCCCGGACGGCCTGTGGTTCGGCCGCACCACCAACCCCAGCGGCCAGATCACACCGCTGCTTTGGATCCAGACGGACGACGGCGCCTTCACCGACGTCACCAACAACCAGATGCTCGTTGCGCTGCCGGGTCAGACCGGCGACGGCAGCGTCCGGACGGTGACCAACCGGACGGCGGCGGGCGCGACCACCACTCAGGCGACCCCGATGGGCAAGCTGCTGGGCACCGCGCTCAAGCGCTTCCTGGTCGGCCCGCGCGAGTGCGAGATCACCGGCATCGACACGACGCCGGACGGCCGCACGCTGTTCGTCAACATTCAGCACCCCGGTGAGAACGGCGACCCGTCGAACATCACCAGCAACTGGCCCGCGAGCCAGACGGGTGCGGCGACGGGCTCCCGCCCGCGCTCGGCGACGGTGGTGATCACCCGCACCGACGGCGGCATCATCGGCATGTGATAAGGGGGCGGCTCACTGGCCGCCCTCGCGACCCCGGCCTTTGGCCGGGGTCCACTCATCGGTTCGCTGCGCACTACGCCATCGGCGCGACGCTCGCTGCCGCATGGCGCCCGGAACAGGTCCGGGGCGCCGTCTAGCTCACAGGATCCCGCCGCCGAGCGACAGCCGCAGGATCGCGACCACCAGCAGCACCAGGTTGAGGTTCCGCCCGGTGTTGCGGCTCGACACCATGCCGAGCACCAGCCCCACCAGCGTGATGGGGACCGCGAGCCAGTTCAGCGCGCCGAGCAGCGGGAACACGCCGGGCAGGATGAACACCAGCGACGACAGGCCGATCAGGACCGAGAGGACGTTCAGCATGACGCCGAATATGGGTCCGCGGCGGTGTCATGGCAAGATAAGACGGCTGCTCACCCGTCCTTAACCGCGGCGCGGCATAGCCGCCGGATGTTCCGACGCGCCCTCCCGGTCCTCCTGCTGCTGACCGCCTGCTCGGCCGATGCGCCGCAGACGGCGGCAGTCGATCCGCTGGACGAGGATCTGGCCGCGGCCGGCAGGCGCGACAGCGGTGATCCGCTGCTGATGAGCGTGCTCGGCGATCCGCTGATGACCGATCCGCAATTGAGCACGCGCGCCAACGCCAACAGCGTCCGCCCGCCCGGCCAGCCCTATGGCGCACCGCTGCCGGCAGTGGCGCTCGGCCGCATCGAGGCGGGCGAGCCCGCTGCCGCCGCACCGGCGCCCTCACCCTGCACCGACTGCCGCGCCGCGACCCAGGCGCTTACCCTCGCTGCGCTCGCGGCCGAACAGCGCGATCCGGCGCTGTCGGCCTGCGTCGCGCAGTGGCGCTACACGGCGCGCTGGGCGGTGCGCCTGCCGGCCGACCTGCCCCTGCCCGCGGACGCACGCGTGATCGAGGCGGCGGGCGCCGCCGGCCCGGTCTGCAGCACCCGCGCGGTCAGCTATGTCGCGCTCCGGCCGCTCGCCCGCGTGATCGACGCCGCCTACGCGCGCAGCACGGCGGCAGGTTACCGCGTCGAACACCAGAGCGACGGCACCCGACACATTCTCCGTGGCACCCGCACACGCGACGGCGGCGCCTTCCTGCTGGTCGCAAGCGCGCGCGACGACGACACGGCCGACGTCACGCTGCTGGCAAACAACGGACGCTGACTCCGGCGCTTAGCTGCTTGGAGTGCAATGATTTTTCGATCCTTATCGGACCGGATTGGTACGGTAACGGCCATGCGCCCGCTTGCGCTCGCGACCCCGCAAGATCAAAGTTCTCTTTGGAACGACGGCCCGTTACCCGTCGCGCAGCAAGCTGGGCGGTTGTCCGCACGGGAGCGAGGCGTAGGTGCAGGCAGCCGATCCAGCTTCAGCCCCGGCTATCCCTGTTGGCCTTACCCCTCCGGTCGTCAGCGTCATCATTCCCGTGTACAACAGCACTCGGACGCTGCCCGACGCTATCGCGGCAGTGATGGCGCAGACCTATCGCGACTGGGAGCTGATCGTCGTCGACGACGCCTCCCGCGACGATGTCGCGGGCGCGCTCGCCCGGGCGGGCAGCGACCCGCGCATCCGGCTGATCCGCCACGCCGCCAATGCCGGCGCCAGCGCGGCGCGGAACTCCGGGATCGCGGCGGCGCGTGCCCGATTCGTCGCGTTCCTCGACGCCGATGATGGCTGGCATCCGACCAAGCTGGAACGGCAGGTCGCAGCCGTGCTGACGCGGTCTGATCCGGATCTTGTGTTCTGCGTGACCCGGTCGATCGTCAACCTTACACCGGATCGTTTCATTCTCTGCCCACACCGCCCCAAGCGGTCGGGCGAGCGCATGGACGAATACATCTTCGTCCATGCCGGCTTCTGCCAGACCAGCTCCTTCCTGGTTTCACGGGCGATCGCCGGCGCTGTCGGCTTTCGCGAACTGCCGCTCGGCGAGGACCACCTCTTCGCGATCGACGCCTGCAACGCTGGCGCGGAGTATCTGATGATCGACTCGCCGCTGTCGATCTACAATGACGACGCTCGCCCCGGCCGATTGAGCAACGACCACTCGCTCGAGCGCGGCTACGCCTTCATGGCGGGTGCGCGCGACGTGCTCTCGCCCAAGTCGCTGCTGGCCTACGAGGCGCGAAACCTCGGTGTGCCTCTCCTGCGGGATCGGCCGCTCGCGGGCATCGGCACGATCGTCCGGGCTGTTTCGGTCGGCGCGCTGCCGCTTCGCTACGCCGCCACCCTCCTCACACGCGCGATGCTTCCGGCGCGACTGTACGCCGCGGTCCGCGCCCGCCTGCTCGGTCACCTGCCATCGCGCGGTTGGCCGAGCTTCTCGCTGGCCGAAGAACCAGGGTCGAAGGTCGCCAACCCGGCAGAGTGATGCCCGCTGGCATGCGCCGTCTGTCCGAGTAGACTATTGTTATAGTCCGGCCTGAGCGCAGAGCGCGTACAAGCGGCGCACTTTGGGATGCTCGGCACCAAGCCTGGCAGCAGCGCGACCCTTGTTCGCACAGCCGGCGCGAGCTTCGGCGTCGACGTTCCGCGCCGACTGCTTGCTGCGTGGCTGGGTCTTCAGGTTAGCGTTGACGCCGACGGTGCCGGCGAAGGAACCAGCCGAGGAAAGGCTGTCGGACGCCATGCTTCCATAATCCTGCGTCATCGTGGCGACTGCCAGCAGCAGCGTCGAGCCGAAAGCCAAACCGGAAAACATCAGGTTCCCTCCTCACAGTACCGCCGCTAACCGGCTCGACGCACTGGATAATTCTTGCAACCGTTACTCCGCGAATGGCGCAGCAAGCGGGTCAAGGCGGTGCAGGTGCTTGCAATCTCGCTGCCCGGCAGGGCGCCGGGCGGCAGTGACACAGGCGGCGGCGGACAGGATGTGAGGTTGGGTCGCACCGGCCCACCGCTTCCCACACCTGCGCATCCGCGCTACCGCGGCGGTCATGGGCAACCTTCTTCTCGTGATGACCGGTGGGGCCGCGGGGGCGGGCGCGCGGCATCTGGTCGGACGCTGGACGCTGCAGGCGCTCGGCCCCGGCTATCCGTGGGGCACACTGACGGTGAACCTGGCCGGCGGGCTGCTGATGGGGCTGCTGGTCGGCACACTCGCCCGCGCCGGCGGTGGTGAGGGCGTGCGCCTGCTGCTCGGCGTCGGGGTGCTCGGCGGCTTCACGACCTTTTCCGCATTCAGCCTGGACGTCGTGCAGATGATCGAACGTGGGGCGCTCGCCACTGCGCTCGGCTACGTCGCCGCCTCGGTGATCGGCGCAATCGCGGCGCTGGCCGCCGGGCTCGCGCTCACTCGGGGGCTCGCATGAGCGACGTGCGCCAGTTCACCGTCGATGCGGACGACGACGACATTCGCCTCGACCGCTGGTTCAGGCGCCACTTGCCCGATGTCAGCTTCAACACCGTGTCGCGCTGGGCGCGCACCGGGCAGCTCCGCGTCGACGGCGCGCGCGCGGCGCCGGGCGATCGCCTGCGCGCCGGTCAGCAGCTCCGCGTGCCCCCCGACGAGCCGAAACCGGCCGCGAGCGCGCGCCCGAAGCGCGAGCGTCCGCCGGTCAGCGCGGAGCAGGCGGCGTTCGCGCAGGAGATCGTGATCCACCGCGATCCGCACGCCATCGTCATCAACAAGCCGCCGGGCCTCGCCACCCAGGGCGGGACCAAGACCATCGAGCACGTCGATGGCCTCCTCGACGCGCTGCAGTTCGACGCGGAGGGGCGGCCCAAGCTCGTCCATCGGCTCGACAAGGATACCAGCGGCGCGCTGCTGATCGCGCGCTCGGCTCGCGCCGCCGCCTTCTTCGCCAAGAGCTTCTCCGGCCGCACCGCACGAAAGGTCTACTGGGCGCTGGTCGCGGGCGTCCCCGACATCGAAGACGGGCTGATCGACCTGCCGATCGCCAAGCAACCGGGCACCGGCGGCGAGAAGATGCACGTCAGCGAGCATGAGGGTCAGCCCTCGCGCTCCCGCTACCGTGTGCTGGAGCGTGCCGGCAACCGCGCCGCCTGGGTCGAGCTCCAGCCGCTCACGGGGCGCACCCATCAGCTGCGCGTCCACATGGCGGCGATCGGCCACCCGATCGTCGGCGATGGCAAGTACGGCGGCGCGGACGCGTTCCTGACCGGCGGGGTCAGCCGCAAGATGCACCTCCACGCGCGGCGCATCCGCATCGATGCGCCGGACGGCGGGCGGGTCGACGTGACCGCGGAGCTGCCGCAGCACTTCGCCGAGAGCATGGCCCTGCTCGGCTTCGATCTCGCGCGTGGCGACCGGCCCCTCTCTGACGAGGGCCCCGCCCCCACCCGCGCCGAGGAGAAGGCCAAGGCCAAGGCGCATGCCAAGACGGTCCGCAAGGACCGCAAGGGTGAGCGCCGCGCCCGTGGCAGCGAGGATGCGAAGCCCAGGCCCGCCGCCAAGCCACGGGGGCCCGCTGCCAAGCCCCGCACGAGCGCGGCGAAGTCGCCTGCGACGGCCGCCAAGCCCCGCGCGCCGGCGCGGCCGCGGGGACCCGCGACGCCCCGCGCGCCCAAGCGGTAGCCGGCGATGCATCCCGACCGTCGCTTCCACTGGGACGATCGCGACGCCATCCGCCGCTTCGTCGCGGACGTCAGTTTCGGCACCCTGTTCGCGGGCACGCCCGATGGCCCGCGCGTCGTCCACCTGCCCGTGGTGTGGGAGAATGACGAGACACTGACCCTGCACGTCGCGCGCGGCAACGCGATCACGCGCCACCTGGACGACGCCACGGGGTTGTTCGTCGTCAACGGTCCTGACGGATATGTATCACCCAGCTGGTACGGACTCGGGCCGGACGAGGTACCTACCTGGAACTACGTCGCGGCGGAGCTGGAGGGGCAGGTCAGCCGCATGGACCGCGACGCGCTGGCGGCGCAGGTGCGGTTGCTGACGTCCGTCCACGAGGATCGGCTGCCGGGTGAGAGCTGGACGCCCGACAAGATGGACGCGAACCGGTGGGAGCGGATGCTCGACGCGATCGTCGGCTTTCGACTCCGCGTCCAGGCGTGGCGCGGCACCGTCAAGGTCAACCAGAACAAGCCAGCCGCTGCCCGCCTCCGCGCCGCCGACGGCAGCGCCGCCGCCGGGCGCACCGCGATCGCGGCGATGATGCGCGCGTGGCGGTGAGGGTCGCGGCGCTCGCCGCCGTGCTGCTGCTCGCCGGCTGCGGCGACCAGAAGGAGGATCATGCCTGGCTGATCGACGTGGCGGCGTCCCCCAGCCGGCGCATCGTCGCGCGGCTGTGGTGTCCGGAGCTGTGCGACGTGCCGGGCAAGACCGTGCTGACGCTCAGTCCCGCCGACCGTGCCGTTCCCGTCCGGCGCAGCAAGGTGGAGGGCTTTCCCGATATTGGCGAGATTCCGGTGCGCGACATCGCCGCCACCTTCCACACTCGGCACGTGCTCGTGCCCAACTTTCCCCGGCGAGGCGAGGATGAGGGACTGGCGTGGATCGATCCCGCGACGCTCGTCATCAGCGCACCGTGCCTGTCGAACGGTGACCTGCACCCGGTCGGCGGCAGTTTCTTCTACGGCCCCGTCACCGTCCGCTACCGCGACACCGCCCGGGGCCGCTGCCGGTGACGCGCCTCGCGCTGTTCGACTACGACGGCACGCTCGCCAAATCGGCCGCCAACATCTGCCGCGCGGTGGAGATCGCGTTGTCGGGGCCTACCGCTGCGTTTTCCGGATCATGATGGCAGCGATCACGGACGGGTGTGCTCTTGTCGGCACATACCAGAGGTGCCGCGTTTGAGTTCCCAACTGTCAGGAGTTGTTTTGGTGAGATTGGTGATGCTTGCGGTAGTGGTCGCCGCCACGCCGGTGCAGGCGCAGACGACCGGTGCGCTCGACATGGGCCAGCTTACGGGCACGCTCTCGATGGACGCCGTTACGCAGGCCGAGGCTCGACGCGCAAAAGGCGGCCGTCCATTCGGCGCTCCTGCGATAAATCCGGCGACACGCGCGCGGTTGCAGGCGTCGTGCCGTCAGATGCGCCGACGCGGTGACGCTGGCACCGGCCTAGCCGACTATCGACGTTTCGACGCCATGTGCAGGCGTTACGGCTACTGACCAGAGAAATGAGTGACGCGCCCGGTCTGGACAGCGGAACATATCATATGGGTACCGGCGACTTCGAGATGGCGTCGCTGGTCCTGAGCGAACCGGCTGCCAAGGCCCGGTTGCAGTCAGCCATGTTCGTCTGATCAATCCGGAAGCTGCCATCCGTTCAGCGGGCTGAGCACGCGCGCTGAAGCTGTGCTCGAGAGGTCCAGGGTTGCCTGAATCTGCTTTCCAACCGGCCAAGGTGTATTACACTGGTGATACTCATGGGGGAGAATCACCGGTGCTGGAACTGACCTCGGTCACGCATGTCTACGGCAATGGCACCCGCGCGCTCGACAGTGTGAGCCTCAGCGTGCCGAAGGGCATGTTCGGCCTGCTCGGCCCGAACGGCGCGGGCAAGTCTACGCTGATGCGGACCGTCGCCACGCTGCAAACCCCGACGTCGGGCAGCATCCGGTTCGGCGACGTCGACGTGATCGCCCAGCCGGAGGCGCTCCGCGCGCGGCTCGGCTACCTGCCCCAGGATTTCGGCGTCTACCCGCGTGTGTCCGCCTACGACATGCTCGATCACATGGCCGTGCTGAAGGGCGTCGCCTCGGCGCGCGAGCGCAAGGAGACGGTTGAGACGCTGCTCAATCAGGTCAACCTGTGGACCGTCCGCAGAAAGGCGATCGCCGGCTTTTCCGGCGGCATGCGTCAGCGCTTCGGGATCGCTCAGGCGCTGATCGGCAACCCCGACCTCATCATCGTCGACGAACCGACCGCCGGGCTCGACCCGGAGGAGCGCAACCGCTTCCTCAACCTGCTGGCGGAGATCGGCGAGAACGTCGTCATCATCCTGTCGACCCACATCGTCGAGGATGTCGCCGACCTCTGCCCGCGCATGGCGGTGCTGGCGGGCGGGCGCATCCAGCTGGAGGGCGCGCCGCTCGACCTGATCGCGCGGGCGCGCGGAACGGTGTGGGCGCGGACGATCGACCGCGACGCGCTGGACGCGTACCGCGCCCGCTACGAGGTGATCTCGACCCGGCTGTTCGCCGGCCGGACCATCGTCCACATCCTGTCGGACGGCGATCCCGGCGACCGCTTCGCCGCCGTCGAGGGCGGGCTGGAGGATGTCTACTTCTCCACCCTCGCCCACTCGCGCCGCGCCCCCGCCGCTCACGCCGCCTGAGGGGGACGCCCATGTTCGGCAAGATCGCGGGCTTCGAGCTTCGCTACCAGCTGCGCAACCCGGTGTTCTGGGTCGTCGCGATCCTGTTCTTCCTGCTGACCTTCGGGTCAGTGACGGTGGAGCAGATCCAGATCGGCAGCGGCGGCAACATCCACAAGAACTCGCCCGTCGCAATCATCCAGACGCACCTGATCCTGTCGATCTTCTTCATGTTTGTCACGACGGCTTTCGTCGCAAACGTGATCGTCCGGGACGATGAGAGCGGGTTCGGGCCGATGGTCCGCTCTACCCGGGTGACCAAGTTCGACTATCTCCTCGCGCGGTTCCTGGGCGCGTTTCTCGCCTCCGCGATCGCGTTTCTCGCGGTGCCGCTCGCGATCCTGGTCGGGTCGGCGATGCCGTGGATCGACGCGGAGACACTCGGGCCGACCAACTGGGGCGCCCTCGCCTACGCCTACACTGTCCTGTCGCTGCCCAATCTGTTCCTGACGGCGTGCATCTTCTTCGCGGTCGCGACGATGACGCGGTCGATGATGTATAGCTATCTCGGCGTCGTCGTCTTCCTGGTCGCGTACATCGTGCTCAACACGATTATGCGGTCTAAGCCGGAGTTGCGCGAGTTGGCCGGCTATCTCGAACCGTTCGGGATCGCTTCCGTCACCAACGTCACCCGCTACTGGACCGCGAGCGAGTCGAACACGACCGTGCCCGCGATCACCGGCGCGCTGCTCGCCAATCGCGCGATCTGGGTGGGCGTCAGCCTTCTTGCCCTCTTACTCGCTTACGCTCGCTTCACCTTCTCAGAGCGCGGCGCCTCAAAGCGACGTTTGCGCAAGCAGGCGAAGGCGGAGGCTAAGCTCGCCGCGACGCCGCCGCTCGTTGTCGATCGCCTGCCCGATCCGCGCCAGGGTGCCGCCGCCTGGGCGCGTTTCTCCGCGCGCTGCCGGTTCGAGATGCGGCTGGTGTTCAAGAGCCCGGCGTTCATCGTCCTGCTGGTGGTCGGCCTGTTCAACACGGTCGGCGGGCTGCTGTTCGCGAACGAGATCTATGGCACGCCCGCGCGCCCGCTCACCTTTGCGCTGATCCAGACGCTCCAGGGCACGTTCGGGCTGATCCCGATCATCATCGCGATCTACTATTCGGGCGAGCTCGTCTGGCGCGACCGCGAACGGCGCATGCACGAGATCGTCGATGCGACCGCGCTGCCGAACTGGGCGTACATGCTGCCCAAGGCGCTGGCGGTCACCGGCGTCCTGTTCGCGACCCTGTCGGTTGCGGTGCTCACCGCGATCATCATTCAGCTCGCGCGCGGCCATGGTGCGGTGGAGCTCGGCCAGTACCTCGCCTGGTACCTGCTGCCGTCCGGCGTCGACATGGCGATCCTCGCCATCCTGGCGGTGTTCGTTCAGGCGCTCAGCCCCAACAAGTACGTCGGCTGGGGGATCATGGTGATCTACCTGGTCGCCACCATCACGCTCACCAACATGGGGTTCGAACACCCGCTGTATAATTATGGCGCGACTGGATCGCAGCGCTTCTCCGACATGAACGGTGCGCAGATCGGCGAGGCGCTCGGCTGGTGGCTGCGGCTCTACTGGGGTGCGATCGCGGTCGCGCTCGCGGTGCTTGCGCACCTGCTCTGGCGGCGCGGTACGGAGACGCGGCTGGTGCCGCGGCTGCGCCGACTGCCGCGCCGGCTGGCGGGCATGCCGGGTGCGATCCTCGCGGCTGCCCTCGTCGTCGCAGGCGCGACCGGTGGCTGGCTGTTCTGGAACATGAACGTGCTGAATGACTATCGCACCAGCGAAGACCGTGAAGCGCAGCTCGCCCGGTTCGAGCGAAAGTATCTGAAGTACGAGCGCGTGCTCCAGCCCTCGATCACCGACATCCGGATGAACGTCGCGCTGTTCCCGGCAGAGCGCCGTGCGGAGACTCGGGGCGCCTACCGCTTCGTCAACGACACCGGCGCGCCGCTCTCCGACCTCCACGTCCGCCTGACCGACCCGCTCACCCGCATCGACGCGATCACGGTCCCGGGCGCGCGCGTCGCGATGGACGATGCGGACATGAAGTACCGCATCTACCGCTTCGAACGGCCGCTCGCCCCCGGCGCGGTCGGCACACTGACCTTTGCCACCACGCGCCACCAGCAGGGCCTGCGCGCAAACGGGGACGACACCTCCGTCGTCGCCAACGGCAGCTTCCTCAACAACGCCAACATTGCCCCGCAGATCGGGATGGACCGATCGGCGCTGCTGACCGACCGAATCAAGCGCCGCAAGTACGGCCTGCCGGCCGAGCTGCGGATGGCCAAGCTGGAGGACACGTCGGCGCAGCGGCGCAACTACGTCGGCAACGCCCCCTGGGTCATGTCCGACATCACGGTGACAACCGATGCCGCCCAGACTCCGATCGCGCCCGGCCGCAAGCTGTCGGACCGAACGGCCAACGGCCGCCGCACGGCGCACTTCAGGTCGAGCGCGCCGATCCTCGCCTTCTTCTCGGTCCAGTCGGCGGCCTATGCGGAGAAGAGCGTCGACGCGCCCGGCGTGCGCCTGTCGGTGTTCTACGATCCGAAGCACGGCTACAACGTCGATCGGATGCTGGGCGCGATGAAGACGTCGCTCGCCTACTTTACCCAGGCGTTCGGTCCCTACCAGTTCGACTATGCGCGGATCATCGAGTTTCCGGGCTACGCCAGCTTCGCGCAGGCGTTCGCCGGCACGATCCCCTATTCGGAGGCGATCGGCTTCATCGCCGACACCAGCGATCCAGACGCGATCGACTATGTCAGCTACGTCACCGCACACGAGCTTGCGCACCAGTACTGGGCGCACCAGCTGATCAGCGCGGACATGCAGGGCGGGACCATGCTGGTCGAATCCATGGCCCAGTACGGTGCGCTAATGGTGATGAAGCACCGCTACGGCGAGGACAAGATCCGCCGCTTCCTCAAGTACGAGCTCGACAACTACCTGCGCTCGCGCGGGAGCGAGCGGATCGAGGAGCTGCCGCTCGACCGGGTCGAGAACCAGCAGTACATCCATTACCGAAAGAGCTCGGTCGTGCTGTACCTGCTCCAGGACCGGCTGGGCGAAGAGCGCGTGAACGCGATGCTCGCGCGGCTGCTCGCCCGCTACCGGTTCAAGGGGGCCCCCTATGCGCGCTCCACCGACCTGGTGAACGGCTATCTCTCGCTCACCCGAACGCCGGCAGAGCGCGAGCTGATTCTCGACCTGCTGTCACGGATCACGCTCTACGACCTGAAATCGACCGCGGCGACCAGCCGCCGGCTCCCGGACGGACGCTGGGAAACGGCGGTGACGGTCACCGCCGACAAGGCCTATGCCGACGGGACCGGCAAGGAACGCCGCGTGCCGCTGTCCGACGAGATCGAGGTTGGCCTGTTCGATGCCCGCCCGGGTCTCGGCGCATTCGCGGCGAAGGATGTGGTGTGGATGGAGCGCCGGCCGGTCCGGTCCGGCACGCAGCAGATCCGCGTACTCTCCACCCGCAAGCCGGCGTTCGCAGGCGTCGATCCGTACAACAAGTACATCGACCGCAACAGTGACGACAATGTCGTGCCGGTCACGTGATCGACCGTGCGGTCGAAATAGTGGGGGTCGGCGTTGCAACGAGACGGCGGGATGTCCCACAATCGCCCTTCGAACAGCACTTCGATCTCTCTTAAGTGGCCGCTCGATCAGCGTGCTGGACGACGCTGCTGTTGCCGGTCCACGACGGATCAGACGTTAACGTGGTTGTTCGACGTGTGCTAGGAGAGCTGCGCAAATCTCAGTGCTGGCTGGCAGCCGCGAGCTGACGTTCCATGGACAGAGGACCGGGCAGCTGCGCCGACCCAGCCATCGGCCATCGGGCGGGCATCGATTCCTGAGCGTCGGCAACACGGAACCCAGCACATGGACCGCGAACGCCGCCTCGGTGTTCACCCGCAGCCACCGGCATGCGCGCTCGGCCGTGTGGCCTCTTTCAACTCTTCAAGCATCAGGGGGCATTCGCGGCCCGGCGAAACGGGGCCGCGGATGCATTCGTCGGGCGATGCCGGCGCGTTCGTGCCGCGGTGTCGCCCGGCTTGTACCGGCTCAGGCCCGATGCCACCGGGGGGTCTGCTCCGACGGGCGGCGGCCTGTCCAACGCGCCGGCAGCGCACATCTGTCAGGGCGCCCGCCCTGCCCCCGCATGGACGTGCGACCAGACGCTCGAGATCACGACCGAGCCCTCGCCGACAGACGAGGCGACACGCTTGACCGATCCGGCGCGGACGTCACCCACCGCGAAGACGCCCGGACACGAGGTCGCATGCGGCGCTGCCGCACCGGCGTCGGCACCGGTCAGCACGAAACCCTTGTCGTCCAGCCGCACCAGATCGGCTAGCCACACCGTGTTCGGGACCGCCCCCACCATCACGAACATCGCGCAGGTGTCGACCACCTCCTCCGCGTCGTCCCGGCGGATCGTCACGGCCTTCAGCCGCTGCTCGCCGTGCACCGCCGTCGCCTGCGCGCCATACTCGATCGTGATCGCCGGATCCGCCTCCAGCCGGCTCGACAGGTAGCTCGACATCGACGCCGCCAGCGAGTTGCCGCGCACCAGCACCCGCACCCGCCGCGCCACCCGGCTGAGGTACATCGCGGCCTGGCCGGCGGAGTTGCCGCCGCCGATGACGATCACCTCGCCCTCGCGGCAGAAGCGCGCCTCGTTCTCGATCGCGGCATAATAGATGCCGGCGCCCTCCAGGTCAGCGAGCCGGTCGATCGCCATGCGGCGATACTGCACGCCCGTCGCGATCACGACCGCGTGGGCACGGACCCGCGTGCCGGTGCTGAAGGTAGCGCAGAAGCTGCCGTCCGCCATTCGCTCCAGCGCATCGACGCGCAGCGGCATGGCAAAGCGCGTGCCGAACTTCATCGCCTGGACCTCGCCGCGCCACACCAGGTCGGCACCCGAAATGCCGGTCGGAAAGCCCATGTAGTTCTCGATACGGCTCGACGTGCCCGCCTGCCCGCCGATCGCGATATCCTCCACGACCAGTGCGCGCAGCCCTTCCGCGCCCGCGTAGACACCCGCCGCGACGCCCGCCGGGCCCGCGCCGACGATCAGCACGTCGACGGTCTCCTCGTCGACCAGGTCGCGGCTGAGCCCCATCAGCCTGGCGATCTTCTCGGGTGTCGGGTCCGTGACCACCATGTCGCGGCCGAACACCACCACCGGGCGCTCCGGGTCCGCCGCGCAGCTCACCGCCACGGCACGCGCCGCCTCGCTGCCGAGCGGGTGCGACGCGCACGGCAGCCGGTTGCGTCCCGCGAACTCCGCGATCCGGCTGATCGTCCGGTCGCCTTCCGCGCCGATCAGCACCAGCGAACTCCGGCCCGACTCCAGGTGCTTGCGATGTCGCGCCGCGAGCACGGTGATGATGATGTCCGACATTTCGGGAACGCGCCCCATCAACGCGAGCATGTCGCCGCGCGGCACCTCGATTACCCGGCTGTCCTGCGCGGCGCGGAACGGCAGCGCCCAGTTGCCACCGGACAGGAAGGAGATCTCGCCCATGAACTGGGTCGGGCCGAGCGTCGAGGGCACCAGCCGCTCGCCGGTGAACACGTCCAGCACCTCGATCTCGCCCGCCACCACATAGATGAAGCGATCGGCCGGATCGCCGGGCGAAACCAGGATCGTGCCCGCCGGATAGGACCGCTCCGTTCCGATCGCTTGGATGGCCGCGACGTGCGCGGCGGCAAGCGGCACCCGCTGCATCTCCACCAGATCGCGGCCGATCGTCTCCATGATGCCCGTCCTCCCCGTCCGACACGCAGGACCGCAGGGCGCGGGCGGTCACTTGCGACGTCAATGGGTGCGACCTACCTCACCGCCCGCAGGCTGAGAAGGACCGGGTGACCACGACCATGACGAACCAAGACTATGTGCCGCCGGCGGTCTGGACCTGGGATCGGGAGAGCGGCGGCCGCTTCGCCAGCATCAACCGACCGATCGCCGGCGCGACGCACGACAAGCCCCTGCCGGTCGGGCGCCATCCGCTGCAGCTCTACTCGCTCGGCACCCCGAACGGCGTCAAAGTGACGATCATGCTTGAGGAGCTGCTGGCCGCGGGGCATGGCGACGCCGAGTATGACGCGTGGCAGATCAACATCGGCGAGGGCGATCAGTTCGGCAGCGGCTTCGTGGAGGTCAATCCGAACTCCAAGATTCCGGCGCTGGTCGATCGCAGCGGGCCGGAGCCGGTCCGCGTCTTCGAATCCGGCGCGATCCTGGTCTACCTCGCCGAGAAGTTCGGCCGCTTCCTGCCGACCGATGGGGCGGCGCGCGCGGAATGTCTGTCCTGGCTGTTCTGGCAGATGGGAAGCGCGCCATTCGTCGGCGGCGGTTTCGGGCACTTCTACGCCTATGCGCCCGAAAAGCTCGAGTATCCGATCAATCGCTACGCGATGGAGACCAAGCGCCAACTCGACGTGCTCGACCGGCGGCTGGCCGAGAGCGCCTATGTCGCGGGTGCCGATTATACGGTTGCCGACATGGCGATCTGGCCCTGGTACGGGCAGCTGGCGCAGGGCGAGCTCTACGGAGCGGCCGAATTTCTGCAGGTTGCGAGCTATGCCCATGTTCAGCGCTGGGCGGCTGAAATCGGCGCGCGCGCTGGGGTCCGGCGCGGGCGCATGGTCAACCGCGTGACGGGCGAACCGTCGGAGCAGCTGCGCGAGCGCCACGACGCCAGCGACTTCGACCGGTAAGCGGACGACGTCCGCGCGGCGCGCGCACCGGGCCGGCCGGTGCGCGCGCCGCCGTCTAGAGCACCAGTTCGCCGACCGTGATCGCCGGCGGGTCGATCAGCACGAGCGCGAAATCCGGATCGCCACCGTCGACGTTGCCGAGCAGCACGGTGACATGCCCGTCGAACGCACTTTTGCCGTCCACCCCGTCGATCTCGATTCCGAGCGACTTCTCGGCCGCGTTGATGTTGCCGAAGTGTCGGATCGACAGCTCTCCAGCTTCCTTCCCCTTGGCGTTTTCGACGAAGGTGAAGGCTTGGTCGCCAGCGAGCAGTGCGTTGGCGTCGATCCCGCTCAGGTCGACCCGGTCCTCACCCGCGAAATCCAGGATCACGTCGAGCGCAATCGGGCCATTCTTGCTCGACACCTTGGTAGCGTCGATCTCGGCGACGAAGGTGTCGGCACCGGCGCCGCCGGTCAGGTAGTCCACTCCGTCACCGCCGATCAGCACATCGGCACCGTCCGCGCCGTCCAGCCGGTTGGACAGCGCGTTGCCGACAAGTCGGTTGTCGAGCGCGTTGCCGGTCCCGTCCGCCGCGCCGTCGGTCAGGACGAGGTTCTCGACATCGGCGCCGAGCGTGTAGCTGATGCTGCTGCTGACCGTGTCGGTCCCCTCACCGGCTCGTTCGGTAACGATATCGCCTGAACTGTCGACGAAGATGACGTCGTCGCCGAGCCCGCCGAGCATCAGGTCGTTGCCGGTCCCGCCGTCCAGCGCGTCGTTACCCTCACCCCCGCTCAGGCGGTCGTTGCCGCCGTTGCCGAACAGGGCGTTGTCGACGCCATTGCCGAGCAGGCTGTCGTTGCCCGACCCGCCCTTCGCATTCTCTATCACGGCGCCATATGCGATGCCGACGTTGTTGGTCAGCGTGCCCACGATCGGGTTGGCCTTCAGCAGCGCCATGTTCGAATCGTAGGTTGCCTGCGCGACCGGGGCGAGGCCCTCCAGCGCGCGATTGGCGTTGACCTGCGCGAGGGTCGGCGCGGTATCGTAGGTGACGCCGCCGACGTCGCTGAGCGCGCCGGCCGCCAGGTCGATCCGCTGGTTGGTGGCGAAGCCCGACGCGTCGATCGTATCGTTCCCGCCGGCGTCCCAGATCGCCATTATCGGCGCCGGGGTCTTCAAGAAATCATAGGCATCACGCCCGGCATTGCTGTTGAAGCCGTAGACGGTGTCACCGGTCCGCGTCGTCATGTCGGCACCGTAGATGCGCTGCGCCGCCGCGATGTCGTGGATAAGCGGCACGCCGGCATAGGCGGTGGTCGAGATGTTGAAGTCGAAGTGCCGGGTGCCGGCGTTCGAGCTCGCCTCGAAATAGGACATGATCGTGTAGGCGCGGGTGTCCTGCGCGTACTCGGCGTTGGCCGCGTAGGAGAAGGTCACGCCGGGCGTCGCATTGTACGCGCCGGGGTGGCTCAGCCCGAGCGAGTGGCCGACCTCGTGCGTCAGCGTCTGGAGGCCATAGCCGCCCTCGTCCAGGCGGAAGTTGCTCGGCTGGCTAGCGGAGATCCAGACGTCGCCGGCGATCTCCTTCGACTGGGCATTCACCGAGTCGTCGGCGAAGATGCGGTCGAGCGGCAGACGCGAATAGGCCTGGGTTTCCGGCGCGTTCGCGAGATTGCCGAAGGTGATGTCGGCATCATCGACGTCCTTCTCGACGAAGGAGACGCGGACAACATCGTCCCACGCCGTCATCGCCTCTCGCGCGGCACCGCGCTGCGCCTCGTTGAAGCTCGCGAAGTTGAAGTATTCAGCGAGGCCGTAAAACTCGCCGTCGGCCGGCGACTGGTAGACATAGCCGTTGTCGACCAGCTCGGCCTGGCTGTTGAAGAAGCCGAAGGTAATCGTGTTGATGTCACTGTCGCCCTGCTGGACCGCGTCGGTCGGCCCGGTGCTCCAGGCCGCGCCGGAGCGGTTGAGGTGCCCGGCGACCTGCTCGGCCGTCCAGATCGGCTTGTTGTTGGCGGTTCCGCCCGCCTGTGGGTCAAGCGATGCGTCGACCGCGTCGGCGGCGTCCCTGAACCCGCCCGTGCACGCGGGGCAGTTGCAGATGGCGGCGGAGGCGGCGTGCTGGACGTCCGCTTCGGCCTGGTTGATCTCGACACCCATGACATTCCCTCCACTCGGCTAGATCGATAAGCCCCGACAGGCCGGGCACAGCGCGGCTCCGCCGACGGCGGCGGCCGCTCTTCCAACGCGGTCTCCACACGCAGCGTCCTGTTCCGCGTTCAGTAGCTTGCTACGTGCTGACCGCGGGCGTTCCACCTCGCCGCGAAGCGGTCAATGCGCGCACCGTCGATACCTATCTGATTGCGGCCAAAGGAGATTTGTTCGGGACGGAGCACTACGCCGCGCGGGCGTCGCAGAGCGGTGATGGCTTGGCCGAGCGGGTACGCGCTCCTAGAGTCGGGGCGTCAAGAAGGAGCATTCCTCGTGTCACAGCACCCCCGCGTGGCGTTCCTCGCCCTGCTGATCGCCGCCGGCGGCGCATGCCAGTCGCCACCGGTCAGCGGCGCGCAGCGCGATGCGCCGGGTAAAGGAGCCGCCATGCCGACACCGACACCGACGCCCACGCCGCCTCGACCGAAGATCGATCCCGCCCTGATCAGGCGGGCCCGAGCACAGCCGCCTGCGGAGGTCGACCCGCCGCATGTTCGTCCCGACGACGCCGTACCGAAGTGACCTGACGGCCGAGCCCGCTCAGCTCAGATTGGGGCGCAGCCAGCGCTCGGCGTCCGCGAGATCGACCCCTCGCCGCGCGGCATAGTCGGCGAGCTGGTCCTGCCCGATCTGGGCGACACCGAAATATTCGGCCTGCGGGTGGCCGAAGTAGAAGCCGCTGACCGCCGCGGTCGGTAGCATCGCCATGCTCTCGGTCAGGGTGATGCCCGCAACGTCGCCGCGATCATCGGCCAACATTGCGAACAGCGGCGGCTTGAGCAGATGGTCGGGACAGGCCGGATAGCCCGGCGCCGGGCGGATACCGCGGTACTGCTCGCGGATCAGCGCCTCGTTGGTCAGCTGCTCGTCGGGCGCATAGCCCCACAGCGTCGTGCGGACATGCTGGTGGAGGCGCTCGGCAAAGGCCTCCGCGAACCGATCGGCTAGCGCCTTCAGCAGAATGTCATTGTAGTCGTCGTGCGCGGCCCGGAACCGCTCCAGATGCGGATCGATCCCGTGGATCGCGACCGCGAACCCGCCGATCCAGTCGCCCGCGGGATCGACGAAGTCGGCCAGGCACAGGTTCGCGCGCCCTTCCCGCTTGGCGACCTGCTGGCGGAGCATGGCGAGGCGCGTTCCCGCCTCGTTGGTGCGATCGAGGTCGGGCACCCGGAAGTGCGTCGGCACACTGCCGCCGTCGGGCGTGCGGTGGTCGTCGCTGTGGCGGTGCTGGACGAACAGGTCGTCACCGCGCGCATGGGCGGGCCACAGCCCAACGACCCCGCGGGCGGTGAGCCACTTCTTCTCGATGATTGTCGCCAGCATGGCCCGGGCGTCCGCCCAGAGTGCGCGGGCACTCTCCCCCACCACCGCGTCGTCCAGGATTGCCGGGAAGTTGCCCGCGAGCTCCCAGGAGCGGAAAAACGGCGTCCAGTCGATCACCTCGGCAAGGTCGGCGAGGTCCCAGTCGTCGTAGCGGTGGACACCCGGCCGTTTAGGCGCAGGTGGCTTGAGCGCCCAGTCGGCGCGGAAGGCATTCGCGCGCGCCACCGCCAGCGGGACAAGGTTGGAGCCCGACGCGTTCGCGCGCTTGACGCGGACCTCCTCATACTCCGTCTTGGTTCGGCGGGCGAAGTCGGCCGCCTGCGTCTCGGACACGAGTTGGGTGCAGACGCCGACCGCGCGGCTCGCGTCGAGGACGTGGACGACCGCGCCGTCGTACGCAGGATCGATGCGGAGCGCGGTGTGCACGCGGCTGGTGGTGGCGCCGCCGATCAGCAGCGGAACCGTGAGCTTCGCGCGCGCCATTTCCTCCGCGACCGTCACCATTTCGTCGAGCGACGGCGTGATCAGGCCGGACAGCCCGATCATGTCGGCCTTGTGCTCGACCGCGGCGTCGATGATCGTCTTCCAGGGGACCATAACGCCCAGGTCGACGATCTCGAAGCCGTTGCACTGGAGCACGACGCCGACGATGTTCTTGCCGATATCGTGGACGTCGCCCTTGACGGTCGCGAGCACGATCCGGCCCTTGCCCTTGGCGCCGGGCTCCTTCGCCGCTTCGATAAACGGGAGCAGGTGGGCGACCGCCTTCTTCATGACGCGGGCGGATTTCACGACCTGGGGCAGGAACATCTTGCCCGATCCGAACAGGTCGCCGACGACGTTCATGCCGTCCATCAACGGCCCTTCGATGACCTCGATCGGCTTGGCCGCCTGCTGGCGTGCTTCCTCCGTATCCTCGACAATGAAGGCGTCGATGCCCCGGACCAGCGCATGCTCCAGCCGCTTCGCGACCGGCCATCCGCGCCACTCGAGCGCGGCGGCATCGTCGGCGGCGTTGCCCTTCTGCCCCTTGTAGCGCTCGGCGACGGCGATCAGCCGCTCGGTCGCGTCGGGATCGCGGTTGAGGATGACGTCCTCGCACGCCTGGCGCAGCTCCGGATTGATCTGGTCGTAGACGTCGAGCTGCCCCGCGTTGACGATCGCCATGTCCAGCCCGGCCGGGATCGCGTGGTAGAGGAACACCGAGTGCATCGCGCGGCGGACCGGCTCGTTGCCGCGGAACGAGAAGGACAGGTTGGAGAGCCCGCCCGAGAAGTGGACGTGCGGGCAACTCGCGCGGATCCGCCGCACCGCCTGGATGAAGTCGACGGCGTAGTTGTTGTGCTCCTCGATGCCCGTCGCGACCGCGAAGATGTTGGGATCGAAGATGATGTCCTCAGGCGGGAAGCCGATGCCCGTCAGCAGCTTGTAGGCGCGCTCGCAGATTTCGACCTTGCGGTCCTCCGTGTCGGCCTGCCCAGTCTCATCAAAGGCCATGACGACGACTGCCGCGCCATAGGCCATGCACTTGCGCGCCTCGGCAAGGAACTTCTCCTCGCCCTCCTTCATGCTGATCGAATTGACGATCGGCTTGCCCGACACGCACTTCAGCCCGGCCTCGATCACCTCCCACTTGGAGCTGTCGACCATGATCGGCACGCGGGCGATGTCGGGTTCGGCGGCGATCCGCTTCAGGAACGTCGTCATGGCGGCGACCGCGTCGAGCAGCCCTTCGTCCATGTTGACGTCGATGATCTGCGCGCCGTTCTCGACCTGATTGAGTGCGACGGTGACCGCCGCCTCATAGTCGTCGGCCATGATCAGCTTCTTGAACGCAGCCGAACCCGTGACGTTGGTGCGCTCGCCGATGTTGACGAACTGGGTGCTGGCGGGAAGATCGGTCATTCAGTCGTCCGTTCGTGTCGAGCGAAGTCGAGACACCGGGTTGGTCACGCGCGCCGCGTCCCTCGACTTCGCTCGGGACGAACGGTGCTGCGTCACGCCGCCATGGTGAACGGCTCCAGCCCGGCGAGCCGGGTCCGGACCGGCGGGGTCGGGATCGAGCGGGGCGGCAGGTCGCGCACCGCCTCCGCGATCGCGCGGATGTGATCGGGAGTGGAGCCGCAGCAGCCGCCGAGAATGTTGACCTGTCCCGCCGCCGCCCACTCGCGCACCAGCGCGGCGGTGGTCGCCGGCGCCTCGTCATAGGCGCCGAGCTCGTTGGGCAGCCCGGCGTTCGGATAGACCATGATCAGCGTGTCGCAGGCGTCGCTCAGCGTCTTGACGTGCGGTCGCAGCTGCTCCGCGCCGAACGAGCAGTTGAGCCCGATCGTCACCGGCCGCGCGTGGCGCACCGCGTGCCAGAACGCCTCCACCGTGTGGCCGGACAGGTTGCGCCCGCTGAGATCGGTCAGCGTCATCGACAGCATCAGCGGCACGTCTCGACCGACGGCGTCCGCCGCCTCCTGCGCGGCCATGATCCCCGCCTTGGCATTCAGCGTGTCGAACACCGTCTCGATCAGGATGAAGTCGCACCCGCCCGCGATCAGCGCATCCGCCTGCTCCCGGTACACGTCCTTCAGCTCGTCGAACTCGATCTCCCGGTAGCCCGGATCGTTGACGTCCGGCGACAGCGACAGCGTCTTGTTGGTCGGCCCGATCGCACCCGCGACGAAGCGGCGGCGGCCATCCTGCGCGGTGAACTCGTCGGCGATGCGCCGCGCCATGGCCGCGCTCTCGTGATTGATCTCGCGGACCAGCGTTTGCGCGCCGTAGTCGGCCTGGCTGATGCGGTTGGCGCTGAAGGTGTTGGTTTCCGCGATGTCGGCACCGGCCGCGAAATAGCCGCGGTGGATCGACTCGGGCACCGCCGGCTTGGTCAGCGCGAGGATGTCGTTATTGCCCTTCTGGTCGTGCCCCAGCGCGAGCGCCCCGGCATAATCCTCTTCCGACAGCTTCCAGTTCTGAATTTCGGTCCCGAACGCGCCGTCGGTGATCAGGATACGCTCGAGCGCCGCCGCCAGCAGCGCATCGCGAGCACCCGGAGGAGCGAAGTTGGTGGCCATGACCCCGCCATATAAAGAAAGCTTTATATCGGCAAGCGGGGGACGATCACCGGTCCGTCGGGATGTGCAACCAGCGTCGCCTCGATCCCGTAGCCGACCGCAATCCGGGTTTCCGTTAACACTTGCCCCGGCGTGCCACTCCCGAGCACGCGACCGTCCTTCAGCAGCACGATGTCGTCCGCGATCCGGGCGGCGAGCGTCAGGTCGTGGAGGACGACGACCACGCCCATGCCCCGCCCGGCCGCCGCGCGGAGCAGCGCCAGCGTCTGGAGCTGATGGAGCGGGTCGAGACTGGCGAGCGGTTCGTCGGCGAGCAGCCAGCGCGGCTCTCCGGCAAGGACGCGGGCGAGCAGGACGCGGGCACGCTCCCCGCCGGAGAGCGAGCGCACCGTGCGCGGCGCAAGCGCGATCGTGTCGGTCGCAGCGAGTGCGGCGTCGACCGCTGCGTCGCCGCCGCCGCCGTGCGGCAGGCGCCCCAGCGCCACCAGGTCGCGGACACGCATGTTCCAGTGAACGGCGGCATCCTGCGGCAGATAGCCGATCGTCCGAGCGCGCTCGCGCGGGTCGAGGCCGGCCACGTCCGATCCGTCCAGCGTCACGCCCGCCGCCGGCACCAGTGCGGCAAGCGCGCGCAGCAGCGTCGACTTGCCCGCGCCGTTCGCCCCGAGAATCGCGGTCACGCGGCCGGGGACGAAGGTAGCGGAGACCGCGTCCAGCACTGGTCGGCCGCCGAGCGCCAACGATAGGTTGCGTGCGCTCAGCGCCATGAGCGACCCCGCTCCCCCAGCAGTAGCGCCAGGAAGAACGGCGCACCGATCAGCGCCATTGCGACCCCCAGCCGCACCTCGCCCGCGCCGGGCGCAAGGCGGCACAGCGCGTCGGCGGCGAGCACCAGCGCCGCGCCGCCGAGCGCACTCGGCACCAGCAGCGCCGACGGTCGTGCCCCGATGACCGGTCGGAGCAGGTGCGGCACCACCAGTCCGACGAAGCCGACGACACCCGTCACCGCGACACCCGCGCCGACGCACAGTCCGGCGCCGGCGATCACCAGCAGTTGCAACCGCGAGAGGCTGATGCCGAGCGAGCGTGCCGCGTCCGTCCCCAGGGTTAGTGCATCGAGGCTCCGCCCGGTCAGCAGCAGGAGCGCGCAGCCGGCGACCATGAAGGGCGCGGCCTGCATCAGGTCCTCGACCCCGCGGTCGGTGAGCGCCCCCATCAGCCAGTCGATCGCCGCCGCGACCGCGTACGGATCGGGCGCGAGCGAGATCAGGAACGCGGTGAGCGCGGCGGCCAGGCTCGCGAGCACGGTTCCGGCGAGCACGAAGGCAGCGGGCGTCTCCGCCCGCCACGTCAGCGCGGCGAGCAGCGCCAGGCCGCCCGCGGCACAAGCCATCGCCGCGGCGAAGATGCCCCACCCGCCGGCCTGGCCGAGCACGATCGCCGCCACGGCGCCGAGCGCGGCGGCACTCGACACGCCGAGCACGCCGGGATCGGCGAGCGGGTTGCGCAGCCAGCCCTGCAGCACCGCGCCCGACAGCCCGAGCGACGCGCCGAGCAATGTCGCGAGTGCCGCGCGCGGCAGGCGCAGCTCGGCGATTATCGCGAACCGCGGGTCGGCGGACCACCAGGCATCCAGCGGAACACTCGCCTTGCCGATCGTGAGCGAGGCCGCGAACAGGAGCACGACCAGCATCGCCAGCGCGACGTGAAGGCGAAGCGGGCTCACGCGGCCACCTGCGCACGGATCGCGCGCAGCCGCGCGAGCGCCGCCGGGATGGTCGGCCCGCCGCAATTGATCAGCGCGCGGGGGAAGGCGACCTCTCGCACGCGCGCGCCGGTCCTGGCGAGCAGGCGGCGACGCAGCGCCGCCGTGCGGCCGCCCGCGTCGGGGCTGAGGATGACGGCGGGCGGGCGCGCCAGGAGCGTCTCAACCGGCAGCGTACCGGTCACCGTCAGCCCATGGTCTACCGCGGCGTTGCGGAAGCCGGTCAGCGCCATCAGCTGCGTGAGCAGCGTTCCGCCGCCGTTGGCGAGATTGCCCGAAATGTAGAGAAGCGCGGGGACGCCTGCTTGGTCGGCGCGCTGCGCGGCGACGGCGGCGTCGATGCGCCGGTTCAGCGCCGACCCGCGCGCTTCCGCCCCGACCGCTGTCGCGACCTCCACCACCTGCGCCTGGCTGGCGGCGATCGTCGTCGGCGAGCCGAGGTAGAGCGTGCGCAGCCCCGCGCGCGCGAACGCCGCGCGGGTCGCGGGCGGCGTGAAGCTGGTCGCGAGGACCAGATCAGGAGCGAGCGCGATCACCTCCTCCGCAGTGCCCGCGGTAGCGCGAAACCGCCGCGCTACTGCGAGCGGGAGCGACGTCGCCCCCGGAGCCTGCGAATAGTGGCTGATCGCCGCGATCTTGTCAGGCGGTACCAGCGCGACGAGCAGCTGGTCGGCGCACGGATTGAGCGACACGATCCCGCCACGCGCGCCTTCAGCCGCCGGCGCGCAGCCGGCGAGAAGAAGTAGGGCGAAGCAGAGCGCGCGCATCAGCCTACGCTATCGTTCGTCAATCGAACCGCACCCGGACGCCGCCGAAGAAGGCGCGCCTGATCGTGCCGTAGTTCGCCACGACCTGGTACTGCTCGTCGAACGCGTTCTCGATCCGGCCGTAGAGCGCCAGCCGCTCGCCGATCGGCAACTCGGCTCGAAAGCTCGCCAGCACATAGCCGTCGAGCCGCACGGTGTTGGCGGCATTGTCGAAGCTGTCCCCGACCACCTGCACGGTCCCGCCGAGCGACAGCCCGAACGGCAGCCTGTAGTCGGCCGAGACGCTCACCGCCTGCCGCGGGCGCCGCGCGAGATCGTTGCCGACAAACCCGGCGCTGCGGTTCTCCGTATCGATGAAGCTGTACGACCCCGCGACCGTCAGCACATCGACCGGCCGCAGCACCAGCCCGAGCTCCAGGCCCTGCCCGCGCGTACGGGCGATGTTGCTGTAGGTGAAGCTCGCCGGATCGAAGTCGATCTGGTTGCGGGTGTCACGGCGGAACAAGGTGATCGACGCGACCAGCCGGTCGCCAAGCGCGCGCTGCTCCGCCCCAACGTCCCAGCTCTCCGCCGTCTCGGGCTGAAGCGTCCGGGTCCCGTAGAAGGGCGCGTAGAGCTGGAATAGGGTCGGCGCCTTGAAGCCTTCCGCATAGCTGCCCCTAAGCGTCGTGCCGGTCGGCGCGGTATAGGCCGCATTGGCGGCGAGCGTCGTGTTGCCGCCGAACGCGTCGTCGTCGTCGTAGCGGATCGCGCCGGTCAGCGTCAGCCGCGCGACGGGCGTGACGATCAGTTCGCCCCAGCCGCTCGTCACCCCGCGGCTGAATCGCTCGCTGCCGTCGCTGAAGCGGAGTTGCTCGTGCTCGGCGCCGATCACCACCCGCACCTGATCGAGCGCGCGAATGTCGCCCTTGTAGGTGTAGCGCTCGCTGCGGCCGCGGTTCAGGAACAACGGCTCCGGTCCGGCGGCGCGATCGAGGTTGTCGCGGTTCACGTCGGCGATCTGGAAGGCGAGCGTGTTGCGAAGGCGGCCGTCCGCCAGGTCGGCGTGCAGCCCGGCATAGCCGTAAATCTCCTGTGCGGTCGAATATTCGCGCGTGTCGGCGAAGGCGAAGGTGGGCGCGGGAAAGCCGTCGAGATCGGTACGGCTGTCCGCCCAGTAACCGCGAACGTCAAGGCGCAGGTTGGGGGCGAAGGCGACCTCGACCCGGCCGCTCGCGCCGTACTGACGGTAACCGTCGGTTTCCGCGCCGTCGGCGTAGGCCGAGATCCCGTCCGTCCGCAGGTAGCCTCCGCTGAGCGCGCCCGAGACGATGCCGGTCGAGCCCGACACGCCGCCGCTGGCGAACAGCGTGTCCATGTCGCCGTACTCAACATTGCCGCGCGCCTGCAGCCCCGCCGTCGGACGCCGCGTCATGATGTTGACCACGCCGCCGATCGCCTGGCTGCCCCACGGCACGGAGTTGGGCCCGCGCAGTACCTCGATCCGCTCGACGCTGCTCGAGAGAAGGGTGGCGAAGTCGAAGCCGCCACCGGGCGCCGAGGGATCATTGACGCGGACGCCGTCGATCAGGACCAGCGTCTGGTCGCTCTCCGCCCCGCGCAGCCGCACGCTCGTCACCGTGCCGATTCCGCCGTTGCGGGTGACGGTGACGCCGGGCGTGGTTGCCAGCAGATCGGCGAGCGCAATCGTCTGGCGCTGCTCGATCGTCTCGCGGTCGATGATCGTCACTGCCTGGCCGGTGGTATCGGCGTCCTGCTCGACGCCGCTTGCGGTCACGACGATGTCGTTGCGCCGGTCGAGGTCCTGCGCGCACGCAGGCCATGCCGCACCCGCGGCGAGTAAAAGGATGTACTTCACGTGATCTGCCCTTCGAACGAGGCCGCGCGCCGGCGCCGCACACGCGACACCGGGCCCGGCCCGACGTGTCGCTCGCTCGAGGGTTTCTGCCTCGTCCGCCCCGGCCCTCCGCCAGAACGATGGAATCGACGCGCGACCGGCAGGTCTCCTGGCTCTCGGCTCATCGTGCCGCCCGGCCTTCCCGGGGATTGCTCCCCAGTGGCCACGAGCGGGCGGCACTCCCCGATCACAGTTGCGGGGGCAGCGCGGGGCTGAGGCTCATCGCCGCTACCCGACTTCCCTTTTCATCCCCGTTTCCGGGGAACCGTTCGCAGGATGCGCCCTAGTCGGCGGCGCCCCGCCGCGTCAATATTCGACGCCCTTCTGCGCGGCGAAGCCGGCCGCGAAGGGGTGCTTCACTTCGTTGAACTCGGTGACCAGGTCGGCGAGCTGGACCAGCTCGGCGCGCGCGCCGCGCCCGGTCACGCACAGGTGCTTGGCGAGCGGGCGGGCGGCGAGGAACTCCAGCGCCTCGGCAAACGGAAGCGTGTCGTCCGCGAGCACGATGTTGAGCTCGTCCAGAATAACGAAGTCGATCGCAGGATCGAGCACCAGTTGCTGCGCGCGCTCCCACCCGCGGCGCGCAGCCGCGATGTCGCGGGCGCGGTCCTGCGTGTCCCAGGTGAAGCCCTCCCCCATGCTTTCGAAGCTCAAGAGATCGCTGTCGAGCGCGGCGAAGAACTGGCGCTCGCCGGTTTCCCACGTCCCCTTCACGAACTGCAGGATCGCGACCCGCATCCCCCAGCCGACCGCGCGCATCGCCATGCCGAAGGCGGCGGACGACTTGCCCTTGCCGTTGCCGGTGTGGACGATCAGCAGCCCGCGCTCAATCGTGCGGCGCGCCTGCAACCGATCGCGCGCGACCTTGAGCCGCTTCATGCGCGCATTGTGGCGATCGTGGTCGGGATCGACGGGCCCGGGCCCGGCTGTGTCGGTCATCGCTCCGCTCCTTTGCAGCGCGCCCTAGCACGGCGGCCGGCGACCTCCAGCCGCGCACGTAAACAGGTCGGCGGTGCAGTGTGTCCGCGGTACCACAGCGACTTCGCAAAATTCGGGACATCTTGACCGTTTCCACGGATCAGCGCTTTACGCCGCGCGACGTTCGCGGGTTAGCCGGCCAAAGCTAAGCGGCTGTTGTTGCTGCGTTATTCGCACCAGCAATCAATTGCTCCTAAATTGTTATATAATAAAATCACTCTGCTGACTGCTCAGACTTTTCGGTTGTTGTGCAGTATCAGGGTGTGTGGTAGCGGTAACTCGGACGCATGAGACGTCGGGGACGTATCGGTGGCGGCGCGAAGGGCGCGCTGCGCCAAGGGAGGGGTTGAATAAACATGAAGCTTCATCAGCTGTCGTTGGCGCTGGCTCGGTCGGCGTCGTGCACCGCGATCGCCACCTGCTTCGTGCTGCCGTTCGCAGCGCAGGCGCAGGTTGCCACCACGCCGGCCACCGATCCGACCAACGCGCAGCCGGGGATCGAGGGTCCGCCCGCGGCACAGCAGGATCCGACCACCGAGTCCGACGACATCATCATCACCGGCGTCCGGGCCTCGCTCGATCGCGCGATCGACATCAAGCGCAACTCGGCGGGCGTCGTCGACGCGATCTCGGCCGAGGACATCGGCAAGTTCCCCGACACCAACCTGGCCGAGTCGCTCCAGCGCATCACCGGTGTGTCGATCACCCGCGCCAACGGCGAAGGCTCGCAGGTCGCGGTCCGCGGCTTCTCCGGCGGCTTCAACCTCGTGACCCTGAACGGCCGCCAGCTCGCCTCCACCAACATCGACCTGTCGACCGGCAACGCGTTTGCGACCGGCACCGGCCGATCGTTCGACTTCCAGAACCTGGCGTCGGAAGGCGTGTCGACGCTGGAGGTCTACAAGACCGGCCGCGCCAACATCCCGTCGGGCGGTATCGGCGCGGCGATCAACATCGTAACCCGCCGCCCGCTCGACTCGCGCGAGGACGGCTTTTCCGGCTCGATCGGCGCCAAGGCGCTGTACGACGCGTCGTCCGAGAAGGCGGAAGGCGACCTGTCCAAGATCACGCCCGAAGTCTCGGGCCTGCTCAACTGGAAGAACACGGACGAGACGTTCGGTGTCACCGTCTTCGGCAGCTATCAGCTGCGTGAGTCGGCGTCGGCGCAGTCCAACCCCAACTACTGGAATATCGTGCCGCTGGCCGATTTCCTGAACACCGCGGGCGCCTACATCCGCCCGACCACGGTGATCACCAACCGTCCGACCACGCCATTCGTGCAGATCCCGAACGACAGCCGCTACCAGTTCTCCGAGAACCGGCGCGAGCGTCTGAACGGCCAGGCGGTGCTCCAGTTCAAGCCGACCGACACGCTGGAGTTCACGGTCGACGGTCTGTACGCCCGCAACAAGCTGAGCGACGAGCGCTCGGAGCAGACCAACTGGTTCCAGCGCCCGTTCACCGAGGTCGCGTTCGACGACAACGACCGGATGCAGTCGGCCGTGATCCTCGCCGAGGCGATCCAGGCAGACAAGGGCTACGAGCAGCAGCGCTTCGCCACCAAGACCGAGCTCTACTCCTTCGGCGGCAACGCCAAGTGGGAGTTCGCGGAGCGCATGTCGCTGATGTTCGACGCGAACCACTCCAAGTCGACCACCGATCCGGACAACGCCAACGGATCGTCGGCAACGACCATCTCGATCGGTGCACCGGTCCGCGCGACGCATCGCCTGGACTTCACGACCGGCTTCCCGCAGCAGTCGGAGACGATCAACGACAATCCCGCGACCAACGGTAACCGCGGCGGCAACAACAACGGTCAGCTCGACCTTGGCGATCTCGGCACGCAGGTGGCGCGCCGCATCAACTCTCAGCAGGAATCGCGGATCAACCAGTTCCGCGGCGAGTTCGGCTGGGACCTGGGCGACGAGAGCAGCTTCAAGTTCGGCGGTAACTACGTCGACGTGAAGACCCGCTCGGCCTCCTCCAACACCCAGCAGATCCTGGGCGACTGGGGCATCACCGACACGGGCATCGTGCAGCGGCTGGCCGGTGACATCACCAGCACCTATTGCCTCACCTGCAAGTTCGACAAGTACAACCCGAACTCGGCCGGCTCGTCGTTGATCGCCTTCCGCGCGGATGCGGTCGACCTGCTCAACATCTTCGAGCCGTTCTACCAGAACAGCGGCATCAACGGTCGTCAGGTCGTGAACCAGGGATCGAACGACGATACCGTCGGTGAGAAGACCTGGGCGGTCTACGGTCAGCTGGCCTGGGGCGGCGACATCGCCGGTCGTCGTGCAAACGCGCTGATCGGCGTCCGCTACGAGCAGACCCGGGTCAACTCGGTCTCGATCCAGTCGATCCCGACCGCGCTCCAGTGGCAGTCGGACAACGACTTCGTCGTGCTCGGCGGACCGGCCGGTGACGCGGTGCGGGTCAAGGCGGAGTACGACAACCTCCTGCCCTCGCTCGACTTCAACATCGAGGTCCTCGACGACGTGGTCGCCCGCACCTCGTTCAGCCGGACGCTGGCACGCGCCGACTACGGCAACCTGGTCGCCTCGGTCGTCGCCAACGCGCCGAACCGTCCGACCGCGTTGGGCGCCGCGCCGGCTCCGGCCAGCCGCCAGGATCCGGGCCTGCTGCCGCTCGTCTCCGACAACTTCGACGTGTCGGTCGAGTGGTACTACAAGCCGTCGAGCTTCGTCTCGATCGGCTTCTTCAACAAGAACGTCCGAAATTTCATCGGCAACCAGATCACCAACGGCAACCTGTTCGGCCTGACCGATCCGGGATCGGGTGCGGCGGGCTCGCGCTCGGGGATCGCGCTCAACTATCTGCGTTCCAACAACATCGCGCTGACGGACATCAACCTGTTCGCCTACACCGCGCTGTTGCAGCAGAATAACGGCAACCAGGCCGCGGCGACGACCGCCTACCGTGCCAACGCCGATGCGCAGGGCAACTACCAGAACAACCAGGCCTATATTAACCTGGCTGGTGCCGTCGACATCAACGGCAACGCGGCCGATCCGCTGGTCAACTTCGCGATCAGCGAGCCGGTGAACAACCGGGAAGGCAACATCCACGGCTTCGAGCTTGCCTGGACGAACTTCTTCGGTCGCAGCGGCTTCGGCTTCGCGGTGTCGTACACCAAGGTGGACGGCGACGTGAACGTCGATCCGTACGCCGATCCGAACGTCAACATCTTCGCACTGACGGGTCTCGGCGACAGCGCGAACATCAGCGGCATCTACGAGAAGAACGGCATCTCGGCCCGCGTCTCGTACAACTGGCGCGACAAGTTCCTGTCCGGCACCAACCAGGGCGGCAACCGCAACCCGCTGTTCACCGACACGTTCGGTACGCTCGATGCGAACATCAGCTACGACGTGACGGAGAATATCGCCGTTTCGCTCGAGGCGGTGAACCTGACGAGCGAGCCGTTCCGTCAGTACGCCCGCACCAAGACGAACCTGGTGTTCGTCCAGGAGCTGAAGCCGCGCTTCTGGCTCGGCGCCCGCTTCCGGTTCTGACCGGGTCGGGCGGGCTCACCGGTCCGCCCGGAGCGACACAGGAGAACAGGCCGCTTCGCGACGCTCGCGGGGCGGCCTTTCTCTTTTGTCCTCCCGCCAGCGCTGCTAGGATCGGACAAGCAAGGCCCACATGACGCCCGTACAGATCAACAACATCGATCATGCCGCGCTGCGCGTGCATCCGCGCGGCGGCGGCGCCTTCGGCGATGCCGCCAACCAGGCACTCGTCCTGCCAGCGGAGATCGAGGAGGTGCAGCGCGAGTTCGCCGTCGTGTTCCGCCGCCGTGGGGCAGAACTCAAGGCCTATGCCCTGCTCGGCTTCGACGCCGACGAGAACCTTTTCCTTCAGGACGATCGCTGGACCAGCCGCTACGTGCCCGCGACGCATCGCCGGGGACCTTTCTCGATCGGCGTCAGCCCCGGCGGAGAGGGCACACCGATGATCCACGTCGACCTGGACGACGCCCGCGTCGGCGACCCGGACGGCCTGCCGCTGTTCCTGGAACACGGCGGCAACGCGCCGTACCTGGAGCATGTGTCGGGCGTGCTGCGGCTGCTGTACGAGGGGCTGCAGACCGCGCCGCAGGCCTGGGCGGCACTCGACGAGGCCGGGCTGCTCTCGCCCGTCACGCTCTCCGTCGATGTGAGCGAGGAGCGCCGCTACACCGTGCCGGACGTGCTGGTGGTCGATGTCGAGCGGCTGGCGGCGCTCTCCGGCGAGCCGCTGGAGCACCTCCACCGCTCGGGCCTGCTGCGGCTCGCGATTCTCGCCGCGGCGTCGCTCGGCAACATCCAGGGGCTGATCGCGCGCAAGCGGGCGCTGCTGGAGCAGGCGTGATGGCCGCACCGCTTCGTCGGACGCGGGTAATCGAGGAGCTGGATGCCCGCACGCTTCCCGTCGCCGACCTGATCGCCGAGGGGACACCCGCGATCCTGCGCGGAATAGCGGGCGACCTGCCGATCGTGGCGGCGGGGCGGCAAGGCGCCGCCCACGCGATCGAGTGGTTGCGCCGCTTCGATGGGGGTCGCCCGGTCACGGCCTATGTGGGTGAGCCGGTGATCGGCGGGCGTTTCGGCTACAACGACGACCTGAGCGGCCTCAACTTCGCGCGCGAGCGTGGGCCGCTCGGCGACTATCTCGATCGGCTTCGCGACGGCCTGGACGATCTTGAGGCGCCGTACATCTACATCGGCTCGACCGACATCGACCAGTATCTGCCAGGGCTGCGCGAGGAGGCCGTGCTGCCGTTCGGCGATCCGCAGCTCGCCACCAGCCGGCCGCTGGTCAGCGCCTGGATCGGAAACCGGACGATCGCAGCCACCCACTACGACATGTCGAACAACATGGCGTCGTGCCTGGTCGGGCGCCGCCGCTTCACGCTGTTCCCGCCCGCGCAGGTCGCCAACCTTTATCCCGGTCCGCTCGACCTCACCCCCGCCGGCCAGGTCGTCAGCATGGTCGACCTGCGCGCCCCCGACTTCCAGCGCTTTCCGCGCTTCGAGGAGGCGCTGGAGAGCGCCGAGGTTGCGGAGCTGGAGCCCGGCGACGTGCTGATCTACCCGGCGCTGTGGTGGCACAATGTGGAGGCGCTCGATGCCTTCAACATCATGATCAACTATTGGTGGAACCCCTCCCCCGCCTACGTCGACACGCCCCAGAACACGCTGCTCCACGCGCTGCTGAGCCTCCGCGACCGGCCGGCGGGCGAGAAGGAGGCGTGGCGCCACCTGTTCGATTACTACGTGTTCGGCGAGCCCGAACGGGCCGGCGCACACCTGCCGCCCGCCGCCCGCGGTGCGCTCGCCCCGCTCGATGACATGGGTGCGCGCCGGCTGCGCGCGCAATTGCTGCAAAGGTTCAATCGATGAGCGTGCCGATGACGGGAGAACAGCGCGTACGCCGGGTGGTGATCGCCGGCGGCGGCACCGCCGGTTGGCTGGCGGCAGCGGCGCTGTCGCACCAGCTAGGCAAGCTGCTCGACATCACGCTGGTCGAATCGGACGAGATCGGCACGGTCGGCGTAGGCGAGGCGACGATCCCGACGGTGCGCAGCTTCCACGCTTTGATCGGGCTGGACGAACGCGAGTTCCTGCGCGCCACCAACGCGACCTTCAAGCTCGGCATCTCGTTCGAGAACTGGGCCCGGATCGGCGACCGCTACATCCACTCGTTCGGCACGCTCGGCCGCTCGACGTGGATGGGCGAGTTCCACCATTTCTGGCTGCACGCCCGTGCGGCCGGTGTGGCGGACGAGATCGGCGCCTACTGCCTGGAGCATGAGGCGGCCGCCGCCGAGCGCTTCGCCGGCGGCGAGGGACAGGACACCAGCTACGCCTTTCACCTCGACGCGACGCTCTACGCCCGCCACCTGCGCGCGCGGAGCGAAGCGGCGGGCGTGCGGCGGATCGAGGGCAAGATCGCCCGGGTGGATCGCGACGGAGAGAGCGGCGAAATCCGCGCACTCGTGCTCGACAGCGGTGCGGAGGTGCCGGGCGACCTGTTCATCGACTGCACGGGCTTCCGCGCGCTGCTGCTCGGCGAGACGCTCGGCGTCGGCTTCGAGGACTGGGGCGAGTGGCTGCAGACCGACCGCGCTCTGGCCGTGCAGACGGAGAGTACCCGCCCGGCGGTGCCATACACCCGCGCGGTGGCGCACGACGCCGGCTGGCGCTGGCAGATCCCGCTCCAGAACCGCGTCGGCAACGGCCTGGTCTACGCCAGCGCCTTTCTGGACGACGACGCGGCCCGCGAGCGGCTGCTCGCCAGCCTGGACGGACCCACCCGCACCGAGCCCCGCCTTATCCGCTACCGCACGGGGCGGCGCGAGCAGAGCTGGGCCGCCAACTGCGTCTCGCTCGGCCTTTCCAGCGGGTTCGTCGAGCCGCTCGAGTCGACCAGCATTCACCTGATCATGATCGGCATCACACGGCTGATGCAGTTGTTCCCCTTCGGCGGTTGTCACGAAGGGCTGCGACGCCGCTTCAACGCGCAGTCCCGCACCGAGCTGGAGCGGGTCCGCGACTTCATCATCCTCCACTACAAGCTGACCGAGCGCGACGACTCGCCGTTCTGGCGGCGCTGTCGCGACATGAGCGTGCCGCAGAGCCTGGCCGACCGGATCGCGCTGTGGGTGGAGGACGCGCACGCCTACCAGGGCGCGGAGGACCTGTTCCGGGTCGACAGCTGGGTGCAGGTGATGCTCGGGCAACGCCTGCAGCCGGGCGGTCACCACCTGCTCGGGCGGATCATGCCGGACGAGCGGCTGCGCCAGACGTTCGAGGGCATGCGCCGGTCGGTGCGCGAGCGGGTCGCGTCGATGCCGGCGCACGGCGAGTTCCTGAAGCGCTATGCGGCTTGAGCCGGACGTGCTCCCGCGCAGGCGGGAGCGCTCAGCCTACCGCTTGCCCTCGAGTTCCTTCGCCGCGTTGACCAGCGCGATGTACATCGCCGACTGCGGCACGACATATTCGTTCTCGCCCCAGAAGAACGGCCAGTCCTCGCGGTTCTCCGGATAGTCGGGCTTGAGGATCAGGATTCCCGGCACCACGCCGCCGGCGATGTAGCTAAAATCGGCGCGGTTGCTGCCATAGGCGACCTCCTTCGACCGGGTGCCGACACCGGACACGAGCGACAGGTCGTGCGCCGGATGGTGGCCGTGGATAAAGTCGAGCGCCCGGGTGACCGGTGCGGTGTCGACCAGATCGGGGAACGCCTGGTTGAGCAGATAAGCGTTAAGCCCGAACTGCATCACCGCGCCGCTGCCCGCCCAGCCGCCGGTCGTGATCGGCACGCCGAACGGATTGGCCTTAAGCATCGCGGTCGCGCGCTCGTTCCACGCCTGCGCGGCCGGACGGACGGTGTCGCGGAAGGCGGGCGGCATGAACGGCAGCGCCTTCAGCACCGCCCAGGCGTTGCCGTCGAAATCCTCCGCCATCTTGGGGTAGAGCTCGGCCACGCGGCTCGCGTAGCGCTGGTCGCGGGTCGCGGCGAGCAGCTCGACCGCGGCGGCGAACTCCTCCTCCTCCAGCGGGCCGCCGGTCGTGTTGCCGTGGCGGAAGGTGTCGGGGGCGTGGCTGTGCTCGTCGGCCCAGACCTTCTGCGCGCGGGCGAGGGCTGCGGCGGCGAAGGCGTCGTCGCGACCCTTGAACACGCGCGCCGCCGCTGCCAGCGCGGCGGCCGAGCCGTAATTGAGCGCCGATGCCTTGCTGGTGAAGGCCCAGCGGTCGTCGGGCGTGCCGCTGCGACCGCCATCCCGGTCGAAGCGCTGCTGATACGGCGCGAGCGCCTTGTCATAGACGAGGCCGTCGGTCTTCGACGCGGCGTCGCCCAGGTGGGTGTACTGGCCGACATCGGGCTCCACGATGCCGTGGATGGCGTGGCCGACCGCGTCGAACTGCGCGAGCAGCTGGATGCTGCCGTGGCGGACCTGCTGGAGCAGGTCAGGGGTGCCGTCGGGCACGTGGAGCTCTACCCGGCGGCTGTTCCAGTCGACCCAGGTTGTGTCGCGGTCCAGCCCCCAGCGCTCCATGCTGTCCGCCAGTAGGCGGATGACGTGGTACTGGGTCTGGGTGCGGATGTCGAAATCGCCGGCATCGAGCCAGCCGCCGACGTTCAGGCCGGGGATGTGCTCGCCGGGCGCGAACTTCGTGTCGGTGGTCGGGCCCTGGCGATAGAGGTCGATGTGCTCGTGGTTGACCGGCGCCTGGCGCGCGTCGTCGCGGTGCGCGTCGCCGTGCCACACCCGGTACGCCTCGTTGACGGCGACATGGTCCATCGCGACCGGCAGGTAGACGTCGCTCGCGGGGTGCCAGGCGGTGTCGTACAGCCCGGGCGCGATCGGAAAGGGCGCGGTGGTCGTGTCGCCGTACTGGAGCAGGTAGGTGCCCGGCCGCGTCACGCTGCTGAAGTCCGCCTGAAGGTAGCGGTAGCGCAGGTACTCGCCCCACGGCTTGGGCGCAGGCAGCGGCACCGCCGCCTTCGTCCCATTCGCCTCCACACGGAACAGCTTCACCGGCAGGCGGCGGCGGTCATCGCGGTCGAGCTCGATCGTCGCGACCTTTGCGCCGTCCGGCGCGTAGCCGAGCTGCGAGTGCGCGATGACCGGCGGGCGCAGCCAGCCGGGCACGCTCTTCGCCTCCAGCGTCCACTGCACCACCGTGCCGGTGCGTCCGGCGGGGAGCAGCTGGCGCACCACGAACCAGCCGTTCTGAGCCTGGTTGCGCCCGTCGAACAGCTGCAGCGTGCCGTCGCTGCTGGTGATCGTCACGTGACGCGCGGCGTCCTCCGGCGAGAGCACCAGCGTCCTGCCGCTCGCAAACGGCAGCGGCTCGGCACCCGGCCCGTCGCTGCGCCCGCTCGCGAGATTGCGCTCGGCCGTCGCGACCATGCCGCTGGCGGGATGCAGCGGAAAGGTGCCCGGGCGGCCGTCGGCGAGGAAGCTGTGGTGGAAGTAGGCGGAGGGCACGAACTCCAGGTTCAGCCCCGCCTTGCCCGCCATCGCCGCGGGCAGTGCCTGGCCGAGGATCACCGACAGCACCACCGCGCCGCCGCGCCGCTCCGCGCGGACCGTGTAGCGGAAGTCGGAATAGGCCATCACCGCCTCGATCACGCCGGCCACCTTGTCGACGCGGCGGCTGACGAGCTGCGCGGCCGGATCCCACTGCCCCGGCGTCGCGGCCAGGCGGACGTCGCCGTTGGTGGCGGTGCGGATGCCCTGCTGGATCAGCTCGACGCCGCTGATCTTGGCGTCGGCGAACAGCCCCTCGTTGGTGTTGGAGAAGACCAGCCAGTTGACGCCCGGCGCCTCGAAATACTCCGACCGGTCGAGCCGCAGCTGGGGCGCCTGCGCGGCCGCGGGCAGCGCCACGCCCGCCAAGGCAATCGCCGCCGCCATCGTCACCATGCCCCGCATCGCATCCTCCACCCTGCTTCTTGTTAGCGCTACCTTAGCAGCGCCGCAGCAGCGGTCGAGAGGGCTTCGGCCTGATCCGGGTTGGGTCCACTACCAGCCGCGGGTACGCGTCTCCACCCGTTGCAGCGTGTCGTGCGAGGTCATGAACAGCGTGGACCCGGTCGGTCCGCCGAAGCAGCAGTTGGCGACGGCCTTGCCCGTCGCGATGATGCCCAGCCGCTTGCCCGCTGGGGTCAGCACGTGCACGCCGCCCGGGCCGGTCGCGAACAGGTTGCCGGCGCGGTCGGTGACCATTCCGTCGGGCAGCCCCTTGCCCCCCGCCGCCTGCGCCGCGCGCATGTCGCTGAAGACGCGCGCCTGGCCGACGTTGCCGCGGGCGTCGAGCGGATAGGCGAGCACCTCCGGCCGGGTCTCGTCGGAAAGCGCGAGATAGAGCGTGCGCTGGTCGGGCGAAATGGCGATCCCGTTGGGGCGGCGATGCGAGCGGTCGAGCAGGTGCAGGCTGCCGTCCGGATCGAGGCGGTAGAGCCCCTGGAAGTCGAGCTCGCGCAGGGGCGAGCCGTCCTGGTCCTTGAGACCGTAGGGCGGGTCGCTGAAGAAGATCGCGCCGCTCCGCGCGACCGCGACCGTGTTGGGGCTGTTGAAGCGCTTGCCCTCGTACCGGTCGACCAGGATCGTCTTGCGCCTGGTCGCAAGGTCGAGGCGGGCGACCGCGCGGGTGCCGCTGTCGGCCATCACCAGCCGGCCGGCCGGATCGATCGCGAGGCCGTTCGCCCCCGCCTCGTTGAAGGCATCGGGCACCGGCCCGACCAGCCCCGACGGCTCCATGAAGATGTCGAGCCCGGCGCCGGCGCGCCACCGCCAGATGCGGTTGCCCGGCACGTCGGCGAAGAGCAGGTAGTTGCCGCGCCGCACCCACACCGGCCCCTCCGCCCAGCGATAGCCGCGCCCGAGCACCTCCGGCCGCAAGGCCGGATCGATCAACCGGGCGAGCGCCGGATCAAGCTGCTGGACGCCGCCCGCCGGCTCGGGCGCCTGTGCCCGCGCGAGCACCGGCAGCACCGCGAGACCGGCCACGCACGCGCGACGGGAGAGGAGGATGGTCATGCGTTCGTGCTCCCGAGAACGGCAGAAGGGTGGATCGGACGAAGGGACGGGCGGCGCATCAGCCGAGCCTGACGGCGCGGCCTTCGCGAGCGGCGCGGTAGACCGCTTCGATCAGGCGCAGGTCGGCGAGGCCTTCCTCCCCCCCGACAATCGGGTCGGTGCCGTCGATCACGCACTGCGACAGGTGATCAAGCTGGCCCGCGAACTGGTTCACGTCGCCGGGCGGCACGGTGCGGACACTGGTCTGGTCGCCGCGGCGAATGCTCATCCGCTGACCGGTGTAGGAGGTCGCGGGTTCAAGGTCGATGTGGCCCTCCGTCCCGGCCACGCGGTAGCCATTGTGGTTGGAGCTGTAGCTCGACAGGCAGTCGGCGATGATCCCGGACGGAAAGGTCAGCTGGAAGCTGACCCGGTCCTCGACGGACGCGAAGCGTGGGTCGCGGCGGTCGGTCGAGTCGACCGCCGTGACCGACACCGGCTCCTCCCCGGTCAGGTAGCGCGCGGCGTTCAGGCTGTAGATGCCGATGTCCATCATCGATCCGCCCCCCGCCATCCGGCGGTCGAGCCGCCACTGGTTCGGCTTCGCATCGAAGCCGTGCTGGGCGATGATGACCCGGGTCGGGCCGACCTCCCCCTTGCGCGCGAGCTCGATCGCGAGGCGATTGTGCGGCTCGAACCGGCTGCGATAGCCGATCATCAGCTTGCGGCCGGCGGCGCGGCAGGCGGCGATCATCGCCTGGCACTCGGCCACGCTCACCGCCATCGGCTTCTCGCACATCACGTGCTTGCCGGCGCGGGCGGCGCGGATCGTGTACTCGGCGTGCATGTTGTTCGGCAGCACGACATAGACGATGTCGATGTCGGGATTGTCGCGGATTCGGTCGAAGCTCTTGTAGTCGTAGCGGTTCCGCGCCGGGACCCCGTACTCCGCGCCGTAGCGCGCGAGCTTCTCGGGCGTGCCGCTGACCAGCGCGACTAGGCGGCTGTGGCGGCAGTTGCGGAACTGCGGCATGATCTGCTGCGTCGCATAATAGCCCAGCCCGACGATGGCGTAGCCGAGCTTGCGCGCGGGCGGCCGGCTCTGCGCGGACGTTCGCGCGGCCGCGAGCAGCGCGATCGACCCGCCCCCGATCGCACCCAACACCTGCCGCCGGCTGCTGCCCGTCATCGTCCCACTCCTCACCCGTCGGCGCGCATCATCGGCACGGCGCGGCACTTGGCAAGCCTTGCCATGGTCGCGGGTCACAGCGTTCGGACGAGCTGCACCACCCGGCCAAGCACCGTGACTTCGGCGGCGGGGCGCTGCTCCTCGGCGGCGTTGTCGCTGATGATGCGCCAGTGCAGACCGGCGCGCGCGAGCCGCTTCACGAACAAGGCATCGCCCACCCGGATGACCCAGATCGCCCCGGCCGGTCCCGGTTGGCGTCGGCCGCGGTCGACCAGGATGCGGTCACCGTCCTGCAGCGTCGGGTACATCGAGTCGCCCGCCACCGGGAAAATCCCGGCATCGGCCGCCGCCACGCCCAGCCGCTCCAGGTCGGCGGCGGCGTAGCCCGCCTCCGCCACCACCCGCTCGCCGGTCGCGAAGCGCCCAGGGCCCGCGGACACGGCGATGTCGAGCCATGGCACCGTGACGATCGGCGACGGCGCGCCGCCGAGCGCCGCCTCGTCCACACCAAAGAAGCGCGCGAGCGTCGCTCTGTCCCCCTCTGGCAGAACCCGCGGCGTTCCCCGGGCCAGGAATTGCTGCACCCAGGCGGCATTGCGGCCGAGCGCGCGCGAGAGGGTCGCGAGGCTGACGCCATCACGCGCGATCAGGGCCCTGAGGGCGGTTCGCTGCGCGTCACCATCCACCTGTTCCGCCTACTCGTAGGAAAACTCCTATACAAGTAGGAAATTAGAACAGAATAGGAACGCTGACTCAGGCGAGAGAGGTGGACGTGATGATTCTCGGCAAGATCCTGGCCTATCTGCGGGCGAGCGGGATGCCGCCAACGCGGTTCGGGCGAGAGGCGGTGCGCGACCCGCGGCTGGTGCACGACCTGAAGCGCGGGCGCAGCCCGGGACCGCGTACCGTGGCACGGATCGAGGCTTACCTGCGCCAGCAGGCGGAGGCGGGGCGATGAGCCGGGGCCCCGATGCGACAACGCTGCTGGAGCGTGCGCTGCTCGCCTCCGCAGTCGCACATGGGCTGACGCCCGTGATCGGCGAAGTCGCCACCACCCGCTGGGCAAGTGCGACGTTTACCGGAATGCGCCACGAGATCGCGCTGACGCTGCGCGCCGATCCGGCGGCCGAGGCGTGGCTGGCGGCGCTACCCGAGAGCGAGTTCCGGCTGCGCGGGCATCTGCTCGCGGACCTGATCGTCGTCGCGCACGAACGGGTCGCCGGGATCGCTTCCGTCCGGCTGGAGGCGCTGACCGTCGAGGACCGGTGAGCGTGGCGGTTAGCGGGTCGCCATCCGGCGCAGCTCGGCAAGCGCATCGTCGATCGTGGTCGGACGGGTGTCCGTCTCGCGCGTTGTCCGGGCAGCGACTCCACGCTCGAGCCGTTCGAGCAGCGCGTGGATGCTGGCGTCGGTGCGCGGCGCGGCGATCGGCGCGGGTGCGTCGGCGGCGACCGGGCGAACTGGTGGGCGGAGTTCGAACGCCTCGATCCGCTCGCCCGGCTCGCACGGAATCGGGCGGGGACGGAAGAGCGGCGCGACCGGCTCGCTGGGCGTCGCAGGCGCGGCGGGGATGGCGGTCGGATCGAAGGCGGCGAGCGGCGCATCGAGGTCGCGGGGCAGCGGTTGCTCGATCAGGATCGGCTCGGGGGCGGGCTCAGGCTTCGACACGCGCGCGAGGATCGGCACGACGGTGTCCGCGAACGGATCACCCAGATCACGGGTGGCGAGCAGCGGTGGGCGCGGCGGCGCATCGGGATGGGCGTCGGCACGGCGGAGCACCGGAACCCCGGCGGCCTGGACCGGCGCGGGTGTCGCCGCCGCGTCGCCCCACAGCAGCGTCAGCGCGAACCAGGCGACCGCGCCAATGCCGCTGCCGAGCGTAATTGCCAACGCCATCCGCGCGGTCGATCCGAGCGGCGGCTCGGCGGCCGGGAACAGCGCCGGCAGCCCGCTGCGCGACACGACGCCCTCGATCAGGTCGATCGGCACGAACAGCAGCGCGCATGCGACGGCGGTGCCCGCCAGGATCGCCACCGTGGCGGCACTCGGCCGCTTCAGGCGGCGGATGATGGGGAACGCAACCATAGGGGCTTCCTTGCCGCAGCAGCGGTAATTTTGTGGTAAACGCCGTCGTAGCGCGCGACGTTGCGTGCCCAGTCGCGCTCCTCCGCGACGAACGCGCGACCGCGCGCGCGCATCGCGTCCCAGCCGCTCCGGTGCTCGAACAGGTCGGCGACCCGTGCCGCAAGGGCTGCGGGCGAGTCGGCGGCGAACAGCGTGCCGGTGTCGCCGTCGCGGATCAGTTCCCGGTGGCCGCCAACGTTCGACGCGGCGACCAGCTTGCCCTGCGCCATCGCCTCCAGCGGCTTCAGCGGTGTCACCAGGTCGGTCAGCCGCATCCGCCGGCGGGGGTACACCAGCACGTCGATCAGGCTGTAGTAGCGCTCCACCACCGCGTGCGACACCCGGCCGACAAAGTGGATCGCGTGCGCCGCCGGTGACGCCGCCGCCTGCGCGCGGAGCGCTTCCTCGACCGGGCCGCCGCCGACCAGCACCAGCTGGAGGGTCGGCCGCCGCGCAACGAGCGCCGGCATAGCGGCGATGAGCGTGTCGAGCCCCTCGTAATCGTAGAAGCTGCCAATGAAGCCGATCACTTCGGCGTCCGCCACGCCCAGCTCGGCGGCGAGCGCGGCATCGGGCGCCGGCGGCTCGCCGAACAGCGTCAGGTCGACGCCGTTGGGCGACACGGTGATCGCATCCGCCGCCACCCCGCGCGCGATCAGGTCGTCGCGCAGCCCGGCGCAGATGACGGCGAGCGCGTCGACCCGCTTGGCGGTCCAGGTCTCCAGCGCCTTGATCGCGCGGTAGCGCGCCGATCCCTCATGCCCCGTCCCGTTCCCGACCGCGGCATCCTCCCAGAAGGCGCGGATCTCGTAAAGCAGCGGCACGTTGCGGCGGCGCGACACCCGCAGTGCCGAGAGCGCGTCGAGCACGGGCGAGTGGGCATGGAGGACGTCTGGACGGAACTCGGCCACCACTTCGTCGATTCGTCGGGCGAAGTGCGCGACCTCGCGCAGCTCACCAAAGGGTGCCGGCAGCGTGTTGACCGGCGGCGTGCGATAGAAGTCGATGCCGTCGACGGTCTCGAACGGCACGTCGAGCGCCTGCTGGCGCGGGCCGGTGATCGCCGCCACCTGGTGCCCGCGTCGCATCTGCGCGGACACGATCGCGCGGGTGCGGAACGTGTAGCCGCTGTGCAGCGGCAACCCGTGATCGAGGACGTGGAGGATGCGCATCGGCGGCGCTCCCGCGCGAAGCCTCAGGCGGCCACCTTGCTGACGAAGTCGCCGGCGCTGCTCTTGAGCGAGCCGAGCTGCTCGTCGAGGCTGGCGAAGCCCTGACCGACGCGGTCGATGTTGGTGGCGACCGCCTCCGTATCCTCGCGGATCGCAGCAATGGTGGCGGACATCGAATCGGCGGCGAGGGCGGTCTCGTCGACGCTGGCGGTGATCGCGGTGACGGTGGTGGCCTGTGCTTCCATCGCCGCGCGAATGCGATAGGCGCTGTCCTGCACCTCGGCGACGGTCGCCTTGATGCTGGCGTTGGTCTCGACGGTCGAACGGGTCGCGGACTGGATCGCCGCGATCTTGGCGGCGATGTCGTCGGTCGCGCGCGCGGTCTGGTTGGCGAGGCTCTTCACCTCCTGCGCGACCACCGCGAAGCCGCGGCCGGCGTCACCGGCGCGCGCCGCCTCGATCGTGGCGTTCAGCGCTAGGAGGTTGGTCTGGCCGGCGATGTCGCGGATCAGCCCCAGAATCGACTCGATCGACTTGGCGTGATCGGAGAGCGTCTCGCTCATGCCGACGGCGGTGCCCGCCTGGCTGGACGCGCGGGTCGCGATCTCGGCGGCGGCCTCTACTTCCATCCGCGCATCCTCGATCGCGCGGATCAGTCCGGCGGCGGTCTGCGCGGCCTCGCGCATCGCAACCGCCGACTGCTCGGCAGCGGCGGCGACCTCGCTGGTCTTGCCGAGCATGCCCCGCGCCGCGACGGAGGTCACGCCCGCCTGGTCGCGCAGCGACACGCCGTTGGATGACGCGAGCTCGACGGAGGAAGCGATGGTGCTGCGGAAATCAACGGCGAGCCGGTCGCGCGCGGCCTTGTCACTGTGGTTGCGCAGGTCGGTGTATATGCTGTCGGTAAGGTCGCCCTCCAGCGCCGACAGGCGCATGACCGCCTCGATCATGCCGGGCAGCCGGGCGTCGCCCGCTGCCGCCTTCTTCAGCAGGACTTCGAGCGCGACCTTGTCGCTGGCGCAGATCATGGAGCGAAGTGCGGTCGGCGAGACGTCGGCACCATAGGCGGCGGCGACCGAACGCTCGACCGACTCGACCCAGGCGTTGCCGCGCGTGTCGAGGAAGCGGTTGCGAAGGAAGGCGGCGCCGAGCTCAACCATGCGCTGCGTCTCGTGCGGGGCCCAGCTTCGCTGGTCGCCGAAGCTCGCCACCCACTGCGCCCAATAGGCGCCCGCGATCGCGTTCGCCTCCTCGGCGATCAGTTCCCACGCGGCGCGGGCGTGATCGAGCACCGCGGCGTCGAAACCGAAGACGCGCAGCCGCGCCGGCAGGTCGATGCGGGCGCTGAGCGTTCCGGGGGCGGGCAGTTCCTTGGTCAACGGCGGTCTCCACGCGGGCCGATCTGCTGCCCGCTCGCCCTGCGACCGATACGCCTAACTGGTTAAGCGGGGGTTAGTCAGGGATGATCTCGCCCGCGTCCACCGTGAAGCGCGCGGCCCCTGCCGGCAGGTCGGCGAACAACGCGCGCTCGGTCCCCGTCATCCAGACCTGACCCACCCCGGCGAGCGCGGCGAACAGCGCGGCGCGGCGCACCGGATCTAGGTGCGCCGCGACCTCGTCGAGCAGCAGGACGGGGGCGCGGCCGGTACGGGCGGCGACCAGCCGGGCGTGGGCGAGCACGATCCCGAACAGCAACGCCTTCTGCTCGCCCGTCGAGCTGAGCGACGCGGCCTGCCCCTTCGCCTGGTTGGTGACGAGAAGGTCGGCGCGGTGCGGCCCGACCAGCGTCCGGCCAGCGGTGGCATCGCGGCGCCGACCGTCGGCCAACGCGCGCGCGAGGTCCGCCTCCTCGCCGCCGTCGATTGCAACGGTTGCGCGCGCGAACCCGCCGGGCGCCTCGGCGAGCGCAACGGCAAGCGCAGCGACCAGGTCGGCGCGAGCCGCCTGGATCGCGGCGCCGTGCTCCGCCATCGCTGTCTCCAGCGCGCCGAGCCAGTCGCGATCATTCGCCGCCTCCGCCAGCAGCCGGTTGCGCTGACGCATCGCCGCCTCGTAGCGCGCACTGTGATGGGCGTGGGCGGGCGCGATCGCGAGCGTCAGCCGATCAAGGAAGCGCCGGCGCTCGCTTCCCGGCGCGGTGAACAGCCGGTCCATCGCCGGAGTGAGCCACAACACGCTCAGCCATTCGGCCAGGCTGGTCGCGGCGGCGGCGGCGCCGTTGACGCGGACGATCCGCCGCTCGGGCGCATCGCCGCGCGTGCCCGTGCCGATCTGGACCGCGTCGGCGAGCGTCGCGGCAACGCCGAAGCCACCCGCCCCGCCCTGACGCGCCATGTCGGACAGCGCGGCACGGCGCAGACCGCGCCCGGGCGCGAGCAGCGACACCGCCTCCAGCACGTTGGTCTTGCCCGCACCATTGTCGCCGCTCAGGACCACAAAGGGCGCCGCGACGTCGATTCCGGCGGCCGCGTGGTTGCGGAAGTCGGTGAGAACGAGGCGCGCTAGCATGTGACGGGCGGCTTAGGCCCCCCGCCCCCCGGCGGCAACGCCGCGGTCAGATCGCCTGCGTGCCGCGTGCCCGCAACTCCGCCTGCGCCCGATGGTAGAGCACCGGCTCCGCGATGTTCAGCCGCCGCCGCGCCGCGTCGAGCGGCTCGGCGAGCAGGGCCTCGTAGTCCTCGCCCGCCAGCCAGTGCGCGCGCTTGCCGTGGCGGTAGCCCTCCCACACCGCCTTCAGCACCGCTGTACCGCCAGTCACCCGCAGGCTCTTGAGCGCGCCGGCCAGCCCGATCGCCCCCCAGCCGAGCCCGCCGGTCTGCGCGTAGGAGAAGGCGACCAGGCACAACTCGCCCAGATGCTCCTCGGCCGTATAGCCGGTCAGCGTGTGCCAGATATCGTGGACGTCGCGCTCGCGCCGCCCGAACCAGGCATAGGGGTGCGCGATCATGGCGTTGTCGGGCTTGAGGTCGGCCATGCTGATGTCGGCCAGGCCCTGCGCCGAGAAGCCGGTGCGGTCGAGAAAGGCGCGGTAGGCGGCGCCGACGCTCCCCGCCGGCAACGCGTCGAGCCACGCGCGGTCGCTGAACCGCTTCGACAGCTCTACCCGCTCGTAGGCGAGCCGCCCGCCCTGCCCGGTCGCGATCAGCTTGCAGTAGTTCTTCTGGCTCGCATCCGCGTTCAGCGCGCGCATTATACGGAAGACCTGCACCGTGTCGTCGCCATTCGCGAGCAATCGGCGCAATGCCTGCACAGCGGTGCCCCAGTCGCGTTTGAGCGGCGTGCCGGGGTTGGGCGCGGAGAGCGGCTGGGTGGCCATTAGGTTGATCCTTACTGACAGTGGTGTCAGTATGATGCAGGCTTGTTACAAAGGCAAGTCCGTCACTCCAGCGAAAGCTGGGGTCTGTTCGTCGCGGTCGATGCAGGAGTCGCTATAGATGTCAGCTTCCGCTGGGATGACGATTACGGTGCGATCAACCGCGTACGCTGCTCGGGGCGCGCCATCGACAGGAGGAACGGGTCGCTTGCCTGCCGTTCGGCAAACCCCTCGCGGCTCGCCATGCCGAGCCACCGTAGATCGACCAGCATTTGCGCGATCGCCCCGCCCAGCACGTCGCCCGGCCCGAGTAGCACCACCCGGTCGGGCGCGAACTCCCGGAGCGCCACGGTGAGCGCCAGCGCAAAGTCGTACGCCTGCAGGATCTGCGCTTCGAAGGTGTAGCGCCACATCGCGACAGGCTCGCTCGCCCAGCGGCGCCAGATGTGCCCGCGTCCGTCGATCAGCGGCACGTCCGGGTTGCCGAACCACTTGGCCGGCAGCTCGGCCACCGCCGCCGCGCTGCTCTCCGCCATCAGGAGCGTGTGAAAGGGTCCGTGGCCGGCAAGACGGGTGGTCTCCACGTCCGCGCGGTCGGCGAAGACGCGCAAGCCTTCGTCCGGCCCGGCGATCACCAGCGCACCGCCGAGATCGATCGACAGCGCGCAGCCGGTCGTCTCGGCCAGCGCCAGCAACCGCTCGCGCAATGCCGGCACCGGCCGCCACGCGTCGTCGAGCAGACGCAGCACCAGCTGCCCGCCCGCTCCGTGCCTGCCCGAGTTGACCCCCATTGCATCGGCAATGCGGAAGCCCTGTTCGGCCCCAACCGCGCCCGCCACCGCAAGCGTGGTGTACCAGCCCATCGAGTTGCCGGTGACCGCCACCACCTCGTACCGGTCCCGATCGATCGCAGCGGCGTCGGCGATCCCGCCGGCGTAGATCAGCGGTGCGGCGTTCGGCCCGGCGAGGTGGACACCGGGGCTGAACCGCTCCGCACCGTCCAGCTCGGCGAGTGTCGCCCGCCCGTTCTCGCGCCGGATCGCGTCGAATGCGGACAGGTCGGCGCCGGAGCGCGCCAGGCTGCCGAGCTCCGCCTTGCCGTAGCTGCCGCGGCCCGGGCAGACGAGGAGCAGCGTCTCCCTAGCCACGGGCGATCAGCGCCCGCGCCGCCGCCACGATCCCGTCGCGGCTTGGCAGCGTCAGCGTCGCACCCTTGCCGAGCGGGATGAAGCTGTCCTCCGCCGCGATGCGCGCGACTCGTTTGTCCGGCGCCTTCTCGGTGAAGAAGGCCATCAGCGCCTCGCTCTGCGATCCGGTGCTCCGGCACTCGTCGACGATCAGCACGCGGGGACGCGTGCCCACCGCCGCCAGCAGCGCCTCGGCCGGCAGCGGCGCCAGCCAGCGCAGGTCGATCACGCGCGCATCGATCCCCGCCGCGGCGAGCAGCGGCTGCGCCTGTCGCGACAAGAAGGCGCCATTGCCGTAGGTGACGATCGCGAGGGCCTCGCCGTCATCGTGAACGCCAACCTCGCCGAGCCGCACCGGCGTGCTGTCGGATGCGTAGATGGCGGTCATCAGCCCGTCGCCTTCCGCATGGAGGTCGCGGGTCATGTAGAGCGCGATCGGCTCGATGAAGATGACCACCCGACCCTCCTCTTGCGCCAGGCGCACGCACTCGCGCAGCATCGCGACCGCGTCCGCCCCGCTCGACGGCACCGCCAGCACCACCCCCGGCACGTCGCGGAAGACGGCGAGCGAGTTGTCGTTGTGGAAGTGCCCGCCGAATCCCTTCTGGTACGGCAGCCCGGCGATGCGGACGACCATGGGGTTGGTGAACTGCCCTTGCGAGAAGAACGGCAGCGTCGCCGCCTCGCCCCGGATCTGGTCCTCCGCATTGTGGACATAGGCCAGGAACTGGATTTCCGGTATCGGCAACAGCCCGACGTGGCCGCATCCAATCGCGAGTCCCAGGATCGACTGCTCGTCCAGCAGCGTGTTGACGACGCGCGCCGACCCGAACCGCTCGTGCAGCCGCGCGGTGACGTTGTAGACGCCGCCCTTCGGCCCGACGTCCTCCCCCGCCACCACGATCTCCGGGTGCTGGAGCATCAGGTCGGCAAGCGCCCAACTGAGCAGCCGCGCCATGTGCTGCGGCTTGTCAATCTGGCCGGCGTCGCGCGCGAACAGCGCGGTGCGCTCCTCAGTCGACGGGGCACGGGCAGGGGGCGGCGATGCGGGCGGCGGCACGATGCTCGCCATCACCGCCGCCGCGCTGTCGAGCTTGGGCCGCGCGATCGCCAGCTCGGCCGCGCGCGCGAGCGTCGCCTCCGCCCGATCGTAGATCGCCAGCAGCTCATCGGCCGGCACGCCGTCGGCGAGCAGATAGGCGGCGGTGCGGAGCAGCGGGTCACGCTCCTCCTCCGCCTCGATCGCGGCGCGCTGGCGGTAGGTCGCCTGCACGTCGCTGCCGGCGTGGCCGTACAAGCGGACGGTGCTCATGTGGAGGAACACCGGGCGCTTGGTCCGGCGCGCATGATCGATTGCCGCGCGCGCGCCGCGGTACGCGTCGACCACGTCCGTTCCGTCGCAGGCGACGTAGTGCAGCCCTGCCCGGGCGCGGAATTGCGCCTCGATCCAGCCGTGCGGGGTCGCCGTCGAGATGCCGATGCCGTTGTCCTCGCAGAGGAACACGATCGGCAGCGGCGTGCCCTGGTGCGCCGCCCAGCCGGCGGTGTTGAACGCGCCCTGTGCCGTCGAATGGTTCGCCGACGCATCGCCGAAGCTCGCGATGATCACCGAATCGGCGGGCACGCTCGGCGCCACCCCCATCCGCCGCGCGAGCCCGAGCGCGAACGCCGCGCCGACCGCCTTGGGCAGGTGCGAGGCGATGGTGCTGGTCTGCGGCGGGATCGCCAGCCGCTTCGACCCGATCACCTTGTGCCGCCCGCCCGCGATAGGGTCCTCCGACGAGGCGGCGAAGCTCAGCAGCATGTCCCAGGTCGGCGTCTCGCCGGGAAGCTGCTTTGACCGCTCGATCTGGAACGCGGCGGAGCGGTAGTGCAGGAACGCCATGTCGGTGACCCGCGCCGCCCGGGCGACCGCGGCATTGCCCTCATGGCCCGAGCTGCCGATCGTGTAGAAGCCCTCGCCGCGCGCCTGCAGCCGGCGCGACAGCCGGTCGAGCTGGCGGCTCGCCACCTGCGAATGGAACAGCTCGGCCAGGTCGGTGAGCGTCAGGCCGCCCCGCTCCACGCCGATCGCCGGCAGGTCGCGCTCGCGCAGCCGCCGGACGAGCTTCTGGTGAACCGCTTCCGCCGCGTCGATCACGCGCCCGCCAGCTCCATCAGCACCGCCCATTCCTCCGGCGTCACGGCGCTGCACGACAGCCGCGACTGCCGGATCATCATCAGGTCGGACAGACGCGGCTCTGCCTTGATCGTGGCGAGCGGCACGGGTTTCGGCAGCTTCGCGACCGGCTTCACCGCGACGGAGGCCCAGGCGTCGTCCGGCCCGTCGGGACGCCACGCGCGCGTGATCTCCATCACGCCGACGGCCGCCTTCTCCTTGTTGCTGTGATAGAAGATTGCCTGGTCGCCGGGCTGCATGGCCTTCAGATGGATGCGGGCGGTCGCGTTGCGCACCCCGTCCCACTCCGTCCCGCCGTCGCGGACCAGGTCGTCCCACCCGTACACGTCGGGCTCCGACCGCAGCAACCAGTACGCCATCCCACTCCTCGCCTGAACGTCCGCTAAACGGCCGGTTCCGGCCAAGTTCAGCCGCTTACCGCTACCGGATGCAACAAGCACGGCCGAATCGGCGTTGTACATCCAGTTCGACCTTGCGCGTATGGAGGAGGTTGGAATGCGTGACTTGCTTAAGAAGGCGACGCTCGGCGTCGCTCTGGGTGCATCGGCGCTGACCGTGGCGGCGCCGGCGGAGGCGCAGCGCTGGGGCCGGTACCGGCACCACCGCGGCGACAACACCGGGACCGCGATCGTCGCCGGCATCGCAGGGCTCGCGATCGGCGCGGCGCTCACGTCGCGGGATCGCTACGATCCGCGCTACGACTATGACTATCGCTTCTACGATCGCCGCGGATACTTTCCGAACGACGGCTATTACGCGCGTCGCTACTACAACGACGGCTATTACAATGACGGTTACTACAACCGCGGTGGCTACTACGGCGGGTACAACCGCTGTGTCGTTCGGCGGGTCTATGACCCGTATATCGGGCGCCGCGTGCGCGTCCGCTACTGCTGACGACAAGGGCGGCGCGGGTGATCCCCGCGCCGCTTTTCTTTTGAACCTGCATCGGGCAAGGGCGCGGCCATGAGCGACACGCCTCCCGACCATCTGTCGAACAATCCGCGCAGTCCACACTTCAACGAGGACGCGCTCCGCCGCGGCATTGGCATCCGCTTCAAGGGCGTTGAGCGCCGCGACGTCGAGGAATATTCGATCTCGGAGAGCTGGATCCGCGTCCAGTTGCAGAAGAAGGTCGACCGTTTCGGCCAGCCGCTGACCATCAAGCTGACGGGGCCGGTGGAGGCCTGGTTCGAGCAGCCGGCCGAGGGTGACGGCGGCGGGGCGGACGAAGAGTAAGCTCGCGCAGAGCCGCGGAGGCGCAGAGTTGTTCCCTTTGTCCAGTCGTTCGCTTCAGCAAATCACGTCAATCCGGGCTTGAGCCGGAATGAGACCTTTGGCTGGCGCTGCCGCTCGGGCCACTAGTCAGCGCCCGCGGAGCCATGGACCCCGGATCAAGTCCGGGGTGACGGTGTGGGTGGGCTGGCACCTGCGTGCTTCGAACCCGCTTCGCGTCTCTGCGCCTCTACGCGGACCAACTCACTTACGCCTTTGCGCCTTCTCTGAACCGATCCTCTGCTTACGCCGCCTCGCGCTCCAGCGCCTCGCTCGCCTCCATCCAAGCAGCCTCTGCCGCGTCGATGCGGTCGGACAGGTCGGCGCGGCGCTTCATCAGGTCGGTCATGGTGAGCTTGGCGAGGTTCGCGTCGGCGGTCCCCGGATCGAACATCGCCCGCTCGACCTTCGTCCGCTGCTCGGTCAGCCGCGCGAGTTCCGCCTCCGCCTCCCGCGCGCGCTGCTTGAGCGCCTTCTCCGCCTCGCGCGCGGCCGCTGCCGCGGCCTTGTCCTTCTTCTTCGGCTTGGGCGCGTCCGCCGCGGTGTCGGCACCCGACAGGATCATGGCGATATAGTCGTCCAGGCTTCCGTCGAACTCGCGCGCGGTGCCGTCGCCGACCAGCACCAGCCGGTCGGCGGTGAGCTCCACCATGTGCCGGTCGTGGCTGACCAGGATGACGGCGCCGGTATAGTCGTTCAGCGCCTGGACCAGCGCCTCGCGCGCGTCGACGTCCAGGTGGTTGGTCGGCTCGTCGAGGATCAGCAGGTGCGGCGCGTCGCGGGTGATGATCGCGAGCGCGAGCCGCGCGCGCTCCCCGCCCGAGAGCTTGCCGACCTTGGTCGTCGCCTTGTCACCGGAGAAGCCGAACCGCCCGAGCTGCGCGCGCACGGCGGCAGGTGTCGCGCCCTTCATCGTCCGTGTCATGTGCTCGATCGGGGAGTCGTCGGTGTCGAGCTCCTCGACCTGATACTGGGTGAAGTAGCCGACGCTCATCTTGCCGGTCGCACTCATCCCGCCCGCCATCGGCGCGAGCTGGGCGGCGAGCAGGCGCGCGAGCGTGGTCTTGCCGTTGCCGTTCCGGCCCAGAAGGGCGATGCGGTCGTCCGGATCGATGCGCAGGTTCAGCCGCTTGAGGATCGGGGTCGCGGCATAGCCGACTTCCGCCTGGTCCAGCGTGATCAGTGGGGGCCTGAGCTCGCTCGGGTTCGGGAAGCCGAACGACAGCGTCGGATCGTTGGCGAGTTCGGCGATCGGCTGCATCTTGGCGAGCAGCTTGATCCGGCTCTGCGCCTGCTTTGCGGTCGAGGCGCGGGCGGAGTTGCGCGCGACATAGTCCTGCAGCTTGGCGCGCTGCGCGTCTTGGTTGGCCTTGGCGGCCGCGAGCTGCGCCATCCGCTCGGCACGCTGCTTCTCGAAGGCATCATAGCCGCCGGCGTAGAGCGTCACCTTGCCGCCCTGCAGGTGAAGGATGTGGTCGACGACGTTGTTGAGGAAGTCGCGCTCGTGGCTGACGACGACGATGGTCGCGCGGTAGTCGCGGAGGAAATCCTCCAGCCACATCACCGCTTCAAGGTCGAGGTGGTTGGAGGGCTCGTCGAGCAGCAGCAGGTCGGGCTGCGAGAACAGGAGCGCGGCGAGCGCGACCCGCATCTTCCATCCACCCGAGAAGCTGTCGAGCGGCTGCGCCTGCATCTCCTCGGTGAAACCGAGCCCGAGCAGAATGCGTGCGGCGCGCGCCGGGGCGGTATAGGCGTCGATCGCAATCAGCCGCTCGTAGGTGTCGCCGAGCGTGTCGGGGTCAACGTCGGTCTCGACCAGCGCCATCAGCTTGGCGCGTTCGATGTCCGCCTCAAGCACCGTGTCGAACGGCGTCTTGGTACCCGAGGGCGCCTCCTGCGCGATGTAGCCGATGCGCGCGCCGCGCGGCATGTCGGCGGAGCCGCCGTCCGCCTCCAGTTGCCCGGCGATCACCCGCACCAGCGTCGACTTGCCCGCGCCGTTGCGCCCGATCAGCCCGACGCGGCTGCCCGGCGGCAGCGCCGCGGTCGCGCCGTCGAGGATCGTACGCCCGCCCAGGCGCACGGTGATGCCGTTCAAGTTGAGCATGGGCGCGGGCCCTAGCACTTCGCGCGTCCGTTCCCAAGCCTCCGTGGGGAGGCCTCAAGGGGTCGAGCGGCGCCTCGGCGATTGCTGGCGGCCGGCCGGGCCGAAGTCCGTATCGAAGTCGAACGCCCGCGCGCCAGGCGCGATCGACCGGTCGGCCATGAAGTCGCGCGCGGCCGTCTGGTCGGCGGGGGTGGGCGGCTCGGCAGTGGAGGCGGGTAGCAGGTCATCGGGCCAGCGAATGCGGTAGCCCGGGGGCGGCAGCCGCCAGCCATGGACGATGGTGCGGACGATCGCGCGGCCGCACCGGTTACAGCGCGCAAAGCCGTGGCCCGAGTTCCAGATCGCCGGCCCGTCCGGACGGTGGCCGAGGGCCGCGCACAGCAGCGCGGGGACCCTGCCCGGCCGGGCGACCGCCGGCGATGCGTCGCCTAGAGCATCCATTCGCGCGAGCCGCGGGGTGGAGGATCCCGCTCGGTCGGCGGGGCCGCAGGAGCAGAGCCGCGATCGTCCGCTCCTGACCCAAGCCCGGCACGGACCCGCCGCGCGGGATCGAGCAGCTGGTCGACGAAGGCGCGACGCGCGCCCGGGTCCGGATGGTAGAGGAGGATGAACTCGCGGTACTTGAAGACCGACAGGCACTGGAAGACGAAACCTGGCAGCGCCGGGCGGAAGGCGGAGGCGAGCAGCGCATCGCGTGCCTGCGACCAGGTCACGCCGTCCGATCGCACCAGCGCCGCTCCGTCCGCGATGCTACGGGCCAGGCGCTCGAACTGGTCGAACGCTTCCGCTGCGTCCCGCGGCGGATCGATCATCGCCGGCTATCGCTGCCGGCCGCTCAGTCGACGAAGACGCGGCGGGGCTGCGGGGCCGCCTCCGGCTTCTCGACCAGCTTGAGCGGCGCGGTCTCCGTCACGGCGCTGCCGGCATCGCTGCCGCGATGCTTCAGCGTCCCCTCGACCACCGCGCCCGCCGTGACCTTCAGGCGGACATAGCCGATGTCGCCGCGCACCCGACCCGCGGCCTCGACCGCGAGATCGCCGGCCGTGATGTTGCCGTCCACGGTGCCGGAGACGCGGATCCGCTCGGCGCGGATGTTGCCCTTCACCACCCCGCTTTCGCCCAGGTAGAGCGTGTCGCAGTGCACGTCGCCGGTGACCTGGCCGTCGATCTGGAGATCGACCGCGCTCGTGACCTCTCCGGTCACCACCACCCCGGCGCTGATCGTCGCGATGCCTTCGCTCGCCGCCGCATCCGCCGCCCGATCCGCCATTCGCCGCCCCCTCCACCCGTTCGCCTGCGACTCAAGCCGCGACGTTTCAATGAGTTGCAGGCTAACGGGCGCGCGGTGCGGCGTCCATCCACCATGCCGGGGGAGGACTGTTGCTGTACAATAACGGGACTGGCCTGGGAGGCCGCCTAGTGAACGAAGCGTGCAACGACGTCGCGGTACGAGCGGCTGACCTTCACCTGGCCGCCCGATTCGAGCACCAGGAAGCACTCACCATTGGTGTGCGGCTTGACCTGGCGGACGAGGTCGAGGTTGACGATCGTCGAGCGGTGGACCCGCTGGAACCGACGCGGGTCGAGCCGCTTCTCCAGATCCTTCATGGTTTGGCGCAGGATCAGCGTGTTGTCGCCGGTCTTGATGCACATGTAGTCGCCCGCCGCCTCGACCACCTCGATCGAATCGACGTCCACGCGGAAGATCTTGCCGCGATCCTTGATGTTGATCAGCTTCTCGAAGCGGTTGGCGGAGGGTGCGTCCGCGCCGCCATCGGCGATTACCCCGGCGGCGTCGGGGGCGACCTCCGCCAGCACTTCCTTCAGCTTCTCGATCTCGCCCGCACCGCGCTTCTCGGACAAGCGCTGGCGGACGCGGTCGAGCGTGTCGGCGAGCCGCGCCTCGTCGACCGGCTTCATCAGATAGTCGACCGCCTGCGCCTCGAACGCCTTCACCGCATGGTCGCCGTAGGCGGTGACGAAGACGAACAAGGGCGGCTCCACCTCCATCAGCCCCTGGATCACCGAAAAACCGTCGAAGCCGGGCATCTGGATGTCGAGAAAGACGAGGTCGGGCTTGTGGGTCTTGATCGCGCTGATCGCCTCCCGCCCGTTCTGGCACTTGTCGATGATCTCGACATCGTCATAGCCCTGGAGCCGCAGCTCGAGCCCCTGGATCGCCAATGGTTCGTCATCGACCAGGATGGTTCGGATCGTCATCGTGTGTTCGCGCCTTCTTGTCTGATCACTGGGCGCCCCCGAATGATCGCCTCATCCCCGCCAGCGCCGGTTTCCCTTCCGGCGGAGTGGTGAGCGATGGTGGCGACCGGATAGTTCATGCAGCCTCGCGCAGCCGGTCCTCGATCTGGAGCGGTATCTCGATCTCCACGCTGAACCCCTCACCGGGGCGCGACCGCGTGTCGATGCGGTGATCGGGCCCGTAGGCCTGCGCCAGCCGCTCCCTGATATTGGCGAGACCCACCCCGGTTGAAAGGGTCGGCCGACCTTTGGTTCCGATCAAGCCGGGGCCCGTGTCGGATACGGCGATCTGCACCCGCTCCCCGCTGAGCCGAGCGGTGACCGCGATGTCGGCGCCATCCTCCTGCGGGGTGACCGCGTACTTGATCGCGTTCTCGACCAGCGGCTGAAGCAGGAGCGAGGGCAGCAGAGCCTTCTCGACCCGCGGATCGATCTCGAAACTGGTCCGCAGCCGCGCCTCGAAGCGCATCTTCTCAATCTCGAGATAGAGCTTCAGCGTCTCGACTTCCTGGACCAGCGTCACATGCGCGGTCGGCTCATTGGCGAGCGTGTAGCGCAGAAAGGCGGACAGGCGGCTGAGCATCGCGTTCGCCCGCTCGGTCTGCTTCAGCAGCACCAGCGTGGAGATCGAGTTCAGCGTGTTAAAGAGGAAGTGCGGGTTGAGCTGGTAGCGCAGCATAGCGAGCTGCGCCGAGGATGCCTCACTCTCCAGCAGGCGCATCCGATCGACCTGCTCCTCGACGATCAGGTACCAGTTGATCCCGAAGTAGAGCGCGGTCCACCCCGCCAGCATCGTAAAACTGAGAAAGGAGGAGCCGATCACCAGGCTCCAGCTGACGGTCGGGTCGGCGTTGCGGATGAAGGAGAAGTTGAACGCCTGGATGACCGCGTAGATGAGCGTCGCGGCGAACAGCGTCAGTACGGTGAGCGCGACCGCGCTGATCCGCGGCAGGCGGCGGTAGTAGCCGTAGAGCGTCGAGAGCAGCAGCGTCAGACAGTACCCGACAATCGCCTCGATGATGTAGGTGAGTACCGCCTCCACGCTGAAGCTGTTGGAGATGCCCGCCACCGTGCGCAGCAGCAGATAGCCCGACCAGCCCGCCGCCTGGAGCATCCAGAAGGCGCGGCTCTTCTGCTCGAAGAACGGGCGGGAGAGGATCGCGAGCGGCACGCCTGCTCCTTAGCGCGCGCGCGGCCCCGCGCAAAGGGAACGGCCGCCGCCCCGGGTGGAGCGACGGCCGTCCTGGTGCCTGGTGCGGCGAGGGCGCTTAGAAGGTGAAGCGCGCGCCGACGCGGATCAGGTAGAGCGAGTTGTTGGTGTTCACCACCGCCTCGGTCGGCGCGCGGTACGACGAGTAGCGGTAGCTGGCGCAGCCGTTGACCGGGTTGGTCGGGCTGCCGATCACGCCCGACACGGGCGCGCCCGCGGCGTTCAGGCAGGCGACCTGCACCGCCGCCGAGGTGTACGGGAAGCCGAGCTGGCGCAGCCCACCCCAATCGGAGTTGAGGAGGTTGGGCAGGTTCTCGATGTCCGCCCACAGCGTGATCCGCGACTTGCCGATGAAGGTCGGGATCTCCTGCTCCGCGTGGAGGTCGATGCGGGTGAAGGCACGCGACCGGGCGATGTTCTTGGGCGCGACCTGGCCACGGAAGTTGCGCAGCTCGGTGCTGTTGATCAGTCCCTCCAGCTGATCACGAGTCGTGGTGCTGTCGTAGCTGACCAGCGCGTCGGTGGTGCTGGTCGGCACGTAGAGCAGGTAGCGGTCGTTGTTGCCGACAGTACCGAAGATTGGCGAGCGACCGCCGTTCGGGTCCTGCATGGTGAAGCTGTAGCGACGGCCCGCGCGGGTTTCACCGAACAGCTGAATGGCGGTGCGATAGTCGCCGAAGAAGGCGTGATCGAAGCCGATGTTGTACTTGAACGCCCACTTGATCTCGTCGTTCGACGTTCCGTACACCGGGAAGTTCGGATCGACGGCCGGCTGCTGGCCGTAGAGCGACCCCGCGGTCGACGCCGTCGCCGGGCTGACGTCTTTCACGTCCGCCCAGGTGTAGCTGCCGCCGAACGACAGGCCCCAGTCGAACTGCTTGTCGAAGCGCGCGGTCGCGAGAAAGCTGCGGCCGCGGGTCTCGTCGTAGAACACGAAGTCGCTGTTCGCGTCGCCGATCCCGCCCACCGAGGTGTAGCGCGGGCGACCATCGGGCAGGCGCCCGACCGGAACACCGCGAAGATCGGTGAACGCCGGCGAGTGGAGCGTGTCACTGTAGTAGAAGTCACCACCGACGTTGAAGCCGAACAGGTTCACGTCGGCCGAGAAGGTCGCCTTCAGCACCGACGGAAGGTGAATGTCGGGCGCCACCGCGACCGTCGGCGACAGCGCCAGGCTGGCCGTGTTGGTCTGGAGGAAGTTGACCGCCGCCTGCGGAAGCGCCGGCGTTGTAACATTGTTCAGCACCGCGGTGCAGACTGCCGCCGGGCCGGTCGAGCAGGTGTTGGCCCCGTTCGCCGAGCGGATCACGCCGAAGTTGGTGGTCGACGCGGTGAAGGCGTTCGCCAGCACGCCGGTGTTGGAGAAGGCGTTCGACAGGTAGATGTCGGGCGAGCCGCCGCCGAAGATGCCAACGCCGCCGCGCAGACGGGCCCAGTCGGTCGCCTCCCAGTTGAAGCTGACGCGCGGCTGGAAGTTGTCGAGGCCCTTGTAGGTCTGCGTGTTCGGGAAGTTGAAACGCTGCAGGAAGAACTGATTGAACACCGGCGCGTCGCGCTGACCGAACAGGTCGTAGCGGAAGCCCGTGGTGATCGTGAGGCGATCGGTGACCCGCCAGTCGTCGGAGAAACCGAAGGTGTACTGGCCGTACTTGAAGTCCGCCGCGACGCTGTTGATGTCGCCGTTGACCGGCACCTGCAGGTTGTACGCCCCCGCGGTGCCTGACTGGAAGTCGGCGACTGAGTCGAAGTAAAGGAAGCCGGCCGTGTTCTGCAGGAACAGGTTGTAGGTCCGGTTCTCGTTGTACTCGACGAACATGCGCAGCTCGTGGCTGCCCGCCTCGTAGCGCGCAAGGAACGAACCACCCCACTGGTCATAGAAGAGCTGGTTGGTCTGGCGGCTGTTGTCCGGGCCGAACTGGTAGTTGGTGACGCCGGTCGAGCACTGCGACGTCGATCCGGCGCTGGTCGCATCGCCGCAAACGCGGATCTGCGGGTAGCCGGTGCCGAGCAGCGAATCCTGGCCGACGCGGGTCCAGCGGTACAGCACGCGTGCCTCGGTCGACAGGCGGTCGGTCCAGTCCGAGTTGAGCTGGACGATACCCGCGCGCAGCAGGTTGGAGCGGGTGTAGTAGTTCGACGCCAGCGATGCGATTGGCGTAGTGGCCGACGTGCTGGTGCCGTTGGCGACCGTGCTCGTCTCGAACGCGTTGATGTACGAAACCGACAGGCGCTGCCCGTCCATGATGTTCCAGTCGATCTTGCCGACGATCTTCTCGTCCTTCTGATCGTTGATCGAGACGAAGTCGCCGGTCGCGTAGTTGCCGTAGCGCGCCGAGTTCGCGATGCCCTGGATCGTGCTGAGCGTGGTGGGCGAGAAGCCCGGGATCAGTGCGGGATCGGCGACCGAGAGCGGGCGCGGATCGGTGTTGCGCTCGGCCGAGACCATGAAGAACAGCTTGTCGCGGATGATCGGGCCCGACAGCGTCGCGCCATAGGTCTCCGACCGATACTCCGGCAGGGTGATGCGAGTGGAACCGATCTCCTTGCCCTGCGTGTCGGAGGTCGACAGCGAGTAGAAGCCGGTGCCGGTGAAGTCATTGGTGCCCGACTTCATGACCGTGTTGAGCGAGCCGCCCGCGAAATTGCCCTCGCGGATGTCGTAGGGCGCGATCGAGACGGAGAACTGGCCGATCGCATCATAGGGGATCGGGCCGCGACCGGTGGGGTTGGCGTCCGAGTTCAGACCGAAGTTGTCGCCGACCTGCACGCCGTTGATCGTGAAGCGGTTGAAGCGCGGGTTCACGCCCGCGAACGACACCGCACGGCTGTTCGACAGATCGAGCGTCGCGAACGGATCGCGCCGGGCGAGGTCACGGACGTCGCGGTTGACGGAGGCCACCAGCGAGATGTCGCGCGCGGTCAGCACCGTCTGCGGACCGTCGGAGGTGACGCCCGCACCCGAGATCGACGAAGCCGTCACGACGATGTCGGTGCTGCCCGCGTCCGCCAACTCGACCGGCAGGACATAGTCGTTGCCGACGGTGGTCAGGATGTCGCTGACCGTCGCGTTGCCGCTCGCGCTCGTCACCTCGACGCTGAAGGGACCGCCGACGCGCAGGCCGCTCGCGCTGAAGCTGCCGTCCGCTGTCGTCGTGGTGGTCGAGCGGGTGCCCGAGGGGACGTGGGTCACGACCACTTCGGCCCCGGCCACCGGCGCGCCGCCGCTGGTGACGTTGCCACGGATCGTGGAGGTGGTCTCCTGCGCCATCGCATGGATCGGAGCGATGAGTGCGACGAGGGCCACCCCGCCGAAAAAGGCCGTACGCATTAGTTGTTTCCCCTTGGAGCGCTACGCTCGACAGGCGGCTTACCCCGCCGCTCGACCGGGCCCCTGCGCCCGATTTATGACCGATAGATGACGGTTTTCGATTCGTGGAGACGCGCGCGAAATCAGTTCTGCTGCGTTGCAAAAACGCATCACTCGTTAACTATTCGCCTCGGCAACGATCTTGGCCCAGCCAGCCTCGTCGATCGTCTCGATAGCTAGCTCGGCAGCTTTCTTCAGTTTGGATCCAGCGCCCGGGCCGTAGACGACGAGGTCGGTCTTCGCCGACACGGAACCGGATACCCGCGCGCCGAGCGCCTCCGCCTGCGCCTTGGCCTCGTCGCGGCTCATCGTCTCTAGCGTGCCGGTAAACACCACGGTCTTGCCGTTCACGCGCGACACCCGTGTCTCGACCACGAACGGCGGCGGCGACACTTCCGTCAGCAGGTCGTCCCATACCGCGACGTTGTGCGGCTCGTGAAAGAAGTGGCCGAGCGCGCCGACCACGGCGGGCCCGACCCCCTCCACCAGCTCGAACCGGGCGAGCGCATCGGGGTCACCGGCCGCTGCGCCCTCGGCCGCCGCGCGCAGGCCGGGCAGGTCGACGAAGAGCTTCAGCAGGTCGCGCGCGGTGACCTGACCGACATGGCGGATGCCGAGCCCGAACAGCAGCCGCGCGGCGTCCGGCGCGCGCCGTGCCTCGATCGCGGCGAGCAGCGCGTCGACCGACTTGGCCTGCCAGCCCTCCCGCGCCAGCAGCGCCTCGCGGTGCGCGCGGATGCGGAAGAGGTCGGCCGGCTCGCGGAGCCAGCCGAGCTCGATAAGCTCCACCAGCGTCTTCTCGCCCAGCCCGTCGATGTCGAGCGCACTGCGGCTGACGAAATGCTTCAATCGTTCGAGCCGCTGGGCCGGGCAGATCAGCCCGCCGGTGCAGCGCACGTCGACCTCGCCCGCCTCCGCCACCGCCTCGCTGCCGCAGACCGGGCAGTGGGTCGGGAAGGCGAAGGGCGGACGATCGTCGCCGGCCGACAGATTCTCGACGATCTGCGGGATCACGTCGCCGGCGCGCTGGAGCACCACGCGGTCACCGGCCCGCACGCCCAGCCGGGCGATCTCGTCGGCGTTGTGGAGGGTCGCGTTGGTCACGACCACGCCGCCGACGGTGACCGGGTGGAGCCGCGCGACCGGGGTCAGCTTGCCGGTCCGCCCGACCTGGATGTCGATCCGCTCCAGCGTGGTCTGTGCGCGCTCGGCCGGGAACTTGTGCGCCATCGCCCAGCGCGGCGCCCGTCCGACCGTGCCGAGCCGCGCCTGCCAGTCGAGCCGGTCCACCTTGTAGACGACACCGTCGATGTCGAACGGCAGGTCGGCGCGGCCGGCCTCAATCCGGCGATAGACGGCCAGTGCATCCTCAATCCCCGCGCAGCGTTGCAGATCGTTCGACAGCGGGAACCCCCAGCCGCCGATCGCCGCCATCACCTCGTCCTGGGTCGCGCCCGGCACCGCGCTCGCCTCCCCCCAGCCGTGCGCCAGGAAGCGCAGGGGCCGGGCGGCGGTGACCGCGGCATCCTTCTGGCGGAGCGAGCCCGCCGCGGCGTTGCGCGGGTTGGCGAATTGGCGCGGGTCCTTACCCGCCGCGGTCGCCTCCGCGAGCAGCCGCGCGTTCAGCGCGGCGAACTCGTCCTTGGCCATGTAGACCTCACCGCGCACCTCGAAGACGTCGGGGGCGTCGGCGGGCAGCTGCTGCGGCACGTCGGCAATTGTGCGGACGTTGGCGGTAACGTCCTCCCCGACCGCACCATCGCCCCGCGTCAGCGCACGCACCAGCCGCCGCCCCTCGTAGCGTAGCGAGCAGGACAGCCCGTCGATCTTGGGCTCGGCGGTGAGCGCCACCGGTTCGTCGGCGGCCAGGCTGAGGAAACGGCGCACCCGCGCGACGAAGTCGGCCACGTCCTCGTCCGAGAAGGCATTGTCGAGGCTCAGCATCGCCCGCGCATGCGGCACCTTGGCCAGGTGTCCTGCCGGTGCAGCCCCGACCTGACGGCTGGGCGAATCGGCGCGGATCAGTTCGGGGAACGCCGCCTCGATCGCGGCATTGCGCCGGACCAGCGCGTCATAGTCCGCGTCGCTGATCTCCGGCGCGTCCTCCGTATGGTAGCGGGTGTTGTGATGCGCGATCTGCGCCGCCAGCCGCGCGAGTTCGGCGGCCGCATCGTCGGGTGTGGCGGGGAGCGGAGACGCGGGAAGCGGAACCATGGGCACGACCTACGAAAGCGGTGCGCCCTCGGCAACGCTCCTCCTCGTTCCGGGCTCCGTACGGGTCAGCCGGCCCTGCGCACCTTTGGCGGCGGGCCCAGCCGGTCGAGGTTGATCGGCTCGAGGAACTCGACCCCAGCCTGGCCGTTGACCGCCCAGCGCAGCACACCGCTCACCATCCGGCCCTCGCCGACCTCGATCCGGACGGTTGTCCCGTCGATCTCGCCGCTGAACTCGACTCCATCGATCATTGCGCCGGTGGTGGACAGGTTGCGGATCCGCACCTCGCCGCGGCTGCCGCCGATCTCCAGCGTCGCCCAGCGGAGCATCTTGCTTCGCTGCGGCCGGCTGGTGCGATGCCCGACCGGAGTCGCGGTGTGACCCTCGTCGGCGCGCGCGAGCACTTCGCCGTGGCGGATCGCCTTGCCATACACCCAGCCCTGGATGTGGGTGCAGCCGAGTTCGCGGATCAGCGCGATCTCGTCCTGCGTCTCCACGCCCTCGGCCGTGGTTTCCATCCCCAGCGTGTCGGCTAGCGTCACGATCGCCTTGATGATCGCGGCGTTGCGGTTGCCGGCGACCGCCGCGCCGCGGACAAAGCTCTGATCGATCTTGATCTTGTCGAACGGCGCCTTGCGCAGGTAGCCGAGCGAGGAATAGCCGGTGCCGAAATCGTCGAGGCTGAGCCGCACGCCCAGCGCCTTGAGACTCGCGAACATCGCCTCCGACGACGCGCTCTCGTTCAGGAAGACGCTCTCGGTGATCTCGAGCTCCAGCCGCTGCGGCGCGATCCCCGACTGGACCAGCGCGTTCGCGACGAGCGTCGGCAGCGCGGGATTGGCGAACTGGATTGGCGACACGTTGACCGCGACCCGGACGTCCGAGGGCCACTGCGCGGCATCACTGGTCGCGGTGCGCAGCACCCACTCGCCGATCGCCTCGATCATCCCGCAGTCCTCGGCGATCGGGATGAAGTCGGCCGGACTGATCGCACCGCGGATCGGGTGTTCCCAGCGCAGCAGCGCCTCGTAGCCGGTGACGCGCGCGTCCGATGTGGAGACGAGCGGCTGGTAGGCGACGTGGAATTGCCCACCGGACAGCGCGACGCGCAGGTCGTCCTCCAGCTGCTTGCGGTTCTGCGCGCCGGCCAGCATCTCCTCGCGGTAGAAGCGGTGGGTGCCGCGACCGTCACCCTTGGCGGCATAGAGCGCCAGGTCGGCGTTTCGGGTCAGCGTCTCCGCATCGCCGCCGTCGTCGGGGGCGACCGCGATGCCCACCGAGCAGCCGATCGAGATCGACGAACCCTTGACCACATAGGGCTGCGACAGCGCGATGATGATGTTGCCGGCGAGCTCCGACAGGCGCTCGCGGTTGCTGGCACTCGGCAGGATCACCTTGAACTCGTCGCCGCCCAGCCGCCCGACCAGCCCGTGCTCGCCGACCGTGCGGACCAGCCGCTGGCCGACCTGCTTCAGCAGCTCGTCGCCGACCTGGTGGCCGAGCGTGTCGTTGACCGTCTTGAAGCGGTCGAGGTCGAGCAGCATCAGCGCGACCGCTCGGTAGGACCGCGCGGTCTGCGCGAGCGTCTGATCGAGCGACAGGCGCATCCGCTGCCGGTTGGCGAGCCCGGTCAGCGCGTCGAACATCGCGAGCCGCGCGATCTCCGCCTCCGATCGCCGTTTCTCCGTGAGGTCGCTGCCCCAGCCGACGAAGCCGTGGAACACGCCTTGTTCGTCAAAGAGTGGCCGGCCGGAGATCGACCACCAGCGCTCCGGCGCGCCGGTTGCGGGTCGGACTGTGTACTCGGCGAAGGAGGTGCGCGAGGAGAGATGGAAGCCGAGCGTCCGCTCGGTATCCGGACGTTCGCTGTCGATCTGGAACAGGGCGGTCACGGGCAGGCCAGTGGCGCGGTCGACGCCGAGTTGCCGCACGACCTTGTCGGAGAGATAGGTCAGCCTGCCCTCGCCGTCGGTCTGCCAGAACCAGCCGGAGCCGCCCTCCTCCACCGCATCGATCATGCGCAGCGCTTGCTCGCCGCGACGCAGCTCGTCCGCGTCCGAGGGATCGGCGGCCAACCGACGGAGATTGCCGATGCCGCGAAAGGATCTGATCATGCCTCCCACCGCGCATCAATGTAGTTGCGCTAAGTTAACAAAACGTCGTCCACGTCCGTTCGCTGCCGCACCGATTCGAGAAGGGGCGAGGCATCGCTGCCCCGCCCCCCGCGGTACGCCAACAGGATCGGATCAGCCGATCAGAAGTGGGTCACGATACCCAGCGTTGGGCGGAAGCTGTGGAAGTCGCCGAACGTCGACACCTCGCCGCGCAGGCGGAAGCCCGAGTTGCCGGTGATGCCGCCGAGACCGATGTCCTTCGGCCCAACCTCAAAGCCCGCGCCATAGGTCACGTCGTTGAAGTCGCGGTTAGTCGGCACGCGCTTCTCGAAGTTGACCCACTGATAGCCGACCCGGCCGTAGATCAGGCCTGAGTCGCCCGCGCGCACGCCAAACCGGCCGGCCGCGCCGTACTGCCAGTCGATATCGCCCGACAGGCCCTTGGCGACGTTGCCCTCGGCACCGACGAACACCGGACCGAGCGGGACGTTGAAGCCGACCAGGCCCTCGACCAGGCTGCCGTTCAGCTCGTTGTTGCGGCTGACGCCCGGGATGCCGGCGCTATTGGGCTCGCTGTCGAACTGCTCCCAGCCGCCGCGGATGGCGATGTAGGGCTCGATCCCGAACGCAGGGCTGCCGTCGGGCGCCTCGGCAACGGTGCCGGTGTCTGCGGTGGTTTCGGCGGGGACGTCCTGCGCAAGCGCTGGCGACGCGACGGCGATCGCCGCGAACGCCGCGGCGGTGAAGAGGCTACGCATGATACGACCTTTTTCAGTGGGACGGACCGGACCTGACCAACTGTGACAGGCCCCGACGTCCGAGGAGCCTGCACAACCGCGACCCCTCCCGTTCGTTGCAGTGCACCCAAGATTTTTCCGCAGAAATCCGTCATCGTTGCACAAAAGACACGCTTCCTGTCGCGCAGGTGAACGAAAGCCGGCGGCGATGTGGCACGAAGGTGTTCACGTCGCCGCAGCTGTGGCAGCCATCGATCGAGGTGTCGTCGGGCGCGTTTGGACAGGGTGACGCCGCGTCCGCTTGCGCCTAGGCCGCTGGCATGACTCTGCTCTCCATCCTGCGCGGGCTGCTCTGGCTGCTGCTGTTCCTGGTTGGCGCGGCCGGGTTCGCCGCGACGATCCTGCCGCGCTTCCTGGACCGGGTGTATTATGCGGGACCGCGGAGCGATCACTTCGACGGCGAGCGCTTCTTCAACCCGGACGGCGACGACGACACTGCGGCGCCGCCCGGCGGTGGTAGCCGCCGTAGCTTCCTCTGGCGGCAGCTGACCGGCAACGATGGCCGCCCGGCCTGGCCCGCCGCGGTGTCGGTGACGCCGGCGCGTCCCGACGCCTTGCTCCAGCCGCGCGCCGGACAGGCGTCCGCGGCCGATGGCAACCCGCCGATGCTTGCTACCTGGGTCGGCCACGCGACCGTGCTGGTCCAGGTGCCCGGGCTCAACATCCTGACCGACCCGGTATGGAGCGAGCGGGCCGGACCATTCGGGTTCGGACCGAAGCGGGTGCACGAACCCGGCATCGCCTTCGACGACCTGCCGAAGGTCGACGTCGTGCTGCTCAGCCACAACCACTACGACCACATGGACCTGGCAACGCTCAAGCGGCTGTGGGAGCGCGACCGGCCGCTGATCGTCACGCCGCTCGGCAACGACACGATCCTGCGCGGCCACGGCATCGACGCGGTGGCGCTGGATTGGGGAGCGCAGACGGACGTGCCCGCGGCGGGCGGCGGCGCGCCGATCCGGGTCATCCTCAACCGCGCGCACCACTGGGGCAGCCGCTGGGGTGCGGACCGCAGCCGGGCGCTGTGGGGCGGGTTCGTGGTCGTGCTGCCGGGCGGCAACCTCTACTTCGCCGGCGACACCGGCTTTGGCGACGGACGCTGGGCGGACGAAGCGGCAGCCCACGGTCCGATCCGGCTGGCGCTGATCCCGATCGGCGCGTTTCGTTTCGTGCCCGGGCAGATGACGTCGGGCAGCCACATCGGTCCCGCCGACGCGGCCGAGGCCTACCGCCGCACCGGCGCAGCCCGCGCGATCCCGATTCACTGGGGCACCTTTCGCCTGAGCTACGAGGGGCGTGACACCCCGCCCGGGCTGCTGGCGGCGGCGACGGCGTGCACCGGACAGAGCGGGTTCGACCCCGTCCCCGTCGGCGTACCGCAGGCGATCCCGCCGTTCGCGCCGGCCGCGCCCGCCCGCGCCTTCTCGCGGACAGAGATACTCGCCTGCCTCCACACGCCGGCGGCCAGGACGCTCAAGTGAGGGCGGCGGCGCCGTTCCTGCCCGAGCGGTCGGCGGCGCGACGCGGCTATTATGTCACCAGCATGGACCGGATCGGGCTGGCGCTCGGCGTCGCGGGCCTGAGCAGCGGGTTCGTCACCGCCGTGCTGCTGGCGCTGGGCGGTACACACGCGATCGCCGCACTCGCGATCGGCGCGCTGCTTGGCGCTGGCGGCGGGATGGCCGCGGCCCTAGTGCTGCTCGGGCCGGTATGGGCGCTGCTCCACCGCGCGCACCGCCGTGGACCTATCGTCGCCGCGCTGGCCGCAGGGGCGTTGGCGGCGATCCTGCTGCTGGCCGTCCGCGCACCGCTGCTGACGCCGGGGGGCGCCGGCTTGATCCTGGCTGCCGCCGCAACCGGCGTCGCGATGCAGCACGTAGCCTACCGGCGCATCCTCTGACCGGCGACGTCGCCGGGTTCGCGTTGCGTTCCCACCCACGCGGACCCATATTCGCCGCCATGGCGATCCACATCCGCAAGTCGCTCGACGAGCCCGAGACCAACGACGAGTTCGTGCCGCATCGCCCGGCGCGCCCCCCGAAAGCAGAGGGCGGCAAGCGGCTGGAGATCGTGTCCGACTACCAGCCCGCCGGCGACCAGCCGACTGCCATCGCCGAGCTGGTCGAGGCCGCGCGCGCCGGCGAGCGCGACCAGGTGCTCTTGGGTGTCACCGGCTCGGGCAAGACCTTTACCATGGCCAAGGTGATCGAGGAGCTGCAACGCCCCGCGCTCATCCTCGCGCCAAACAAGATCCTGGCCGCCCAGCTCTACGGCGAGTTCAAGTCGTTCTTCCCGAACAACGCGGTCGAGTATTTCGTCAGCTACTACGACTATTACCAACCGGAGGCGTACGTGCCCCGGTCGGACACCTATATCGAGAAGGAATCCTCGACAAACGAGGCGATCGACCGGATGCGCCATTCCGCCACCCGGTCACTGCTGGAGCGCGACGACGTGATCATCGTTGCATCCGTCTCTTGCCTGTACGGCATCGGCTCGGTTGAGACCTACTCCGCCATGATCTTCGACCTGAAAAAGGGTCAGGTCGTCGACCAGCGCGAGATCGTCCGCAAGCTGGTCGCCCTCCAGTACAAGCGCAACGACGCCGCCTTCGCCCGCGGCAACTTCCGGGTGAAGGGCGACAATCTGGAGATTTTCCCCTCGCACTATGAGGACACCGCCTGGCGCGTGTCCTTCTTCGGCGACGACATTGAGGAGATCGTCGAGTTCGATCCGCTGACCGGCAAGAAGGTCGCGACGCTCGACTATGTCCGCATTTACGCCAACTCGCACTATGTGACGCCCGGCCCGACGCTCAAGCAAGCGATGGAGGCGATCAAGTTCGAGCTCGCTGACCGGCTGCAGGAGCTGGTGAGCGAGGGCAAGCTGCTAGAGGCGCAGCGGCTGGAGCAGCGCACCAACTTCGACCTGGAGATGATCGCCGCGACGGGAAGCTGCGCGGGAATCGAGAACTATTCCCGCTTCCTGACCGGCCGGCTGCCGGGCGAGCCGCCGCCGACGCTGTTCGAGTATATTCCTGAGAACGCGCTGCTGTTCGTCGATGAGAGCCACCAGACGATCGGCCAGATCAACGGCATGTCGCGCGGCGACCACCGTCGCAAGCTGACGCTCGCCGAGTACGGCTTCCGCCTGCCTTCCGCGATCGACAACCGCCCGCTCAGGTTCAACGAGTGGGAGGCGATGCGCCCGCAGACGACCTACGTCTCGGCGACGCCGGGCGAGTGGGAAATGGAGCAGACCGGCGGCGTCTTCGCCGAGCAGGTAATCCGTCCCACCGGCCTGATCGACCCACCGGTCGAGATCAGGCCCGTGGAGGAGCAGGTCCAGGACCTGATCCAGGAGTGCAAGGCGACCACCGCGCTCGGCTACCGCACGCTCGTCACGACGCTCACCAAGCGGATGGCGGAGGACCTGACCGAGTACATGCACGAGGCGGGGATCAAGGTCCGCTACATGCACTCGGACGTCGAGACTCTGGAACGCATCGAGCTGATCCGCGACCTCCGGCTCGGGGTCTACGACGTGCTGATCGGCATCAACCTGCTGCGCGAGGGGCTCGACATCCCCGAGTGCGGGCTGGTCGCGATCCTCGACGCCGACAAGGAAGGATTCCTCCGCTCCGAAACCTCGCTGATCCAGACCATCGGCCGCGCCGCGCGCAACGTGGAGGGCCGGGTGATCCTCTACGCCGACCGGATGACCGGCAGCATGGAGCGCGCGATCAACGAGACCAACCGCCGCCGCGAGAAGCAGCAGGCCTACAATGTCGAGCACGGCATCACGCCCGCGACGGTCAAGAAGAACATCGGCGACATCATCGCCCATGTCGCGTCCAAGGATCAGGTCACCGTCGAGATCGACGAGGACCGACCGCACATGGTTGGCCACAACCTGCGCGGCTACATCGAGGAGCTGGAGAAGCGGATGCGCGAGGCCGCGGCCAACCTGGAGTTCGAGGAGGCCGGGCGGCTGCGCGACGAGATCCGCCAGCTGGAGAAGGAGGAACTCGGCCTGCCCGCTCCCGAGCGCAGCGCCGCGCCGATCATGGGCCGCTCGAACGAGGGCAAGCCGGGCACGCGCAAGACCCGCTACGGCAAGCAGCAGAAGCTCAGGATGGCGGGTGGAAGCCGGCGGGCGCGGTAGGACTGAAGCCGCTCGCCGCCTCAACACCGTTCGTGCTGAGTAGCGGCCGAGTAGCTGCGTAAGCAGCGTATCGAAGGCGCGTATCGAAGCACATGGTTCGCGCGCGAAACAGTCCTTCGATACGCGCCTTCGACTGCGCTCAATCGCTACTCAGGACGAACGGACGTACCGGCTAGCCGCTCCGCGATCACCGCCGTCGCCACCGACTGCAGCACGTGCAGTCCCCAGCGTTCCGCCGCCTTGCGCGGACCCGCCTCGACCTCGCCCTCCGTGATCCCAAGCAGCGGCGCGATGCCGGCGATGTTGATCGCGTAGAGCGCGGTACCGAAGCCAGCGCCGAGCGCCCAGGCCGGCACGTCCGGCAGCTCCTCGCGGATGAGCGCGTAGCCATAGCCGAACACGGCCGACGCACCGAGGTGATTGGCGAACTCGACAACGCTCGTGCCGGCGTCGCCGATCAGGTCGCGCGACCCCGTCGTCTCGTCGATCCAGTCGACCGCGTCGCGATCAAGCGTCTTGCCGAGTGCGCCGGTCTTCCGACCCGCAAACATCGCCGCGGTGGTGATCACCCCGGCGGCGAGCCCGCCGAGCACGGCGGCGGTGCGCGGTGTCACGGCTCAGCCCTCCGCCAGGTTTTCGGCGCGGGTGCCGTAGTAGGCCGCGACCCGGTCGGCATAGGCCTGATCGAAGGTCGGGGCATTGTTCGCCCATGACGGCCCGCCCTCCAGAACGCGCTTGTCGACGGTGATGGTGTAGAGATCGTGGGCGATGTCGTAGTTCAGCAACTCGAACGGCACCGCGTAATAGCTCTTGCCCATGCCGAGGAAGCCGCCAAGGCTGAGCACCGCGTGGGTTGTGCGGCCGGTGCCCTTGTGGACCAGCAGCGCGTGGACGGTGCCGATGTTCGCGCCGTCGCGGCTCTGGAGCTTCAGCGTGTCGGCGACGTTCGCCTGGGTGAGCAGGACCGACTGGACCTCGGTGGTGGACATGCGGGTTCCTCCGGATTGATGCATCGTTGGGTAATCGCAACGATCAACTTGCGGCAGGCCGCGGGGTTCCTGCGGCACCTGCGCGGTTGAGCGGCAGCGCACCTTCCCCCATAACGCCGCCCATGCGTAGCCTTTCCGCCCTGTCGCCCGCCGTTCTGACGCTCGGCGCCCTCACGCTCGGCGGCTGCATCCCGCGCAACGCCCCGCCGCCCCCCGCCCCCGCCGCCCCGCGGCCGGTGCCCCGCCCTGTACCCGCGCCACCGCCGCCGCCCGCCTCCAGCGACTGGCGCGACTGGGCGATCACGCCCGGCACCTGGAGCTACCGCGCAGAGGGCGGCGGATCGGTCGCAAGCTTCGGCCTGCCCGGGGCGGCCCCGGTCGTGTCGCTCCGCTGCGATCGCGCAAACGGGCAGGTGGTCCTCGCGCGTGGCGGCAGCGCTGGGAGCAGCCTGACCGTGCGCACCTCCACCCTCACCCGCGCGCTGGCGGCGCAGGGCGGCGTCGCGCAGCTTCCCGCCCGCGATCCGCTGCTGGACGCGATCGGCTTCAGCCGCGGCCGGTTCGTGGTGGAGGCGCCCCCGCTCGCCCCCGCAGCCATCCCCGCCTGGGCGGAGATCCTGCGGGTGGTGGAGGATTGCCGCTGATCCGCGTTCGTCCTGGACGCTACTCGCCGCGCGCCCGCTCGTGGTGGCGGATCACCTCATCGATGATGAAGCGCAGGAACTTTTCCGAGAACTCGGGGTCGAGCTCGGCCGCCTCGGCGAGCGCGCGAAGCCGCGCGATCTGCGCCTCCTCGCGGCCCGGATCGGCCGGGGGCAGCGCGGCATCCGCCTTGTAGCGCCCGACGGCCTGCGTCACCTTGAACCGCTCGGCCAGCATGAACACAAGTGCCGCATCGATGTTGTCGATGCTCTGGCGGTAGCGCTCCAGGATCGGGTCGGCCATGGGGTACGCTTTGCAAGGGTCTCTTGCGCGGCGCAAGGCTTGCCTTTCCCGACCCCCGCCGCCATTTGCCGCTGCAGCATGAGTGCCACCCTCCACCGCCTGGGCGCGTCCCGCACGCCCTCGCTCGATCCGATGCTGGCGCTCACCGCGCATGACATGAACCTGGTCAACCAGACCATCCTCGCGCGGATGCAGTCGGACATCCCGCTGATCCCCGAGCTCGCCGGTCACCTGATCGCGGGCGGGGGCAAGCGGATGCGGCCGATGCTGACGCTCGCGAGCGCGCGGCTGCTCGACTACTCGGGCACGCGGCACCACCGCCTCGCCGCCGCGGTTGAGTTCATCCACACCGCGACCCTGCTCCACGACGATGTTGTCGATAGCTCCGACCTGCGCCGCGGCCGTCGCACCGCCAACATCATCTGGGGCAATCCGGCGAGCGTGCTGGTTGGCGACTTCCTGTTCAGCCGTTCCTTCGAGCTGATGGTGGAGGACGGCTCCTTGAAGGTGCTGAAGATCCTCTCCAACGCCTCCGCCGTGATCGCGGAGGGAGAGGTCAACCAGCTGACCGCCGTTCGCCGCATCGACCTGGACGAGCAGCGCTATCTCGACATCATCGGCGCCAAGACCGCCGCGCTCTTCGCCGCCGCTTGCAGGATCGCCGCCGTCGTGGCGGAGCGGCCGGAGGCGGAGGAAGCTTCGCTCGACGCCTACGGCCGCAACCTGGGCGTGGCGTTCCAGCTGGTCGACGACGCGCTCGACTATGTCTCGGACGCGGGCACGATGGGGAAGGACGCGGGCGACGACTTCCGCGAGGGCAAGGTCACGCTCCCGATCATCCTGGCCCACGCCCGCGCCGATGCGGAAGGCCGTCGGTTCTGGAAGGACGCGGTGGAGGGTCGCCGCGACAGCGACGCCGACTTCGCCGAGGCGGTGGCGCGCATCCGCGACACTCGCGCGCTCGACGACACGCTCGCCCGCGCACGCCACTATGGCCAGCGTGCCGTGGACGCGATCGGGCCGTTCGCCGGCGGCGCGGCCAAGGACGCGATGGTCGAGGCGGTCGAGTTCGCGATCGCCCGCGCGTACTGATCCACGGTGACCTTTGCCGTCGACATGGGGCTGGACGGCACCGGCCGCGCGGTCACGCTCGACCTGGAGGAGCTGCTCGCTACCCGCCTGCTCGTCCAGGGCAATTCGGGCTCGGGCAAGTCGCACCTGCTTCGCCGCCTGCTGGAGGGGAGCGCCGCGCAGGTGCAGCAGGTGGTGATCGATCCGGAAGGCGACTTCGTGACGCTCGGCGACGCCCACGGCCATGTCGCGATCGAGGCGGTCGACTATTCCGCTGCCGAGCTCACCCGTTTCGCCGGCCGCGCGCGGGAGCATCGCACCTCCGTCGTGCTGAGCCTGGAGGGGCTGGAGATGGAAGGACAGATGCGCTCAGCTACCGCCTTCCTCTCCGGCCTGTTCGACGCGCCGCGCGAGCACTGGTACCCCGCATTGGTGGTGATCGACGAGGCGCAGATCTTCGCGCCCTCGGGCGGCGCGGAAGTGGCGGAGGAGGTGCGCCGCACCTGTCTGGGCGCGATGGCCAACCTGATGTCACGCGGGCGCAAGCGCGGCCTTGCCGGCGTGATCGCGACCCAGCGGCTGGCCAAGCTCAGCAAGAACGTCGCGGCGGAAGCGTCCAACTTCCTGATGGGACGGACCTTTCTCGACATCGACATGGCGCGTGCGGCCGACCTGCTCGGCATGGAGCGGCGCCAGGCGGAGACGATCCGCGATCTCGCGCGCGGCACCTTCTTGGGGCTCGGCCCCGCGATCGCCCGCCGTCCCGTGACGATCCGGATCGGCGCGGTCGCGACCTCCGCGCGCTCGTCGAGCCCGAAGCTGGTGCCGCTGCCCAGTGCCGTGGGAGGGGACGCGCGCGACCTGCTGCTGGCGGAAGTGGAGCAGTCTGTGCCGCTCTACGCACCACCCCCGCCGCCACCGCCCGCGGCAGAGGTGCTGCGCGATCTCGGCCCACAGCCGAACCCCAACGGCTTTGACTTTCCCGAGCCGGACGCGCCCGACGTCGACATCGTCGTCGCAGACGCGCTGCGCGGGATCGCCGAGGATCCGGAATCGACCACGCGCCCCGCCGCGGTGCTGCACCAGGACTTCGCCGTCCGCTGCCGAATGGCGGGCGTGAAGAAGCCGCCGCTCGATCCGTCCGCCTTCGCGCGGCGGCTGGCAGCGGCCCGGGCCGGCATCTACGAGGGCGTGGACGGCGACTGGGCGGAGGCGATGGCGGCGGCCGGCGCACTGCCCGACGAGATGGTGGGGGCATTCCTGCTGATCGCCAGGGCCGCGCGGGAGGGCGCCCCCGCACCGGGCGACGAGGCGATCGCCCGCGCCTATGGAACCACGTCACTCGGCCGCGCGCGGCGGATGCTCGGCTATATGGAGAGCCGCGACATCATCGTGACCCGGATCGACCTGTCGGGTCGGCGCTCAATCACGATCCCGCGGCTGGGGTGGAGCACCGCGTCGGCTGAGGTCTGATCGGACCTTACCTTCGGCTGGCGATAGAGCGATAAGGGACAGCCGCCGCGGCGACTGCCCCTTTATCAGCTTGTCATGCTTCCCGATGGGAACGGTCGGCTCACCGCATCGGCGTCGTGGACGGCGTCGGCGTGGTGGTCGGGGTCGACGGGCTGGTCAGGCCGGGAACGGTGCCGGTCGTGCCCGTGGTGCCGGTCATCGGATCCATGCCCGGAGCCGGCGTGCTCATCGGAGTCGGCGTCGTGGACGGCGTCGGCGACGTGCTCGGCGTCGTGGTCGAGCGGCGGCGCGACTGCGGCGTCGTGCGCGACGTCGTCGTCGACGGGGCGCTGGTGGCCGAGGGCACGTCGGAGGTGGTCGAAGGGCTGGTCGTGGTGGACTGGGTACCCGGCGTGGTGGTCGTCGACGGGCTGGTCGGCGAGCTCGGCGTCATCGTCTGCGCGAGCACCGGAGCGGCGAGCGCGAGCGCGCCGCCGGCAATAAGGGTCTTGATCATTATCCGTCTCCTCGCGGCGCTGGCGTGCGCCGGTTGTCGGGAGGCTCAATGGCGGACGCGGGCGCTTGGTTCCCGTCTTTCGCCGGACGAGGTGCTGTGCCAACGGCTCCGGCGTGAGCGACCTGCCCATCCACGCCGTCCTGCCTGAGCTGCTCGCGCACTTGCGCGATCGACCCACCGCCGTGCTGGTCGCGCCGCCGGGCGCGGGCAAGACCACGGCGGTCGCGCCCGCGCTGCTCGGCGAGGACTGGTGTACCGGCGAGGTGCTGCTCCTCTCCCCCCGCCGCCTGGCGGCGCGCGCCGCGGCCGAGCGGATGGCGGCGCTGGCGGGCGACAGCGTCGGCGGCACCTTCGGCTACGCCACCCGGCTCGACAGCAAGCGCTCGGCGCAAACCCGCGTAACGGTGGTGACCGAGGGCATCTTCGTCAACCGCATCCAGGCCGATCCGGAACTCGCGGGCGTATCGGCGGTGCTGTTCGACGAGGTGCATGAGCGCAGCCTCGATTCCGACTTCGGCCTCGCGCTAGCACTCGATGCCGCCGTCGCGCTCCGCCCCGACCTGCGCCTCGTCGCCATGTCGGCGACGCTTGACGGCGGGCGTTTCGCCGCGCTGATGGGCGACGCGCCGATAATCGAGAGCGAGGGCCGCTCGCATCCGCTCACCCTGCGCTATCTCAGCCGCGCCGCCGACGCGCGGATCGAGGCGAGCGTCGCCGCCGCGATCCGCACCGCGCTGCGCGAGGAGCCGGGCGGCGTGCTCGCCTTTCTGCCCGGCGTCGCGGAAATCGAGCGCACGGCCGACGCGCTCGGCGAGGTTCCCGATATCGCCCTCCACCGCCTCCACGGTCAGCTCGACCCCGCCGCGCAGCGCGCCGCGATCGCGCCGTCGGACACCCGCAAGGTCGTGCTCGCGACCTCGATCGCCGAAACGTCGCTGACGCTCGACGGCATCCGGGTGGTGATCGACTCCGGGCTTGCGCGCCGCCCGCGCTACGATCGCGCCGCCGGCATGACCCGGCTGGTGACCGAGCGCGCGAGCCAGGCGGCGGTGACCCAGCGCGCTGGCCGTGCCGCGCGCCAGGGTCCGGGTGTCGCCTACCGCTTGTGGGAAGAGGCCGCGACCGCCGGCCTGCCGCGCTTCGACCCGCCCGAGATCCTGGAGGCCGACCTGTCGGCACTGACGCTGTCCTGCGCGCTGTGGGGCGTCACTGATCCGCGGAATCTGCGCTGGATCGATCCGCCGCCCGACGCCGCGGTGAAGGAGGCGCGGGCACGTCTGCTCACGCTGGAGGCGATCGACGCCGACGGCCGGCCGACCGCCCACGGCCGCGCCATGGCCGCACTTCCGCTGCCGCCGCGGCTCGCCCATATGATGCTGCGTGCCGGCGAGCGCGGGCTGGCGGGCGTGGCGTCGGAGGTCGCCGTGCTGCTGAGTGAGCGCGGGCTCGGCGGCAACGATGCCGATCTGGAACTCCGCCTACGACGCTGGCGGAGCGAGCGCGGGCAGCGGGCAGAGGGCGCGCGTCGGCTGGCGGCGCGCTGGCGTGGACTGGTCGCCAAGGCACCGGACCAGCCGCAGGACGACGCGCTCGCCACCTGCGTTGCGCTCGCCTTCCCCGACCGGATCGCCCGCCGCCGTGACCCGTCAGGCGAGCACTGGGCCTCGGTCGGCGGCCGCGGCTTCCGGCTCGACCCCACCTCCCCGCTCGCCCGCGCCGAGTGGCTGGCCGTAGCCGAAACGGGCGGTGTCGCGGCAGGCGCGCGCATCCTGTCCGCCGTGCCGATCGAACGTGCGACGATCGAGGCGCTGTTCGGCGACCGCATCGAGACTTGCCGCCACGTCAGCTTCGATCCCGCGACCGGCGGGGTGAGCGCGGCGCGGGAGACCCGGCTCGGCGCCCTCCGGCTGGCGAGCGGACCTGCCGCCGACTCGGCCCGCGCCGAAGTGGAAGGCGCGCTGCTGGAGGGCGTGCGCGCGCACGGCCTCGCGCTGCTACCCTGGTCGGAGAACGCGACGGCGCTGCGCACCCGCGCCGCCTTCGCCGGCATCGACGCGCTCGGGGACGAAGCGCTGCTGGCGAGCCTCGACACCTGGCTACTGCCGCTGCTCACGGCCAAGCGCCGGCTCGACGCGGTCGAGGGACTGACCGGCGCGCTGGAGGGTCTGCTCGGCTGGGACGCGCTGCAGCAGCTCAACCGCCTCGCCCCGGCACGGTTCGAGACGCCCGCCGGCTCCTCGCACCCCATCGAGTATGGCGCGGAAAGCGGCCCCCGCGTCGAGCTGCGCGTGCAGTCGCTCTACGGCCTGTCGGAACACCCGACTGTCGGCACGCAGCGCCTGCCGCTCGTCCTCAGCCTCACCTCACCCGCCGGCCGGCCGATCCAGACGACCCGCGACCTGCCCGGCTTCTGGGCGGGCAGCTGGGGCGCGGTCGCCAAGGAGATGCGCGGCCGCTACCCGCGCCATCCCTGGCCCGACGATCCGGCCGCCGCACTCCCGACGCTGCGCACGAAAAAGGCGGATGCACGCACCGGAAAGTCACGATAAGGGAGGGGCCATGACCCAGGCCCGCATCTACCAGCGTCCCAAGAGCGCCATGCAGTCCGGCCGCGCCCGCACCGATCGGTGGGTGCTGGAATTCGAGCAGGCGACCGCACCCCACGCCGATCCGCTGACCGGCTGGGCCGGATCGAACGACACCCGCAACCAGCTCCGCCTCAACTTCCCGACGCTTGAGGCGGCAGAGGCATATGCGAAGAAGGAAGGCATCGCCTATCACGTGGTGCCGGCCCCGGAGCGCAAGCTGAAGCTGCAGGCGTACGCGGATAACTTTCGCTGAGGCGCACAGCGCCGTTCTGACACCCACCCAAACCGTTCGTGCTGAGTAGAGACTGAGCGTAGGCAAAGGCTCGTATCGAAGCACCTGTCCTTCGATACGCCACTTCGACAAGCTCAGCGGCTACTCAGGACGAACGGTAGTGGGTAGGACCAGAGTCCCCAGCAGCACCAGGATCCGAACGTCGATCGCAAACCCCTCCGCGCGCCGCTCCGCGACATAGGCCGCTACCTCGCTCACCGGCACCCGGTGCACGGTGATCCCCTCGCCCGCCACGCCGCCGCCGTCACCGACCCGGGTCAGCCCGCTCGCACGCACCAGCGTAAAGGTTTCGCTGGTCATGCCGGGCGAGGAGGCGAAGTCGCCGATGATGTCGAGCCGCGAGGCGCGGTAGCCGGTCTCCTCCTCCAGCTCGCGGGCGGCCGCTGCCTCCACGCCCTCATCCGCCACGTCGTCGCCGACCAGCCCGGCGGGCAGCTCGAGCGAACGGCGGCCGAGCGGCACGCGGTACTGATCGACCAGGAGGACGTGGTCCTCGTCGTCGATCGCGAGCAGCACCGCCGCGCGGCCGTCACCCTGGCGCGTGGCATACTCCCACGGCCCGCAGCGCTTGGCGGCCAGGTACTTGCCCGCCCACATCACCTCGTCGGGTGCGTCGCTCACAGCTCGATCAGCCGGTCGGGCAGCTCGTTCGTGTCGCCCTCGCTCCTCGGAAAGTGCTCGGCGAGGACGACGCCGATCTCCGCCACCGCCGCCGCGAGTCCATCACCCGGCCGCCCGTCCTTAACCCCCGCGATCAGCGCCGCCATGGCGTGGCCCCACACGTCCTCGCTGACCTTGCCATGGATCGCGGCGTCGGCGATCAGCTCGGCGCGGTGCTCGGCGAGGCTCAGGTAGAGCAGCACGCCGGTCGCCGCCACCGTGCGCTTCTCCGCGCCGGTGCGGAACAGCTGCAGCGCCTTGGCCCGCACCCGCCGCGTCTTGGTCGCAGCCGGCGTCAGCACCATGCGCACCGCAACAGGCGCGAACAGCAGGCGGGTGAGGAGGAACGTGATCGCGAGCAGGACGACCGCGATGGTGTAATAGGTCGCGCCGCTGGTCGCTTGATCCCACCCGCCGGTCAGCGCGTGGTGGATCGCGTCGGCGATGACGGGAAAGACCGCCAGCAACGTCAGCACCAGCAGCATGGCGAGCACGCTCCAGTGCAGCGCGGCGTCGTGGTACTTGTCGGATGAAGCCGCAACGACCGTGACGATCTCGCCGTCTGTCTGCGCCTCCGCCGCGGTGACGGCCGCGGTCACCTTGGCATGGTCCTCTGCGCTCAGCCGCATCTCACCAGCTCCCCGACGCGCCGCCGCCGCCGAACGATCCGCCACCGCCGCCGGTGAAGCCGCCGCCGCCCCAACCGCCGCCACCACCGCCGCCGCCGAAGCCGCCCCAACTGCCGCCGCCGCTGCCGCGGCTCGCCTCACGGCCGATCTCGTTGGCGATGCTCCACAGCACGATCGGCAACACACCGCTGTCATCGCCACGATAGCGCCGCCCGCGTCCGCCACGCCGACCCATGGACAGGATCACGAACAGGAAGATCATGCCGAAGAAGACGAGCGCGATCGGGAACCCGCCGCCGCCACTGCGACGCTGGCGCGTGGTGGTCTTTCGGTCGAACTCTTTGACCGCCGCGTCGACCTTGGCCTGCGCCTCCTCGGGGGCGGCGCGGAGTTGCGCGATCACTGCATCGGCACCCGCCTCCATTGCCTGCGGCACCTCACCGGCGCGCAGCCGCGGCATCATCTGCTCGTTGATGATTACGCTGGAGAGCGCATCGGTCAGGATCGGTTCGAGCCCGCGTCCGACCTCGATCCGCGGCCCGCGCTGGCCGGCGGGATTGTTCGGGGCGACGAACAGGATCGCGCCATTATCCGCATTGGCCAGTCCGACGCCCCACGCCCGCCCCAGCTTGTAGCCATATTCCTCGAGCGGGTAGCCCTGGGTGTCGCGGATCGTCGCGACGACGAACTGCCGCTTGCTATCGCGCTGGAGCGCGTCGAGCTTCTGCGTCAGCGATGCTTCCACGTCCGGCGGCAGCACGTCGGCGTCGTCGACGACGAAGCCGGTGAATTTGGGGAACTGTTGCGCCGCCGCCGGCGCCGCACTGCCGAGAAGCAGCGCGAGCGCCAGAAAAAGGCGGGCGAGCACGGTCAGCTGCCGTTCCCGAACGCCGCCGCGACCGACGGCGCCGTCTCCGCGCCCGGCGTGGTCGCCTGGAACGGGGTCAGCGGCTTCGCGCCGTAGAAGATGCGCGCGCCGACCGCGTCGGGGAAGGTGCGGATGCGGGTGTTGTACGCCTGCACCGCCTGGTTGTAGTCGTTGCGCGCGATGGTGACGCGGTTCTCCGTCCCTTCCAGCTGGCTCATCAGCGTGGTGTAGTTCGCCTGGCTGCGCAGCTCCGGATAGGCCTCCTGCAGGCGCTGGAGCGACAGGGTGACACCCGCCTGCGCCCGCTGGTACGCCGCCATCTTGTTGGGGTCGGTCAGGTCGTCCGCGGACACCTGCACCTGGTTCGCCGACGCGCGCGCCTGCGTGACTTGCGTAAGGATGTCCTTCTCCTGCGCGCCCGCCGCGCGGACGGTTGCGACCAGGTTCGGGATCAGGTCCGCTCGGCGCTGATATTGGTTCTGCACGTCGGCCCAGCGTGCCTTGGCATTCTCCTCGGCCGTCGGCACGCTGTTCAGCCCGCACGCCGACAGGGTCAGCGCGGCACCCGCAATGAAAGCAGCACGGAACATCATCTGGCTTGTCCTCCAACCCTTGCGGCGACATCATGTAATCGCAGCGGCCGGGGGCACAATGGCGTTCTGTCGCGCTCATCAGGGAGGGCGAGCGATGCTCAATGAATTCAAGGCGTTCATCATGCGCGGCAACGTGCTCGACCTGGCGGTCGCGGTGATCATCGGCGCGGCATTCGGAAAAATAGTGACCTCGCTGACGGAGGACGTGCTGATGCCGGTGATCGGCCGCATCTTCGGCGGGCTCGATTTCTCCAGCTACTTCCTGGTGCTGGGCGACGTACCGGCGAACCTGCAAGGGTCATCCGACTATGCCGCGCTCAAGAAGGCGGGCGTCCCGCTGCTCGGCTATGGCGAGTTCATCACCCAGGCGGTGAATTTTGTGATCGTCGCCTTCATCATCTTCCTGCTGCTGCGCGTCGTCAGCCGCATCCTGCCGAAGCCCGACGCGCCGGCGGCAGTCGAGCCCGCCGACATCACGCTGCTGCGCGAAATCAGGGATGAGATTCGGTCGGGGAAGACGGCGTAATCTACTTGGCCGTCACCTGGCCGAGGCCGGTCAGGCCGCCGCGAGTTCCTCCGCGGTCGCATCGGCCAGGCTGGTGCCGTCGAGGATGCGTGCGGTCTCGTCGCGGACGCGCGCCATGGCGTGGCGGATCGCGCAGGTCGCCTCGTCGTGGCAGTCGCCGCACGGGCGGTAGGCGGTGCGGCTGACGCACGGCACCAGCGCCAGCGGTCCCTCGATGACCCGGATGATTTCACCTAGCGAGATCAGGTGCGCCGGCCGCGCCAGCAGGTACCCGCCCGCCTTGCCGCGGTGCGAGTGGAGGAACTGCGCCTCGCGCAGGTCGGCGAGGATCAGCTCCAGGAACTTGCGGGGCACGCGCACCGCCGTCGCGATGCGATTCATCGGCACCGGTGGACCGCCCGGCGGCTGGGTCGCCAGGTACAGCATCGCGCGGAGCGCATAGCGGGAACGCTGAGTCAACATGGATGGCGGTCCCATGCACCCGCTTTGTGGCGGAGGGAAGGCGTTTCGACGCTTGGAAAGCGCCGCAAGCGTGCCTATGTCTGAGAAGCCGGTTCGCCGGCTATGGCGATAAAGGATTGCGTGCAATAGATGCAGCGGACCCGGGGGCAGTACCCGGCGGCTCCACCATCAACCGCCCTCGCCGGCGGATGTTGACGGGGCCGAACCAGGATCGACGTGTGTTGAAAAGCGCTGTCTTTCGCTCGGAATGGGACCACCGCAACGGCCCATTACACAAGTGCCAACGATAACGAAGCACTCGCGATTGCGGCGTAACTGAGGGCCTAACGGCCTGACGTTACACCAAAATAGCGCGGTTGGACCGCACCGGGCAACAGAAGCGGATACCGGCGGCCGCCGGGGGGGCCGAGCAACAGAACCCCCCGGACCTTTCCTTACTCAGAGACGCCGCCCCGGCGAAGGCCGGGGTCCATCTCTGTCGCAGATTGGGGCGCCGTAGCCTTCCACCGATAGAGGCATAAATGCCAGCCTGCGCTGGCATGACGGTATCCCTGCTCGTCACCTCGGACTTGATCCGGGGTCTCGCTTCCTCAATCCGCAAGCAGCAGAAGCGGGACCCCGGCTCAGGGCCGGGGTGACGGAGGAGGGAACTTATGCCCCGCCAGACGTCAGCTTCGGCGTCTGCTGGTGCTGCACCACGCGCCACACCTCATGTTCCAGTCGCCGGTAGACGGAGGTGCAGTGCGCCTCGTACGCCTCGTCGGAGCGCTTCGCGGCAACGTGATAGCCGATCACGATCAGTCCCTCTTGCGGGCGCATGATCTGCGTGTCCGAGAACTCCGCCGACTCCCAGCGCGGCGTGTCCGACACCGCGTCCTTGGCCTGCTCGCCTGTCATCACATAGGGCGGCTGCGGCACCACCACGACGCACTCGTCATCCATCTTCTCGTGGTAGTTGGCGGCGTCGCCCGTCCACAGGCTCTCCTCGAACGCCCAGACCCGATCGTCTTCCATGCAGCATCTCCCGTGATGGCTTCGCCACCCCAAGCGGATGAGCGGCGCGGCAGTTCCGCGGCTTGCGCCGACTCGCCCCCCGCCCTAGCCTCCCGGCAAAACAGAGGAGAGGCACATGGCAACGCTTGCGAGCGCGCCCGCGCCCGGAATGACCGCTGAGGAGTGGCAGACTCGCGTCAACCTGGCCGCGGCATACCGGCTGGTGGCGCTGTACGGCTGGGACGACCTGATCTTCACGCACCTGTCGGCCCGGGTGCCGGGCCCCGAGCACCATTTCCTCATCAATCCCTATGACATGATGTTCGAGGAGATCACGGCGTCGAGCCTGGTCAAGATCGACGTCGATGGGCGCCCGGTCGGCGCGACCGCACACCCGGTCAACCCGGCGGGGTTCGTGATCCACTCCGCGATCCACATGGCGCGCGAGGACGCGCACGCGGTCATGCACCTCCACACGCCCGATGGGCAGGCCGTGTCGGCGATGGCGTGCGGGCTGCTCCCGCACACGCAAACGGCGATGATCGCGGGCGGCGACGTCGCCTACCACGACTATGAGGGGATCGCGACCGACCTGGAGGAGCGCGACCGCCTCGTCGCAGACCTGGGCCAGAAGAACGCCATGATCCTGCGCAATCACGGCACGCTGACGGTGGGCAACAGCGTCGCGGCCTGCTTCGTCCGCCTCTATTTTCTGGAGCGCGCGTGCGAGGCGCAGGTCAAGATGCTCGCCGCCGGGATCGACGGGCTCACGCCCCCGCCCGAGGGCACGCCGGAGAAGGTCGCGGTCCAGTCCGCCCCCGCGGGGATGGGGCTGCTCGCCCAGCGCCTCGCGTGGCCGGCGCTGCTGCGCAAGCTCGACCGGATGGACGCGGGGTATCGGGAGTAGCGATTCGTGTCAGCGGCAGAAGTCGCTTCCGGTCCAGTCGTTCGCCAGCCGCATCCATGGCTCCCCGTCGGGCGCCAGGATCAGGACGAGGCTCCGCCGGCCTTTCGGCGCCGCCTGCAGGTGCGCGCCGCCGGCGACCGTGTAGCTCTCACCCGGCCGGATGAGCCGCCGCTCTTTGGGTGTTTCGGTGCACTGCTCTCCCTCCACAACGTAGAAGGCCTCTGGTCCGGAGTGGCTGTGGACCCGCGTACGCATGCCTGGCGGGAACCAGGACTCCATGAAACGGGCCGTGAATGAAGGTCCGGCAGGGAGCACGAACGGGCCGGCAACGTGGTGCGAGAACACTCCCGGCACCGTTCGGGCTGGGGAAAGAACGTAGAGCCACCAGCGCCCGTGCGCCTTCACCACCACCTGCCACCTGGCGCGCTTTGCCAGCGCTCGCGCCGTCGCCTCGCTGTCGGCGCGGATGATGTGCCAGTAGAGCGTCGACGATGCCGGCCCAAGCCGCACTTCAGTCGTAAGAAAGCAGCCGGGCTCGCCAACGTGCTGGTCGGCCGGCTCGGAGCAGCCGCCCGGTACGGCGGGAACTTGCTGAGCGGCAATCAACAGGAACCAAGCCAGGGGTGACGCAAGCACCTCAACCTCCCTCATGCCAGGCGCTTAATTTCGCACTCGACGCGCAATGCTGCAACAAGCGCGCCGGACTGGCGGCGCGCGGACGCGCCCTCACCGCTGCAGCTGGAAGCCGTCGAACAGGATGCGCCCGATCTCCGCCAGCTTGGCGTCGCGCGCGACCGGATCGGCGATGCCGTGCGACAGCACCGCAACCGCCACCTTATGCCCGTTCGGCAACGTCAGCACGCCGACGTCGTTGGAGATGCCGGGCAGCGTCCCCGTCTTGTGCGCCCATCTGGTCCCCGCGGGCAGCAGCGCCTTGACCCGCTTCGCCCCCGTCTTCGTCCGCGCGAGCACGTCGAACAGGAAGCGGGTGGAGGCAGGCTTCAGCGCCTTGCCGTCGTGCAGCCGCGCGAGCAGTGCCACCATCGCGTCGGGCGTCGAGCTGTCACGCGGGTCGGCGTCGAATGCGGCGCTGACCGGCCACTTCTCGTCGTCGGTCCGCCACGGCTCGACCGGCATGAAGGTCGCGAGCGCTGGCCCGTCCGCGAGTGCCGAATCGGGCGTGTGCCCGCTCGCGTCGATCAGCAACCGCGCGATCGTCCGGTCGACGCGCTGGCCGCTGATCCCCTGCCCTTGCAGCCACTTGGTCACCGCCGCCGGCCCGCCGACCACTTTCAGCAGCATGTCGGTCGCGGTGTTGTCGCTGACCGTCAGCGACAGTTCGATCAGGTTCGCGCCCGACAGCGCCACGCCCGCGTGCGGCAGCGTGTCGGTGATCCCGTCAGACCGCACCCGCATCGCCTCGTCGAGCGGGTACATGGTAGACAGCTGCCAGCGCCCCTCGTCCACCCCGGCCAGATAGGTCGCGGCGATCGCGACCTTCACCGCGCTTGCCATCGGAAAGCGCGTGTCCCCTTTCACCGCCAGCCGCGCGCCGGTGGTGAGGTCGAGCGCGCTGACCCCGATCTCGCCCCGGTCGCTTGTAGCGACGGCGGCGACTCGCGACTGGAGCCCGGCAGGCAGCGTCTGCGCGGCGGCGGGCGTCGCGACCGCGAGGATGAAGAGCAGCAGCGTCCTCACGCAGCCGGCTCCGCTGGCAGCGGGCGCCGCTCGCGCGTGCGGGTGCCGCTACTGCGCTCGACCGTGCCGTCGGCGGCGGTGATCGTCAGCGTTTCGACGCGGGTTCGGCGGGTGATCGCCCCGCCTGCGCCGCGCTGCAGCGTGACGGTGATCGTTCCCGCCACCTGATCGCGCGCGTGCGCGGCAAGCGCGGCGTCGAGGCTGATCGGCGCTTGCGTGATTTCGGCGACGGCCATGTCCGTCTCGGCGCGGGCGCGCCGCACCTTGACGGGGTCGGGAGCGAGCGTCGCGACGAGGCTCCGGCCGTCCGCCTGCGCCACGAGCGGCACGGGAGCGAGCGCATCGGGATCGCTGAAGTCGGTGCCATCAATCGGCAGTGCGTCGGCGGGATCGTAGCTCGCGATCTCCGCCAGCACCGACTGCGGATCGCATTCGATTCGAAACGCGTTCCAGGTAAAGATCAGCTTGCCGCACATCGACCGATCCATCTTCGCCGCGGTCAGCCACGTGGTAAGCCGCTGCTCCAGCTCGCCGGCGTTCATCAGCGTGAGCGTGCCGTTGCGACCACGCCGGACCCGCGCCGGCAGTTCCCACGTCCGCGCGCGTGCCGCTGCATCGGCACCGGCGGGCAGGTCATACACAAGCTCGACGCCCTCCGGCGTGACCGCGGTCACTCGCTCCTCGATCGTGTCGCTGCCTCGCGCGCTCGACCGGCCGGTGGCGCCAGTGCGGCTCTCGGTTGTGTAGCTGCGGATCAGCTCGTAGCGGTCGCCGACCTGCGGCGGCTGCTGGGCGGCGGCGGGTGCTACGAGGACCACCAGGGGTAAGAGCGCGCGCATGCGTGGCATCGGACCCGATCGGGGTCGTGAGGGCAAGCCCTTGTTCCACCTGCGTCACCCCGGCGCGTGAGGGAGCGCGCCGTGGCAACGGCATCGCAGCCGGACCCCGGCCTTCGCCGGGGTGACCGGGAGAGGGTATTGGCGGGTTGCCAGTAGCGTTGGCGTCCGCGCGAGCACCTAATCCGCACAGAAAAGGGGCCCGGCATCGCTGCCAGGCCCCTCTTCAACCCCTCAAGGCTGCAAGGATCAATCCTTGTCGCCGGTCAGGAACGCCGGTGCGAACTCGGGCTCGGGGCCGTCGTCCTTGCTCTCGGAGCGCTCGCGGCGAGGACCGCGATCGCCCGAACGCGGGCCACGGTCGCCGCCGCCATCGCGACGGGGCCCGCGGTCACGACCGCCACCCTCGCCACGCGGACCACGGTCACCGCCGCCGTCGCGACGGGGACCGCGGTCACCGCGCGGTCCACGATCGCCGCTCTCGCGCGGCTCGCGCGCCGGACGGGTGTCCTCCAGCTCGGCGCCGGTCTCCTGATCGACGACGCGCATCGACAGGCGGACCTTGCCGCGCGGATCGATCTCCAGGACCTTGACCTTGACCTCCTGGCCTTCGCTAAGGACGTCCGACACCTTCTCGACCCGCTCGTTGCGGATCTCGGAGACGTGGACCAGCCCGTCCTTGCCGCCCATGAAGTTCACGAACGCGCCGAAATCGACCAGGTTGACGACCTTGCCGGTGTAGACCTTGCCGACCTCGGCCTCCTCGACCAGGCCCTTGATCCAGTTCACCGCGGCCTCGATCTGCTTCGGGTCCGACGACGACACCTTGATCACGCCTTCGTCGTCGATGTCGACCTTGGCGCCCGTGGTGGCGACGATCTCGCGGATCACCTTGCCGCCGGTGCCGATCACTTCGCGGATCTTGGACTTGTCGATGGAGAAGGTCTCGATCCGCGGCGCGTGCGCCGACAGTTCGGAGCGGGTCTCGCCCAGCGCCTTCGCCATCTCGCCCAGGATGTGCGCGCGGCCGTCATGCGCCTGTGCCAGCGCGACCTTCATGATCTCCTCGGTGATGCCGGCGATCTTGATGTCCATCTGGAGCGACGTGATGCCCTCCGACGTGCCCGCCACCTTGAAGTCCATGTCGCCCAGGTGATCCTCGTCACCCAGGATGTCGGACAGGACGGCGAACTTGTCGCCTTCCAGGATCAGGCCCATCGCGATGCCCGACACCGGACGCTTCAGCGGCACGCCCGCGTCCATCATGCTGAGCGACCCGCCGCAAACCGTCGCCATCGAGGACGAGCCGTTGCTCTCCGTGATGTCGCTGGTGACGCGGATGGTGTAGGGGAACTCCTCCTTGGTCGGCAGCACCGGGTGCAGCGCGCGCCAGGCAAGCTTCCCATGACCCACCTCGCGGCGGCCCGGCGCGCCGAAGCGGCCGACCTCGCCCACCGAATAGGGCGGGAAGTTGTAGTGCAGCATGAAGTGCTGATAGCTGAGGCCCGTCAGCCCATCGATCATCTGCTCGCTGTCGCGGGTGCCCAGCGTCGTCGTGGCGATCGTCTGGGTCTCACCACGGGTGAACAGCGCCGAACCGTGCGCGCGCGGCAGGAAGTGTACTTCCGCCTCGATCGGGCGCACCGTCTTGGTGTCGCGGCCATCGATACGGACACCCTCGTTCAGGATCTGGCCGCGGACGATCTCCGCCTCCAGCTTCTTCACGAGCTTCAGCGTGCCGAGGTACTGAGCGGGATCGCTTTCCTTCAGGTCCGCGAACGCCTCGCGCGCCTTGGCGCGGGCGGCGTTGACCGCGTTCTGACGGTCGGCCTTTGACGTGATCTTGTAGGCGGCCTGCAGGTCGCTGCCGATCGCATCGCGCAGCGCCTTCATCTGCGCCGACTTGTCGGCAACGGGGGCGAGCTCCCACGGATCCTTGGCCGACTGCTCGGCCAGCTTGATGATGGCGCCGATCACGTCCTGCGACGCCTTGTGCGCGAACATCACGGCGCCGAGCATGACCTCCTCGGTCAGCTCCTTGGCCTCGGACTCGACCATCATGACCGCGTCCTGGGTCGCCGCGACGACCAGGTCCAGATCACCCTCGGCCACCATCGCGTCGGTCGGATTCAGCTGGTACTCGCCGTCCTTGTAGCCGACGCGCGCCGCACCGATCGGACCCATGAACGGCACGCCCGAGATGGTGAGCGCGGCCGACGCCGCGACCATCGCCAGGATGTCCGGCTCGTTCTCGCCGTCGTACGACAGGACCTGACAGATCGCGTTGATCTCGTTGTAGAAGCCCTCCGGGAAGAGCGGGCGGATCGGGCGGTCGATGAGGCGGGAGACCAGCGTCTCCTTCTCCGTCGCGCCGCGCTCGCGCTTGAAGAAGCCGCCGGGAATGCGGCCGCTCGCGGAGAACTTCTCCTGGTAGTGGACGGTAAGCGGGAAGAAGTCCTGCCCTTCCTTGACGGTGCGGGCGGCAGTCACCGCGCACAGCACCACGGTTTCGCCGAGCGTCGCGATCACCGCGCCGTCGGCCTGGCGGGCAACCTTGCCCGTCTCGAGCGTCAGCGTCTTGCCGCCCCACTCGATCGATACAGTCTTCTTGTCGAACATTCTATTTCCTTCACTCCCCGCGCCCAATGCGTGGGGGGCCATTGAGGGCTGCCCTTGCAGCCTGATGCGACGGATGGTCCGTCTGCGGGGTCAACGCCGAATTGCGCGACCCCGAATACGACAAGGGCGCCCGAAGGCGCCCTTGAGTGTTATTTGCGAAGACCGAGTTTCGCGATCAGCGCCAGATAGCGGTCGCCATCCGACTTGCGGAGATAGTCGAGCAGCGAGCGCCGCTTGTTGACCATCATCAGCAGGCCGCGCCGCGAGTGGTTGTCCTTCGCGTGGCCCTTGAAGTGCTCCGTCAGGTTGCGGATGCGCTCGGTCAGGATCGCGACCTGGACCTCGGTGGAACCGGTGTCGCCCTCGCTGCGGGCGTGGTCCTTGATGAGCTCCTGGCGGCGCTCAGCGGTAATCGACATGCTATCTTCGTCCTCGACATCGGTTCACAGATTGAAGCCGCGAACGACGCGGGCGTCTCCGCCCACCACCTCCACCAGCGCAACGGGCGTGTCGCCCAGGATCGCGAAGCGGAGGCCATCGGTTCCGGCAATCCCGCCCAGCACTCGCCCCTGACGGAGCGCCCCTGCCTGGTCGGGATCGAGCGCGAGAGCCGGGATGTCGTCCAGCCCCGCCCTCAGCGGCAGGAGTAGGTGTTCAAGGGTGCGCGCCTTACCGCTTTCCGCTAGATTGTCCAGCGATATCGCCTGCGCGAGGTCGAACGGCCCGGCCCTGGTCCGCCGCAGCATGGTCACATGACCGACCGTCCCGAGCGCGAGCGCGATGTCGCGCGCGAGGCTGCGAATGTAGGTGCCCTTCGAGACGTTTGCAGTAAGGGTCACGTCGTGCAGAACCTGCTCAAGCTTGCTTGGAGAGGGGGACTGCTCGCGAAGCGAGTGGTGGGGGGGTGAGCGCGCCGCCTGCGGCTCTGCCCCTCCACCAGCTCCGCTGGTCCCCCTCCCCGAGCCAAGCTCGGAAAGGATTTCGAGCGCGTGCACCGACACATCCCGCGCCGCGAGCACCACTTCCTCGCCCGCCCTCGCCAGATCATAGGCGCGCTTGCCATCGACCTTAAGCGCCGAGAACGCCGGCGGCACCTGCGCGATCGGGCCGGTGAAGCGCGGCAGCACCGCCGCTAGCTCGGCGGCGTTCGGCCGCACGTCGCTTGTCCCCACCACCCGCCCCTCGGCGTCGAGCGTGTCGGTCTGCACGCCGAAGCGGACCGTGAAGTCGTACACCTTGTCGCTGTCGAGCATGCGCCCGGCGAGCTTGGTCGCCTCTCCCAGCGCGACTGGGAGCACGCCGCTCGCGAGCGGATCGAGCGTGCCGCCGTGACCGACCTTCAGCTTGCCGTAGCCGCCGGAGCGCAGCGCGCGCTTGACGGCCGACACGGCGTCGGTCGAGCCGAGCCCGAGCGGCTTGTCGAGGATCAGCCAGCCGTGCATCTCAGGCGAGCCCGACCGCCCCCAGCAGCGTTCGGATCACGGTCCAGGCGATCGGCGCCACCACTCGCCCGACCACGTTCAGCTGCGGCGCGAGCATCGGAATGACGAGCAGCAGCAGGATCAGGATCGGAAAGGCGAAGCGCGCCAGCCGCTGCCACGCCGGCACCGCGCTGCGCGGCAGCAGCCCCTCCACGACATGGCCGCCGTCGAACGGCGGCAGCGGGATCAGGTTGAAGATCGCGAGAAAGACGTTGATCAGCAGGAAGTTGAACAGGTTGGCCAGCACGAATTGCCCGGCGACCCCGCCCGGCGGCTCGCCGCCGCCGATCTGGGCCAGCAGCAGCACCGTGACCGCTGCGAGCGCCAGATTGATCCCCGGCCCGGCGAGCGCGACGAGCATCATCTGAACACGCGGGTGACGCAGCCGCCGCGCCACGACCGGTACCGGCTTCGCCCAACCGAACACCGGCGCGCCGGTCACCGCGAGCAGCAGCGGCAGGGCGACGGTGCCGATCGGATCGACGTGACGGATGGGATTGAGGCTAAGCCGCCCCAGCCGCGCCGCGGTCGGATCGCCGAAGGCGCGCGCGACCCAACCGTGCGCGACCTCGTGGAACACGATCGCGACTACCAGCGGGATCAGCCAGGATGCGATCCGCCACGGCAGGCCGTCGGCACTCATGCGGTGGCGCTCACGGGCGGCGCGCCGCCCCCGGCGTACCCGGCGGCGGTGCCGCATGGACGATGCTGTCGATCCCGCACACACGCCCGGGATAGCGGTTCGACGCGACGGTGGACTGACGATCGAGGCGGCTATCGAAGCGGGTCCGGGTGATCAGCGCCGCCTGGCCGTCGGCGGGCAGGCATTCGCCCGACAGCGTGACTCGGTACCAGCGCTGGCGCTGGTCCTGCATATGGACGATCCGATGGTCGCCGTGGTCGACGACATAGCTGCGAATGCCGCCGGACCGGTTCAGCGGGATGGTGGTTTCACCGCTTGCCCTGCGTTCGCTCTGGACCGACGCGGCGGCAGGCGTCGCAGCCAGCACGAGAACGGCGACAAGCATCTTCATGGCAGAGCCTCCTGTTCGATCCTGGTTGAACCGGCGCCGAGCAGCAGCGTTCCGGCGAGCGCTTCCGTGAAGTGGCGACGGCACAGTGCGACATAGCGGTCGTTGCCGCCGATCTCGGTCTGCGCACCGGCGCTGACCGCGCGGCCGTCCGCCCCGACCCGCGCGTTCATGGTGGCCTTGCGCCCGCATAGGCACACCGACTTGATCTCGAGCAGCGCATCGGCGAGCGCCAGCAGTCGCGCCGAGCCCGGGAACAGTGCGGCACGGAAGTCGGTCCGCAGGCCATAGGCGAGCACGGGCACTCCGAGCGTGTCTGCCACCGCGGCGAGCTGATCGACCTGAGCCTCGCTCAGGAACTGCGCTTCATCGACGAGTACGCACCCGAGAGTGCCGCGCGCGTGCTCCTGCTCGACACAGCCGTAGAGGTCGGTCGTCGCGTCAAAGGCGGTGGCCGGCGCCACCAGCCCGATCCGCGACGCGATCGTGCGCGCGGCGAATCGATCGTCGATCGCGGCCGTGAACAACATCGTCCGCATGCCCCGCTCGCGGTAGTTGAAGTCCGCCTGCAACAGGTTGGTCGACTTCCCCGCATTCATGCTGGCGTAGTAGAAGTAGAGCTTGGCCATCAGGCTCAGAAGCGTATCTTTGCGGCTATGTCCACGCCCATTCCTGCGGCGATCCATCCGCTCCTAGTCTGCGAAGATCGGTACAACGGCACGTATAGCAGCGGTGCGTGGTGGACAGTCGCCGAGGCTGATCGGCCGTTTGAAGAACTCAGCAGAATTGTTTGGCTGTGGGAACATGGGCCGGGCGCGGACGACGTTATGGCAGCGTCTTTCTGAGCGGAGCCGCCGGCGTGGATTGCGGCCGGCGGAACACCGGATGAAGCGATCGAGCGCCTGCTGGCGCAAGCACGAAGTGACGGTGATGGGTGGTCACCGCTAGCGCCCGAATGAGACCCTCGCTATACGGCGATGTTCGACACCTGAACGAACTCGTGCGAGCCTAAGCCTCAATCGTTCGTGCTGAGTAGCGGCTGAGCGAAGCCGAAGACGCGTATCGAAGCACTTGGGACAGTCCTTCGATACGCCATTTCGGCAAGCTCAATGGCTACTCAGGACGAACGGTTCTGCCTTAAATAGCCGTCTGCTGATGATCGAAGCGCGCTGACCGACGATGTTCGGCCCAGCTCTTACCCTCCGCCGTCGAGGTCGCGCGCGACGCTTTCCGAGCGCAGCAGAGCGTCAATGTGGCTGCCTTCGTCGAAGCTCTCGTCCGCCAGGAACTTCAGCTTGGCCGCGTACTTCATCTTGATGCGGTGTGCGACCTCGCGCTGTAGGTAGGCGGTGTTGGTGCGCAGCGCCTTCAGCACCGCCTCCTCGTCCTTGCCCAGCAGCGGCTTTACGAACACGGTGGCGTGGCGCAGGTCGGGTGACATCCGAACCTCGGTAACGCTGACTAGGTGGCTGGCGAGTACCTCGTCATGCACGTCGCCGCGCTGCAGGATCTCGGACAGAATGTGGCGCACCTGCTCGCCGACGCGCAGCGTGCGAACGGACTTCTCGGGCGTGTCGCTCTTCATGGTCAACCGAAGTGGCAGTGGTACCAGTGCACGTCCAGCCGGTAACACCAGCGGACGTCGTAGAACAGTTTCGCGGCCGCGGGACTGATCCGGCCTCCGGCCCAGCCGTTGGCGCCGGCCAGCCGGTCCGACGGATCGAAGACGACCGCTCGCGACGCGCCGAGCATCCCGTTCTGCGTCAGGAACCGCACCGCGCCGTCGCGCCGCTCCACCGCGAGCACGCCCGGCATGGTAATCGCCGCGCCGCTCGCAACCGCGTCGAACGACGCCCGTTCGCGCGCGAGCAGCTGGCGGGAGGGCATGACATGCGCCTGGCGCAGCACCGGGTTGAGCAGCACCAGCGTGGCGACGATCGCCAGCAGCATCGGCCCGACCAGCAGGAGCGCGGGCAGACCCCGTGCCCGCAGGCCCCACACGGCGACCACCGCCTCCATCACGATCACGAACCCGGCAAAGGCGACCGCGAGCGCGACGAAGATCCCGGCCTGCCCCAGCCACCACGTACCGGCGAAAATCGCCGTCAGCCCGATGACGAGCCACGCCCCGGCCGCCATCCCGCGCCGGCGGAGACCGCGGGCGAGACGATCGTCCCGCCCGCCGTCCGTCAAAGCGTGCGCTCGCGCATCTCGACCTCGAAGGTCTCGAGGTAGTCGCCGGCCTTGATGTCGGTAAAGTTCTGCGTGAACGTCACACCGCACTCCAGACCCGCACGGACCTCGGCCACGTCGTCCTTGAAGCGGCGCAGCGACGCGATCTCACCGTTGTAGATGATGACGTCGTTGCGCGTGATGCGCGCCTTGAGCGCCTTGCGGATGACGCCTTCGGTAACGAGCAGACCCGCGGCCTTGCCGTGCTTGCCCGCCGAGAAGACCTCGCGGATCTCGGCGCGGCCGACCACCGTCTCGAACGCCTCCGGCCCGAGCTCGCCCGCCATACCGGCGCGGATCTCGTCCAGCAGGTCGTAGATGACGTCGTAGTACTTCAGCGCCACCTTGCCGCGCTCGGCGATCTCGCGTGCCTTGGCATTCGCACGCACGTGGAAGCCGATGATCGGCGCCCCCGACGCGGCCGCGAGCGTCACGTCGCTTTCGGTGATGCCGCCGACACCCGAGTGGAGCACGCGTGCCCGGATGAGGTCGGTCGAAATCTTGTTGATCGACGCGACGATCGCCTCGACCGAGCCCTGCGTGTCCGCCTTGACGACCAGCGGATACTCGATCGCCTGGTTCGCCTTAAGCGCGGAGAACATGCTCTCCAGGCTGGCCGGCGCATTGGTGGTGCGCTTCTGCTGGATCACGCCGGCGCGATATTCCGCGACCTCGCGGGCGCGCGCCTCGTTCTCCACCACCTGCAGCGGATCGCCCGCCGACGGCACGCCTGACAGGCCGAGCACCTCGACCGGAGTCGACGGGCCGGCCTGCTTGATCTGGCGACCCTTGTCGTCGACCAGCGCGCGGACCTTGCCGCTCTCCGCGCCGACCACGAACACGTCGCCGACCTTCAGGGTGCCGCGCTGGACCAGCACGGTCGCAACCGGGCCGCGACCCTTGTCGAGCTTGGCCTCGATCACCGACCCCTCGGCCGGACGATCCGGGTTGGCGGCGAGCTCGAGCAGCTCGGCCTGGATCTGGATCTTCTCGACCAGCTCGTCGAGGCCCGTCTTTTTGAGCGCGGACACCTCCACATTCTGGGTGTCGCCGCCCATTTCCTCGACCACCACCTCGTGCTCGAGCAGACGCTCGCGGATGCGCTGGGGGTTCGCCTCCGGCTTGTCGACCTTGTTGATCGCGACGATCATCGGCACGCCGGCCGCCTTGGTGTGGTTGATGGCCTCGATCGTCTGAGGCATCAGATTGTCGTCCGCCGCCGCCACCAGCACGACGATGTCGGTGACGTTCGCCCCGCGTGCACGCATCTCCGTAAACGCCTCGTGGCCGGGCGTGTCGAGGAAGGTGATCTGCGACTTGTCCTTCAGCGTCACCTGATACGCACCGATGTGCTGGGTGATGCCGCCGGCCTCGCCCTTCACCACGTCCGTGCCGCGGAGCGCATCGAGCAGGCTGGTCTTGCCGTGATCGACGTGGCCCATGATGGTCACGACCGGCGCACGTGGCTTGAGCGTGTCCGCCGAGTCCTCGCTCGTGTCGAGCGCCAGGTCGACGTCCGAGTCGCTCACGCGGACGATGTTGTGGCCGAACTCGGTGACCAGCAGCTCGGCCGTGTCCTGGTCGATGGTCTGCGTCATGGTGACGGGCATACCCATCTTGAACAGCGTCTTGACCAGGTCGGCGCCCTTTTCCGCCATGCGGTTGGCGAGCTCCTGAACGGTGATCGCCTCCGGCACCTGGACGTCGCGGACCTGCTTGGCCTGCGCCTCGCGCGGGCCACCGAAGCCGCGCTTCTCCTTCTCGCGCGCACGCTTCAGCGCGGCGAGGCTGCGGGCACGCGCGCCGCCATCGTCGGACAGCGCCCGATTGACGGTCAGCTTGCCGCCGCGGCGCTCGTCGCCCTTGCGGTCGCGCTGCTGGGGACGCGCCGGAACCGCGTTGCGCGGCGTGGCGACGCCCGACGGCAGGCTGCGGGGCGCGCTCGCGCCACCGGACGACGCCGCCGGCTGGGCGGCAGCCGCGGTCGGTGCCGGCGCAGGCGCCGGCTTCTCGACCGGCTTCGGGATCTCAGGGCGCTGCACGGGCGTGAAGCGGCGCGGCGCGGGGCGGTTCGGATCGGCGCGCAGCTCGATCGGCGCCGCGGGAGCGGGAGCCGGCGTCGGAGTAGGTGCGGGCGTCTGAACTGGTGCCGGAGCGGGCGCGGGCGCGGGCTGCGCAACCGGAGCCGGTGCCGGCGTCGGCCCGGGCTGCGGCGCGGCCGCGGCGGCCGCCTCGGCCTCCGCGCGCTCGGCGGAGCGGCGACGCTCCTCTTCGCTCGCCTCACGGGCCAGCCGCTCGTCCCGCCGACGCGCGTCCTCAAGCGCCGCCATGCGCTGCTCGTCCGCCTCGCGCAGCAGCTTGGCCTGACGCTCCTGCGCAGTCAGCCCGTCGTTCAGCGGCCGCGCAGCCGGGGCCGGCGACGGCATGGGCGCGACCGGAGCGGGCGCCGGCGCGGGCGCAGCCTCCTGGACCGGCGCATCGGTGGGCGCACCGTTAGGCCCGAGCACGCGGCGGCGCTTCACTTCGACCACCACCGTGTTAGAACGGCCGTGGCTGAAGCTCTGCTTGACCTTGCCGGTCTCCACCGTGCGCTTCAGCCCCAGCGGCGCGCGCATGCCCAGCTTCGGCTTGTCATTGTCGGTATCGCTCATGCGCCTCTTCAAATTCCTTCGTCGACCGGCCCACGCCCAGGGACGGCCTGTGTGTCAGTTGCCGATGCGCCCTGCGCGGCCGTGGCGCAAGGTTCAGGGGCGGGTGCGGGTCCGATAAAATGCAGCCAGCGGGATAGCGCCGCGCGCACCCGCTCGGCCGCCTGAGCGTCCGTCAAACCGGCGTGTACCACATTTTCGCGGCCTAGCGCCAAGGACAATATGGTGCGGTCCACCGGCAAAACCAAGCCCCGTGCACCCGACCCTTCCCGATCGGAGCCGACGCGCCACGCCTGCGCGAGCTTCGCCGCCCCGTCCGCGCCTGCGTCGGAGGCGTGGAGCAGCAGGTGCAGCTTGCCGCTGCGCGCCGCCGTCTCGATCCGGTCGGTGCCGAACAGCAGGTGCCCGGCCTTGGCCTCGAGCCCCAGCCGATCCAGTGCCGCGCGTTCGAGCTGGCTGGCGATCAGCGCGCCGAGATCATCGGGGATCGTGAGCGCCGCGCCTTTGAACGCGCGGGCGAGTGCGCTCTTCAGCTTGCCCTTGGCGTGCGCCTGATCCAGCTCCGCGCGCGACACACCGATCCACGCACCCCGCCCCGGCGCGCGCGCCCGCACGTCCGGCAGCACGGCGCCGTCGGGCGAAATCGCGAGCCGGATAAGTCCGTCGCGCGGCCCCGAGTCGCGGCTGAGAATGCAGGTGCGGTCGTTCATGCCGCCGTCCCCACCGCAACGTCACCCCGGCCTTGAGCCGGAATCCAAGTTGCACAAGCTGGCGCATGTGGGACGGACAACCATGCGTCTACATGATGGCCAGCGGGTGCAATGGAACGCTGTATGTCGGCGTGACCTCGGACCTCGTTGCTCGCGTGGTCCAGCATCGCGGAGGCGCCTATGCCGGCTTCACCGACCGGTACGGCGCCAAGCGGCTTGTCTGGTTCGAGACTGCAGCCAGCATGATGGACGCAATCGCCGTGGAGAAACGGATCAAACGCTGATGCCGCGACTGAAAGATCGAGCTGATCGAGCGCGCCAATCCGCACTGGAACGACTTGGGTCCGGCAATCGGCTTGCCGCCGCTCCTGTAACCGCCACGACAGCGCGCGCGGACCCATGGACCCCGGCTCGAGGCCGGGGTGACGAGGTTGGTTGTTCAGCTGTCGCGTTTCATCGAGGGGCATCCGCATCAGCGTCCTCCCTCGGCTTGGCGGCGTCGCGGTCGGCGATCAGCTGACCGGCCGCGCCGTAGTTCTCGAGGCTCAGCTCGGTGATGTTCACCTGCACCGCCGCCGCGGGCTTGCCGAGGCGCGCGACCATGGAGGCGGTCACGTCGGCGACGATCCCGGCCTTCTGCTCGCGCGTCGCGGGGCCGGCGAGGCGGATGTCGATGAACGGCATCGCGATCAGGCCTCCTCGCCCGCATCCGCGTCAGCCGGTGCCGGCTCCTCGTCGGCGAACCAGTGCGCGCGCGCGGCCATGATGATCTCGTTCCCCTGCTCGTCGCTGAGGCCGTAGGTGGCAAGGATACCCCCCTTGTCCTCGCTGCGCTGCGGGGGCGCGTTCTCGGCGCGGCGGCGCGGCTCGGCGCGCTTCTTCTGGACGAGCTCGTCGGTCGCGAGATCGGCGAGGTCGTCCAGCGTCTTGATACCCGCCTTGCCGAGCGTGACCAGCATCGCCTCCGTCAGGTACGGCATGGTGGCGAGATCGTCCTCGACTCCGAGCGCGCGACGCTCCTCGCGGTTGGCCTGCTCGCGGCGCTCCAGCGCCTCGGCCGCGCGGCTCTGCAGCTCCTGCGCCAGATCCTCGTCGAAGCCCTCGATCCCCGCGAGCTCGTCGAGCTCGACATACGCGACCTCCTCCAGCTCGCCGAAGCCCTCGGCGACGAGCAGCTGGGCGAGCGTCTCGTCGACGTCCAGTTCCTTCTCGAACATCGCGGAGCGCTCGACGAACTCCTTCTGTCGCTTCTCGGACGCGTCCGCCTCCGTCAGGATGTCGATCGCCTTGCCGGTCAGCTGCGATGCCAGCCGGACGTTCTGGCCGCGGCGGCCGATCGCGAGCGAGAGCTGGTCGTCAGGTACCACCACCTCGATCCGGTCGTCCTCCTCGTCAATCACGACGCGGGCGACGTTGGCGGGCTGGAGCGCGTTGACGACGAACGTCGCGGTGTCGGGCGACCAGGGGATGATGTCGATCTTCTCGCCCTGCATCTCCTGCACGACCGCCTGCACGCGGCTGCCCTTCATGCCGACGCAGGCGCCGACCGGGTCGATGCCCGAATCGTGGCTGATCACGCCGATCTTGGCGCGGCTGCCCGGATCGCGCGCCGCGGCCTTGATCTCGATGATGCCATCGTAGATCTCCGGCACTTCCTGCGCGAACAGCTTCTTCATGAAATCGGGATGCGCGCGGGACAGAAAGATCTGCGGGCCGCGGTTCTCGCGGCGAACGTTCAAGATGATCGAGCGGACCCGGTCGCCCACGCGGACCAGCTCGCGCGGGATCTGCTGGTCGCGACGGATCACGCCCTCGGCGCGGCCCAGGTCGACGACCACGTGGCCGAACTCGACGCGCTTGGCGACGCCGATGATGATCTCGCCCTGGCGATCCTTGAACTCTTCGAACTGGCGCTCGCGCTCGGCATCGCGGACCTTCTGGAAGATGATCTGCTTGGAGGCCTGCGCCTGAATGCGGCCGAACTCGATCGGAGGCAGCGGATCGACGATATAGTCGCCGATCTGCGCATCCTTCTGCAGCTTCTGCGCGCCCTTCAGGTCGACCTGTTTGAAATAGTCCTCGACCACCTCGACCACCTCGACCACGCGCCACAGGCGAAGGTCGCCGGTGTTGGGGTCGAGCTTCGCGCGGATGTCGTTCTCGCTGCCGTAACGGTTCTTGGCGGCGCGCTGGATCGCGTCCTCCATCGCCTCGATGACGATGGCCTTGTCGATCAGCTTCTCCTTCGCGACCGAGTCGGCGATCGCGATCAGTTCGGCCTTGTTGGCGGAGATGGCGGCGGCAGAGGCCATGGGGAACTTACCCTTCTTGCTCGATGATCCGGTCGGCGCCCTCGGCCGACAGGGGTTGGGTGGCGGCGATCAGCGCGTCGGTGATGACGAGCTTGGCGTCGGAAATCTTGTGGAACGGCACCGTCATCGGCTGGTGCTTGCGGACGTCAACGGTGACCTGGTCGCCCTCGATGCCCATCAGAATGCCGTTTAGCTGCTTGCGCCCGTCGACCTGCTCGCTGAGCGTGACGCGCGCCTCGTGCCCCTGCCAGTCCGCGAAGTCCTGGAGGCGGGTGAGCGGACGATCGATCCCGGGCGACGACACCTCGAGGCGGTAAGCGTGCTCGATCGGGTCGCGGCCCACCTCCTCCAGCGCATCGAACCGGTCGGAGATCCGGCGCGACAGCTCAGCGCAATCGTCGATGGTCAGCTGGCGCGTATCCGGCCGCTCGGCCATGACCTGCAGCGTTGGGTCCGACTGGCCGCCGAACATCTTGACGCGCACCAGCGCGAACCCGAGCGCTTCCGCCTCCGGTTCGATCAGCGCGGTGATGGTCGCGAGGTCGGCCAAGCCCTATCGTACTCCCAATCGGCCTCGCTGCCGGCCCCGGGTGGGACCAGCCTCGGCATGGTGACGATGTCGAGAAGGCAGGCGCGATATAGGCCGGTTCGCGCGGCGCGACAAGCCTCTTGGCGGAAGCGCCGGCGCCCCATCCCCCGCGGGACGGGCGCCGGTGCCCTCGGTATTGGTGTCAGTAGGCGATCGGGGCGGCGGTCGCCGTGGTCGCCGCCCGGGTCGAGTTGTGCCCGCCGTTGCGGTACAGGATGTCGCTCACCGTGCCCCGGTCCACGGTCGCTGTGGAGTCGATCGACACCAGCGTGCCGCCGCCGCCGATCCGCTCCTGATAATAGCCGGCATCCGCCTCGCTGATCCCGTGCTTCTGACGCGACTCGTTCAGCCCGCCCGCGACCGCGCCGGCCGCCGCGCCGATCGCCACCGCTTCCGGTACTGCCGAGGCCGCGATCGCGCCCAGCGCCGCAAGCGGACCGACGCCCGGGATTGCCAGGGCGGCGACACCGAGTCCCGCGCCCAGCGCCCCGCCGCCGATCAGGCCGCGCACGATGCTGCCGTGGCCGTCGCCGTGGGTCTCGCCCGTGCCGCTGGTCGTCGTGGTGCGACCGTTCTCCTGCGCGATGATCGAGAGCGACGAGTCGGGCACGCCCGCCTGGCGCAACTCGGCAATCGCGTGGTCGGCGTCGGTCTCGCTGTCGAAGACAGCCGATGCGATACTCTGGATCATGTACATCCTCTCCACGCGCCAGCGGCTTGCTGACGCCGGACCAACCGGTGAGGTACGCTGCCGTTCCGTTCGGGAGTCAAGGAACACGCGCAACAGTACGGCGGTTGGCGCCCCGATGATCAGCTGGGTCGCACCGCTCCTGCTTCTCGCCGCCGGCCCGACCGGGCAGGCGCCGGCACAGGTGACGTCACGGAGCCCAATCGATCGGGACGCGGCCGCCGCCGTGGCGGTCGTGCGGCGCTACCGGGCGCTGCTCGCCGGCCATGACGAGGCCCGGGCGCAGCGGCTGTGGGAGCCGCAGGCGCGGGTAGCGCCACGCGAGCGGCGCCTGACCCGTTTCGGAGCCTTCACCGTCGGCACGCCTTCTCGGGTCGAGCCCGGCGCCGGGCAGCGCTACGTCACGGTGCCGATCATTGTGAAGAGCAAGCTGCGGGACGGAACTGCGACCCGGCGTGGTGCGGTCGTCCTGCATCGCGTCGCGGCGGAGATCGACGGTGCGACGCCGGCGCAGAAACGCTGGCGGATCCGGGAGGTGCGGATCGGCGACTAGCCGGCGTTCAGGACCTTCATCAGCTCCTGCAGGTCCTTGTCGTCGACCTGCCCGCCGAGCACGTCGGTCTGCGCAGCCACCGCGCGGCCCGCCTCATGGCTGCCGAATCCGACGAACAGCACCGCACTGACGCACACGCCGCCCGCCCACCACAGCGCGCGCCAGCGGCTGCGAAAGATGCGGGAAGGGTTGCGCGGAAGCATGACGCTGCCCTACCCGCCAGGCGGTGAAGCCTTCGCAAGGAGGGGTGGTTAAGCCCGCGCATACCATGACTCCCTTCCAGCAGCGCTTCACGGCCACCCCGGCCGACATCGACGAACTCGGCCACGTCAATAATGCGGTGTGGGTGCGCTGGATTCAGGACATCGCGGTCGCGCACTGGGCGGCGGTCGCCCCTGCCGATCACGTCGCGGCCTATGTCTGGGTCGTGACCCGGCACGAGATCGACTATCGCGGCAACCTGGTGGCGGGCGAGAGCGTCGCGGCCGAGACGTGGGTCGGCGATGCCCCGCGCGGTGCCCGCTTCGACCGCCACGTCCGCTTCACCGGCGACGACGGCCGCGTGAAGGTGGAGGCGCGGACCACCTGGGCGATGCTCGAGCGCGCGACCGGCCGGCTGATGCGGGTGACGCCGGAGATTGCGGCGCCGTTCCGCGGCTAGCCGTCCGCCCCTTGGCAGCGGCGTCGCATCGCAAGCGTCGCCCCCTGATCGAGGCCGCAATTGTGGATGGCGCAGACCTGCCCCGCCGCATCGGTCATGACCGCGTAAGGAAGGCTGCCGGCGAGCTGGAGATAGGCGTCGATCGCGCGCGGCGAGCGCCAAATCCGCTCGGCCGGAACCCCGGCGAGCAGTGCCCCTGTCCGCGCCGACCCGTCGACGGGGGTCACCCGCACCGCGATCGGCGCCGCCGCGGCGATGATCGCTTCGAGCTGGCGCAGCTCGGCCCGGCACGGCACGCACCACGACGCGACGAACAGCACGACGCTGCTCGGCGGCAACGCCGGCGCATCGATGGGCGACGGGGCGGCTCCGACCGAACCGAGCAGCGCCAGCAAACCGATAGGGAGCGATCGAACGCTGGACATCGCTGAGCGGCTCTGCTGTCCTTCTGCGCGCATAGGGAGGGTGGGATAATGCTTAGCGTGATGGCGGCGCTCGCCGCAACCGCGGCACAGGCCGCGCCGGCACCGACGACGGCGGCCGGGTCGCAGGCGCGCTTCGACGCGGCGACCAAGGCGTGGCAGGAGGGCCGCTGCGCCGAGGCCGTCACCCTGTTCGACGCGCTGGCGACCAGCGATACCGCCCGCCGCAACGCGACCGTCGCGGCGGCGATCGCGGTCAGACGCGGCATGTGCCTCTCCCGGCTGGGACGCGCCGACGAAGCAGAGGCGAGCATCCGCGGCGGCATCGACCGGCTCGCCGTGACGGAGAGCCTGCGCGACGAGGCAGCCGACGCCTATCACCAACTCGCGGCGCTGGCGCAGCTCCGGCTCGATTACGACACTGGCATCGCCGACGCGAACCGCGCGCTCGCGCTGACGAGCGGCGTCCAGCGGATCCGGCCGCTGCTGATGCTCGCGGCGCTGACCCGGTTCGACGGGGACGGATCGGCGATCCGGTCGACAGCGGAGGCGCTCCAGCTGATCGAGATGGCGCCCAAGGCGACCAAGCAGGACATCGCCACCGCGCAGGTCGCCGCGGCCCGCGCGCTGCTCGCCGCGGACCGCATCGACGAGGCGAACGCGCTGCTCAAGAAGGCGCTATCCAACAACGGCGGGCTGACCACGCGCTCGACGCTTGCCGACATCGCGACGCGCTACGATCTGGCGCAGGTCGCGCTCTTGAAGAAGCGGCCGGACGAGGCGCGGCTCTACCTCGCCTACACCGGCGCGGGGCGGCAGAGTGACACCCCGTTCGAGCGCGCCGACTCGCTCAAGGTGCCGGATTGCGGCGAGGTGCCGGGGCTGACGCCGGAGAGTTCGGCCGTGGTCGAGTTCTCGCTGGCGGAGGACGGCACGGTCACGCGGGCCGAGCCGGTCTACGCACGCGGCGGCCGGGCAGTCGCGCTCGCCTTCGGGCGCGCGGTGCTCGACTGGAGCTGGAAGCCGGAGGTCGCCAAGGCGATCGCCCCCTTCTACCGCGCGATCACCCGCGTCGAGCTGCGCTGCACCAGGAGCGCGTCGGGCGGCGACCTGTCGCTGCCGCTGCGCACCGCCAGCGAGGCCTGGCTGCAGCAGCAGGGCGTTGCCGCGCCGCCGGAGAGTGAGCGCCCCGCGGAGCTGATCGCTCGTTGGCGCGCGGCGGCAACGGGCAGCGACGCCGCCGCGCTCGCCGCCAACCTCCAGATCGCGCACTCGCCGCTCGCGCCCGCCACCGAACAGAAGGCCGCTGCCGAGCGCACGATCGCACTCGCGGCGGCACTTGGCGCGCCGACTGCGGTGAAGACGGACGCGGCGCTTGCCGCGCTCGACCAGAGCGGACCTATCGGCAGCACGGCCGATCTGCAGCGCAGCTTCGAGCGCCGCGACCAGTCGTTGCGGGCGCTGCTCGCCCGGCCGGAGATCGCCGCCGATCCGGTAAGCGCCGCGACGCTGCGTCTCGCGATCGCGCGGCAGTTCCCGAATGGAGAGAAGAAGCAGGTTGCCGACGCCGATCAGTTGCTCGCCGCGGTCGCGGACGCGCGCGGCCTGCCGGAGCGGCACCCGCTCAAGGTCCATGCGCTGCTCGCTCAGGCGAACGCGGCGGCGGCGCGCGGCGACCTCGCGGCGGCGGCAAGCGCGTTCGGGCGCACCGGGCTGACGGAGCAGCAGTGCGCGCTGATCGGGGCCACGCCCAGGATCGAGTCGAGCGGCGCATCGGCGTCGCTCTACCCCGCCGACCTCGTCCGCATGGGGTTCGAGGGCTGGACCCAGGTCGAGTTCGACATCGCCGCCGACGGCCGGACCGCCGCGCAGCGCGCGCTGATCTCCTACCCGCCCTTCCTGTTCGGCGATGTCGCGAGCACAATGGTTGCCAAGACCCGCTTTGCGCGCAGCTACCGGCCGGAGGCGACGGTCGCCTGCGCCGCCGACAAGCGCACCTTCATCTTCAAGCTTCCGAGCTAGCCCGAGTTGCGCAGCGCGGTCGCGATCGCGTTGATCGACAGCAGAATGCCCTCGCCGATCCGCGGATCGTCCTCACCCGATCGGTGCCGCTTCAGCAGCTCGATCTGGAGCAGGTTGAGCGGCTCGATATAGGGTAGGCGCAGGCGGATGGAGGCGCCGAGCGCCGGGTTCTTCTCGAGCAGCCGGGTCTGGCGGGTGACCTGGAGCAGGCAGTCGTGGGTCCGCTGCCACTCGTCCCTGATCCGGCCGAAGATGTCGCCGCCCAGCGCCCGGTCCTCCACCAGCGACGCGTACCGGGCGGCGATCGTCATGTCGGACTTGGCGAGCACCTGCTCCATGTTGGCGAGCGTCGCGGCGAACAGCGGCCAGTGTGCCGCCATGTCGCGCAGCAGCTCCTTGTCGTCGAACCCGGCAAGCGCGGTCCCGACTCCGTACCAGCCCGGCAGCATGACCCGCGCCTGCGCCCAGCTGAATACCCAGGGGATCGCGCGCAGATCCTCGATCGCGTCCGACTTCTTGCGGCTGGCCGGCCGCGAGCCGATCTTCAGCCCGGCGATCTCCGCGATCGGCGTCGCCTGTCGGAAAAAGCTCCGGAAGCCCTCCGTCTCGTAGACGAGCCCGCGATAGGCGCGGAAGGCGGCGTCGCTCAAGGCATCCATCGCGCCGTGGAAGGGCGCGCGGTCCTGTTCCGGAAGCTCGGCCGGGGCCAGGCTGGCGAGCAGGGTCGCCGCGGTCATCGCCTCCAGGTTGGTCGCCGCCGACGCGCGCGTGCCGTACTTGGCCGCGATCACCTCGCCCTGCTCCGTGATGCGGATGCGCCCCTGGATGGTGCCGGGCGGCTGCGCCTGGATCGCCTGGAACGCCGATCCGCCGCCGCGCCCGACCGCACCCCCGCGGCCATGGAACAGCTGCATCCGGACTCCCGCATCGTCGAACACCGGGGCCAGCGCCGACGATCCCTTCGACAGCTGCCAGGTGGAGGTCAGGTAACCGCCGTCCTTGTTGGAATCGGAGTAGCCGATCATGACCTCCTGCACGCCGCGCGTGCACGAAATCGCGGCGACCTCCGGCAGCGCGAACCAGGCGCTCATAATTCCGGGCGCGCGCTCCAGGTCGGCGACCGTCTCGAACAGCGGAATGGCCATAATGTCGGCCTCCGGCGTGTCGCCGCCGCGGTACAGCCCCGCTTCCTTCAGCAGCAGGTGGACCTCCAGCAGGTCCGACACCGACTGCGCCATGGACACGATGTAGTTGATAATCGCCGCGCGGCCGTAGGTGCGGTGCCCGTCGGCGACCGCGCGCACGATCGCGAGCTCGGACGCGGTCTCCTCCGAATAGGCGGCGTAGGGGCTGGTCAGCGGACGCGGGCTGGCGAGTTCCCGGCGCAGCAGGGCGACCCGCGCCTCCTCGTCGAGCGCGAGATAGTCGTCGCACGCGCCCCCGGCCTTCAGCAGTTCCGCCACCACCCGCTCGTGCACCGCGCTGTTCTGCCGCAGGTCGAGCGTCGCCAGATGGAACCCGAACACCTCCACCGCCCGGATCAGCCGGCCGAGCGCACCGCCGCTGGAGAGCGGCCCGTGCGACTCGCCCGACAGGCCGTGCGCAAGCTGGGCGAGGTCGGCCCGGAGCGCCGCTGGGTCGGGGTAAGGCTCGCCGCTCAGCGCGCCCGGGCGCGGCGCGGGCTTGCCGGTGATCTTGAGGTGGGTGGCGGCGAGCCGCGCGTAGATCCCGGAGAGCGCGCGGCGATAGGGTTCGTCGGCGCGGCTCGCGGCCGCGTCCCCGCTCGCCGCCGCGAGCGCCTGGACCGCGTCGCCGACCGCGACATGCTCGGTCGAAATCGACAGCTCGGCGCCGAGCGCGTGAACCTGCTCCAGGTAATGGCCGATCACCGCCTCGCCCGCGCGGGCGAGCGCCAGGCGGAGTGAGGCCGCATCGACGTTCGGATTGCCGTCGCGGTCGCCGCCAATCCACGTGCCCGGCCGCAGAAAGGCGGGGACGCGCGCGCCAAACGCCCGGTCCCAGCGCGCATAGAGCGCCGGCAGCGCGGGGAGGAACACGTCGCGCAGGTAGCTGAGCGCGGTATCCACTTCATCGGCGACGTAGAGCCGCTCGCGGCGCAGCACCCGCGTCTGCCAGAGCAGCGCGATCTGCCGCAGGATGGCGTCGTCGATCTGGTCGCCCTCGGCCGTCTCCTCCAGCCCGCGATCCTTCAGCAACAGCAGCTCGGCGATCCGGTTGCGGTGGTCGATCATCGACTTGCGCCGCACCTCCGTCGGGTGCGCGGTCAAAACGGGCGCGACCAGCGCACCGTCCAGCAGCGCCGCCGCGGTGGCGCGATCGACGCCCGCCGCGGCGAGCCGCTCCAGCGCGTGCGCGACATCGGCGCCCTGCTCCGCCGCGACGCCCTGGCGATCCTCGGCCAGGTTCGCGAGCATGGAGAAGAGCATGAAGCCGCGCGTGAAATCGAGCGTCTCGTCGAGCGACAGGCGGTCCAGCCCGCGATCGATCCCGTCCGCCCCCGCGACGCCGCGCGCACGGTCGACGGAGGTCGCGCGGATATACTCGATCCGCTTGAACAGCGCCTCCCCGCCGTAGGCGCGGATGACGTCGCCGAGCAGCTTGCCCAGGAAACGCACGTCGGGATTGTTGGCGATCGGGGGATGGCTGGCCATGAGCCTTTGCTGCACCGCACACGCCGCGGCGGTCAACGGAGAAAGCGTTGACGAGGGCATCCGGCACTCCTAAGTGTGTTACCTACGTAACACGGAGAGAGCCGATGCGCGCGTTTGCCCTGATCCCCGTCCTCCTGCTCGCCGCCTGCGGCGACGGCGCGAAGGAGGGTACCGCGATCTCGATCACCGGCGCCGACAACAGCTTCAGCGCGGAGATGGGATCAAGGGACGGCACCATCGCGATCAAGGCACCCGGCTTCTCCGGCGCGATCGACCTGCCCAAGATCCAGCTGGACGCCGGCAATTTCGACATCGACGGCGTGCGCCTGCCCGAGGGATCGAAGATCCGCAACCTCAACGTCGTCGATCGCGGTGAGAAGGAGGCGGTGGAGGTGCGGTTCAGCAGCCCGGTCGCCCCGGGCGCGGTGCTCGAGCACTTTCGCGGCCGGCTGGCCGGCAAGGGCTATACGCTGACGACGAACGGCGCCGCGCTGACCGGCACGACCGACGAGGGCAAGTCCTTTCGGCTGTCGAGCCGCGGCGGCGCCGGAGGGTCGGAGAGCGTCCTCTCGATCGGCGGCTAGGGCGGGGTCGGCTGCTGCCGCGCCGCCGCACGCCGGCTCACGCCACGGGTGCGGCGACGAAGGTCTGGCGCTGCTGCCCCAGCCCGTCGATGCCGAGCGTCACCACGTCGCCGTCCTTGAGGAAGCGGGGGCTCGGCTTCTGTCCCATGCCGACGCCCGGCGGCGTGCCGGTGGTGACGATGTCGCCGGGCAGCAGCGTCATGATCTGCGACAGGTAGGCGATGATCTGCGCGACGGAGAAGATCATCGTCGCGGTCGATCCGTCCTGCTGGCGCTCGCCGTTGACGTCCAGCCAGAGCCGGAGCGCCTGCGGGTCGCCGACCTCGTCTGCGGTCACCAGCCATGGCCCCACCGGACCGAAGCCGGGGAAACCCTTGCCCTTGTCCCAGGTCGGACCGCGCTCGAGCTGCCACTGGCGCTCCGACACGTCGTTGACCACGCAGTAGCCCGCGACATGGCGGAGCGCGTCGGCTTCGCTGACGTAGGACGCAGCAGTGCCGATGACAACGCCGAGCTCCACCTCCCAGTCGCTCTTCTCTGATCCTTGCGGGATGGTGACCGGGTCGTTCGGACCGCCGATGCAGCTCACCCACTTGCTGAACACGACCGGCTCGGCCGGTACCGGCAGGTTCGCCTCCGCGGCGTGATCGGCATAGTTGAGCCCGATCGCCACGAACTGGCGCGTGCCGGCGACCGGTGGACCGTAGCGCACGCCGTCGGCGACCAGCGACAGCGCCGCCGGGTCAACCCCGGCGAGCGTCGCCAGCGTTTCCGGCGCGAGCGTGCGCGCATCGATGTCGGCCAGGTAGTTGGAGAGGTCACGGATGCGCCCGTCGGCATCGATCATGCCGGGCTTCTCGGCACCGGGCGCGCCGTAGCGGCAGAGCTTCATTGTGGTCGGTCCTCTTCCTGTACGGCAGGCGTGCTGCGCTAGCGGAAACTCGTCACCCGCGCGACCAGCCCATCGACAGGTACGTCGTGAAGCGTCCGGAAGCGCGCCTCGACCAGGCTGAACAGCCCGAAGCCGAACAGCCCCAGCGCGACGACGATGTCCCACGGGCTCGTCAGCCACGACAGCACTTCCGCCATGCCGCCCGCCTCGCTTGACTGCTGATCCCACCCGGCGCGCAGCAGGAACAGTCCGCTGATCAGGAACACCAGCCCGCGCGCGGCATAGCCGGCGCGCCCGCTCCACTGCACCCACGCCGCCCGCGCGACCTGCGGCTCCAGGTAGCGCAGAAAGCTGCCCTTCACCGCCTTGACCAGCTGGACGCCGCCCAGACCTAGCAGGACGCCGCCGCCGAGCAGCACCACTGCGAATCCGCCAGGCAGCCGCAGCGCGGTCGCCGCGCCGTCCTGCGCTCCGCCGCCGCCGGTCGCACTCGCAACACCCTGGATCAGCCGGATCGCCTGCCAGGCGAGGAACAGGTGGACGATGCCGCTGACGCCTGCGCCCAGCCGCTCGCCCGCGCCCTTGCGGTCGCTGCCGTGGCGTTCCAGGTCGAACGCCGCATCGGCCAGCCGCCAGATGCCGTAGCCGACCAGGCCCGTCGCCATGACGCCGAGCAGCAGCCGCCCGCCGCCCTCCCCCAGGTAGCGCAGTGCGCCGCTCGGGTCCTCCGCCCGGCCCGTGCCCAAGATCAGGAAGGCGATGACCAGATACAGCAGCCCGCGGGTCGCGAAGCCGACGCGGGTGAGGGTGGTAAGGCGGGTACTGGCACGCATGGACGACCTCCTGTTGCGCGCGCCAACGTGCACGGTGGCGTACCCGTTCCGCGCCCGCAACGTCCAGCCGCCGATAGCTCCTCCACGTTTCGCCTAGGCACCTCCGCGTTCCGTGGAGGGCTTGCGAGGCTGCGACGCGGTAACCCTTTGTTCACCGTCAAGCGAAAGGCCGATCATGACCGTGAACGCACTAGCCGCGACCAACGCCAGCATCGGCTTCATCGCTTTGTCGCAACTCGCCGGCACCGGCTGGAACCAGCTCGCCGCGGGCATCCTGGTGCAGGCCGCCGGTCGCCTGCTCGCCGGCCCGTTCGCGCAGAGCTGCCTGCCCGCCACCGCCTCGCTCAATTGCGGGGTGGCTGGTCGCGAGCCGCTCGCCAGCTGGACGGCGAGCACCACCGGCACGCACACCGCGGCGCTCGACCTCGGCGACGGCTATTCCCTCAAGATCGACGAGCGCAACAGCGAGATGACGATCTTCAATGCCGCGACCGGCGAGAATACCCGCATCTGGGGCGATCCGCACGTCGAGGTCGACGGCAAGCACGCGTTCGACTTCTGGGGCACAACAACCTTCCAGCTCGAGAACGGCACCAAGATCACGATCAACACCGAGCAGTTCGCCGGCAACCCGAACATGTATGTCGCGAGCCAGGTGGTCATCACCAAGGGCAACAACTCCGCGGTGATCGAGGGGATCAGCCAGAACCAGCTCGGCGACCTGAGCGTCAGCGTCGGCGGCAACGGCTACGCGCTCGATGCCGCGCATCGCGACGGCTGGACGGTGCAGGAGAACGCGAGCGGCTCGGGCTGGCGCGCCGACCACGGCGGCATCGCGACCCAGGCCGACGCCGACATCACGCGACCGGGCGAGGCCTACGGGCCGGGCGCGACCGCTCCGAGCCTTGGCGAGTTCTGGCAGCTCCTCGGGACCTTTCTCGCGTTCGGGCGCCTGGACATCGGCGCGGACGCCGCCCTCTCCGATCGCGCCGCGATCCGCGCCTTCGCCCGGCTGGTCTGAGCCGGCCTGCACCAGTCATCTCCTGACCGGCGGGCGCACTGCCCGCCGGTCATTTCCTGGTGGTTGGCTCCAGCGTCCAATCGACCGAACAGGCGGCGAAGACCTCCACCGCGGCGCGGTTGGCGCGGAGCAGGTCGGGGTGGATGCTGTTGACCAGCGCGAAGCGGTAGCGCCCTTCTTCCAGAAAAAGGACCTCCGGCGCGTCGGCGCCGCGCCGCAGCGCGTAGAGGTCGTCTGCCCGCACGACGAACCGCGCCTGCTTTCGCGCCCTTGACCAGCTGATCACATCGGAGGGCAGCAACAGGTCACCCTCCTCCGTCTCCTCGTTGTACGGTGAGTAGACGTCCAGCAACCCGCGCGTCGGCGTGACCACCGCCAGCGCGTGCCGCCGCATCGCGACGCTCTCCGGGAGGTGCAGTACCAGCGTCCGCCGCGAGGTGCTGATCGCGGGCGGGGTGCAGGCCATGCCGAACGCGCCACGCGGTGGCGGCGATCGGCGGCGCGCACCCGCCACAGCCGCGGCAACGTCACGCGTGTACGCAGCCTTGGGGTCAGACCCCGGCGAAGGTGTCGCCTTTTTAGCCGCAGCAGACATGCGCGCGGGATCGGTACCGAACGCGAGCACGGCCAGCAGGGTAGCAGCGGCACGATGTCGGCGCGCGCTCACCGATCAGATATGGTCGAAGCCGCCGGCGACGATGCCGCTCAGCGTGCGGCCGAGCGGCGGTGCGGCGGTCGGAGCGCGGCCACGCAGCGCGTAGACGACCTCCAGCACCTCATGCTCCAGGTCGAGCGCGATGGCGGGCCGCTCGCCCTGGCGATCGCGCCACACCACCACGCGCCGATATGGATAGCTGCCGGCATCCTCCGGTAGTTGATCGAGCTCCCACCGCCACTCGTCGCGACGGCGGGTGATGCCTTCGCCTTCCAGCAGCGCGAGATCGGCGACCAGGCTGAAGAGGATGTCGTCGCCGCGCCGCTCGCTCGCGACGAAGGCGTCGATCGGCGCGTTCACCGCCGCCCCGCCCGGCATCCACGCGCGCGGCGGCAGCGCCTCCGCTAGCCATGCCGTGAGCCGAGCGAAGGCCGGGGCGGGATCCGCCGTGGGCTCGAGGATCGGGCTGACATCGACATCGTGGTCGGCAAGCACCGCAGCGAGCGCCGCCAGCCGCTCGTCGCGAGTCGCGAGAAATCGCTGGAGGTTCTCTGCCGCCATCGCCGGCGTCAGCCGCTTGGCCGGTCCGACGTGGGCGGGCAGGTTCGGCGGATAGTGGGCGAGCGCTGCGGCGAGCGGCCCGTCGCCTGCCCTGCGTCGCCCGAACAGCGTGTCGAACAGGCCAGCCATGGCGCGAGCCTATCTCCTGCCCGTCCTCGCCGCCAGCCTCAGATCAAACTCCTGATCCCGTCGAACAGCCCGCGACCGGCCCCGTCGCCGGCGAGCGCACCGATGGCGCCGCCGACGATGCCGCCGACCACCGTGCCGACGCCCGGGAAGATCATGGTGCCGATCGCCGCGCCGGCGAGCGCGCCGGCGTAGCCGCCGGCCGCACCGCCGACCAGACCGGAGGCCGCGCGCCCGGTGTTCTCCCCCACCTGGTTGCCGTCGGCGCGGAACGCGCTGCCGATCTCCACCGCGTCCATCACCAGCCCGACCGGCCGCGCCACCCGGCCGACAACGTCGAGCACCCGTGCGCCGCCGCGCAGCGTCTGGTTCTCTGCCAGCCGCATGCCGTCGAGGGTCGCTTCGCTGGTCGCGCGAGCGTTGGGGCCGGTGCGACCGACCTTGGATTCCACCTCCACCCGCTCGTTGAAGCGCGGGTCGCTTGCCGGGCGCGTGCCGACCACGTCCAGCCGGCGCTGCCCGTCCTGCACCGTCACCTGCGTCTCGACGTCGTAGCCCTGCGCACGAAGCCGATCGGCGATCGCGGCCTCGGCCGCGGCGCCGTTGATGTTGTTGGCTCGCCCGACGCCGACGCCGGAGGCCTGGCCGACGCTGCCGGCAGGCGGCACGTTGTTCCGCGGATTGATGGTCAGCCCGTGCTGCTCGAGCAGAGCGGTCAGCCCGGGCGTGAAGCCCGCCTTGCCGGTCCATGCGCTGCGCGTTCCCTCCCACTGGACGGAGAGGATCGGGTTGTCGATCAGCGTGCGCGTGCCGGCGGTCGCTGCGCCGTGCGCGGCGCCGGTGATCGACGGACCGGGAACCGCGCTCGACTGGTCGCGGGCGGCGGCGACGACCTCCCGCTCGAACGCGCCCGCAGCCACCGGGCTGTGCTGCGCGAGCTCGGCACTGATCGCGCGATAGGCTCGGTCGGCGACGGGCGCGTCCGTTCGCGCCGCCGCTACCACGTCGCGGGCGAGCCCCGCGGTGTCGATCGCGCCCGTGGCGGGGCTGGTCGCCCGGTCGACCAGCGCCTTCGCCGGGTTGGTCGGCGTCGATGACGGCGCCCGTGCGACGTCGAGCTGAACGCGCGTGCGCAGGGCGGCATCGGTGAGCATGGGCGGCGACTCCGGCTATCCTGGCCGGCAGCCTGCGGGCGCGTCCCGGCGCGCGCCATCGGCAAATCGCCTAGTTGTCGGGGGTTGCCTGCCCGGGCGGCGGCGGCGGCCACGGCCGGCCGCCGCGCCGCGCGCGTTCGATCAGCCGGGCGTGGGCCGCCGCCTCCGCCGGGTCACCCGGGTCGGGCGTTTCCACCAGATTGTGGACCGGCATGTGGTTGCCCTGCGACATCCGCCAAAGCGGTGCACCAGCCGCGGCGAGCACATCGGCGACCTGGAACCGGTCCATGTCGAGTGCCGTCTCCAGGTGCCCGCGGCCGAAGCGGTCGACCCACTGCTGGTCCAGCCCGTGGCGGACCAGCATCATCGTCGCGCCGAGCTGCCCGGCCGCCGCCACCTCGCGCATCAGGTTGACGCCGCCGCGCTTCTGCGGATCGGGCGACGCGCCCGAGCGGAGCAGCAGTTCCGCCATCGTCGGCGCGTCGGCGAGCAGCGCGAAGGAGAGCGCAAGGCCCGGTGCCGCCCCGTCGGCGGGCACGCCCGCGTCGAGGAGCGTCGCCAGCATCGCCTCGTCGCACGCCGTAACCGCAAAGGTCAGCAGGTCGCCGTCCTGTCCCGCCGGCCGATCGCCGCGCGTGTCGTAGCGGACCTGGAGATTGGCCAGCCGCGGATCGGCGCGGAGCTGCGCCGCGACGCCTGCGCGATCTCCCGCGACCAGCGCATCGTACAGCCGCCGCCCGGCCTCCCCATGGGTCAGGTTCGGCCGGACGCGCTCGGCCCGCGGGAAGTTCAGGTCGGGCTTGCGGGAGAAACACGGGGGAGAGGCCATCGCGCAGCCCTGGCTGGAGAGGATGGTGAGCCCCAGCAGCAGCGTGGCAGCGGCGCGGATCGGGGCCATGCCCCCGCTCATGCGCCGCGCCGGCGCGCTTGGCTAGACGTCACTGGGCGCGCAGGCTCGCCAGCACCCAGTCCATGCCGTGCTTGTCGACCGCGTGACGTTCCCAGAAGTGCTTGCCCTCCGGCGCCACCGCGTCGAGCTCGATGCGGTGGCCATATGCCTCCGGCGCGTCGACCTGCGCGCCGAGCACCCCACCTGAGATGCCGCCGATCGCGTGGCCGATCAGCGCGCCCGCGACCCGGTCGCCGCCGTCCTGGAGCGCGGACAGAATCTCGCCGCTGACGTAGTAGGCGCGGATATCGGGGACGCCACGGCGCGACGCGGTGCGGATCGCGTCCGCCTGCCCGATTGTCGCGTCGCTGAGGCCCGCCGCGTTGAAGGTCGTCGCCTCGCGCCCCGCCGCGAGCCCGGCCGCCGACGCGAGCCCACCGCCCAGCGAGTGGCCGGTGAAGGTGACGTTGGCGGCACCCGAGCGTGCGACCTGGCGCCCGAGCGCCAGCGCCTGACGGTAGTGATCGGTGCCGAGCCCTACCGCCTGGCGCGCATCGGCCACCCAGTCGCTCCCGCCCGCCGTGCCGCGGAACGCGATCACGACCTGCGCGCTCTCGCCCGTCCCCGACACATAGGCGCGGGCGCGATAGCCGCTCGCCCGCGTGGTCAGCTGCGCCGGATCAACGCCGATCGCCGCCAGTTCCGCATCGCTCGCGACCCGGAAACCCGGCGGCGGCGCGGGCACGTCGTTGTAGACGTCCTGCGCCATCTCCGCGAGCGCGACCGGATCGGGCGCCTGCACGCCCCGCGCAGCGGCAACGCTGGTGACGCCGCTCGCGGCGGCAACTGGCACCGGCGGAGTCGGCGGCGGCACCGCGTTCCACGCCGCCAGCTCGCGCGGCGGCACGCTCGCCTGCGCCTGCGAGAGCGACAGCCGCGCAGGATCGTCGATCTGCCCCGCCGGCTCGATGCGACGAATGGCGGTCTGTTCGATCCGGTCGATCAGCATGGCAGGCGCGGGCTCATGCGCGCACCGTGGCAGCGAAGGGTGCGCCTGTCCCTAGACGAAACGTGGAGTGGGCTCCGGTCGCGCCGTTAAGGCGGTGAACGTCCGCTAACGCCCGCTTACGGACGTTGTTCGTTCGGGCGGGTGATGCTAAAAACAATCGTCGAAAAAGGCGAGATCGGTGCGGTTAGCCCGGTCCCTGCTGTGAAGTAGGGCCTGACCTTCGCGATGGCGTTGAGTCCCAAGACCTTGAGCGGTGTCTGCAATGGTGCGGCACCGATGGAGGCCTTTGAGATGCAGCAACAGATTTCCGTGGTCACGCTGGGCATCACCGATCTGGCTCGGTCTCGCAACTTCTATGCGGACGGGTTTGGCTGGGAGCCTGTCTTCGAGAACGACGAAATCATCTTCTACCAGATGAATGGCTTCGTTCTGGGTACTTGGCTCACATCCGCGCTCGAGAACGACATGCAACGTGAAGGGCTCATGAGACCTGGTGCTTTCGCGCTGGCGCATAACGTCAGCGCTCAGGAGCAGGTGCAGCCACTGCTCGATAGGTTGGTCTTCGCAGGTGGCCGGATGCTCCGCACCGGCGACGCGCCCGTCCATGGCGGCTTTCGCGGCTACGTTGCAGACCCGGATGAGCATTGCTGGGAAGTCGCCTGGAACCCAGCTTGGTCGATCAGCGAGGATGGTCGAGTGACATTCGCGATGTGATCTCACTGTCCGCTTCTCGGTATATTGACCGGAAAGCGGACAGGCAGCTTTCCACCAGAAGCGAGCATTCCGCGCGGCGTGGCAGCGAACCTCCGCTTCCGCCCGATTGTGGACACTGCGCAGGCCGCTACTGTTGCCAACATGAACTCGCTCCGCTTGCTCTACCGGACAGAAGACGTACGGCATGGGGAGCTTTCGACGACTGTCGAGAGCGGAGACTTTCGCGGAGTTGGGTCAGCGTGGTTCACGATCGAACAGTTGCGCGAGTTCTGGCGAATGGCAGGCGCTTACCCGATCTCTGAGCGGGAAGAGCCTCATCTCGCCGGCGGATACTGGGATGACAGCGGTGAGACGCTACGCCAGTGTCATCTGAGTATCCGGCTATCGCCACATGATCGGCAAGGCTCCATCCGCGTGACAGTTGCACTGGCGTCGCCGGCTGAGCGGGGCGAAGCCGTTGATCTACACCAAGCGGTGACTACTCGCTTTCGCGCGACCTACGGCGACATAGATCGTTTCCGTGCTGCTTTCGGAGCGATGCTTGACGGCAACGCCGGGGACGCCACGCTTGAAGGTACAGCAACGTAGTGCGAACCTGATCTCCCGCTGTCCGCTCCCCGGCTGCGGACTTCAAGTCGCTCTCACTTGTCACCATCGAAGCGTTCGATATCGTTGCTGCGGCACCGTGGGTTCCGCGAGGACGAACGAAGGAGTGATGACATGGCCGAACAACCCGGCGTGCCGACGTCGCGCTTCCTCGTCGGGATCATGCTGGGCGCGGCGCTGGCGCTGATCGCGCTGGCCGTGTGGATGATCGCGACGGATCGGGGATCGCCGGTGTTCGTGGCGGTGGCGGGTTCGATGCTCGCGTCCTTCGCCGCGATCGTTGCCGCGCAGGCCAAGAAGACGAAGGGCTAGCTCGGCCTCACATCTCCTCCCACATGACCGCCAACGACGCCTCGGGGACGTTGGCGCGGGTCATGGGCACGAAGATGCCGTTCGATCCGCACGACACATAGGGCTCCCCGGTGGTGATCAGGCGGAGCTCGTCGCCGGTCAGTTGCATCACGGCGGTACCCTGCACTGCCGGGCGGCGCTTGGTGCGCGGGCGGCCGCCGCCGACCAGCATCAGCTTGGCGGAGTCGTAGCTGAGGCCTTCCGCCTGGAGCTGGCAGCCACCCGCCGCCGCGCCGCGCGCCTCGATCCGGCCGTCCGCGCCGACCTTCAGCAGCACGCGCGCCTGCGCCGACTCGAGCAGCACCGGGCTCGTCCGCATGAACAGCTCCGACCGCGCAAGGTCGGGAGAGAGCGCGGAATCGCCGGACAGAAACATCGCAATGCCGCCCGGCCGCATCCAGGCCGGACGTCCGCCCGCCCGCGCCAGCGCTTCGTATCGCGCGCGGTAGACCGGCACCAGGCAGCGGGCGATCTCCTCCTCGCCGCGCTCGCCGCAGGCGTCGCGCTGGGTGAGCCACGATGCGCGAACGCCGCGCGCCGGCACCCGGGTGCGCGCGCCCGCCTCCGCCTGCGCGACCAGCTTGTCCAGGCGGCGCAGCTCGCTGTTCTGGGTCGCGCAGATCGAGCGCTGGACGGGCGTCACGATCGCGCCGCAGTCGGCCGCCTGGTCGCCGGAGGCAAACGCCTGCTGGATGCGTGCGATCTCCGCCGGCAGGTAGATGGCGGCGCTCCGCCGGCTGCGCACCACCAGCGAACCGAGCAGTCGCGCGCCCTGCAACCGGGCGAGGTGGTCGACGCCCACTTCGGTCTGGTCGAGGATCGCGCCGGTCGCATCGACGTCGGTGAATGGAAAGGGCCACACGCTCGCCTTCGCCAGATTGGCTTCCTTAAGCGACAGGCCGTCGCGCTCGAGCGGACAGCCGTCCGTCTCCGTCACGCCACACTCGATCCGGAAGCCGAACAGGCTGGCCTTGTCGAGCTTAAGCCCGCGCATCGACCCGCTCCAGCCCCCATCGAGGCGCCCGCGGGTGAGCGCTACGCCGGTCGCGTCGACCCCGGTCAGCTTGGCATTGCGGAACAGGACCCAGGGCAGCTGCGCGGCGACGAACTTTGCCCCGGTCAGGTCGCTGTCGACGAAGCCGATGCCCGAGCCGCTGAACCCCGACCAGTCGGACAGCCCCAGTTTCGCACCCATGAAGCAGATGTCCGACAGCCGCTTCTTGGCGTCGAAGCGCTGGCCGGGGAGGTTGACGCCGCTGACCAGCAGCACGCCCTGACGGCTGCGGCGCAGCTTCTCCAGCGCCTTCAGGTTCATGCGGCTGCCGTCGATCACCCCGGCGGCGGGCTTGGTCGCGGCGAGCGCGGGAGCGTTCACCAGGCACGAATTGGGGGGCGGCGCGTCGACCGGGAACAGCTCGCCGCCGATCGGCGCGGCCTTGTTGGGGGCCTCCACGACGATGTCCGGTCCGCGCGGCGTGCGGCGCTGCGCCTCGGCGGCTCCGGCAGCGCAGAGCGCGAGAAGGGCAAGCGCGCGCATCATCGTCGTGGCGGTCACAGGCGACTCCGGTTGATCAATCGAGGGGGTGGAACAGCAAGCCGGCGATGCAGCCGAGCTTGCGCATGCCGTCGATGCCGAGCTTGCCGACGGCGTTGTTGAGGTGGGAGCGCACGGTGCTCTCGTTCATGCCGAGCAGCAGGCCGATGTCGGCATTGGCGCGGCCCCAGCCGAGCAGGCGCAGCGCCGCCGCCTCCGTCCGGGTGAGCGACTGCAGCCCGGCGAGGAACGGGAGTGGCACCCGCATGCCATCGACCAGGAACTCGCCGATGCGGACGTCCGGACGGGTCGGCTGCGCCGCCTCGTGCTGGCGCAGCAGCTCGACCAGGCGGGTGAGCTCGGCCGTGTCGGACACGCCCTCGCCGGAGCGCGGCCGATGCGCCGGAACGGCGCCCGCCACCGTGTCGCGCGTCATCGCGGCGCCTCTTCCGCCTGCGGGCGGCCGACCTGTTCCAGTACCGCGTCGGCGACGTCGCGGCGGCTGCCGATGTCGCGCAGCACGGCGTCCGCCAGGAACGGCAGCAGCATCAGGATGACCGCGGTCGCCGCCGCGGCCTTGATCGGCATGGAGAGCGAGAAGACGTTGAACTGCTGCGCGAAGCGGTTGAGCAGCCCCATGCCGAGGTCGATCACGTAGAGCACCAGGATCACGGGGGCGGAGAAGATGAAGGCGAGCGTGAACATGCGCCCGAACTCGCCCTCGAACAGGCGCACCGCCTGCGCGTCGAAGCGCATGCCCCCGGGCCCAAGCGGCCAGACGGTGTAGCTGAGCATGATCGTGCCGACGAGCAGCGTGATCCCGCCCGCCGACACGAACAGGATCTGTGCCAGCCGGCTGAGCAGCGTGGCGGTGATCGACTCCTGCATGCCGCTCAAGGGGTCGACCAGCTGGCCGATGGTCGCACCGACCTTGGTATCGATGATCTCGCCGGCCGCGCCCATTGCCCAGATGACGGTTCCAAAGAAGAAGCCGATCGTGACGCCCGCGATGATCTCCTTGGCGAACAGCCAAAGCCAGTCGCTGGCGGCTAGCTCGCCCGGGCGGAAGCCGAGCGGCATGGACAGCGCGATCAGGCCGAAAGCGATGATGATGCTGTTGCGGACGGTCGCGGGCATGACCTGCGGCGAGAAGATCGGCACCATCACGAACGCAAAGGCGAAGCGCGCGGCGGCAACGCCGACCGTCAGCACCTGCTCCGTCCACGGCGCGATGTCGATCAGGCCGGTCGTCGCGGCGGTGCTCAACGGACCATTTCCGCAAAGCCGGAGAAGATCGCATCGCCGAACTGCAGCAGCGCGCCCGACAGCAGCGAGGCGGTGACGAACAGCGTCAGCACGATCGCGAAGAACTTGAGCGTGTACTGGAGCGTCTGTTCCTGGAGCTGGGTCGCCGCCTGCACCACCGCGACCAGCAGCCCGACGATGGAGGCGGCAATGATCGGCGGCGCGGACAGCAGCAGCACCAGCCACAGCGCCTGCGTGGTCAGCCCCAGCATGTCGCCGCTCACCTGGCCGCGCTCCCGCTAGACATAGGACAGCACCAGCCCGTGGCTGAGCTTCACCCAGCCGTCGATCAGCACGAACAGCAGGATCTTGAACGGCAGCGATATCGTGACCGGCGACAGCATCATCATGCCCATCGCGAGCAGGATGTTCGAGATCACCATGTCGATGACCAGGAACGGCAGGAAGATGAGGAAACCGATCTGGAACGCGACCGTCAGCTCGCGCACCACGAACGCCGGGATGATGACGATGAAGTCGCGCTCGCCGATCGTGGCGCCCTGCTCCGGCCCGCTGATCCGGCGCTGGGTGCCGAGAAAGAAGGCGCGCTCGCGCGGGTCGCTGTGCTTCAGGAGGAACTGGCGGAGCGGCTCCTTGGCGCGGTCGGCCGACGCAAAGATCGCGTCGGTCCCCTCGATCGTGCGCACCGGCTGCTCGTCGCCGGGCATGGTCGCGCTCTGCGCCACGCCGCTCGCGATCGTCATGTCGGTGAGCGTCGGGTACATGACATAGGCGGTCAGGATCAGCGCCAGGCCGTTCAGCACGACGTTGGGCGGCACCTGCTGCAGCCCGAGCGCGTTGCGCAGCAGGCTCAGTACCACCACGATCTTGGTGAACGACGTCACCATCACCGCGAAGAACGGCGCGAGCGCCAGGATGATGACGGTGAAGAGCGCCGAGCCCGGCGTGAAGGACGACATGTCCATCAGTCGGCACTCTCGGTCGGGACCGATGCCAGCCTGTCGACATGGACGGCAAAGCGATCGCCCAGCCGCACGATCTCTCCCGCGGCGATGACACGGCCGCCGACCGAGAGCGTTACGGCAAGCCCGGCGGTGACGGGCCCGAGCGGCAGCGTCCCGCCCTCGCGCAGCGCGGCAAGGTCGGCCGCCGTCACCGCCACGTCCGGCAGTCCCACCGCGACGCTCACCCGCAGTTCCCGCATCCGGTCGGCCGCCGGCTGGTCGTCATCCAAGGCCCCGTCCCTCCCGTTCCACGCCGGGGCGTGTACCAGCGTGCCGCTCCCCGGTTCCAGCGCGACGGCGAGGTCGCCCTGCGCGGCGATTGTTACCGTTCCGCGCCACGGACCGGCCGGCAGGACCAGCAAGTCGCCAGGCCCGAGCGCCGCCGCGTCGTCGATGGCCAGCGCCGCCGCGGCGATGCTTAGCGCGGCAGGGAGCGGCACATCGCGCAGCCACCGATTCGTTACGGCTTCGGTCTGCGTCGCAGCCGCCAGCGCCGTCGGGACCGCGAGCGACAGCGTGATCCAGGCCGTCCCATTTCGGGACGCCGCAATTGATACGACAACGCTGTCCTGGGGCACGTCTCGCACCGCTCGGCCGGGCTCGATCACCCAGCCCGTGACGGATTCGACCGCGTCGAGCAGCGGCTCCGCCGTCGCGAGTGCGGCGACCACTTCGTCGACTCGCTCCGGATGGAGCGCGGCGGCATTGCCGGCAACCGAGTCGATGCTGACCGAAACCGAGTCATCGCCGACCCACCACCAGCCCGATCGATCGTCGCGGAGCGAGGCGCGCAGCGTCACCCCCTCCCCGGCCGGCGCGCGCTCCAGCAGCAGCGCGAGCCGCTCCGCCGCACCCTGACGCACCGGGTCAAGCGTCCGCAGGTCGAGCGCTTCCGGCGCCGCCATCTCGCCGCTCACCAGTCACCGCCGAGCGGCGCAGGCCGCGGTGGGGCGGGCGCTGGCGCAGGAACAGCAGTGACCGCTCCGCCGGCGTCCCAGCGAGATAACAACGTCACGCCGCCCGCGCCGATCCCGAGCAGCATCGTCTCCTCGCCCACCTCGATCAGCACCACCCGCTCGCGCTGACCGAGCGGCAGGGCGCGGATGAAACGCAACGGACGGTCGTTGGCGCGCTCTGCATCGCGCGGCCCGAGCGAACGGTCCTGCCACTTGCGCAGCAGAAAGATCGCGCCCCAGGCGAGCCCAAGCACCAGCGCCAGCGAGAAGACGAGCGCCGCGAGCGACGACAGCAGCGTTCCGAAACCCATGAGCCTAACCCCTTGCCGGCATCGCCGCCGCGTCGACGTCCTGCACCATCGGCGCCTTGCCGTCGCGCGCGCGCTTCGCCCACAGGATCACCTCGGCCACCGCGTCGAACAGATCCTCCGGCACCACGTCACCGACCGCGCCGCGCGCCCAGATCGCGCGGGCGGCGCTCACGTTGCGGATGATGGGCACCCCCGCCTCGCTCGCCGCTGCGCGCATCGCCGCGGCGAGCGGCCCTTCTCCCTTGGCGGCGATCACCGGCACCGGGCACTCGTCGGCGTCATAGTCCAGCGCGATCGCAATGTGGGTCGGGTTGACCAGCAGCGCCGCCGACTTGCGTGCGGCGCCGACCGGATTGCCGCTCGACCATTCGCGGTGCAACTCGCGCCGGTGCGACTTCACGTGCGGGTCGCCCTCGTCGCTCTTGTGCTCCTGCTTCACGTCGCGGCGGCTCATCTTCATGCGCTTGGTGAAGCTGTGCTTGGTCCAGATCCGGTCGAGTACCGCGACTACGAGGAACGCCGCCACCGTCCAGCCGAGCAGCTGCACCGTGACCGAACTGGTGAGCGCCAGGCTCTGCCGCGCGGCCTCCGGCCCGGTGCCATCGACGGGTGACCAGCCGGCCGCCGCGATCATCGTGCCGAGCTCCGGGAGCACCGCCCTGATCGCCAGCCACGTGATCGCGACCAGGACCAGCGCCTTGGCGAGCGACTTGGCGAGCTCGACCAGCCCGTCCTTGCCGAACATCCGCTTCAATCCCTCGAGCGGGTTCATCTTGTCGAGCGATGGTTTGAGTTTCTCGGTCGTGAACACCGGCCCGATCTGGAGCGCCTCGGCGAGCAGCAGAAAGGCCGCGATCGGAGCGAGCAGCAGCCCGGTGGCGACCAGCAGCACCCGAACGCAGGCGGCGCCAAGCGACCAGGCGGCGTTGCCGAACTCACCACTCGCGGCGGCGCTCAGCGATTGTTCGCTAAGCGCGGCGATGCTGCTTGCCACATAGCCGGCCGCGAACACGAACATGATGAGCCAGGCGAGCGCGCCGAGCGCGGTGCCGAACTCCTTCGACTTGGCGACATCGCCTTTGGCGCGGGCGTCACGCAGCCGCTTGGGCGTCGGCAGCTCGGTCTTCTCGCCGCTGTCACCACCCTTTGCCACCGCGCGCCCTCCGTCATGCGGCGTCCGGTTGCGCGACCCGCCGCTGCATCCTGCAGCGCGGGAGCACGGCAAAGGTGCGCCAGCGATTCTCACTCAAACACGCGCTGCACCAAAGGGCGTTTCGGCCGCAGCAGGGACGGTCGGCACGTCAGTCAGAACCCGATCCCGACGAACCGATGCAGAGCTAATGACCGCCGATTATGACCTGTCAATGAAACTGTGCGGCGAGCGGTGTGCCATCAGCGATGAAGCGACGGAACATAGTCATTTTGCTGAGATGGAGTCGTCGGCGTAACAAATTAGGACGCGAAAACAGCGGGTTCGTGCAAAAAGCTGTTGCCTTCAATGCGAAGTCACATGCATTAATGAAGTGTTGCTGAAACAGGGCGTGTTTTCGGCAGCACCAGAACCCCTCGGATCGGGCGCAGGTCATTCCTGCGCGGTTGTGGGGAGAGTCACGGTGAAGCGCAGCAAGCGAAACGCCCGTATCCAGCACCAGTTTTTGGCAATCGGGGCAATGGTGGTCGGTGGCCTCTGCTCCCCCGCGTTCGCCCGCGACGAGCGCCCGTTGCCGGAGCCGCTGGCGTGCCCGGTCGATGTGCCGGTGCGAGTCGCCAGTGCCGACACGCTGCGCCGCTTCACCGCGCTCGATGGCTGCTCTCCCGACGCGGTGGTGGTCGCCGCGCTGCCCGATCCCGGTCCCGCCGCCCGCCCCTTCGATGGCGCGCCGGTCTCGATCGACGGGGCGCGTCACTACCAGGCTCAGCGCGTGCGCAAGGGCCGGATCGGCGACACCACCGTGCAGACCGCGGCCGTCGGCGCCGCCGGCACCCGCGTCGTCCGCATAATCCCGATCCTGCCGAAGGAGGAAGAGGCGCCCGCCGCCATCGCGCCGGCACCGACCGCGCTGGCCGCCGAGGAGCCCGCCACCACGCCGGTCGGTTTCGTCGCCCCGAGCGAGTCGGCGATCCTGGCGATGCGCCCGGCGAGCTTCACCACGCCGTACGACTCGTTGATCACCCGCGCCGCCGCTCGCCACCGCGTCGATCCGCTGATGCTCCATTCGGTCATCAAGCAGGAGTCGGCCTATCGGCCCGGCGCAGTCAGCCGGGTCGGCGCGCGCGGGCTCATGCAGATCATGCCGGGCACAGGTTCAGACCTGGGCGTCGCCAACGCCAGCTACCTCCTGGATCCGGCGACCAACATCGATGCCGGCGCGCGGCTGCTGAAGAAGCTGTGGGGGCGCCTTGACGGCCGCTTCGACCTGGTCCTCGCCGCCTACAACGCGGGCGAAGGCGCGGTCCGCAAGTACGGCATGCAGGTGCCGCCTTACGCGGAGACGCGGAACTACGTCAGCAAGGTGCAGGCTTCCTACTACGACCTGGTGGCGGGGCGCTGAGCGTGCAGCTCGCCGCCAAGCGGTTCGCAGGCCGCGTGCGGGTCGCCGACGCGCTGCTGATCGGCGTGCTCGCGTCGGTCGTCGCGCTCTTCATTTTGCCGATCCCGCCGCTGCTGCTCGACCTGCTGATCGCGATCAACATGACGCTGGGGCTGCTGCTACTGCTGAGCGTGCTCTACGTCGCCAAGCCGCTCGACTTCTCGACCTTCCCGAGCGTGCTGCTGCTCACCACGCTGTTCCGGCTGGGGATCAGCGTCGCCACCACCAAGATGATCCTGCTGACCGCCAACGGCGGCCACATCGTCGCGCAGTTCGGTGAAATGGTGGCGGGTGGCAATCTGGTGGTCGGGTTGGTCGTCTTCCTGATCATCACGGTGGTGCAGTTCATCGTCGTCGCCAAGGGTGCTGAGCGCGTGGCGGAGGTCGCCGCGCGGTTCAGCCTGGACGCGATGCCCGGCAAGCAGCTGTCGATCGACAGCGACCTGCGCTCCGGCCTGCTGACCAAGGACGAGGCGCGCGAGAAGCGTCGCGCGGTGGAGAACGAGAGCCGGCTGTACGGCAGCCTCGACGGTGCGATGAAGTTCGTGAAGGGCGACGCGATCGCGGCGCTCGTCATCGTCGTCATCAACCTGCTCGGCGGCATCGCGGTCGGCATGTTCTGGCACAACATGCCGATGGGGGAGGCGGTCTCGACCTTCTCCGTGCTGACCATCGGCGACGGGCTGGTCGCGCAGATCCCCGCCTTCTTCTGCGCGCTCGCCGCCGGCCTGCTGGTGACCCGGACGACCGACGAGGAGACGGAAAAGGAGCTCGCCCCCGCAATACAGCGCCAGCTGTCGGGCAAGCCGCACGTGTTGCTGATCGCGGGCGCGCTCGCCGGCGCGCTGGCCCTCGTTCCCGGCTTCCCGGTCGCGGTGTTCCTGCTGATCGGCACCGCGCTGGTCGGCGCCGGCGCCTGGGCGCATCCGGCAGCGGGCGCTTATCTTCGCGGCCGCCTGGGGATCGCCGAGGAAACGCCCGGCAGCCCGGACGACGTCGCCGTCCACGCCGGCACGCTTGTGCTCACCGATCCGCTCCAGCTGCGGGTGGCGGAGGGCCGCGACCCCGCCTCGCTCGCCGCGCTGACCGCCTCAATCCAGGCGCGACTCGCCGCGCTTCAGGACGGCAGCGGCATCACGGTGCCGCCGCTGCGCGTCCTGGTCGACCGGTCGGGCACGCTCCCGCCCGGCGGCTGGGCGCTGATCGCGTTCGATGCGCCGCTCGGCTCGGGCGTGCTGCCGGCAAGCGACGACGCGCGGCTGGTCGCGCTCACCGCCGAGCTGCTGCGCCGCAACCTGTCGATGTTCCTGGGGCTTCAGGAGGTAACCGACCTCCTCAACTGGCTGGGTGATCGCTACCCGGAGGTCGTCAAGGAGGCGGTCCGCGCCGTCCCGACCGCCACGATCGCCGACGTGCTGCGGCTACTCGCCGAGGAGCAGGTGCCCCTGCGCAACCTCCGCGACGCGGTGGAGGCGATCGCCGCGGCCGGGCAGATGGAGCGCGATCCGCGTGCCATCGCCGAGCGGGTCCGCGTTGCGCTCCGCCGTAACATCGTCGCGCCGCTGACGGTCGAAGGGCGGCTGAAGGTGGTCATGATCGGCAGCGTGGTGGAGGAGGCGCTGCGCGACACCGTCACCGCCATCGACGGCCAGTCGCGACTCGCGATCGCGCCCTATCAGATGCGCGCGCTGATCGACCTGCTCCGGCGCGAGACCGAGGCATCGGGCGCCCGCGCGATCCTCACCGCACAGGACCTGCGCCGCGCGCTGCGGCTGGTGACCGCCGCCGACATGTTCGATGTCCCGGTGCTGTCATTCAACGAGCTTAACCCGGCCGTGCCGCTCGATGTCGTCGCCGAGCTCAATCACGCACCGGACCTTTTGGGCTTCACGCCCCAGACCGAGGCTGCCGAATGAACCGATCGCTGTCCCTCGTCCTTGCGGGCCTGCTCGCCTGCGCCGCCACCCCGGCGCTGGCAGGGGAGGTCCCGCCATTCCCGGTCAAGTCGGTGTCGATCAACGCCCGTGGCCAGGACGTCCGCGCCTTTCTCTCCGACCTGTTCAGCCAGGGCGGGTTGCGGGTGAAGGTGAGCACCGCCGTCTCGGGCAAGGTCAACGGCGTGTTCGTCGACACGCCCGAGAAGATCTGGACCCAGATGGCGCGCGCCTACGGCCTGGTCGGCTTCCACGACGGCGGCGTCACCCGGGTCTATGCGCAGTCGGAGATCGCGACCCGGTCGATCGCCACCCCGGCCGCCGCGCGCGTCGCGGGTGAGGTCGAGCGGCTGGGCCTCGCCGACGGGGTCAACAACGTGCGTACCGGCGGCAATGCGATCATCGCGACCGGCGTGCCGGCCTTCCTTGAGCGCGTCGAGGAACTCGCCGGCAGCGCGGTGCTGAAGGCGCCGCAGTCCCAGGCGGTTGCGGCTGTCCCCGCTCCGGCCGCGGGCGGAGCGATCGCCTCCCCCCTGCTCCGCATGCCGGCGCGCGGCACCGTGCGCTCGGTCGTCACGGTCGCGGCCGGTCGCGCCTCGCCGTTCGAGGTGCGCATGTTTTTTCTGAAATACCGTGATGCCGCGGACAAGGAGCTGACCAGCTCCGACCGGATCACGCTGGTGCCGGGTGTCGCGACGCTGCTGCGGGAGCAGATGGGCAACGGCAACGGCGTGTCGACCGCCTCGTCCAACCAGTACCGCATTTCCAATATCGACCGCTCGCAGGAGCGCGGCTGGGGTGCCGGCGACCCGCTCGGTCCGACCGATCTGGCGCGCGGCGGCACCGCCGACCTGCCGCCGGAGGTGGCGCTGCTCGACCCGAACGCCGCGCGGATCAGTGCCGACCCGACCAACAACGCGATCATCGTCCGCGACCGGCCGGAGCGGATGGGCGTGTACGAGCAGCTGATCGCCAACCTCGACACCGAGCCGCTGATGATCGAGGTCGAGGCGTCGATCATCGAGGTCAACACCAGCAAGTTCCGCGAGCTGGGGGTCGACTGGAACCTCGGCATCAACGGTCTGCGCCTGGTGTTCGGCGGCGAGGTCGCGGGCGGTCAGGGTGCGCCGAACATCGGCGGCCAGTACATCAGCGGATCGGGCGACGACTTCGCGGTACGCATACGCGCGCTCCAGCAGAGCGGCGCGCTGCGCGTCGTCTCGCGGCCGGTGCTCAGCACGCCGACGAACCAGGTCGCGGTGTTCGACGACACGACGCAGCAGTTCGCCCGCATCACCGGCGAGCGCGAGGTTGCGCTGAAGACCATCACCTACGGCCTGTCCATGCGGGTCCAGCCGAGCGCGATCGAGGACGGCGGCGAGATGCGGATCCGCATGGCGATCGAGATCGCCGACACGCGGCTCAACGGCCTGGTCGTCGACGGCATCCCGCTCTACTCGGGCCCGCGCATATCCACCCAATCGATCGTCAAGCACGGCGAGGCGGTCCTGATCGCGGGCATGACCACCGCGACACAGTACGACTACAAGAGCAAGACCCCGGTGCTGGGCGACATTCCGGTGGTCGGCCAGGCCTTCCGCAAGCGCAACAAGGGCGAGGCGCACTATGAGCGGCTGTTCCTGATCACGCCGCGGATCGTGTCCTCGCGCGTCACCCGCGCCAACATGCAGCCCGCCGCCGCCCAGCCGCTCAGCGTCGAAGAGCTGCGCGCCGGCCGCCGTTTGGCATCGAAGCGCAAATGAGCGACACGATCGTGATCGAGCCGTCCGCGCCCGAGACGACGCTCCCCGCCGGTCCGGTGCGCCTGCGCGTGCTGAGCGGGCGGCTGGCGGGGGCGGAGCATCGCCTGCCGCCGGGGCGCAGCATCACGGTCGGCCACAGCTTCGAGAACGACGTGGTCCTGCGCGGGGACGGCACCGCCGGACTGTCGGCGGAGCTCCACCTGGGCGACGGCGCGACCCTGCTGCGGGTGCTGAGCGGCACGGTGGTGGCGCTCGGCCGCGAGCTGTCGGCGGGCGAAGAGCTGCTGCTGCCCCCCTATCTGCCGGTCCGGCTGGGCGAGTTCGCCTGGGCGGTCGGTGCCGACGATCACGCGCGCTGGGACGAGGCGGGGCGCCTCGCCGGCAGCGTCGCGCGCCCGCTGGAGCAGGCAACGCAGGAGCGGCCCCGCGCCGACGTGCGCCAGCGTCTGGCCACCCGCGGCGATCGCTGGCTGCAGCTCGGGCGCAAGCGGATCGGCGCGCTCGCGGCGGGCGGTGCCGCGGTGCTGCTCGCCGGCATCGCGATCCCCAGCGTCGATTACTGGCGCGCGCTGCAGAACCGCGATCCGGCGGCGGTGAAGCGCAAGCTCGCCGCGGCCGGCTTCCCCGGTCTGACGGTCGCCGCCGATCCGGGCGGCGCGGGCGTGCTGATCACCGGCGGCGTCGCCGACGACCGCGCGGCCGAGCGGCTGGACGCGTTCGCCGCCGAGCAGCTGCCCGGCGCGCTGGTCGAGGTCGAAACCGCGACCGCGATGGCCGCGGCGGCCACCGACGTGCTGCGCGCGAACGGTGTCGACGCGCGGGCGCAGGGGGTGCGGCCGGGCACGATCGCCGTGCTCTCCGCCTACCTGCCCGTCGACAAGCAGCTGGAGGTGGAGGAGCTGCTCCGCCGCGACATCCCGACGCTGCGCCACGTCGAGTTCCGCGCAAGCGCAGGCAAGGGTTCCGACGACCTGCGCCACTTCTTCAACTCCGGGCGCTTCGGCGCGGCGAGCTTCGTCGACGGCGACCCCGGCTTCATCACCACCGCCGACGGATCGCGCTGGTTCGCCGGCGCCACCCTACCCACCGGCCACAAGATCGTGAGCGTCGGCCACGGTCAGGTGACCCTCGAACGTGCAGGCCAGATCGAAGTCCTGCGAATGTAGTTGCGTGCAACCTCTAGCCAAGGAGTGTGACGACCATGACCGATCCCATCAGCAGCATGAATGCCGGCCTGACCGCCGCCGCGATGACCAACCCGGTCCGCCCGCGCGGCTCCAACTGGTTCGAGGCGTTCGCCACCGCCTGGGGCTCCGCGCTCGACGGCCAGGCCGCCAAGATCGAGGCGCAGTCCGACCTGATCGGCCCGGGCGGCCAGGACAATCCGTCCGAGATCACGAAGCTGACCGCCGAATCGATGCGGATGGGCTTCATGGCGAACAGCTCGCACACCTCGCTCGACAGCGTGTCCAAGGCGCTGGAGACGATGGCGCGGAAGGGCTGATCGTGAGCATCGAGGCAATCGCCGCGCAGGCGGCGGGAGCGGCGGGCGGCGCGGGTGCCGTTTCCGTCACCGATCTCGGGCCCGCGGGCGGTGCCGATCCCGCCGCGGCCGGTCGCTTCGACGCGGCGATGGAGCGGGCGGGCGGTGCCCCGACGGCCGATCTGCCGCCGGCGGTGCAGGGCCTGTTCCGCACGCTCGATTCGATCAACGTCCAGGCGGGCAACGTGTCCAACTACGCCCGCACGGCGGAGGCGAGCGGCGGCCAGTTGACCCCCGGCGAAATGGTGCAGCTGACCATGCAGTGTCAGCAGTTCATGTTCGAGTGCCAGCTGACGTCCAACATCGCGAACCGGAGCTCCGATGGCATCCAGCAGCTCTTCAAGCAGCAGGGCTAGGCCGCTGACCCGCTCCCTTCGCTGCGGCGTGGGGGCGCTCGCGCTGCTCGTCGCCGCGTGCAGCGGGCAGGAGATCCACACCGGGCTGACCGAGCGCGAGGCGAACGAGATCGTCGCCGTGCTCGGCACCGCCGGCGTGACCGCCAGCAAGGATGCGGGCGAGAAGGAGACGTGGAGCGTTTCCGTGCCGCAGGGCGACTTCGCCAAGGCGGTGGAGGTGCTGCGGGCGAACGGCCTGCCGCGCGAGAACTTCGAGTCGCTCGGCACCGTGTTCAAGAAGGAGGGGTTCACCTCCTCCCCGCTGTCGGAACGCGCGCGCCTGATCTACGGCCTCAGCCAGGAACTCAGCCGCACCATTTCCGACATCGACGGGGTGGTGCAGGCGCGGGTGCACGTCACCATGCCCGAGCCGCATCCCCTCAGTCGCGAGGCGGCGCCGGCGTCGGCATCCGTGTTCGTGAAGTACCGCCCCGGCTTCGATCTCCGCAACCAGACGGGCGCGATCAAGTCGCTGGTCACGAACGGAGTGGAGGGGTTGACCTACGACCGGGTCAGCGTCGTCATGCTGCCCGCCCGGCCGCTGCCGGTTCCGGCCGAGGCGGGCTGGAGCGGGATCGCAGGCACGGTCGCGGCGGTGCTCGCCGGGCTGGCCGCGCTGATCGCGGCCGTGGTGCTCGCGCGGACGCTGCCCGGTCGGCTCCGCAAGCGACGTGCGGCCGGCACCGCCGTCACCCCGACCCATCTCGGATGAGCCGCTTCGTCGCGCAGCTAGAACGGCGGGCTGCGATCGTCGCCGCGCCGGGCACGCGGGCGGCGCGGCTCGCGGTCCGACTGGAGGGCGGGACACTCCGGCATTTCGACGATCTGGCGCGGGTGCCGGTCTGGCGGCTGCATGACAGCGAAGCGGTCGCGCGTATCGCCCTCGTCGCGGGGCTGCTCCACCACCGACCCGCGATCGACGCCGAGTTGAGCGGTACGCGGCTCGCGCCGCTCGCGCACGCGTGCGGCGAAGCGCTGTTCGACCGGGCGTGCAACGGTGATCCGCCGCCGAGCGACCACTGCGCCGCGGTGAGCGCGGGCGTGCCGCCGCTCGAGGCACTGCGCGCGACCGGCCACGCCTTGCTGGCGCGCACCGACGATCCGCCCGCCCGCGCACTGGTCGCCCGCGCGGCGGCGCTGGTGGAGGCGGTGGTGCCGTGACCTTTCACCTGACGATCGGCGAGAATGTCGCGCTGCTCGGCGGAACGAGCGCCCGGATCGCGGCGAGCGAGCGCGAAGCCTTCGCGACCGCGCACGATCTGCTAGCCCGCACGCGGGAGCACGCCGCGCGGTTGGCGGACGAGGTCGCTGCCGCGACTGCGCAGGGTCGTGCGGCCGGGTGGCAGGACGCCGACGCGCGCGCGGGCGCAGAGATCGCGGCGCAGGTGGCCGCACTCGCCGCCGGGCTGGCCGCGGAAGCCGCGCAGCGCCGACGCGAGATCGCGAACGCGGCCTTCGCCGGCGCTCGCGCGATCATCGGTGCGCTCGACCCCGAGGAGGCGGGCATGCGCCTAGCCGTCCACGCGCTCTCGCAGCTGCCCGCCGACGAGGCCGTGGTGGTCGCCTGCTCGCCGGCCATCGCCGCGCAAGTGGAGGCGGCGCTCGCCGGGCGCAGCGGCGTCACCGTCCGCGCCCGGCCGGAGCTCGGCGCGCTGGAAGTCGAGCTGCTGACCGGGGCCGGTCGCGTGGTCGCGAGCCTCGACGTCCAGCTCGCCGCGCTTGCCGAGCGCTGGGGGGTCGCCCTGTGAAGCTGATCGACGCACCCGGCGGACTGCTATCGGCGCTCGCGCAGGCACCGCTCACCGAGCAGCGCGGGCGCCTGGTGGGTGCGGTCGGCACCACCATCCGCGCCCGCGGCCTGCGCGGCCGGATCGGCGACACGGTGGAGATCGTCGATGCGGAGCGCGGCACGCCGCTGATGGCGGAGATCGTCGGTCTCGCCGACGGCGAGCTGCTGCTGACCCCGCTTGGCGAGCTGCGCGGCCTGTCCCCGACGGCCGAGGTCGTGCTGCGCCCGAGCAACAGCCTGGTCCCGATCGGCCCCGCGCTGCTCGGCCGGGTGGTCGACGCGCACTGCCGCCCGCTTGACGGTCGCGGCGCGATCGCACGCGACCAGGTACGCGCGCTCGACGCACGCGCGCCCGATCCAATGACCCGCGCGCCGGTAGACCAGGTGCTCGAGACCGGAGTTCGCGCGATCGACGGGCTGCTGACGCTCGGCCGCGGGCAGCGCGTCGGGGTGTTCGCGGGCGCAGGTGGCGGCAAGTCGACTCTGCTCGCGATGCTGGCCCGCCAGACCCGCGCCGACGCGATCGTCATCGCGCTGATCGGCGAGCGCGGGCGCGAGGTGCGCGAGTTCGTGGAGGAGGTGCTCGGGCCGGAGGGGCTCGCCCGCTCCACCATCGTGGTCGCGACCTCCGACCGCCCGGCGATGGAGCGCGTCCGCGCCGCGCAGGTCGCGACCGCGATCGCGGAAGGGTTGCGCGACCAGGGCCGGCACGTCCTGCTCCTGATGGACAGCGTCACCCGCTACGCCCGTGCGCTCCGCGAGATCGGGCTGGCGGCGGGCGAACCGGCGGTGCGGCGCGGCTTTCCCCCCTCCGTCTTCGCCGAGCTGCCGCGGCTGTTCGAGCGCGCGGGGAACGGCGTGGTCGGCGGGATCACCGGCATCTACACCGTGCTGCTCGAGGAGGAGGACGGCGATCCGATCGGCGAGGAGGTCCGCTCGCTGCTCGACGGCCACATCCACCTGTCGCGGGCGCTCGGCGCGCGCGGCCACTATCCCGCGGTCGATATCGGGGGCAGCCTGTCGCGGCTGTTCCCAACGCTCGCCTCCGCCACCCAGGCGCAGGCCGCGCGGCGGGTGCGGGCGATGCTCGCCAAGCTCGCCGACATCGAGCTGCTGCTCCAACTCGGCGAATATCGCGCCGGGCAGGACCGCCTGGCCGATGTGGCGATCGCCCAGCGCGAGGCGATTGACAGCTTCCTGCGGCAGGACGCCGGCACGGCGACGCCCTATTCGACCACCGTCGCGATGCTGCGGGGCCTCGATCCCGATGGCTGACCCGCGCCAGCTTGCCCAGCTGCACCGGATCGCGCAGATCAGGCGCGATCGCGGCGCCGTCGCGCTCGCCGACGCCGGGCAGGCGCGGGCGGCGGAAGACGCTGCCCTGGCGCGCGTCGCGGCGGCCGAGCAGGCGGCGCTCGCCGCCGCCGATGCCGCGATCCGCGCCTTTGCCGACGATCCCGCCTGTGCGCAGGCCCAGCTGTGGCGTCGGATCGCGCGTGACCGCGCGGGCACGGCGGCGCAACTGACGCGCGAGCAGGGCCGCCGCCGCGACGGCGCGGTCGCCGCCCAGGATCACGCCCGCGCGGCGCTGCTCCAGGCGGAGGTCCGGGTCGATCAGGCCGCGGTCCGAGCGACGGCCGCCCGCCGTGCCGCCTCAACCCGCTTGGAGGAACGCGCGGCTGAGGACCTCTTCGTGCCGGGACGCAAGCCATGACGACGACCGCCGCCGCCAGCGACACGCCCGCTTCGCCGCGCTCGCCACAGACGGGAGGCCCAGCACTCCTGACGCGCGCCGTCGCCGCCCTGCCCCGCGAGGGTGCTGCCAAACCGGCGGCGTCAGGCGAGGCGACTGCTCGGGCATTCCGCGCACTGCTCGGCAGCAAGGACGAGCCGACCGCGCCCGCCGACCGCTCGGACGATCAACCGCGCGGTGCCCTCATTGGGGCTGCAACCTCCCTGCCACTGACGATCGCTGCCGCCGCGCCGGTCAGCGAGAGCGGCGCGCTCCAGCTCGATCCCGCGGCTGCGGAAGCCGTCGGCAAGCTCGCGAACGCCGTGGCAGCGGCGCTGGCGCAGGGCCGGGAGCCCGTCATCACCATCCAGTTCAACGATCCCGCCGCGCTCAGCCAGGGAGCGGTGCTGATCCGCGAGGTGAGCGGCGCGCTCACGGTCCGGCTGGAGGGCGTGGCCGCGGCCGCGCTCGCGCTGCCGCCGCGCGCGCTGGAGGATCAGTTGCGGGTCGCGCTCGACCGGCGAAGGGTGAGGCTCGGGCGGCTCGAGTGGGGTGCCGCGGCGGATGCGGTCTCATCGACGGCAGGACGCAGCGAGTCGAGGTAGATCTGGCGCAGGGCAAGCGCCTTCGCCTCCGCCCGGCGCGTGCTGTCCTCCCGCTCCAGATCGGGCGGCGCCTGGCGCGCGGTGGCCTGGTTGGCCCAGCTTCCCGCCATCCAAGACAGCAGCCGTCCCTGCTCCCGGCTGCTGAGCGGCGGCAAGGCCAGCTCCGCCGCTGTGTCCGGCAGGTTCGCAGTTAGCCAGGCCGCGTCCGCCACCATGTTTGTCGCTTCCCGCACCCAGCCGGCGGCCGCCGCATCCTGCTGCAGCACCACGCCGTCCGGCGTATCGAACTCGACCGCCCACCCGTCCAGCGAGGTTTGCACGTCCAGCGCCGCACTGACGATCACCGCGGCACTCTCCCGCGTGACGGTGAGCGTTTCCAGCGCGTACAGCCAGGCATTGTCCGGCTGCTGGCGTGTCGTGGCGGTGATGACCGCGCCGTTGTCGAGCGCAAAGGTCAGCGATCCCCAGAAGCGCACGGCGTCGTCGCCGGCGATCAGCGACACGGCGGCCTCATCACCCCACAGCGTGGTCAACAGTCCCGTTCGTGCATTGCTGAGCAGCACGGACGCGCGCGCGCGGTCGACGTCGAGCAGGTAGCCGTCGCCCAGCTCGATAACGACGGACGTCGTTCCCGCCTGTCGGATGATCAGCAGCGTGGTGTCCGATGCGTTCGGATCCTCCAGCACCGTGACGGTGAGGTCGGGCACGACCGCGAGCGCCAGCACGGACGCATCCAGCGCTTCGCTCGCCGCGGCGAGCACGACGCCGTCTGCCGAAACTGCGCCAGCGCCGGTCGCCTGCACCGGGGCGGACTCGACGGAACCGATCATCGCCGGTCGGACGCGACCAGCGTGGTCGTCCGATCGATCGATCGCAGCGCCGCGTCGATCGTCTCCGCCCCCTGCACCTCTCCTTCCGCCTCGCCGATCGCGGCGTCGATGCGGCCGAGCGAGCGGCTCTCCGGCCGCGCCCCGATCAGGCTCGCGCTCTCGGTCACGAACTCGCCGAGCGACCGGGTCAGCCGCCCCTCGTCCACGGCGCCGCCGCCCAGATCGCGGTTGAGCGCGCGCGCGGTTCCGTTCACGTCATAGGAGTCGATGTCCGGGCGGTGCTGCTGCCGCGAGCGATCCTCACCCAGCAGGTCGAGCTCCTGGCTGAAGGTGGCCGCCACCTTGCCGGCCAGTCCGCGCATGGCCGCCCCCGCCCGTGTACGGCTGCTGCCGCCCCCCTCGATCCGGACGGCGGTGACGCCGGTCAGGCGACTGGAACTGGCGGGGCCGATCATCCGTGACGTTGTCCTGCGCTGCGCAACCGGCGGGCTGCCGGTCTGACCGGATGCAATAGCCGATCGAGCGCGCCCGCGCGCCCCGTAATTCGTGGAGGCGTGCCTGCGCGTTTCGCCGACCCTCCTCCACGAAACGCGGAGGGTCGGGCAGGACGGCAACGGGTACTTAACCACTCGAGAGACGGACGGCGGCGGGATGGTCCCGGGGCAGGCGTCAATCTCGTCGGATCAATGCAGGAGACGGACAATGGGTGTTCTCGGCGGAATCTTGAAGTCGGTTGTTAACCCGATCTCGCTTGCTCAGCTGGCCATGGGTCCGGCCGGTTGGGCGTCGCTGGCGCTGAAGACGCTCGGCAGTGCGATCGGTCAGCAGCTCATCCAGCAGCTCGGGCAGCAGCTCGGCCTGCCGCAGAGCGTCATCGGCCTGGCGCAGAACGCGTTCGGCGCGGCGACCGGCACCAGCGGCGGTCCGCTGTCGATCGGCGAGGCGGTGTCGCAGCTCGCCAGCCAGTTCAACCTCTCGCCTGCGCAGCAGGGCCAGCTCGAGCGGTCGGCGACGCAGGACTACACCAACCTGCTGCGCGACCTGATCGGCTCGGACGAGTTCAAGGCGGCCAAGACCGGCGGCAGCGGCAAGGGCTTCCTGGAGCGCATCGCGGTCGCGCTCGGCAAGATGCTCGACGAGAAGATGAACAAGGTCGCGTCGCTCGCCGACCAGATCGGCCAGCAGGGCAGCGCCAACCAGTCGAAGCTCGGCGAGCTGAACGGCAAGATGGCCGCCGCTTCGCAGGAAGTGAGCATCCTGTCGCAGGCGCTGAACACCACAATCAAGACGATCGGTGAAGCCCAGTCGACCATCGCGCGCAAGGGTTGACCCTCTTTTCAATACCTTGATAGGGCGCACGCGAACCATCGCGTGCGCCCTTCTGGCGTCCGGCCGTGGCGCACGAACCCCTCGTGGAGGCAAGCCATGCACCTCATCATCCGTCTGGCCATCGCCGCGATCATGCTGCTGCCCTGCACGCCGGCGTCCGCCGCGATCTTCAGCTGGTCCGACAATCACTTCCAGGGCGCCGTCAACGGCATGATCACGAACCAGATCGCGATCACGCAAGGCGCCCTCGCCAACTCGGCCAACACCAGGGCGCGGCGGCAGCCCGGCGTTCCGTCGGCCCTCCAGTCGGCGCCGCGACCAACGGCCGCGAGCAGGGCCGCCGCGACGTACCGGGTGTCACTCGAGCGCCGCCGCGCAAACCTGGCCCGGTTCATCGCGAAGAGCCGCAAGGTCGATCCGAAGGGCGCCGCGGCGATGGCCCAGCTGACCGCGTCCAAGGACATCATCGCCGAGATCGGAACCGCGCTCAGGCCCTACGGACTGCGCGTCGACGACGTCGCCGATGCGTACACGATGTGGTGGATGGACGCGTGGGACGCGGCGCATGGCAGGCAGAGCTCGCCCGATCGCGGCCAGTACCAGGCCGTGCGTGCGCAGGCGCTGCAGGCGATCACCACGACGCCGGAGTTCGCGCGGGCCGACGACGCCGCCAAGCAGGAATATGCCGAGGCCCTGCTGGTGCAGGCCGCCATGATAGAAGCGATGATCGAGAAATACGGAAGCGATCCGGCGATGGCCCGAAAGATCGCGGCGTCCGTGCGTCAGGGCGCTCGCGCGTCGGGGCTGAACCTCGACGCGATGACGCTGACGCCAACCGGATTCGTGTTGCGGTAGCCGCGACGTCGATGCTTTGCCGGTGAAGACGCAGGGCGAGCAGACTGTTGCCGCAGCCAAGTTGTTCGTGACGGAGGAAGGTTACATGCGCCACCGCATCGTTTCTACCACGGCCGCCCTCATCGCCATGTCCGCCCTGCCCGCCGCCGCGCAGGACCTGATGATGGGCGGCATCAATCAGAGCTGGACCAGCACGCAGCTGCTGCTCAATTCGGAGAAGAAGGCCTGGGCCGCGCCCGAGTGCGTCGACGAGCGCAAGTGGTCGACCGACTGCAAGGCGTCGCGCCCGCAGCCGAACCGCCGCGCGCCGCAGCCGACCAAGCCTGACGACGCCGCTCGCGCGCGACCGTCGGTGGCGGCGGCCGATCCCGCGTCGCTCAGCTTCCGCCCCTCGCCCGAGCGTCGCAAGCGGAACCTGGCGCAGTTCGTCGCCAAGACCCGCGCCACCGATCCGCGGGGCGCGGCCGAGCTGGAGAAGTTCGTCGCCGACGACCTGATCGGGGTCGTCGGCACACGTATAGCGCCGTTCGGCCTGCGCACGGACAATGTCGCGGATGCGATGGCGCTCTACGTCATGGAAGCGTGGGAGTTCATCAACGACAGGCAGACGCCGACCACCCGCGCCCGCGCGATGGCCGTCCGCGGCCAGATCGCGCGCTCGATCCTCGCCATGCCGGCGATCGCTGAGGCGAGCGATGCCGCGAAGCAGGAAACGGCGGACGCGCTGCTGGTTCAGGCCGCGATGGTCGCCAACGGTGCCGCGATCGTGCAGCGGGACGGCGACCGCAAGCAGATCGAGGCGTGGCGCGCGGCGGTGTACCAGGGGTCCAAGGCGACGCTCGGCTTCGACCTAAAGACCATCGTCATCACCGAAGAGGGCATGTTCCCGAAGAAGGTGGTCGGCGCGGTGCCGGGGGCGGAAGCGGCCGGCGAGTAGATCCGGCGCGTTGCCGCCACGTGCGCGGCTTCGGTACCAGCGGGTTCGTCAGGACCGACGGCTGACGTGATCGACGGCAGCCGCCAGCCTGTCCGCTCAGTTGCCGGTGGCGCTCGCCGCAGCCGGCTTCAGATAGCCGTGCATGTCCATCCAGCGCGCAAAGGCGTCGAACCAGCCGGTGCTGGTGGTCGTCTTCTGATACATGCCGAAGCCGTGGCCGCCCTGTTCGTAGAGGTGGAACTCGACCGGGCGCTTGGCGGCGCGCCAGCTTTCGATCAGCCCGAAGTTGCCGCTGCCGAACAGCGGATCGTCGGCGGCGAGCGCGACGAACATCGGCGGCGCGTCGGCGGGCGCGTCCATCGCCGACAGCGGGCCATAGACGTTGCCGATGAAGGCGGGCTTCGCGTCCTGTCCCGCGACCGTCGTCGCCATGGTCAGCATCGCGCCCGCCGAGAAGCCGACCATGCCGATCCGCTGCGGATCGACTCGCCATTCCCGCGCGCGTGAGCGTACCAGCGCGAACGCCGCGCGCGCGTCGGCGATCTGGGGCCCGATCTGCGCGATCTGCTGCATCGGCGACGGGCGCTGCGGGCGGGCGGCACCGGCGAACATCTGCGCCATCGACTGCTCGAACGCGGGCATCCCGGCGGGCGTCTGGTTCAGGCGGTACTTGAGCACGAAGGCCGCCACCCCGCGCGCGGCGAGCGCACGGGCGACGTCCCACCCTTCGTTCTGCATCGACAGCGTGCGGAACCCGCCGCCCGGCGCCACGATCACTGCGCTGCCGGTCGCCTTCGCCGGATCGGGCAGGAAGGGCGTGAGCGTCGCGACCGTCACGTTGCGCGCGAACACGCTGCCGTACTGGCTGTGCCAGGATTCGCGCACCGGCGCGTTCGGCAGTTCGCCGGTATTGAGCGTGATCGCGTCCGGCTGCGCGGGGATCGCGATCGGGGTCATGCGATCGTTCTGCGCATGGGCGGACGGGATGGTCGCGCAGGCAACAAGGCCGGTTGCGAGCAGGCGAAGGATCGGGCTCATCACTGTGCTCCGGTGCGGGGGGAAGCGGGCGGCGGCGGGGCGGTGACGCCGGCGTCGGTCTGGGCAACGGGCAGCATCAGCCCGGTCTTGTCGTAGCGCAGGTGCTCCACCGTCACCGCGCGGCGTCCGATCGAGCCGTTCAGCTCACCGATCGTCAGCGCGGCATTGTGGAGGAACAGGTACCAGTTGCCCTTGAACTCGGCGATGCCGGCATGGATCGTGAAGCTGTACTTGCCCGATCCGGTCAGCTCGCCGCGGTACGTCCATGGTCCGGTGATTGCCGGCGCGGTCGAATAGGAGATCTTCTCGTCGCGATGCTTGCTGCGGTCGAGCGAGGCATAGGTGAGATAGTAGAGCTTGCCGCGCTTGTGCAGCCACGGCCCCTCCTCGAAATGCGGCGGTGTGATCTCGGTGATCGGGCCGTCGATCTCGATCATGTTGGGCTTCAGCTTGGCGATGTACGCCTGGCGGTTGCCCCACGCGATCCAGGTCGTCCCGTCGTCGTCGGTGAAGACGGTGGGATCGATGTCCTCCCAGCTGTGCGTGCCCTTGGGCGTCATCTGGTTGGTGATCAGCGCCGATCCCTTGGCATCGCGGAACGGGCCGGTCGGGGAATCGGCAACGGCGACGGCGATCGCCTTGCCCGGGTGCGTGTCGTCGTGCTCGACCGCGGCGTAGAACCAGAACTTGCCGTTCTTCTGAATCGCCTGGCTCGCCCAGGCGTCTGCCTTGGCCCACTTGAAATCGGCGACGCGCATGATCGGACCGTGATCGGTCCAGTGGCGCATGTCGGTGGTCGAATAGACCATCCACTCGCGCATGTTGAACATCTGATCGCGGACCGCCTCGTCATGCCCGACATAGAGGTACAGCCGATCGCCGACGACGAGCGGCGCGGGATCGGCGGTGAACTTGTCGCGGATGATGGGGTTGGAGCCGGGCGCGGGCGCCTGCTGCGCGCCTGTCGTGCCCGGCAGCAGCGCCAGCGACGCCGCGAGGAGGAGGAGGAGGAGGGACGAGCGACGCATCGGCTCAGCCCTCCACCGGCGGCAGTGCGCCGGTCGGGCGCGAGCCCCAGAGCGCGTAAAACAGGATATATAGCTCGCACGCAGCGGTCAGCAGGAAGGAGAGTTGCAGCCCGACCTGATCGGCGAGCCAGCCGTGCACCACCACCAGCGCACCGCCCGCGATCGCCATGATCAGCAGCCCCGACCCCTCCTCCGTCAGCGGCCCCAGCCCGCGAATGCCGAGCGTGAAGATCGTCGGGAACATGATGGAGTGGCCGAGCCCGACCAGGATCAGCGCCCACATCGCGGCTCGCCCGCTCGCCACCACCGCGATCATCACCGCGATGAAGGCGAACACGGCGAAGGCGGCGAGCACGCGGTCGGCGGCGATCCGCTGCATCAGGAACGCGCCCGCGAACCGCCCGATCATCATCCCGCCCCACAGCAGCGACAGGTAGAAGCCCGCGCGCTCCGCCGTGACGCCCGCGATGTCGGGCTGGATCACGAAGTTGACGAACAGGTTGGCGACGCCGATCTCCGCGATCAGGTAGATGAAGATCGCGGGCACGCCGAACACCAGGTTGCGGTGCGACCAGAGCGAGTGCTTGCGGCGTTCCTCCCGCGCGACCCGGCTGGTCGCCGATCCCATCGCCGGCAGCGGGAAACGCGCGATTACCACCGCCAGCAGCACCAGCACGCCGGCAACGATCAAATAGGGGAGCTGCACCGACTGCGCGTCGGCCAGCCGCTCCGACGGGGTCATCTGCGCGGCGCCGGTCAGGCTGGTCCCCGACTGCGAACGGCCGAGGATCAGATAGGCGCCGAACAGCGGCGCCAGCGTGGTGCCGAGCGAGTTGAACGCCTGCACGAGGTTCAGCCGCGCCGACGACGTCTCCGGCGGGCCGACCACCGCGACGTAAGGATTGGCCGCAACCTGGAGCAGAGTGATCCCGCTCGCGATCACGAAGAGCGAGAACAGCGTGACGTTGTAAGACGGGATGCGTGCCGCCGGAATCATGCCGAGCGCGCCGACCGCCATCACCGCCAGCCCGATCACGATCGAGCGCTGATAGCCGATCCGCTCGATCAGCTTGGCCGCGGGCCAGGCCGCGACGCCGTAGGCGATGAACCAGACGAACTCGATCAGCGTCGTCTGCGTGTAGTTGAGGTCGAACACGTTGCGTAAATGCGGCAGCAGCGTCCCGTTGATGACGGTGATGAAGCCCCACATGAAGAACAGGCTGGCGAGCAGGGTCAGCGCGGGGCGGTAGCTGCCCGGCGCGGCGGTTCCGACGCTTGCCGCGGTTCCGCCTGTTGGTGCCACCGCCATCCCCGATCCTCCACTGTGACGGCAAACGGCTTGCCCTTTTTTTGTCGGAGTATATGGGTCGGCAAAGACCGTCAATCCTCCGGCGACGGGCCCGGACCCGCGCGCGGGCCAGGTGACCTTCCCGCCTCCGCACCACAGGCCCGCCATGACCGACACACCGCCGCTACGCTCCCGCGCCTGGTTCGACAATCCCGACAACATCGACATGACCGCGCTGTATCTGGAGCGCTACCTCAACTTCGGCCTCAGCCTGGAGGAGCTGCGCTCGGGCAAGCCGATCATCGGCATCGCGCAGACCGGATCGGATCTGAGCCCGTGCAACCGCCACCACCTGGTGCTGGCGGAGCGCGTGCGCGAGGGCATCCGCGAGGCGGGCGGGATCGCGATCGAGTTCCCGGTCCACCCGATCCAGGAGACGGGCAAGCGGCCGACGGCCGGGCTCGACCGCAACCTCGCCTATCTGGCGCTGGTGGAAGTGCTCTACGGCTATCCGCTTGACGGCGTCGTGCTGACGATCGGGTGCGACAAAACGACGCCCGCCTGCCTGATGGCGGCGGCGACCGTGAACATCCCGGCGATTGCCCTGTCGGTCGGGCCGATGCTGAACGGCTGGCACAAGGGCGAGCGGACCGGATCGGGCACCATCGTTTGGAAGGCGCGCGAGATGCTCGCCGCCGGCGAGATCGACGGCGACGCCTTTATCCGCTTGGTCGCGTCCTCCGCGCCGTCGACCGGCTACTGCAACACGATGGGCACGGCGACCACGATGAACAGCCTGGCGGAGGCGCTCGGCATGTCGCTGCCCGGGTCAGCGGCGATCCCCGCCCCCTACCGCGACCGGCAGGAGGTCGCCTATCTCACCGGCAAGCGGATCGTCGACATGGTGGCGGAGGACCTGAAGCCGTCCGACCTGCTGACGCGCGCGGCGTTCCACAACGCGATCCGGGTCAACACCGCGATCGGCGGATCGACCAACGCCCCCATCCACCTGGCGGCGATCGCGCGCCACGTGGGACTGGAGCTGCCGATCGACGACTGGCAGGCGGTCGGCCACGACGTGCCGCTGCTGGTCAACCTCCAGCCCGCCGGCGAGTATCTGGGCGAGGACTATTATCGTGCCGGCGGCGTGCCGGCGGTGGTCAACCAGCTGATGGGGCGCGGGCTGATCCACGAAGAGGCGCTGACGGCCAACGGCCGAACGATCGGCGATAATTGCCGTAGCGCCGCGATCGAGGACGAGCGGGTGATCCGCCCGTTCGACACGCCGATTCGCGAGGCGGCGGGCTTCCTGGTGCTGCGCGGCAACTTGTTCGATTCTGCCATCATGAAAACCAGCGTGATCTCGCCCGAGTTCCGCGAGCGCTACCTGTCCGACCCGGCCGATCCGGATGCTTTCGAGGGGCCGGTGGTCGTGTTCGACGGGCCAGAGGACTATCACGCCCGGATCGACGATCCTGCGCTCGGCATTACCACCGACACGCTGCTGATCATGCGCGGGGCGGGCCCGATCGGCTATCCGGGCGCGGCGGAGGTCGTGAACATGCGCCCGCCCGCGCAGCTGATCGCGCAAGGGGTCCACAGCCTGCCGTGCCTGGGCGACGGGCGTCAGTCGGGGACGAGCGGCAGCCCGTCGATCCTCAACGCCTCTCCGGAGGCCGCGGCGATGGGCGGGCTGGCGCTGCTCCAGAACGGAGACCGGGTGCGGATCGATCTGCGCGAGGGCACCGCGGACATGCTGGTCGCCGACGACGAGCTCGCCCGCCGCCGCGCGGCGCTGACCGCCGCGGGCGGCTATGCCTATCCCGCGTCGCAGACGCCCTGGCAGGAGATCCAGCGCAGCCTGGTCGGCCAGATGGAAACCGGCGCGATCCTGGAGGGGGCGGAGGCGTATCAGCGCATCGCCCAGACCCGCGGCCTGCCGCGCGACAACCATTGATCAGAGAAGAAGGGGGAAGAGGATGTTGAGGACCATCGCACCGGCCGTGCTGCTGGCGGCCGCCGCCGTGCCCTCCGCCGCCGCGCAGGCGCAGGCGCCGATCGCGGTCACGATCCGCGCCGACCGGCCGGGGCCGAAGATCGACCGGCACATCTTTGGTCAGTTCGCCGAGCATCTGGGCACCGGCATCTACGGCGGAGTCTGGGTCGGGCCCAAGTCCAAGATCCCGAACGTCCGCGGCATCCGAAGCGACGTGGTCGCCGCGCTGAAGGCGATCCGCGTCCCCAACGTGCGCTGGCCGGGCGGCTGCTTCGCCGACGAGTATCACTGGCGCGACGGCATCGGCGATCCCGCCAAGCGCCGCGTCACGGTCAACTCGAATTGGGGCGGCTCGATCGAGAACAATGCGTTCGGCACCCACGAGTTCTTCGACTTCGTGGAGCAGATCGGCACGGAAGCCTATGTGTCGATCAACGTCGGCTCGGGCAGCTACCAGGAAGCGGCCGACTGGGTCGCCTACATGACCGCTGACACCCGCAACACCGCGGGCCAGGAGCGCGCGGCCAACGGCCACAAGGAACCGTGGCGGATCAAGTTCCTGGGGATCGGCAACGAAACCTGGGGCTGCGGCGGCAACATGCGCCCCGAATATTACGCGGACGAGCTGAAACGCTACGCCCGGTTCGCGCGCAACTACAACCCGGCGCAGGTCACGCTTAACAATCCCGCTGATCCGGGCGCGGTCAATCCCAACCGCATGCTGCGCGTCGCGGTCGGCCCGAGCGACGACGACACCAGCTACACCGAAGGCGTGATGAAGGCGTGGAAGGGGCGCGACTGGAGCTGGGACATCGAGGGCCTCTCGATGCACTCCTACACGGTCGTCAAATGGCCGCCGTCGTACGACTCGGTCAATTTCGGCGAGAAGGAATATGCTGACCTGACCGCCGCGACGCTAAAGATGGACGCGCGGCTGAAGACCCATTCGGCGATCATGGACAAGTTTGATCCCGAGAAGAAGGTGACGCTGATCGTCGACGAATGGGGCGTGTGGCTGGCCAAGCTGCCCGGGTCGCCGGAAGGCTTCCTCCAGCAGCAGAACTCGCTGCGCGACGCGATCATCGCCGCGCTCAACTTCAACATCTTCGCCCGTCACGCCGATCGGGTACGTGGCGCCAACATCGCGCAGATGGTCAACGTCCTTCAGGCCATGATCCTGACGGACGAGGCGAAGATGGTGCTGACCCCCACCTACCACATCCACAAGATGTATCTGCCGTTCCAGGACGCGACCTTCATTCCGGTCCAGTTCGCGGCCGGCGAGTATCGTCAGGGCACCACGGTGCTTCCGCGGGTCGATGCGGTGGCGGCGCGGAGCAGCGACGGCAAGCTGTGGCTATCGCTCGTCAACCTCGATCCGAACCACGATGCGACGATCCGCATCGCGGTACCCGGCGTCCGTGCGCGGGCTGCGTCGGGCACCGTCCTCACCGCGCCGCAGGTGAATACGGTCAACAGCTTCGACCGCCCGGATGCGGTCGTGCCGCGGCCGATCAGCGCGCAGGCAAGTGGCGATGCGCTGACCGTCCGCCTGCCGAGCAAGTCGGTGACGATGCTGGTGGTGGCGGAGTAACTCTCCGCCGCATCGGGCGCGCGGTGACGGGTCGCTACAGGCTCGTCACCGCGACCGGCTCGGGCTCGGCCGCGATCAGTGGGTTGCGGAGCGGCAGCGTGAACGGTGCCGCCTCGATCTCGAAGCTGTCGCCCGGCTGCGTCCGCACCCCGTCGCTGAACGACAAGGTGGCGGTGCCGAAGAAGTGGACGTGGACGTCGCCTGCGCGGCGGAACAGCGCGTATTTGAAATGATGGTGCTCCAGGTTGGCGATGCTGTGCGACATGTTCGTTTCGCCGGTCAGGAACGGCTTTTCCCACAGCACCGCACCGTCGCGGCGGATGCGGCTCGTGCCCCGCACGTCGGCGGGCAGATCGCCGACCAGCAGCTCCGGGCCCAGCGCCGCCTGGCGCAGCTTGGAGTGTGCGAGCCACAGATAGTTGTGGCGTTCGGTCACATGGTCACTGAATTCGTTGGCCAGGCAGAAGCCGATGCGCCGCGGCGTGCCGTCGGGCGCGATCAGGTAGACGCCGGCGAGCTCCGGTTCCTCCCCGCCGTCCTGCGCGAAGGCGGGGATGGTGAGCGGCGCGCCCGGGCCGACGACGTGGGTGCCGTCGCCCTTGTAGAACCACTCGGGCTGCTGCCCGACCGCGCCGGGCGTGGGCTTGCCGCCCTCCAGCCCCTCTAGGAACATCCGCATCGAATCGGTCAGGGTGTCGCCCGCGGCGGCCGCCTTGTGCATCTTGTCGCGCCCTTCCGCGGAGCCGAGATGCGTGAGGCCGGTACCGGTCAGCGCCAGGTGCGCGGTGTCCGGATGATCGATCGGCGCGAGCAGCCGCCCGGCGGCGAGTTCCTCGGCCGGATCGACGCTCCCCTCCAGCCCCGCGGCAGCGACCACCTCGGCAAGCGTTGTCCCACGCGCCGTCGCCTCGCTCGCCAGCCCCAACGTGTCGGTGGCGCCCCGAACGAAGCCGGTCGCCGCGTCGGTCACCGCGATCACCCGGCGCTCACCGGAGGGCGCACGGTGCTGGAGGAGCCTGAGCATGGTCGATCCTTGTCGTCGTGGAGGAGGTTCGTCTGTATTACTCCGACAATTCGCGCAAGGCCGCGGTTTGCCAAGCGCGCCACCGCCAGCGTAAGCAGGCTCGCGGAAAGGTCGGCTTAGCGATGGAGGATAGCGAAGGCTCGATCGAACTCGACCTTGTCGCAGCGCCGGCACGGAGCAGCGGACGCCGCCTGCGCGGCGCGGTCGCGCAGCAGCTCGGCATCGCGATCGTCGGCGGTGCGATCGGCCCGGGCGAGCGGCTGACCGGCGAGATAGAGCACGCCGCCCTCCTCGAGGTATCGCGCAGTGCGTATCGCGAGGCGGTTCAGGTGCTCGCCGCCAAGGGACTGGTCGAGAGCCGGACCAAGGCGGGCACACGCGTGCTGCCGCGCAGCCGCTGGAACCTGCTTGACCCGGACGTGCTCGCCTGGGCCTTTGCCGGTGAGCCCGACCCGGGCTTCACGCAGGACCTGTTCGAGCTGCGCGCGGTGGTGGAGCCCGCCGCCGCGCGGCTGGCGGCGATCCGGCGCACCGCCGAGGATGTCGCCGCGCTCCACGCCGCGCTCCACCGCATGCGCCGCCACACGCTCGCGACCGAGGCCGGGCGCGCGGCCGACCGCGCGTTCCACGACGCCGTGCTCCAGGCGACCCGCAACGACGCGCTGATCAGCCTCAGCGCCAGCATCGGCGCCGCGGTGAAGTGGACGACGCAGTACAAGCAGCGGCTGCGCGCCCTCCCCCGCGACCCCATTCCCGATCACGCCCGGGTGAGCGACGCGATCGCGGCGGGCGACGCCGCGGCGGCGGAGGCGGCGATGCGGGCGCTGGTCGAGCTCGCGCTGGAGGATACCCGCCGCTCGCGGGAGGCGTGACGCCGAATTATCGCGAGAGTAGCCGGTCGATCGCCGCGGCCACGCCGTCCTCGTCGTTGCTCGCCGTCACCCAGTCGGCCGCGGCCTTCACCTCGTCCGGCGCCTGGCCCATCGCGATGGCGAGCGCGGCCCGGGTCAGCATCGGCAGGTCGTTGGCCATGTCACCGATTGCGGCGACCGCTTCCAGCGGCACCCCGGCGGCGCGGGCAAGCGCGGCGAGCCCCGCACCCTTGTTCGCCGCCGTCGCCGTGATGTCGAGATAGTAGCGCTGCGACCGCGCGATCGTCGCCTCCGTCCCGTGCGCCGCGCGCAGTTGCTCGGTCACGCCGTCCAGCAGGTCCTGGTCGTCGGAGACGATCGTGACCTTGTCCACCCGGTCGAGCAGGTCGGCAAAGCCGTCGACGACAGTCGGCTCCTGGAACGTCGAGCGACGCTCGCGTGCCGTGTGCGGGTCATCGCCGTTCGAGGCGTACCAGCGATCGTCGGCGAACAGCCACAGCGTCGCCCCCGCCGCGCGACCGACGGTCAGGGCGTGCTCCGCGACTGCGTGGGGCACTAGGTGGCGCCCCAGCACTGTGCCCGCGGCGTCGAAGATCGTGCCTCCGTTAAAAGCGGCGAGCAGCCCGTCGAGCGCCAGTCGCTCGGCCAGCGGCGCGATGCCCGAGCGCGGCCGGGCGCTGATCAGCGCGAAGCCGATCCCCGCCGCGCGCAGCCGCGCCACTGCCGCCACCGTCGCATCGGTCAGCGCCTTGTCGTGGTCGACCAGCGTCCCGTCGATGTCCGACACAAGCAGCCGGATGCCGGCCGCTGCGCCACTCACTGCGGGATCTCGGTGTGCCCGCCGAAGCCGAAGCGCATGGCCGAGAGCAGCTTGTCGCCAAAGGTGTGGTCGACCCGCGACCGGTAGCGGGCGAACAGCGCGGAGCTGAGCACGTGCACCGGCACGGCCTCCTCCATCGCCGCGTCGATCGTCCACTGGCCCTCGCCAGAATCGGCGACGTGGCCGGAGAACCGGCCGAGCTTCTCGTCCTCGGCGAGCGCGATCGCCGTCAGGTCGAGCAGCCAGGAGGAGATGACCGACCCGCGCCGCCAGACCTCGGCCACGTCGGTCAGGTTGATGTCGAAGCGCTCCTCCGGCACCAGATGCTCGGACGCGCGCTTGGCCAGGATGTCGAACCCTTCGGCATAGGCCTGCATCAGCCCGTACTCGATGCCATTGTGCACCATCTTGACGAAGTGCCCCGCGCCGGTCGGCCCAGCGTGGATGTAGCCCTTCTCGGCCCGCGGATCGGCGCGCTCGGCCACGCGGCCGGGGGTGCGGACGATGTCGCCGGTGCCGGGCGCCAGCGTGTCGAAGATCGGGTCGAGGTGGCGGACGACCGCGTCGTCGCCGCCGATCATCATGCAGTAGCCGCGCTCCAGCCCCCAAACGCCGCCCGAGGTGCCGACGTCGACATAGGCCACGCCCTTCTCGCGCAGCGCGATCGCGCGGCGGACGTCGTCCTTCCAGAAGCTGTTGCCGCCGTCGATGATGATCTCGCCTTCGGCCGCATCCTCGGCGATCTGGAAGACGGTCGACTCCGTCGCCTCGCCGGCCGGCAGCATCACCCACCATATCGCCGGTGTCGCAAGCTTCACGCGCATGTCTTCAAGCGACGTCGCGGCGTCCGCCCCATCCCTGGTGAGCGCCTCGACGGCGTCGGCGCTGCGATCGAACGCCACCACCTCATGGCCCGCGCGCATCAGCCGGCGCGCGATGTTGCCACCCATCCGGCCAAGGCCGATCATCCCGATCTTCATCTGCTACTCCGAAGCTGCCCGCCTGAGCGGCCGAGCGGAAGTGGCGGTGACACCAACCCCCGCCCGTCGCGTCCGTAACGTCGCTGATGTGGATCAGGTTTCCGCGGGCTGCTTGGCTCCGATCGCGCCCAGCAGGTCGTCGAACGCCTTGACGAAAGAAGCGACGCCCTCCCGCTCCAGCCGCGCGGTGATCGCGTCCAGATCGACGCCAAGCCGCTTCGCCTCGGCGAGCACGTGCCGCGCTCCGTCCACGTCGGCGGTCAGCGTTTCCGCCACCGTGCCCCGCTCGCGGAACGCGTCCATGGTCTTGGGCGGCATGGTGTTGACCGTGTCCGGCCCGATCAGCTCGTCGACGTAGAGCGTGTCCGGATAGGCGGGATCCTTGGTGCCGGTCGACGCCCACAGCAGCCGCTGCGGCCGCGCACCCTTGGCCGCGAGCGCCTGCCAGCGATCGGATGCAAGGAAATCGAGGTACCATTGGTAGGCGAGCTTCGCGTTGGCGATCGCGACCTTGCCGCGGATCGCCTTGGCCTCGTCCGTGCCGATCGCGTCGAGCTCCTTGTCGACCGCGGAATCGATCCGGCTGATGAAGAAGCTGGCGACGGAGGCGAGATTGTCGATCGGCTGCCCCTGGCGGACCCGCTCCTCGAGCCCGGTCGCATAGGCCTCCGCCACCCGGGCGTAGCTCTCCTGGCTGAACAGCAGCGTCACGTTGACGTTGATCCCCGCCGCGATCGTCGCGGCGATCGCGGGCACTCCGGCCGCGGTACCCGGGATCTTGATCATGAGGTTCGGCCGGTCGATCATCGACCAGAGCTTCTGCGCCTCGGCGATCGTCGCATCGGTGTCGTCGGCGATGTAGGGCGACACCTCCATGGAGACGTAGCCGTCGGCACCGCCGGTGCGCTCAAAGACGGGCGCGAGCGTTTCGGCCGCTGCCTTGATGTCCTTGGACGCGAGATACTCGTAGCGGTCGATCGTCGCCGCGCCCGCATTGTCGCGGTCGAACTCGACGAGCGTATCGTCATAGGCGTCGCCGTGGCCCATCGCCTGCTCGAAGATCGACGGGTTGGAGGTGACACCAGTCAACGAGTCCTCCTCGACCAGCTTCTTGAGGCCGCCAGCCTCCAGGAACTTGCGGTCCACGAAGTCGAGCCACACCGCGCATCCGGCGGCGGAAAGGTCATTCAAGCGTCCCACGATCAGGCCTCCAGCATCTCGCGCGCGACCTTCACGGCATTGTCGACCGTGAAGCCGTACTTGTCCTGCAACTTCGATATGGGGGCTGAGGCGCCGAACGTCGACATGGTGATCGTCCGCCCCTCCGTGCCCACGTAGCGGTCCCACCCAATCGAGCCGGCCTGCTCGACGGCGAGGCGCGCGCGGCACGCCTTGGGCAGCACCTCTTCCTTGTAGCCGTCGCCCTGCAGCTCGTAGCGATACCAGCTCGGCATGGAGACCACGCGGGCGCGCACGCCCTCGGCCGTCAGCCGCTCATAGGCCTCGACCACCAGCGCGACTTCCGAGCCCGTCCCGATCAGGATTACGTCGGGCGCCCCCTCGCAGCTCGCGAGCACATAGGCGCCCTTGGCGGCACCCTCGGCCGATGCGTACTTGCTCCGGTCGAGCGTCGGCAGCGCCTGGCGCGACAGCACCAGTGCGGTCGGATGATCGGCGTCGGCCACCGCCAGCCGCCACGCGACCGCGACTTCGTTCGCATCGCCCGGGCGCACGGTGTCGAGCCCCGGGATCGCGCGCAGGCTGGCCAGATGCTCGATCGGCTGGTGGGTCGGTCCGTCCTCGCCCACGCCGATCGAATCGTGCGTGAAGACGAACAGCGCGCCCACTTCCATGATCGCGGCCAGCCGCAGCGCCGGGCGCATATAGTCGGCGAACACCAGGAAGGTCGCGCCGTACGAGCGAAGGTGCGATAGCGCCATGCCGTTCACCACCGCACCCATGCCGTGCTCGCGCACCCCGAAGTGGAAGTTGCGCGCGCCATAGTCGCCCGCCTGGAACGACCCGCCATCCTTGATGAGCGTCTTGGTGGAAGGCGCTAGGTCGGCTGAGCCGCCGATCAGCCACGGCACCTTCGATGCAATCGCGTTCAGCACCTTGCCGCCCGAGTCGCGGCTGGCGACGCCCTTCGCATCCGCCTCGAACACCGGCACGTCGGCGTCCCAGCCGTCGGGCAGCTGGTCTTGCAGCATCAGGTCGAGCTCGGCGGCGAGCGCCGGGTGCGCCTCGCGGTAGCGAACAACCGTTTCCTCCCACTCGGCGCGCAGCGCGCTGCCGCGCCCGGCGATCGCGTCGCGGAAGCGCTCGGCCACACCCTCCGGGACCAGGAACGACTTATCCTCCGGCCAGCCGTACGCACGCTTGGTCTCGCGGATCGCATCGGCGCCCAGCGGCTCGCCGTGCGCCTTCTCCGATCCCGCCTTGGGGCTGCCCCAGCCGATCACCGAGCGCACGATGATCAGGGTCGGCCGGTCGGCGGTGGCGCGGAACTGCTCCAGCGCGCCCGCAATTGCAGCCGTGTCGTTCGCGTCCGCGACGTGGATCACCTGCCAGCCGTACGCTGCGAAGCGCGCGCCCACGTCCTCGTCGAACGCCAGGTCGGTGCCGCCCTCGATCGAGATCTGGTTGGAATCGTAGATCCAGCACAGGTTGGCGAGCTTCAGGTGCCCGGCCAGGCTCGCTGCCTCCGACGCAACGCCTTCCATCATGTCGCCGTCGCCGCACAGCGTGTAGACGTGGTGGTCGAACAGCGTGAAGCCATCGCGGTTGAAGTGCGCCGCCAGCCAGCGCTCAGCGATCGCCATCCCGACCGAATTGCCACAGCCGGCGCCGAGCGGGCCGGTGGTCGTCTCGACCCCGGTGGTGTGACGGTATTCGGGGTGACCCGGCGTCTTGGAGGAGAGCTGACGGAAGCCCTTCAGGTCGTCGAGGCTCAGCGACGGCTTGCCCGTCTTGTTGCCGTCGGCGTCGATCTCCTCGATCCCGGCCAGGTGAATGAGCGCGTAGAGAAGCATGGAGGCGTGCCCGACCGACAGCACGAAGCGGTCGCGGTTAGGCCAATCTGGGTGCGCGGGATCGTAGCGGAGGAACTGGCTCCACAGCGTGTGCCCGACCGGCGCCAGCGCCATCGGCGTCCCCGGATGGCCGGAGTTTGCGGCCTGCACCGCGTCCATCGCGAGCGTCCGAATCGTGTCGATCGCCAGCCGGTCGGCACTGCCGTCCTCGTGAACAGCAGACGGATTTATGGTAGCGCTATCATTCATCGCAGGTCCTCGCGGGTCGTCATGCACGGGAACGCGCCGGCGGAGCGGCGGTTGCGCGGAGTGTCCTAGCCTGTGCCACGCGAACGTTCCAGTCGCGTTACATTGCCGTGCTCCGCCACATAGGCGGCCGCGACCTCGCTCAGGAACAGCCCGTGGCCGAGCACGCCGGGAATCGACTGTAGCCACGTCGCGTCCGCCGCCGGATCAAGCCCGGCGAAACGGCAGTCGAGAACCACGTTCCGCTGGTCGGTGAGGTACGGCGCCTTATCCACCATCCGCAGCACCGGCATCGCCCGCTGCTCCAGCACCCGTGCCACGAAGCTATGGGCGAACGGCAGCACCTCGACCGGAACCGGCGCGCCGCCCAGCCGGTCGACCCACTTCGATCCGTCGGCGATCACCACCATGCGCCGGCTCGCCGCCGCGACGCATTTCTCCCGCAGCATCGCGCCGCCCGCGCCCTTGATCGCGCGGCACCCGCCATCGATCTCGTCTGCGCCGTCGATCGTCAGATCGACGCTCGCCACCGCAGCGAAGTCGCGGACGCTCAACCCCAGTCCGCGGGCCAGCGCCGCCGATGTCTCGGACGTCGCCACGCAGTCGATCCGCAGGCCGTCGCCGGCTCGCCGGGCAAGTGCGCGGATCGCGTGAGCGGCGGTCGAGCCGGTGCCAAGCCCGACCAGCATGCCGTCTACCACCTCCGCCATTGCGGCCTCCGCCGCCAGCCGCTTGTCGTCATCCGCCGCCATGGACGCCGATATAGGGACCACGGCGCGCCCGTCACCACGGAACATGCCGGCGCGATCGGCGCTTCTTCCGGCATGACGACCGCCCGCTCCGCCGCCGAACTGCTCCACGTCGCGCTGGAGGACCTGCATGCCGGCAAGCAGGCGCAGGCCGAGCGGCTGCCTGCGATCGCCGAGCGATGCGGGGATGCCGACCTTGCCCGGATGATCCGCCACGAGGCGGCACGCGCCGGCGTTCAGGCCGAACGGACCAACGCCGTCGCCCCCGCGCTCAGCTCACCCGAGAACCTGTGGATGAGCGGCATCCTCGACGACGCCGAGCGCGACACGCGCCAGACGGAGCCCGTTCGCCTGCTCGACGTCGCGCTGATCGGCGCGGTCCGCAAAAGCAAGGCCGCGGAGATCGTCTCGGCCGAGACCGCACTCGCGCTCGCGTCCGAACTCGCCATCTCCGACATCCATGCCGCCGTCGCCGCGAACCGGGCAGAGGAGATCGCGAGCGACCGCGCGCTCCGGGAACGCCTCGCCGCCCTCACCGGTTCGCGCTAACCCGCCCCGACCTCACCCGCAGGAGCCGCCATGCCCTTCGCCCCGCCCTACCTTCCCGCCGCCGACCGCTACCAGGCCGGCATGCCGTACCGCCGCACCGGACGCAGCGGGCTCCGCCTGCCGGCGATCAGCCTGGGGCTGTGGCAGAACTTCGGCGGAACGGACGTGTTCGAGACCGGGCGCGCGATTATGCGCCGCGCCTTCGACCGCGGGGTCACCCACTTCGATCTCGCGAACAACTACGGCCCGCCCTACGGATCGGCGGAGGAGAACTTCGGCCGCGTGCTCGCCGCCGACCTCCGCCCCTACCGCGACGAGCTGATCATCTCGACAAAGGCCGGGTGGGACATGTGGCCGGGGCCGTACGGCGATGTCGGCTCGTCGAAGAAGTACCTGATCGCCAGCTGCGACCAGAGCCTCAAGCGCATGGGCCTCGACTATGTCGACATTTTCTACTCGCACCGCGTTGATGCGGACACGCCGCTCGAGGAGACGATGGGCGCGCTGGTCCAGCTCCACCGTCAGGGCAAGGCACTTTACGTCGGCATCTCCTCCTACGAACCCGGACTGACCCGGCGGGCGGCGGAGATACTGGCGGCGGAGAACGTACCGTTGTTCATCCACCAGCCGAGCTACTCGATCCTCAATCGCTGGATCGAGCAGGAGCTGCTCGGCGTCCTGGACGAGCTCGGCACCGGGTGCATCGCCTTCTCGCCGCTCGCGCAGGGGATGCTGACCGACAAGTACCTCGGCGGCCTGCCCGAGGGGGCACGGGCGACCCGCGGCGGATCGCTGTCGCAGACGCTGCTGACCGAACAGAACTTGCGCGCCGTCCGCACGCTCAACGACATCGCCGCCGGGCGCGGGCAGACGCTCGCCCAGATGGCGATTGCCTGGGTGCTGCGCGATCCGCGGGTCACCTCCGCACTGATCGGGGCGCGAACGGTGGCGCAGCTCGACGACTCGCTCGACGCGGTCACGAACCTCGGTTTCAGCGCGGCCGAACTCGACGCGATCGACCGGGCGGCGGCGGATGGCGGGATCAACATCTGGGCGGGATCGTCGGACATCACGGCGCTGCCGGCCGCGCAGGGCGTGCCGGGCTGACCCGCGCGGCTCAGCGCGCCACCAGCCCGAGCACTAGGTTGGCGATCGCCGCGACGTTGAGCGTCCGGCGCTGCTCCCCTATAACGGGCTGAACTACCGAAATTGGGAAAGGACAGGCAACGACGTGAGACGGCGACACCCGCTTCGGGCGAACGAGCGGCGCTATTACCCCGCGGGTCCGGAGCGATTACCCGGCGAAGGCGCCGGGATAACGCCCGCGGGCGTCGTGCTGCTGTGCATTCTCGCCGCCGCGGCGATCCTGGTCGCGGTCTGGTAGCCGCTGCCCCTAGTCGCCGACTGGCCCAAGGTAATCGTCGCCGTACACCGCGCGGCGTAGGTCGCGGTGCAGGGTGGCGTCGAACGGGATCACCTGGACCAGGAACACCGCGGCGATCCCGTTCACGGGATCGACCCAGAACAGCGTGGACGCGCGACCGTCCCAGAAGAACTCGCCAATCGCCCCGCGATTTTCCGCCGCAGTCTTCGGCTGCGCGGTGCGGACGAAGAAGTCCATCCCGAACCCGCCGCTGCCCTTGCTCCCCAGCCATGACCGCTCGGTGATCCGCGGATCAAGCGCGTCCGTCGCCATCAGCCGCACGGTGGACGGCTTAAGGATGCGGACGTCACCGAGCGCGCCCTCGTTCAGCAACATGCGCGCAAAACGCATGTAATCGTCGAGCGACGACACCAGCCCCGCCCCGCCCATCGTCAGTCTGCGCGCGGGATCGAAGTTCAGCCCGCGCTGCTCACGCTCCGACGCGCGGGTGAGTGTCGACCCGCCCGGGCGTTCGTACATCGCAGCCAGACGCGGATACCGGCTTTCCGGCTGGGTCCAGGCGGTCTCGCGCATGCCGAGCGGCTCGAAGATCCGTTCGCGCACGAACTGTTCGAACGGCACGCCCGTCAGCTTTTCCACCAGCAGCGCCTGCACGTCTACGGCGGCGCTGTACGACCAGCGCGCGCCCGGATCGTGGAGCAGTGGCACGCGCGCGAGCCGGCGGCCGAACTCGGCAAGGTCATGGTCCGTGCCGAGCGGGTCGAGCTGCGCCCACGCCGTCCCGACCGCGTCCGTTCCCGAACCATAGCCGAACCCGGCGGTGTGGCGCAGGATGTCGCGCACCAGGATCGGGCGGGTCGGCGCGCGTAGCACCGGACGGCCCGCGGTGTCGGCCCCGTCCGCCACCTGCACGCCCGCGAACTCGGGCAGGTAGCGCGACAGCGGATCGTCCAAGCCGAAGCGCCCCTGCTCCCAAAGCGTCATCAGCGCGACGCCGGTCACCGGCTTGGTCATGGAATAGATCTGCGCCAGCGTGTCGCGCGTCATCGGCCGCGCCGCCTCACGGTCGGCCTGCCCGGCCGTACCGACATAGGCCTCGCGCCCGTTCTGCCAGATTAGCGCGGACGCGCCGACTACCCGCCCGCTCCTGACCATGTCGGCGAGCGCCCGGTCGATCGATGCCTTGCTGATCCGCACCGGCGCTGCCGAGACCGCACGAGTTGCGGGCGGCGCAGCCGCCGTCGGGGCAGCGAGGAGTGATACCGGTAGCGCGAGGCTCAGCAGCAGCGTTTTCATGTCATCCTCCCCACGTCTTTGCGGCAGACCTACCGGGCGGCGCCGGGTCGGGGCAAGAGCGCCCTTGGTCGCGGGCGCCGGCCGCCCGACTGTCAGCGGGCCGCCTGCTCGACGGCGCAGCGCGCGGGCTCTGCGGGGCGCGCACGGCCGCGCAATCCGGCAAGCTCCACGCGAGCTGCATCCATGTCGCGTCGGAACTCGGACGAGCCGTGAAGTGCCGCGACCAGCGTGCTGCCGGCCATGAAGCCCGCCTGCACCGCGCTGACGCTATGGGACCCGCACACGAAGCGGCTCTCGCCGGTCATCCGCCCACGCTCCAGGATCTCGGTTGCGCGGTCAGGCAGCAACTCCGCGAGCACCAGCGCAGTTGCCCAACCGTTCGTGGTATGACCCGACGGGTAGTCGCCGTTGCCGGCGAGATGCGCCGTCTTCGGCTCGCAGATCGGCAGGTCCTGCGTCAGGTACGGTCGCCGCTTGGCATAGTGCCGCTTGACCCGGTCGACCATCGGCCCGCCGCCCATCCGCGCGAACACGCGCGCGAGGGCCGGCGCCTGACGTTCGTCGAGCGTCATCCCCATCGCACAGGCGAAGGTGGCGAACCGCCCACCAGTCACGTCGGCGGTAGCGACCTGCCACTTGGGCGTCCCCTGCAGCGTCCGGGTGTCGCGGAACACCGCGGCATCGGCCTGGTCAAGCGGCGAGCCCGATTGCGGCGGTGGCGGCAGGATGCGGAGCAGGTCGGGCTGCGGCTGCCCGTCGAGGTAGGTGCGCGGGGCGTCGGCTGCCCCGAGCACCGCCACCGCCGCGAGCAGGACGAGCGCCCTCATCGCCCGCCTTCTGCGATGCCGCAGCCGCGCGGACGGCGCACCGGATTGCAGCGTGCCGCGCCGCCGCCGGGCAGCGACACACGGTAGTCGTTGCCGAACCGCGGGTCCGGCCAGAGATAGTCGGTCGACACATACTGCGCCCCGCCCGCGAGCGCTGCGCCGCGCGGCCGAGTGTCCCCCGTGCGCGCCTCAACCGTGTTCGCATCGGCCCGGGTGCGGACCAGATAGTTGGCGGCGACCGCGCGGCGGATCCGGTCGGCCTGCCCGACCGGATCGTTGAGGGTCAGGTAGGCGGCGGCAGGTGACTCCTCATCGGTATTGATGAAGAAGACGCGCCCCTCCAGCGAGCGGCGCCTGCCGCGGTACACCGCGACCTTGGCCGGCGTCTCGTCCAGCGCGAACAGGAACCTGCCACGCGCGGCGTCCAGCAGCGGCCAGTTGTTCGCACGCACCGCGTCGCGCAGCGTCGGGTAGCGGCCCTGCACGTCGTCGGGCGTGATCAGCTTGGCGGGCGGCAGGATGCTGCGCACCTCTGCATCGAGCGCGTCGTACGCGGCGGTGTCGAAGGGCAGTGCGTCGATTCCACCGCGCGCGGCATTCCGCTCGTCCCTGGCGTTGACCAGGATCAGGATCGGCACGTGCCGCGGGTGCGCGTCCGACCAGGCACGCAGCCTGGTGAGGCAGTCGGTGAAGCGCACGCAGTGGCTGGCATTGTCGATGCCGGGAATGTGCAGCACCTTGAACCCGGGCGCGCGCAGCTGGGGGTCGGTCGATCCCGCCGCATAGTGGCCGCCGCGCGGATCATGGTTGACGTCGATCTCCAGCTGACGCGCCCCGGCGTCGAGCTGCTCCTCGAGCGGACGGTGCGCATAGTCGAGAGAGTCCGCCGCCCTTGGATCGGCCGCGCGCACCCTTGCCATCGTCTCGGCCGGCATCGCCAGCTTGTAGCTGTTGTGGGTGCCGACCGCGTTCAGGTCGTTGAGGCGGAGCGGCGGATCGGCTGCCTGCGCGGCGAGGAGGGCAAGGAGGAGCATCGACGTCTACTCGCATGAGGGCAGGCGGATCGACGCCCGCCTGCCCCGATCGGCTCAGAAGCGGAACAGCACGGAGCCCGTGACCGCCCGGCCGAAGATCGGTCGAGCGAGGATGATGTTGCCGTCGATCGCCGCCGGCAGCTGCTGCTGTCCGCCGCCTTGGCCCAGTCCAAGCTCGTTCGACAGGTTGCTGCCTTTTACGATCAGCGTGACGGTGGGTGTCACATCGGCCGAGACGCTCGCGTTGAACACGGAGAAGGCCGGCAGGCGCACGACGTTCGCGTCGTCGTTGAACTTGTCCCCTTCGTACCGCCACTCGCCCAGCACCCGCACGCGGTCGCCGAACAGCCGCAGCTGCGGGCGGACGCTCACCAGCCACTTGGGCATGCTGCTCGGGCGATTGCCGTCGAACGAAGTGGAGACGAGCTGGCCGTTCACCGCCGTGTTGTAGGTGTAGTTCTTGAACTCCGGCTCCTGGTAGGTGAGCGTGCCCGCCACCTCGAAGAATGGCACCGGGCGAATGTTGCCCTCCAGCTCGACGCCGATCGTCTCGACATCGCCGTAATTCACCTCCTGGCGGATCAGCAGCGTCTGCGGATCGATGAAGGTGTTGGTGAACTGGACGTCCTGAAACTCGTTGTAGAACACGGTGACGAACGCGCCGCCCAGGTCGGTCTGGAACTTAACGCCGCCCTCTGCCTGGACGATCGACTGGCTGCGCACGTTCGCGGGCAGCACGTTGTCGCGATACTGGCCGATCTGCGGCAGGCGGTAGGTATTGGTGTAGCGCGCGAACACGCCGGCGTTGGGGACGAACTGCCAGTTGACACCGACGGTGTAGCTCTGGTCGTCGAACGCCTCGTCGAAGCGGTTAAAGGTGCCCGATCCGCCGAACGCGTTGTTGTCCGCGAGCGTGTCGGGATCGCCCAGGTTGACGCTGCGCGCGCCTTCGCTGACGCCGTGGATCCAGATCTTCTCGTAGCGGAAGCCGGCGTCGATGCGGAGCTGCTCGGTCAGCTGCCACTCGTCGGCGATGTAGGCGGCAACATCCTCGTACCCGCCCTCCGAGTTGGCGAAGCGCGAATTGTAGCGGGCGATGCCGAGGTCGGTGACGCGGCCTACCACCTGGCCTGCGGCGTTGACGGCGACCAGGTCGATCAGCCGCGCATTGTCGCGCACCTCCGTCAGGCCGACGCCGTCGTTGCGGTCGTGCGCCCAGTCGGCGGCGGTGCCGTAGACACCGAGCTTAATGTCGTGGCGGCCGATGCCGGTGTCGAACTGATGGCCGAGCTCGAGCAGGCCGATCATCTCGCTGATCGGGTTCTGGATCGACTGGAACGTGTTGACGCCGAGGTAGCCGTTGCCGTTGGCGTTCGCCGGAAACTGCGAGCCGTCGGTCGCGTAGACGTAGCGCAGCGCCGTCGCCCCGCGCGAGGCGAACGCCGCGAGGGCGGTGTTGGCGGGCGAAGTCGTGAGATACGCCGCCTGCGTGCTGAGGTTGTTCAGCCCGCGCGCGTTCCGGTTGGTCTGCGAATCGCGGTAGCGGAACCCGGCGTTCAGCGTGGTGTCGCCGAACGCCACATCGCCCTTGATCGTGAACTGCAGGTCGCTCGACTGATTGAAGCGGTTGAAGTCGGCGTCGCGGATCCCGGCCGGCGTCTTGATGACGACGCGGCCGTCCTCCTCACCCGTCAGCGTGTCGTAGTTGCCGTCGATCCCCGGCACCGGGCGGATCTCGCCGCCCGTTGTCCGGATCAGCGGAATGGCGTCGAAGAAGAAGTTGTTGTCCTCCATGTACTTGACGCCAAAGGACAGGCTGCCGCGCGCGAAATTCTTGCTGATGATCACGCGGCCCTGGCCGCCGTTGTTGGCGACCGGACCCGGATCGCGCACGCCCTGGTCCCAATTGTAGAAGCCACCGGCCGAGAAGCGCCAGCCGTCGCCGATCGGGCCGCCGATCCACACGTCGCCGCGCGCCTGGCCGTAGTCAGCGGTGGTCAGCTTGATCAGGGCGGACAGCTCGGCTGTGCCCTGACGCGGGATGAAGTTGATGAGACCGCCCGGCGCATTCGACGCGAAGATTGACGACGGGCCACCGCGCACCGCCTCGATGCTCGCATAGGTCTCGTCGATGCGCAGGAACTGGTCGACGTTGATCCAGTTGATGCCCGGATCATGCTGGATCGGCAGGCCGTCCTCGTACACCGCCAGCGCCTCATAGCCGCCGCGCGGGATGCCGCGGACGCGGGTGTTGTTCGCGGTGACGCCGGCGGAATCGTCCGCCCACACGCCTGGAATGGTCTGAAGCGCATTGGCCAGGTTGTCGATCGCGCGGGCGCGCAGATCGGTGTCCTTCAGCGTGGTGATCGAATAGCTCGCCTCCACCTTGCGCTGCGCGGCGTTGCCCAGGCGGCCGGTGACGACGATCTCGTCCAGATGCGCGCCGGTGTCGGCGTTCTGATCATCCGCGAGCGAGTCCTGCTTCTCCTCCGTCACCGCTTCGGCGGTAGTGACCTGCGCAGCGGCGGTGCCGGCGCTGGGGACAAGCAGGATCGATGCCGCGGTCGCCCGCAGCCACAGGTCGAAAGACATGATGATTCCCCTTTGGGCCGGCAACGCGATCCTTATGGTCGGTCGCTTCGGCACGGCCGCCCTTCGCCGTGTTTCGTTACGCCGCGAATACGATCGTGCGACGCCTTGATGACGACGTGACCGCTGGCGCCGGGCCGGCGAGCGGCGTAGCGAGGCGGGCATGATCGGTGTCGGCTTGATCGGGTATGGCCTGAGCGGCAGCGCCTTCCACGCGCCCTATGTGCATGTGACTGCCGGACTTGAGCTCCGTGCCGTGGTCTCGCGCGATCCGGCAAAGGTTCGCGTTAATCGCCCGGATATGCGGGTCGTGCCCGACGTCACGGCGCTGCTCGCCAAGCCGGACATCGACCTGGTGATCGTTGCCAGTCCCGACGCGCTCCATGCCGAGCACGCGGTGGCAGCGCTCGGCAGCGGCCGCCACGTGCTGGTCGACAAGCCGTTCGCGACCTCGCTTGCCGACGCCGAACGGATGGCGGCCGCCGCGGCGGCGAGCGGCACGCTGCTGACCGCCTTTCACAATCGTCGCTGGGATGCCGATTTCCTGACTCTTCAGGATCTCCTCGCCTCAGGCCGTCTCGGCCGGATCGTGTCGCTCGAGAGCCGCTTCGACCGCTGGCGCCCGACGCCGGCCACGACGTGGAAGGAGGCGCGCAGCGGCGGTTCGTGGTACGATCTCGGCCCGCACCTGATCGACCAGGCGCTGGTACTGTTCGGCCGCCCGCTCGGGATCACCGCCGACCTCGCGTCTCTGCGCAACGCGGCGCCCGCGCCCGATTACTTCCACGCGGTGCTGCGCTACCCCGACAAGCGGGTGGTGCTTCACTCGACCAAGCTCGCCGCCGCGCATGACTTGCGCTTCTCGGTCCACGGCACGGACGGCAGCTGGATCAAGCACGGGATCGATCCGCAGGAGGCGGCCGTGCTCGCCGGAAAGCTGCCGGGCGGCGCGGGCTGGGGGCACGATCCGCAGGACGGTACGCTGGTTCTACCCGGCGCGGCGCCCGCGCCGCTCGCCAACCGGGCCGGCGATTACCGCCTGTTCTGGCAGGCGCTCGCCCGCGCGATCCGCGGCGAGGGACCGAATCCCGTACCGCCCGCCGACGCGCTGGCTGTTATCGAGTTGCTCGACGCCGGCCTGCGCAGCAGCGCCCATCGTGTCGAGGTGCTGCTCTAGCAAAAAAAGAAGGGCAGGTCGGCGCATGTCCGACCTGCCCAAGGGAACCCCGGAGGAGGGGTTTTCAGAAATTGAAGCGGACGCCCGCGCGGTAGATGCGGCCCAGCGTGTCGTAGAGCGCCGGGTTGACGTCGAGGCCGGTGTTGGTCTGCGGCGAGGGCGTCGGATCATTGTCGAACACGTTGTCGACCTTGCCGTAGATGCTGATCCCGTCGGTGATGTTGAACGCGGCGCCGAGATCCAGGTAGAACTCGCCCTTCATCCGGTTAAAGTTCACCGTGTTGAAGTTACCGGTCGAGACCGGGCAGTTATTCTGGCACACGACGTAGTTATTGTTGAACACGCCATCGGAGAACCACCGCTCCTGCACGGTCAGCGTCAGGCGACCGCTGTCGTAGGTCTGGGTCGCCAGCCACTTCCAGTCGGGGATCGCGCCGGTGTTGGCGCCCGCGTCATCGCGCACCGCGACCCCGGCGATGCCGGCATCGACCAGGAACTCACGGACGTGGGTGCCGAGCGCGCGGATCGTGAAGCTGCCCGGCAGGCCGAGCGGGCGCTGCCACTGGTAGCTCGCCTCGATGTTGAAGCCGCTGGTCTCCCAAGACGCCAGATTGAAGGGCTGGACGTTGACAAAGTTGCTGCCCTGCGGTCCGTCGAGGCGGAAGCCGCCGCAGAACGCCTGATTGCCCTCGAAGCAGAAGCGGACGATCTGGTCGGGGGTGAGCGTCGAAACGACGCCGCTCAGCTTGATCTGGTAATAATCGACCGACAGGCTGAGCCCTGGCAGCCAGTCGGGCCGGGCGTAGACGACGCCGAGTTCGGTGTCGCGCGCGGTTTCCGGCCGCAGGTTCGGGTTGCCGACCGTGTTCTGGAACACCTGCACCGCAACGTTGCGGAACGGGTCGTTGAAGCTCGGCAGCGTGGTGACGGTCGGCGCTGCGAACAACTCCGACAGGTTTGGCGCGCGCACGTCGCGCGAGGTCACCGCGCGCAGCGTCAGGCCCTGGATCGGCGTGTTCCAGGTGCCGCCCACCTTCCACGCCCAAATCGTGCCGGAGGTGCTGTACTCGGTTACGCGGGCGGCGCCGTTCAGGTTGGCACGCCCCGCCGCATCGCTGTTGAACAGCGGCAGGTCGACCTCCAGGAAACCCTCGACGACGTCGTACTTGCCGGTGCCGTTCTTGTAGTTGCCCGCCGCCCAGTTGCTGCCCTGCGCGGAATTGAGCAGCGGATCGGCCGGATAGAGCGCGTTGTTGGGGCTGATCGGGGTCACGCCCGCGCCATAGGCGTCGCCGCGGACGCGGTAGTATTCGCGGCGGAACTCACCGCCGAACGCGACCGACAGCGGCCCGGCCCACAAGTCGACCGGCTGGCCGGAGAAGTTGAGGCTCGCCACATGCTGACGCAGCGTGGTGCGCTGGAGCGGTCCGGCCTGCGGCATAATATAGTCGAGTGCCGCCTGGCTGGGGCGGAAGTTGCCGAAGATGTTGATCGGCTGGCAGCCGAGCGCACGCGCGGCCGGATCGGCGCAGACGATCGCGCCGTTCAGCACCACCGCGTTGGTCGCCGCGACGTAGCGGGGCTGGAGCACGATGCGGTCGACGTCGATCGCGACCTTGGTGGTGCCGTTCTGGTAGTAGGCGTCGTAGGTCCAGTCGGTTCCGGCAAGGTCGAACTTGCCCTTGGCGCCGACGACGAAGCGGTACTGGTCGCGATCGGTCTGGACGAGCTGGTTAGGCAACTGCCCGTTGCTCGACCCGAAATTGAACGAGGTGATGTTCGCCGCGGCGCAGCGATCACGGACCAGCTGCGGGAGGAACGGGTTCGAGCACTGGACGGTCAGGTTCGGGCGGTTGTAGCCCGGGCTCGGCTGGTTGCTGGTCTGCACCTGCGCGATGTTGACGGTTGCGTAGATCTCGTTGTCCGGCGCGAAATCGAAGCCGATCCGGCCGTAGCCGTTGATGCGCTCCAGCTTCGACTTGAGCGAAGCGGAGGAGCCCGGCGCGCCCGACAGGTCGCCGCCGATGCAGAAGGAGTTGCCCGGGAAGCAGTTCGACACGCGGCCGTTGCCGAGCGGCTGGCCGCCCGAGCCGTAGTTGAAGTTGTACGGCGTCCCGTTCTGGTCGAAGGCGATCCCCTGGAGCGGGCCGTTGTTGATCAGCCCGTACTTCGCATACTGATAGGGCTGCGCGAAGTCGGAGTAGATGAACTGCGGTCCCGGCCCGGTGGTGACGCCGGTGTTGAGCAGGGTGGAGGCGCGGTGCCAGTTGCGGCTGCCGGCCAGGTCGATGCCGTAGTTGCCCGGGCCGACTCCGCCCTCATGGTCGTACTCGCCGCTGACGATCAGGTGCAGGCGGTCGCCGAACAGCGAGGTACCGTACGCCGCCTGGACCAGCGCGGTCTCGTCATCGCCGTAGGTCGTGATGCTGCCGAGGACGTTCGCCTTGAACCCCTTGAAGCGGGTGTCGGTGATGAAGTTGACCACACCGCCGACCGCGTCGGAGCCGTAGGAGGCCGACGCGCCGCCGTTAACGATGTCGACGCGCCTGACCAGCAGCTGCGGGAACATGCTGATGTCGGGCACGCCCGTGACGTTGGCGCCGACGACGCGCTGGCCGTCGAGCAGCGTCAGGGTGCGGATCGGCTGAAGGCCGCGCAGCGAGAAGGAGCTGAGCCCCTGCGTGCCGCTGGAGGTGCTGAAGGTGCCGGTCGCGGCACCGGTCGAGCCCTGGAGCGACGGCAGCTGCTGGATGGTGTTGAAGAGGTTCGGCTGTGCGTTGTTCGCAATCTGCTCCTCACCGATCACGGTGGTGGGCGTCGGCGCGTTGAAGCCGTTGGCGACAATGCGGCTGCCGGTGACGACGATGTCGGCGTTGTCCTGCGCCGGCGCTTCCCGGTCGGTGTCGGGCACGGCCGCGGACGGCACGTCCTGCGGCGCGGCGGTGGGCACGTTGGGCGTCGTCTGAGCCTGCGCGGGCACCGCGACGAGCGCGGTAGTCAGGGCCGCGAGGCTGGTGGCGACGCCGAGCCGGCGACGATCAGACGGGTAACGCTTCATGTCCATCCCCCAAGGTTCCATGCTGGTCGGCGCATGACCCGCACGAGTCCGCACCGTTGGGATGGATTTACTCCATTACGGTCGCCCCATCATCTACGACCATAGTCGCAGGCGCGGGGCGGCAAGTTGTGTCAGGGCCGCGCCGAGTAGAGCGCGTGGTGCGTGATAATGTAGAGCGTACGCCCGTCCACGCCGCCGAACAGAAGCTGGAGTGGTCGCTCGGGTACATCGATCCGCCCGACTTCGGTACCGGCGGCGTCGTGGACGAACACCTGACCGTTCGCAATGAAGACCCGCCCGTCCGGGCCGACCGCGACACTTTCCCCGCCGCGACCGGCGAAGGGCCGGAGGTCGGTCACCGCACCGCCGCGCCCGAGCAGCCCGGTGTAGGTCCGGTTCTCCGATGCGTTGGCGAGGTGCACCCGCTCGCCCACACGTCCGCTCACCAGGCCATAGGTGTCGAGCGTGTCGGAGAAGCGCCAGCCGAGATGATCGGGCGGCCCCTGCTGCCACACCCGGAACGCCGGAAGCGCAAGACTGCCGTCGGGTGAGACATATTCACGCGGTTTGGGAGCGGCTACGTCGCGCGCGAACATCTCGCCGAGCGTGATGTAGCGGTCGGCGGCGGGATCATATTGGTCGCGGAACTCGCCGTTGTTCCAGAAGCTGCCCGGCAGCGCGACGCGCGGGCGGGTCCGCTCGCCGATCGCGGTCGGAGCGATGGTGCGCACCGCCATCGGCTTGGCCGGATCGATAGCGTAGACGGTCGCCTCCGGCCCGTCGGAGGAGAGCACCATCAGCCCGCCCGATGCGTCAACCGCCAGGTTCACAGGGTCGAGCGGCGCGTCCGCGACGATCCCCAGTCGGTCCTTCTCGCTCCAGCGATGGATGCGGTGGAAGTAGCGATCGACGAAGTAGAGCGTGCCGGCGGCATCCACCGCGCCCCCGCCGATCGAGTAGAAGCCGTCGGCGAGCTTGCTGACCGGCACCGTGCTGGCGACAGGTGGCGCGACGGGCGTCGCGGCAGTGACGTCTAGAACGGCGAACTCGCGCTCACGCACCTCGCCGCCGCGGGTCAGGTCGACGATCGCGTTCTCGTACGGGAACTTGCTCGCGCGAAGATAGGTGCCGCAGCCGTTCGCGTCGCAGGTCGCGAACCCGCTCTCCGCGTTCACATGGACGTTGCGGAAGCGGATGTCGCTCGATCCAAAGAGCTTCACCGCGGCGCGGGCGGGCTGGAGCGAGCGGGTCACGCGGTAGCCGTGGAAGTTCGCGAAGAGGATGTTGCGGCTGTTGCGGACCTCCAGCGCGACGGCGTCGCGGCTCTCGCCCGCCTCCTCCTCCGTCTGCGGTGCGAAGAACTGCCAGTTCTCCACCCGGTCGAGCACGATTTCCGCCCGGCGGTGATGCTCGGCCGACATCTCGTAGACGTAGCCGGGCGTCCTGGTGTCGGTGACGAGCAGGCCGGCGTGGGCGTAGGTGTTGGGCGTCCACAGCCCGTTGAAGGTGCCACCGCCCCCGTCCGTCACCCACAGGCTGGCGTACTGGCCGTCCCACCGCTTCTTCACGTCGGCGTCGGCGGTGTGGTTGGCGTTGTACGGATCGAAGCGGCTGCCGTCGGCCAGTGTGGTACCGTGACCACCCTGGAACTTGACGTCGTCCACCAGAGAGCGCTCGCCCGCGCGCCACAGGAGTGCGGTCGCGCGCGGATTTATACCGCCGGTGAACAGTCCGAAGCCGGAGATAATCGCCTCGCCGCCGCGCGCGCTCTCGATTAGCGCCTTCGGCGCGCCGATCCCGCGGAACGCGGGCAGGTCGTCGGGGAGCACGATCTGCGTCAGCCCGGGATGGAGCGCGATAAGCACGCTGTCCGGCCGCAGCTTCAGCGTGTCGGAGACGCGGTAGAAGCCGGCGGGGAAGTAGAGCACGCGGTTGCGGTCGATTGCGCGCTGGATCGCGGCGGTGTCGTCGGTCGTGTTGTCGCCCTTCACGCCCAGCGTCCGCACGTCGACCCAGGCCGACACCGGCGGCAGCGCACGGATCGCGGGATCGCGCCGCTTCGGCAAGGCGCGGAGCGGGGACGCGTCCATCCGGGTCTGGTAGGTGCCCGGCTGATTCAGCCCGGCGAGCGTCAGGCCGTAGGTGAACTCGGCAACCCGGTAGCGCGCGCCCGCGCCCGGCACCGTGCGCCCGCTGTCGCGGAAGCGCGCGAACACGGGCGTGTTGCTGGCGACCGCGTTCGCGAAGCCGACCTGGGTGAAGATGCGTTCCTCGTTGCTGATCACGACCGCGGCCTGCGAGACGTCCTCGAAGCGAACGTCGCTACCCCACAGCCGGTCGCTGTAGCCGCGGTTGATCTCGATCCCGACCGGCGTGTTGCGGATCACGGTGTTGACCAGCGTGAAGCTCGCCTCATGCTCGCGGATCGCGGCGTCGCGCTGCCCTTCGAAGCTGGAATCCAGCAGTGTGTACTGCCACGCGGGCGAGGTCTTCTCCGCCATGATGCCGTAGCGCCCGCCGAAGAAGCGCAGGTTCATGCCGAGATTGCCGACCTGGTACACGCCGGCGAGCGCGGTGCCGAGCCGGAAGTCGATGTGGGCGAGATAGGTGTGCTGCGCGGTGTGCTGACGCACGCCGGTTGCGGCGGGGTTGCCCGCCCCGATCTCGAAGTCGACGTTGGCGAGCGCCGAGTAGAAGGTGCCCGAGTTCGCATCCGCGATCGTCGCGTCGAACGGCACGCTGTTGGGCGGCGGCACGGGCACGACCGCCGCGCTCTTCACCGGATTGCCCCAGTTGTCGAGCGTGGTGCCGCGCGGGTTGTTGCCGGCGAACAGCACCATGCTGCCCACTCCCTGCTGGAAGCCCGGCGTGTTGGGTGCGAGCAGCAGCACCGGCCGGCTCCGCCCCACACCGAACACGCGCACCCCCGGCCAGATGAACACGGTGCGGGTGATGCGGTGGCGCCCGGCCGGCAGGAAGACGATTCCGCCACCGGGCTTGGCCGCCGCGGCGTCGATCGCCTGCTGGATCGCAGGTCCATCGTCGGCCACCCCGTCGCCGACCGCCTTGACGGTGATCGCGCGCGGATCGGCGGGTGCCGTCTGGAAGGCCGAGCGCGCGAGGGCCGGCTGCGCGGCGGCGGGAACGGCGACGAGCAGCGCGAGCGCTCCCAGGCAGCGCCGGATCATGGTTGCCACCTTCGCCATCGTCACCCTCTTCATCGTCGCGCGCGTAACGCCCTCTCTAGCACGGCAAGCGCCGCACGCGACTGCGACAAAGGTCGCGATAGGCAAACGGGCGCGGGGCAAGGCAGCACGCAGCCTGGAGCCGTCGCGCAACCGTTGCGCGGGCGGTCGGGGAGCCAGGAAGGAAGACGTGTCAGCGCCGCCGATCACCGGAGCCGCCCTGCCGCGCTGCGCCATCGTCGTGATGGGGGTGAGCGGGTGCGGCAAGTCGACACTGCTCCGCGCGCTGGCAGCCGCCCTCTCCTGCCCGGCGCTCGAGGGCGACGATTATCACGGCGCGGCGAATGTCGCCAAGATGCGGAGCGGCCAGCCGCTCGACGACGCCGATCGCTGGCCATGGCTCGACCGGCTCGGCACGGCGATCGGCGGCGAGGTGGAGCAGGCGGGGATCGCGGTCGCCGCCTGCTCGGCACTGAAGCGCCGCTATCGCGAACGGCTGGAAGCGGCAGCGGGCGTGCCGCTGCTGTTCGTCCTGCTCGACGGCACCCGCGCGGAGCTTGCCGCGCGGCTGGCGGAGCGGACCCGCCACTACATGCCCGCAAGCCTGCTCGAGAGTCAGCTCGCCACCCTGGAGCGACCGCAAGCCGACGAGCGCGCACTGACGCTGCCATGCACGTGGCGGGTCGAGCAACTGAGCGACGCGGTGATCTCCTGGGCGCGGAGCGACGTCGCCGCCTGACCCTATGGCATCAGCCGCTTGCGGCCCTGCGACAGGTGCCAGCGCATCGCGAGCGCGGCGCCGTCGCCGTCCTGCGTGCGGATCGCATCGACGATCGCGTCGTGCTCGTCCATCATCGCCTCGATCACCTGCGGCGGCCGCGCGCGCGAGATGTCGACGCCGGCGCGCAGAATCCGCATCACCTCCTCCTGCAGCTGGTCGAAGATCGCAACGAACGCATCGTTGCCGGTCGCCTGCAGGATGGCGCGGTGGAGCAGCCAGTCCTCGTCGTGCGCAGGGGCGCTCGACAGCAGCGCGCCGCGCAGGGCGGCCAGGCGCTCCTCGATTTCGTCCATCTCGTCGTGCGAGCGCCGCTGCGCCGCCAGCCGCGCGCCCTCCGCCTCCACCACGAAGCGGACCTCATAGGTGCCGAGCGTCGCCGCGAGTCCGTCGAGCGGGACGTGCGCGCCGAGCCGCTCGGACGGGCGGCGCTTGACATAGGAGCCCGCGCCGCGCCGCGCTTCCGTGATGCCGTCGGCGGCGAGCCGCACCAGCGCCTCCCGCACGATCGTGCGCGACATGCCGAAGGTTTCCGCCAGCCGCGCCTCCGACGGCAGGCGATCGCCGGGGGCCAGATCGTCGCCGTTGATGATTCCGACGATCGCGGTGTAGGCGCGGTCCGCCAGCTTTCCCTCACCCACGGCCGCGCGCCCCCATGCCGGTCTGTCCTGTCTCCACCGGGTCAGGCGATGTAGCTGAGCCCCGTGACCATGACGAGTCCGGCGACGGAGATCACCGTTTCAAGCAGGGACCAGGTGCGGAAGGTGTCGGCGGTGCTGGTCCCCATGTAGCCCTTGACCAGCCAGAAGCCTGGATCGTTGACGTGGCTGAAGAAGACGGAGCCTGCGCCGATCGCCAGCACCACGAGCTCGGGCGAGGCGCCGGACGCGGCGACGACGCCGGGCATCACGCCGACCGCGGTGATCGTCGCGACCGTCGCCGAGCCGGCGGCGAGCCGGATGCCGACCGCGATCAGCCAGCCGAGCAGCAGCGGCGAGATCTGGTAGGCGAGCACCGTGCGGGCGAGCAGATCGGACAGTCCAGCGCTGACCAGCACCTGCTTCAGCGCGCCGCCAGCGCCGATCGCGAGCAGGATCGCGCCCGCCGCGCCCATCGTCTCGTGCCAGATCGACTCCTGGATCCCGGCCTCGCTCAGCCGCCGCCCGAACAGCAGCGGCAATGCGAGCAGGTTGGCGGTGAGCAGCGCAAGCACCGGGTTGGCGGCGGCGGCGAGCAGCGTCGATCCGGCCAGCGCGGGCACCAGCTTGCCGAGCTCGCCCACCGCGATCAGCACGATCGGCAGCAGCACGATGAACAGCGCGCGCCCACGCGACGGGGGCGCAAGGTCGATCACCGGATCGCTCAGCACCGGCTCCGTCAGGCGGATGCCCGGCGTCACGATGCGGGCGAGCACCGGTCCCGACAGCACCGCGATTGGGATCGCGATCAGCGTGCCGTAGAGCATGGTGAGCCCCAGGTTCGCGTTCAGCGTCTCCACCGCGAGCAGCGGGCCGGGGTGCGGCGGCACCAGCGCGTGGACGACGCCGAGCCCGGCGAGCGCCGGCATGATCAGCCGTAGCTTGGCCGCGTCGCGCGCGGCCGGGTCGTCGCCGGTCGCCATCTCCTTGGCGGCGGCGACCACGATCGGCAGCAGCAGCACGAGCCCCGTCTCGAAGAACAGCGGCAGGCCGATGACGATCGCGATGCCGAGCGTCGCCCAGGGCGCGGCGCGCGGCCCGGTCAGCCGCAGCGCCCCCGTCGCGAGCGCGGCGGCAGCGCCCGACAGGTGCAGCATCGCACCCAGCGACAAGCCGAGCGACACGACCAGTCCGGTCCCGCCGATGATGTCGCCGACGCCCTTCTGCACCGCCTTCGCCGTGTCGATCAGCGGCAGGCCGGCGAGCAGGCCGACCGTGAAGGCGCCGCAGAGCAGCCCGATGAACGGGTGGAGCCGCCCGCGCACGATCATGAAGATCGCCAGCGAGATCCCGGCGATCGCCGCCGCGATCAGCCGTGCGTCGCCCGCGCCGGTCATGAGCGGTGCACTCCCAGCTTGCGCATCGAGCCGTTTGCCGTTGCCATCCACCCCTCCCTCGCGTGTCTGAACACGCTATCTGTCCAACAGGTTTTTGCCGTAATCGCAAAATACGTCTTGTAAGCGCCGACATTAGTCGGACATAAGGAAACCTGTCCAACCGATTCTGGATCAACCGGCACGGGAACAGCTGAGGGAGAGAGGCGATGATGGCAAGTGGTCACACAGCGGCAGACCTGGCGATGGCGCCTCCGCCCGGCTCGACGCGACCGAACAGCGACCTCTCCGTCCACCTGACGCCGACCCAGATCAAGGTCCTGCGCGGCGTCCACTCCGGCCAGCTCAACAAGCAGATCGCCTACGACCTCGGCATCGCCGAGGCGACGGTGAAGGCGCACATGACGGCGCTGATGCGCAAGCTGAACGTCCGCAATCGCACCCAGGTGGCGATCGCGGCCCAGTCGCTCGCGCTTCACACCGCGTGATCTTCGCGGCCGCGCCGATGCGCGCGGCCCCCTGCACTGTTGAAGCGGAGCTGTTCCGATGAAGCCTCTCGGCCTGCTGAGCCTTGCGCTCGTCCTGGCGCCCCTCCCCGCGCTCGCCCAGTCCACCTCCGTCTTCCTGACCGCGCCCGACGATCCCCGCGCCGTCACCGTGCGCGCCGTCGGCGACGGTCGCGCGGATGACACCGCCGCCCTCCAGCAGGCGATCGACGCGGTCGCGGCCGACCGTCAGCGCGGTGGCGGCGGCGTCGTCTTCCTGCCCTCGGGCCGGTACCGCATCTCGCGCACCATATTCCTGCGCTCGGGTGTCCGCCTGTTCGGCGTGGGCCCGACCCGGCCGGTGATCCTGCTCGGCGACAACACGCCGGGCTTCGGGCGGGGCATCGGCGCGATGCTGAGCTTCTCGGGGGAGGACCAGTACCGCGCGGGCAAGCCGCCGGTGCCGCCGCCCACCAGCGTGCCCGCGAACGACGCGATCTTCGATGCGACGTCGACCACCTTCTACTCGGCGCTCGCCAACGTCGACTTCGAGATCGGCGACGGCAACGCGGGCGCGGTGGCGGTGCGCTTCCGCGTCGCGCAGCACGGCTTTCTGCGCCACGTCGACTTTCGCCTGGGATCGGGCTTCGCCGGCATCTATCAGGCCGGAAACGAGGCGGACAACCTGCGCTTCTTCGGTGGCCGCTACGGCATCGTGACGGAGAAGACCTCGCCCGCGTGGCAGTTCACGCTGATCGATTCGGAGTTCTCCGGCCAGCGCGAGGCAGCGATCCGCGAGCACGAGGTTGACCTGACGCTGGTCAACGTCGCGATCCGCGACACGCCGGTCGGGATCGAGATCGACCGCGGCTACTCCGATTCGCTGTGGGGCAAGAACGTCCGCTTCGAGAATGTGAGCCGCGCCGGGGTGCTCATCTCCAGCGAGCAGAGCGTCTTCACCCAGGTCGGCTTCGACAACGCGGTCGGCGTCAACACGCCGGTGTTCGCGCGCTTTCGCGAGAGCGGACGCACCATCCCCGGCCAGGGTGCGGCCTGGCGGGTCGCCGACTTCTCGCACGGGCTGAAGGTGCCGGCGATTGGGGAGATGGGTCGCACCGCGACCGACGTCACCATCACGCCGCTGCCCTCCGCGCCGCCGCGGGTCGCCCCGGCGCTGCCGCTGCTGCCCCCCGTCAGCGAGTGGGCGAACGCCCGCGCGCTCGGCGCCAAGGGGGACGACCAGAGCGACGACACCGCCGCGCTGCAGCGCGCGATCGATCGGAACCGCGTCGTCTACCTGCCGACCGGCCGCTACCGGATCACCGACACGCTGAAGCTCCGGCCCGACAGCGTGCTGATCTCGCTCCACCCCAACCAGACCCAGCTCTACCTGCCCGAGAACGCGCCGCGCTTCGCAGGCGTGGGCGGCGCGCGCGGCATGATCGAGAGCGCCAAGGGCGGCGCCGCGATCGTCTACGGCCTGGGGCTCTATGCCGGCGGCGTGAACCCGCGCGCGTCCAACATCATCTGGCGCGCGGGCGAGCAGTCGATGATCAACGACGTCCGCATCCACGGTCCCGTCGTCTACGTGAACGGCAAGGCGACCGGCGGCGGGATCGAGCCGGAGTCCCGCTGGGACGGGCAGCAGGCGAGCATCTGGGTCACCGACAACGGCGGCGGCACGTTTAACGCGATCTGGACGCCCAACGGGCTGGCGCACACCGGCTTCTACGTCACCGACACCAAGACGCCTGGCCACGTCTACGAATTGTCGGCCGAGCATCATTTCAAGAACGAGATCGTGCTGCGCAACGTTGAAAACTGGGAGTTCCTGGCGCCGCAGACCGAGCAGGAGGTGCGCGACGGCGTCTATGCCGTCTCCACCGAGTTCCACAACAGCCGCAACATCCTGTTCGCCAACTACCACGGCTACCGCGTGACCCGCACGGCCAAGCCGATGGATACGGCGGTGCGGCTGGTGAATTCGGGCGACATCCGCTTCCGCAATGTCCACATCAATGCCGAGAGCGCCTACGCCCACTGCGATACGGAAGGCTGCGGCACGTACGTCCGCGCGAGCAAGTATCCGTTCGAAAATGCAATCAAGGACCTGACCACCGGACAGGAAGTGCGCGAGCGCGAGTTCGCGAAGCTCGACGTGCCCGCCGCCACCCCGCGCGCCGCAACGCCCGCACCGCTGCCGGTCACCGCCGGAGTCACCAAGCTGGCCGACGGCTTCTACTCGGTCGCGGGCGGCGCGGTGGACCGGGACGGCAAGCTCTACTTCGTCGACCGCTTTCACCAGCGGATCCACGGCTGGTCGAGCACCGAAGGCCTGACCACCGTCAGCCAGGCGACGCTCGACCCGGTCAACCTGGCGGTCGACCGCTCGGGCCGGCTGCTGGTCCTGTCCTCGGCCGGGCGCGACGGAACCGTCTTCAGCATCGATCCGAAGGAGCCCGACGACGTCCGCGTGATCGACGCGGGCGCTCCGCGCGCCGGTGCCGCGGTCGCGCTGCCCGTTAACGTCTGGGCGAACGGCGAATTTGCCGACCGCATCGACCAGCGCACCTACCAGTATCCGCCGCTCTCCGACTTCTTCACCAGCAAGATGGGCGAGCCGAAGTCGCGCGCGTACCTGTCGCCCGACGGATCGGTCGCGATCCCCGCCTTCCGGGTGTGGAACCAGGGGCCCGACGATCACCAGGGCTGGCGCTGGTCGGACACGCTCGACAGCTACGGCCTGGTCACCGCGCGTTCGGGCGAGCGCGTATGGCTGTCCAACGCGTCGGAAAACCTGACCTACAGCGGCCGGGTGGCGGCGAGCGGCGCGCTCTCCGACCTGCGCGTCGTCGCACCCCGCGGCGGAGAGAGCGTCGCGCGCGGCCGCGACGGCACGCTCTACGTCGCAAACGGCCAAGTCTGGGTGTACGACAAGGACGGCAAGGAAATCCGCCGGATCGACGTGCCCGAGCGCCCTCTCCAGCTGCTGATCGGCGGGGCGGATGGGCGCACGCTGTTCATTTTGGCCCACCACGCGCTCTACTCGGTGCCAATCTGACCGCTGCCGCCCGGTGGACGGCACCGCGCGGATCGGCGAAGGTGCCGGAAAGAGCGGGGGAGCTTGCCTGATGCGCCATGATCGTCCTTCGCGCTGGTGGCGCAGCGCCCTGCTCGCCGCGGCGGCACTCGGCCTGCAGGCGCCCGGTGCCGCGCAGAATGCCGCCCGCCCGGCGGCCAGCGCCGATCCGCTCGCCCCGACCGCGCGCTGGAGCGCCTACACCCGCGGGCGCGCCGCGCTGCCGCCGATGGGATGGAATAGCTGGAACGCGTTCAACACCGACATCGACGAGGCGAAGATCATCGGCTCGGCCGAGCGCATGGTCGCCAGCGGGCTCGCGGCCAAGGGCTACCGCTACCTCAACCTGGACGACGGCTGGTGGCTCAAACGGCGGCTCGGCGACGGTCGCATCCTCGTCCGGCCGGACCGCTTCCCCTCGGCCGCGACGGCGCCGGGCGGCAACAGCTTCCGCCCGCTGACCGACCGGCTTCATGCGATGGGGCTGAAGGCCGGTATCTACTCCGACCTGGGCCGCAACATCTGTTCGCAGGCCTACGCCACCGACCGCGTCAACCTGCCGCAGGGCAGCGTCCAGGAGCGCGAGGTCGGGCTGTACGGCCATATCGATCGCGACATCGACCTGTTCTTCCGCGACTGGGGCTTCGACTACATCAAGATCGACGGCTGCGGCATCCGTGCCTTCGGAGCCGATGCCGAGCGGGTGCGCTCGGGCGAGTTCCGCGCGCTCGCCCCCACCGTTGACCTGAAGGAGGTCATGCGGACCGACATCGCCGCGGTCCGCACCATGTTCGACCAGGTCAACCAGGCGCTGACCCGGAGCAACCCCGACGGCGACTGGATCCTGTCGCTGTGCCTGTGGGGGTCGGCGAACGTCCGCGCGTGGGGCAAGGATCTGGGCAACGTGTCGCGCACCAGCGACGACCTGACGCCCTCCTGGGGGCGGATGCTCGCCAATTTCGACAGCGCGGCGAAGCGCGCGCTCTACGCGCATCCCGGATCGTGGAACGACCCGGACATGCTCTACATAGGCGCAGGCGATTTCGACGCGGCCCATCTGGAGCAGGCGCGGTCCCACTTCGCATTGTGGGCGATCATCAACGCGCCGCTGCTGATGGGTACGGACCTGCGCAGCGCGCCGCCGGCGCTGATGGAGCTGTTCGGCAACGAGCGGATCATCGCGCTCAACCAGGACCCGGCCGGGCACCAGGCGGTGATCGCGTTCGACAGCGATGACCTGCAGATCTTCGTCAAGACGCTGGCATCGGGGGAGAAGGGGGTCGCGGTGTTCAACCGTGGCGCGGAGGCGATCGACGTCAACTTCGCCGCCGGCCTGCTCCGCTTCGCCGATGACGCGCCGGTCACGCTGACCGACCTGTGGAGCGGGCGCGCGACCAGCTTCACGCGCGAGACCAAGCTGCACGTCGAGCCGCGCCAGACGCTGATTCTGCGCGCAAAGGGCACGCGCACGCTCGCCGACGGGCTGTACCTGTCGGAACAGCCCGGCAACGTGAACCCGGCAGTCGACGGCGTGACGGTGCCGCAGCACGACCCGACCATCTACCGCTCGCTCGGCTGGGCTGGCACCCGCGGCGCGGGCGACCGCCCGATTTACGCCGGCTGGGGCGGCGCGCAGGCCGACAGCACGCCGTACGGCCAGCTGCTCCAGATCGCCGGCCGGCCGCTCGGCGGCGGGATCGGCATCCTCGCCAACTCGCGGCTGGAGGTGCGCAACCAGGGGTACCGCCGCTTTACCGCCACCGTCGGTGTCGACGACAGCGCCCGCGACAAGGCGCGCGCCGTCACCTTCCAGGTCTATGCCGACGGCCGGCTGATCGGCAGCAGCCCGGCACTGCGCCACGGCCAGACCGGCCACGCCTTCGACCTGAGCGTCGCGGGTGCCCGGATCGTCGAGCTGGTCGCGCGGACCACGTCCGGCAGTACCGACACGCTGCCGGTCACCTGGGGCGACGCGGCACTGCGCCGCTGAGCACCCCTGTCAGGACGGCAGCGGCGCCGCGGGATCGACCAGGCCAGCTTCGCGCAGCTCCTGCCAGAAGCCGGCGGGAACGGTCGCCTCCACCGCCGCGCGATCCTCCGCCAGGCGATCGGGTCGGCTGGCGCCCGGGATGACCGCGACGACCGCCGGGTTGGCGAGCGCGAAGTGCAACCCGGCCGCCTTCATGCTTACTCCATGGCGGTCGGCGATCACCTTTATCTGTGCGACGCGGTCAAGAATCTTCGGCGAGGCGGGGGCGTACTCGAAGTTCGGCCCGCCGACGAGCGCGCCCGAGCTGTAGGGCCCGCCGACGACGATCCCGATCCCGCGCTCGGCCGCCGCGGGCATGACCCGCTGGAGCGCGCGGGCGTGGTCGAGCAGCGTGTAGCGCCCGGCGAGCAGGAACACGTCGGGGCGCGGCTCCTTCAGGTCCAGGATGGTCTCGATCGGCTCGCACAGGTTGACGCCCAGGCCCCAGCCCTTGATCAGGCCCTCGTCACGCAGCCGGTCGAGCGCGCGGAACGCGCCGGTGCGCGCCTCCTCGAACCGTGCGATCCACCCGTCGCCCCAGAAGTCTCGGGCGAGGTCGTGGACGAACACGATCTCGACCCGATCGGTGCGCAGCCGGCGAAGGCTGTCGTCGATCGAGCGCAGCGTCGCGTCATAGCCATAGTCGTTGACGACCTTGTTGGCGCGGCCGTGCGCGAACACACCCGCCTTCTCGCCCTGCTCGCGCGCGGAAACGTCCTCCAGCTCGTCGAGGATCAGTCGGCCGACCTTGGTGCTGATGACGTAGTCGTCGCGCGGGCGGCCGGCGAGCGCCTCGCCCAGGCGCAGCTCGGCGAGACCCGCACCGTAGAAGGGCGCGGTTTCATAATAGCGGATGCCGTCCGCCCACGCCGCCTCAACGGTCGCCAGGCCCTCAGCTTCCGGGATGTCGCGAAACATGTTGCCGAGCGGAGCGGTGCCGAAGCCGAGTTTGCCGGGCAGAAGGTCGGTCAGTGCCATGTGCGAAGGTCCCGTCAGTGAGCGCGTTATCTAGGCAGCGCAGGCGTGCTGTGAAGGGCGGGCCGCACGTCAGAACCGCCTGGTAAGCGAGAGCTCCACACTGCGCGGTGCACCGACGAACACCAGACCTGCGGCATAGCCTGACCAGTCGGCGTAAAAGGCGTCCGACAGGTTGCGCCCGCGGAGCGTCACTGTACCGAATGAGGCCCGCCAGGCGATCGCAGCATCGAAGGTGGTGTAGGCGTTCACCCGCACCGTGTTGGCGTTCGACGTGTAGAAATCGCCGTTGTGCCTGGCGCTCGCGGTGAGCGTGACGGGCAGCATTGCGGGCGCGTAGGTCACGACCAGATCGGCGACGCGCTCTGGCACGTTGGGTGGTCGGTTGCCGGCGCGGCTCACCCCACCCGCCTCGACCAGCGTGCCATAGGCGGCGTCGAGCAGCGTGCCGCTGGCGGCGACGCGCAGCGCGCGCGTGACCGGCAGGCTGAGCGACACCTCTCCCCCGCGCGATCGCAGGTCGCCGCCCTGCACCGACAACGCCGGATTGGTCGGGTCGCGGGTGATGATGTCGTCCTGGCGGATGTCGAACAGCGACGCGGTCAGCTCCACGCCGCCGCCCACCAGCGAGGTCTTGATCCCCACTTCGTACGACCGGCCAGTGGTCTGGTCGAAGGCGGCGTTGGCAGCGCTGAGGAACAATAGCCCGCCGACCGGGGTCACCGCCCGCGTGTACTGCGCGAATACCTGGGTCGCGGGGGTGAGGCTGTAGACGCTGCCGACGCGCCAGGAGAGCGGATCGTAGCGCCGACCATAGCGCTGGACCGCGCCGGTGGTGACGGTCGCCACCCGTCGATTGAGCGCAACATGGTCGTAGCGCAGGCCGCCGACCAGCAGCCATGCGTCCGAAAGGTTCAGCGCCTCCTCCGCGAAGACGGCGAGCTGGTCGACGTCGGCGGTCACGTCCTGCCGCGTCGCGAAACTCGCCGGGGTGTCCGCGGGGAAAGTGCCCCGGACGGGCCTGAACGGATCAATAGAGGGAGTGCTGCCGAAGCGTCGTGTGGTGAAGAAGTCGGTGTGGCCGAACTCCGCGCCGATCGTGACGCGGTTGCGCAGGCCCGCAATCGGGCGATCGACGGCGAGGTGGAGGCGCTGGTTCCAGAACCGGTGGTCATGGGTGATCGCGGTCAGCCCGCGATCGATCCCGCCGGTCGCCGCGTTGAAGCCGTACTCGTCGGCGTCACGGTAATCGCGGTGGCTGTCGTAGAAGCTGGAGTCGCTCACGACCTGCACCCCATCCGCGGCCTGGAAGGTGCCGCGCGCGCGAAGCCACAGCGTATCGGAACCCAGATTCGCGTCGGTCACGTCAAAGTTGACCCGGCGCATCGCGCGGTCGAGCACCAGTCCGGCGCTGCCGCCAACGGCGTTCGACGGATCGCGGGCGACGGCGCGCGACACGACCGGCGTGCCGAAGTAGGCGGTGTCGAAATCGTCCTGAAACCAGTCGGCCGAGAGGGTCATCGACCAGCGCGCGGTCGGCTGGAGGAAGACGGATCCCGAAGCGGCGAGCGTGCGGCTGTCGGTGTCGTCGATCCAGCCCGACGAGCGCGACACGGCGACGTCGCCCCGCAGGGCCGCTGCCGCGCCGAGCGGCACGTTGAGGTCGAGCGCGAGACGCCCGGTGCCGAAGCTGCCGTAGCTCGCCAGCGCCTCGCCGCCCGTTGCACCCAGCCGCGGTCGGCGCGGCACGAAGTTGATCGCGCCGGCGAGCGCACCGTCGCCCGAGGTGACGGAGGCCGGTCCTTTGATCACCTCGATCCGCTCGAACATCCACGCGTCCCAGTCGCGCACCCCCACGTCCGAGTTGGCCATGCGGACGCCGTCATGGAGGTAGTTCACCGCGCGGGTGAAGCCGCGCAGCGAGACGGAGCCGATCGAGCCCGGCAAGTTGCCGGAGGTGACACCAGGCGCGGCGTTCATCGCCTCGATCGCGCTCCGCACGCCTTGGTTCTGAAAATCCTCCTGCGTGACCACGTCGATGATCGCCGGGGTCTCTCGGTTGGTGAGGCCGAGCCGACCGGCGACGTCGGGCGCCGCCTCAAGCTGGCGTCCGGTGACGATAATGGCGGGCCGGTCGGTGTCGACGGACAGGGGAGCCGCGGCTTGCGCGGCGAGGGCGAGAATGATGGTCATGTGGTCATCCTTGAGAGCGCGAGCGTCCGGGCGGCACGGCGCCGGCGCCAGTGGAGGAGCCCGGTCGCAAACAGCACGGCGGGCATGAGGCCGACGAGCACGGCGACGATGCGGATCGGGAGCCCGCCGACCGAGCCGTCGTGAAGCGGGCGGATCCAGGCGGAGAGCGTCGCGCCGGTGCCGCCGCTCCGCAGGTCGCGAACCGCGAGCACCCGGCCGCTGTGCTGGTCGATCCAGACGTAGCTGGAGGGGAAGCGCCGGTGCGGGTCGCCCGGCACCGCCAGCCGCACCCGGAACGGCGCATCGCCTGCGCCCGGAACGTCGATGAAGGCGAGGCGACCGTCCGGCACCGCCTGTCGCGCCGCCGCGAGCGCCCGCGCGACCGGGATCTGTACACCCGTTGCTGCCGCCGAACGGGGGTCGGGCGGGGACGCGGGGAAGCGCAGCGCCGCCTTCACCTCCGGCAGCGCGAGCAGCACCCCGGTTGCGACCACCACCAGCAGCAGCGCGGCACTTCCCACGCCGGTCAGCTTGTGGAGGTCGCGCACGCGGCGGATCGGTGCCGCGCGGCGCTTGAGGGCGAGCGCCTTGCGCCAGCTGCCGCGCGGCCACCAGGCGACGACGCCGCTCAGCAGCAGCAGGAGCGACGCGGCCCCGCCCCAGCCGACCACCAGCCGCCCGCCCTCCCCGGCGAGGAGGTGCATGTGCACCTCGTACAGCCAGCTCATCAGGTACCCGCCCCACGGATCCGCGCGGACGATGCGCCCGCCGTCGGCTGCGAACCAGACCATCAGCCGCTCGGCATGGTGATCGTGGTGCTCGGAGGCCGGATAGTAGCGCGCGGGTATCGCCCCGCCTGCGCCAGTCACCTCGAGCGACCAGGTGCCCGCGGGATCGGGCCAGCGCGCGCGGCCGGTCGCGACCGCACGGTCCCAGATGGGCGAGACCCAGCCAGGCCCCGGCACGTCGGTCCGGCTCCGCGCGGGCGGGTGCAGCACCTCGTCGATCCCGACATAGAAGACGAGGGCCGAGCCGGTGAAACCGAGCACCACCAGCAGCACGCCGAGCGACAGGCCGAGCCACAGGTGCAGGCGACGGATGAGGAGGCGCGGGCGCGTCACAGCGGAACGCGCCGCACGCACGGTGCGACTGAAGACATGAAATCCTCCGACCGGCCGCCGTCGATGGCAGACGCGCAGCCTTGAACAGGACGCATCCATGGGACGCGCCAGCTTCGGTCAGGCGAGGATCGGTGGTCCTCTGAGCGGCGGTCGCAGGTGGACCGGCGGCGCCGGCGCGCCCGGCACGCTTCTCGCAACGCCCAGCGCCAGGACGAAGGCGATCAGCAGCGCGAGCTGGAGCGGATCGATCGGCCCGAGGACCGGCGCGGCCAGCCCGGCGAAGGCGCACGGCATGTCCGCGGTGGCACCGCGATCGCCGCTTCCTTCATGGTGCTTTCCGCCCATGTCCATCGTCATCTGGCGCGGCGCAGTGCCCGAGCAGATGGTGATGACGATGTGGCCGCCGCCGCGATCGACCATGTAGCCGGCCGGCACCAGCAGCTTGACCAGCAGCGCGAGTGCCAGGATCAGCCCGGCGCAGCGGCGATGTGCGGTCAGGTGGCGGCGGGCGGACACCGGAGCCGTTTAGGCCCGCGCCCGCGCGCTGTCACCTGCCGCGCGCCGGTCAGCCGAGCAGGTCCGCGAGCGGACGGCTCGCCAATCGTGCGGTGGCGATGAGCTGGTCGACGGCGTGGCCGTTGCGCGCCTTGGCGGAGAGCCCGGACATGACCGTGCTGACATAGTCGGCGACCGCCGCCGCCTGTAGGGGGTGGCGCGCCGCGATGTAGTTGCGGATCAGCGCCTCCGCCGCGCGGTTGCACGCGAGCGCGGCGTCGCGCGCGTCGGCATCGCTGGCGCGGGTTCCTTCCAGCACCAGGCACCCGCGCGCATCGGCACCGGCGGCATAGCGCCGCGCCGCCGCCTCCAGCAGCGCGGCAAGGCCCTCCGCGACCGGCCGGTCGGGGCGCAGGATGTCGGCGAACGGGATCGCGCCGTGCTCACCCCAGCGCGCGAGCACCCGGGCGTAGAGCGCCGCCTTGCTGCCGAATGCCGCGTAGAAGCTCGGCGGGTTGATGCCGAGCGCGGCGGTCACGTCGGCCACCCCGACCGCGTCGTAACCACGGGCATGGAACAGCGCCTGCGCGGTCTCGACCGCCGCTTCGGGGTCGAAGCGGCGCGGGCGTCCCCGCGGGCGAACTTCTTTTGTAGTCACTCGTACAAATATCCTTGACGATCACCTATGCCGGTATATGTAGCCGCCACTACACAAACCTCAAGGAAGCATCTGATGGCGGCGGTCGATGGCAAGTCGGTTCTGGTTCTGGGGGGCAGCCGCGGGATCGGCGCGGCGATCGTTCGCCGCTTCACGGGCGATGGTGCGCGAGTTACCTTCACCTACGCCGGATCGCGCGACGCGGCGCTCGCGCTGGCGGCGGAGACGGGCGCGACCGTGGAGCACACCGACAGCGCCGACCGCGACGCGGTGATCGCGCGGGTTCGCGACAGCGGGCCGCTCGACGTGCTGGTCGTGAACGCCGGCTTTGCGATCTTCGGCGACGCGCTGGAGCAGGATCCGGACGCGATCGACCGGCTGTTCCGCGTCAACATCCACGCGCCCTACCACGCGTCGGTCGAGGCGGCGCGCAAAATGCCCGATGGCGGGCGGATCATCGTCATCGGATCGGTCAACGGTGACCGGATGCCCGTCCCCGGCATGGCGTCCTACGCGCTCAGCAAGTCGGCCTTGCAGGGTCTCGCCCGCGGGCTGGCGCGCGATTTCGGCCCGCGCGGGATCACGATCAACGTCGTCCAGCCCGGCCCGATCGACACCGACGCCAACCCGGCGGACGGACCGATGAAGGAGCTGATGCACAGCTTCATGGCGATCAAGCGGCACGGCCGCGCGGACGAAGTCGCCGGGATGGTCGCCTGGCTCGCCGGACCCGAAGCCGGCTTCGTGACGGGAGCCATGCACACGATCGACGGGGCGTTCGGGGCCTGAACATCAGGCGTTCCCAGTAACCCGATCTCCACCTCCGCCGGTTAGCGTCGTCACACGCTGATCGAGCGAAGGGGGCAAAGTGGGGTTCTGGGGACGCCGACCGGCGCCGGTGGAGACTGAGGCCGTGGACGAGGCGGCCGTCGAGGCCGCGTCCGCGCGCCTCCAACGAATGCGCGATCGCTCAAGCGCAGCGGCGAGCCCGCCGGTGGACGACGGCAGCGGCCACGACGCCGCCGTCACCACGCTCGCGCGCAACCCCTTCGCCCTGCTCGGAGTCGAGCCGAGCGCGACAACCGCCGCCATCAACGATGCGCTGGACGAGCGGTCGTTCGAGCCCGGTGCCGACCCCGCGATCCTGACGGCGGCACGGGCCCGGCTGATGGCTCCGCGCGAGCGACTGGCGAGCGAGATCGGCTGGCTGCCCGACCTGCCGCTGCCAACCGTGGCCGCGACCCGGCGTGCGCTCGCGACCGGCGACATGGCGACGCTCCGCTCCGTGCGGGACAAGGCGACCGGGATCAGCCGGGTCAACCTGTCGGTCGCGCTGGTCGAGGCGGGTGCAACCGCACCGGACGACCTGACGCTGATCGTGGCGGACGCACAGGGCGTGGCGGCCGACGTATTGCTCGACCGATTGGACGATGCCCGCTTCAAGGCGCACGGTCGGGAGATCGAGCGCGAGACCTACTACGAGCTGCTCGGCGAGCGCGCGCGGGAGATCGGTTTGCTCGCCGCACCGCTGTTCGCCGCGAGCGTCACCACCCGCGCCGCGCTTACCCAGGTGCTGAAGGAGCAGCCGCCGGCGGTCAGCGGCTTCGGCGCGACGCTCCGCGACGAACTGCTCCGCAGCTACGGCGACCAGATCGCGGCGGTGCTGGACGGCGCGCAGGGCCGGATCACTGCCACCCTCGCCGCCATGCGCGCGCAGCCCGAGCAGGAGGTCCACGCCGGCACCCTGCTCTCCACGCTTGATTACTGGTCGAGCCTGCGCCGTCCGATCCAGATCCACGAGGCGGCCCGCGGGCTCGACGATCCGGCCTCTGCCGACATCTTCACCCACGTGCGCGAGCTGATCCTGCAGCACTCCAACGAGCACCGGCAGTATGAGATCGCGCTGCGCCTTGCGAAGGCCCTGCGCGCCTGCTTCGCGCATGTGCCGATCCGGCGCGCCGCACTGGAGCGCGAGCTGCCGACCCTAGTCTCCAACGCGACCTGCCGGCGGGCGGAGCAGCTCCACTTCCGCGCGCTCGCCAACCTGGAGACGTTCGCGCGGGAGGTGGAGCGCGGCTGCCTGGAGCGGGGCGGCGGTACCGCGGGCGCGTTCGCTGCGCTGTTCGACGATGCCGACGACCTCAACGAGGAAGGGCTGACCAACCTGTTCCTCGCTCTGCGCGAACTCGGCGTCAAACTGCACAACGAGCTGGAGGCGCGCGCCGCCTCGCGCGCGGTCACGATGTGGCTGGGCGGGCAGCCTGCGCCGGCCGACATCGCCGCGAAGCTGGAGCAGGACCTCCAGCACTTCGGCCTGTCGTGGACGGTGCCGGTGCGGCCGAGGCGGGTGGACGCGTGAGCACCGATCCGACCCGCAGCCTCGCCGACCTGGCGGTTCAGCACTGGAAGCTGTGCGCCGCGCTGGAGCGCGAGACGGCGTTCATGAGCGTCGAGCGGAGCGTCGCCGCTCAGGCGCAGCTCCGCTTCGCCCGCCGCCGCCTCGACGCGATTTTGGCCGGCGAGAACATGGCGCTCGCCTGCTACGACGGCGCGCGCTGGACCGCGGACGTACCAGCCTCTCCGGTCAACGCCGATGACGTCGCCGGCACCGATCCACTGATCGAGGCGACAATCGAACCCACCATCCTGGCCGACGGGCGCGTCCTGCACCCCGGCAAGATCCTCCTGAAACAGGGCTAGCGCATGTACCTCGGCATCGATCTCGGCACGTCCAACTCGGCGATCGTCGGCAACCGCGCCGGCCGGCTCGACCTCTTCAAGGCGGTGAGCGGAGAGGACGTGCTCGCCTCCGTCGTGATGACCGACCGGCACGGTGGACGCTATGTGGGCAAGCGCGCCTATGACCAGCTGCGCACCGCGCCGCAGGGGATCGCCGCCCGCTTCAAACGGCTGCTCGGCACCAGCACCACCCTGCCCTTCGGTCCCGCCGCCGACAGCATCACGCCGGAGGAAGCGAGCGCGGAGGTTCTGCGCCAGCTGCTGAAGCAGATGCGCGCCGGCGTCGGCGACGAGGCGGTCGCGGGCGCAATCGTGACGGTGCCGGCCGCGTTCAACCAGATGCAGTCGGAGGCGACGATCCGCGCCGCCCGCGCCGCCGGGCTGGAACGGGTCGGCCTGCTTCAGGAGCCGATCGCGGCCGCACTGGCGTGCCTGGAGAACCCGGCGGCCCGCAACGGGCTGTTCCTGATCTACGACCTGGGCGGCGGCACGTTCGACGTCGCGCTGGTGCGCGCGATCGACGGCGCGGTCTCGATCGAAGCGCACGAGGGGATCAACATGCTCGGCGGCAGCGACTTCGACCGGATGCTGGTCGATGCGCTGGTCAAGCCGTGGCTTCAGCAGACCTTTGCGCTGACCGGCGACTGGCAGCGCCGGCCCGAGTACCGCCGCCTGCTGGCGCTCGCGACCGCCAACGCGGAGGCCGCCAAGGTCGAGCTGTCCACCGCCGATCAGGCGATCATCTTCGTGTCGGAGCATGACGCACGCGCGCTCGACGAGGCGGGGCGCGAACTGTTCGTCGAGGTGGCGGTGGCCCGTGCCGACCTGGAGGCGCTGGTCGCCGACAAGATCGACCAGTCGATCGCGCTGTGCCGCAAGGTCGTGACCGATCACGGCTACACCACTGCCGACGTCAGCAAGGTGGTACTGATCGGCGGCCCGTCGCGGATGCCGATCGTGCGCCAGCGCGTACCCGCTGAACTCGGCATCGCGACCGACCTCGACGTCGATCCGATGACCGCGGTCGCGCGTGGCGCGGCGATCTTCGCCGAGAGCCGCGACTGGAGCGGCGACGAGGCGCAGGCGAAGCCCGCACGCGTGCAGGAGGCGGCGCCGGGCGCGCAGGTCTCCTTCGACTATGAGGCACGCACGACGCGCGAGCGTGCGCGTATCCGCGTGACCGCGACGAAGGGTGCCAGCGGCCTGCGCGTCAGCGCCCGCGCGAGCGACGGCCGCGACTATGGCGAGCGGCTGGTGGACGAGAGCCCGGTGTTCGTGATCCAGCTGGCCGACGGCGAAACCAGCGTCGCGATGGAGGTGACCGACGCGGGCGGCGCGCCGCTCCCCGGAAGCTCACGTACACTGACCGTCACCCGCGTCGCCGCGGCGGCGGCCGGCGCGCCGTGCACCAGCACGATCTCCGTCAAGGTCGAGGACGGCGACGGCGTGCGCGCGATCAACGTGCTGGAGCCGCTGGTCCGCAAGGGCGAGACCCTGCCGCTCAAGGGCACCAAGACGCTGCGTGCCACCCGTCCCATTTCGCCGGGCAGCGACGACGCTATTGATGTCGAGCTGTTCGAGCAGGCGGACGGCGTCCAGGAGCCGGAGGCAAACCTGCTGATCGGGTCCTTTCACCTCTCCGGCCGCGACCTGCCTGGCTATGCCGCGCCGCTGCGCAGCGGCGAGCAGGTGATCCTTCACTGGTCGGTCGACGACAGCCAGCTGATCCGCTGCTCCATCGAGCTGCCCGAGCAGGGGCTGCACCTGGCCGATCACAGCTTCTACGCGGACGAGCTCGCGCGCGTCGACTTCGGCACCAACGGCGCGGCGTTCGCGACCGACGCGCTGATCGCCGCGGACAAGGCGCTCGACGACTTCGGTCAGCTCGACGCGGCCGTGCGGGCGCGGTTCGCCTCCGAGCTCGCCCGGCTGCGCACGCGAATCGCGGGCGAGTTCACCCGGCTCGACGGTGCGCGGGAGGCCGACACCTACCGTTCGATCGCGGAGGAGGCGCGATTGCTGCGCCAGGACATCTCGCGGCTGCGCCACCGCCCGGAGCTCCGCCTCCAGATGGTCCGCGCCGACCTGTACCGGGTCGAGGCGAGCGCGCGTGCGCTGCTCGCCTCGCTGTCGCAGGATGACCGCGCGCAGTTCGAGCAACAGCGCGCGACCGCGGAGCAGGCGCTCGACGACGAGCGCTTCCGCGTCGCGGAGCGCGCGATCGAGGCGATGGAGGGCGTGCTCCGCCTCGCCCTCAGCCGCAGTCCCGACTATTATCTGGAGGGCTTCCGTTGGCTGCAGTCGCAGCGCCACTTGTCGACCGACCCGGCCCGCTTCGACGCGCTGGTCACCCGCGGCCGCGCCGCCGCCGACGCGCGCGACATCAACGAGCTGCGCGAGGTGTGCCACAAGCTCGGGCAGACGCTCAACCTGCCGCGCGAGCAGACCGCGGACGTTACCGCGCTGGCGGGTCTGCGTCGCTAGCGGGTAGCTCGGGGCTGCGCGGACGCCAACCCTTTCTTGGCGGTGCCCAAGCTCGCGGCGCTTCCCATCGCCGTCGCCCCGCGCCATGACCCCGCGCCATGACCGCCGATCTAGCCATCCTCTACGAGCATCCGCAGTGGTTCCGGCCGCTGTTCGCCGCCCTCGACCGCCGCGGCATCCCCTATGGGGCGCTGGAGCCCGGCACCGCCTTCGATCCCGCCGACGCAGCGCCGCCCGCGCCGCTGGTGCTCAGCCGACTCGCGATGTCGGCCTTCCTGCGCGAGCGCGAGCACCCGATCTTCTGGGCCGGTGCGCTTCTTGCGCGGTGGGAGCTGTCGGGCGCGCGCGTCCTTAACGGCACCGCGGCGCTCGCGGTCGACACGTCCAAGGCGCGCCAGCTCGCGCTCATCGCCTCGCTCGGCCTGGCCATGCCGGCGACCCGCGCGGTTCACCGCGCCGCGGACGTGCCCGCCGCCGCCGAGGCGATCGGCTTCCCGCTGGTGGTGAAGGCCAACATCGGCGGGGCCGGGGCCGGAATCGCGCGCTACGACAGCCTGGACGAGGTACGCGCCGCGGTCGCCGACGGCACGCTGCCGACCAGCATCGACGGCGTGCTGCTCGTCCAGGACTATGTGCCCGCGCGCGGCGGCACGATCACCCGGATCGAGACGCTCGACCGCTCCTTCCTCTACGCGCTGGAGGTCGCCGGCGCGGGCGCGTTCGACCTGTGCCCGGCCGACGCCTGCCAGGTGCCGGGCAGCGCGATAGCGATGACTGCGGTCGAGCCCGCGCCCGAACTGCGCGCCGCGGCGGAGGCCATCGCGCGCGCCGCGTCGCTCGATCTCGGCGGGGTCGAGGTGATGATCGACGACCGTGACGGCGTTGCCCGCTTCTACGACATCAACGCGCTCTCCAACTTCGTCGCCAAGCCGCTCGACGTGCTCGGCTGGGACCCGCACGAACGGCTGGTCGACCGCATTGAGGGCTGGCTGGAGGAGGCACGCTGATGCGCTATGGGTTCTGGATGCCGGTGTTCGGCGGCTGGCTGCGCAACGTCCCCGACGAGGGAATGGCGGCGACGTGGGACTATGCCAAGGCGCTGACCCGGGATGCGGAGCGCTGGGGCTATGACCTGACGCTGATCGCGGAGCTAAACCTCAACGACATCAAGGGTGTCGAGCAGCCCTCGCTCGACGCCTGGTCGACCGCCGCCGCGCTCGCCGCGGTGACCGAGCGGCTGGAGCTGATGGTCGCGGTCCGCCCCAATTTCCACCACCCCGCGCTGTTCGCGAAGGCGGCCGCCAACATCGACCGGATCGCGAACGGGCGGCTGTCGCTGAACGTCGTGTCGAGCTGGTGGGCGGACGAGGCGCGCCAATACGGACTGCAGTTCGACCAGCACGACGATCGCTATGCCCGCACCGCCGAGTGGCTGCGGGTGGTCGACGGGTTGTGGACGGAGCAGCGGTTCAGCTTCGTGGGCAAGTTCTACCAGACGGAGGACGCGATCTGCGCGCCCAAGCCGGTTAAGCGGCCGACCGTCTACGCCGGCGGCGAGAGCGAGGCGGCGAAGACGATGATCGCCGCGCAGTGCGACGCCTATGTGATGCACGGCGATCCCGTGACGGCGATCGCGCCCAAGATCGCCGACATGGCCCAGCGCCGCGCCGCGATCGGCGGTCAGCCCATGCAGTACGGCATGGCGGCCTACGCCATCGTGCGCGACAGCGAGGCGGAGGCGAAGCGCGAACTTGAGCGGATCACCACGGTTACCGAGCTGCCGGCGGGCTATGCCAACTTCGACCAGTGGCTGTCGGGCACGCAGCTCGAGCGCGAGCTGAAGCTTCAGGAATATTCGGTCTCAAACCGCGGGCTGCGCCCCAACCTGGTCGGGACGCCCGAGCAGTTGAAGGAGCGGATCGCGGAATACGAGCACGCCGGGCTCGGCCTGCTGCTGCTCCAGATGAGCCCGCAGGCCGAGGAGATGGAGCGCTTCGCCGCGCAGGTGATGGGCACGCGCGTGGTGGAGGCGGCGACCGCGTGACCGCCCGCATCGTGTCGCGCGTGCCGGCGTCCGTGCGCGTGCTGATCGCGCTGCTGGCCGGGCTGGTCGGCGGCTATCTGGCCGGGCCGGACGCGCCGGTGCTGCCCATCCTTCAGCCGATCGGCGGACTGTGGCTCGATGCGCTCCGGATGCCGATCATCCCGCTCGTCTTCGCGCTGATCGTCACCGGGATCGCGGGCGGCGCGGCCGAGGGCGGCTCGACCGCGGTCGCGCGCCGGGCGATCGCGACGTTCGCGCTGTTCCTGTCGCTGTCCGCGCTGTTCGGGGTGACGCTCGGCTCGGCGATGTTCGGCGGATGGAAGGTCGCCGGGCTGGAGGAGGTTCGCGCGGGCGCCGGGACGGTACCGGCGCTGCCGCCGACGGGCGAGGTGCTGCGCCAGCTGCTCCCCGCCAACCCGATCGCGGCGGCCGCGGGAGGTGCGATCGTTTCCGTGGTGATCTTTGCGCTGTTTCTGGCGCTGGCGCTGCGCCGCATCGATCCGGCGCGCGCGGCGGCGGTGACGGGCGTCCTGCGCGGGCTCGCCGACGCGCTGCTGGTCATCATTGGCTGGGTGCTGCTGCTGGCACCGATCGGGGTCTTTGCGCTGGCGTTCGACGTGGCGGCGCGCAGCGGCCTGGCGGTCGGAACGGTGCTCGCCTGGTACGTGGCCGCGCGGGTGATCGGCGGCGTGGTGCTCCTGTCGGCGTTCGTGGTGCTGGTGGCAATGACCCGGCGCGTCCGGCTCGGCGCCTTCCTGCGCGCCGCCGTTCCCGCCCAGTCGGTCGCGTTCAGCACCCAGTCCTCGCTCGCCGCGCTCCCCGCGATGCTCGCCGGATCGGCCAGGCTCGGGCTCGACGAACGGCAGTCGGGTACCGTGCTTCCGCTCGCGGTCGCCTTGTTCCGCATCAGCGCGCCGACCGCGATCAGCCTGGCGGTGCTGGCGCTCGCGCGGCTGAACGGCATCGAGCTCGGCGTGGCGCAGCTGGCGCTGGTTGCGGTGCTCGCGGTCGTCAACAACCTGGTCATCGCCGGGCTGCCGAACCAGATCAGCTTCTTCGCCGCCTACGCCCCCGTCGCGATTGCGGTGGGCGTGCCGGTCGAGCTGCTGCCGCTGTTCCTCGCCGTCGACACGGTGCCCGACATGGCGGCGACCACCGCCAACGTCACCGCCGACCTGGCGGTGACGACGCTGCTGGCGGAGCGGAAGGTGCCGGAGCTTGCCGAGCGGGCGGTGTGACGGCCGCCGTCACGCGTCCTTCACGTTAGCAGGCGATAGTCTGCATCGACAGCGGCGCCACGGCGCAGTGCCGCGGCTGCCGGCGTGTCGGGAGGACCCGGCCGATGTACCTCAGCGCGCTCGATCTCGACCTGTTCACGCCCGCAAGCCCTACTGCGGGGCCGGTGCCGTCGGGCGCGCCGTCCGCCGACGTCGTCGCCCGGCGGTTCAAGTTCCTGACCGCCGACGGCCAGGCCGCCACGCCGCTCGAGCAGGAAGCGGTGCTCGGCACGAACGACCTGCTCGACGTCCACTTCCTCGACCGCTGCCTGCTTGCGCGGCGTTGCGTCGGCCGGATTCGCGTTCGCGGCGGCGGGCGGACCGGCTGGGCGACCGGGTTCCTGATCGCCCCGGGGCTGCTGCTCACCAACCACCACGTCTTCCCAACAGCCGCCTCGGTCGCGAGCTCAAGCGTCGGCTTCGATTATTGGTTCGACATTGCGGGGCGTTCCCCCGGCGATCCTGACGAGTTCCCGCTCGACGCCGCCAGCTTCTACGTATCCGATCCCGTTCTCGACTTCGCCGTCGTCGCGGTGGGCGCCCGCTCCGCGGCGGGCGCCGACATCGCGGCACGCGGCTACCTCCGCCTCATTCCGGAGTCGGGCAAAGTCCGCGAGCAGACCGACTTCGTCACCATCCTGCAGCACCCCGACGGCGTGCCGATGCAGGTCGCGCTTCGCGAGAACCAGGTGATCCGGGCCGGCGATGACGAGCCATACCTCTGGTACCGGGCCGACACCGCGCACGGCTCCTCCGGCGCGCCGGTGTTCAACGACAGCTTCCAGGTTGTCGCGCTGCACGCGAACGGGCGGATCAAGCGCGCGGACGGCGGCTATGTGCTGGCAGCAGGCGGCACCACCGATCGCCTCGACGGGCTGACCGAGTCCGACGTCGTCTGGGAAGCCAACGTCGGCTTTCGCGTCAGTCGCATCGCCGCGCGGCTGCTCCAACTCGCCGGCGCGGACTGGCCCGCCCGTCTGCCCGCGATCGAGGCAGCGATGCGGGGCGGCGATGTCATGTCGACGACGATCGACGGTCTGGCCGGGCGCGGCCCCGGACCGGTCGCGGCTGAAGTACCAGCCGCTCCTTCCGCGCGGGCCGTGACGGCGGACGGCCTGACCGTCCCGATCACCGTGCGCCTCTCGATCGAGGCCGGGGGCGCAGCCGCGCAGCCGACCCCGCTGGAGTCGGAGGCGCTGGAGCTCCGGCCACCGCTCATCTACGACGGCCTGGCGGATCGCCCGGGTTTCGATTGCCGCTTCCTCGACCCCGGCAGCGACGTTCCCCAACCGGTGATCACGCAGCAGGGCGCGCGCATCCTGGCACCGCTCCTCGACGGCGACGATGCCGAGCTTCGTTACCGGCACTTCTCCGTCTGGATGCACCGCGAACGTCGGCTCGCGCTTTTCACCGCGGCAAACGTCGACTGGCGCCAGCGCCGCAAGATCGTCGACGGCAAGGTGACCAGCCGGGACTCGCTCGCGGGATGGCCGCCCCGGAACAACTACATGGAGCAGTGGGTGGTGGATCCGCGGATGGAGGCGCGTTTCCAGCTACCCGACGTCTTCTACAGCGAGGATCGCGGCGCCTTCGACAAGGGGCACATCGTCCGGCGCGACGACGTCTGCTGGGGCGAGCGCTTCGAAGAGATCCAGATGGCGAACGGTGACACGTTCCACGTCACCAACTGCTCGCCGCAGGTCAAGCGCTTCAACCAGGCCGCACAGGGTCAGGAGAACTGGGGCGATCTGGAGGCCGCGATCGAGAAGGTGACTGAGAGAGAGGCGGAGGCCGCGTGCCTCTACGCCGGGCCGGTCTTCGGCGCCACGGATCGCTGGTTCCGCGGCAAGGATGACAGCGGCACCGCCCGAATCCAGATACCCGACCGCTTCTGGAAGATCGTCGTGGTCAGGGGAGCGGACGGCTATGAGGCGTATGGCTTCATCATCGGTCAGGACGTCACCGCCATTACCGAAGCCGAGTTCTACGTGACGCCAGAATGGGCAGCGGCCTGGACTCCGATCAGCGCCATCGCCGACTTGATGCGTGGCTGGCTCGACCTCGGTGCGTTGGCCGCGATAGACCAGCACGCCGACGCCTGACGCCGGCCCGCGAGTGTCGATCAGCCGCCCGGGGAGCCAGGCGCGTTGGCGAGGACCGCGTCGAGCAGCCCGGGGAAGCGCTGGTCGAACTCGGCGCGGCGCAGCGTGTTGATCATCTCGCGCCCGGACTGCGCGGTCTCGATCAGGCCGGCGGCGCGTAGCAGCTTCAGGTGGTTGGACAGGGTGCTTTTGGGGATGGTCTCGCACGGCGCGGCGCCGGCGCAGCTGAGCTCCCTGGTCGCGTTCAGCCGCGCGACCATGCCGAGCCGGTTGGGATCGGCGAGCGCGTGCAGCGCCAGATCGAGCGGGACATCGGCCAGTCGCGGGTGCGTTAAGCGCGGCATCTCACTTACATAGGATCACTTCGTCGTTTTCACAGTTCGGGAACATTGAACTATTAGCGGCACGCACCAGATAGCGCCGCAGCTGGCAGCGCACGACGCCGTGATCGCGGGCGATGATTGGGAGATTCCACATGTCACTTCAGGGCAAGAAGGCGCTCGTCACCGGTGGGTCGCGGGGCATCGGCTCGGCGATCGCCAAGCGGCTGGCGGCCGATGGCGCCACGGTCGCGATTACCTACGCCGGTAACAAGGCAGCCGCCGACGCCACCGTCGCGGCGATCGAGCAGGCCGGCGGCACCGCCTTCGCCTTCCAAGCCGATGCGGCGGACGGCGCGTCCCAGAGGGCCGGCATCGAGCAGGCGGCAGGCGCGCTCGGCAAGGTCGACATCCTGGTCCACAATGCCGGCGTCGCCGAGTTCGCGACCATCGAGCAGGACACCGACGCGCTGTTCGACCGCCAATTCGACGTCAACGTCCGCGGCGTCCACGTCGGCACCCGGGCCGCCCTCCCGCATCTCAGCGACGGTGGCCGCATCATCCTGATCGGCAGCATTTCGGGCGAGCTCGGACTCTCGGCAGTCGCAACCTACAGCGCGACCAAGGCCGCGGTCGCGGCGCTCGCGCGCAGCTGGGCAAAGGATCTCGCCAGCCGGAACATCCTGGTGAACACGGTGCAGCCCGGTCCGATCGACACCGATCTGAACCCCGCCGACGGCGAATTCGCGCAGCAGATGACCACGATGATCCCGCTCGGTCGCTACGGCACGGTGGACGAGGTGTCGGGTGTCGTCGCGTTCCTCGCGGGGCCGGACGCGAGCTACGTCACCGGCACCACCATCAACGTCGACGGCGGCACGGCCGCCTGAGGGCGAGGCGGCGGCTCCCTGATGGGAGAGCCGCCGCCTTCTACCGCACGAACCCTGCGGTCGAACGCGGCGCGCCGCCGACGACCAGCTCGGCGTGCTGCGTCGCGGCCGAACTGTTGCCGACCCAGACGTCGAAGGTGCCCGGGTCGACCACCCAGCCCTTCACGGCGGCGTTCCAGTATTTGACGCTGCCCTCGTCGAGCGGGAAGCTGACGGTACGCCGTTCGCCCGGTTGCAGCGTGATGCGCTGAAATCCCTTCAGCTCGCGCACCGGACGCGATGCGCGGCCAGCGCGCTGGTGGAGGTAGAGCTGCACCACCTCGTCGCCTGCCCGCCGCCCGATATTGGTGACGGTGGTGGTGACGGTGGCGCGACCGTTCGCGGTAACAGATCCGGACACCACGGGCGTACCGATCTCGAAGCTGGTGTAGCTCAGGCCGTAGCCGAACGGGAACTCGGGCGTGGACGGGATGTCCCAGTAGCGCTTGCCCTGATTGTCCGGCTGGTGCGTGGTGTTGTGCGAATAATAGATCGGCACCTGCCCGACGCTGCGCGGCCAGGTGACCGGGAGCTTGCCGCCCGGATTGACGTCGCCGAACAGCGCGCGCGCGGTCGCCGCGCCGCCGCGCGTCCCGCCGTACCAGGCGTGGAGCACCGCCGGCGCCTTGGCGAGCACCGGCCCGAGCTCGAGCGGGCGACCGCTCATCGTCACCACAACGAACGGCTTGCCGCTCGCGACCACGGCATCCAGCAGCTTCAGCTGGTCGCCGGGCAGCTTCAGGTCCGATCGCGACGCGCCCTCGCCGCTCATGTCCTCATTCTCGCCGAGCGTCAGGATCACGAGGTCTGACCTTTTCGCCAGGCCGACCGCGCGGTCGAACTCGCGCTCGGCGCGCTGCGGCTCCCACTTCGGCTCGGGCTTGGCCTGGCCGGGGATGGTGATGCTCTCGAACATCGACGGCACCGCGCGCTTCATCTGGACGCCCGGCGCAGTCTCGACGCTCGCGTCGCGGCCGAGCCGGTCGCGCACGCCCTCGAACAGCGTCACCGTTTCGGGAAGGTCGTACTGGAACGCCCAGGAGCCGAGCGTGTCGCGCTTGGAATTGGCGTGGGCGCCGATCACCGCGACCCGCTTGTGTGCGCCGGGAGTAAGCGGCAGCGCGCCGTCGTTCTTGAGGAGCACCAGCGCGCGCTCGGCGGCGCGTTCCGCGGCGTCGCGGTGGGCCGGCGTGGCGAGGATCGCCTGTGCGCGCGCCTCATCGACGAACGGGTTCTCGAACAGGCCCATCCGGAACTTGGCGACCAGGATGCGGCGAAGCGCGCGGTCCAGCGTGGCGAGCGGCAGCTTGCCGGCGCGGACGGAGGCGGCGAGCGTGTCCGCCGATGCCGCCGGACCGAACGACATCTCCATGTCGTTGCCGGCCGCGATGCTGCGCACCGCCGCGTCCGCTCCATCCCTGGCGAAGTGCTGGACGACCTGGTTCTTGGTGCCGTTGGCATCGGAGACGACCCAGCCGTTAAAGCCCATCTGCCCGCGCAGCACGTCGGTCAGCAGCCACTTGTTGCCGACCGCGGGCACGTCGTTGAGGTCCATGTAGGCGCTCATGATGTTGCCGGCGCCCGCCGCCACTGCCGCGGCGAAGGGCGGAAAGATGACGTTGTAAAGCTGCGCGTCCGAGATGTAGGCGCCGTCATAGTCGCGCCCGCCCTCCGCCGTCGCATAGCCCGCGAAGTGCTTGGGGCCGGAGATGATGCGCCCGGGCGTGCCGATCGCCGGCCCCTGAAAGCCGCGGACCTGCGCGCGCGCCATGGCGGCGCCCAGGAACGGGTCCTCGCCCGGGCTCTCGACGATGCGGCCCCAGCGCGGGTCGCGCGAAATGTCGAGCATGGGGGAAAAGGCCCAGTGAATGCCGACCGCGCGTGCCTCGGTCGCCGCGATCGCCTGCGCCTGCTCGACCCCGGCCGGGTCCCACGACGCGGCATTGGCGAGCGGCACGGGGAAGATGGTGCGGAAACCGTGGATCACGTCGTAGCCGAAGATCAGCGGGATCTTGAGCCGCGTTTCCTCGACCGCGACCTTCTGCAACCGGTTGATGATCGCCGGGTCGGTGACGAACAGCAGCGAGCCGACCTTGCCCGCCTTCACCTGTGGCGCGAACTGCTCGAACGCGCCGAACATGAACTGCTGGGACACCTGCCCCGCCTTCTCCTCCAGCGTCATGGCGGCGATCAGCGCGTCGGCGCGCTGCTCCGGCGACAGGCGGGTGTTCAGCCAGGCCGACCGCGCCGCAGCGCGCTGCTGCGCGACGCCCGCGGTGGTCGCGACCGCTCCGGCGGCGACGCCGGCGAGCGCCAGGGCGGCGATGGTGAGCTTCAGCATGGATCGAACCCCTCTTGTGCAGGCGGGGGCGCCGGCCTGGCGCCCCCGTATCGGTCTGGGCGACGACCCGGACCTTGGTGAAGTAAGGAAGCGTTGCCGCCGTCAGGGCGTCGGCTGCCTGACCGGTACGGCGGCGAGCTCCTTGTCGAGAGCGGCGAGCTTCTCGTCGGTCATCACCTGCGGCAGGTAGCCCTTGATCGCGTTAAAGGTGGAGCCGCGGGCCATGCCGATCTGCGGGCTGGTGACGAAGTCGGGGAAGTAGCGGGTCACGATCGCCTTGGCGGCCGGATCGTCCAGCAGCGTGCCGATGTTGGTGGTCAGCGTGTTGTAGCGGCCGGACGCGCGCGCCTCCGCGATGCGCTTGCGCTCGCCCTCGATCTCCGGCCCCCAGGAATCGCGCGACGCGACAACGCGGCCGGCGGGGGTGAAGTCCAGGATCTCGTCGCCGCTGCGGCTGTATTTGGGCCAGAAGGCGAGGCCCGGGCCGTTCGGGTCGCCGGTCTTGACGAAGTTGAGGAGGTAGCGGCTGACGGTGTTGCCGACCTGCTCGTCGCGCGGCGTCGTCGCGGTGCCGTACTTGATGCGCGTGTTGTCGAAGAAATAAGGAATCTCGGCGGCGTGCTGCGCGCCCGGCTGCGGAATCGACTCCGCGACGTAGGAGAAGCGGTACTCCCACACCGGCACGCCCTTGTCCGCGATCACCGCCGACGCGTCGCGCGCGCCGGCGATCATGAACCCGCTCTTGCCGCCGATGTCGGCGCTGGTCGCCCCGATCAGCATCGGCACCTTGGCGAAGCGGTCGGCGGCATAGGCCTCGTCCAGGTCGACCAGCACCTTGCCGTCGGGGAACGGCCCCGTGACCGTCTCCGGCCCGCTGCCCCGGCGCATCATGTTGAGGCCGTCGGTCACCTGCTCCTGCGACAGGGCGCGCAATCTGGTGAGCGCATCGGGGGAAGCAGGATCGATGTTCCAGCGCCTGGCGAAGTTCTGACCGACCTTCTCGACCTCGGCGAGCGACCTGGGCGCGGTGGTGCCGTCGCCCCCGGACATCACGACCGCGCGCTGGAACAGCCCCTGCGACAAGGGCGAGGTGACGAGGTTGTGGACCGACATGCCGCCCGCGCTCTCGCCGATGATCGTCACGTTGGCGGGATCGCCGCCGAACGCCGCGACGTTGCGCTTGACCCACTCGAGCGCCGCAATCTGGTCCATCGCGCCGTAGTTGCCGAGCCGGCCGCCGTCCTTGTTCTCCGCGGTCAGCTGCGGCAGCGCGAAGGTGCCGAAGCGGCCCACCCGGTAGTTGAAGCTGACAAAGACGATTCCTTCGCGCGCCAGGTTCGCGCCCGCGTAGGTCGGGGGCGACGCACCGCCGTTGACGAAGCCGCCGCCGTAGATCCAGACCATGACCGGCAGGTTCTTCCCCGCGGTCGCCGGGCGCCAGACGTTGGCGTAGAGGCAGTTCTCGGCAGGCGTGGTGCCGAGCGGCGCGGCGTCGCTCGGGAACGGCACCTGCATGCAGTCGCTGCTGTACGCGGTTGCGGCACGCACACCGCTCCACGGCTCGGGCCGCTGCGGCGCGCGCCAGCGCAGCGCGCCGAGCGGCGGCTTGGCGAAGGGAACGCCCTTCCAGCTGAGGACGCCGTCCTCGGACGTGCCGCGGATGCGGCCGCTGTCGAGCGTCACCTCCGTCGATTGCGCCTGCGCGGGGGTGGTGGCGACCGCGGCACTCGCGAGCAGCAGGCCGATCAGATGCGTTTTCATGGCGAGTAACTCCCCTGGGTGTCTTCAGAAGCCGACCGACAGCTGCATGGTCACGGTGCGGCCGAACGGCGTCGAATAGGCCGGATTGAACACCGAGCCGGTGGTAAACGCCAGCCGTGGTGCCTTGTCCGTCACGTTCTGCAGGTTGACCGATATCCGGACCTGGCGCGCGAAGCTGCGGTCGCGGCCCGCCAGGTCGCTCGAGTAGCCGAGGTTGAGGTCAAACGTCGTGTAGCTGCCGACCTTCACCGGCGGGATCGATTGGGCGAGCGCGTTCACCGCCTGATCGTTGGTGTACGATCCGGTGTAGTTGGCGAACAGCAGCGCGTTGAAGCCGTGGTAGTTGACGCCGAGCGACCCGCGACCGCGCCACTTGATGGGAGAACTATAGAAGCCCAGCCGGTCGATGAACGCCCCGCTCGGGTTCACCTGCTGGTCGTTGGACAAAGTTGTGTTGGTCGCGACGTTGAACAGCACCGCGCCACCGGTGAACGGCTGGACGTAGCTCACCTGCAGGTCGAGCCCGTCCTGCTTGGTTGCCGCCAGGTTGGTGTTGCGGCCGTCGAGCAGCACCTCCACTGCGCACGGATCTGGGTAGCCGTTTCCGTACAGCAGCGTGCGGTTCAGATAGTCCGCGAGCACCGGATCATAGGTCGCCGGATTGCCCGGCGTGCAACCGGCGGGGTTGTCGATCGGAAAGATGAAGTCGGCATAGCCGAGATAATTGGGGTAGGTCAGCGGGTTCAGAAACGCGCCGAACACGTCCGGCCCGGCGATCCGATCCTGGTACTGGATGTTGTAGTAGGTGGCGGACAGCTTGAGGTTGCGGATCGGTTCGAAGTCGGCGCCGACCTGCCACGTGTCGGCGCTCTCCGGCACCAGATTGGGATTGGCGCCGGTGATATAGCCGGCCGTGATCGGCCCGCGCGGGATGCGCGGATCGTTGCCGGTGTAGAAATAGGCAAAGGTCCCGCCGCTCGAGATCGCGCTCGGGTTCACGTCGGGCAGGTTGGGCGCGCGGAACGACGTTCCCCAGGATCCACGCAGCGTGAGTGAGTCGAAGACCTCCCACGTGCCGCTGATCTTGGGATTGAAGGTGTCGCCGACGTCCGAATAGTCGTCGTAGCGCGCGGCACCGCTGAGCGTCAGCGACCGGATCAGCGGCACGTCCATGTCGTCGGCCACAAGCGGCAGGTAGAGCTCGGCAAAGGCCGACCAGATGGTGCGTGCGCCGCGGCTGGTGTTCTGGTCCGTATCGAGGCGGAAGGCGTTGTTGAACAGCCGGTTGGCGCCGTTGATGTTGTAGTTGGTGACCTTGTTGCGCTCGCCGCCGAACGCCGCGCGCACGGTGCCGCCGGGCAGGGCGAACAGCGGACCGTCGAGCTTCACGACGACGTCGTCGATCCCGCTGCCGCTGCGCTGGATGTTGTCGCCGGTAAAGCGCGCGATCGTCGCGGGCGACAGCGGGGTCACGTTGTTCAGCGGATTGATCTCGCCGATGTCGATCAGATACTGGAGCGCGGTCGGGTTGATGTTCGTGCCGAGCTGGCAGTAGTTGCACGCCTTGTCGCGGCCGTAGGTGTAGTAGGCATCGGCCCGCCAGCTCCACGGCAACTTGACGGTCGCGCCGCCGGTGATGTTGTACGCCTCGTTCTCGCCGGTCCAATTGTTCAGCCCGACGCTGTCGATGACGTTGAGCTGCACCGTCAGCGGCCCCGCGGCGAGCCCGGGGATGTAGTTCGGGTTCGGCGTCGCGGTCGGCAGGTTGGTGACCGGGTTGTAGAGCGTCGGGCGCAGCAGCACGTTTGAGATCACGCCCTGTGCGGTTGCGGAGATCGTCTCGCGGTTGTTGTAGGTGCCCGACACGAACACCTCGATCGCGTCGCCCAGGTTCTGGCGCAGGTACAGCGTTGCCTGATGCCGTTCGCTCTCCCCGGTATAGTCGTTGAACAGCGCGCTATCGATCAGGTCGGGCTGGTTGAGCCTGAGCGCGCCGACGCTAAGGCCGACGTTGGTTCCGGTCGGCAGGCCGTAGTAGATGTTCGGTCCCGCGAGCGGAATGGTCGCATTGGTCGGCGGCTGGAGCGGGCCGGCGCCGTCCGGGTCGGCCGCCGGCACCACGATGTTGCCGTTGAACCCGGCCGTCGCGGTGGTGCCGTTCAGCCGCGCGTCGTAGAAGCCGAAACGGCGGAGGTCCTGACGCAGGTACGGGTTCTTGGCGCGGCGATAGGCGTCACGGTGGGTGAATTCGTAGCTGGCGATGATGCTGCCGTCGCCGAGCGATCCCGCGGTCCAGGTCGCCCCGGCCGTGAGCGAGGGCGTGTACTCGAACCCCCCATTGCTGTTGCTGACGCGGAAGCCCGCTTCCACGCCGTTGTAGTCCTTGCGCACGACGAAGTTGACCACTCCGGCGACCGCGTCCGACCCGTAGATTGCGGACGCGCCGTCGGCGATGACTTCCACCCGCTCCAGCGCGGCGAGGGGCACGATATTGGCCTCGGTAAAGGTCTGGGACGCGCCGGTGTTGGTGATGCGGTGGCCGTCGACCAGCACCAGCGTGGCCGCCTGCCCAAGGCCGCGCAGGTTGATCGCGTTCCCCTGCTGGTTGTTGTTGCCGCCCTGCGTACCGCCCTCGCGGAACTCGCCCAGGTTGCGCACCTGCGGCAGCGTGCGGACGACGTCCGCGGCGTTGGTCTGCCCCGTCGCCAGGATCGCCTGGCGGTTGAGCGAGATCGCCTCGCTGCCGACCGGCTTGACGCCCGAAATGTTGGTGCCGGTGACGACGATCTCGCCGTCGTCCTCTTCGCCAGCCTCCTGCGCCGGCAGCGCCTCGGTAGCGGCTTCCGTCTCGCTCGGGGGCTCGTTCTGGACGACCGGCCCGGCCGGACTGTCGGTCGTCTGGGTCTGCGCCGCTGCCGGTGTTGCGGCCATCATCGCCAGGATCAATGCTCCACTGCTCGCGCAGATCGCCAGCTGCCCTTTCGTCATCTGCCATCCTCCCCTGCCGCCACCTGTTTGTTTGGCGAGGGAAGCTGCACGGAACAGCCGGACCCCCACCTGTGTGCGGACGGGAAAGTCTGGCGCGCAAACACCTAATCGCAAAATCGAAGGTTACGATCGTTTCATCCGATCAGCGGATCAATCATCGCTGCTTTGATTGCGGTCGGCGATCACCGCATCACGCTATTCGCTTTGTTTGCCAACGCGGGGCCGGACATCCTAAACTGCATTAGCGCGTCCGGCGACACCGACGGAGCGGCAACGACTTTGGGAGGGGCTTTGATGCGTAGGGCGGCCATGCTGCTGGCGGCGGCGGCAATGATCACGGGCGCGACCGGTGGGTTCGGCCAGGAACGGCGCGCTCCAGCCGCCAGCGCGGGCGAGCGGCCGTGGATGAACACGGCACTTACCGCCGAGCAGCGCGTCGCGCTGCTGCTGCCGCGCATGACGGCAGACGAGAAGGTGACGCTGATGCTCGGCTACTTCGGGACCGACTTCCCGCCGCGCCAGTTCAAGGCGCCGGCGGAGGCGCGTGCCGGCTCCGCTGGCTATGTGCCCGGAGTGCCGCGGCTCGGCATCCCGCCGCAGTGGCAGACCGACGCCGCGATCGGCGTGGCGACCCAGGGCGGTGCCGCGCGCAAGCGCGAGCGGACGGCGCTTCCCTCCAACCTGGGCGTCGCGGCGAGCTGGGATCCGGAGGTCGCCTTCAAGGGTGGTCAGATGATCGGTGCAGAGGCGCGCGCGTCGGGCTTCAACGTCATGCTGGCGGGCGGCGTCAACCTGGAGCGCGAGCCGCGCAACGGCCGCAACTTCGAATATGGCGGCGAGGATCCGCTGCTCGCCGGCGTGATGACGGGCGCCGCGGTCGCGGGCATTCAGGCGAACCACATCATTTCGACGGTCAAGCACTTCGCGATCAACGATCAAGAGACTGACCGCAACAACGGCAATGTGGTCATCGACCATGACGCGGCGCGGATGTCCGACCTGCTGGCGTTCGAGATCGCGATCGAGCGCGGGCGGCCGGGTTCGGTAATGTGCGCGTACAACCGGGTGGACACGATCTTCTCCTGCGAGAGCCCGTGGCTGCTGACCGACGTGCTGCGCCGCGACTGGCAGTGGCCGGGCTATGTCATGTCGGACTGGGGTGCGACCCACTCGACCGGCGCGGCGCTCAAAGCCGGGCAGGACCAGCAGTCGGGCTACCCCTTCGACAAGGACGAGTTCTTCGGCAAGGACCTGAAGGCGGCGCTCGCCGCCGGACAGGTTGGCATCGACCTGGTCGACCGCGCGGTTGGCCGCATCCTGTTCGCAATGTTCGAGCACGGGCTGTTCGATCATCCGATCACCGCCGCGCCGATGGACCTGCCGGGCGACATGCTGGCGGCGAACGGCGCGGTGACGCGGGCGGCGGCGGCCGACTCGATCGTGCTGTTGAAGAACCGCGGCAACGTCCTCCCGCTCGCGGCATCGGCGAAGCGGATCGTCATTATCGGCGGCCACGCCGACAAGGGCGTGCTGGCCGGCGGCGGATCGTCGCTGGTCTACCCGGTCGGCGGCAATGCCGTGCCCGATGCCGAGCCGAAGATCTGGCCGGGGCCGAAGATGTACTATCCCAATTCGCCGATGGAGGCGCTGAAGCGTCGCCTGCCGGGCGCGCAGATCAGCTATGTCGACGGCGCGGATCCGGCCGCGGCCGCGGCCGCCGCGCGTGGGGCCGACGTCGCGGTCGTGTTCGGGACGCAGTGGGCGTCGGAGAGCATCGACGTGGCGCTGACGCTTGATGAGAAGGCGGACGCGCTGATCGACCAGGTCGCGGGCGCGAACCGCAACACGGTGGTGGTGCTCGAAACAAACAGCGCGGTGCTGACCCCGTGGCGCGAAAAGGCGGCGGCGATCGTCGCCGCCTGGTTCCCGGGCACGCAGGGCGGCGAGGCGATCGCAGACGTGCTGACCGGCGCGGTGAACCCGTCGGGTCACCTGCCCGTCACCTTCATTGATGCGGTGACGCAGCTGCCCCAGCCGCAGCCGCCGCAGAAGGGCGAGTTCCGCTACCCGGAGGGAGCGCTGGTCGGCTATCGCTGGCACGAGGCGAAGCGGAACAAGCCCGCCTTCGCCTTCGGCCACGGCCTGTCCTACACCAGCTTCCGCTACGACCAGCTGTCCGCCCAGGCGAACGGCACCAGCATCACCGCGCGGTTCCGCATCACCAACACCGGCGCGCGCGCGGGTAAGGACGTGGCGCAGATCTACGTGTCCGGACCGGGGATCAGCGAGCCCAAGCGGCTCGGCGGCTTCACCAAGGTCGAGGTCGCCCCCGGCGTTAGCCGGACGGTCAGCGTTCCCGTCGACCCGCGGCTGCTCGCGACCTTTCGCGAAGCCGGCGGCGGCTGGCAGGTGGCGGGCGGCAGCTATCAGCTGCACCTCGCCCGCGCGGCCGACGACGTGGTGGCGTCCGCGCCGGTGACGATCGCCGCGGCCCGACTGCCGATGCGGCGGTGACGCGCCCGCGCCGCGGGATCAGCCCGCGGCGCCCGCCTCGCTGCGCAGGATCGACAGGAACGCCTCGACTGCGGGGGTCGAGACCTGGTCGCGCGACCGCAGTACGGAGAGCGTGCGGTCGACCCGCGGCTGGACCAGCTCCGCGCAGGTCATGGTCCGCTGCATCTCGGGCGGGATGCCCGAACTCGGCAGCACCGCGATGCCGAGCCCGGCGCTCGCGAAGGCGATGGCGGTCGGCATCTGGTTCGCCTGCAGTGCGATCGACAGGCTGACCTTCGCCTCCGCCGCGGCCTCGTCCATCAGGCGGCGAACGGTGGTGCCCGGGCTCATCGCGATCACCGGGTGCGGCGCAAGGTCGCGCCAGCCCAGCCTGGTGGTCGCCGCGGGGATCAGCGACGGGCTGGCGAGCGCGACCAGCCGGTCGGTCAGGACAGGTTCCGCGTCCAGCGTGCCGCTTGCGGGCATGTAGCCGATGCCGAGATCGACCTGGCGGCTGGCGGCGAGCGCCACCACCTCATCGCCGGGCACATCGAGGATCGATAGCGCCACACCCTCATACTGACGGTGGAACACGTCCATCAGCCGCGGCAGGATACCGGTGCACAGCGACGGTAGCGCCGCGATCCTGAGCTTGCCCCGCCTGAGCAGCGCGTGATCTTTCGCCTCCGCGACCGCGGCGTCCAGGTCGGCGAGCATCCGTTCGGCCGCATCGAGGAACAGCCGCCCGACCGCGGTGAGCTCCACCGACCGTGTGGTGCGTTGGAACAGCTTCACACCCAGGTGCATCTCGAGCTGGCTGACCAGCGCGCTCAGCGCGGGCTGCGACAGTCCCACCGCCTCGGCCGCGCGGGTGAAATGCTGGTGCTGCGCGGCGGCGCGGAAGGCGCGCAGATGGCGAAAGCTGACGGCGGACGCGGGCGAGAAGATTGGGCGGGCGAAGGGCTCGGCGGACATCCCGCAAATTCATAGGCAGCGGCAATGAAACGCAAGCGAAAACTTACTTGAGCGTATAATGTTGGCGCTGCACACCAGCCTGCAATAGCGGTAGGGGAGGAGTGCATGCTGGACCTGATCAAGGGCGTTCGCGTGCTTGACATGACCACGGTCGTGCTCGGGCCCTACGCGACACAGATACTCGGCGACCTTGGAGCGGACGTGACCAAGGTCGAGCCGCTGACGGGCGACGTGTTCCGCGCCGTGCGGCCGGGCCATAGCGCGGACATGGGCGCGGGCTTCCTCAACCTGAACCGTAACAAGCGGTCGCTCGCCGTCGACCTGCGCCATCCGGAGGGGCAGGCGATCATCGACCGGCTGGTCGCGGACGCCGACGTGCTGGTGCACAACATGCGGCTGTCCTCGGCGGAGCGACTGGGGATCGGGTGGGACCGGCTGCGCGCTATCAACCCGCGGCTCGTCTACTGCTTCACCGCCGGCTACGGCGAGGGCGGACGCGACGAGAACGAGCCCGCCTATGACGACATCGTCCAGGCGCGCTCCGGCATCGCCCGCCTGAACGCGGGTGCGGACGGCGCGCCGCGCTTCCTCCAGACGATCATCGCCGACAAGGTGGGCGGGCTTCACCTGGCGCTCGCGACGCTCGGCGGGCTGCTGTCGCGCGCGCGAACGGGCGAGGGCGTCAAGGTGGAGGCTCCGATGTTCGAGAGCCTGGTCAGCTTCCTCCTGGTCGAGCAGCTCGCCGGCCGCAGCTTCGCGCCGCCGCTCGGCGGCACCGGCTACGACCGACTGTCCTCGCCGTTCCGCAAGCCGCACCGGACCGCGGACGGCTTCATCAGCCTGCTGCCCTACACCACCGCGCATTGGGTCGCGTTCTTGCGCCTGATCGGGCGCGACGACCTGACCGGAGACCCGCGCGTCGTCGACCCCGTGGTGCGCAGCCGCAGCATCGACACGCTGTACGCGATCATCGCCGACGCCATGCCCGCGCGCGCGACCGCGGACTGGCTTCAACTGCTGCGCGACGCGGGCATCCCGAGCGGCCCGGTCAACGCGCTGGAGGACCTGTTCGACGATCCCCACCTCGCCGATGTCGGCCTGTTCCGCGCGGCCACCCATGAGACGGAAGGCGAGCTGATGACCGTGCGTTCGCCGTTCCGCACGCACGGCGGCGGTGACACCGCCGATCGCCTGCCCGCCCGGCTCGGCGGCGACACGCGCGCGGTGCTGCGCGCGGCCGGCTACGACGATGTCGCGATCGACGCGCTGATCGCCGGCGGCGTGATCGCCGAGCCGGCAGCACCGCCGCCGGCCGGCCAGGTTGCATGACCTATCCCGCCGCTGTCGAGATCGTCGAGGTTGCGGCCCGTGACGGGCTGCAGAACGAGGCGGTGGCGCTCTCCACCGCCGACAAGGTCGCGCTGATCCGCCGCGCCGATGCGGCCGGCGCGGCCCGGATCGAGATCGCCAGCTTCGTCCATCCGCTGCGCGTCCCACAGATGGCGGATGCAGAAGCGGTGTGCGACGCAGTCGGCCGCTTGCGGGCGGTCACGGTCGGCCTCGCACTCAACCGGCGCGGGGTGGATCGCGCGCTCCGGACCGGCGTGGAGGAGATCGGCGCGGTAGCGGCGGCGAGCGACGGCTTCGCGCAGAGCAACCAGGGCCGCGATGCCGAGGGCACCGTGGCCGACGCGCTGGAGATCCTGACGCTCGCGAACGAGGCCGGACGACGTGCGCAGGCAACCATTTCCGTCGCGTTCGGCTGCCCGTTCGACGGCGAGGTGCCGGCGACCCGGGTCGCTGCGATTGCGCGGCGACTGGCGGATGGTGGCGCGCGGGAGATCGCGCTCGCCGACACGATCGGCGTCGCCACCCCCGCCGACGTGCGCCAAGTGATCACGGCGGTCGCCGCCGCGGCGCCGGGCGTCCCGCTCCGGCTCCACGCCCACGATACCCGCAACACCGCGGTCGCCAATGCCTGGGCGGCGCTGGAGCTGGGTGTTGCGATCCTCGACTGCTCGATCGGCGGGCTCGGCGGGTGCCCGTTCGCGCCGGGCGCATCGGGCAATGTCGCGACGGAGGACCTGCTCTACACGCTCGATCGCGGCGGGATCGCGACCGGTATGTCGCTGCCGGCGGTGACGGAGGCGGCGCAGTGGCTGGGCGATCGGCTCGGCCGGCCGCTGCCCGGCCGGGTCAGTCGCGTCGCGGCGTTCCCGCCGACGCGCGGCTGAGCGGGGCTTCGCACACGAAGCTGTCGGCCGCGTCGGTCGGCCCGGCGCGGAAACGGGCACGCTGCGGATAGGGGCAGAGCGGGCGGGTGGCGGTGCCCGCCGCCTGGCCGGCGACAAGGCGATCGGGTGCCTGCCCCTGCTCCACCCACCGCTCGATTGCGGTCTGCGCATCGAACCGCCAGAACCCCGGGCCGCCGGCGCAGTGCCCCATGCCCGGCACCAAGAACAGCCGGTTCCATGCCGACAGCTTGGGCGTGCGCCGCGCGACCGCGTCGCGGTAGGCGATCGTGTCAAGCGGCGAGACCACCGGATCGGCGAGCCCGTGGTACTGGAGCAGACGGCCCCCACGTCTGCGAAACCCGTCGAGGTCCGGGTCGACCGCGTCGATCACCGGCCCGAGCCGCGTCCTGGCGGCGGCGAGATCGCGTCCCCAATCGAACTTGCTGGGCTGCCAGCGGTCGCCATAGCCAGTCCACAAGCGCCAGAAATTGGCACGCGCCGGCTGATCGGGCTGCCGCGGGTCGGCCCAGTAAGCCGCCCACCCCGCCTCGCTGCCCGGCAGCCAGGGAAGGGTCACGCGCTTGCCCGTCCGCGGGTCGGTCGCGCCGCGGTACATGGCCGCGGCCGCCTGCACCTGTGCCGCGGTCAGGCAATCGCCCGTGCCACCCGGGCGGCACAGCAACGCGGCGGGATCGGGCCGGCAGCCGAGCGGATCGTTCAGCCAGCCGTCCGCCGCCAGCCCTCCGGCCGCCGCGCCGTTGGCCGTGTGGCAGGTGGCGAGCGCGTGATCCTGCAAAAGCTTCAGGTCGGAGGCGTCGAGCAGCGGCGGGCGGCCGGGCGTCGGATTGTTGGTGACGAACTGCCACAGGAAGGCGGCGTTGAGGGTCACCCGATTTGCGCCGGGGGCGCCCGCGACGATGCCGTCGAAGTCGTCCGGGAAGCGCTGCGCCTCCATCATCGCCTGGTGCCCGCCGGTCGAGCAACCGGCGAAGTACCGGTACCGCGCCGCCCGGCCGTAGTAGCGCGCGGTCAGCCGCTGACCCTCCACCGCCGACAGGTGCACCCCGCGCCAGCCCCAGTCGACGATCGCCTCCGGCGCGCCGCGCGCGAAGTCTGGATCGTCGCCGCTGTGCCCGGTGTCGGTCGCGATCGCGGCGGAACCGCGCGCGACCGCCGCCGCCATCTGGCCGAGCGGCAGTTCCGCGGAATAGCCGCCGTTGCCAAACATCTGGAAGCGTCCGGTCCACTTGCCCGGCGCGGGCAGCCAGAGCTGGTAGCCGATCCGCGATCCGGCGACCGGGCGCAGCACGCCTTCCACCCGGCAGAATCCGGACAGGCTCACCGCGCCGCCGCTCGGCCCGGTCGGCACGCGCGTACCCGCCGGCACGGCCGCGGCGGTGCGCTCCGCCCCGGCGAGCGCCGTGCAGCGATCCCCCGCCGGTTGCGCGACCGTTCCCGCGAGCAGCAGCGCCTTAGCGAAGGACATCGCTCGCCTCCGCCTCCGCGACGATCCGCGCGGCATCGTCGGGGAGCAGCCAACCGGCCGCGACCTGCTCGGCCGCTACGGTGCGGACCCGCGCGACGAAGCCGGCATGGTCGCGGTAGCGCTCCTCGAGCGAGCGGCGCGGATCGCCGCGAGCCATCCGCTCGTCGCGTGTCCGCGCGAGGGGGATGAAGCCGCCCACGAAGCCGCACGGCCCGCCCGCGCCATAGCCCTCGGCCAGCTCGTTCCAGCCGGTGTAGGTCCCGATCGGCACCAGCAGCTGGATGGACGGCACACCGCCGACCTCGTTCCCGTCGCGATCGACGCGCGGGACCAACGAGGGGATCGGGCGGCGCACGTGCGGCGGCTGCTGCCGGAGCACGCCGCTTAGCCGCTGATAGTCGAAGCCGCGGCCGTAATCGTAATCGAGGAACTGGTTGAGGTGCCCATCCGGGCTCGGTGCCCTCGGAATGGCGGGCCAGCCCATCGCACGCGCCGTCGGCGCCACCAGCTCGCCGGCCGCGATCGTCGGATATCGGCTGGGCGGCGGGGCTGTGCCGCGCGACACCCACTCCGCCAGCCGCGCGAGCAGCGCCCGGCGGGTGTCGGCCGACGGGTTCGGGTTCATCGCAAGCGTGCAGCGCGGTGCGCCGGGGGACGCGGGCTCGCCTTTCACCGGAAATCCGCCGACGTACGATCCCCCGTGGGTCACGCTGGGGAAGTAGTAGCGCCGTACCTCCGGCGGCAGCGGCAGGTCGCGGGCGGCATCGGTGCCGACCATGCCGGGCGACATCCGCAGGCCCCAGGTCTCGGCGGACCCGACCGTCTCCATGATCCTGGGGCAGGTCGCGGTGCGGCGGCACGCGTCGAGCAGGCTGGACAAGCCACGCCCGCGCACGCGGTCGTCATACGTCCCCCACCACAAGGTCCCCTCGCTGCCGGGTTCCCACAGCGTTGCCGCACCGCCCGGCACGCCGAAGCGGATGTTGAGCGGCACCTGCCGCGCGGCGATGTTGGGGTTCGCGCCGGCGAACACCTGACGCCCGTCCTCGTCGGCGTTGAAGCCGAGGTTGATGAAGCTCTTGACGAAGTTTCCCGACTGCGACGTGCCGGTGATGATCGGCCAGCGGACGCGTCCCGCGAGCGGGTTCGCCGGCGCCGGGGCGTGGCGCAGGAAGGCGTTGAGGTCACGCACCGCCGCAAAGCCGATGCCGAGCACCAGCGGATCGCGGCCCTGGTAGATCAACGTGTACGCTTGAGCGGGATCGAAGCCGCCGCTGACGCACAGCCGGGTCGGATCGGGCGTGCCCGGGAACGGGCGGGTGCGGCAGTCGGCAAACGCCCAGGCGGCGGCTGGGAGCGGCACCGGCGCGGCCGCGTCGCTCGTCTGCCGCAGCAGTTGCGCCCGGGCGGTGTCGAGGCTGACGGGAAGCGGTCGCGGCGTCGGCCGGCCGATGCTGCCGGTGATGGAAAGCGTGGTGGTGCCCGCGGGCATGTTGACGAAGCGCTGCAGCACCGTGCCGGTCGCGCCCGCAGCGACGGGGACGGTTGCGGTCTGCGCGCCCGCCATCGGCGCTAGGTCGCCCTGCCATCCGCTCACCACCCGGATGTGCCCGTCGAGGTCGGCCGCCACCGTCCCGTTGCCGCGATTGGGCACGTCATAGAACAGCACGCCGCTGCCGCGCGCCGGGTCGACCGGCAGCGCGATCGCGAAGGTCGCGCTGTAGGCAACCCGACCGGCCGCATTGCGCGGTGCGAGCGTGATGTCGGTAATGACGGCGTTGCCCGGCGCGGCGGGATCGAGATCGCCCTCGTAGCGGCCGTGGAGGATGCGGTACTCGGGCGCGCCGGCGCGCGTGGCGGGTGACCGTTCCTCGCGCTCCACCACCAGCCGGATGACGCGGGCGTCGGCGGCGGTCGCGGCCAGCACCGCGGCGAGCGACAGCGCGACCCGGATCACAACGGCAGCACTCCGAGCAGGACCGCGGCCGCCGTCATCACCAGCGTCGCCGCGAACAGCCACGGGATCGCGAAGCGCTGATGCGCGCCGAGCTCCACGCCGCTCAGCCCCGCCACCAGGAAGGTCGCGGGCGTGAGCGGGCTGACCGGAAATCCAGTGGTCATCTGCCCGAGCAGCGCCGCCTGGCCGACCTGGATCCGCGGCGTGCCGAAGTGGTCGGCGACCTCTGCCACGACCGGCAGCACGCCGAAGTAGAAGCTGTCCGGATCGAACAGCAGCGACAGCGGCATCGAGAGAACGGCGAGCACCACCGGGATGTGCCCGCCGACGCCGTCGGGGACGTGGCGCACCGCCGCCTCGGCCATGGCGCGGATCATGCCCGATCCGGTCATGATCCCGGTGAAGGCACCCGCGGCGAGCAGGATGCCGGCCATCAGCAGCGCGGCGCGGGCGTGCGCGTCGATGCGGTCGCGCTGCTCGGCGGCAGTTGGATAGTTGATGACCAGCGCAAGCGCGGTCGCGACCATGAACACCAGCACCGGCTCAACCGCGCCGCTGACCATCAGGGCGATCGCGACGAGCGTGAGTGCGAGGTTGACCGGGTAGAGCCGCGGCCGGCGCAGCGCCGCCGCCTTGTCGTCGTCGCCGTGCGCTTGCCCGAGCGGCTCCGCCGCGAGCGCGCCCGATCGGCTCGCGTCCGCGGCTGGCGTGCCGAGCCGCCCCGCCGCCGCGAGCCGCAACTCCTCGCGCCGCCCGAGCCACCAACTCGCGGCGAAGACGAAGACGAGCCCGACCAGCTGCACCGCGATCATCGGCGTGAACAGCGCCGACGTCGGCACCTTCAGCGACGCCGACGCACGCAGCGTCGGCCCGGTCCACGGCAGGAAGTTCACGCCCGCCGCCATCGACGCGGTGCAGGCGAGCACACGGCGATCCATGCCGAGCCGGTCGTAGAGCGGCCGCAGTGCCGGTATCGTGACCAGGAAGCAGACCGCGCCCGATCCATCGAGGTGGATGAGCAGCGCGAGCGCCGCGGTGCCGACCGCGATCCGGCGCGGCTTCTCTCCCACCAGCCGCAGCACCAGCCCGACCAGCGGCGCCAGCAGCCCGGCATCGGTCATGATGCCGAAGAACAGGATCGCGAACACGAACATGCCGGCAACCGGCGCGATCTTGGCGAGTCCCGACGCGACATAATCGGGCAGCTCCGCCCCCAGCCCGGCCAGGACCGCCGCCGCGACCGGCACCAGGATCAGCGCCGCGAGCGGCGAGATCCGGTTCGACAGGATCAGGCCGAGCAGCGACAGGATCGCAAGGACGCCGATCAGGGCCAGCATGGCACCGTCCTAACGGGTGCCGGCCGCGCCGGCGAGCGCGCCGGCAGCGGCGAAGCGGCGGAAGTGCGCGGCACGCTTCCGCTCAGAACCGCGCGGTCAGGCGGCCATAGGTCTGGCGGCCGAACGGATCCGACGTCGTCGAGAGATAGCCCGTGTAGATCGCGCGCGGCGGCTCCTTGTCGAACGCGTTGGTCATCCCGACCGCGACTTCGAACCGGCGGTCGCTGCCGAACCGGACGGCGTACTGCCAGTCGAAGACCGACCAGGCGCCGATCCGGGCGACCTCGGGTGCGCCGAGCACCTGCTGATAGTCGTCACGGATGCTGCTGGCGTAGCGCCAGTCGACGGTCAGCGCGTGATCGCCGAGCGAGAAGTCGATGCCGGCGACGTTGCGGTAGCGCGGTGCCGCAGCCGCGGTGAGCGGCGACGTCTGGTAGTTGTTGCGCTTGCCGACGCCGTCATAGACGGTGGTGCCGGTATCGACGTCGTACTTCAGCAGGATCGAGAGGTTGTTGCGGAAGCCGACCGTGAGCGCCCCCGTCTCCAGCTCGAACCGCCCCGCGATATCGATGCCGGAGGTCTGCGTGCCGCTCGGCGCATTGTACGACGTCACGATCACCGACTGGGCGGCACCGGTCGAGTCGCGGATGACATTGGGCCCGCGCGGATCGGCGTTGATCACCGCCTGACCGTTCTGGAGCTGGATCTGGTTGACGTACTTGTAGTTCCAGTAGTCGACGGAGATGCTAGCCTGGCGGACGGGCAGTAGGGTCGTGCCGATGTTGAAGACGTCGGCCTTCTGCGGCTGCAGGTTGGGATTGCCGAACTGCTGGAGCGAGCGGAACACGATCGATCCGTCGAGCGGATCGATGATGTTCGCGACATTGGTCGAGATCAGCGCGTCGGTCGAATTGGCGATCGCCGGTGCCTGGAACGCCTTGCTGGCCGAGCCGCGAATCGATAGCCAGTCGGTCGGGCGCAGATTGGCCGCGATCTTGGGCGCGAGCGTATCAAAGTTGCCGTAATCCTCGTAGCGCGCCGCGATATTGAGGTTCAGCGCCTCGAACGGCTTGTAGTTCGCCTCGGCGAAGATGCTCTTCACCTCGCGCTTCAGGTCGGTGTTACGGAACGGCCCGTTGAACGCGCCGAAACCGTTCTGGAAGAGGTCGGAGTAGCGGGCGACCTGGCGCTCCTGCCGGTACTGCACGCCGACCGCGACGTCGAGCGGGTTACCCGCGAGCTCCACCAGCGTCCCGTTGACGACCGCCTCGCCGATCAGGAACTCGCGGACGGTGTTGGCGATCTCTTCCGTCTGAATGTTGAAGATCAGCGACGGATCCTGGGTCAGATTGTCCTTGGCGAAGGGGCTGAGATACAGGCAGTTGCCCTGCCCCGGCACCGCCCCGCTACCCGCGCCGTTGAAGCGGATGTTGCAATTGGGTCCGCCGAAGCCGTTCAGCGCGGCCTGAAACAGCCGCATGTCGGTGTCCTTGTCGACCGAGTTGACCTCGCCGCGCGACCAGGTGGCGTTCGCCTCGTAGTTCCAGCCGCCGCCGATCGTGCCGCGCCCGCCGACCACCAGGTGGCGCTGGTCGACCTGATCGCGCTGCACCTTGTAGAGGGTGCCGGCGAACCCCTGCGAGCCGATCGCGCGGCCGATAAAGCCGACGTCGACGCCAAAGGGATTGAGCGGGTTGGCGGCCGGTACGATCGGCGGGGTCGGGCCGTTCCGGTTCTGCGCGAACGACGGCACGCCGTAGCGCTGCGCATCCTGGTGGTAGATCGAGATTTCGGCAAACAGCTGGTGCCCGTCGGCGATCTCATACGTGGTATCGTTATGGATCAGCAGCGACTGCGACGCCGGGCGGATCGGGTTCTGCGCCTGAAAGCTGAATTGGCAGGAGCCGAGCCCGAAGCCCGGGCTGTTCGCGGCGGGCACGTAGCGGCTCTGCGTTTCCGCCGAGCCGCAGTTGGGATCGACCACCGTCACCTGCCCCGCTGCATTGCGGAACCGGTCGTAGAGCGTCGAATAATTGTTGCCGTTGATGATCACGTCGCCGCCGCTTGCCGTGCGGGGCCGCGCGTAGAGGATGAACGATCCGGGGTTGGCGCCCGCACCGGCCGATGGGTTGAAGAAATTGGTGACGTCGCGCTCACCGTTCTGGAGGCGGTCGACGTTGCGATAGGCGATGGAGGTCACACTGCGGAAGCCGCCGTCACCCACGCCCCACATCGCGCCCACGTTGAAGGCGGGTGAGTCCGCGATGTGGGTGAACTGGCCGGAGAGCTTCAGCCCGCGGAAGCGCGTGTCGGTGATGACGTTGACGACGCCCGCCACCGCGTCCGCGCCATAGGTCGAAGACGCGCCGTCGAGCACCGTTTCCAGCCGCGACACCGCGATCTCCGGCGTTAGGCTGTTGAGGTTGACGAATCCGTCGATCGGCACGACGCGCCGCCCGTTCAGCAGCACCAGCGTCGCACCGGAGCCCAGCCCGCGCAGGTTGGCGGAGCGCGTGTCGCGCGAGTCGGCGCCGCCACCCTTCGCCAGATCCTGGATGCCGCCCGCACTGCCGACGTTCTGCGGAATGAAGCGGGTAATGTCGGCAAGCGAGGTGATGCCCGTCTTCGCCAGATCCTCCTGCCCGACCGACAGGATCGGCGAGGCGCGGTCCTCCTGCCGGACGTTGCGGAGGAAGGATCCGGTGACGACGATGTCCGGGCCGTTCTCCTGCGCGGTGGTGCCGGGCGGGACGTCGCTGTCGCTGCTGGTCGCGGCGGGCGGCTGCGTGCCCTGCGCCGCCGCGTTCGCATCCGCCGCGGCCTGCTGATCGGCGGGGATCGGAACGGGCGAGTCCTGCGCGGCGGCGGGGGAGGCCGTCCAGCAAAGCGCGGCGGCGCCGACGATTGTCCCCGCCAGCATGCGGACCCTGAAAGCCTTGATTGCCACGGCGCTATCCTCCCCTGTTCTGGACGGTGGGTTGCCGTCCGCTCGCCACGCCCCCGCAGCATGCTTGATGCCGACCCGGACGCTTGTTGTTGCAGGTGTGATGAGCCGCGACGTTTCAGAACTAAAATCGTATTAGTGGATGGATTGATCGGCTTCAGGAATGTGTCTGGCGAGTACCATGGACATCGACGCATCGAACGGCCGGGTGGAGCGTTGGCGCGGTGATCGGGGAAACGGCCATGCGCGCGGGGAATGACGAACGCTGGATGCGAATGGCGCTCGACGTCGCGCGATCGAAGGGCTCCGATCCGTCCACCTCGCCGCTCGGGTGCGTGATCGTCCTCGATGGCAAGGTCATCGCCGCCGAACGCAACCAGACGCAGGAGCTGCCCGACGCGACTGCTCATGCCGAGATGATGGCAATCCGCCGCGCGTGCGAGAGCACGGGCGAGATGGAGCTGCGTGGGGCCACGCTGTATTCGACGCTGCAGCCTTGCGGGATGTGCACGATGGCGTCGATCTGGGCAAAGGTCGGCCGGGTTGTCTACGGCGCCGGGCGCGACGACGTGCACCGGATGTACTTCGAGGCGCGGCACGTCGACACGCTCGGCTTCATCGCCGACGCTTACCGCGACGACATCGAGATCGAGGGCGGCTGCCTCGCCGGGGAGTGCGCCGCGCTCTACTACCCGCCGGACGCCGACCTGCCACAGGACGAGCAGGCGAACCTGTAAGCCGCGGCGCCCACGCGTGGAGCGCAGGCACGATCGTTGCGGTGAGCTCATTGCACGAGGTCGGCATAGCCCGGAATGATCAGCGTCGGCGTGCGGGAGTGCCGCTCGGCCGGGTGCTGCGCCAGCTCGGTGCCGGTCATTCCGGACATCAGTTGATCGGTGATGACCAGGTCGGGCGCGCCACTCGCCTGAACAGCTGGATCGCCTGCTCGGCCGAAGCCGCGACCGTCACCTGGTAGCCCAGGTCGACCAGCATCTGCCCGGTGCTCGTGCGGACGAGTTCGTCGTCGTCTACCAGCAGCACGCGCCCGCCTGCCGTCACCTTCGCGGCGACGGCCAGCCGCGGCGGCGGAACGGGCCGCACGTGCGCCCCCTGCGGCAGCAGGATGCAGATGCTGGTGCCCTCGCCCGGCGCGCTGTGGATGATCAGGGCGCCGCCGAGCTGCGCCGCGAGGCCGTGCGCCATCGACAGGCCAAGTCCGGTGCCCTTGCCGATCCCCTTGGTCGAGAAAAACGGCTCGATCGCGCGGCGCGTCTGCGCATCCATCCCGACGCCGGTGTCGCTGACGCACAGCCGGACGAAACGACCGGCCGGCAGCCCCTCCGCTTCGGGTGCGGCGGCGTCGACCGTGTCGAGCGTGATCGTCAGCCGTCCACCCCGGCATCGCGTCGCGCGCGTTCACGCTAAGGTTGAGCAGCGCCATCTCGAGCTGGTTCGCGTCGGCGATGGCCGGGGCGAGGCCCGCCTCGGCCGTGATCGACAGGCGGATCGACGGACCGATGGTGCTGTTGATCGGGTCGGCCATGCCGTTCACCAGTTCGACGACGTCGACCGCCACCGGTTGCAGCGGCTGGCGGCTGGCGAACGACAGCAGCCGCTGGACAAGCGTGCGGGCGCGCTCGGCGGATTGCAGCGCACCGTCGATCAGGCGGCGATCCCGATCGTCACCGATCCACTTCTGGTGCAGGCGATCAAGCGCCCCGAGGATGGGGGTGAGAAGATTGTTGAAGTCGTGCGCGACCCCGCCGGTCAGCTAGCCCTCCTCCCGTTACCTGGCGGGTGCCGTTGCGGCTCGTTCCGATGATCTTGGCGACCCGCCCGTCGTCGCCCAGCAGCGGAACCAGCGTGGTGTCCCAGTATTTGGGTTCGTCTCCAAGCTGAAAGGTTTCGCGGTACTCGTGGATCTCACCCGTCCGGGTGACCCGGTCGTAGCTGGCGATCACGCGCTCGGCGACGTCCGGGGGCAGGAAGGACTCGGCACGCCGGCCACGGATCGCTTCCAGCGCGAACCCCATGCCGCGCTCGTGCGCCGCGTTGATCTGCTCCACCCGGCGAGCGCGGCCGCGGCAAGCCAGATCCGCCGCGCCCCGCCTCGGCTGACCCGCAGGCGACCGGCGAGGCTCAGCGCCGCGAAGGAAGCGAACATCGCAACGACGACCGACAAGAGGACGAGATCGCTGTCGTGCGTGCCGGGCATGATCATCGTCCGCCACGGTCCCTACAACTGCTGCGGATCAAGGGAGCCGGGCGTTCCGGACCCCGGATCGGTTTACCCGTCGCGCTGCGCCGACGCCCGCTGCGCGACGATGCTGTCCCAGGCGAAGAGCGCGCACCCGCCCCAGATCAGCGCGAACACCGCGAGCTGGAGATGGCTCACGGGCTCTCCGAACAGCAGCACCGCCTGGAGGAACTGCAGGGTTGGCGCGATATACTGGAGCAGGCCTAGCGTCGAATAGGGCAGCTGGCGGGCGGCGGCGGCGAACATCAGCAGCGGCGCCGCCGTCACCGCGCCCGCGACGACCAGCAGCGCATCCAGCCGGAGGTCGGGCCCGAACACGCCTTTCCCTCCCGCGTGCGCGTACGCCAGCAGCGCGACGCACGCGGGGGCGAGCAGCAGCGTCTCCATCGTCAGCCCGCCCAGCGCATCGATCGCGGCGACCTTCCTGATCAGGCCGTAGAAGCCGAAGCTGATCGCGAGCGTGACCGAAATCCACAGCATGCCGCCACCGGACGCCATCACCACCACGCCCAGCGCCGCGATGGCGACCGCCGCCTTCTGCAGGCGCCTGAGCCGCTCGCCGAGCAGCAGCAGCCCGAGCGCCACGTTCACCAGCGGGTTGATGAAATAGCCGAGGCTCGCCTCCAGCACATGGTGGTTCTGGACCGCCCAGATGTAGACCAGCCAGTTGAACGCGATCAGCGCCGCACTGCCGGTCAGCAGCAGCAGCGTGCGGCCGCGCGCCGCCGTCCGCAGCGCCGGCCCGACCCGGAGAAAGGCGACGATCACCGCCAGCAGCAGCAGCGACCAGAGCACCCGGTGCGCGAGGATCTGGAGCGGCGGCACGCTGTTCAGCAGCCGCAGGTAGAGCGGCAGTACCCCCCAGAGGACGTAGGCGCCGACTGCGAGGAGCAGACCGGCGCGGCGCGGCGACGTGCTCGGCTGCATGGCGGCTGCCCCTGACAGCGTAGCGCGAAAGTGCAAGTGCGAAGGGGACCGCTACCGCTTGCCGGCGCAGCACCATCTGGTGTGCGGCGTGAGCACCGTCCGCCCGGGCTTGCGGGGCGGTGGCCGATCCGGCACCACCGTGTCCCGGGGGGTACCATGATCCTGAAAACCATCGCTGCCGGCGTCCTGATGACGATCGCGCTTCCCGTCGCGGCCGAGCGCCGGGACAGCAGCGCAACCGTGCGGCGCGGCGTGGTGGAGGGAACGGAGCGGCTCGACGGACTACTGCCGGTCCATGTCGACCGGTGGGGGGGCCGCATCTTGCTGTCGCTGCCCGCCCCGGCGAGCGACGGCGTCGCGGTGCGGCTGCTCTACACCACCGCGCTTCGGACCGGGCTCGGCTCGGCGCCGATCGGCCTCGACCGTGCGCAACCCGGGCCCGCGCAGGTCCTGGTCATCCGGCGGCTCGGCAAGAAGGTCGCGTTCGAGCTGGAGAACCCGCGCTTCCGTGCGACCGGTGCGTCCGCGTCCGAACAGGCCGCGGCTGCGAACGCCTTTGCCACCAGCACGCTCTGGCTCGGCGACGCGGTCGATGGCGCGGACGGCGCGCTGCTGGTCGACATCGCCCCGTTCCTCGCCCGCGATACCAAGGGGATAACGGCGCAGCTGAACACGAGCGGGGAGAAGGGCTGGAAGCTCATCGACGCGCTGAGCGCCGCCGACCCGAACAGCGTGCGCGCCTTCCCGCTGAACCTGGAGTTCGAGGCGCGGCAGACCTACGCGAGCGAGACCCCCGGTCCGGAGGTGCGCAACATCGCGCCCGATCCCCGGCAAGTGACGCTGGTCGTGCGGCACAGCTTCATTGCCCTGCCGGAGGCCGGATACGTTCCCCGCGCGTTCGATCCGCGCGGCGGCAGCTTCGCCACCCAAATCCTTGATTTCGGTGCGCCGCTCGGCGGGCAGATCGTCCAGAACCTCGCGAACCGGTTCCGGCTGGAAAAGCTCGATCCCACCGCGGCGCGCTCCGGCGTCCGCAAGCCGATCGTCTTCTACATCGACGACGCCGCGCCCGAGCCGATCCGCACCGCGCTGCTGGAGGGCGCGTCGTGGTGGAAGGCGGCATTCGAGGCGGCGGGCTTCATCGACGCCTACCGCGTCGAGATCCTGCCCAAAGGCGTGGACCCGCTCGACATCCGCTACAACGTCGTCAACTGGGTCAACCGCGCGACCCGCGGCTGGTCTTACGGTTACGCGGTCGCCGATCCGCGCTCGGGTGAGATCCTGAAAGGCGCGGTGTTGCTGGGGTCGCTCCGGGTCCGGCAGGACATGCTGATCTACGAGGGGCTGGTCGGGGCGGCGAGGACGGGCGCGGGCGGCCCCAATGATCCGGCGCAGGTGGCGCTTGCCCGCATCCGCCAGCTCGCCGCGCACGAGGTCGGCCACGCGCTCGGGCTCCTCCACAACTTCGCGGGAAGCTCGCAGGGTCGCGCCTCCGTCATGGATTACCCCGCCCCCCGCATCGGCCTGGTGGACGGTGCGCCCGACCTGTCGGATGCCTACGGAGTTAGGCTGGGTGCGTGGGACACGCACGCGATCGACTGGCTATACGCCGATCCAGCCGGTGGCGACCCGGACGCCGCGGCACGGGCAAAGGCCGTGGCGGCCGATCGGCGGGGCTACCGCTTCGTCGCCGACGAGAACGCCCGCAGCGCGTCCGCCTCGCAGCCGTGGGGCAGCCTGTGGGACGATGGCGCCGATCCCGCAGCCGAGCTCGGTCGCATGATGACGGTGCGCGCCGCCGCGGTCGCGCGGTTCGGTCCGGCGGCTCTGGGGCGGGACGAGCCGGTTGCGGCGCTGCGTCGCAAGTTCGTGCCGATCTGGCTGCTCCACCGCTACCAGGTGGAGGCGGCCGCCAAGCTGATCGGCGGCGTCTACTCGACCTACGCGGTTGGGGGCAGCGGCGGCGCGGCGATGGTGTCGGTCGACGGGGCGACGCAGCGCCGCGCACTCGATGCGCTGCTCGCGACGCTTGCGCCGGCCGCGCTCGACGTCCCGGCGGGCCTCATCCCGCAGCTGTCCGCCGGCTGGTCGGGCGAGAGCGACCGTCAGACCGACATCGAGGTGATGCGTACCGCCGGCAGCGCCGTGTTCGATCCGCTGGTGGCGGCCGCCGTCGCCGCCGAGGTCTCCTTGCGCGCGCTGCTCGCCCCCGAGCGCCTTGCGCGGCTGGCCGACCAGCGCCGCCGCGACCCCGCCGTGCCGGATGCCGCGACCATCGCCACCCGGCTGCTGGCGATCGCCGACGCACCGGCGACCAGTGTCGCGCTGGCGGCTGTCCGCCGCAGCGTCGGCACGCGGATCATCATGAACCTGGCTAGCGCGGCCGCCGACCCGGCGAGCGGCGCCGACTCCGCCAGCCGCATCGATCAAGCGCTTGCCGATTGGGCAGCACGGCAGCAGGCGCGATCCTTCGCGAGCGGCGACGACCGGGCGTGGGCGCTATCAACCGCGCGACTGCTGCGCGACCGCGAGGCGCTGGCGGCCGCCCTCGCCGACAAGGATGCCGAGGTGACCGTGCCCCCGGGCATGCCGATCGGTTCGGATGATGGCTGAGCGGGCGCTGCCGCAGCAGGTTTGACATGGCGCGACCAGCGCGCGCATGCCCGCCCGGCGCCAATTGTTGCGCACTGACCTGTCGACGAGGCGCGATGCAAACTGTTCTTCTTGCCGGCGCGGCTCTCCTCGCCGCTCCCGCTGCGGCGCAGACCGCGCCCGATCCGGCCCGCCTCAAGGCCGACGTCGAGTCGCTGGTCAGCTTCGGCACGCGCCACACCCTGTCCAGCTCGACCGATCCCCGCCGCGGCATCGGTGCGGCGAGGCGCTGGTTCGGCGCCGAGCTGAAGCGCATCGCGCGCGGCTGCGGCGGGTGCATCGCGGTGTCGGAGATCGAGCGATCCTTCACCAACGACCGCGCGCCGAACGGCGTCAACATCGTCGACGTGCTGGGTATCCAGCGCGGGCGTGATCCCAACCGCGTCGTCATTGTGCAGGGACACATCGACAGCCGGGTCAGCGATGTCATGAACGCGACCAGCGACGCGCCCGGCGCCAACGACGATGCGTCGGGGGTCGCGCTGGTGCTGGAGGCCGCACGGTTGCTGTCCCGGCGCACGTTCGACGCGACGATCGTCTACGCCGCGCTGTCGGGCGAGGAGCAGGAGCTGCTGGGCGCCACCCTGCTGGCCGAGACCGCGCGGGCACGCGGCTGGATCGTCACGGCGGTGCTCAACAACGACATCGTCGGCAACACGGTTGGGCAGGACGGGACGCGCGTCGCCGACCGGGTCCGCGTCTTCTCGGAAGGACTGAGGATAAGCGAGGACCCGGCCGCACAGCTGCTGCGGCGCGGCAACGGCGGCGAGGACGACGGCCCCAGCCGCGCGCTGGCCAAGGCGATCGACAGGGTGGCGGACGGAATCCCGGGCGGGCTGGACGTCTTCGTCAATCGCCGTCCCGATCGGTTCGGACGTGGCGGCGACCATGAACCGTTTCTGCGGCTCGGCTACCCGGCAGTGCGGTTCTCCGTCGGGATCGAGAACTACGACCAGCAGCACCAGGACCTGCGCCGCGAGGGGACGCGCGACTATGGCGACACGGTCGACAAGATGGACTTCCCGTACCTCGCGCGTGTGACGGCGATCAATGCGGCGACGATCGCACGGCTGGCGACCGCGCCCGCTGCGCCGCTCGACGTGACGCTGCGCGGTGCGCTCGGCAGCGACACGATCGTGTCCTGGACGGCGGTGCCCGGTGCCGCCGGTTACCGCGTGCACTGGCGCCGCAACGACGCCCAGGACTGGACCGACCACAGCGACCTGCCCGCCTCCGCGACGGGAACGACGCTCACCGGCGTGATCGTCGACGACACCTTTGTCGGCGTCTCGTCGCTCGCGGCGGGCGGGGAAGAGAGCCTGGCGACGTTCGGCGGCCGCGCGACGCGCGCCGCGGTACCGCCGACGGGAACGCCCGCTCCGGCGCGGTAGCCGAGCGCGGCGCCGCCGGGTCGGGCGGCGCTCACGGCATTACCGCATCTCTAGGCAGCCTCTTCCACGTCGGCTTCGGCCGCTCCGCCGCGCGACTCCGTCGCGGCGCGATCCGTCAGTGTGACGTAGTCGAGCTTGCCCGTGCCGAGGACCGGCAGCGCATCGACGATGCGGACGTCCTTCGGCACCGCGAGCTCGGCCACGCCGTGCGCGCGCGCCCAGGTCTGCAATGCGGCGGCGGTCGCGTCGGGCTGGGTGGTGAACAGCACCAGCTGCTCGCCCTTGCGTGGATCGGGCCGGGTCACGACCGCGTGCTCGGACGCCGGCCACAGCTTGGCGGCATAGCCCTCCACCGCCGGCAGCGAGACCATCTCGCCGCCGATCTTGGCGAAGCGCTTGGCCCGGCCGCGAATGGTGACGAAGCCCGCATCGTCGATCGTGACGATGTCGCCGCTGTCGTGCCAGCCCCCCTCCGGCGGCTGCAGCACGCCCGGCGCATCGGCCTTCAGGTAGCCGGCCATAATGTTGGGCCCGCGGATCGACAGTCGTCCGCCCTCGGCGATGCCGGGGACCGGCGCCACCTTCGCCTCGACGCCGGGCAGCAGCCGTCCGACGCTGCCCGCCTGGAAATGCATCGGCGTGTTGACCGCGATCACCGGCGCCGCCTCGGTCGCGCCATAGCCCTCCAGGATGCGCAACCCGAACTTCTCGGCATAGGTGCGGCGGGTCTCGTCGCGCACCCGCTCGGCCCCAGCGAAGATGTAGCGCAGCGAGTAGAAGTCGTAACCGTGCGCCATCCGGGCATAGCCCGACAGGAAGGTGTCGGTGCCGAACAGGATGGTCGCGTTCGCGTCATAGGCGAGCGCGGGTACGATGCGATAGTGGAGCGGGCTCGGGTACAGCAGCGTCCGCACCCCCGACAGGATCGGCAGCAGCGTGCCGCCGGTCAGGCCGAAGCTGTGGAACACCGGCAGCGCGTTCAGCACCACGTCGGCCGCGTTGAAGTCGATCCGCGCCGAGAGCTGGAGGCAGTTGGACAGGAGATTGCGGTGGGTCAGCACCACCCCCTTCGGCAGCCCTTCGGATCCGCTGGTGAACAGGATCACGGCCGGCGCGTCGGGTGACAGCCGGTGACGGCGGTGGAGCCGCCCTGCCCAGCGCGCCGCGATCGCCGCGCGCAGCTTGGCGAGCGTGCCGATGGCGGCGCCGATATCCTCCAGATAGGCGATGCGCAGGCCCGCGGCCTCGAGCCCGGCGAGCACCTCGCTAAGCTTCGCCTGTGCGACGAACGCGCGGGCGGTGACGATCGTGCGCACCTCCGCCGCGGTGCAGGCCGACTGCAGGTTGGCGAGGCCGGCGGTGTAGTTGAGCATCGCCGGAACGCGGCCGATGCCCTGCAGCGCAAAGAAGCTCGCCACCACCGCATTGGTGTTGGGCAGCAGCAGCCCGACTGCCTCGCCCGGTCCGGTGAGCGCCGCGAGCGGGCGGCCGAGCGCGACCGTGCCGGTCAGCAGCCGCGCATAGCTCATCGGCTCCCGCTTCACGTCCTCCACGATCGGCTGCTTGGCGCCGTTGATGTCCTTGGCGTCGATCAGCGCCTGGTAGAGCGTGCGATCGGCGTCGGACGTGGCGAAGATCATCTCGCTCATCACGTCGTACAGCTTTGCACCGGCCGCGGCGCGGCGCTGCCGCGCGGTGTCGCCTGTCACCGCGAACCGGCGCGGCGGCAGGATGGCGAGGCTGATCTTGGGGAAGGCGCGCAGCCGCACCTTGCCCTTCATGCGGGAAAAGCGGGTGTACTGCGCGCCCGCGATCCGCACCGGCACGATCGGCGCTTCCGCCTTGTCGGCGACCATGCCGGGCCCGTCGAACACCTTCATCAGTGCGCCCGTGACGGTGATGCGCCCTTCGGGAAAGATCACCAGCGTGCGGCCTTCACGCACGGCCTTCACCATCGCCTTGGCCGCCATCGGGTTGGTCGGATCGACCGGGAAGGCGTCGAACAGACTGAGGAACGGCCTGATCCACCAGGCCTGGGCAATCCGGGTCGCGACCGCAAAGGTCGGCTTGCCCGGCAGGAACGCGGCGAGCAGCAGCCCGTCGAGGAACGAGACGTGGTTGACCACCACCACCGCGCGCGTCCCGGGCTGCGGCATGTTCTCCGCCCCGTGCACGTCGACGCGGTACAGCAGGACCAGCACGCCGCGGATCAGCGCCTTGAACACGGTTTCCGGCAGTAACCAGCATGAGATCAGCGCCACCGCCAGCGTCGCGAAGCCCATGGCGCCGATCACGCCGGGAACGCTGGTGCCGAGCGCGAGCAGCGCGGTGACCACCGCCACCATCAGGACCGTCACGAACGCGTTGACGATGTTGTTTGCCGCGATGACGCGCGAGCGCTCGGCCGCCGCGGTGCGCACCTGCAGGATGGCGTAGAGCGGCACAATGAAGATGCCGCCCGCGAGCGCGAGGCCGGCGAGCGCGAACAGGATGTGCCAGCTGCCCGGGCTGGCGAGGAACGCGGCGACATCGGCGCCGGGCGTGGACACGGTGAAGCTGCGGGTCGCGATCCACAGGTCGATCATGAACGCGGCCATGCCGAGCGCTGCTGCGGGCACGTAGCGGGCGGAGACCTCTCCGCCGAGCAGCTTGTTCACCACCATCGATCCGACCGCGACCGCGACCGAGAAGACCAGCAGGAACAGGGTGACCACCCCTGCCCCGGCGTTCAGCGTGCCGCTGACCAGCGGCGCGAACTCCGACAGGAGGATCGCTCCAAGAGAGAAGAACCAGCTGATCCCGAGGATTGCGAGCCACACGCCCCGACCCGACCGCGCGACCGACAGGATTTCCCACGTGCCCTTGATGATGTTGCGATCGAGGCGGAGGCCGGGCGCCGCGGCCGGCGCGCTCGGCACCGCCAGGCTCACGAGGAAACCGAGCACGGCGATGCCGGTTGCGACCAGGCCCGCCTCCCACGCCGGAATGACGCCCCCCAGCAGCTGGCCGCCGAGGATCGCGAGGAACGTGCCCGCCTCGATCAGGCCGGTGCCGCCCATTAGCTCGCGTTCGCCGAGGTGCTGCGGCAGGATCGAGTATTTGACCGGTCCGAAGATCGTCGAGTGGACGCCCATCAGGAACAGGCAGCCGAGCAGCACGGGAATCGACTGGAACCAGAAACCGGCGAGCGCGAGCGCCATGATCGCGATCTCCGCCGCCTTCACCGCGCGGATCAGCCGCGCCTTGTCCCACTTGTCGGCGAGGTGGCCGGCGAGCGCCGACAGGAGGAAATAGGGCAGGATGAAGATGCCGGTCGAGACCGTCGCGAGCATGCCCGCCTTCGCCGGCGCCGCCGCGTAGATCGTGAAGTTGGCCAGGAACAGCAGCGCGTATTTCAGCAGGTTGTCGTTGAACGCGCCCAGGAACTGCACAACGAACAACGGCGCGAACCGGCGCTTCCCGAGCAGCGACAGGTCAGGTGCGGACATGGCTTGATGCTCCCCTTGAAGGCGAACGTAGCAGGCAAAAGCTAACGGACTGCGGACGTGAGCCCCGTCGTCGCCTCGCACCATACACCATATTGAACACCGCTCAATAAGAAATTGAGCATCGTTCATTATTGATGGTTGATAGATCCCGATGAAGTGAGCCGATCAATCCGGCGGCGCGCGGGAGCCAACGTCCGCTCTGCTGCGCAAGCTCGGCTACCTGGCGGTCTTGGCGACAGTCTCCGCGGCTCGCGCCAGCGTCTCGCGGACGCGGGCGAGCGCGTCCCCTTGAGCGTCGTCGCTCCCCATCAGCGCGTAGGAGCCCGACAGCTCAAAGGCACAATGGCCATGCACGACCGCGACGAGCGAGCGCGTGATCGCCGGCGCATCGTCGGCCCGCTCCGCCGCGATCGCGGCCGCCACTTCCCGCGCGACGATACCGGTCAGCCGGCCGCGCGTCGCGGCCTGCTCCTCGTCGATGGCGGTGCCCGGTGCGACATGATGTTCGTAGATCGCGTGCCACAGTCGGTGGTGCGCCCGGGCGAACCGGAAATAGCCATCGACCAGCGTCGCGATGCGATCGGTGCCCCCGCGCGCGAGCGCGGTCTCCAGCGCATCCGCCCACATCGCGAACGTCCGCGTGTTCACCGCCACCAGCAATCGATCGAGCGTGCCGTACACGTTGTAGAGGGTGCCGACCGAGTAGCCGATCCGCTTGGCCACTTCCCGCGCCGAGAAGCGCGCGAAGCCGACCTCCTCCATGTGCTTGTGCGCCTGCTCCAGGATCAGCGCCTGCAGTTCGCTTCGGCTATGGTCGGATCGGCGTGCCATCCAAGCGTCATAACGCGGAATGCAACGTGTGTAGTGTCGATCTACACGCTCCACGCCTTCACAGGTAAGCAAGTGTCGCAATTTAAGCCGGAGCCGAGCAGACCATCCACAAGCGCTGTTGCTTGGTGCTTGGCGGGGCTGTCAGTTTAACGCGAACCGCTCTCTCGACGATGCACTTCCGGCTTTGTGCGCAGCAGCCTAGCTCGCGAGGATCTGCCACTCGGCAAGCGCAGCCGAGCGTCGCTCCTTGTAGGTCTGCCGGTCGGTAAGGTGGCGTTCGAGGCTGAAGTGATTGTGGATGTTGGCGTGGACGGAGGCGAACTTCTGTAAGCTCTTCATCTGCCTGAACCGGAGCATCGCCCGCTCTCGTCGTCGGAACGGCAGGTGTGAGTTCTCGACCCGGTTGTTGGCCCAGCGGCCCACCTCCTGGCGGTCACGGCAGCCTAGCTCGTCCAGGGCGGCACCGTAGCTGCGCAGGCCATCGGTGGTGATCGCTTGCGGAGAGCCGTGGCGCTTGAGCGCCTTCTTCATGAAGGTGAGCGCCGCCTTCTTGTCGCGCGTCTTCGTGACGAAGCTCTCGAGCACCTCGCCCTCGTGATCGACGGCACGCCACAAGTAGACCATCTCGCCGTTCAGCTTGACGTACATCTCGTCCAGGTGCCAGCGCCAGTGCCGGAACCCGCGCATGCGGCTCACCCGTGCCCGCCGGATGTCGCCGGCGAACATCGGACCGAACCTGTTCCACCATAGCCTGACCGTCTCATGGCAGATGTCGATCCCGCGCTCGAACAGCAGGTCCTCCACGTTCCGCGGGCTGAGCACGTACATCAGCACCACCAGCCGGATTACTTCCGGTGACGAGTTGAAGTAGCGGAACGGACTGGCTGGCTTGCGGAAGCTGGGCATGCTCCACCGGTACCCGCGCCCGATTACCAGCCCGTGCATTTGCTTGGACAGAGCCGTTACGGCTTTAGTTGCGTCCAAGTATTTACCGCGGAGCTCGCACGTGACTGGTCGCTCTTTGAATCAATGGAGACTATGCCGCGCAGGCTTTGGTGTTTTCGCTCAGCATTCGGGTGACCGCTGCGATGTCCAGAGGCCTACTGAAAAGATAGCCTTGCAATGTGCTGCACCCTTGCGCCTGAAGCTTGGCGTGCTGGCTGCGATCCTCAACACCCTCAGCAGTCGTTTCCATGCTGAGCGCGGTGGCGAGATCTACGATCGCCTTGACGATGGCGGCGGCGGTGCTGTCTTCCGCGATGTTGGTCACGAACGAGCGGTCGATCTTGATCTTGTCGAACGGAAACGACCGGAGGTAGCTCAGCGAGGAGTAGCCGGTGCCGAAATCATCCAAGGCGACACGCACGCCCATCCGCCGCAACAGATGGAGGATCTGAAGAACGCCCGTCTCCCCGTCCAGGAACACCGATTCGGTGATCTCGATTTCCAGCCGATCTGGTGACAGCCCGGATCGCGCGAGCGCCTGCAGGACGACGTCGCTGAACCCCGCCGAGCGGAACTGCAGCGGTGAGACATTCACCGCGACACGGATGTTTTCCGGCCAGCCGGCGGCGATCCGGCACGCTTCGTGGAGCACCCATTCGCCCAGCTGAACGATCAGGCCGGTTTCCTCCGCCACCGGGATGAACTCCACCGGCGGGATGAACCCGCGCTCCGGGTGAGGCCAGCGCAGCAGCGCCTCAAAGCCCCTGATGGACCCGCCGTCGCTGGCGACGATCGGCTGAAAGTTGAGTTGGAGCTGTCCGGTACGGATCGCTACGCGCAGGTCGGTCTCGATTTGCCGGCGCCGGCGCGCTGCCTCGTCGAGCGACGGCTCGAAGAAGCGGAAGCCACCCCGACCGTCCTGCTTGGCGCGGTAGAGCGCTAGGTCGGCGTTCTTCAGCAGCACCGACGCGTCTGTGCCGTCGGCGGGATACATGGCGATGCCGATGCTGCTGCCGGTGGCGATGGTGTGGCCTGCCACGTCCAGCGGATCGGCGAAGGCGTCGATGATCGCCTGCGCCAGGCGTCGCGACCGGTCCAGATCATCGCTCCCAAGCACCACGATGGCGAACTCGTCGCCGCCCAGGCGCGCGATCATACATCCGTCCGCGACATGAAGGAGCTTCTCGGACACCGCGCGCAACAGGTCGTCGCCGACCGGATGGCCTAACGTGTCGTTGATGCTCTTGAAGCCATCCAGGTCGAGGCACAGGACGCCGACCTGCTCCCCCAGCCGATTGGCGCGCGCAACCGCCTGCTCGAGCGACTCTTGAAAAAAGACGCGGTTCGGCAGATCGGTGAGACCGTCGTGAAAGGCGAGATGGGTGATCCGCTGCTCGCGCTCCTTGATGCCGCGCGACATACTGTTGAACGACCGAGCGAGCCGTCCGACCTCGTCGTCGCTCTCGACATCGACCTCCGCGCGCTCACCTTCCTCCAGCCGCCGCGCCGCTGCGTCGAGGGCGGCGATCGGGCGCGCGATGCCGCGGGCGAGCCGGCCGGTGCCGATCACGATCAGTACAAGCCACAGCAGGCCGGCCGCGACCAAACCGAGCTGGATCGATCGATATGGCGCCATGGCGCGGACCATCGGATAGCTGAGCAACAGGGCGGCCTGCGCCTGGCCGGCTGGCGCGGCGAGCGGGCGAACGATCGCGAAGCTGCGTCCGGCGGGCGTGTCGACATGGACCACTGATCGACCCATATCGGCGGCCAACTCGACGCCGCCTCCGCGCCATGCTCCGGACGGCAACCGGGTCAGCATGGTGGCATTCAGCGGAATCGCGGAGAGCTTCTCAAGACCTCGCATCTCCGCCGTGTTCAGCGGAACGACAAACGCAATCCGTCCAATTTCCAGTGGGGCCAAGACGGGAGCGGTGACGATCCGGAACACGGACGCACCCGACGTAACGACAGCATCTCGCCGATCACCGGCGATCTGGCCGACGAAGCGACCGATGGTCGGGCCGAGCGCGCCGGCATCCCCGATGACCTCGCCCTCATTCGTGACCAGAACCGCAAACGGCACGTCGGCGCGTCCGCGGAGGCTGTCGAGCGCCGACACGATCGTGTCGGTGTCGCTGCTCGCGACCGCGCTGCGAAAGCCGAAGTCGCGCGCGACCACGTCCGCCGCACCCACCAGCGAGCGCTCGCGCTCCTGCCACAGCCGATCGTGGACGGAGGCACTGGTCGCAAGCTCGTCGGTCGCCGAGCTGCGGGCGCTCCGTTCGATCATGACCTGCGCCAGCACGGACAACGCGATCAGCCCGACCGTGAACAGCCCAGCGTAGAGAACGGTCAGCCGCGTCCGCAGCGTGCGAAACGCGGGAGCGGCCCGGATCACCGGCGCAGCTGCAGGGTCGTGCTGAGGCCGGTACCCGTGACGGTCGCGGGCTGCTGCAGCGTGTTGCCGGCGGCTCGAATCGACGGGTGCCAGACAGACACGCGACCGACGCCCGCCGCGACGTTCAGCCGAACGCGTCCGTTGACATCCGTCTGTGCGGTGTACGGGCTGGCAGTCACGTATACGACGCCGTTCATGCCGTCATGGATGTTGCATCCCAGCGCCACGGCGCCCGGCTTGTCGAAGGTTATGCTTCGGCTTTCGTCCCGTCCGAACAGCTTCAACTCAAACTTCTTCGCCTTGGAAAAGGAGTAGACGTGGTGCCGCACCTTGTCGAAGTTTGGGAAGCTGACCGTGGCGCCGACCGGCACGATCAGCACCTGTGGGTTGAATTGGATGTCGCGTTGCGCGACGGAATAGGGGCCGCGCGGCACCGGTGCCGGCGCACCGGGCATTGCCAGCGTCACCACGGCGCCCGCAAGCGGGCGGCCGTCGACCCCGATCACCTGTACCGTGACGGGCGCGGCAGCTGCCGGGATGGCGGCAGAAGCAACGGTGGCTGCGACCGCGACGAGCGTGGGCAAGAGGCGCATCGCATCCGGATAGCGTCCAGTGGTTTCGACAGAGTGAATGCCGGCGTTAACTCGGTTTTGGCGGACGCTGATCCAAGATGACGGCATGGTCCGCTTCGCCGTCGCCACTGCCCTGACGCTGCTTATCGCAGCCCAACCCGCGTCGGCCGGCGATCGTCGGGCCGGCGGCAAGCTCCTGCTCACCAACGGGGTCACGAGCGTGGAGGGCGCGGCCGGTGGCGGCCTGGCCAGTTGGGCGGTGATCGCGGGCAACGAGACCCGCGACGGCATCGGTGGCAAGGTGAATGCCACCATCGTGACGCTGCCCGACTTCGACCTAGAGAGCTTCGGCGGAGCCATCGGCGTCAACGACCGGCTGGAGCTGTCCTACACTCACCAGAGCTTCGACACCCGCGCTGCGGGCGTCGCGCTGAGGCTTGGGCGCGGCTTTACGTTCAAGCAGGAGATCTACGGAGCCAAGCTGCGGCTGTTCGGCGACGCGGTTTGGGATCAGGACAGCTGGCTGCCGCAGGTCGCCATCGGCGCGCAGCACAAGCGCGCGACCCGCGGCGCGGTGATCCGCGCTGTCGGGGGTAAGGGCGACCGCGGAACCGATTTCTACGTCGCCGCCACTAAGGTGGTGCTTTCGCGCAGCGTGGTGGTGAACGGCACCGTTCGCTTCACCAAGGCCAACCAGTTCGGCTTGCTGGGCTTCGGCGGCGATCGCTACGATCGACGTCGTCCGCAATTCGAAGGATCGGCGGCGATCATGCTGTCGCCGCGCTTCGTGCTCGGAGTCGAGGGCCGGACCAAGCCGAACAACCTCGGCTTCGCGCGCGAGCAGAAGGCGGTGGATGGTTTCGCCGCTTGGGCCGTGACCCGCAACCTTTCTCTAACGGCCGCCTACGTCGACCTTGGCGACATTGCCACCGTGCGCCGCCAGCGCGGCGCCTTCCTCTCCGCTCAAGGATCCTTCTGACATGTTGATTGTCGCGGCCCTCCTCCTACAGGCCACCGTCATCCTTCCGCCCGGCGAGGAGCCGGTGGAGCCGTACACGCAATCGGACGTCAACGCCGGCGCCAAGCCCTTTCGCGACGATACGCTGTGGAAGGCGTTTCACGAAAGCGCTGGCGTATCGCGGATCGTCGACGATCTGGTCACCCGTAACCAGAACGATCCTCGCATCAGCGACATTTTCCGCAACCAAGACACGGTTCGGCTGCGTCGCACGCTGAAGGAACAGTTCTGCTACATCCTGGGCGGGGGATGCACCTACACAGGGCGAGACATGAAAACCGCGCACAAGAACATGGGCGTCCAGCGTGCCGACATGGCCGCGCTGGTCGAGAACCTGCAAGCGGCCATGCGTGCCGAAAGGATTCCTTTCGGCGCACAGAACCGCCTCTTGGCAAAATTGGCGCCGATGCACCGTGATGTCGTGCAGCGCTGACAGCTGCCTCACCAAATGTTCGCGAGCCGGCGAGCCTCCTCCTAACAAAGCGATTAGTTGAACACTGCGCCGGATCAAACAAAAACTTCAACTCGCACGCGCGCCGTCGAGTCGATCGTTTATTGGCTGACTGTCTCTTCTCCATTGAAATCAAATTGGCGGATTGAGCGTACGCAGGCTCAACAATTCGATGGATTAGCGGTGTGGTTGATCGGCCATCGGCGATATTGAACGAGCGACCGGTTCCGGGCGGAACCTAATCGTCTCTGAGCGGCCGTTTCTGGGTCCTTAGCGACGCCATACTAGGCGCTGGCGCGGCACAATGACCGACGATAGATCGCCATGATGAAGAAGTCCTCTCATCGCGTTCGACTTCGCGCATTCCAGGCGATGCGCGGCGCGACGCCAGACCCCGGCTTCGTCGCTGACCTCGAGTATCTCGAAAACCGCGACCTGGACTTGTCGGTGCGACTGGGGGCGATGCTCGCGTTCAACGCCCTGATGATCACGATCGGCACGCATCCGATCTCCGCCTCGCCCGGCGCGCCACTCAGCTTGGATGCAGGTGCGCAGCCCGTGTT
>NZ_OBMI01000004.1 GCF_900199185.1 Sphingomonas guangdongensis | reverse complement strand
TAAATTTAACCAACAACCAGGCGCCTCGAAAACACCCAGTGCCGGCAAACCGCCGCCCACATGTCCCTTCATCAAATCAACAATGTCAAAGAGCGCAAAAGACCGACGCCATGTCCTACCCTCTTTGTGGAGGGCGACCGGCGCCTGGTTTTTGGTGACCGGCGAAGCGAACCGTGTGGCTCACCGCGTCGGTGGAGTGGCTTCTATGCCCGGGTTGGAGAGGCGTCAAACACTTTTTGCAATTTTATTTCATCGGCACGTCTGAGCCGCAGAAATGCGTGGGTTTACGGCATCGTAAGGGCGTGTCGCCTACCCCGCTCGTGTGACCGACTCCGCCGCCGACTTGCCGAATCCTGCCACGACTCTGCGCGCTCAGGTGCGCAGCGCCGTCCTGTGGCGATCGGGCACGCAGATCCTGGGTCAGATGATCGCCTGGGGATCGACCTTCGCGGTGATCCGCATCCTGTCGCCGGCGGACTACGGCCTGTTCGCGATGACCCAGGTCATCCTGGTCCTGCTCAACATGCTGAACGGCTACGGCCTAGCGAGTGCGCTGATCCAGCGCGCCGACGCCGACGAGCGCGCGGTGCGCCAGCTGTTCGGCATGCTGATCCTCCTCAACTTCGGGCTAGGCGCCGCGCAGTACGCCGCCGCACCGCTCGCCGCCGCCTATTTCCGGCACGACGAAGTGATCGCGCTGCTGCGTGTCCAATCGCTCCTGTACGTGACGACGCCGTTTATCGCGCTGCCCTATGCACTGCTCGCCCGAGCGATGGACTTCCGGCGGCAGGCGGCGGTCAACCTGCTGTCCGCCACCGCCGGCGCGATCGCCGCGCTGGCCGGGGCGCTTGCGGGCCTCGGCGTCTGGACGCTGGTGCTCGCGCCGCTGGTCCTCTTCACCACCCGCGCGATCGGGATGATGAGCGCGGCGCGCGCCTGGATGTGGCCGAGCTTCGACTTCCGCGGCGCGGGCAGCATGGCGCGCTACGGCGGGCTGATGGCGAGCGCGCAGCTGTTCTGGTTCCTGCAGAGCCAGGCGGACGTGTTCATCGCCGGGCGCAGCTTCGACGCGCACACGCTCGGCATCTACACGACCAGCCTGTTCCTGGCGCAGATCTTCGTTTCCAAATTCGTGCCCGCGCTCAACGACGTCGCCTTTTCCGCCTATGCCCGCCTGCAGGACACGCCGGAGGCGGTGGCCCGCGCGTTTCTCACCTCCGTGCAGCTGATTCTGCTGGTCGCCATGCCGCTCTATCTGGGACTGGCCGTAACGGCGCGGCCGCTGGTCGCCGTGGTGCTCGGCGAGCAGTGGCTGGCGACCGGCCCGGTGGTTGCGCTGCTCGCACTCGCGATGCCGTTCATGACAGTTCAGCAGCTGTTCGCTCCAGCGTGCGACGCGCGTGGTCGGCCGGGGATCAGCGCCCGCAACGCCGCGACCGGCGCGGTCGTCCTCGGCGCCGGCTTCCTGGCCGGAGCACAAGGCGGGCTGACCGGCCTCGCGCTCGCCTGGGTCATCGCCTATCCGCTGTTCCTGCTGATCTGCGCGCATCGCACCCTGCCAGCGATCGGCGTCAGCGCGCGCGAACTCCTCGCCGCAGCCGTCGTCCCGGCCGGTGCGGCGAGTGCCATGGCGGCGGTGGTGCTCGCAGTGAGCGCGCTCCTGCCCGAGCTGCCTGCCCTGCCGACGCTCGCGGTGCTGATCGCCGTCGGTGCCGCCACCTATGCCGCGATACTCTTCGGCTTCGCGCGGGAGACCACCGCGCGCGCGATCGCGCTGGTCCGCCATCGCGGCTGAGGCATGGCGGCGCTCAGCCGTGCTGGATATAGTCGCGCATCGCCGCGGCCTCGGCCTCGATCCGTTCGATCCGGTGCTTCACCAGGTCGCCGATCGAGACGATCCCGACCAGCGCGCCCTCCTCCACCACCGGCAGGTGGCGAATGCGACGCCTGGTCATCAGCGACAGCGCACCGATCGCCGGCTCGTCGCGCCGCACGGTGACCACCGGCGTGCTCATCGCCGAGGTGACCGGCGCGTCGAGCGCCGCCGCGCCCTCTCGCGCCAGGCAGCCGATCACGTCGCGCTCGGAGAAGACACCGACCACCTGTTCGCCGTCGATCACCGGCGCCGCGCCGATGCGCCGCTCGGCAAGCAGCGCTACCGCGTCACGCACGCGCGCGCTCGCCGGCAAGGTGGCGACGGAGTCGCCCTTCGCCTGCAGGATTACCGCGATCGTCATCGCACCCTCTCCCTTTTGCTGCGGCTTGAGTGTTCCACCAACGCGGGCCAAAGGCAAAGGGTGCCGACGCCCGATCCGCTCGACAATCCGGAGTACCGGGCGTTCGCCTGGGCCCGCTTCCGTCGGCTGCTCGGCTGGATGGCCCTGGTCGCACTCGCCGCGGCGGGCGCGGCCGATACGGTCCTGTGGTGGTGGGTTGGCCCCTTCTCGATCCACATCCTGATCGCGACCGCACTCGGCGTCTTCTTCACCGTGCTGCTCGCGGCGGCGTTGATGGGGCTCATGTTTCTCTCGTCGGGGACCGGCCATGACGAGGCGGTGGAGCGTGCCGACCTCGGCGAGGACGCCGCCGCCTGGCGGAACGACTCGCCGCCGCGCTGACCCGCCCGGTCAGCGGCGGAAGCGCACCGTGCCGCCGATCACCCGCGGGTCGCTCGGCGTGCCGAGGATCAGCCCCGAGTTGCCGGCCTGAACCGTGACGTTCTGGAGGTAGTCGGCGTCGAACAGGTTGCGGGCAAACCCCGCCACCTCAATCCCGCTGGCGAAGCGGTAGCCGATGTTGGCGTTCGTGAGGTTGTACCCGTCGATGTAGGTGAAGCGCGACAGCGCCGGATCGCCGTTGAAGCCGCTGCGCGAGGCGGTGTCGACGTGAGCGAAGACCGCTCCCGATCCCACCGCGCGCTCATAGTCGAGCCCGGCGGTGACCGCGATGCGCGGCAGGGAGGCAAGCCTGCGCCCGGTAAGATCGCAGGCCGCGGTCGCCGCGGTCTGCAGCTCGAGCGGGCAAGGGCCCGCGGGATAGTCGCTATACTCGCCATCCGCGTAGGCGACGCTGGCCCGCGCCGTCAGCCCGGGCACGATCAACGCGGCGACGTCCGCCTCGATCCCCTCCACCGTGACTTCGGGTATGTTGGAGAGGTAACCGCGCAGCGCGGCGGTCTGGGTCGGGCCGGTGTCGACGATCGTCGCCTGAAAGTCGCGCACCTCCGTGTAGAAGCCGTCGATGTTGACGCTGACGCGGCCGTCGAACAATCGGGTCTTCAGCCCCACTTCGTAGGTCGTGTTGCGTTCGGGGCGGACCACCGCGGCGTTGAGCGCGGGCTGGTTCGCCGCATCGAGCGGCAGCCCCGACATGTTGATCCCGCCGGACTTGAAGCCGCGCGCGTAGCTCGCGTAGCCGAGCACGGCGTCCGTCACCTGCCAGGCGACGTTGCCGCGCCCGGACAGGCTGCCGTCCTTGTCGTCAGCCGCGTAGCTCTGACCACGCAGCACGCCGAGCTGGGCGTTCAGCAACGCCGTCCGCTGCGCCGCGGTACCGGTCAGCGCCGGGCCGCCGTACGTGTAGGTCGCGTAATAGCCGTCCTTGTCCTCGTGCGTGTAGCGCAGCCCGCCGGTCAGCGTAATCGCGTCGACGATACGCCAGTTCACCTCGCCGAAGGCGGCGAGGCTGAGCGTCCGGAAGTCGGTGCGGCCGTCCTGACCGTAACCGTCGAGGAGGTTGGCCGGCACCGCCGTCGCGCCCGCGCCAGTCCCGGTCGCCGTCCCGATCAGGTAGCGGGCGGCAGCCGGGCCGTAGATGGAGATCGGCCGGCCGGTGATCCGCTGGCTAAAGCCGTATAGGCCGACAACGTAGCTCAGCCGGTCCTCGCCGTTGGACGCCAGGCGCAGCTCCTGGCTGTGCTGGTCCTGGCGCGACGGGATGTGCTGCGACAGCTGGATCGGCAGCCCGGTATAGTCGCGGTCGTTCTCCGCATCCCAATTCCAGAAGCGCCACGCGGTCACCGACGTGATCGTGCCGAATCCCACGTCCCAGTCGGTGATCGCGGACAGCCCGCCCTCGTTGGTGTCGACGCCGAGCGGGCCGTCGATCTCGATCCGGCGATCGTAGATGTCGATCGAAGGCGGCGCATAGCGGAACTGCGCCGCCAGCCCGGCCGGTCCGCCGAACTGTCGCGCCGCGGCGCGCTGGCTGGTGCCGACCCGCACGAACCCTTGCGTGCAGCAAAAGGCCTGGAAGTTGGTGAAGTCGCCAATCAGGCGCATCTGGAACGTGTCGACGGGCTTGAAGAGCAGCTGCCCGCGTACCGCCTGGGTGCCGAGGAGGTTGGCGTCGCGCCCGGTGCGGACGTTCTCCAGCACGCCGTCGCGCCGCGTCGCCACGCCGGACAGGCGAAAAGCGATCGTGTCGGTGATCGGACCAGAGACCCAGGCGCGCGCCTGGACGAAGTCGAAGTCGCCGTACGATAGCTCGGCGAACCTCTCGTTCGTGAAGGTCGGCGCGCGCGACGTGATGTTGAGCGCGCCGGCGGTGGTGTTCTTGCCGAACAGCGTGCCCTGGGGCCCGCGCAGCTCCTCGACCTGCGCGATGTCGGCGAAGTCGAACGCCGCGGTCGCGGGGCGGGCGTGATAGACCTGGTCGACGTAGAAGCCGACGCCCGGCTCCAGCCCATCGTTCGACTGGCTGACCGCGACCACGCTGGAGCCGAGCCCGCGGATCGTCAGTGCGGTGTTGCGCGGGTTGGCGGACGAGTAGTTGAGGCTGGGGATCAGCGTGGTGAGCGCCTGCGTGTTCACCGTGTAGCTCTGGTCGAGCAGGTCACCGCTCACCACCGACAGTGCGGCGGGCACCGCCCGCGCGTACTCGGCGCGGCGGCGAGCGGTGACGATCACCTCCGGCAGTCGATCCCGGGCGGCGGTGGGCGCCTGACCATCAGTTTGCGCGCTACTCGGCAGCGGTAGCAAGGCGCCCGCAGCGGCAGCGGCAGACATGAACTTCTGCATGGTGGTGCTCCCCTTCTCGGGAGCGACCAAGCACTATATTCGAATGAGCACAATATTGGACGGGATACAGTCAAGCGGTCGTAGACGGTTCCTCGCGCAAGGCGGTCATCAGCGTTGCGTACGACGGGTGCTCGGCGAGCTGCGCGGCAGCCCCTTCCAGGTCGCGATAAGCGGCGAGCATCGCGCGCCCACGCTCGGTCAATCGGGCACCACCGCCCTTGCCGCCGCCCGGCGCAGTGTCGACCAGCCGCTCGGTGAAGCAGCGGTTCATCTCATCGACCAGCACCCACGCACGGCGATAGCTCATCCCGAGCGCCCGGCCCGCGCCGGAGATCGAACCTTCCCGCGCGATCGCGTCGAGCAGGTCGGCCTTGCCCGGCCCGAGCGCATAGCCATCGCCGCAGACCAGCTGCAGCTTCAGCTTGAGCGCGCCGAGCAACACGTCACTTGCCGATCAGGAGCGCAGGCGCCCGCGCCGGCGCATCCGCCTTATCCACTGCACCGCTTACCGTCACCGCGCGCGTCTCCTTCAGCGCGGTCCTATCACGCTACCGCGCGCACGAAAAAGGCCAGCGCCGCCTGAAGGCGGGCTGGCCTGTTTTCCGTCATCAACGCGGATCGCTCACGCTGCGGGCGGGATCGCCTCGTCTTCCGTGCGGACCCGGCGCGGGCGGCCGCGGCGCGGACGCTCCTCGCCCGCCTCTGCGGCCGGCGCCGGCTCGCTTCCGATGGAGGGCGGCAGGATTGAAACGTCCAGCCCGCCGTCCGCCTCGACCGGCGCCTCGCGCCGCGGGCGACCGCGGCGGCGCGGCTCGGCCTGCGCCTCGTCGTTGGCCGGGACCGGGCGGCTGTCGCGCTCCTCGCGCACCGACTCCTCGGCGCGGGGCTGGCCCGCGTCGCGGCGGCGGCCGTCACGGCGGTTGCCCTCGCCGCGGTTACCGTCGCCCCGGTTGCCGTCGCCGCGCTGCTGGTCGTCGCCATAGCCGCGGTCGCGGCGGCGCCCATCATGACGCTCGGCGGCCTCGGCGCGCGGCTGCTCGGCGTCGTCGTCCGCGCCCTCTACCTCGCTCGCCGCGACCTGATCGCGGCGCAGCGGCGGCGGGTTGCCGAAGTTGGCGGGCGAACCGATCTCGCCCTCGAAGCCGAAGTCGTCGGCGTCGTCCTCGTCCTGCTCGTCGCGGCCGCGCCGGGCCTGGTTCTCCTCCATGCGCGAGCGGCTCTCGCTCAGCACGCGGAAATAATGGTCGGCGAACTGGAGGTAGTATTCGGTATTGACGCGGTCGCCACTCATCTGGGCGTCGCGCGCCAGGTTCTTGTACTTCTCGAGCAGCTGGGCGGCGTTGCCGCGGGCGCGATTGTCGATGCGATTGCCGTTCTCGGGACGGCCGGGGTTACCCCCCTGACGCTGTCCGCCACGGCCGCGACGGCGGCCGGCCTGACGATTGTTCATCAAAATCCTTGGTCCTGTCCTACGCTAGGGCACCCGACCCGAGCCGCGTGCGGCTCACGGATGCACGACATTGCCCCCGGACGCGCCGCATCCCCGCTGCGGATCGCCCCGCCATGGCCGCCGGACGTCAGCGGCTCGCTAGCTTGATTGGGCGTGCGCCAGTCTTTTCATCAGCTTGAAAGACGGTGCCAGCCCCACGGGGGTCTTAGCCGGTGCGGCACCGATCGCCAAGCGATATATTGTGGCGCGGCCGTGACGCTTCAAGTCGCGACGATGCAGCGGGCGTGCCCGGCAAGATCGGGGCGACTGGCCGTCGTGAACCCCTCCGCGATCAGCAGCGCCTGCACCGCATCGGCCTGCGTTGCACCGACCTCGATACAGGCGACCCCGCCGCGCGCGAGTTGCGGCCGCAGCAGCGGCGCGAGCGCGCGGTAGTCGTCCAGTCCGTCAGCGCCGGCGAACAGCGCGCTCGACGGCTCCCACGCCGCGACCTCGCTCGGCAGCGGCTCGCCCAGCCCGATATAGGGCGGATTGCAGAGGATCAGGTTGTGCGGACCGCCCCACCCGTCCCACCCGCCCTCGCGGATCGTCGCCCGACCTGCCATGCCGAGCCGCTCGGCATTGCCCCGCGCGATCCGCAGCGCGTCGGGCGACCGATCGACCCCGACGCCCGTCGCCTGCGGCCACTCGGCCAGCGCCGCGAGCAGTAGCGCGCCGGAGCCGACGCCCAGGTCGAGCACCGATCGCGGGCCGGCCGTGCCGCGGAAGTGCGCGACGGCCGCCTCGATCAGCGTCTCGCTGTCGGCACGCGGGATCAGCACGCCCGGCGCGACCTGGAGCGTGATCGTCCAGAAGTCGCGAGCGCCGGTGATGTAAGCGATGGGCTCGTGTAGCAGCCGGCGCTCGACCAAATCTTCGAACCCGTCCGGCGCCGCGTCCCCAAGCCGTTCCAGGATCATCGCCTCGCGGGTGCAGCCCAGCGCATGCGCCATCAGCAGCTCGGCATCGAGCCGCGGCGTCGGCGACACATCGGCGAGGCCCCCAGTCGCCTGCGTCAGCGCGGCCCGGACGCTCACGTGTCGAGCGTCGCCAGCCGCTCCGCCTCGTCCTCCGCGATCAGCGCGCCGACCAGCTCGTCCATGTCGCCCTCCAGGATCTCGGGAAGGCGGTGGAGGGTCAGGTTGATGCGGTGGTCGGTTACGCGACCCTGCGGGAAATTGTAGGTGCGGATGCGCTCGGACCGGTCGCCCGATCCCACCATCGACTTGCGCGCGCCGGCGCGCTCGCTCGCCAGCCGCTCGCGCTCCGCCTCGTACAGCCGGGTGCGGAGCACCTTCATCGCCTTGGCGCGATTCTTGTGCTGGCTGCGCTCGTCCTGCTGGATCACGACGATCCCGGTGGGAATGTGGGTGATCCGGATCGCGCTGTCGGTCGTGTTGACGTGCTGCCCGCCCGCCCCGCTCGACCGGTAGATGTCGACGCGCAGGTCCTTGTCGTCGATCTGGACGTCGACCTCCTCCGCCTCCGGCAGCACCGCGACCGTCGCGGCGGAAGTGTGGATGCGCCCGCCGCTCTCCGTCACCGGCACGCGCTGGACGCGGTGGACTCCGCTCTCGAACTTCAGCTTCGCGAACACCCCCGTGCCGGTCACCGAGGCGACCACTTCCTTGTAGCCGCCGGCGTCGCTGTCGGAGGCGGAGATCAGCTCGACCCGCCAGCCGTGACGGTCGGCGAAGCGCTGGTACATGCGCAGCAGGTCGCCCGCGAACAGCGCCGCCTCGTCACCGCCCGTGCCCGCGCGGATTTCCAGCATGGCGGAACGCACGTCAGCCGCATCGCGCGGGAGCAGCGCGAGCGACAGCCTGCGCTCCGCCTCGCCCAGCGCATCGGCGTTCGCGTGCAGCTCCTCCGCTGCCATCGCGCGCAGTTCCTCGTCACCGTCCTTGGTCATGGCGGCCAGCGAGTGCGCTTCCGCGCGCAACCGCCGCACGTCGGCCGCGGCATCGGCGACCGGCCCGATCTCCGCATACTCCTTCGATACCGCGACGAAGCGATCGCCGGGCAGGTCGCCCGTCGCCATCAGCGCCGACAACTCGTCGCGCCGCGCCTCGATCTGCGCGATCCGTTCGGCGGAGATCGGCATTCTAGCTGACCAACTCCGACAGCGCGTCCCTCACGGCATCAAGCTCCGCCACACCGTCGGCCGCGCGCGTGCTCGCCTTGATCGCGCCATCCTCCAGCCGCAGCCCGACCAGCACCTTGCCGCCAAGCTTAGCCGCCTTATCGTAGCGCTTCTTGGGCGACCCACTCGCGACCATATCCGCCGACAGTCCGCGCCCTCGGAGCAGTGAGAGCGCGCGGTAGGCGAGCGCCATCGCCGCATCGTCCTCCACCGCGACCACAACGTCGATCTGCTCCGCCGCCGGCTCGTCGAGCAGCATCGCCAGCCGCTCGACGCCCGCCGCCCAGCCGACCCCCGGCGTCGGCGCGCCGCCCAGCGTCTCGATCAGCCCGTCGTAGCGGCCGCCGCCCAGCACCGTGCCCTGCGCCCCCAGCCGATCGGTCACGAACTCGAAGGCGGTGTGGCGATAATAGTCGAGCCCGCGCACCAGCCGGTCGTTGCGCGTCCATGCGACCCCCGCCGCGTCAAGCCCGCGGGTCACGCTCTCGAAGAAGCCGCCCGCCTCACTGGTCAGGAACGCGTCGATTCCCGGCGCCGCGTCGGCGATCGGGCGGTCGCGCGGATCCTTGCTGTCGAGGATACGCAGCGGGTTCTTGTCGAGCCGCATCACGCTGTCCTCCGACAGCGCGTCGCGTGCGCCCTCGAAGTGCGCCACCAGCGCCGCGCGCCAGGCGTCGCGCGTTGCCGCGTCCCCCAGCGTGTTGAGCTGCAGCGTCACGCCGTCCGCGATCCCCAGCTCGCGCAGCAGCTGATCGGCGAGCGCGAGCAGCTCGACGTCCGCCTGCGGCTCGGCGGCGCCGATCACCTCCGCGTCGATCTGGTGGAACTGGCGGAACCGCCCCTTCTGCGGCCGCTCGTAGCGGAACACCGCGCCGCTGGTCGCGAGCTTCAGCGGTGCGTACTGCTGCCAACCGTTGCTGATAAACGCGCGGGCGATCCCGGCGGTGAACTCCGGGCGCAGCGTCAGCGAATCGCCGCCCCGGTCCGGAAAGGTGTACATTTCCTTCGACACGACATCGGTGGTCTCGCCGATCGAGCGCGCGAAGACCTGCGTGTCCTCGAACACCGGCACATCGACGCGGCGGAACGCGTAGAGCCGCCGGACCCGGTCGAAAGTGTCCAGCACGCGCGCGAAGCGACGCTCCTCGTCGCCGAAGATATCTTGGGTGCCACGGATGCGCTGAGGGGTCTGGATGCGCGCCATAAGCGCGGGCCTTTATGACAGGGGTGTGGGGGCGTCCAGCGGCGCCGTATGGCCGGGCATGGTACGGGACGGGACATTTGGGTGTTGCCTTATGGACAGCGTCGATCGCGACTCTGGTAGTCCTGAGCCCGTCGTAGGACGTGCCTCAAACGGCCACGCCGCGGCAGAGCCGCGTCGTCGGTCGGCGCTTGAGCGCCGCCGGCCGGGCCGCCGCTGCAGCGCGTCTTAGCTCTGCTAAGCCGCTGCGGCGGCTGGAGCGGGTGAAGGGAATCGAACCCTCGTCGTAAGCTTGGAAGGCTTCTGCTCTACCATTGAGCTACACCCGCGCTCGTCCGCCTTACACGACCCAGCAGATGGTGGACAGGGCTGGATTCGAACCAGCGTACGGGAAACCCGGGCAGATTTACAGTCTGCTGCCTTTAACCACTCGGCCACCTGTCCCCAGGTGCTCGTTCCCGGACATGCGGCAACGGTCGCCTCCTGCGAAGCGAGGGCGCCCTATGTCGAAGCGGGCGGGCGCTGTCAACGCGGGGTTGCGGCCGGCGGACGCGGCCAATAGCAGGTGACGCTTCCGCGCTGACCAAAGGGGACACTGATGCGCCTGACCCACCTCCTCGCCGCCGCCTCCGCGCTCGCCATCGCCGCGCCCGCACCGGCCCAAGTCGCCAAGACCGAGCTCAACCGCATCATCGAGGAGGGCACCAACCAGTCGGAGGCGATGGTCACCGCGCAGTACATGATGGACATGATCGGACCGCGGCTCACCAACTCGCCGGGGATGCGCCGCGCCGAGGAGTGGACGCAGCAGCGCTTCCGCGACTGGGGCCTGACAAACGTGCGCAAGGAGGGGTTCGAGTTCGGCCGCGGCTGGACGATCGAGCGCTCCAGCGTCCGCATGGTCACGCCACGCTCCGTTCAGCTGACCGCGATCCCGATCGCCTGGACCCCGCCCACCAACGGAACGCTGACCGCCCCCGTCATCGTCGCCCCGATCAGTGCCGAGCGGCACTTCGACGCTTGGCGCGGCAAGCTGGCCGGCAAGATCGTGATGATCTCGCTCCCGACCGCGGGCTCCGAGCCGGACGAGGCGGCCTTCCAGCGCCTGACCGCCGAGCAGATCGGCAAGCTCGATAGCTTCCGCCAGCCGCGCTACGACCCAGAGGCCGCCGACCGCCGGGTCAAGCGGCTCGATTTCGCCAAGAAGCTCGATGCCTTCCTGAAGGCGGAGGGCGCGGTCGCCTATGCGACGCAGAGCTACCGCGACGCCAAGCTGGTCCACGGCGAGGGCTATCTGTTCGCGCGCGGCGACACGCCCGCGCTGCCGGGCATCCAGCTGGCGGCGGAGGATTACCGCCGCCTGGCCCGCATCGCCAAGGTGGGCCCGGCGCCGACGCTGGAGATCACCAGCGACGTCCGCTTCGACGACAGCGACGTCAACGCCTACAACATCCTGGCCGACATCCGCGGCACCGACCCGAAGGCCGGCTACGTCATGGCCGGCGCCCACCTCGACAGCTGGGTGGCGGGCGATGGCGCGGCCGACAACGGCGCGGGCAGCGTAATGGTCATGGAGGCCGCGCGCATCCTGGCGAAACTCGGCGTCAGGCCCAAGCGTACGATCCGCTTCGCGCTCTGGAACGGCGAGGAACAGGGCCTGCTCGGCAGCCTCGCCTATGTCGAGCGCCACCTGGCGACCCGCGGCACGGGACCGAACAGCCAGACCGGGCTCGCCCGCTTCATGGGCTGGTCGAACCGCTGGCCGATCACGCCGCAGCCCGGCTACGGCGAGCTCGCCGCCTATTTCAACATCGACAACGGCTCGGGCAAGCTGCGCGGCGTCTATGCGGAGAACAATCCGGCGGTCGTCTCGACGCTGCGCGAGTGGCTGTCGCCGTTCGCCTCCATGGGCGCGCGTGACGTGGTGATCAGCCGCACCGGCGGCACCGACCACGTCTTCATGCAGCAGGTCGGCGTCCCCGGGTTCCAGTTCATCCAGGACCCGCTCGACTATGAGAGCCGCGTCCATCACTCGTCCGCCGACACCTTTGATCACCTGAAGGCCGACGACATGCGCCAGGGCGCGATCGTGCTCGCGGGCATGCTGCTCCAGGCGGCGAACGCCGATCAGCCGCTGCCGCGTGCGGTGCCGCAGCAGCCCAAGGTCACCGATCCGTTCGCCTACCCCGATCCGGACGAGGATCGGTGAGCCGCCGCGGCCATCGTCCGAGCCAGGCGCCCGCGTCGCGCCCCCGCTTCTGGGGGCGACACCCGGTGACCGCCGCACTCGCCAATCCGGAGCGCACCGTGCGGCGCGTGTGGGGTACGCGGGAGGCGCTCGGCGCGCTCGGGCCGCTGCCCTCCACCATTCCGGTCACGATCGCCGACGTCGCCGATCTCGCCCGGCTGGTGCCGGGGGACGCGCCGCACCAGGGGCTGGTCGCGGAGGTCGATCCGCTGGAGGATCAGTGGCTCGGCGACCTGCTGATGCAGGGCCGCGACGACACCCGCCCGCTCGTGGTGCTCGACCAGGTGACCGATCCGCACAACGTCGGCGCGGTGCTGCGCTCGGCCGCCGCGTTCGATGCGCTCGGGATCGTCACCCAGGACCGCCATGCACCGCCCGAATCGGGTGCGCTCGCCCGCGCGGCGTCCGGCACGCTGGAGACGGTGCCGTGGGTGCGCGTCGTCAATCTCGCCCGCGCGCTGGAGGAGATGGCGGAGGCCGGCTACTGGCGGATCGGGCTCACCGGTCATGCCGACGTCACCCTCGCCCAGGCGCTCGGCAGTCCCAAGGTCGCGCTGGTGCTCGGCGCCGAGGGTGAAGGCATGCGCGCGAATACGGAAGCGCACTGCGACCAATTGGCCAAGCTGCCGATCAGCCCCAAGGTCGAGAGCCTCAACGTGTCGAATGCCGCCGCGATCGCGCTGTACGCGGTGGCGGTTGGACGGACCTGAACCTTGACGGAGTAGAGCAATGATCACTTCTCTTCTCGCCATGGCCGTTGTCCTTGCCTCTGCCACCACGGCTCAGGACATTCCCTCACCCTACAGCGACGCGATCGCTCAGGGTGCGCAGCGCCAGCTTGAGGACAGTCTCAGTCGGCGCCGGCTGCAACAGGCTCGCGAGCGTCAGCGCGGTACTAGCTTGACCGCCGCTGACCGCGACTGACAGCGACGGATCTGCGCCGACGTTCCGCGCTTCGCGGCACAGCACGGACGCAACCATCCGAAGGTGCTCCAGTTGACGGGCATGTGCCGTCGGGGCGGCTACATCCGCTGACGATCAACGCGACCGATCAGCGGCAGCTGAAGCTGGTAGCTACTGAGGCGAGACGCAGCGCCGGACCGTCGCGGAAGGGAGGGACGCTGGTGCGCCCCTCCCCCATCCGCACTCAGGCTGCCGGCATCAGCACCGTATCGACGACGTGGATCACGCCGTTCGACTGACGCACGTCGGCGATCGTCACCCGCGAGGTGCCGCCCTTCGCGTCGGTCAGGATCACGCTCTTGCCGCTCAGTCGCGCGGTCAGCGGCTCGCCCTGCACGGTCGTCAGCGTGGCCGTGCCGCCGCCCGCCTTGATCGCGTCGGTGATCTGGCGCGCGCTCATCGCACCGGCGACCACGTGATAGGTCAGGATGCCGGTCAGCGCCTGCTTGTTCTCCGGCTTGACCAGCGTGTCCACCGTGCCGGCCGGCAGCTTGGCGAAGGCGGCGTTGGTGGGGGCGAAGACCGTGAACGGACCCGGGCCGGACAGCGTCTCGACCAGCCCCGCCGCCTTCACCGCGGCGACCAGGGTCGTGTGGTCCTTCGAGTTCACCGCATTCTCGACGATGGTCTTGTTCGCGTACATCGCCGCGCCGCCGACCCGCGGGTTGGACTGGGCAACGGCCGGGGCCGCCGTGAGCAGGGCCGCCGCAGCCAGCGCGGCACCGAACGAAAGCTTGGTCATGGACAATCCTCTGAATGGCTAACCCGGACGACCGGGCGCGCTCACTACGCGCGATCCCCACGCCGGGATGCGCCACGAACGTCCACTAACGTACGTCAACTTCTGCGATGCACCTTTGGGTACGGTCGCGATCAATTCGACCGCGCCCGAACGCTCAGTCCTCCGCGGCGATCCGCACCCGCATCCCGTCAAGCGCACTCGTGAACTGCAACTGGCACGACAGCCGGGACGTCGCGTCCCGGTCGCTCGCGCTGTCGAGCAGGTCGTCCTCGTCCTCGCTCATCGGAGGCAGTTTGGCGGCAAATTCCGGATCGACATGGACGTGGCAGGTCGCGCAGCTGCAGCAGCCGCCGCACAGCGCCAGGAGCTCGTCGAAACCGTTGTCCCGAATGACTTCCATCACCGACAGCCCCGCTTCGCCCGTGACGGCGCGCTCTTCCCCCTCGCGCGTGGTGACGATCAGCGTCGGCATGGCAGCAACTCTCCTTCGATGAGCAGCGCGCCTTGCCGCCTCTCCGATGACAAGGCAAGGACACGCCGATGGGCCTCTCCGCCGAACAGTTGAAGACCGATATCGATGCGCTCGCCGCGCGCGAGCCGGCATTCGCCGCCGCGCTCGCCCGCGCCGGCTACCCCGCGCCGCGGATCAGCGAGCGGGGCTACGCGACTCTGCTGCGCACCATCATTGGCCAGCAGGTGTCGGTCGCCGCGGCGCAGTCGGTGTGGACCAAGCTGTCGGCGGCGCTCGGCGACCTGACCGATCCGCGCACGATCGCCGGTCACCCCGACGAGGCGTTCCGCGCAGCGGGGTTCTCGCGGCAGAAGACCGGCTACGCCCGCAGCCTGGCCGAGGAGGTGGTGAGCGGTCGCCTCGACCTCGCCAACCTGCCGGCCGACGACGAGGAGGCGATCGCTGCGCTGACACGGGTGAAGGGGATCGGTCGCTGGTCGGCGGAAATCTACCTGCTGTTCGCCGAGGGACGGCCGGACATCTGGCCGGCCGGCGACCTGGCCGTCCAGATCGAGGTCGGCCGCATCCTCGGCCACGCCGAGCGCCCATCGGAGAAACTCACCCGCGAAATCGCCGAACCCTGGCGCCCCTACCGCGGCGCGGCCGCGATCATGACTTGGCACCACTACAAGGTCGACATGGCGGTGATCTGAGCGGGCAGAGGCGCATCAGCGCCTTCGTCTGACGGCGTGGCGACATTTGCACTCAAGCGGCCGCCCCCTATACGTTCCGCTCATGGCCTCCGATCTCTTCGCTTCGCCGTCCGCCGCCGCCGGCAACGACTACAACGCCTCGTCCATCGAGGTGCTGGAGGGGCTGGAGCCGGTCCGGCGGCGGCCGGGCATGTACATCGGCGGCACCGACGAGCGCGCGCTTCATCACTTGGCGGCCGAAGTGCTCGACAACTCGATGGACGAGGCGGTGGCCGGCCACGCCACCCGGATCGAGATCGTGCTGGAGCCGGGCAACCGCATCACGATCACCGACAACGGCCGCGGCATGCCGGTCGACCCGCACCCGAAATTTCCCGACAAGTCGGCGCTGGAGGTGATCCTCTCCACCCTCCACTCGGGCGGCAAGTTCTCCGGCAAGGCCTACGCCACCTCCGGCGGCCTCCACGGCGTCGGCGTCAGCGTCGTCAATGCGCTCAGCAAGGACACGGTGGTGGAGGTCGCGCGCAACAAGACGCTCTACCGCCAGCGCTTCTCACGCGGGCAGACGCTGGGGCCGCTGGAGGCGCTGGGCGGCGCACCCAACCGGCGCGGCACGTCCGTCACCTTCGTGCCCGACGACGAGATCTTCGGGCCCGAGATGCACTTCAAGCCCGCCCGCCTCTACAAGCTCGCGCGCTCCAAGGCCTATCTGTTCGCCGGCGTCGAAATCCGGTGGAAGTGTTCGCCCGAGATCATCACCGATGAGACGCCGGCCGAGGCCGTCTTCCAGTTCCCCGGCGGCCTCGCCGATCACCTGCGCGAGCAGATCGGCGGACGCGAGGCGGCGACCGCGGAGTTCTTCTCGGGCACGCAGGACTTCCCCGACGGTGCCGGCCGCGTCGAATGGGCGGTCGCCTGGCCCTTGTGGTCGGACGGCAGCTACAGCTGGTACTGCAACACCATTCCGACGCCGGACGGCGGCACGCACGAGCAGGGACTGCGCCAGGCGCTGGTCCGCGGCATCCGCGCGTTCGGCGACCTGGTCGGGCAGAAGAAGGCGAAGGACATCACCGCAGACGACGTGATGGTCGGCAGCGAGCTGATGCTGTCCGTCTTCATCCGCGACCCGCAGTTCCAGAGCCAAACCAAGGATCGCCTGACCTCGCCGGAAGCGACGGGCTTGGTCGAGCGCGCGATGCGCGATCACTTCGACCACTTCCTCTCCGACAACATGGAGCGCGGCAAGGCGCTGCTCGGCTACGTGCTCGAGCGGATGGACGATCGCCTCCGCCGCAAGCAGGAGCGCGAGGTCAAGCGCAAGACCGCGACGTCGGGCCGCAAGCTGCGCCTGCCCGGCAAGCTGACCGACTGCGCCGCCGACGCGCCGGAGGGGACCGAGCTGTTCATCGTCGAGGGTGACTCGGCGGGCGGCTCGGCCAAGCAGGCACGTGACCGCAAGACCCAGGCGATCCTGCCGATCCGCGGCAAGATCCTGAACGTCGCTTCCGCCACCAGCGCCAAGATCCTGGCGAACCAGGAGATCGCCGACCTGATCCAGGCGCTCGGCTGCGGCACGCGCAAGGACAACGACGTCACCAACCTGCGCTACGAACGCATCGTCATCATGACCGACGCCGACGTCGACGGTGCCCACATCGCGACGCTGCTGATGACCTTCTTCTTTCAGGAAATGCCCGATCTTGTCCGGCGCGGGCACCTCTACCTGGCACAGCCGCCGCTCTACCGCCTGACGGTCGGCGCCAAGTCGCTCTACGCCCGCGACGATGCGCACCGCGCGGAGATCGAGCGCACCGCCTTCAAGGGCAAGAAGGTTGAGGTCAGCCGCTTCAAGGGCCTGGGCGAGATGAACCCGCAGCAGCTCCGCGAGACCACCATGGACCCGGCGACCCGCAGCATGATCCGCATCACCCTGCCCCAGGAGTATGAGGAGCGCGCGGGCGTGAAGGACCTGGTCGATCGGCTGATGGGCACCAACCCCGCCCACCGCTTCGCCTTCATCCAAGAGAACGCGGCGCGCTTGGAGGAAGACGCGATCGACGCGTGATGGCGGGTCGACCAGGAACTGATGACGCGGCTACGGTGCCGACTGAAGCTTGGCCGATGTCCGCTAATGGTGGAAAGCGGACGTTAAAGAACCACGCCTTGGCGATAGGCCAGCTTCGCACTCCCTCGCGCCTTAGCGCTACGCTTCGTGACTTCTAAGCTAACCTGCTGTCGATCAATGCGGGTTAGCAGCACCCCGAGGCAGTCATACTTTCTCATATCGTCATCAGCGTCAGTCTCGACGTGAAGCTCCAGCCGGTTCGGGTCAGGACCAAAGTTGCGAACGACGGCGTCTTGTCCATAGAAGCGCCGAACCGCCTCCTTGATGAAGTCTCGCTCGCCTTCACGAAGGGGTGCGGGTGTTCTTGGCGTAAGTGGCGGAGAGGCGACCGGCATAACAGTAACTAACCCGCAGACGAATGTCCGCAAGTGGGCGAAAGCGGACGTTGGCCAATTCGCAGAGCCGAACATCCGCAGTCGGGCCACCGCCGTCCTTCAATTCCCGCTGATCAGGTCGCCGAAGCTGCCGAGCGCGCTGCCCTCGCCCCGGTTCGCGCCGCCGCGGCTGCCCGCCGCGGCCAGCATCCGCCCGGCCAGACGCGAGAACGGCAGCGACTGAACCCAGACCTTCCCCGGCCCGGTCAGCCGCGCGAAGAAGGCGCCCTCGCCGCCGAAGATCATGCTCTTCACGCCACCGGCGCGGACCAGGTCGAAGTCGACCGACGGCGTGTAGGCCGCAAGGCAGCCGGTATCGACGTGGAGCTCCTGCCCCGCCGCCAGCTCCCGCTCGACGATCGCCCCGCCCATCTGCACGAACACCCAGCCGTCGCCCGACAGCCGCTGCATGATGAAGCCCTCGCCCCCGAACAGCCCGGTCATGATCTTCTGCTGGAAGTGCACGCCGATCTGCACGCCCTTGGCCGCGCACAGGAAGCTGTCCTTCTGGCAGATCAGCGTGCCGCCCACGCTGTCGAGCTTGAGCGGGATGATCGCGCCTGGCGTAGGGGAAGCGAAGGCGACCCGCGCCTTGCCGCGGCCGTGATGCGTGAACACGGTGGTGAACAGCGACTCGCCCGTTACCAGCCGTTTGCCCGCGCCGAGCAGCTTGCCCATGAACCCGCCGCCCTGGTCGCCCGATCCGTCGCCGAACACGGTCGTCATCTCGATGCTGGCGTCCTTCCACACCAGCGACCCGGCCTCCGCGACCGCACTCTCGCCCGGATCGAGCTCGATCTCGACGAACTGCAGCTCCTGACCCTTGATCTCGTAGTCGATGTCGTCGGACAGGCCGCTCTGACGGTGATGGTGGCGCTCGGTCGCCCAGGGACTCTGTCCTTGCATCGCTTACTTCCTCATCCGTCGTACGTGCTGCCAGCCCAGTCGGATCCGGCGCACCGTCCCGATCAGCATGACGCCGAGCGCGAGCGCGATCAATATCAGCGCCACTTCGCGCGGCAGGGCGGGCAGGAAGGTCGCCCGCGCGATCGCGGCGAGCACGCCCGCGAGCGCGAGCGGCAGCGCGAGGCGCACCGGCCCGAACGCGTGCTGCATGGCGGCGCCGACGTCCGGCGGCAGATCGTCGACCGACGGCCGCTCGCTCACCCGCGCCACTCGTCGCGCAGCAGGCCCCACATCAGGCTGTCGCGCACGCCGATATGCGTCTCCCACTCGGCGCGCAGCCGCGCCTCGCAGGTGAAGCCCAGCCGCTCGAGCAGCGCATTGGAGGCGGCGTTGTCGGGATCGGTGTCGGCGATCACCTTGCGCGCGCCGGCCGCGAAGATCAGCGCGACGAGCCGCTCGACACCCTCCCGCGCGTAGCCATGACCCCAGAAGCGGCGGATCAGCAGATAGCCGATCTCCGTCACGCCCGGGCGCTTGTCGTAGGCGGCGAGCGTCCCGATCACCGCGCCGGACGCCGCCTCGATCATCACCCAGCCGCGGAACGGCGCCTCGTCGGGCGAGCGGGTCAGATAGTCGCGGGTGCGCTCCACGGACGGATGCGGCGCGCTCGACCACCAGGTCATCAGCGCGGCGTCGCCGTACGCCTCATGCAAGGCCTCGGCGTCGCTCACCTCCTGCAACCGCATCCGCAGCCGCGCGCTCTCGAACGTATCGGGCAGCGCCGCCGCGGTCATGCGACCAGCGCGTCGACCAGCGCCTTGACCTTCTTCTGCCGCCACTGCGGCAGCGGCGCGACCAGCCAGTAGCCACGATCGGAGGCGCGCGGCTCCCCCAGCATCGCGACGCGACCCGCCGCCAAGTCGGCGCGGGCGATCAGCTCGGGCACGCACGCGCGCCCCAGCCCCGCCGCCGCCGCCTCGACCGCCAGCCCCGCGTCGGCGACCCGGACCAGCGCGCCGGCATCCTCGCTCAGGCACCCGACCCACGCGATCGGCGTGTCGGCGCTCCCGCCGGGTGCGGCGACGGTCACCATGCCGTCGGCCTCCAGCGCCTCGCCCTCGTGCTCGCCCGGCCCCGTGCCCCAGCGGATCGCGAGGTCGAGGTTTGCTTCGGTGAAGTCGACCTCCTCGTCGCCCACGATCGCGAAGCGCAGCTCCGGGTCGGCCGCGGCGATCGCGGACAGCTTCGGCATCAGCCACTTGGCGGTCAGGTCGCGCGGTGCGGCGATCGTCAGCGCCTTGGACGACTGCCCCGCCTGCATCGCGCGGACCGCCTCCTCGAACTGTAGAAACCCGCCACGCAGCGCGACGAGCCCCGCCTCGCCCTCAGGCGTCAGCTCCAGCCCGCGCGTGGTGCGCCGGAACAGCACGGTGCCGAGCGTTTCCTCCAGCGCGCGGATCTGCTGGCCGACCGCGGCGGGTGTCACCGCCAACTCATCGGCCGCCCGCGTGAACGACAGATGGCGCGCCGCGGCGTCGAGCACGCGCAGGCCGTTCAGGGGAAGGTGGGTTCGCTTCACGCGCCCACCGCCGGTGCCAGCAGCGCGAACTTCGGGATCGCGGCGTCGAAGCGCACACCGTCCGCGCCGATCATCCGGTAGCTGCCCTGCATCGAGCCTGTCGGCGTCGTGAGCGGACAGCCGGAGACGTAGTCGTAGCTGCCGCCCGGCTCGAGGATCGGCTGCTCGCCGACCACACCCTCGCCCTCCACCGTGTGGCGCGCACCGCGACCGTCCGTGATGATCCAGTGGCGGGTGAGCAGCTGCACCGCCTGGTCACCCGTGTTCTCCAGGCGAATGTGGTAGGACCAGAACCACCGCCCGCGCCCCGGCTCCGACTGCTCGGGCAGGTAGCTGACCGCGACCCGCACGACGATGCCGTCGGTCTCGGCCCGATGCGGAAACAGCGCGTCCATCATAGTCCGATCGAACTCAGCGCCTGATCCAGGTCGTCGATCAGGTCGGCAGGATCCTCCAGCCCGACATTGAGGCGCAGCAGACCTTCGCTCACCCCCATCTCGATCCGCTTCTCCTCCGCAACGCCCGAGTGGGTGGTGGAGGCCGGGTGAGTCATCAGCGAGCGCGAGTCCCCGATATTGTTGCTGATGTCGATCAGCCGCAGCGCGTCGAGCAGCGCGTGGGCCTGCGCGCGACCGCCGTCCACCTCCAGCGAGAAGATCGGGCCGGTCATCGCCATCTGGCTCATCGCCAGATCGTGCTGCGGATGGCTCGGCAGTCCGGGATGATTGATCCGCGCGACCCGTCCCTCCAGGAAGCGCCCGACCGCCAGCGCATTCTCGCTCTGCCGGCGGATGCGCAGGTCGAGCGTCTCCAGCCCCTTCAGCACCACCCAGGCGTTGAAGGGGCTGAGCGTCGGCCCGGTGTTGCGGGTGAACGGCAGCAGCACGTCGTTGATGAACGCGGCCGTTCCGCACACCGCACCGGCGAGCACGCGCCCCTGCCCGTCCATCATCTTGGTCGCGGAGTAAGCCACGATGTCGGCCCCGAACTCCATCGGCCGCTGCAGCGCGGGGGTCGCGAACGCGTTATCGACCACGGTCAGCACGCCGCGCTCCCGCGCGATCCCGCACACCGCACGCAGGTCCACGACGTCCATCGTCGGATTGGCCGGGGTCTCGAAGAAGTAGAGCTTGGTGTTCGCCTTTGTCGCGTCGGCGAACGCCTGCGGGTCGCGCGCGTCGATGATCGTCGTCTCGATCCCGAACTTGGGCAGCAGCGTGTCGGTCAGCCACCGGCACGATCCGAACGCCGCGCGGCCCGCGACGACATGGTCGCCGGTCTGGAGCTGGCAGAGCAGCGCCGCGGTCATCGCCGCCATGCCGGTCGCCATCGAACGGCACGCCTCTGCCCCCTCCAGCAGGGCGATCCGCTCCTCCAGCATCTCGACCGTGGGGTTCTGGAGCCGCGAGTAGGTCATCCCCGCCTGCTCGCCCGCGAACCGCGCCGCGGCGTCGGCGGCGCAGTCGTAGGCATAGCCCGAGGTGACGAACATCGCCTCGCTGGTCTCGCCCCACTCGCTGCGCGCGGTGCCGCCGCGGACCGCCAAGGTCGCGGGCCGCCAGCTCGCCGTGATGCTTCTGTCCTGCCCGGTGCGCCGCTTCATGGCGATATGCCTTGCCGGACCGCTCCGCCTGACGCAACTCTCCGCGCCCATGCGCGCCCTGCTCGATCGCTCCGCCTATGCCGCCCTGCTGATCGGCGTGCTCGCGCAGTTGCTGTTCAGCGTGAACCTCGCACGGCCGACCAAGCCGGTCTTTGATGAGGTCCATTACGTTCCCGCCGCGCGCACGCTGCTGGCGCTGGAGCGGCCCGCCAACCCGGAGCACCCGCCGCTCGGCAAGGAATTGATCGCCGGCAGCATCGCCGTGTTCGGCGATACGCCGCTCGGCTGGCGCGCGGCCGCGACGCTCGCAGGAACGGCAACCGTGCTCGGCGTCTTCGCGATCCTGCTGCTGCTGCTCGGGTCGGTCAGGACGGCGAGCTACGGCGCGCTTCTCGCCACACTCAACTTCACCGTCTACGTCCACGCGCGGATCGCAATGCTGGAGCCATTCCTCGGCGCGTTCGTGGTCGGCGGGATCGCGGCGCTACTATGGGCGATGCGCAGCCCGCCCAAGCGGGTCACGCCGCGCTGGGTGCTCGGCAGCCTGCTGCTGGGCCTTGCCACCGCGGTCAAGTGGACCGCCGCGCCCTATGTTGCCTTCGCCGCGATCGGCTTCGTCGCGCTGCGAGTGCGCCGCTCCGACCTGTGGGCAGGACTCACGATCGGGAAGGCGCTCGCGCTACTCGGCGTCGTCAGCCTCGCCGGCTACTTCGCGACTTTCCTGCCCTATTTCTTCCTGCGCGAAGATCCGCTCACGCTGGCCAAGCTGCTGCCGCTGCAGTGGGACATGTACAAGCTGCAGACACAGGTCCTCCAGGCGCATCCGTACCAGTCGGGCTGGCTCAGCTGGCCCTTCGCGATCCGCCCGATCTGGTACCTGTACGAACCCGTCGATGGCGCGGTGCGCGGCATCCTCTACCTCGGCAATCCGCTGGTCATGTGGGGCGGCCTCGTCGCGGTCGCGTGGCTCGGCTGGCACTGGTGGCGCACCCGCGTGCCGGTCGCGGGCGCCCTCGCGCTGCTCTGGGCGGCGAGCCTGGCGATCTGGGCGGCGATCCCGAAGAGCCTCGGCTTCTACTATTACTACCACCTGAGCGGCGTCTTCCTGTGCGTCGCGATCCCCGCCGCCTTCCACCTCCACGCCGGCGCGAAGCCGTCGCGCGCGCTGTTCTGGTTCGCGGTGTTCGCCGGCGCGCTGTTCATCCGCTTCCTGCCGATCCTCTCGGCCGCGGCGCTGCCGAACGATCAGGCGTTCACCCAGTGGATGTGGCTGGATAGCTGGCGGTAGCGTCAGAGCGCCGCCAGCACCGCCTCCCCCATTTCCCGCGTGGTGGTCGCGCCGCCCAGGTCCGCGGTCCGCGCGCCGCCGGTCAGTGCCGCCGCCACCGCCGCCTCGACCCGATCGGCCGCCGCGTCCTGTCCCAGCGAGTGGCGCAGCAGCATCGCCGCCGACAGGATCGCCGCGCACGGATTCGCCTTACCCTGCCCCGCGATGTCGGGGGCGGAGCCGTGGATCGGCTCAAACATCCCCTTCCCCGTGCCGTTCAGCGCGGCGGAAGGAAGCATCCCGATCGATCCGGCGCACATGCTCGCCTGGTCGGACAGGATGTCGCCGAACAGGTTGCCGGTCACGATCACGTCGAATTGCCCGGGCGCCCGCACCAGCTGCATCGCGGCATTGTCGACGTACATGTGGGTGAGCGCGACGTCCGGATAGTCTGCCGCGACGGCCACCACCACGTCGCGCCACAGCTGCGAAGTCTCCAGCACGTTCGCCTTGTCGACCGAGCACAGCCGGCCGCTGCGCCCCCGCGCCGTTTCAAAGCCGACGCGGGCGATGCGGCGCACCTCCTCCTCGTCATAGGCCATGACGTCGAACCCTTGCCGCAGCCCGGCGCTGGTCGTCCGCGTTCCCTTCTCGCCGAAGTAGACGTCGCCGGTCAGCTCGCGGACGATCACTAGGTCGATCGTCCCCGCGACCTCCGGGCGCAGTGCGGATGCGTCCTCCAGCCCCGGAAACAGTCGCGCGGGCCGCAGGTTCGCGAACAGCCCGAGCTGCTTGCGCAGGCCCAGCACCGCCTGCTCGGGCCTGAGCGCGCGGTCCAGATTGTCGAAGGCCGGATCGCCGACCGCGCCGAACAGCACCGCGTCGGCCCGCTCCGCCAGCGCCAGCGTCGCGGGCGGCAGCGGGTGTCCCTCCGCCGCATAGGCCGCGCCGCCGACCAGGCCCTCCTCAAAGGTCAGACCGAGGTCCAGCGCCGCCAGCACGCGCCGCGCCTCCTCCACGACCTCCGGTCCGATCCCGTCGCCGGGCAGCAGGGCGATTAGCGGCATGGTGGTTCCCCGTTCAACGATCACGGGTCGGGTAGAGGATCGCGCGGCCCCGCGTCTACCCCAGCGCCCGCGCGAGCCGCTCGACCAGCCGCGCGCGGGCCGCGAGCGCATCGGCAGCGCGCCCGTGCAGCAGGTCGCGCGCGAGGAAGTGGCCGGTGAGGCGCAAGCCATCGATGATCGCGGCCGGATCGGGCGTGCCACCGGCGGTAAGGAAGCTCGGGAGCGGCAGCAGCTTCGCCTCGTAACCCGTTGCAGCCGCACGACTGACCGCCGCGCCGCTCCTCGGGCTGACGTGGGTGAGGTCGTCGCTCGTTCCCGTCACCACGCACCGCGCCATGTCGAGCCCGAAGCCGAGCTCGGCGAGCAGCAGCAGCTCGTAACGCACCACCGCCCCTGCCCAGCCGCGCGCGCCCGGCGCCGCCTCGATCGCGTCGAGCACGCCGGACAGGCCCTGAAATAGCTGCGGATAGGGCTGCGCGTCCGGGAGCGCCGCGGCGGTCAGCGCCGTCGTCCAGTCGAGCGCCGCTGCCGCCAGCGGCTCGCCGTAGAGCGGCGCGCGGCTGTGGATCAGCTCCACCGTGAGCGCCGGCAACGCCTCCGCGGTCCGCGACCGCCACTCGCCGAGCACGATGTTGGCCGGCTGGAGCACCGGCCGCAACCGCCGCCCGTGCCCGCCGGGCACGTAGCCCGGCTGCACGCCATCGTCCGGGGTCAGCGCGCGCACGATCGCACCATGCTCGCCGTGCGCACGCACGGACAGGACGATGGCGGAGGTGCGGACGTGCATGTGGAGAAAGGTAGGCCTGCTGCTCCCTTCGCGAAAGTGACGGGGATCAGCCCCGCCGCAGCCGCTTCGCCCAGGCCTCGAGCCCGGCCCGCGCCACCACCCGCTTGGCCCCCGCGACCGCGCGGTCGAAGCCGGCGAGTGCCGCCAGTGCCGCCCGGTTCGCCACAGTCGGTCGCAGCAGCAGGAGGTCGACGCACGCGACGCCGCCGGTCGCCAGCGTGCGCTTGTGCTGCCCCTCGCCTTCGGTGAAGTCGTACCGGGCGTGGCGCGCTTCCGCGAACAGGTCGCGGAGCGCCTCGACCTGGAGCAGCGTGCCGACCGACAGCTCGGCGAACGCGGGGTCGTGCCCTACGTAGTCGTAGATCACGTCGCCGCCCACGACCGGGCAGTAGAGATAGGCGGCCGCCACCCCGTCGACATGGAGCGTCCACGCGCGCACCCGGTCCGCCGCGGCCAGCGCCAGCATCTCGGCGACGAACGCCGGCGTGTCGGGCAGCCCGGCGTCCAGCAGCCGCTCCTGATAGGTGGTGGCGGCGATCTCCCGCGCGACGGCATGGAAGGCGGCGAGCTCGTCCGCGGTGCGGTAGCGGGCGACGCGCACCGCGCCGGCCTTCTTCGCCTTGCGCTTCAGCCCAGATCGCGTGCTGCCGCCCAGCCCCGCCCACCACGCGTCGGCCCCGACCGCCAGGTCGACGTAATAGCGGGTGTAGCGCTGCCGCTCATGCACCAGCAGGCCCGGCTGCGCGGCGGCGAGCGCGGGCGCGAGATCGACGGGGAGCGAGGTGACCGACCAGCCGTCCGCCTGCCCGAGCGGCGGCAGCGCCGGCATCCGCCCGGCGAGCGCGTCGGCGAGCGAGCCGATCACCGGGTGCAGCCGCCGCCGGACCGACCACAGCGTCCGCGCCCCGACCCGGAAGCGCAGCGGCAGCGTCAGGGCGGTGCTCACGCCGCACGCTCCGCGACCAGGTTGGACCACAGCTGCTCGGCCTGGCGCAGCCCGGTGCGGACCACGCTCGGGCCGAGCGGCCGGTCGTCCTGCCCGAGTCTCAGCGCCGGGCGATCGGCGAAGTGCGTGGTCGGCAGCACCGCCGCGCGCTCGGCGAGCATCCGGCACAGTGCGGCGAAACGCCGGACATGCACCGCATTCGGCGCGGTGCCGGCGCGGGTCGCCAGTTCGAAGCCGTGGCTGACGATCGTCACCGCCGCGTGTGCCTCCGCCGCCGCATGGTCGAGCGCCGCGCGCATCTCCCCCGCCGACAGCGCACAGAGCTGGAAGTGGCGCAGCCGCCCCGCGCGATCCTCGATCGTGGTGACCGGCACCTCGACCACCCCGCGGTAAGTGACCGGCGCGATCTGCCGCACCGGCAGCCCGATCGCGCTCGGCCACGGGTGCTCCGCGCCGTTGTGGCTGCTGTCACAGGCGAAGCCGAGCGTCGCCAGTGCGTCCAGCGTGTCGTCGTTCGCGGCGTAGCTGCCCGCGCGGAACGCGACCGGCGCCGGCGCTCCCGCCGCCATCAGCAGGTCGCGCGCCTCCGTCAGCAGGTCCCCCTGCTCGTCACGCCCGAAGTCGATCAGCTCGAAGCGGCCGTGCCGCGTCCGGTCCGCGGCGTCCGCGCCCTGCCAGTTCGGATGGAGGTGGAGCTGCACCTCCTGCCCCGCCGCCAGGATCGCCTCGACAACGGGCGCGATCACGCCCGCGCCGTAGACGGCGGCCGGCATCGGATCGACGAAGAACGTCGCCTTCAGCCCGTGCGCGGCGAGCTGGCGCAGCTGCCACGTCACCCCCACCCCCGCCGGCTCCAGCGACCGGCGCGCGATCTCCGCCGGCGCGTACCCCGCGGCATGGTGCCGCCACATCAGCTCGGTATCGATGGTGAGGAAGACGGGCGTCATGCGCGCCCGGGTAGCGCGCGAGGGGTGAAGATTGCGGAAACGGCGTCAGCCGGTCGCAGCAGCCTTCTTCAGCACAAGTTCCCGCTGCGCGCGGTCGCTGGTGACATCCTGGAACGCGACGCCCGTCATCCCGGCGGCCAGGACGCGCTCGGCCAGCGCGTCTCCGGCGATAATCGCCTGGCTATGCGCGGCGCGGAACAGCGGGACGTCGGCCGCGAAGTCGTCCCGCCAGTATTGGCGACGCTCCGGCGTCAGCAGCACGCCCTCCCCGATCGACCCGTCGCGCCGCTGCATGGGCACCCGCTCATGCGCCGTTTGCCGCAGGTCGATCAGCGGACGTACCTGGACCGGCGTCATGTTGCGGTAATCCTGCGCGATGACGTCGGGGGTAGAATGGCGGGCGTCGACCGGCAGGTACCGGACCACCTCCGGCGGCAACGCCAGGACCTCGCGCAGCGCCGCGGACGCGAAGCTGTATCCGCTCCACAGGAAATAGTCGGGGGCAAGGCCGGGGCGGCTAAGCAAGAGCTCGATCGGAGGCGTCGGCTCCAGCTCGACTGTGCCGTCCTCCACCGCCGCGAACGCGTCGGACCGCCGCCACTGGAACGGGGTCAGGACCTCGTCGTTGGCGAAGCCGATCTGCGGCGGCTCGGCCGCGAAGGCCGACAGCAGCGCGTCCAGCGTCGCGGCGTCGGTTCCCCAGACCCAGCCCGTGAAGGTCACTCAGCGTACCGTCGGATGGTAGCCGCCCGCGGGGTTGAGCAGCGACGCCGTCATCGCCCGTTCGATCCCGCTCAACGACAGCCTGATCTGGGCATCGGTCATGGTCGCTCCATTCGCGCGCAGGTGGCCCAGCCGGGCGGCGACGTCGGCACTGTAGGCAGGGTGCGCGCTGTTGTGAATGGGGCGCAGGCCGCTGTTCGGCGGCGACACATAGGTGGCACGATCGGCCGGCAACGCCATGAGGTTCTCCGCCGAATCAAGCTTCCAGCCCGAGCGGGCGATGGCGATCTGCACGGCGGGCGGCAGGTTCGCGATCTCGGCGAACGGGATCAGGTGATGTGCCTGCCAGTTCTGCATGCGGGTACCCGCCGCGACCAGCGCGCGGGCGTTGGTCGAGTGGGTGCTGAGCGCCGGGCTGACCGCCGATCGCCGTTCCACGACGTTGGGGTTGGCGACCGCGTCGTTCGCCACCGCGATCAGCGCGCGCTGGGCGGCGACATCCCCGCGATCGGCCCGCAGCGTCGCGCCCGGATGGGCACGCTCATAGGCCATGACCGCCTGCGCCCCCCGCCCATTGGCCGCGCCGGAGAACGGCATGTCGCTGAGCAGCGGCATCTTGTATGTCGCCCAGACGAAGGCGCGTGCACCAAGCAGGTCGGCTGCGTTGTTGCGGTCGAGCTTGAAGCGGTCGATCACTCCTTCGATCTGGCGGAACTCCGCCAGGCCGCGCAGCATCTCCATCACCTGCGCGGCAGTGGCGATCGGTCCGCCCGGCAGCCGCACCGAGCCTCGCGGGATGGCTACACCGCCACCGCCAAGGGGCAGTGTCGCGGCGCCGGCCTGGGCCAGCTGCACGCGCCCGCCAAGCGCGTCAGCCCCGAACTGCTCAAAACCGCGAAGGGTGTTGCCCTGCGCAATCGGGCTGAGCGCGGCGCCCTGCGGTATCGAGAGGTCATACGGGATGAGATCGTTGTTCGCGGACGATCCGCCCAGGGACGACGATCGCGACAGCGTTGCGATGCTCAGCGACACGTGACTGCTCCAGCCTGTTTCGTAAAGGCGTATTGCTGATTCCCTCCGGCAGCACTCTAGGCGTTACGCTGAGGAGGAGCGACGGACGAGGAAGCGCCGCGTCTTCGGTCGGTGTTATGCCAGCGGGCCGCGCTTGCGTGAGGTGCGATCAGCGGCAGGCCTCGCGCCGCGGCAAAGCCGCGTCGTCGTTCGGGGCGCCGCCCCGTTGGCGGCCCGAGGGGCTGCGGCCGTCACCGAACCTTTCCTACACGCACCCGATCTGTCAGGCTCCACCCAACTCGGCTCTTTCCCATCGTCGGCACCCAGCACCCCGCGACGCGCTCCCGCGCGCGCATGCGAACGACGTGCGACTTTCGCCAGGGCCCGGGCGAAATCGCGCGAGCACCGAAGTTCCCGCAACTTCGCCTCCAGGCGCACTCTTCCTTGGACTAACCTTAGCCTAACCTTTCGCCCCGCCCCTCAGCGCGCATGGTAGAAATCATACACCTGCTGCGCCACGCCCGCACTCACCCCCGGCGCCTTCTGCAGGTCGGCCAGGCTCGCATTCCGCACCGCCCGCGCGGTGCCGAAGTGCATCAGCAGCGCCTTCTTGCGCGCCGGACCGATGCCGGGCACCTCGTCCAGCGGGCTCGCGCCGATCGCCTTAGCGCGCTTGTCGCGGTGCGCGCCGATCGCGAAGCGGTGGACCTCGTCGCGCAGGCGCTGGAGGTAGAACAGCAGTGGCGAGTTGACCGGCAGCGTCAGCTCGCGCCCGTCCAGCAGGTGGAACACCTCCCGCCCCTCGCGCCCGTGATGCGGGCCCTTCGCCACGCCCACCAAGCACACGTCCTCGATGCCGAGATCCTCCAGCACCGCCTTCGCGGCGTTGAGCTGCCCGCGCCCGCCGTCGAGCAGCACCAGGTCGGGCCAGCTGTCGCCGTCGCGGTCGGGGTTCTCGTCCAGCGCGCGGGCAAAGCGGCGGCCGAGCACCTCGCGCATCATCGCATAGTCGTCGTCGGTCGCCGCCTGCTTGATGTTCCACTTGCGGTACTGGCCCTTGCGGAACCCCTCCGGCCCCGCGACCACCATCGCGCCCAGGGCGTTGGTGCCCTGGATGTGGCTGTTGTCGTAGACCTCGATCCGCTGCGGCGGCTCGGCCAGCTCGAACAGCTCGGCCAGCTCGCGGTTGAGCCGCGCCTGGGTGGTCGACTCCGCCAGCCGCCGCTCCAGGGCCTCCTTGGCGTTGCGGCAGGCCTGCTCCATCAGCCGCTTGCGCGTGCCCCGCTGCGGCACCGACAGCGCCACCTTGTGCCCGGCCCGCTCGCCCAGCGCCTCGCCCAGCAGCTCCGCCTCCGGCAGCTCGCGGTCGACCAGGATCGAGCGCGGCGGCGGAACTTCCTCGTAGAACTGCGCCAGGAATTGCAGCAGCACCTCTTCCTCCGGCACCTCGCCGGTGTGCGCGGGGAAGAAGCTGCGGTGCCCCCAATTCTGCCCGCCGCGAATGAAGAACGCCTGGATGCCCATCACGCCTTCGTGGCTCGCCAGCGCGAAGATGTCGGCGTCGCCCACGCCCTCGGCGTTGATGAACTGGCTGCCCTGGATGAAGGTGAGCGCCTTCAGCCGGTCGCGCAGCACCGCGGCCAGCTCGAAGTCCATGTTCTCGGCCGCCGCCTGCATCTGAGCGCCCAGCTTGGCCTGAACGTCGGTCGCCTTACCCGCCAGGAACTTGCGCGCGTCGGCCAGCAGGTCGCTGTAGCCGTCCTTGTCGATCCGCCCGACGCACGGCGCCGAGCAGCGCTTGATCTGGTAAAGCAGGCACGGGCGATCGCGCGTCTTGAAGAAGCCGTCGGTGCAGGAGCGAAGCAGGAACAGCTTCTGAAGCGCGTTGAGCGTGTTGTTGACCGACCCCGCGCTCGCGAACGGGCCGTAATAGTCGCCCTTCGCCCGCCTGGCGCCGCGGTGCTTCTGGATGCGCGGGAAGTCGTGGTCGGCGCGCAGCAGGATGAACGGGAAGCTCTTATCATCGCGCAGCAGCACGTTGTACGGCGGGCGGTAGCGCTTGATCAGCTGCGCCTCCAGCAGCAGCGCCTCCGCCTCGTTGTTGGTCGTGACGATCGTCATCGAGCGCGTCTGCGCGACCATCCGCTGGAGCCGTTTCGAGAGCCGTGCGACCTGGGTGTAGTTGCTGACCCGACTCTTCAGCGCGCGCGCCTTCCCGACGTAGAGCACGTCGCCTTTGGCGTCCTGCATCCGGTACACGCCCGGCTTCAGCGGCAGCGTTCGTACGACGTTGCGGATCGCCGCCTCGCCCGCCGCCAGGTCGGGCGTGTCGGAGCCGCGCACCGTATAGGTGGCCGCTTCCTCGTTGAACCTGTTGGGCGAAGTCCGGTCGATCACCGAAGCGATCTAGGAACCGATTGAGTCCAGGGCAATCTCGCGTAGCATCGCCGCGTCGTCCGGGGAGAGTCGCCGTGAAGCCATTGATCGCCATCGCTTTGCTGACCGCACCGGCCGCGCTCGCTGCGCAGGCGGCGTCACCGCAGGTGGCGGCGGCCCTGGCCGACGCGACCCGCCCGCCCGCCGACACCGCGCGTGACGCGGCGCGCAAACCGGCCGACTTCCTCGCCTTCGCCGGGATCACGCCGGGAATGAAGGTCGCCGACTATATCATGGGCGGCGGCTACTGGACGCGGCTCCTGTCGGGCGTCGTCGGCCCGGCCGGGAAGGTCTACGCCTACCAGCCCGCCGAGTTCATCGCCTTCCGCGCCGCCTACGGCACCGAGCAGGAGGCGGCGGTGAAGGGCCGCGGCAACGTCGTCGCGCTGCGCGCCGGCATCGCCGAGCTCACCTTTCCCGAGCCGCTCGACGCGATCGTCACCGTGCAGAACTGGCACGACCTCCACCTGAAGATGGCACCGGCCAACACCGGCGAATATGTCGCGGGCAAGCTGTTCGCGGCGCTCAAGCCCGGCGGCGTGCTGATCGTCGCCGACAATGCGAGCGCCGCGGGCGCCGGCTTCACCGCCGCGGACAGCCTGCACCGCGCCGAGGGCGCGGCGGTGCGCGCGGAGATCGAGTCGGCGGGCTTCACCTTTGCGGGCGAGACCCGAATGTGGGCCAACCCGGCCGATCCGAAGACGAAGATCGTCTTCGATCCCAGCATCCGCGGCAAGGCCGACCAGTTCGTCTACAAGTTTCGCAAGCCGGGCTGACCCGGCCGGATCGCTACTACGCCATCCGCTCCTTCACCACCCGCTCCAGCACCGCGAGCGGCATGGCCCCCAGCCGCAGCACGTCGTGGAACGCCTTTGGCTCCCAGCGGCTGCCCGCCTTCGCCTTTGCGGCGTCACGCAGTTCGACCCACTTGGTGTGGCCGATCTTGTAGCTGCACGCCTGCCCCGGCCACACGGTGTAGCGGTCGATCTCCCCCTGGCTGCGCCCGCGCGCGATGCCGGTGGTGGCGATGAGGTAGTCGGTCGCCTTCTCCCGGCTCCAGCGTTTCGCGTGCATGCCTGAGTCTACCACCAGTCGGGTGGCGCGGAACAGCAGCGACTGGAGGTAGCCGACCTGCCCGAGCGGATCGCCCTCGTACACCCCCATCTCGTCCGCCAACTGCTCGGTGTAGAGCGCCCAACCCTCCGAATAGCCGCTGAACCCGCCGCGGCGGCGGATCAGCGGGATGTCGCCGCTCTCCAGCGCGGTCATCACCTGCAGATGGTGGCCCGGCACCGCCTCGTGATAGCTGAGCGTGGCGAGCCCGAACTTCGGCCGGTCGAACGTGTCTCGCAGGTTGATGAAGTAGATGCCCGGCCGCGAACCGTCGACCGACGCCGCCTGATAGTAACCGCCAGGCGACCCCGCCTGGATCGCCGGCGGCACCCGGCGTACCTCGACCGGCGCCTTCGGCAGCGTCCCGAACTGTTCGGGCAAGCGCGCGTACATCGCCTTCACCTGGCCGTTGAGCGCGGCGAGCAACTCGGCGCGGCCGGCGTCGGTGTTCGCGAAGAGCTGGTCGGGGCGCTGGTTGAGCGCCACCAGCCGGGCGCCGACTGTCCCCTGCGTCATGCCCTGCGCGCGCAGGATACCGTCGATCCGACTGCTGATCTCCGCGACCTGCACCACGCCCAGCCGGTGGATCTCGTCGCCGCTCAGCCGGACGGTGGTCGCCGCCTCCGCGGCGGCGGCGTAGTAGGCGTCGCCGTCGGGCAACCGCCAGCAGCCGGCGTCGTGGGTCGCCTTCGCCCGCAGCTCGGTCACCAGCGCGCGCTGTCGGTCAAGCGCGGGATAGACCTCACCAGCCATGATCGCGCTCGCCTCCGCGACCCGCGCGTCGGGCAGGTTCGCGGCCTTCAGCTTGGCCGCGAGCGACGCCACCGGCCCGCTCGCGGCAGCCGGCACGTCACGCACCGCGGCGAGCTGCTTCAGCGTCGTGTCGAGGATGTAGTCGGGCGCGAACACGCCCTTGGCCGCATCTGCCCGCTGGCGGTCCGTCTCGTCGTTGACCTGCTTGGCGAAGCCGCGGAGCCGCGACAGATAGGCGTCGGCATCGACCGCGTCGCGCACGCGGTGCTGGGTATCAAGGAAGTCCGGCACGTCACGGTACGCGCCGCTCAGCTGGCTGAGCACATAAGGTGCGTAGCGGCCGCCGCCCGACCCGTAGCGGAACCGCTCGGCCCCGCGGACCGCGCCGTCGAGCTGATAGACGACGACGTCGTAGTCGATCTGCGCGCGCGGGCTGAGCGCTGCCCGGTTGACCCCCGCCAGCAGCGCGCGCTCGGCCCGGGTCCGCGCCTGGCGACGCGCGATCCCGGCGGCGGACACGTCGGCGAGCGCGCCGCGCGCCGCCACCCGCGCCCCCGTGTCCAGCCCGAGCTGGGTCACGCTCTCAGGCGCGTCGGCAAGCCGGTCATAGAAGATCTTGTCGAGCAGCGCACGGAAGGCGGCGTCACCCGCTCCGGCGGGCTGCTGCGCCCAAGCGCCGCCGCCGGGGATGATCGAGGTGGCGACGAGCGCGCCACCACCGGCAAGAACAGTACGACGCTTCACTGCACAACCTCATCGAACAGGGTGGAACCCGATCCCTGCCGGGCCGGTCGTGACGGCGAGCGTAGCGGCTCCGCGGGGCCGCGCAAGCACGCGCCGACGTGACGTGACACTGTATCGCGGCGGTTGCCCCGGCGCGCGGGAGGTGTCACTAGCGCCGGCGCGCGGCCCACCCGCCGGCGCCTCGGAACATCGAACCAGGAAAGAAGGAGGGCTGGCCTGCGGTGAACGACTGGCTCGTCCCCGTCCTGTTCGGCCTCGCCGCGAGCGGCGCGACGCTGCTCGGCGGCGTGCTGGCGCTGCGTCAGGCGGCGCGCGACGCCGCGCTGCTCGCGATCTCGGCGGGTGTGGTGCTCGGCGTTGCCTTCTTCGATCTGCTGCCGGAGGCGATCGCGATCGGCGCCCTGGCCTATCCGCCGCGCGCGATCATGGTCTTCGCGGCCGGCGGTCTCGCCGGCTACCTGCTGCTCAGCCGAACCCTCGCGAGCCTTGAGGGCCCGAGCGCCTGGCGCGGGCATCTCGGCCCCGCCAGTCTGACGCTGCACAGCTTTCTCGACGGGCTGATCATGGGCATTGCCTTCCAGATCGCGCCCGATGTCGGCTGGCTTGTCGCGCTGGCGGTGCTGACCCACGACCTCGCCGACGGGCTGAACACCGTCAGCCTGGCGCTTGAGACGAGCCGGCGAGAAACCGCGCTGCGCTGGCTGGCGATCAACGGCGCGGCGCCGCTGCTGGGCGTCGTCACCGGGCTGGTCGTCGCGCTGCCCGCCGCCGCGCTCGCACCGGTCATGGCGACGTTCGCCGGCATCTTTCTCTACATCGGAGCGGTCGAGCTGGTGCCGCGCAGCCTGGCGCGGGACGGCCGGCTGCGCACCACGCTTCAGGTGCTGGGCGGTTTCGCGCTGATGCTGGCGATCACCGCGGTCGCCGACTGATCGACACGGGCGGCGTGCCGGTCACAGAACCCGCAGCCGGGTCGCGAGCAGCGGCGCGACCCGGTCGGCGATCCGTTCCACCCCCGTCGCGTTCGGGTGAATGCCGTCCGGCAGCATCAGCCGGCGATTCCCGAGCACGCCCTGAAGGATGAACGGATCGAGCACCGCGTCGTGCTCGCGCGCGAGTTCGGGGAAGATGGCGTTGAACCGCGCGGCAAAGTCCGGCCCCAAATTGGGTGGTGCGAGCATCCCCGTCAGCACCACGGGAATCCGTCGCCGCTCCAGCTCGTCCAGCATCGCGTCGAGGTTGGCACGGGTCTGTGCCGGATCGATCTGGCGCAGCACGTCGTTGCCGCCGAGCCCGAGCAGCACCAGGTCGGGCGACCTGCCCATCCGGTCGAGCGTGTAGGCGAGCCGTGCGCGGCCACCCGCCGATGTATCGCCCGACACGCCGGCGTTTACCAGCGTTGCGTCAATCCCGCCCGCGCGCAGCCGCCGCTCGATCGCCTCCGGCAGGCTCTCCCCGATGCGCAGGCCGTAGCCGGCGTAGAGGCTGTCGCCGAGCGCCAGCACCGTGCGTTTCGGCCCCGTCACGGGCACGTTCGACGCCGCTGCGCTTTGTCGCGCGCCGGGAGCGGCGGTGCTCTCGTTCGCGACCGGCGCCTCTGCCGTACCGCCGCACGCCGCGAGCAGCAATGCCGCTTGGATCGGCAGGGCCCGTGCCGCATAGGAGCGCCATGTCGCCCGCCCGCCCGCCCGCTCGCCCGTCATGAACTCGTCCTCCGCCGTCATTGTCGCGCGCGATGTAAGGCTGACGCTCGGCGGGGTCGAGCCGGTCGAGATCCTGCGCGGCATCGACCTGGACGTTTCCGCCGGAGAAAGCGTGGCGCTGCTCGGCGCGTCGGGTTCCGGCAAGTCCTCGCTGATGGCGGTGCTCTCCGGGCTGGAGCGCGCGACCGGGGGACAGGTGACCGTCGCTGGGCTCGACTTCGGCGCGCTCGACGAGGATGCGCTGGCGGTCGCGCGACGGGGGCGGATCGGCATCGTGCTGCAGGCCTTTCACCTCCTTCCGACCATGACCGCGCGGGAGAATGTCGCCGTACCGATGGAACTCGCGGGCATGGCCGACGCGGCCGCGCGGGCAATCGCGGAGCTGGAGGCGGTCGGCCTCGCCCATCGCCTCGACCATTACCCGACGCAGCTCTCGGGCGGCGAGCAGCAGCGCGTGGCGATCGCCCGCGCGCTTGCCCCCCGCCCCGCCATCGTCTTTGCCGACGAACCGACTGGCAACCTGGACGGCGCGACCGGTGCCCGCATCATCGACCTGCTGTTCGACCGTCAGCGCGCGAGCGGCGCGAGCCTAGTCATCATCACCCATGATCCGGGGCTCGCCGGGCGCTGCGACCGAACGCTGGAGCTCGCCGACGGTCGGCTGCTGTGAGCGGCTGGAGCCTGGCCTGGCGGCTCGCGCGGCGGGAGCTTTCGGCGCGCTTTCGCGGGCTGCGGCTACTGCTCGTCTGCCTGTTCCTGGGCGTCGGTGCGCTGGCCGCGATCGGCAGCCTGGCGGCGGCAATCGACGGTGAGTTGGCCGCCCGCGGGCGGGTGCTGCTCGGCGGCGATGTCGAGCTGTCGGTGTCGCAGCGGGCGGCGGACGCGGGCGAGCGCGCGGCGTTGCGCGCGCTCGGCCGCGTGTCCGAAACGGTCCGGATGCAGTCGATGGCGGTCACTCCCGCCGGCCGCACCGCCTCCGTCGAGCTGAAGGGAGTCGATGCCGCCTACCCCCTCTACGGCCGGCTGACGCGCGCCGATGGGCACGCGGTGCGACTGATCCGCGATGACCAGGCGCTGGTCGGCCCCGGGCTGGTCGAGCGGCTCGGCCTGCGGGTCGGCGACACGGTCCGCTTTGGCACCGCGCGCTTCCTGGTCGCCGGCATGATCGGCGACGAGCCCGACCGGCTGAGCGAAGGCTTCAGCCTCGGGCCGGTCGTTCTGGTCACGACCGGCGGCCTTGCGCGGACCGGGCTGATTCAGCCTGGCAGCCTGTACGAGACCAAGTACCGCGTCGCAACCGCCGCCGACCCGGAGCAGGTAATTCGCGGCTGGAGCCGCCGCTACGAGAGCGCGGGCTGGGAGACGCGGACCCGCGACCGGGCGTCGCCGGGCGCCAGCCGCTTCATCGAGCGGATGGGCGAGTTCCTGTCGCTGGTCGGGCTCGCCGCGCTGGTGATCGCCGGCATTGGGGTCGGCAACGGCGTGACCTCGTACCTGGAGGCCCGCCGCACCAACATCGCGATGTTCAAGGTGCTGGGCGCTACCGCCGGCCTCGTCACCCGCATCTACCTGCTCCAGGTGCTGGCGGTTGCCGCGGTCGGGATCGCGCTCGGGCTGGTTGCGGGGATCGTGGCGGTGCCGCTCATCGGGGTGGCCGCGGGTGCGGTGCTGCCGGTTTCGCCTGGCCTGACGCTCCAACCGCTGCCGCTGCTGCTCGCCGCCGCTTACGGCCTGCTGATCGCGCTCGCCTTCTGCGCGCCGGCGCTGGTCGCGGCTGGCCGGGTGCCGGCTGCCGCGCTGCTGCGCGGCGCACTCGACCCGCGCGTCCGCACGCCGCGGATCGCCTGGGGGCTGATGGCAGTCGCAGGGGCGCTGGTGGTGGCGCTGGCGCTGGTTTCCAGCGAGCAGCCGCTGTTCGCCGCGGGGTTCCTCGCGGCGGCGGCGGCGACCCTGCTGCTCCTGCTGGCGATCGGCAGCGGGATCAAGACGCTCGCCGCGCGCCTGCCGCGCCCGCGCCGGCCGCTCGCCCGCCTCGCGCTCGCCGCGCTCCACCGCCCCGGCGCCCGCACGGTCGCGCTGGTGGTGGCGCTCGGGCTCGGCCTGACCCTGTTCGTGCTGCTGGCGACGATCCGCACCAGCCTGGACGGCAACATCCGCCGCAGCGTCCCCGATCGCGCGCCGGCATTGTTCGCGCTCGACGTGCCGCCCGCGCGTGAGGCGGTCTTCCGCCGGACCGTGGAACGGGTGTCGCCCGGCGCCAGGATCGCCACGGTTCCGCTGATGCGCGGCACCATCACCGGTTATCGCACGACTCGCGTCGCCGATCTCGCGACGATCCCGGAGGGCGCGTGGGCGCTGCGTGGCGAGCGCGGGCTGACGTTCGCCGCGGCTTTGCCCGCCGGCAGCGACATCACCGCGGGCCGCTGGTGGAGCGCGGCCGACGCATCGCGGTCGCTGGTTTCGGTCGACGAGCGCCTCGCCCGCGCGCTCGACCTCAGGATCGGCGACCCGATCACCGTCTCGATCCTCGGTCTGGAGCGAACCGCGACGGTGGCGTCGTTCCGGCGGATCGCCTGGGACTCGCTCGGCTTCAACTTCGTGCTGGTGTTCTCGCCCGGCGCGCTCGCCGACGTGCCACACAATCTCGCCGCGACGATCGACATCCCCACGGCGCGCGCGGGGGCGGTCACCCGCGCGCTGCTGCCGGCCTTCCCCTCGACCTCGGTGGTGGAGGTCGGCGGCGTGCTTCAGCAAGTCCAGACGGTGGTGCAGCAGATGGCAACCGCCATCGCCGCCGCTGCGAGCGTGGCGGTGCTCGCCGGGATCGCGGTGCTGATCGGCGCCATCGCCGCCGCCCGGAGCGCCCGCACCTACGACGCGACCGTGCTGAAAGTGCTCGGCGCGACCCGCGCGCAGGTCCTGTCGCTCCAGGCGATCGAATACGCGCTGCTCGCCGCAGTGATGGCGACGGTTGCGCTTGCGCTCGGCAGCGGGGGCGGCTGGTACGTCGTCACGCAATTGTTCGGGTTCGACTGGCTGCCCGACTGGCGCAGCGTCGCCGTCACGCTGCTCGTCGGGGCCGGGCTTACCATCCTGGTCGGCCTCGCGGGCAGCCTGCCGATCCTGCGCGTCCGCCCCGCCGCCGCGCTTCGGGAGCTCTGAGGGGGCGACGCGGCGCCGGAACCGCCGGCGACCGCCCTCGTTGGCGCCGCTGTGCCGCTCCCCGATCCTGCGACGCTGCCGCTGTGGCTGAGCGTGACCTTGTTCGCGGCGGCCGGCGGGGTGATCTGGCTCACCGGATCGCGGTTGACCGTTCGCCTAGACTCGGTTGCGGCGCGGACCGGGCTCGACCGCGCGTTCCTCGGCATGCTGCTGCTCGGCGGGATCACCGCCCTGCCGGAAGTCGCGACGCTGATCAGCGCATCGTCGCTCGGCCGGCCCGCGCTCGCGGTCAACAACCTGCTCGGTGCGGCCGCGATCAACGTGCTTCTTCTCGCGATCGTCGACGGTTTCGTCGGGCGATCGGCGGTGACCGGGATTGTTGCGCAGCCCTCCACCATGATGATGGCGGCGACCGCCATGATCGTGCTGGTGCTGATCGCCGCCACCGTGACGATCGGCGACGTTGCCATCCCCGGGATCGGGATCGGGGTCGCCTGCGCCCTGATCAGCCTGATCTGCACCTTGTGCTTCTGGATGTCGGCGACCCACGACCGCCGCTCGCCGTGGACTGTCGACGAGGACGGCGACAAGCGCCCCGATACTCAGCCGACCGCGCCCGTGACCGAGCGGAGCCTGCCCCGACTGTGGCTGGAGGTGGCGGGCTGCGGCGTCCTCATCTTCGCGACCGGGTTCGTGCTGTCGCGCCTCGGCGACGGGCTCGCCCGCCAGCTCGGCCTGACCAGCGCGGCCGTCGGCTTCGCGCTGATGGGCCCCGCGACGGCACTGCCTGAACTCGGCACCATCATCGCCGCCTTGCGCATCAACCGCCCCGAGATGGCGTTTGGTCAGGTGCTCGGCACCAATTTCGTCAGCTTCGCGCTGCTGCCGCTCGGCGATGCCGTCTACCGCGGCGCGCCGATCATCGCGACGCTCGGCCGCTTCGAACAGCTCTCCGCCCTGCTCGGCGCGACGCTGATCGGCATCTTCATGGTCGGCCTGCTCGAGCATCGGGACCGCACCGTGCTGCGGATGGGCATCGATTCGGTGCTTGTCATCCTGGTCTTCATCGCGGGCGCGGCTACCCTGATCCAACTGTGACAGATGCGCACGACGGGATGCGCCGAGCCCGCTTCGGTGCTATATCAGGCGGGTGCACGGCCCACACCGATGGCCGCACGCGAGTGCCGAGGTAATCCATTGAGCTGGTTCGAGAAGTTGCTGATCGTCGTCGCCATGGTGCTGTTCATGGAGGTGTTTGCCTGGGCAACGCACAAATACGTCATGCACGGCTGGGGCTGGGGCTGGCACCGCTCCCACCACGAGCCGCACGAGGGCGCTTTCGAGCGCAACGATCTCTACGCGGTGACCTTCGCCGTCATCGTGGTCGCGCTGTTCGCCGTTGGCACCATCTGGGAGCCGGTCTGGTGGGCGGCGCTCGGCATCACCGTCTACGGCGCGATCTATGCCTTCGTGCACGACATGCTGGTGCATCAGCGCTTTGGCATGCGCTGGGTGCCGCGGCGCGGCTATTTCAAGCGGCTGCACCAGGCGCACCGGCTTCACCATGCCGTGAAGACCAAGGATGGCGGTGTCAGCTTCGGCTTTCTGTTCGCGCCCGATCCCGTCCGACTGAAGCGACGCCTGGCCGAACGCGCCGACGCATGAGCCGGGGTCCGCGCACGGCGACGGTACGGTCGGGGCTGATGCTGGCGGTGGCTATCATCGGCGCGTGGATCGCCATCCACGTCGGCGCCATCTTCTTCTGGCGGTGGAGCCCCTCCACGCTGCTCCTGGTTCCGATCGTCGTCGCCGTGCAGGCATGGCTCAGCACCGGGCTGTTCATCATTGCGCACGACTGTATGCACGGGTCACTGGCGCCGGGTCGGCCACGGCTGAACCGGATCGTGGGGACGCTGTGCCTCGGCATCTACGCCGGCCTGTCCTACGGCGCGCTACTGCCCAAGCATCACGCGCATCATGCCGCGCCGGGCACCGGAGATGATCCCGATTTCCACGCCGCTGCACCCCGCCGCGCCCTCCCGTGGTTCGCGTCGTTCGTCCGCAACTATTACACGCACGGGCAGATCGCCCGCATAACGGTCGCGGCGATTGTCTATCTGCTGCTCGGGGCGACGCTGCTCAACATCGTCGTGTTCTGGGCCGTTCCGGCGCTCCTCGCGCTCTCCCAGTTGTTCTTCTTCGGCACCTACCTGCCTCACCGGCACGATGATCAACCCTTCGCCGACGCGCACAATGCCCGCAGCAGCACGCTGCCCCCGCTGCTGTCGCTGGTGACCTGCTTTCACTTTGGCGCCTATCATCACGAACATCACCTGAGCCCCGGCACGCCCTGGTGGCGGCTGCCGGCGGTCAGGCGGGAGTCGCTAGCGCGGCAGTGATGGCGGCTGCCGCATCGGCTGCGCCACCGCCGTGCGCGATCTCGGCGGCGAGCCCGCGCGCGGCCTGCGCGTAGCCCGGACGCTCGATCACTGCTCGCAAGGTGTCAGCGAGTGCGGCCGCGCTCAGCCGGTGCGGCGACAGCATGCGTCCTGCGCCGACACGCGCCACCCGGGCGGCAGTGGCGGGCTGTTCGAAGGCGATCGGAAGCGCCACGATCGGGACGCCGGCCGCCAGCGCATCCAGGACCGAGTTGAAGCCGCCATGCAGCACGGCGGCCGAGCAGCGCCGAAGCACCGCCGCCTGCGGCCAAAAGGCGCGGACCAGCGGATTACCGGGCAGGGCTGCCTCCTCCGCCGGCGACAGGCCGCCACCGTGGCCGATCACCGCTCTTGCCCCGATCATGGCGCAGGCCGTCGCCATGGTCGCGAATAGGGCGGGACGCGCGCCCTGCAGCGTGCCGAGCGAGCAGTAGATCAGCGGCACGCCGTCGTCCGGCAGCTCGGGCGCCTCCACCTCGTCCGATCGCCACGGAGCGCCGTAGCGAAACGTCGCCGGCAGGGCGCGGCGCGGGAAGTCCAGCGCCTGCGGGCACTGCGCGACCTGCACGCACGGCGCGCCGTCGTCGGCGAGGCCCCATGCCCGCCGCCGCGCCGCAATCGTGCGCGTGATCGGTCTCATGAGGATGTTCGTGACCACGTACCCACCGCTGTTGCGGAACCGCCCCAATTGGTCCCCGCGGTAGGGCCAGCCGAGAAAGGGAGGCGGCACGTCCGCTTCGGTCAGGAGCGGCAGCCCGGTCGTCGCGACGGCAAAGGGCAGGCCAAGCCGCTGCGCGATCAGCGGACCGGCCGGCTCGACTGCGTCCGCCAGCACGGCCGTGGCGCCGATCCGCTCCAGCACGCCCGGCGCCTCGTCGAGCAGGCGTTCCGTCATCGTCGCTGTTGCGCGGATCATGCGATTGAGCCCAAGAAGGCCGCCCGGCCGCGCCAGCAGGCTGAGGTAGCCGTCGAACCGGTCATCGGCTGCGGCGCCGGGAAGGCTGACGAACTCCAAGGCCGGATCCGTCACGAACCGGCGGGCGGACGCCATGTGCACGACCGAGACTCGCCAGCCCCGCGCGGACAGCTCGCGCCCCAGCACCTGCAGCGGGTTCAGGTGGCCCGGCACAGGAGAGGTGATGACGGCGAGATGCCCAGCGCTCGGCAGACCATGGGAAGGAGCGCCGGGATCGCACATCTCGGTGGCAGCATGACGCTGGCGGAACGCGGCGCGCAAGGCTTTAACAACGGCGCCTATCATGCTTTAGGGCGATATCGCGGGTGAGATGATCGAGATCAGGTTCGACGGTTAGGCAGAGCGCGAGGCTAGCGGCTTTGCGGTGTCGCCATTCGCCAAGAGGCGCTTCCGGAACGCCGCAGCATGTCGCGCGCTATGCCCGCATGACCGACACAATGGACAGCGACGCCGCTCGAGCCCTTCCGCAGCCCGCCGGCTGGTCGCGCGCCGCGGCGGCGCTTGCGGTAGTGGCCGTGCTGGGTGCCTCTGCCGCGCTGGGGCGCCGCAACGCGCCCGGCGACGCCCACCCGCGGACTAGGCGCTGGTACCGGATGCTGGATAAACCAGATTTCACCCCGCCGGACGCTGTATTCGGCGCGGTGTGGCCGGTGCTCGAGACGGGACTGGCGGTCGGCGGCTACCGGTTGCTGCGCCGACCGTCGTCACCGGCGCGCAATGCGGCGGTCGGACTGTGGCTGGCGAACACCGCCATGGTGGGCGGCTGGACCGAGCTGTTCTTCCGCCGCCACGCCCTCGCCGCCAGCACGGCCGCCGCCGGCGCCATGACGGCCGGAGCAGGCGCGCTGGTGGTTACCGCGAACAAGGTGGACCGACCGACGGCGGTGCTGGCGGCGCCGTTTGCCACCTGGCTCGCCTTTGCGACGGTGCTGTCCGAACGCATCCGGAAGCGAAATCGGTCGTGACCCGCGTGACGGTGTGGCACGATGGCGCCTGCCCGCTCTGCGCACGCGAGATGGCGCTGATCCGCCGGCTCGACCCGGCGAGCAATGTACGTTTTGTCGATGTTTCCGACGCGACCACCGTCTGTCCGCTCGACCGGGGCGAGATGCTCGCCCGCTTCCACGCGCAGGAGTACGGCGGAGCGATCGTGTCGGGCGCGGCGGCGTTTGCGGCCATGTGGCGCGCGGTGCCGCTGCTCCGGCCGTTCGGGCTGCTGGCGCGCAATCGGTGCATGCTGACATTGCTCGAGTGGCTTTACCGCCGCTTCCTGCGCGTGCGTCCGCGCCTTCAGCGGCTGGCGGGCGCGTGAGGCCGCGTCCCGACCCCGTCCTTCCGGGGCAGGAGAGTGTCTGGAACTACCCCCGCACGGCGATCGCAGTGGCGAGCAGCGCGCATGTCCGGATTGAGCATGGCGGCGCCATAATTGCCGACACTCACGCACCCGTGCGCGTGCTGGAGACCAGCCATCCACCCAACTGGTACGTGCCCCCCGCCGACGTGAACACCGACCTCCTGCTCCCCTCCGAGCGGCGGTCCTTCTGCGAGTGGAAGGGCGTCGCCAGCTACTGGCACCTTCAGGTCGGCGATGCGCTGCTGCACGACGTGGCCTGGAGCTACCCGGACCCGACCGACGCCTTCCGCTCCCTGCGCGATCACCTTGCCTTCTACGCCGCGCCGCTCGACCTGTGCTCGGTCGACGGCGAGCGCGTCAGCCCACAGCCGGGCGGCTTTTACGGCGGCTGGATCACGCGCGATCTCGCCGGTCCGTTCAAGGGTGTGCCCGGCAGCGCGGGATGGTGACGGCGTCCCTGCCGCAAGCGCTGGCCGCCTGGCGCGAGGCACCACGCGTCCGCCCGCTGAACAACCGCGCGCTGGTGCGCGGTGGTCGCTACGTGCTGTGCTGGCTCCAGCAGGCACTAAGGGCGCACGACAATCCGGTGATCGACGCCGCAATCCGGCTGGGCAACGCGCTAGGCCTGCCGGTGCTGGTCTACCATGGGCTGCGCGAGGACTATCCCTACGCCTCCGACCGACTCCACCGCTTCATCCTGGGCGCTAGCATCGACCTTGCCGCCGGCTGCGCGGCGCGTGGGCTCGCTTGCGTGCGGCACGTGGATCGGGCCGCCGCCCGCGAGAAGGGGCTGGTCCACCGCCTCGCCGCTGATGCTGCGGGCGTGGTGCTTGAAGACCAGCCGGGCTTTGTTGCGCGCTGGCAGGCGGAGCGCGTCGCCGCGCGCACCGGCGTGCCGGTGTACGCGGTCAACGCCGCTTGCCTGGTGCCGCCCGCCGTGCTGAGCAATGCGATATCCGGCCGCGGTGGTTTTCTTCGTCGCCATGAGCCCGAGCGCGCCGCCTGGAGCGAGTGGGGCGAGGAGGCGCCGGACACCCCGCCCTACAGCGGGCCGCTCCCGTTCGCGCCGGATCGCCCGGAGGAGGGCGATCCCGGCGCGCTAGTCGCCTCGCTCGCCATCGATCATTCGCTGCCGCCAAGCGAAACCCACGCCGCCGGGCGGGCGGCAGCGGAGGCGCATTTGGCGCGAGCGGCCACGATCGTACTGCCGTCTTACGCCTCGGCGCGGAACGACGCCACCCGGCGGGACAGTGCCAGCGGCTTGTCCCCCTATTTCCATTTCGGCGTGCTCGGTCCCCGCGAGGTCATGCAGGCGGCGTCAGCCGCCGCACCAGGGAAGCAGCACCTTGCCAAGTTCGCCGACGAGTTGCTCGGCTGGCGCGAGTGGTTCCACTACCAGGCCTGGCGGCTTCAATCGCCCGAGCGATGGGACCGCGTGGCACCGTGGGCACGCGCGACCCTGGCCGACCACGCCGCCGATCCGCGGCCCGAGGCGGAGTCGCTGAACGCCATGCTGCGCGGCGAGACGCGCGACGAAACGTGGAACGCCTGCCAGCGCCAATTTCTCGCCGACGGTTGGATGCACAACAACCTGCGGATGTACTGGGGCAAGCGAATCATCGCCATGACGCCCAGTCCCGAGGCGGCATGGGCCACCGCCTGTTATCTGAACGACAGGCTGAGCCTGGACGGTCGCGATCCATCGACCTGGGGCAACATCGCCGCGACCTTCGCCGGCACGCCATCCGAACGCGAGCAGCCGATCTATGGCCGCGTGGCGACCCGCGGCGATGGTTCGACCCGCCGCCGCGAAGGCGGCGATGCGTGGCTCGCACAGGCGGCATCCAGGGCGGTGCCGCAGATATCTGTTCCGGCGGAGGTACCGGTAGACCCTTATCTCACCGGCTATTCGACGCCCTGAGCAGGCATGATTGCGCCACGGCCCGGCCTCTTGGCAGATGCTTTCGGGAGTGGTGCCCCGTGCACACTCCCGAAGTGGAAGCTCCAAGCGGGAGCGGCGCGGCGGAGGCGGTTAATACAGTTGATCGCATCCCGGTCCTCCATGCTGGTCGATGTTGGGCGACAGTTATGGTGGCGACTGAGCGGCGTCATCGTAATCAGTGTGCCGCGTTGATCGAAACACGGTCAGGACAACATATCACGACGAACAACCGGGCTGTTCGAAGCAACGGTCCATCGCCCGGGTCGCAGTCGAGAAGGGCTGTGCCAGCACATCGAAGGCCATCTTCCCAGCGGAGATCGCGAGCAGCCCCGCAAAGAGTGCCACAGCCAGAAACTCGAGCTTGCGACCGAAGTTGATCGAGCGAGTTAGGCCAATCTCTACGCCATCTCGCGGCTGCGCCCGCCGCTCGCGCGGGGAATCTGGTCGATACAGCTCTCGGTGTGGGTTGGCGGCTTGAAGGTGCGGCAAGCTGATGGGGCGTTGACTCCGCAGACCGCAACGCTGCTCGTCCGACCAGACTACGCGAGCGATGATGATCATGTCGCCGCGTCGCAGCTCGACATAGGTGCCGACCGGTGGAGGATGAGGCAGCGCCAACATCGCACCGCGGCTCGAGACATTTCGTATGGAGGCGCTCAGCCACGATGAGCCCGCCCGCATGCGGGCGTCAAGGAGGACGTTGGTTCGATCTTCGCGGGTCCGCATGACGCAAGCTCTTGAGATTGTGTGCGGCCGCTATCGCCGTCGACGCGCCCCTCCACTATCCCGCAAAATTACGGGTTGCCGCGACGGTGCGTTAACGGTGCCTTGATCGCTTTTCTGCTAGCTTCAATCGATGGCCCGCGCGCTACGCATCCTGGTGGTCGACGACGACGATGATCTTCGCGTCGAACTCGTCGAGTTGTTGCGTGCGATGCATTTTCACGTGGCTGGCTATGCCACCGCGTCCAGCGCGCGGGATCGTGTTGCCGATCAGGACATCGTGTTGTGCGACCTCGATCTTGGCGCAGAGAGCGGCATCGACCTGATCCGCCATATCGTCTCGCTCGGGGCTTCCCGCCCCCGCGTGATCGCCATGTCCGGCCGGGTCGATCTCTTGAACTTGTTCGACGCATCGGGAGCAATCCCGATGCTGTCGAAGCCCATGAAGATCGCCTCGTTGATCGCTGCCATCAAGAACCACGAAGCACGGCTGGACGACCGGTGATCGCGACTACGTTCAACGGTTCAGCGCGCTTGGGACGGCTACTCAGGATTGCGCTTTTCGGGCTCGCCGGCGGTTTGGCCCTCCTTCTCTGCACCGAACGACTGGTCCTGGCACCGGGTGTGGAGCTGTTCGCCGGCCCGATCTTCTATCTGCTGGTCTATCGAATGCTGGGGGTCCGAGCAGGGGTCGCGGCGGCCGTGGTCTTCATGCTGCCGACCTATGTCTGGTGGGGGCACGTCTTCTCGATCACCATGGCGATTGCTCACGTCCTGGTGTTGGATGTGATGAGCCGTCGTGGGTGGAGCCTTTCGGCTGCCACCGTTCTGTTCCATGCGACGGTCGGCTTGCTGGCCAATCCACTCTTCATGGCCGCCCATTATGGCGCGCCGCCGACGATCATGGGTCTGACGGTCATCCGCAAGCTGCTGATCGATCTGTCGGCGGCGGTCCTGATCGACGTTCTGTTCCTGCGATACCGCTTCGACCGACGCGCACTAGCGTTCCGCAGGCGTCCGGGCCTGAGCCTCGGCCGTGCGATCGAGTGCGCGACGCTGGTGCTGCTCCTGCCCGCGATCATCCTCGTCTTCTGCTCGGATGCGAACGACTTCAGCCGCCGTTTCGATGGCTACCGAGCCGAGCTTGTGCAGGCGTCCGCGCAGGTCGCACGGCAGCAAGGCGACGATCGCGTTCGCCAGGTCGCGGTCGACCTGAAAAGACTCGGCGTTCAATCTATCCTGGTCGGAGCACCGGGTACGCTGACCGACGACGCGACCAGGATCGCGCTCGGGTGCGACCGGATCAACGACGGACGTCACCCCGGTGGAGCCAACGATCGCAACACCTTCGCTTATTGGCTGCGCGCGTGTGAGATCGGCGGTGCCAAAGGCGCTGGCCAGCCGATTGCCTTCGCGGTGGGCACGCGTTCGATCGCGCTTCACGCCTATGGCGAACTGTTCGATGCGATGATGCCGCTAATTGGCCTGCTCGTGCTGGCGCTCGTGCTGCACGCGTGGATCAACCGCAACGTTCAACGATCGCTACGGCAGTGGCGCGAAACGGTGCAGGCCTTTGGAACCCCCGACCTGCCGATGCCCGCTCTGCCGCTCTTTTCCGAGTTGCAGCGCCCGGTGATCCAGTTCGTTCGGGAGAATAACCGGTTTGCGCAGGTCGCCGCTGAGCGGGAACGTCTGGCGCTTGCGTTTGCCGAACTCAAGGAAACGGTGGACCTGTCGCTCCTCTCCGACGTGACCTGGAATCCCGAGCAGCGTGCCCTCGGCTATTTCGCCGTAGACCTGTGGAACGAGCCGCACTGGCGGACGCTGGCGGTGCACCCGAACGATGCCCTGTCGCTCAGCCTCAGCGAGGACGCGACCGACCTGGTGGCAGAGTTCCGGCGCGCAGGTTCGGATGAATGGCACCTGCTGATCGCGCGTGATCGACTGGCACCGGACCGCTGGCGGTGGGGCGCGCGCCTGCGGCTGAAGCAACCGAAGCTGATGGCGGCCGGCCTCGCGCACCAGGCCCGCTTGATGGAACTGGGCGGTATGGCATCGGCGATCAGCCATGAATTGCGACAGCCGCTGTTCACTATTTCACTCGCGGCGGAGAACGCGGAAATCCTGCTCGACAACGGCGCGACCGACGCCGTGCGGGCAAAGATCGAGCGGATAACCACCCAAGTCGCGCGTGCGAGCGCGATCATCGCGCGCATCACCAATTATGCCCGTGTTGAGCATGATGCGCCAGAATGGCTCGACCTGCCGGAACTGGTCCGAGCCGCGGCGAGCTTTCTCCGGCCGCTGCTGATCCAACATAATGTCGAGCTGCGACTGCACGCCGATGCGAACGCAGGTTTGGTGCGCCTGCCAAAGGTCGGGGTCGAGCAGATCATCGTCAACGCGGTCCAGAACGCTGTCGACTCCATTGCGGCGCGATCCGATCTGTCGGAACCCGGCGCCATCAGCGTCAGCGTGGTCGACTGCGGAAGCACGCTGCAAGTGATGATCGCCGACAATGGTGCCGGGATCGCCGATGAGATCGCGTCCGAAGCCTTTGAGCCCTTCAAGACTACCAAGGGCGTCGGGGCGGGAACTGGGCTCGGGCTGTACGTCAGCCGGCAGATCATGCGCGAGATTGGCGGAGACATCACGCTGACGCCCGGACCAACCGTGGGAGCAGTCCTGACACTGACGCTGCCGCACGACGCGCTGGCCAGCAACGCGAGGCTGGTCGCATGATTCGAGCGGTCTACATCGTCGACGATGACGCGGGTATTCGCGAGGAGCTGTCGGAGCTGCTGGCTGCACGCGACGTCACGGTCCAGGCGTTCGACAGTGGGGAAGCGCTACTGAAGGCGTCGCCGACGCTCGCGTCCGGCTGCGTGATCCTGGACCTCAATCTCCCGGGCGAGAGCGGGATCGCCGTGCAGCAACGGTTGCGTGAGGCAGGCGCCGATCATCAGGTCATCATGCTGACCGGCGAGGGCGACGTGCCGACCGCGGTTCAGGCGATGCAGGCAGGGGCCAGCGATTTCCTGCTCAAACCCTTTGCCGTGCGATCCTTGCTGGCTTCTCTGGAGGCCGCTTTCGGCCGCCTGGCCGAGGAACAGCATGCGCAATCGGCCCGCTTGCAGGCCCAGGCGGCGCTTGCGCGTCTGTCTCCGCGAGAGCGCGACGTGCTGCGCGAACTGATCAACGGCGCCCCCAACAAGGTGATCGCCTTCACACTCGGGCTCAGCACCCGCACGGTGGAGATGTACCGTGGCAACCTGATGGAGAAGCTAGGCGTGCGGTCGCTGCCCGATGCCATGCGCCTGGCGCTGGCCGCCGGCTTCGCGACGGTCGAGCAGATCGCTACGTGATTACCGTAGAATCGCCGTATCGCGAGTCACCGCGAACCTCATCATAGACCGTCCTGTCGATCGCTGATCGACCTCTTTGGCCAGACACACGGGCGTCGCCTGCCGGGGAGCAACGAGGGGCGAAGTCGTGAAGGGCATCATCTTCAATCTGCTGGAAGAGGTCGTCACCGACACAGCGGATGCGTGCGCGTGGGACAACCTGCTCGACACCGCGGCGGTAACCGGCGCCTACACGTCGCTCGGTAGCTATCCCGATGCGGAACTCGTTGCACTCCTCTCGGTATTCAGCGCGCAGCGAGGCACCGATCTGAGTGACACGCTGCGCTGGTTCGGCCGCAGCGCAATGCCCGTACTCGCCCGTCGCTATCCCGCCTTCTTCACCGCTGCGAACAGCGCCCGCGACTTTGTCCTGAGCGTCAACAGCATCATCCATCCCGAAGTCCGCAAGCTCTACGCAGGCGCAGGCTGTCCGCACTTCCACTTTTCTAGCGGAGCAGCGGGCGAACTGCTGGTGGGCTATGGATCGGCGCGGCAGCTTTGCTGGCTGGGGCACGGCTTCATCGAGGGCGCGTCCGATCACTTCGCCGAGCCGGTTCGCATCGAGCACCGCCAGTGCATGCATCGCGGCGACAAGTCGTGTGTGCTCGCCCTGGACTGGTCGCAGCAGTGAGCGCGATTACGCCAATAGCCGCCACGCTCGAAAGGGCGGTCGACCTCACCACTCGTCTCTCCAGCCTGGAGCGGCGCCTTACGCGAGAGCGGCAGGCGCGGCTCGAAGCCGAGGGTGTCGCCGAGCAGGGCCTGCGCGACCTTTACGTCAGCAAGCAGCGCCTGAGCCTGCTGGAGAAGGTCGCCGCGATCGCTAACGAGAGTGATACCGCAACCCAGGCGATCGGCCGCGCGCTCGCCGAAGTGTGCGGGTTCACGGGTTGGGCCTGTGGTCACGCCTTTGTCCGCGGCGAGCAACCCGGCACGCTGGTCAGCGCCGGGTTGACCTGGACGGACGACCGGGCTGACCTCGAGCCGTTCATCGCAGCGTCGACCAGCGCGGCCTTCGATGTCGGGGTCGGTCTTCCTGGCCGGGCACTCGCGAGCCGTGCGCCCGAATGGATCCGCGACGTGGGCGAGGTCAGCAACTTCCTCCGGCAAGCGGTTGCGCTGCGCTGCGGACTTCGTGCCGCCTTTGCCTTTCCGGTGATGATCTCAGATCGTTGCGAGGCGGTGCTGGAGTTCTTCTCGCGCGAATGCGTCGAGCCGGACTGGAGCCTGATTGATCTGATGCAGCAGGTCGGCACCCAGCTCGGCCGTGTGCTGGAGCGGGAGCGCATGGCGAAGCGGCTGGCGCACGAAGCGCACCATGATGCACTCACCGGGCTCCTGAACCGGCGCACCTTCGCGCTCACGCTCGATCAGGTACTCGCGCGCGTCGGCGACGGTGGCACCGGCCAGATTGCGCTGGTTCTGCTCGACATCGACGAGTTTCGCCTCATCAACGACATGGTCGGCCATGCCACGGCGGATCGGCTGCTTGCCGGTATGCCTGCAACTATCCGCCGCGTCTGCGCCGAGCTCCGGATCGACGATCGGAACTACCATCTTGCGCGGATCGGGGCCGACGAGTTCGCAGTGCTGGTTGAGGGAGAGCGGCTGACGATCGATCCGGCGCACATCGGCAGCGCGCTGAAGAACGGGGTGAAGGCTTTATCGCCTTCGGGATGGACGTTCGAAGCATCGGTCTGCGCCGGCATCGCGCTGGCGGGTAGAATGCTTCCGAGCGGCGAGGAAATGCTCCGCGATGCATCAACGGCCCTGCGTACTGCGAAGGCGCGAGGGCGCGGGCAGGTCGTTTTGTTCGACGGACATTTGCGGGAGCAGACCCGCCGCCGTGTGCTGCTGGAACGCGATCTGCGGGCAGCGATCGCAGCCGGCGAGCTGTCCGTCGGCTACCAGCCGATCGTGCGGCTGTGCGACGACCAGGTCTCCGGTGTCGAGGCGCTCGCTCGCTGGACCCGCACGGGCGATGCCGTCAGTCCGGCCGAGTTCATCCCCATCGCCGAGGAAACCGGCCTCATTGTTCCACTCGGCGAGTGGATCCTGCGGGAGGCCTGCCGAACGATCGCGGCGGCAAACAAGCGACGTCTCAAGCCGCTTAGCGTCAGCGTCAACGTGTCGCCGCAGCAGTTCCTGGAGCCCGCGTTCGGCGCGCGGGTACTGGAGGTGCTGCGCACGACCGGTCTGCCGCCCAAACTTCTGCGATTGGAGATCACGGAGAGCGTCGCCATGCAGGACATGGCGCGGACCAGAGCGGTGCTCGGCGACCTTTGCGCGGCACAGGTGCGGGTCAGCCTGGACGACTTCGGGACCGGTTTCTCGTCGCTGAACTACCTGAGCCGCCTTCCCGTCGACACGCTGAAGATCGACCGGTCTTTCATCGACCAGCTCGCGGGCGGCGAGGAAGGACAGGCGATCGTGCGCGCGATCCTGGAACTGGGACGCGCACTGTCGATGGATGTGATCGCTGAAGGGATCGAGCGTCCGGGGCAGGCCGCGTTTCTGCGGGAGCATGGCTGTAGCCATGGTCAGGGTTTTCTGTTCGGCAAGGCCATGGCGAGCGGCGAGGTGCAGGCGCTCGCCGACGGGGTGCCGGCGAAGGTCGGTGCGCCGGCATGATCGAGTTCGTCTCCACCATCGACGACGACGCCGATGTGCGGGTCGACTTGCGTGAGCTGGTGAGCTCGTCAGGGTCCCGGATCGCGCAGGCATTCGCGACGGCAGAGGCATTCGTCGGGGGTGCCGACGAGCTGGAGCCCGGCGTCGTGCTGCTGGACCTACAGCTGCCGGGCATGTCCGGGCTCGAGCTGCTGAAGCGACTCACGCCAAAGTGGTGGTACCCGGATCAGATCACGATCAGCGGCCCAATCGGGTCGTCAGGAAACGCCGCCAATGGCGAACCCGATCACCAAGCACCCATGGTGCCCTCTCTTGATCGGAAGTGGTGCCGCCTACAGGACTCGAACCTGTGACCCCCGCATTACGAATGCGCCTAAAGGCACGGCTTTCCGCCACTTTCGGCGGTCATGTTGCACCAGTGTTGCGTCTGACTAGCCGATCAGCTCCGCGGCGATAGCCGACACGACCGCCGCGTCAGTCGCTGCCGCCTCGAATAGGTGGCCGTATGTGTCGAACGTAAGCTGGATGGACGCGTGCCCGAGCCACGTCTGGATTCGCTTAGGATCGGTGCCGCGCTCGATCCACATCGACGCAGCGGCATGGCGGAGCGCGTGGAAGCCATAGCGCCAGGTCGGCGCGCCCTCCCCGTCCAGTTCAATCACACCAGCGCGCACCTGCAGCGGCCCGAACATGCGCTGGAGCAAGTTAGAATGCGTCTCGATCCTGCCAACGCCATTCGGGAAAGCGAGGCCGAGCTCGGACACCGGGCAAGCGAGCTTCCACCGCTTCAGCTCGGCAACCAGCGGCGCCGGCAACGGGATGGCGCGGCGGCCGGCGGCGGACTTCGGCGAACCGATGACGTTGAAGGCGTCCGCGCGCTGCGACACCGTGAGGCGGCCGGCCTTCAGGTCGACGTCGCTCCAGCGCAGGCCGCGCAGCTCGGACGCGCGTAGGCCCGTGAACACCGCCGTCATGACCAGCGGCCGCTCGCGATCGGATGCGGCCTTCAGGATCGCCCGCAACTCATCCTTCGTGGGTATCTCGACGCGCTCACGATCGCGCTTCGCCCGCTTCACCCGCACGCCAGCGGCCACGTTCTGAGCTACCAGTCCGCGGCGCTGCGCCTCGCCGATCGCGGAGCTGAGCGCGCGCAAGATCATGACGGCCATCGCCTTGCCGCGCGTCTCGACGATCGTGTCGGCGAACGCCTCGACATGGGGGCGCGTCAGGCGGCTAAGCTTCTCCTCGCCGATCAGCGGGCAGATGTGGAGGCGCGCGCGGGCACGGTAGCCCTGCAGCGTGCTTTCCTCGAGCCCGTCGGCGACCGCTCGCTCGATCCAAAGCTCGCAGGCCTTCGCGACCGTGATCGACTGCGAGTCCGGCGTGTGCGTGCCCTGCGAGACGTGCCAGCTCGCCTGGGTTGCCCATGCCTCCGCGTCGCGCTTTCGGGCAAACTGCTTCGCGCGTCGCTTGCCCGCGCTGTCACGGTAGTCGACCAGCCAGGCCGTGTTCGCTGCGCCATCAGCGCCGGTCCAGCTACGCTTCCGGATCGATGCCATCTGCCACCCTCCAATCGAATGATGCGGCCCACGCCAGCAGCGCGTCTGCGAAAGCTGCGATGGTGGTCACGCCGGTTAGCTCCAGGCGCACCGCAGCTTCCCAGATCAGGTGCGTGAGGTTGAGGATCACCCAGCGCCGGCCGCCCTTTCCAACTTCGCTCAGCACGTAAGCCGATGCGCCGCAGAGCACTTTGCGCAGCACCGGATCATCCAGCTCGCCCGAGCTTCCCGGATTAGACAGGTCGGCGAGCACCGTCGGATCAAAGGCAAGGTAGAAGTCGTCCTTGTCGTCGACCGTCCGCTCTCGGGTCAAATGCCGGCTGCAGAAGCCGGCGGCCTGCACTACGACGTACCCGTCAGATCGCAGCAGGCCAATTGCGCGTTCAGGCGTGAGCCCCAGCTGCAGCAGGTCAAAGGCGATCAGCAACGATAGCAGCGGTCCGATCCCGTACCCGGCAGGCCGCCCGCTTCCCGTATTCACACCGTCGGGGAACCCGAGCCGCTTAAGGTGCTTCAGCCTCGCCCGAAGCGCCGTTCGGCCAGTTGGCGAGATGGCGTGCAGCTCCGCCAAAAGGGCCTCAACCGCACTATACTGCAGCGTAAAGGACGGGGGTGCCTGCTCCATAAGGCTAAACGCTTATCTTTGCTCTTGACGGTAATCAATCGGAATACGAGCAGGATAAGGATTAATCCTTGTCGGAGGCGCGCGATGACGCTCACTGAAGATCTGCTGACCGGGGCTGATGCGGCCGCGGAGTTCCTGGGACTTCGGCCTCGCCAGGTCTATCGATTGGTTGAAGAGGGCCACCTGCCCGTTGTTCGCAAAGGTCGGATGCTCTTCTTTCGCAAGAGCGAGCTTGAGCGCGCCTTCACGTCGGCGGCCTAGTGCTCCCGAGCTACCCCTTCGTCGACCAGGCGCCGCAACCGATCGGCGCGGGCTTCACCGTGGCGTTCCGGTACGCTGGCGGCGAGATCGAAGCAGACTGGAAGCCGCAGATGCCTGATGCGCTGCGAGGCCAGATGCTGCGCCGCTACCGCCGCGCGCGCCAAGCCTTCCTGAGCAATGTCAGCTCCGAGATCGGCGGCACTGTTCTTTGCGTGGAATGCTGACGCGTGGACTTCGAGGACGTCGAGCGCGAGCACGGAGGCGAAGCGGTCCGCCGCGCGATCGCCGGCGCTGATTATTTGGGTCGATCGACCGCGGCGAAAGCCGAACGGTGGACGCTGCCGATCATCGACACGACGCGCTGGAGCGCCGAGCCGCCAGAGCGGCGCTGGATCGTGCCAGGATGGCTGGCGCGCGGCACCGGGTGCCTGTTCGTAGGCGAGGCGGGCGTCGGCAAGTCGCTGCTCGCACAGCAGCTGGTGACGGCTGTGGCGGCCGGAAAGCGGTTCCTGGGGCTCGAGACTGTGCAGGTCCCGACGCTCTACGTGACGTGCGAGGACAGCGACGACGAGCTGCACCGCCGGCAGCAGCCCATCAACGAGGCCGTCGGGATCAACAGGCTGGCGGCGCCTGCCGCCCTGTCGTCGCTGGCCGGCCACACCGACACGGCGCTCGGCGCCCTCGACGGTGAGGGGCGCTTTCAGCTGTCTCCCGTGTTCGACGGGATCACCGCCGCCGCGAAGCAGCACGGCGCCGGTCTGATCGCACTCGACAACGTGGCGCACCTGTTCGCGGGCAACGAGAACGCGCGGCGCGACGTCGCGGCGTTCTGCTCGGCGCTCGACCGCATGGCGATCGACTGCGACGCGACCGTGATCGCACTCGCTCACCCGGCGAAAACAGAAGGATCGGAGTTCTCAGGCTCGACCGGCTGGAGCGCGCACGTCCGGCAACGCTGGTTCATGGAGCGGCCCAAGGATGCGCTCGACCGCGACGCTCGCGTGCTGCGCAAGAGCAAGAGCAACTATGCGTCGAGCGGCGATGAGATCGCCTTCCGCTGGCACCAGTGGGCGTTCGTGCGGGACGCCGATCTGCCCGACGATCAGCGCGCGGAGATCGCCGCCAACATCCAGGCCGGGCACGAGAACGAGCGGTTCCTCGCCTGCCTGGAGAAGGCCACGGAGGAACGGCGTGCGACGTCGCCTAACCGCACCGCGTCCAACTACGCTCCGCGCGTGTTCGCGGCCATGACGATCGGCAAGGGCGTCTCTGAAGCAGGCTTTGCGGCAGCACTCGAAAGACTGCTGCACCTGGGCACAATCCGCAACGGCGAGCGCGTTTATCAGCGCGACAATCGGGCGTGGGTGACGGGTCTGGCGCTTGCACCAACCCTTGCACCAACCCCCGCACAAACCCTTGCACGCGAGCGCACCGAAACTGTCGCCGCCCTGAGAGACGAGCCTGCACCAACCTGCACGCACTCACCCCCTCCCTACTACGTAGGGGAAGGCGGGGCCGCTGACGGCCCCCCGCCATCCCTTCGGCTGTACGTCAACGACGCGCCGACGGACGTGGGGGGAGGATGAAAGTCCGCAGCCGTAACCTCGGACACCGACGCCCACATTCGCGCTCAATTAGTTTCGCTACATCGGAGAGCCGCATGACCCGGCGCACCCCCTCGCCTCGCCTGACCAGCATAGCAGTGACAGCTCGGCTCGACGGATCGTTCCGCGTCGCTGTGTTCCCTCGCGATCCAGCGGACATGTCGACGATGCCGCAGGACTTCCTGAGCCACCGCGAGGCCCTGACCTATGCCGAGCGGCTGAGCGCCCGCACCGGCTGGCACACCGTGGACCGGGTGCAGTGAAGGGGGGGGATCAAAGTTTGCAGCCTCGCCCCGGCAGGACCGACGCCCCTCCTCTCTTCAATCGCAAACACAGTTTCTCGCCCCCGCGCGCGCCCGCGCGAGACCACAGGAGATCCACATGACCAAGCCGACCGACCAGCAGATCACGCGCAGCGCCCTCGCACATGCCGAGTTCATGGAAACAGCGCAGCGCCTCTCCCGCGAAGGCTTCGGATCGGCCGAGATCGTCGCCGGCGCGGCGGCGCTGATCGCCGACCTGATCGGCCAGGCCAGCAACACCGCAACGGTGTCCGCTTACTTCTACGGGCTCGCGAAGCAGGCGGCTATCGCGGCCGGCGGCGAGATGGGGTTCAAACTGGGGGATTGAGATTCCCGCTCTGTTCCGCTATGCTACGTCCCGTTGACCGCCTGCGATGGGCGCGAAACACCAATCATCCCGCCTGCGATGGGCGCCGATTGGCTGATCCGGGACCAGTCTCCCACGACAGCTAAGGTGCGCCTTATGGACTTCGCGGCTTCCCCGCTGAACATCAAATCGCTGAACGATAGCGGCCACATCGAAGGGCTGCTGAGCGGGTTCAACAACATCGACAGTCACGGCGACACGGTGCGCCCTGGCGCCTTCACCAAGTCGCTTGCCGGGCGGGGCGAGCGGCCGCTCCCCATGCTGCTCCACCACGACATGCGCCGGCCGATCGGCGCCTGGAAGTCGTGGAAGGAGACGGCGGAGGGCCTGTACGTCGCCGGCGAGATGACGCTTGCCGCGACCGACGCGCGGGAAGCATACGCGCTGGCGAAGGCGGGCGCGCTCACCGGCCTCTCGATCGGCTTCACCACCAAGCGGGCGAACCCCCTGCAGCAGACCGGCGGCGCGGAGCTGATCGAGGTCGACCTGATGGAGGGCAGCCTCGTCACAATTCCGAGCAACCCGAAGACGCACGTCGCCGCGGTCAAGTCGATCGCTGGCGCTCGCGACATCGAAGACATGCTGCGCGAGGGCGGCCTTTCCAGCCGGCAGGCGAAGGCGGCGGCGTCCGCGGCCTGGCGCACGATCAACAACAGCAACGAGGCGGACGCGGCGGCCAAGGCGGTGCTCGACGCCTCCGCTGCGCGCATCCGCAACATGGCGACCAAGCAGAGCGAACCTTTCTGGAATCCACAGAGCGAGGCGCGTCGCCTCGCCGAGACGAGGGACTTGAACCGATGAACATGCTGACGAAGGACTTCACCGACGCGGTGGAGAAGCAGTTTAGCGTCCTGGGCAAGGACGTGCAGGAGGCGCTGGTCGCGGCCAAGACGGCTGAGGCGATCGCACTTGAGCTGGCGCAGAAGGCCGATGCCTACCGCGGGTCGGACGGCAGCCACGTCGAAACGTGGGGCGAGCAGTTCTCGAGCGCGCCCGAGCTGAAGTCGTTCGCCGACGATCACTCGCGCCCCGGCCGCTTCCGCATGGAAGTGAAGCAGACGCTCACCACCGCCAGCAACTCGGCGGGCGCGCTGAGCGAGCCCTACCGCGATGGGCTGGTGACGCTGCCGCAGCGCCGCCTGATGGTCCGCAACCTGCTCCCCGTCGTGCAGATCAGCACCGGCTCGATCGAGTACCCGAAGCAGACCACCCGCACGAACGCGGCGAACACGGTGGCGGAGGGCAACCTGAAGCCGGAGAGCGCCTATGCGTTCACGCTCACCTCGCTCACGCCCAAGGTGATCGCCCACTGGGTGCCGGCCTCGCGCCAGATCCTCGAGGATGTGCCGCAGCTCAAGGGCATCATCGACAGCGAGCTGCTGCACGGCCTGGCGCTCAAGGAGGATGCGCAGATCCTCATGGGTGACGGCACGGGCGAGAACCTGAGCGGCCTCATCACAAACGCGACCGCCTACTCGGCGCCGGTGACGGTCACGAGCCCCAACATGCTCGATCAGATCGCGCTGGCGATCCTGCAGACGACCCTGGCGGATTACACGCCCACCGGGATTGTGATGCACCCGAGCGACTGGATGCGCATCCGCCTGCTGAAGGACGGCGACGGCAAGTACCTGCTCGGCGACCCGGGCGCGAACGTGCCCGCGGTGCTGTTCGGCCTACCGGTGGTGGCGACCACTTCCATGACGGTCGACAAGTTCCTGGTCGGCGACTTCCGCGCCGCGGCGACGCTCTACGACCGCTGGACCCCGCGCGTGGAGGTGTCGACCGAGCACGCCGACTTCTTCACCCGCAACCTGGTCGCGATCCTGGCGGAGGAGCGCATCGCTCTCGCCGTCAAGAACGCGCTGGCGCTCACCTACGGGGACTTCGGCAATGTCGCGTAACGTCACGGTGCGCGCTGTCCGGCCGCACGACACCGCCGACGGGCTGAGGCAGCCGGGCGACGAGTACGAGCGGCCGGAGGCCGAAGCCAAGGCGCTCGCCGCTCAGGGCGTCGTTACGATCACGAAGGCGACCCGCAAGCCTCAGGAATAGGTGCCCTCTCCCCCCGGCACCTGGGGGCGGTCGGAAACTCTGGAACGCCAATGTTCCCGGACCGACCTCCCCGAAAGTTCGCACGCCTGCAAATGAAAGTTCGACCCCATGGCCGACATACAGCGCCGCATCGACGCAGTGAACGCGACTAGAGAGCATTTTGAGGGGCGCCCGTTTTCCTGGGGAACCACGGATTGCGCCAAGGTGGCAGTGTTCCACCTACGCCAGCTCGGCAAGGTGCCGCCGTTCGGGCTCGCGAAGGCTGGGCCGTACAAGACAGCGCTAGGGGCCAAGCGGGCGCTAAAGCGGGCTGGTCACGCGTCTCTCGCCGCTGCGCTCGACAGCGTTGGCCTGCCGCGGATTGCGCCGGCCTACAGCCTGCCTGGAGATCTAGTCATCAACCCCGGCGCGGACGGGTGGGAAGCGCTTGCGGTCTATGCGGGAAACGGAGCGATCCTGACCTTCCACGAGCACGCGGAGTGCCTAGCGATGGTGCGCGTCGCTGATCCGAACAACATGCAAGTATGGAGGGCCGAGTGGCCAAAGCACTAGGAACCGTTGGCGCCGTGCTCGGCGCTGCCGCTCTGGTGGTCGGCGGCATCGCAACCTTGAACCCAGGCCTGATTGCCGGCGGCGCGAAGATCGCCGCCCTGTTAAGCGTGGGTGCGACGATCGCAAACACTGGCGCGGCTATTCCCGCCAAGCGCCCCACCGGACGATTCCGCTTCCTGGAGATCGAGAATGACCGCGATGAACGCCTGGCGCTCGGACAAAGCCGCCTACCTGATGACGGACACCGCGATCGTCGACACGACGACGGGCAAGATCACTGCCTTCACGCCCAAGACCACCACCGTGTCGGCGCGCGACTGGCACGCAGCGATCGGGGTCACAGGCCGGCTGTTCCCCGGCGACTTGCAGTTGGAGCTGTCCAAGCTGCAGCTGCATAGTTTCGCCGAGCTGATCGCAGCGCTGCCGCCGATCCTCCAGGCGATTGAGGACGGGTTGCCCGACGAGGGCCGACCGCCGCTAGGACTGGTGATCGCAAGTTGGACGCCGGACGAAGGGCCGGCGGTGCGATGCCTGGCGAACGTCGGGGAGGGCGTGCTTTTCCCGAACGGCTACCCGGCGGGTCGCGTCTGCTTGATCGACTATTGGCTGACCGGCAATGCCGACCACCCGGCGCTGATGACGGCCGGTAAGGTCGAGAACCCTGATGACGGTGACGCGATCGCCGCCGAGATCATCGCCGCGCAGCGAGCCGAGCCGTTTGCCGAGATTGGCTGTCACGCCGTCGGCGGTGCCGCCTACGTGTCGCGTGTGGGCGAGATCGGCATTGCCACATGGCAGGTGGCGGAGTGGCCGGAGGATCGCGTCGGCGAGCGGATCGCGGCTTAAGGTTGAGTGACGGCAGCTGCGCTAAAGACGGCCAGCTCGATGGCTTGCTCCCGCACCACCTTCACGATGCGCCAGCGCCTGAAGGTGGTCTGAGCCCCGGGCGGAGGCTCTGCCGATGACGCGATCGGAACAGGATTGCGCATCATGAACGAACTAGCGTCTTTCTTCTGCCCCATGAGACTGACGCCGACGGTGTGGTGGACAATTGAGCCAAGACTCGCTTTTCCGAACGCAACAGAGTTCGGATCGACCTCGATCGACACCCCCTCATAGAGGGCACCGCGCCAGTCACCCGGGCGGACCTGGCGCATGACCTCAAATGCGAAGTCGCCATCAAGGAAGATGGCCTGGTCATCAGCAACCAGGATCTTGGTGCCGTCATCTTCCGACACGAACAGCGCTGGTTGTTCGAAGTTCGGGAGATCAGCGAGATCGACGGAGCGAGTCAGCTCGGCGGGCAGGTAGGTCATGGTTGCAGGGTAGCGGCCGCTGTGGCCGGCGCATAGTCGCGCAGCGCCTTATCGCGCTGGTGACGACGCTGGAGCAGATGGCTGGCGCGGGCGGTGGTGCTCGACGGGTTGGAGCAAGGGCTGGCGCAGCTGCGGGCGGACGCGGCGGTGCGGCACTGAGTCCTACGTCGCTTTTGCCTCAAGTGCCTGGCGACACGCCGAAGCCGTACCGGACCAGCGTGGCACCGTACCGGTTGAGAGCATAAACGTCGCCTCCATCAGCGGCGCCGGCCGCGTCCCAGCGCCCTTCATCCTCGCCGTCCTTGTCCAGAAAGCCGATAGAATATAGGGTGTTGTAGAGAGTTTGGTTAGGTGCGCCGGTGCCGCGCTGAAACGACTTCAAGAGCTCCAAGTCAGTATAGTAGGCGCGTAGCACCATAGAAGAGACACGGCGCCACTCGGATGTAGTCAGATCACCTCGAACATGTGCCGCGGCTAGCCGGCCGAGGAGTGGTACTTTCTCGAACTCATCAACTTTCTCGAGCATCAGCATGATGGAAGCGCCAAAGCGATCTCGACTTTCGGCAGTTGATAGCTGTTCCGAGGCGAACTTCTGCCGTTCGTCAGTATTCGTTTGCGCATCAACAGCGGCTATCATGACTGATACCTTACGCTGGTAAAGGTACTCTGACGCCTCTCGGGCGGCCTTAAACGCCCCGTGCAGCAGTCCGAGGACCGGGACACTGCTAGCAGCACCTTCGATTACGGCGGCTAAGCCGGTGTCTCCGGCGGTCACAAGTAGGTTTATGCCTTCGGAGGCAGGCGAAACTTTGGCGTCAGTCTCGAGGATTTCACGGCGAGCCTCCGCGCGCTCTTTCTCGTTCGTCATCCCGTCATGCTGCACCGGATCGCCGACGGGCGGAAGCCTTCAGCGATAAAGCTTTGGCGGTGGCGAGTTCGGCGCGTACACGTTGCCCTCTCCCTGTGGGCGACAGCCTAGAGCCTGGAAGAGATCGGGGCCGTCGGGACGGCGCGGGCGGGCGCTCAGCATGTCGCGCTGAATTGCGAGGCAGCGGCGATCATTTGCCCCGTCACGTAGAAGGGGCGGCAGCGAGGGAGTAAGCGCAAGAGCCGAGAGGCCGAGTGCGACAACTGCGATCAGATTGCTTGTTCGAGCAGCCTCTCGCGCGCCCCGCCTAGCGAGCTCACGGTCTAAGGCTATCGGCCGCCAGGGTTCGACTCCGGTCGCACCACGATCGCCAAGTTGTCGATCAAAGGCAGAATCTGACAACCGCCGCAAGATCCACGCATCACCGGTCGGCTCGAAGTGCTCTGGGCTTTCGTTCAATCGGCGTAGTGTCTGCACACGATACGCACGACGACGCGACTGCTGGATCAGCCAAACCATGCCGCCATGCTGCACCAGAAAAGCGGCTCGCGAAAGCGTCCCCCTTGGCGGAGGATGCTTGCGCTGACGAGTCAAGATCGGCAATGTGCTCGCTGGGTGTGAGAACCCGGACCAGCGATAGCGATCGACCCGGTTGGCGCCGGGACCGATCGTGAGAGCGAGCTTGGCGGCTCGCCGTGCGGAGCCCTTGGCGGGGCGACCGACTTCGGCTTCGTAGCCGGGGGCGGCGCGTCATGTCCAGAGCACTCGTGCTTAAAAGCCGTCGACCTGTCTCGCTGGCAGGTTCTCACCCCCCGGCGACCGCCCGACGCGGTCAAGGCTGTGAGAAGCCGAACCAGCGAGTACCAACCATGTTTCATGACACCACCTTTCCGCCTCCGGACGGCCGGCTGGCGCAGTTCGCGCGCATTGTTGCGGCGCTCGACCGACAGACCGCCGAGGGCGCCGTCGAGCTGCTGATCGCGCGCCTGGACGCCGAGGACGGCGACACGGACCTCGAGGAAACGGGCGCCGAGGACAGCTTTGTGGAGCACCTCGCCAGTGGCCCCGGCTGCCCGGTGAGCGATCCTGACTGCGCGATCGAGGACGATCCCGCGGGATTCGACCCCGAGGATGATTGCTGCGCCGCTGGCGACGATATGGTTGCGGCCGGCCCTGTGGTCGAGCGCGGGCGCTGGCTCGACGGCGCCTCCGACTGGCAGCGACAGTGGCGCGCCGGGCTGCACATCGGCGACGAGGACGATGCCGAGCACGACTACCGGCGACTTGAGCACGCCTGACCACCCCTGCCCCGCGGTGCGATCGCGGGGCTTCCCATGTCGCATCCATGTTGCACGGAGTCGCCGAGAGCCGAACGGAAACGGCGGAAAAGCGAGGAAATCAGGAGCAACACGACGCAACACGACATTGGCGCCAATGCGTCCATCGTTTGTCGCTAAGCGATTGTGCCGCAACGATTTTCGGTGGTGCCGCCTACAGGACTCGAACCTGTGACCCCCGCATTACGAATGCGATGCTCTACCAGCTGAGCTAAGGCGGCCCGGCCGCGGTTGCACCGCGGTGAGGCGGCGGCGCTTAGCAGCGTGTCGGGGCGGGCGCAAGCGGCGCTGCACCACCTGGCCCCTTTACGCCGTGTTTACCACGCGCGTGCACAAGGAGCCATGGACGGGGCGTGCGCAGCTCCGATGGTTATGTTGAGGACCCGACCAGATGGATACCGCCCAGGGCATCGATGACCGCACCGGTTCGGCCGGCCCCGACTATCTGGACGGGGCGGTCAGCGACGTTGCGATCGATGTCGGCGGCGACGAGCGGCGGATGCATGTCCGCGCGTACAATCATTGGGTGTCGCTGCTGCAGGGTCGCGCCTATCCCTCGATCGAAGACCTCGATCCGGCGAGCATCTCCGACTTCGGACCGCACAGCGTGCTGCTCGACTTCAGCGACGGGATCGAGGATCCGCGCATCCAATTCCTCGGCCGTCAGCTGCGTGACGAATGCGGGATCGATGCGGGGATCACCCGCATAGCGGAGGTTCCCAGCCGCTCGCTGCTGTCGCGCCTGACCGACCATTACCTGCAGATCATCGCCAACCGCGCGCCGATCGGGTTCGAGGCCGAGTTCATCGGCACCCGCGGGCACAACACGCTGTACCGCGGCATCTTGATGCCCTTCTCGTCCAACGAGGACACGATCGACTTCATCTACGGTGTCATCAACTGGAAGGAACTGGTGGACGCCGCGACCGAGCAGAAGCTACACGCCGATCTCGCCGCTGCCCGCCGGGCGCTATCGCCGGCCGCCACTGCGCCCGTCTGGGCGGACGGCCCGGGGTCGAGCTTCGTGGATGAGACGCCAGATCCCGTACCTGCGCTGGACGAGGGCGCGACGCTGCACCAGCGGCTCCACGCCGCCCGCGAGAGTGCGCAGGCGTTCGCCGCGAGTGAGGGCCGCAGTCGAAGCGCGCTCTACGGGGCGCTCGCGCAGGCGCATGGTCTGGCCTGTGCCGTGGCGGATGATGCGGAAGGGTATGAGATCCTGCTGGCGGGTGCCGGCCTTACCGCACAGAAGCGCGCGCCGATGACGCCGATCGCCAAGCTCGTGTTCGGCGCCGACTATGACAAGACCCGCCTGACCGAGTTCGCCGCGGTGCTGACGCATGCCGCCCGGCACGAGGTCGGCGCGGCGAACCTCGTCGCCTATCTCGACGCCTTTCCCGGCGGCATCAAGGGTGTGGTCGGCGCCGAGCGCGCCCTACGCCGCCCGGCCAAGCCGACCACCGACTGGGACGCCATCGCCGCCGAGCTGCGCGCGCGTGCCCCGCTGGCCCATGTGCCGGTCGCGCATGAGGGCGACAGCGAGTTCGTGGTGCTGCTCGCCCGCAAGGACGGACAGGGTGCGCTCGACGTCGTCGCCTGTGTTGCGGACGACAAGGTGCTGACCGAGCGCACGGTGCGCCGCGCGGCGGCATAATCTACCTACGGAGCCACCGGATCGGGCCCGTGCTGACGTCCAGGGAGCCATTGCCTTTCGCCGGCTGCCGGCTAGCGTCGCGGCGATGCAATCCCCGTCCAACCATCACCGGCTGCGATCGATCCTGGGCGGGTCGACTGGCAACCTGGTCGAATGGTACGATTGGTATGCCTATTCGGCCTTCGCGCTGATCTTCGCGCCGCACTTCTTTCCCGCCGGCGATACCACTGCGCAGCTGCTGAACACGGCCGCGGTGTTCGCCGTCGGCTTCCTCATGCGGCCGATCGGCGGCTGGGTGATGGGCGTCTATGCCGACCGGCACGGGCGCAAGGCCGGGCTGACCCTGTCGGTCACGCTGATGTGCTCGGGTTCGCTGCTCATCGCGGTGGCACCCGGCTATGCTGAGGTCGGTGTGCTCGCCCCGGTGCTGCTGGTGATCGCGCGGCTGACGCAGGGGCTGTCCGTCGGCGGCGAATATGGCGCGAGTGCGACCTACCTGTCCGAGATGGCGGGCAAGCACCACCGCGGCTTCTTCTCCAGCTTCCAATACGTCACGCTGATCTCCGGGCAGCTCATCGCGCAGCTCGTCCTGCTGCTGCTCACCGCCGTGCTCTCGCGCGAAGCGCTTGCCGCCTGGGGCTGGCGGATACCCTTCGCGGTCGGCGCGATGCTCGCCGTGGTCGTTTTCTGGATTCGTCGCCGCATCGCGGAGACCGACAGCTTCGAGCGCCGCGACACGGGACACCGATCTAGCTTCGCCGCGCTCATCACGCGCCACCCGCGCGAGGCGGTGACGGTTGTGCTGATGACGGCGGGCGGCACCCTCGCCTTCTACGCCTACTCGATCTACCTGCAGAAATTCCTGGTCAACACCAGCGGCTTCTCCGTATCCGCCGCGACCGCGATCAGCGCGGCCGCGTTGTTTGTCTTTATGCTGCTTCAGCCGGTCGCCGGGGCACTGAGCGATCGGGTCGGGCGCAAGCCGCTGATGGTCGGGTTCGGCGTCGCGGGCGTGCTGCTGACCTACCCGATCTTCAGCACGCTGGAGAGCGTAAGGAGCCCCGCCGCCGCCTTCGCGCTGATGCTCGCCGCGCTGGTGATCGTCACCGGCTACACGGCGATCAACGCGGTCGTGAAGGCCGAGCTGTTCCCCGCCCACATCCGTGCGCTCGGCGTTGCCCTGCCCTATGCAATCGCCAACGCCGTGTTCGGCGGCACCGCCGAATATGTGGCGCTGTGGTTCAAGCAGGCGGGGTGGGAACGCGGCTTCTACTGGTACGTGACGGCGCTGATCGCGGTGTCGCTCGTCACCTACCTGCGCATGCGCGACACCCGCACCCACAGCCGCATCGTCGAGGATTGAGGGTGCACGAGCGCTATCGTTTCGGCCCCTTCACCCTCGACATGGCCGAGCGATCGCTGCGCGAGAGCGGGCGGGTGGTCGAGGTGAGCGGCCGCTACCTCGACGCGCTCGCGTTGCTGGTGCGCGAAGGCGGCGCGCTCGTCACCAAGGACCGCTTCATGGCGGAGGTGTGGCGCGGCGTGCCCGTCACGGACGAGGCGCTGACCCAGGCGATCCGCAGTCTCCGCCGCGCGCTCGGCGACGACGTCGCCGCGCCGCGGTTCATCGCGACGGTGCCCAAGCACGGCTACCGGTTCGTGGCGGCGGTCGACGCACCGGACCGGGAGCCGTCGGCGGGGACGGCGCATGGTCGCTGGCGGCGAACGCTGCTGCTCGGCGGCGCGGGAACAATCGGCGCCGGCATGGCCGGCCTCATCGGTGGGCTGATCTATGGTATCGCCGCGACCGCGCAGCCGCTCGCGCCCGGGCTCGGCGCGGCGTCGGTGCTGCTGGTGCTGGTCTGCCTGACCGAGCTGGTGGCGCTGGTCGGCGGTGCCGGGGTGGCTTTGGGCATCGCAGTTGCGCGGCGGGCATCCGCGCCGTCGTGGCGCTGGGCGCCGCTCGGCGGTGCGGCAGGCGGGCTGATCGTCGGCGGCCTGACTAAGCTGCTGGGTCTCGATGCCTTCAATCTCATTCTCGGGCGCTCGCCGGGCGACATGACCGGCGCCGGAGAGGGACTGCTGCTGGGCGCTGCGGTCGGCACGGGCGGCTGGCTGGCAAGCCGCGCCTCGTCAAACCTGCGGGTGCGCGTCGCGGTCGCGGCCCTTGTTGGCAGCGCGGCTGGCGCGATCATCCCCCAGTTCGGCGGCCGACTCATGGCCGGGAGCCTCGACCTGCTTGCGCAATCCTTCCCTTCGCGACTGCTCGTCGATCACTGGGGGGCGCTGGTCGGGGAGCGCGGCTTCGGGCCGCTGACCGCCTCGCTGACCGGAGCGCTGGAGGGCGGGCTGTTCGCCGGCTGCCTGATCGGCGGAATGCTGCTCGCCGAGCGTCAGCTGGTTTCGGACGAGCCAAGCGCCGTCCACCAGTCCGCGTAAGGCGTGTTGACGATCTTGCGCCGGTTGAAGTCGGGCGCCCCGTCGCTCCACCACGCCGGCCCGCGCTCGCCGAGCGCTTCCGTCGCCGCCTGCACGCGTCCGCGCGCCGCCCGGGTCGCCTCCGCATCGCTGCTCCGCCCGATCTCGCGCCGGGCAGCCATCAGCGCCTTGACCAGTGTGTCACGCTCTTCGGGCGAGAGGTCCGGCCGCGCCGCGCGCCACAGTACGCCGTCTACGACGATGTAGCGACCGTCAGGGGTAAGCGGCGGGGCGCTCAGTACCCGCCCTGCGCGTTGCCGTCGGCACCCGGTGCGATCCCCATCTCCGCCAGCGGCTCGTTGGTGGTGTTGGCGAGCGGCGTGTCCGTCATGTTCGCCACCACCTCCGGCTTGGGAGCGCCGACCGCGGTGACCGCCGGCTCCTTGCTGGTCAGGTTGAACACGGCAGACGCGATGCCGATCAGCACCAGAACCGCCAGCAGCCCGGTAAGCGCCACGCGCACGCGCTGGATCGATTGTGAAGGTTCCGAAGGACGCGGCATTATCACTGTGGCCGGAATGTAACGATTGTGACCGCCGCTGTCGACCCGCCGCCCTCCACCAGCGATCAAGCGTGGGCGAGCCATGGGTGGACGGACAGCCCCTTCGCACGCAGCCAGTCGGCGTTGTAGAGCGTCGACAGGTAGCGGAACCCGGTATCGCACAGGATCGTCGCGATCCGCTTGCCGGGACCCAGCGCCTGCGCCAGCCGCACGGCGCCCGCGACGTTGATCCCGGACGACAGTCCCAGGCACAGTCCCTCCTGCGCCAGCAGGCGGCGAACCCACTCCAGCCCTTCCTCGTCGCCGATCCGAAACTGGGTGTCGACGGGCGCGCCCTCCAGGTTGGCGGTGATCCGTCCCTGGCCGATACCCTCGGCGACCGACGATCCCTCGGCATGGAGTTCGCCGTCGGCGTAGTAGCCGTAGAGTGCCGCGCCGTGCGGGTCGCTCAGCGCGATGCACACGTCCGGGTCCTTCGCCTTCAGTCCGAGGCCGACGCCGGCCAGCGTGCCCCCGGTGCCGACCGCACAGGTGAAGCCGTCGATCCGCCCTTCCATCTGCGCCCAGATCTCCTCGGCGGTGCCGGTGATATGGGCGCGGCGGTTGGCGATGTTGTCGAACTGGTTCGCCCACACCGCGTTGGATGTCTCCTCCGCGATCCGGCGGCTGGTGTGCACGAAATGGCCGGGATTGCTGTACGGGGCCGCCGGCACCAGCACCAGCTCGGCACCGAGCGCGCGCAGCGTGTCCATCTTCTCGCGGCTCTGGGTCTCAGGCATGACGATGATCGTCCTGTAGCCCTTGGCATTGGCGACCAGCGCCAAACCGATACCGGTATTGCCGGCCGTACCCTCGACAAAGGTGCCGCCGGGCTGGATCAGCCCGCGCGCCTCCGCATCCTCGACGATCGAGAGCGCCGCCCTGTCCTTGACGCTCGCGCCGGGATTGGCGAACTCGCACTTGCCGAAGATTTCGCACCCTGTCGCCTCGCTCGGACCCTTCAGGCGGACGAGCGGCGTGTTGCCGATCAGGGCGAGCGTATCGGTGGCTGGATGCATGGCGGCTACATGGCGCTGCGTGCTCGCCCCCGCAAGCAAAGCGAAACTACGCCGCCGGCAAGCCCGCGCGAGCGAGATGCGGGCCGAGTCGGCCGGTCAGCCACAGGAAGAACATCCGGTAATCGCTGCCGAGGCTCCACAACGGGTAGGTGAAGGTCGCCGGACGATTGCGCTCGACCCCGAAGTGCGCCGCCCAGGCGAAGCCGTAGCCGGCGAGCGGGATTGCCGCCCACCACCAGCCGCCCGACCCGATCGCGACCGCGAGAAAGACAAAGGTGAGCGCCGTTCCCACATAATGAATCGCGCGGGTCGAGCCCTTGGAATGCTCGCGCAGATAGTGCGGCCAGAAGTCGGCGTAGCGGGTGATCGTGCGCGCCATGGACGGTGATGCTACGCCGGCCTTCGTGACGGTCAAGCACTCCTTCCCGCCCGTAACCGACGCGCGCACCCGTGTGCTGGTGTGCGGCAGTCTGCCGGGCGAGGCGTCGCTTCGGGCCGCACGCTACTACGCGCATCCGCAGAACCAGTTCTGGCGGCTGACAGGGGCGGTGATCGACCTTGATCTCGCCTCGCTCGACTATGCGGAGCGCCTCGCGGCCTTGCTCGCCCACGGCATCGGGCTTTGGGACGTGGTTGCCTCCGCGACTCGGATCGGCAGCAGCGACGCGGCGATCCGTGCTGCCGCACCGAACGACCTGCCGGCGTTTGCGGTGACGCTGCCCTCGCTCCGCGCCGTTGGCTTCAACGGTGGCACGGCGCTGCGCCTCGGCCGCGCGCAGCTCGGCAAGGACACACGGTACGCTGTGGTCGCCCTGCCTTCCTCCAGCCCGCTGCACACGATCCCGTTCTCCGCCAAGCTGCCGGCGTGGCTCAGCTTGCGCGCCCATCTCGACGGCGGGCGCGGGGACGCTAAGCTGGCCCCATGATCCGCTGCCTGCTTCCCCTCGCCGCGCTGCTTGCCAGCCCTGCCGTCGCGCAATCGGTCGATCCCGCCCGTTTGTCGGCCGACGTCCGGACGCTCGCCTCCGACGAGTTCGGCGGCCGCGCACCCGGAACGCCGGGCGAGACGAAGACGGTCGAGTGGCTGGTCGCCCGGCTGAAGGCGCTGAAGCTCCAGCCGGGCGGGCCGAACGGCCAATGGACCCAGGATGTCCCTTTGGTCCGCACCCGGCTGACCGGCGGCACGATCGACATCGGCGGCGCCGCGCTGGAGCGTGGACGCGACGTGTACGTCAGCACCGTCCGGCCCGTCGACCGCGTCCGGATCGACGCTGCCCCGCTGGTGTTCGTCGGCTACGGCGTGTCCGCACCCGAGCGGGGCTGGGACGATTTCAAGGGCGTCGACCTCACCGGCAAGGTCGCGGTGTTCCTGGTCAACGATCCCGATTTCGAGGCCGTTGTCGGTGACGACGCCAGCGGCAAGTTCGGCGGTACCCGCATGACGTACTACGGACGCTGGACCTACAAGTTCGAGGAGGCGGCCAGACGGGGCGCCATCGCGGCGCTGATCGTCCACGACACGCCGGGCGCGGGCTATGGCTGGAACACCGTCACCGCCCCCGGCGGCGAGAACTACGACATCGCGCGACCCGAGCCGAACGACCGCGTGCTGCTGCAGGGCTGGCTGGAGGGAGCGGCGGCCACGCGACTGTTTGCGGCCGCCGGCCTCGACCTGGCCCGGCTGCGCGTCGAGGCGCGATCCGCCGGCTTCCGTCCGCGTGCGCTCAGCGGCCAGACGCTCACCACCGATCTGGCGGCGACGTGCTCGCGCTCGGTCAGCCGGAACGTGCTCGCACGCCTCCCCGGGCGGAGCCGCCCGGACGAAGTGGTCATGTTCGGCGCCCACTGGGACGCCTATGGCAGCGGTACACCGGATGCGCAGGGTCGCACGATCCGCCCCGGCGCCAACGACGATGCGCTCGGCGTTGCGGGCCTGCTTGAGCTCGCCCGGCTGTTCGGCGCCGCACCCGCGCCGGCGCGCAGCCTTGTTTTCGCGTTCTGGACGGGGGAGGAGCGCGGGTTGATCGGATCGGAGCATTATGCCGCCAACCCGGTCTATCCGGCGGCGAGCACGGTTGCGAACCTGACGCTCGACATTCTCAACACCGGCGGTCCATCGCGCGACGTGCTGTTGGTCGGAAACGGCCAGAACGGCCTTGAGGACCTGCTGGGAACGGCCGCCGCGGCGCAGGGTCGCCGCGTGATGCCGGAGGCGCTGCCCGAACGCGGGCTGTTCTACCGCGCCGATCACTTCTCACTGGCGCGGCGGGGCGTGCCAACGCTGCTGCTGATGGCGATCAGCGGCGCGCCCGATCTGGTGAGCGGCGGGCGCGCGGCGGGCGAGGCATGGCTGCGCGACTACATGACCTGCTATCACCAGACCTGCGACGCCTGGACACCTGCGCTGGATTTCCGCGGTGCAGCGCAGGACGTGGGCTTGGTTCACGCGGTCGCCGGCCGCCTGGCAGCCGGCAGCGACTGGCCGGAGTGGAAGGCGGAATCGGAGTTCCGTGCCGTGCGCGAGGCGTCGCGGGTACGATGATCGAGGCTGAGCTCGGCGTACAAAGGCAATGCCGTGTAACCAACCCGCTTGACCGGCAATGCTGCATACGCGAAGTGCGGAACCGCTATGATCACCCGCATCCTCCCCGCCGCCGCGGCACTTGCGCTGCTCTCGCTCACCGCCTGCGGCTCGTCCCAGCCGGAGGAGGTCGACACCCGCGCGCCCGATCCGCTTGCCGAAAAGCTGAAGAATGCCGCCCCGGTCGAGCTGCCGCCGGCGGTGAAGGCCAGCGTGACCTTCCGCTGCCAGCCTGGCAACAGCCTGATCTACGTCGACTTCTTCGACGGCGAGAAGCAGGCAAACCTGCGTACGGAGAAGGGCGGCACGCTGACCCAGCTGACCGCGTCGGCGGCCGGCGAGGCCTATACGGGCGGCGGTTACACGGTGAAGGGCACGCCCACGTCGGTCGAGTACACCGCGCCGGGCAAGAGCGCGCTCAGCTGCAAGGCCTGAGACGAGTCCCACTCCTAGCTTCTCGGGGCCGGCGGCGCGATCCGCCGGCCCCTGTCGTCTGTGCCGTATGAGTCGGCCAACCGCGCCCTTTACCGAGACGCTCGATCCCGACCTGCTGCTGCGCGCCTATGCGATGGGGCTGTTTCCCATGGCGGACGCGCGCACGGCGGACGGCGTGTTCTGGGTCGAACCGCGGCAGCGCGCGGTGCTGCCGCTCGACGGGTTCCGCTTGTCGCGCCGATTGCGCCGGCGGATCGCCTCCGATTGCTTCCGGGTGACCGCCGACCAGGCGTTTGATCAGGTCATCGCGCTCTGTGCCGAGGCGACCGCCGACCGACCGGACACCTGGATCAACACCAGCATCGAGCAGGTCTTCCGGACGCTTCATCGACGCGGTTTCGCCCACTCGATCGAGGTCTGGGCCGACGACCGCCTGGTCGGCGGTCTCTACGGCCTGGCACTTGGTCGTGCCTTCTTCGGTGAGAGCATGTTCAGTCGCGCCACCGACGCGTCGAAGGTCGCGCTCGCCTGGCTGGTCGCGCGGCTGCGCGTCGGCGGCTTCGCTCTTCTCGATTGCCAGTTCCAGACCGACCACCTTGCCTCGCTGGGCGCGGTGGAGATCGACCGGGCGGCCTACAGCGTGCTGTTGGCGGCGGCGCTCGGCGACGGGGTCGCCGGACTGCTGTCCGGCTCGGCCGTGGTCGACGGAGCCTTCGAGGCTCTGGACGACCTGCGCGTCGGCGGCGTGGCGGGCACCACCTCCGTGTCCGCACCCGTGGACGGAAAGGTCATCGCGCAGCTCTTGGGCCAGACATCGTAGACCGGGTGCTGGACGACGTTGAGTGCCGGCCGCTCGCGGAAGGTCCAGCCGGAGAAGGCCCGCCGCCAGCGCCCGTCGCTCTGGCGCACGTCAAGCTGCAGAAACGCGCCCGTCAGCTGTTCTTCTTCCCAGGGCGCGGTTCGCTCACAGGCACGCAGCCGCACGATCGTGTCGCCAACACGGAATGCCTGACCCGGTTTCATCACGATCTCGCGTGCCTGGCCGTTGCGCTTGTTGAGGTGGCCGATGACGGCGACACGCTCGCCCATCGGCGTCTCACCCGCCACTGCGGCAGCGCGCGGAGCACTCGCGACGGTGTGCGCGGCGCGAGGCACGGGCATGGTGGTCGCGGAAGCGGCGGTCGGCGGCGGAGTGCGGCCGATCCAATCCGGGCGCAGGCGCTCGATCGCGAACCAGCCTCCGCCGAGTGCCACGAGCAGCAGGACGCACCCCGCGAGCCAGCGCGGGAGCGACCTCATTCGCCCGGGGTCCACGCCTCATAGTCGCCGGTCGCGGAGGCGCGCTGTCCGCCCTTCTCCAGCGCGCCGGAGGGCCGATAGGCAAGCGGCGTTCCGGTAAGGTTCGGCACCGCCGGCTTCTGCCAGCGCCGCTCGGGCGGCAATGCCCGATCCGGCACGTCGTCGATCTGGTGGGTAAGCCAGCTGAACCACTCGGGCGGGACCCGGCTGGTGTCGTTCGCCCCGGCGTAGATCACCCAACGCCGCGGCCGCCCCGCGGTGTCGGAGCCGCCCTGGAAGTAGACGTTGCCGAGCGCGTCCTCCCCCACCCGACCTTTGCCGCGCAGGCCGAACCAGGTGCCGATGGTGGCGCCGTTCCACCAGGTGAAGGGATTGAGGTTGATGCCCATGGGCGACGCGATTAGCCGAGCCGCAGGGCGCTGCCAAGGCGGCGTAGTGCCCGATCCATGCTCACTTCGGCCAGCTCACCCGGTCGCCCTCGGCAATCCCGAGCTCGGCCGCGCGTCCTCCCAGGATTTCGAGCACCGCCGCCACGGGCTCGCGGCTCGGGACCGGTGTCTCGCTGAACGGCACGGTGTTCTCCGCGATCGTCGCGATGGTCCCGTCCGCGCGAATGAAGATGATGTCCAGCGCGCTTGGCGTGTTCTTCATCCAGAAGCTTGCCTCACGCGGCGGGCCGCCCTCCGGCGGATAGGGCGCGAAGATCATGCCGCCGTCGCGGGCGATGTCGGTCCGGAACATGAGCCCGCGCTGCTGCTCCGCAGGAGTCTTGGCCACCTCGACGAGGAACCGGTGAGTGCCGCCCGAGGAGGTGATCGTCACCGGCACCTTGCCGACCGTCGCCGCGGCAGTCGCCGTGCTCCCGCCCGAGCAGCCTGCCGCTGACAGCAGCAGGACCGCCGCGGCGGCGGCGTGGCCGAGGGCGTTTAGCATCCGCATGTCAAACATCCTTCTCGATCGCGACCGCCAGCGGCCCCTTGCCGCCGTCGACGATCCTGGCTCTCAGCGGTTCCTCCGGGTCAACCTCCTCGATGCCCGCGCGCCGCAGCGTTTCCATGTGCACGAAGATGTCGCCGCTGTCGTCCGGCCGCACCAGAAACCCATAGCCCTTCAGGCGATTGAACCACTTGACCGTGACCGGCTCGAACGGCCCTGCCTGATCCACCATGCGCAGCCGGTCGGCACGATCACCGCCACCAGGCGGACGGGCGCGCGGCGGCTCCACTGCGTCGCTCAGATCGATCGAGAGGATACGCGTCGCCTGAACGCCGCGGTCGCGTCGGACCGCCTCGCACACCACCCGCGCACCTTCCGGCAGGCTACGGCGGCCATGGTCGTTGAGGACGGAGAAATGAAGCAGGATGTCGCCGACTTCCGGATCGTCGGCCACGACGAAGCCGAAGCCGCGCGTCATGTCGAACCACTTCACTGTACCGGCGTAGGCGACGGCGGGTACGACACCGTCCACCCCGGGCACCCCGACAGGCGCGACCGGGCGATCGGCGTCGCCATCTCCATCGCGCAACTCGCTACGCATACTGCTCGAAACCCCCGTGCGGCGCACTATTACAGCAGCAACCGGTCATGCAAAGACTCAAGATAGGGAGAGTCCCGCTTGATCCGCATCGTCGCCGTCGAGGGCTCCTGGCTCAAGTGCCAGCAGTCGGCGCGCAAGCGCCATGTCATGCCCCGCGCGCAGAAAGGCAGCCAATGCCTTCTGACGACTAGCCGGGTCAAGCGGCGTGCGCGCAAACGGCCCGAGCCGTTTGCGGCGGGCGAAAGCGACCGCGCTGGTGACGGCACCGTCCGCTACGATGCTTTCCGCCGGACCCAGGTCGGCGCCCGCGATCCCGGCGGCACGCAGCGCTCCCGCAACCCGGCGCGCGCCGTACCCGCGTCTCGTCATCGCCGCTGCACGACTTTCGGCGAAGCCGCGATCATCGACGTAGCCGCGTTCCGCGAAGCGTCCGACCAGCTCGTCGAGCGCCGGCGGCTCCGCAGCGTCCCAGCCGCGCTCCCGGAGCTTGCGGGTCAGGTAAGCGTACAACTTGCCCCGCGTGGTGGCGTAGCGCTCAACATAGCGGAGGGCCAATCGCTCGAGCGCGGCCGCGTCGAGCGGAGGAGCAGGGCGTCGAGACTGGGGCATCTGCCATGATTGTGCCACAGTGGTAACCAATTTTGAACGTGTGCAGGTTGCACGGCCCAGCTTTTCTCCGATGGAGCGAAGACGCGGGTCCAAGCGTCTCCGTGCGATCAGGGGCAGAGGATCGAATGGCGATTGAGATGACGGACCCGAACGCAGCGACGCTGCAGCCAACTCCGACCGGCGACAGCCTGCCGCGCCGGTTTTCCGATTTTGGAACGCTTGGCGAGGCACTCGACTATGCCGCGACCGGCAGCCGAGGCTTCAATTTCCATGACGCGCGCGGCACTCTGATCAAATCCTATCCTTATCGCACCCTGCGTGAGGACGCACGCGCGCAAGCCTTTCGCCTGCTTGCAATGGGGGTGGAGCCCGGCCAGCGGGTCGCGCTGATCGCCGAGACCGGCGCCGAGTTCGCGTCGCTGTTCTTTGGCGCGATCTACGCCGGTGCCTGGCCGGTGCCCTTGCCGCTTCCGACGAGCTTCGGCGGTGCGCAGTCGTACATCGATCAGCTTCGGGTCCAGCTCGACAGCTGTGACCCGGTGATGCTCATCTTTCCCGCGTCGCTCGAGCAGATGGCAGGTGAGGCGGCGCGGTTGGCCGGCATTGCGGGGCACTCGTGGGACGCGCTTGCAGGCAACGACGCGCCGGAGGTTCCGCTTCCCGCACTGCAACCCGACGACACCGCCTACCTGCAGTATTCCAGCGGCTCGACCCGGTTTCCACACGGGGTTGCGATCACGCACCGGGCACTGCTCAACAACCTGGCGGCGCATGCCCATGGCATGCAGCTCGAGGCGGAGGATCGCTGCGTCAGCTGGCTGCCCTGGTACCATGACATGGGGCTGGTCGGCTGCATGCTGTCCGTTGTCGCCAACCAGGTATCGACCGATTACCTGAAAACGGAAGATTTCGCCCGCCGCCCGCTCGCCTGGCTCGACCTGATCAGCCGCAATCAGGGCACCACCCTCTCCTACTCGCCGACCTTTGGGTACGACATCTGCGCGCGCCGCATGTCGAGCCAGACGCGCGCGTCCGACCGGTTCGACCTGTCGCGCTGGCGTGTCGCGGGTAACGGCGCCGACATGATCCGCCCCGACGTCATGCAGAGCTTCGTTGACGCGTTCGGGGATGCGGGCTTCTCCGCCAGCGCCTTCCTGCCGTCCTATGGGCTTGCGGAGGCGACGCTCGCCGTCTCGATCATGCCGCCGGGCGAAGGCATCGTCGTTGAGCTGGTCGAGGAGACGCAGCTCTCCGGCGTGGCGGCCGGCGAGGACCGCCCGCAGCGGTTTCGCGCGATCGTGAACTGCGGCAGGCCGGTGCGCGACATGGCGGTCGAGATCCGCGAGGAAGACGGAACGCCCCTGCCCGAACGCGCCGTCGGTAAGGTGTGGTGCAAGGGCCCGTCGCTGATGACCGGTTATTTCCGCGACCCGGAGGCGACCGCCGCCTGCATGGCCGACGGCTGGCTCGACACCGGCGACATGGGCTACCTCTCGGACGGCTACCTCTACATCGTCGGCCGTGCCAAGGACATGATCATCGTCAACGGCCGCAATCATTGGCCGCAGGACATCGAGTGGGCGGTGGAGCAGCTCCCCGGCTTCAAGCAGGGTGACATCGCCGCCTTCGCCATCACTACTCCGGGTGGCGAGGAGACGCCGGCGGTGCTGGTTCAGTGCCGCACGAGCGACGGCGCCGAGCGCGTGCGGCTACGCGACGCGATCCGGGAGCGGGTGCGCGCGGTGACCGGCATGAACTGCGTGATCGAGCTGGTGCCACCGCGCACGCTGCCGCGGACCAGTTCGGGCAAGCTCAGCCGCGCCAAGGCGCGCAACCTGTACCTCAATGGTGAGATCAAGCCATATGCGGTCGCCGCCTGAGTTCGATCGCGACGATATCCACAATTAAGGTAAGGCAGTCGGTGCTGCCCTAACCATCCGTCAACCTCGTCTCTCTATGGACGACGGCGTGACCGGGCAGACAACTTCGCAGTTCGCCGCGCCGCGCATCGATGCGCGGGCGCTCCTTGGCCTCTACGATCCGGCCGACGCGACCGATTGGGCTCCGATCCGGGCCGCGCAGGTGAACGCAGCCGGGCGACTGGTGCTGTTGCTGCTGGCGGCTAATCTGCTCGGCACGGTGCTCGTGGCGACGCTGTTCGCCGGATCCGTGCCGTCGTGGCAGCTTGGCGGCTGGGGTGCGGCGGTCATTGCGACCGCAACGGTCGTCACGATTCGTCGGCTTGGGGCCCGCGGCCGCACGGAACGCGACGTTTCGCTGCGCGACGTCCAGCGCACCTTTGTCGACGGGATCGCACTCGGTCTGGTCTGGGGCGCCGCACCGCTGTTGTTCGGGCTGCGGGCAGAACCCGCGGCTCTGCTCGCGCTCTCGTCAGTCCTGGCCGTGCTGATGGCGGCGGCGGCGATCGCGATGGCTGCCCTCCCGCTCGCCACACTCTTGTTCCTCGCGCTCGTCGGCGGCGCGTCCGCGGCAACCTTTGTGCTGCGCGGCTTCGATACGGTCGCGGTGACGACCGTGCTTTTCACGGTACTGCTGATGGCGGCCTGTTTCCTGCGCTGCCGCGCGGTGGTGGTGATCCGCGCCGGAGAGATCGCGCTGGCCGAGCGAGACGAAACCGTCAGCCTGCTGCTGCGCGAGACGGAGGAGGAGAACACTGCCGACTGGCTTTGGGAGATCGATGCCCAGCGGCGCGTCGTGCGCGCCTCGCCCCGTTTTGCCCGCTCCATCGGAGTCGACCCCGGCACCATCAACGGCAAGGGCTTTCTGGAAATCCTGGCCGGTCCGACCTGGGAGGGCGGCAACTTCGCGGCCGGTCTGCGCGACCTCGCCGACAAGCTGAAGGCGCGTGAGGCGTTCCGCGACCTGCTGCTGCCCGTCTACGTCGACGGCGTCGAGCGGTGGTGGGAGATGTCGGCGTCGCCCCGCTTTCTTGAGGATCGCGGGTTTGTCGGGTTTCGAGGCGTAGGCTCGGATGTGACCGAGCAGCGCGCGTCGGCCGACAAGATCAACCGCATGGCGCGCTACGACACGCTGACCGGACTGCCTAACCGCCTCCAGATCTATGAGACGCTCGGCCGCGCGATGCAGGAGGCGGACAAGTGGGGTTCGCGCTGCGCGTTCATGATGATTGACCTCGACCGCTTCAAGGCGGTCAACGACACGCTCGGTCACCCGGTCGGCGACCGCCTGCTCGGTCGCGTGTCCGAACGGCTAAAGACCCTGATGAGCGACAACGAGATGATCGGCCGATTGGGCGGTGACGAGTTCGCGGTCGTCGTCCGCGACGCGACCGACAGCGCAGCGTTGGAGCGGCTCGCGCATCGGATCATCGGCACGCTCTCAGCACCCTACGACGTCGATCAGCACACGCTATTCATTGGCGCCTCCGTCGGCCTGGCCGTCGGCCCGCGCGATGGCCGCACGCCCGAAATGCTGATCCGCTCGGCCGATCTCGCGCTCTACCGGTCCAAGGACGCAGGCGGCGGTGTATTCCACGCTTACGAGCCGCAACTCCACCTGCGTGCCGAAGAACGCCGCGTGCTGGAGATGGCGCTGCGCGGCGCGCTGGAGAAGAACCAACTCCACCTCGCCTATCAGCCGGTGGTGAATGCCGGGACTGGCACGCTGACCGGTTTTGAGGCGCTACTACGCTGGACGCATCCTGAGCTCGGCTCGATCAGCCCGGGCAAGTTCATCCCTCTTGCTGAGGAAGCCCGCCTCATCGCGCCGATCGGCGAGTGGGTGCTGCGCACGGCGTGCGAGGAAGCGGCAAGCTGGAACAATCAGGTGCGCATTGCAGTCAACGTGTCGGCTGAGCAGCTGCACAACCCGGGCTATGTCGCGATCGTCGCCAACGCGCTGGCCTCCTCCGGGCTGCGCGCAGACCGACTCGAGCTTGAGGTGACGGAAAGCGTCTTCATGCGGGAGGGCACGGGTGCGACCCAGACGCTGGAGAAGCTGCTCGACCTCGGCATCCGGCTCAGCCTCGACGATTTCGGCACCGGTTACTCCTCGCTCGGCTATCTCAGCCGCACGCGCTTCTCCTCCATCAAGATCGATCGCAGTTTCGTGCAGGGAGCGTCGAAGGGGGTGAAGGAGGCGCTGGCAATTATCCGCGCGGTGGTGGCCCTCGCCCAGTCACTCGGTATGGCGACGACGGCGGAGGGCGTTGAGACGGAGGACGAGCACCGGCTCGTCCAGCTGCTCGGCTGCAATAAGGTGCAGGGCTTCTATTTCGGTCGTCCTCTCCCCGTCGAGGAGGCGCGCGCACTCGCAACCGATCGCGCTGCGGAGTCGCGCGCAGCGTAAAGCGGTTGCGCGCGCGATCCTATCGCGGTGAGGGATTGCCCTTCCGCTATCCTAATATTACAGCGAAAAGCGTAGGGGCGTAGCTCAGTTGGTTAGAGCGTCGGTCTCCAAAACCGAAGGCCCTCGGTTCGAATCCGAGCGCCCCTGCCACGTCGGGCCACTTGCACCGCCCACCGCACGCGGGTAAGACGCGGCCCAATCCGAAATCGGAAGTCTCATCCGTCGCGGCCCCTTCCCGGCAGCGACGGCGGACCTATGTCCGGAGTTGAGACAAGCAGAAGGACGTCCCCAGTGGCCAAGACCAGCCCCATCGAGTTCATCCAGCAGGTGCGTGCCGAGACGCAGAAGGTCGTGTGGCCGACCAGGCGGGAGACGGTGATGACCGGCGTCATGGTCGCGATCATGACCACGCTGCTCGCGCTGTTCTTCCTGGGTGTCGACACCTTCTTCGACACGGTGGTGAAGGCGCTACTGTCGCTCGCCGCCTGAGCCCCCCTCTCCCGTTACACGCATACAAGGACGTCCAATGTCGCGCTGGTACATCATCCACGCCTATTCCGGGTTCGAGAACAAGGTCCGCGACCAGATCCTGGCCGATGCCGAGCGGCTGGGCCTGACCCCGCTGGTCGAGGCGGTGGAGGTTCCGACCGAGCAGGTGACGGAGGTGCGCCGCGGCAAGAAGGTGCAGTCGGAGCGCAAGTTCTTCCCCGGCTATGTGCTGGCGAAGCTCGGCATGAACGACGACGTGTACCACCTGGTCAAGAACACGCCCAAGGTGACCGGCTTTCTCGGCTCCTCGGGCAAGCCGCAGCCGATCAGCGAGGCGGAGGCCGCGCGCATCCTCAACACCAAGGAGGAAGCCGCCGCCGCGCCCAAGCAGAAGATCAAGGTCGATTTCGAGATCGGCGACTCCGTCAAGGTGCTGGACGGCCCGTTCGCGACCTTCAACGGCCTGGTCGAGGAACTGGACTTCGACAAGGCCAAGGTGAAGGTCGCCGTGTCGATCTTCGGGCGCGCTACCCCGGTGGAACTGGATTTCGAGCAAGTGGAACGAAGCAAGTAAGCCGTGTGGCTTACTTGCTGCCCGCGCCTAGGTAGCGAAGCTATTTAGGAGACGGCGGACACCAGCCGGCGGTTGCCTCCGCGACCGGCCGACGACGCGGCTTTGCCGCGGCGCTGCGAGCCGATCGTGTTGGGCTGAGAGCTTCTGCGCCCTGAACTCTCCCCAAGACCCGCCGCTTGTTCAAAAACCAACGAACGGTACGAGCATCGAACGGTCAGGCCTGCATAAACTCCGAGTAGTCCATCGCCGCCAGGTCGGTGAGCAGATCTGGGCCCGTCGGTTCCCACCCGAGCCGCGCTACCGTCCAGGCATTCGATGTGGTCATGTTAAGACCGGCGAATGGCGCCATCCAGCCGAAGTAGCGCTCGACCTCGTCGGCGTTGATCGAGCGAACCGGCAGGCCCGTGCCCTCTCCGATTGCCTCGGCAATGGCGCGTGCCGTGACGCCCTCCTCCACCGACGCATGATAGCGCGCGCCCGGCTCGCCCTTCTCGAGCGCCAGGACGTAGAGCTTGGCAACGTCGCTGACGTGCGCCGCGGACCAGCGCGTCTTGCCGTCGCCGAGATATGCTGCCGCTCCGGATCGACGCGCTTCGGCCACCAGCGGCGTGATCAACCCAGCCTTGGTCGTGTCGTGCACCTGAGGCAGCCGGATGGTGCGAACGTCGATACGTCGCGCAGTCAGCGCCGCACCCGCGAGTTCGGTCGCGATCCGCGGGTTTGGATGGAGCGGGTTCAGCACGTCCTCGGTCGCCGGACCACCGTTCAGCGGCGTGCCGATGCCCACACCCGACGTAATCAGGATCGGCTTGTGCGCCCCCGTCAGCGCCTTGCCCATGGCGGCGATGTTGCGCTCGTCCTTTTTTGTGTTCTCAAAAAAATTCTCGAAGTTGTGGTCGAACGCGCAGTGAATCACCGCGTCGGCGAGCGCCACACCGCTGGCGAGCGTCTGGGGCTTATCCAGGTCGCCCCGATGAACCTCGGCGCCGACTGCTTCAAGCTGCCTAGCGCCCGCCTCAGAGCGGGTGAGGCCGAGCACCTGATGGCCGCGACCAAGCAGCTCAGGAAGGACGTGCGAGCCGATGAAGCCGGTCGCGCCGGTGAGAAATACGCGCATGTGAAATCTCCGTCTTGTCGGAGCGGCATATCCCGGCTTCGCCACACGTGTTAAAGTAGTGATGGTATCATGGTATAGCTTACAACAGGATCAACGTGTCTATCGATGCGCCAAACCCGCTCGGCACCTATCTGCGCGACCGCCGCACAAGGCTCGATCCAACGGCGTTCGGGTTTGGCGGCCGCAGGCGCACGCCTGGGCTGCGTCGAGAGGAGGTGGCGAGCCGGGCCAACATCAGCCCGACCTGGTACACCTGGCTTGAGCAGGGCCGCGGCGGAGCGCCATCGGCCGACGTCCTGGACCGCATTGCCAAGGGTCTGATGCTGACTGAGCCGGAGCGTGAACACCTTTATATGCTGGGTCTCGGCCGACCCCCTGAGGCGCGCTACCAGCCGGTAGACGGCATTACCCCACGGCTGCAGCGCGTGCTCGACGGCATGATGCTGAGCCCGGCAGTCATCAAGACCGCGATGTGGGACGTGGTCGGCTGGAACAGGGCAGCAGCGGTGCTGCTGACGGACTATGCCAAGCTGCCTTGTGAGGGCCGGAACATCCTCCGCCTCATGTTCGGCAGCGACCATGTCCGCGCTCGGAACGAAGATTGGGAGGAGATCGCGCGCTTCGTCGTTGGCGCCTTCCGCGCCGATGTTGCGCGCGCGGGCGCAATCATGAGCGCGGAGGTCACGAAGCTGGTCGCGGAGCTATGCCGCATCAGTCCCGAGTTCGAGGCGTTGTGGCAGGACAACGACGTCGTCGCGCATGGCGAGGGTGTGAAGCGCATCCATCATCCGGACGCCGGCCTTCTTGCGATGGAGTTCTCCACCTTCGCAATCGAAGGGCGTCCCGAACTCGGGATGATCATCTACAACCCGGCGACGCTCCTCGACGCCGAGCGACTGCGCTCGCTGCTCGAAGCTGGTGTAGACTGATTGAGATCAGAGATTGCTGAAGCCTAGCGTTTGACCGAGAAGCTGAATTTGGGCGTCGTTCTGATCATCCCCAGCTTCGGTCGCTCGATCACACACAGGATAAGGTGGACCGCTCAGTCGAAGTCTCGGATCGTCATCTCAGGTCACTTGAGGTGCAGAGGGGCGCCTGATGTCCTCTATGGCCGCCTCTCGAAGTCGTAGCTTCCGAGCACCTGCTCCCGGAGCATGTATGCAGCATTGCGGGGCACAGCGGGGATGCGATGGGCAGCGTAGCCGCGCCCACTGGCGACACCGAAGGTGACGGCAGCTGTTCCGAAGCGACGGCTGACAAGGTTCCCGGTCACATCCGCGCTTTGCACACTGGCGAGTGGAAGAACGATCAACCGGCGCTGCCACCAGCCGGATCGGATCAACAGGCGGTCCTCCTCGAGCGCGTAGCCGAAGCGATGCCAGCACAGCCAGCGGCTGACGACCAGTACGGCGACGACGATCAGGCCGCCCAAAGCGATCCAGGGCTCGAACGGCGACGCGACGAGCAGCGCGATGGCAAGGACCACTCCGACAACGGTAACGCTCCAGGCGTAAGTGGAGGACGATCGCATCCACGGAGCAGTCGTTCAGGGAATCGCCAGCCGAACTCGCTCAGTATCGACGCGACTTCCGCGTCACGAGCGAGCGGTGCGACCACATGGTCGCCCCTGGTGCCCTCGTCCTTGGCCAAGCTCTGCAGCTTCAGTTCGCTCCAGCCGAACCTGGCGCGCACAGGACCCGAACCGATGATCGCCGCCTGGACGCGACGGATCGGCAGCGTCACATCGGTGACGGTGAGCAGGCCACGACGGCGACGCAGACCATTGGCGGTGCGATCGAGCCGGAAGCGGAAGTCGCGCAGAACAGTACGTCCGACGCCGGCGGCAAGGCCGATCGTGGCCAGTGAGACTAGGCCGGCGAGAACCGCGACGACCTGATGGGCCATGATCAGGTCGATGACCGGCGACCCGGCCTCCAGCGCCTGACGCCAGAAGCGGCGTTTGAAAAAGTTGAAACCGGCTGCGTCACCAATCGTCTGGGCCACGCCGAACAGGCCGGCGATGACCGCAAGCGAAAAGTTGAAGACGCCGCCCAAGAGAACACGCCTGAGATCCATAGCGAACAGCGCCGGTGTGTCGGGAGCGTCGCTGGCGCTTGATGCCGCGACCTCGCCTCCCATGACACGCCGAGCGCGTACCAGGTCGCGCAGCGCTTCTGCACGGGCGAGCGTGATACCGGCCAGCGCGCCGTCGTCATCCTTGTCCCCGGCGGAGCCGCCCGTTTCGAACCTGACGCGCGCGATGCCGAGCAGTCGACCGACCGGACCCTGGCTGACGTCGACATCCTGGATGCGGTCGAACGGTATCGAGCGATGCGTGCGATGCACGATGCCGCTGTCGATGCGGATCTCGTGAGCGCCGACGCGGTATTCGAAGCGTCGCCAGTGCAGGAACGTTGCGACGAATGTCGCCGCGGAAACGACGACCAGCAACAGCGCCGCCATCCGCCACCTGCCGGTTGCCGCGAGATAGCCGATCGCGGCATAGCCGCCGGCCATCTGCCGCAGCATGCCGCCCAGCTCGGCAAGGAAGTATAATGGGTGCAGCCGCTCGGCCGCGCCGACCGTGACGTCCGTGCGTGTCACGCGACGTCCGAGCGCACATGCTCGCGGATCACGTCCCGGATCTCGGCGGCACGCGCCGGTGAGAGGCCGCTGATCGTGACCGTGCTGTTGTGGGTACCCGCGGTATGAACAACGAGGCTGGCCGTGCCGAACAGCTTGTCGAGCAGCCCGCGCGTGACGTCCAGATGCTGGACGCGGACAAACGGCACAAGCGTGTCCGTGTGGAAGGTCCAGCCGTGGACACTCCGCAGCATCTCGCCCGTCAGTCGGTAGCCGAGACGACGATAGATGCGCTGGGGAACGACGATGATGCTGATGATTGCGCCCAGCGGGATCAGCACCGTGAGAGCGCCGTGCACGGGCGTAGCCCGCAGCAGAAGCTGATCGATCGCGATGGCGCCGATCGTCACTCCCAACCACGCGGCGGCGAGCCGCACACGGAGGACATTCCGATAGCCGGGTTCGACTGCGAGTAACTGAGGATCGGGCTCAGGTGTCATGCACCGATAGTACAGTGCTGATCATCGATGAAAACCGAAATAACTGGTGGGACTGCAAATCCGCGCCGCATGACGGACGGAGGTCAGCAAGCGATCCACCGGGGTCTCACGGCGCTATCGGCTTCGTCCGAGCGGCGTGCAGCGCCAGACTTCCCATCGGCCGGTCCGTCGAGCGACGCTGCGGGTCCAACTCATGCCTGTTTCAGCAAGGAAGCGGTCTTGAATGCCCGCGGCATGCTGCACGAAATCGTAGAAGGTGATGCGATGGTGCGCGAGCACGAGCGTGCCGCCGGGGCGCAGACATCGCGCAACCTGTCGGGCCAGCGCCCGCATGTCGCGTGGATCGAGGTAGTAGAGCAGCTCCGCCACCACGATCGCGTCGTAAACAGTGCGCGGCGGCTCCTCGGGGACGGCGAGCTGCAGCGCTCGGGCGCGCGGCTGCGCGGCAACCGCGCGCTCGACCAGCGCGGTGCCCTTCTCCGTCGCCTCCGTCGCGTCGAGGCGCAGGGTGCGGAAGGCGATTGACCGGCTGTTCGAGCCATTGCCCGCGCCCAGCTCCAGTACCCGTCCCAGCGGGCCAGGCCCGAGCGCGTGGATGATCGCGCGCCGCTTCACTGCCTCGTCATGAGCGGTCCAGGTCGACCAGGGATCGTCGCTCCCGGTGAACTTGGCTTCGAAGCCGTCGAGATCGATCGCGCGCGTCACAGGCGTGCGAACCGTTCGGTCGGACGCGCGAACGCGTTGAGGTGGCGGTGAGTCATTGCAAAGCCCGCTTCGGCATCGGTGATGCGCCCCGCCTGCGTGCGGTAGCGGCGGATCGCGGCGCGCTTCTGCTGCACCTCACCGGAGGTCAGCGGCAACACCAGGTGGCCGAGCGAGCGAGCCGCTCCTTCCGGCCAGACGCTGTAGCCCATCCGACGCTCGCCGCGACCCCGCACGCCGGCGAGCGCCGCGGCGACCGCGCGATGGTCGGCGTGGGCGTCGTGCGGTACCGGCGAGATCACCACATCCGCGCCTGACCGGGCGAGTGCTCGCGCGAGTGACCGTCGTAGCACCGCGAGGTGACTGGTCAGTGCTCCATCAGGCAGGTTCAGGAACGCCACACTCGCACATCCGACGCCAATCGTCCGCAGCACGCGGCGCACTTCCAGCCGCCGCTCGACCACCAGTCGCCCGCGCGGCCAGCTTCGGCTGTTCGGGTGCGAGGCACCGCCGTCGCTCACCACCACCACCTCGACCCGCGCACCGCACCGCCGCGCGCGCCGCATCAAGGACCAGGCCGCGATCGCCTCGTCATCGGGATGAGGCGCGATTACCAGTAACCGGCGGAAACGCAGCGTCACAGCTCGGGCGCGACCAGCGCCGAGGCCACCGCCTCCCCCAGCCGATCGCGTTGGAGGTCGGGCGCAGGCTGACGCAGGTAGGTGGACAGATCGGTCAGTTGCCCGCTCAAGGGATGGTCGATGAACATCGCCTGCACGCCGACTGCCGCGGGCGCGAGCGCCAGCACTCGCTCGCCCGCTGCATAGACCGCGGCCCGTGCCGCCGCGACCAGCGCCAGCGTGCGCGGCACGTCCCGGGTGGACCAGCCCGCCGCCGCCCGCGCCACTGCGTCGGCAGCAGACTGCGCCGCGAGGTACAGCTCGGCAAGGCGTGCGCGCTGGTGCGGGTCGCCGGCGCGGTCCTGTGCGGTCAGGTGATCGCGCACGCCGTTCACCACTGCCGCGATGCCGCCCGCCTGCACCGCGGCGAAGCGGATCGCACCGCCGCTGAACCACGGCTCGCGTACGTAGTCGCCGGGCGCACCGATCACCGCCTCGGCGGGCAGCGCCTGATCGTTCCATGAGACGAGGTGCGTCTCCGACCGCTGCATGCCGGTGACGCGCCACCAAGTGCGATCGATCGTCGGCGGCGTTGCCGCAAGGTCGATCAGAAGCAGCTGGCGTCCGCCGTCCGCATCGACCGAAATCAGCGCGTGGCTGAGTACCCCTGCGCCCGAGGCGAATGCCTTGCTGCCGTGCAGCCGTCCGTTCCGCAGCTGCGTTGGCTCGCCCGGACGGTCAGCGTTCCACACCCCGAACGCCGCTCCGTCGAATGCGGCAGCCTCCACGCCCGCGCGCTGCTGCTCGGTACCGTATCGCGCGATGATCTGGAGCGCATCGACGTGCCCCTCGAACAAGCGGCCGAGCGGCAGATCGCGGCGACCCACATCGTAGAGGACGCGCAGGAGGGCGAGCAGCGCCGCATTGTCGGACGGATCGTCCAATCGGGAAAGGCGCGCGGTGAGCGCCGCGACGTCGCCGCGGGTCAGTGGCGCGCTCACGCGACCACCTCCAGTGGCTCGCCCTCGAGCGCGCCAAGCAGTTGCTCGGCCTGGGCGAGCGAAACCTGCCGCATGCCGCCTGGCGGTGCGCCCACGATCCGCGCGGCGAACGCTTCGCCGTTGCGGCACTCTGCGGCGACTTGTTCCACCTCGGCCAGTGACAGGCGCAGCGTGTCGGCGAGCGCCTCGAACCTCTTCCCGCCGTGAAGCGCCCGGGCCTGCGCGTGCTGCGTGTAGCGCCATGCCTCGTCCGCCGGGTGCGTCACGGTCGGCACCACGCGATCATCGTCCCACGCAGACAGGGCCGCCGCGAAGCCGCCGGGCACCCGCCCGGTGCGGCGCGATGAAGTGGTGACGCGCACGTCCGCGTCGCGCCGGAGGCGCCAGCCGCCCCGCGCGGCGGCGTCGAGCAGCGCCGCGTCCTCGCCGCTCGCCATATCCGCGAAGCCGCCGACCGCTTGATAGACGTCGGCCCGGATGGCGAGGCTCGCCGCGCTACCCCAGTGATGGGTGTGCGGCGCCTCCCATGCGACCGGATCGAGCGCGCGCCGCAGTGTGTGGAGCCGATCGTAATAACGTCCAAGTCGCCCCTGCGTCGGTGAGTCCTGCCCGGCGTCAGTCAAGATCCGTCCCGCAACCACATCCGCCTGCGCCAGGCCACGTCGAAATGCGGCGATCCAGTCCGGTGCGGGAGCGCTGTCGGCATCGGTGGTCAGCAGCGCGCCGCCGGGCACCGCTTCCATCGCCAACGCCATCGCGCGTCGGCGGGCGCGCCCGGCGTTAGGTCGTCCGCCCATGCGTGCGCAGTCGGTAACGACGGCGAACGGCAGCTTAAACGAGGCAACCAGCGCCTCGCTGCCGTCGTCACAATCGTCGAAGAAGACGGCGAGCGTTACCGGACCAGCGTCGCGCTGCTTTGCTAAAGCACGCAAAAAGCGCGGCAGTAGCTCAACCTCATTGCGCACCGGAACGGCGATCGCGAGAGGGCCTTCGCTCAGCAAGGTGCGTCACTCACGCCGAGCTGCACCTCCGGTCCGCCGGCCTTCCCCGAGATGACCAACTCCTCCAACTATCGCTCTGCAGTAGTGGCGCTCGTCCAGCACGACCGCCTTGCGGTATCGAAATTCGACGAAGCTGTGCTCCTTGACTCCGTCACTGCGCCTTACTCTCTTAGGTTATGCTGGCACTAAGGCAATCGTGCAGCAGCAGCCCCGCACACCCGTCCTGCCGCGTGTTTTGACCCAAATGCGGTCATTGTAGCGGCATGCCACGGCACCTAATATCTGCCGCTCGTTCATCAAGGTCGCTTGTAGCGCCTACGCCACCAACTCAGCCGGTAGCATCCGGTCGCCAACAACCGTGAAGTCAGCGCCGTCAACCAGCACCTGGGGAGAGAGCGGCCGACAATTGTAGCTTGATGCCATCGCGGCGCCGTATGCGCCCGTGGTGTGGAACACCGCCAAGTCGCCGCGCCGGACCCGGTCGATGGCCTGCCCGACGCCGAAGGTGTCACCGGTCTCGCACACCGGGCCTGCGATTGTTGCCTCCATGGATTCGCGACCGGCGCTCACCGCGGAGAAGCGGTGGTGAGCGCCATAGAGCGCCGGACGCGCCAAGTCGTTCATGGCCGCATCGACGATGATAAAGGGGTGAGTGGCACCCAGCTTCACCCAGATCACGCGGGTGAGCAGGATCCCGGCGGCACCAGCAACGACGCGGCCTGGTTCAAACGTCAGACCGACGTTCCACTCCCTCGTCACGCGAGCTACCATTGCTCCATAGGCGGCGGGTGATGGCACCCGATCCTGCAGATGGTAGGGAATGCCAAGCCCACCGCCGAGGTCGACGCGCGTGATCGTGTGACCGCGCCGGCGAAGTTCGAAAACCAACTCGCCGATCCGGCGGTAGGCGGCTTCGAGCGGCGCAAGGTCGCTCAGCTGGCTGCCGATGTGGAGCGCGACGCCGCGAAGGTCGAGCCCGTCCAGCTGGGCGAGCCGGTCGTACATCGCCGGGGCCTCAGCGATGGCCACGCCGAACTTGTTCTCCCGCTTTCCCGTCGAGATTTTGCCATGAGTTCCGGCGTCGACGTCGGGATTGACGCGCAGCAGCGACGGGGCTCGCACGCCGCGTCCGTGCGCCAGGCGGGCGAGCACTTCGCCCTCCTCTTCCAGCTCCAGATTGAACTGGCCGATCCGCGCCTCCAGCGCGTCGGAAAGTTCCCGATCGGTCTTCCCAACGCCCGAGAAGACGATCCCGGCGGGTTCCATGCCCGCATCGAGCGCCCGGCGCAGCTCGCCTCCCGATACGATGTCGGCGCCGTAGCCGCGTTCGGCAAGGAGGCGGAGGACCGCCGTGTTCGGGTTCGCCTTGACCGCGAAGGCGGTACGCGCGCCCGGCAGGTGACGAACCGCCGCCCTGAACTCGTCTGCGGCGTGCCGGAGTGCGCCTGCCGAATAGACGTGGACCGGCGTTCCGACCGCCTCGGCGATCCGGGTAAGCGAGACGTCCTCCGCGAAGAGCGTTCCGTTCCGATAGTCGAAGAAGCGCGGCCCAGTTGCCATGCTGTCCTGCGCCATGCCGGTCATCGCCTGCCCTGCCGCCGCACGCGCGCGGCATGAACGGCCTCGGCAGTGTGGCAGTGACCACGGCGCTCGGCACGAAACAGTTGCGCCACCCGCTTGCCGTGGATCATCAAAGGCAGCCCGAGCAGCGCCAGCAGGAAGAGGGGCAAGGTGACCGGCCTGGCATCGAGCGCCAGCGCCGCGACACAGGAGCCGCCCGTCAGCGCGAAGCCGCCGATCCGCCACCGGAGATCCCGCGCGGTCATGCGGCGTGCCTGTCGCTAGACGATGTCGATGGGTCGCCGATCACACGGTCGCCGGAGCCGGCCAAGGCTGCCGCTATATCGCTGCGATGGCCCGCGTGCACGCTGCCGTTCCACAGCACGATGTCGGCCGGCAGCTCCGCCTCCGCGGATAGGGCGGTGAGCAGGTCCGCGCACTCGAACGATAGGCCGATCGCCGGATCGTGCAGGCGCGCAGCGGCAGTGCGCGCAGCGCCGATCAGTGCGGGCGATCCATCGATCCCTCTGCCCTCGATGGCCGTGAAGCCGAGCGTGCGGGCGTAGCGCGCCACTGCGATCAGCAGTGCACCGCGTCCGCAGTCGGCATCGACGATGCGGATGGCATGGCGGCGTCGGTCACGCAGGGTCGCCAATGTTGCCGTGATCTCCGGCCAGCGCGGGTCCGAGCGAACGGATCGGTCGCTCAGCGAGACGGGTCGTTGCGACGAGCGAGCCGAGCGGCGCGCCAGCGCCGCGGCCGATTTCAGTCGTACGATCATCGGGGAAACTCCTCAGGCGGCGCGTGCTACGGCGCGCTCGGCCGCAGGGACGGGATCGAAGGACACGAGCGGCACCAGCGGCATCGGCGCCATCTCGACGCTCGCATGATAAATTTGGCGCTCCGCTTCCGCGAAGCTCAGGGCGGCGCTGCGCGAGACGAACCGTCCCTCCAGCTTGCCGCCGCTATCCTGAACCAGCCAGTGGCCGGCCAGGTCCTGTCCGACGTAAATCACCGTCCCGCGTTCGTCGGGCTCCGAACTGGGTTCAAACGACATGTCGCCTTCTCAAGCCTTCCATGGACAAGCGTCCTGCGCTCGCATTGGCTGAGGTACGGGCGACGACATAGCCTTTCGAGATCAATTTCCGAAAAGCGCATAGTGACGCCGTAGCGTGCGGCGCATTTCGTCGCATTTCAGCGCCTACAGCCAGCGCGCGCGTCGGAACCGCCAGTAGAGCGCCGCGCAAGTCGCCAGGATGACGACAAGCGTGACGGGATAGCCATAGGCGCTGCCGAGCTCTGGCATGTGCTCAAAGTTCATGCCGTAGATGCCGGCAATCGCCGTCGGAACCGCCAGGATCGCCGCCCAAGCGGCAAGCTGACGCGTGATGGCGCCGGTGCGCTGCTGCTCGATGAGGTTGCTGAACTCGAACACGGAGGTGAGCAGGTCGCGCAGGCCGCTCGCCATTGCCTCGACGCGGCGGACATGGTCCAGCACGTCGCGAAAATAGTGACGCGCCTCCGCGTCGATGCACGGCAGGTCGTTCTTCGCCAGCTTGCGGGCGACTTCCTCCATCGGTCCGAGTATCCGATCAAAGCGGAGCAGATCACGGCGCAGAGCGAAGATCCGGGCGATCTCCGCCCGGTCGAGGAACGTGTCGAGCATTCGCTGCTCCATCGCCGCGACCTCCTCCTCCAGCGCGCTCATCAGCGGCAGATAGCCGTCGACGATGAAGTCGAGCACCGCGTGCAGCACATAGTCACCGCCTTTGCCGAGCAGGTCGGGCGCACCCTCCAGATGCTCGCGCAGCGGCAGGTGCGACCGGGTCGAGCCCTGCCGGACGGTGATGATGTGGCTGTGGCCCAGGAACGCGGCCGTCTGGCCGTAGACGATCGTTCCGTCGCACAGATGCGCAGTCCGCCCAATGACGAACAGCTGGTCGCCGAACACGTCGACCTTCGGGCGCTGATCATCCTTGAGCGAGTCCTCGACGGCGAGCGGATGAAGGCCGTAGATCTGGCGCAGCGCCTCCAGCTCATCGGCGCACGGCTCGGTTAAGCCGATCCATACGAACTCGGAGCGGTCGCTCGGGCAGAAGGCCTGCTCGCTGATCGCAATCGGACGTACCCGTTGCCCGTGACGGTAGAGGAAGGCCGCTACGACCGGCATCTGCGAGGCAGCTCAGCGACGAGTTACCAGCGGGAGGCGTGTAGCAGGACCGCGTCGTTGCCTAGCCGACCGGGCGATCACGAGCCGCGCCTGCGCCAGTGCCGCCGCATGACGAGTGTCGAAGGACGATCCCGATCTCGTGACTGACCATGGCGAGAACGTGTCGTGCTCGGTCTCATCACGCTTGCTCTCCCGTACGCGGTCGAACAGAGCAACTCCGTGGATCAGCAGCAGCACGCCGGTGGCTGCCAGGACGAACGTGAGAAACGCCAGCGCGAATTCGGCGATCTGAGCCGGTTCAGATCGCGTGATGTCGTAACTCCACTTGTGGATCATGGTCGACCCGCACGAAGCTGCGAGCATAAACATGCCAAAGAGACGCGCGGGCACTTTAGCCACGGCTGCCACCAGATCGATCCGACTGCTTGGTGGAGAGCGTCAGGCGCCCATGCAGACGCTCCGCTCTGCCGTCTGTCGGTGTGGAGTCAGCGTCGCAGCGTTCCTGCACGAACTCGTGCACGGCTCGGACGGACTGAAATCGGCCGCGCGGAACCCGTCCTGAGTCGCGGACGATCCAACCGCCGTCCGGCGAACGGCTGACGCTCAATGGACCTTCTTTCATATCGATTATCTCGGATGTGCCTTCGTCAAGGGAGAACAGCTGCGGGTCAGCGCAGGGCCGCCATCGGGCGCTCACGGCGACCTCGTCGAACAGATGGCGGCCGAGCAGCAGCAGCGCACCGCCGCTACCCACCGAAACGAAGCTGACGGCGGCGAGCGCGTGGTCAATGAGAATGACCCGATGCGTCGATGCATGAAGATCGAGCAGCTCGGCGAAGGCGAGATAACCCAGCCACGCTAGCAGAATGCCGGATGCGCGGAGCGCTACATCCGCCCGCCGCTGACTCAACCACGCTGCCATGCCACCATCCTCGTGTGGCAGCGCAGCTATCCACCGCGGCGTAGCAATTCGAGACCGATTCCACCTGTTTGCATAGTGGTGACATAGTGAACGGACGGGCATGCTAGCCTGAACGCGGACGTTTGATCGTCGCGGAAGAAGAGCCAGGCTCCGCTATGCCGCCACTACGCAGATCAGCGGTTTCGCTCTCGAAACCCTATGCCCTGGTTGTCAAGTGTTTGGCCCTCGTCGTCGAGGAGGCCGGCACTGCTGTCTGCCAGCGCCACTCTCCGCGCGCCGTCCACGTCGCCAGCAAAGGGCTGTCAGCGGTGCTTTTCACTTACTCTGCTTGCGCCGCTCTCCTGGCTATGGAGCTTGCCGGGCTCTGTGCCGTTTGGTCCTGGTCACGCCGCGCCTGTGGCTCGCTCTTTCTTCTGGTCGGCGGTGCGCTCTTCGCGTTGCTGGCCAGCGCTCTGTTCCTTCTTCCGAGCATGGAGCCACGCCGCTACCTCATCTTCGCGAGCGGCTACCTGCTGTCAGGGCTGACCTGGGCTTGGTGGATAGACGATCT
>NZ_OBMI01000005.1 GCF_900199185.1 Sphingomonas guangdongensis | reverse complement strand
GGCTTCTCGCCGGACGGGAAGACCTTGGCGGTCGTGTCGATCGGATCGAACGCCGTGTCGTGGATCGACACCGCCACCAACACCGTCAAGCACACGACCTATGTCGGGCGCAGTCCGCACGAGGCGTTCTTCACGCCGGACGGCAAGGAGGTGTGGGTCACGGTCCGCGGCGAGGATTATATCGCCGTGCTCGACCCCACGACGTACAAGGAGACGGGGCGCATCAAGACGCCCGGTGGTCCGGGCATGACGATCTTCTCTCCCGATGGCCGGTACGGCTATGTCTGCTCTTCGTTCAATCCGGTATTGGCTGTGTTCGATGTCGCGACCCACGCGCAGGTCGGACAGGTGGCGCAGCCAAGCCCCTTCTGCCCCAACATCGCCGCGACGCCGGACGGCAAGCAAGTGTGGTTTACGCTGAAGGACATCGGCAAGACGGTCGCATTCGATGCTCGGCCACCCTTCGCGATCCTGAAGGTGCTGGATACCGGGCCTATCACGAACCATGTCAATTTCGCCCGCACGGCCAAGGGGCAGTTCGCGTATGTGACGGTCGGCGGAGAGAATGTGGTCAAGGTGTTCCGCACGTCCGACTTCACGCCGGTGGCAACAATTCCGGTCGGCAAGATGCCGCACGGTGTTTGGCCATCGGGCGACGGCCGGCGCGTTTATGTCGGGCTAGAGAATTCCGATGAGCTGGCCGCGATCGACACTGCCGGCAACACGGTCGTCGCTACCGTGCCGGTCGGACAGGCACCGCAGGCGATCGCCTATGTGTCGAACGCAGTTCCGACAGGCCCCGGCACCGACAATCTCCAGCCGCTCGGCACAGCGGGCAAGGCGCTGCATCTGACCATGGGGCCGATTGGCGGCAAAGGTACGGCAAGCAGCATCACCCTCTTCGACCAGGGCATCATTCAGGTCGTGCAGAGTGCCGTTACCGGTTTGCAGCCCAAGAAGCCTTACATGCTCGTACTGACCGCCAATGCGGACGGCAGCGGCGCTGTAGAGCCGCTTGCGAACTTCATGAGCAACCCGGCAGGTGCGGCGATCGTCAACGCATCGGGTCCGATCCGCCAGATCGTTCAGGGCAGCACCGCGACACCCCGGCGCTTTCTGGCGGTTGCGGAGGTGGTGAACGGCGCGCCGGGGCGCATCGTGCAGGTGCAGCGCGACTGAGATGGACCCGCTTGCCGCCGCGATCGAACCGCTGATCCCCGGGCTGCGCCGCTATGCCCGGTCGTGGTTGCGCGACCGGGTGATGGCGGATGACGTGGTGCAGGATTGCCTGGAGCGCGCGGTCGGGCGCTGGCGACAGCGACGGGGTGCGGAGGTCCGCCCGTGGGTCTATGCGATCCTGCACAATTTGTTGGTCGATCATCAGCGGCAGCATAGCCGGCGAGGTACGGCGGTTCCGCTCCACCTCGTGGACGACGCCGCGCTCGGCCGCCCGGCCGATCAGGACACAGGCCTGCACCACCGCGACCTGCTGCGCGCGCTTGATGCGTTGCCTGAAGAACAGCGAACGGTGCTGCTCCTGGTCTCGGTCGAGGGCCTGCCCTATGCGGAGGTCGCTGCCGTAGTCGGCGTGCCGCTGGGCACGGTAATGTCGCGCATATCGCGGGGGCGCGACCGTCTGGCGACCCTCCTCCGGGAGGGTGAACGGCCGCGATTGAGGAGCGTGCAATGACCAGCCCGATCGGCGAGGACGATCTGGCCGCATGGATCGATGGCAGGCTGTCGCCCGAGCGGCAGCGCCTGGTCGACGCCTATCTTGAAGGCCAGCCGGACGTGCATGCCCGTGTGCGAGAGCAGGCGGAGCAGGCGCGAGCCCTTGCATCCCTGTTCGCCCCCGTCGCGGATGAACCGATCCCGGCGACGATGCGCGTGGCAGCGATCAGGGGACGGCAACGGCAACCGCGTTGGCAGCTCGCCATCGCCGCGTCACTTCTGCTGGCGTTGGGGTTTGGCGGTGGCTGGTCGAGCGCGCGGTGGAGCGGCGAACCCCGCGCGGGCATCGCGGCGCTGGCCAACGAGGCGAGTGATAATTTCCGTGTCTATGCCGCCGACCGGATACGACCGGCGGAGATCGGCCCCGACCAGCGCGCCATGCTGATCCGATGGACCTCCGCTCGATTGGGTGAGCGCGTCACGATCCCGGACCTCAGCACGGCCGGCTATCGCTATGGCGGGGGGCGACTGGTCGCGACGCCCCACGGCCCTGCGGCACTGCTCCTCTACGACGGACCGCAAGCGTCGAAACTTGCGGTGCTGACGAGGCCCATGCAGATCGACAAGACCGCGAGCATGACCAGCACGTCCAGCGGGACCATGGGCCGGGTCACATGGGCGGTCGACGGGATCGGCTATAGTGTGGTGGGCGAGCGACCCGCGGCCGAACTGCATCCGATCGCCGATGAAGTCCGGCGTCAGGCAGATGCCGCGCTTGTGTCCTGATAGCGCCTTGCCGCCTCCCGGCGCCGACGGGCACCGGGCGGTCCAGCGCGATCACGGCTTGCGCTCGACATCCTTCCTGTCGGTCTCGGCCGGCGTCAGACGGGCTCGCTCGCGGATGCGGCGTTCCAGCGGCGCGCCGACGAACAGGACGAGCATTGCAAGGCTCACCCCGCCGATGATGAGCGGCCACACCGCCAACCCTGCTGCCGCGCCGATCGTGGCTGTCACCCAGATGCACGCGGCGGTCGCCAATCCATGCACTTCCTGACCCTGGCCGACCCGCAGCACCGCACCGGCACCGATGAAGCCGACGCCGGACAGAATGCCCTGCATCGCCCGTCCTGCGGCATCGGCGTTCACGTTCGGCAAGCCACTATGCACGATCGCCTGAACGGCGATGCAACTCGCCAGACCGACCAGACCCAGCGTCCGCAGGCCCATGATCTGCCGGTTCTCACGCGAGCGTTCCCAGCCGAGCACCATCCCGGCCGCGGTCGCCACCACCAGCCGGCCAATTGCATCGATCCAGAAAGCGACGTCCGGTGCCGCTGATGCTTCGATCATTCGACCAGCACGTGAACGTGATGCCAGGCGGTGCACAGATAGCCGGCGAAATTCCACATCGTATCCGGCCGCTCGGGCTGTCCCTGCCCGGTCTCGTCGAAGGCACGGGCGACAAGGTGCTGGCGTCCCTTGGCAAGTGTGGCGTCAAGGATCCAGCGCCGCCAGCCCCAGCGCGTCTCCGGATCATCGGCGAAGGTCGCCTGTTGCCAGTCGCGACCGCCGTTCACCGACACTTCGATCCGAGAAATACGGCGGTCATAGGCAATGGCATATCCCTCAATCCGCACCTCTCCGGCGGCCAAACTCTCGCCCGCACCGGGCGAGCAGATCGCGGCGTTGAGCGGCATGGCATTGATCGTCAGACCCTGGCTCCAGTCGACGGTGTCGCTCGTCACAGCGGCGGGGAAGAGCTTGTAGTCGTGCGCCTGGATCGGTGCCTCGGAGGGCGTTTCACGCACCTCGATCCGTGTCAGCCATTTGGCGCTGCGGACCCCGGCATAGCCAGGCACCACCATGCGGAGCGGGGCGCCATGTTCGGGCGTCAGCGGCTCGCCATTCATCGCCCAGGCGAGGAGTACGTCGGGCTCCCGCGCCTTGCTCATGGCGATCGATACCCCGAACAAGGCTTCTTCACCCTCCACGTCCACCTCGTCCGCGCCGGTGAACGCCACGAACAGCTCGGACGCATCCGGCGCGCCGACCGCATCGAGCACATCGGCCAAGCGTACGCCGGTCCACTCCGCATTGCCGATCGCGCCTACGTCCCACGGATCGCCGGAGGTGTTGGCGACCTGCTGGAGATCGGTACGCCGGTTGCCGGCGCACTGGAGAACCGCCGTTACCGTGCGCGTGGCAAACGTGCTCTTCAGTTCCTGCACCGAGAAGAAGCGGCTCGCCATGCCCCTCCCGCTCACCTCGATCCGATGATTGGCGGGCAGATCCGGCACCGGCCCGTGGCTGCGCACGTAGAACAGCGCCTGCGGCGTCAGAAACCGCTCGATCAACGCACCGGGCGTCGGCTCGGCATTGTAGGGATCAGAACTGCGCTCGATCATATCGGTCATGGACGATCAAACGTCGCGGGCACGCGTAACGCTTCAAGTCTTCGAGACCATCGCAGACGAAAGGCTGCCGACCATTCCGATATCCAGATTGGAATGACCATATCAAACGGTTGGTCGTATCGATCTAAGTACGCGATATATGCTGCATGACTTTGGAGCAGCTCAGAATATTCGTCGGTGTCGCGGAGCGCGAACACGTCACCAAGGCAGCGGAGGCGCTGAACGTCACGCAGTCTGCTGCCTCCGGGGCGGTTGCGGCCCTCGAAGCGCGCTACGGCGTTCCGCTGTTCCACCGCGTCGGGCGTGGCATCCAGCTTACCGAGGCAGGCCGCGGCTTTCTGGAGGAAGCGCGCGCGGTGCTGGGGCGGGCAGCGCATGCCGAGACGATGCTCGCGGACTATGCCGGGCTCGCGCGTGGTTCGTTGCGGATCGTCGCCAGCCAGACGATCGCGAGCTATTGGTTGCCGGCAAAGCTCGCCGCCTTCCACGAACGCCACCCACAGATCGCGGTCGAGCTGGCGATCGACAACACCGAAGGCGCGGCAGCGCAGGTGTTGAGCGGCGCGGCGGAACTCGGCTTTGTCGAGGGCGAGGTGGACGAACCGGCGCTTGCCCACTGGAATGTCGGGCATGACCCAATGGTGCTGGTCGGCCGCGAGGAAGCCGAACGCATCGACGAGGCCTGGCTGCGCACTACACGCTGGATCGTCCGTGAGCAGGGATCGGGTACGCGCTCGACTTTCGAGGACGTGCTGCGAACGCGCGGGTTTGATCCGGCCCAGCTGACGATAGCGATGACGCTGCCGTCCAACGAGGCGGTGCGCACCGCCGTTGAGGCCGGTGCCGGCGTTGCCGTCTTGTCGCGATTGGTCGTCGCGCGCGCGCTCAAGGCTGGCGATCTCGTCGAGCTGCCGCTCGGGCTGCCCGACCGCGCCTTTCACGCGCTGCGCCACAAGGAACGCTATCGCACCCGCGCGGCCGACGCGCTGACGGATCTCATCAAGGAGCAGGTCGCATGACTGCCGACACGCACTCCGTTCTCAGCGGCCTCAAGCCGCTCAGCCGGCTCGATCACCCCCGCGAGATGATCCGCCAGTTCACGCCCAACTGGTTCGCCGCGACGATGGGCACGGGCATCCTTGCCCTCGCGCTGCCGCAGGTGCCCGGCATCGGGCCTTCGCTTAAACCTGTCGGCGAGGTGTTGTGGTTCTTCAATATCGCGCTCTTCGCGCTGTTCGCCGGCCTCTATGGCGCGCGCTGGGTGATGTTCGGGCACGAGGCGCGGCGCATCTTCGGGCACAACACCGTGTCGATGTTCATCGGGACCATTCCGATGGGGCTGGCAACGATCATCAACGGCTGTCTCGCCTTCGGCATCGCGCGGTTCGGAAATGGCATCGTGCCGGTCGCGCATATCCTGTGGTGGATCGACGTCGCCATGTCGCTCGCCTGCGGCGTGCTGATCCCCTACCTGATGTTTACCCGCCACGAGCACAGCCTGGACGGCATGACCGCCGTATGGCTGCTGCCGGTCGTCGCTGCCGAAGTGGCGGGCGCCAGCGGCGGGCTGCTCGCGCCGCATCTAACCGATCCCCACGCGCAGATAGTGACGCTCGCGACCTCCTATGTGCTGTGGGCCTATTCGGTGCCGGTCGCGTTTGGCATCCTCGCCATCCTCATCCTGCGCATGGCACTCCACAAGTTGCCGCATGAAAGCATGGCGGCATCTTCCTGGCTGGCGCTGGGGCCGATCGGCACGGGTGCTCTGGGCATGCTGGTGCTCGGCGCGGATGCGCCGGCGATCCTCACCGCGCACGGGCTAGCCGGCGTCGGCACCGTCGCGCAGGGGATCGGCGTTGTCGCCGGGCTCTGCCTTTGGGGTTTCGGCCTGTGGTGGCTGGCGCTCGCGACGCTTATCACCATCCGCTACTGGCGCGCGGGCGTGCCGTTCAACCTCGGCTGGTGGGGCTACACCTTCCCGCTCGGCGTCTACACCGTCGCCACCTTCCGCCTCGGCACGACGCTGAACCTTATGTTTTTCGGTATCGTCGGCACGGTGCTGACGGTTGCGCTCGCGGCGATGTGGCTGCTGGTCGGTGCCAAGACGCTAGCCGGTGCATGGCGGGGCAACCTGTTCGTCTCGCCCTGCATCGCCACCCCGAACTGATCCGCCATGATGATCGGATCAGTCGGTCCGATCACTTGCAGAATGCCCCTTCGATCCGCCAGCGTGACTGGCCACAGGAGAGCCTTGTCATGGACAATTTCGACGCCGGGCTGGCGAGTGAGACCAGCCGTCGCCGCTTCCTCAGCCATGCCGCGCTCGGCACCGCCGGCCTTGCCGCCGCGCCGGCACTGGCGCAGCAGCTCGTCGACCTGAAGCTGCCCGGCGGCAATGCCGAGCGGCCGATGACCAGCGCCTTTCCCGGCAAGGGCAGCATGATCCTCCAGCGCGTCCATCCACCCTTGCTGGAGACGCCGATGGAGGTCTTCGACAAGTCGGTGTTCACGCCCAACGACCAGTTCTTCGTCCGCTGGCACTGGGCCGACATACCGACCTCGATCGACGTCGAAAGTTTCCGCCTCAACGTCTTCGGCCACGTCAATCGGCCGCTGTCGATCAGCCTCGCTCAGCTGCTGCGCCTTCCACGGGTCGAGATGGCGGCGGTGAACCAGTGCTCGGGCAACAGCCGCGGGCTGTTCCAGCCGCGCGTCGCCGGCGCGCAATGGGGCAATGGCGCGATGGGCAACGCCAAGTGGCTCGGCGTTCGCCTGCGCGACGTGCTCGACCTCGCCGGGGTCAAGGCAGGCGCGGTGCAGGTGCGCTTCGGCGCTCTCGATCAGCCGGTCGTGGCGGGCGCTCCTGACTTCGAGAAGGCACTCGACATCGACCATGCCCGCGACGGCGAGGTCATGATCGCCTTCGGCATGAACGGCGAGCAACTGCCGCTCCTCAACGGCTTTCCCTGCCGGCTGATCGTGCCGGGCTGGTACTCGACCTATTGGGTCAAGATGCTGAACGCGATCGAGGTACTGCCCGGCCCTGACGACCAGTATTGGATGGCCAAGGCCTACAAGATCCCCGCGACACCCGGCGCGAATGTCGCGCCCGGTGCCAAGGACTTCCCGACCGTACCGATCAATCGCATGATCCCGCGTAGCTGGATGACCAGCCTGCCCGATGGTCAGGCGATCGCCTATGAAGCGTCGATCCCGGTCGGCGGCATCGCAATGGGCGGCGATTGCGGCGTCGCCAAGGTCGATGTGTCGTCGGACGGTGGCCGCACCTGGTACAGGACGACGCTCGGAGCGGACGAGGGCAGGTACAGCTTCCGGCGCTGGGACGGGCGGGTGCCGCTGAGACGCGGGCCTAACCCCATCATGGTGCGCTGCTGGAACACCAACGGTGTCGCTCAGCCGATGAAGCCGATCTGGAATCCCGGCGGGTTCATGCGCGGCAACATTGAAACCACCACCATCATCGCGGCCTGAGGAGCGAGCAAATCATGAAGACTCCGTCTCCCGGCATGATGGCTGCTGGCCTGATCGGCCTGACCGGCATCATCCTCGTCTCGATCGGCGCGCCGAGCAGCCGCAAGGCGCCCGTTCCGATCTCCGAGATGTCTGAGCCGGCACCGGCCGCCAGCGTGTCAGCGCGCGGCTTCTCGCTTGCCTCGACCAGCGTCGACCTGCCGGCCGACGACGCGACCTACCCCGACGGTCCGCACGCCGACGTCATCAATGCCAATTGCACCTCGTGCCACTCAGCCAGCATGGCGCTGACCCAGCCTGCGCTATCGGCGGATCAGTGGAAGGCGACCGTCACCAAGATGCGTGAGGTGTATAAGGCGCCAGTGGCCGAGAAGGACGTCGATGCGATCGTTGCTTATCTCACCGCTATGCCGAGCCAGAAGGTGGCACCCGCGACCGGCAAGGCGCAGGACCCGGACCCCAAAGTGGCTCCTGATGTCTCAGGTGGAACCGGCTAACCGATCTACTTCCATAATCCCGAAATACCATCCCAATCGGGACGGTGTCGGAGCCGTCCGGTTCTGACACCACCGGCTGACCCACGCATTTCCGCGGGTTTACAGGTGTCAGAATCCCGTGTCAGAACGCGCGTATGCAAATTGGCTATGCGCGGGTGTCCCGCGGCGATCACCAAGACCTCGATGTCCAAGTCGCTGCGCTCGCTGCGGCGGGGTGCGATCCGATCCTTCGCGAGGAAGCCTCGGGGGGGCAGACCGATCGGCCCGAGCTGGCGCGCGCGATCCGAAGCCTGCAGTCGGGCGATGTACTGGTAGTGTGGAAGCTCGATCGCCTGTCCCGCTCGCTACGCGACCTCCTGTTCACTCTGGAAGAGGTTGCGATGGCCGGTGCGGGCTTCCGGTCGCTGACCGAGGCCGTAGACACCACCACGGCGGCTGGACGATTGATGGCACAGACGTTGGGTGCCTTTGCCGAGTTCGAGCGCGCCATGATCCGCGAGCGCACCATGAGCGGCCTGGCACACGCGCGCCAGGCTGGACGTCTGTTGGGTCGCCGGCCAAGCCTCACCCGGCAGCAGCGCGCCGAAATCGTCGCTAAGGCTGAATCCGGCCAGGGATCACCGGCGCAGCTCGCCAGCTTGTTCCGCGTCTCGCGATCAACCGTGCAGCGCGTGCTTCGCGATCATCGCAACCGATCGGCCATAGCATGAGCCTTGCCCCTGCCCTACTCCGCGATCTGCCAGCAGACCTCGATGCGCAACGCAACGAACTTGCCCGCGCCCGCCTGCTCGCGCGGGCCTGGGCGGAGACGCTGCCCGAACCACGACGCCGGGACATGGCAGCGCTGTTCACGCGCGCTGCGATCGACACCTATCGCGTCGAAGCCCGACCCCATGCGATCCTTAGTCCACCGTTCGCCGCGCCCTATGGCCGGCTCGATCGCGCGGTCGCTGAGCTGGCTGCAGTGGTCGGGCGTGAAGCCGCGCCGTTGCCGATCGCCGAGGCGATTTATTTCCTGACCGGCCTCTACACGACCCTGCTCGCGGCACGGGAGCGCGGGGCAATGGGAGCATTTTACACTCCGCCGGCACTGGCGAACCGGTTGCTCGATATGGCCGAGGAACAAGGGATCGACTGGACCCGTGCGCGCGTGCTCGATCCGGCGAGCGGCGGAGGTGCGTTCCTGTTGCCTGCAGCCGAACGAATGATCGCTGCGCTTCCCACGGCCGAGCCGGCGATCGTACTGCGGCAGATCGGCACCCGCCTGACCGGGCTGGAGCTGGACCCATATGCCGCGGGCTTTGGGCAGAATGCGATTGAACTGCTGCTGGCGGACGTCGCTGCCGCCGCGGGCCGTGTAGCCCCAATCGTTGTGCGCGTCGCCGACACGCTGGAGGAGGTGCCCAGCGCTCGCTTCGACCTGGTGATCGGCAATCCCCCATATGGGCGCATCACCCTCACCCCTGAGCAGCGTCAGCGGTTCGCACGCGGCCTTTACGGTCACGCCAATCTCTATGGTGTATTCACGGACATCGCCGTGCGCTGGACGAAGAAGGGCGGGACGATCGCCTATCTGACGCCGACCAGCTTCCTGTCGGGTCATTACTATTCCGCGCTCCGCGAGCTGATCGCCAAGGACGCGCCGCCTGTCGCGATCGATTTCGTCCATGCCCGTCGCGGTGTGTTCGAAGACGTGCTGCAGGAGACGTTGCTGGCGGCCTACAAGCGTGGAGCCAAGCCCGGCCGCGCTCAAGTCCATTATGTCGAGGTCGCGAACGAGCGCGAGGCCCGCGTCATCCGCAACGGTACGATCGGCCTGCCCTCCCCCGCCTCGCAACCGTGGCTCGCGCCGCGCGAGCCGCGGCACAGCGCCCTGATCGCCAAAGCCGAGACGATGCCGGCGCGGCTTGCCGACTGGGGTTATCGCGTCTCGACGGGGCCACTGGTGTGGAATCGCTACAAGGACCAGATGCGGCTCCGCCCCGCGCGCGGGGCACATCCGCTGATATGGGCTGAAGCCGTGTCGGCGAATGGGCACTTCGCGTTCCGAGCCGAGAAGCGCAACCATGCGCCCTATTTCAAGATCGAGCGCGGTGATGCCTGGCTGCTGGTCGAGGAAGCGTGCGTCCTCGTCCAGCGCACCACCGCGAAGGAGCAGGCGCGTCGCCTGATTGCGGCCGAGCTGCCAGCGGACTTCATCGCGCAACATGGCGGCGTGGTGGTCGAGAACCACCTGAACATGGTCAGGCCATGTGCGCGACCGGCGGTATCGCCAGCGACGGTCGCGGCGGTGCTGAACAGCGCGATCGTCGACCAGCTCTTCCGCTGCATCAACGGTAGCGTCGCGGTATCGGCGTTCGAGATGGAGGCGCTGCCCCTGCCCGCACCTGCCGCGATGAAAAAGGTGGAGGCGCTGGTCCGCCGCGGTGCCGCCATCGAGGATGAACTGGCGCGCCTCTATGGGCAAGTTGCACCATGATGCCGCTGCTGACCCGTGAGGAGGTTCATGCCCGGCTACAGGAGATCTTCCCCGATGGGGCGCCCAATCGCGCCTATCTGACCCGGATGCTGGCGGCGAGCACGGTGTTCGTCGCCCTCTATATCGACGCGGTTGAGGGCAGCGGGACGTATCTCGGTCCCAAGCACGTCTATCGCATGACCGATGAACAGGCGGCGCGGACCGACGATGCGTACCGGACTGGCTATGCGACTGGCGTGCTGCGCACCGGGAGCCAGGTCGAGGGGCGACGCTGGTATCAGGACAATACCCGTGAGCCGATCCGTGACGAGACGTTGCGCGAGGGGCTGGTGGCAATCGGCGCGGTGACCGAGCGCACCGACCTTGCCACCACGTCGAGCAAGCCGCGCTATGCGCTGAAAGCGGGTTTCGCCGCGTTGTTCGACCCGGACCTCGCCGGCGAAGCGCTGCAGGCCCAGATCGCGACGTGGCAGGGCGAGGCGTTGAACAAGGGCGCGCTCGCCCGGCTGGCGATCGTTCGTCGCGGTGCCGGGGTTAGCGCCGATCAGGTGTTGGTCACCTTCCCGAACGGTGAGACGCGCCGGATGAAGCCTGGCCCCAGTTCGGAGATTACCAAGGCGGTGGTCGAGGTGTTCGCCCCCACCTTCCTCGCCGATCCTGCCGTCCTGTTCCTCAGCGAAAGTGGTAACAAGGTGGTCACGCGCGACGACGAACTGGCGCGGTCGATCGGTCTCGCCATCCAGGCAGACCGAAACCTGCCCGACACGATCCTCGTCGACCTCGGGCCAACGCATCCGTTACTAGTGTTCGTGGAGGTGGTTGCGACCGATGGCCCGATCAGCGAACGTCGCAAGGAGGCGTTGGAGGCGTTGGTCGCCGAGACGGGTTTTCCTGCCGAGCATGTCGCGTTCGTGACAGCGTTCCTCGATCGCAGCGCTGGGCCATTCAAGAAGACAGTCGATAGCTTGGCATGGGGTAGCTACGCATGGTTCGCAGCCGAGCCGGAGAGGCTGGTGGTGTTCAGTCAGGCCCCTGGAGGGCTGCAGGGGCGGCCTTGAAAGGAAGCCTGCAGAAGCGAAAATTTTCAGATTTTGGGTCGAGCATGAGGTTGAGCAGTTTTCACCCATGTTTCGCGAGGCCCGACCCACGTTGAGATCGCCAATCAGCGTCTCCTGAATTTTTGGAGCGTGATGGGAGGTGTGCGGCTGATGCCGATCGGCGGATAGCGTTTCCAACCGCTACGATGATCGGCCCGACCAGGGATGAGGGCGCCGGTCCGGGAAAGCGATCACTTCGGCATCGTCATAGTGCACGCCCGGCCCGTCCGCGGGATGCCTCTTGAGCGAAACCACCTCCGCAGCATCCCGGTCAAACCAGCCCGGCGGCAAACCGCACAGCTCTTCGACGTCAGTGCTGGAGATCGTAAATTCGGTAGCAAGCAGGTCCGCCTTGCTGCGGACGTTGTTTTCAACAATCAGGTTCAGGCTGTCCCGCAGCGCCCGCGGGGGCTGTATCGGCCAATGCTGGTCGAGCGGTTCGCCCTTCGACCACCCCTTCGCCGAATAAAGCTTGTAGAGCTGTCGGGAAAACTCCTCAGGGATAATTTCCAGATCAGACAGCCGCTTTATCTGGGCCTTGACCGAAACCCGCCACCGCTCTTTCAGGCTGACGAGCATCGCCAGCGACGCATGACGCACATCCTTGGGATATGTTGTCGAAGGCATCAGCAATGCGCTGCCCAGACGGAATGCCTGCTGCTCTATAGACCGCAGATTGACCTGAAACTCCTCTGCCGGCACGGCCTGATGAAGGACGGCGTGGGCAAGTTCATGCGCTGCATCCATCTGACGCCGTGGGAATGACATCTTGTCCGTCGCCAGCAGGACATGCGGACGGCCATCGATCGGGGACCAGCTGCATAGTCCATCAAGCTTGGTCGTGTTCATGGGGATGGCTGCAACCACGATGCCGATCCGTTCCATGATCGCAACAACGTCGCCGCATGGTCCTTCACCCAGCTGCCAGTGACGCCGAAGCCGAAGCGCGATTTCCTCGATATCCTCGTCGCGCAACTGGGTATAGCTTGCGCCATCAAGCACGTCGGGAATGTCCACCTCGGGCAGATCAACGTAATGCCCGATGACAAAACTGATTTCCTGCAACCAGTGCATCTGCGCCTTCTGGAAATCCAGATCGCGCACCAGCGTGCTCGCCAGCGATCGAAGGAAGGTAGGCCGATCGCTGTGGAAGGGCGGACGCAGAAAATATTCGGGGCGTACACCCAGTTCACCGGCAAGACGGATCAGTGTCGCATTATCGGGAGTCTGGCCCGACGTTTCATCTTCCCATCGGGAGGTGGTGGTGGCGCTCATACCCAGACGACGCGCAAGCGCGGCCTTTGACGGAATGCGCCGCGCCTCGCGTGCTTCGGTAAGCCTTGCAGGAATGAACCCGGGGGTGCCGATACGCATATGTTCGAGTCCCTATGGCTCCGCACCCAAGAAGGATGCGGAGCAAACGCTGTACTTGTTACTAAAAACGCCAGTCTGACCGGTTATGCTTCGCCCACCTCGGTATCGGGCTGTTGCTCGGGCGGCATGAATCGCTTGCGGGTCGGTCGCAGTTTCACCTTGGCACCACCATCGGTTCCGTCCGGTCCACCCGGCCGGGCCGGCTCGCTCTCGTAGCCCTGAATGAAATCGTCCAGCGATGCGTAGAAGATGAAATCCTTGTAGTCCGCTCCGATCACCCCGATCGCGATTTCCTCGATCATGCCTGCCTGCCGGCGGTCACGAGCAGTGAGGAACAGCACGAAAATGTCGGTCGCCTTCGGGCAATCGTCACCGTCGAACAGACTGGCTTGCAGCGAGACGTTCAGTGTGACGCCTGCCGCGCGAGACTGGTTCTTGGGTGGAATCTTGCGGGGTTCAGGCATTGAGGCGAACCCGAGTATGATAGCCGTCTCCGGTCCGGGGAAGCGGGCAAAGGGCTGGAACACCTTCAGGTCTGTGCCCCACATGACTCCATCAGGAAGCAGGTGTCCGCCGTGCTGCTGGACCACCTCCTCATAGCGCTCTTCCTGAAGGCGAAAGCGGATTTGCCCCTCAGCTTCACGACGCCGTTTCGCGTTCATCGGCAAAGCCGCGCCTGCCCTGGACGCTTCCAGTGCGGCAGCGCGAAGCTGATCTTCAAGATCGAGCAGCAGTTCCTTTTTTAGGGCTGCAAGGATGGCCTTCCGGATGTCGATCAATCTGACGTTCCTCATCGCTATGACGGAAACAATACCCATAAATTCGCGTTATGCAATGAGGGTGTCGAAAAACATCGCGCCCGTGAGGAGTATTGGTCATGGCCAAGAACGAACACACCAGCGCGAAGGCGGGCAAAGCCGCATCGAACGTCCTGCGCGATGGTCGCACGGGCAAGGATTCAAAAACGGCCGCGGGGTCGGCATTGTCCCAGCGCCCGGACAAGAAGAAAAAGTGATCGATGGGGGCCGGTTGGTAATCGGTCCCCATGTCATGGGATCGGTTTCCAGCCGATCCAGCCGAGCGTCCAAGAAACGATATTAAGATGAGGATTGATGGATGACGGATACCCCTGCATCATCAATGCAGGGGTGATTGATCCTCGTAGTCACGCGCCATAAGCGTCTCCTGTTTGTTGTGTGTTTCGGTGTGTTGCGACGCCGTGACCATCGAACCGAACCGCGCGTATAGCGTCGGCAGAACGAACAAGGTGAGCAGGGTCGCTGAGATAAGTCCCCCGATCACCACCGTGGCGAGCGGCTTCTGGACCTCGGCGCCCGCCCCGTGGCCGAGCGCCATCGGCACGAAGCCGAGACTGGCGACGAGCGCGGTCATCGCGACGGGCCGCAATCGGAGCAGTGCTCCCTCGCGGGCGGCGCGCGCCCGATCCATCCCTTCCCGCATCAGGTCGTGGATGGAGGACACCATCACCAGCCCGTTGAGCACTGCCACACCAGACAGCGCGATGAACCCGACTGCGGCAGAGATCGAGAACGGCAGACCGCGAAGTACGAGCGCGAGGATACCGCCGACCAACGCCAGCGGCACGCCGGTGAAGACCAGGGACGCGTCGCGCACCGATCCGAGCGCACCGTAAAGCAGCAGCATGATGACGGCGAAGCATATCGGCACCACGATCGTCAGGCGTGCCCGGGCGCTGGCTAGGTTCTCGAACTGGCCGCCCCAGGTCAGATAGGTGCCGGCCGGCAACGCGACCTGTTGCGCTATCTTGGCCTGCGCCTCCTCGACAACGCCGGCAACGTCCCGGCCACGCACATTGGCCTGAACCACGACACGCCGCTTGCCGTTCTCCCGGCTGATCTGGTTTGGCCCGTCGCCGAGACCGATGTCCGCAACGCTGGCGAGCGGCACGAACGATCCGCTCGCGGTGGGCACCGGAATCTGCCCAAGGGTCTGCAAATCGGCTCGTGCCGTCTCGCTGAGACGGATCACGACCGGGAAGCGGGCGTCGCCTTCGAAGATCACGCCAGCCTGCTTGCCACCTACGGTTGCCGCAACGACATCCTGGACGTCGCCGGCAGAAACACCGACCCGCGCCATCGCGTCCCGGTTGGGACGAATGTCGAGAAGCGGCAGTCCTTCGGTCTGCTCCACCCGGACATCCGCTGCACCAGGCACCTTGCGCATCACGTCCGCGATCTGGACTGCGGTCGCATTCATGCTGGCAAAGTCGTCGCCGAACACCTTGACCGCGATATCGCCGCGCACGCCGGCCACAAGTTCATTGAAGCGCATCTGGATCGGCTGGGTAATCTCATAACCGTTCCCCGGGATGGTCGAGACCTTTTTCTCGATGCGCTCAACCAGCTCCTCCTTGGGTAGGCTCGGATCGGGCCATTCTTGGCGAGGTTTCAGCATCACAAACGTGTCGGTCGCATTGGGCGGCATCGGATCGCTGGCGATCTCGGACGTGCCCGTCCGCGAGAAGGCATATTGCACTTCGGGCTCACGACTGATCGTCTTCTCGACCGCGAACTGCATACGCTGGCTCTGCTCGACCGACGTGCCGGGCGGTCGCCAGGCTTGGACGAGGATGTCGCCCTCATCGAGCTGCGGCAGGAACTCCTGACCCAGCGTCGTGAAAGCGAGTGCCGCCACCAAGACGCCGGCAAGCGCCCCGCCGATGGTGACGCTCGGACGCCGCATGGCGGCATTGAGGCCGGGTTCGTAGCGGCGCTTGAGCCAAACCACGATCCGGCTTTCCTTCTCCTCGACCTTGCCGGCGAGGAAGGCGGCGATGGCCGCCGGAACGAAGGTCAGGGACAGCACGAAGGCAAAGACGAGCGCGATGATGACGGTGAGCGCCATCGGCTCGAACATCTTGCCCTCCACGCCGCTAAAGGTGAGCAACGGTGCGTAGACGAGGATGATGATCGCCTGCCCATAGACCGATGGCCGGATCATCTCGCGGGCGGACGCCGCCACGATGGCGAGGCGTTCCTTGAGTGGGAGGACACCCCCGGTTTCGTGCTGGCGCGTGCCGAGGTGGCGCAGCGCGTTCTCTACGATGATGACCGCACCATCGACGATCAAACCGAAGTCGAGCGCGCCGAGGCTCATCAGATTGGCCGAGACGCCGGCACGCAGCATCCCCATGGCGGTGAGCAGCATCGTGATCGGGATCACCATCGCGGCGATCAGCGCCGCCCGGAAATTGCCGAGCAGCACGAACAGCACCACGATGACCAGCACCGCGCCTTCGGCGAGGTTGCGGGCAACCGTCGCGATCGTGGAGTTCACGAGTTTGGTACGATCGAGCACCGGCTTGACCACGACATCGGTCGGCAGCGATCGGCCGATGGCCTGAAGCCGTTCGCCGACATCGGTCGCGACGGTGCGGCTGTTTTCGCCGATGCGCATCACGGCTGTGCCAACGACGACTTCGTGACCGTTCTCGGATGCCGAGCCGGTGCGGATGCCTTGCCCAGCCTTCACGGTCGCCACCTGATTGAGCACGATCGGCACGCCCTCGCGGCTCGCGACGACGGTGCGTGACAGCTCGTCCGCAGTGCGCACCCGCGCGTCCGAGCGGACGAACAGGCCTTCGCCGTTACGATCGACCGTGCCTGCGCCGATGCTGGTGTTGCTGCGCTCGAGCGCGGTAGCGAGGTCCTGGACGGTCAGCCGCATCGATGCGAGCCGCTGGAGGTCCGGGATGACCAGATACTCACGGTCGAACCCGCCCAGCGAGTCCACGCCGGCGACGCCTTCGGTGCCGCGGAGCTGCGGCGACACGATCCACTCCTGAACGGTGTGGAGGTAGGTCGCCTTGTCGCGTTCGCTGACGAGGTGTTCGCCCTCGGGGGTGATGTAGCTGCCGTCACGCTGGAGGCCGGGTTCGCCATCGCGATGCTTCACGCGGTTGAGTTCTTGAAACTCGACGGTCCACATGAAGATGTCGCCGAGACCGGTCGCGATCGGACCCATCTCGGGCATGACGCCCTGCGGTAGTCGTTCCTCGGCCATCCGCATCCGCTCGGCGACCTGTTGGCGGGCGAAGTAGATGTCGGTCGCGTCGGTAAAGACGGCCGTGATCTGGGCAAAGCCGTTGCGGTTGAGCGACCGGGTATAGGCAAGGCCCGGAATACCCTTGAGCGAGGTTTCGATCGTGAACGAGACCTGCCGCTCGATCTGGTCGGGCGACAGCGAGGGTGCGAGGACGTTTACCTGCACCTGGTTGTTGGTGATGTCCGGGACGGCATCGATGGGGAGGCGCTGGAGGGCGAAGATGCCCGCGAGCGCGGCGACAAGGGTCAGCAGCAGGACTAGCCAGCGCCGCTCGACCGAGAAGGTGACAAGGCGGGAGATCATGGGCTCAGTCCATGTCCATCCCGCCACCCTTGCCGAGTTCGGCTTTCAGGGTGAACGAGTTTGTGGTGGCGATCCGCTCCTGGCCATTGAGGCCGGAGCTGATGATGACCTGATCGCCGTTGCGGCGACCTGCCGTGACCGGGGTCGCGTGGAAGCCGGTCGGGGTGCGGACGAAAACGACGGTGCGGTTCTCGATGCTTTGCACCGCGGTGGAGGGAACCGAGATGCTACGATCGCCGCTCCCGGGCAGCATGAAGCTCGCCGTCACCGGCTCGCCCACCCGCCAGGTATTCCCCGCATTGTCGAGCGTGGCGATGACAGGCACGAGGCGCGTGCTGTCATCAAGCGCCGGGGACACGAACGACACCCGTCCTTCCTGTCTACGACCGGCTGCGGTTACCTCAACCCGCGTACCCGGCCGGATACGGCCTGCATCCGCGGGCGAGACCGAGGCGGTGATCGTCACCCGCGAGAGGTTCGCAACCCGGTAGAGTTCGGCGTTCGCGTCGACAGTCTGGCCGAGAACGGCCGGACGGGCGATTACCTGACCTGAGATCGGCGAGCGCATGGCGATGCGGTTGAGGGCACCACCACCGCCTCCCGTGGCACCGAGCTGTTGCTGCGCGAGCCGAAGCGCGATTGCCGCCTCCGTCGCCGCGGTCCGCGCCGCCACCAGGTCTTGTTCGGGCGAAACACGCTCGGCAAACAGACGCTGTTCGCGCCGAAGATTCGACTGCGCCAATGCGGCGCGGGCGCGAGCGGCCTCGACTTCCGCCTTCAGCGAAGCGGCCTCGCGGCTCTCGATCACCGCCAGCGGGTCACCCTGCCGGACAGGCTGGCCAAGGTTGCGCGTGAGCGCGACCAAGCGACCGCCGATGGTTGCGGAGACGACCTGGACGCCTTGGGGATCGCCTTGGACGAGCGCGGGCAACTCGATCGCGCCGGCGACCCCGCCCACGGTCGGGCGGGCGACTTCAATGCCGGCATCGGCGATCTGCCGCGCCGTGAGCGTCACCGCATCCTTATCCGCCTTCTTCTCGGCCCCCTCACCCTTCTCCATGCCCTCCATACCGGCCATGTCGTCGGTCTTCTTCTCGGCCCCGCCGCACGCAACGAGCGCCAGCGGAAGCAAGGCGGACAGCAGGGTCCGCGCATGATTGATTTTCATCGTGCGTCCTTCGCATCGGTAGGCGCCGGGGCGGCGAGCCGTTCCAGCCGGGCCTGTGCGTCATGATAAGCGGCCAGCGCGTCGATCGCGGCCGTTCGGGTGTCGGCAAGCGTGCGTTCGGCCTCAAGGAGGTCCAACTGACCGAACTTGCCCTCGCGGTAGCCGATACGCGCGATCCGGGCGGCTTCCTGCGCCGCGGCAAGCGTCGGTCCGGTCGCATTGCGGGCTGTCGTCGCCGCATTCGCTACGTCCCCCTGCGCCGAGGCGATGGCCTGTTCCGCATCGAGCAGCGCGAGGCGGCGCTGGGCGTCCGCCTGGGTGCGTTGGGCAGAAGCCAGATCAACGGCCGCGCGGCCATTGTTGAACAGCGGCAACGGCACCGACACGCCGAACACCGCGGCCGTATCGTTGGTCATCTCCAGCCTGCGTGCGGACGCGCTGATCGTTACGTCGGGAATCCTCTGGCTTCGGGCAAGGCGGACCTGCGCCGTCGCCGTGGTGAGATCGGCCTGCACCGCCGCGGCCGTCAGCGTGCCTTCACTGCGCACCGGCAACCGTGGCCCTGCGCCTTCGATCCGGGCGAACCAGGCTGTATCCAGCGAGCTGGCGCCGCGCCCGATCAGCCGGGCAAGATTGCCGAGCGCCACTTGGGCGGATCGCTCCGCGCGCTCGGCCGCCCCTTCCGCATTCAGCCGAGCTACGTCAGCGCGCTGCTCTTCGAGCGGTGAGGCGCGGCCGGCTGCAACGCGGACCCGCGCTGCACGCAGCACCTCGTTTGCGATCCCGACCTGTTCGCGGGCGGTGACTACCCTGCGTTGCGACGCCGCGGCATCGTTATAGGCCTGCGTGACCCGCAACCGGAGATCGGCCTGAATGATCGCCGCTTCGAGCGAAGCGCGGTCGAGTTGCGCATTGGCGACCGCGACGCGCGCCGACCGCTTGCCGCCGAGTTCGAGCGGCAAGGATACGCCGACCGTCGTTTCGGCCGAGCGCAGTCCCTTATAGATACCGGTGCCGGCGACGTTCTCGCTCATCGCGTCGAGCGACGGATTAGGCCGCAATCCGGCGATCGAGCGTTGCGCTTGCGCCGCCTGAATGCCCGATCGGGAAACCTCGACCGCCGGCGATACCGCGCCGGCCGCGGTAAGTGCTTCATCAAGGGTCAGCGGCGGTGCCGACGCCTCCGTGTCCTGTGCCTGTGCCGAGTTGCTCGACGCACAGGCTGTCGCGACCAGCACGGCCGCTATCATGCGCTTCATTGTAAATGCTCCTGACGAACCAGTCTCAGGCGCCGGAAGGCGCCCGGTGCGTCGTCAGGCCTGTGGTGGTCGAAGCGCCGGATCGCTTTGATGAGCAAGCCAGAGCGGAGCCTTGTGGCTCGCAAATTCGGCCCAATTGTCGATCAGGGCGACGTCGACACTATGCTCAGCCGGTGCGGCGACATGGTGGCCGTGACAGACGGTGTGTTGATGAGGATAGCCCTTGTCCGCATCCGCCGGCACCTCGTCGCAGTCACCAGCCATGTGCATGATTGTATTGACCTGAGAGGTCTCGATGCACCCGACGCTTTCCGTAGCCTGCGCCATGCCCGCCCAGCCGGTCAGGACCAGCATCAGACAGGCGAGAAAGGGCAGCAGCTTGCGCATGAGCTTGCTCCTTATCATTCCACGAGAATGGCGTAACCCGCGATCATCAGACGCTACCCGGCTAGCGTTGCTTTCGGCCTTCATGAGCGGCCACCCATTTCTGCCAACGCACCTCGGGTAATCTCCCAAGCGGAGTGCAGGAACAGGATCGCGATGACGCCGGCGACCGCGAGGTCGGGCCATACCTTTCCGGTCCACGCCACCAGGCCGGCGGCAATGATGACGGCGATGTTGGCGACAGCATCGTTTCGGCTGAACAGCCAGATGGCCCGTACATTGGCGTCGCCTTCGCGAAACCGCGACAGGACGAGCGCCGCGGTGACGTTGACGATAAGGGCGACGATCCCGATGCCGCCCATCAGATCGGCGTCGGGTGCTACGGCGTTCATCGCGCGCCACATGGCAAAGCCGATGACACCCAGACCTAATGTTCCGAGGAACAAGCCTTGGGCGAGAGCGACCCTTGAGCGGGCTGCCGCAGTCCAGCCCAGCGCGATGAGGCCGAACAATGAGATCGTGCCGTCGCCGATGAAGTCGAGGGCATCGGCTTTGAGCGCCTGACTATCGGCGATGAATCCACCGACGATTTCGATCAGCCCGAAGCCGAGGTTCAGGAGGACGACGATCCATAGGGCACGACGATAAGCAGGGTCGCGCTCCGCACGTTTCGTATCGCCCGTGCAGCCGCACGTAGAGGATTCGCTTGCGCTCATCCCGCTCCGTTACGATCTACAGTCACTGTAGGAGCAAGCGCAAAAACGCGGGGACCGCAAGGTGTTGATGATTGGCGACATAGCGAAGCGGACCGGGACAAAGGTCAACACGATCCGTTTCTACGAAGATATCGGCTTGATGCCGGAGGCTGCGCGCACGGCAGGCGGGCGCCGGACTTATGGTGATGCGGAGGTTCGCCAGCTCGCCTTTATCCGGCACGCCCGTGATCTTGGGTTCTCGACTGACGAAATTCGATCCCTGATCGCTTTGTCGGCCAACCCCGATCAGGATTGTAAGGAAGCAGGCTCGCTCGCTCGCCGGCACCTTGCGAGCGTGGAAGACCGCATTGCCCGCCTGATGGCGCTCAGGGATGCGTTGGCGGGTGCGACACGGGATTGTGAAGGCGGCAGGATCGCCGATTGCCGGGTTATGGAAGCGATCACGTCGCCGCCTGATTCGGCTAGCGGAGCGCGGGTCTAAGGCCGCACGTACGCACCTCCTGACGAGCCCGTCAGGATTGCGGCGCTGTCGCGATGCTGGAGAGGTCCTTAGCGGTGTCGATCGGCACCCCGGCTTCCTTGCGCTCCGAATAGCGATCTACGAGTTGGGCTGTGTGCGGGCGCAGCAGTATCGTGAACCGCACCAGCTCCTCCATCACGTCCACGATCCGGTCATAGTAGCTCGACGGCTTCATCCGTCCAGCGTCATCGAACTCGTTAAACGCCTTGGCGACGCTCGACTGGTTCGGGATCGTCACCATCCGCATCCAGCGACCCAGCACGCGCAGCGTGTTGACGCTGTTGAACGACTGCGATCCGGCCGACACCTGCATGACCGCGAGCGTGCGGCCCTGCGTCGGGCGCATCCCCCCCATCGACAGCGGCAGGTGATCGATCTGCAACTTCATGATGCCGGTGATCTGGCCGTGGCGCTCAGGGCTGCACCACACCTGACCCTCCGACCATAAAGACAGCTCACGCAGCTCGTGGACGGCCGGATGGTCGTCGCCGGCATGTTGGTCGGGCAGCGGCAGCGTCGATGGATCGAAGATGCGTGTCTCGCACCCGAAGAACCGGAGCAGGCGCGCCGCTTCCTCGACACACAGCCGGGAGAAGGAGCGTTCGCGCAGCGAACCATAGAGCAGAAGGATACGCGGCGCGGGATCGAGCGGGCCAAGCCCCAGTGCCGGCCGCTGGATGGCATAGGCGGGATCGAGTGCCGGCAGGGCATCGGGATCGGCGAGCGTGCGGAGCGGCATCAGAGGGCTTTCACGAGATAGGCGGCCGACGCGGGGCACAGCGCGACGAACTCGCGCGATGCGGCGATGGCCGGGGGAGCCGTGCCGCGATCGGCGTCGGCATAGTCGAGCGTCCGGAAGAATGGTGCGGCCGTGGTCGTCAGTAGATGGAGGTGCCGCACCCCTAGGTCGCGCGCCTGTCGTTCGAGGGTGGCGACCAATGCCCGCCCTAGGCCATGCCCCCGACGATTGGCGAGGACGACGATCGAGCGGAGCAGGCGGTCGGCCCCTTCCCCCTCCAAGCCGCCATAACCGACTAGGCTATCGGCCTCGAACCGGAAGAACAGGCGGCCGGGATCGGCGAGATCAGCGCTCGGAAGGCTGGCGGCATCGAGGAAACATGCCAGCCCGGCCAGCTCGGCGGGTTCGAGCTCCGTGATGGTCAGTCCCGTCATGCGATCCCGATCCGGATCGCGAGCGCTGCGAGCGTGACGAGCAGCACCGGCACGGTGAGCGTGACGCCCACCCGGAAGTAATAGCCCCATCCGATCCGCACGCCCTTTTGCCCGAGGACGTGGAGCCATAGCAGCGTCGCGAGCGAGCCGATCGGCGTCAGCTTGGGGCCGAGGTCGCAGCCGATCACGTTGGCGTAGATCATCGCTTCCTTGACCGCCCCTGTCGCGTGCGCGGCGTCGATCGACAGCGCGCCCACCAGCACGGTCGGCATGTTGTTCATTACCGACGATAGGACGGCCGCGATCACGCCCGTTCCCAGCGCCGCGCCCCACACCCCGCCTTGTGCGGTGCGATCGAGCAGCGCCGCCAGATGATCGGTCAGGCCCGCGTTCCGCAGGCCATAAACGACCAGGTACATGCCGAGCGAGAATATGACGACCTGCCACGGCGCGCCGCGCAGCACCTTGCCGGTCTGGATGACATGGCCTCGCCCCGCGATCACCAGCAGCAGGATCGCGCCGGCAGCGGCGACGGCGCTGACCGGCACACCCAGCGGTTCAAGCAGGAAGAAGCCGGCGAGCAGCAGGGCAAGGACGATCCATCCGGCGCGGAAGGTCGCGGCGTCGCGGATTGCGGCGCCGGGCGCGCGCAGCGCGGCCACGTCGTAATCTCGCGGTATATCACGTCGAAAGAAGATCAGCAGAGCGCCCAGCGTGGCGGCGATCGACACGAGGTCGACCGGCACCATCACGGCCGCATAGTCGCCGAACCCGATTCGGAAGAAGTCAGCCGACACGATGTTGACGAGGTTCGAGACGACCAGCGGCAGGCTGGCAGTGTCAGCGATGAACCCCGCCGCCATGACGAACGCCAGCGTCGCCTTGTCCTTGAACCCCAGCGCCCGCAGCATGGCGATGACGATCGGCGTCAGGATCAGCGCCGCGCCGTCATTGGCGAACAGCGCGGACACCGCCGCGCCGAGCAGCACGATCAGGACGAACAGTCGGCGACCATGCCCCCCGCCCCAGCGCGCGACGTGCAGCGCCGCCCATTCAAAGAACCCGGCTTCATCCAGCAGCAGGCTGATGACGATGATCGCAACGAACGCGGCGGTCGCGTTCCAGACGATGCCCCATACCATCGGCACGTCGGAGAGGGTGACGACGCCCGCGAGCAGCGCCACGACGGCCCCGCCCATCGCGCTCCACCCGATGCCGAGGCCTTTGGGTCGCCAGATCACGAGCGTAATCGTCGCGACGAAGATCAGGACGGCAAGAAGCATCAGGCGACGCGCTGGCCCGAAGCATCAACCACCTGTTCGCCGTCTTCCTTGGCGAACGCGCCGAGCTGGCCGCTCGGCAGCAGATCAAGGACGGCTTCAGAAGGGCGGCACAGCTTCACGCCGAGCGGCGAGACGACCAGCGGTCGGTTGATGAGGATGGGATGCGCCATCATCGCATCTATCAATGCTTCGTCAGACAGCGACGTGTCGCGCAAGCCCAACTCCACATAAGGGGTCCCCTTCTCGCGCAGCAGCTCGCGGGGCGTCATGCCGGCGCGATCTATCAGCTCGACCAGCAGCGCGCGTGCGGGCGGGGTTTTCAGATACTCGACCACATGCGGCTCGATGCCGGCATTGCGGATCATGGCGATGGTGTTGCGGGACGTGCCGCACGCGGAGTTGTGATAGATGACGATATCGACGGCCACGGGGCGTCCTTTCAGCAGCAAGGGGCGAGTTCGGCGATGAGCGGCGCACACAGTTCCGCTTTGCCCGCGCAGCAGTCCTTGATGAGAAACAGCGTCAGCGCGCGCAGACCGTCCAGATCGGCGCGATAGATGATCGAGCGGCTATGGCGTTCGGACTGGACCAGTCCCGCGCGGGCGAGAATGCCGAGGTGCGACGACATGGTGTTTTGCGGCACGTCGAGCTGACGAGCGATATCACCCGCAGCCATGCCGTCCGGCTCGTGCCGCACCAACAAGCGGAACACATCGAGCCGCGTTCCTTGTGCGAGTGCGCCGAAGGCGGCGATAGCCGAGTCGTTTTCCATATATCCAGCATAGCAGATATATGATGGCCGACTACTGCCCCGGATGACCTGCGTCTGCCCAAAAGGGCGTGCCTATCCCCTGTCCTCGTCAGTCTTCACTATAGCAGTTGTGCGATCTTGCCGTTCTGCATAATATCAAAGCAGCATTATTGAAGGTGTGCACACTTGCATATTATCACGCTTGCAGCGCAAAAGGGTGGCGTCGGAAAAACGACGCTGGCGGTAAATCTGGCGGTCGCCGCTGAAGCAGCCGGCATCAAGACGGCTCTCTTCGACCTTGACCCGCAGGAGAGCGCGACTGCTTGGAGTGAGCGGCGGACGGCCCAGCTGCCTCACGTTGAACCGATCAGTGCGAGGCGCCTCGACCAAGCGATTGATGCGGCCGAGGCCAACGGCTTTGCGCTTACGATCATCGACACACCGCCAGCCGCGGGCGCGGAAGCTGCCGCAGCGGCGCAGCGTGCCGATCTGGTAATCATCCCTTGCCGTCCATCGTTGATCGATCTTGATGCGATCAAACGCACAGCGCAGCTTATCACCAGTACCGGGCGAACGGGCGTGGTGGTGCTCAATGCCGCTCCCCCCACTGCAACCACGCTGCTGGACGATGCCAGAACGCTTGCCGAGGCGACCGGCTTGCGGGTGGCCCGTGCTGTATTGCGTGAGCGCAGCGCCTACCGAGCGGCATGGCCTTACGGCTTGGGTGTCATCGAGCATGAGCCGAAGGGCAAGGCGGCCTTAGAAATTGCAGCCTTGCAGAAACACATATTTGATGATGTGATTAATTGCACACCTGCAAATGTGAAGGCTTGATTATGGCGAAGCGAACTTCTCTTTTGGGGCCAGCAGTAGCGTCCCCCTCCCCTCGCGAACCCGAGCCGGATCATCAGCCAGCTCCGTCGAGTACCGCACGGTCGAGTGGCAAGCGGCCGGGTAAGTATCACCTCGGGGCATATTTTGATCCGGCCGATCCTACGGCGGAGGCATTTCGCGTTTTGGCAGCCCGAACCCGGCGAAGTCACCAAGACCTCCTCGCCGAGGCAATCAGCGAGCTGGTGGCAAAGTATGATGCCGATAAGCAATTCGGCCGTGCGTGATAATGTGCACATCTGCAATTATGCAGAATGGCAGGACTGAAGTGGCATGACCAAGCGCCAGAATCCCAACCCCGAATTTGATCTGTTCATCCCGTTGATGGGCGACCTCCCGCTGAAAGATCAGCGAGAGACGATGGAGCGGCCGTTTTTCTCGCTCCAGAAGCGCAAGCGGGTGAAGCCGATCGAATATAGCAGCCCTGACGGCGAGACGTGGGTGAAGATCGAGGCGATTCCTGCCTACGGGATGGCGACGATCTGGGACGCCGATATCTTGATATGGGCGGCGTCCACGCTCAATCGGATGCGGGAACAGGGGGTCAACGACCTTCCCCGAACGCTCAAAACAACGTCATATGACTTGTTGCGAGCTATCAAGCGCGACACCAGCGGCCGAGCCTATCAGGAGTTGCAGGCCGCACTCCAGCGGCTTCAGACGACTTCCATATCGACCTCGATCCGCGCTCCCAAGCGGCGCACAAAGGCTGGTTTCAACTGGCTCGACAAATGGACGCTGGAGGTGGACCCCGAGACAGACCAGCCCCGGGGCATGACCATCACTCTGTCCGATTGGGTCTATGAGGGCATCATGGGGGAGCGGTCGCTGCTCACCATGCACCAGGATTATTTTCTGCTGACCGGCGGATTGGAACGCGCCCTGTATCGGATTGCGCGCAAACACGCCGGCAACCAGAAGGGCGGGTGGACGTGCCGGGTGGAGGTACTGCGCGACAAGACCGGCAGCGACAGCAAGCCGAAGGAGTTCAACCGAATGCTCCGCAAGGTGGTGGAGGCCGATCAGCTCCCCGACTACGCGATGGAGCTGACGACGACGGCAGACGGTAGCCCTGCTGTGCTGTTCCGTCTCAGGGGGGAAGCAGAAGCGTTGGCGCTGACCGCGAAGTTGGAGGCTGAACAGGAACGTCGGCATCGCTTCGACGCCGATCGCCGCCGCGCGACCGAGGTGGACGACCTCATGGATAGGCTCGCCGGCGGACGCTGACTATCGTGGTTTCACACACCGTCGTGAGCGAGGCACGATGCGAACCGTCTCGAAGGGGAACGATGGCAGTGCAGAACCGACAGTAATCGCGGTGCTAGTAGCCAATTGATCATCGTGGGATCACACACCCAAGCGTCGTGGGATCACACACCGTGCTATCGTGGGATCACACACCGAATCACGTGGGATCACACACCGGGCCTACCTGGAAAGCCGCAGAATTCCTCACTTTTTTGGCTCATTTTTGAGCCTTAACCTTCTTAACGATTCCTATTTAACAGAATCATTTAACAAGAAAGCACCGCTCAGCCAGCAGAAGAAAAGCATACGGAATTGGCCCTACAGGCCAATACGCCTTTAATGCGTGCCGGCTAACGCCGTCACAAAAGCGGCCTATCGGCCGCAGGCTTCCGAGAGAAGCCAAGCCGATCCGGCGGTGTGTGAGTGTCAGCGCTGCGCAGGTTGAGAGGCAGGAAAGGGCTCTATCTCGACGTCTGTCGTCGGGTGTTCCGGGTGTAGTATCAGGCCGGATCATAGAGCCCGGCGAACTCGCGTTCCGCATAGTAGCGGATTTTGGCCACGACGAGCGGGTGCTGACCCTGCCGCAGCAGCAGCAGATCGTCGGAGTTCATCCGCATGATTTCATCGGGTGTCGCCAGCCGGCGTGCGGCGACGTGGCCGCTGGCGCTTTCCGAACGGGTGCCGTCGCTGAAGATACTCGCCGGGTTGGACGTGCCGAAGGTCTGATATTCGATGGTGGTATCGCCAATCGTACGCGAGAGCATGTCGGCGGTGGCAAGATCGTTGACCCCGAACGTCTGGATCACGCCGGCATTAGACATGAACGTGCCGGCGCGCTCGCCATAGGTGGCCTTGAGCTGGTGCATGTCCTGGAGGATCGGCCAGAGCTGCATCCCGTAACCTGCCATCAGCCCCATCGCGCGTTCCACCGGATCGAGGCGGCCGAGCGCGGCGAACTCGTCCAGCAGGAACAGCACGGGCTTGTCCGGCCGGGCAGGGGAACGGGCCATGTCGGTGACGGCCTGGCTCACCAGCAGCCGCAGCCAGCGCGCATAGGTATCGAGCCGATCGGGCGGCAGGCACAGGAACACGGTGCCCGGCCGCTCCTTCAGGTCCGCGAAGCGGAAATCGGACGCGGACGTACTGTCCACGATGCGCGGACTGTCGAGAAAGTGGGTGTGACGCTGGGCGGACGACAGCACGCCGGCGGCTTCGCGATCGGACTTGCCGAGCTGGCGGTTGGCGGCCCGCGCGATCAGGCCGTGCGCGCCGGTGCTGGCCTGCATGTCGGCGAGCAGCGCGGTGAAGCCGGCGGGATCGCGGGTGAGCTTGTCGCGCACCGTCGCCAGCGTGGCGAGGGCAGGGGGCTCGTGGATGACGGTGTGCAGGATGATGCCGGCGATCAGCGCCTTGGCTTCCTCGTTCCAGTGCGCCTCGCCGGATTGTCCCGGCGCGTCGTGGACCAGCGCATCGGCGACCGTCTGCGCATCTTCCGCAAGGTCCGGGCTGGCTGCATCGAGCCACGCTAGGGGGTTGTAGCGGGCCGCTGGACGCCCGGAGACGCCGAAGGGGTCCAGGCACCACACATCGCCCTTCCTGGCGCGCGTGCGGGCCGTGACGCGGGCATTCTCGCCCTTGGGGTCGATGCAGATCACCGAGCGGTCGAGCAGCAGCAGGTTGGGGATGATCGTGCCGACACCCTTGCCCGAGCGGGTGGGTGCCATCGTCAGCAGATGCGCCGGGCCGTCATAGCGCAGCAGCTTGTTGTTGCGGCCCGACCTACCGATGACGAGATCGCCCGAGCCTTCCAGCTTCGCTAGGTCGCGGCGATCGCCGAAGCGGGCCGAACCCATCAGCGTGTTGCGAGCCTGCCCACGGCGATTGAACTTCCAGATACCGAACAGGACCAGGCCAGTGAGCAGGAACGGCACGTCGGTCGCGATTTCGCCGACACCGAAGATGCCTTTGAGCCAGCTATTGCTCGCCATCAGGACAACAAAGCCGATCAGCAGCGCCCAGAGCGGACCGATCCGCGCCGGCATCAGCAGCTCGCGCCGGCGGGAGTGATCGCCAGCGCGGGATCGGCATCAGGATGGCCGAGCAGCCTGAGAAGGATTTGCGTGGCGAGGGCAGGGGGCACCCGTTCGTCGCGCATCATGTCGAACAGGGCGTCATCCTCTGGCGTCAGCGCCATGCCTTCGATCGCGAGGTTGGCGCGGGCGTCCTCGTCGTCCTCGCGCCACATCGTGTCCTCGGCCGAGCTGCCGCGCACATAGTCCAGCGCGCGAACTTCGCTCCGCAGCGTGTCGAGGTCGATCGTCGTCATTCGCCCGTCTCCCGTTCCGCTTCGTCCGCGTCGAACGCCCGCCGGCCGCGGCGCTTCCACAATGCCAGCCTGTCGTCGCCAGCCTCGCTCCTTGCCTTGCCGACCAACTCCAGCAGCGCGCCGTAGATGGTCGCGCGATCATCGTCGGCGAGATCGACCAGCCCTGCCTTCTGGACGAGGCCGCCCAGCTCGATCAGGTGGCGGGTGCGTTCGCGGCGTTGCACGACCCAGCCCCTGCTATCCGTTCGCCGCTGACCCGCTTCTGTCCGCAGCGTCGCCGCCCGGTTCAGTCGCAGCGCCCGATCCGTCGATTGCAGCAGCGCCGCCACCTTTGCGCCCGCGCCGTTGAAAGAAGGCCGCGCCCTTCGCGCGCCATGCCTCCTTCGCGCTCGCATCCTTCGATCCGATCGCGTCGAGCAGCACGCCGGCAAGTGTTTCAGCATCGAGCGCATCGGCTCCGGTTGCGGTGACGAGTTGGCCGAGCTGTTCGACCCGCTTCGCCTTCAGCGCCCGAGCCTTATCGCCCAGCGCCTTCAGTTCGGCGTCGTAATCGCGAACTTTCCGCATCGCCTTTACCCTTCCGCGTATCGACCGGTAGCATCCTAGCACCCCGGTCACGTGGGTAAAGCTGCAACCACTCAGAAGAACCCACAAGTCAATCACGAGGAGCGAAGCAGATCGTGAGTGCGCGCTTATACGTCGTTGCCGACATGCGCTAAGAAGTGCATCATGGTGGTCGCGATGGCGATCTACCATTTCAGCGCGAAGGTTATCAGCCGCCAGACCGGCGCGAGCGCGGTCGCAAGCGCGGCGTATCGTTCGGCATCGGTGCTGCACGACGATCGCTTCAACCGTAACCACGATTTCAGCAACAAGGCCGGCGTCATCCACTCCGAAGTGATGTTGCCGCAAGGTGCGCCGGAGCGTTTAAACGACCGCACCGTGCTCTGGAACGAGGTGGAGGCGGGGGAGAAGCGGAAGGACGCGCAGCTCGCTCGCGAGGTGGAGTTCTCAATCCCGCGCGAGATGAACGAGAAGCAGGGCGTGGCGCTCGCCCGCGATTTCGTCGCCGAGCAGTTCGTGAAGCGCGGGATGGTCGCGGACCTCAACGTGCATTGGGACAAGGCGAAGGACGGCAGCCCGAAGCCGCACGCGCATGTCATGCTGTCGATGCGCGATGTGGGGCCGGGGGGGTTCGGCAAGAAGAACCGCGACTGGAACAGCACCGAGCTGTTGAAGGATTGGCGCGAGGCGTGGAGCGCACACGTCAATGAGCGCATGGCCGAGCTGGGGCTGGAGGGTCGGATCGACCATCGCAGCTACAAGGCGCAGGGCATCGAGCTGGAGCCGCAGCACAAGATCGGACCGATGGGAAAGCGGCACGAGCTGGAGGGCCAGCCGCACCGCAACGCCGAGGATCATGTGCGGATCGCGCGAGAAAACGGCGAGCGGATCATCGCCGATCCGCGGCATGCGCTGGACGGTATCACCCGGCAGCAATCGACCTTCACCACCCGCGATCTGGCGGTGTTCGCGTTCCGCCATTCGGACGGCAAGGAGCAGTTCGATCAGGTGATGGCAGCGGTACGCGCAAGCCCCGAGCTGGTGGCGCTTGGCAAGGACGGGCGGGGCCAGGAGCGGTTCACCTCCCGCGACATGATTGCGACCGAGGGGCGGCTGGAGAAGGCCGGCGACGAGCTGGCGCAGCGCCGCGATCATGGCGTGTCCGACCGGCAGCGTGCCGGCGCGCTGGAGGCGGCCGAGGGGCGGGGGCTTACGCTGTCCGGCGAGCAGCGCGACGCCTTCGACCATATCACCGGGCGCGACGGGCTGGCATCCGTCGTCGGCTATGCCGGCACCGGCAAGTCGGCGATGCTGGGCGTCGCGCGCGAGGCATGGGAGCGCGAGGGCTACCAGGTGCGCGGGGCGGCGCTGTCCGGGATCGCGGCCGAGAACCTTGAGGGCGGATCGGGGATCGCGTCGCGCACGATCGCCAGCCTTGAGCATGGTTGGGCGCAGGGTCGCGACCAGCTCGGGCCGAAGGACGTGCTGGTGGTGGACGAGGCCGGCATGATCGGCACACGCCAGATGGAGCGGGTGCTGTCCCATGCCCGTGACGCCGAGGCCAAGGTGGTGCTGGTGGGCGATCCCGAGCAGTTGCAGGCGATCGAGGCGGGCGCGGCGTTCCGGTCGATCACCGAGCGGCACGGTGCAGCCGAGATCACCGAAATTCGTCGGCAGCGCGAGGACTGGCAGAAGGAGGCGACACGGGCCTTCGCCACCGGCCGAACGGCCGAGGCGCTGGACGCCTATGCCGCGCACGGCATGGTTCATGCGGCCGACACGCGCGAGGCGGCCCGGGCCGGGCTAGTGGATCGCTGGGACCGGGATCGTCAGGCCGAGCCGGACAAGACCCGCATCATGTTCACCCACACCAATGCCGAGGTGCGCGAACTCAACCGGGAAGCACGCGAGCGGGTGCGGGCGAGCGGCGAGCTGGGCGAGGACCGGACCGTCGCGGCCGATCGGGGCGAACGCGACTTCGCGGCCGGGGACCGGATCATGTTCCTGCGGAACGAGCGGTCGCTGGGCGTGAAGAACGGCACGCTGGGCACGCTGGAGCGGATCGAGGACGGGCGCATGGGCGTCCGGTTGGATGGCGGGCGCAGCGTCGCCTTCGACCTCAAGGATTATGCCGCGGTCGATCACGGCTATGCGGCGACGTTCGGCAAGTCGCAGGGCGTGTCCGTCGATCGCGGGCACGTGCTGGCGACGCTGGGCATGGACCGTCACAGCAGCTATGTCGGTATGACGCGGCATCGCGATAACGTGCAGCTCCACTACGGTCGTGACGACTTCGCCGATCAGGGCCGGCTGGCGCGCGTGCTGTCGCGCGACCGGTCGAAGGACATGGCCGGCGACTATGCGCCGGAGCGGAGCGAGCAGGACCATGCCCGCGCCTTCGCCGACCGGCGCGAGATCCGGTTTCCGGAACTCGCGCGTCAGATGGTCGAGAAGGTTCGCGACAAGGCGCGCGGCATGTTGGATGGTTTCAGGCCGAAGCCCAGCAGCGAGCGAGGGGGGCAGATTAACACCGGTGCCATGTCCGCCCTTGGCGACCGAAGCCGTGAAAGGGGTGCGATTAACACCGGTGGCAGATCGGCTCTGGGCAATCGGAACCCCGAAAGGGGGGCGATTAACACCGCCGCCTTGTCCTCGCGTGAGATGCAGCCCGAAGGGCAACGGCGCCCGACGCGTGAGGGAGTTGAGAAAGCCTGGATAGCGGAACACGGCAGGGAACTGGCCGGTGTGCAGACACGCGCGCAGCGAGCGCAGGTGCGAGCCAGCGGCATGTACCAGCGCCATGAAACGGTCAGGGATGACCACGCCCGCAAACAGCCGTTGCCGCCCAGTGGGTTGTTTGCAGCGTTACGCCGGCCGTCCCACGAAGCGGCGCAGGCGAGTTGGGAGAAGACCGCGCGCGGGTTGCAGCGGCGCTCCACGCAGCTCGCCAAACGGCTGGGCAAGCTCAAGGAGTATCTTGGCCCGGTCACCGGGCAGCGGCGTCATCGCGGCGATGAGCTGGCGCGCGCCAGGGTCGAGCGCGCGCATCCTTACCTTACCAAGCTCTACGATGCCGTCATGCGCGAGCGCCGGGACGAGCGTATCCGCGTTCAGGAGCAGGAACGCGAGCGCGCCAGGCAACGCGACAAGGAGCGTGGACGCGATGATCGGGGGCCGGGACGCTAAATGAGCTGCAAAGGTTAGTTCAAGTCACCGGATCGACCGGCTCGGCAGTGATGAACCGCGACAATCCCTTTTTGCCCTGTCGCGTCGTGATCTTGAACATGCGTCCGAGGGGCTCCAGGTCCATGGCAGGGCCGCCATTGGCGGGCCGATACTCTTTGTCGAAGAAGACGCTAAGCCGATAACCCTCTGCCGATACGATATCAGTGAAATAGCAGAACAGGTTGGCAGACTTGCCCCATGCCCGATCGTTCAGACGGCCAGTCCATTCGCCATCGGGAGCATCGGTCCGGTACGCGCCAAGCTGATCGGATGGATGATCGAGCAATCCGTATATCTGCTCACGCATCGACGCGTTTTCCAAGCGATCAGCTTTGCGTGAAAAGTACAACGTTCGCACCGCCCTGCGACGTGCCGCGATGCTCGGTATCGACCGGGACGACGCAGCATTGTCCTGCGGACAGCGACAGGGTGTGATCCCGGAACTCCACGGTGAACTCGCCGCTCCATACCACGACCGTCTCGGCGGTGTGGTTATGGCTGTCCCACCGACCCGGCCCTCCACCCGGGACACGGACCATCCGGACGTTCATTCCGCCGAGCGTCACGGTTTCCTCGCTCACGCTCATTTCGGCCAGTCGGGCAAACGTCTCGGCGAAGTCGGTCATGTGCGGCATCGGTCGAACTCTCCTAGTCCCGCTCGGTGCGGTTCAGGCAATCGCAGCCTGACGCACTCGCAAATTTTCTGCCCAATCCTTTAATTCCCCGACGTGTTTTAGCAGATCGTCGGGCGGCGGAGGTGATGCATTGCGTCCTCGTGAAGGATCATGGGCATCGGTGATATCGCAGCAGATTTTGAAACCCGCAGCCCAGGATGCCGTGTCGGTTTCGGTGAGAACGGTCACGCGTTTGAGGTTCTTTGCATCGATGTAGTCGCGATGCCGGTTGATGACGTTACAAAAAGCTCGATCTTCAAGGGCGCGCTCCCACGTACTGCGCAGACGGTTGTAAAAATTTGCTACAGCAGCGGCATAGCCGTCATCGTCATGGGCCTCGTATAGCAGGCGCGCGGCACGGGCATCTTTTTCGAGATTGTCCAAACGTTCCGGAATTTTCTGTCCGGCCCAAGGGAGTCCTTCGTGAACTACGCCGGCACCGGCGACAGTCTGCGTTAGGGAAATTTCTTTGATCGAAACGCTACGCTGGCGCGCGAGGGTCTGTAAATCATTGAGAAACACTAGATCGTGCGTAAACACGACGATCTGGCGCACAGCCGCCTCTTCGATCAGGCGCTCGGCCACCTTACGGCGCCAGCGATGATCTAGGGATGACACTGGATCGTCGAACACCAGGCAAGACGAATGGCCGGCGGTTGCCAGCTCGGTGAGGAACACGGCCAAGGCAACGCAGGTTTGCTCGCCCTCGCTTAGCACGGAGTGCACCTTCGCCCGGTCGTTGGCGAACAATTTCACTTGATATTGCGGCGATCCATATTTCCCGCCGGAACGGACGATATCAACACGCACGCGGCTGGCTGCCAGTTTTTGAATTTCCTCTTGAAAGCGGTCGCGCATGCGCGGCGTAATGACCTGATCGGCAATGCCGTTGCCCAAAGAGGTGACCGCGTTGGTCGTTGTCTCGGTCAAGCACTTCGACAATCGAGCGAGTTGCACGAGACGGTCGATTTCCGCGTGCGCTTTGGGCAAAAGGACGTTGAGCGCCTTGCGGTCGCGCAGGGCATTACGCTCGTCTTCAAGCACCTTGCGGCCGATAGGATTGGCCGCGGCCGTCAGTTCGCCGGCGTAACGCTGCATATCTATCACTACCTGGCGCACCGCCGGCACCGGATCGGGAGCGGCGTCGAGCATGTGAACCGTGCCGGTTTCGTCCACACTATTGAGTGTGATGCGCCGGCGCAGGCGCGCTGTGGCGAGCGCACGCAGCACAGCTGCCCCGGTCGCTTTCGATTTAAGCGTAAGCTGGCGACGCAGGGGAAAGGCGGCGATGCGGATCGGGGCGGCCTCAAGTGCTCGCAGCGTCGCCTGAAACTCACGCTCCGCTTCGCCGGCTACCTTCTCGGTATCAGCCTGAACAAAACGCTCGAACGCGCCCATCCGAGCCAACGCATCCTCTGGCAGCGTCTGTAGGCACAGCACGCAATGCGCATCGGTCGTGTTCGGTGGAAATGGCTGTCCATGATAAGCCACTTCGACCGAGTACCGTCTCGCTGCTTCCCAGAGGGCGCGCCATATATTCTCGCCGACGCCTGGAATCACCGCGTCGCCGAACGCGGTTTCGGCTGCTAGCTTCGCGGCAGCGCGCTTATCGCGCGCGTCTTCCGCTAGGGCCAACAAGGTCGAAAGCGGCTCATCAGTTGTCTTGGCGAGTGTGACTGCCAAATCGTCGGCAAAACGCTGAAAGGTCTGTGCGGCGGCACGCTGCTCGGTTGCGGCGCGAAGGGGGTCGCGCGCCAAATCCTCATTAAGCTGGGCGAGCCGGCCTTCTTCATCTTCCGTAAGCTGAGCCATCGCATCGAGCGGTGCCAGCTTCGTGGTGGCCTTCAGGCTCGATAGAATCTTGCCGACAGGAGTGTCGGCACTGAAAGTGGGCTGAAGGAAAATCGGGTCCTGCGCACCCTTCAGCCGCGTTTGCTCAGCAGTCAACGCCTCCTTCACCGCCTGACATGCCGCCGCCAACTCGTCCGGCACGTCGAGGCCGAACGGACGGAAAGCGACCTCGTTCTCGTTGCGGACATGGACGGTGGCGCAGTCGCGATCGAAGACGCTCACCGCCGATAGTACCGCATGCTGCTTGCCGTCGTTGACCCAGGTAATCGGGGTGGCCGGGGTGGTCCCCTGGCTATAGGCAATCTTCGCCGATGCGACGCCTGCGGCAGCGGGATCGAAGGCATTCGGAAGCAGATCGCCGACGAAGCGCGCGCGACAGGCACGCTTGAGGATACGAGCATAACCCGGCCACGAGGAGCGAAGGGAAGCGTTTGCCCGACAGCGAGACGGTTAACACCAGACACTTCGGCGATAGACGTCAGGGTAATCGCCGAACCAGTCGTTGCCGCTGCTGGGATATGCGCGGCAGTCAGAGGTACCGCCTCTAAGACAATGCCATCAGTGCCTTGGCCCTTTAGACAGAGCTGAACCAGTTCTGCTTTGTCGTCTTGCGATAGCTTTCCTTTTGTAACGATACGGCGAAGCGCGTCCCGCTGCCACACAGGCCTACCCGATGACCATTCAAGAATAGTCTCGAAAACGGATTTAGGCTGCGTATTCGCCATCGATTAGCCCCCCTCAGAGCCAATCGCGATTGCTCTTAGCGCCGTCTGATCACCATAACCGGGTTAGCCACACCATCAACCAGCGCTTGCTTGAACAAACTTGGCTTGTCGGATTAGTCTACCCTACTTGGTGTCAGAACCGTTCGGTTGTGACACCAGCTATCGTTCGCCGGCTGGGAAGTGACGGTAGAAGGTCGAGCGGCCGACTTGCAGCAGTTTGGCGACCTTGGCGGGGCTGTCGCCCGCCGCCAGCAGCTTGCGCGCAGTGTCGAGCATGTCTGGCGTCATCACCGATTTGCGACCCCCGCCGGTGCCACCCTTGGCACGCGCTGCCGCTAGGCCGGCGATGGTCCGTTCTTTTATCAGCTCGCGCTCCATTTCCGCAACCGAGGCAAGGATATGGAACAGCAGCCGCCCCGATGGCGTGGACGTGTCGAACCCATCCGTCAGCGACCGGAAATCGACCTTGCGCGCCGAGAGGTCGGCCGCCAGTTCGATCAGGCCTTGGATCGAGCGGCCCAACCGATCGAGCTTCCAGATGACCAGCGTGTCGCCGGCCCGCACGAAATTGAGGGCCTCGATCAGGCCGGGCCGGTTCAGCTTCGCGCCGCTCACCTTGTCGGTGAACAGCATTTCGCACCCGGCTCTGGTCAGCGCATCGGTTTGCAGCGTCAGGTCCTGATCGGACGTCGAGACACGCGCATAACCAACCAGCATGAGTCCCGTTATCCCAACTCGAACAGCGAATTTCGGGACTCATATTTCGGGAACATATTTTGGGAAAGCTCCGGCGTTCATCGGGCGCATTTTTATGCTGGTCCGATCCGTCCCGTTGAAGGTTCCTTTACGGGAACGCCGATCAGGCTCTGGTTAGCTCAGTTTTGCGCGTGATAGTCCAATGCTCCAGTCGTTTGTAGACGATCACCTTGTCGCCGATCAGATCTCCATGCCGGCGACAGAAGAGGTCGAGCTGATCGCGATCGCCGACCAGTTCGACACAGATCGTCAGATGCGGATCGGCAATTTCCGAGCCGTTCTCCCGGATCGGTTCGTGATTGCTGAAGCCGTAATGGGTATTTTGCGCGACGGCGTTGATGATGCCGTCCGCCTTCGCGGTGCGAATCAGCTCGCGATAGAGCGGCTTTGCCCCCCAGAAGCGACGCGGGCCGATCTTGTCGGACGGTTTCAGATAGATGCGCAGCATCCCGACTTCGCGGTGATGGACGGTGAAACGATTGGGCATGACGGGCTTTCGACAGGAAACAGGATCAGGCGCGCGTGCGCCGGCGAGAAGCGCGGTGCGTGCGGGCATCGCGCAGGGTCGCGTCGGGTGTGAGGTGTGCGGCAGGTACCTTTGGCACAGCGACGCGCTGCGACAGGTAGATGCCGTTGTGGCCTGAGCAGAGGTAGGCGACGAAGCACGCGACTGCGATCGGCACCGTATAGGCCGCGCCGAACAACTCGATCCCCATGAACGTGCAAGCCAGCGGTGTGTTGGCCGCGCCCGCGAACAGCGCGACGAAGCCGATCGCTGCGAATAGCCCCGACGGTACTCCGAACATCGGCGCGAGCGCATTGCCGAGCGCCGCGCCGATAAAGAACAGCGGCGTGACCTCGCCCCCCTTGAAGCCCGCGCTCAGGGTCACGACGGTAAAGAGCAGCTTCAGCGCCCAGCTCCACGAGTGCGTATCGGGACCAAAGAAGCTGGCGATGGTCAGGCTGTCCGGTGTCGCGGCGAGCGTACCCAGGCCAAGATAGTCGCGGGTTCCGAGCAGCCAGACCAGCGCAATCACGGCCAGCCCGCCGATAACGGGTCGTAGTGGGCCATAGGGGATCACGCGCTTCAACCATCCGCCCAGCGCGTGATTGGCCTCGGCAAAGGTCAGCCCGGTCAGACCGAAGGCAATGCCGGCGACACCGGCCTTGGCGACGAGCAGCGCGTCGACCGGCACCAGCGCATCGACATGGTAGACGCCGTGATGAATGCCCCAGGCAAGACAGGTCCAGTCACCGACCAGCGCCGCGACCAGGCATGGCACCAGCGCGCGATACTCGACCCGACCGATCGCCAGCACCTCCAGTGCAAAGACCGCGCCCGCAATCGGCGTCCCGAAGACCGCGCCGAACCCAGCCGCGATCCCGGTCATAAGGAGGGTGCGTGTCGCTTCCGCATCCAATCTGAGCGCGCGTCCAAACCCGCTGGCAAGACTGCCGCCCAACTGCACGGCGGTGCCTTCACGTCCCGCCGATCCCCCGAACAGATGTGTCACGACCGTGCCGAAGAAGATGAGCGGAGCCATGCGCAGCGGCACGCCGCCCCCCGGTTCGTGGATTTGCTCGACGATGAGGTTGTTGCCGCCTTCGACCGAGCGCCCTGTCAGATGGTAGAGCAGTCCGACCACGAACCCGCCGATCGGCAGCAGGTAGAGCAGCCAGGGAAAGGCGAAGCGAAGCCGGGTTACGGCGTCGAGGCTCCGCAGGAAGGCCGCGCAGAGCGTTCCCACCGCTGCGGCCATCGGGACCAGGATCAAAGCCCACCGCAGTACCGACGTGGCATGGGTGCGGCGATCGCGAATGAACGCTGCCATGTTGAACTGGTCATAGAGATTGCGAAATGTCGCGCGCACGATTCCTCCTTGCTGCCTTGCGGCGCCTGGTAGGAATCATCGGCCCTTGCGAGGGCGGTTCGACCGAATGGCCCGGCGGAAATCCATCGCCGTGCCTGCGCATATGCTGTCCGACCGCGACCCGGTCAACCAACCGCAGAAGCATGAGACTATCGTTTTGGTGAGGACCGATAAAATGGCTTTGGCCACGGAATAAACCCCGACGAGCATCGTCTACGCTTTCGAGACCGATGCGCTGGAGGCTTATGCGTAGACGAGATTGGATGCTGGGTCTGACGGCTTCGGCCCTACTTACCGGCGCAGTCGCGGCCGCCCCCGCCGATGGCTACGCTACCATGATGTCTGTCGCGATGGACCGGATGATGGCGGGCATGATGGTCAAGCCGTCCGGTGACGTCGACCGCGACTTCGTGGCGATGATGCTTCCGCATCATCAGGGTGCCATCGATATGGCGGTGGCGGAGCTGCGCTACGGCCATAACGAGCAGCTCAAGCGCATCGCGCAGGAAATCATCATCGATCAGCAGCAGGAGATCGCCGCCATGAAGCTGGCGATCGGCCAGCCGCTACCGCCTTCGACGCCAGCCCCGACGCAGGGCGGCGACCACCATAGCCCTATGGAGCACTGACATGATCCGGACCATCCTGCGCTCGGCCGCCTTGCTGATGAGCGCCGCACCGGGCCTCGCCATGGCCCAGCAGGCGCCGTGGAACGCTAAGGACATGCCCGTCAGCCACCGCGACCGCGTCTATGCGTCTGAACAATTCTCCAACACGGTGTCGGTGACCGACCCGGCCGACAACCGGCTGCTCGGCGTCATCAAACTCGGCGATCCCCAGCCGATGAACTTCTCCCCGCTCTACAAGGGACAGGTGCTGGTTCACGGCCTGGGCTTCTCGCCGGACGGGAAGACCTTGGCGGTCGTGTCGATCGGATCGAACGCCGTGTCGTGGATCGACACCGCCACCAACACCGTCAAGCACACGACCTATGTCGGGCGCAGTCCGCACGAGGCGTTCTTCACGCC
>NZ_OBMI01000003.1 GCF_900199185.1 Sphingomonas guangdongensis | reverse complement strand
CAGGCTCATAACCTGAAGGTCACAGGTTCAAATCCTGTCCCCGCAACCAACACCACAGAAACGCCCCCGTCGTGAGATCGACGGGGGCGTTCTGCATTCCCGGCAATACAAAACGACCGACCCCGCCGACGCGCCCATCCGCACCGCAAGGAAGTGGAGATATAGAGATCGCCCGGCTGTGGTCCAGGGCGCGACCGTCTACGCGGACAGCCGGCGCGGAGCGGAGGACGACGAGCCCCACGGAAGCGGCGTGCTGCGCATCCGCCGTGTCGCTGCGTCGGACGTGACCGCGCTCGCTGGCTTCTTCCAAGCGGTGGACGGGGGGCGGGGCGGCTCGACGTGCTCGTGGTGAACGCAGGGCTGTCCGAGTTCGCAAACGTTCTACACCGTCGACGAGATTCACTTCGACCGCGCGTTCGGGCTGAACGTGCGCGCGCTCCTGTTTGCGGAGCAGGCGGGGTTATGCCGGACGGTGGCTCGGTGGTGCTGATCGGCTCGATCGCTGGCACGATCGGCACCAAGGGTTACGGCGTCTACGGTGACCAAGGCGGCGGTGCGATCCTTTGCGCGGACCTCGGTGAACGAGCTCGCGCCCCGCGCGATCCGCTTCAGCGTGGTGGCACCGGGCCGATTGATGCCGCGATAATGGCCTCGACGATGCCGCAAATTCGCGACGCGCTCACCTAGCTGATCCCGCTCGGCCGCATGGGGCGGGCCGAGGAGGTCGCCGCCAATGCCCTGTCCCTGGCGACCGACGAGGCGGGCTTCGTAATCGGTGCCGAACTGCTCGTCGACGGCGGCATGGCGCAGGTCTGAGTTTCCGATGTTCCCTCCTTGTCGCGGCCCGAGCGGCGGACGATATGTAGTGATTGATGCAGAACGACCTCGAACCTGCCTCCTGCGACGCCGCGCCCAAACGCGGGCGTGGCCGTCCACGCGCGTTCGATCGCGTGGCGGCGCTCGACGCGGCGATGCGGCTGTTCTGGCGCAAGGGTTATTCGGCGACGTCGATCACCGATCTGATGGAGGCGATGGGGATCGCCTCGCCGAGCCTTTACGCCGCCTTCGGGTCGAAGGAGCAGCTCTATGCGGAGGCGCTCGATCACTATCTCCGATCCAACGAGCACCTCGTCTGGCAGCGCTTCTTCGCGGCGGAGACGGCCAGGGCGGCGCTTGGGTGCTTTCTCGAGGACTCGGCGCTGAACCTCGGGCAGTCGCGCGACGGGTGCATGGTGACGCTCTCCGCGGTTGGGAGTGAGGGCTATGCGGCGCTCGGCGCGACCGTCTGCTCGGCCCGGGCCGAGACTCTCCATCGGCTGGAGTCGCGGCTGGCGGCGGGTGTGACGGCGGGTGAGATCAGTGCGGACGTCGACCTCCACGGCCTTGCCCGATTCGTCCAGAGCGTCCAGGCGGGCATGGCGATCCTCGCGCGGGACGGTGCAACGGCGGGAGAGCTGGCGGCAGTGGCGCACACCGCGCTGCTCGGCGTCGATCGGCAACTGGCCGGCTGAGACAAAGTTCAGCGGCCGTCGCTTTCGATCGAGCCGTGTCGTGCCCATCTATGGCGAATGGACGATGACCTTTCCCGCCTCGGCCTGATCGACGAGGACGACATCGCGCTCGACCAGGCAGCGCTGGCGCTTGCGGCGCTCGACCACGACGACGCTGATCTCGCGCACGACGAGCGGCTGCTCGACGACATGGCGGCGCGGCTGAGTATCGTCGGGGCCGATGCAGCGACCCCGGCTGCGCAGGCCGATGCGCTGGCGGCGGTGCTCGGCGGCGAGTTCGACCTGGCGGGCGATGCGCTGACCTACGACGATCCCGCCAACGCGGACCTGATCAGCGTGCTGGCCCGCCGCCGCGGGTTGCCGGTGAGCCTGTCGATCCTGTGGGTCGCGATGGCGCGCCGGCTCGGCTGGAGCGCGCACGTGCTCGACGTTCCCGGCCACGTGCTGGTCGTCGTCGGCGCCGAGGCGCAGCCGGTGATCGTCGACCCGTTCGCCCGCGGCGCGCGCGTCGATGCCGATCGTCTAGCCGCTCTGGTCGAGGCGGCGGGAGGTGGCGGGCGCGCGGTCACCCATGTCGCGGCGATGCCTAACCGCGCGGTGCTGGTCCGCCTGCTTCAGAACCAGGCCTCTCGTGCCGAGCAGGCCGGGCGCGGCCGCCGCGCGCTCGAACTCTACCGGCGGATGACCGTGTTCGCGCCGAGCTACCCGCACGCATGGTGGGAACGTGCCCGCCTCGAAGTAGTCGACGAGCAGCTCGCCGAGGCGCGCAGCAGCCTGGGCGCGATGCTGGAGATCACCCGCGACCCGGCGCTCCGCGAGCGCGTGTCCGAGCTGCTGGAGGCGCTCGCGACCGAGTAGCGTGCGACGCGCCAATTGACCCGACCGCCCGATCGACTTAGCCATAGCGCATAACAGATCGGGAGAGGGCGGATGCGTCGATACGTGCTTGCGCTGGCGATGGCGTGCGGGGTTCAGGCGCTGGCGCCGGCCGTGGTCGCGCGGCAGGTCGGGAGCAGCGTGGCCGCGTCGCCGACTACCGAATCGATCGCGGGCGTGCTGGAGGATGGGACGCGCTGGCAGGTGCTGACGCCTTCCAACTGGAACGGAACGCTGCTGCTCGATCTCGATGGGGCCGGCCCTGCGGCGCGGCCGGGTGCGCCGGCCCGACCGCAGCCGCCCGGGCCGCCGGGCGGCGCCTTTACCCAGTGGCTGCTGAGCAAGGGTTACGCGTACGGCGGGATCGTGCGCGAGCCGGTCGGTTACGACTTCCCGCGCGCCGTGCAGCTGCTGGTCGACCTGCGTGACCAGGCGACCGCGCGCTGGGGATTGCCGAAGCGGACGCTGGCGGTCGGCGGGTCGCGCGGCGCGTTCGTGGTTCGCAAGGCGCTGGAGCTCCGGCCCGACGTGTTCGATGGCGGGGTGATGTGGTCGGGTGGCGGGGCGGGGGAGGTTGCGGTGCTGCGCAACAAGCTCAACGCGCTGTTCGTGCTCAAGACCCTGGTCGATCCGGCATCCGCGCTCGGGCTGGTCAACGTCGATCTCGCGCGCGACATGCCCGCGCTGACCGCGCTCGTCGACAAGGCCAAGGCTACTCCGGCGGGTCGCGCGCGACTGGCGCTCGCCGGCGCGGTGGAGCAGTTCTCGCTCTGGTCAGTGCCGGGATCGCCGCCGCCCGCCGCCGACGACTACGAAGGGCAGGTCGACCAGATGGCGCAGAGCTTCGTCTTCGCCGCCGCGCTGCCGGTCCGCGCGGGCGTCGAGAAGATCGCGCGCGGCAACGTGTCGTGGAACACCGACGCCGATTACGCCCGTCTGCTTCGCCTATCCGGGCGGCAGGCGATGGTGGCGGCGCTCTACGCACAGGCTGGGTTGAGCCTGGACGATGACCTGCGAACGCTCGCGCGCGCGCCGCGGATCGCCGCCGATGAAGTGGCGGTGCGCCGGATCGAGCCGATGATGACCTATACCGGCCGGATCAGCGATCCGCTCGTCAACGTCGACAACGACGATCCGGTCGACCCAGCGTCCGACAAGCTGGTCTACCAGGACACGCTGCGCCACGCCGGCACCGACCGGCTGTTCCGCCTATTGTGGGCGAACGGTGCCGGGCACGGCGGTCAGACTCCGCTAGACCGTGCGGTCGGTTTCCAGTTGCTGATCGACCGGCTCGATACCGGGCGTTGGGCGGACACGTCGCTGCCTGCCCTGCAGCAGATAGCGGCGGCGACCCGCGCGGGCAGTCCGGTCGATCTGGGCAACTCGACCCTCTTCGATCCCGGTGAGCTGCCGCGAGCGCCGAACCGCTGGGATGAGCGCAACTGGGACAGCTATCGCGCCCGCTGAGCCGTTGACAGGCGGCATGGCCCGCGCCGAGACCGGCAGCATGGCGAGCAACAGCGAACCCACAGGCGGCACGAACACGGCCGCGTCCGTCCGTTCCTGGCTGCGCGAGCGAATCCGGCGCGGGCGGCTGGTCCCGGGGCAGCGGCTGGTGGAGGCGGATATCGTCGCCGAGACGGGCGCATCGCGCGCGCGGGTGCGCGAGGCGCTCCAGCGGCTCGAAGCCGAAGGGCTGGTCGTCATCGAGGAGTTCCGCGGCGCGTCCGTCCGGCGCCTTTCGCCGAGCGAGGTGCGGCAGATCTACCGCGCGCGGCTGGCGCTGGAGGGCATCGCCGCGCACGACTTCGCGCTGGTCGACGATCCCGTCCGCAAGGCGGAACTCGTCCGCTTGCAGGACGAGATGAACACCCTGGAGCACACCGGCAACCACCGCCGTTTTGCCGCGCTGAACGATGACTGGCACGACCTGATCCTGGACGGCGCTGGCAACGACTACATCCGCACCTTTGTCGATCGGCTGCGCCTGCCGCTCTATCGGCTGCTCTTCTCCGCCTTCTACCAGCCTTCCCGCATCGACGATGCCAATCGCGGTCACCGTCTGGTCACCGCGGCAATCGTGGCTGGCGACGCCGCGCTCGCCGAGACCGAGATGCGCCAGCACATCGCCGACGCGCTCGACGCGGTCGGCCGCCTGGAGGATGACCTCCCCGCCTGATCTCCAGCGCTACACTTTGTCACTTGTTATGCCGGACAACGAGGATTAGGATTGTTGACGATTTCGTCGGGAAAGAACCGCGGTACGCGGCGCCCAAGAGCAAGATGAAGGGGGAGGATCGATGATCAGTCGTTCGCGCACGCTGTCCAAGGTATCACTGGCCGCGCTGGTGGCGGTACTCGCAACACCCGCCTCGGCGCAGAGCGCGCCATCCTCCACCCAGAGCGAGCCGGCGGCGCCCGGGCAGACCAACACCGACGATGCGCAGGCGCGCCCGCCGCAGACCGCCGTGCTGCCGAGCGCCGAGCCCGACCAGGCGCAGGACACCGACCCGACGCTCGGCCAGGTCTCAGGCGAGGACATCATCGTCACCGGCACCAGCATCCGCGGGATCAGCGCGGTGGGTTCCGCCACCACGGCGATCGCGCGCGACCAGCTGGCGATCAGCGGCCGCTCGACCGCCGTCGACCTCCTGCGCGAACTGCCGCAGGTGCAGGGCCTTGGCTTCGACGACACGCCGCGGCAGGCGCAGAACGGCGCAGGCAACATCCAGCGCGGCTCCACCGTCAACCTACGCGGGCTCGGCAGCAACGCGACGCTGCTGCTGATCGACGGTCGTCGCATCGCGCCGACCGGCAACGTCTTCTCCTTCACCGAGGCCAATCAGATCCCGGTTTCCGCGATCGAGCGGATCGAGGTGATCGCCGATGGCGCCTCCGCAATCTACGGGTCGGACGCGGTCGCGGGCGTCGTCAACTACATTACCCGCAAGCGCTTCAACGGGGTCGAGGCGTCGGTGCGCGGCACCTCGGCGGGCGGCTACGAGCAGTGGGGCGCGAGCCTGCTGGTCGGCAAGACGTGGGAAGGCGGCGGCATCGTCGTCGCCTACGACCATGACGAGCGCGGCGAGATGCGCGCGGGGGAGAGCATCTACCTGCGTCAGGACCTGCGCCGCTTCGGCGGGCTCGACAACCGCATCCGCACCAACCAGGCGACATCGGGGCTGTACGGTAACATCATCGTGCCGCGCGCGACCAACAACCCGCTCTTCCCGACGGCGGGCCGGTTCGACTACTATGGCATTCCGGCGACCGCGAACGGCACCGGGATCACCGCGGCGAACCTGCTGCTCAACCAGCCCAATCTTGCCGACGTCGCCGACTTCACGACCTTCCTGCCCAAGGCGATCCGCAACCAGGTGTCGGCGCACCTGGAGCAGGACCTGACCGACTGGCTGACCTTCACCGCCTTCGGCTTCTACAACCGTCGCGACAGCGAGCTGAACAGCTACGCCCAGTCGGGCCTGCGGACGATCCCGGCGACCAGCCCGCTATACATCCCCGGCATTCCGGGCGTCGCGCCGGGTGCGCCGCTCACGGTCTCCTTCTCGCTCGCGCGCGACATCGGTGGCGCGGGGCTGACGGAGATCTACGACGTCCAGTACCAGGGATCGGCATCGCTGCGCGCCAAGTTCGGCGGCTGGACGGCGGAGGCGATGGTCAACCTGTCGCGCAATCGCAACTGCGCGAACTGTATCCCCGCGTTCAACAACAACGTCGATCCGGTCGCGTTGCAGGCGGCGCTGAACAACGGCACCTACAATCCGTTCAGCCCGGTGCCGGCATCGCAGGACGTGCTCGCCCGCATCCTGCCGAGCGCGTTCGACCGCAACCGCTCCGGCCTAGACCAGTACTCGCTGCGCCTCGACGGACCGCTGTTCCAGCTCCCGGGCGGCGAGCTGAAGGCCGCGGTCGGGGCGGAGTATCTCCGCTACGACCAGTGGCGAAGCGCCATCGGCGTGCGCGCGACCAGCGACGTGCCGCTCGCGCAGGCCGACCGCAACATCAAGGCGGCGTACGGCGAGCTGTTCGTCCCCGTCATCGGCGAGGACATGAACGTCCCGCTGGTCCGCCGCTTGCTCGTCGACGCGGCGATCCGCGTGGAGGACTATTCGGACGCGGGATCGACCACCAACCCCAAGATCGGCGTGACCTGGGACGTGGTCGACGGCCTGTCGCTACGCGGCGCCTGGGGCACGTCGTTCCGCGCGCCCAATCTGATCGAGAACAACCCGGCCTTCTTCAGCCGCGTGGCGCTGACCACCATCACCAACCTGTCGAACGATCCCGCGATCGGGCTGACCAACACCGCGACCAACCAGACCAACGTGGTCAGCGTCACCGGCTCGAACGCCGATCTGGTGCCGGAGACCGCAACCAACTACTCGTTCGGCGTCGACTTCCGCCCGACCTTCCTGCCGGGCTTCCGTGCGTCGGTGACCTACTACAACATCGACTACAAGGACCAGATCATCGGTCTGCAGGGCTTCCAGGCGTCGTTCCTGGCGAACGCCGTCAATCGCGCGCTCTATAGCGCGTACATTGTGCCCGCGATCCAGCCGGCCGGCTGCGTCAACGGCAACCGCGCGACCTACAATCCCGCCTACCTCGATGCGCTCGCCCGACCGACCGTCGCCAATGTCGACGAAAGCAACTTCTGCTCGTCGCGCGCGATCACCTATGTCCAGAACGCCAACGCGTCGAGCGTGCAGCAGGACGGCATCGACGTGGTCGCGAGCTACCAGTTCGGGGTCGGCGCACACAACTTCACGATCGGCGGCACCTTCACCAAGATCCTCGGCAACAAGACCCAGATCGTGGCCAACGGGCCGGTGATCGACGGGCGCGATCTGATCAACTATCCGGTGAGTGCGCGCGGCCGCGGCAACCTGACGTGGAACACGGGGCCGCTGACCGTGTCGCCCGCGGTCAACTACATCGGTCCGTACACCAACAACCTGCCGATCGCGGTCGGCGGCGTGGTGCAGCCGAACAGCCGCGTGCCGAGCTGGACCACCTTCGACCTGATGGTCGCGTTCGACTTCTCCAAGCTCGCCGATCCGGCCTGGGCGGACGGGCTGAACGTCGCGCTCAACATCCGCAACATCACCGACAAGGATCCGCCGGTGGTGCTGTCGTCGAACGGCAACGCGGCCGGCGGCACGCTCTACGCGATCGATACCCAGAACGCGAACCCGTACGGCGCGGTGGCGACGCTGCAGATCACCAAGACGTTCTGACGTGCCGGGCGCCGCCGCCGCTCAGGCGGCGGTGACCCGGAGCGGCACGTAGACGGGACCGACCTCCGGCATCCCGCTCATCCGGACGGTGCCGGCGAGCTCGATTGTACGGGTGCGGTCGAGCAGGCCGCGCAGCGCGATGCGGAACTCCGCGCGCGCCATGCTCATCCCGGCGCAGCGATGCGGGCCGCGCCCGAAGGCCAGGTGATCGCGCACGTTCGGCCGGTTCAGGATGAAGCGGTCGGGATCGGCGAACACCGCCTCGTCGCGGTTGGCGGAGGCATAGGCGAGCGCGATCGGCTCGCCGGGCCGGATGTCGCGTCCGCCGAGCGCCGTGCCGCTCCGGCTGGTGCGCGCGAAGCCGCGATAGGGCGTGTAGAGGCGCAGGAACTCCTCGACCGCGGCGACGTCGTGCTGCGGATTGCCGCGCAGGAACTCCTGCAACGCGGGATCGCGCGCCAGGTGCACCGCGACGCTGCCGAGGAACACGGGCGGCGCGACCAGCCCGACCACCAGGATCTGGCGCACGCAACCGACCAGCATCTCGTCGGGTAGCGAATGGTCCGCATCGTCCCGCGCATCCAGCAGGGACGAGACCGGGTCACTGCTCGGGTCGAGCGGGTGATCGCGACGTTCCGCGATCAGCGCCCGCGCGAGGTCGTAGAGCACGTCGCTGGTCCGCGAGACAGCGGCGACGTCGAACGCTTCCCACGCCTTCACAAAGGCTTGAGCGGTCCGCCACAGCAGCTCCGTCTGCTCGGGGGCGAGCTGGAACCAGTCGGCGAACAGCAGCGCGGGCAGCGGGCTCCCGAAATCCTCCACGAAGTCGCCGCCGCCCTTGGCGACATAGCCATCGAGCAGGCGGGCGACATGCTCGCGGATCACCGGCTCGGTCGCGGCCACACGCGCGGGGCCGAGCGCCCGGTCGATCGCGCGGCGATAGGGGGTGTGCTCGGGCGGATCGAGGTGGAGCGGTGGCCGGCGCCCGGTCGCCGACGCACCCGGGACGACGTTGCGGACGGTGGTTGTGTACTCCAGCGGATCGTCGAGCATCGCGCGGATGTCCGCGTAGCGGGTGGCAATCCAGAAGCCCCCGAACGCCTCCGATCGTGCCACCGGGCAGCGCGCGCGCAGATCGGCGAAGACCGCGTGCGCCGTGTCGAACTCCTCGTGGACGAGGGGATCGTACTCCATGGGGAACTCCGCCGATTGTTGACAATATAATTGACACAAATCGGTCGTGCCGCATAGCCTTTTGCGCGAGGGAGAGGTGCATGGACGGCGTGACGTATCGCCGGGTGACGTTGCGGGTCGTACTGCCGCTTGCCGGGCTCATCGTGCTGAGCTCGATCGATCGGGTCAACGTCAGCTTCGCCGCGATCCACATGAACGCCGACATCGGCCTCGATCCGAAAACCTATGGGTTCGGCGTCGGCCTGTTCTTCTGGACCTATCTGCTGATGCAGTTGCCCAGCGCGGCGGTGCTGCGGCGGATCGGCGCGCGCGCCTGGATCGCGGGCAGCGTCATCGGTTGGGGAGCGACTGCGGGCGCGATGGCACTGATCCAGACGCCAGGGCACTTCTACGGCCTGCGCCTGCTGCTCGGCGTATTCGAGAGCGGCTTCGCGCCCGGCGTCGTTTGGTACGTCAGCCAGTGGCTGCCGCAGGCGTACCGCGCCCGCGCGATCGGGCTGACCCTGCTCGCCATTCCGACCTCCGTCGTGATCGGCGGGCCGCTGTGCGGCTGGCTGCTGTCGCTCGACTGGGGCGCAGTTGCGTCGTGGCGCTGGATGTTCGCGGTGGAGGGGATCGCCACCGTGATCGCCGGCATCGCCGCCTATTTCTGGTTTGCCGACCGGCCGGCCGCCGCGCACTGGCTGCCGGCGGACACGGGACTGGCGATCGAGGCGGAGATCGCCGCCGAGCAGGCAGCAGCGGGCGCCCGGATCGAGGCACCGCTCGGCGCCGCGCTCGGCGACCGGTTGCTCTGGCTGTCGGGCGCGGTGTGGTTCGTGCTGATCACCGGCGCGAACGCGATCATCTTCTGGATGCCGATCGCGCTCAAGTCGCTCGGTCAGACCGATCCGCTCCTGATCGGCGTTCTAAGCGCGCTTCCGTGGGTGGCGATCGGCGCGGGCATGTTCCTCAACGCGCGCCACTCCGACCGGACCGGAGAGCGCTTCGCGCACCTGGGCTATCCGATGCTGCTGGCGGCTGCGGCGCTGGTCGGCGCCGCGCTCGCGATCGGTTCCGGTCCGCTCGCGCTCGCGCTCCTGATGCTCGGTGGGCTCGGGCTAGGCGGCGCGCAGTCGGTGTTCTGGACGGTGCCGACCCGCTTCTTCGGCGGGCGCAACCCGAGCGCGATCGCCTTCATCAACCTGATGGGGAACGTCAGCAGCGCCTTCTCCCCCGTCGTGATCGGGTGGATCGTCGCCAGCACCGGCAGCGTCGCGGTGCCGGTCTACGGCCTGGCCGCGCTGCTGCTGGCCGGTGCGCTCGTGGTGCCAGCGATCAAGCGCGTGGCGGAGGCGCGGACATGAGGGGACGAACGATCTTGGGCGCGGCGATCGCGCTGTTCGCGGGGGCGGTCGCCTGGGGGCAGGGCGCCACACCGCCCGATCGCTGGTGGAACCCGGACGAGGGCCGCACCTTTCCGGCGACGCTCGACTACGCCGACGCCACCGGCACGCTCCGCCTGCTGCTCGACAACGGGCCCATGGAGACGAAGGGGCATCCGTTCTTCACCGCGCTCGGCCCGAACGGCCGCGCCTGCGTCACCTGTCACCAGCCCGCCGACGCGATGAGCCTGTCGGCGGCGTCGGTGGCCGCGCAATGGGCGAAGAACGGAGCTAAGGATCCGCTGTTCGCGGCCGGCGACGGATCGAACTGTCCCAGTCTGCCGCAGGAGGAGCGCGCATCGCACTCGCTGCTGATCGACCACGGCCTGATCCGCATCGCGCGCCCCTGGCCGCCGAAGAACGTCACCCCCGACTTCCGGTTGGAGGTCGTCCGTGATCCCTCCACCTGCAACCTCGATCCCAAACACGGGCTCGCGTCGTCGCAGCCGCACATCTCCGTGTTCCGCCGCCCGCGTCCGGTCGCCAACTTCAAGTATATCGAGGCGATGGGTTTCGCCTATGATCCCAAGGCGGGGATGCCGCTGCCGCTGGATCCTGAGACGGGCAAGCCGGTCAGCGGCAACCTGATGGCGGACGGGCGGGTGCCGAGTCTCACCGCCCAGATGCGCGACGCCGCCGGCACGCACCTCGCCTTCCTCAAGAACATGGACGCCGCCGACATCGCGCGGGTGCTCGACTTTGAGCGCCGCCTGTACGTCGCGCAACAGACCGACCGCCTCGGCGGTGCGCTCGACGGCGACGGGGCGAAGGGCGGCCCCCGCCTGCTCCAGGTGTCGGCGCCCGGCCGGCTCGGGAGCCAGGGCACCCCGGTGTGGAGCGAGTTTGAGGCATGGGAGAAGGCGGCGCCCGCGGTAAAGGCGGGCTGGACGCCGGAGGTGCGCGCGTTTCGTGCATCGGTCGCCCGCGGCGCGCGGGTGTTCCGTGAGAAGACCTTCCTCATCTCCGACACGGCGGGTATCAACTCGCCGATCGGCTTCGGCAATCCGGTGCGCAACAGCTGCGTGTTCTGCCACAACATGAGCTACATGGGGATGGACGTGGCGCCGGGGCAGGTCGATCTCGGCACCACCAACAAGCCGTTCGCCGATCCGCTCGCCCACCTGCCGCTGTTCCGCGTCACCTGCACCGGCCGGCCGCACCCGCACTACGGCCGCACGATCCTGACCCATGATCCGGGCTATGCGCTAACGACCGGGCGTTGCGCCGATGTGGGTCGGATCACGCTCCAGACACTCCGCGGGCTGTCGGGCCGCGCCCCCTATTTCTCCAACGGATCGGCCAAGGATCTGCGCGGCGTCGTCGACTATTACGAACGTCGCTACAACATCGGCTACACCGAGCAGGAAAAGCAGGATCTGGTCAACCTGATGCGCGCGCTGTGATCCGCGTCGCCATCCTCCTCGCCGCGGTCGCAGCGAACGGCGGGGCGGCGGTGCGCTACATCGGCTGCCCGGTCTACCGCGACACCGACAACGGCCGAAAGTCCGGCTGCTGGCTGGTCGAGGACGAAGCGAGCGGCGTCCGCTACGACGTGACCGCCGCGCCGACCAAGCCCGACTGGAACCATGCGGTGCTGGTCGAGGGCGTGCAGAGTGCGGCCGCGGGCGATCCGTGCGGCGGCACCGTGCTGGAGCCTGCGCGCGTGTCGGTGCTGGAGGAGGGATGCACCCGCCACATGCTGGCGGCCGAAGGCTATCAGGGCCGCCGCTTCGCGCTGCCCGAGCGCAACGTCCGGCCGCTCTACGAGGAGCGCAAGCGCCCGGACCGGCCGTTCGCCGACGGCCGCTTCACCATCCCGTTCGACTACCAGAGCCGCTTCATCACCTACCAGCTGAGCGACTATTACCTCGACGCGACGATCAACTACGCGCTCGACGTGCAGCCCGCCGGCATCGAGGTGACCGGCTTCGCCGATGTGCGGAAGGTCGAGGTCTCCGGCCGCACGATCGCCGAGCCGGCGTCGCTCGCGCGCGAGCGGGCGGAGCTGGTCCGCAACGCGCTGATCATGCGCGGGATCGCGGCCGATCGGATCACCGTGCGGGTCGGGCGCGGCGGTGCGCCGTTCGTCCCCGCGGCGTTCGACGGACTGGCGGCGCCGGCCGCTCGCCGGGTCGACATCCGGATCGTGCCGGAACTCAGCGAAGCCCGTCGAGGAACGCCGTGACGCGCGCCTCCTGCGCCTCCCAGCCGGCGGTATCGTAGTTGGAGAGCGGCAGCCGCAGCACCGGCACGCCGCTCCGCTCCAGCGCCGCCAGCACCAGCGGATCGGCGTCGTCCAGCGCAACGGCCGCGTCGACGCGGTGGCTCCGCGCTTCCTTGACGTGCCACGCGCCCGACCAGGTCGGCATCCGGAGCTCGTCGCCCATCGTCAGGAACCGCGCGGCGAGCGAGCGCATCGCCTCATCCGGCCGATCGTAGCGCCGGATATAGCCGTCCGCCGCGAGCGCCAGGTACATCGACCAGACGAAGACGGCGCCGTGGCTTTGCTCCCACTGCTGGTAGAAACTGGTGCGGTTCCACAAGCCTCGACCGACCCACATCAGCCGCAGCCGCTCATCCGCGCACGCGGCGCTGCCCGACGCGACCAGCGCGGCGACCTCGTCGTGGAAGGCGCGGGCGGCGTCGCGTCCCCACTCAGTCCCGCGGTGCCACTGCGGCACCATCGTCGCGGGCATGGTGTCGACCACGCTGACCGGCGCGCGCGGCGCCGCGGCGATCAGGTCACGGGTGCGGCGGTAATAGCCTTCCTGCTCGTTGACCAGCGCGAGCACGGTGGCGAAGCGATCCGGGTCGAGCCGGCGACCGGTCGTCCGGTGCAGGCGCTCCGCCGCGTCCAGCAGCTGTTGTTCGAAGAGGTCGAGCCGATCGGACTCGAGCGTCGCTTCCCAGCGATCGTGAAGGTCGTCCCACCAAGCGGTCGGCACCTGCCACCGCCGCTCGATCGTGCGGTCGTAGTAGAACAGCTCGGCACCGGTCACCCGCGCCCAGCTATCGAACAGGCCGCGGGTCGCATCGGTATCGAGCACCGCGTGCAGCATGGTCGGCCGCGGCAGCCCGCCCCAGGGCTGCGCTTCGGGATCGGTGTCGAAGGCGGCGGCGAGCCCCTGGCTGCTGTACGCCTCCGTCCGGTCGGGCAGCCCGTTGGCGCGCAGCAGCGCGGCGTAGCGGCCGGACTGCTGCTTGGCGGCAACAATCGATGCCCACCACTGGTTGACGACGAAGGAGATGTCGAGTGCCTGGAGCAGCTCCTGCGGCGCGTTGGCGTTGACGACCGCGAACGGCTCGCCGGCGGCGGCGCGCTCGCGCGTGCGGGCGAACCAGGCGCGCTGATAGGCACCGAAGCTGTCGGTGGAGGCGAGGAGCTTGCGGCTGCGCGGTGGCGGCGTTGCGGAGGGCGGGCGCGCGGCAGCCGCTGGCCGCACAGCGGGTGGCGGCTCTTCGCCACGCAGTTGCGCCGCAACGGCGGGATCCCCGGCACGCCGCTCGGGTAGCGCCCGGAACGGCACGCCCGCCGCGACGCAGCGCCGCTCGGCCGGCCCGGCGGTCCAGGGTGCCGCTTCATCCTCGTAGCGGGTTAGGTGCGTGACCGTATCGACGCGGCCGCTCGCCAGCGCCTCATCCAGCGCCTGCTCGAACCGGTCCAGCCCGGCGAAGCTGCCGCCGGTCCACTGCACCGCGCGGTCGAGCAGCGTCGCTGGTCCAGGCTGCGGCAGCACCGCGTCCGATCCGACGACGAGATGCGGCAAGACAGGGTCGGCCGCGGGCTGCTCGGTCGATATCGCGGGATCGACCGGGTGGCCGAGTGCCGCGGCCCAGCCCTCCAGCGCGGCGAGCTGGCGCTCGTTATAGGCCCTGACCTCCGGCAAGTCGCGGTGGAGGAGGTCGCAGAAGAAGGTATCGGCGTCGCTCCGCCCAAGCTCCGGCAATTCGCGCAGCGTCGCGAACAGCTGCGGGAGCACCGCGTCTTCGTGGCTCACGACCAGGCCAATCGCTGCCCGGCCATGATCGGCAATGAGCTGGAGCAGCGCACGCGCGCGCCATCCCATGCTGGCGCCGAGCCCGCGCGCGTCGGCGAAGGGGGTGACGGCTGTCGGGTCGGGACGGAGCAGCACCGGCGTCAGCCCGGCCGCGCGCAGGAGCGGGAAGGGGAGGTCGCCGCCCGCGCAGAGCACGACGCGCGCGCCCGACTCCGCTGCGGACGCGATCTCCGCCGCCACCGTCATCAGATCGCGCCCGCCTCGCGCAGCGCGGCGATCCGCTCGGGCGGGTAGCCGAGCAGGTCGCGGTAGACCGCGTCGTTGTGCTCGCCGATCGCGACCGGCAGGCGATCGGCGAAGCCGGTCTGCGCGTCGGAGAAGCGGATCGGCACACCCACGGTGCGCAGCTCGGCATCGGTCTCGTATCGGGGATGGACGATCTGCATCGTTTCCTCGCGCGCCACGACGCGAGGATCGGCGAGCGCGTCCTCCGGGTAGCGGACCGGAGCCACCGGCACGCCCTCCGCCTCCAGCGCGGCGACCGCCTCGGCCACCGACAGCTCGCTGGTCCACTCGGTGATCCGCTCCTCCAGCAGGATGGCATTGGCGACCCGGGCGTCGCGGGTGGCGTAGCGCGCGTCGGCGAGCATGTCGTCGGCGCGCATCGCCTTGAACAACCCGATCGTCAGCGGATCATGCGCGGCGACGATCGCGATATGGCCGTCACGGCACTTGAAGATGCCGAACGGCGACAGCCGATGGACGGTCAGCCCGGTACGGCGCGGCAGGCCGGCCAGTCGCATCGCGCGCCAGTTCTCGATCCCGACGAAGGAGGTGAGCGCGCCCAGCATGGAGACGTCGACCTGCTGCCCCTCGCCGGTGCGATGGCGCTGCTCCAGTGCGGAGAGGATGCCGATCACCCCGAACACGGGGGCGAGCATGTCGGCGATCGGGATGCCCATGCGAACCGGCGGCTCGCCTGGCCCGCCGCTCGCGTACATTGCGCCCGACAGCGCCTGAACGATCACGTCCATCGCCTTCGCGCCTTCATCCACACCCTGGCCAAAGCCGCTCAGCGAGCAGTAGATCAGCCGCGGGTTGATCGCCTTTGCCGCGGCATAGCCGATGCCGAGCCGATCGGCCGTCCCGCTCGCGAAATTCTCGACCAGGATGTCGGCGTCGCGGATCAGGTCGGCGAACACGTCGAGCGCGCCCGGCTTTTTGAAGTTGAGCGACACGCCCCACTTGCCGCGCGCACGCGACAAGTGGGAGATCGACACGTCGTCGTCGTGCGCCTTCTGCACCACCACCCCGTCGCGCCCCACATAGGGGCTGTTCTCCCGCGCAAGGTCGCCGTGACGCGGGTCTTCCACCTTGATGACCTCGGCGCCCAGCCCGGCGAGCAGCAGCGTCGCGTAAGGGCCGGCGAGCGCCCGCGTCAGATCGATCACCCGCAGCCCGGCGAGCGGCTGTTCCTTGCTGGCGCTCACGCCTGTTCTCCCAATTCGACCATGTCGCCTATTGACAGGCTTTCGCTGTAATGTTCAATAGATATAAATATAAACAAAGTGGGAGAGGGTCGATGGCTCCGATGAAGGCACTGCTGGCGGGAACGGCAATCGTGATGGCGCTGCCTGCCACGGCGCAGACGGTCGCTCCCCGGCAGGCGGACGTGCCGACGCCGCAGGTCGAAGCGGTCCCCGAGCCCGAGCAGGAAGCCGCACAGGCGAGCGAGGAACAGGCCGCCGACATCGTCGTGACCGGCAGTCGCATCCGCGGCGCGGCCCCGGTCGGCTCCAGCGTGATCGCGGTAGGGCGAGAGGACTTCACCGCCACCGCCGCCGTGTCGACCGCTGAACTGTTCCGCGATGTGCCGCAGGCGATCAACATCGGCGTGAACGAAACGAACCGTGGTGCGCAGGGCGGCGCCGGCAACATTACCTATGTCAACTCGGTGAACCTGCGCGGGATCGGGCCCAACGCGACCCTGACGCTGCTGAACGGGCACCGCCTGCCCGGCAGCGGCACCGGCGGGGCCTATCAGGACACTTCCATCGTGCCGCTGCTCGCGCTGCAGCGGGTGGAGATCGTCGCCGACGGCGCGTCCGCAATCTATGGGTCCGACGCGGTCGCCGGCGTGGTCAACCTCATCATGCGCCGAGACCTGGACGGCGTGGAGGCGAGCGCGCGCGCCGGCGTCGCCGACAACTACAACACCCGCCAGCTCGGGCTCGCGGTCGGCAAGCGCTGGAGCACCGGGCAGATCATGCTCGCCTTCGAGCACAGCTACCACAGCGCGCTCTCCGGGCTCGATCGCGACTATATCGTCGCCGACCAGCGCCCGTTCGGCGGCCCCGACTTCCGGGTCATCACCTGCAACCCCGGCACGATCGTCGCGGGCGGGGTCAACTACGCGATCCCCGTGGGCGGCGTGACCCAGGCGACCGCCGGACGGCTGGTCGCCGGCACCACCAACCGCTGCGACCTCGGCCGGTTCAGCGATGTGATCCCGCAGATCGAGAAGAACGGCGCGGTCGCGACCTTCTCGCAGGAAATCCTGCCCGGCGTCCGCATCACCGGTGACGGCTTCTGGTACAAGCGCGATTTCGTCCGCAACATCCAGTCCACCGCGCAGGCGCTGACGGTCCCCAGCACCAACGCCTTCTTCGTCCGCCCGGCCGGCAGCACCGCCAACACGCAGAACGTGCAGTATTTCTTCGGACCCGAGCTCGGCAACAGCCTGCCCTATGACGGCGGATCGGAGAGCTACCAGGGCACCGTCGCGCTTCAGGTCGACATCGCCGCCGGCTGGAAGGGCGAGGTCAGCGGATCGTTCGGGTACAACAAGGACGAGGCGTTCAACTACGGCGTCAACGCGCCCGCGCTGACCGCCGCGCTCGCCAGCAGCAATCCCGCGACCGCGTTCAACCCCTACGGCGGCGGCAATTCCCAAGCCGTCATCGACGCGATCGGCAATTTCACTGCGCTCGCCGCCATCGGTCGGACCAAGCAGACCCAGGTGCAGGCCAAGCTCGACGGGCCGCTGATCGGTCTGCCCGGCGGCGACGTGCGGCTGGCACTCGGTGGCGAGTACAACCGCATCATCGTCCACAACGGCACCTACACCGGCCCGAACGGCAGGCTGACGGGCACCATATTCGATCTCGGCCGCTCGTTCACGTCCGGCTACGCCGAGCTGCTGGTCCCGATCTTCGGTGCCGCGAACGCCCGGCCGGGATTGCAGCGGCTGGAGGTGAACGTCGCCGGCCGGCTCGATTCGTACAGCGACGTCGGCGACACCTGGAACCCCAAGGTCGGGGTCAGCTACGCGCCGGTCCGGGGTGTCACCTTCCGCGGCACCTACGGCACGTCCTTCCGCGCGCCCGGGCTCGGATCGCTGGTGTCGACCAATCCGTCGCTGACCGTCCAGAACTTCGCCGACCCGACCTCGCCGACCGGCTTCACGCAGGGCTATGCGTGGAGCGAGGGCAATCTCGGCCTGTCGCCGGAAACCGCGACGACCTGGACGGCCGGCGTCGATCTCGCGCCTCGCGGCGGGCTCGAGGGGTTCGATGCCAACATCACCTACTTCAACGTGAAGTATGAGGGGCAGATTTCCTCACTGCTCGGTGACCTGAGCGTCCTCCAGCGCTCGGCGCTGTTCAGCGACTTCATCATTCGCAATCCTTCCGCCGCCTTCGTGCAGGATCTCACCTCGCGCCTGCCGATCCGCGGCGTGCCGCTCGCCAACCCGGCGGTGATCGTCGATGCGCGGCCAGCCAATCTCGGCATCACGGAAACGGACGGCATCGACTTCGTCGCGCGCTACCGGGTGCCGGTCGGCGCCGGCGCGATCCAGCTCGGGCTGAACGGCATCTACTACTTCAAGTTCGATGTCGCGCAGACGCCGAGTGCGCCGATCCTCGACCGGCTCGACTTCGTCAATTACCCTGTCGAGTACCGGCTGCGCGGCAATGTCGGGTGGGAGAGCGGCGGCTTCCGCGCGACGAGCTACATCAATCACATCCCGTCCTATCGGAACGACACGGTCAATCCCGTGCAGCGCATCGACAGCTGGACGACGGTCGACCTTGACCTCAGCTACACCTTCGGCGACCTCGATCATCCGTTCCTGAAGGGCGCGACGCTGAACCTAAACGCCACCAACCTGTTCGACCGCGATCCGCCCTACGCCGCGCTCGCGCCGAGCCCGAACCAGTCGGGCGGCTTCGACGTGCAACAGCACAATCCGCTCGGCCGCCTGATCACCGCCGGCATGTCGCTGAAGTTCTGATGCTGCGCATGGCCGCCGTCGCTGCGCTGCTGCTCGCCACCACGGCGGCGGCGGCGCAGGACACGCGTCCGGGCGTCTACCCGGGCGCGCGCGAAACCCACGGCGGTTTCGTGCGAACCAGCGAGTTGGTTCCGGTCCGCGACGGCGTTCGCCTGGCGGTCACCGTCTACCGCCCGACGCGGGGCGGGCGAGTGACGAACGAGCGGCTGCCGGTGCTCTTCTCCTTCACGCCCTACCTCTCGCGCCGCATTGACGCGGACGGGACGGTTGTCGGCACGCTGGAGGCGAAGTCGCCGCGTGGCCGCCCGTTCGCGGAGCTGACCCGCTACGGCTACGTCATCGCGGTTGCCGACGTCCGCGGCAAGGGCAGCTCGTTCGGCGTCCGCGCCGGCTACGCCGACCAGCATGAGGGCGAGGACGGCCACGACCTGGTCGAGTGGCTTGCCGCGCAGCCCTATGCCAACGGCAAGGTCGGCATGTTCGGCTGCTCCTACGTCGGCGGGACACAGTGGGCGACGGCGCGCAACACGCCGCCGCATCTCCGCGCGATCTTTCCGCAGGCGGCGCAGTTCGACAGCTATCGCAATGTCCGGCGCGGCGGCCTGTCGGGACAGTTCAACACACGGCCGCAGGGGCCCGAAGAGGACCTGCCGACCGCGCCGGTCGACGCCGACCGTGACGGTTCCCTGCGAGAGGCCGCACTCGCGCAGCATGCTCGCAACGGGCAGATGATGGACCTGGTCGGGGAACTCGCGTTTCGCGACGACCGGACGCGGGCCGACGACATCCAGTACTGGCCGCTGTCCTCTCCCTATCCGAAGATCGACGCCATGCGCCGTGCTGGGATCGCCGTGTACAGCTGGGGCAACTGGATGGACGAGCCCGCCGACCAGGCGCTGATCGGGTATGAGAACATGCGCGGCGCGGCCCCCGCCAGGCTGATCATGGGACCGGGCGGACACTGCGACGTCGACACGATCGACAGCTTCGCCGAGCACCTGCGCTGGTTCGACCACGTGCTGAAGGGGGTCGACAACGGCATCGATCGCGAGCCGCCGATCTGGTTCAAGACGATCGGCCTGCCGGAGGCGAGCGCGTGGCGCTTCGCGAGCAAGTTGCCGCTCAGCGACACGCCTGCGACGCGCTACTATCTGGCGGCCGCAGCCCGCCTGAGCGATCGCCGGCCCCGCGCGGCGCGCGATGCCTATCAGGTGACCTACGCGGTCGGCTGCACGCCACCGGCCTGGGCGATGCCGGGCCGCGCCGTCAGCACGCCGCCAAAGCCGGGTGCCTTGCCCGAGCCGGGCTTCTGGCCGTGCGTCAATCCGGCGGTTGCGAAGGGCTATGTGACCGCGCCAATGACGCAGGCCATGTGGCTGTCGGGGTTCGGGATCGTCAATCTGACGCTGTCGAGCGACAGTCGTGACGTCCCGGTCTTCGGCTACCTGGAGGATGTCGCGGCGGACGGATCGGCGACGCTGATCACGCACGGCCGGCTGCTCGCATCGCACCGCAAGTTGGGGGAGGCGCCCTACCCCAATCTGGGCCTGCCCTGGCACAGCAACGCGCGCGTTGACGCCGCGCCGCTTGCGCCTGGCGAAGTGGCGACCCTGCGCTTCGAACTCAGCCCGACCTCGCGGATCATCGCGGCCGGGCACAGCCTGCGCTTCTCGATTACCGGCGCCGACCAGCGTCAGCGCAACCTCGCGCAGCTGAAGCAGGATCCGCCGCCGCGCATCGACCTGAGGCTCGGGGGCGCGGACGCCTCCTACATCGACCTGACGCTCGCGCCGGCAAGCGTGCTGGCGGCCCGGCGGTGAGCCTGCCGCCGCCCGACGATTTCGGCGAGGAGCGGGCGCCCCAGCCGCTGCCGACCGGGCTGACCGGCGTCGCCGTCGCGCTCGGATCGGTCGCGCTGCTGGTCGCGATGGCGACCGATGCACTGGCGGTGCTCGGCCGCCACTTCGGCTTTCCGCTGCTCGGCGCGCTCGAGCTGGTCCAGGCGTCGGTCAGCGTGGCGGGCGCCTGCGCGATCGTCTGCGCGAGTGCGGCGGGCGCGCACGCGGTAATCCACGCCGTGCTCGACCGCGTCTCGCCCGCCTCGCGCGCCGTGCTGGCGCCGGCGGGGCAGCTGCTGGGTGCAGCCTTCTTCCTGGTCCTGGCGGTCGGCTGCGGCTGGATCGCCTGGGATCTGCGGGCGGCGGCGGAGGCGACCGACCTGCTCGGCATCCCGCTCGCGCCGCTGCGCCTGTTCGCGACGTTCGCGCTGATCTTCACGGCCACGCTTTTCGTGCGCACTGCGGCTCGCCGCGCATGACGCCGGAGCTGATCGGGGCGCTCTCGATCGCGGTGCTGCTGGCGCTGCTCGCGCTCGGCGTGCCGATCGCCGCGGTGTTGGGACTCGTCGGCTTCACCGGCCTCGCGCTGCTCACCTCGATCGAGGCTGCGACGATCAAGGCGGGCGTGGTCGGGTGGGAGACCATCTCCCGCTACGAACTGGGCGTACTGCCGCTGTTCCTGCTGATGGCGCACCTGTGCTTCACCGCGGGCGCCAGCCGCGACTTCTTCGATGCCGCTGCCAAGCTGCTCGGTCACCGCCGCGGCGGGCTTGCCACCGCCTCGATCGCGGGCTGCGCAGGATTTGGCGCGATCAGCGGATCAAGCCTCGCGACCGCCGCCACCGTCGGCCTGGTTGCGCTGCCGGAAATGCGCAAGCGCGGCTATGCGCCGTCGCTTTCGACCGGATCGATCGCAGCGGGCGGCACGCTTGGCTCGCTGATCCCCCCATCGGGCGCGCTGATCGTCTACGGCATGATCGCCGAGCAGCCGATCTCCAAGCTGTTCGCCGCCGCGCTAGTCCCGGTCGCAACCCAGGCGCTGCTGTACATCGCCGTCATCATCCTGCTGTGCCGCCGCAATCCCGCGCTCGGGCCGGTCAGCGAGCGGGTGCCGTGGCGGGAGCGCTTCGCCTCGCTCGGGCGGATCGCCGACATCGCGGTCCTGATCGTGCTGGTGATCGGCGGCCTCACTGTCGGCTGGTTCACCCCGACCGAGGCCGCGTCGATCGGCAGCGTCCTGGCGATGCTGCTGTGCGCCAGGCGCGGCAAGCTGACGATCCCGGCGCTGCGCCGCGCGCTCGCCGAGACGCTGCGGACCGCGGGCGTCATCTACGCGATCATCATCGGCGCGATCGTGTTCAGCGTGTTCCTGGGCGCAACCGGCCTCGCCTCCCACCTGACCGCGCTCGTCATCGACGCGAACCTGGATGCGAAGGCGGCGGCGGCGGTGATCGTGGTCGTGCTGCTGCTGCTCGGCTCGGTGCTCGACGGCATGGCGCTGATGCTGCTCACCGTGCCGATCTTCCTGCCGATGATGGTGGGGCTCGGCATGAGCCCGATCTGGTTCGGCATCTTCGTCGTCCGCACGATCGAGCTCGGGCTCGTCCACCCGCCGCTCGGCATGAACGTCTACATCATTCAGGGCATTGCCAAGGACGTGCCGCTCGGCACCATCTTCCGCGGCGTGCTGCCGTTCCTGGCCGCTGACATGCTCCACATCGCGCTTCTGATCCTCGTGCCCGCCACCGCGCTGTGGCTGCCCGGCGTGCTGGCGTGAGGCGGCTGCTCGCCGCGCTGCTGCTGCTCGCCGGGTGCAGCGAGGCGCCAGCGCCGGACGCGCCAACCGTGCTGCGCTACGCCACGCCCTACACGGCCGGGCATCCACTGAGCCGCGCCGACCAGCAGTGGATCGCGCATGTCGAGCGCATCTCGGGCGGGCGGCTGCGCATCCAGCCGTCGTGGGCAGGCGGGCTGATCTCCTCCGAGCACAACCTGGTGGAGCTGCGCCACGGCGTGGTCGATGTCGCGACCATCAGCCCAATCTACACGCGCGGCGGCACCCATGCGATCCGCCTCCAAGCCGGTTTCTACGGCGGCGAGCAGTCGATCGACGATCAGGTGGCGGTGTACCGCTGCCTCCAGGCATCATTCCCGAGGCTGGGACAGGAGCTCGCCGGACTGGTGCCGATGGAGGTGCAGGGCGGCAACGTGCTCGGCATCGTCACGCGTACCCGCCCGGTCCGCCGGCTGGAGGATCTGCGCGGATTGCGTCTGCGCGTGCCGGGCGAGTTGGTGCCGCTGCTCCGCCGCCTGGGCGCCGACCCGCTCGACATGCCGATGGCCGACGTCTACCCGGCAATGGCGAAGGGCGTCATCGACGGCGTGGTCGCCCCCGCCGACACGCTGAAGGCGCTCCACTTCGCGGAGGTCGCGCGCTTCTACAACCAGCTCCGGATCGCGCGCGGCGCCTATCCGGCCCGTGCGATCTCGGAAGACAGCCTTCGTCGCTTGCCCCCCGACCTCGAGCGCCTATTGCTGGACAGCAGGATCGTCTGGGAGCGTGCGGTGGCGAGCGAGTTCAAGCAGGCCGAGCAGGTCGGGATCGATTATGCGCGCGGGCTCGGCATGACCTTTGTTCAGCCCGATCCGGTGGCGCAGCAGCGGCTCGACGCGCTCTACCTGGCCGAAGCGGCACAGGCCGCGGCGAACGCCGACCACGGCCTGCCCGGGCAAGCGATGCTTCGGGTGGCGCAGGACACGCTCCGGCGCTTGCGGAGCGGATCGCGTCCGCCCTGCGCAGGCCCCGCGCTGTGAGCGCCAAGGCCGAGCCCGAGCCGCTGCTGCCCGAGGACGAGCAGCCCGGGCTCGGTCGGCTCAACAACTTCGTCGGCTTCCGCCTGCGCCGGATCCAGAACCACTTGTCGCGGCAGTTCTCCGATGCGGCAGCGCAGTACCGGCTCCGCTCGGGCGCGCTCAGCGCGCTTGCGATCATCGAGGACAACCCGGGCATCTCGCAGGCCGATATCGGCCGCCAGATCGGGATGGACTCGTCCGCGGTCGTCGCGCTGATCGACGAGCTGGAGGAGCGCGGCTGGATCGCGCGCCGCCATGTGCCGAGCGATCGGCGGCGGCGGGCGATCTACCTGGAGCCCGCGGGCCGTGAAACGCTCGACGAGCTGTTCCGCATCCTCGACCGGACCGAGCATGCCGTGCTGCGTGCGCTCTCCTCCTCCGAACTGCTGCTGCTCAACCGCACGCTGGACCGGATCTACGACCAGATCTGAGCCGCGCGGCTCAGTCGCGGAAGACGACCGTCCGCACGCCGTTCGCGAACACCCGCTCGTCCAGGTGCAGCCGCACCGCCTCCGCCAGCACCCGCCGCTCGATGTCGCGGCCCTTGCGGACCAGGTCGTCCGGCGTGTCGGCATGGCTGATCGTTTCCACGTCCTGGTGGATGATCGGGCCCTCGTCCAGGTCGGCGGTGACGTAGTGGGCGGTCGCCCCGATCATCTTGACGCCGCGGGTGTGCGCCTGGTGGTACGGCTTGGCGCCCTTGAAGCCGGGCAGGAAGCTGTGGTGAATGTTGATGCAGCGCCCCGAGAGGAAGCCGGCGAGGTCGTCCGACAGGATCTGCATGTAGCGGGCGAGCACGACCAGCTCGGCCCCGCTCTCCTCCACCAGCCGCTTGATCTGCGCTTCCTGGCGCGGCTTGGTGTCGCGGGTGACCGGCAGGTAGTGGTACGGCACGTCGCCGATCAGCGAGGTGTGGAGCACGTCGCGCGGGTGGTTGGAGGCGATTCCCACCACCTCCATCGGCAGCTCACCCAGCCGCTGGCGGTAGAGCAGGTCGCCCAGGCAATGGTCCCACTTCGACACCATCAGCAGCACGCGCTTGCGCTCGCCGCTGCGCCGCAGCGACCAGTCCATGTCGGCCTGCGCGGCGACCGGCGCGAAGGCCGCGCGGAGCTGGTCCAGCGCGGCGTCGGGACCGGGCGTGAACGCGACCCGCATGAAGAAGCGGTCGACCGACCAGTCGTCATACTGGCGGGCGTCGATGATGTTGCAGCCGCGCTCCGCCAGGAACCCGGCGACGCTCGCGACCAGCCCCGGCCGGTCCGGGCATTGCAGCCGCAGGATAAAGCTCTCGTCACTCACCGGTCATCCTCCCCATCACCGATCCGTGCGCATTGTCATAGTCGTTGATCCAGGCAACCGTCTTCTCGATCCCTCCAAAGGGGTAGAAGTGCAGCCGGACGGCGCCATGTTCCGCGCGTAGCCCGGCCGCGAGCGTATCGACGAGCCGGTCGGGACCCGCCGAGCCGAGCAGCGCGCCGAGCGAGATGCCGTATTTGGAGAGCACCGCCGCCGACGCGCCGACCCCGCAGCGTGCGGCGAAACGCAGCAGCGTCCTGATCCCGGCCGGTCCCGGCACGCCAAGTCGGACGGGCGCATCGATGCCGCGCGCCCGCAGTGCCGCGACCCAGTCCAGCACGCGCTCACCGTCAAAGGCAAATTGTGTGACGATCAGCGGTGCCATGCCGCGGCGCTCGATCGCGGCGCACTTGCCCTCCAGCACGGCCCAGCCCTGGTCCGGCGTCATGTTCGGGTGCCCTTCCGGATGCCCGCCGATGCCGATCGCGGTGATCCCGTTCGCCTCGAACGCGCCGCTCTCGATCAGCGCGGAGCTGTCGCTGTAAGGGCCTTCGGGCTCGGCCGGGTCGCCGGCGATGACGAAGCAGCGCTGCACGCCCGCTTCGGCGACCGCGGCCGCCAGGTAGTCGCGGAACTCGCGCTCCGATCGGATCCGCCGGGCGGAGAAATGCGGCATCGGCTCGAACCCGAGCGCGCGCACGGTGCGTGCTGCGGCGACCCGCGCCGCCGCATCCTCGCCGGGCAGGAAGGTCACGGCGACCGGCGTGACCGGCGCGATCGCCGGGGCGGCGGCGCGCAGCGAGTCGATGTCCTTGGCGGTCATCTCCAGCGAGTAGCCGTCGACCATGTTGATCGGGGCGCGTGCCCAGTTCGGGTGAATGATCGGGATCATGGCGCCTCTCTCCTCGCCCATTTTGTCGCAGCCTAGGACTGATTAGAAGATTCGTATAGACGAAACTTCAAGCATGTGATTGGGTGCGAGCAGAAGAGGCGCCGCTTGCGCGTTCGCGCGATGCCCGTCGCCCTCATCGGAGAAGGATCGAGACAATGACCGAGACGCTGCAGCAGCTCCTGGACAGCAAGGGCGACATCGTCGACTTCCTGCGCAACCAGCAGACCGGCCCCAACGCCTACCCGGGCGTGCCGGGCGAGTATTCGAATTGGCGGGATGAGCAGCGCTCCTGGGCGGAAAGCGCGGTGCTGTTCAATCAGAGCTTCCACATGGTCGACCTGCTGGTCACCGGGCCGGGCGCGTTCGACATGCTGTCGTATCTCGCGCCGAACAGCTTCAAGGGCTTCGTGCCGAACCGTGCCAAGCAGTTCGCGCCGGTGACGCCGGAGGGCTATGTCATCGGCGACGTGATCCTGTTCTACCTGGCCGAGGAGACGTTCGAGCTGGTCGGGCGCGCGCCGTCGATCGAGTGGGTCGAGTATTGGGCGTCGACCGGCAAGTGGGACGTCAAGGTCGAGCGTGACGAGCGCACCGCCGCGCGCCCGCTCGATCAACAGGGCACCCGACGCAACTACCGCTTCCAGCTTCAGGGCCCGAACGCGATGCAGGTGCTGGAGCGGGCGATGGGTGAGACGCCGCCGGATCTGAAGTTCTTCCACATGGCGCCGATCACCTTCGCGGGCGTCGAGGTGCGGGCACTGCGCCACGGCATGTCCGGCCAGCCGGGTTACGAGCTGTTCGGGCCGTGGAAGGACTATGACACGGTCCGCAATGCGCTGATCGAGGCGGGCAGGGACTTCGGCCTGACGCTCTGCGGCGGCCGTACCTACAGCTCCAATGCGCTTGAATCGGGCTGGATCCCGTCGCCGCTGCCCGCGACCTACACGGGGGAGGGGAGCCGCGCCTTCCGCGAGTGGCTGCCGGCCAAGTCGTACGAGGGGACCTGCTCGATCGGCGGCAGCTTCGTCGGCGACAGCATCGAGGATTACTACCTGACGCCCTGGGATCTCGGCTACGGCATCATGGTCAAGTTCGACCATGATTTCGTCGGGCGCGAGGCGCTGGAGCGGATCAAGGACCAGCCGCACCGCCGCAAGGTGACGCTCGCGCTCGACAACGAGGATGTCGCGCGCGTGATCAGCTCGATGCTCCAGACCGGCGACAAGGCCAAGTTCCTGGAGTTTCCGATGTCGGTCTATGCGATGCACCCCTATGACGCGGTGCTGAAGGACGGGAGGACGGTCGGTATCTCGACCTGGATCGGCTACACCGTCAACGCCGGGCGCTTCCTGGCGCTTGCAATGATCGACGAGTCGCTTGCCGAGCCGGGGACGGAGGTCACGCTGCTGTGGGGCGAGCCAAACGGCGGCACCGCCAAGCCGACGGTCGAGCGCCACGTCCAGACCGAGATCAAGGCGACCGTCGCGCCGGTGCCCTATTCAGAGGTCGCGCGCGATACCTATGCCGACGGGTGGCGCACCAAGGCGGCGTGATCGCTGATCCGGGAGTGCCGATCAGAGCGGCAGGATCGGCGCTCCCGGACCGAGGGCTAGAAGGTGGTCGGCGAGGGCACGCGCGCGCTCGGCCGTGATCGGCTCGGCGGCCCGGCCGCAGCAATCGACGAACTTGGCGACCAGGCTGTCGTTCGGCATCGGGCGATCGGGATGGCCGGCGGCCTGCGGCACGGCGTGGTGAAGGCGGCGGCCGTCACTCGTCACGATCGTCACGCTGCCGCTCGCCGCTTCCGCGCGGCCCCATGTCGGATTGCGCACCGGCTGCACCTTGGCGGCGATGGCGAGGACGGCGGAGTCGGTAAGCGCCGCCGCGTCGAAGCTGTCGAGTGTCACCGAGCCATAAACCAGCGCCGCGGCGATCGTGAACGGGATCGAGAACTTGGCCTCGATTGCGCTCGCCGGCGCCGCCTTTGCCGCGGGCGGGTTGACCAGCATCTCCTGCACGGGCCCGATCTCCGCCTCGATCCCGACGATCCGGTCGGCTGCCGTCTGCGAGCGGAGCGCGAGCGCGGCCTCAATATAGGCGTGGGTGCCGCGACACGCCGGCCAGGGCTTGAAGCTCACCTCGTCTCCGAGGAAGCGGGTCCCTAGCCGGTCGAGCAGAACCTCCGCGCGCACGCCGCCGCCATGAAGCGCGAAGAAGCCGCCGCGCCCTTCGAGCGGCGCGGCAAAGGCGCGGACGCCCCGTCCCGCCAGCAGCGCCCCGCTGACCGCCGCCCGTGCGGCGAACGCCTCCCGCACCCCGCGCAGGCGGGTGGCGGCGTCGTGCTTTATCTCGGCGGGGAAGCTCGCCTGGCAGAGCGCGAGGCCGATCGCCTGGACGATCCCGCCGGCATCCAGTCCGAGCAGCTTGGCCGAGGCCGCCGCTGCCCCGATCAGCCCGGCGAAGGGCGGCGGGTACCAGCCGCCTTCCTCGAACGGTCGCGCGGGGGCGAGCGATATGCGGCAGGCGAGATCGCTGCCGAGCGCCATGGCGGCGAGGAACCGAGCGCCGTCGATCGTCGGGTCGGCATCGGCGATCGCCAGCAGGGCAGGGACCAGCGCGGCATTTGGATGCGCGGGTCCGACATCGAAGGTGTCGCCGAAGTCGAGCGCGTGGCCGAGCGCGCCGTTCGCGAAGGCCGCCGCCGCCATCGGTACCCGCATTGGGGTAGCGAGCACCCGGGCCTCCGCGGTGCCGCCCTCCGCGATCACCTGCGCCCGGAATGGCGCCGCATCCGGTGCAAGCCCGCTCGCCGCGAGCATCACTCCCGTGGCGTCGAGGAGTGCCCGGCGCGTGGCATCGATGGTGTGGTCGTTCAGATCATCGAAGCCGATCGCCGCGACATGATCGGCAAGGTGGCGGCTCAGCGGCACTGCTGTTGTATCTACCAACATAATCTGCAAACGCTTTCATTCGGAGGAAGCGAAGGCAAGCGAAAAGCGGAGGAGAGCGCGATGAAGCGGTGGTTGGTGCCCGTCGTCAGCATGGCCGTGTTGGTATCCCCGACCGCCGCCCAGTCCCCTGCCGATCCCGCGCAGTTGCTGCCGGGCGGTGCGCGTTGGGCGAGCGAGCGTCCGGCGAACTGGAACGGCACCTTGCTGCTGTGGAGCCGCGGCTACTCGCCGACCGTTGGCAAGCCGGAGACGGCACCAGCGGCGCTACGGGAGGCGCTGCTCGCCCGCGGGTATGCGATCGCAGGGTCCGATTACGGCAGTGGTGGCTGGGCGCTGGAGGAGGCCGTTCCCGCCCAGCGCGCGACCATTGCCGCCTTCGCCGCGCGCCACGGCAAACCGAAGCGGGTGATCGCCTGGGGCTATTCGATGGGCGGACTGGTGACCACCGCACTCGCCGAGCAGCGCCCGGCGGCGATCGACGGCGCGGTGGCGCTCTGCGCCTCGATCGGCGGCGCGGTCGGGATGATGAACATGGCGCTTGACGGGGCCACCGCCTTCCGCACGCTGGTCGCGCCCGACGCCGGCATCCGCGTCGTCGACATCGACGACGACATGGCGAACGGCAAGAAGGTGGAGGCTGCCGTCGCCGACGCTGCCGCGACACCGGCCGGTCGCGCCCGCATCGCGCTCGCCGGTGTGCTGGCGGGGATTCCCGGGTGGACCAGTCGCGACCGCGCGGAGCCGGCACCGACCGACTATGCCGCGCAGGCCGACGAGATCGCCCGCAGCTTCTCGCGCGGCGTTTTCCTGCCGCGCCTGGACCAGGAGCGGCGGGCCGGGGGCGTCTTCTCCTGGACGACAGGTGTCGACTACCGCCGCCAGCTCGACCAGTCCGGCCGGCGGGCGATGGTTGCGGCGCTCTACCGGGCGGCCGGGCTCGATCTGGACGCGGACCTCAAGCGCCTGCAGGCCGCGCCGCCCATCGCCGCCAAGCCGGCAGCGGTCCGCTACATGATGCAGCATTATACGCCCAACGCGCGGGCCGCCGTGCCGCTGATCGCCGTGCAGGCGATCGGCGACGGCCTGACCGCACCCGCCCTCCAGCGCGGCTATGCCGAGGCGGCGGGCGCGCGGGTGCAGAGCCTCTGGGTGCGCCAGGCCGGGCACTGCACCTTCACGCCCGATACGGTGCTCGCCAGCATCCGCTACCTGGAGGCGCGGCTCGACAGCGGGCGCTGGCCGGGGCGCCCGGCCGGCTTCGTCGCGCACACGCCGTCCCCCATGCTGCGGCCCTGCGTACGCGGGGTGCGGTGCAAGTAGGTCGGCTCAGCTGATTCCCTTGCGTTCCACCGTCCATTTGGGATCGGTGCAGACACCGCAGTTCGGCCCGGTGAAGGTCCGCGCCGCTGCCTTGTCGCCGCGCAGCTGCCATTCGAACCACTTGGCGGAGACCTGCGCCACGGCACCGCCGCCGGGCTCGCGGAAGGTGCCGCCGTGCCCGACGTTGAGGTTGAGGAGCATGGCCGGCACGTGCGCGATCTTGCGGAAGTCGTCGGTCCCGTTCGGGTAGGCGACGTCGCTTGATCCGCCGAGCACGTAGAGCACCGGCGTGTGGAACTTCGTCAAGGCGGACTTGTCGATCGTCATGCCGCGAATGGGGTTGCTGCCGTCGGCGAAGACGCCGCTGTTGTGAACAATCACGGCGCGGATCCGCGGGTCAGCCGCTGCCTGGATCGCTTGCAATCCGCCGCAGCTGTGCCCGGCGACCCCGACCAGCGCCGGATCGATCCGTCCGAAGTAGCGGCTACCCCGCCGCTTGTTCTCGGCCAGCGCCCAGTCGAGCCCGGCCAGCACGTCGGCGGTGGTGGTCTGCACGAATAGCCCCTGCTTCTCGGGCTGGGGCGGCGGCGCGCCCGGGCCGCTCAGGATCGTGCCCGGCGCAATCACGACATAACCGTGACTGGCGAGCTCGCCTAGGTGCTGGCGCGCGCTCGCCCCGTCCTCACGGCAGCCGCCGTTACCCCAGACGATCATGCCCAGCTTGCGGCTGGCTGGGATGGTGGCGGGCCGATAGACGACGTGGTTCGCAAGCGTCGGATCGACTTCCTTGATCGCTTTGAAGGGGCCGGAGCCGGCCGCGTCGGGGAGCTTGTCCGCCGCCGCGCGCTGCGCCGCCTCGCGCGCGGCGAGCGCGGGATCGACGGGAGCGGGGCCGCGCGGCGGCTGCTGCTGCGCGCTCGCCAGCGTGGCGATGCCGGTCAGCAGGGTGAAGGTCAGCGAACGGCGCATCGGCTCTCTCCAGCTTTGTTATGGCGCAAAGCTAGCCGGATCGCTGCCGGGTGCAAGCCCTTTCACGCACTCTCGCGCGCGATGATCCGGAAGCCGACGTCGATCCGGGTCTCCACCCGTTCGCCCGCGGCCCGGGCGCGGAGCACCCGGATCACCTCGCGCGCGATCCGGCCGCCATCGACGTCGACGGTGGTGATCGTCGGGCGCATGTCGCCCGCGAGCCGCAGGTTGCCGAACCCCGTCACGGCGACCTGATCCGGCACGCGGATGCCCGCCGCCTGCGCTTCCACGATCAGCCCCTGCGCGATCCAGTCGGACCCGCACACGACCACGTCCGGCCGCTCGGGCAGGTCGGCGAGCGCGCGGAAGCTGAAGCGGCCCTGGCCGAAGTGGCTGGGTACGTTGACGTCGAGCCGCGTCGGCGCCTCGCCGCCGTCGCGCACCCAACGCTCGGTGAAGCCGGACGCGCGCCGTTCCGACCGGGTGGAGCGCGGCACCACCAGGTGCGGCCGGCGATAGCCGCGCCCGCGCAGGAACCGCGCCATCTCCTCACCCGCCTGCCGGTGCGAGAAGCCGATCGACACGTCGATCGGATCATCGGGCAGTCCCCAGGTCTCGATGACCGTGGTGCCTTGCGAGCGCAGCCGGGCGCGGGCATCCGGATCGCTGACGATCCCGGTCAGGATGATCGCGTCGACCCTGCGGCCGAGTGCGACGCTGATCTCCCGATCGAGCCGGCGATTGTCGGCGCCGGTCAGCGCCAGCACCACGCTGTTCCCGTCGGCGGCGAGCTCGTCGATCATCGCCTCGACCGTGTCGTTGAAGATCGACTGCGCGATGTCGGGCACCAGCGCCGCGATCAGGCGCGAGCGGTTGGTGGCGAGCGCCCCGGCGGTCATGTTTGGCACATAGCCGGTCGCGGCGATCGCCTCGCGGATGCGCTCGGCGGTCGCGTCCTTCACCACATCGGGGGTGTTCAGGAAGCGCGAGACGGTCGCGGCCGACACGCCCGCGCGGGCGGCAACGTCGTCCAGGCGCGGCGTGCGGGCGATGGTCATGCTTTACCCTACTCACAAGACGAAGGTTGCCGCAAAGAACAATCTTGCAAGCGCTTGCACATCACCGTACGCTGATCGCTATGAGCCATGACTTCGATCCGCTTCAGCTCGAGACCTTCGACAGCCCGCATGTCGAATACGCGCGGCTGCGTCAGGGTTGCCCGGTCGCGCACAGCGATACCTGGGGCGGGTTCTGGGCCCTGATGAAGCACGCCGACGTCGCGGAGGCTGCGGCCGACTGGCGCAGCTTCGTCACCTCCAAGCAGAATGTCGTGCCCAAAGTCGCCTTCACCGGGCGTCGGCCGCCGCTCCACCTCGATCCACCCGAACACACCCCCTATCGCCGTGCGCTCGCTCCGCTGTTGACCGAACGGCGCGTGGAGCGGCTTCGTCCCGTGATCCGCGGCATCTGCCGGGAGCTGCTCGGCCGGATGGTGAGCGCAGGCGGCGGCGACGTGGTCGCGGACTTCTCCGCCCACATGCCGATCGCGACCTTCGCGCACTGGATGAACCTGGACCCGCAGGCGGTGCGCGAGCTGACGGAGGTGGGCAAACGCTACAACATCGCCGTACAGTCGAATGACGTCGACGCGACCAAGGAATCGAGCCTGTGGCTCTACGACATGGCGCGCGCGATCGTCGCTGACCGGCGCGCCAATCCGCTGCCGGAGAACGAGGATGCGACCAGCGCGCTGCTCGCCGCGCGAGTCGATGGAGAGCCACTGCCGGACGAGATGATCGTCGGCACGATCCGCCAGGTGCTGGTGGTCGGCATCATCGCGCCGAGCGTCATGATCGGCTCGATCGCCGCGCATCTCGGCCGTGACCAGGCGCTCCAGGCCCGGCTGCGCTCCGATCCGGCGCTGGTGCCTGCGGCAATCGACGAGTTCCTGCGCCTCTACACGCCCTACCGCGGTTTCGCGCGCACGGCGCTCACCGACGTGACGATCCGCGGCCGGACCATCCCCGCGGGCGAGCCGATCGCGCTGGTCTACGCCAGCGCCAACCGCGACGAGCAGGTGTTCGAGGGCGCCGACGAGTTCCGGCTCGACCGCGCCAACATGAAGGACTCGGTCGCGTTCGGCCGCGGGCCGCACCAGTGCGTGGGGGCTGCGCTCGCCCGGCTGGAGCTGATCGTCGCGCTGGAGGAGCTGCTCGCCGCTGCCCCCGGCTTCAAACTCGCAGGCGAGCCGCAGCCGACCCGCTTCCCCGAGATCGGGGCCCTGTCAACGCCGATCAGCTTCGTCAAACCGGCATGAGCCACGTCCTGCTCGCGACCGGGGACCTCGCCATGGACCGGGCGGACTATGCGGAGAGTTTCACGGCAACCCGTGACGTGCTGCGCGCCGCCGACATCGTCTTCGGGCAGCTGGAGACGAGCTTCGCACTGAGCGGCGTTCGCGCGCCGCAGGCCCGGCACGCGGTGCTGGCGCGGCCTGACGGCGCCGACGCGCTCGCCGACGCCGGCTTCGACGTGATCTCCATGGCCGGCAATCACGTACTGGACTGGGGCAACGACGCCTTCTCTGAAACGGTCGGAAATATCGAGCGGGCGGGCATGCAGGTGGTCGGCGCAGGCGCGACGATCGCCGAGGCGCGCACCCCCGTCAGCATCACGCTCGGTGACGGCACCCGCGTCGCGATCCTCGCCTACTCGTCTATCCTGCCGCAGGATTACTGGGCGACCGAGCGGCGCCCGGGTTGCGCACCGATGCGCGCTTTTACCCACTATGAGCAGATCGAGCACGATCAGCCGGGGACGCCTGCGCGCATCCACAGCTGGCCGCACGGCGAGGACTTGGCCGCGTTGGAGGCGGACGTGCGCGCCGCCAAAGCGGCCCATGACGTGGTCGTCGTCTCGCATCACTGGGGCATCCACTTCGTCCGCGCGACGCTGGCCGACTATCAGCGCGCTGTCGCCCGCGCGACGATCGCGGCTGGCGCCGATGCGATCATCGGCGGGCACGCGCACATTCTGAAGGGCTGCGAGCTGATCGAGGGCAAGCCGGTCTTCCACTCGCTCTGCAATTTCGCGACCGACCTGCGCATGGACGCCGCTCATGCGGCATCGAAGAGCTTCAACGAAATTCGGGTGCTTGCCGAAAATTGGGAGCCGGACTTCGACAGCCTCTACAATTTCCCGCCCGCATCGCGCCTGTCGATGGTCGCGCGGCTGGAGATCGCGGGCGGGCGCGTCACCCGTGCGGGCCTCCTCCCGCTCTACATCGACCGCGACGCGGTGCCGCGGTTCTGCAAGACCGGAACCGCGCGCCATGCCGAGGTGATCGATTATCTGACGGCGGTGACGAAGGAGGCGGGGCTGAACGCCCGCTACACGCCCGCTGACGACATGGTCGAGCTGGCGGAGGCGGCGTGATGCGCTGGCGCGACTTTCCGCTGGAGGGTTACGTCCTTCTCTATTTTCTCGCCTACCTGCCAAACGCGGTGCTGCTGAAGCTGCTGTCCTCGTCTCCGCACGCCGGGCTCGGCCGCCCGCTGACCGGGCTGGAGACGCTGCCCGCATCGCTGATCATCAGCACGCTGCTGACGTACCTCTTCATCTGGTGGTCGGGCTGGCACCGTGACGCGCACGGCGTGACGATCGCCGGCGCGCGCGTGCCGGTGCCCACGCGCTACACGCTGCTGTCGGGGCTCGGCACTGCGCTGGTGCTGTTTACCGTGCCGCTCTCGTTCACGATCCCGAACGTCAGCATCCCCTTTATCCAGCTGCTGATGCGCGGCGATATCCTCATCATCGCGCCGCTGGTCGATCTTGTGTTTGGGCGGCGGGTGCGCTGGTGGAGCTGGACGGCGCTCGTCATGGTGCTGGGTGCCCTTGTGCTGACGCTTGGCGACCGCGGCGGGCTGAAGCTGCCGCCGATCGCGATCCTCACGGTGGTGCTCTACACCGCCGGCTATTTTCTCCGCCTCCTCGTCATGACCAAGGTCTCGAAAAGCGGCGATCCGGCCTCCGTCCGCCGCTACTTCGTCGAGGAGAAGGTGCTCGCGCTGCCGCTCTCCGTCCTGTTCCTCGCGATCGTCTCGGCAAGCGGGATCGGCGGCCAGTCGAGCGAGCTCAGCTGGGGGTTCCTGGCGGTCTGGACCGACCCGGTGATCTTGCCGCTGTTCGTGATCGGACTGACGCTGACGATCGTCTCCGTGTTTGCGATCATCATCCTGCTCGACCCGCGCGAGAACGCCTATTGCGTGCCGCTGGAGCGTGCCGCCAGCCTGGTCGCGGGCGTCGGCGCCGCGCTGATCCTCGCGGCGGGATGGGGGCTCAAATACCCGCGTTCCGCCGAGCTGATCGGCGCGGCCATCCTGATCGCCGCGATCGTGCTGCTGTCGGTCGCGCCGCGGCTCGCGTCACGGCCGGCAAGGGCAGCGCGCGCCGAAGCCAACTGATCTTACCACTGACCGGCCCCATTCGCGGCAACAAGCGGGAGCGGGCATAGAGAGAGGAACGAAAGGCCATGATCACCACGTCCAAACGCCTGCTGCTGGGCGCCGCCCCGCTCGCGCTGACCCTCGCGCTCGCCGCACCCGCCGCCGCGCAGACGGCCGAGCCGGTCACCGATCAGCAGCCGGCAACGCCCGCCACCGCCGACACCGCGCCCGATGAGGACGGCGCGGCGCAGGACATCGTCGTCACCGGATCGCGCATCCGCGGCATCGCGCCGGTCGGATCGAGCGTGATCGCGATCGACCAGGCCAAGATCGCGGAAACGCCGGTCACCTCCACGAACGACCTGCTGCGTCGCGTGCCCCAGGTGGTCTCGCTCGGCGCCAACCGGGCGGGCGGTTCGGCGCAGAACGGCGCGGCCAACGCGACACGCGGGGCCGGCATCAACCTGCGCGGGCTCAGCACCAACGCGACCCTGCTGCTCTACGACGGCCGCCGCTTTCCGCCGCAGGGCACCCAGGGTCAGTTCACCGACCCGTCCGTGCTTCCCTCCATCGCGCTCAGCCGCGTGGAAGTGATCGCCGACGGCGCCTCGGCGATCTACGGGTCGGACGCGGTCGCCGGCGTGGTCAACCTGATCCTGCGCCGCGACTTCGACGGATTGGAGGCGCGCGGCCGCTACGGCTTCACCGACGGCAACTATGACGAGCGTCAGGCATCGGCGATCGCCGGCAAGCGCTGGAGCGGCGGCTATGCGATGCTCGCCGGCGAGTGGACCTACAACTCGGCGCTGATCGGCACCGACCTCGACTTCTACCAGAACGACAACCGCGCGCGCGGCGGGCGCGACCTGCGGGTGCTGACCTGCAATCCCGGCACGATTACCGCAAACGGCGTCAGCTACGCGATCCCGACCGGCGGCGTGACCGCGGCGAACCGCGGCAGTCTGGTCGCGGGCACCAGCAACCGCTGCTTCTACGACCGCGACTTGGAGGTCATCCCCGACCAGGAGCGCTTCAGCCTGACGGGCGCGCTCAGCCAGGAGATCGGCGACCGCATCCGCGTGTTCGCCGACGGCTTCTGGTCCAGGCGTGAGGGGACGCTTCCGCTGATCGCCAACATCAACACGGCCGTGCCCAGCACCAATCCGTTCTACGTCGCACCTGCCGGGGTCACGCCGGGGCTGTGCCCGGCAAGCGCGGGGGTTGCGGCCGGCACGCGCTGCGTCACCGTTGCCTACTCGCTCTATCCGGAGTTCGGGCAGATCCAGCGCCGGTTCTGGAACGAGACGTGGAACGCTGTCGGGGGCGTCGAGGTCGATCTGTTCGGCGACTTCCGCGCGACCGCCTACTACAGCCATGGCGAGTCGGAGGAGGTCGACAATCGGCGGCAGAACGGCGCCAACGCCGCCGCCCTCGCCGCGGCGCTGCGCGACACCAACCCGGCGACGGCGCTGAATGTCTTCGGCGGTACCAACAATCCCGCGACCTACGCGCGGCTGATCGACAACCTGTTCGTAATCACCGGCCGCACGAAACTCGACGTCTACAACGCGCAGGCCGACGGCACGTTGTTCGCGCTGCCGGGCGGCAACGTTCGCCTGGCAATCGGCGGCGAGCACCGTGTCGAGTACACCTTCACCGACCTGCAGACTGGCACCTCGGCCGCGCCGGTCGCGGTTGGCAGCGATGGGGAGCGTAACGTCGACGCGGTGTTCGGCGAATTGTTCGTGCCGATCGTCGGCGCGGGGAACGCCTCACCGGGGCTGGAGCAGCTCTCGCTCAGCGCGGCGCTTCGCTACGAGAACTACAGCGACTTCGGGAGCACCACCAATCCGAAGATCGGCGTCACCTACAAGCCGTTCCGCGGGCTGTCGCTCAAGGGCACCTATGGCACGTCGTTTCGCGCGCCGACTTTTACCGAGGTTTCGACGGTCGGCGGTGGCGCCGGGCTCTACTTCGACACGCTGCCGGGGCCGAACGGCAACCAGATCGGCATCGGCATTGCCGGCGGAAATCCCGACCTGCAGCCCGAACAGGCGACGACCTGGTCATTCGGCGTGGAGGCGGCCCCGCCCGAAATCCCGGGGCTGGTCGCGAGCCTCACCTACTTTCGAATCGACTACACCGACCAGATCCAGGCGCTGCGCGGTACGCCGGGGCTGCTGACCAACCCGATCTATCGCCAGTTCGTGCAGTTCAACCCGACGGCTGCAACGATCAGCGGGCTGGTCAACTCCGGCCTGCCGCTCAACGCCGTGATCGACCAGAGCCAGGTCACCTTTATCGCCGACGGGCGCCGCCAGAACCTCGGCACCTCCTTGCTGCGCGGGTTGGACTTCGCGCTCAGCTACAACTGGCAGATGGGCGACATCCGGATGGATGCCGGCATCCAGGGCAGCTACATCCTCGACTATCTGTTCGAGGCGGTGCCGGGATCAGGGCTGGTCAGCGTCGTTGACACCTTCGGCTTCACGCAGAAGTTTCGCAACCAGGCCGACATAGGCGTGCAGTGGCGGGGATTGCGCAGCCGCCTGACCTGGAATCACCTGGCGGGTTACTTCAACACCACCGTCACGCCGCGGCAGCAGATCTCCAACTACGACACCTTCGACCTGTCGGTCGGGTTCGAGCTGACCCGCAATGTCACGATCGGCGCCGACGTCCGCAACTTGTTCGATGAGGAGCCGCCCTTCGTCGACACCACCGGCGGCTATGATCCGCAGGGTGCGAACCCGATCCCGCGCATCGTCTCGCTCACCGCGCAGGTGAAGTTCTGATGCTGCTGGCGGCGGCGGCCGCGTGCGCGAGTCTCGCGGGCGCTCAACTGGGCGGCGCGACGATCGTGCGCGCGACTGCCGTCGCCGAGCAGAACGGATGGACGCCGACAGTCGCGCAACGCGGCTACGCGCCAATGCCGGTCGGCAAGCCGCTGTGCCGGGTCGAGGGCACCATCGAGGGCACGATCGGCTTCGAGCTCTGGCTGCCCGCGCAGTGGAACGGCCGGCTGCTCGGCGCGGGCGTGGGCGGCGACGCCGGCATCTACAACTACCTCGACATGAGCCGCCGGGTGGCGGAGGGCTTCGCCACCGTCACCACCGACAGCGGTCACAAGGTCACGCAGGCGCGCTGGATGGCGAATCCGAAGGCGCGGATCGATTACGAGCACCGCGCCGTTCACCTGACCGCGGCGGCGGCCAAGGCAATCGTCCAGCGCTTCTACGGCAGACGCGCGAACCGCAGCTACTTCACTGGCTGTTCCGGTGGCGGGCGCCAGGCGCTCAAGGAAATGCAGAACTATCCCGGCGACTACGACGGCGTCATTGCCGGCGCACCGGGGCCGTACATGCCGCTGGTGTCGGTGAGGATGATGTGGGGCGCGCTGCTCCAGAAGAACGATCCGGCCGGTGCGCTGTCCGACGCCGACTGGGCGCTGTACGAGCGCAAGGCGACGGAGGCGTGCGACCGTGCGGACGGAGTCGCCGACGGTATCGTCGAGAATCCGCTCGCCTGCCGCTTCCGGCCTGCGGCGCTGCTGTGCAAAGCGGGGCAGGCGGGAGACTGCCTGTCGGCGCCGAAGCTCGCCATGCTGGAGCGGATCGTCGCGCCGATGCCGGACGAGCAGGGCCGGCCGATGGACAAGGGGCTGCTGCCCGGCATCCGCACCCGGCCGGGACCGCCGTCACCGCTGCTCCGCGCGATGTGGGCCGATGCCGTCTACAACGACCCGAACTGGGACGAGGACCGCTTCCAGCGCACCGCCGATCTGGTGGCGGCGAACCGCGTCATGCCGGAATTGCGCGCCGATCGGACCCGGATCGCGCCGTTCCTGGCGCGCGGCGGCAAGGCGATCATCTACCAGGGCTGGGCGGACCCGTCGGTGATCGCCCGCCCCACGCTCGATTACTATGCGGCGCTCGCCCGCGCCAACGGCGGTGTGGAACGCCTGGACGAAGCGGTGCGGCTGTTCATGGTGCCGGGAATGTACCACTGCCGCGGCGGTCCCGGCGTCGACAGCTTCGGCGCATCGGGGCAGGAGAGCTACCCCGACGATCCCTCACGCGACATGCTGTGGGCGCTGATCCGCTGGGTCGAGCAGGGCCAGGCGCCCGAGCGGATCGTCGGCACCCGCCTGACGGTGGGCAAGCCCGAGTTCACGCGGGCGCTCTGCGCCGCCCCGAACGCGGCGGTGTTCACTGGCGGGGACGAGCGCTCGGCCGCGTCCTACGTCTGCCGCCCCGATCCGTTGCTGGTGAGCGAGCTCGCTGCGCGCTGAATTGGCGTGCGCGCCGTTGCGTGCTGGCCCTCGTCTCGCCTACGAGCGGCATTGTTACGCCGACCTACAATCCCAGGAGTCCAGAGGATGCCGACGCCCCCATTCCGTGCCGATCACGTCGGCAGCTTCCTCCGGCCCAAGGCGCTGATCGACGCCCGCACCGCGTTCAAGGCCGGCGAGATCGACGCGTCGACGCTCCGCACGGTCGAGGACGACGCGATCCGTGACATCGTCCGCTATCAGGAAGAGCTCGGCTACGAGGGCGTGACCGACGGTGAGTTTCGTCGCACCTACTTCCACACCGACTTCCTGCTCCAGCTCGACGGCGTTGAGGAGGCTGGCGGCACCCAGGTCAAGTTCCATCAGCACGGCGGCAAGGAGCTGGAGTACGCACCTCCTGTCATGAAGATCGCGGGCAAGGTCGGGCACGGCCGCGACATCCAGCGCGCCGACTACGAGTTCCTCGCGGGCTGCACGAGCCGGACCGCCAAGGTGACGATCCCGTCCCCGACCATGCTGCACTTCCGCGGCGGGCGTGATGCGATCGATCCCGACACCTACCCGGACCTGGAGGAATTCTACACCGATCTCGCCGCTGCCTACCGCGCCGAGATCGCGAGCCTGGCGGACGCCGGCTGCCGCTACATCCAGCTTGACGACACCAACCTCGCCTATCTGTGCGACGACACGCAGCGCGAGAACGCGCGCAAGCGGGGCATGGACCCGGATGCGCTGCCGCGACTGTACGCGCAGATCATCAACGATTCGGTTCGCGATCGCCCGGCCGACATGGTCGCGACCGTGCACCTGTGCCGAGGCAACTTCCGCTCGTCCTGGGCCGCGGAGGGCGGCTACGAGCCGGTCGCCGAGGTGCTGTTCAACGAGCTCGCGGTCGATGGCTACTTCCTGGAGTATGACGATCCGCGCTCGGGCGACTTCGCGCCGCTCCGCCACCTGCCCGCCGGCAAGACGGTGGTGCTCGGGCTCGTCACGACCAAGCTCGGCGCGCTCGAGTCCGCAGCCGAGATCCGTGCCCGCATTGATGAGGCCGCGCGTCACGCCCCGCTCGACCAGCTCGCGCTGTCGCCGCAGTGCGGCTTCTCCTCCACCGTCCACGGCAACGACATCGAGGTGGAGCAGCAGTCGGCCAAGCTGCGACTGGTTCAGGATGTCGCGCGCGAGGTGTGGGGCTGACGGGCGCGAGTGCGGCTGGATCACGCCGCCGCACTCCGTCATGATTGGCGGATGGCTGACAGGGATCAAGGCGGGGTCAAGTCCGCGAACCGTGCGCTCGACATCATCGAGCTGGTGATCGCGCGCGGCCAGCCGCTGGTCGCGCAGGAGATCGCGACCGGGCTGGGCATCCCAATCAGCAGCCTGTCCTACCTGCTTTCCACGCTGGTCGCGCGCGGTTACCTCGCGCGGGACGGGCGACGCTACCTGCCCGGGGCGGGGCTGGAGCGGCTGCGACTGCGCGAGCGCGGCTTCAGCCTGGCCGATCGCGCGGCGCCGCTCGTCCGCACGCTGCGCACGCAGCTGAACGAAACTAGCTCCTTCTTCGTGCGCGATGGCTGGCAGCTGGAGGCGCTGGTCACCGAGACCAGCGAGCAGGCGCTCCGCTACGCCGTTCCGCCCGGCGCCCACAACGGGTTGCACGGCTTCGCGGCCGGCAAGGCGATCCTGGCGGCGCTGCCTGACGCCGAGCTCGACCGCTACTTCAAGGAAAGCGAGCGACTGCCCTTTACCGAGCGGACCGTCACCGACGAGGCGGTGCTGCGGGCCGAACTCGCCATCGCCCGCCGCGACGGGGTGGCGGTCACCATCGGCGAGTACGACCTCGGCATCATCGGGATCGGGCGAGCCGCGATCGTCGGCGGCGAGGTCGCAGGCGCGTTCAGCGTGGCCTACCCCCAGACTCGCGACACGCCCGCGCTCCGAGCACGGATCGTCGACCTGCTCGGACGTGTCGCCGCGCTGCTCGAGGGTAGCTGAGCGGACCCGGACGTGTCCGTGGCAAGCGGGCACTTGCCGCTAGGTGTTGTCTGGCATAGCGGTAGGCGAAGAAACGGAACGGAGGGGAAGGCGGCATGGCGGATCCGCGGGACATTATCGATCAGCGGCCGATGTCGCGGTTCCAGTGGGTCGTTGTGTCGGTCATGATCGGGCTTAACGCGCTCGACGGTTTCGACGTGCTGTCGATCAGCTTCGCCTCACCCGGCATCACCCGCGACTGGGGGATCGACCGCGCGGCGCTCGGCATCGTGCTGTCGATGGAGCTCGTCGGGATGGCGATCGGCTCCATCATCCTGGGCGGGGTCGCCGACCGGATCGGCCGACGCCGAACCATCCTCGGCTGCCTGGTGGTGATGGCAGCCGGCATGTTCCTCGCCTCCACTGCGCAGAACATCGCGACGCTCTCGGTCTGGCGCGTGCTGACCGGGCTCGGCATCGGCGGGATGCTGGCCGCGACCAACGCGGCGGTAGCGGAGGCGTCCAACGCCGCGCGGCGCAGCCTGGCGGTGGTGCTGATGGCGGCAGGCTATCCGGTCGGCGCGATCATCGGCGGCTCGATTGCGGCGCAGCTGCTGCGGCTCTACGACTGGACGGCGGTGTTCGAGTTCGGCGCCGTTGTCACGCTCGCGTTCATCCCGATCGTCTACTTCTTCGCACCCGAGTCGATCGCCTTCGAGCTCGAGCGGCGCGGGCCGCGGACGCTGGACGCGATCAACCGGACACTGACCCGCATGGGTCACGGCACGGTCGACAGCCTGCCCGCGCCGACCGGTGCGCGTGCGCGCCTGCCGATCGCGGCGCTGTTCTCGCCGGCGCTGGTCCGCACTACCGTTCTGCTGACGCTCGCCTATCTGGCGCACATCATGACCTTCTACTTCATCCTGAAGTGGATACCGCAGATCGTGAACGACCGCGGGTTCGCGCCTGCCTCGGCGGCGGGCGTACTGGTCTGGGCCAATGTCGGGGGCGCGTGCGGTTCGCTCTTGCTCGGGCTGCTCACCGCGCGGGTGCGGCTGTGGACGCTGACGATCGTCGCGATGGTTGCCTCCGCCGTTCTGGTGACGCTGTTCGGGGCGGGGCAGGCCGACCTGGCGCAGCTCTCACTGGTCGCCGCGGCGGCGGGCTTCTGCACCAACGCCGGCGTCGTCGGGCTCTACGGCCTGCTTGCGCAGAGCTTCCCGACCGACGTGCGCGCGACCGCCACCGGCTTCGCGATCGGGGTGGGACGCGGTGGTTCCGCGCTCGCGCCCGCCGTCGCCGGCTTCCTGTTCGCGGCCGGTTACGGATTGCAGACGGTCGCGATCCTGATGGCGATGGGGTCGATTGTCGCGCTTCTTGCGCTGCTTGGCTTGCGCGCCCGGTCGGTCTGAAGGAAACAGGGGCGATGGCGACACAGATGATCGAGGAGCGCGACGGCTCCGACCTGGGGGTATTGGCGGAGTTGGCGGGGTACCACCTGCGGCGCGCATCCAACGCGGTCGGCAGCGACTTCGCGCGCGCGGTGGCGGGCACGGGTGTGCGGCAGGTACTGTTCGGCATCCTGTCGGTGGTGGACGCGAACCCGGGAATCAACCAGGGCGCCGCCGGTCGCCTGCTCGGCATCCAGCGCGCCAACATGGTCGCGCTGATCAACGAGGTGGTGGAACAGGGCTGGATCGACCGGACGGTCGCCGCCGACGATCGCCGCGCCTTCGCGCTCACCATCACCCGCAGCGGCACGGAAGTGCTCGCGGCGACGCTCGCCCGCATCCGATCGCACGAGGATCAGATGATGGCGGACCTGTCGGCCGACGACCGGGCGCAGCTGATCGCGCTGCTCTCCCGCATCGAGGCGCGCGAGCGCTGAGCCGCTAGTCGGCCGCCAGGATCAGCGCGTCGAGCGCGACCACGCCCTGACCATTCGGGTACACCACGACCGGGTTGAGGTCGATCTCCCGGATCGCGGGTGTGCCGAGCAGCACGCGGCCGAGTGCCGCCACCAGCGTGGCGACCGCGTCGACGTCGAGCGCGGGCGACCCGCGGTAGCCGTCGAGCAGCGCGCCGCTCTTCAGCTGGCGCAGCTCGGCCGCGATCGCCGCGGGCGGCAGGTCGGGTGCGAGCAGGCGGACGTCGTGGAGCAGTTCGGCCTGAACACCGCCGAAGCCGACCAGGATCACCGGTCCCCATTCCGGATCGCTCTTTGCGCCGATGATCAGCTCGGTCCCGCGCGCGCCCATCTTCTCGACCTGCGCACCGTCGAGTGCGATCCCGGCATCATAGGCGGCAACGTTCGCGAACAGACGGTTCCAGGCTGCGGCAAGCGCGGCATCGTCCGCAATATTCAGGATCACGCCGCCGGCGTCGCTCTTGTGGCTTAGCGCGGCCGCCTGCGCCTTGATCGCGACCGGATAGCCGACGCGCGTCGCGATTGCCTGCGCCTCGGCTGCGTCGCGCGCGAAACCGCCGGCGGGAAAGGCGATGCCGAGCGGCGCCAGCAGTTCCTTCGCCTGATACTCGGGGATCACGCCGGCGGGCACCTCTATGGTGACCGGTGCGTCGGACACCCGACTCGCATCCCGCGCGGCAAGCCGGGAGAGCTGCGCAAGCGCGCGGAAGGCGCGGTCCGGCGTCGGGAAATAGGGCACGCCGAGCGCGCGCAGGTCGCGGACATAACCGGGGTCGAACACCGCGCCGTCGTCCAGCCCGGCGAACAGCACCGGCTTGTCGGGCGCGAGCGTGCGGATCGCCTCGATGATCGGCTTGAACTTGCGCGCGGCCGTCGTCTCGTCGGTCTGGATGATTCCGAGTACGACCGCAGCATAGGCGGGGTCGGCGAGCAGCGGCTCCAGCGTGCGGCGATAAAGGTCGGGGTCGACCAGCGCCTGCGCGGTCAGGTCCATCGGGTTGCTGACCGGGATGAAGTCGGGGATGGCTGCGCGCATCGCAGCGGCGGTCGCGTCCCCCATCGCCGGCAGCGGCAGGCCGATCCGCTCGGCGAGGTCGAGCGTGAGCGCCTTGAACGCGCCGCTCTCCGTCAGCACCGCGGTACCGCCCTGCGCGACCGGGTTGGCGCGGAACGCGATGTCGAGCACGTCGCCGAGCTCCTCCAGTCCCTCGACCAGCACCACGCCCGCGCGCGTCACCTTGGCGCGCATCAGGGCATAGTCGCCCGCCATCGCGCCGGTGTGGGTCGCGGCGGACTCGCGCGCCGCGCTGGAGGTGCCCGGGTGCAGGAGGACAATCGTCTTGCCTGCCGCCCGGGCAGCCTCCGCCAGCTTCAGGAAGCGTGCCGGCTGGCGGAACTGCTCCACGATCATCCCGATCACGCGGGTGTCCGGATCGCCGAGCAGGTGCTCGACATAGTCCTCGACCCCGCTCGCCGCCTCGTTGCCGGTCGAGACGGTGAGGGTAATCGGCAGTTCCTTCGCCATCAGCGTCGTGCCGAGCACCACCGCCATCGCCCCCGACTGCGACACGATGCCGATCCCCGCACCGGTGATCGGGTGCGGCGGCGTCTCCACGAACGTCAGCGGCACCCCGGCCTTGAAGTTGGTCATGCCGAGGCAGTTGGGACCCTCGATGACCATCCCGCGGGCGCGGGCGATCTCGGCTACCTCGCGCTGCGCCGCCAGGCCTTCCTCGCCACCCTCGGCAAAGCCGGCGGCGAAGATCACCGCCGCACCCACACCCCGGTCCGCGAGCGCCCGCACCGCGTCGAGCACCGCCGGACCCGGGATCGCCAGCACCGCCGCATCGACTCCGTCGGGCAGGTCGGCGATCGACTTCAGGCATGGCCGACCGCCGATCTCGTCCCGCTTCGGGTTGATGAGGTGAATGGCACCGGCATAGCCGTGCCGCTCCAGGTTCATCAGCACCGAATTGCCAAGCGAACCGGGGGTCGGCGACGCCCCGACGATCGCCACCGAACGGGGCGCAAGCAGGCGGGAAAGATCAGGCATGGGTCAGAGATCCGGCGTCAGGGCAGGGCAGGGTGGACGGCGTCAGCTCTTCGCCTGCTGCTTCGACAGGTCGTAGGCGCCGAGCCCGGGCTTGTAGCTCTTCTCGTCGATGAACTGGCGGATGCCTTCCTTGCGACCCTCGTTGTCGTAGGAGTTGGCGGCCTCCTGCGCGCGGACCAGATAGTCCTCGGCGTCCTCGTAGCTCATCAGCGACACGCGGCGCACCGCATCCTTGGTCGCCTTGAGCGCGACCGGGTTCTTCTGGAGCAGCACGCTCGCGACTTCGGCGACGCGGTCCTTCAGCCTGGCGAGCGGCACCGCCTCGTTGACCAGGCCCCATTCCGCGGCGGTCTTGCCGTCGATGTTCTCACCCATCATCGCGTGGTACATCGCCTTGCGGAACGGCAGCAGCTCGACCGCAACCTTGGTCGCACCGCCGCCCGGCAGGATGCCCCAGTTGATTTCACTGAGCCCGAACTTTGCCTCCTCGGCCGCGAACGCCAGGTCGCAGGCAAACAGCGGACCGTAGCCACCGCCGAAGCACCAGCCATTGACCATCGCGATCGTCGGCTTCTGGTACCAGCGTAGCCGCCGCCACCAGCCGTAGCTCTCGCGCTGCGCCTTGCGGGTGCCCTTCAGCCCGTCGGCCTCGGTCTCGCGAAAATACTCCTTGAGGTCCATGCCCGCGGTCCAGGCAGCGCCTTCGCCGCTCAGTACCAGCACGCCTACATCGTCGCGGAACTCGAGCGCGTCGAGCACCTCCATCATGTCGCGGTTGAGCGTCGGGCTCATCGCGTTGCGCTTGTCCGGGCGATTGAACTTCACCCAGGCGATGCGGTCGACGACCTCATAGGCGACGACGCCGTTGCTGCTGGTTTCTGCCATGATTGTTCCCCTGATAAAGTGGCCGTCACTCGACGGCGAAGACCTGGATCTCGACATTAGCCGGCCGGCGAATGCCGACCGCGACGAAGTGGGTGCGACGCAGCCAGCCGTGTGCGCCCGTGGGCGCAGTGAAGCGCGGATTGCTGCGGAAGTAGTAGCGTGACGGATCGACCTGAGCGCCACGGGCAAGCTCGGCGGCAACCTCGGGCGTGGCGGTGCGAACCCCTTCGTTCACAACGTCGATGATCGTGCCGTCATCGGCCCTGATCGAGTAGCGCGCGCGTACCTCGGTCAGCCCGTCGTCGTGGAGCGCCTGCCAGTCGCCGCCGCCAGCGAGCACCGTGCCGGTCAGCCGTGGACCGGACACCCGCCCCCCGGTGATCGGCACGAAGCGCATCCGCTTGCCGTCGACGCGGCCCTGCTCCTGCGGAGCGCCGACATCCACCGACACGGTGAAGGCGTGGGCCAGCCGTGGCGGGGCGACCTGCGCCGCCGCCGCGACCGCCACCAGGAGGGGGCCTGAGGTAAGCACCGGACCTGCTCAGATCGGATAGTGGCCGGGCAGCGTCTCGATCGTCACCCAGCGCAGCTCGGTAAAGGCGTCGATCCCGGCGCGGCCGCCGAAGCGCCCGTAACCGGACGCCTTGACGCCGCCGAACGGCATCTGCGCCTCGTCATGAACGGTCGGACCGTTGACGTGGCAGATACCCGACTTGATCGCCCGCGCGACTCGCAGGCCGCGGGCGGTGTCGCGGGTGAAGACAGACGCCGACAGCCCATATTCCGTGTCGTTCGCCATCTCGATCGCTTCCGCCTCGTCGCGGGCGCGGGCGATGCCGACGACAGGGCCGAAGCTCTCGTCTCGGAACAGCTTCATCTCGGGCGTGACACGATCGATGACGTGGGCAGGCATCAGCACGCCGTTCGCCTCGCCGCCGACCAGCTGCTCGGCGCCCTGCGCCAGCGCATCGTCGATCAGCGCGCGGACGACGTCGACGGTCTTCTGGTCGACCACCGCGCCCAGCGGGGTCTTGCCCTCACGCGGATCGCCGACCGCCATGGTGCCGACCTTCTCGCGGAACTTTGCGGCAAAGGCGTCGGCGACGGCATCGACCACGATGATCCGCTCGGTCGACATGCAGATCTGGCCCTGGTTCATGAACGCGCCGAATGCCGCGGCCTTGACCGCCTCATCCAGGTCGGCGTCCTCCAGCACGAGGAGCGGTGCCTTGCCACCCAGCTCCAGCAGCACCGGCTTGAGGTGCTCGGCCGCGCGCTTGGCGATGATCCGTCCGACATGGGTCGATCCGGTGAAGTTGATGCGGCGCACCGCCGGATGGTCGATCAGCGCGCCGACGATTTCCGGCGCATCCTGCGGTGCGTTGGTGACGATCGAGACGGCGCCCGCGGGCAGCGCCTCGTTGAACGCTTCCGCGATCAGGCTGTGGGTGCGCGGGCACTGCTCGCTTGCCTTCAGCACCACCGTGTTCCCGCAGGCGAGCGGTACCGCGACCGCGCGCACGCCCAGGATGATGGGGGCGTTCCACGGCGCGATCCCGAGCATGACCCCGACCGGTTCGCGCAGCGCCATGGCAATGCAGCCGGGCTTGTCGGAGGGGATGACCTCGCCGCCGATCTGGGTGGTGATCGCCGCCGCCTCGCGGATCATGCTGGCGGCGAGCATCAGGTTGAAGCGCGCCCAGCCTTCGGTCGCGCCGATCTCCCCCATCATCGCATCGACGAACTGGTCGGCGCGTGCTTCCAGCGCGACCGACGCCTTCATCAGCGCAGCGCGGCGCGCGTTCGGCCCCAGCGCGGACCAGGCGGGGAAGGCTGCCGCGGCCGCCTCGACCGCCGCGTTCGCGTCGTCGATCGTTGCTGCCGGGGCGGTGGTCGCGACCTCCCCGGTGACGGGGTTGTGCCGCTCGAACGTGCGCTCAAGAACTGCTGTCGCCATAAGTCCTCTCTCCTATTGTTATGGATCATACCATCGGAGCGAGGTGATGCAAGCATTCTCAGGCGAGTTCTTCGTCCGGAAACGTCTCCGTCGTCACTTGCGCCTGCGCCGCGCGCGGGTAGCGGGCGCCGCGCAGCTTGCCCGGCGGCAGGATCGCTTCGACTGCGGCGATCGCCTCAGCCGGCAGCGTGACCTCCGCCGCGCCGACGTCCTCCTCCAGGTGAGCGACGCTGGTGGTGCCCGGGATCGGAATTGCGCCGCGCGCCAGCAGCCAGGCGAGCGACAGTTGCGCGGGCGTGATCCCGAGCGAGCTGGCAAGATCGGCGAACCGCGCGGCGATCGACAGATTGTGCCGCAGGTTCTCGCCCGTGAAGCGCGGCATGGAGAGGCGAAGGTCGCCGCTCGCATAGGCGTCGTCGCGAACACCGCCGGCGAGCAGCCCGCGCCCGACCGGCGAGAAGGCGACGAAGCCGATGTCGAGCGCACGGCACGTTTCCAGCACCGCGATCTCGGGATTGCGCACGGCAGGCGAGTATTCGGTCTGGACAGCGGTGACCGGATGCACGGCATGCGCGCGGCGAATCGTGTCGCTCGCCATCTCCGACAGACCCAACGCGCCGATCTTGCCCGCCTCCTTGGCCCGCACCAGTGCAGCCACGGAGTCTTCGATCGGTACCGCCGGATCGGCGCGGTGCAGGTACATGAGGTCGATATGGTCGGTGCGCAGCCGCTGGAGCGACTGGTCGATCGACCAGGCGATCGCCTCCGGCGACCCGTCGAGGATGCGCTTCCCTTCGCGCAGGCCGAGCACGCACTTGCTCGCGAGCACGTAATCACCGCGGCGGTGGCCAACCGCGTCGGCGATCAGCGCTTCGTTGCGGCCGCCGCCGTAGAGCGCCGCGGTGTCGAGCAGGGTGACGCCTAGGTCGAGCGCGCGGTTGAGCAGCCGTGCGCCCTCATCTGCCGGTGGCGGCGTGCCATAGGCGTGGCTGAGGTTCATGCATCCTAGCCCGATCGCCGACACCGTCAGTGTGCCGAGTTGCCGGGTCGGGAGGGTCACAGCGGCAACCCGACGTAGTTCTCCGCTATCACCTTCTGCATGGCGGGCGAGGAGGCGACGTAATCGAGCTCGGCCGACTGCATCCGGTGCTCGAACGTGCCGTCGTCGGGGAAGCGGTGCATCAGCTTGGTCAGGTACCAGCTGAACCGCTCCGCCTTCCAAATCCGCGCGAGCGCGCGTGCCTGATAGGCGTCGAGTGCGGCGTCGCTGCCGTCGCGATAATGGGCGATCAGCGCGTCAGACAGGTACGCGACGTCCGATGCCGCGAGGTTCAGCCCCTTGGCTCCGGTCGGCGGCACGATGTGCGCGGCGTCCCCCGCCAGGAACAGCCGCCCGCGCCGCATCGTCTCGAACACGTAGGAGCGGAGCGGCGCGATCGACATCTCGAGTGCGGGTCCGCGGGTGACGCCGTGCTGAGAAATCGGATCGAACCGCGCGGCAAGCTCGTCCCACAGCCGGTCCTCCGGCCATTCCTCCAGCTTCTCGGTCAACGGCACCTGGATATAGTAGCGGCTCCGCGTCGGCGAGCGCATGGAAGCGAGCGCGAAGCCGCGCGGGCCGTTGGCGTAGATCAACTCGTCATGGCACGGCGGCACGTCGGCCAGGATGCCGAGCCAGCCGAACGGATACTCGCGCTCGAACTCGGCCGCGCCGCCCGCCGCGGCGATCGCCTTGCGGGAAGGGCCGTGGAAGCCGTCGCACCCGGCGATGAAGTCGGCCTCGATCCGCTGCTCAGCGCCGTCCTTGGTGAAGGTGACGCTCGGCCGGTCGCCGTCGATGTCGTGGATGGCAAGATCGCCCGCCTCCCACACGATCTCCAGCCCGCGCTCCGGCGCGGCGGCGATCAGGTCGCGGGTCACTTCGGTCTGGCCATAGACGGTGACGTGCTTGCCGGTGAGCCTGGTGATCTCGATCCGGAACAGCCGGTCGCCGTCGGCGAGGGCGAAACCCTCCTCCAGCAAGCCATTGGCGTTCAGCCCCGCGTCGATGCCGAGCCGGTGGAGCAGGTCGGTCGTCACCGTCTCCAGCACGCCCGCGCGAATCCGGCTCTCGACGTAGGAGCGGGTCTGCCGCTCGACCACCACGCAGTGGATCCCGCTCGCGCGGAGCAGGTGGCCGAGCAGCAGGCCGGACGGGCCGCTGCCGATGATCGCGACCTGCGTCCTCATGCGCCGAGCTGCTGTTCCAGGCGGTCGAGCACGCGGTAGCAGGGGATGACCTGCGCCACGCTGGCGTTCGGCTCGCGCCCTTCGCGGATGGCGGCGACGAACTCGCGGTCCTGCAGCTCGATGCCGTTGTTCGATACGGCGACGCCCGACAGGTCGACCGGCTCCTCCTTGCCCGTCACCAGATCGTCGTAGCGCGCGATCCAGGTGCCGTTGTCGCAGATGTAGCGGAAGAAGGTGCCGAGCGGACCATCGTTGTTGAACGAGAGCGACAGGGTGCAGATCGCGCCCGACTCCGCCTTCAGCTGGATTGACATGTCCATCGCGATCCCGAGCTCCGGGTGCTTGGGCCCCTGCAGCGCGTGCGCCTCCACGATCGGCCCGGCCTGGTAGGCGAACAGGTCCACCGTGTGCGCGGCGTGGTGCCACAGCAGGTGGTCGGTCCACGACCGCGGCTCGCCCTTCGCGTTGATGTTCTTGCGGCGAAAGAAATAGGTCTGGACGTCCATCTGCTGGACGCTCAGCTCACCGGCCGCAATCTTGTGGTGAAGGAACTGGTGCGACGGATTGAAGCGGCGGGTGTGGCCGACCATCGCGACCAGCCCGGTCTCCTGCTGCTTGGCGAGCACCGCCTCGCCGTCCGCCAGGCTGTCGCACAGCGGGATCTCGACCTGGACGTGCTTGCCCGCCTCCAGGCACTGGAGCGCCTGCGCGGCGTGGAGCTGGGTGGGGGTGGCAAGGATCACCGCATCGAGGCCGGGCTGCTCCAGCGCCTCGGCCAAGTCGGTGCAGGCGTGGCCGATGCCGTACTTGGCAGCGACGGCTTGGGTCGGCTCAAGCGAGCGACCGACGACGGAGACGACCTCGACCCCGTCGATCCGCTGAAGCGCGTCGAGGTGCTTTTCTCCAAAGGCGCCGGCACCGGCGAGGGCGATCTTCATTGCTTTAGCTCCAATCTTCAGCCGTCACCCCGGCGAAGGCCGGGGTCCATCTCTGTGTCGATGCGACGATCGCCGACAGACATGGATGCCAGCCTACGCTGGCACGACGATGGTTCAGTCGACCGGTTCGAGCACCAGGTGCCCGACCGCGGTGTTGCTGGCGGGGACGTGATAGTGGCGGTGCAGTGCGCGCGTGGTCTTGCCCATCGCGCCGCGCATGATCAGCCACATGACCATCTCGATCCCCTCGGACCCGGTCTCGCGCAGATACTCGATGTGCGGCACGTGGCGCAGCTCGTCGGTGTCGCCCTCCAGCCGGTCGAGGAAGCGGTTGTCCCATTCCTTGTTGATCAGGCCTGCGCGCTCGCCCTGGAGCTGGTGGCTCATGCCCCCGGTCCCCCACACCTGGACGTTCAGGTCCTCGGGGAAGCTCTCCACCGCGCGGCGGATCGCCTCACCCAGTGCCCAGCAGCGATTGCCGGAGGGCGGGGGATAGGTGACGACGTTGACCGCGAGCGGAATGACACGCGCCGGCCATTCGTCGGGCTGGCCGAACATCAGCGACAGCGGCACGGTCAGGCCGTGGTCCACGTCCATCTCGTTGATGATCGTCATGTCAAATTCGTCGAGGATGCAGCTCTGCGCGATATGCCAGGCGAGATCGGGGTGACCCTTCACCACCGGCACCGGGCGCGGCCCCCAGCCTTCGTCCGCCGGCTTGAACTCCTCCGAGCAACCGATCGCGAAGGTCGGGATGACCCGCATGTCGAACGCGGACGCGTGGTCGTTGTAGACCAGGATCACGACGTCGGGCTTTTCCGCCTTCTCCCACTCGCGGGTCCATTCGTAGCCAGCAAGCGCGGGCTTCCAGTACGCTTCCTGCGTCTTGTCGAGGTCGATCGCGACGCCCAGCGCCGGTATATGGCTGCTGGCGACGCCAGCGGTGATGCGGGCCATCAGCGCGCCTCCTTCTTGGAACGGACACCTTCCGGCGAGCGGCCGCCGGCGATCATCATTGCCTGGTAGTCCTCCAGCGACATGCCGCTCATCGTGCTGACCGCCTGGAGGAAACTCTGCCCGTCGGTCGAGAAAACCTTGGACAGGAAGTAGATGTTGCCGCCGAGGTCGAGCAGCTTGGTGTAGTTGCGCTCGAGCACGGCCGCCTTCTGCTCGTCCGTGAGCTTCCACTCGTCGAGGTAGGCGCGCTCGTCCGCCTTCCACCGCGCGCGATTGTCCGCCTTCATCAGGCTCATCGCAAACTGGTTGAGGTGATAGCCCTGCCGCGCGCGCTGCGCGGTGAAGACGCGGGTGCCAGGGATGTCGTCGAACTCGGCGAGATAGGCGTGGATATCGCGTGGGGTGCTCACAGGCCGCGCTCCTTCAGCTTGGCATCGAGACGGGGGAAGACGCGGCGGGCGTTCCCCTCGAAGATCGCATGGCGCTGCTCGGGCGTGATCGGCAGCGCGTCGACGTAGCGTTTGGTGTCGTCGAAATAGTGCCCGGTCTCGGGATCGATCCCGCGCACCGCGCCGACCATCTCCGACCCGAACAGGATGTTCTTGGTATCGATCACGTCGGCGAGCAGGTCGATGCCGGGCTGGTGATAGACGCAGGTATCGAAGAACACATTGTTCATGACGTGCGTGTCGAGGCTCGGCTGCTTCAGCATGTCGGCGAGCCCGCGGTAGCGGCCCCAGTGATACGGCACCGCGCCGCCGCCGTGCGGGATGATGAAACGCAAGTTCGGGAAGTCGCGGAACAGGTCGCCTTGAATCAGCTGCATGAACGCGATCGTGTCGGCGGCGATGTAATAAGCGCCGGTCGCGTGCAGCCCGGGATTGCAGCTGCCCGACACGTGGATCATCGCCGGCACGTCCAGCTCCGCCATCTTTTCGTAAAACGGGTACCAGAAGCGGTCGGTGAGCGGCGGCGCGGTGAAGTGCCCGCCGCCGGGGTCGGGATTGAGGTTGCAGCCGATGAAGCCGTGCTCGGTGACGCACCGCTCCAGCTCGGCGATCGAGCCGGAGAGGTCCGCCTTCGGGTTCTGCGGCAGCATGCAGACGCCGACAAAGGTTTCGGGATAAAGTGCAACGCAGCGCGCGATCAGGTCGTTGTTGGCGCGCGCCCAGGCGAGCGCCACGCCCTCGTCGCCCACGTGCGGCGCCATGGCGGAGGCGCGAGGAGAGAAGATCGTCATGTCCGCCCCGCGCTCGCGCAGCAGCCGGAGCTGGTTCGCCTCCAGCGTCTCGCGGATCTCGTCGTCGGAGATTTGGGGGTAGGGCGGGGCGGCCTCACCGGCCTTGAACGCGGCTTTCTGCGCCTCGCGCCAGTCGTTGTGAGCGGCGGGCGCGGTCGTGTAGTGGCCGTGGCAGTCAATGACGAGGCTCACGCGGCCTTCTCCTCGGCGGTGGGCAGGAGTGCGGCGAGCTTGGCGTCGAGCCCGCGCGGCGGAGCGAGCCCGAGCGCGCCGATGTCGTGCTGGCGCTGGGCGGTGCCGCGCGACATGACGCTGCCGGTGCCGAGCGCATCGAGGGTCGCGACGACCTCCTCCATCTCGGCGGCGCGGCGCAGGCCGTGCACCAACATGCGGTCGAGGTTGTAGTCACCGCGCGCTGCCCACGGCACCGCGCGGTCGCTCGCGTCGAGCGAAGCGAGCACCTCGGCCCGCACCCCCGCCGCTTCGGCCGCGAGCAGGCACTCCGCGGTGAGCGCCTCCAGCCCCTTGACCATGACGGAGCGGATCATCTTGATCGCCGACGCCGCACCGATCTCGCCCGCGACCGCGCGAACGTTGGTGAAGCCAAACTGACGGAGCGCCGCCACGCCCTTGTCGGCGTGCGCACCGCTGACCAGCAGCGGGACCGCGCGCCGCGCGGGATCGACTGGCGCCAGGATCGCGACGTCGCAGTAGCGCCCGCCTGCCGCCTCGATCGCGTTGGCGGCGGCGCGCTTGGTCTGCGGCGCGACGCTGTTCCCGTCGAGCCACAGCGCGCCGGCAGCGAGCAGCGGCGCATATTGGCGGGCCGCGGCGAGCGCCTGATCGGCGGTGACCAGCGACAGCACGGCGGTCGCGGTGGAAAGAGCATCGGCCGGCGTGTCGACCGCCGTCACGTCGGCGGCGCGGCAGGCGTGTCCGATGGCGTCACGGGTGGCAGGCGAGTCGAGCTTGCGATCGTAGGCGCTGACGGACACGCCCGCGTTCCGGTCGGCAGCGAGTGTGCGCCCAGCTTCCCCAAACCCGATGATCGCAAACCTGCTCTCCATAGCCCGGGACTGATCCACCGCACCCGGCACTGCCAATCGGATTTCGCCCGAGCCTATTCAGTTTCCGAAAGTGTTCGCCGCATCACGCAGCAGCGTAAGGAAACGCGCTTGAGCCGGGGTGGGTCGCCACCCGGCACGTGTGCTAATTCCGATCGTGCGGTTGCCCTGGTGCAGCGGCGGGCCGATCGGCGCCAGCACGCCCGCTTCCGTCTCCAGCGCGATCTGGGCGGGGGAGAGCAGGGTCAGGAAGTCGCTCTGGCGCAGGACCTCGCGGATCACCATCACCGATCCGCAATCGATCGGCGCGGCGGGTGCAGCGCGGCCCGCGAACAACGCCTGCCACTGCGCCCGGAGCGGCGTGCCGCTTTGCCCGACGATCCAGGGGTAGCGGGCGATGTCCTCAAGGCTCGGCGCCGCGGTTGCCGCGAGCGGGTGGCCGGCGCGGCCGACCACCACCAGCTGGTCGACCAGCAGAGGCTCCTGCTCCAGCCCGGCCGGCGCCGTGTCGCGCAGCGCGCCGATGGTAAGGTCGAGGACACCGTCGAGCAGCGGATCGATCAGCTCGCGCCACGATCCTTCCACCACGTCGATCCGGACGCCCGGCTGCTCGGCGGTGAGCCGCGCGATCGCGCGCGGCACGATCAGCGCGCGCGACAGCGGCATGGCGCCGATCGTCAGGCTTCCGGCTCCTTCCGCGACATCGCCCATGATCTCCACGATCGCCGCGCCGATCTCCGCGCGGGCCAGGCGCACCCCACGCGCGAGGCGCAGCCCGCGCGGAGTCAGCGCCACGCCGCGCCCGCGCCGCTCCACCAGCGCCAGGCCGCAAATCTGCTCCAGTTCGCGTACCGCGCGGTGCAGCGCCGGCTGCGACAGGCCGGTCGCCGCCGCCGCCCGTGCAAATCCGCCCGCGTCGGCGAGCGCGAGAAAGGCGCGAAGCTGGGTGCCCGTCATCAGCAGCTCGGGCCGTGCGAAACCGCGGCCGCCGCCGCGAACGGCGCCGGAGAGATGGGCGATCGCGGCATCGTTGCGCCCGGCCAGCACCTGTCCTTCCTCCGTCGCTCGCATGCCGTCCGCGTGCCGCTCGAACAGCTTGGTGCCCAGCCGCTGCTCCAGCTTCGCAATCCCCTGCGTCAGCGCGGGCTGCGACAGGCCGACGGCCTCTGCCGCCGCGCTCATGCTGCCGCGCGCGATGATCGCGGACAGCGCGCGCAGGTGACGGGGGTTCAGGCTGAAGGGATCAGGTGCAGTCACCGGCGTCATATAGCAAATTCTTATGGGTCGCCCGCAATCCGAATTGCCCGGAGGCCGGTGCAAAAGCCTAGCTGGCTCGACCAAGGCGGATAAGGAGCGCGCGGATGGCAGGCACGGTGGTACGACACATCGAACGCGCGGATGCCGCCGTGATCGACGGCCTTGCATCGGCAGGGGTCGCGACCGTGCACGAGGCGCAGGGCCGCACCGGGCTACTCGCCCACTACATGCGGCCGATCTACCCCGGCGCGCGGATCGCCGGCTCGGCCGTGACCATCTCCGCCCCGCCCGGCGACAACTGGATGGTTCATGTCGCGATCGAGCAACTGGGCGAGGGCGACATCATCGTGCTCGCCCCGACCTCGCCGTGCGTCGACGGCTATTTCGGTGACCTGCTCGCGACCAGCGCGATGGCGCGCGGGTGCCGCGGGCTGGTGATCGATGCCGGCGTCCGCGACGTGCGCGATTTGACCCAGATGGGCTTTCCCGTCTGGTCAAAGGCGGTGTTCGCGCAAGGGACGGTGAAGGCGACGCTCGGCTCCGTGAACGTACCGATCGTTTGTGCGGGTGCGGCGATCCAGCCCGGCGACGTGATCGTCGCGGACGACGACGGCGTCTGCGTGGTGCCGCGCGGCGATGCGGCGGCGGTGCTGGAGAAGGCGCAGGCGCGGGAGGCGGCGGAGGAGAGCAAGCGGCAGCGGCTGGCGGCGGGCGAACTCGGCCTCGACATCTACGACATGCGCGGCAAGCTGGAGCAGATAGGCCTCCGCTATGTCTGAGGGCACCCGCGTCATGTGGATGCGCGGCGGCACGTCGAAGGGGGCGTTCTTCCTCGCCGACGATCTGCCGAGCGACGCTGGTCAGCGCGACGCACTGCTCCTCCGGATCATGGGCTCGCCTGATCCACGCCAGATCGACGGCTTGGGCGGCGCCGACCCGCTCACGTCCAAGGTCGCGGTCGTGCGCCGGTCGGAGCGCCCCGGAGTAGACGTCGACTATCTGTTCCTGCAGGTCTTCGTCGACCAGCCGATCGTCACCGACAGCCAGAATTGCGGCAACATGCTGGCCGGCGTCGGGCCGTTTGCGATCGAGCGCGGGCTGGTCGCGCCGGCGGGCGACGAGACGCCGGTCGCCATCTACATGGAGAATACCGGTCAGGTCGCCGTCGCCCGCGTGCAGACGCCCGGCGGGCGCGTCCGCTACGACGGGGACGCGGAGATCAGCGGCGTACCTGGCACAGCCGCCCCGATCCCGCTCCTGTTCCGCGATACCGCGGGGTCGAGTTGCGGCGCGCTGCTGCCGACCGGAAACGGGGTCGACGTGATTGACGGGGTCGCCTGCACGCTGATCGACAACGGCATGCCCTGCGTCGTCCTGGCCGCCGCCGACGTCGGCGTCACCGGCTATGAGGATCGGGAGACGCTCGACGGCAATGACTCCATGAAGGCGCGGGTGGAGGCAGTTCGCCTCCTCGCCGGGCCGCTGATGAACCTGGGCGACGTACGGGAGAAGTCGGTGCCCAAGATGATGCTGGTCGCCGCACCGCGCGAGGGTGGGGCGGTCGCCGTCCGCTCGCTCATCCCGCACCGCGTCCACGCTTCGATCGGCGTGCTCGGCGCGGTCAGCGTCGCCACCGCCTGCCTGGTGCCGGATTCGCCCGCCGCCGCGCTGGCCGATGTTCCGGACGGCAGCACCAAGACGCTCGGCGTCGAGCACCCGACTGGCGTCACCGAGTGCGTGGTGACGATCGATGCCGCTGGCCAGCCGGTCGAGGCGGGGATGCTACGCACCGCGCGCAAGCTGATGGACGGGGAGGTCTTCGCATGAGCACCGATGCCGAGGGACGCATCCGCAGCTGGACGCTGGAGCCGTCGCAGCCGCGCTACATGCCGCCTGCCGGAGCGGTCGACGCGCATTGCCACGTGTTCGGCCCCGCCGCCGACTTCCCGTTCAGCGCCAAGGCCAAATACCTGCCGCAGGACGCGGGGCCGGACATGCTGTTCGCGCTGCGGGATCGGCTCGGCTTCGCACGCAACGTCATCGTCCAGGCGAGCTGCCACGGCACCGACAACCGCGCGACGCTGAACGGGATCGCGGCGTCCAATGGCGCGGCAAGGGGAGTCGCGGTGGTCGACCCCGCGATCGGCGACGACGAGCTCGACGCGCTCCACGCCGGCGGCATTCGCGGCGTCCGCTTCAACTTCCTCAAGCGCCTGGTGGACGATGCGCCCAAGGACAAGTTCCTCGACGTGGCCGGGCGGATCGCGCGGCTCGGCTGGCACGTCGTCGTCTACTTCGAGGCGGATACACTTGCCGAGCTGCGTCCGTTCCTGGCAGCCATTCCCGTCCCGGTCGTGATCGACCACATGGGTCGCCCCGATGTCGCGCAAGGGCCGGACGGCGCGGAGATGCGCGCGTTTCGTGCGCTGCTCGACAGCCGCGACGACATCTGGACCAAGGTGACCTGCCCGGACCGGCTCGACCCGGCCGGACCGCCCTACGCCGACTTCGTCGCCGCCACCCGCCCGCTGGTGGAGTCCTACGCCGACCGGGTGCTGTGGGGGACCGACTGGCCACACCCCAATATGGAGACGAACATTCCCGACGACGGCGCGCTGGTCGACGTCATTCCGGCGATCGCGCCGACCGAGGCGCTCCAGCACAAGCTGCTCGTCGCTAACCCAATGCGCCTCTATTGGCCGGAGGAGGACGCGCGCTGACCGGGCGTCGTGCAAGTGACATGCGGCGGCGCTAGGGAGGGCAGATGTCCGACGATTCCAGCTGCCACGCCGTCCGCTTTCTTGCTGTCGCGCGGGTGAGGTCATGATCTCACTCACCCGCCGCGTCCTGCTCGGCTCGGGCCTCGTCCTTGCCGGTGCGCCCGCAATCCTGCGCGCGCAGCAGCTGTTCACCGCCTACCCCTTCCGGCTCGGCGTCGCCTCGGGCGACCCGGCTCCGGATGGCTTCGTGATCTGGACCCGGCTCGCTCCCGATCCGTTCCAGCCGCACGGCGGCATGCCGATGGCGCCGGTGGAAGTGAGCTGGGAAGTCGCGCGCGACGAGGCGATGCGCGATATCGCCGCCAAGGGCACCGCGATGGCGCTGCCCGAACTCGCCCACGCCGTCCACGTCGAGGTCGCCGGGCTGGAGCCCGCGCGACCCTATTGGTACCGCTTCCAGATCGGGCGGGAACGCTCGATACGAGGCAAGGCGCGCACGCTGCCACCCGTCGGTACGCCGGTCGATCGGGTGCGCTTCGCGGTCGCGGGCTGCCAGCACTATGAGGACGGGTTGTTCACCGCCTATCGCCACCTGGCAGCGGAGGACCCCGAGTTCGTCTTCCACTATGGCGACTATATCTACGAGGGGCGGAGCTCGCCCGTGCCGGTCGGCTATGACGGTCGTCCGCGCCGCTTCGTCCGCGCGCACGAGGGGCAGCTGCTCCACGACCTGTCCGACTATCGGCAGCGCTACGCCCAGTACAAGCTAGACCCCGACCTGCAGGCCGCCCACGCCGCTGCCGCCTGGTTCCCGACCTTCGATGATCACGAGGTCGAGAACAACTGGGTCTCGATGACCGATCAGAAGGGCACACCGCCCGAGTTCTTCGCGCTGCGCCGCGCAATGGCGCTCCAGGCGTGGTACGAGCATCTGCCGGTGCGGCGCGCGTCGCTGCCGACGGTTGCGGGCGTCACGGCCTATCGCCGGGCGACAATCGGCAACCTCCTCGACCTGCACCTGCTCGATACCCGCAGCTTTCGCAGCGACCAGCCCTGTGACGACGGGTTCAAGCCGGTGTGCGCGGGGGTCCGCGACCCGAAAGCTGCGGTGTTAGGCGACGCGCAGGAGAAGTGGCTCGCCACCAATCTCCAGCAGCGCCGCGCACGGTGGAACGCGATCGCGCAGCAGGTCATGGTCATGCCGCTCGACCGGCGCACCGGGGATGAGCCCGCGCCGCTGCGCAACATGGACAGCTGGGGCGCGTATGATGCGCCGCGCGAGCGGCTGCTCCGCCAGCTTGCCGGGCGGAACGCGGTGGTGCTGACCGGCGACGAGCACCAGACCTTCGCCGGCGACCTCCGCTTGAACGCGGGAACGGGGAAGGCGGTGGCGGTGGAGCTGGTCACCACCTCCATTTCGTCGGGCGGCAACGGTGCCGATCGGCGGGCGAACGGTGAGAAGATCCTGGCAGGCAACCCCTATCTTAAGTTCACCGGTGACCGCCGCGGCTACACCTTGTGCGACGTGACCCGCGACGCCTGGCAGAGCAGCTTCCGCGTCGTGCGCGAGGTGTCACAGCCGGACGGGGAGGTCGCGACGCTGGCGACCGCGACGATCGCCGCGGGTCAGCCGAGCGTGACGGTCGCCTGATCACGAGAGTCGCCTTCATCGGCACGTACGTGCTGCTCCTCGCCGCGCCGGCGGCGGCGGTGACGGCGTTCGTAGCATGGATCATCCGGGCCGAGTGGATCGGGCTTGGCCGTCGCGCGGCAACGATCATCATTACCGGCCTGATTGCGCCACTAACCATAATGCTGTGGGGCGCGTGGCACCTCCATCACGCGCCTGACGCCGCGACCGACATGATCCCGCCCGGTCCCGGACTGGTGATGGCGGCCCTGCCGGCGGCGGCGCTGTGCCTGCTGGTGAGCTGGCTGATCCTGCACCGGCGCTGACCTCAGCGCAGTTCGCGCCCGACCGGGTAGAGCAGGTAGCGGTCGTCGTAGTAGGGCGTGCGCTCGTAGAACCAGGCAAGCCGCGCGCTGCCATCGGCGGCGAAGGCGGGATCGGCGGCGAGTCTCGCCTCGAACGCGCGGCGCAGATCGGCATCCTCGGCGAGCATGCGATCGGCGACGGGGGCGATGGCGTAGCCCTCGATGTACTCGGTGCGCTGGAGCATGCCGGGGAAGAAGTTCCAGGCGAGCAGCGAGTCGGCGCTCTCCGGCTCTAGGATGACGGCGGCGAGCAAGCCGAGCGGCTGATCGGCGGGGACGCGGACCGATCCGGCGGGGAAGGTCTCGCGGCGGGGCGCGTGCGTGTAGCTGCCGGCCGTCAGCGGAACATGCCCCTCGCTCGCGTTGCCAAGCTTGGGCGCACCGATCCGGACGGTGTCGAGCGTCAGCGTGCGCGGCGCGGCGATCGTCTCGTACGCGATGCCGTGCAGCTTCAGCCGCGCGATCACGTCCCGCGCTGTCGCCGGGACCCACCATGCTCGTGGCAGGGCGACGCTCTTGTCCGGATCGGGGCCGAACACGGGCATCTTCTGCATGACGGGGCGTCCGAGCCAGCGGATCTCCTCACGCCCGGACGCGGCGGAGCGGTAGCGGTCATGGGCGACACCCTTGAAGTCGAGAGTGTAGAGCGGCTCGGCGCGCGGCTTCCAGGTCACGGTCAGCCGGTCGGGACGGCTCGCGCGGTCACGTGCGATCGCCGTGCGCAGGCCGACCGACTCCTGTCCGAGCAGGCGCAGCGCCTCCTCGACGAACACATAGGTGCCGAGCACGCGCTGGCGGTACGGTTTGAGTGAGTGGGTCTCGAGCAGCACGGTCGGAATGCGGGCGACGTCGCCGTAGCCGGTCGAGAAGCGCGGGGTGTCCGGCGTGTGCTCGATCCCCTTGTCGGGATCGGTGTTGCTGAGCGCGCTGACGTAGAAGCCGGGGATGTGGCCTGCGCGGGTGAGCGCCCGATCCATGGCCGGGCGCAGCTGCGTGTCGAGCCATGCCCCGATCGCGGCCGAGCGCGCGTAGCGACCCCGCCAGCCGCTGAACGCATAGGTGATGTCGTACTGGTGATCGATGCCGTCGGTCACGTGCAGGTCGAGGTAGAGGGCCGGATCGAACCGCTGGATCAGGCGCAGCATCGCCTGCATCTCGGGCGCGTCGGCCTTCACATAGTCGCGATTGAGGTTGAGGTTCTGCGCGGTGGTGCGCCAGCCCATGTTACGCGGACCGCGCTGGTTCGGCCGGTTCCACAGGCTCGCGCGCTCATGCCCGTCGGCGTTGAAGACGGGAACGAAGACCAGGTCGACCCGGTCGAGCAACCGATCCTTGCCGCGGTGCGCGATGTCGCGCAGCAGCATCAATCCGGCGTCCTTGCCGTCGATCTCGCCGGCATGGATGCCGGCCTGGACCAGCAGCACCGGCTTTGCCGCACCACCTTTGCTCGCTCGGACGAAATAGAGTTCGCGGCCCTGCGCGCTGCGGCCGAACGGCTCGATCGACAGCAGCGTCGGGGCGGATGCGACCAGCCGGTCGAGCCACGCCCGCGTCTCGGATCCGTCCGGCGTACGGTCGAAGCCGTCGCGCTCGGCCGGCGTGATCCACGGATCGTCGGCGTGGACGATCAACCGCTCGCTCGCGCCCGACCACTGGAGCGCCGGCGGCAGCGGCGCTGCGCGCTGCGCGGATGCGGTGGTCGCCGCCAGCGCGGCGAGAAGCGGCAGGTAGCGAAGCATCGATTGCCTGACGCCGGAGGGCGGGCCGGGCGCGGACGCCCGGCCGGCCGCTTACGCCTTCTTGGCGGTGAGGTGCGCGCTCAGATGCTTGTTCATCTCGAACATGCTGACCGACTTCTTGCCGAAGATCTTGGCCAGCTTGTCGTCGCCGTTGATCTGGCGGCGATCCTTTGCGTCCTGCAGGTCATGCTTCTTGATGTAGTCCCACACCTTGCTGACGACTTCGCTGCGCGGCAGATCGTCCTTGCCGACGATCTCGGCCAGGTCGGCGGAGGGGGTCACCGGCGCAGTGATGCCGCCGCGCGCGCCGCCGGCGGGCTTGCCGGTCGCCTTGACCTTCTTCTCCGCGGCCTTGGTCTCATCCTTGCCGCGCTTTTCCGCCGTACGTGCCATGGTCATCCCCTGCTTGGTCGATTCTGTGCCCTGTGTAGGACAAGAGCGGGAGCAACGCTACAGAACCGTAACAGTTGCCGCCGCTGCCGCGGTTATCAGGCGAACAGCGGCAGCGGCGCCCGGCCGTTGCCGTTCCACGCCGACCAGTTGGGCATCACGTAGGGCATGTCGGTGTCCGTCACGCCGTGCCAGCGGGCGATCGCGCCCAAATACTCCTCCTGCGCGACCGTCGGCAGGAATCGACCCTCCGACGACACGTCGTCGGCACCGCCGAGCACGGTGGAGGGATAGAGCCCGTGCACCGTGCGGGGCTTTAGCGCGGCGCCCATCACCAGATGGTTGTTGCCCCAGGCATGATCGGTGCCGTTCTGCGCATTGCCGCGGAAGGTGCGGCCGAAATCGCTCATGGTGAAGGTCGTGACCGCGTCGGCCGCGCCGATCGCTTTCAGCGCGTTGTGGAAGGCGGCGAGCGCCAGCGCCAGGTCGCCGAGCAGGTTGGCGTGCGTGCCCGTCGACGTGTCGCCGTTCACCTGCGCCGAATGGTTGTCGTACCCGCCCTGGCTGACGAAGAAGGTCTGGCGATCGTGGCCGAGCGAACCCCGCGCCTCGATCATGCGGGCGACGCGGGCGAGCTGGCGCGACACGTCGCTTGTCAGCGCCGCCCCGGTCGCCGGATTGACGAAGTGCGTGTCGACCACGCTGGCGGCCGACAGGATCGTGTTGGCGGCGGTCGCCTGCGCATAGGCGGCGGTGATCTGCCCCGCCGTCACGTCCGCGACCGTGCCGAGCCCGGCGGCGGTCGCGAAGGCATCGATGGCTGCGTTCTTGGCCGACGAGCCGGCCGCGTAGCCGTTGCGGCCGAGCGTGCCGGTCGACGGTAGTACCAGCGGCGTGGCGGTCTGCCCGATCACTGCCAGGTTCGATCCGCCAAGCGAGATCAGCGCCGGCGTGGCCGGGCGGTTGGAGCGATCGGCGATCCGGCCCATGAAGCCGTCGTAATTGTCCGTCCGCGCGCGCAGGCCCTGCCAGTGCGCCTGCTCGTCCGAGTGGCTGAGCAGGTTGGTCGGGCGCAGGTCGGCGCGGCTTTGGTACAATGCCTTGGTGAGCGGCGCGTGGAGCGTGCCGGCGTTCAGCACCAGACCAAGTGCGCCCTCGTCCCATATCGCCCCCAGCGGCGCCATGGCGGGGTGGAGGGCATAGGGCACGCCGGTGAGCGGCGTCAGCCTGGTCTGCGCCAGCGCGACCGTGCCGCGTGATCCGGCGTAGCCGGCGTAGCGCGCGTCGGTCGGCACCACCATGTTCCAGCCGTCGTTGCCGCCGAACAGGAAGACGCCCACCATCGCGCGGTAGCCCGAGCCCCCGGCCGCGATGGCGGAGGTCCGCGCGAGTTGCCCCAGCACCGCGGCCGCGCCGGCACCGGCGACGAACTTGTGGAAATGGCGACGGGTCATGCACATCGTTCCGTCTCCCTTGTCAGCGATCGACCAGGAACAGCGGGCTGGTGCCGACGATGTAGAGCATCATCTGCGCCCGGCGCCGCGCCTGGAGCGAGGGATTGGCGTTGGTGATCGCAGCCGCGGCGGCCCGGAGGGCGGCCTTCTGCGGCTCGGTCATGGCGTTGGCGAGCATCAGCAGGTTGATGCGCTCGATCGCGGCATCGACCTCCAGCGCTTCCCACGTCGCCCATTGCGTGCTGCTGCCGGCCCAGCCAGGCAATCCGGGATTGTTGGTGAACTCACCGCGTGCCTGGTCACCGGACACCGTCCAATTGTAGACCAGGTTGTGCAGCCGCACGACGTTGGCGGTCGTCATCAGCTTGGACGCCGGGCTCTTCAGCACCGGGTTGCCGCTCAGCGGATAGTCGAGCGGGTAGAAGTTGAACACCGACGGGCTGCGGAAGACCGGCTGGAGCACACCGCCATCCTGGGTCACGAAGGCGTAGCCGTCGGTCGACATGCCGACGACGCGCATCAGGGAGGTGAGCAGCAGGATCGGGTCTTTGACCTTGCCGTCGGTCGAGCCCGTGCGAACGGGCCCGCGCGCCTCCGCATCGGTCAGGATCGCGCGCACCACCGCCTTCATGTCGCCGCGCACGCCGCTGCCGTTGTCGGCGAAGCGCGCGGCGACGCGCCCGACATAGGCCGGGGACGGGTTGGCGGTCACGAGGTGCTGGATCAATGCCTTCGACACGAACGGCGCCGTCGACGGGTGGGTGAAAGCGGTGTTGACCGCGGCGGCGACGCTGTCCTGCTGCGCGGCACCGGCCGGTACGGTCGTGCCCATGAAGGTCTTCACGCCCGTGTCGTATCGCGCGGGGTTCGGTACCATCGGGCTCGCGTAATCGCGCGCGTTGCCGTCGGTGATCGCCGCGCCGTTCAGTCGCGCGTAGGTCCAGCCGGTGAGCGCGCTTGCGACCCCCTTGATGTCGTCGGTCGAATAGTTGGGGATCGCGCCGCCGGTCGCGTCCAGCCGCCGGGTGCCATCCATGTTGAGCTGGTCGGGCCCGATGCTGAACAGCTGCAGCATCTCGCGCGCATAGTTCTCGGACGGAGCGGACTTGCTGCTGTCCGCCATGTCGAGATAGTCGCCCATGTAGCCGCTCATCGTCACCTGCATCAGCAGGTCCCGGTAGTTGCCGAGCGCGCCGTCGAGCAGGATCTGCTGGAAGGCGGCGATGCCGGCAGTGCGGTTCACCTCCGTTTCAGACGCAACCACGATCTGCGACAGGGCGAAGGCGACCCGCTGGCGGAGCTGGTCGGGAGCGACCATCGCGTCGGCGTAGAAGCGCATCGCAACCGGCTCGCGGCTGAAGAACTTGCGGTTGCAGTTGAGGTCGCCCATCCCCGCGCCGGCCGAGCAGTAGTTGCCGAGGACGGCGGTGCTGCCGGCGATGTCGGCGTAGCGGCTGCCGGTTGCAGCGAACTGCTCATCGATCCAGCCATTGATGCCGAGGGTGACGATGCGGTCGACGATCTCCTGCGTCGGGCCAAAGGTCGCCTGCTTGGCGAGTCGGACGGCATCGGTGGTTGAGGGCGGGGTGGGCGTGGGTGCCGGCGTCGGCGTCGGGGCAGGCGTGACGGAAACCAGCCCACCGCCGCTACCCGATTTGCCGCCGCCCCCGCACGCGGTGAGCGTCGCAAGCGCCAGCCACGATGCCGCAACCATACCGCGGACACGAACACGTTCCATTGTCTTGCCGTCCCCCCGCCACGCCCCCCGGCGCGCCGGCCCTAGCCATCATCATACCGGCAAGAGGGTTAACGACCAAGCCAAGCTCTCCCCTAAACGATTGTTTAGCTTGGCGTCTGGTCGCGTGACGAACACAGCCTGTCGGAAAAGGGTGTGTGCGGAAACGAGAAAGGGCAGCCCGTTGCCGGGCTGCCCTTTCGATCGGTTGAGGGCCGTGTTTACGTCGGACGTGACTGGCTCCGCCGATCACGCCGCTTGGCAAGCCGTGTCCGGGGATCGCTTGCGCGATCCCCCGAAACTTAACGCTTGGAGAACTGGAAGCTGCGGCGGGCCTTGGCCTTGCCGTACTTCTTGCGCTCCACCGTGCGGCTGTCGCGGGTCAGGAAGCCGGCGGCCTTGACCGGCGACCGCAGCACCGGCTCGTAACGGGTGATCGCCTGGGCGATGCCGTGCTTGACCGCGCCGGCCTGGCCCGACAGGCCACCGCCCTTGACGGTGCAGACAACGTCATACTGACCCTCGCGACCGGCGACGCCGAACACCTGGTTGATGACCAGGCGCAGCGTCGGCCGCGCGAAGTAGATCTCCTGGTCGCGGCCGTTGACCGTGATCTTGCCGGAGCCGGGCTTCAGCCACACGCGCGCAACGGCATCCTTGCGGCGGCCGGTCGCATAGGCGCGGCCGTACTTGTCGAGCTCCTGCGCGCGCAGCGGCGTCGTCGGTGCGGCGGGGGCGGGCGTCGCCTCATCCGTGCTGCCGGCGGTCGCGTCCGGGGCGGGCTGGCCCGCGGCGATGCTGCCGAGGTCGGAAAGGGACTGGCGATTGTCGGACATTATGCGCCCACCTTGTTCTTGCGGTTCAGGGCCGCGACGTCGAGGACTTCGGGGTTCTGCGCCGAGTGCGGGTGCTCGGTGCCGGCGAAGATGCGCAGGTTGCGCATCTGCTGACGGCCCAGCGGACCGCGCGGGATCATGCGCTCAACCGCCTTCTCCAGCACGCGCTCCGGGAAGCGACCGTCCAGAACCTTGTCCGCGGTGATCTCCTTCAGACCGCCAGGATAGCCGGTGTGCTTGTAGTACACCTTGTCCGTGCGCTTCTTGCCGGTGAACTGCACCTTGTCGGCGTTGATCACGATGACATTGTCACCGCAGTCGACGTGCGGCGTGAAGCTCGTCTTGTGCTTGCCGCGCAGCAGGTTCGCGATGATCACCGCGGCGCGGCCGACCACCAGGTTCTCGGCATCGATCAGATGCCACTTCTTCTCCACCTCGTGCGGCTTGGCCGACTTGGTGGTCTTCATTAGCGCCTTCATGGGCTACGGACCTTCCCGGAATGGAACGCGCCGCCTGGGTGGACCCGGGCGGCGCGGATGCGGCCATTTGCTGCCTTGATGCGGAAAAGTCAAGCAAAGCGCGGCTTTGCTGATGGGTACGATAATACCGGATGCATCTTGTCACGGTAGCCCGGATCAGCGCGTGCTCTCCTCGACCCAGGAGCGCACCGCAGGATCGACCTCCGCCGCCGTCGTCTCAATCACCGGCAGCTCATAACTGTGCCGCTTCAGGATCGCGGCGGCGAGCGCGCGGGCGCGCATGCCCGTCGTTTTGAATGTCGCCGGTACTTCGCGGCCCCGCTCGACGGCGCCGTTCCAGCGATAGATCGACCGGCATGGCTCGCCGATCGTCACGCACGCCGCCAGCCGCTCGGCGATCATGTCCGCCCCGATCCGCTCCGCCTCGGCCGCGTCGGCGAAGGTCACCTGTACCAGCGCAATGCTGTTCACGCGCGCCCGCGCCCGATCGCGTGCGCGCCCGCGACAGCCGCGATCAGCAGCAGCGCGCCGACCAGCTGGTGCAGCGCAGCCAGCCAGATCGGCACGCCCGCCATCACCGTCGCGATCCCGAGCAGTATCTGGGTGCCGACGCTCGCGTGGATCAGCACGGAGGCGCGGCGATCGCCGCTGCGCTTCGCGGCGCGCGCGAGCAGCATCAGCGCGGCAAAGGCGACAAACGCCCACCAGCGATGGATCCAGTGAACAAGGAAGGGATCGTTGATCGCGGCGTCGAGCAGTTTGCGCGCGCCCAGCACCTCGCCGGGAAAGGCGCGGCCATTCATCAGCGGCCAGTCGTTCGCCGCCAGGCCGGCGTTCAGCCCGGCCATCAGCGCGCCGTAGATCAGCTGCAGGAACAGGATCGCGAGCGCCGCGGCAGCGACGCCGGTCAGCCGCGCCGGCCGCTCCCGCCGCTTGCCCAGCCCGCTGAGGTCCTGTGCGGTCCAGACGATCCCGGCGAGGATCAGCAGCGCGACGTTGAGGTGAACGGCCAGCCGCACGTGACTGACGTCGGTCCGCTCCGCGAGGCCGGAGGTCACCATCCACCAGCCGATCGCCCCCTGCAACCCGCCGAGCGCCAGCAGCGCGACCAGGCGCGGACCGTAGCCGGCCGGGATTGCCCGCCGGATCGCGAACCAGATGAGCGGCACCGCGAAGGCGATGCCGATCACGCGGCCGAGCAGCCGGTGGACATACTCCCAGAAGAAGATGCCCTTGAACTGCGCGAGCGTCATGCCCTGGTTCAACTGCTGATACTCGGGGATGCGCTGGTATTTGGCGAACTCGGCCGCCCACGCCGCGTTGCTGAGCGGCGGCAGCGTGCCCGTGACCGGCCGCCATTCGGTGATCGACAGCCCCGATTCGGTCAGGCGCGTGATCCCGCCGACGACCACCATTACGACGATCAGGGCGGCAACGGCGTACAGCCAGCGCGCGACAGCGAGCGGGCGGGCGGTGGTGGGTTGGAGCGGCGGTGCAAGCATCGCAGGCCCTACTAGCGCGTACACGCGCGCGCGTCGACCAACGCTCGCTTGCCGCCACCCCTCCGTCCGCCTACATCCAGCCCATGGCCGCGCACGATCATCAGGAGCACCACGGCACCGACCTGGCCGAGGCGGCGGAGCGCGCGCTGGTAAAGGCGGGCGAGCAGTGGACGCCGATGCGTGCGCAGGTGTTCGCCGCGCTGTCCGGCTTCCGCAAGCCGGCGAGCGCCTATGACATCGCCGAGGCGGTGTCGAAGTCCCAGGATCGGCGCGTTGCCGCCAACAGCGTTTACCGCATACTCGACCTGTTCGTCGGCGCGAACCTGGCCCGGCGGGTGGAGAGCGCCAACGCTTATGTGGCGAATGCGCACCCCGACTGCCTGCACGACTGCATCTTTCTGGTCTGCGATGCGTGCGGCGTCACCACCCACATCGACGACGACGCGATCACCCGTCGGGTTCGCGCAGCGGCGAGAGGTGCCGGGTTCCAGCCAGTGCGCCCGGTCATCGAGGTCCGCGGCACCTGCGCGGCTTGCGCCGGAGCGAGCTAGAGCGTCTTGCCCATCCGCGCGCCGGGGACGGGGAGGCCCGCTGGCGCCATCGCTGCGACCCGCTCGATCACCGCATAGCCGCACGCCCGATACAGCGGCTCGCCCGCGAGCGTCGCCATCAGCTCGGCCCGCGCGAAGCCCGCACGCCGCGCCGCCCCTTCGCACGCCGCCAGGATCGCACGGCCGACCCCCTGCCGCGCGTGAGCGGGGTCGGTGTACATCGCCCTGATCCGCGCCGGTTCGCTTGCCGGATCAAGCAGCCGCGGGTCGCGTGCGATCGCGCTCGTGCTGCCGCCGTACAGCGTCGCCCGCCGGCTCCACCCGCCACAGCCGATCGGGCGACCGTCCAGCTCCACCAGGTAGTAGGTGCCGTCGGCGATCAGCTGCGGATCGAGCCCCATGCTGAGCCTGCTCGCCGCGACCTGCGCGGGTGAGAGGAAACCGGCCTGAAGCTCGGCGATCGCGCGGTCGATCAGCCCGGCCAGCGCCGGCTCGTCGGCTGGGCTCGCCAGTCTGGTACGGTGTTGTATCAATCGACAGGGTTCCTCCGCTGAGATACAGGGTGGAGGATGTCCGATCTTCCCACCACGCCGCTGCTCGACACGGTGGCCGTACCCGACGATCTTCGCAAGCTCGCACCACGGCAGCTTCGCCAACTCGCCGACGAGCTGCGCAGCGAGACGATCTCCGCGGTCGGGCACACGGGCGGGCACCTGGGCTCGGGCCTCGGCGTCGTCGAGCTGACCGTCGCGATCCACTACGTCTTCAACACGCCGGCCGACCGGCTGGTGTGGGACGTCGGGCACCAATGCTACCCGCACAAGATCCTGACCGGTCGGCGCGACCGCATCCGAACCCTGCGCCAGGGCGGCGGTCTCAGCGGCTTCACCAAGCGGTCGGAGAGCGAGTACGACCCGTTCGGCGCGGCGCACTCCTCCACCTCGATCTCGGCTGCGCTCGGCTTCGCCATCGCCAACAAGCTGTCGGGCGCGGACGGCAAGGCGATCGCCGTGATCGGCGACGGCTCCATGTCCGCCGGCATGGCCTATGAAGCCATGAACAACGCGGCCGCCGCCGGTAACCGGCTGGTCGTGATCCTCAACGACAACGACATGTCGATCGCACCGCCGGTCGGCGGCCTTTCCGCCTATCTCGCGCGGATGGTGTCCTCCAGCGAGTACCTCGGCCTCCGCTCCGCCGCCTCCAAGATCGCGGCCAAGCTGTCCCGCCGCGTCCACAAGACCGCCGCCAAGGTGGAGGAATACGCCCGCGGCATGGCGACCGGCGGCACGCTGTTCGAGGAGCTAGGCTTCTACTACGTCGGCCCGATCGACGGGCACAACCTCGACCACCTGATCCCCGTGCTGGAGAATGTTCGCGACGCGAAGGAAGGTCCCGTCCTGGTCCATGTCGTGACCAAGAAGGGGAAGGGCTACGCCCCGGCCGAGGCGTCGGCCGACAAGTACCACGGCGTCCAGAAGTTCGACGTGATCACCGGCGCGCAGGCGAAGGCACCGCCAGGGCCGCCCTCCTATCAGAACGTGTTCGGTGACCAACTGGTTCGCGAGGGTGAGCGCGATCCGACGATCGTGGCGATCACCGCCGCGATGCCGTCGGGCACCGGCGTCGATCGCTTCGCCAAGGCGTTTCCGGATCGCGCCTTCGACGTCGGCATTGCTGAGCAGCATGCCGTCACCTTCGCCGCGGGCCTCGCCGCGCAGGGAATGCGGCCGTTCTGCGCGATCTACTCGACCTTCCTCCAGCGCGCCTACGACCAGGTCGTCCACGACGTCGCCATCCAGAACCTGCCGGTCCGCTTCGCGATCGACCGCGCCGGGCTGGTCGGGGCGGACGGTGCGACCCACGCCGGCAGCTTCGACGTCACCTACCTCGCGACGCTGCCCAATTTCGTGATCATGGCCGCGGCGGACGAGGCGGAACTGGTCCACATGACCCACACCGCCGCGTGCCACGACACGGGGCCGATCGCGCTCCGCTACCCGCGCGGCAACGGCACGGGCGTGGCGCTTCCAGCGGTTCCCGAGCGGCTTGCGATCGGCAAGGGGCGGATCGTGCGCGAGGGCAAGAAGGTGGCCATCCTGTCGCTCGGCACCCGACTGGGCGAGGCGCTCAAGGCCGCCGACGCGCTGGAGGCGAGGGGCCTGTCGACCACCGTCGCCGACCTGCGCTTCGCCAAGCCGCTCGACGAGGATCTGATCCGTCGCCTGCTCACCACCCACGAAGTCGCCGTGACCGTGGAGGAGGCGGCGGTCGGCGGGCTGGGCGCCCATGTGCTGACCTTCGCGAGCGATGCCGGTCTGATCGATGCCGGGCTGACGCTGCGAACCATGCGCCTGCCCGACCTGTTCCAGGATCAGGACAAGCCGGAAGCGCAGTATGACGAGGCGCGACTGAACGCGGAGCACATCATCGATACGGTGCTGAAGGCGCTACGCCACAACAGCGACGGCGTGCTGGAGGCGCGCGCCTGAACGCCGCGGGACGTTGGTGCGTCCGGGTCAGGAGAGGGTTGGCCGCTGTTCGGCAGATACCGACAGCCGCGCCGCGAGCAGCGCGCGGCCCTGCGTCGGGTTGTGCGCCAGTCCCGCCATGTCGATCAGCTCGGCGAGCAGCGCCTGCCCCTCGCTCCAGTCCCCGACGCCGCTCGCCGCGTTGATGTGGCCGAGCGCGCCGACCGAGAAAAGGTGGCTGCCCCACTGATTGGCGAGCGCGCGCGCGCGGCCCTCGCTGATCCACGGATCGTCCGTGCTGGTCACGAGCAGCGACGGGAACGGCAGCGACACCGTCGGCGCGGGCGCGAAGCCGGTCAGCTCGGGCGGCGCGTCGGCGCGGTCGACGTCGGCAGGCGCGACCAGCAGCGCCCCTGCGACCGGCCAGCCATAGGGCTGCCCCGACAACGCCGCCCACCACGCCACCGCCTGACACCCGAGCGAGTGCGCAACGAGGACAACGGGTGCCTGCGCACCGCGGATCGCCTGGTCGAGCTTCGTCACCCAGCTGTTGCGGTGCGGCGTGTCCCACATGCCGAGCTCGGCGCGCACCACTTCGGCGCGCTGGCGCTCCCAGAGCGTCTGCCAGTGAGTCGGCCCGGAGCTTCCGAGTCCGGGCACCGTCAGGATCGTCGGCATCGAGGCAGCTTGCGTCATGCGCTTCACTCCACTGGTTCATCGCCCCGTGCGGGCCGACCCGAACCACCAACGCCTGTATAATTCCTAGTATCCGAGTAGGTAATCCTTGCTGCGCCCGAATGACGAAGATTCCCGCCGAACTGATATCGCCGAAGCGGCCCGGCCGCTTGGGGCTTTCCAGACCGCCGTCCGGCGTGGCAAGGGGCGGAACATATGCTGACCGCGCTCTCCATCCGCGACGTGGTGCTGATCGAGGCGCTCGACCTCGACTTCGCCGCCGGGCTCGGTGTGCTGACCGGAGAGACGGGGGCGGGCAAGTCGATCCTGCTCGACGCATTGGGTCTGGCGCTCGGTGCCCGCGCAGACAGCGGGCTGGTCCGCCACGGCGCGGCTCAGGCGAGCGTCACCGCGACCTTCGAGCTGCCGCCTGGACATGCCGCCGGCGCGGCGCTGGCTGACAATGGGACGGAGATGGAGCCGGGCGAGCCGCTGATCGTCCGTCGGCTCGTCAAGGCCGATGGCGGCAGCCGCGCCTTCGTCAACGACCAACCGGTTTCGGCCGGGCTGCTGCGCGAGCTCGGCAGCCAACTGGTCGAGATCCACGGTCAGCACGACGATCGCGGCTTGCTGAACCCGCGCGGCCACCGCGCGCTGCTCGACAGCTTCGGCCGGATCGACGTGGGGCCTGTCTCCGCCGCTCACCGTGCCTGGCGGGAGGCGCAAGAGGCTTTGGCGACGGCCAGAGCGGAGACTGAGGTCGCGGCTCGCGACCGTGAGTGGCTGGAGCACTCGGTCGCCGAACTCGACGCGCTCGCGCCCGAGCCGGGCGAGGAGGAGGGTCTGGCCGAGCGCCGCCGCGGCATGCAGCGCGCTGAGAAGATCGCCGGCGACCTGACCACCGTCGATACGCTGCTCTCCGACAGCGACGGCGCGGTCGCCGGATTGCGCCAGGCGGCGCGCGCGCTGGAGCGGGTGGCGGAGGATCACGAGGCGCTCGCCGAGGCGTTGCAGGCGATCGACCGCGCGCTGATCGAGGCGTCGCTCGCCGAGGAGAAGGTGGCGGATGCGGCGCGCGCGTTGTCCTTCGATCCGCGATCGCTGGAGGCGGATGAAGAGCGCCTGTTCGAACTACGCGGCATGGCCCGCAAGCACCGGGTCCAGCCAGACGGGTTGGCGGCGCTTGCGGATGAGCTGCGCGGCCGGCTCCATCGGCTGCAGGGTGGCGAAACCGTCATCGCGGCATTGGAGGCGGCGGTTGCGGCGGCTGGCACGCGCTATGTCGCGGCGGCGGCCGCGCTCACCGACGCGCGCATCGCCGCGGCTGCCCGGCTCGACGCGGCGGTCGCCGGCGAGTTCGCACCGCTGAAGCTGGATGCAGCCCGCTTCCGCACGGCAGTCGAGCCGCTCGGCGAGGATCAGTGGACCGCGAGCGGGCGGGACCGGGTCGAGTTCCTGGTGTCGACCAACCCGGGCGCGCCGTTCGGGGCGCTGACCCGGATTGCGAGCGGCGGCGAGCTGTCCCGCTTCATCCTGGCGCTCAAGGTCGCGCTGGCGGAGGAGGGCGGGGCCGAAACGCTGATCTTCGACGAGATCGACCGCGGCGTCGGCGGCGCGGTCGCAAGCGCGATCGGCGAGCGGCTGGCGCGCCTGTCGGCAACGGCGCAGCTGCTGGTCGTCACCCACAGTCCCCAGGTCGCGGCGCGCGGTTCCGCCCACCTGCTGATCGCCAAGAGCAGCGACGGCACGGTCACGCGCACCGGCGTCCGCCGCCTGGACGACATGGAGCGGCGCGAGGAGATCGCGCGGATGCTCTCGGGCGCCGAGGTGACGGCGGAGGCGCGGGCGCAGGCGGGACGGCTGCTGGCGGCCTAGGCCTTCGCCTTAGGACTTGCCGATCCCCGTGACCCGCAGCCCGGCCCGCTCCACCTCGTCGCGCGGGTAGATGTTGCGTAGATCAACCAGCGTCGGCGACGCCATCGCGGCGGCGATCCGCTTCAGGTCCAGCGCGCGGAACTCGTCCCATTCCGTCACGATCACCAGCGCGTCGGCGCCGTCGGCCGCGGCATAGGCATCGGTCGCGAAGGTGACGTCCTTCAGCATCGGCCTGGCCTGCTCGATACCTTCGGGGTCGTAGGCGCGGACGGTGGCTCCCGCATCCTGCAACGCCTGGATCACGGAGAGGCTCGGCGCATCGCGCATGTCGTCGGTGTCGGGCTTGAAGGTGAGCCCAAGCACGCCGACCGTCTTGCCACGCGCGTCGCCACCCATTGCCTTGATGACCTTGCGTCCCATCGCGCGCTTGCGGGTGTCATTGACGGCGACGGTCGCCTCGACGATCCTGAGCGGCACCTCGGCATCATCGGCGGTTTTGAGCAGCGCCAGCGTGTCCTTGGGGAAACAGGATCCGCCGTAGCCCGGGCCGGCGTTCAGGAACTTGCGCCCGATCCGGTTGTCGAGCCCGATCCCGCGCGCGACCTCCTGCACGTCGGCGCCGACCTGCTCGCACAGGTCCGCGATTTCGTTGATGAAGGTGATCTTGACCGCGAGGAAGGCGTTGGCCGCGTACTTGATCAGCTCGGCGGTACGCCGGCCGGTGAACAGGACCGGGGCCGACTGGTTGAGCGAGAGCGGGCGATAAATCTCGGCCATGACGGCGCGCGCCGCCTCGTCGTCGCTGCCGACCACCACGCGGTCCGGCCGCTTGAAGTCGGAGATCGCCGCGCCCTCGCGGAGGAACTCGGGATTGGACACGACCTTGGCGCCCGACTGCGGCGCTAATTCCGCCAGAATGCGCTCGACTTCGTCCCCGGTGCCGACCGGCACGGTCGACTTAGTGACGATGACGCTTGGCCGGGTCAGGTTCTCCGCGATCTCGCGCGCGGCGGCGAAAACGTAGGAGAGGTCGGCGTGGCCGTCGCCGCGTCGCGAGGGCGTGCCGACCGCGATGAAGATCGCATCCGCGTCCTTGACCCCTTCCGCCAGGTTGGTGGTGAACGCCAGCCGTCCGGCCCGGACGTTGGTCGCCACCAGCTCGGCGAGACCCGGCTCGTAGATCGGCATGATGTTGTCGTGCAGCGCAGCGATCTTGCGCTCGTCCTTGTCGACGCACACCACGTCATGCCCGAAATCGGAGAAGCAGGCGCCCGACACCAGCCCGACATAGCCCGTCCCAATCATCGTGATACGCACGTCTCACTCCCGAATTCGCTGAATCGCGGTTGCTCAATTGTCATGACCGTCGCAGGCGAGCCTCAACGCCGCCGCACCGTTCAAGGAATGTCAGTCGCCGAACACGCGCGCGAAGATCGTGTCAACCTGCGCGAAGTGGTAGCCGAGGTCGAAGCGCGCTGCGATTTCCTCCGGCGAGAGCGCGGCCGTCACCTCGGGATCGGCCTGGAGCAGTTCCAGCAGCGACAGCGCGCCGTCCGATTCCCAGACCTTCATGGCGTTGCGCTGGACCAGACGATAGGCGTCCTCGCGGCTGACGCCGGCCTGCGTCAGCGCGAGCAGCACGCGCTGCGAGTGGACCAGCCCGCCCATTCGGTCGAGGTTGCGTGCCATGCGCTCGGGATAGACCACCAGCTTGTCGATCACCCCCGTCAGCCGCGCGAGCGCGAAATCGAGCGTGATGGTGGCGTCCGGCGCGATGTAGCGCTCCACCGACGAGTGGCTGATGTCGCGCTCGTGCCACAGCGCGACGTTCTCCAGTGCCGGTGTCACATAGCCGCGGACCATGCGGGCGAGCCCGGTGAGGTTCTCCGTCAGAACCGGATTGCGCTTGTGCGGCATAGCCGACGAGCCTTTCTGCCCGGGCGAGAAATACTCCTCCGCCTCCAGCACCTCCGTCCGCTGCAGGTGCCGCACCTCTGTCGCCAGCCGCTCGATCGACCCGGCGATCACGCCCAGCGTCGCGAAGAACATGGCGTGGCGGTCGCGCGGTATCACCTGGGTGGACACCGGCTCGACGGCGAGGCCGAGCTTGGCCGCGACATGCGCTTCCACCGCCGGATGGATGTTGGCGAAGGTGCCGACCGCCCCTGAAATGGCGCAGGTCGCGATCTCCGCCCGCGCGGCGACCAGCCGGGCACGGCAGCGGCTGAACTCGGCATAGGCCTGCGCGAGCTTGAGCCCGAAGGTCACCGGCTCGGCATGGATGCCGTGGCTGCGCCCGATCGTCGGCGTTAGCTTGTGCTCGACCGCACGCCGCTTGATCGCCGCCAGCAGCTGATCGAGGTCGGCGAGCAGCAGGTCGCTTGCCCGTGCGAGCTGCACCGCCAAGCAGGTGTCGAGCACGTCCGAGCTGGTCATTCCCTGGTGCATGAACCGCGCCTCGTCGCCGACCTGTTCGGCGACCCAGGTCAGAAAGGCGATGACGTCATGCTTGGTGACCGCCTCGATCGCGTCGATCGCCGCGACGTCGATCGCCGGCTCGGTCGCCCACCAGTCCCACAGCGCCTTGGCCGCCGATGCGGGCACCACGCACAGGTCTGCCAGCGCTTCGGTCGCATGCGCCTCGATCTCGAACCAGATGCGGAAGCGGCTTTCCGGCGACCAGATGTCGGCCATGGCGGGGCGCGAGTAGCGCGGAATCATGTCTGGAGATCCTTTAAGCGGGGTGAATCGAGCCGTTAGCAGGGACGAAGCGTGCTGACAAAACTGGCATCGCTGGAACTGTCCCCCTAAATATACCGTTGTTGCCGACGAAGACGGGGAAGCAATTCCGTGAGTACCTCTAAGGTACCGCTGTCCGGCTAACAGGAGAATTATCATGTTGAAGATGGTTATGCTTGTTAGTGCACTTGCGATCTCGGCGCCTGTGATGGCGGAGGACACGCCGGTGCAGAGCGCGCCGCAGACGACATCGCCCGCGCAGCCAACCAATACTGACCCGGCCGCTGCGCCGACGGATGCGGGGACGGCCGCGACGGCTGCTCAGGCCACGCCAACGACCGACACCGCACCGGCGGCGCCCGCCCAGACCGGCGCGGCCGTGACCGGCGCCAGCCAGATCGCACAGGTCGTAGACACCGAGTTCCCGACCTATGACAAGAACGCGGACTCGAACCTCGACAAGACCGAGTTCGGCGCATGGATGGTGGCGCTGAAGAGCGCGAGCGATCCGTCGACCAAGGCGACCGATCCGGCAACCAAGACCTGGGTCAACGGTGCCTTCGCCTCGGCGGACACCGACAAGTCGAAGAGCGTGTCGAAGACCGAGCTGACGACCTATCTGTCGCAGGGTCAGGGCTAAGCGCTTCGCATTAGATTAAGCAGGTGGCCGGGGCGCAAGCTCCGGCCATTTCTTTGTGTAACTCGCCAGCCGCGCGGAGCCTTGTCACGGGCGCACCGCTTGCGGCAGCATCCTCGCCATGACGATCCGCCATCTTTCCGCGCTGCTTCTTCTGGGCGCCACACCGGCCGCAGCGACGCCGTCCCAGGACCTGCAGCAACTGCTTGCCGAGCATTGGACGGTGACCCTGCGCGAATCGCCGCAGCTCGCATCCTCCGTCGGCGTGCACGACTATGACACGGAGCTTGGCGACCCCTCGCTCGCGGCGGAGGACCGCCGGGCGGCGCAGTCCGCCGCCTTCCTGTCGCGCCTCCGCGCGATCCCGGACGAGGGTCTTTCGGGCATCGAGCGCACTAACAAGGCGATCCTCGCCCGCCTGCTGGCCGAGGATGTGGAGGCAAACCGCTTCGGCCAGCGCGCAATCCTGTTCACCAGCTACTCGTCACCCTGGCAGGGCATGGCCGGCCTCGGCGAGCGACTGGCGTTTCGTGGCAAGCAGGACTTCGCCAACTATCTCGCGCGGCTCGACAAGTGGCCGGCGGTCAACGATCAGCTGATCGCCATCACCGCAAATGCGATCCGCGACGGCTATGTCCAGCCCTGCGTCGCGCTCGCCGGCTTCGAGCGGTCGATCACCGGCGTGATCACCGCCGATCCGGCCACCTCGCGCTTCTACGCGCCGTTCCGCGGACCGCGCCCAGCCGACGCGAGCCCGGCGGAGTGGGCGGCGCTTCAGTCATCGGCCACCCGCGTCATCGCTGATCGCGTCAGCCCGGCCTATGCCAAGTTCGCGACCTTCTACAGAACGACCTACCTTCCCAAGTGCGCCCGCACCGTCGGCGTCTCCGCGCAGCCCGGCGGCAGAGCCTACTACGCCTTCCGCGTGCGGCAGCTGACGACCACCACCTACACGCCTGCGCAGATCCACCGCATCGGCCTGGACGAGGTCGCCCGCATCCGCCGCGCCATGACCGGCGTCGCAGTGGCGGCAGGCTATCCGACCCGCGAGGCGTTCGTCGCCGAGCTGCGCACCAACCCGCGCTACTACGTCAAGTCGCCGGACGAACTGCTCGCCGCCGCCGCGCTGGTCGCCAAGACCATCGATGGCAAGCTCCCCCAGCTCTTCCACCGCCTGCCGCGGCTACCCTATGGCATCCGCGCGATCCCGGCCGAGACGGCGGAGGGCACGACCACCGCCTACTATGGCCCGGGATCGCCACCCAACGGCCTAGCCGGCACCTATTATGTCAACACGTCGAAGCTGGACCAGCGCCCCTTGTGGGAGCTGCCGTCGCTGACCGCGCACGAGGCGGTGCCCGGCCACCACAACCAGATCGCGACCCAGCAGGAACTGGCCCTGCCGCCGCTCCGGACCCGGCTCGCTTCCTTCACCGCCTTCACCGAAGGCTGGGCGCTCTACGCGGAAACGCTGGGTGAGGAGATGGGCCTCTACGACACGCCGGAGAAGCGGATGGGACGCCTGAGCTACGACATGTGGCGCGCATGCCGGCTGGTGGTCGACACCGGGATCCACGCCCAGGGCTGGACCAAGGAGCGGGCGGTCGCCTTCATGCTGGACAACACGGCGCTCAGCGCGGCCAACATCGACGCGGAGGTCAACCGCTACATCAGCTGGCCGGGGCAGGCGCTCGGCTACAAGCTCGGCGAACTCAAGATCCTGGAGCTGCGCGCGCGGGCGCAAAAGGCACTCGGGGTCCGCTTCGATCTCGCGAGCTTCAACGACACGGTGCTGGAGCAGGGATCGGTGCCGCTCGACGTGCTGGAGCGACACGTGGATGCGTGGATAGCTGCCGGCGGCCCCAGCACGCGAAGCTGAACGCTCCCGACTGCCTGCGACAATGTTGCGACACATTGGCATGTCGTGCGGCACGGGTCTGACACAGACGCGTTCCATACCGCTCCTGTCCCCAGAGGGGCTGTGACCAAAGGAGCACGGACATGAAGACCTTTACGCTGATGATCGCAGGGCTGGGCATTGCCACCGCGGCCATTCCCGCTGTCGCCAGTGCGCAGAGCTGGCAGTCAATCAACGCCCGCCAGGCCAATCTCGATCGCCGGATCGACGTCGGCGTCCGCAATGGATCGCTCAGCCGTGTCGAGGCGCGCAACCTACGCAACGATTTTCGTCAGCTGACCCGGCTGGAGGCGCGCTATCGCCAGGGCGGCCTGTCGATCGGCGAGCGCCGCGACCTCGATCGCCGCTTCGACCAGCTGTCGCAGCGCATCCGCTACGAGCGCCGGGACCGCAACCGTCGCTGACGTACGCCTGGCCTCTCCTCCCGATCGGGGAGGGGAGGTCAGCGCAGCGGCTTGCCGCTGTCCTTCCAGCGATCAAGGATCTGTGACTCCGCCGGCGCGGCATAGGCGGCGCGCACCTCGCCGCTTTCCACATGCGCAGGCTGGACCGTGGCCGGGGCGGGCGGCGTTGCCGCGAGCAACGCCGCCGTCCGCGCGGCAACCGCGACGTCGATCGTCACCTGCTGGATTGGCGCGGCCGGCGCGTGCGGTTCCGGCAGCGGCTCTCCGCCGACGTAGCTGCGCGTGAAGGCGGCGGGGGTCCCCCACCATCCCTTCCAACGGTGGAACAGGTGCGCCCCGAACATGCCGGTCATCACCAGGCTGCGGTTCCACGCCGGGGTGACGGCGTAGGTGTGGTAGTGGGTCGCGAGGCCGACAGGGGCGAAGACCTGTCCGGCGAGCGCCCGCGCCGCCGCGCGGCGGGCACGCTCCCAGGGGACGCGCGCCGGCGCGCGGGCGAGCGCGCCATCGCAGGCAAAGCTGAACTGGCACCCACGCCGCTGCGATCCCTGGTAGACGACGCCGCAGACGCTGCCCGGGAAGGTCGGGTGCCGCACGCGGTTCAGGATCACCTGCGCCACCGCGGCCTGACCATCGTCGGGCTCGGTTGCCGCCTCATAGTAGATCGCCGTTGTCAGGCACTGCAGCGCCCGCGCCTTGTCGAGCGTCGTGCCACGCAGCATGAACGGTGCCGCCGGACGGATCGAGGCGTCGGCTTCTGCCAGAGCTGGCTGGACTCCCGCGGGAAGGTCTGGGAGGGCGACCGTGCCGGTGGCGCCGACCGTCGTCGATTTGCCATCATCGCCCGCTTCCTCGGCATACAGCAGGGCGGCGCCAGGAAAATGCTGAGGCTCGTCAGCGTCTTGCTGCGCTGTTATACGATTCGATGCAAGGTCCGGAGTTCGGCTGAGGCCCGCGTGCGCGGAGAAGCCGACGCCGGCAAGCGACACCAGCAGCGCCGCCGCTGCCCCACCTGCCTGCCTGTTGAACCGCACCCGCCTCATCAGCGCGCCCATAACGCGCTCGCGCGGCTGCCGCGCGCCCGATTTCAGTCGCGTCCCGGAACGGCACGCTCCGGCATCGCGCTAACGACTTACTTGTCGGCGTCCTTGTCGCTCTCGCGATTGGCATAGAGCAGCGCCGCGGCGACCGCGGCCGAACCGATGCCGACGCCCAGCCCGATTGCCTTTAGCGGCCAGCGCTTGTGCTTCTGTTCGTCTGCGCGCCGCGCCTTTGCGTCGGCGGCGGCCGCGACGATCTCGTTGGTTGGGGTGTCGTCCACGCTTACTCTCCTTGACCGCCGCGATAGGCCGCACGGAAGGCCGATGCAAACGCCGCCAACCGGCCCGCGCTTATCGCGGCGCGCAGGTCCGCCATCAGCTGCTGGTAGAACCACAGGTTGTGTTCGGTCATCAGCATGGCACCCAGCATCTCGCCCGATTTGACGAGATGGTGGAGGTACCCCTTGCTCCACCCCGCAGTGGGAGAGGCCGGGTCGAGCGGCGCCTGGTCCTCCGCAAAACGGGCGTTGCGGATGTTGATCGGGCCGTTCCGCGTGAACGCCTGTCCGGTCCGTCCAGACCGCGTCGGCAGCACGCAATCGAACATGTCGACGCCCCTCTCCACCGCGCCGACGATGTCGTCCGGCTTGCCGACCCCCATCAGGTAGCGCGGTTGTCCGGTTGGCAGCTGCGCGGGCGCGTAGTCGAGACACGCGAACATCGCCTCCTGCCCTTCGCCGACCGCGAGGCCGCCGATCGCGTAGCCGTCGAAGCCGATGTCGGTCAGTGCATCGGCCGAGGCGCGGCGCAGTCCCTCGTCGAGCGCGCCCTGTTGGATGCCGAAGATCGCGTTGTCCGCGGCATGCGCCTCCGCGCCGAAGAAGGCGTCATGGCTGCGTTTCGCCCAGCGCATGGAGCGTTCCATTGCCGCCGCCTGAACCTCTCGCGGGGAAGTGGTCGGCACCAGCTCGTCAAACGCCATGGTGATCGTGCTGCCAAGCAGCCGCTGGATCTCGATCGAGCGTTCGGGCGTCAGCAGGTGGCGTGACCCGTCCAGGTGCGAGCGGAAGGCGACTCCGTTCTCGCTGCGGGTGGTCAGCTCGGACAGGCTCATCACCTGATAGCCACCGGAATCGGTCAGGATCGGCCGGTCCCACCTCATAAAGGCGTGCAGGCCGCCCAATCGCGCGACCCGCTCCGCACCGGGCCTGAGCATCAGGTGATAGGTGTTGCCGAGGATGATGTCGGCACCGCCCGCGCGGACGTCGGCGGGCTTCATCGCCTTCACCGTCGCGGCGGTGCCGACCGGCATGAAGGCGGGGGTACGGATCTCGCCGCGGCGGGTGGCGATAATGCCGGTGCGGGCGCGACCATCGCTCGCCGTGATGGTGAAGTCGAAACGGGGAGGCATGCCGGCTGCTGTAGCGTTCGTGCAACGCGCGGCAAGGATCGGGCGTTGCGGGGAGCATGAGCGAGGAGAGCGACCGCCTGCGCGAGATGGCCGCGCATCAGGGCCTGAAACTGCGCACCTCCCGGCGGCGCAAGCCGGGCGGTGATTTCGGCCGCTACGGGCTGAGCGACGCCGCGGGCAAGGCGGTGTTTGGGATCGGTGAGGACGGGCTCGAGGCCACGCCGGCCGCGATCGAAAGGTTTCTGCGCGACCGAACCCGCTCGACGTGGCAGCGTTCGACCAAGGGATTGAAGCGGGTCAAGGCAACGCCTGCACCTGATCCACCACCGCCGCCACCGCCGCGGTTCCGCCCGACGATCGGAAATCTGTACGCGAAGCTGCCGTCCGCCAGGCGAGCGGAGGGTTTCACGGCGCTTATCGAGCGACCGGGCTGCAGGATCGAGCGGATCGTGTCCGCCGGACAGGTGACGCCCGCCGACACGCCCAAGGTTCAGCCGCATGACGAATGGGTCGTCGTCCTCGCGGGCGACGCGGGCATGCGGATCGCCGACTCTGACGAGGTGACGCTGCGCGCCGGCGACCACCTGCTCATCGCGGCCGATCAGCCGCACTGGGTGACGCGGACCAGCGCCGATCCGCCGACCGTGTGGCTGGCCGTCCACCTGGCCTAGTGGTGGTGCGGCTCGCATGGCTGCGCGTCGGCGAGCTCGATCTGGAGCGTCGTGTGACCGATCGCATGGTCGTGCGCTAGGCGGTGCTGCACCTCTGATAGGAAAGCATCGCCCGGATGACCACCGGGCATGACCAGGTGCGCGGTCAGTGCGTTCTCCGTCGTGCTCATGGGCCAGATGTGGAGATCATGTACCCGCGCAACGCCGGGTAGGCCGGCCAGCAGCGCGCGGACGGCGGCCGGATCGATGCTCCGCGGCACCGCCTGCAGCGCCATCACCAGCGCATCGCGGAGGAGGCCGGTGGTGCCGACCAGGATCACCGCCACGATCACCAGGCTGACGGCCGGATCGACCCAGCGCCAGCCGGTCGCGGCGATGACAATGCCGGCGATCACCACGCCCGTTGACACCAGCGCGTCCGCCGTCATGTGGAGGTAGGCGCCGCGGATGTTCAGGTCGCCGTGCCGCCCGCGCGCGAAGAGAAGCGCGGTCGCGGTGTTGACGACGATGCCTGCCGCCGCGACCCAGATCAGCGTGCCGGCCGCGACCGGTGGCGGGTCGGCCAGCCGCCGCACCGCCTCCCACAGGATCGCGCCGACCGCGAGGAGCAGCAGCACGCCGTTCGCAAGCGCGGCCAGGATGGATGAGCTTTTCAGCCCATAGGTGAAACGTCCGGAGGCGGGCCGCCTGGCGAGCGTCGCCGCGCCCCAGGCGACCAGCAGCCCGAGCACGTCCGACAGGTTGTGGCCCGCATCCGCCAGCAGCGCGACCGAGTGGGCGGCCAGGCCGAACCCCGCCTCCACCACGACAAAGGCGATGTTGAGCGCCGCGCCGATCGCAAACGCACGCCCGAAATCGGCGGGGGCGTGATGATGGTGCCCGTGCTCGCCGTGCTCGTGCCCGTGGCTGTGACCGTGGTGCGCGCCCATTGCTGCTCCGGGATCAGCGCCGCCGCCGCGAACGATCGCCGCCGTCCTCGCCGCCGCGCCGGCCCTCCGGCCGATCGCCGCGCGGGGCGCCCCGGATCGTCAGCAGCTCGGCGCGGGTGACCGCGCCATTCCTGTCCGCATCGACGCGGGCGAAGATCGCGGCCATCCGGGTCTCGAACTCGTCGACGCTGATCCGGTTGTCGCCGTTGCGATCGACCTCGAAGGGGGAGGGCAGCGCGTTCCGGTCGCCGAGCCAGCGCTGGGCCCAATCGGCATATTGTATGTAGCCGATCCCCGCCTCGCCCGCCGCCTGCCACGGCGGATCGGCCGAGGTGGTCTCCAGCACCGTCTTGCGCAGTTCGGGGAGGGTCGTGCGGCCGTCGCGGTCCTGATCGGCGAAGGCGAGGTACAAGGCAACCGGCTCGGCGACGATCGTGGAGACGGGCGGCCGATAGGGTTCCGGCGCGGGGGCCGCCTGTAGCGCGAGCAGGGCGATGATCAGCATGGCGCCCGCTGTAGCGCCTCCGTGCGCTCGGCAACAGCGGGGAGCGCGCTCAGCTGCCCCGCGCCGCGAACTCCAGCCCGGCGCGCCCGTCCGGGTGCACCCACCGCACCACCGCCCGGCGGTCCAGGTCCGGCGCGCGCAGCGCCAGTAGCTGCCCGATTGCGAGCGTGCTGCGGCAGTGGACGCGCACGCCCGCCGCGCTGACGTCGAGCAGGTGCGCGCGGTGCTCGCGTCCGTCGATCGCCAGCAACGACACCTCGAATACCTTGGCGCGCGGCGTGCCGCGGCGGTCGGGCGAAGCGCTCGCCATCAGAACAGCTTCAGCAGGCGCACGTTGATGCGCGGCCGGCGATCATCGGTCTCGTAGCGCGGGCCGGAGAGTGGCACTGCCACCTCGATCGATGCGTCGATCGACGAGCTCACGTCCGCGCAAATGCCGGCACCCGCCGACGCCAGGCTGCCGCCGCCGGACCCGCGCCGGAGATTGGTCACGCGCCCGGCATCGGCGAAGCCGTATAGCTGCGCCTTGCGGCCGAGCCCGAGCGGGTTGCGCCAGTCGTAGCGGAGCTCCGCGCTCCCCATCACGCCCTGATCGCCCGACCGCTCGCTGTAATCGTAGCCGCGCAGAAAGGCGTTGCCGCCGATCCCGATCTCCTCCGCGATCAGCAGCGGCCGCGACGCGAGCTGTCCCTGCGCGCTTAGCCGGATGCTGAGATCGTCGGGCAGCGGCCGCGTCCAGTCGCCCCAGACCACGAGCGAGGTGAAGGTCGGATCGGCGTCGCCGCGCGACGCCAGCGGATCGCCGTGACGCGTCGCGCTGAGCCCATCCAGCCCGCGTGACAGCGTCGCGTTGCCGCGGAGCGCACCGCCGCCTGCCTTGCGGCTGCCCGACAGGATCAGCCGCAGTGCGAACAGCCGGTCGTGGCGGCGCCGCAGTCCGGCGCGGTCCTGCACCGTATCGCGGAGGTCGAGCCCCCCGCTAAACCACAGGCTGCCGTCGCGCCGACGCTGAAGCGGCTGAAGCACCGCGACGCTGCCGAACCAGCTCCGCCCCGCCAGGTCGAGAGGCTCGAGATAGGCGCCCGGGTGAGTCGCGGAGAAGGAGCCGCTGACCGTCACCTCCGTCCCGCTCGCGTTCAGGCGCTTGGCGTAGCGGGCGCGGACGTACTGCAGCTCCTCCGGCTCGAACGGCGTGCTGACGTGGGTCAGGCTGATCGAATCGTCGGCGAACAGCACGCGGTTCCAGTCGGCGTCGAGCCGCAGCTGGTTGGGGCCGATCGGTCCCGTGCTGTCGTTCTCCAGCACCGCACGCACGCGGCGGCGGGTTTCGAGGATGCTGACGAGCAGGATGCCGCGGTTTCCCTCGCGCACGTAGCGGCTGCGCCGGACGTAGATGCCGTCGATGTCGCCCGCGAGCAGCAGGCGGCGCTCGACCTGGTCGAGGCGTGCGGGTCGTCCGAGCAGCGGCGCAAGCGCGGCGCGCACCGCGGCACTCTCAGCCCCCTCCAGCTGGATCTCGTCGAGCGCACCCGGATCGTAGCGCACGACCAGGACGCCGGCGGTCAGCCGTTGCGGCACGATGGAGGCCGAGGCGAAGACATAGCCGCGCTCGCGGCCACGCCGGCCGATCTCCTCCGTCAGGGTCGCGAGCTCGGCGCCGCTGAGCGACCGCCCGACATAGCGCGCAATGATGTCGGCGAAGTCCTCGGGCGACAGCTCTTGCAGCCCCTCGATCGCGACCGCGCCGACCGCAATGCTGGCGGGCGTAGCGGCCGCGGGCGGCGCGACGGCTGGGCGCTCAACGGTGGGCGCCGCTTTCGCCTCGGGCCTGGTCACCGGCAGGTTCTCGCGCTCGATACGTGCCGGATCGACGCGGTCGACCCTGGTCTGGGCCACCGCCGGCACTGCCGCAAGCAACGCGACCACGCTCAGCAGCGTGCGATTCATCATGCAACAAGGCCCCGGTTCGATCCGGGCCCGGCGATATGGCTGTAATCGTTACGAAAGCCTCAAGTTGAAGGGGCGGTAACCAAGCAATCACACGCGCTGGCAAGGAAGCGCCCCTAGGCCGCACCCTACACAAATGGGGTTCCCGATGAAGAACAGCGTCAGGCTTGCGGCCGTTGCGATCGCACTTCTCTCCAGCACGTCGGCGTTCGCGCAGGCGCGGGAGTGGAAGATCAGCGAGACGAGCGGCCGCGTCATGATCGCCGACGCGCAAGGATCTCGCCCCGCGAACCGCGGCACCGTGGTCGCACCCGGCGCAACCGTCACCACCGCCGCCGGCAGCCGCGCGGTGATGGTGCGCGGGCCGGAGTTCGTCACCGTCTCGCCCAACAGCCGTCTGCGCGTGCCGGAGGCGGCGCAGCAGAGCGGCCTCATCCAGATCCTGCAGGACTGGGGCAATGCCGTCTTCCGCATCGACAAGCAGCCGAACCCGCACTTCGGCGTCAAGACGCCGTACCTCGCCGCCGTGGTGAAGGGGACGACCTTCTCGATCACGGTCGGGCGCGAGGGCGCGTCTATGCAGGTGGTCGAGGGGGCGGTCGAGGTGTCGACCGACGATGGCGGCGCCCGCGACCTGATCCGCCCCGGCTCGGTCGCGCTCGTTTCCGCAACCGACCGCTTCCGCCTGACGGTGCAGGGCAGCGCGGCGCGAGTGATCGATTCGCCGGCGCGCGCCGCCACGGGGCCGGCGCCGGCTGCGCCCGCTGCGGAGGCGCCCGCGCCCGCCACGCCGAGCACGCCCGCTCCATCGTCCGACCAGTCCGCCTCGACCGCGGAGCTCCCGAACGTGCAGGAGACGGTAGGTGAGGCGCCGGTGACCACCGCCGACGTGATCGCGGCGGCGATCCAGGAGAAGCCCGTAGATCTCGGCAGCGTCACGGGTGGGCTGATCACGGGCACGACCGCAGCGGTCGTCGCGCTCGCCGTCACGCCCGCGACCGGACGTCCGGCGCTGACCATCCCGGCGGTGGTGACGCCGGCGCCGACCACGACCGCGCCGACGCCGGCAATCGGCACCGGAACCGAGCCGGTCGCGAGCGCGCCCGCGCCGACCCCGGTCACGACCACGCCGTCGCCTGCTCCGGCGGTAGAGCCGGTGGCAAGCACACCTGCGCCGACGCCCGTCACCAACACGCCAGAGCCCGCCACGCAACCCGCGCCCGAAACACAGCCGGCGCCGGCCACGGGAGCTCCCGCGGACAAGGATGCAGGTGCGTCGCCAGCTACGCCGACGCCGACGCCGGAACCCACGCCGACACCGGCTCCGGAGCCGGTCGCCGACACCAAGGACCGCGATGCCGCCGCGGCCGAGGAGGCGCGCCGTGCCGCCCTCCAGCAGGCGGAGGAGGCGGCGCGCGCTGCCGAGCGCGATGCCGCCGCCGCGCGCAAGGCTGCGGAGGAGGCGGCTGCGCGGGCGAAGGCCGACTCAGACCGTGCCGCAAAGGACGCGGCCGATCGCGCGGCCGCGGAGCAGAAGGCCGCGGACGAGGCGCGCAAGGCAGCCGAGGAACTCGCCCGCCAGCAGCAGCAGGCGGATGCCGACGCCGAGAAGGCAGCGGCCAAGGCAGCCGACGAGGCGGCCAGGGCCGCCGAAGCCAAGGCGCGCGAGGAGCGTCGCGCTGCCGAGGAAGCCGCCAAGCGCGCCGCCGACGACGCGGCCAAGGCCGCCAAGGACGCGCGCGACAAGGCGGATGCCGAGGCGAAGGCCGCGGATGCCGCCAAGAAGGCGGCCGAGGAGCTCGCCAAGGAGCAGGGCAAGGACAAGCCCGACAAGGCGGCCGACGACGCGAAGAAGGCCGCGGAAGAGGCTGCCAAGAAGGCTGCCGAGGACGCGAAGCGTGCGGCGGAGGAGGCCGACAGGAAGGCGGCCGAGGCTGCGAAGAAGGCGGCCGAAGAGGCGAAGAAGGCGGCCGACGAAGCCGACAAGAAGGCGGCCGATGACGCCAGGAAGGCGGCTGAGGACGCAAAGAAGGCCGACGACGCCGCCAAGAAGGCAGCCGAAGAGGCGAAGAAGGCTGCTGAGGAAGCCGATAAGAAGGCCGCCGACGACGCCAAGAAGGCCGCCGAGGAGGCCAAGAAGGCCAAGGACGAGGCCGACAAGAAGGCTGCCGACGACGCGAAGAAGGCAGCCGAGGAGGCGAAGAAGGCGGCCGAGGAAGCCGACAAAAAGGCCGCCGATGACGCTAAGAAGGCGGCCGAAGAAGCCAAGAAGGTCGCGGACGACCTGATCAAGAAGGCGGCCGAAGAGGCGAAAAAGGCTGCGGAGAACGTGAAGAAGGCGCTAGATGACCTCAAGAAGGATCGCGACGACGACGATCGTGATGACGATCGCGACGACGGAGATGACGACGACGACGACTGATCGCGGGTTGATCAATCCTTAGCAGGTCGTCGCCTAACCCGGCCGCATGATGCTGCTTCGACTGTCGGCCCTGTCTTCGGCCGTGATGACGCATAGGGCCGGGCGCGCGTTGACGCTCCTGGTCGCCGGTACCGTCGGCGTCGCGACCGGCGTCACCGGCGCCGGTACGACGGCGGAGCGCGTCGCTGCGGGGTGGAGCGCGGCGCTGCGCCGTCATCCCGCGAGCGGACAACTCCACATCGTGGAAGTCGACGCGCGCAGCATCGTCGCCATCGATCGCTGGCCGTGGTCGCGCGCCGAGCACGCCCGGGTCATCGACCGGCTGCGCCAGGCTGGGGTCGACACGATCGCCTTCGACGTCGATTTCTCGTCGCGCTCGGACGGGAGCGGCGATGCCGCGCTCGCCGCGGCGCTGCGGCGGGCGGACGGACACGTCGTCCTCCCGACCATGCGCCAGGCCGCCGGCAGCAACGGCACGGCGGAGATCGATTCGCTACCCGCCCCCGAGCTGCGCGACCATGCGCAACTCGCCACCGTGAGCGTCCAGCCCGACAATGACGGCAAGGTTCGCGCCGCGCCGATCGGCACCGTGACCGCCGGCACGCCGCGGCCGTCGCTCTCGGCGATGCTGGCGGCGAGGAACGGGCAGGCGGGTGACCAATTTCCGATCGATTTCGCGATCGATCCGGGCACCATTCCCCGCCACAGCTTTATCGATATCCGCGATGGTCGGTTCGATCCCGCGGCGCTGCGCGGCCGTCACGTGCTGATCGGTGCAACGGCGGTCGAACTCGGCGATCGCTACGCCGTCCCGAACTATGGCGTGATCCCCGGAGTCGCGATCCAGGCGCTCGCCGCCGAGACGCTGATGGCCGGGGTGCCGGTGCGGATCGGCTGGCCGCTCGTGCTGCTCGCCACGCTTGCGGCCGGCTGGCTGATCCTTCGCCAGCGCCGCAATCGCGCGTTCGCCGCGGCGTGCGTGGCGAGCGCCGTCGCGCTGTTCGCAGCCGCGGTCGGCTTGCAGGCGTTGTTCGGGCTCGTGCTTGAGCTGGTTCCCGCGCTGGCGATGCTCGGCATGGTCTCGCTCATCGGTGGCGCGCTACGACTGGAGCGCGTCTGGCGGGAGCGGCGACTGCGCGACGAGGCGACCGGGCTGCCGAACCGGCCCGCGTTGGTGCAGGCGCTGCGCAACGAGCCCACGGTCCTCCTCGTTGTCGCGCGCGTGAGCGAGTTCGAGCGACTGGCGGCGGGCCTGTCACCCGAGTCCGCGGCCACCCTGCTGCTCCGCGTTGCCGACCGCCTGCGATTGATCGGTCCGGGCGTCGACCTGCACCGGATCAACGACGGCGTGCTCGCCTGGAACGCAACCGTCGATGTCAGCCTCATCGGCGACCGCTACGCCCAGCTTCGCGCCCTGATGCTCTCGCCGGTGGAGGTCGACGGTCGCCGCATCGACGTCAGCGTGACGATCGGCGTTGCCGAAGGAGAGGGCCGCCGCGCGGACCGCGTGATCGCCCAGGCGGCGCTCGCCGCCGAGCAGGCGCAGGTGGACGGCAGCGGCTGGCACCTCCACACCAGCGCCGAGGAGGAGGCGGTCGACCGCGACCTGTCGCTGCTCGGCGAGCTGAACGAGGGGCTGGAGCGGGGCGAGCTGCAGGTCGTCTACCAGCCCAAGCTTGCGCTCGCGGCCGGACGGATCGCGAGTGTCGAGGCGCTGATCCGCTGGCAGCATCCAACCCGCGGTTTCCTCCGCCCCGACCTGTTCATCCCGCTTGCCGAGCGGAACGACCGCATTGCTGGCCTGACGCTCTTCGTCGTGCGCCGGACGATCGCCGACCTGCAGCACTGGGCCGCGGCGGGCCATCCGATCACCGGCGCGGTCAACCTGTCGGCCAAGCTGCTGTCGTCGCCGGGCTTCAACGCCGACCTCATCGCCTTGCTCGAAGAAACCAATATCGCACCGGACCGGCTGATCTTCGAGGTGACCGAGTCAGCGGCGATGACCGACCCCGACGCCGCAACCGCCGCGCTGGACCGATTCCGCGAGCTTGGCATCGCGATTTCGATGGACGATTACGGCACTGGTCAGTCGACGCTGTCGTACCTGAAGCAGCTCCCACTCAACGAGCTCAAGATCGATCGCTCCTTCGTTCAGCACGCTCATCAGAACCGAGGCGATGCGATCCTGGTGCGCTCGACCATCGACCTCGCGCACGAGCTCGGGCTGAAAGTCGTCGCGGAAGGCGTAGAGGACGAGGCGTGCCTCGCCTTTCTTCGGAGCGTCGGTTGCGACCTGGCTCAAGGTTACCTGATCAGCAAGCCGATCGCGGCGGACGCTATCGCCGACCTATTACGAAAGTGGACGAAGGAAGCGGCCTAACTACCTGGAATTTGGCTGTTCAGGCAGCAGGAGCGACCCGTCGCCATAGGAGTAGAAGCGGTAGCCGTTCGCAATGGCATGGGCGTAGGCCGATTGCATACGCTCCAGGCCCATCAGCGCCGATACCAGCATGAACAGCGTCGAGCGGGGCAGGTGGAAGTTGGTGAGCAGGCCGTCGACCGCGCGAAAGCGGAAGCCCGGCGTGATGAAGATCGCAGTGTCGCCTTCGAACGGCCGGATGCGGCCATCTGCATTAGCGGCGCTCTCGAGCAGGCGGAGGCTGGTGGTGCCAACTGCGATCACGCGGTTGCCGCGAGCGCGGACCGCGTTCAGCCGATCGGCTGTAGCTGCGTCGATGCGGCCCCACTCGGCGTGCATCCGGTGCTCGTTGGTGTCCGCCGCCTTGACCGGGAGGAAGGTACCCGCACCGACGTGCAGGGTGAGGGTCGCGTGCTCGACGCCGGCGGCCGCCAGCCCGGCGAGCAGGTCGGGCGTGAAGTGCAGCGCGGCGGTGGGCGCCGCGACGGCGCCAGGCTCGGTCGCGAACATCGTCTGGTAGTCGTCGGCGTCACGCGCATCGGGCGCCCGGCGGGCGGCGATGTAGGGCGGGAGCGGCATGCGCCCGGCCCGCGCCAGCAGCAGCTCGACCGGTTCGTCGCCGGCGAAGTCGAGCGCGATGCTGCCGTCAGCCGCCTTGCCGCTGGCAGCCGCGCTCACGCCTTCGCCGAAGTCGATGACGTCTCCGTCGCGCAACCGGCGGGCGTTGCGGACAAAGGCGCGCCAGCGGCGCGGGCCCTCCCGCTTGTGGAGCGTCGCGCCGATCCGCGCCTCACCGCGCCGGCCGTCGAGCTGGGCCGGGATCACGCGCGTGTCATTGAAGACCAACAGGTCGCCGCGCCGCAACTGCGCCGGCAGATCGGCGACCACGCAGTCCCGCGTTTCAGGGCCGTCGAGCACCAGCAGGCGCGCGGCGTCGCGCGGCTCGGCCGGCCGCAGCGCGATCCGCTCAGGCGGCAGCTCGAAATCGAACAGGTCGACGTTCACGGGCGCGGGCGCCGTGCGCGGCTGCTCACCGGGCGGGCGGTACGCGGCGACCGGGGCCGGGCGGCAGGCTGACCGGATCGACCATCACCCGCTCGGGCGTGGGCGCGACATAGGCCGGCGGATTGTCCGCGGCGATGTAGGCGTGCACGATCCGGGTCGGGTTAGCGGGCGGCTCGCCGCGCTCGATCGTGTCGACATATTGCATGCCGTCGATGACGCGGCCGAACACCGTGTACTTCTTGTCGAGCGACAGGCGCGGCGTGAAGACGATGAAGAACTGCGAGTTGGCGCTGTCCTCCGCCTTCTTCTTTACCGCGGCGTCCGCGCCCTCCGGTGCGCCCTCTCGCGCGGCCGAGACCGCACCGCGCACATGGGGCAGGTAGTTGAACTCGGCGGGCAGGTCGCCGAGGTCGGAACCGCCGGTGCCATCACCCTTCGGGTCGCCGCCCTGCGCCATGAACCCCTCGATCACGCGGTGGAACAGCAGTCCGTCGTAGAACTTGCGGCGCGTCAGCGTCTTGATCCGCTCGACCATCTTGGGCGCGACGTCGGGACGGAGCCAGATGGTGACGCGGCCGCCGTTCGACAGGTCGAGCAGCCAAAGGTTCTCCTTGTCGGTGGTCGCCGGCGCGGCGGCGCGTCCCGGGACCGGGATCAGCGACTGCGCATCGGCGGGTACGGCGAGGAAGGCGGTGGCGAACAGCACCGCGGCGAAGAACAGACGCATCAACGATCGACCTCGGGAATATCAGACGTGCCGCGCCGCTTAGATCAAATTGGCGCTTGCGGCAAAATGAACGTCACGGCGCGCCCTTGCGCCCGATCGATGCGACCCGGGCGACGACCTCCGCCTCCACCGCCGGGCTGACGAACTTGCCGATCGCGCCGCCGTACAGCGCGATCTCCTTCACCAGCCGGCTCGCGATTGGCTGCAGCGACACGTCCGCCATCAGGAATACCGTCTCGATCCGCGCGTTAAGCTGCTGGTTCATGCCGGCCATCTGGTATTCGTACTCGAAGTCGGCGACCGCGCGCAGCCCGCGGACGATCATGCTCGCGCCCTCCCGCGTCGCGAAGTCCATCAGCAGCGAATCGAAGGTCACGACGGTGATGTCGCCGTCCACCTCCGCGACCTCGCGCTGCACGCTCGCCATCCGCTCCTCGACGGTGAACATCGGCGACTTGGACGGGTTGGTCGTGACCCCGACGACCAGCCGGTCGACCAGCTTCGCGCCGCGCCGAATGATGTCCATGTGGCCGAGCGTGATGGGATCGAACGTGCCCGGATAGACCCCGATCCGGGTCACCTGTCGCGCTCCAGGACGAAGCGAGCGATCTGGCGGAGCAGGTCGGCCTCCGCCCCGAAGGCGTGCAGGTGGGCGATCGCCTGCTCGACCAACATCGCCGCCTGTTCCTTTGCCCGCTCCAGCCCGAGCAGCGACAGGAAGGTTTCCTTGCCCGCGTCGGCGTCCTTGTGCAGCGCCTTGCCGACCGCGGCCTCGTCGCCCTCCACATCCAGGATGTCGTCGGCGATCTGGAAGGCGAGGCCGAGGTCGCGAGCGTAGCCGCGCAGGGAGGTGCGCCCCTCAACCGGAAGGCGACCGAGGATCGCGCCAGCCTCCACCGCGCAGCTGATCAGTGCGCCCGTCTTCATCGCTTGCAGGCGGGTGACGGTCGCAATGTCGAAGCTGGCGCTCGCGGCCCTCAGGTCCATCATCTGGCCTCCGGCCATGCCGCTCGGCCCCGACGCGCGGGCAAGATCGGCGACCAGCTCGCAGCGGACGAACGGGTCCGGGTGCGTATCGGGGTGGGTCAACAGCTCGAACGCGAGCGCGTGAAGGCAGTCGCCGGCCAGGATCGCGGTGGCCTCGTCGAAGGCCTTGTGCACCGTCGGCTTGCCGCGGCGCAGGTCGTCGTCGTCCATCGCCGGCAAGTCGTCGTGCACCAGGCTGTAGACGTGGATGCACTCGATCGCGGTGGCCGCGCGTGCGGTGCAGCTGCGGTCGACCCCGAACAGGTTGGCGGTGGCAAAGGTGAGGAGCGGGCGCAGCCGCTTGCCCCCGCCGATCGCCGCATGCCGCATCGCCCGGTACAGATCGGCGCGGGGATCGTCTGGTACGGTGAGCAGCCGGTCGAACTGCCGGTCGATCTCCACCCCCACCTCGCGGGTGGCGTCGGCCAGGGTGACGGCGGTGGTGGTCGTCACGCTGGCCACTCAGCCCGCGGCGAACGGCGTGGTGCCGGTGGCGCGACCGTCGGCGTCGCTCCTGATCGCCTCGATCCGGGCTTGCGCGGCGTTGAGGCGCGCGTCGCACTGGCGGCGCAGCTCGTCGCCGCGGGCGTAGAGGTCGATCGCCTCCTGTAGCGCGGCATCGCCGCTCTCCAGCCGCGCGACGATGCGCTCCAGCTCCTTGAAGGCATCCTCGAACGAAAGCTCGGCAGCGCGGTTGTCTGACATGGCGCTGCTATGCGGCAGGGCCGGGCGGATTTGCAACCGAAAGCAAGTCGCACCGGTTCTCACCAAAGAAGGGAAGCGAGCCATGTTCAGCAGCGTCAATCCGGCGACCGGCGAGGCGTTCGCGACGCATCGCCCGCACGACGACCCGGAGGTCGAGGGTCGGCTAGCGTTGGCAGCCGAGACGTACCGGCGCTGGCGCACCAGCAACCTAGACGAGCGGACGGCGCTGCTCGGCGCGATCGCCGACCGCTTCGCGGCCGACAAGCAGCGGCTGGCCGAGATGGCGGTGCGCGAGATGGGCAAGACGCTGACCTCCGCCATTGCCGAGGTGGAGAAATGCGCGGCGGCCTTTCGCTACTATGCAGAAGCCGGTCCGGCGCTGCTCGCCGATGCGGAGGTGACGACGGCGAGCGGGCGCGCGGTCGCCAGCTGGCACGCGCTCGGGCCCGTGCTTGCGATCATGCCGTGGAACTTCCCCTACTGGCAGGTCGTCCGCTTCGTCGCGCCGGCGATCATGGCGGGGAACACCGGGCTGCTGAAGCACGCGTCGCTGACGCAAGGATGCGCGGCGCTGCTGGAGGAGGTGGTCCTTGAAGCGGGCGCGCCGCGGGGGCTCTTCCAGAACCTGGCGATCGAGGCGCGGCGGGTGGCTCCGCTGCTCGCCGACGACCGGATCGTCGCGGCAACGCTGACCGGCAGCGAGGGCGCAGGCGCCCAGATCGCGGAGGCCGCCGGGCGTGCGCTGAAGAAGGTGGTGCTGGAGCTCGGCGGATCGGACCCGTTCGTCGTCATGCGATCCGCCGACATCGCGGAGGCAGCGGCCGTGGCGGTCACCGCACGGACGCAGAACGCCGGCCAGTCGTGCATCTGCGCCAAGCGGATGATCGTTCACGCTGACGTCTACGACGACTTCATGGCGCGGTTCAGCGCAGGCATGCGCGACCTCGCGATTGGCGATCCGATGGCGGCGGACACGGCGATGGGGCCGCTCTCCAGCACCGCGCAGCGGGACGAGGTGCTGCAGCAGGCGGCCGACGCCGTCGCCGAGGGGGCCACGGCGGTGCTTGCCCCCGAGAAGATCGATCGCCCGGGCGCGTGGATGACGGCTGGGATCCTGACCGACCTGCCGCCCGACGGCCGCTTCGCCCGCGAGGAGATCTTCGGACCGGTGGCGAGCGTCTGGAAGGTGGCCGACCTCGACGAGGCGATCACCCGGGCCAACGACGTACCGTTCGGGCTGGGTTCGAGCGTGTGGACGACCGATCCCGCCGAGCAGGCGAGCTTTGCCCGCGACCTGGAATGCGGCATGGTGGCGGTGAACGCGATGCTCGCCTCGACACCCGAGGCGCCGTTCGGCGGCGTCAAGCGGTCAGGTCACGGGCGGGAGCTCGGGCCGTGGGGACTGCACGAGTTCATGAACCTGAAGGCGGTGATGTTGCCGAGGGGCGAGAAGAGCGGGCAGGTGGGAGATTAGAGCCAAGCCGTCAACCCGGACTTGACCCGGAGTCTAGCTATGGACGAGCGTTTCGCTACGATCACGAAGCGTAGCGCCGGCAAAGCCATGGACCCCTGATCAAGTCCGCGGTGACGACGTGTCCAGCACCTCCGCAATCAGATCCTTGCGGCTGAGCTTGCCGATCATGGTCTTAGGGAGCGTTAGCCGCACCACGACCTCGTCGACCCGCTCGTGCTTGCCGAGCTGCGGGTTGAGCCAGCCGCACAGCGCCTCGCCGGTCACATCCGACCCCTCGTCCAGCGTGACATAGGCGCGCGGTACCTCGCCGCGGTAGCTGTCGGGAAGGCCGATCACGAGCGCCTCTTTGACCGCCGGATGGTGGTGTAGGACCGCCTCGATCTGGCTCGGGAAGACCTTGAACCCGCCGACGGCGATCATGTCCTTCAGCCGGTCGACGATGCGGATGAAGCCGTCTGTGTCGATCGTCCCGACGTCGCCGGTGCGCAGCCAGCGGACGCCGTCCAGCTCCACGAACACCTCGGCATCGGCTTCGGGACGCTGCCAGTAACCCAGCATGATCTGCGGCCCGGCGATCACGATCTCGCCGGGTTCGCCATCCGCCACGGCCCGCCGCGGGTCCTCCTTGTCGACCAGCCGGACGCGAGTGGCGGCGAGCGGCTGGCCGATGGTGCCGCTCTTGGCCGGGCCGTCATAGGGGTTGGTCGAGACGACGCCCGAGCTCTCCGACAGGCCGTACCCCTCCAGCATCGTCGACCCGGTCTGCGCCTCGAACTTCGCCTTGAGCTCCGCCGACAGCGGCGCCCCGCCCGAGATGCAGACGTGCAGCGCGGAAAAGTCGGTCTTCGTACAGTCCGGATGATCGAGCAGCGCCTGATACATCGTCGGCACGCCCGGCAGCGCGCGGGGGTTGGTGCGGGTGATGGCGGCGAGAGTCTGCGCGGCGTCGAAGCGCGGCAGCATTACGATCTCGCCGCCGCGCACCACCGTGCGGTTGAGCACGCAGGTGTTGGCGAAGACGTGAAAGAAGGGGAGGACGCCCAGCACGGAGTCGCGCTCCTCCGGGTGCGGGTCGAGTTCGGCGACCTGGCGGGCGTTGGCCGACAGGTTATGGTGGGTCAGCATCGCGCCCTTCGGCGTGCCGGTCGTGCCGCCGGTATACTGGATCAGCGCCACGTCGCGTTCCGGATCGATCACCGGGGACGTGCAGGCGCCGTCGTTGGCGATCAGGGCGGAGAAGGCAGTGATGCGGGGATCGTCGGGCCTTGCGGTCACTTCGCGGCGGCGGAGCAGACGGTAGAAGAAGGACTTGGTCGGCGGCAACGCGCCCGCTACCGACCCGACCACCAGCCGCTCCAGGCCGCTCCGCTCCAGCACCTTGAGCGCGGTGGGGAGCAGCGCCGTCGCGGACAGGGTGAAGAGCAGGCGGGTGCCCGAGTCCGCGACCTGGTGGGCGAGCTCGTCGACCGAGTAGAGCGGCGAGTAGTTGACCACCGTCGCGCCGAGCTTGAGGATGCCGTAGTAGGCCGCGACGTAATGCGGCACGTTCGGCAGGAAGAGCCCGATCCGGTCGCCACGGCCGTAGCCCATCGCCGCCAGTCCGCAGGCGACCCGGTTCGCCCCATCCAGCGTCTCGCCGTAGCTGTAGCGGCGCCCAAGGAAGTCGAGCAGCGGTGCGTCCGGGTGAGCGCGGGCGCTCTGCTCGAACAGTGCGACCATGGATGTGGGCGGGTAGGTCCGGTCCCAGTTGCCCGGATGATGGAAGTTGGTACGCCAGATCGCTTCGGGGTCGCTCATTTACACAGGTGTAAGCAAGCGCGCGGCAAGCGACAAGTCAGTTGGCGAGGCGCTCCGCGCTCCAGGTAACCAGCAGCTTGACGGCGAACACGCCGACATCGACCGCCGCCTGGAACCGCTCCGGTGAGAGATCGGCGACATCGTGCGTCTCGATCCGGATGTTGGCGGTGGGGACGCGCGCGGAGGAGAGGACCAGGAGCCCCGCCACCGCCAGTACTGCCAGACGCCGCTTTTCCATGAACCTCACATACCCGTGATCGCGATGCGTCACAAGCGTAACGATGTGCAGTTAAGCGGCCAGCGCGCGCATTTGGCCGCGTCGCACGCGGTCGCGGCCGGCGGCTTTCGCATCGAACAGCGCGCGGTCGGCGCTGCGGTAGAGCAGCTTCCACTCTGCCTCCGTGGTCAGCGGGCCGACGCAGGTGCCGATGCTTGCCGTCACCGACAGATCGAACGGCATGGGCGCCCGGCGGAGCGCGGTGAGCATGCGCTCCGCATCGATCGGATGGTCGGCGCTCGCGAGCACCGCGAACTCCTCACCGCCCAGCCGGGTCACCAGCGTGTCCCCGGCCGCCATCTGGCGAAGCGTGCGGGCGAAGCGGCGCAGCACCTCATCCCCGCCGTCGTGGCCGAGCGTGTCGTTGACCGCCTTGAAGTGATCGATGTCGATAATGTGAAGCGTCTGGGCCCCTGTCCGCCCGATCGCGGCGTGCAGGAACGCGCGGCGGTTGAGCAGGCCGGTCAGCGGATCGGCGTCGGCCAGCATCTTGAGCGACAGCGCGCGGGCCCGAGCCTCGTCCCGCTCGCGACTGAGCATCTGGACGCGGTAGGCGATCGCGAGGCTGGAGAGCAGTGCCTCCAGCGCCATCGAGAGCACGGTGGAATTGTCCATCCAGAAGCTCATCGGGATCAGGTGCATGACCGCCAGCGTGCGCGCGAGCGCGAAGAAAATGGGTGCCGCCCAGGCAAGCGAGAACAGCCACAGGAAGCGGCTCTGGACCCTCCAGGCCCGGTGGAGGATCGGCACCACGATGCTCAGCCCGGCAACGAAGCTCCACTGATACACACAGTCGGCTACCACCATGCCGAAGGGCGAGAGGATGGCGAAGACGAGGCCGCTGAGCGCCAGCAGTGCGCTCGCAACGCCGGTCGCGGGGGAGAGCCAACCCGCGAAGACGCTGTCCTCAAAGTAATGGCGGGCAAACTGCACGGCCGCCGCTGCGGTCAACCCGAGCGTGATGTAGTTGATCCGCAGCCGATCATTGTTGTCGATCGCGGGATAGAGCCACGCCAGCGCGCCGGACGAGGAGAGCGCGTAACCCGCTAGCATGACCACCATGGCGCAGTAGGCGAGCTGGAAGCGATGTCGCATCGCCCCGAACAGCGCGAGATTGTAGACCAGCAGCGCGAGCGCCAGCCCCGCGAACCCGGCGTAGATCGCCGCCATCTGCGTGTTGCTGCGGCTGCTGCTCTGTGCGTCGACGACCGCGAGACGGAGCAGGACGCCGCGGGCGTTCGCCGAGCCGTCGATCCGGAACAGCAGGCGCTGGAGTCGGGCCGGGCGGGGGCTCAGCTTAAACTCGGGGTGGGCGCCAAGCTGGATATAGGAGGACAGTTGCCGGCTGTCGGCATGAAGCCGTGCCACCTTGCCGTCGGCATAGACGGCGTAGAGCGTCAGCGAGCGCTGCCAGAGACTGGCCAGGCGGATACGCGGGTAATGGGGCAGCCGGGCCGTGATCGGCTCCGACAGCGCCCAGAAGTCACCCGCGCCGAGCAGGTGCTGCCTGGTGTCGCAGGTGAACCGCGCCGGCGTCGTCAGCATCGCCGCGGGGGTGTCGCCGGGGCGAACCGGTGCGATGCAGGTGGCGAGCGGCACGTCGGCGAGCTGCGCCCGTACTGGCATCGCAGCGCACAGCGCGACAACCGCCAGCACCGTGGCGAGCACCGCTTTCCAGATCGTCCACCCCGCCATGCAGGCGAGGTGCTAGCGCCCGTTTGACCAACAAGCCGTTAAGGCTGCCGCTACTCTGCGACGGGCGGAGCGGCGGCGGGCTTGTTCCGGTAGCGATCGAACCAGGCGAGGATCGCCGATGCCTTTGCCGCCGACTGGCTGGGTCGCGCGGTGAAGCCGCCATGGCTGGCGCCGGTCACCTTGACCAGCGCGGTCGGCACCCCGCGGATCTGGAGCGCGGCGTAGAGCTGTTCGCTCTCGCTGACGGGGGTGCGGTAATCCTCGCTGCCGACCACCACCAGGGTCGGCGTGTTGATCGAACCGACCAGGCTCAGCGGCGAGCGGCTCCAGTAGCTCATCGGATCCTCCCAAGGCTGCTTGGCGAACCAGTAGCGGCTGGTGAAGCCGGTGCTGTCCATGGTCAGCGCCTCGCTGATCCAGTTGATCACCGGCTTCTGCGCGGCCGCGGCCTTGAAGCGGTTGGTCTTGCCCACGATCCAGGTGGTAAGCACGCCGCCGCCTGAGCCGCCGGTGACGAACAGGTTCTCTGGGTCGGCGACACCGCTCGCGACCGCGGCGTCGACGGCCGCCATCAGGTCGTTGTAGTCGTCGCCCGGGTACTTCTTGTCGATCAGGTTCGCGAAGTCGCTGCCGTAGGAGGTCGAGCCGCGCGGATTGGTGTAGAGCACCGCATAGCCCGCCGCGGCGTAGAGCTGGACGTCGGTCGCGAAGGTCGGGCCGTAGGCGGTGTGCGGCCCGCCGTGGATCTCCAGGATCAGCGGCACGCGGGTGCCCGGCTGATGGTTCGGCGGGAGCGCGAGCCACGCGGGAACTCGGCGGCCGTCCGGGGCGGTGACCGCGAGTTCGCGCACCGGCGCCAGCGTCTTGGCGGCGAGCACCTCGTCGTTGAGGCGCGTCAGCCGCTTGCCAGCCACGTAGACGTCGGCCGGGCGGCTGGCGTCATTGGCGGTGTAGGCGACGGTGCCGGCCCGCGAGACGGAGAAGCTGCCGCCGGTGTAGGGCCGGTCGAGACCGCCGCCGGCGAGCTTCTCGGCCAGCGTGGTCAGCTGGCCGTTCAGCCCGAGCCGCGCGACCTTCTTGGCGCCGTCGTCGTCATAGGAGACGATGAGCGAGCGGCCGTCGCGCGCCCACATCAGCGTGTCGATATCGCGGTCGAGGTTGGCGGTGAGCGAGCGCACGCCGCTGCCGTCGCGGTTCATGACATAGGCCTGCGTCACCGTGTAGCTCGCGCGCTTGTCGTCCGAACCGAGAAAGGCAATTTGGCGACCGTCGGGCGAGACCTGCGGCGCGAAGTCGGGGCCGTAACGTTTGGTGAGCGGGGTGAGCGCGCCGCTCGTTACGTTCAGCGCGAGCACTTCGGAATTGTTGGGCTCGCGCTCCCAGTCGGGCGTCCGCACCGCGCCGAACAGGATCTGCCGCCCGTCCGGTGTCCAGCCGAGCGGACCGTCGTCATGGTGCTGCCCAAAGGTCAACTGGCGCGGCGCGCCGCCGTCCGCCGAGACGACGAAGATGTGGTTGTAGCCGGGCTTCAGATAGCCGTCGCCGTCGGCGCGGTAGGTCACGCGCTCGATCACCTCCAGCGGCTCGGCCCATTTCGCGTCCTCCGGCTTCGGCGGCGCCTTGCCGAGCTTGGGCGCCTCGTCGGCGACCAGCATGGTGTAGGCAATGCGGGTGCCGTCCGGCGACCAGCTGAGCGCAGACGGCGAGGTCGGCAACCCGGTGACCTTCGCGGTGGTGCCGGTCGCGATCCAGCGCACGTATAGCTGCGGCGACCCGCCCTCGCTCGCGACATAGGCGAGGCGGGTGCCGTCGGGCGACCAGCGCGGCTGCGAGGCACTCCCGGTGCCGCTCGCGACCAGCGGGGTCTGCTTGCCCGATGGGACGTTCACCAGCCAGATCGACGACCGCATCGTGTCGCTCATGACGTCGCCACTTCGCCGCACATAGGCGACGGTGGTGCCGTCCGGGCTGATCTGCGGATCGCTCGCCATCTCCAGCGCGAACAGGTCGGCCCCGGTGAAGGTCCGGGTCGGTCCGGTCGCCTGCTGCGCCGACAGGTGGGTGGTGCCGGCAAGCAGCAGCGCGGCAGCGGCGAAGCGACGGATCATGTGTTGCCCCCTGGCGTGTTGTTGCGCGCATCATGCGGAGGTGCGGGGGAGGGTGCAAGCGGGCGGTGGAACGACGTCACCCCTCGTCCCTGGTCGGGGTACCGATGACTTTCCGCTGTTGTAACAAGCGCGACCCCGGATCAGGTCCGGGGTGACGTTGATGGAGGTGTGTCTGCTACCCATCGCCGTCATCCCGGCCTTGAGCCGGGATCCTTAGTGGCGCCGGCACTGCGAGTAATCAGGTAGCGAAGCGCTCGCGGAGGAACGGACCCCGGGCTAAGTCCGGGGTGACGAGAGGGGGAGAGGACACCGCCTCTCCCCCACCATCACTTCGCGTCGACGGGCGCGATCTTCTTGCCGCCGGTCTTACCCGGCTTCTTGGGGGCGGCGGGCGTCACCTCAAAGGCGAGGGCACCATCCCTGAGCTTAACCGACACCTCGCCGCCGTGGACGAGCTTGCCGAACAAGAGCTCCTCGGCGAGCGGCTGCTTGACCTTCTCCTGGATCAGGCGACCCATCGGACGCGCGCCGTAGAGCTTGTCGTAGCCGCGCTCGGTCAGCCACGCCTTCGCCTCCTCGTCGAGCGCGATGTGGACACCGCGGTCGGCGAGCTGCAGCTCGAGCTGGAGGATGAACTTTTCCACCACGCGACCCACCACTTCGGTCGGCAGGTAATCAAACGGCACGATCGCATCGAGGCGGTTGCGGAACTCAGGAGTGAAGAGCTTCTTCACCGCCTCCTCCTGCACGTCCTCCCGCGTGATCTGGCCGAAGCCGATCGACTCGCGCTGCATGTCCGACGCACCAGCGTTGGTCGTCATGATCAGCACGACGTTGCGGAAGTCGACGGTCTTGCCATGGTGATCGGTCAGCTTGCCGTTGTCCATCACCTGCAACAAGATGTTGAACAGGTCCGGATGCGCCTTCTCGATCTCGTCCAGCAGCAGCACGCTGTGCGGGTTCTGGTCGACCGCGTCGGTCAGCAGCCCGCCCTGATCGTAGCCGACATAGCCCGGAGGCGCGCCGATCAGGCGGCTGACCGAGTGCCGCTCCATGTACTCCGACATGTCGAAGCGCTGGAGCGGGATGCCCATGATTTCCGCCAGCCGCCGCGCAACCTCCGTCTTGCCGACGCCGGTCGGGCCGGAGAACAGGTAGTTGCCGATCGGCTTGTCGGGATCGCGCAAGCCCGCGCGCGACAGCTTGATCGCGGAGGAAAGCACCTCGATCGCCTTGTCCTGGCCGAACACGACTCGCTTCAGGTCGGTTTCGAGGCTTGCCAACGCCTTGGTATCGTCGGTCGACACGGTTTTCGGCGGGATACGCGCCATGGTCGCGATCACCGCCTCGATCTCCTTGGGTGTGATCGTCTTCTTGCGCTTGTTGGGTGCCACCAGCATCTGCATCGCACCGACCTCGTCGATCACGTCGATCGCCTTGTCCGGCAGCTTGCGGTCGTTGATGTAGCGCGCCGACAGCTCCACTGCCGACTTGATCGCGTCGGGCGTGTACTTGACCGAGTGGTGCGTCTCAAACGCGGTACGCAGCCCGGAGAGGATCTTGATCGTGTCCTCGATCGTCGGTTCGTTCACGTCGATCTTCTGGAACCGGCGCAGCAGCGCGCGATCCTTCTCGAAGTGATTGCGGAACTCCTTGTAGGTGGTCGAACCGATGCAGCGGATGGTGCCGCCCGACAGCGCAGGCTTCAGCAGGTTCGACGCATCCATCGCCCCGCCGCTGGTCGCGCCGGCGCCGATCACCGTGTGAATCTCGTCAATGAAGAGCACCGCGTGCGGCAGCTTCTCCAGCTCGGTCACGACCTGCTTCAGCCGCTCCTCAAAGTCGCCGCGGTAGCGGGTGCCCGCGAGCAGCGCGCCCATGTCGAGCGAGTAGATCACCGCTTCCTTGAGCACGTCGGGGACGTTGCCCTCAACGATCTTGCGCGCGAGGCCCTCGGCAATCGCGGTCTTGCCGACGCCGGGATCGCCCACGTAGAGCGGATTGTTCTTGGAGCGGCGGCAGAGGATCTGGACGGTCCGGTCGACCTCCGGTCCGCGGCCGATCAGCGGATCAACCTTGCCGTTCTTCGCCTTCTCGTTGAGGTCGACGGTAAACTGCTTCAGCGCGCTCTCATTCTTGCCCTTGGCGTCGCCCTTGGCCGGCTTCTCGTCGTCGGCGCCCTTCGGCGGCGTCGCCTCGGTCGGCGCTGCACCTTTGCCGACGCCGTGGCTGATGAAGCTGACCGCGTCGAGGCGGCTCATGTCCTGCTGCTGCAGGAAGTAGACGGCGTAGCTCTCCCGCTCGGAGAACAACGCGACCAGCACGTTGGCGCCGGTCACCTCGTCACGGCCCGACGACTGGACGTGCAGGATCGCGCGCTGCACCACCCGCTGAAAGCCGCTGGTGGGGGAGGGATCAGCCGACTGCTGCACCTTCAGCGCGTCGAGCTCGGTATCGAGATAATGCGCGACCGTGGTCTTGAGGTCGCCCAGATCGACGCCGCACGAGCTCATTACCTTGGAGGCGTGCTCGTCGTCGATCAGCGCCAGGAGGAGGTGCTCCAGCGTCGCATATTCATGGCGCCGGTTTGAGGCGGCCTTGAGCGCCTCATGCAGCGTGTTCTCCAGCGCGGATGCGAAAGATGGCATGATATTACTCCAGCGGGCGGGCGCACATGCCCGGCCCCGTTCCCGTGAATGTCGGAAGTGCGTGGCCCGGCATCAAGCACCGCGCGTTCGGTCCGGTCCGGACAGGCACCCCGTGCCGCGCCGAACCCGCCATGCTCACGATCGGAATAACGCGTCGGCGCTTGCGCGATGGTTAACGGCGCCTTCAACCTTGCGGCGGGTGCGCGCGACCTCCGCCTCCAGCGCGGCGATCCGCGCGGTGAGTTCGGCGACCGACAGCGGATCAAGGTCCTGCCGGGCGAGCTCCGCCACCAGGTCGTGCTGACGCTTCGGGAAGTCGTCCAGATCCATCGTTGCACAGCGTTGACCCATCGCCCGCCGCTGTCAATAAGCCCGCACGGGTAGACGCGAGAAACGGGGCGGAAGGTGACGATACCGGAGACGATGACGGCGATCGACCCGGCGGAAGCAGGCGGGCCGGAGGTGCTGGTTCCGGTCGAGCGTCCGGTGCCGCACCCGCGTGCCGGCGAGGTGCTGATCCGGATCGCCGCAGCCGGCGTCAACCGCCCCGACGTTATGCAGCGCCGCGGGCTCTACGCGCCGCCGCCGGGAGCCACCAGCATTCCCGGGCTGGAGATCGCGGGTGAGGTGGTCGCGCTCGGTGACGGTGTTCCGCCCGAGCTGCTGGGACAGCCGATGTGCGCGCTGGTGAGCGGCGGCGGCTATGCCGACTTTGCGGTGGCGCCGGTCGGCCAGTGCCTGCCGGTTCCCGCAACGCTGTCGATGGAGGAAGCGGCTGCAATCCCGGAGACGCTGTTCACCGTCTGGACCAACCTGTTCGAACGCGGTTTCGCAAGCGAGGGCGACACGGTGCTGGTCCACGGCGGCACCAGCGGCATCGGTACCATGGCGATCGCGCTCTGCAACCTGTTCGGCGTCGAGATCATCGTCACTGCGGGATCGCCGGAAAAGGTCGCGCGCGCGCTCGACCTCGGCGCCACCCACGCGATCGACTATCGGCAGGCGGATTTCGTCGCGGAGGTGAAGCGGATGACCGGCGGCCGCGGCGTGCAGGTCGTGCTCGACATGGTCGGCGGCGACTATCTGCCGCGCAACCTCCAGTGCCTGGCGGAGGACGGCCGCCACGTGTCGATCGCGGTCCAGAACGGGGCTACCGCGCCCATCCCGATCTTCGACATCATGCGCCGACGGCTGACGCTCACGGGCTCGACGCTGCGCAACCGCGACGTCGCGTTCAAGAGCTTGGTCGCCGACGAGCTCGCCCGCACGGTCTGGCCCTTCGTCGAGGAAGGACGGCTTCGCCCGGTGATGGACCGGAGCTTCCCGCTGGCCGAGGCAGCCGACGCGCACCGACGGATGGAGGCGGGAGAACATGTCGGCAAGATCGTGCTGATCCCGTGACGCCGATCCTCCACGAACACGCCGCATCCGGCAATTGCTACAAGATCAGGCTGACCGCCGCACTGGCCGGCGTGGCGATCGAACGGCGCGAGTATGACATCACCGCGGGCGAGACCCGCACGCCCGCGTTCCTCGCCCAGGTCAACGCCAACGGCCGGATCCCCGTGCTCCAGATCGGCGACCGCTTCCTGCCGGAGAGCGGGGCGGCGTGCGCGTGGATCGCGGCGGGCACCCCACTGATCCCGTCCGACCGGTTCGATCACGCCAACATGCTGCGCTGGATGTTCTGGGAGCAGTACAATCACGAGCCGAACATCGCGACGCTCCGCTACTGGACGACAGTGGTCGGGCTCGACCGGCTGAGCGAGGCGCAATTGGCGCAGGTCGCGGGCAAACGGGCGGGCGGCGCCGCCGCACTCGCGCTTCTCGAGGGCCACTTGGTCGACCGAACCTGGATCATCGGCGGCGCGGTGACGCTCGCCGACCTCGTGCTCTATCCCTACACCTCGCGGGCGGGCGAGGGCGGGTTCGACCTGTCGCCGCATCCACACCTCCGCCGCTGGCTCCGACAAGTCGAGCAACTACCCGGCTTCATACCCTTTACTTGAGCAGAACTGTAACATTGCAAGTTAAGCTGTAACAAACCAACAGCATAGCGTCGGCCGGGCTCACAGGGGTGAGGGCACGGACATGGATGCGATCACGCAGGCACTGGGTGCGGATGTCACTGATCTGGCGAGCTTCGCCGCCTCACGGCCGAGCGTGCCGGAAAGGGTGGTCGAGGAGCGCCGCCGCTACCGCACCATCTGGATCTCGGACGTCCACCTCGGCACCCGCGGCTGCAACGCTGACCTGCTGATCGACTTCCTCGACCACACCGACAGCGACACGCTGTACCTGGTCGGCGACATCATCGACGGGTGGCGGCTGAAGAAGAAGTTTTACTGGCCCGCCACCCACAACGACATCATCTGGCGCGTGCTGAAGCGCGCCAAGCGCGGCACCCGTATCGTCTACATCCCCGGCAATCACGACGAGATGTTCCGCCAGTTCACCGGGCTGAACTTCGGCGGCGTGGAGATCAAGCGTCAGGCGGTGCACGAGACCGCCGACGGCCGCCGCCTGCTGGTGATGCACGGCGACGAGTTCGACGCGATCATGCTGTCGCACCGCTGGCTCGCGCACCTGGGCGACGCCGCCTACAACCTCGCGATGTACCTGAACCGCGTGGTGAACAGCTATCGCCGCTGGCGCGGGCTGCCCTATTGGTCGCTGTCCAAGCACGCCAAGCACCGCGTCAAGAAGTCGGTCGAGTTCATCTCGCGTTTCGAGGAGATCGTGGCCGATGCGGCGCGCGCCCGCGGCGTGCAGGGCGTGATCGCCGGCCACATCCACACCGCCGAGATCCGCGAGATCGACGGGATCGAGTATTACAATGACGGCGACTGGGTCGAAGGCTGCACCGCGCTCGTCGAGCATCACGATGGACGGATGGAGCTGCTCCACTGGGCCGACGAGGTGAACGCGCGCGTCGTCACCGATCTGCCGGCGCGCGAAGCGGCCTGATTTCGGCCGTGCGGATCGCGATCGTCACCGATGCATGGACGCCGCAGGTAAACGGCGTCGTCCGCACCCTCAATGCCGTCCGTGCCGAACTGCAGGGGCAGGGGCATAAGGTTATGGTCATCTCCCCCGACCTCTACACCGCCGTGCCGTGCCCGACCTATCCGGAGATCCGCCTGGCGCTGACCAGCGCGAGCGACGTCGGGCGGCGCCTGGCCGCTTTCGGGGCGGAGGCGATCCATCTCGCGACCGAAGGGCCGCTGTGCCTGGCGGCGCGGCGCTGGTGCCTCGGCCGCGGCGTACCCTTCACCACTGCGTACCACACCCAGTTTCCCGACTATGTCTCGGCGCGGACCGGCATTCCGGCCGAGTGGATTTGGCGCTATATTCGCTGGTTCCACACGCCCGCCTGCGCGGTGCTCGCATCGACCGCGTCGATCCGCCAGACGCTGGTCGAGCACGGCATCGGCCATGTCCGGCACTGGGGGCGCGGAGTCGATCTCGCCGCCTTCCATCCCGACGTCATGCCGAACGAGAGCTTCGCGCACCTACCGCGGCCGCTGCTGCTTTACGTCGGGCGGATCGCTGTGGAGAAGAACATCGGCGACTTCCTGAAGCTCGATCATCCCGGCACCAAGCTGGTGGTCGGCGACGGCCCGGCGCGCGCCGCGCTTCAGGCCGAGCACCGCAACGCGATCTTTGCCGGGCCGCTGTTCGGCGCGGCGCTCGCCGGTGCCTACCGCGCGGCCGATGTTCTGGTGTTCCCGAGCCGCACCGACACCTTCGGGCTGGTGATGATCGAGGCGATGGCCTGCGGCACGCCGGTCGCGGCCTATCCGGTGACCGGGCCGGTGGATGTGCTCACGCCCGACACCGGCGCGATGGCCGAACGGCTGGAGGACGCGGTCGCCGCCGCACTCACCCGCGACCGCGCCGACTGTGCCGCGCATGGTGCGACCTTCACCTGGGCGGCGAGTGCCGCGCAGTTCCTCCAGGCGCTGGTTCCGGTGCCGCGCCGGCTCGCGGCGTGACGCGGCTTGCCTCCGGGCGACAGGCGCAGTAGATCGCTCCCCAGCATGTGGCCGCTCCGGGCAGGGGCGGCCACAGTCGTTTCTGGAGACTTTGCACGTGGCCCAGCCGCTGATGCCGCACGCGACCGCTTCCTGGCTGGTCGACAACACCTCGCTCTCGTTCGAGCAGATCGCAGACTTCTGTGGCCTCCACATCCTGGAGGTGCAGGCGATCGCCGACGACACCGCCTCCGCCAAGCTGACCGGGCGTGACCCGGTGCGCGCGCACGAGGTGACGATGGAGGAGATCGAGAAGGGTCAGGCCGATCCTGACTACCGTCTCGTCATGTCCAAGGGGCCGGAGCAGGTCCGCCGTACCAAGGGGCCGCGCTACACGCCCGTCAGCAAGCGGCAGGACAAGCCGGACGGCATTGCGTGGATCATCAAGAACCACCCGGAAGTGTCCGACGGCGCAATCGGAAAGCTGATCGGCACCACCCGCACGACGATCGCCGCAATCCGCGATCGCAGCCACTGGAACATCGCCAACATCGTGCCCAAGGATCCGGTGACGCTCGGGCTGACCAGCCAGCGCGAACTCGACGCGCTGGTCGCCAAGGCGGCGAAGGCGGCGGGGATCGAGGCGCCGACCGACGAGCGGCTGGCCGGCGACCGGGAGGCGCTGCTGGCGCAGCTCCGCTCCGAGCGCGAGGCCGCGCAGCGCAGCCTGGAGGCAGGCGAGGGCGGCGAGACCGGCCCGGTCGAGCACACCGCGGAGACGCTGTTCAAGCAATAAGTCCGGCACCGGGCTTGCCCGGTCCGGTCTGCTCGGCTCTGCTGCGCCGGACGCCCCGACTCGTGGGCCGTGGGAGGGAGCCGATCGATGTGCGATGAGCTGACCGCGCAGGACAACGAATTATATCTGACCGATGCGGCGGTCTCGCGTCGGCGCTTCGCGACCATCGCGGGTGCGGCCGGGCTGGTGGCGATGCTGCCGAGCCCCGCCGGCGCCGTCGCGGTCAAGGGTCGCGACGTCACGATCCGGACGCCGGACGGCACCTGCGACGCATATTTCGTCGCGCCGACGACGGGGCGCCACCCGGCGGTGCTGGTCTGGCCCGACATCATGGGACTGCGCCCGGCGTTCCGGCAGATGGCAGACCGGCTGGCGCAGTCGGGCTACGCCGTGCTCACGGTGAACCAGTTCTACCGATCGGTGAAGGCGCCGTTCCTGGGCGCAGGCGAGTCGTTCGACCAGCCGGAGGTGCGCGCGCGCATCATGCCGTGGCGCGAGAAGCTGACCCAGGCCGCGACCCGCGCCGAGCGCAATCCGCAGGAGAAGGAGCGACTGCGTGAGGCGTTCGCCGCCGCGAGGCTGCCGGCGGAGATCGAGGTATATCCCGGCACCATGCACGGTTGGTGTCCGCCCGACAGCCGCGTCTACAACGCCGCGCAGGCTGACCGCGCCTGGACCCGCCTGCTGGCGCTGCTCTCGACATCGTTACAGGCTTGACATCGATCGACCCGACAGAGCATGTTCATGACATGTTCTGGACCGGGAGACGCGCCGTGACCGACCTGACGCTCTATACCAACCCGATGTCGCGCGGGCGCATCGCGCGCTGGATGCTGGAGGAGGTCGGCGCCGATTACGAGACGGTCGTGGTCGAATTCGGCGGCGACCCGGCGCTGCTGCCGGTCAATCCGATGGGAAAGGTGCCGGCGATCGTCCACGCCGGCACCACGATCACCGAGTGTGCGGCGATCTGCGCCTATCTGGCCGACGCCTTCCCCGACGCGGGGCTGGCGCCGCCGGTGGCGGAACGTGCCGCCTATTACCGCTGGCTGTTCTTCGCCGCCGGGCCGCTGGAGCAGGCGGTGGTCAGCAACTCGCTTGGTTGGAAGCCGGAGGATAAGCAGCAGGCGCTGGTCGGCTTCGGAACCTATGACCGCACCATCGACACGCTGGAGCAGGCAGTCGAGGGGGCCGGGGACGGCTGGCTGACCGGTGAGCGCTTCACCGCGGCGGACCTCTACGTGGGGGCGCATCTCGGCTGGGGAACGATGTTCGGCTCGATCCCGAAGCGCGACGCTTTCGTGCGCTTCGTGGAGCGGACCGCCGCGCGCCCTGCGGCCCAGCGCGCCAACGCGCTCGACGATGCGCTGATGCCACAGGCATCTGACTAAGCGGTGCAGTCGCGACGACGCGAGCGGCATTCAGGTAGGCAAGAACCGACCGCGTGACGAAGCCATCAAGGCTGGCGTGAGGACATCAGGGCGCTCAGCCTGGCCGCGAGCGGCACCAGCATCGTCGCGCGGTCCGCATCGCTCGCCGCGCTCCAGCGCGCGATCTCGTCGCCGGTCCGGCCACAGCCCACGCACCAGCCGGTCGCGGGATCGAGCCGGCAGACGTTGACGCACGGGCTGAGAACCTGGGCCGGCGCTTCATGGCCGAACAAGTCCTCGTCCACGTCGCTCAGGCGCCGAGCTTCACGCCCAGGAACGCGGGAACCGGGCCGTTCCAGCCGTCGTCCGGCGTGGCGTCGACTGCGTCGGAGCGCCGCGGTTCGTCCCTACGCGGCCGCTCGGCGCGGGGCGGGCGCGGCCGCTCGGCAGGCGCGGCGGACGGCTCGGCCCGCTCCTGGGTGTCGGCCCGCTGCCGCTCGCGATCGCGCCCGCGCCGCGCCCGCGGCTCGCTTCGCGCCGCCGGCTCGTCGCGCGCGGGCCGCTCGTCCGCCGCGATCGTTTCGCGCTCGATCGTCTGACCGGTCAACTTCTCGATGTTCTCGATGTTATCGGCGTCCTCCGCCGTGATGAGCGTGTAGGCGGTGCCGGTCGCGCCCGCGCGCCCGGTGCGGCCGATCCGGTGGACGTAATCGTCGGGATGCCACGGCGCGTCGAAGTTGAAGACGTGGCTCACGCCCTTCACGTCCAGGCCACGCGCGGCGACGTCGGACGCCACCAGGATGTTGATCTCGCCGCGCTTGAACAGGTCGAGTTCGGCCAGGCGCTGCGCCTGCTCCATGTCGCCGTGGATCTCGCCCGAGCGGAAGCCGTAGCGCTGCAGGCTCTTGTTGAGCTCGCGAACCGTCGTCTTCCGGTTGCAGAAGATGATGCCGGTCTTCACGTCCTCGCGCGTCAGCAGCGCGCGAAGCACCTCGCGCTTGCGGTCGGCCTTCACCGGCACCAGCCGCTGCGTGATGTTGATGTTGGTCGTCGCAGGCCGCGCGACTTCAATCGTCTTGGGGTTCGACAGGAACTTGTCCGCAAGCTTCTTGATCGGCGGCGGCATGGTGGCGGAGAACAGCAGCGTCTGCCGGCTCTTGGGCAGCTTGGTGCAGATCTCCTCGATATCGGGGATGAACCCCATGTCGAGCATCCGATCCGCCTCGTCGATGACGAGCAGGTCGCAGCCGTTCAGCAGAATGTTGCCGCGGCTGAACAGGTCCATTAGCCGCCCGGGCGTCGCGATCAGCACGTCGACGCCCTTCTCCAGCGCCTTGACCTGGTCGCCCATTGACACGCCGCCGATCAGCAGCGCCATGGATAGCTTGTGATTGACGCCGTACTTCTCGAAGTTCTCGGCCACCTGCGCGGCAAGTTCGCGGGTCGGCTCCAGGATCAGGCTGCGGGGCATGCGCGCTCGGCTGCGGCCGTGGGCCAGGATGTCGATCATCGGCAGCACGAACGACGCGGTCTTGCCGGTGCCGGTCTGGGCGATGCCGATCAGATCGCGCATCATCAGCACGCTCGGGATCGCCGCCGCCTGGATGGGGGTCGGATCGCTGTACCCGGCGCCTTCCACGGCACGCAGCAACTCGTCGGAAAGGCCGAGGTCGGCAAAACTCATGCAAGATTGTCCGGATTGTGGCCTGCGCCCGTGCGGCGCTGGCGTCCGCCCCCGCGGGTCGCGGATTTACCTAGTTTTGTCAAGCAATCGTCAGCGCGCGGGCACCAGCGCGCGGAACGATTCGATCCGGCACTCGCCACCCGAGCGCGAGCGGATGGAGTCGCGATCGGCGCAGACCTTCCCGTCGCGCGGCATCTTGACGTAGAAACCCGAGTAGAAGTCGATCGCCGGGCAGTCGTCGTCGAAGCGCGCGCGCAGCCGCTTGCCGCCGTTCAGCAGCAGGTCGACACTGTCGCGGGTGGTGATCGTCGCCGCGGCGAGATTGACGACGGGCACGCACTTGTCCGTCTTCTTCTCGATCCAGCGGATCGGCGGCAGCGGCGCCGCGCCGGCAGAGAGCGGCGCCCGCCCGACCGGCAGCCGCGGTATCCGGATGATCAGCCGCTGCTGGACCGTGACCTGCGCGATGCGCGTCGAACCGGCACCGCGCTGCGCATCGGCCGCCGGCGCGGCGCAGGTGAGCGAGAGCGCGCCGAGGAGAAGGGCTCTGACCGGTGACATGGGTCTGGCGCCAATACGCTCCGGGATTGAACCGCCGATGAACTGGCGGTGACAGGCGGCCGATGCTAGTCGATCGCGTGTCATGACGCCACAGCAGTCGCGGCTGGTCGCCGCCGTCCGGTCCCGCTTCGGAGCACGCAGCGTATCGACCGATCCCGACGCGATCGCGCCGTGGCTGGTCGATTGGCGCGGCCGCTACCGCGGCGCGGCGCCGGCGATCCTCTCGCCCGGCTCGACGGAGGAGGTGGCGGCGATTGTCGCGCTGGCGGCCGAGTACGGCGTGCCGCTGGTGCCGCAGGGCGGCAACACCTCCATGGTCGGCGGGGCGACGCCGCCCGCCGACGGTCGGGCGCTGATCCTCAGCACCAGGCGGCTGAACCGCCTCCGCCGAGTCGCGCAAGACGACGGGCTGATCGTGGCGGAGGCGGGGGTCATTCTCCAGACGCTGCACGATGCCGCGGCGGCGGTCGGGCACCGCTTCCCGCTGGATCTCGGCGCGCGAGGCTCGGCGACCGTGGGTGGGCTCGCTTCCACCAATGCCGGCGGCGTGCAGGTGCTGCGCTGGGGCACGATGCGCGCGCTGGTACTGGGGGTGGAGGCGGTGCTGCCGGACGGCCAGGTCCACGATGGGCTCGCCGCGCTGAAGAAGGACAATCGCGGCTACGATCTCGATCAGCTGCTGGTGGGAGCGGAGGGCACGCTCGGCATCATCACCGCCGCGACGCTGCGGATCGTGCCGGCGGTGCGGGCGCGGGCGGTCGGCTGGGTCGGCGTCGACAGCCCCCACGCGGCGCTGGAGCTGCTGCGTCGTGCCGAGCGGGCGAGTGGCGCGGTCGAAAGTTTCGAGATCGTTGCAGGGCACAGCCTCGGCGAGGTGATCCGGCATATTCCGGACACGCGGTCGCCGCTCGCGCAAGCCTTTGCGTGGCACGTGCTGATCGAGGCGGTCGCTGCGGGTGAGGGCGCTGACGATCCACAGCGGGTGCTGGAAGACCTGCTCGCCGGTGCGCTGGCGGACGGCGTGATCGGCGACGCGGTGCTTGCCGCGAGCGAGGCGCAGGCGAAGGCGTTCTGGCGCATCCGCCATTCGCTGTCGGAGGCGGAGCGCGCGAGCGGCCCGGCGGTGCAGCACGACATCTCCGTGCCCGTGGCGCGCATGCCCGACTTCATGGTGGATGATGCCGCACGGGTAGAGCGGCGCTTCCCGGGTACGCGCACGGCCGCCTTCGGACATCTCGGCGACGGAAACGTCCACTTCCATGTCCGCGCGCCGGCCGGCGTCGACGGGCCGGCCTGGTATGCAGAGGAGGCCGGCGCCATCACGGCCTACGTCAACGACCTCGTGGTGGCCGCGGGCGGCTCGATCTCCGCCGAGCACGGGATCGGACAGATGAAGGTCGCCGAGCTCGCCCGGCTGGGTCCCGCGAGCCGGATCGCGGCGCTGCGCGCGATCAAGGCGGCGATCGACCCTCAGGCGCTGTTCAACCCGGGCAAGCTCGTGCCGCTTGCGGGCGAGGAAGCGCAGCCCTAGCCTGAGCCGGAGAGCAGGAGGGATGATGGTGGCGGACGCAGGTCGAACCGGGCACCGCTACACGCGCGGTGCCATTGCCTTCCACTGGACGATCGCGGCGGCCATCCTCTTCAACCTGTGGCTGGGCTTGTTCCACGAGAGCCTGCCGGGCAACTGGCGGGTCATGCCGGTCCACAAGGCGCTTGGCATCACCGTCCTCGTGCTGAGCCTCGCACGGCTCGGCTGGCGGCTGGCGCACAGGCCGCCCCCGTTTCCGCCGGCGCTGCCGCGCTGGGAGCGGACGCTCGCCAAGACGGCGCACTGGACCCTCTACGCGCTGATGATCGGCGTGCCGCTGTCCGGCTGGCTGATGGTGTCCGGCGCGGCGGTCAGGCGGCCACTCGACTGGTTCGGACTGTTTCCGCTGCCCTTCCTGCCGGTCGGCCCGAGCGTCGGCGGTGCCGCGCACGAGGCGCATGAACTGCTCGGCTACGCAACCGCGGCCCTGCTGCTCGTGCATATCCTCGCGGCCCTGCGCCACCACCTGATCCTGCGCGACGACACGCTGGTCCGCATCCTGCCTCGACTGCGGACGTCGCAACCGCACTGAGCCGGTAATTGTTTTCTGCCGGCACCTTGAACGCCACCGACCGCTCGCCTATATCTGTCTCGTACGGCTTCGTGTCCCCCCTTTCGCGAGGTCGTACGACATGCCCTCGGGCATGTCTCCTCCCTGAACCTTGGCCACTCCGGGCTTGTCTCGGGGTGGCTTTTTTCTTGGACGGCTACTCGGCGGCGAGAGCCGGCAGCACATCGTCCGCGGCCGCCGCGAACAGGTCGCGAACGAAGGCCACGGTGCGCGCGAAGCCCGGACCTAGCGCGCGGCCGACCGCATCGAGGTACACTGCGCGGTCGAGCTCGATCTGCACCGCGTGGATGCCTCTGGCCGGGGCGGCATGCCGGTCGAGAATGTGGCCGCCGGCGTAGGGTGTGTTCAGCGTCACGGGCAACCGGTGCGCACGCGCCGTGGCCTCCAGGCGTGCGATCAGCCCGCCGCCCGCGCTCCGCCCGAAGCGGTCGCCGATTACGACGCGCGCTGCGTTCGGAGTGCCGAGCGACGGCATCGAGTGCAGGTCCACCAGCACGGCGGTGCCGTAGCGGGCCCGGGCGGCAGCGAGCGCCGCCGCAACGCGGGCGTGGTAGGGACGGTGATCGGCGTGGATGCGCTGAGCGACCTCGTCCGCCGACCAGCGCCGCCGCCACAACTCCGCGCTGCCGGTCGCGCGGCGCGGGATCAGCCCCAGTCCACTTCGCACTTTGGCGGAGGGGTGGGGAGCAGCACTCGCGTCCGCGCCCTCGTCGATGCGGGGATCGCGCTCATGCTCTGCACGGTTGAGGTCGATCCAGGCGCGGGCGCGCCGTGCGATGATGAGCGTCTCATGACCGTGCGCCGCGCGGGCGACCTCGTCGACCAGCCGATCCTCCAGCGGCAGCAACGAGTCGACGCTGCCGCGCAACGCACTGCGCAGCGTCAAGGGATAGTCCCGCCCGGCGTGCGGCACCGACACCACGACGGGCGAGCGCGGCTCCGGCGGGCCGTAGCAGTCGAACGAAGAGTCCACGTTTTGGTGCTAGCCACTGCACCGCGCGGCGACAATGCCGCGCGACGACACTGGCATTTTGCGGCGGTGCAGCGCATAACACCGTCACTTCGCGGAGTTTCCAATGATCAGGATCCTGCTGGCCGAGGATGATGCGGTGATGCGTCAGTACCTCACCCGCGCGCTCGAACGCTCCGGCTACGGCGTCACCGCGGTGGATCGCGGAACGGAGGCGCTGCCGCTTCTGCAGGCGGACCGGTTCGACCTGCTGCTCACCGACATCGTCATGCCCGAAATGGACGGGATCGAGCTTGCGCAGCGCTGCGCCGAGATCGCGCCGGACACGCGTGTCATGTTCATCACGGGCTTCGCGGCGGTGACGCTGAAGGCGGGCAAGACGATGCCGCAGGCGCGCGTGCTGTCCAAGCCGTTCCATCTGCGCGACCTGGTGCTGGAGATCGACCGCATGTTCGATGTCGAGAGCGCGAGCGGCCACAATTAATCGCTTCAGGGGTGTTGCGCGCCGCGGCGACCGCCGCTAGACGCGCCCTTCCCCGTGGGCGTGTAGCTCAGTGGTAGAGCACTGTGTTGACATCGCAGGGGTCGCAAGTTCAATCCTTGCCACGCCCACCACCAAAAGCCCGCCCAAGTCGCTGACTGGGCGGGCTTTTTACTTTGCTACCGCGCTGGTTCAATGAGGACGCTTGCCGGCGCAAGACGCGCTGGTCTTCATCCTACATCGCAGCCAGCGCGAACAGGCTGGTGGAGAGGGCCGCCACGGTCACCTCGTTGCTCCGCCACCGGGTCGGCGGTAGATCGTCGATCGACCAGGCCCAGAGCAGCCCTGCGAGCAGATAACCGGCCGCGAAGATGAGGTACCGGCGTGGTTCGACGCCAGGCAGGAGGCAGAGGATGCCCACCATCGACAAGAGAACGGCGCTGCCTGTCACAAGGTAGCGCGAGCCGGACGCGCACCGGGACCATGTCCAGGTGGCGAACAGTCCCGCAAGCTGCATCGCAAGGAGCCCGGGGAAAGCAGCATAGGTAAGATGCACCGCTGAGCTCCTCTTTGATGGCAGCCCGAACTGCATGTCGAGCATTGGAGAGCGAGGCTGCATACCGATCGCGATCGACAGCAACGTCGGCCGATCTGACGCTCGAGACGTTGGTTTTCGAGAGCGATCCCGGTGATCCGCGTAGCGCCGGCATAGCGGCGCTCGGTGTCGGCGCTGGCACCACTGGCAACTCACAGCCTCCGCGTCGATCATTACGCCGCTGCTATGCGAAAGCGGTCAATCGCTCTCGAATTGCTATGCCGGGGTGGATAGCTCGGCTGCCGCAAGCGAGTTGGCGAAATGGCAGTGTGGCTCAGAAAGCGGCAGGCGGACATCGCGCTGCGTGCATCAGGTATCCTGCTCGGCTGGATGGGCTATCTCGCCTTCGCCGAGTTGCTCCATCTGCACACGCAAGCGCATTCGGCCAACCTGATCGACCATGCGCTCGCCGCTGTCAGCTTCGTCGCGGTGGGTGGCGCAGCGGCGTTGCTGTTGCTCGGCCGGCGCCTGTTCGACGAGATCGACGTGAGCGCCCGCTGGCGGCCCTGCGCCGATACCCCGACAATGTATCTTCAGGAAGGCAGCATTGTGTTCAAGGACGCTGGTCCGGCAAAGTCTCGGGTAAGCCGCGCTTCGGACGGCGGTTGGATCGTTCGCGATGGCGCAAACGTTTCGATTGGCAGGTTCCCGTCGGCTCGAGCCGCGTACCAGTTCGTGCAGGCACAGCGGGCCGATGATTGTGCAAGCCCGGCTGGCGGCGCAAATCGTGTGCGCGGTCGCCTGACGTTGCCCGCGAAGCCGCCGTATCGAAATGAGGACAGCCGTGGCTAGCGTGCCGCCGCGCCTATACGGCATGATCATGCTGGCGGCGTCCTGCGGGTCGACGCTGGCGCACAAGCGGGTCTTCGACGCTCCGCCACACGGACCAGCTCAGCTTGCCGAGTTCGCGCTGGCGATGCTTACCTTCACGCTGGCGGCGACCGGTATCTTGCTCCTGATTCACGGCGCCGCTCTGTTAGCGCGCCGAACAGCGCCGGGAGGCCGGCGAAGTGACCGCGACGGACCCACGCACTGGTCGGCATCATCGTCACAAACGGCATCATCGTTCGACACCGCGCTATGCGCTTTCCCCAGATCGATCTCGAAAGGCTATGGCCCCGCGCGTGACTCAGCCGTCGCGAGTGCAGGACGCTCGCTTATAGAAGGCGTGAGAAGGCGACATGTCGTCCGAACCCATCCCGAAGCCCGACGATCGCGGGACGGTGACTCGTTCAGGACAGCGGCGGCAAGCTGGAGCGGTTCGTCTCGCGCCGCGCTGAGCTTCGCGGAGGCGGAGCGCCAGATCTACCACGCTAGCGTCGAGAAGGCGCCGGTGCCGCTGGTGCCGCTCGTCTCCTTCGCTCCCGTCTCGCCGGCGGAGCGCGTCGTTCCACGCGCCTTGAGGAACTGCTTCGATGATTGTTCGACTGAAATCGGCCGCGGCGCTGTCCCGTCGGTCGGCGCGCCTGCCGCGATCGTGCGCCTCGCCCGGCGCGCGGCCCGTTCGTGCGGACCCGCGTTGGTCCAAGATTGCGGGAACACTGGCGATGCTGCGTGAGCAGGGCCGCCATGCCGTCCGCATCGTCGATGCAGATTGCGGCAGCGGTGCGCTGTTGATCGAGGCCGCGCGGCACGCCCGCGCGCTGGGTTTCACCGCGATCGAGGGTAGGGGAATCGACGGGTCGCCCGCGATGATCAGTCGCGCCCGCATCGCTGCCGCCGGGCTGCAGGAGCCGGCGATCGGCGTCTCGTTCGAGTGCGTCGATCTGCTCACCGCGCTTGCCGCGGAGACCGAGTTGCCGGCCGACCTCGTGCTGTGGTCCGGCAAGATGCATCCAGACCATCGTGTCGAGCTGGCCGCAGCCGTCGCCGCTGCCGGCAGCTGCGTGATCGCTGCCGCGGTGCTGCATGAGAGCGGAAGGCATGCCGCATGACCTTGCGTGATCTCCGGTGGAGGTTGGGAGGCTCCGCGCTGACGGCCGCCTCCTGTCTCGTAGCGCTGGCGCTCGACATGGGGGTGGCCACCGTTCCGCTTTTCCTGTTGGCGCTGCTCGGGTTGCCGCTGATGATCCATGGTAAACGGCTCGCGCAGTTGTTCCGTGCAGAGCGCGGCGGGCATTGTCATACCGCCGATGTGGTTCATGCGGCGCGGTTGCGCCGGCAGCGCAGGCGATAGCTGGCATGACCGCTTATCTCATGGCGAGCCACCCGCCGTTCTTCGCCTATCGGAGCGGCGTGCTGCACGTAGAGGATGTCGCGCTCACCCGGATTGCGGACATGGTAGGAACGCCGGTCCACGTCTACTCGGCCGGCGCGCTCCGGCATGCCGCGGACGAGTTCACGGCCACCGTTCACCATCTGCCGGGCGCGCGCACCACTTTCGCGGTCAAGGCCAACCCGAACACGGCGGTACTCCGCCTGCTTGGCCGAGCGCGGCTACGGTGCGGACATCGTGTCCGGTGGCGAGCTGCGGCGGGCGCTCGGTGCCGGCATGAACCCGCGAGACGTCGTCTTCTCGGGCGCCGGCAAGACCAACCGGGAACTTTCGGAGGCACTTGAGGCACGGATCGGCCAGTTCAACCTCGAGCTGGAGGAGGAGGGCGAGGTGCTCGCGCGGCTGGCGCACGGACGCGGGATGCGGGCGCCGTCGCTCCTGCGGGTCGACCCGGACGTCGACGCCGGCACCCACGCCAAGATCTCGACGGGGAAGCGGGAGAACAAGTTCGGCGTTGCCACCGCCGACGCGCCGGCGATGTACGACCGGCTCGCGCGGCTGAACGGGCTCGACCTTCGCGGGGTTGCGCTGCATATCGGCAGTCAGCTGAGTGATCTTGCCCCGCTCGAGGCGGCCTGAGATCGGATCGGCGCGTTGGTGTTCGAGCTGAGACGCCGCGGCCACACGAGCACGCGGGTCGACCTCCGCGGAGGGCTTGGCATTCCTTACGGTCCGGAAGATCGGCCACCATCACCTGCGGCGTACGGACAGATGGTCGCGCGGATGACGCGGGAGTGGAAAGTCGGGCTGACGTTCGAGCCCGGGCGGGTCATGGCCGGGGCGGCCGGCGTCCTCCTCACCCGCGTCATCTGGGTCAAGCCCGGTGCCTCGCACCCGCTCGTCAGCGTCGACGCGGCCATGAACGACTTGGCACGTCCGGCACTCTACGGCGCGCCTCACCGCCTCACCGCGGTGAGAGCCGACGGCGAGGCGATGGTCGCCACGATCGCCGGGCCGGTATGCGAAACCGGCGATACATTCGGCGTCGCGCAGACCATCGACCGTGTCGCTCGCAACGACCTGGCGGTGTTCCACACCATGGGTGCCTACGGAGCCGCGATGGCGTCGAGCTACAATTGTCGGCCGCTCGCTCCACAGTCGCATGTCGACGGCGCGGACGTCGCCGTCGTCGGTGATCGCCTCCTCCCGGCTGAGAAAGCGCTTTAGCGACAACCGGAGACCAGTTGAGAGGGGACGTGCTCTGTGTTGTCCCTCACTTCGTCAAAGGCATCTGAGCTCGATCGCGTTCCCGAGCCTCCGATTTCTCACATGCACAGCATGCGAGCCATCGCAGGAGTGAGATGTTCAACGGCACCACTGTCTGCGTGAGTGATGATGCGCGCAGCGACGTTCATGTCACGAAAATCATCGTTCGGGAACGCGATCGTCCATGCCGTGGCGAGCGCATCGGCGAGCATCGCCGTCTCGGCAAGGACACTGACCGACGCGACATTGTTGTCGGACGGACGTCCGTTGCGCGGATCGATCGAGTGAGCGCCGCGCACGTAGTTTCCGGATGTTGCGACGGCGATGCCGTGGAGAGCAGCGCGGATCGGCTCAACATTCAATCCGGGTGGTGACTCCAGGTCTACCCACCATGGTGAGCCGTCGGGCTGGACACCTCGACCGACTAGTTCGCCGCCGACTTCGACGAGGGCGTGGACCAGACCGCGCGCACCGAGCAGGTCGGCGATCGCGTCTGCGGCGTAACCCTTGGCAATCCCCGACAAGTCTAGCGACAGGCCTCCTGGCTGGCGCAGGCGACGCGCCGCTGGATCCCAGCGGAGCCTGCGCCAGCCGGATACCGCCAGAGCCTCAGAGATCGCGGCGTCGTCCGGCGTCGGCTTGGGCCCTGGCGGCCCGAAACCCCAGAGGTCGACGAGCGCACCGATCGACGGATCGAAAGCGCCGTTGCTCACCGCAGCGACACGCAATGCCGTGTCCATCACGGACGCTAGGTGATGCGGCAAGGTTATCCAGCTTCCGGCGGGTGCGCGATTAAAGGCGCACAGCCGTGATGCCGGGTTCCAGTGGCTCAGCTGATCATCGAGCGTCGCGAGAAGCGCCTTGATCGCCAGCTGAACGCCGTCCGGGGCATCAGGTCCCACGTAGAGGACCCGCCAGGTCGTTCCCATCGTCTCGCCCTCGAGCGCGACGATCGGTTTGGAGGGGTCGAGCCCGGCAAAAGCGGCCGGATCGATGATCTCCGGCAGTGCAATCCGGGTGGTCAGGGTGTCATGACCTCGAGCGTGGTCGTGTAGCTGAGCCGCCGACCTGCAGCGCGCGGGACAGACGCCTTCGCGTCCTGGTAGGTGGTGTTCAGCCAGTACATGCCGGCCGCCGGCCAGTCGACCGACAGCACGCCATCGCTACCAGTCGTCAGTTCCCGCGCGCCCTCCGCATCGCGGTAGCGCTTGCCGCCGGGTACGACCGTGACCTTCAGTCCCGCCGCCGGCTTGCCGTCGACCAGGAAGCGGAACCTTGCCGTCTCGCCCGCCACGAGCTCGTCGGGATGCGTGATCGCGTCGAGCTCCAGCCCCTTGCCGGTCGGCGTGAGGACGGTGCGGGTCGGCTCGCCTGCCGTCACGAAGATCTCGTTGCGTGCGCCGACCTCCGTCAGCTGCACGTCGGACGCATCGGCCGGGATCTCGGCAACCGTCAAGGGCGCAATCCGCTCGCCGTTCGGCCCGGTGCCCGGGCGGCCACCGACCCGCTTCTCGACCCCGCCGACCTTGAAGCTTCCCATGAGCGCGCTTGTCTCGGTGCCGATCTTCCAGGTACCCGGCTTGTCGAGCCGGACGTCGAACACCGATCGGTAGCGGCCGGTCGATCCGTTCTGGATCTGCCCGGCCGTTCCGTCGGGCTGCCACACCTTCATGCCGTCCAGCCGGCCGGGCTGATGGTCGGCGTAGAACAGGTCGTTCGACGCGGCCATGTCCACCGTCACCCAGCTGTCGGTGCCCGAGAAGATCGTGCCCGACGGCAGCAGCCATAGTCGATGCGCGGAGAGCCCGGCGGGAACCGCGAGCAGCGCGGCCGCGGCAAGCAGGCGAAGGGCGAGGGTCTTCATGCTGGATCGCTCCTCAACGAGCCGAAAGGGTGACGGCGCCGAGCTCATGACTGCCGGCAGCGCGGGCAGCCTTGGTCGGAACGGTCAGCGGCAGTTGAACCAGTTCGCGACCGCCGGTCTCACGCGCGGCCTCCACGTTCAGCGTGTAGGCGCCCGGCTTCAGGTCGGCGGGCAGTGGGATGGTGTGGGTGCCGGGGGGACGGGTCGCGCCGCTCACCCCGTTCGCCGGCATCTGGAGGCTGCGCCCGCCCTTGCGCCACCAGGCTCGCAAGTCGGCCAGCCACTTGGTGCCGGGCTCGTTGCCGCGCTTCTTGGTGTCGTACCAGATCGCCAGCGTGCGCGCCGCGCCGCCGCCGGCCGGCTCAATCCAGACGGCGACGTATGGCCGGTGATACTCCGCGACGGACAGTCTGGGGATGGTGACGCTGACCGTGCCCGCGGTGGCGGGGGCGGCCACCGCGCCGGCGACTAGCATGGAAGCGACGAAGCGCATGGGCGGGTCCCTCAATGGATCAGCAAAACGGCGAGGAGCGCGGGCAGTACGAGCCCGGCGGCGACGATCGGCCAGGTGCTCGGGCGGTGACGGGCGTGCAGCTGGAGCAGCAGCAGCCCGGTCAGCGTGAACAGGATGCAGGCGGCCGCGAAGACGTCGATGAACCAGAACCACGCCGCACCGGTATTCCGTCCCTTGTGCAGGTCGTTCAGGTAGCTGATCCAGCCGCGATCGGTAATTTCGGCCGTGATCGCGCCCGACGCCCGGTCGATCGACACCCAGGCGTCGCCGCCGGGGCGGGGCAGGGCGACGTAGACCTCTCCGTCGGACCATTCGGCGGCGCTGCCGTGCGCATCCAGCTCGACCGCGGCCGCGACGGCATCGGCGACGGCGCTCGGCAGGGGTGCCGCGCCAGACCCGTCGGCGAGTTGCGGCAATAGCGATTTGGGCAGCGTGCCGGTGCGCTCCGACGTCACCGGCTTCGCCGACAGCGATCCGGCGTGGTTGAGCGTGATGCCGGTGACCGAGAAGAGCAGCATCGCGGCGAGCGAGATCGCCGCACTCACCCAGTGCCAGGTGTGTAGCTGCTTCAGGTACCAGCCGCGCCACCGACGCTTCGGCTTCACCACCGCGGTCATGCGTCGGCCCAGCGACGCAGGAGGTTGTGATAGATGCCGGTCAGCTCGACCGTCGCGCGGTCGCCGGTGCCCTGCGCCGCGGCCACCCGCTGGACCGCGCGATCGAGGTCGAACAGGATGCGGCGCTCGCCGTCGTCGCGCACCATCGACTGCACCCAGAAGAAGGAGGCGACGCGGGTCCCGCGGGTGACCGGCTCGACGCGGTGGAGGCTCGAAGCCGGATAGAGCACCGCGTCCCCGGCGCCGAGCTTCACCCGCTGCTCGCCAAACACATCCTCGACCACCAGTTCGCCGCCGTCATAACTGGCCGGATCCTCGAGGAACAGCGTGCAGGACAGATCGCTGCGCAGGCGGAAGTCGGTGCCGCGCTTCAGCCGGACTGCATTGTCGACGTGGGTGTCGAACGCCTGCCCTCCGGCGTAGCGATTGAACAGCGGCGGGAAGATGCGCAAGGGCAATGCCGCGGCAATGAACAGGGGGGACTGACCCAGCGCGTCGAGCACCAGCCGGCCTGCCTCCAGCGTTGCGGCGTCATCCTGGATCAGCTGCTCGTTGCGTTTGGCGAGCGCCGCCTGCGGCCCCGATGTCGCGTTACCGTCCACCCAAGAGCCCGCGTCGATCACCGCGCGAACACGCGCGACGCCTTCGGCATCGAGGAGAGAGGGGATCGCGACCAGCATCTGATACTGCCTAGCAAGATCAGAAATTGTGGAACAGGCCGATCGTTGCCTGCCGCCGGTCGCCCGGCGTCGCCCACCCGCCCGTCACGCCGGTCGTCGCGCTGACGTTGTTGCGGACGCCCGTCACGTACTTCTCGTCGGTGAGGTTCTGGACGTTCAGCTGCACCGTCCACCGCGATGCGATCGTGTAGGCGGCAAAGGCGCGATGGATCAGATAGTCGGGCACCCTGAACTGCGCGAGCGTGCCTGCGACCGGCGCATTGGTGACGAACGGGCCCTGGTAGTTGAGGCCGTAGCCGAGCTCCAGCCCGAACGGCAGCTTGTAGGTGGTGAACAGGCTGCCCGAATGCTCCGGCGTCTGGAGCAAGCGCTGCCCCGCCTGAAGATCGACGACGCCCGCCGCCTGGTCGCGATCCGAGATGCTCTGGAGCACCTTGCCATCGAGATAGGTGTAGTTGGCGAAGACGGTCCAGGCCCGCGTGATGTTGCCCGACGCGCCAAGCGCGATGCCGTCGACCCGGCTACGACCGTCGAGCACCTGGAGGCTCGCTGGCAGCGCGGGATCGTTCGACGGCACGCGGAAGTTGGTGCGCTCGTTGCGGAACAGCGCGGCGGTTAGCTCCAGCCGGCGGCCGAACAGACCGGCCTTGACCCCCACCTCGTAGTTGCGCGCGGTCTCCGGCGCGACCGCGCACGGATCGGCGGCGCTGGCGCTCGCGGGAACGCCGCAGCCGAGACGCACGGTCGTCGACGAGGGAGAGGTCGAGTTGCCGTAACCGCCATAAAGGCTGACGTCCTCCACCGGGTGGAACACAGCGCCTGCGCGCCAGGAGAAGAGCCGCTCCCGGCTCACCTGCGGCTGCGCCTGAAGAGGGGTGAGCGGCGTCGTTCCCGGCGGAACGACGGCCAGCGGCACAGCGCGGAAGTCCGCCCGCTGATACTCCCAGCGAACACCGCCGTTCAACTCGAAGAAGCGGTTAAGCTCCAGCGTGTCGAACGCGTAGACGGCGATGTTCTGCGTCTCGCCGCGCGAGATCGACGTGGTGATGTCGTTGACCGGACCGGTGTAGGTCGTGTCCGGATTACTGATGTTGATCAGCGGCAGCGGCGACACCGCCGTGCCGTTCGCGGTACGCAGCAGCGATCCCTGGCGGAGATGGTAATCCTCGATCGTGCCGGACAGGCCGACGTTGAGCACGTTGCGCAGGCCGCCTCGCGCGCCATGCTCCAGACGAACGTCAGTCTGGTTGTAGAGGAGCTGGTTCTCCTGCTCCCGCACCAGGCCGCGCGGTCCGGAGGGCAGGTAGAAGCCGGCGGGCACGTTCGCCGGGCAGGCCGCACCAACGCTGGCGCCGGGCGTCGCGGTCACCGGCTGGCGCCCGGTCGAGGCAAGGCAGAAGGTCCCCTGCGGCGCCGACGTCACGCTCAACTGGCCGACCCGCTGCCAGCGGGATAGGTTACGGACGGACGCGCCGGCACCGAAATCATGGCGGAAGGTCGCGGTCAACCGATCGACCGTGATGTCCTGCCGGTCGAGGTTGACGATTCCGTAATAGGCGCTGCGATCGAAGTCTGGCGGGAACCCGTCGAACAGCCCGTTGTCGAAATAGGGAACGCCGAACAGCGGGGTGTTGCGGTCTTCCTGATGGACGTAGCCGATCGTCAGACTGGTCGGGCCGGCGAAGCCGATCGTGACGGCGGGGGCGACGCCCCAGCGCTTGAAGCGTTCGACGTCGCGGCCCGGCACGTCGTTGCGGTGATAGGCGGCGTTCAAACGCACCGCGATGAGGTCGCTCGCGCGGACGTTGCTGTCGATCGCTCCTCGGTAGTAGCGATCGGTGCCGACCGCCCCCTGAACGATGGTGAGGGTTTCGCCGGTCGGCACCTTGCTGACCAGGTTGATGGTACCGCCGACGCTGCCGCTGCCGCTGAAGACGCTGTTGGCACCATTGTAGACCTCGACCTGCTGTAGGTTGAAGGGGTCGGTGCGGCTGTACTGCGCACTGTCCCGGACACCGTCGACGGTGACGTCGTTGTTCGCCGAGTAGCCGCGCAGGTTGATCGAGTCACCGTATCCGCCACCGCCTTCACCGGCGCCGAAGGTGATGCCGGGGATGGTTTGGAGCACGTCACGCAGCGTCTGGAGGTTCTGCTTGCGGATCGTCTGTTCGCTCACCACCGTGATAGTCTGCGGCGTATCGAGCAGGGCAGAGGTGGCCTTTGGGCTCTCGACCTGAACGGGCGCACTCTGCTTCTGTCCCGTCACGACGATGTCGCGATCGCCGGTCGCGGTCTGCGTGGGCGGCAGGTCGCGCTTGGTCGTTGCCGGTGAAGCGACTTCGTTCTTGTCTGCTGCCAGTGCCGGCGCGGCCGCGAGGAAGCTCACACAGCCGAGCGCTAGATAATTGTTCATCGTCGTGCCCCTTCGCTGCTTGTGCTATTGCGAAGCGATCGCAGTGTCAACGCAAATGCGAGTCATTCTCGACTGGAATGAGGGAAGGAGCGCAACGAGCGATTCGCTGCCTTGAGCAGGTAGTCAGTCTTATGCGGAGCGGTTTGCGGCAGGATGTGGATTGGGCCAGGCAGCGTTAGCGCAGCACATTCAGATCAAACACGTCGCACGAGATGCTACGCCGATCCGAATCAACCCGCCACGCCGCTGGCGAGTCACAGATGACCAGGAGCTGGCGCGCGCCGTCCTGTTCAACAACGGCCAGTGCCTCCGGGTGATCGTCACCCCGGCCGAAGGGCAGCTCGACGATGCGCTCGGGCCGGTGGAGTCGGACGGCGTGCTTGTGCTCGGGCGGATTACCGGCCCAGTCGCGCCAGCGGTACACGGCGCACGGACCATCGAGCGCGGTCGTCGGCCCGGCCAGGATCAGCAGGTCATCGCCAACCCGCTTCAGATCGCGGATGCCGAGCCCCTCCAAGTCCAACAACCGCTTGTAGACCGGGCCGTCTATCTTGAGGTCGCCGCCCTTTTGGTTGACCTCGAACTCGAGCAGAACCGCGTAGGTCTGGATCACCGGCCCGCGCATGCCGAGCGCCACGCGGGGAAAGCAGACGGCAATGCCTTCGAGATCGACACCGCCCTCCTTGGCCGGGATTCTGGTAGAGGGACCGATCAGCGGATCCTTCGCCAGCGCCCGCGAGAGCAGGTTGCCGTGCTTGGTGCGCTTCAACACCTGCGCTCGCCGATCGCCGGCGTTCGCGACGGGTGCAAGCAGGCGGGGCTCGACCGAGTCCGCCGCGAGCGGCAGGCGCGCGAGCAGGCATCGCGCGCGCGTGTCCTTCAGGTCGGCGTAAACGGTGAGATCGAGCCGCTCGTCGTCACGTTTCTTGAGCTTTGGTCGGGTCCGCGCATGCGAACCGAGCACCCACAGCCAACCGTCATCTTCGGCAAGTCCCTCGATATCGGCTTCCTCGCCCGAGGCCACGTCGAGACACTCGATGAGCGAGGTGCGACCGGCACTCACCCATCGCTCGCCGTTCCAGGAGAGGCGTTCCACGGCGACGCCCTCATCGCTGCCGAGGAACAGGGTCGAGCCGATCCGCACCGCGGCGGAGAGATCCAGGATCGGATCATCCTCACCGTCCGCCGCGGGTGCAAGCTGGAGCAGGAGGTGACCAGAAGGCTGTGTAAGCGCCGGCCATCCCGCCCGATCGTGTCGAACAGTCACGTCATGGGGCCTTGTTCGATCGAGAAAGGCCGGGCCGAACCGGTTCCCAGTAGCGAGTTTCGCCCTTGCACAAGTGTTATCCTGCCTCGCAGCCTACGCTACAACCCGTACGGAAGGCGGACCGAGCCGCTCGGCCTCAAGCGTCATAGGTGGTCGGACCGTAGGTGTTTGGGCTGCACGAGAAGTTTTTGAAGGCGAGTGTGAAGCGGGCCGCCGATCCGGGGTACGAGGGAGCTTGTCGGTCGATCTGGGGACTCGTCATCTGCCGACCTTGAGCTAAGCGATCAGACGGCTCGCTGGCTGACACCGGCAACTAGGCGGAGTTCGATAGGGCGTAAGCGGGCCTGACCGACAGCATCCGCGATTCGTGGCAGCCTTGCCGACTTGACCTCTCGCGTTTCAGCTTAAGCGAGCCGAATGGTGAGCATTCTTGGGCAACTGGCAACGCTTGGTCCGATGCCCGTGCGACGGCGCGTAGCACTTGGCTGCTGCATCCCGAGCCCATGAGCGATGTCGCCTTCGGAACCGCGAGCCGCGCCAGCTGGTCGAACGACAGCCGCGAGGGCGGTGCGGTAATCGACACAACGGACGCCGTCGGGGCCAACCTGATCGGTCAAGGTTCGACTGAACTGTCGGCGCGACGGTCCGTCCCGGCTGCCCGCCCGCTGATCCTGGCGCGGGCAAGCGCGTGATCGAGGGCATGAACGTCCCAATAACGGGAGCAAACCCGAAGCAGACGAAGGCCTATGAATGCGCGAAACTCAACGCTTTGGTGACCCCTACGGGACTCGAACCCGTGTTTTCGCCGTGAGAGGGCGACGTCCTAGACCGCTAGACGAAGGGGCCGTGCAAGCGGGAGCGGGGCCATTAGGGCGGGCGGTCGGGGACGTCAAGCGGGTTCGGTCGGGCGCAGCGCGCCGTTCCGCTCACGCCACACGCGACCGCGCGGTCAGGCCGCGATCTTGCGCCGTTCCGCCATTTCCAGGTTGAGCATCTCGGCCAAGAGGAACGCGAGTTCCAGGCTCTGCGAGGCATTGAGGCGCGGGTCGCAGTGGGTGTGGTAGCGATCGGCGAGCGACTGTTCGGTCACGTCGACCGCACCGCCGGTGCACTCGGTCACGTTCTGCCCGGTCATCTCGCAGTGAATGCCGCCGGCGAAGCTCCCTTCTGCGCGGTGCACGGCGAAGAATCCGCGGACCTCCGCCAGGATCCGCTCGAACGGTCGCGTCTTGTAGCCGTTCGCCGCCTTGACGACGTTGCCGTGCATCGGATCGCAGCTCCACACCACCGGATGCCCCTCGCGCTGGACGGCGCGCACCAGCTTGGGCAGGCCGCCTTCGATCTGATCGTGGCCGTAGCGGGTGATCAGCGTCATGCGACCGGGCACGCGCGCCGGGTTGAGCGTGTCGAGCAGGCGAATCAGCACGTCCGGCTCCAGGCTCGGCCCGCACTTCATGCCGATCGGATTGCCGATCCCGCGCAGGAACTCGACGTGCGCCGACCCTTCGAAGCGCGTGCGGTCGCCGATCCACAGGAAATGCGCGGAGGTGTCGTACCAGTCGCCGGTCAGCGAATCCTGCCGGGTCAGCGCCTCCTCGTAGCGGAGCAACAGCGCCTCATGGCTGGTGTAGAACTCGGTGGCCTTCAGCTGCGGCACGCGGTCGGCGTCGATCCCGCACGCGGCCATGAAATCGAGCGCCTCGCCGATCCGGTCGGCCAGATCCTCATACTTCTTGGCCCAGGGCGACCGCCCCATGAAGTCGTGGGTCCAACGGTGGACCTGGTGGAGGTTCGCGTAGCCGCCGCTTGCGAAGGCGCGCAGCAGGTTGAGCGTCGCCGCCGACTGCGAATAGGCTCGGATGAGCCGCTGCGGATCGGGCGAGCGACCCTCCGGCGTGAAAGCAATGTCGTTGACGATGTCGCCGCGGTAGCTTGGCAGCTCGACGCCGCCGACCTCCTCCATGCCGGACGAGCGCGGCTTGGCGAATTGTCCGGCCATGCGGCCGAGCTTCACCACGGGCAGCTTGGAGGCGAAGGTCAGGACCACCGCCATCTGCAGGATAACCCGAAAGGTGTCGCGAATGTTGTTCGGGTGGAACTCGGCGAAGCTCTCCGCGCAGTCGCCGCCCTGCAGCAGAAAAGCCTTGCCGGCCGCGACCTGCGCCAGATCGTCAGTCAGTGCGCGCGCCTCGCCGGCGAAGACCAGGGGCGGGAATCGGCCGAGCTCGGCCGTCGCGCGGTCGAGCGCCGCCGCGTCCGGATAATCCGGCATCTGCCGCGCATCGGCGCTCCGCCAGCTCTCCGGGGTCCAGCGCGCGGCCATGTCACTTCCTTCTGTTCGTGCCGGCAGCGCCCAGTCGGCGTGGTCGGCGATCCCGTTTGCGGCAATCTGATTGGCGGCCTTCGCGCCTGCGCGCTTGCCGTCCTCCTCCCAGCCCTGAACCGTGCTGCCAGGCGTGCCGAACCATGCGCCGAAGGCGGCGCGGCTGAGCCCGCGTTCCTCGCGAAACTGTCTGATTTTCGTGCCGGCGACCGTCGTCATCGCGGTCGCTTACCCGGATGGGGTAAGTATGACAAGCCTCTGTCGCTGTTTGCAGATTGCCATGTTGCTGATAGCCTCGTTGCACCGGCGACTCGCAGCGTCGGCCAAGGCGGATCGCCCCCGGGTACAGCGACATGCGGCCCGGTCACGAGACGGCCGCCGGTGGAGAGGCACGAGGAAGCACTTCATTCGACCCAGCGAAAGGGGATCGATGCTGCTTGCCGTCGCTTCATGGCTGCGTTGTCCGCAATGTCGGTGACGACCTTCTATCCTGCGGTCGCGGGCGCGGCGATGCTGGGCGCGGGCGTGCTCGCCGGTTTCGCGGCCGGGCTGTTCGGGATCGGCGGCGGCTTCGTGGTCGTGCCGGCGCTGTTCGCGGTGCTGCCGCTGCTCGGCGCAGTGCCCGGTGAGCTCGCCCATGTGGCGATCGGCACCTCGCTGGCGACCATCGTCGTCACCTCGGCGCGCTCGACCCAGGCGCACGCGCGCCGCGGTGCGGTCGACTTCGCGCTGCTGCGTGCCTGGGCGCCGTGGATCGTCGGCGGCGTGGGGCTCGGCGTATTGCTCGCCGCGCGGGTCTCGGGCAATGGGCTCGCCACCATCTTCGGCACGGGCGTGTCGCTGATGGCGCTGCACTTCCTCTTCCCGCTGCTCAGCCGCCGGCAGGTTGCCGAGACCATGCCTTCAGGGGCGGCGCGCGCGGGGATCGCCGGCGGGCTCGGCGCCTTCTCCTCGCTGCTCGGCATCGGCGGCGGCACAATCGCGATCATCGTCATGACGCTGTGCGGCAAGTCGATCCACCGCGCGATCGCTACCGCGGCGGGGATCGGCTTCATCATCGCGCTGCCCGGCATGATCGGCTTCATGGCGATCGGCCGCGACGCGGCGGGACTGCCCTGGGGCTCGCTCGGCTACGTCAACCTGCCAGCGGCGGTGGTCATCACATCCGCCTCCATCCTGACCGCGCCGGTGGGCGTCGCAACCGCGCACCGGCTGAGCCCGGAGGTGCTCGGCCGCGTCTTCGGGCTCTACCTGCTGGCGATCGGCGCACTGATGATCCGTAACGGACTGAACCACTGAGAAGGGGAGCACGCGATGGGACTGGAGCTTTCACGCCGCACATTGATCGGAGCCGCCGCCGCCGGCGGCGCGCTGGTGGCGAGCGGGCGCGCACGCGCTGCCGAGCCGGCGGGGGTCGCGACACTGTTCGGCCCCGAGCCGGGGATCGCGCTGCTGAGCCGCAACGAGAACCCCTATGGTCCGGCCCCCAGCGCGGTCGCGGCGATGGCGGAATCGGCGGCCAAGGGCTGCTACTACGCCGACACCGGCTATCGGCGGCTGACCGCCATGATCGCCGAGCGGTTCGGAGTCACGCCGAAGCACGTCGTGATCGGCTCCGGATCGTCGGAGGTGCTGAGCGCAATCGCGCTGATGACGATCGGCAAGGGGCCGACGGTCGCCCCCGACCTCTACTGGGATACGACCACGCTCTATGGCGAGCGACAGGGGGCAAAGACGATCCGGGTCGCGATGCGGCCGGACATGGGGATCGACCTGGACGCGATGGCGGCGGCGGCGACGCCGGGCACGGCACTCGTCCACGTCTGCAACCCCAACAATCCGACCGGCATGCTGATCGACGGGCCGACCATGGCCGCCTTCGTCCGCAAGGTGTCGCCGGTCGCGCCGGTGCTGGTCGACGAGGCGTACAATGAGCTGACCGAGGTGCCGGAAGCGTCGTCGGTCGCCTCCCTCGTGAAGGAGGGCGCGAACCTCATCGTTTGCCGCACCTTCTCCAAGATCTATGGCATGGCAGGGCTCCGTGTTGGCTACGCGCTGATGCAGCCGGCGCTGGCGCAGCAGGTCCGCGGGTACCTGATGAGTTTCGGCGGCTCGAGCGCGGGGCTGGCGGCCGCGATCGCATCGTTCAACGACACGGCCTTTACCCGCTTCTCCAAGCAGCGGATCGTGGAGGCACGCGGCATGATGGAGGAGGCGGTGAAGCGCAGCGGCCTCACCGCGCTGCCGAGCCAGGCCAACTTCCTGTTCGTGAAGGTGCCCGACGCGAACGCCGTGCAGAAGGCGATGGCCGAGCACGGCATCCTGATCCGCGGCGCCTATGGCAAGTGGACCGGCTACTCGCGGGTCAGCACCGGGCGGATCGAGGATGTTCAGCGCTACGTCGCGGCACTGCCGCAGGTGGTCCGCGCGTAGCGGGGCGATCAGTTGTAGCGGCGGTCGAACTCGCCGTGATCGAGGCCGAGCAGGCGGGCCGTGTCGATCCACGCCCAGGGCACCGTGATCAGTAACCCGATCACGGTGCAGCTGAGCGCCAGCACCAGCACGCCGCTGAGCGTACGATCGGTGTAGAAGCGGTGGGCGCCGAGCGCGCCGAGGAACAGGGCGAGCAGCGCAGCGATGAACTTGCTGCGCCGCTTGCGCGGGGCGGGCCGGTCGGCGAGCAACGGAATCGCATCGTTGGCGGGCACCGGCAGGCGATAGATGCTGAGCGCGCGGTCGCTCGCCGCCTCGAAGTCGACCAGCGCGCCAATCGCGGGCTGGTGGCGGTCGCTCCAGTCCTCCGGACGAAAGCGGTAGCGGCGGCCGTCGTCGCCCGCGATCTGCCCGTCGCCGCTGTGGCGGTCCACTCCCAACACCTGTCCGCGCATGCCCGTTCCTCCCGGCCGGGAGGATTGGCGGGGGCGGCGCGGGGCGTCAATAACCGCGCTGCAGATCGACCTGATTGGCGAGCGGCGCGCCCGTACGGAACGCGGCCAGGTTGGCGAGGAACAGCTGCGCGGCCTTGGCGAACATGCTGCGCTGGCTGCGCCCCGACAGGTGCAGGCTGTGGATCACGCCCGGCGCTTGCCATAGCGGATGATCGGCAGGAAGCGGCTCCGGCGTGACGGTGTCGAGGAACGCGCCACCGATCCGCCGCGCAAGGAGCGCCGCGATCAGCGCGTCCTGGTCGACCATGTCGCCGCGCGCCATGTTGATCAGCCACGCCTCCGGCCGCATCGCCGCGAGTTCGGCCGCACCGATCATCGCCGCGGTATCGCTCGTACCGGGTGCGGCAAGGATCACCCAGTCGGACGCGGGCAGGTGCGGTCGCCAGTCGTCCGGTCCTAGCGTGCCGTCTCGCCCCGAACGTGTGACGCCGGTCACCACCACTCCGAAGGCCGCGAGCCGCGCCCCGATCAGCCGCCCGATCGTGCCGTAGCCGATCACCAGCGCGCGGCTGCCGTCGAGCTCGATCGAGCCGGGCGGGGCGGTGGTCCACTCGCGCCGGTCGGCCTGGCGCACGACCTGGTCGAAGCGCTTGGCGGCGACCAGCACGCCCATGACCGCGTAGTCGGCGACCGCAGCGGCGTTGATGCCGGTGCCGTTGGTCAGCATCGTGCCACGCGCCGCCAGCCGCCCTAGATCGAACGCGTCCACGCCGGCGTAGATGGTCGACACCCATCTGGCGGTTGTCGCCTGCGCGACGATCGCGGCGGTGTCGGCCGGGGATTGCTGGTCGACCCAGGCGATGTCGGCGTCGGCGATCGCCGCCTCGGCCGACGCACGATCGGTGAACCAGTGGACGTCCAGATCGCCCGGCAGATCGGCCTCGAGGAGCGGACGGGCGAGGGCGGGCAGGACAGCCTTCATGCGTCGGGCTTCCACTCCCAGCCGAGCGGGTCGCCGTCCATCACCTCGACGCCGTGGGCGGAAAGCTTATCCCGGATCGCGTCCGACCGCGCGAAGTCCTTGGCGGCGCGGGCGTCCTTGCGCGCGGCGAGCGCCTGCTCGACCGCGTCAGCTTCGATCGTCGCCGCGGCGGGGCGGACGCGCAGGTCGGCCCGGGTCAGCGTGTCGAGCCCGAGCCCGAGCATCCGGTCGATCTCGATCGCCGCCGCCAGCCGGTCCCCCGCCTGCCGCTTGCCCGCGACGACGGTCTCCAGCGCGACGAGCGCGCGGGCGGTGTTGAGATCGTCGGCGATGGCCGCGCGGGCCTCCGCCACCTCCGGCAGCGCCCGATCACCGGCGGGTTCCGCCTCACACCGCGCGCGTAGCCGCTCGACAGCCTGCACCAGCCGCTTCAGCCGGGTGAAGGCGGCCTGGAGATTGTCCCAGCTGAACTCCAGCTCGCTGCGGTAGTGCGCCTGGAGGCACAGCAGGCGATAGGCGAGGGGGTGGTAGCCGGCGTCGACCAGCCGCTGGAGCGTCAGGAACTCGCCGGTCGACTTCGACATCTTGCCGCGGCGGTCGACCAGAAAGTTGTTGTGCATCCACCACCGCGCGCCGGGATCGTCGCAGCCGCAGAAGGCTTGATTCTGCGCAATTTCGTTCGGGTGGTGAATCTCGCGGTGGTCGATGCCGCCGGTGTGGATATCGAAGGGGTGGCCGAGCCGCGCGCGGCTCATCACCGAGCATTCGAGGTGCCAGCCCGGCGCCCCGCGGCCCCAGGGCGAGTCCCACTCCATCTGGCGCTGCTCACCCGGCGGTGAGCGCCGCCAGATCGCGAAATCCTGCGGGTTGCGCTTGCCCGATACCGGATCGATCCGGCTCTCGCCCTCGTCAGTCGCCGCGCGGGCGAGCGCCCCATAGTCGGGCACACGTGATACGTCGAAGTAGAGCCCGCCCTCGATCAGGTAGCAGTTTCCTTCGATCGCGCGCGCGAACTCGATCATCTCGGGCACGAAATCGGTGGCGACCGTCCACTCGGCCGGGGCCACGATGTTGAGCCGGGCGACGTCGCGCTTGAACGCGTCGGTATAGTGGGCGGCGATCTCCCAGATCGACTGGCCGCGGGTCGCGGCCGCGCGCTCCATCTTGTCCTCGCCCTCGTCGGCATCGCTGGTCAGGTGGCCGACGTCGGTGATGTTGATGATGTGGGTGAGCGCGTAGCCTTCCGAGCGGAGCGCGCGGCCGAGCGTGTCGGCGAACAGGAACGCCCGCATGTTGCCGATGTGCTGGTAATTGTAGACGGTCGGGCCGCAGGTGTAGACCCGCGCTTCGCCGGGGCGGATCGGCGTGAACGGCTGGAGCGAGCGGGTCAGGCTGTTGTAGAGGGTGAGCGGCATGGGCCGGCGTCTACCGCCGCGCACCCGGCGCGCCAAGCGCTCAGGCCGGGGTCAGCGTGACCAGCCCTTCACCCTCCAGATCGCGCAGCAGCGCCAGCACGTCGCCGCGGACCTCGTCGGGCTCGATCTCGTACTCGGCGGACAGCGTCTCGCACAACTGCGTGACGGTCTGCGGTGCGGCGATCAGCCCCCAGATCCGCGTGGCGGTGGGATTGAAGCCGTAGGCCTGACCACGCTCGATGTGCAGTCCCATCAGCTCGCCGTCGACTTCCGCCTCCAGCAGCCCGTCCCCGCGCGTGACCAGCAGATCGTCATGCATCGCACTCTCCCTCGCGCCGCACCGCGCCCCTAGCCGCGGGGACACCGCCTGCGCAATCACCCGCGCCTTGACAGGTCAGGTCCTGCCGCGCATCTGCCCCCCTCCACCGCACCGAGGCCCGATGGCGGAGTGGTGACGCAGCGGACTGCAAATCCGTGCACGCCGGTTCGATTCCGGCTCGGGCCTCCACGCGGCGGCGCTTCCGATTGTAAACGCATGTTGCTTGGCGGCCCGCGCCGCACGCGCTAGGTCTGGAACCAGCAACTACTGTATTGCAACACTAACACAGTTGTGCGACAGCAAGGGACATGATGGACACGAGCACCCCCAGCGTCACCGAGCACGCCCGCCACGCGATGGTGGCGAGCCAGCTGCGCACCACCGCCGTCAACGACGCGCGGGTGATTGCGGCGATGTCGACCATCCCGCGCGAGCGCTACGTGGGGGAGGCGAACGCCGAGATGGCGTACCGCGACCGGCCGCTGCCGCTTCCCGGCGGGCGCCAGCAGAACACGCCGCTCGCGACCGGGCGGTTGCTGACGGAGGCGGCGATTGAGCCGACCGACAAGGTGCTACTGATCGGTGCGGCCGGCGGCTACACGGCCGCCGTGCTGGCCGAGATCGCGGCGACGGTGGTCGCGGTCGAGGAGGATGCGGTGCTCGCCGAGCGCGCCCGGGCGAACCTGGCTGACTGGCCGAACGTCACGGTTGTCGAGGCGTCGCTGAAGGCCGGCGCGCCCGACCACGCGCCCTTCGACGCGCTGGTGGTGGACGGCGCGGTCGAGGAGTTGCCGGAGGCGTTGGTGGCACAGGTCCACGCCGGCGGCCGGATCGTCTCCGGCGTGGTCGATCGCGGTGTCGCCAAGCTCGCGCGGGGTGCGCGCAGCACGAACGGCTTCGCCCTGCTGCCCTTTGCCGATATCGACTGCGTGGTGCTGCCCGGGTTCGCCCGGCCGCGCGCCTTCACCTTTTAAGGCATTCCATGAACCATCTCCTTGCGGGAACGGCGCTGGTCTTCATGGCCGGCGCCCCCGCCGCGGCGCAGACCGCGCCGACCGAGACGCTGCGCGACGCACTGATCAAGGCGTACGAGACCAATCCCACTATCACCGCGGAGCGCGCCAACTTGCGCGCGACCGATGAGGGCGTGCCGATCGCCCGTGCCGCCGGACTGCCGGGCGTGACGTCGGGTGGCGGCTATACGGAGAACCTGTACGATTCGGCCGGCGGGACCGGGCCGCTGCGAAATACGACCGCTCGGGTCGACCTCAGCGTGCCCGTCTACACCGGCGGCGCGGTCCGCAACACGGTGCGCGCGGCCGAGACGCGGGTGGAGGCCGGTCGATCGCTGCTGCGCGGCACGGAGGCCGACCTCTTCACCCAGGTGGTAGGCGTCTACAACGACGTGATCCGCGACGAGGCAATCGTGCGTCTCAACCAGCTGAACGTGCGCGTGCTGGAAACCAACCTCCAGGCCGCGCGCGACCGGTTCGAGGTCGGCGACCTCACCCGTACCGACGTCGCCCAGTCGGAGGCGCGACTGGCGCTCGCACAGGGCCAGCTGCGGACGGTGGAGGCGACGCTTGTCGCGAGCCGAGAGAACTATATCCGCGTCGTCGGCTCACCGCCGGGCACGCTCGCACCGCCGCCGCCGCTTCCCAACCTGCCGGGCGATCCCACGGCGGCGGTAACGGTCGCGATCGACAACAATCCGAACCTGCAGGCCGCCCAGCAGCAGCGCCAGGCAACCCGCTTCGACGTGGACGTCGCACGCTCCAATCGCCTGCCACGGGTCAGCGTCAGCGTGGGCACCGCGTACCAGAACTATCTGGGATCGGTCGGCAATGCCGCCGCGCTTGCCGGCTTCCGCAACGACTCGATCGGACTGACCGGGGGCGTCAACCTGTCGCTGCCGCTGTTCCAGGGCGGGCGGATCGGGGCGCAGGTCCGCCAGGCGCAGGCCCGCGAGGCTCAGGCGGTCGAGCTGACGACCGGCACCGAGCGCACGGTGATCGCGCAGGCCCGCTCCGCGTTCGCCAACTGGCAGTCGTCGCTGCGCGTGATCGAAAGCAGCGAGATCGCGGTCAATGCCAACAAGTTGAGCTTGGAGGGCGTTCGGGCCGAGAACAGCGTCGGCACCCGCACGATCCTCGACATCCTCAACGCCGAGCAGGAGCTGCTGAACTCGCAGGTCACGCTGGTGAGCGCGCGGCGCAACGCGTACGTCGCGGGCTTCGCGCTGCTGGCCGCGATGGGTCGGGCGGAGGCGCGTGACCTGGGGCTCGAGGGCGGGCCGCTCTACGATCCGACCGTCAGTTACGAGCGCAATCGCCGGCGCCTGAACGACTGGCGCGACGACCGGCCAGCCGATCCGATTGCGACCCGCACCAACGACACCGCGCCGCAGACACCCGCGGTCACCGCCGACCCGACGCTCAGCGATCCCGCGCTGCAGCGGCCGGTTGACAGCACCCCCGCGCTTCGATCAGGTGTGCGGCCTTAACCACGATCGACAGGCGCGCAGGTTCGAGCATGGGGGACGTCAGCAACGAACCGACGATGGAGGAAATCCTGTCCTCCATTAAACGCGTGATTGAAGAGAGTGAGTCCGCGCCAGGCGCGGCCAGGCCGCGCCGCCCCGGCAAGTCGGCTGTCCGCGACAGCGCCGACGAAGTGCTCGAACTCAACGAGCGTGTCCCGTTCCCGGCAGTCGCACCGACCCCGCGCGCGATCGTCCGCGACCCGGTCGACGAGACGCCGCCGCCTGCCGCGTACGAGCCGGAATCGCGACCGCAGCCGGAGCCAGCCCGTGAGCAGCCGGCGCCGGCAACGCCGCCTGTCGCGGGTGCCGACGGCATCCTCTCGCCCAGCACCGCGGAGGTGAGCCGCGGCTCGCTGGAGGCGCTCTCGCGCCTGATCGTAAAGCCCGACCTGGCCGGTTCCGATACGCTCGAGGGGCTGGTCCGCGAACTGCTCCGCCCGATGCTGCGCGAGTGGCTGGACCAGAATTTGCCCGGCATCGTGGAGACGATGGTCGCGCGGGAGATCGCGCGCATCTCCGGCCGGTAAGGTTGCGTCGCGCGGGCGCGTTGATCTACGCTCCGCGGCCATGAAGTCGCTGTTCTGGGCCGCTGCCGGCCTCTCGCTCGCCGCCGTTCCCGCCGCTGCCCGCACCCTCACGATCAAGGACGTCACAACCCTGTCGCGGGTCGGCGCGCCGGCCGTGTCGAAGGACGGGCGCTGGTTGGTTTGGCAGCAGCGCGAGACCGATCTCGCTAACAATCGTGGCCGGTTCGACCTGTGGCGGCTCGATCTGCGGACCCGCAACGCGGCGCCGCAGAAGCTCGCGGCGGAGGCGGAGGTGAACGAGACCGCACCCGAGATCGGCAGCGACGGCACCGTCTATTTCCTGTCGGACAAGGGCGGTGACGACAATGTCTGGTCCGTGCCGCTTGCGGGCGGCGCAGCGCGGCAGGTGACCAGCATCCCCGGCGGGATCGGCGGGTTCAGGGTCGCTCCGACGCTCGACAAGCTGCTGGTCTTTGCCGATCGCAAGCCCGGCGCGCCGAGCCTGGAGCAGCCGCAGGTCAAGCGCGACCCGAACGTCGGCTCCGCCCGCATCTACGATCAGCTGTTCGTCCGTCACTGGGATGCGTGGGCAACCGGCGACCGCTCGCAGATCTTCGTCCTGCCGCTCGCCGGCGGTGTCGCCAGTGGCTGGGGCACGCCGATCGTCGGCCAGCTCGCAGGCGACACCCCGTCCAAGCCGTTCGGCGGCACGGAGGAGATTGCGTGGAGCGCGGACGGCCGGACCGTCTACTTCGCGCTGCGCGAGGCAGGGCGGATCGAGGCGACGTCGACCAACCTCGACATTTTTGCCGCACCCGCCGACGGATCGGCCGCGCCGACCAACCTGAGCGCCGACAACGACGCGACCGACACGTTCCCGTCCGTCTCGCCGGACGGCAGGTGGCTAGCCTGGGCGGCGATGAAGCGCGCCGGCTACGAGGCCGACAAGCTGACCGTTATGCTGCGTAACCTCGCAACCGGCGAGGTGCGGGCACTGACCGAGGCTTGGGACCGCTCGGCGAGCTCGATCGCTTGGGCACCCGACAGCCGCACCATCTACGTCACCGCCGACGACACGGGCGAGGCGCCGCTGTTCGGCGTCGACGTCACTTCCGGCAAGGTGACGCGCCTGACTCAGGAAGGGCATGTCTCGATGGTCGCGCCGACCGCGGGCGGGGTGGTCTTTGCGTCGAACAGTCTGGTCGCCCCCGACGACTTCTGGATGGCGCGAGGGCGCGGCAAGCCCGTGCAGCTGACCCGCGTCAACGCCGCGAAGCTCGCCGGCATCGAATGGCCGGAAGTCAATCACTTCAGCTTCACCGGCGCGAACGGCGACAAGGTGTGGGGCTATGCCCTCAAGCCCGCCGGGCTAGCCGCGGGCGCAAAGGCACCGGTCGCGTTCATCATCCACGGTGGGCCGCAAGGATCGATGAGCAACGGCTGGTCGTACCGCTGGAACCCCGCGCTGTTCACCGGTGCGGGCTACGCGACCGTCTTCGTCGATTTTCACGGGTCCACCGGCTACGGCCAAGCTTTCACCGATGCGATCCGCAACAACTGGGGCGGGTGGCCGCTCGAGGACCTGCAGAAGGGGTTGGCGGCGGCGGGCGAGCGCTTCGCCTGGGCCGACACCGGCAACGCCTGCGCGCTCGGCGCCTCCTACGGCGGCTACATGGTCAACTGGATCGCGGGCAACTGGGCAGACCGCTTCAAGTGCCTGGTCCAGCACGATGGCGTCTTCGACGCGCGCGCCATGGCGTACGAGACCGAGGAGCTGTGGTTCGACGAGTGGGAGCACGGCGGCAAGGCGTACTTCGAGGATCCGGCCGCGTTCGAGCGCTGGAACCCCGTCAACCACGTCGCGCAGTGGCGTTCGCCGATGCTGGTCATTACCGGCGAGCGCGACTTCCGCATCCCCTACACGCAGGGCCTCGCCACCTTCACCGCGCTCCAGCGACGCGAGATCCCGTCACGGCTCATCGTGTTCCCGGACGAGAACCACTGGGTCCTCAAGCCGAGAAACTCGCGCCAGTGGTACGGCGAGGTGCTGGGCTGGCTGGGGCGGTGGACGGGTAGAGCTGCAAGCTCCCTTCGTCCTGAGTAGGAGACTGAGCGGAGGCGAAGGCTCTGTATCGTAGGATGCTTCGATACGCGTCTTCGACTTCGCTCAGCCGCTACTCAGTACGAACGGTGGTTTATTGTAGCGAGGAGGTCGCTTATGCGCGCCCTCATGACCGAACTCGCCAAGACCTTCGACCCCGCCGTCATCGAAGCCAAATGGTACGCGCACTGGGAGGAAGGCGGCCTGTTCCGGCCCGAACGCCCCGGCGCCGAACCGTGGACGATCGTCAACCCGCCGCCCAACGTCACCGGCTCGCTTCATATCGGCCACGCGCTCGACAACACGCTGCAGGACATCCTGGTCCGCCACGCTCGGCTGAAGGGGAAGGACGCGCTCTGGGTGGTCGGGACCGATCACGCCGGCATCGCCACGCAGATGGTGGTCGAGCGTCAGATGAACACGCGCGGCGAGAAGCGTACCGACCTGAGCCGCGAGGCGTTCGTCCAGCGCGTGTGGGAGTGGAAAGCGGAGAGCGGTGGCGAAATCACGCGCCAGCTGCGCCGGCTCGGCTGCTCGATGGACTGGGCGAACGAGCGCTTCACGATGGACGAGGGCTTCAGCCGCGCCGTTATCAAGGTGTTCGTGGAGCTGCACCGCGCCGGGCTGATCTACCGCGACAAGCGGCTGGTGAACTGGGACGTGGGTCTGGGCACCGCGATTAGCGACCTGGAGGTCGAGACGCGCGAGGTCGCTGGCAAGTTCTGGCACCTGCGCTATCCGCTCGCCGATGACAGCGGCTTCATCTCGGTCGCGACCACCCGGCCGGAAACAATGCTCGCCGACATGGCGGTGGCGGTGAACCCGGCGGACGAGCGCTACACCGCCCTGATCGGGCGCCAGGTGCGCCTGCCGATCACCGGCCGGCTGATCCCGATCATCGCCGACGAGCACGCCGACCCGGCGCTCGGATCGGGCGCGGTCAAGATCACGCCGGGACACGACTTCAACGATTTCGAGGTCGGCCGCCGCGCGGGTATCGAAGCGCGCGACATGCTCAACATGCTCGACGGGCGGGGGCGGATCGTCCAGTGCGGCGACATTCCGGAGGAGCTGCTCGGGCTCGACCGGTTCGAGGCGCGCGCGCGGGTCGTCGACATGCTCGATGGGTCGGGGTTCCTCGACCGCGTCGAGGACCGCACGATCCAAACGCCGTTCGGCGACCGTTCGGGCCAGGTCATCGAGCCGTGGCTGACCGACCAATGGTACGTCGACGCCAAGGCGCTCAGCACCGCGCCGATCGAGGCGGTGCGCGACGGTCGCGTCCAGATCGTGCCCAAGACGTGGGAGAAGACCTTCTTCAACTGGATGGAGAACATCCAGCCGTGGTGCGTCAGCCGCCAGCTGTGGTGGGGTCACCGCATTCCGGCATGGTTCGGGCCAAAGCGGGAGGTATTGTCTACCGACGAAGCGGAAGGCGGCAGTACTGTCTTCGTGGCGGAAACCGAGGAAGCCGTACTGGAGCAAGCTCAAGAGTATTACGGTGTGGGTGTCAGCATCTTCCTTGAGGAAGGCGGCGACATCCGCAAGGGTGAGGTGACGCTACAGCGCGACCGAGACGTGCTCGACACCTGGTTCTCGTCTGCGCTGTGGCCGTTCGCGACGCTGGGCTGGCCCGACACGGACGTGACCGCCGCTAAACGCTACCCCAACGACATCCTCGTCTCCGGCTTCGACATCCTGTTCTTCTGGGATGCCCGCATGATGATGCAGGGCATGCACTTCCTAAACGACGTGCCCTTCCGCAAGCTCTACCTCCACGGCCTGGTTCGCGCGGCGGACGGGTCAAAGATGTCGAAGTCGAAGGGCAACACGGTCGACCCGCTCGGCCTGATCGATGAGTACGGCGCCGACGCGCTGCGCTTCTTCATGGCGGCGATGGAGAGCCAGGGCCGCGACATCAAGATGGATGAGAAGCGGGTCGAGGGATACCGAAACTTCGCGACCAAGCTGTGGAACGCCAGCCGCTTCGCGCAGGCAAACGGCATCGGCGCGTCGCAGACGCTGGAACCGCCCGCCGCCGTCCACGCCGTCAACAAGTGGATCATTGGCGAGGCGGTGGCGACCATCCAGACGGTCGACCTCGCGCTCGCCGACCTGCGCTTCGACGCCGCGGCGGAGGCGATCTACCACTTCACCTGGAGTCGGTTCTGCGACTGGTACCTGGAGTTGATCAAAGGTCAGATCGACGACGAGACACGTGCGGTCGCGGGCTGGGTGCTCGACCAGATCCTGGTCCTGCTCCACCCGTTCATGCCCTTCATCACCGAGGAGCTGTGGCACGCGATGGGCGAGCGCCCGTACGACCTGATCGTCGCGCGCTGGCCCATGGCGGACGCGCGCGCGCTTGATCCGGCGGCAGGGCAGGAGATTGACTGGCTGATCCGGCTGGTGGGCGAAGTGCGCGCCGCGCGGACCGAGCTCAACGTGCCGCCGGGCGCGCGCCTGCCGATCCACGTCCGCGACGCCGGACCGCTCACGATCGAGCGGCTAGCGCGGCAGGCTGGGCCGCTCGCCCGCATGGCGCGCGTCGATCAGACGTCCGGCGTGCCCGGTGAGGGCGGCGCCCTGCAAATCGTCGTGGATGAGGCAACCTATGTCATCCCACTCGAAGGCGTGATCGACCTTGCTGCCGAGCGCGCGCGACTCGCCAAGGCAATCGCGGCGGCAGAGAAGGAGCGCGACGCGCTCGCTGGTCGCCTAGGCAATGCGAGCTTCATCGAGCGCGCGAAGCCAGATGCGGTGGAGAAGGCGCGCACCGATCATGCCGACAAGGCAGCGGAAGCGGAGCGATTGGGCGCGGCGCTCAAGCGATTAGGGTGATCGCTTAACCGTTCATCCTGAGTAGCCGCTGAGCGAAGTCGAAGTGGCGTATCGAAGGACTTGGGGCAGGTGCTTGAATACGAGTCTCCGCGACGCTGCCTCGCAGCTACTCAGTCTCTACTCGGCACGAACGGCCATTAGGCGGCCTCAGCCGGCACAAGTACGTCGATCACTCCGGCCGCCACCCGCGCGACAGCCGGCGTGTGGGCCAGCACCTCTCCGTCGATGGAGATCGGCAGGCGCGGGTCAGAATCGAGCCGGATCTCCTTGCCGCGGAACACCACCACGTCCTCGCGCCGCTGCGGCAGCCGCAGCAGGCTCGCCCCCCAGTTGGCGACGAGGCGGCGCTTCACGTGGCCGCGGACGCATTCGATCACGATCTCGCCGCTGTCGACCTCGGCCTCCTCCATCAGCTCGGTGCCGCCGTGATAGCGACCGTTGGCGATGCGGACCTCCACCACCTTCAAGTGCTGCGGACCGTTGCCCGCGTCCACCGTCAGCCAGAATGGCTTAAACTTGATGAATTGCAGCGCCGCCCAGCTAAGATAGCCGGCACGGCCGAGCACCTTCTTGAGGCCGTGCGGCACCGTCTCCGCAATCTGCGGCGCGATCCCCATGGTGGCTGCGTTGGCGAAGTAGTCATCGCCGATCATCCCAAGATCGATGGTGCGCGGCACGCCCGACTTGATCACCTCCACCGCCCCCGCAATGTCGAGCGGGATGCCGAGGGTGCGGCAGAAGCTGTTGGCGGTGCCGAGCGGCAGGACGCCAAGCGTGATCCCGCGACCGACCAGCTTGTCGACCAGTCCGGAGATCGTGCCGTCGCCGCCGCCCAGGATCACCAGCTCCGGATTGCGGGCGAGCGCGCGATCGAGCACGTCGTCGAGCTCGCGGGGATCCTCGACCGCGTGAGCATCGACCTGCAGGTCGCCGTCGGCAAACGCGGCACAGGCGCGCTTGAACAAGGCCTGGCCCCTGCGTGACCGCGCATTGACGATAAGGGCGGCGGAGCGGAAGCGGGTCATGCGCGCGGCAACGCTCCATCTGGCATTTCGGGTGCGCAACGGCGCTTGCGCCCGCGCGGACGAGCGGCCACAGCCTGTCGCCATGTCGCACTACCCCGCGCTTCGTCTGCGTCGTACCCGGGCGAGCGCCTGGAGCCGGCGGCTTTATGCCGAGCATGTCCTGACTCCGGCCGACCTGATCTGGCCGCTGTTCGTGACCGAAGGGGACGTAGAGGAGCCGATCGCGAGCCTGCCGGGCGTGTCGCGTTGGTCGATCGCGGGTGTCGTCGAGCGTGCCCGCGAGGCGGCCTCGCTCGGCATCCCGTGCGTCGCGCTGTTCCCCAACACGCCCGCCCGCCTGCGCAGCGACGACGGGCGTGAGGCGTTCAATCCCGACAATCTGATGTGCCGCGCGATCCGAGCCATCAAGGACGCGGTGCCGAACGTCGGCGTACTGACCGACGTCGCGCTCGATCCCTATACCAGCCACGGCCACGACGGGCTGGTCGATGCGGCCGGCTATGTTCTGAACGACGCAACCGCGGACGTGCTGGTCCGCCAGGCGATCGTGCAGGCGGCGGCAGGAGCGGATATCGTCGCACCCTCCGACATGATGGACGGGCGGGTCGGGTTGATCCGTACCGGACTGGAGGGCGAGGGGCACGCCAACGTCCAGATCATGTCCTACGCGGCCAAATACGCCAGCGGCTTTTACGGCCCGTTTCGCGATGCGGTCGGCAGTCGCGGGCTGCTGAAGGGCGACAAGAAGACCTACCAGATGGATCCGGCGAACGCCGAGGAGGCGCTCCGCGAAGTCGCGCTCGACCTCGCCGAAGGGGCCGACAGCGTGATGGTCAAGCCCGGGCTGCCGTACCTCGACATCGTCGCGGCAGTGAAGGCGGAGTTCGGCGTGCCCGTCTTCGCCTATCAGGTGTCGGGCGAGTACGCGATGATCGAGGCGGCCGCTGCCGTCGGCGCGGGCGATCGCGACACGCTGGTGTTGGAAACCCTGCTGGCGTTCAAGCGCGCTGGGGCTTCCGGGATGCTGACCTACCACGCGCCGCTCGCCGCCCGGCTGCTGGCGGCGTGATCACCACCGCGCGTCTACGCTTGCGGAATTGGGAGGAGCGCGACCTCGCGCTCTTCGCGGCGATGAGCGCAGATGCCGAGGTGATGCGGCACCTGGACGGGCCGATCGACCGTGCGGCTAGTGAAGCGGTGATCGAACGGCTCCGCGGCCATGCCGAGCGGGACGGCTTCACCTTCTGGGCGGTCGAGCGGCGGGAGGACGACTTGCTGCTCGGCTTCTGCGGCCTACGCCGCGGCGGCCACCCCGACACGCCGGTCAGTGCCGAGCTGGAGATCGGCTGGCGGCTCGCGCGGGCGAACTGGGGGCAAGGATATGCGGGCGAGGCCGCGACGGCTACGATCGCCTGGGGCTGGGCGAACACGCCCGACGCCCGCATCGCCGCCTGGACCGTCCCGGCCAACACCGCGTCTTGGCGGCTGATGGAACGGGTCGGGATGCGGCACCGTCCGACGCTCGACTTCGACCATCCGCGCTTCCCGGCCGGGCATCCGCTCCGCCGCCACCTCGTCTACACGGTAGAACGCCCCGCATGACGACAGACGACGCACCCGCCCCCGACGCTGGCGGCCGCAGTCCGCTCCGCGCCCTCTTCGTGGTGACGATCCTCGCGGGATCGTTCCTGCTGTTCCTGGTGCAGCCGATGGTCGCGCGCATGGCGCTGCCGCGGCTGGGCGGTGCGCCGGCGGTGTGGAACTCGGCGATGCTGGTGTACCAGGCGCTGCTGCTCGGCGGCTATGCCTATGCCCATCTGCTCGGCAAGCTGCCGCTCCACCGTGGCGCGCTGGTGCACCTGGGCGTGCTCGCGCTCGCCGCGCTGTGGCTGCCGATCGGCCTGGTCGCCGCGCCGATGCCGCCAGATGCGGAACCGGCGGTGTGGGTGCCGTGGCTGCTCGGCGCGTCGATCGGCCCGCTGTTCTTCGCGGTGTCCGCGCAGGCCCCGCTCATGCAGCGATGGTACGCGGCGAGCGAGCCGGGGCGTAACCCGTACGCGCTCTATGCCGCCTCCAACATCGGCAGCTTCGGCGGCCTGCTCGCTTATCCGCTGGTGGTCGAACCGCTCCTCGCGCTCCACAGTCAGAGCCGGCTGTGGAGCGGGCTGTACCTGCTGCTGGTCGCACTGGTCGCGGGTTGCGCCTGGTTCCTACCGCGCCGGGTCACCGATGCGGTGCCAGCACACCGGGTCACCAGCCCCGCGCCCGGTCTTCGCCGGGTCCTCACCTGGATCGCGCTTGCCCTAGTGCCTTCGGGCCTGATGCTCGCGACCTCGACCTTTCTCACTACCGACATCGTTGCCGTACCGCTGCTCTGGGTGCTGCCGCTCGGCCTCTACCTGCTGAGCTTCACCGTCGCCTTCGCCGCCAACCGGGCGATGACGGACGTCTTCACCAAGTTCACGCCGGCCGTGATCCTGCTGTTCGGCGGCGTTGTCATCTCCGGCCACCAGGATTTCCCTTACCTCAACGCCCTGATCGCGCTCGTTCTCCTGTTCATGGTTGCAGTCGCGCTGCACGGCCGGATGTACGCCCTGCGCCCGGAGCCGGACCGGCTGACCGGCTTCTACCTCGCCATGTCCGTGGGGGGAGCGCTCGGCGGCGTGTTCGCCGGGCTGCTCGCCCCGGTGCTGTTCGATTGGACCTATGAATATCCGCTGCTGCTGCTCGCGGCCGGCGCGCTCACGCCGCAGATCTTCCTGCTGCCGGTGTTCGCGCGGCTGTGGCGCGGCAGTTCGCAGCGGCAGCGGATCACGACGCTGCTGATCGCGCTGGTCGTGGCGCTGCTGATCATCGTCGGCACGCAGGACCCGGGCGACCTGGTCGGGGTCCGGCACGAGAACCTGGCCTTCATCGCGGTCGCGGTGATTGGGATCATCGTGTCCGGCCGACGCGCGCCGTACGTTATCGCGCTGGCGGCCGGGCTGTTCATCTTCGGCGGCTTCCGCGCGCTGCAGACCAGCTGGGCGGGCGATCAGCGTACCCGCAGCTACTTCGGCGTCTACACGATCCGCGACTATCAGGGATCGCGCACGCTCGCGCACGGAACGACGCTGCACGGCATCGAGCTGACCGGCTCAAGGGAGCGGGAGCGCTGGCCGACGTCCTACTACGTTCGCGGCTCCGGCGTCGGCCGCGCGCTGACGCTCGCACCGGAGCTCTATGGACCCCATGCCCGGATCGGGGTGGTCGGGCTCGGGACGGGCACGCTCGCCTGCTACGCGCAGCCAGGACAGCGCTGGCGGATCTTCGAGATTGACCCGGCGATCGTCGGGATTGCGCGCGATCCGGCCAAGTTCCGCTTCCTCTCGAACTGCCTGCCCAGCGCCGATATCGTGATCGGCGACGCCCGCATGCAGCTCGCCGCGCAGCCGCCGGGGAGCTTCGACGTGCTCGCGCTCGACGCCTTCTCGTCCGACGCAGTGCCGATGCACCTCATGACGCAGGAGGCGTTCGCGACCTATGCGCGCGCGGTGCAGCCGCGCGGCGTGCTGCTGGTCCACATCTCCAATCGCTTCCTGAACCTGGAGCCGGTGGTGAGCGCGGCGGCACGCGGGAACGGCTGGTACGCGGCGGGCATCACCTACCACCCCGACGTTCGGGAGGGGACGCAGGCCGCGACCTCCGACTGGATCGCGCTGACCCGTGACCAGGAAGTGCTGGGGCTGCTGGTCGCGACCGGCGGCGACTGGCGCCCGCTCGGCACCAAGCGCGGGTTCGATGCGTGGACCGACGATTACGCGACGATCCTGCCGCTTTTGCGCGGCGTGAACGGGAACTAGAACGGCTGGCGCAAGGCGGCGTCGGCTGCCGTGATCCGCTCGACGCGAGCGTTGGCAGCGGCAAGCGCGGTGTCGAGGGCGGTATATGGTGCCGCACGGGCGGACTCGCGCGCGATCGCCAGCTCTTCCAATCCCGCCGCGGCACTCTCCACCGCCGCGCGCGCCTCGCTCAGCTCGCCGAGGGCGACTTGCCCAGCGACCCACGCCTCGCTTCCCTCACGTGCGCCGCGCGCGCGGGTGATTGTTGGGCCGATCGCAGCCGCCTGCCGCTCGAACGCATCGGCGGCGCGATCGAACGCGTGCGACCGTTCGGCGATCTGCGCATCAAGCGCGGCGTCCGGCGTGGCGACCGGCGCCGGTCGGACCGGTTCGGCGTTGCTCCTAGTCTCAACCGCGCGCGGCAGCAGCGACGGCCCGCCCGCACCGGTTCCGCTGCAAGCGGAGAGGGCGAGAAGCAGCGCAGGAAGGCCGGGATTGATACGTGTCATCGCGCTCGCCTAGGCGCGCGGAATTAGGTGCGCAACGGGCTTGCGTATCCTGCAAACCCCTTCTATCAGCGCTGCTCCAATGCGCGCCCGTAGCTCAGCTGGATAGAGCATCAGACTACGAATCTGAGGGTCGGACGTTCGAATCGTTCCGGGCGCGCCATTTTTCAAAGGGTTAGCAGGGGCCATCCCTCACCCGAGTGGCTCTAGGTAACATTCTAGGTAACACGTCTCTCCACAGGGAGAGGCGAGAGCCGTTCAAGCTGCCAGATGAGTCTGCCACGCTGTCCTCCGAATTCGCCGAACTTACGCCAGCTTTTCTCTTCGTTGCAGCCTTAACCGCCCGGCTTCGCAGGCCGGCTGTCGATCCACTGATCGATGTCATTCACCAGCCAGGCGATGGCCCGCGGTCCGAGCTTGCGAGGGCGTGGAAAGCCGCCCTCCTCCATCATTCGGTAGATCGAAGATCGGGCGAGCCCAGTCCGAAGCTTGACTTCAGGCAGCCGTATAAGGCGCGTGGGTGTGTGAGCATCTTTGGCCATGAACTGCTCCAAGCAGGATAGCCCCTTCCGGTACGATGCTACGGCCTGAGGGACTGTCAGGGAAACGTTGGGGCTTCAGCAGCCGGTAAAAGACGTTTTGTGCCTCGGTAGAGGGGAGGCGGATCGCGGCATCGACAATCTCACCCGCGCCTTTCCGACGTGCATGGCGCTGCAAACGCGATCGGGCTCGCGACTATCGCGATTCCTGTCGCGCGAATCACCATCCAAGCCATGACAAGCGAACTTGGGCCCTGGAGAATAGGGGACACGCCGAGAGAAGGCGGGACGCGCCTGCTCGGCAACAATCCCCGAGACGTACAGACGCCGATCGCCTGACATTTTCTGGTGCGACCGGAAAGGCCGGTTTGAAGCGAGATGTCGAGGTGAGCCGACGTTCGTTCACCATCGAGTGCTTGGCAGCTGCGCGCCCCGTGTCGGCCGTTCGGGTGCCGCTGCTGCCAGCCCGGAAGCGGACGTGGTCATGAACGAGATTGCGTGCGGCTCTTGTCGATCGTGATTTTTCCTGATCAGCTTCCCCAGGCAGCGCCGAGGGGCCGTCTACCCCTGACGTCGCGGTCAGCCGAGTTCGTCCCAACCCGCGACGAAGTTTCCTCTTCTCACAACCGCATAGGCGCGTAGGTTTACGGCATGAGCAGCTTCACCTTCATCCACGCTGCCGACATCCACCTCGACAGCCCGCTGGCCGGCCTATCGCGTAAGGACGAGGGCTTCTCGAGCCTCATACGGGGCGCGACGCGGCGCGCCTTCACCAACGTCGTGGACCTCGCGATTGAGGAGGGTGCCAAGCTCGTTGTGATCGCTGGCGACCTGTACGACGGCACCTGGAAGGATCAGTCCACCGGACAGTTCGCGATCAGGGAGCTGGCGCGCCTCACCCGCGCTGGCATCCGGTCGGTCGTCCTGTTCGGCAACCACGACGCCGAGAGCAGGGTCTCGCGCCACTTCGCGCCGCCCGAGGGCGTGCACCTCCTGTCGAACAAGCAATGCGAGACGGTGCGCCTGGACGACCTCGGCGCCGCGGTGCACGGCCGCAGCTACAAGGACGCCGCGACCACCGAGAACATAGCCGCCACCTACTGCCCGCCGGAGTCCGGGCTGCTCAACATCGCCGCCCTCCACACCGCGCTCGGCGGGCACGACGGCCATGCGAACTACGCCCCCTGCTCGATCGACGAGTTGCGGGCGTCCGGCCACGATTATTGGGCGCTTGGCCACGTGCACGAGCCAGGGATCCGGTCCGAGCACCCGTGGATCGTCTTCCCCGGCAACACGCAGGGGCGTCACGCACGGGAGACCGGCGCCAAGGGAGCAATGGTGGTGCGGGTGGAGGACGGGACGGTGAGGTCGGTCAATCACCGCGCCTGCGACGAGGCCCGCTGGGCGCGCGTCAACGCCGACATTCGCGGGGCGAGCGACACCGTCGAGGCGGTCGGGGAGGTGCGGCGCCGGCTTCAGGAGGCGTCGCGTTCGGCAGACGGGCGGCCGCTCGCCGTGCGCGTCTCGTTGCGGGCCGACGGCGAGGTCGGACGCGCCCTCCAGGCGGACCCGGCATGGAGCGAGGGCGAGGTGCGGTCTGCGGCGGCGAGCGTCGCCGAGGACATGTGGATCGAGCGTGTCCGCCTGGAGGTGGCCGAGGGCGGGCGCGCCGGACTGCCGCCCGAACTCGTCCAGTTGCTGGCCGAAGCCGTAAATGATCCGGACTGCGCCCGGGCGGTCAGTGCAGCAACCGCCCCCCTACTGGGCAAGCTGCCTGCCGACGTCGGGGAGGCCGACGTTGCGCCGCTGCTGACGGCCGCCCGCACGGGCGACGCGGACGCGCTTCTGCGCGCAGCGAGGGCCGCGGTGGCCGCTCGACTCGGAGGGGAGGGGCACTGATGCGGTTCCGCGAACTCGAGCTCATCCGCTACGGCGGCTTCGCCGACCGGCTCCTCGACCTCGGCGATGGTAGCCCCGACCTGCACGTTGTCGTCGGCCCTAATGAAGCCGGCAAGTCGACCACGCTGCAGGCAGTCAGCGACTTCCTCTTCGGCATCGGCGGCCAGACCAGCCAGGGCTGGAGATGGGGCTACCAGGAACTGCGGATCAGGGCCGTCCTCGAGCACGACGGCCAGACGATCGAGGCCGTCCGCCGGAAGGGCAACAAGGACACGCTGCTGGACCGCGACAGCAGTCCGCTGCGGTCGGACCCGATCGCGCCGCTGCTGCGGGGCATCGACCGCGCTGCGTTCGAGCGGATGTACGGCCTCACACATCAGCGTCTGCGGGAAGGCGGCGACGCGATTCTTTTGGGCCGCGACGACGTCGCCCGCATCACGCTGGAGGCCGGCACCGGCGTCGCCGGTATCGGGCGCGAGATGGAACTGCTGTCCGGCATGGCGGCCGAGCTCTTCAAACCCGGCGGCTCGGTGCCGCTGGTCAACCGGCTGATGCGGGAGCGCGCCGAGGCTCTGAGGGAGGTGCGCGAGCGCAGCATAACGGAGTCGCAGTGGTCCGATCAGCGCCGTCGGCGGCAGGAGGCCGAGGATCAAAAGGCGTCGCTGCTCCAGGAAGCGGGGGAGATCGAGCGGGAAGCCTCCAAGCTCGAGCGGATCGCGCGCGCGCGCGCACCGCTCGCCCGGCTTGCCCACAACCGTGCCGAACTCGAAGGGCTCGGACCGGCCACCGACCTGCCGGTCGACGCGTCCGAACGCCTCGCCAGGGCGAGGGCGGAGCGGCTTTCGGCGACTGAACGCGCGGAGGCGCACGCCGAGGATCTGCGCCGACAGGACGAGGCGGCCTCCGCGCTCGTAGCTCCCGCCGACCTGCTCGGGCTCGCGGACCGGGTCCGGGACCTGGAGGAGAGGCGCCCCGTCATCGAGGCCGCCCAGCGCGACCTGCTCCGCAGACGGGCCGATCGCGACAGCGCGGACGAGCGGATCACCGCGGCCCGCGCCGAGGCGCGACTGCCGGAGGGCGCGCCGCTTCCAACCGCCGGCTGGCGCCGGCGCGGCGAGCAGCTGCTCCAGCAGCGGCGGGAGGCCGCGGCGTCGGCGGCCGCCACCGCGCTGCGCAGGACGGAGCTGGAGCGCACTCACGCGGAACTGCTGCAGCGACGGGGCTCGCTGACGGAGCTTCCGGGGCTGGCGGCGGTCGAAGCCGCCCTCGCCGCGGTTCCCGCCGAGGGAGACGATCGGCTACAGCGGCTTCAGCAGGAGGCCACGCGCAAGCGGACGAGGGCGGACGAGGCGCTGGCGGCGCTCGCGCCCTGGACGGGCGACGTGGCGAAGCTTCGCTCGCTCGACCCGCCCGGCGCGAGCGAGGGTGCCGCAGCGGCGCGGAAAACCGACGACCTGCGCGCCGATATCCAGGCGGCGCGCCGCGAGGCGGACACCCACCTGTCGGACGCCACCCGGTCGCAGGCGCGGGCTACGGCGCTGGCGGGCAGCGGCGCGCTGCCGACGCCCGAGGTGATCGGTGACGCCCGGCGGAGGCGCGACATGCTGCTGAACGAGGTGGTGGCGGGGGCGCTCGCCCGCGGCGAGGAGGCGCTCGCGGCCGTCGCAGAGGCGGATCAACTTGCGGACCGGCGGGATGCGGAGGCCGAACGGGTCGCCGAGCACGCTGCCGCGAGGGCCGCCGAGGCGACCGCAGTGCAACTCGAGCAGCTCGCGCGAACCCGTGTGGCAGGCCGGGAGCAGGAACTTGGTGCGCTGGAGGAAGAGTGGACTGGGCGGTTGGCGGCGCTCGGGTTCGCCCGAGCCGTCGCGCCCGGTGACCTCGCGTCCTGGCTGGATCGGCGCTCCCTGGCGCTAGCGGCCGCGGACGAGGTACGCGACGCCGAGGAGTCCGCCAGCGAGCTGCGCCGGACGCTGAGCGAATCCTCCGACGCGCTGAAGCAGGCGCTGACTGGGGCCGGTGCCGAAGCGCCGGAGACGCTATCCGGCCGGATCTCCGCGGCGAGCGCATTGGTGCGCCAAGCGGCCGACGCCGCGGTTCGGCACGAGCAGCTCGAGGAGCGGATTGCCGAGGCTTCCAACGCGGTTGCCGTCGCGACCACCGCCGCCGACTCCGAGCGGAAGCTCTCGGACGAGCGCGACCGGGCTCTGGCCGAGCTCGTCAACGAGGTCGGGCTGGCGGTTGAACTCGGGGAGACTGGATTGTCCGACGCCCTTGTCGCCCTCGAAGCAATCTCGGAGGACGTCGTGGTGCGTGCTGGCCTGGAGCGGCAGATCGCCGGAATGGAACGCGACGTGCGCGAGTTCGTGGGCGGACTGGCCGAGGTGCTGGCCGCCCTCGGCAGGACGGCGTCCGAGACGCCGACCCGCACAGTCGCCGACCTCGCATCGCAGGTTCGGGCGGCGCAGACGGCGAGGGACAGATTGGAGCAGATGGCGGGTGATCGCACGAGGCTTAGTGCGGAGCTTGAGAAGTCCGGACTGCGAATTAAGAGCGCCCAGTCGGAGCTGGACGAGCTCGTGGCCCGGGCGGGCGTCTCCGACGAGCGGCAGCTCGACGCCGCCGTCGCCGCGGCGAGGCGACGTTCGGAACTTGTCGCCGCGATCGGCGCGGCGGAGGAGGAGCTCAGGCTGCTCGACGACGGGTCCGGACCGGACGCGCTCGCCGCGGCGGTCGCCGAGTTCCCCGCCCACGAGGAGGCGGCGGCGCGCCGGGGCATCGAGGAGCGCCGCGAAGCGCTGGCGGCGGCACGCGAGGAGGTCGGCCGGGCGCTCGCCGAGGCCGACGAGGCTTGGAACCAAGCGGCGCGCGACAGCGCGGCCGCCGACGCGCAGCAGGTCGTCGCGGAGACCGGCGCGGCGCTCGCGACGGCGGCGGAGGCGCACGTCGAGGCCGCCGCGGCGGCCGCGTTGCTCAGGTGGGTTCTGGATCGTCACAGGCAGGTGAACCAGGCGCCGCTCATCGCGCGGGCGGGAGGACTGTTCGCTACTGTCACCGACGGCGCCTACCAGGGACTCCGGGTCGATTACGATGAAGAGGATCGGCCTACGATCGTTGCAGTTCGCCAGGACGGCTTGATAGTCGGCGTCGAGGGACTGTCGGAGGGGACGCGGGATCAGCTCTATCTCGCGCTGCGCCTGGGCTCGATAGATACTGGCGGTCATCCGCTGCCGATCGTGTGCGACGACCTGCTGATCACGGCGGACGATGCGCGCGCGGGCGCCATGCTGAGGGTGCTGGCTGCGGCATCCGCGGGCACGCAGGTGATCCTCTTCACGCACCACGAGCACCTGGTCGACGTCGCGACAGCCGCGATCGGCACTGATCGATTCGTGCTGCACCGCCTTCAGCGAGCTCTTAGCGCGGTGGCCTGACAGGGGGGAGAGCGATGATCCTGCGCGAACATCGGAGCGTTAAGCTGCTGGCCGGCGACCGTCGGACGCGAGAGGTCAAGCACTGGACCGAGTGGTTCCGGCGCGTGCCCGCGATCAGACGCAAGTTCTGTCGCTGGTCTCAGGACTTCGATCCATTCCACTCGAACGAGGCGGCGAGCGTCGCCGTGCTCGCCAACGCGGCGGCGCAGGCGGGCTACCTCGCACATACGGAATACGTCGCGCTCAAGCGGCACGCCTCGCGTGGCAGGCCCTTCCGACAGGGTCGATGTGACCTCTGGGTGGCTGAGGTCGCCGAGGAGATCTCCTGGGCGTTCGAGGTAAAGCAGCAATTCGCCGCTGCCGGGCTGCGTCGCGGCACTTTCGAGGCCAAACTGGACCGAGCGTCGAAGGACGCCCGCGAGGTCGACAGGAACGAGGCGGATCGCCGCGTCGGCTGCCTCGTGACCGTGCCGCGATCGGCCGTCAAGCCGAGCGAGGAGTTCATCGCGCACGTGGACGAACTCAACGCCGACGGGGACGTGGCATTCCGCATTGCTGGTAGGATGGGGCCGGTCTGGCTCACCTTCCGGATTGTCGACTAAAAGCTTGGAGCGGCTGCGCGCCGGCAACCTAACTATGGCGCCCCTCGGGCCAGGTAGGTTGAACTAGGCGAAGCGAGGAGAGTGCGCTGTCAGCCCGAATGCACCATCCAGTACAATGAAGCAGAAAGAATGCTCAGCGCTCGCAAGCCAGTCGCCGAACGGCGCCGGACTTGAGTCAGAGCGGAAGCCGGACCTTGAACTCGTTGGCGACCAGGATTTCATGCCGCATGAGAAGGAGTATCTGGGCGAACAAGGTCGAGCACCGGGCAAGATATGACGCATATCCCATGGATTGCACGTCGGCCTGACCACCTTTGCCCGACCGGTACTCGATGCTGCCGGTCGCCCTGTCGAAGACCATCCCACCGTGGTGAGAGGCATTGCGCACCTGGTTGTCGAACTCCACGCAGACCAAAGCCATTGCGGCATTCTCGGAAATCGCCCTGCACCGTCCGGCCTTGTCGGTGCGCTGGTAGTCGGCCAGCGCGATGTTGCGCAGCTGGTCGAATGGCCGACCCTCGATCAGGTTATTGAGGCAGGTGAGGAACTCGACATTGTCGCCGAACGCCTCGAAGGCATTTCCGTAGAACATCCGCGTCGCGTCGAAATTGGTCGATGCCGCCGTATGATCATCGCCGACCTCGACGCCGGATGCGACCAGATGGTGTACCTGCGAGAATTCGGAGAAGGCGCCGAGATAGGCCTTACAGACCTCGAAGGCGCGCCGCGCATGCGCGACGCTCATCGTGTCACCGAAATGACGAACGAAGCGGTCGAAGTCCGGCTTGTCCTTCGCGATCATCAGCTGCTGGAACAGGCCCTCGAAATGCTCCTCGAACCGTGGTTGGATCAGGCTCGCCGCGAACTGGAACACCCAGTCGGCCAGCGTGTCGGGGGGATCGGAATATCCCGCGCCCGGGATGAACTTCTCCAGCCGCTTCCTCGCAAGCTCATCCTTACCGTTCCGATGCAGCGACCAGGCCGCCCTCAGCTGATCCCACTCCTCTGTAATGCGCGCCCGTCGAGGCTGCCCGTCCGACAGGAGCTCAAGCGTCGCCGGCAGGCCGGCACGCGTCCGAGCCGCCAGTATCCCGTCGATCATCCGCTTCCCGAAATCCAGGCTGGGGAACGCGTCCGCGCTGCCGATCTTCGATTTCGAGAAGACGAACGACGGGTGAAGGTTCACGATCGGCGCGTCGTTGTCTTCCTCGGATTTCTCGGTATTCGGCCCATAGGACCAGCCGACCCCGAGCTCGAGGCGAACCCCCATCTCCTGAGCGCAACTGTTGCACGCGAACTGGTGCGCCTGCACGGATTCGCCGCCCAATCCGATCCGCAGGACATGCGCGGTGCCGCACTCCGTGCACCTGACGTACTCCCTGACGATCAAGAACGATCCCCCTCTGACTGCGGTTCGGGATCGCAACTACCCGCTTGGTGGATGGAGCACACCCTCCTGAAACGCGAGGGGCAAAGACGCATTTAGTCGGCAAATCCGATCCGCTTTCCATCGACGGGGAATCCGACGGGCGATACGATGGCCCGAAATCGAAGTTGTGCGAGGGGTCGACTTTGGGAACGCGGACAGTACCGCCACTGACGAAGCAGAAGCCGGACGGAACAATATATTCCCGCCGCGCAGACGTTGAGGGGTCGCTCGAGAGGCTCGTCGAACTACCGCGCTCGGAAGTGATCGCCGCCCTGAAGATACGCGATGCGCGCTCCGACCTCTATGTTCAGTCAGAGTGCGTCGTCCATCTGATCCGGGCCGCTCGCAACGACAACGACCAGTCCTACTTCGCCGAGCTCTATCGGGAATTGATGCGACGCATCGGTGCCGTGCTTCCGCGGGTCGAAGGCGAACGATCCGGCCTTGTGGAAAACGTCCATGCAGCGGACGCTCGCGACCGCGTCCGAGACCTGTTCAACGAGAGGCTGAGCGTCGACCGCACCCAATCGGGATCCGCGCTCGACTATTTCGAGGTCATGTTCGCCGACGCCATCGCCGCCCTGCGCAAGACGGCCATGAAGCGCGCGACACGACAGGCTGCGCGGAGCGAACGCATCGAGGCCGACGACGAGACCAACGAACCGTCGCTCGCCGTCGAGAAGGCCGTCGGCAGCCTGGACCTGAAGCAGGAGCTGCTGTCGGAGGACCCGATTTACCGGTCCCGCGTCGTCGCCGCGATACAAGCCCTACCAGACAAGCAACGCCGGGTGATTGAGATGATACTCCAGGAAATGCCCATCGACTCCTCGGACGAGGGCGTCCTATCGATCCGCAAGGCGATCGGGGTCTCGTCCGAGAAGACCGTCCGCAACCGTCGCGACGCCGCGTTCGCCTCGATACGCAAGGCGCTCGAGATCGGATCAGACCATGACTGATCGTCTGCCACACGACGACGAGGAAATCCTCCTCGCGTTCGCCGTAGAGCCGGCGCACGACCGTTCGACGCTCGAACGGTATCTGCAGGCGTACCCGCACCTCGCCGACGACCTGATCGACCTGTCGCTCGACCTGCGTCTTCTACGAGCGAGCGACGGCGCCAGCGCTTCGGTTGACGAGGCCTGGGTCGAAGCGTCGTGGACGGCTTTTCAGTCAGCAGCCCCTGCTCGTGCTCCTGCAGGGAGTACCGTCGCCGATCCATTCGCGTCGGCCACGGCGGACGAACTCGTCGCCCTGCGTCGGACTCTCGGAGTGCCGAGCGGCGTTATCCATGCCTTCAGTACGAGGCTCGTCGACATCGCGTCCGTTCCGGCGTGGGTCGTCGAAACCATCGCGCAGGGCATCCGGGCGACCGCCGACGACATCCGCGCGTTCATGGCGGGATCAAACCGGCTTGCCACCGGACTGAGCTACAAGTCCGACGAAGCGCCCCGCGTGGCGGACGGCAAGATATCGTTCGAGGAGCTTCTCGTTCAGTGCAAGGTGCCCGAGGAAAAGCGGCAGCGGCTGCTGGAAGATCGGGCCTGACCATTGGACGCCGTCGAACTCGCCAGACATCGGGCTGCCGCCCTCCATGCGAGCGCGGCGGCCAATGGTGCGGATCCCTGGTCTCCCCAGGCGATCGTCAGCGCCGCGGCTTCGGCGATCGGGCTCGACATCGAACCGATCGAGCCCGGCAGTACGCTGCTCGCCGGTGGCCGCGCGCAGTTCGATCCCAGGAACAGGACGATCCGGCACGAAGACGCCGGCACGGACTTCTACAAAGCCTTCCTGGTTGGCCATGAACTCGGCCACGCGACGCTCGGTGACGATCGCATCGAGCATGTCGCCCATGACGTCGATCCGACCCGGTCCTCCGAGGCAGCGCCGGTCGGAGAGGACCGGGTCGTGGACTACAGTCGGCGACAACGCCGCGAGATCCAGATGGATCTCTTCGGTCGCGAGCTCATCCTACCCCGCAAGCGAGCCAAAGCCCTCCATCTGGACGGAATTACCGCGACCGAGATCGCAGAACGGCTGGGCGCACCCTTCGACGTCGTCGCGATGCAGCTGTTCGACGCACTGCTGCTTCCGGAGATTGAGCCGCAGGCCGAAGACGCGGCGGAGAAGCCCCCGAAGCCCCTGAATCCCGAGCAGGCCGAGGCAGCACGGCATCGCGGCGTGCCATATCTGCTGGAGGCGGGTCCCGGCACCGGCAAGACGCAGACGCTCGTCGGACGCGTCGCCGGGCTTGTCGACGAGGGCGTCGACCCAAGGAACATGCTCGTCCTGACGTTCTCCAATAAGGCTGCCGGAGAACTCTCGGAGCGCATCGCGGGGATGCGGCCCGAGGCGGCGTCCGCGATGTGGATCGGAACCTTCCATGCTTTCGGGCTGGACATCGTGCGGCGCTACCATCGGCAGCTGGGCTTCGCCTCCGAACCCCGGATGATGGATCGGAGCGAGGCGATCGCGATCATGGAGCGGGAATATCTCGCCCTCGATCTCAAGCATCATCGCGAAATCATGAATCCAGCAAAGCCGCTGAAGGAGATGCTCGGCGCGATGTCCCGCGCGAAGGACGAGGTCGCCGGCCCGGAACGCTTCGCCACTCTCGCCCGGACGATGCTCGATCTGGCTTCGAATCCGGCCGAGCGCATGGCCGCGGAGCGCTGCGCCGAGATCGGTCTCGTCTACAGCCGCTACGAGGAGCTGAAGCACGCTGCCGGAGCCGTCGACTTCGGCGACCTGGTGTCGCTGCCGGTCACGCTCCTGGATTCCGATCCGGAAGCCGCGTCGATCCTTCGCAACACCTACACCCACATCCTCGTCGACGAGTATCAGGATGTGAACCGAAGCAGCGTGAGATTGCTCCAACTGCTGACCGACGGCGGCGCCAACCTCTGGGCGGTCGGGGACGCGCGCCAGGCGATCTACCGGTTCCGCGGCGCGTCGTCCTACAACATGTCGAGGTTCGCCACCGGCGACTTCCCCGGAGCGAAGGGTGGAAGGCTCCGCCTGAACTACAGATCGACGCCCGAGATCGTCGGCGCCTTCTCCGCCTTCGGCCGGGAGATGAAGGCCGGAACGAGCGACGCGGCGCTGACGGCTGATCGCCCTGCCACCGGGAATGCACCGGAACACGTGACGTTCGGAGACAATGACGACGAGGCCGACGCGCTCGCCGACGAGATCGAACGTCGATCGGTGGACACCGAATACCGTGACCATGCGGTGCTATGCTCCGGCAACGACCGGTTGACCCGCATCGGGCGCGAACTGGAACGGCGCGGCATTCCGGTCCTCTATCTCGGAAACCTGTTCGAACGTCCCGAGATCAAGGATCTGCTGTCCATCCTCTCGCTGCTCGTCGACCGCCGGGCCATGGGCCTTGTCCGAAAGCCGTCTCTCGCGGGGCTGGAGACCGGGCTCAGCCTCGCCGGCGCCGCGACTGTCGTCGAGCACCTGCGGGCTACCGACGCCGAACCACTCGCCTGGACCGACGTGAAAAATTCGCTGCCCAAGCTGTCTCAAGAAGATGCCGCCGCGCTTCAGCGCATGGTCAACATGCTTGCGGGCTTCGAGGTCACGGGGAGGCCGTGGCCGATACTGGCTCGACTTCTTCTCGACCGCACACGCACCGCCGCCCTTCTCGCCGCGACCGACAGCGTCGCCAGCCGGGCCATGGGCGTCGCGATCTGGCAGTTCATGGGGTTCCTTCGCGCCGAGCGTGCGGGCCCGGGCCTGCCGGTGCAACGGATGCTCGACGGCGTGCGCCGCCTCGTCCAGCTCGCCGACGAACGCGACCTCAGGCAGCTGCCACAGGCGGCTCAAGGTATCGATGCCGTCAGGCTGATGACGATCCATGGCAGCAAGGGGCTGGAGTTCCCGGTCGTGCACGTCATGGGGCTCAACAAGAACAGCCTTCCCACCTCATCCGCCACGCGCAGGCCGACCTGCCCGGTGCCGGACGGGCTGATCGAGGGAGATGACCAGGGCGAACGCAGCACCATGGCCCTCGCCGCGATGGACCACGACCTGGAGCAGGAATGCCTCTTCTATGTGGCCGCCTCGCGCGCGCGCGACCGTCTCCTTCTGTATTCGGCGACCCGAACGGCACCGTCGGCAACCGGGGCCACGAGGCGTCGCGATCCCTCGCCCTTCATCGCCCGCCTGGGCGTGACGGGCACGCGCGCGGCGACACCGCGCGCCGATCGCATCGGCGACCCGGAGGAAGAACCGCTACCGATCCGGCTCGGCCCGCCCATCAAGATCGCGACGGCCCAGCTACACCTCTATTCCCGCTGCCGTCGCCGGTTCCTGTACACACACGTCCTGGGCGTCGGCGGCAGGCGCACACCGACCACGATGACCAGCATGCACGACATCGTGCGATCCGTGATCGACGAGATCTCGAGCAGGCAGCCCACTCCGGCCTCGTCCGCCGAGGCCGCCACGATTCTGGAACGACTGTGGTCGGAGGGGCCGCTCGCAGGCGACGAATACGGACTTTATCGCGAAATCGCCGACCTGCTGATCCAGAAGTTCGTGGAGATCCGCGCCGGTTCCAGTCGGCTCGATCCCAGTCCGATGCGCACCCGCATCGGGAACGACACGGTGACGGCAGTCGCAGACGACGTCGTCACCACGGCCGGCGGACGCCACATCACGCGGATGATCAGGACAGGCCATCGCTCCTCCACGACCGGAAAGGATCTTGCGGACGCAGCCTTCCAAATGGCCGCGGCCGACGCACTGCCAGGCTGCGCCGTCGAAATCGTCCACCTCGGCGACGATGATCCCATCGTGCCGGTGACCTTCGACCAGAAGGACCTGGGCAAGCGATCGGAGAAGCTGGTCGAGGCGCTCACCGCGATCAGCAACGGACGCTTCGAACCGAAGCGTTCCGACCGGACGTGCCCCTTTTGTCCCGCCTTCTTCACCTGCGGCCCGATCGCGGAAGGCGGCCTGAAAAAAATCTTCGACTGAAATTACCGGTCGTCCGGCGCTGGCGAGATTGACCCTTTGAGACCGACGCAATGCCGCCGCGGTCGCAAGAGGAACACCAAGCCATGTCCATCACCGACCACCCCGACATCGACGACGTCGAGCTCGCCGTTCGGGAGAACCGCCCGCTGCGCTCCGGGCGCTACCGCGTGTCGTTCGCCCTCGACAGCGTGGACTACCGCCCCACCGTTCTCGATGACCCCGTCCCGCTCGGCCGTCAGGTCCTGAAGGCCGCGGGGATCAAGGACGTCGATGGTCACTCGCTCTTCGTGATCACCCCCGAGGGCGATTTCGAAGATGTCCGCGCCGACGAGGAAATCGACCTGCGCGATCGCGTCGCCCACCACTTCGTCGCCTTCAGCACCGACCCGCTCTACCGCATCATGCTCGACGACAGCCGCATCGTCTGGGGCAAGCCGAGCATCCCCGAAGCGGTTCTCCGCACCCTCGCGGGCATCGGCCCCGACAAGGCGGTGTTCCTCGAGGTCCGCGGCGGTACCGACAAGCTGATCGAGGAGGGCAGCGAGGTCGATCTCACCGCCCCCGGCGTCGAGAAGTTCATCACCGCGACGATCAAGGTCACCTACTTCTTCTTCGTGAACGGCAAGCGCTACGAGACCGACAAGAAGAAGCTGTCCGGCGCCGAGATCAAGGCGATGGTGCCCGGCTGGGACCCGACGCACGATCTGGCGCTGGAAGGGCACGGTGACGAGCCCGACCGCACCATCGGCGACGAAGAGACCGTCAGCCTCGACCCGAAGCACGGCGTCCGCCGCTTCTCGTCGGTCCCGAAGGCGAACTTCGGCTGATGTCCGGCCCTGTCACCATGCAGCTGGACAAGCTGCGGGAGCGGTTCGGCGGCGCTGACGTTCGGCCGGCGATGAGCGGTACCATGCTCGTCACCGTGCCGAACGTCCGCCTGCCGGATGGGTGGTCGAAGCCCTCGACCACCATCCGCTTCATCATCCCGTCCGGGTATCCCTACGCGCATCTCGACTGCTTCTGGGCCGATGCCGACCTGAAGCTGGCGAACGGCGGTCAGCCGCAGAACACGGGATTCAACCCGATCCCCGGCGTCGCCGATCCCATGCTCTGGTTCTCGTGGCATCTCACTGCACCGTGGGACCCCAACCGCGACACCCTCACCACCTGGATGAACGTGGTGATCAACCGTCTGAAGGAAGTGCGATGAGCGGCATCAGATTCCCATCGCCGGTCTACCGTCAACTGTCGGCGACGCTTCTCGACGCCGGTGGCGTCGAGAGCTGCGCGATCGCCTACGCCCACTACGTCGCCCTTGCCGATGCGTGGATCGTGGCGGACGCGGCGGCCGTGCCCGAACACGCATATGAGCGGCGCGATCGCATCTCCGCCGTCCTGAAGGCGCAGTACCTGCTGGACGTCGCCAACCGCAGCCGCGTCACCGGCATGGCGGCGATCCTCATCCATACCCATCCCGATTGCCCGGACTGGCCGGCGTTCTCGACGACGGACGACAACGGGGAAGCTCAGCTCGCTCCCTATCTCGGCAGGCGTGGCGCGCCGGTTCCGCACGCCGCTCTCGTGATCAGCCCCAACGGCTGCCGGGCGCGGCGCCTGGGGTCCGGCGACGAGATCAGCGTGTGGGAGGTTGGAAAGCACCTGACGCTCCTATCGCCACGCCCGGACGGCGAGGCTCAGGAGCGCCACGATCGGCAGGTGCGCGCCTTCGGCGAACCGGGGCAGCGTCTTCTCAAGAGCCTCCGCTACTGCGTGGTCGGTGCCGGTGGCACGGGATCCCTCGTCTGCCAGCAGCTCGCGCACCTGGGAGCGCGCGACGTCACCGTCATCGATCCCGACAATGTCGAGACCACCAACCTCAATCGTGTGGTGGGATCGACGCCGGCAACCGTCGGTGTCGCCAAGGTCGAGGTCGCCGCAGCCATGATCCGCAGCATCAACCCCGATGCGAACGTCACGGCGCTTCAGGCGGACATCGTCGATAGCGACGTCGCGCATCTCCTCTCGACGTTCGACTTCATCCTCCTCTGCACGGATTCGCATGCCAGCCGGGCGGTCGTGAACCAGGCGGCCCACCAGTTTCTCGTCCCGGCGATCGACATGGGCGTCAGCATCACCGTCAAGGACGACGTCATCACGCACATCACTGGGCGGGTCCAGATGATCGCGCCGGAACTGCCCTGCCTCACCTGCACCGGAGCGCTGGACGGGAAGGCCATTCTGCGCGAACTGCAGACCCCGGAACAGCGGGCCGCCGACCCGTATGTTCTGGGGGTTCATGAGCCCCAGCCAGCAGTCATCTCGATCAACTCCACGGTGACGTCGCTGGCCATCACCATGCTGCTCGGAGCCGTGACCCCGGTTCCGACCCGTCCGCGGCATCTGAGCTACGACGGAATTCGCGGCCGGGTGAGCGAGTTGGCCGCTGCCATACACCCGGAGTGCATCGTCTGCTCGAGCGCAGGCGCACATGCGAAGGGCCTGTCGTGGCCGATGCCGGTTCGGCACGCGCCGAATGACGGAGAGGCATCGTGACGGCGCCCGCCAGGTCGCTGCGGCTCGTAGGCCAGGCCAAATACCGCGATGAAGCGGAAGCCCTGCTGAACGGGCCCGGGGACGCCGCGCTGGTCGTGCGCGGCCGCGCCCGCTCGGTCATCATGACTTGCCCCGATGGCTGTGGCGAGACGCTGGTCGTCAATCTCGACCCCCGCGCCAACAAAGCGTGGCGTCTCGACATGCGCGGGGAAGGCGTCACGCTCTACCCTTCGGTGTGGCGGGATGGGGGCTGCGAGAGCCACTTCGTCGTCTGGCGCGGCGTGCTAATTTGGTGTGACCGCTTCACTTCGGGGAATGTCGAACCGCGCTACAACCCTGACATCGAAAAGCGGGTTCTCGCCGGGTTGGATGCGACGATCCCGCTCACCGCGGAAGCCATCGCGGACGCGATCGACGAGATCGTCTGGGACGTGAATCGCGCTGCAAACCGCTTGGTCGGAAAAGGGCTCGCCCGAAGCTGGAAGCAGGATGGGACATGGTATTTCGTGAGGGCCGACGAAGAAGACGAAGGGTGATGAGCCTGCCAGCAGTGGGCGCAGGCGACTGGTATCAACTCCGGAAGCCCATCACCTGAAGTCTGCGCGCCACGTCTCGGTGGTGAACCGCAGGCTTCCGGCCAATGGCGGCGTCATCATAAACAGGGCGGGTTTCGGGCCGAACTCGTGCAATCGATAGAGCCGATACCCGCCCTCCATTCGCTCGGCGACCTCAAGCTCATTGCGGGACATGAAGAACGGCGTCCGCGCCAGCCCGCGCGTCGTCTTAACCTCGATGACCAGATCATCCCCCAGTTCCGAGAAGGAGGCGATGTCGTAGCCGAGACCATCACCGATTTCGACTGAGACATGGCGCACGCGCGCCGCAAGGTCCGGTCTGCCCGCCGAATCTAGGCGGTGCCGTTCGAAACTTAAAACGGCGTGCTCGCCGGCAAGCCCCAATTCGCGGTTGCGCATGTCCCGTTCGACCGGATCGAACCGGCGAACCATCCGCTGCACTGCCGTCGGCGGGGGCTCGTTCCTCAGCTCAATACCAGGTACGTCGACCATGCGGATCGTCGGGGCCGAAGCCGTCGGCACCATGGACAGATCACGCCCGCCGTCGCGGTCCAGATGCCGCTCGATCGCCTCCAGGATCGCACCCTGATAATTGGCCCTCGCCCGGTACCCCCTGATCCCGGCGACGCCGAGCTCCTCGAGCACCGCCGTGATGTTGCAGTGCTTGAACTCGATCGAGCCTTCTGAACGGTCGACGCGTTCCGCCAGAGCGCGGCGATGAGCAGTCTTCGAGAAGGAGATGCCGCCTATCTCGTCCCGCAACATCGCGAAATAGTCCGCAACGATGGCGTCTAGCTCGATATCCGACCAGTCCTCCCCACGCGCCATAGGCCATCCCGAAACCAGACCGCGGGGCACGATACCAGGTAGCACCCGGCAGACTAGGCCCAAGCGCTCGTTACACCGCATGCAGCAGATCGTAGCCCGCTCCTAATGACCCTCTAAACGGCGGCTCGCGTTCCAGGGGGCGGGCGGCGGAAGCCGGACGCTGTGCAAGGTGAACAAGCGGCCGGAGTCGGGAATGCGGTTCTGCCCGCCGGATGACCGGAACTGGGTCTTGTTGAACTAGCTGAGCGCCCACGTTCCGCCTTCGCGCGAATCACCAAACAAGATCGCCGATTGTGGCGATCGCCTGCTCGCGCGCAGGCTTGGCTCTCTTCGCCCAAAGTCGGCGAAGCAGGTCCTCGTCCACGAACTGGTCGTATTTGGCGCTGCGCAGGTTCTCTACAAAACTCGCAAGAGCCTCGGTGGAGGGTACCTCAGAGATAGTGCCGAGCAGCTTGCGCAGCTCGTCCGGCGAGCAGTCGGCGATCTCAATCGCGACATCGTCCGCCTGGCACTCCAATCCCGCGGACTGCAGGAGGACCATAAGGATGTCATTGACCGCCGTGCCGGCCCAAGTTGCCAGTACAGTGTCACTGCCCGACGCGATCGCGCAGCTCCGATCCAACCCGAGCCGCCTGTAGGCCGCTCGGCCCTCCTGAAGAAAGGCGCGCGCGGCGGGGTCCAGGTAGGACGGCACATCTTCAGACGCGAGGACGTGGCGAATCTCTTGCGAAAGCCGGGCGTGGACGGGCTCGCCGGTCGGGGGATCGAACTTCGGCAGCTTGCCCGCCCGGTGCGGCGCAACCACGAGCACCTTCGACCTGTCGTCCACTGACTCAACGCGCCAGCGCCGTCCCGCGAAGCCTACGAGCGCTCCAATCGCCAGAACGTTCGAGATGGGCACGGTGCCCAGCGTCCGGCCTTCAGCAACGAGACGCCACTCGTCGTCGGTCTCGAAGACGGCATAGAAGTCGTGCGCGGCGGTAACGCGCTCACCCTCCGGCCCCAGCATCAGCAGGCCGTCGGAGCTCTGCTCGAGCAGGCCAACGTCGTCTCGCGCGGCACCACGCAGCAGGGCTGCATAGTCGGAGGTGCCCATCGCCAGATAGCTATTCTTGTCGCAGATGGCCCTGTGCGCCGCGACCGGGCGGATCGCGCCATCCGCCGCAATCGTCGACAGGGTCTGGTGCAGCACTACGGTGGCAAGCGAAGGGTCGTCGCCCGCGGGTTCTACGAAGCCGTCGACGAGCAGGCGCACCGCCGCCACCGAGCGGACCGTAGCGATCCTAAGCTGGTCAAGCGGATCGGCGTCCGCCGCGACGTGGCGCTCGCGCACGTAGATGCGCAGAACGGCGGGATCCCCGCGACGACCGCTCCGACCCAGCCGCTGCCTGAGCGCCGCCAGCGACTTCGGCGCGCCGACCTGCGCGACCGACTTGACGTTGCCGAGGTCGATGCCGAGTTCGAGCGTGGTAGTCGCGACCGCCGTGGTGGGAAGGTCGCCCGACTTGAGGCGCAGCTCAAGCTCCTCGCGCAGCTCCTTCGCGAGACTGCCATGGTGCGGAAAGAACTCCTCGGGCAGGCCCTTCGCCACGCAGCGCTGGCGGAGGCGATCGGCCAGCGCCTCCACCGTCCTGCGCGACCCCGCGAAAGCCAGGTTGTTCGAACCCCTCAGGTGCTCGAACATGTGGTCGGCGATGCGGCTGAGCGCGTCGTCTCCGTCATCGGCGATCTCATCGACGCCGCTGGCGTCGGGTGGCTCCTCGTAGCCCCGCACCTGCAGCTTGAGCCCAGAGCCGCCGTCCCGCGAGCGGAGCACGACCGGCGTTTCGGGTTGCGCGGGATTCAGCCAGCAACGGCCCGCATCATCGTCGCCCAAGGTAGCGGACAATCCAATGCGCCGCGGCCGTTTCTCGCAGAGCCGGTCGACACGTCCGAGCAGGGAGGAGAGGTGGAGACCGCGTGGTCCCTTGAGGAACGCGTGCAGCTCGTCGACGACGATAGATTGGAGGCCCCGGAAGAGCCTGGCCGCGTCCGCCTGCCGACGAAGCAACAGCGCCTCGATCGACTCCGGCGTGATCAGCGCGACGCCCGCGGGGTGACGCAGCAGCTTGGCTTTGGCCGCTGCCGGCGCGTCGCCGTGCCAGCGGGTCACCGGCATCTCGAGCCGCTCGCACAGCGTTTCCAGCCGGCGGTACTGGTCATTTATGAGAGCCTTAAGAGGGCTCACGTACAGGATGCGCAGGCCGCCGTCGCCAGGCTCCGCCGCTCGGGTAAGAAGCGGCAGGAAGGCGGCCTCGGTCTTGCCCGAGGCCGTTCCCGCCATGACCACAACGTCCGCCTCGGAGCCGAGCACCGTGCGGATCGCCTCATCCTGGATGGGCCGCAGGCCCATCCATCCCTGGTCTCGAATCCAGCGCCTTATCTCGGGATGAAGGCGGTCGAAGGCGGACGGCTCAGAGGCGGAGGTCGACAAGCTCGTCGTCCGCGTCCGCCTCCTCGGCCTCCTCAGGCTCCGGCGTGACGCCGCCTATCAGTCCTCGCCAGTCCGTGCCCGGGTTCTGCTCCAGGACGGCTAGAAGCTGCACGAACGCCTTGATCGTGTTGCGCGGTGTGCGGAAGTAGGCCTCGCCGATGCGGCGATTGCAATGCTCCATGAAAGCGGTGAGCGCCTCATCCGGCACGAGTTGGGCTGCGGGGTCGCCGATCGCGAACACGGACCGGATGTTGGAGAGCAGCACGAGCAGGTCCTCCGGGGAGAGGCTCTGCAGGCGCAAGACCGGCCCCGTCATGTCGATCCGGCCTTCGGTCGCGAAGCTGTTCTCGGCGAGACGCGACTGCAGCGCCTGGTAGCTGTAGAGCCCGCGGCGGCTATCGAGAAGGAAGTCGGGGGTGCCGCCCAACACGAAGCCGAGCCCCTCGACGTTGCCCTGGAGGACGTCGTTCAGCATACGCAGGATCTGCTCGTAGTTCTGGTTTCGAGCCTGGGCACTCTGCAGCTTGTAGAGGTTCACGAGCTCGTCGAAGACCACGAGTAGGCCGGCGTATCCGGCGATGCGCACGAACCCGGACAGCAGCTTGAAGGTATCGTAGACGTCTACATCGTCGATGATGCTGCGGACCGGCAACGCCTGTCTCGCCTCCGTCTTGGTCGGGAACTCCGCTCGTAGCCAGCGCAGCGCCGCCGCCTTCAATGCGTCATCACCGTCCTCGTGGGCGCGCCAATACGCCTTGAGGACGCAGGCGAAGTCGTGACCACCCAACATGTCGAGAAGCGGGGCGAGCCGCCGGTCGATCACCCGCTCGACCGGGCTGCCGGCGTCCTCGGCCTCGCGCACGCAGTCCGTGACGAAGCGCTCGACGACGCTCGGCAACGCTCCGCCTTCGGGTCGGGTGCGGGTCGCCATGTTGCGCACCGCCTCAGCGTAGAGCCCTCGCGCCTGACCTCCGGTCGCGTGAATGCGGCGGTCCGGGGCGAGATCGGCATGGACGGTCACGAGCTTCCGCTCGAGGGCGATGAGCCGGACGAGGTTGAGGAAGAAGGTCTTGCCCGCGCCGTACTCGCCGATGACGAAGCGCATGGCGGAACCCGCGTCCGCGATGCGATCGATGTCGCGCACGAGCGCCTCGACCTCGCGCGAGCGGCCGACCTGGATGTGACGCAGCCCGACACGGGGCACGACCCCGGCGGAGAGCGCCTGCACGATCAGGTCACGGTCCTTGCGACGGATGGCGTTCAAGCTGCGGCTCCCATGGGCATGATCTGGTCCATGATCTCGGGTGAAACCCGGACGATGTCGTCATCGTCAAGGACGGGCTCGCCGAACCGGTCGAACCCCCATTCGTTGATCGTCTCGATTGCGCCTTCCGGCATGAGCCTAAGCGCGGCCGCCGCGCCGTCGAACGCGTCACGATCGAGCGGGCCGGACAGGAGACGCGTCAGGAGCTCGGAGTGCGGTCCATCCAGACCATCGAAGCCGTTGGTCGCGCGGGGAGTGGGCCTGGGCGCCGCGACGGCCGATGCCGAAGCCTCTTGCTCCTCCTCGACGAAGATGGTGGCGAGCAGCGCGGAAACGCGTGACGTCTCTCCCCGAATGCGCGCGAGCCTCGCAGCGTCGATCGCGACAGAGGACGAGACCGGCTCCGACGGTATGGAGATCAGCTCTTCAGGACGTCCGGGCTCCACCAGGATCGGCCCCACGTCCTCCGCCCCGCGATGAAGCGCCGCGTAGAGAGCGGAGGCGGGAAGGTTCAGCGTGGCGTGCAGCGTCTCGAGGAACTTCACCTCGCCCGGCTGCACCATGCCATCGGCGAGCACCGCCTCGACGGCCGCGGTCGCGATCGAGGCGCGGGCCGTGGCGGGAGCGTCCGCCAGGCGCTTCATCGCCGCCCGCACCTTTGGCGGATCCGCCGCCAGGGCACGACCGGACGCGACCAGGCGGGCGATCTCGTGCTCCGCGAGATTGGGCGTTGACCGGAGGCGCCGTTCGACCGCTTCGAGCTCGGCCGCGACGACCTCGCCGTCGGACGCGGCAGCGAGCACGGCGACCTCCATGGCCGTTCGCGCATCGGCATAGGCCTGCCGTTCGTGCTCGACCGCGCCGCCGCCATGGGCAGGGAAGACGGCCATCGGTGTGTCAGCCCGCGGGGTCGGCGCCGGACCGTAACGGCGGTCAGGCTCGAAGCCGTGCTGCAGCGCATCGAGCGCCATGCCAATCTGGCGAACCACCGCGGTGGGCAGCTTGTCGGCTGCCTCGTTCACGTCGAGGTCGAGCAGTCGCGCGAGCTCGACAGCCGCTATGACGCCGCGCGTCCCACCGCTGACCAGCTTCTCCAGCCGCTCGCGGCAGGAGGCGAGCGCCGGGTTGCGGTCCCGAAGTTCGACAGGGAGCAGGAGCTCGGCGTGAAGCCTGCCCCTCGCGTCCGGATCGCGGCCGACGAGCCGGCTGTAGGCCGAGAGGTCGTCGATGCAGAGGTCGAGCATGGCCCGCAGCGGTCCGAGCGGCGCGGAGATGCCGGACACGTCGGGTAGTTCGTCCACGCTGAGGTCGACGCTGAACTTGCCGCTGGCCGCCCTGTACTCGTGCCGCAGCGTCCTCTTGGGGCGTCGCACGGTCAGCCCGTCGGGGTGCCGGATCGCAAACCTGGCGCTCCACAGGTCACGCAGCTCGGCGAAGCATCGCTGCCCAGGCGTGCGGAGGTGAACGTCGGGAAGTGCCAGCACCCACCGGAGCGCGTCGTCGGCGTTGAAGGGTACGCCGTCCCTAAGCCGCCGCCCGAGCCGGATGCGTACGTCGAGCGGAAGCTCGACGTCCCAGTTGCGGGCGCACTCGGCGGTCGGAGGAGCGTCGTCCTCGTCCTCGTACAGTGCGGCGAGGGCGAGGAGTCTGGAGGCGTGGCCCTGGAACGAGTAGTCCTGATGGTGGAGCGCCATGAGCCGGCGCAGCTCGGAGAAGATCGCGGGCGCATCCGCACGCGCGTCGTCCACCAGCAGGCGCTGCTCCAATCCGTAGAAGAAGACGAACAGGTAGCCGCTGGGCACGGACACGGCGCGGCGCCCGCCCGTCAGCCAACCGAGGTAGGTCGCGCGAGCGCGTGGATCGAACTCCCGATACGACGGCCAGTAGCCAAGGGTTGCGCCCGCGGGATCACCGCGCGTGTCGACCTTCAGCGTCGGATCGATGCGCGAGTGGTCGTGCCTCGGTTCGTGACGAAGCGGCGTTCCGAAGTACACCATCTCGGTCTCGAAGCCGACGCCGCCCGCCGAAAGCGCCTCGGGTGATCCGATCCAGCGCGGGGCGGCGCGTCCGCTGGAAGCCGGAGTCACGCTCTGAGACGTGGGAACGGAAGCCACCGGAGTGGCCGGGACCGCAGGAGCGGGTGAGGCCGGCGGCTGCGATGTCGGCGTCCGCACAGCCGGAGCACGGTCCGCCTCGAACTCGAGCGCCTGGTCGAGCGTCGAGAAGGTCCAGCCCGCCACCACGTAGCGGCCGTTGCCGTCACGGCGAATGCCCGAACCGCCGCTAGTTTGGTTCGAAGCGGCTGGCGAGGCGGGCGCGGCATCGCTGGCGCGATGCCGCTCGGGCTCCTCCGCCCAGAAGTCGTCGCGGACCTCGGACGACGTTCCAAGATCGACGCTCGATGCGGCACCGCCACCGAGAATGTCGCCGAATCGACGCGCCATACGCGCGATCCAGCCTCCAGAGTCGCTCATCTTCCCCCCACGGTCGCCATGCTGTCCCAGTCCGGGCGGCTTTTCCATAGTTTTTCGCATCGCAACGGGGTCTTAGGTCCTCACGCGGACCGCTGTTACTCTTTGAACGGGCGATCGAATTGTTGCAGCATGACAAGCATCCGGGACGCTCTGTCTGGATTCGGCGCTGGGGACGCGCCGTCGGGGGGAACTGAAGCAGATGGCCTTGTCGGATTTACCGGTCGTGCCGGTCCTCGTCGCGATCGTGCTCCTGACGTTCGCCTACGCGTTCGTGCGCCACTTCCACCTTCCCGCGAAAAAGCTGGACGGCTCGCTCGAGGATGTGATCCGGAAGGTCGACGCGGCGCGCGCCGCCGGTCAATTGGAACTCGCCTCCTGCTTCGCCGGCGACGAGCGGCTTGCCGCCATCTGGCAGGAGTACGGTGAGACGCTGCACTCGCAGCGGGAGATCGATCCGTCCACGGGCGAGTTCGCGGTGCGCGCGGTGCGATCGACGGTGCCTGCCGAGGTCTACTTCTCGCCGCATTCCGTGGTCGACGGTCGGGTCCACGCCGAGTTCTTCAAGCACCTGCCGGGCATCTTCACCGGCGTAGGCATCATCGGCACCTTCTTCGGGCTGCTGAAGGGATTGTGGCTGTTCCGCATCTCCGAGGACGCAGGCGTGGTACGCAACAGCCTCACCTCGCTCCTGCACGGGGTCAGCGAAGCCTTTGCGGTCTCCGCCTTCGCGATCCTGCTCGCGATGGTCGCGACCGTGCTGGAGAAGTATCGGCTGAACAGCCTGTACGGAAAGGTCGGTAGGCTCGCCCACGCGATCGACGCCACCTACGAGGCAGGAGCCGGAGAGGAGTACCTCGCGCGCCTCGTCTCCTCGTCCGAGGAGTCAGCCAGCCAGACCCGGATCCTCAAGGACGCTCTGGTCTCAGACCTGAAGGAGATCCTGACCGACCTCGCTGAGCGGCAGATCGCGGCGACGACTCAGCGGTCGGGAGAACTCGGCACCTCGATCGCCAGTGCGCTCACCGACGCGTTGAGGGAGCCGCTCGATCAGATCGCGGGTGCCGTCGGACGCGTCAGCCAGGATCAGTCGTCCGCCGTCACTCAGCTACTCACCGACGTGCTCGCCAGCTTCAGCGACCGGCTCGAAGGCATGTTCGGAAGCCAGCTTTCCGGCATTGGTGACATGCAGCAGCGGACGGTCGATGCGATGCAGACGGCGGTGGCGCGGCTCCAGGATCTGACCGCCGGCATGGAAGCGGCCGGCACCAGGGCCACGGACGCGATGTCGGCCAAGCTGATGGAGGCGGTCGAGGCCGCCGAGGCGCGACAGGCGGCGATCACCGACGAGTTGCGCACCGCACTGTCCGAGATGCGCTCCGGCCAAGGGGCGGCGCAGGAGCAGACCCGGTCCCGCCTCGAGGAGATGCTGGACGAACTCGGCCGCCGGCTCGGCGAGGCCGTCGCCGGCATCGAGCGCACCGCGGAGGAGCGGTCGCGGCGACAGGCCGAGGACGATGGCCGCAGGTCGGAGACCGCCGCCCGGCAGGTCGCCGGCATGGGGGAGAGCGTCGGCGTGTTGACGACGAACGTGGACACCATGCTCGCCGCCGTGCGGGAGATGGTTTCCCGGATCGAGCTCGTGACGTCCGACGCCTTCTCTCGGCTAAACGGAGGCGCCGACACCCTCCTGGCCGCCGCCGGACGCTTCGAGACTTCGGGACGCGAGGCGGCGGACGGCTTCTCCCGCATAGCCTCCGTGACGACCGGCCTCGCCGACGCGGCGGGAAGCGTGGCCGGCGCGGCCCGCAGCCTCGACTCGGTTGTGGCCGACTACCGAAGCGCGCGGGACGCGGTCGGAACCATGGTCGAGGGGCTGCGCGCCACGGTGGAGAGCGCGTCGAGGGAGGCGTCGCTCACGGCGGACGTTCTCACGAGAATCGAGGGGGCGACCCAGCGGCTTGCCGCGGCCCAGGTCGAGGCGGACGGCTTCCTCGACGAGGTGGCGCAGGTGATCGCCACCTCGCACGAGAAGTTCTCCGAGGGCATGCGGGGCACGGTGGTGGACGCCAACCGGCAGTTCCATGCAGAGCTGTCGCAGGCGACCGGACTGCTCAGGGAGGCGATCCAGGAGCTCGAGTTGGCGCTGCCGCAGGCCGGCCGGCGTGCGGCCTGACCTAGGTGTTCGGACAGCGCCATGCCACCGCGACGCGCGGGCGCGACGAGGGCGAGAAGCCCTTCTGGATCTCCTTCGCCGACCTGATGACGGCGCTCATGGTGCTGTTCCTGCTCGTCATGAGCGTGGCGCTGCTCGCCGTCACGAGGACGATCTCGGAGCGGGAGCGCCTTGAGAGCCAGAGGCAGGACGCCATCGAGCAACTGCTCGGACGCATAGAGAAGGCGGCCGAGCATCAGCCTGGGGTGCACGTCGACCGGAACCGGGCGGTCATCGACTTCGGCGACCGCGCCCGCTTCGACACGTCGAGCCATACGCTGAGCGCCGAGCAGGAGCGGTTGCTGCGCGCCTTCGTCCCCGAAGTGCTCGCGATCGCGCGGGACAAGGCGGGACGGCGCTGGCTCAAGCGCATCGTCGTCGAGGGCTTCACCGACCGGCGCGGAAGCTACCTCTACAATCTCAATCTCAGCCTCCAGCGGAGTCAGCGGGTGCTGTGCGCGCTGATGGCGCGGCCAGGTCCTGACGAGCGGGCGATGTCCCGCTCCGAGCTGGAGGAGGTCCGTCGGCTGTTCCTCGTCGGCGGCTACTCGTCGAACTCGGCGCGAGAGTCCCTCGATGCGAGCCGTCGAATCGAGCTCCGCCTCGAGTTCTTCGGAGTGGAGGAACCCGCCGCCTCAGCGGCAGCCGGCTACCAGGGCGAGTTCGGCCAATGCGCCCTCTGAGCCCGCGTTCGGTCAAGCTGGCCGAGCGGATGCGTTCGGTCGCAGAGGCCGCCCTCAGCAGCATGCCCGATCCCGACCTGACGGCGCTCAGATCCGAAGTTCGTCAGCTCAAGGCCATGCTAGGCGGGGCGGGTGCGGGTGCCGGAGCGGCGCCCGACCGCGTGCGCGAGCAGGTCTCGCTGTTTCGCCGGAGCGGCACGCTGCCCGACGTCCGCGCGGCGCGCCTGGTATGCTGGGGGACCACGCTCCGCGACGGGCGGGACCCCGCGCTGATCGAGGACCGCGAACGGTTTCCCGGTCTGATCGACGGCGTGGACGAGTTCCGCGATATGCGCCGACCCTACCGGCGGTGCTGGCGCGGGCTGCTGGACGGGTACGTCCGCTACGATCCCGGCCGCGCGACGGAAGCGGGGCGCCGCAACTGGACCATGCTGCGCGACTACCTGAACGACAACCTGCCTTCGCTCGAGCGGTCGGGCAGCATGCCCGATTGGCTGTCCACCATCGACGAGCACGCGAACCTGCTCGGGGAGCGGCCCTGCGATCGCTACGGAGCGGCGCTGCTCGAAGGCGATGCGAAGCTCCTGGAACCGCTCCGGCGCGACTTGTCGATGGGCGACTCCTCCTGGCTGACCAGGCGCATCTTCGAGGCCCAGATCGATGCCGCGGTCAAGCACGACGACCGGGCGCTGCGGCGGGTGATGCCGAGAGTGGTCGCTCTCGTCGCGGAGCACGACCTCCTGGCGGACGACGCGCTTGTGCGTGTGCTCGATCGATGGGCGAGGTGTCGCCCGCTCGAAGTGGAAGCGGAGCTTCGAGACCTGTCGGTCGCTCGCTGGGGCAATCCCTGGCTGGAGCGCAACGACACGCAGTGGACGAGGGTCGAGGCGGAGACGCGCCAGATGGTTTCGTCCTGGCTCAAGCTGTCGCTGATCGAGAAGTTCTTCTCGCTCTTGTCCGAGGACAAGCTGAACGACCAGCGGCGGGTGGCATTCTGGAAGCGCTACGTCGACCGGATCGACGACATGCACTTCGCGCTCGGCGAGGCGGCCTACACCAACCCGAGCGCAGACTTCCGCGCGCTGCGCAAGGCGATGGCGGGCAAGCTCCTGCGCCTCGACAACGGTGGCGTCGCACGAAACAACGCCTTCATCATGCGACTGGCTGGACACGTCGTGGTCGAATTCGGCGAGCACGGCAATGCGATGTACGCCTTCGACGCGGCGGCCGCTCCGTTCGACCTTCGCCGTCCGTCCATCGCGGGCAACAGGACGGCGCTGAAGCACCCGTCGCATGTGGCGCGCATCACCCACACCGACGGCGGCGAGAGGTGGGAGCGGAAGTTCGAGCGGAGGCTGGCAGAGGTCCTCGGCCGCGCCGACAAGGCATCAACCACCGGTCGTTCGACTTCCTCCTCGCCGATGGCGGCTCCTCCGATCCGTCCCGCGCCGATCCCCATCCCGAGCGCCGTCTCGCCCGCATGGGCCCGGCCCCAGGAGGCGCGGCAAGTGGCACCGGAGCCGCATGGCACGCGAGACCTGCACGCTTTTCTCGCCGAGCACAGGGTCAAGTCCGCCGACCTGCGCGACAAGGGTGGCTCCCTGTGGGCATATGCGCCGGAGCGTGGCCCCGCCGCCGATGGCCTGCGCAGCCGCGGGTTCGCCTGGTCCGCCCGCCGGGGCGCCTGGTACCTCAAGTCGTGATCTGGCGGCGGAGACCCAAGGCTTCGGCGCCGGTCGCACCAGAGCCGGTGATGGGTACACCAGGCTATCGTGTAGAACCGGAAGGACTGATCTTTCCGGCTGATTGCGTCCCGCCTTCTACCGGGGTTGCCGCTGCGGCCCTGCTGGAGGAACTGGAGGACGAGGGGCTCGCCACGACCGTGGAGGAAGGTCGCCGCATCGGCTGGCGCGAGCTCTACACGATCCTCGACGACACGGCGCGGACTGCGGACCTTGCCGTCCTGAACCTTCCGGAGTCGGTTCTCGCCGCGCCGCGTCTGGCCAGCAGGGGATCGCTGACCGACAGCGGCTTCGCCGTCGCGATCGATGGCTGGCTCGATGGCGACGGGCGCATCATCCACGGTGCCAGGCTGCACGGCGGAACGCTGGAGATCGATGGCGTACCACATCTGCTGCCGCCGGCGGCATGGCGGCTAGTGGACCGGGTCGCATCCTTCGGCCGACGTGGACCCGACGAGCGGGGGGAGGGCGCGCAGCGGCTTGCCTGGGGCGCCATTCGCGCCGAAGCGCTTGCGGTCGGCGCGGCGCTCGACGACTTCCTCTTCCGCACCGTCGTGCTGACGCCTGATCGCCTCCAGATCGCACTCCGGCGGTCGGATCGGCTCGGCCTTGTCGAAGTCGAGCCCTGGTTCGAGGGCGCGCCCACGCACTGGCTCCAGGCCTTTGATCGCTCCGCTCAAGTCAGGGATCGCTACGATCTCGTCACGCCGGATGGCGTGGTCCAGGTCATGGTGTCGCCCGCGGTCGGGACGGTGCTGCGGGAGCTGAAGCGCATGCCTGGGCGCCGCGTCGCGGGCGAGCGCGCGCAGGCCTTCCTGGTCAATCCCATCGCAGCCCTTGGTCCGGATGCCGCCGAGGTCATCGACCAGGAGGCGTTCGAGGCGGCCAAGGAGGAGGCCGGCATCTCCTTCGACCGGTTCGCGGCGATCACGTCCGAGACGCACGGCGACGGCGCGCTCGGGCTGCTGGTCACTTCCGGAACGGGCGAGCGGATCGAGACGAGCGAAATCTCGCTGAGCGACGAGGACGCGCTCGAGTTCGTGGCGCGCGTCGAGGACCATCTCGCTCGTGGGCTGCAGCTTTGCTCGTGGGACGACTTCGAGTTCGAACTCGACGGTGACAGCAGGTTGCACTGCGCGGCGTTGCGGCGCGCAGTTGGCCGACGTGCGGCGTCCCTGATCAGCCATGGGCAGATCTACGATCTCTCTGGCTACTCGGACCGTGTGGACGGCATCGGGGAGGAGCGGCCGTTCTACTCGCCACACATCGCGCGCAAGAGCGACGACGCGGGCTGGTTTCCTGATAACATCGTGCCGATCATCGGCTGGAACGATCCGGCGACCGGCGAGCCCGGCTCCGCACCACTGACCGACGATGTGGCGGAGCGACTGCGTACGGATGTGGAGGAGGCTCGTCGGACTAGAGCCGCTGCCGTCCAAGTGCCGGGTTGCCCCGTGCCGATGCCGGTGCGCGAAGCCGAGGCAATCCTCAAGGCGTTCGGCCGCGTCCGCGTGGAGGCGGAGGCGGGCACGCTCGATCCCGCGCGTGCGTCTCCGAGCCGAAAGCGGCCCACGCTCATCCTGAAGGCCAACATAGAGCAGGTGGACTATCGGGAGGAGCGGCTGGCCGCCCTGTCGGCGCCAGCCGGGCCACCACGCCTTCCCGCAGGTCTGCGCGAGGAGGTCCGCCTGAAGGACCATCAGCTGAAGGGGCTCGCATGGATGCAGCACCTGTTCGGCCTTGCGCCCGACCGGTGCCGCGGCGCCCTGCTCGCCGACGACATGGGGCTGGGCAAGACGCTCCAGATCCTCAGTCTCATGGCGCGCGCGAGGGAGGACGATCCCGCCACACCTCCCGCGCTCGTCGTCGCGCCCCTGACTCTTCTCGAGAACTGGCGGGAGGAGGCCGAGAAGTTCCTGCTGCCCGGATCACTGAAGATCCTGACGGCTTACGGCGACACGCTGTCCGGGTTGAGGGTGGGCAAGTCGTCAGTCGACGAGCAGCTCCGTAGAGAGGGGCTCGTCCGCTTCCTGCGGCCCGACTGGTGCGGCGACGCAGACGTGGTGCTGACAACCTACGAGACCCTGCGCGACCTGGAGTTCTCCTTCGCCCGCGAGCGCTGGTCGATCATGGTCTGCGACGAGGCGCAGAAGATCAAGAACCCGAATGCGGCCATGACTCGCGCGGCGAAGAAGCAGCACGCGTCGTTCCGGATCGCCTGCACAGGCACCCCCGTCGAGAACAGCCTCGTCGATCTCTGGTGCCTCTTCGATTTCGTGCAGCCCGGACTACTGGGCGCGTTGAACGAGTTCGGGAGCACCTACCGTCGGCCGATCGAGGCGGAGGGCGACGCGGACCGCGCGAAGCTGGAGGAGCTCAGGACGCTCATCGAGCCGCAGATCCTGCGGCGCATGAAGTCGGAGGTGGCGGCCGATCTCAAGGCCAAGCTCGTCGACGAGGCGAGCCGACGCCTGCCGATGAGCGTCCCGCAGCGCGGACTCTACGTCGGCGCGATCGAGGGCTTCCGTCGCGAGGCGGGGCGGCCAGGCGCGCACCTTGGTCTGCTGCACCGGCTGCGGCTTATCTGCTCGGACCCGGCGCAGACAGAGGAGGCGGGCGCCTACGACGCCGTTGACGCCTATCGCGCCCGGTCACCTAAGCTCGACTGGCTGCTGTCGGCGCTCGCCGAGGTCAGGGAGCGTGGCGAGAAGGCCATCGTCTTCTGCGAGTTCAAGGCCGTTCAGAGGCTATTGCGTCACTACATTCGCGAGGCGTTCGCGATCCCCGTCGATGTCATCAACGGTGACACCTCGGCGGCAGCCGGAGCGGCGGACAGCCGGCAGAAGCGGATCCGGGCCTTTCAGGAGGCACCAGGATTTGGTGTGATCATCCTGTCGCCGGTGGCGGTCGGCTTCGGAGTCAACATGCAGGCCGCCAACCACGTGATCCACTTCACCCGCACCTGGAACCCGGCGAAGGAGGACCAGGCGACCGATCGAGCGTACCGCATCGGCCAGCGGCGTGACGTGTTCGTTTACTATCCGACGGTCGCCGCCGATGACTTCACGACCTTTGACGTGAAGCTGGACGAGCTGCTCGAACGGAAGCGGGCGCTGGCGGGCGACATGCTGAATGGTACCGGGGAGATCGGCGCGCGCGACTTCGACGTCGAGGAGTTGCGACCGGGCTCCGGGGGGCTGCCGTGAGGCCGCTCTCTCGAGCTGATCGGCGCGCACCGCTGCAAGCGCGCGACCTTCACCAGCTATGCGTTCAGCGCGACCTTCGTCGAGGTGGTTAGCCGCGCAGAACGCCGGTCTGCCTAAACTCGCCAAGCTTCGCCTCTCGCTCGATCAGTTCATCGATGTGGCTTGCAATCCGCTGTGCCACGAACTTCGCTACCGCCGGACCCCAACGCGGATCGACGCGATCGCTGCTTTCGGCGAGCTCGGCCGCTAGCGCGTCCGGCAGCGCGGCGACGAGTGTCTCCAGAAACGCCGCCATGCCGGACCGTGACCATTCGCTGGCGAGATCGCGGCGATCGAAGAGGGCGAGGGTGAGGGCACCGCGCGCCGGTAGGCCGGCGGCGGAGAGCATCGATCCTGCTTCCTCGAGGCTGAGATGCCGCGTGCCCTTCAGCGTACGACAGATCTGATCCTTCGACAGGCCGACCCTGGCCGCCAGGTCGCGCTGGCTGAGCCCGCTCTGATCGACGAGGTCTCCAACGATGATGTGCAGCGGTATCGAGGACAGGGCTGCCGGGCTGCTGGTGGTCACGACTCCAACTCCAAGGGCTGATTCGCACGCACGGTATCAATCGCGGAGGCTGTAGGAAAACAAAACAGGAACATCCTAGCCATTTGCGGAACTCGCAATTGGCAGAGTCGCGTCGCTTACGGCGCCGGCCTCTCACCGGAAGTGCAAGGAATGAAGCCGGAAGGCGATTCGCGACGGCTGTCGCCAGCGACCGCGTGTGCCTTGTCATTCAGCGCGAGCGGCATCGCGCGAAGCTAGGAAACTTCACACTCCGGACGCGATCGGTGTCGCGGATTTCGCGACCAATCGGCTGACCGTTCTCCTGATGTTCCTTTTCGTTGAGCGTCGGCCCGAGCCGGCGTGAAGGTGGCTGTGCGGTCGGGATGCGGCCGCGGCGAACACCTTCTCGGAGACGCTCTCGATGCACAGCCTCAAGCTCCCGCTGACCCGTGCCGGCCTCGGCCGGGCCAGCGACTATCTCATCCCGGCGATCGGCCTCATGGCCGTGGCGAGCGCGGCCTATGCCGGCGCCGACACGACCTTCGGTCCGGCGCTCACCAAGTTCACCGACTTTCTGGAGGGCTCGGGCGGCAAGATCATCGCTGTGCTCAGCCTGGCCGGCGGCATCATCGGCATGGCGTCCGGCCGGTTCACGCTCGGGCAGGTGGCGATCCCCGTCGCCGTCGGCATCGGCGTCGGCACGGGCGTGCCGATCGTCACCTCCACCGTGACCGCGATCATCTGATCGCGGCGGCGAGGGCGGCGTAGCGCACATGACTGACAAGTACCTTGTCCCCCGGCGGCTCGACGATCCGGAGCTCATCGGCCTTTGGACCCTGGACGAATTCCTGGGGCTCGCGGCGCCGTTCGCCTGGGGCATCTTCTCCCAGCACATCCTTCTGGGTCTCGTGGGTGCCGGAGGAGCGTGGTTCGCGCTTCGCAAGGCCAAGGCTGGCCGGGCCAGTTCCTGGATCATCCACGCGGCCTACTGGTACCTGGGGGCAAGCTTCGTCAGGCTTCGCGCCACGCCGCCCTCCCACTGCCGCCGGCTCGCCGGCTGAGGGGAGGGGCTCCATGCTGTCCGATATCGCGCATCAGCGCAGCCAGTCGCTGCTCCGCCAGCGCAAGGTCCTGGTCGTCGCGGCCGCCGCGTCGTTCCTGGCGAATTTCGCATTGCTGACGGCGCTCAGCAGCCGCGACCGCGAAGTGATCCTGCAGCCGGTAACGACCCGGCAGCTGGCGATCAGCTCGTCGGGCGTGTCGGCCGACTATCTCGAGCTGGTGACGCGCGATGTGGCGCTGATGCTGCTCAATCGGTCGCCGACCGGGCTTGATTACTGGATGGAGCAGATCCTGAAGGTGGCCGACCCGTCTGCCTACGGGGCGCTCAAGGCCGAGCTGGTCAAGATCGTCACCGAGCAGCGCGGTTCCGACCTCGCCCAGGCCTTCGTGATCACCGGCATGACCGTGGATCCGAAGGGCCTGAGCTCCACCGTCGAAGGCGACCTCAAGACCTTCGTCGGCGGCCAGGTCATCGCCAGCGAGAAGAAGCGGTTCCGGTTTGGCTGGACCTACGTGGGGCTGCGCCTCTCGCTCTCGAGCTTCGCGCTCATCCAAGATCACAAGGAGGCGCTCCAATGATCGCCGCGACACCCGCCTGCCTACTCGGAGCCGGCGCCGCCACCTTTGCGGCCGGCACGTCCCGACCGCGCGACATCAGCCTGAAGCCGTTCGGCATGGCTCTGATCGGCGCTGCCATCGCGCTCGCCGCCACCCCGGCGTGGGCCGACCAGTATCGGCAGGCTGCCGACAATGCGCAGGTCGACTGCGTCGTCTCGAATCATGAGCTGACGCGGATCAGCCTGGTCGGCGATGCCTTTGCCAGCGTCAGCAAGATCACGACCGGCTACCCGTACAACGATTTCACCGTCACCAACGAGCCGGTCCGGGGCGACATCTACCTGTCGGTGCCCGAGGGCTTCGCGCCGGGCCGGCTGAGCTTCTTCGCCACGACCCGCAAGGGCTATGTCTACAAGTTCGCGTGCAGCGTCGGCGGACCCGAGGCCGAGCAGATCTTCGTCACCAATCCCGCGATCGCTGGTGAGCGGGCCCAGGCCTGGGAAGCGAAGGCGACCCCCCGAGACGCCGCGGTGCGCCTGGTGCAGGCCATGGCCGCGAACAGCGCGCCGGACGGCTATACGATGCGGCAGGTCGCCGCCGCCCCGGCCCGTGTCGGTGACCTCACCGTACGCCTCGTCGCCGAGTATCGCGGTGCCGCGCTCACGGGGCGCGTGCTGCGGATCGACAATCGCGGCGCCAAGCCTGTCACCATCGATCCGGCGCAGCTCACCCCGGCCGGCAGTCTCGCGGTGAGCGTCGCCGATCGCGAGCTCGGCGCCCAGCAGGCGACGACGCTCTACGTCGTGCTCGACGGGAGTGCCGGCGCATGAGCGAGCAGGCCACCCCTCCGTCCAGCCCGGCGCAGGAAAGCGTCACGGCTTTGGGCGCGCTCAACGCGAAGACCCGCGCACGCCAGCGCATGCTGCTTCTCGGCGGTGGGGGTTCCGCGGCGATGCTCGCGCTCTGGTTCGTGTTCGGCGGCACCGGCGATCACACGCCGGCCGCGGACGCGCCGCAGAAAATCGAGACCGACGGCATCGTTAATCGGGACCTCAGCCAGAAGGAGTTCGTCGCTATCTATGGCAACCGGCTGGATGCGCAGGCGCGCCAGCTGAAGGCGCTTGAGGAGAGCAAGGCGGTCGCCCCCGAGGTGCAGGCCAAGCTTGATGCGCTCTCGGCGGAGAACCAGGCGCTCAAGAGCGACGGTACCAAGACAATCGACGCGCTGACGCAGGAGAACAGCACGCTGCGCGGCGAGCTCACCCGCGCGCAGACGCAGGCGGCTGTCCCGCCGCCGGTCGCCGTGCGTGATCCGTCGATCCCGTCGGGCTCGCCGCTCGACCCGAACAATGGTGCCGGTCCTTCGGGTGCGGCGCTGCCGGCCGCCGCGGAGCGGCAGGTGAAGACAGTTTCGTTCACCGGCGGTGCCGGCGAAATTGGCGCGGCGGGCAAGACGGGCCTCAGGGCAGGGCGGCCGACGGCACCCGCGATCGAGGTCGAGGACAGCCCCGATTATCTGCCGCCGAACAGCTATGCCCCGGCGCGCGTCATCGTCGGCGTCGACGCCTCCGCGGGCGTCGCGAGCCAGACCGATCCGCTGCCCGTCGTGCTGCGGATCACCGGCCCGGCGCGCTCGGTCGTCAAGGACGGCAAGCTACTCACCACCCGCCTCCAGGGCTGCGTCGTCAACGGCGCGGCGCGCGGCGATCTCTCGGCCGAGAAGGTCTACGTCAAGCTCCAGAAGATGACCTGCGACCAGCCGGGTGGCCGGGTCGCGGTCAGCGAGGTCAAGGGCTTCATCAGCTTCGCCGGCAAAACCGGGGTGCGCGGCCGGGTCGTCAGCCGCGAGGGCAGTCTTGTCAGCCAGGCGCTGCTCGCCGGCATCGTCGGCGGCTTCGGGCGTGGCTTCTCGGCTAATGCGAACAGCGTCTTCTCCGGCATCACCACCGGGGTCGACGGCAAGCGCCAGCAGCTCTCGGGCGGCGACATCGTCCAGGGCGGCCTCGGTCAAGGCGTCGCCGACGCGTCGGACACGGTCTCCAAATATCTGATCGAGCGCGCCGAACAATATCAGCCAGTCGTGGAGATGCCGACCGGCATCGATGTCGAGATCGTCTTCCTCGATGGCGTCTATGTGAGGGACTCTCAATGAATTCTGCTGACACTCGACTTGGCCGCGAGCTGGCCAAGATGCGCCGAATGGAGGGCGTTCCCTTCTGGACCTTGCTGGCGTCCGCCTCGCTAACGCTCGGCATGGGGGCGGGCGTGGTCGCCAAGAGCGTCCAGGCCGCCCCGATCGCCTCGGTGCACGTCGACACGGACCTGGTTCGAGAAGCGCTCAAGCTGCGCCTGCCCAAGACGCGGATCGGTGCGATCGACTGCAGCCGCTTCGGCGGGCTGTGCGAAGTCGTCGCCGGCACCACGCTCTTCTATGTCGACCGGACCGCGCGCTACCTGATGATCGGGCGGCTCTACGATATGGAGACGCGCAGCGACGTTACCGCCGCGCGGTTGCTCGAGCTCAATCCCGACCTGCTCGCCGCCGGTGCCGCCGGCAAGCGCGACAGCGACGGGGACGAGCAGCCGGAGGCGGCATCGCCTGCGGCCGCGAAGGTCGACCTCGGCCAGCTGCCCGCGAAGGGTGCAATCCATTGGGGTCCGGCGACCGGTCCCAAGCTGGTCGTGCTCAGCGACTTCCACTGCGGCTATTGCCGCAAGCTCTCGAGCGAGCTCGTGAAGATGGGCGCCCGGGTCGAGGAGCGGCCGATCTCGATTTTCGGCGCGGAAAGCCGCAAGCTTGCCGAGGCCGTGCTTTGCGCCGGCGACCAGCAGGCGGCGGTTCACGCTGCCTATGACGGTCGGCCGGTCACGCCCGGCGCCAAGTGCGACACCTCCGGGCTCGACGCCAATGAGGCGTTCGCCAAAGCGCGTGGCTTTGGCGGCACGCCGGTGATCATCCGTAGCGATGGCGCGGTCCTGCAGGGCTTCCACACCGCAGACCAGCTCAAAGCCTTTGTCGCGGGAGGCCGGGCATGAGCCGCGCCGCCACCCTCGCCCTGCTGCTCACAACCGCGCTTGGCGCGAGCGGCTGCACCACGCTTGGCGGCACCGTGAAGGGCGACTTCACCTGCCGCGCGCCGGCCGGGACCTGCGCGCCCATGACCAAGATCGACGCTGCCGCGATCGGCAGTGTCGACGAGGAGGGCGCGTCGGCACCTATGGTCGGCCCGCGCCGGCAGGGCGCGAGCGGGAAGGGCGGCAGCGTCGCGGTCCGTACCGGCGAGCGCATGCTGACCATCCTCCTGCCGGCGCATGTCGACGAGGCTGGCGTGCTGCACGATGCCGCGACGGTCCACGCCGTCGTCGAGCAGCCCGCCTGGACCTTCGCCTCGGTCGCTGAGCCCACATCCATTTCCGAGTTCTCGCGCAGTCCCGCCCCTTCCTCCCTGCGCGAGGTGGTCGCTGGTGCTTCGGCACCGGTGATCGAGGGGCTTGAGTCTCCTCCCGCTCAAGCCCCTCAACCGTTCAGCGCGGCCGCTTCGACGGCGCGCATCCATGATCCCGCGGCGCCCAGCGCCGCGGCGATCGCCGCCGCTCGCGCCGGGCACCGGATCGGTACCAAGCCGCCAGCCACCGTGCCTGCGCCTGCGGCAAAGCGCTTCGGGCCGACCACGTCGGCGCTACCCGCCGGCAAGGTTATTCTGCCGCAGGGCGACCCGGGGGCGGCCCAAGCGAGGCTGAACGCGCTCGCAGCTCGGAAGCTGTCGCGGCTTGGCACCACGCTCAGGCCGGTCGGCCCGGTCACGCCAGAAATGGAGGGCAGTCCTTTCAGCGCGCCCGTTGGCCAGGAGCAGCCGCGATGAGCCTCTCCTTCAAGACGCTCACGGGCACGCTGCTCAAGGGCCTGTTCGGCGATGCCGAGGAGAGCGAGGGCGATCGCCCGGTGCTCGGCCTCGACATGCTGTCGAGCTTCCTGCCGTACCGCGTGTACGAGCCGCAGACCCGGCTTTACCTCAACGCGCGCTCGACCGGCTTCATCCTCAACGTGGCGCCGTTGGTCGGCGCCGACGAGCGCGTCGGCGACCTTCTTGGCCAGTTCCTGTCCGAAGGCCTGCCGGCGGGCGCCTGCGTCCAGATTGTCCACTGGGCAAGTCCGAGGATCAGCCGCAACATCGCGCCCTGGTTCGCGCCCCGCTACGCGCGCGGCGGCGTCTACGAGCAGATCGCGCGGGCGCGTACGCAGTGCCTCTACGACCTTGTCTGGACCAGCGGGTCGGGGGGCGCGCCCTTCCATGCGCGCCATCACCAACTGCTCGTCTCAGTCGGCGTGCCTTCGAGCAGCAGCACCACCAAGGACGAGCTTATCGCGGTTCGCGAGAACCTGGTCGGCGTGCTGCGCTCGCTCGACGTGCCCTCGCTCGATGTCGGCCCGGTCGAGCTCATCGCCTTCGTCGACGACCTGACCTCGCCAACCACGGCGAGCGGCGACGACGCCATCGACTACAACCCGCTCGACCCGATTGCCGACCAGGCGATCCGGCGCGACATCGAGCTCACCGTCGAGGAGAGCCGGATGCTGCTCCGGACCGAGCGCTTCCGGCCGACCGGCGCCAGCGACGGCGAGGCGCCCGAGATCGGCGAAATCTACCCCGACCGGTTCGACGTGCGGCATTTCGGCGTCCGCAACATGCCCGCGCGCTGGACGCCGTGGGAGACGGCGCGGCTGATTGGCGACCTGTTCACCGACAAGCTCCGCTATCCGTGCCCGGCCGGCACGATCCTCTGCCTCGTCTATCCCGACCAGGAGGCGGCCTCGACGCGCGCGGGCATGAAGTTCCTGCGCACGACCAGCCTCTCCGAAGGCAAGTCGGCCCGCTACGTGCCCAAGCTGCGCGAGCAGGCGGCCGAATGGCGCGAAGTCCAGGCGCAGCTGCAAGAGGGCCGGCGGCTGGTCCGCGCCTTCTATGGCGTGACCACCTTCTCGCCGGCAGGCGACGGCGACCGGAACGAGCGGATGGTCAAGTCGCTCTACAAAGCGGCGGGCTGGGACTTGGCCGACGAGCGCTACCTGCAGGTCCAGGGCCTGCTCGCGGCGATGCCGCTGACGCTCGCCGACGGGCTCGCCGCCGATCTCGAGCGCTGCCGGCGCATGCGGACGATGCTGTCGACCACGGCCGCCAACATCGCGCCGGTGCAGGGTGAGTATCTCGGCGGCGCGGTGCCGCACCTGCTGTTCCTAGGCCGACGGGGGCAGCCCTTCTTCTGGTCGCCGTTCGAGAATGGCGCGGGCAACCACAATGTCGCGATCCTCGGCAAGTCGGGCTCGGGCAAGTCGGTGCTGCTCCAGGAGATGTGCGCGAGCCTGTGCGGCGCCGGCGCCAAGGTCGTGGTGATCGACGACGGCCGTAGCTTCATGAACAGCTGCCGTCTCCAGGGCGGCCGTTTCATCGAGTTCACGCTGGCGAGCGGCTTCTGCCTAAATCCCTTCTCGATGATCGATGCCGAGCGCGTGGTCGACGACGAGGATTACCGCCTCGACTGCATGGCGATGCTGAAAGCCATTGTCGGACAGATGGCGCGCTTCATCGACCGGCTGACCGACACCGAGCGCGGCCTGATCGACCAGGCGGTCAATCGGGTGTGGGAAGAGCAGGGCAGGGCGGGGTCGGTCGAGGCGGTCGCGCTTGCGCTCGAAGCGACGGGCAATGCCGACGCCGCCAACCTTGCCATCGCCATGGGACCGTTCCGCGCGGGCGGCACCTATGGCGGATTCTTCAACGGCGAGGCGACGCTACGCCTCGAGGCTGACTTCACGGTCTTCGAGATGTCCGACCTCGCCACGCGCGAGGAGCTGCGCTCGGTCGTGCTGACCGCGATCATGTTCATGACCGGCCAGGCCATGACCCGCTCACCGCGGTCGGTGAAGAAGCTGCTGCTGATCGATGAGGCCTGGGCGATGCTCAAGGGCGGGTCGATGTCCGACTTCGTCGAGACCTATGCCCGGACCGCCCGCAAATATGGTGGCGCGCTCTGCACCGCGACGCAGTCGTTGAACGACTTTTACAAGTCGGACGGCGCGACCGCGGCGCTCGAGAACTCGGACTGGATGCTGGTCCTCCAGCAGAAGCCGGAGACGATCGCCGACCTCCGCAAGTCTGCCCGGCTCGACATGGATGACCGCACCGAGGGGCTGATCCGGTCGCTCAAGCGCTCCGGCAGCGAGTATTCGGAGGTCTTCATCCGCGGCCCCGAATGCCAGGCGATCGGCCGACTCGTGCTCGATCCCTTCTCCGCCACCGTCTTCTCCTCCTCGCCCGACACCTATGCCGCGATCGAGCGGCGCCACGCTCGAGGGCAGACGATCGCCGAGGCGATCGAGGCGGTGTCGCGCGGGGAGACCGAACCCCTCCCGCCGGAGCCGCATCATGGCTGACCGCTTTCCCAGCCTTCGCCCGCGGCTCGCCCGCGCTGGCCGCATCCTCGCCGACGCCTGCCACGTCACGCTCAGCGTCACCCTCTGGCTCGCCGGCACGGTGCTGGCGGCGCTGGGTGCGGTGTTCGCCTTCGTCATCGTCGCCGCGGACGGGCGTCCGTTACGCTTCTTCGCGCACCTCCAGAACCTGTCGACGCACTACCTCTTCGCTGATCCGGCGGCGCGGGCGCGTTTCGATGGCCAGGTGCTGGTGCTGTTCCTCGGCGTCGTCGGCCTGTTCCTGATCGCCCGGCTGCCCGGCTTCGCCACACGCCTGCGCCGCGAGCTCGTGCGGGGAGGCCGGCATGGCTGAGCCTGCCGTCACCACCTCGCGCACCATTGCGGGCTGGCCCGTGACCCGCGTGCTGCTCGGGATCGCCCTCATCGCGGCCCTGATCTGGACGGCGTGGGCGACCCGCTCGCTGCTCGAGCTGCAGCACCGCCGCATCGTCGCGGTGAGCCTGTCGCGGCTGGTCGAGGACTTCGTCGCGGCGGAAGCGCGCAACGGCGGCACGCCCGAACAGTCGGGGCGCCGCACCGCGACCTATCTCGCCGCGATCAACAAGGCGGTCGCCGACATGGGGGCAGGTGGCACGACCGTGCTCGTTTCCGAGGCGACGCTCGGCCGCTCGGTCGAGGATCGGACCGACGACGTGCGGGCCCGCGTCACGAAGGCCGTGGAGGCTGACCATGAGCCGCGCTGATGCCGATCCGCGCTTCTGGTCGCCGGCGCGGGCGCGCCGCTGGGCGACGCTCGCGCTACTGGGCGTGAGCGGCACCGCCTATGCCGCGCTTGCCGACTGGAGCGACGGTCACGTCCTCCTGGTCAATCAGAGCACGAGCCTGCCCAACTGGGCCTTCCTCGTCGACCGCCGCCGGCTGCCCGGCCGCGGCGAGCATGTCTTCTTCGATCCGCCGGCGAGCCCGCTCCTCGAGCGTCACTTCGGGCGCGATCACCAGCCGTTCGGCAAGATCATCTATGGCGTTGCCGGCGATGAGGTGACCCGGCGCGGTCGGCTGTTCTTCGTCAACGGCCATGCGGTCGCGCTCGCCAAGCCCAGGACGCTGCGCGGCGAGCCGCTCAAGCTTGGCCCGACCGGCACGATCCCGCGCGGCTGCTATTTTGTCGCGACGCCCAACAAGGACAGCTTCGACAGCCGCTATGCCCTGATCGGCTGGGTCTGCCGCCACCAGGTCCTCGGCACGGGGGAGCCGATCCTGTGAGCCGGCGCCTCCACCTCATCCCGTTTGTCGCCTGCCTCGCCGCGGCCGCGCCGGCGCTCGCCCGCGACTATGGCCAGCAGGGCGCGCTGTTTCCGGTGGTCGAGGCCGACCTGCTCTCGGTCATCCAGAAGCGGCTGACCGCCATGCAGGCTTCGGGCGAGATCGATCGCGCCAATCGCCAACTCGCAGAGCGGACCGCCGTCCAGGTCCGCCGGCCGGCGCCGGTGTCGGGCATCGGCCATGCCGCCGAGGAGCGGCGCTGGACGTTCGATCCCACCATCACCGTCAATGCGGATCTGCGCGATGGGCGTGGCCGCGTCGTCGTCGCCGCCGGCACCCGTGTGAACCCGCTCGATACCGTGCCGCTCCGCCAGCGGCTCGTCTTCCTCGACGGCGACGATGAGGGGCAGGTTGCCTGGGCGATGGGTGCCCCGACGGCGCTCAACGCCAAGCTGATCCTGGTGTCGGGCTCGCCGTTCGCCTTGATGAAGGCCGAGCAGCGCCGCTTCTACTTCGACCAGAAGGGCACGCTTACCCGCCATTTCGGCATCCGCGCCGTGCCGGCCGTGGTCGAGCAGCAGGGGCGCACGCTCGCGGTCAGTGAGCTGGTGCTCCGGGGAAACAAAGGAGATCACAAGTGAGCGCGATGAGCAATCGCGACTGGTTTGCCGCATCGCGAGAGCGCCATGCGGCCGCGCGTCGCCACCGTCGCTTCGGTCTGGCTGCGCTTGTCGCGCTGCTCGCCATTGTCGGCCTCGCGCTCGCGTCACCGGCGCGGGCGGAGGGGACGCCCGGCAAGTGCACCGGCCGCTTCGTCAACCCGATCACCGACGTGTGCTGGAGCTGCCTGTTCCCGATGTCGGTGGGCGGGCTCAACATCTGGCCGTCGCTCGCTGGCCGTCCCGACACCGACAATCCGACCCTGCCGGTCTGCGCGTGCGGCCTTCGGGTCGGGATCGCGATGGGGTTCTGGGAGCCGGTCCGGCTCGCCGACGTCAGCATGAAGCCGTGGTGCTTCGTGAACCTTGGCGGGCTCAAGCTCGACCCCGGCTTCGACATCGGCTTCAAGACGATCGCCGGGCCGAGCGCCGTCGGCGGCAAGGCGCAGAACACCAGCGGCTGGCACGTCCACTGGTACGCCTATCCGCTCATCTACTGGATGAACATCGTGGCGGATTTCCTCTGCCTCGAGACCGGTTCGATCGACATCCTCTACATCACCGAGGTCGATCCGCTCTGGCAGGACTCCGAGCTGACCGCGATCATCAACCCCGAGGCGGTGCTGTTCGCCAACCCGCTGGCGCTTGCGGCCTGCGCGGCCGACTGCGTCGCGGCCACCGCCAAGCTGCCGACCGATCCCCTGTTCTGGTGCGCAGGCTGCCAGGGTACGATGTATCCGCTCAACGGCAACGTTGCCGCCTCGATCGGTCATGTGCAGGCTTCGCGGCTCGCGCTCGCCCGCTTCGCCTACAAGCTCCACCGCGAGCTCGTCGCCTGGGGCACGATGGGCAGCAAGGGCCTGTGCGGCAGCTACCTCATGCCGGTGATGCGGAAGCAGCAATATCGCTTCCAGGCCACCAACCCCAATCCCCAGACCGGCGGGCGCTACGCCTGCGCGCCGATCGGCGCGTCGACCACCTTCATGTCAGCCGGCCAGGTCTATCCCGCAATCGGAGAAGATATGGGCTATCTCGTCTGGCGCAAACGCAACTGCTGCGTGCTGTGATGCGGCGTCACCTCTTCGTCGCCGGCACCGCCGCCTTTACCGGCTTGCTGCTCGGCCTCGCCGCCACCTCCGGCGCCCAGACCGTCGACGGGCTCGATCTCGCCAAGGTACGCGCGCGCGCCAAGCTCTCGCCGCAGGAAGCCGAAGCGCTCACCAATGTCGTCGCCCGGCGCGGCGAGGCGCTCCGCCGGGACGCCGCCGACAATGCGGCCTCGGCCCGCGCTGTCGCCGCCCGCTACGCCTCGACCAAGACCAGCGGTGATCCAGCCGCGACCTTCGACTTCGACGGCATGGTCGCCGCTTCGGGCAAGCAGATGGCGCCGGAGGACGCGCCGCGGCTGCTCGCGTTCGCCAGCCTCTCGATGCCCTCGGCCTCGCTCCAAGCGATGATCGCCGACGTCAGCAGGGCAGGCGGCGTGGTCGTGTTCCGCGGCTTGCCAGGCAACTCGGCCAGGACGTTCACTACCGCGCTCGCCAAGGTGCTGCCGCCCGGTGAGGTCAAGGCGGCAGTGGGTATTGACCCGCGGCTGTTCCGCGCCTTCGACGTGGAGGCCGTACCGGCTTATGTTGTGACCGCCACCGACTTCGACCTGTGTGACGGGTTCGATTGCCGCACGACGCTGCCGCCGCATGATCGCATGGACGGCAATGTCACGCTGGCACACGCGCTCGACACCTTCGCCCGCGGGAACGGTCCCGGTGCCCGCATCGCGGCGGTCTACCGTGCCCGGCTGGGAGAGGCGCAGTGAGCCCGGCCCGCACCAGCCTGGGGCTCGCGCTCGCCCTGTTCGCCGCCGGGCTCGGCGCAGGCGGAGCGCTCGGGCAGAGCCAGACCGAGGCCGCACGCGCCGACGGCAAGGCGTTCGGCAGCGATGCGCTCGGCAAGGCGCAGGACGCGGCAAAGACGGCGCCCACCGCCGATCGCGTGCCGGGCTTCGCCGGCACGCCCTCGCAATCGCCGCTGTTCGACGATCCCGACGCGATCGCCGCCCAGGCAACCTCGGCGGCGTCGAGCAATGAAGGCTATGCGACCGTCCGCTCCTCGCTCGACGGCCGGCCGCGCGTGGCCATCGAGGAAATCGAGGCGACGATCGCGCGCGGACGCGCCATCTCCGACGATCCCGCGACCTATGTGAGCGGCATGAGCGTCGGCGGCGGCCAGGGCAGCTGCCGGGAGCTGCCCCCCTCGACCGGTGCCAGCGGCACCTATGAGGCCACCTGCAACGACGGGGTCGCGCTGGAACAGCGGACGGCGAGCTGCACGATCCCGCTGGTCGTTTCTGTGACTAAGAAGACCGGCTATCGTTACTGGTGCAGCGACTTCAACGCCGGCTTCAACCGCGTCGATGATTGCAGCCTGTTCGAGCAGGCCTCGTGCCAGCGCACCGGTTCGCACGAAGGACGCTGCCTGCAGGGCTACAGCAAGCCGCCCTACCAATATTGCACCGAGCCCGGCGAGCCAGTCGAGGAACTGCTCTGCGACGCGCCGGTACCCGGCGGGTCACTTCGCGGGACCGAGACCCAGAGCACCGTCGCCGAACGCCGCGACGAGGGCGCCTGCGCGAGCCTCGCCGGCGACAGCGGCTGCACGAGCACGGCGGATATCTGCACCTCGAGCGATCCCGTGACGCGGGTGATCGATGGCGTCTCGGTGACCAAGCCGTGCTGGGCGTGGCAGCGGACCTACGAATGCCACAAGGCCGTACCGGCGCAGAACTGCGATGCGCTGGAGGCGAACAAGGACTGCCGGTTCGCGCGCGAGGAGTGCCTGACCGACGAAGCGCCGTGTCCGACGCGCGAGCGGATCTACAGCTGCACGGTCCCGGACGGGCCCGCGCCAGCCAAGCAATATGTCTGCGACGGGGACATCTACTGCGTCAACGGCGAGTGCGAGACGATCAACCGCCAGTCCAATGACGAGTTCAAGGACGCCGCGGTGGCGCTCAATGCCGCGAGCCAAGCCGGCAAGGAGTTCGATCCCGCCAAGCTGACGCTGTTCAAGGGCGAGCGCGATACCTGCCACTCCAAGGTGTTCGGCATTCTGAACTGCTGCGCGGGTAAGGCCTTCCCGCTGATCCCTTATTCGCAGCTGCTGGTGACGCTGGGCTGCGATCGCGAGGAGGTCCTGCTGCATCAACGCGACGCCCAGGGGCTCTGCCACTATGTCGGCAGCTACTGCTCGGACAGCGTCTTCGGGATCTGCGTCACCAAAAAGAAGACCTATTGCTGCTTCGAGTCGAAGCTCAGCCGCATCCTCCAAGAGCAGGGCAGGGCCCAGATCAACAAGCCGTGGGGCAGTCCGAAGAAGGAGAGCTGCCAGGGTTTCACGATCGACGAGTTCGCCCGGCTCGACCTCAGCCGCATGGACTTCTCCGAAGTCTATGCCGAGTTCCAGGACGCAGCCAAGCTCCCCGATGAGCTCGGCACGGTCGTCACCCTGCAGCAGAAGATCGCAGACTATTATGCGGTGAACGGAGGCGGCCGATGAAACTCGCTCGCTTCTGCCGCCACCTGTTGACGACGCTCAGCCTCGTGGTTGCCGCATCGGCCCCGGCCCAGACCCCGCCGGACCCGGCGCGTTTGGTTCAGATCGGCGACCGCTTCTACTGCCAGGATCGCCATCTCGGAACTTGGTTCTACTGCGAGCGGCCCAAGGTGGAGGAGCCCGATACGGCGGCCGCGCCGGTGCCCTCGGCACCGACCGCGGCGGAAAAGCTTGACGCGATCACCGCCGAGCTGCGCGAGCTCAAGGCGCGCGCGATCCTCGAGCCGACGCCTGACAATGTCACGGCTTATATCCGCTTCCAGCGAGCCCAGCTCGACCGCGCCTCGCTGTTCGGCGACGTCTGGCAGCGCGCGCTCTGGCAGACGCCGGAGCTCGACTACACGCTGCAGCGGCCGGTCGGGACGGTCGCGAAGCAGCAATGGTCCGATGCCCGCAAGGTCGAGCGCGACCAGGCGCTCGACCGCCTTGGCCGGCGATACGGGCTGTTCTACTTCTTCGCGCAGAGCTGCGGGGCGTGCCGGGTCATGTCCCCGATCGTGAAGGCGGTCGCCGACACGCATCACCTGACCGTTCGCGCGATCTCGACCGACGGCGGCCCGTCCGAGACCTTCCCGCGCTACACGGTGGAGACCAACCAGCGCTCGGCGATGGGCCTGACCGCCAAGATCACGCCCGCCGTGGTCCTGTTCGACAGCGCGACCAAGACCGCGATTCCCATCGGCTACGGCATCATCGCTGCCGACGAGCTGATGGAGCGCATCTTCCTCCTCACCCAGCGAAAGGCCGGCAGTGACTATTGACCCAGCGTCCGTTGGCGCGCGCCTGCGTGCGCTCGCCCGTTCCGCGCTCGACACAACGGGCGCTGCGCTCAGCCGCTGCGGGCGCATTGCCGGCACGCTGGCCTGCTCGCTGAGCCTCGCCGGCGCCGTGGTGCCGCTGGTCCTGCCGGCTGCCCCCGCAGCGGCCGACGTCGGCGGCGCTATGGACAAGTTCGTGGCGGACGCAGGCGGCGCTGCCAACGTGACCGGGCCGAGCGCCTTTCAGGGCCAGTCGGCGGGCTATTACAGCCTCGGCAACGTCTGGACGCGCTTTCCCCAGAAGACGACCAACCTCGCCAACCTGCAGCTGCCCTCGGCCCGTGCCGGCTGCGGCGGGATTGACCTGTTCGCGGGATCCTTCTCGTTCATCAACTCGAGCGAGATCGTCGCCATGCTGAAGGCGGTCGCGAACAATGCGGTCGGCTTCGCCTTCAAGCTCGCGATCGACACCGTCTGCCCCGAATGCTCGAAGGTGATGGATGAGTTCGCCCAGAAGGCGCAGCTCATGAACAATCTCAACATTTCGAGCTGCGAGGCCGCCCAGGCCCTGGTCGGGTCCGTGTGGCCGAAGGGCGACCTCGCCGACAAGGCGATCTGCGAGGCGATCGGCAACTCCGACGGCATCTTCTCGGACTATGCCGCCGCCAAGCACGGCTGCGGCAGCAAGGGCGAGCGGAGCTCGACCATCAACGGTGCCGACCCGTCCAAATGGGATGCGGTGAACAGCGCGGTGCCGCGCAACTACACCTGGCACGTGCTCCGCGGGTCCAAGTTCTTCAACTCAGGCGGCAGCTTCGATCGCGACCTCGCCGAGTACGTCATGACCATGGTTGGCACGATCATCTACGTGCCGCCGACCGACAGTGATCCGGGCCGCTTTCAGCCGCTGACCGGTGACACGACGTCCACGCTCGTAACGGCCCTCCTCGACGGCACCAGCGCAGGCGAGGTGCAGGTCTACCACTGCGACACTGAGGATCAGTGCCTCAACCCGACATTCGCGCCTTTGTCGGTCCCAGCCGCCAAGGCGCTCCGGCCCCGCGTCACTGCACTGATCGACGGGATGGTGGAGGCAATCCGCAGCGACACCGCGATCAGCCCCGAGCAGAAGGAGCTGCTCCAGATCTCCTCGATCCCGCTCTACAAGATCCTGACCGTGCAGGCGGCCTATGCCCGCGGGCTATCGAGCGACGATCGCTCGACTTTGGCCGAGATCGCCTCGATCGACTTGCTTTACGCCATCCTCGACCAACTGGTCAGCGAGGTGGGCAAGTCGAGGGCGACCTTCATCGCCGCCGACGAGGCGAAGCTCGGGGCCTGGACGGCGCAGATCAACACGGCGCGGACCACGCTCGCCGATCGCCAGCAGACGACGCAGGCACGCGTGACCGCGATCATGGCGATCATTCAGAAGACGCAGTTCCTCGAGAACGTGCTCGCCAATTCAATGTCGCCGGGCATGGCGGCGTCCCTCGACTGGTCTCGCGGCGTCGCCGCGCACGGCCTCAACTAAGCTTCGGGATCAGCACGAGATGGGCACGGTCGAGCTCTTCACGATCGGCGGCGGCGAGTACATCGTCGCCGTCCTCAACGCGGTCGCGGCCTGGACCGGGGCAGGGGGCTACAAAAGCCTGCTCCAGGTCGTGATGGTCATGGGGCTGGCCTATTCCGTCCTGATCGTCGCCTTCAACCTTGACTGGAAGGCGTGGCTGCACTGGTTTCTCCAGGCGACGCTCATGTACATGGTGCTGATGGTGCCGCGGCTCGACGTGCACGTCACCGATCGCATCAACCCGAGCCTTGCGCCCGCGCAGGTCGCCAACGTCCCGATCGGACTGGCGATGATGGCCAGCTTCACGAGCCAGGTCGGCGACTATCTCATTCGATCGTCCGAGCTGGTCTTCGGCCTGCCGGGCGATCTCGACTACAGCCGCAACGGCATGATCTACGGCTCGCGGCTGTTCGAGGCCACCCGGAGCCTCAGGATCAACGATCCCGAGTTCGCGGCCAATCTCGACGAGCATTTCAAGCAATGCGTCTTCTATGACGTGCTGCTCGGCCGCTACTCGATGGAGACGCTGGCGAAGGCACCCGATCTCTGGAACGCGATCGCGCCCGGCAGTCAGGCGCGTGCACAGCGGTTCCTGACGCGCGACGGCTCAGGCGCGGTGACCTCAAGCATCCAGACCTGCCGCGAGGCGTACGGGACGCTCAGCGGCCAATGGAACGGCATGGTCGATGATCTCGGCCGCGTCTTCGGCAGGCAACTCTACCCGAAGCAGACGGCGGACCTCGCCCGCGCCAAGCTCTTCGCCGACCTGCCGGTCGCCTACCAGTACCTGACCGGCGTCTCCGCGTCCGCCAGCACCATCCTGCGGCAGTCGCTCACGATTAATGCCATGCAGCAGGCCATGCACAGCGCGGCGGGCACCAGCGGCACCGGCAGCGTCGACGTCTATGCCCAGACCCGCGCCGACATTCAGACCGAGCGGACCTACGGCTCGATCGCGCACGCCGCGATGAAGTGGGTGCCTGTCCTCAACATCGTCCTGACGGTGGTCTTCTACGCGCTCTTCCCGGTGCTTTTCCCGTTGTTCCTGATGCCGCGAAGCGGGCCGTACGCCCTGAAGGGCTACCTGACCGGCTTCTTCTATCTCGCGGCTTGGGGACCGCTCTACGTCATCCTACACATGGTGATGATGTTCAAAGGGGCCGCCGAGGTGGCGAGTGCCAGCAGCGGCAGCGGTCTGACGCTGGCGAGTTTCACCGGGATGACCGAGGCCAACGACGACATCGGCCTGCTCGCGGGATATCTTGTCGCCTCGATCCCGTTCCTCGCGGGCGGCATCGCGCGCGGCGCGATGGCGATCTCGAGCCAGGCGACCAGCTACCTGAACCCGTCGCAGAATGCTGCGGAGGAAGCCGCGCGGGAAGCGTCGACCGGCAACATCGCGCTAGGCAACTCGAGCTTCGACAACCAGACGGTGCAGACCCGCCAACACGACCAGTGGAACCAGGCGCCCAGCTTCACCTACGGTGCCGCGCAGACCCGCGCGTTCAACGACACGGGCACGCTCGCGACCAGCTTTGCGGGCAATCAACTACTCGACGTGCCCGTCTCCAAGCTGCCCTTCATGCCGCAGGTAACCCAGTCCGTTGCCGCCGAGGCTGCGAAGGTTGCCTCGGAGACGCGGAGCCGTGGTGAGACCCTGTCCAATCAAGCGGTCCAGAGCACCAGTACTGCGGTGACCCGGTTCCAGGAGTTCCGCCATGCCATGAGCACCGACCGCTCCGTTTCCGACAGCTACGGTAATGAGGATCGAGCGAACATCTCTTCGACGTTTAGCGAGGTAGATCAGGCCTCGCGCATGCTCCAGAGCCGGTTCGGGCTGCGGGCGGAAGTGGCTGACAGCATCGCAGTCGAAAGTTTTGTGTCTGGCTCCGCTTCTGTGGAAGGCGGCCTTGGCGCAAACTTCGGGGCCGCTCGTATCGGGGCCAGTGCCAACCTCAGCGGTGGCAAGTCGAAAAGGTGGAGCGACAGCGACCTGGCGTCTGTTTCGAGAGATGACGCTCGCATCGACGATGCGTTGCACCAATGGTCTCAGACGCATGGCTGGTCACAAAATAGGGACTCTTTCAATCGTTCAATGGTGACCAGCGGGCGCTCTGATGTTAACTCGAGTACATCGGGTATAAGCTCGAGTATGTCCGAGGCCTTTACTAGAAGCGCCGAAGCCAGGAAGTTTTTCGAGGAGGCGCGTAGGGTCGAGGAACGTTGGTCGACCTCCGATGGAAACGGAGTGCAAGGCTCAATCAACACCAGCGACTCATTTCTCCGGTTTGCGCGAGAAGAGATTTTCGGCACCCCGCTTGTGTATCGATCCTTCGATCCGGCAAACGCCACGCATTGGGCTTCTTCAGACTCGCAGATCAGCAGCGAGCGGGACCTGCTCGTGACTCGGTACATCTCCCGAGCCTCGGAGACGATGCGAAGAGACGTCCAGGAGCGTCTGGCAAGCCCAACTGCGACCGGCCTTTCTTCGCCGAGCACGTCTAGAATCGCGGGACGAGAGGCGGACGCTCGGCAGGTGGGCGTTCACCTTTCCCGTAGCAATTCACCGAGCACGACGGACCTGCTGCCGGAGGTTCGATCGGTCCAGCAACAAGGTGAAAAGATCATTTCGCGTCGGCACGCCGAACTTGAGTTGCGAACACAAGGAGCGGGATCGATTTCGCGAGAAGCGGCCAAGGCCGCGAGAGACCACTAAGTCTCTATACGGGCTCACTGAAAGGCCAAATACGTCCAACCAACAAGAATTATTACGGCGCCAAACATTAAAAACAGACGTGCGAGCGGGTCACTCCACATCTTCTTAGCGAAGTAGCTAGTTAGCCGGTTATTCGCCAACGCTCTGTCGAACTCTTGCAAGCCTCGGAGGTGATGCTTTGAGTTGGCTGCTTCCTGCCAAGCTCGATCATTCTCCGTCGCCCGAAGCCGATCGCCGCTTGTGGTCAAATCGGAAAAATTCGGGTCCGGCATGTAGCACCTGTCCGTTCGGGCACTCATCATAGCAGCGCTCTCTCCAAACCGACAGGCTCATTCCCCGTCTACGGCATGCCTCCTCTCAAGGCGCCTTAGCGCCACCCATGCCGTAGCCAGCCGCATAACTCGGACCCGGCCCCTGCTTCCGTAGCCGTCCCCGGCACAAAGGGCGAGAGCAGAAGGTCCGCACTGTGGGGGAAACCGGACTGGCCGCCTCAAAGCGATAGCTAAGGCATTTCGCCCGTTTGTTCAAATTTGAGTCACGCAACCCGGCCGGCGAATGGCCGGGAAGCTGACCATCGCAATGGCATTCGGCGGTCAGAGGTTCGATGTCCCTCGGCTCCACCATTCTAAGTGTCCGATTTCGCATGGAGATGCGAAGAGGCGACTGAATGCCGGCCCGTCGTGTGTTCCGCTTAGCGGATCGCAGGCGTAAGCTGTTTTTCTATGGTTCCGGTTTGCGCTCGCTTACGCGATAGTGCCGCAGCCGGGATCAGCCGGCGCGCCGCCGACGCAGTTCCGACAAGCGTGGATCGGCTCGGGTCTCCGGTGCATCGGCAAGAACGTCGAGCGTTTCCTCCATCTTGTAAGGCCAGAGCGTCGCGTCCTCGGCCAGGATCGCCCAGAGAAGATCGAGCATGGCGGCGGGGTAGATCAGTGCAGGATGTTGCTCAGCCTCGGACTGGAGCATGAACCCGCGCAGCATGCCGCCGCGCACCGCCACCAGCCGCGGCAGGATCGCCTGCACGACCTCCGGGAACAGGTCGCCGCTCGCCATGGCGAGATCGACGAGGCGGGTCGACATTGCCGGTGTGCGCACGGTGCGATGGTTGGGCCACACGTCGGTCAGGAACGGTACCAGGCGCGCGCGCCACTGACCTTCGGGGTCCGCCGACCAGTGTTCGAGATGCCAGAGGACCTGGCCGCGCAGGTCATCGTCGCCTTCGACCAGGATTTCGCGCAGCTCGGCGCTTGTGACGAGCTGCTCGGGTGGATCGGCATCGGCGTTGCCGCCCCACCCGATCAGCAGGAAACCGGCGATGACGTTCGCCTCCGCGCGCCGCCGTACCGGAGACATGGCTCGCGCGAGAAGTCCGGGCTTCAACTGCTCGTAGAGGGCGCGGCGCGGCGCGCGTGCAGCCCACAGGATTCCGTCCCAGAGCGCGTCGCCGTCGTCGCCCCCGTCGTCGACCACGTTGAGCAGATGTGCCGAAACCCAGTCGGGGGCGATGGCGAACAACCAGTTGATCTGGAAACCGAGCATGACCAGGGCATGGCGCCGCATGTCGCCGGGGAGGGCGAGGAGCTGCTCGAGCCGCGCGGTCCATTCCTCGGGAAAGCCTTGGCCGAGCTCGCGCCCTTTGGTGGCGGGGTCCTTCATCAACAGGCTGGCGAGCTTGCCCGCCGGCGCGTTCAGCGCATCATTGGCCCAGCTGCTGTCGACCCTGTGCTTGCGATCGTCGTTGCGGAGCGGCAGCGCGGCGATGAGCGGCGGCCATAGCAGGTCGAGCACCGGCGCGAGCTCGCCGAACAGGCGCTCGCCGAGCCCCTGCAGCCAATCGGCGACCGGATGGGCGATGCTGCTGAGCGACGCGGGCGGCAAGGCCGCGAGCCTGCCACCGATCGCGCGGGCGAGCCGCACCGGATCGGTCTTGCGCTTCTCGGCATAGAGGAAGGCCGACCAGAACGAGACCGGAACGTCGCCCTGGCGCGCGGCGTGGACGAGCGCCGCCAACGCCCTGGCTGGCTTTGCCTCGGCCAGGCCGGTGAACGGCCGACGCTCGACGAAATCGAAGAAGTCGGACTGGCCGGCCTGGCGCGCCCGATCGAGGATCTGTCCGATCGGCAGCTGCTCGAGCCCGCGCGGGTTGCGGTCGGTATTGACGGTGCGCACGACTGGAGCGTGCGAGTCTGCGGCTTCCGCGCCCGAGCGCTCCGACCAATTCACGGCGAGCGGCCGCAGCGCGGCCATTTCCGCCGCGACATCGAACGAGAATTCCACGCCCTGGCCTGCCAACCAGTGCAGCCGGTCAAGGCGATAGTGCGCTTCTGGGCGGGCCTTGCCGCTGCGGGTGTCGTCCGACCACGGATAGGTGGTGGTGCGCAGCCGCCGCTCGAAGCGCGCCCGGTCCTCGACGGAGAAGTCGGGCCAGCGATCGCGGATCGCATAGAGCAGATCGCGCTGATGCTCCGAGCCCCAGAAAATGTCGTCGGGAAAGCCGAGCAGGATGTCCGCCGCCTCGGCTGCGTCGGTGATCGGCCTGCTCGCGGCCCAGATCCGCAGTCGCCCGAAGATATGCTGGTCATCGGCGGGCCAGCCCGCGATCTCGGCTCTGGCCTGGACCGGCGCGATCCCAGCGAGCCGGTCCATCAGCTGCAGGAAGAGCGCGATCGGGCCGGTGAGGCCGAAGCTGTCGTAAGCGATCGGCGCGGCTCCGTCGTCGGAGCGCGTCGTCTCCAAATAGACGTGATCGTGCCCAGAGATCTCGACTTCGAGCGAGCGAGCGAGGTCGAGGTTCTCGCGAAAGCGCGTGACCGCATAGCCAAGCTGCTCGTTGGGAAGTTCCAGCAGCTCGTAGGGATGCGGATAGTCGACGTCGTAGGAGAGCAGAGGATTGGGCCGATCGTTTTCGGTCCACGATAGGGGGTGTGGAATGCCGAACTTGCGATCCACCTTGAGACGCGGGCGGAACAGTGCCGCATAGTCGCGCACCAGCGATTGCGACCAGCCGTCGCGGGCGACGCGGGTGCTGAGCTCGTAATAGCCGTGGTTCGGATCGACCCGGCGATCGGACCAGCTGGCGATCAGGAAGCGCCAGCCGCGCCGGATGTCGTCGGGCCAGCGATCGGGATCTTGCCGCAGCCAAGCCTGGATCATGTCGACGGTGCGCGGGTGAAGCGGGCCGCGCGCGGCCGCCCACCAGAGCGCGATCGGCTGGTGGGCGACGCTGTGGAACCAGATCGCGAGATGGCCGAGGCGCGTGCTGAGCGCGCCGGTCGCCGTCACCTTATCGCCGCAGAAGTCACCGAAGCTCGCGTCCTGAGCATCGTCCTGATCGAAGCGGGTCGGCGCGAAGGCGCTCCACGATCCTTCTGGGACCGGCCGGTCGCGCAGGTCGTCGCCCTCGTCGACCGGCTGCGGTGGCGTGTCGAAGTCGAGCGCTAGGCTCTCATACGGATCGATGCGCTCGCCCGACTCGCCATAGGGGTCGACCGGACCGGGCTTGTCGAAGCGCTGGCGCGGATCGAGCGCTAGCAGCCAGGATGCAGGAAGCGGCGGTTCGGCGATGCTGACGCGCCGCGCGCCCTCGCGGGTCGAGAGCATGTGCGCGATCTGCCCGCGCACATGCGGATCGAGCGCGGCCGGCCCCACGGCGGCCCTCTCCAGAAGACCGGCATACCAGCCGTCGACGTCGCGCGCGCGTTCGGCCCAGGCGCCGAGACTGTCCCACAGGGGATCGAAATTCTGGCTGTTGTTGAACGGGATCGCCCGCACGCCGCGATGTTCCCAAAGCGCGGCGTCGTCCGCATTGCTGCCCGGCTGAAAGGCGAACAGCCGGCTGCGGTTGCCCGCGTGGAGGTTGAGCGCCTCGAGCAGATATTGGACGGGCGGATCGTCGGCACCGTAGCCGACGAAGACGATCTGGAAGCGCGCCAGCAGCGACTGCATGAACCGTGTGGCCCAGCCGTCCGACAGGTAGGCGCGGCCGAAGTCCGCACTGGAAACGATGAACTCCTCGTCCCCCGGTCCGGAATAGTCGCCGTTTACGCGGCCGTGGAGATGGACGATTCCGCCGAACTCGGCGCTGCGCGGATCGGGCAGCGCCGGCGGCCCCGAGCAGGCAATGCCGGGCGCGGCGGCCTCGAACAAAAGGTCGAAGTTGGTGGTGACCAGCCGGACCGTGCCGTCGCGTCCGCGCGATAGATCGATCAGCGTCCGGTGCGCACTGGCGTCGGCATCGTCGGCCGGCTTGATCGCCCGCGCAACCGCCCTTTGGACGTCTCGCTGCTCGAACTCGCGCTCGAGCAGGCTGAAGATGCGGTCGGTCGCGATCAGGCCGCCGACCCCGTCGATCGGATCGAGCGCCTTGATGCGCAGGAAGAGCTTGCGAGCGAGGCTCTTCTCGCCTGCGCCGAGGATGTCGATGACGTCGCCGCCGAGTTTGAGGAAGTCGGGAAGGCCGGCGCGGTGACGCGAGACGCCCGCCCCGCAGAAGAAGATGACGTCGCCGGCATCACGCGCGATCAGCAGATCGTCGGGGATCGAGGGGCCGTTGGCGAGAAAGCGCATGACGGAGAGTTAGCGCGGATCGGCGGCGCGTGCATCGGGCGATGCGCCATCGTCCGTGTCCGGCGGCTGCGGAGGCCGCCAGTCCGTTCCGACATAGGCGCCGAACCCGCGCAGGACCCGGCGCGCCGTGTTGGACACGATCTGCAGATTGTCGTCGGCGCTGAGGACACCGTTGAAGAAGGTCCCCATCGCCGCGATCTGCATGTCGACGACATCGTTGACCCGCCGCGGCAGGTTCTTTCCCACCGTCCGGCCGACGCGGACCCACTCCATGTAGTAGAGCAGCATGCAGAGCGAGTAACGGAAGGCGAACAGGCCCATGGCGTCGCGCAGCAGCATCGGTGCGCGCCGGCCCGGATCCTGGTTCTGCAGGATGAAGCTGCCGGTGGTCTGCTTGAGTAGGTCGAGGAGCTTGCGGCGGGTGCTATCCTCGATGTGCTGCACGGTGCGGATCTGCGTCAGCTCCGCCTGCGTGAAATCCCGGGCGGCGTTGACGAGGCCCGGCTCCAGCTCGGCCACTTGGTCGGCGAGCCGTGACATGATCAGGCGCGCATTCGCCTCATGCTCGGCCATCTCTTCCGCTAAGCCCGGCGGCGGAGGGAGCGTCTGCAGACGCCGGCACAAGGCCGCGAACTGTATCGTTTCGTCATAATCGAACAGCGCGTGTGTCGCTGCTTCGCACGTCACATGTTCATCGAGGATCTGGTCGGTGCGGCGGAGCACGAACAGCTGGGTCGGGAACTGCGCGGCGATCCGGACCGACTCGCGCGATGTCGCCAGCGCCTTCGACTTGCGCATCTCGACGAGGGTCAGATCCGAGAGCGCAATAGCATGGTCGCGCGACGCCTGCAGATAGGCTTTTAGCCCGACATGGCGAAGGGCGTTCGAACCCGCGAGCAAGGTGATCATGCTGCCGGTGAAGCAGGCTCATGGGGGAGCTGCAATTCGCTTCCATGAAAGAGCCAGCCAAGACCCCGCAGCTCAGCCCGACGGCGTCGGCTCCACGACCAGCTCCATCAACCAGCTGAGCGGGACCGTCGCCGAGCGCGCTCGCCGCCCAGCCGTGTACGGCCTGCCTAGGCAGTTCCCAGGTCGCGCAGCCAGTCTTCCAGGGTGTCGGGCTGCGCCGGGAAGACAACTTCCTGGCCGGGATTCTCCCATTTGCCCAGGCCGTCCATGACATAGGCCCGGTCGATGAGTTCGTCCCGCGTACCCACGCGCAGCACCGCGCAGACGTAGTCGCATTGCCCCATGAGCACGGGCTGTCCGGCGCCACAATCGTCATCTACTTCGTAGGCCGTGACGGTGAAGGTGGCGCCGGTGACGGTCAGACCGTGCTTGGTCATGGCGTTGAGAAGCTGCAGGGCTTCGAGTTCCAGCTTCACCTGCCCGACGGCACCGGCCGGAATGCGGCTCGGGCCGAGCGGCGAACACCATGCCTGAAGCTGTTCGACGAGTTCCGCCTGGCCGAGATCGCTCAGCTCGACGAAGCCGAAGTCGAGGGATTCGCTCCGCCCGATCAGGCCAACGAGCTGGCGTCCGCTGCGGATCGTCTCCAGCGGCAGATAGGGCTGATCGTCCTGAGCCTGCTCCGACGATGTCAGGTCGGTCGCATGGAGATCGAACGCGGCCGCTAGCGACGCGATCGTGTCGGCCGAGAGCCGCTCGCCCCGCTCCGCGCGCTGGATCGTCGCAAGCGCCAGGCCTGACCGTCCGGCCAGATCCTCCTGGGTCATCGCCCGCTCCTTGCGGAGCGTCTTCACGCGGTCGCCGAACGCCATGATGGGAGTATAAAGGGTCATCGTCTGTTCCTCCATTGCTGGTGGCGCAGCTTTCGTCCCGGCCGTGGTCGTCAGGCCACGTCAGCAACCCTCAGGCGAAGCGTCAGCGGTATTCCACCGCAGGTCGTCGCTCACCCATCAGCATAGCGGCGACCTAAGGCGCCTCTCCCTTGATCGAGCCGATGTCCGCGATCGCGTGGCGTTGGTCGCCGGCCAGGCCGACTTCCTGTCCCTGTTCCAGTAGCAAGGAACCTTACCAACCGGCCGACGCTGACCTTATGACGGTCAACGGCGGTGCATGCAGCCGTAAAGCCGTAGGTAAGGTCATTAGCCGGTGAGCGTCTACTCGCCGAACAGGACGCTGAAGAAGGCCTGATTGCGCTTCTTCGCATGGGCGATCAGGGTGTCATAGCCCATCGCCTGGATGAAGATCTGCTCGTTGTCGCGGTGGCGGACGTAGATGTCTGGGTTCCAGTCGTTCTTGAAGTCGTGGTTGCGCAGCACGGTCACGAGAGACGGCTTCAGGTGCATCCCTCAAATCCACGGTTCACTACCCGCTCTGCTGAGGCCTTGGCGGGCGATTTTACGTTGGAGGATCTGGGCTTCATCTTCGTTCCTTCGTCACTACGACGAAGCCCAGATCCTCCTTAAATCACAACCTCAAATCTGTGCCATTGGTGCTGACGGCGGACAAGGGGCCTTGGTGAGCTTCGAATCCGTGCCCGCGGACTTGAACGCGAACGCGGCCCCGGCTGCCGCGGTGCTGGCGACGGCCGCTCCAACGAGCACCTTCTGCTTCGTGTCCATCAGACTGTCCCTCTCTCAAGCGGCCGCGCGACCGACGTGTTCCTGCTCGTCCTCTCCTCATCACCAGCGGATGCAATCTTGAACGCCAAGATTTGTGCGCGGTGGATCTGGGGAGGCTCGGCGAACAGCGAAGCAGCGCTTCCGGATAGCGCCGTGCCGATTTCGCCCGACAGATGCGTCTCGCGCCCTGCCTCGTCGGCGAAGGTATCGAGGATGGCGAACCGAGTCTTTCCGAGACGCAGAGCGTACCACGACAGGGTGCCAGGCTCCCGCTCCACGGCCGATCGGGCTCCTTGGAGGAAGCGGGCAACCTCTTCCTCCGCACCGTCCCGTGCTTCAAGCGGAACATGCAGGGCCAAGCGCGGCAGGGCGTCCGCCGCCGGCACCTTGAGGGCGAGGATGTCGGCCGGCTCGATCTCCGGCAATCCGTTGAGGATGGTGAAGGTCTTCACCACCAGCGCCCGGCCGACCGTGCCGAACAGATGCTTCAGCCGGCCGGCATTGCCGGGGAAGGTATCGAAGATGGCGAAGTCGGCGGGGCCAAAGCGCAGCGCGTACCAGTGCCGCGTGTCCTGCTCATGCTCGACCGGCTCCAGCGCACCCCGGAGGAATTCAGCGGCATCTTCCTGGTGGGTCGGCCCGGCTTCAATGCCTACGAACAGTGCCTTGTGCATCTTTTCTCTCCTTGTTCCGATGGTAGCGCCTCGAGCTCCACGGAAGGCGTCCTGGGCCTAAATCATGGGAAGTTCGCGCGGCCGGGCGCCGACAGCCCGTTCGGCCAAGGCGACTTCCCCGGCCCGCGCACCCCTGGCGGGCGCGTGCTGGAGGAGATCGCGGCCAGCCACGGCGCGACCGCACGCCAAGTGGCGCTTCGCTTCCTGGTGCGTCGGCCATCGCTGTTCGCTATGGTCAACGAGTCCTGACCCTAGGTCTGCCGACATACTTGGTCGCAAGCTGATCGACACCGCCGCTACACGTGCTCCAAAGCGGCGGTGTCGATCGGCATCGATAAGCGCCCTGTTTCCGGTTATTCCGCCAATCAACCGTGCGGGCGCATAACAACCTTGATCACACCTTCTTCCTTGTCGCGGAATTTAGCGTACATTTCTGGCGCGTCTTCAAGACTGGCCGGGTGGGTGATCACGAAGCTGGGGTCGATCGCGCCCGCGACGATTTTTTCCAGCAACGGTCTAGTATAGCGCTGCACGTGGGTTTGGCCGAGCTTGATCGTTAGTCCTTTGTTCATCGCTGCACCGATCGGAAGCTTGTCACCCATCCCGACGTAGACGCCGGGCACGGAGACCGTGCCGCCCTTGCGGCAGCTCATGATCGCCTGCCGCAGGACGTGGACGCGATCAGTGGCGAGCATCATGCTTGCCTTCACCTTGTCCATGACCGCGTCCGCCGCCCCGTGCGCGGCCGCCTCGCAGCCGACAGCATCGATGCAGCTGTCGGGGCCCCGGCCCTTGGTTCGCGCCTGCAGCTCGTCATAGACATCGGTTTCGGCGAAGTTAATCGTCTCAGCGCCACCGGCCTCCGCCATGGCGAGTCGCTCGGGCACCTCGTCGATCGCGATCACGCGGCCGGCGCCCATCATCAGCGCGGAGCGGATGGCGAACTGGCCGACCGGACCGCAGCCCCAGATCGCGACGGTGTCGCCATGCTCGATCTGCGCATTCTCGGCGGCCATGTAGCCGGTCGGGAAGATATCCGATAGGAAGAGGGCCTGCTCGTCGGTAACGTTGTCGGGAATCTTGATCGGACCGACATCCGCCATCGGCACGCGGAGATACTCCGCCTGACCGCCGCAGTAGCCGCCCAGCATGTGGCTGAAGCCGAACAGCCCGGCGGGCGAATGGCCCATCGCCTTGGCGGCCATCTCGGCGTTCGGATTGGTCCGATCGCAGGCCGCAAACAGACCCTTCTTGCAGAACCAGCAATCGCCGCAGCTGATCGTGAACGGCACCACCACCCGGTCCCCGATCTTGAGGTTGGTGACCTCGGACCCGAGCGCCACGACCTCGCCCATGTTCTCGTGGCCGAGGATGTCGCCGGCCTCCATGGTGGGCTGGTAGCCATCCAGCAGGTGAAGGTCCGACCCGCAGATCGCGCAGGCGGTTACTTTGATGATCGCATCGCGCGGGTGCTTGATCTCGGGATCCGCGACGGTGTCGACACGGACATCGCCCTTACCGTGCCAGCATAGTGCGCGCATGTCGTTTCCCCCATCTAATCGGACGTCCCCGTCGTAAGGACCTCGCCCAAGGCGCTCAACGCCTTGGGCTGCGGCATGGTTCCCGTCTGTCGGATCCGTGAACGAGCAGCCATTTTCGGGCAACGATCGGCGAGCTCACCCGCGACATCAGGCTCAAACTGTTCGTAAAACGGCCGGGGCTGTTGAAAAAGGCGGGGTGATCCGATCGCGTTCCTAACGGGTTCCCGGCTTCGACACATCAGGAGCAGCGGCCATGATGGGTGAGCAACAGCGAGGCGGCAAGGGCGCAAGTTGGCGGGCGCTGGGAGTAATGATCCCCGCCGATCACATCCTACGCAGGATAGACGGGCTGATCGACCTGGGTGAACTGCGCGATGCGCTCGCGCCGCACTACAGCCGCCGTGGGCGTCCCTCGATCGCGCCCGAATTGCTGGTCCGCATGGCGCTGATCGCTCGCCTGTATGGCATCACGTCGGAGCGCCGGCTGTGCGAGGAAGTCCGCTTCAACCTCGCCTATCGCTGGTTCTGCCGATTGCCGCCCGATGCGCCCGTGCCGCACCACTCGACGTTCAGCAAGAACCGGCATGGCCGCTTTCGCGATGCCGGCATCTTCCGCATCCTGTTCGAGCAGACCGTGCGGCGCAGCGCCAACGCGGGAATGATCGTCCACAAGGATGCCGCAGTCGACGCTTCGTTCGTCGCGGCCGATGCAAGTTGGCAGCGCAAGATGCGGGACGCCGACATGGCCGCGCCCCGGCTTTCCCGCCCGGTTTGTGAATGGCTGGCGGATCAGGCCAATGCTCCACCGCAGGAACATGGCGTACCGCGTGGAAAGCCGGCCGAGGTGTCACGCACCGATCCGGCGTCGGCATGGTCAGCGCGCACGGCGCGGGGCCGGTTCGGCTATGCCTTCAATGTCCTGATCGACACGCCGGGAGGGGTGGCGATTGACGTGGAGGCCAGTCCCGCCCGCTTCGCGGCGGAAGTCGATGCGGGGCGGACCATGCTGGCACGGGCCGACGATCGGTTCGGCTACCGGCCAAAGCGTGTCGCGGCCGACACCGCCGATGGCAGCGCCGCGTTTCTGGCGTTCGTCACCGATCGCGGCACCATCCCGCATATCCCGGTGCTGGAACGATCCGAACAGACCAAGGGTAAATTCCCCCGCGAAGCCTTCCGCTATGAGCGGGAGCAGGACCGCTATGTCTGCCCCGCTGGGAAGATACTGCCCTTTCGCGGTGCCGATCGTCGGGCGGGCTTTCTCCGATACAGCGCCAGTCCTGCCGATTGCCGCGCCTGTCACCTCAAACGGAAATGCACCGCAGGCAGCAACAGGTCGGTCACGCACAGCGAACATGAGGACGTGCGTGAGCTGGTGCGCGGCGAGATGCAAACGCCGCTATTCAAGCGGTCGATGCGGCTACGCCGGGGTGTCGAGCGGGTGTTTGCCGATGCCAAAGGCAAGCGAGGGCTGACCCGTTTGCACCTTCGCGGCCTGCGCGGTGCCGAGGAAGAGTTTCTGTTGGGCGCGGTCATTGCCAATCTCGTGCTATTGGCCCGTCCTGACGCACGACCGGCACGGACCCGCCGCCCGCCCCCGGAGCGGATTGACCACATGGCTCGGATCAGCCGGGGCCGGTTCGAGCAATCCTACTACGCGACAATCTTCTGACACCGATTAGCCGGGTTCGCGTTCGGCCGCAGGGAAATGGCGATAGAAGGTGGAACGGCCGACCTGTAGCAGCTTTGCGACCTTCGCTGGTTTGTCGCCGGCCTTGAGCAGCTTGCGGGCGGTGTCGAGCATGTCGGGCGTCATTACGGACTTGCGGCCTCCACCCGTGCCGCCCTTTGCCCGTGCCGCTGCCAAACCGGCAATCGTCCGTTCCTTTATCAGTTCGCGCTCCATCTCCGCGACCGAGGCGAGAATGTGGAACAGCAGCCGGCCCGATGGGGTGGCCGTGTCGAACCCGTCCGTCAGCGATCGGAAATCAATCTTGCGAGCGGACAGGTCGGCCGCCAGTTCGATCAGGCCCCCGATCGAACGGCCAAGGCGATCGAGCTTCCATATCACCAACGTGTCACCGGCCCGCACGAAATTGAGAGCTTCGGTCAGACCGGGACGGTTCAGCTTCGCACCGCTCACCTTGTCGGTGAACAGCTTTTCGCACCCTGCCTTGGTCAGCGCATCGGTTTGTAGCGTCAGGTCCTGATCGGAGGTCGAGACACGCGCATAACCAACCAGCATGAGTCCCGTTATCCCATCTCAAACAGCGAATTTCGGGACTCATATTTCGGGAACATATTTTGGGAAAGCCCCGGCGGGGATACAGCGGATTTTTCTGCCGGTGACGGTCGTCCCGTTGGAGGTTCCCAATCGGGAAGGCTGATAACCGGCTCACCCATGGAATAAACCCGGACGAGCGTCGTCTATGCTTTCAGGACTGATGCGCCGGAGGCTTATGCGTAGACGATATTGGATGCTCGGTCTGACTGCTTCGGCCCTGCTCACAGGCGCAGTCGCGGCCGCCCCTGCCGGTGGTTACGCCAGCATGGTGGCTGCCGCGATGGACCGGATGATGGCGGGCATGATGGTCAAGCCGTCCGGCGACGTCGACCGCGACTTCGTCACGATGATGCTTCCGCATCATCAGGGTGCCATCGATATGGCGGTGGCGGAGCTTCGCTACGGCCACAACGAGCAGCTCAAGCGCATCGCGCAGGAGATCATCATTGATCAGCAGCAGGAGATCGCCGCCATGAAGCTGGCGATCGGTCAGCCGCTACCCCCTTCGACGCCAGCCCCGACGCAGGGCGGCGACCACCACAGCCATATGGAGCACTGACATGATCCGGACCATCCTGCGCTCGGCCGCCTTGCTGATGAGCGCCGCACCGGGGATCGCCATGGCCCAGCAGGCGCCATGGAACGCCAGGGACGTACCCGTCAGCCACCGCGACCGCGTCTATGCGTCCGAACAATTCTCCAACACGGTGTCGGTGACGGACCCGGCCGACAACCGGCTGCTCGGCGTCATCAAGCTGGGCGATCCCCAGCCGATGAACTTTTCGCCGCTCTACAAGGGACAGGTGCTGGTCCACGGCCTCGGCTTCTCGCCGGACGGGAAGACCTTGGCGGTCGTGTCGATCGGATCGAACGCCGTGTCGTGGATCGACACCGCCACCAACACCGTCAAGCACACGACCTATGTCGGGCGCAGTCCGCACGAGGCGTTCTTCACGCCAAACGGCAAGGAGGTGTGGGTTACGGTACGCGGCGAGGACTATATCGCCGTGCTCGACCCTACGACGTACAAGGAGACGGGGCGCATCAAGACGCCCGGTGGTCCGGGCATGACGATCTTCTCTCCCGATGGCCGGTACGGCTATGTCTGTTCGTCGTTCAATCCGGTGCTGGCCGTGTTCGATGTCGCGACCCACGCGCAGGTCGGACAGGTGGCACAGCCAAGCCCGTTCTGTCCCAATATTGCCGCGACGCCGGACGGCAAGCAGGTGTGGTTCACGCTGAAGGACATCGGCAAGACGGTCGCATTCGATGCGAGACCACCCTTCGCGATCCTGAAGGTGCTGGATACCGGGCCGATCACCAACCATGTCAACTTCGCCCGCACGGCCAAGGGGCAGTTCGCCTATGTGACGGTCGGCGGAGAGAATGCGGTGAAGGTGTTCCGCACATCCGACTTCGCGCCCGTCGCCACCATCCCGGTCGGCAAGATGCCGCACGGTGTCTGGCCATCGGGCGACGGCCGGCGCATCTACGTCGGGCTGGAGAATGCCGATGAGCTCGCCGCGATCGACACCGCTGGCAACACGGTCGTTGCCACCGTGCCGGTCGGACAGGCACCGCAGGCGATCGCCTATGTGTCGAACGCAGTTCCGACAGGCCCCGGCACCGACAATCTCCAGCCGCTCGGCACGGCCGGCAAGGCGTTGCATCTGACCATGGGGCCGATCGGCGGCAAAGGTACAGCAAGCAGCATCACCCTCTTCGACCAGGGCATCATTCAGGTCGTGCAAAGTGCCGTTACCGGTTTGCAGCCCAAAAAGCCTTACATGCTCGTGCTGACCGCCAATGCGGACGGCAGTGGTGCGTTAGAGCCGCTTGCGAACTTCATGAGCAACCCGGCAGGTGCGGCGATCGTCAACGCATCGGGTCCGATCCGGCAGATCGTTCAGGGCAGCACCGCGACGCCCCGCCGCTTTCTGGCGGTGGCGGAGGTGGTGAACGGCGCGCCTGGACGCATCGTGCAGGTGCAGCGCGACTGAAATGGACCCTCTTGCCGCCGCGATCGAACCCCTGATCCCCGGCCTGCGCCGCTATGCCCGGTCGTGGCTGCGCGATCGGGCGATGGCGGACGACGTGGTGCAGGATTGCCTCGAGCGCGCGGTCGGGCGATGGCGACAGCGGCGCGGGGTGGAGGTTCGCCCATGGGTCTACGCGATCCTGCACAATCTGTTGGTCGACCATCAGCGGCAGCGTAGCCGGCGAGGCACGGCGGTTCCGCTCCACCTCGTGGATGACGCCGCGCTCGGCCGTCCGGCCGATCAGGACACAGGCCTGCACCACCGCGACCTGCTGCGCGCGCTTGATGCGTTGCCTGAAGAGCAGCGAACGGTGCTGCTCCTCGTATCGGTCGAGGGTCTGCCCTATGCGGAGGTCGCTGCCGTCGTCGGCGTGCCGCTGGGCACGGTGATGTCGCGCATATCGCGGGGGCGCGACCGTCTGGCGACACTCCTCCGGGAGGGTGAACGGCCGCGATTGAGGAGCGTGCAATGACCAGCCCGATCGGCGAGGACGATCTGGCCGCATGGATCGATGGCAGGTTGTCGCCCGAGCGGCAGCGCCTGGTTGACGCCTACCTTAAAGGCCAGCCGGATCTGCATGCCCGTTTGCGGGAGCAGGCGGAGCAGGCGCGAGCCCTTGCATCCCTGTTCACCACGATCGCGGACGAACCCATTCCGGCGACGATGCGCGTGGCAGCGATCAGGGGACGGCAAAGGCAACCGCGTTGGCAACTCGCCATTGCCGCGTCACTTCTGCTGGCGTTGGGGTTTGGCGGGGGCTGGTCGAGCGCGCGGTGGAGCGGTGAACCCCGCGCGGGCATCGCGGCGCTGGCCAACGAGGCGAGTGACAATTTCCGTGTCTATGCCGCCGACCGGATACGACCGGCGGAAATCGGCCCCGACCAGCGCGCCATGCTGATCCGGTGGACCTCCGCCCGACTGGGTGAGCGCGTCACCATCCCGGACCTCAGCACAGCCGGCTATCGCTATGGCGGGGGGCGATTGGTCGCGACGCCTCACGGCCCTGCGGCACTGCTCCTCTACGACGGACCGCAAGCGTCGAAACTCGCGGTGCTGACGAGGCCTATGCAGATCGACAAGACCGCGAGCATGACCAGCACGTCCAGCGGGACCATGGGCCGGGTCACATGGGCGGTTGATGGGATCGGCTATAGTGTGGTGGGCGAGCGACCCGCGGCCGAGTTGCATCCGATCGCCGACGAGGTCCGGCGCCAGGCCGATGCGGCGCTGGTGTCCTGATTGCACCTTGCCGCTTCCCGACGCCGACAGGCACCGGGCGATCCAGCGGGATCACGGCTTGCGCTCGACGTCCTTCCTGTCGGCCTCGGCCGGCGTCCGGCGAGCCCGCTCGCGGATGCGGCGTTCCAGCGGCGCACCGACGAACAGGACGAGCATTGCAAGGCTCACCCCGCCGATGATGAGCGGCCACACTGCCAACCCCGCTGCCGCGCCGATCGTGGCCGTCACCCAGATGCACGCGGCGGTCGCCAATCCATGCACTTCCTGACCCTGGCCGACCCGCAGCACCGCGCCGGCACCGATGAAACCGACGCCTGTCAGAATGCCCTGCATCGCCCGCCCTGCGGCGTCGGCGTTTACATTTGGCAGGCCACTATGCACGACCGCCTGCACGGCGATGCAGCTCGCCAGACCGACCAGACCCAGCGTTCGCAAGCCCATGATCTGCCGGTTCTCGCGCGAGCGTTCCCAGCCGAGCACCATCCCGGCCGCGGTCGCCACCACCAGCCGCCCGATCGCATCGATCCAGAAGCCGATGTCCGATGCCGCTGACGCTTCGATCATTCGACCAGCACGTGGACGTGATGCCAGGCGGTGCACAGATATCCGGCGAAGTTCCACATCGTGTCCGGCCGTTCGGGCTGTCCCTGTCCAGCCCCGTCGAAGGCGCGCACGACAAGGTGCTGGCGACCTTTGGCAAGCGTGGCGTCGAGGGTCCAGCGCCGCCAACCCCAGTGCGTCTCCGGATCATCGGCGAACGTCGCCTGTTGCCACTCGCGACCACCGTTTACCGACACTTCGACCCGAGAGACGCGGCGATCATAGGCGATGGCATAGCCCTCGATCCGCACCTCCCCGGCCGGCAGGCTTTCGCCAGAGCCGGGCACGCAGATCGCGGCGTTGAGCGGCATGGCGTTGATCGTCAGACCCTGGCTCCAGTCGACGGTGTCGCTCGTCACATCGGCGGGAAACAGCTTGTAGTCGTGCGCCTGGATCGGTGCGTCGGAAGGCGTGTCTCGCACCTCGATCCGTGTCAGCCATTTGGCGCTGCGCACGCCTGCATAGCCCGGCACCACCATGCGGAGCGGGGCGCCATGTTCGGGCGTCAGCGGCTCGCCGTTCATCGCCCAGGCAATGAGGACGTCGGGTTGCCGCGCCTTGTCCATGGCGATCGAGACCCCGAACAAGGCTTCTTCGCCCTCCACGTCCACCTCGTCGGCGCCGGTGAACGCCACGAACAGGTTGGACGCATCAGGCGCGCCAACTGCATCGAGCACATCGGCCAGGCGTACGCCGGTCCACTCCGCATTGCCAATCGCGCCGACATCCCAAGGATCGCCCGACGTCTTGCCGACCTGCTGGAGGTCCGTGCGCCGGTTACCCGCGCATTGGAGCACGGCTGTCACCGAGTGCGTGGAAAACGTAGCTTTCAGTTCCTCTACCGAGAAAGAGCGGCTCGCCATGCCCGTCCCGCTCACCTCGATCCGATGATTGGCGGGCAGATCCGGCACTGGCCCGTGGCTGCGCACGTAGAACAGCGCCTGCGGCGTCAGGAACCGCTCGATCAACGCACTGGGCGTCGGCTCGGCGTTGTAGGGATCGGATTTGCGCTCGATCATATCGGTCATGGACGAACAAACGCCGCAAGCGCGCGGATCGCTTCAAGTCTTCAAGACCATCACAGACGAAAGGCTGCCGATCGTTCCGATATCCAGATTGGAATGAGCAGATCAAACGGTTGGTCGTATCGATCAGATTGCGCGATATAAGCTGCATGACCCTGGAGCAGCTCAGAATATTCGTCGGTGTCGCGGAGCGCGAACACGTCACCAAGGCAGCGGAGGTGCTGAACGTCACGCAGTCTGCTGCCTCCGGCGCGATTGCTGCCCTCGAAGCGCGCTACGGGGTTCCTCTGTTTCACCGCGTCGGGCGTGGCATCCAGCTGACCGAAGCAGGCCGCGGCTTTCTGGAGGAAGCGCGCGCGGTGCTGGGGCGGGCAGCGCATGCCGAGACGATGCTGGCGGACTATGCCGGGCTTGCCCGTGGTTCATTGCGGATCGTCGCCAGCCAGACGATCGCGAGCTACTGGTTGCCGGCAAAGCTCGCCGCCTTCCACGAACGCCACCCGCAGATCGCGGTTGAGCTCGCGATCGACAACACCGAAGGTGCGGCAGCGCAGGTCCTGAGCGGCGCGGCGGAACTCGGCTTTGTCGAGGGCGAGGTGGACGAACCGGCACTCGCCCACTGGACTGTCGGGCGTGATCCGATGGTGCTGGTCGGCCGCGAGGACGCCGAACGTGTCGACGAGGCCTGGCTGCGCACTGAACGCTGGATCGTCCGTGAGCTGGGATCCGGTACGCGCTCGACCTTCGAGGACGTGCTGCGAACGCGCGGGTTTGATCCGGCCCAGCTGACGATAGCGATGACGCTGCCGTCCAACGAGGCGGTGCGTACCGCGGTCGAGGCCGGTGCCGGCGTTGCCGTCTTGTCGCGATTGGTCGTAGCTCGTGCGCTCAAGGCCGGTGACCTTGTCGAGCTGCCGCTCGGGCTGCCCGACCGCGCCTTTCACGCGCTGCGCCACAAGGAACGCTATCGCACCCGCGCGGCCGACGCGCTGACGGACCTCATCAAGGAGCAGGTCGCATGACTGCCGACACGCACTCCGTTCTGAGCGGCCTCAAGCCGCTCAGCCGGCTCGATCACCCCCGCGAGATGATCCGCCAGTTCACGCCCAACTGGTTCGCCGCGACGATGGGCACGGGCATCCTCGCGCTCGCACTGCCGCAGGTACCCGGCATTGGACCCTCGCTGAAGCCATTCGGCGAGGTGTTGTGGTTCTTCAACATCGCACTCTTCGCGCTGTTCGCCGGCCTCTATGGCGCGCGCTGGGTGATGTTCGGGCATGAGGCGCGGCGCATCTTCGGGCACAACACCGTGTCAATGTTCATCGGGACCATCCCGATGGGGCTGGCGACAATCATCAACGGCTGCCTCGCCTTCGGCATCGCGCGGTTCGGGAATGGCATCGTACCGGTCGCGCAGGTCTTGTGGTGGATCGACGTCGCCATGTCGCTCGCCTGCGGCGTGCTGATCCCGTACCTGATGTTCACCCGCCACGAGCATAGCCTGGACGGCATGACCGCGGTATGGCTGCTGCCGGTCGTCGCTGCCGAAGTGGCGGGTGCCAGCGGCGGGCTGCTCGCGCCGCATCTGGCCGATCCCCACGCGCAGCTAGTCACGCTTGCGACCTCCTATGTGCTGTGGGCCTATTCAGTGCCGGTCGCGTTTGGCATCCTCGCCATCCTCATCCTGCGCATGGCACTCCACAAGTTGCCGCATGAAAGCATGGCGGCATCCTCCTGGCTGGCGCTGGGGCCGATCGGCACGGGTGCTCTGGGCATGCTGGTGCTCGGCGCGGATGCGCCGGCGATCCTCACCGCGCACGGGCTAGCCGGCGTCGGCACCGTCGCGCAGGGGATCGGCGTTGTCGCCGGGCTCTGCCTGTGGGGTTTCGGCCTGTGGTGGCTGGCGCTCGCGACGCTTATCACCATCCGCTACTGGCGCGCTGGTGTGCCGTTCAACCTGGGCTGGTGGGGCTATACCTTTCCGCTCGGCGTCTACACCGTCGCCACCTTCCGCCTCGGCACGACGCTGAACCTCGGCTTCTTCGGCATAGCTGGCACGGTGCTGACAGTCGCGCTTGCGGCGATGTGGCTGCTGGTCGGTGCCAAGACGCTGGCTGGCGCATGGCGGGGCAACCTGTTCGTCTCGCCCTGCATCGCCACCCCGAACTGATCCGCCGTGGTGATCGGATCAGTCGGTTCGATCACTTGCAGAACGCCCCTTCGATCCGCCAGCGTGGCTGGCCACAGGAGAGCCTTGTCATGGACAATTTCGACGCCGGGCTGGCGAGTGAGACCAGCCGTCGCCGCTTTCTCAGGCATGCCGCGCTCGGCAGCGCCGGCCTTGCCGCAGCACCTGCGCTGGCACAGCAGCTCGTCGACCTGAAGCTGCCTGGCGGCAATGCCGAACGGCCGATGACCAGCGCCTTTCCCGGCAAGGGCAGCATGATCCTCCAGCGTGTCCATCCGCCTTTGCTGGAAACGCCGATGGACGTGTTCGACAAGTCGGTGTTCACGCCCAACGACCAGTTCTTCGTCCGCTGGCACTGGGCCGATATCCCGACCTCGATCGATGTCGAGACTTTCCGCCTCAACGTCTTCGGCCACGTCAACCGGCCGCTGTCGATCAGCCTCGCCCAGCTGCTGCGCCTGCCGCGGGTCGAGATGGCGGCGGTCAACCAATGCTCGGGAAACAGCCGTGGGCTGTTCCAGCCACGTGTTGCCGGCGCGCAATGGGGCAACGGCGCGATGGGCAATGCCAAATGGCTCGGTGTGCGCCTGCGCGACGTGCTCGACCTCGCCGGGGTCAAGACAGGCGCGGTGCAGGTGCGCTTCGGTGCGCTCGATCAACCGGTCGTGGCGGGCGCCCCTGACTTTGAGAAGGCGCTCGACATCGACCATGCCCGCGACGGCGAAGTGATGATCGCCTTCGGCATGAACGGCGAGCAGCTGCCGCTCCTCAATGGCTTTCCCTGCCGGCTGATCGTGCCGGGCTGGTACTCGACCTATTGGGTCAAGATGCTGAACTCGATCGAGGTACTGCCCGGCCCCGACGACCAGTATTGGATGGCCAAGGCCTACAAGATCCCCGCGACGCCGGGCGCGAATGTCGCGCCCGGCGCCAGAGACTTCCCGACTGTCCCCATCAACCGCATGATCCCGCGCAGCTGGATGACCAGCCTGCCCGATGGCCAGACGATAGCCTATGAGGCATCGATCCCGGTCGGCGGCATCGCGATGGGCGGCGACTGCGGCGTCGCCAAGGTCGATGTATCGTCGGACGGAGGCCGCACCTGGTACAGGACGACGCTCGGAGCGGACGAGGGCAGGTACAGCTTCCGTCGGTGGGATGGTCGCGTGCCGCTGCGACGCGGTGCCAACCCGATCATGGTGCGCTGCTGGAACACCAACGGTGTCGCCCAGCCGATGAAGCCGATCTGGAACCCGGGCGGGTTCATGCGCGGCAATATCGAGACCACCACCATCATCGCGGCCTGAGGAGCGAGTAGCATGAAGACCCCGTCTCCCGGCATCATGGCCGCTGGCCTGATCGGCCTGACCGGCATTATCCTCGTCTCGATCGGGGCGCCGAGCAGCCGCAAGGCGCCTGCCCCGATCTCCGAGACATCCGAGCCGGCACCGCCCACCAGCGTCTCAGCCCGCGGCTTTTCGCTCGCCTCGACCAGCGTCGACCTGCCGGTCGATGACGCTACCTACCCCGATGGTCCGCACGCCGACGTCATCAACGCCAACTGCACTTCGTGCCACTCGGCCAGCATGGCGCTAACTCAGCCTGCGCTGTCGGCGGACCAGTGGAAGGCGACCGTCACCAAGATGCGTGAGGTGTACAAGGCGCCGGTGGCCGAGAAGGACGTTGACGCGATCGTTGCTTATCTCACCGCTATGCCGAGCCAGAAAGCGGCACCCGCAACCGGCAAGGCACAGGATCCCGACCCCAAGGTGGCTCCTGATGTCTCAGGTGGAACCGGATAAGCAAACCTCTCGCATAATCTAAAAAGGCGATTTCGACAGACGATCGGCAGCCTTCAGTAGGACTTTTTCAACACCCACGATCGGTTTTGATAGTCGGCTCGATGAGACGCCGCGGCAGAGGGAAAGAGCGTCTCAAAAACCTTTCTCGAATGCACCCCGCCTTCTCGACCCTCAGTCTTGAGTTTTGAGAAGCAGCCGATCGCCCGGCAGACGGCTTCCGATCAAGTGCCCTGCATGTCCCCGATTTCACTCTCGCCGAGTATGCGCAGAGCAGCGCCGGCGCCTCGGAGCTCTTCTGCCTTTCGATATGGAGCGCTCGCCTCGACGAACCTGCCGTACGGTTGATCATCGCTGACGACGAGCATCGTCGTCGTCGTGCCGACCGAGGCGACGACGCGCGCACCCAGCTCTGCCAAGCGAACTGCCAGCGGACCGTCACGAGCTTGTCCGAGAACAAATGCTCGTTCGCCTTCGAGGCAGCCATCTGCCGCCGGCTTCGGCGCCGGGCCACCCCGCGGGTTCGCCGGCTTCAGCCAACCCGCGAGGTCGATCCCGGTATGGTCGATCGCCCTGACGATCACCATTCCCGCTGCCCGGGCGTCGCTGAGCGCGTCATGGTGCTTGTGCCGTACGCCCAGGAAGCGGGTCAGCACGTTAAGCCGATGGCTTGGCAAGTCGGGCCAGGCGCGCTTCGCCACCCGCACGCTATCCAGCCACGTCGTTTCGATCGTGCGCCGGTCATGAAAGCGGCAGGCGGCCGCAAGCGCGCCCTTGTCGAAGTTCGAGTGCGCGACCGTGACCCGGCCGGCGAGGTGACCGTCAACGAGCTCATGGATGTGGCCGAATGTCGGCTTGCCCACGACGTGATCGCAGCTGATGCCGTGGATGCGCGTGTTGAAGGGCGAGAACTCGTCGCAGGGATCGACGAGGGTCTCATAGGCGAACACCTCCCGTCCGTCCCGAAAGCCGACGATGCCGATCTGGCAGATGCTGCTGACGCGCGAACAGGCGGTCTCGACATCGACGACGACGAAGTCGACGCTTGGTTCTGCGGCCGCAGCGCCTTCTACCTCGGTTCGCATGCTCGTCATGAGGTTCATCGTCCGGAACATACCATGTCCGGCGCGGTTCGCTAAGCCAGTCAGACCGCGGCGGGGCGTGGCGGCCAGTACCGATCCATCGGGTGTAGAGCGGCAGCGTCAGGCCGCGCTCATCAGCTGCGACGGATAGGCCGACACGAGGGGTAGCGCCTCCTCGGCTGGTGCCGTGAGCCAGCGTTCATGATCTTCCGCCATGAGGATGACCGGCATGGCCTTGGGGTGCTTGGGTGCAACAAGTGCATTCGGCTCGGTCGTACAGAAGGCATAGACGCGGTCGTGATCCTGATCGATCTTCCAGACGCCCGCAAAGCAGGGCTCTGGCTGGTCCGCGACGGTGAACCACCAGTTCGTGTCGCCCGGCCCGCTGCGATCGGCGACGGCCTTCGGTTCGGCAAAGCGCGAGAAAGGCACGAGGCAGCGATGCTCGGGCTTGAGCAGCCAGGGCCGCCACATGTTGCTCGAAAGATTGCGGCAGTTGGTCCACCAGTCATGCAGGAAGGGCATCTCGCCTTTGCGCGCCGGCCGCTTGCGCGGCTTCCGGGTCGGGAACCCCCACTTCATGGTGCTGAGCACGCGCTGCCCGGCGTCCATGCGCACCACATAGCCGGGCTTGCCGGGGGCGGCGTAATCCTTGGTGACCTCGAGCTCGTTGCAGGCGTCCTCGCCGGCCCGGAAATAGTCGAGATACTCCCAGCGCTCGACCTTGAGATTGTACAGGTTGCACATGGCGGCGATCCGATCACGAGCGGTAGCGCGACACAACCCTCTTCCACTCATGGCGGTCGGGGTAGGGCGGTTGCGGCCCTTCGGGTTGCTCGCGGGTAACGACGAAGCGGGGCCGAACAACGCAACCGCCGTCTCGGCAGGGCTGGCAGCATAAACGCCGGATCGCCTGCGGCAGGCCATCGTCCCAGCCACGCCTCACGAACAGCCACCAGAGCGGGATCGCATCGAGGAGACGGACGTGGCCGCAGGCCGGACACGTCAGCCGGAAGGTTCGGCGATGGAGCGCGCATTGTTCGAGCGTCCGCAGCTTGCGCCCGACATGATCGATGGCGTCGTCGGCCCGACCCGGCGACGGGGTTACCTGACCCGGTTCAGTCTTCATGCCGGCCTGCCAGCCGCAGCTGCCGGACGATGCCGTTGAATGCGGCGGTGGTACCCTGGGCGCGGCCGATCTCGTTGTCTTGGCTGGCCGCGTCCCAGAACAGCTCGAGTGGCCAGCGTTCGGGGCAGTGCGGCAGCAGGCAGCGCAGCGCCAGCCGGACCTCGACCGCGTCGACCCGCATCTCGCCCGAGCGAACCATGGCGGCGCGAAGAATGTGGAGCGACAGGGAAATGATTACGCGCTGATGGCGCGGCAGACTTGCCATTGCTCACCGGAAGTCGCGCGTCTTGACCCGCACGACCTCCTCGGGATCCAGGCCGGCGGCATGCGGCGGCCAGTAGCTGTCGCGAGGGGACGGCTTCCAGCCTGCGTCGCCACGATCGGGCGAACCTGCATGGCGGGCGCCGTCGCCGCGGCCGGTCGCGTGCGGGAAGTCCATCTGTCCGACCCTGGAGAGCAGGTCGCCATAGTCGACGATCCGATCGCAGATGACATGGATGACCTCGCCCTCCTTCTGGACGCGGCCCTTCATCCCGATCATCGCAGCGGACATGACGGTGCGGCGCTGCGCCTCGAACCGGTCAGGCCAGAGGATGCCGTTGGCGATCCCGCTCTCGTCCTCGATGGTGATGAACAGCACGCCCTTGGCGGACCCAGGCTTCTGGCGGACGAGGATGATGCCGGCGACCTCGACATGGCGCCCGTCGCGGATGGTCGCGAGATCGGCGCAGCGCTTGACCCCGCGCCGGGTGAGATCGTCGCGGAGGAAGGCGAGCGGATGGGCGCGCAGCGACAACTGCAGCGCCCGATAATCCTCGACGACCTCGCGTCCGTCCGACATCGGCTTGAGCGCGACGGTCGGCTCCAGTCCCTCCGGGCTGAACGCCGCCTCGCGCTCGTCGGCGGCGGCAAACAGCGGCAGCGGCGCCTCGCCGAGCCCGCGCACCTTCCACAAACCCTGCCGCCGATCCTCGCCCAGCGCGTGGAAAGCGTCAGCTTCGGCCAGCCGTTCGATCGCGGCGCGGGGCACGCCGGCGCGGCGCCAGACCTCCTCGACCGACTGAAACGGCGTTTCGCCCCGCGCGGCGACGATCGCGGCGCCATGGACGTTGGCGAGCCCGCGGACCTGCCTGAGCCCGAGGCGCACGGCGAGGTAGCGCCCGCGGGTCGGCTCGAGCGTGCAATCCCAGCGGCTGGTGTTGATGCAGGCCGGGCGGACCTCGACGCCATGCTCGCGGGCATCACGCACCACCTGGGCGGGCGCGTAGAAGCCCATCGGCTGCGCATTGAGGAGCGCGCAACAGAAGACGTCGGGATGATGATACTTCATCCAGCACGAGGCGTAGGCGATCTTGGCGAAGCTGGCGGCGTGGCTCTCGGGGAAGCCGTAGGAACCGAACCCCTCGATCTGCTTGAACGTGCGCTCGGCGAAGTCGCGCGGATAGCCGCGCTCGACCATCCCGCCGACCAGCTTCTCGAAGAAGTGGCTTACCCCACCAGTGAACTTGAACGTCGCCATCGCGCGCCTGAGCTGATCGGCCTCGGAAGGCGTGAAGCCGGCACCGACGATCGCGACCTTCATCGCCTGCTCCTGGAAGAGCGGCACGCCGAGTGTCTTCTCGAGCACCGCGCGCAGCTCGGGACGGGGGTAGTCGGGCTTCTCGATCCCCTCGCGGCGGCGGAGATAAGGGTGGACCATGTCGCCTTGGATGGGACCAGGGCGCACGATCGCGACCTCGATCACGAGATCGTAGAAGCGCCGCGGCTTCATCCGCGGCAGCATCGACATCTGCGCTCGGCTTTCGATCTGGAAGACGCCGAGCGTGTCCGCCTTCTGGATCATCGCGTAGACGTCCGGGTCGTCATCCTGGAGGTCAGCCATGCCGACCCGGATGTCCTTGGCCTCGTCGAGCAGGTTGAAGGCCCGGTTCATGCAGCCGAGCATGCCCAAGCCCAGCACGTCGACCTTCATGAACTTCAAGGCGTCGATATCGTCCTTGTCCCACTCGATCACCTGCCGGTCGACCATCGCCGCGGGCTCGATCGGCACGAGGTCGTCGAGCCGGTCATGGGTCAGCACGAACCCGCCGGGATGTTGGGACAGGTGGCGGGGTACGCCAATCAGCTTGCGGGCGAGGTCGAGCGCCAGCCGCAGCCGGCGATCCGCCATGTTCACCCCGAGCTCGTTGACCTGCTTCTCGCCGACACCTTCCTGGCTCCAGCCCCAGACCAAACCGGCGAGCGCCTTGGTAAGGTCTTCGGGCAGGCCGAGCGCTTTGCCGACCTCGCGGACCGCACCGCGGGCGCGATAGCGGGTCACGACCGCGGTCAGCGCGGATCGGTCACGGCCGTAGGTCTCGTAGATCCACTGGATGATCTCCTCACGGCGCTCATGCTCGAAGTCGACGTCGATGTCGGGCGGCTCGCGGCGCTCGCCCGAGACGAAGCGTTCGAATAATAGCTCGTGCTTGATGGGGTCGATGCTGGTGACGCCGAGCACAAAGCAGACGCAGCTGTTCGCCGCCGAACCGCGCCCCTGGCAGAGAATGCCGCGCCGACGGCTCTCCGCGACGATGCTGTTCACGGTCAGGAAGTAGGGCGCGTAGCCAAGGTCGCCGATCAACCGCAGCTCATGGGCGATCTGTTTCTGGTAGGGGAGCGGCACGCCGTCTGGGAACATCCGCCCAGCCGCCTCGCGGGTCAGCTGCTCGAGCGCGCCTTGCGCCGTCAGTCCCTCGACCACCTCCTCGTGTGGGTACTGGTAGCTGAGTTCGCCGAGATCGAAGCGACACGCCCTCGCGATGTCGGCCGTCGCGGCGATCGCGTCGGGGAAGGCGGCGAAGCGACGCTCCATCTCCTGTGGCGACTTGAGGTGGCGATCGGCATGCCGCTCGCGGCGATGCCCGAGCGTGTCGACGGTGCACTTCTCGCGGATGGCGGTGACCACGTCCTGCAGGAGGCGCGCCTCGGGCGCGTGGTAGAGCACGTCGCCGGTTGCGACCGCGCGCACGCCGGCGGCCGTTGCCTGGGCGGCGAGTTCGTGCAGCCGCATCGCGTCGTCTGGTCGGCGGCGCAGTGCCAGCGAGCAGTAGCCGCGGGTGCCGAACGCCTCCCCGAGCTCCTCCAGGTGGCGGGCGGTGGTCTCGCCGGGCAGGTCGGGCAGCAGGATCGCGATCAGCCCCTCGGCGCGTGCCGCGACATCGCTCCATCCAAGCGTGCAACCGCCCTTGCCGGCGCGGGACTTGCCGAGCGTGAGCAGCCGGCTCAGGCGCGACCAGGCAGGGCGGTCAGTCGGGTAGAGCAGCAGGTCGCGGCCATCGTCCAGCAGGAGCCGCGCGCCCGCGATCAGCCGGACCCCGGTCGCCTTCTGCGCCTCCCAGGCGCGAACCACGCCGGCGACGCTACCGAGGTCGGTGACGCCCAGCGCCGTGTGTCCGAGCAGGGCGGCGGCGGCGAACAACTCGTCGGGCGACGAGGCGCCGCGCAGGAACGAGAAGTGGCTCGTGACCTGCAGCTCCACATAGCCGGTCATGACGCCGACCTGCCGGCTTGGTATGGCGGGCCGATCAGGAGGCGGGCATGGATACGGTCAATGTGGCGGCGGGCTTCGCGCGCATCGATGAACAATGGCGGCCCAAGATTGTCGGCCGTCTCAACGGACAGGAGGTGAAGCTCGTCAAGGCCGAGGGCGTGTTCCCCTGGCACACGCACGCCGACGTGGACGAGATGTTCCTCGTCCATCGCGGCCGTTTCCGGGTCGAGTTCCGAACCCACATCGCGGATCTCGGGCCCGGCGAGTTTGTGATCGTACCGCGCAGCGTGGAGCACCGGACAGCCGCCGATGAGGAGGCCGAGGTGATGATCTTCGAACCGGCCGGCGTGCTCAACACGGGCGATGTGGTGGACGAGCGATACACGGCACCGATCGGAGCGGAGATCTAGAGTCATCCGAACAGGCCGTGGATGTACCAGCTAAGATCGCCGGTCGCGCCATGGACACCGTCACCGCGCCGGAACAGCCAGAAGCGCGCGCCTGCCTCATCCTCGACGCGGAAATAATCGCGCACCGCCCAGACCTCGCCGTCGCGCCGCCACCACTCGCCATGGATGCGTTCCGGGCCGTCGCCCGCGACCACGGCATGGACACGCCCGCGCCAGGTGAAGCGGCGCGGAGGATGGTCGGGCAGCAGTGCCACCACGCCGGATAGCGGCTCGGGCCGGCGCAGCAGCCGGACGGGCCGCTTCCACGCCGGCCAGCCCTGAGGGCTCGCCATCGGTTCGACGCGGACGGTCGCGCGCTCGGGCACGTCGCTTTCGACCGCGCCGACCGTGAACAGCGCCTCCGGCCCCGCCCGGCCCGCGAGTTGGTCGACAAGGGTCGAGAGGTCGGCAGGTCCGACGTCGCCCGCGAGCGTGCCCCCAAGCGGGGTTGCGCCGAGCGGCTCGGTCCGGAGGGCCGCCAGCCGCATCGTCTCGATGCCGAGGCCAGGGTCGACGCGTTCGATGCGGAGATGAAAGAGGCGCGCGAGGTGAGCCGCATCGCGGGTGGCACGCACCGTGCCGATGGTCAGCCGCTGCTCGCTGCCGTCGACGCGATCGAGTGCCAGCACCAGCGTCCGCGCGCCGAGGCCCCGTGTCCGCAGCTGCTCGACCATGTCGGCAAGCAGATCGCGGATGACCTGCTCGATCGCCTCCGCGGTCCCGATCGGCTCGAGCAGTCGTAGCGTTGCGACCGGAACCTCGTGTGCCACGACCGGGACGATCGGCTCAGCCAGACGCCCGAGCGCCTCGTCGAGCCGGCGGACGCTGGCGAGGCCAAGCCGCCGGGCGAGCGGACCGCGCGGGAGTGGTAGCAGGTCGCCGACGCGCTCCAGCCCGAAGCGGGTCGCCGCGGCCAGCGCCTCGGGCGTCAGGCGAAGCGCCGCGAGCGGCAGACCAGCGAGTGCCTGCGCCTCGCGGCCGGCCTCGATCCGCTCGATCGGCTGGCCGCCAAACCGTGCCAGCGCGTGCGCCGCCCCGAGACTGCCCGCGACCGCGACCCGCGCCGTCAGCCCGAGCCGCCGGCAGAAGCCGAGCAGGCGCTCGCAGAACCGCACCTCACCGCCGAACAGGTGGGTGACGCCGGTCAGGTCGAGCCAGAGCCCAACCGGCCCGCTGATGGCCACGGTCGGCGTCCAGTGCCGCACCGCGTGGTAAGCGAGCCGATCCAGAACGGCCGCGTCGGCGGCGGGATCCAACGCGCGGATGTCGAGCCCTGGCACGAGCGCCCGCGCCTGGGTCACCGCCATGCCCGGCACCAGGCCGAGCGCGAGGGCCGCCGGGCAAGCCGCCGCGATCAGCTGTTGATTGCCGGTCTGGTGCGCCAGGATCAGCGGCGGTGCGGGCGCTCCCGCCCGTTCTGCCGTGGATACGGTCGCGGCGAGCGGCGCATGCTGCCGCCCTTTGAACGGATGCTCGGCGGCTTCCGACCGGCGCCCGAGTTCGCGCATGGTCGGTTGCTGATGGAGCGGGAGCGCGGTCGCCTCGGCCGCCACGCCCAAGCGATCGCGCGTGCCCTCGCGCGCCCAGCGTGCACCCGGCCGCCAGTTGCCGCCCCGCGGCACCGAGCAGGCGCCGGGGTCGTCGTCGACGGGCAAGGGGGAGAGGGCACGCGGCTCAGGCTGCGCGCGCGGTCGCTCCAGCCGCCGGAGCCGCTCGATGCTGAGCGCCGGCAGGTAGAGCGAGGCGACCCGTGTCATCTGAGGCCTCGACGAGAAGGGAAAAGGGATTGCCATTCCGCTGGCGGACGAGCTCTACCGTCCAGCGGGCACGGCCGACGCCAGGCGCGGGCAGCCGTTCGGATGGCGCACAGCCGATCCGCCAACGCGTCGTCGCCGCCGACAGCTCGAACAGGGGACAGACACCCTGTCGGCGCCACCGGCGCGACAGCAAGGCGGGCGTCCTGCCCGCGTCAGCAGCGAGCTGGAGCCGGCGGCTCGCGGTCATGTCGGCGCGACGGACCTCGCCTACGACTGCGGCAAGTGCGCCGTGACGCAGGCCATCCTCCATCAGCGCCAGCACGTCCTTGTCCTCGCGTCCTTCGGCAAAGAGGATGCGTCCGGGCGGCAATCCTGCTTGCTCAAGCCCCGGCGCGTAGAGGTCGAACCGGCTCACCACCCACAGCACGCGGCTGTTGGCGGCCGCTGCCAGGCGCGCGGCGATGCCGGCGATGAAGAGCGTCGCTGCGGCGTCGTCGCTGAGCGACGGGGCCGCGGGCGCGATGTCGTGCAGGGCGGCCCCGTCCAGCCCATGGTCGGCCAGCCGGCGGTCGATCTCGGGCAAGCCAAAGGGAAGGGCTGCAACCTGCCGCGGGCGCGCATCGGCAACGCTCTCGCGAAGGCGTGTCACGATTTCGGAGCTGGAAGCGGCGGCAGACATCAGGCGGAATCGACTCTCGTGTTCCTCTTATGTTCCGCATGGCGGCGACGTCGGTCAACCCACGGAGCGTAAAAGAATCTGGCCGGGATCAGCCCGACACGGTGTTCTGCTGGTGCTGCCCAGCGCCGGAAAGGCTGAAAACAGCGCCTGCTCACCCCATTTCGGATGACAATCGAAGACGGAGCAGATGATGGCGGGCGGTTGGACGCGGGACGGTGCCGTCCAGGATCAGATCGACGACTCGGTCGCGGATGCCATCCTCGCCGCCCGGGCTGGCATGCCGACGGGCGAAAGTGAAACCCACTGTGTTGAATGCGGCGAGCCGATCCCCGAGCGTCGTCGGATTGTCCTCCCGGGCGTTCGCACGTGCGTCGCGTGTCAATCGCTTCGTGATGCCAAGCCGAAGGCGTCCGGCATCAATCGGCGGGGCAGCAAGGACAGCCAGTTACGTTGAAGGGGCAGCGAGGCTGGTCTGGAGCCCGCAGCGCTGTTGCTGGCCCGTTCAGAGCTAGACGGAGCTTGAGGGAACTTCGTGCCCGTCCTTGCGCTCGACTTGCGGACAATGCGCAGGCGTTGACGGAAGGGACGACCATGGCCGAAGCAAGCTGGGGCGATGTGGCATCGCCCGACATCGAGTGGCGGATGAGCGCTGCGCTCGAGAACGTGCCGCGTGGCCAGGAAGAACTTGTCGAAGTCACCAGCCTTGAGAAGGCGGTACGCGCGTGGCTCGCACTCGATCCGGCGCACCAGCAGGACGCGATCCTGATCCCCCAACACGCGGTGATCGTCGACGGGGTTTCGATGATCGAGGTCCGAGGAGACAATATCGGCTCGCTTGCCGCGCGCTTGCCCGACGCGGCGCCAAAGGGCGCCAGCACCGATCCTGAGATCGACGACGCGGGTTAGGACGATCGCGCGCGCAGGCTGCGGAACGTGATCGACCAGCGCGTTCGGTCCATTTCGGCGATGCTGTGTTCCCAGTTACGGCGCGCCTCGCCACTGAGGTGATAGGCACCGCGGGGCGGCAGCGGCATGCCGACGCGCTCGAAACGCGTGCCGACCCGGCGGCGGAAGCGCATCGTCGCCAGTGCGCCGAGCGACAGCCCGACCACATGCTCGAAGGCCGGCCGATCACGATGCCAGCCGATGCCCGCGCCCGGATCGTAGCGGATCAGCAGCGCCTGGACGAGATCCTCGACAGGTAACCCGGCGAAGGCAGCCGCGCGATCCCGGATCGGCAGCAGCCAATCGGGTAGCGGCTCGCCCTGCTCAAGCCGTCCCGCGTCGAAGTCATATCGCCAGCCATAGGAGCTGGTCAGCCGCTTGCCGGTCCAGCCTTGAAACCGGAAGGGCGACAATGCGGTAGCGTCGATCGCCGCAATCAGCACCCGCTCCTCGGCCTCGCTGACGAGATCGTCCTGCGACGCGAGCCCAGGCAGCGTCGGGGTATCGAACAAGTCCGCCATGGCCATCAAGCCGCGCTCTCGTCGGCGTGTACCGGTCCCGGCGGCTCCCAGCCGAATACGCTGCGACCACCGAAGGCGTGCGATCGGCTGCGCTCCTCCGCGATCAGCGCTTCGACCGATGGGCCGGTCGCGGTGACCTCCAGCCGTCTCGCCTGCTGGTCGAGACGCCGGATCGCCGCCAGCTTCTCGTCCTGGCCGAGCTTCGCGGCCGCGACCGCACCCTTCATGACCGCGATCGTCCGGTCATAGACGCGGGTCGGGACCGGGTAGGGATGACGGTCCTTGCCGCCATGGGCGAGGCTGAAGCGGGCAGGGTCGCTGAACCGACACGGTGTGCCATGAACCACCTCCGCCACCATCGCCAGCGAACGAACGGTGCGGGCGCCGATGCCGGGCACCAGCAGCAGTTCGGCGAAGTCCTCAGGCCCACGATCGGCGGCCGCGGCAAGCGCGCCATGCAGTCGACGCTCGATCACGTCCTCGGCACGGACCTCATGATGATCGGGCATGACGAGGTGCGGCAACATCGCCTGCGCGGCCGGCGCAGATGCTTTGCCGTAGGCGGGTTTGAGCCGAGCAAGCTCGCGGACGATTCCATCGGGTCCCGCATTTCGGAGCAGATCGAGCTGGCGTTCGCGCGAGGCGGCGGCGCGCCGGTCGGTCAGGTTAACGATCTGACCCTGATTGGCGCCTTCGACCGCGGCATGGGGCGCGTCGACGAAGCTCTCCAGTCCCTCGGAGAGCCAGTGATAACGGCGAGCCTGCTTCCGGCCGTCGTTCATGCCCTGCTGCACTACCACCCAGCGACCGTCGTCAGCGACGATGAAGCCGTGGAGATAGAGGTCGAACCCATCCTGCACCGCGGCGCTGTCGACCTTCGCGACCAGCCGACTGGAACGCGCGAGCGCCTCGCCATCGAGACCGACGCGCTCTCCCACCGCGACAAGCTCTGCGGGGGTCGCGCGGCTGTGCCGCCCGCGACCGCCGCACACGTGCAGGCCGAGCTCGCTCGAGAGAGGGGCAAGGCCGCGCTTGAGGGCTCCGAGTACGCTCGTCGTGATCCCCGACGAGTGCCAGTCCATGCCCATTACCGCGCCAAAAGACTGGAACCAGAAGGGGTGGGCGAGACGACGCAGCAGTTCGTCCCGGCCATATTCGAGCACGATCGCTTGCGCGATCACCGCGCCGAGCCGGGTCATGCGCTGGCCAAGCCAGGCGGGTACGCGCCCGCCATGGAGCGGCAGGTCGGCGCTCCCCGACCGCCGGCCCATCAGCGAGCCTCCACCATCATCGAAGCGCCGCGTGAGTCCGGTCCCGCGCCAAATAGGGGCAGGGCCGGCCCGTCGTCGCGCACGGGTGCCTCGAAGTTGGAGACGGTCACCCCGACCAGGCGGATGCCGGTTTCGGGCGGGTAGATCGAGCGGACGAGGTCAAGGCTTGTACGGTGAAGCTGATCCCGATCGGTCACCGCGCCTGCATGGCTGCGGCTGCGGGTGATCTGGCGGAAGTCCTGGAACTTGATCTTGACGGTGACAGTGCGGCCAAAGGCCTGGGCGTTCTCGCACCAGTTCCAGACATCGTCCGCCATGCGTAATACGCCGGTCTCGATCTCGGCCGGTTCGGTCAGGTCGCGATCGAACGTGGTCTCCGAACCCGACGACTTGCGGGCGCGGTTCGGGTTGACCGGGCGATGATCCTCGCCGCGGGCGATCGCATGGTACCAGCCGGCCGAACTGCCGAAGTGCTCTTCGAGGAAGGCGAGCGGCTTAGCGCGGAGGTCGGCACCGGTCTCAATGCCGAGCCGCTTCATCTTGGCCGCCGTCACCGGTCCGACGCCGTGGAAGCGCGCGACGGGTAAAGTCTCGACCCAGGCAGCGCCCATGTCGGGCGTGACGGCGAACTGGCCGTTGGGCTTGCGGTGGTCCGACGCGAGCTTGGCCAGGAACTTGTTGTAGCTGATGCCGGCCGACGCAGTCAGGCCGGTCTCCTCGAGGATGCGCGCCCGGATGGCCTTGGCGGTGGCCCAGGCCGTCGGCAGCCCGGCACGGTTGCCGGTCACGTCGAGATAGGCCTCGTCGAGCGACAGCGGCTGGATGAGGTCGGTGTACTCGGCGAAGATCGCATGGATCTGACGCGAGACGGCCTTGTAGACGTCGAAGCGCGGCGGCACGAAGACGAGGTCGGGACAACGCCGAAGTGCCGTGACCGAAGGCAGGGCTGAGCGCACCCCGAACCCCCGCGCCTCGTAGCTGGCCGCCGCGACGACGCCGCGCGCCGCCGCATAGCCGACCGCGACCGGCCGCCCGCGCAGGGCCGGATCGTCGCGCTGCTCCACGGACGCGAAGAAGGCATCCATGTCGACATGGATGATCTTGCGAGTCGAACGGCCTTCCATCGCCGGGCGCCTTAGCAGCGCGCGAACGAACGAGGAACATGTGATCTGCTGCGCCGCTTCAGGATCATTCTACCGCTGAGCGACGGAACGGCATCGGCAACGCTTCGCTATACGAATGCTGCGGGCGTCACGGTCCGCCAGGGAGTGTCCCACATGGCCGACAAGAATGTTGCGATCCTGTACCGCATGATCCTGCCGGACCACACCTGTCCGTTTGGCGTGCGCGCCAAGGAGATGCTGGAAGGGGCGGGGTTCGAGGTCGACGACCGCATCCTGTCCTCGCGCGAGGAGGTGGACGCCTTCGAGGAGGAACAGGGCGTCGATACGACGCCGCAGGTGTTCATCGATGGCGAGCGCATTGGCGGGAGCGACGATCTCGAACGGTATCTCGCGGCATGAGCCGGGCGGCGGTTCGCGACGGGAAGGCCGGCCTCTCACCTCTGGCCGCTGCTTCGATCGTGGCGGCCGCGATGGGGGTCAGCGCGCTGCTCGGACGTCGCAACGCGCCTGGCCCATCCCACCCGAACATCCGGCGCTGGTACAAGCGGCTCGACAAGCCCGCCTTCACGCCGCCCGATCCTGTGTTCGGTGCTGTCTGGCCGATCGTGGAGAGCGGGCTGGCGATCGGCGGCTATCGACTGCTCCGCCGCCGGCCAAGCGATGGTCGCACCCTGGGCGTGGCCTTGTGGCTGCTCAACACCGGAATGATCGGCGGCTGGACCGAGCTCTTCTTCCGCAAGCGTGAGCTTGGCGTCAGCGCGCTCGCATCCGGCGCCATGATCGCGACGGGAGCGGGCTATATCGCCGCGGTCGCGAAGGTCGATCGACCGGCGGCGGCGCTCGGCCTGCCCTTCGTGGGCTGGCTCGGCTTTGCGACCCTGCTTGCCGAGCAAGTGTGGCAGCGCAACCCAGATCCGGACGTCCCTGCGTCCTGACCAGGGCTTACGGTGCTCACCCGGTCGCGCCTGGCGTCTTCGGACGCTAGGTGAAGCCGATGGCGCGCAATCGTTACTATCAGGGACTGCCCACCGACCATTTCGACGGCGTCCGCTTCTTCAATCCGGGTCAGCCATCGACCGATCGCGGCCTCACCGCCATGCTGCGCTGGAAGCTGGCTGGCGGTGCCGCCAAGTGGCCGACCTCGGTGCCGGTCACCCCGGCCAAGCCGGAGGCGCGGGTCACAGGCCCCCGGATCATCATGGTCGGGCATGCCTCGCTGTTGATCCAGTCGGCGGGCAGGAACATCCTCACTGATCCGGTCTGGTCCGAGCGCGCCAGCCCCTTCGCCTTCGCCGGGCCCAAGCGGGTGACCGCGCCGGGGATCGCGTTCGAGGACCTGCCGCCGATCGATGCCGTGCTCCTCAGCCACTGCCACTACGACCATCTCGATGTCGCGACGCTCCGCCGGCTCCAGGCGGATCATGCGCCGCTGATGGCCATGCCGCTCGGCAACGATGCCATCGTCCGCGCCGCTGTTCCTGAGGCACGCTGCATCGTCGGCGACTGGTGGGACCGGATGTCGCTCGGCGAGGGGATCGCGACCACGCTGACGCCAGCTTATCATTGGGCGAACCGCTGGCCGACCGACGTGCGCATGGCCTTGTGGGCCGGCCATCATCTGACCACACCCGCCGGCTCAATCTGGTTCGCGGGTGATACGGGCTACGGTGACGGCGTGATCTTCAGGGAGATGCGCGAGCGGCTCGGCGGGCCGGACGTGGCGCTGATCCCGATCGGTGCCTACGAGCCGCGCTGGTTCATGAGCGCGCAGCACGTCAATCCGGCGGAGGCTGTCCGCATCTTCAAGGACGTGGATGCCGGCCAGGCGCTCGGCATCCACTGGGGCACGTTCCAGCTCACCGACGAGGCGCGCGACGCACCGCGTCTGGCGCTCGCCTCCGCGCTGTCGGCAGCCGGCCTGCCGCCACGGCGCTTCATGGCGGCGCAGCCCGGCACCGTCCACGACTTCGAGCCCGCGGGCGGTTAGAGCATTTCCAGCGGCACGGGCCCGCGCGGCCGCGGGAAGACGTCGTCCAGCCGCGCGAGATCGGTGTCGGAGAGGTCCAGGTCCGCCGCGGCGCGGTTCTCGCGAACGTGGGCCGCCGATCCCGCCTTGGGAATGGCGATGACCCCATCTCGCGCCAGCAGCCAGGCAAGCGCCACCTGCGCTGGCGTTACGCCACGCTCACGCGCGATGGCGGCCAGTCCGCGATGGGCGAGCAGGCGTCCCTGCTCGACGGGGCTGTAGGCCATTACCGGCATGCGTCGCTCGGCAAGCCATGGGATCAGGTCGTGCTCGGGCCCGCGGCGGGTCAGATTGTAGAGGATCTGGTCGGTCTGGCATCGCTCACCACCGGCGGCGACCAACTCTTCCAAGTCATTGGCGTCGAGATTGCTGACGCCCCACCGGACGATCTTGCCGGCTGCGACCAGCCGCTCCATCGCCTCGACCGTCTCGGCCAACGGCACGCTGCCGCGCCAGTGCAGCAGGTAGAGGTCGAGCCGGTCGGTGCCGAGCCGCTCGAGGCTCGCCTCGCACGCGCGCGGCAGCCGCTTGGCGGAGGCGTTCTGCGGATAGGCCTTGCTGATGAGAAAGACGCGGTCGCGCATGCCAGTGATAGCCTCGCCGACGAGCCGCTCGGACTCGCCGTCGGCATACATTTCGGCCGTGTCGATCAGGGTGAGGCCGAGCTCGACGCCCTCGCGCAGCGCGGCGATCTCTTGGCGGCGGCGGCTCGGATCCTCGGCCATCATCCAGGTGCCTTGGCCCAGCGCGGGGACGGTCGTGCCGTCGGGGAAGCGGATCGTCTTCATGGGCGCACAACGTGCCACCCCGCCTGTCGGACCATCTGCCGCCGCCCGACGTTGGGGAGAGCGGAGGTGTCGATGAACGAGGATGACGAGCGCTGGATGCGCCGGGCGATCGAGATCGCCCGCTCGGAGGGCTCGGACCCATCCACTTCGCCGCTCGGCTCGGTGATCGTGCTCGAAGGGCGCGAGATCGCGGGCGAGCGCAACCAGACCCAAGAACTGCCGGACGCCACCGCGCATGCCGAGATGATGGCGATCCGCCGCGCCTGCGAGGACACGGGCGAGCTCGAGCTGCGCGGAGCGACGCTCTACTCGACGCTGCAGCCCTGCGGCATGTGCACCATGGCTTCGATCTGGTCCAAGGTTGGCCGCGTCGTCTACGGCGCCGGGCGCGAGGACGTGCACCCGATGTATTTCGAGGCGCGGCATGTCGACACGCTGTCTTTCATCGCGGACGCCTATCGCGACGACATCGTAATCGAGGGCGGCTGCCTCCGCGAGGAGTGCGCCGGCCTCTATTACCCACCCGACGCGGACCTGCCGTCCGCCGAGCAGGCGAACCTGTGAGCGAGCCCGACACCCTGATGCTGGGCCCGAATGGCTGGGTGCCGAACAATTCGGCGCTGCCGGTGCTGGTCTATCGCGGCATCGTGCCCGTTGGCGATCCGGAAGCGATCGAGGCGACGCTTCGCCGGAATGACTGGCGTCCGGACTGGCGCGACGGCGTCTACCCCTACCACCACTACCACTCCACGGCGCACGAAGCATTGGCCTGCACCAACGGCTCGGCCGAGCTGATGCTCGGCGGGGAGGGCGGCCGACAGGTGCGGATCGAGGCGGGCGATCTTCTCGTGCTGCCGGCGGGCACTGGGCATTGCCGGATCAGGGCCAGCGACGACTTCCTGTTGGTGGGCGCCTACCCGGAAGGACAGGATTGGGATGTCTGCCGCCGGGCGGCAGACACGGCAACGCTCGCGCGCATCGCCGCCGTACCGCTGCCGCAGGCCGACCCGGCCGAGGGCAACAGAGGTCCGCTCACGCGGCTGTGGAGCAACAAGGCATGATCGACATCAACACGGCATCGGCGGACGAGATCGACGCGTTGCCGCAGCTCAAGGGGCACGGATACGAGATCGTCCGCTACCGTGCGGAGCGCGGGCGGTTCGAGGCGGTGCGGCAGCTCGAGGAAGGCCCGGCATGGCGGGCAAGGCTGCCGGGCTGGAGGACGCCATCCGCTTCGGCTGAGCTCAGCTGCGCGCCTCGACTGCGATCAGCGGATCGCCCGACCGCCCGTCCGCGAGCAGATGCGCCTGGACATCCTGGAAGCCGGCTTTTTCCAGGTAGAGACGGATGAGCGCCGCCTGTCCGTTCATGTCGAGCGCGCGCCAGATCGCGACCGCCTTGGTCGGAAAGCACCGGTTCGAGAAGCTGGCGATTGCCACGCCGTCCGGCTTCAGCACCCGCCGGATTTCGCGAAACACCGCAAGAGGGTGCTGGAGATATTGTACGGCGACGCACACCAGTACCGCGTCGAACGCCTCGTCCGCCTCCGGCAGGACAGCATCCCGGTTGAGGTCCTGGACGAACCATCGGCCGAGGCGCGGATTGGCGGCGAGCTCCTCCGCGTTCATGCCGTGTCCGACGACCTCGAGATCCACGCCGGGCGGCAGGTGGCTCACCCAGCTCGACATGAGGTCGAGGACGCGATCGCCTGATTTCAGTCGCGAGGCATAGTGTCGGGTCAGGGCCTCGACTGCCGCCTCATCGATATGTGTGACAAGGCGGGGAGGCCCATAAAAGTCGAAGTCGGCCCCGCCGTCCTGCTTGGCGAACGCCTCGGGCGGCAGACCCAGCGCCTCGGCGTCGCTCATGCCGTGCGCCCGAGGGCTTCGTACCAGTCGGCATAGCTGGTGTTCCGCGCCATACGCCGGCTCTGGTCAGGCGTGCTGTCGCTCCACCAGACGGGTCCACGCTCGCCGAGAGCAATCTTCGCTTCATTCACCCGTGTCCGCGCCGCCGCGAGCGCGGCGTCGTCGCGGCCCTTCAGGGCTGCACCGACCGCCCGGCGAGCGTTCATCAGTTCGGCCGTGAGCGCTCGCCGCTGCTCAGCGTCGAGATCAGGATTGGTACGTCGCCAGAGCCGGCCTCGCACGACGATGTAGCGGCCGTCCGGCGTCACCGGCGGTGGGGCTGAAGCTTCGGCCGAGGACGCAATCTTGAGCGACGACATCAGGTCCGAACGAGCAGGCGGCAGGCTGGTTCAGGGGATCGGTCGATCGCCTCGTCATGCTCATCTCATTGGCCGCGAGCCGGACCGAACTGAAGCTGGTCCAGACACGCGGCGAGGATGGAGAAACGCTCCACTCCCTTGCTGTCGCCTGCCTCCCGGAACACCGCAATCCGCTCGGCGACCCAAGCCTTGGCGCGCTCGCCATGGAGCTGCTCGATAGCAAGCGCCTCGGCCCATCGTTCTTGGTCCTCGGTCATCGGCATGGACCGGCAACATACTTAGAGCGCATCCTTTCGCCACGCCCGGATCGATTTCGCAGAGCCGGAGAGCCGGATCAGATGCCGATGTCATAGGGCTTGGTGCGTCCCGGCTCGAGATCGGGGGCCTTCTCCGGCTTTGCGTTGCGCGTCGCTTGCCGCGCCGGCTCGGGGCTTGCAGGGAGAACCTTGCCGCTGGTCTCCAGCGCGGATGTCTTTCCGCCGGCATTGCGGACGAGCTGGCGTTCGAGCCGGACGGCATTGTCGACGACGAGCGTCAGCGAATCTCGTAGCCGGGTGACGGTCACCAGGAAGGTCTGCTGGTTGACCAGCTTGGTGTCCCGCGTCTCGATGACCGCGATGCCCCGGTCCGATGTCAGCCCCTGCGCCATATGGGCGTTGAGCGCGTAGGCGAGGTCTAGACGCTGGAGCATGGGATCGTTCGGCTTCAACGTGACGCTGCGGCCCTGGCTCGTCTCCAGCATCACCTTGCCTGACGCGATCGCGGTGATCCGCGCCTGGTCGGCATTGAACAGGCCACGATCATGGTCGTTTGCCGTCCAGCGGATCCGGTCCCGCTCGTGCAGTTCGAGCGCCTTTGCCTCGTAGAGCTGGAGCGGGCTCTCGCCCGCCCTGATCCGCAGCCGATCGGGCCGGAACGTACGTTCTGCGCCGCCCGAGAGCCGGAGCGTGACGGTGCCGCGGCCGGCGTCGACCCGTTCGACCACGGCGCGGGCGCGGGGGAGCCGCTGAGCCACCTGGGCGCGGCTGATCTCGACCACCATGCCTTCGGCATAGCTGTGCGGGTAACGCAGCTCCTCTCCGGTGACGCTGACCCGGTCCAGCACCGTCACCGCGAGCTTGTCGGTCCCGATATCGCCACGATCGACCAGCCCTTGTTGGACTTTCTCGTTGACCTCGGCGCGCAGCCGGCGACCCGAAGCGTAGATCGCGGTTCGCTCGCGGTCAGCCGGTGCCAGGGCTAGCCAGCGCTCGGCGGCTTCCGCGCTGGCGCGCTCCGGCGCCTCGATGGTGCAGGACTCGAGCGCTTCCATGGCGCGATCGATCGCCCCGATCTGCGCGGCGGCAGCGGCGATACGGACTGCCTCTCCGCGCGCCCGCAGATTCTGGCTCATCTGCGCCGTCGGGGCGCCCGCCTGCTGCATCACCGAGAAGGGCTTGCCGGCATCGACCGCGCCCAGCTGCCGCGCGTCGCCGACAAACGCCATGCGGCCGATCCCGATCAGGTTGGCGAGCTGGACGAGCTTCAGGTGATCGCCATTCGACAGCATCGACGCCTCGTCGACGAGCAGGGCGGCACCGCCCAGGCTGGCACGCGCGCTGGCGAGCCGGACCCGATCCGGATTTGGTGAGAGCAGCCCTTCATGCGCCTTCAGGAAACGCGCCACGGTCATGGACTCGATGCCGGTTTCGCGCTGGAGCATCTGGACCAGGGTGTTCTGGACCGCGAGGCCGAGGACCGATTTGCCGGTCTGGCGAATGAGATCTGCAACGGGCGCGAGCACGCTGCTCTTGCCGGCGCCGGCAACACCCTGGATTGCGACGATCCGATCTTTCGAGTTCAGCAGCATGACGCCGGCAGCATGCTGTCCGGGGTTGAGGGTGATACCGGATCGCGCCTGGGCAGCGTCGTCCAGCCTGGCCGCCGCGACGTCTGCCGCGACGTAGCACGCGCCGCCGCCGCGGCCCAATTCCACCGCTGCCAGCATCGCGCGCTCGGTCTCGATCGCCCGTGCCGTAGTGACGATCTGGTCGCGCCGGCCGGTGCCGGCAACGAGCTGGCCTGTAGCGAGCAGCGCCTCGACGCGCCGCTCGATAGCGTCGATCCCGACCGGCAGGCCAGTGTCGAGCGCGGCCTTCAAGATGTCGGTCTTCGCGAATGCTGCCTCGCGCTCTTCCAGGTGCCGGACAGCCGAGGCGACGGCGTGTGTTGCAGCGACCTCGGTGGCGCTCATTGCCTTTGTGTAGCGGGGCAGATACCGGTCGGATTTCTCGATGCCGAGCTTCTGCTGGACAGCCTGGACCAGTTCGCGGCCCCGTGCTGCCGTCTGGCCGACAAAGGCGGCGAGGCGTGACCAGGGCGACATGTCCACGGCAGCCCCGCGATCGGCAGCGGCGATGAGCCCCTGGAGATCGATGCCGGCCTCGGCGGCGCTCGCGCGCCAGGCGGTGTAGAACGCGGCGTGGTTCTGGACCGCGTCCTTGCGGGGGCGGGTCATCAGCGTCGCGGCGTCGAACGCGGCGGGGCTGCGATTGCCCAGTTCGGCAACCTTGGCGAGGATCTGCTGCCGGCGTGTGCTGAACGCCATCAGCATGTTGCGCGTAAGCCCGGCCGCTTCGAAATTGCCGTGCTTAGAGCGGTCGCCGAGCGTGTAGCCCAGCGCCTCCACACGCTCGCGGAAGCCGGCCATCGCAACGGCGTTGAGGAGCGTGTTCAGCTGCCACAGCTTGCCGTTGTGGAGCGCCCGCCACTTGCCGTCGGGCCCTTGCGTAACGTTGGCGACCACCGCGTGGAGATGCGCCTGCGGGTCATGCGCGCGGCTGGTGTTGTGCTCGAAAAGGGCCGCCACCAGGTTGCCGGTCGGCACCACTTTCTCGGTCCCGCGCACCTCCATCCGGGTCTCGGCCGCATTGCGCTCGGCCCAGGCGAGCGTGTCCTTAACCGCCGCGCGATAGGCTTCGATGATCCGCCGATCGCCGCCGACAAGGGCCAGCAGCGACCAGCTCTTGGGGAGCGAGAAGGTGAGATCCACGCCCGCACTATGGCGGTCGGCGACGCCGACCTGTGCGCCGTTCGGGAGTGTTCCTTTGAGGAGCGCCTCGAACACGGCCTGGTCGACTTTGGCGGTGAGGCCCAGCGCGGCCGCACCCTTGCCGACCCATTCGCCGGCAGCCTCTGGCTCGGTGGCCGCATAGTAGTTGTCGGCCGCGAAATAACCGGCGGCGCCCTTTGCCGACCTGACGCTCGCGACCGACAACATGAGGGTCAGAAGCCGAGGTCAGGTTGGTCGGTCGACCTGTCCTCGGAAGGCGCGATCCCTTCCCGAAGCTCACGACGGGTGATGTTCTCAGGCGAGGGCAGGGGGCGCACGCTCCGGCCGGGATCGAACCTGCCTGATCGACCCGCGCGCTCAGCCCTTGATCCTTCGCCTGGCTCCGTGGACGGCTCGACCGTCTTTCCGCCCGAGCCGGGTGGCTTCGCCATTGCCGGGCGAGCCGCGGTCGACGGCTCGTCCAAACTCTGGCCGTCTGGCGAAGACGGCACCTCGGATACCGCCCCGGTCGAGCGGATAAGCGCCGGGTTGCAGTGGCGATCGGCTGGATCGGCGGCACGGGGCCCGGGTTGGTCGGCGTCCTTGCCGCGCAGATCTCTTCCTGCCGAGGCGTCCTCCTCGCGCGCGTTCCGCGGACCTGGACCCTGGTCGTTGGCGCCCGGCGGCGCTTCGCCGGCTGCGTCGCTTGCTCGCGCGGACGATGGTGCGATGGCAGGACCGGGCGCGAGCGGCAGCCGCGGCTCGAACGGCGCAGCGATGCCGGTGAAGCCGACATAGTCGAGCCGGATGGGTGCTGCCGGGAAGCCGTCGGGGAACTTCAGGTAGCCTTGAAGGCGCGGCAGGTTCATCAGCTGGTCGGGTAGAAGAAGCGGCTCAATCTGGCGACGAGGCGTAAGGCTCACCGCGTCGCGCGCGTTGTTGTAGCCGTAGCTATAACCCTCCTCCATCTCGCGGTACTGGCGGTGACCGATGAAGTCGGAGCACCAGGTGGCGGACTCGCGGTCGGCGGTGGCGAGCACGAGCTTGGTGCGGGCGAGCGCGGCGAGCGTCATCGCCATGTTGTCGCCATAGGTCTCCTTGAGCTTGGCGTAAGCGTGGACGCCCGCGACGATCGCGCCGCCGTAGTTGCGGGCGGTCTGGAGGCCTTTTTCGAGCGCCGGCAGGCGGTGTAGCGCGCCGAGCTCGTCGAATAGGAACCAGAGCTTCAGGTCGGGGCTGCGAGGTCCCGCCATGAGCGTGTTCATGGCCGTGTCCATCCAGACGGTGAGCAGCCGGGAGGCCACCGCCATGTCGACGTAGCGCGCCGAGACGAAGAGGAAGCTGCCGGGGCAGCCCTCGCCCTCGACCCAGCGGCGAACCGAGAAGCGGGGACCATCCACGGGCAGCATCCGCAGCGCCTTCGCGTTGGCGTTGAAGACGGCGCGGATCGACTCCGCCATCCGCGCCGCCTCGGGCGCGGTCAGCGGGTCGGCCACCGTGCCCTGCATAAGCTGGTGCACATGGGCGAGGCTGGCGGTCATGAGTTCGGTCGACAGCGCGAGGTTGGTTGCCCGGCCTTCCGCGACCAGCTTGAGGCACATCTCGACGAACAGCATGCGCGCAGCGAGCACCCAGAACTGCTCGGCACCGCCGCCGTCATGAGGGACCAGTGCTTCCGCCGCCGCGGTGAAGCCCGCCTCGTCGACGCAGTCCTCGAAGACCGACCATTGCGGGCAGCGGGCATCGAGCGGATTGAGGATGACGTCGCGTGTCGGGTCGAAGAATGCCTCGATAAAGGCCCCGGTCAGGTCGAAGATCACCGCGCGGTGGCGGCGCGCCCGCACCTGGCCGAGCAGGTCGCGCAGGCAGACGGTCTTGCCGGTGCCGGTCGTGCCGATCAGCATGACGTGGCTCTGCTCGAGCCGCCATGGGAAGGGCACGCCAGCGAGCGTGTAGGGCTGGTAGAGGTTGGCCGCCTGGCGTTCGGCAGCTGAGGAAAGCCGCCAGCCGGGGCCGAGGATGCGGCGATACTCGACCGCGCGCTCGGACCGGTTATGTGCCTCGATCTCGGTCACCAGGGCCGGCAGGGTTGCCAGCGTCGCGCCGCGCTCGTGGCGGCTCTCTTTCGAGCGTCGTCCGAACCAGGCCGCCGCCCAGGCAAAGGCGATGGTCGCCGGCACCGTGATCAAGGCGGCGAGCACCGCCCCGCCGCGGACCGCGACCATGCACTTGGCCCAGGCTGTGGCCATCAACGGGTGCGTGGCGGCACGTGCGATCGGCACGAGGATCGGCGCACCGTCGCGGGCCAGGTTGACCGGCTTGCCGGGATCGAACTCGAACCAGGTGTAGCCGGCGACGTAGATCCGCATCCAGCTCAGATAGCTCTCGGCGTCGCTCAGGGCGCCGTTCACGCGCCACCAGATAAGGCCGCCGAACACAGCCGCCGCGACTAGGGCAGGGCCCTTGAGGCCGGCCGCGAACATGAAGCCGAAATGCCCGATCAGCTGGCTGCCGCGGGTGAAGTTGACGAGCTTATGCCGCATGGAACCGGCCCTCCTCGGAGGTCGCCTCGCGCCACAACCGGATCACGGTCGCGCGCAGATCGGGATCGGGATGAACGGCGAGCAGCTCGTCGAGCGCGATCGCCACGAATAGGAGCTGTCCGAGCGCCTCGCTGATCCGGTCGGGCGCGCCCCTGAGTTCGCGGGCAAGCAGTTCGCGCACGAGCTTGCCGATGTCGGTGTTGCGGGTTGCGACAAGGTGATCGAGCTCAGCGCGCATCGCGCCGCTCATGCGAACGGTGATGAAATGATGGTACGACATGCACATCTCCGATGAGCCGGAGGAGCATGGTCGCGCGTCGCAAGGCAGGGTCGATCTAGCAGCGGACGGGGGCTGTAGGAAAACGCTTTCGCTCGTGCCAGCTCGGCGGCTCCAGCAAGCGAAATCAACGGTTTACTGTCCGTCCCACAAGGAACCACGAAATGTGTCTGCCCGTGAGACCGGTTTTGGCGAGGTTCTTCAAGTGCTTGTCCTGCGGGCTTGCCGCATAGGGTGTGCTCCCTTTGCGCCATATCGTCGAAGTGCTGCGGTCGGGATGGATGGACTGACGACCGGGTCTTGATCGGGGTGCCCGGTGGGATCGCCGACGCGAACCTTGGCTCGGGAAACGGGGTGTGATCAGTCGGTAAAGGACGCGGCAGGCGTGCTCAGGGAGAGGGACGCTGCTCTGGACGAGCAAAGCGAGAGAGGCGTGGTTGCCCCTCTCGCCGGCTTATGATTCGTCGCTGCGGCCGGCAGCCACGGTGTGGACGATCCGGTCCACCAGGTCCTGCATCAGGGTTTCGTAGTCACCCTCGTCAGCGACCCAGTAGCAGCCATCGTCGGTGCGGATGATGTGCTGGTCGAAGTAGCTGTAGGGCGCCCTTGCGGCGGCCCTGGCGTAGGCGGCCATATAGGCGTCGTGCTCCGCAGCAGCAGCAGCAGCAGCGGCGGTGGTGGTGATCGGGCTGTAGAAGGTCATCGTCCGTCCTCTCAATATTCAAGTGAAAGACGGCGGCTGAGGGACAGCGGGGAAGATCGGGGGTCAGGGACCGCGCGCTCGCGCGCGGCCGCGCCAGCGGCGATGGGGGTCACGATTTTTCCGGCCGCGTGCTGACGCCGGCGGTGGAGCGCGAACCTCGATCGGCCGGAAAAATGGTGGGGCCCCGTCGTCCTTGAGGCCCGGTCTTCGCCGCTGTCATGCTTCTCCATGTCGAGCGAGTAGAAGAGCTCGGCCGGCGCGGGCTCGATGCCCGCGGCGGCCGATTGGATGCGGCACGCTGGAGGGGAGGACCTGCTCCGGTCGCCCGCAGAAGTCCCTTTCCTACAGGTACGCAGCTAGGCGAAGAGAGAATCGGAAGGGGCTTCGACCGACAGGAGAATGGTCGTGGCCAAGAAGAAGCCGAGCGCGCTAGATGCGCTCACCCGACATGACGAAGAACAGCGCCTGCTCGAGAGCCGGCGCGAGGAGCTGCGGCGTGCTGCCGCGCTCGAACTGGGGCTGATCGCGCTCGATGCCGGCGGCGGTGCGCTCGGCGCCGAAGGCCTGAGACAGGCGATCCGACTCGCGCTCGAGGGGAACGGCGGCGAACCCGCTCCCGGCAAAATGCGATCGCAAGCGGGCATGGTTCACCCGCCGGTGAAGGGGGAGGGCAATGCCTGACCCGATCACCCGTGAGCCGATGAGCGATGTGGCCGAGGTCATCGCGATCCTTGCTGATCCGGCGACCAGCTACTGGCTGCGCGATGCGATCGTCTCAGCCTGCCAGCGCGATCCGTTCGACGCCGAGCGGGACGCCCTGGCGCTCGCCGGCCTGCTGACCCGCCGCCTCGATGCGATCGTCACGCGGCACTTCGGCAGCCCTCGCCAGGCATGACGAAGGCGCCCCGGCGGCGGTGCCGCCGGGGCGTATTCCGGGCCGTCAGAAGGGCAGGTCGTCGTCGATGTCGTTCTGACCGGAAGGCTCGCCGCCGCTCGCCGACTTGCCGCGGCTGAGGAACTGGACATCCTCGGCGATGATCTCGCAGCCGTAACGCTCGACCCCCTCGCGATCGGTCCACTTGCTGTAGTGGATGCGGCCGCGCACCGACACCAGCATACCTTTGGTCGCGTATTGCGCGACCGTCTTGCCGAGGCCGTTGAAGCAGGTGATGCGGTGCCACTCGGTCTCCTTGGCGGTATAGCCGTTCGCATCCTTGAAGGTCTTGCCCTCGTGATCGCGCTTGGGCCGGCTGGTGCCGAGGCTGAGGGTGGTGACACGGGTCTCGCCGCGGGTGGAGCGGGTCTCGGGATCGGTGCCGAGATTGCCGACGAGAAGAACGGTGTTGGTCATGGCGCTTGCTCCTTTCGGATCGTCGGGACCGTCCCGATCGACGGAGCCCCGGCCATGGCGAGGCAGCCGGGCGGAGACACCGAGCGGCCCGCAGGGCCGGGAGGGGAACCCTGGGAGACCAGGCTGGCGCGGGCAGCGGAGGCGAAGCCGGAGCAACACGGGCCTGGTCGGGAAGGGTTGCCTGCGCTCGCGCCCGCCATAGGGGTGAGCAGTCGATGGGAATGGTCCTGACCCGGCCGGATCGCGGGCGCCCGAAAGTGCTAACGTCTGGTACTGGAGGTTCGCGCCGATCGACACAGACGGTTTCCGCCGTAGCGGGCCCACGCCAGCGCATAGCCGTCCCGGACCATCGCGCAGGAGAGGTCGCCGACGTCGGGTGAACGGCACAAGGCGCCGGTCCGACTGCCCTTCGCGGAGCCGTTCGACACGCAGGTGAGAGGGGAACCACGGACCACGATGTGCCCGGTGCGGAGCGTGCCGCGGACCCCGCCCAGAAGGGCGACGAGATGGTCGCGTGCGGCGCGACCGCTGGCGCGAGGACAGGGATGTCCTGGCCGGCAGGTCTCGTCCATCTCGCGGGCGGCGATGCCTTCCAGCCGAATGCGCGGCCCTTCCGCACACCAGATCGGACCGTCCCCGTCCCAGACCGCGACGGGTGTGCAGGTGAAGGTGGCGCCGGGGGCGACGACGCTGGCGAGGAGCAGAAGCGGGATCATCGCCGATGCTCTTACGCAAGCGTGAACGACAGGCCACCCTGCAGCGGAGCGGCGCCCACAGGCGAGCGGTTTGAGGCGGCAAGGGAGCGAGCTAGTGAGGACGGAATGTCCCTGATCAAGCCTGTCAGCGAGACCGCGCTCTATGCGCCGATCAAGCGCTTCCTCGAGCGTCATGGGTTCGAGGTGAAGGGAGAGATCTGCGGCTGCGACATCGTTGGGCTGGCACCTGGCGAGCCGCCGCTCGTGGTCGTCACCGAGCTCAAGCTGTCCTTCTCGCTGGAGCTGCTGCTGCAGGCGGTCGAACGGACGCGCTCGTCCGACATCGTCTATGTCGCGGTGTCGGCCACGCGCCGCGGCCGCGACCAGGACCGCCGGGTGCATCGGCTCTGCCGGTTGCTGGGGCTGGGCCTGCTCGCGGTCGACCTGCGGCTCGGCACGGTCACCGTGCTCGCCGAGCCTGCGACCTACCGACCGCGTCCCAACCTGCCGCAGCGACGGCGGCTGGTGGCCGAGCATCGCCGTCGGAAGGGCGACCCGACCCAGGGTGGATCGACCCGCCAGCCGATCATGACGGCGTATCGCCAGCGCACGATCGCGTGCGCCGAGGCGATGCGGGATGGACCGAAGCGCCCGAGGGAGCTGCGCGGGCTCGCGGAGGATGCGGGCGCTATCCTGCTGCGCAACGTTTATGGCTGGTTCGAGCGCGTGGAGAAGGGGCTCTATGCGCTGTCCGAGAGTGGCCGGCTCGCGATCGGCGAGAGCGAGAAGAGCTCGTCGTCGACCCCGGAGCAGAAAGCGGCATAGCCTGCAGCCGCGAAGAAGGGCGCCGCCGAAGCGGCGCCCGAAAGGGTTCAAGCCGCGACCGCTTCGCCCGAGGTACGGGCGTGGTGCTTGGGGTTGGTGCCGAGCGGACCACGCCGGTCGACGACGGCAATCCCGCGCTCCTTGGCCTGGATGACGAGCCGCTCCAGCACGCCGTTGCCGGCAAAAGCGACGACGTAGCGCGGTTTCAACCCGAGCATCTGCTCGTTGCGGCGGAAGCCTGCCCGGGCGCCGAGCCGGGTGTCGAGGCTGAACGCGATCTGCGGCACCTTGTGACGCTCGGCCCATGACGCCGCGAGCCGGTCGGCACCCTTGCCGTCGCCCCCATGGACGAGGACCATGTCCGCGACATTGGCGCGCACCCGGTCGAGCGTGCGCCAGATTGCATCGCCATAGGCCTTGGCATCGTCCGCGCTGCCGAAGCTCAGCCGCCCGCCGGCAAAGACGACGGGCGTGCCCTCGGGCATCGCGGCCCGGCGCTTGCCTTCGGCGCGGGCCTTCAGGAACTCGCGTCCCTGGACCACAGCGGAGGTGCTCAGCGCATCGTGGCTGAGCCGCGAGCCGCCGGCCGGCTTCCAGGACGATCCGGTCTCGGCGAGGTAGAGCGCGGCCGCCGTTTCGCGGAGTGCCTCCAGCGCCAGCATCTCGCCTTCGGCCGCTTGCGCGCGCTCGACCTGCTGTTCGAGTTCAGCGGTGTGGACCTCCGAGCCGTCGTTGGTCGCGAGCAGCAGCCGGATCTCGTCGGTCGCCCGGTCGATGCGGGTCGAGGCCTTGGCAGCGGCGCGATGGAAGAGGTTCACGAAACCCCAGCCGAGCTCCTCGGCCTGGTCCTCGAGGATGGTGTCGGTGAACAGCGCGAACAGGTCTGACCAGACGGCTGCGAGCGTCTGGTCGATTGCTTCCGGCTCGGGTCGGGCGAGGAGACGCGCCCCGGGATCGCTGGCGATCGAGAGATGCCCGAGTTCGAGCGCAGCGAGCTGGGCGGCAAGGGTGGTCGGCATGAGAGGTCTCCTGTCAGACGCCGCGGATCTGCGGCGACGCGTGCCCTCCCACCCGGCGGCATCAGGGCCGGGCGCCACCCCCCGACAAGGCTGGCGCGGGCCGCCTCGCGAGGGCGCCAGCCCAGGCGAGGCAACACGGGCCGCAGGCGGGCGGGTTGCGCCTGGATCGCCGGCGGGTAGAGGGCCTCTCGCGCCCGCACCGCGGCACTGGCCGGACCTCGTATCCGGCTCTCAGGCGACGAGCCTCGGCTGGCTTTCAGGCAAGCATGCCAGCCCGATCTCGCGCGCAATCCGTGCCGCCAGCCGAACGTGGTCGACCAGCTCGGTCATGCGAGCCCAATGGTTGCGCTCGCCGACATAGTCGGACCGGCCGCGGCAGCGGCGGAACAGGATCTCGCCCGGCCCGAAGCCGCCGATCGAGACCTGGCAGTAGAGCTCGTCCCCGTGGAGGATGACCTCGCCCGACACCGCTGGACCGCCAGCACAGACGCGAATGTCGTATCGGCCGCGCTCGAGGTGCAGCGCGTCGGCAAGCCGCTTCAGCGCCCGTCGTGCTTCCGTGTGGAAGGTCCGCTTGGCGTCAGCGTCATGGTCGACGCCGCGCGCCGCGAGCAGGGTGAGCAGCGGGGTGCGCGCGATCTCGGCCAAAGCATCGCCGCAGAGCGTGCGAAGGGCCGGCCGATCCGGCATCGTGGTCGTCGCGACAGCTCCAAGGTGCTGGGCGAGCAGCACCACGGCAGGGTCGGACTCGAACGGCTTGCCGGCGTTCCGGCAGTCCTTGGCAGCGGCCTGGATGGCGTGGAGGCAGGCAGCGATGGTGTCGAGGCCGCTCGGATCGAGCGCCTGCGCGAAGCGGTAGCCGACGTCGTAGGTCATGAGGAAATCTCCTGAGGAGAGGAGGTACAGCGGCGAGCGCTGCGGGCCGCCGAGAGGGCGCGGGTCAGGCGGCGAGCGAGAGCTCGGCGGGGCGCTCGGCGCCGCCGAGCTTCAGCAGATAGGCGGAGGCCTCCTCGGCCTTCGCGGCCGCGGTTAGGATCGCGCGGGCATCGGTCTTGAGGACCTTGAGCCAGCTGCCGAGGTAGCTCGCATGATCGTCGAGATGGTCGACTGGCAGCCCAAGTTCGGCGCCGATCATCGCCGAGGCGAGCTCGGCGACCAGTTCCTCGACGGCGTAAGCGTCGCTCCCGAAGCGACCACTCAGCGAGCGGTCCAGCCGGCTTCGGTGCCCGGTCCAGTGCGCAAGCTCATGCGCCAGCGTCGACCGGTAGAGGTCGCGCGTCCGGAACTGCGACACCTCCGGCATGGTGATCTGGTCGGTCGAGGGCATGTAATAGGCCTCGCCGCCGCCGTGGCGCAGCGACGCCGGGATGGCAGCGAAGAAGGCGTCGAGCTCGCGGTCACGCGCGCTCGGCTCGGGCAAGGCCGAGGGCTCGGGCCGGAACCGCTCGGGCAGCCCCTCGATCTGGTCGACGTTGAAGACGGTAAAGCTCTTCAGCACGCGGCGCGCCTCGTCTTCGCGCTCGCCCGTCGCGGGATCCTCAATCTCCTTGGTATAGCTTCTGTAGAAGATGGCGATCGTGCCGCGCTCGCCCTTGCGCACCTGGGCTCCGAGCAGCTCTGCCTGGTGGTAGGTCATCCAGGTCGGCGAGCCGAAGCCGCGTGCTTGTGCCGCCATCCAGAGCCAGATGACGTTGACCCCTCGATACGGCGTTCCGCAGACGCGCAACGGCCGGGAGACAGGACCGCCGGTCCAGGGTTGGCGCCAGGGCCTGACGCCGGCCTTCAGGCGTTCGATTATAACGTTGGTAATTGTCTCGGCGGGGCTGGTCGGCGGGGTGGATCGGCTGTGGCGCATCGCGCGGCTCCTTTCGATCACGAGCCGGATCGGCTCGCCCCGGCGACAGCCGTCTCCCCTCTCTCGCGAAGCCGAAGACAAAGGGGCGACCTCCGGTGGAGGCCGCCCCAGAATGCCGCGTGCCGCTCAGGCAGCGTCGCGGTCGATCACGTCGCTGGCATGATCGAGCTCGGTCGCGCTGGCGTCCGCTTCGTCCGGCAGCGTGGCCGGATCGCCTTCAGCTTGCCGGGCAAGTTCGGGTGCGAAGCGCATTGCGGCCGGCAGCCACGCCCGTGCCGCCTGTTTGGTGCTGACCTCGCCGATGAAGTCGCCAGCACAGATCTTCTCGCAGGCGGCGGCGAGGTCGGCCTTCTTGGCATTGCCGTAGCGCGCGGCAAGTGCGGGTCCGTCGATCTCGACAAGAGCGTCGAACATGACGGGCTTGGTGACCTTGTCGAAGAAGTTTGCCGCGGTTGGCCGCCACCAGGCGGCGACGTCGATGTCGAGCAGATGGCCCAGATGATCGTGGAAGCGGCAGCCGCCAGTGCCCGTGCCCGCAACGCTCGCCTCGAGACTGTCGGCAACCGCGTGGCCGAGCCACGCCGCTCGTTCGTCGGGCCCGAGCGCGCGAAAGGCGTCGAACCGCGCCTCGGCGCTATCGAGAGTGGTCCAGCCGCGATCGAGCGCCTGGCCGGCTTCCACCCGGGCGAGGGTGGCGGGCGCTTCGGGTGTCTTGAGCCCGATCACCGGCTCCTGCGGCGGCCGGGCGCTGAGCGACGAGCCGTACCGCTCCACTCCGTGGCCGGGCTTGCGGTCGACCATCAGGAAGATCGCGAGATCGAGCGCGAAGTCGGGATCGGCCGCGACATGGACCGCGAGGATATCGCGGCGCTGGATGGCAAGCTCGTCGGTCAGTCGCTGCGAGAGACCGACGGCCCGAGGGGCAGGCTCGCCCGCCTCGTGATCGGCATCGTCGGGCCCATTCTCTTCCTGCGGCGTCCGCTCGACGTAGAGCGTCTGGTGCAGCCGCGGCGTGCCGTCGGGGCCGAGGACGAGGAAGGCGCCGATCTGGGGTCGAAGCGCCTCGTCGAGCACCGGCGGCTTGTCGGTGATCGCCTCGACCGCCTTCTCGATGGTCTCGAGCTCGACTTCGGCCTGTGCACGGTCCTCGTCGCTGCTCGCCTCGTCTTCCAGCAGGGCGATCTTGTCCGCTGCCTGAGCCTCAAGCGTTGCAACCTGCTCCTGCTCGCTGTCGGTCAGCGCCGCGGGCTCGAGCTCGACCCGCTCGAGACCTTCGGTCTGCTGCCAGTCGACATAGCGGTCGAGCGTTGGGCGGATCCAGGCATAGCCGGTTTCAGCGGCGAGCGTCGCGGCGGCCTCGTCCATCTTCTCGTTGGCGAGCCGTTCGAGGATGGCGATGTCGAGCCAGCGGGTAGAGGTGTCGTCGGCGAAGAGATCGCGGTCGATGCGGCCGCCCGCTGCGAGGTAGGCGTCCTCGCCGACAAGCCGGGCGCGCGGATCGGCGGCGGAGACGGTCGCCTGCGTCATCATGCGCCGGATGCTGTCCGGGTGCGCCCCGCCATAGCCACGGCTCATCTGGTCGAAGACATGCGCCTGGCGCTCCCGGTCGGGAGTCGAGGCATAGGCCTTGGCGATGTCGAGAGTGATCACGCCGTCGGCGAGTGCCTGGAACACGACCGGCGCGAGGCTCGCGAGCCGGAGGCGGCCTTCGACGAACCGCACGGTAACGCCGAACCGGCGGGCCACGCCGTCGACGTCCGAACCCTGTTCGATGAAATGCTGGAAGGCGAGGCATTCGTCCGCCGGGTTCAGCGCCAGCTTCTGGAAGTTCTCGGCCAGGCTCGCTTCGGCCACCGCGCTGCCGAGATCGTCGAGCACGAGGCAGGGCACCGCGAAGTCGGCGGCGAGCTTGCCCTCCTCGGCAAGCGCCTTCAGCGCGGCATGGCGACGGCCACCGGCCTCGACCGCGAAGGTGCCGCGCGGCTTCTTGTTGGCAGTCACGATCAGGTTCTGGAGCAGGCCGCGCGCTTCGATGTCGGCACGGAGCTGGGCGTCGGCGGCGGCATCGCTTCGGCGGCGGACATTGCGCTTGGAGGGCACGAGCTTGGCAAGCGGGATAGTCTGGATCATCGTCTTCACTCCTGGTGACGAGCCCGCGTGCGCTCACGCCGGCTCGCGCCATCCGACGCGTCCTCCTCTCTCAAACGGTTCGGGGAATGCCCGATCAGGCGATCAGGCGATCAGGCGGCTGAGGCGTTCGTCGAGCGATGCGGCGAAGGGGTTGATCACGACAGTGCCGCGCCACGCGAAGCCGCTCGACATGTCCTCGGAGAGGAGCAGCGCGCATCCTGCCTCGGCGGCGGCGTTGAGGATCAGCGCGTCCCAGAGCTGCAGCTGGTGGGCGCTGGAGAGATCGAGCGCCGAGAGAAAGGCCGAGCTGTTGCTGTCCGCTGTCCCGAATGCTCGGGTCATGCGCAGCACCGTCTCACGCGCTTCCTCGCGGGAGGCACCCGATCGGTTCAGGACAACGTAGAGCTCGCCGAGGACCTGGACCGGGGCGATCAGCGAGGCCCGCCCCCGTAGTTGACTCAGGAGCGCGCGGCTGGCGTCGATCTTTGCCGCATCGTCAGGATGGCGATCGACCCCGGCGATATAGGCCAGGACGTTGGTGTCGAACGCGACACGGCTCACTCGTACAGATCCTCGCGTCGCCAGCCCTGGCCGCTGCGGCGGGGCAGGGCAGAGAGGAAGTCGAGCAAAGCGTCGATCTCGGGGCCTTGCCGCTCGAAATCGTCAACCGGCGTGACCTTGGCGACGGGGCGACCGCGCGAGGTGACGACGAAGCTCTCGCCCTCCTGCACCTCGCGGAGCAGTTCGGAGAAGCGCTGGTTCGCGTCGCTCGCTGTGATCGCCCGCTCCATCACCAATCCTTTCTAGTGGTACCACCTAAATAGAGGATGAGCGTCGTCGTGTCGACTGCTCACTGGCCGATGGACAGGCGCTCGACGACCTCCGCTGCCCGGGTCACGGGGACGAATAATCGGGTCTGATAGCGGATGATCTCGGTGAAGCAGCCGAGCGCCTTGAGTTCGCCGAGGCGGGCAGGATCGAAGCCGGCGAGTTCGAGCCGCCGTTCGCCACCCACCAGCGAGCGCTTCAGCTGGACCGAGAGCGTGCCGGGGATGGCACAGGACCGGCCGGTCTCCAGCACTCCCGACACCAAGGCGGGAACCGGAACGGCGCCGTCGAGGTCGAGACCGAACCGGCGACCCAGCTCAGAGACGGCGGCCGCGGGAACGGGCCTGCCGAGGAACGACCGGCCCTTCTCGTCGACGACCCGCAGCACCTGGACATGGTCATTGGGCAGAGCATCCCAGATCGGCAGGAGCAATCCGGTCGCGAGATGCATCGTCTCGGTGTGGGTTGATGCCGTCGCCTCCTCGACCTCAGCGTTCCATGCTGCGGCGAAGGCCGTGCTGTTGGTGGGGCGCCAGTGTGTTTCCTCGAACTGACCATGGCCGATATGCTCGCGGCGGAGGGGCCGGACCAGCTCGTAGCGCCGGAGCGGCAGCCCGTCCTCGGTGAGAAGGCTCCGGGCATGAAGGCGTACCGCCGCGCGGCCCGAGCGATCGTTGACGAGGAGGCAAGCGCCTTCGCGCCCGGCGAGCCGCAGGACCGCCTTCAGTCGTAGCGGCCGGGGCCGCCGTTCGAGATTGAGGGTGAGGAGATGGCTCGTCGCGCCGCTCGACGGATCGGTCCGCAGGATACGATCATCGCTGACCGTCAGTGTCTCGACGAGGAGCGTCTCGACACCGACATCGAGGGTTCCGGCTTCGCGTGCCGCGGCGACCCGTGCCTCGACGAGCCCGAGATACTCCTCGAAGATTGCATTCTGGAGCGCGATCGGAAAGGCGAGGAGCCGGTTAAGCCAGCGCTGGATCGGCGGCAGATCGTCGCGCAAGCCGCCGCCTTCTGCTTCCAGCGCGAGGCCGGATCGATCCTGGAAGTCCGCGCAGGTGATCGACTGGAGCTTGCCGGCGAACAGCAACCGATACCAATTCGTGAGCGCGTCCTTGGCATAGTCGTTCTCGAGGTTGTCGGCCGGGTTGAAGAGGTTCTGGCCGCCGGTCTGCCGTTGCCCCCGGGTCAGCGCGCCAAGCGCATCCAGCCGCCGCGCGATGGTCGAGATGAACCGGCGTTCGCCGCGCACGTCGGTGGTGACCGGCCGGAACAAGGGGGCGGACGCCTGCGCGCTCCGATGAGTCCGCCCGAGCCCCTGAATGGCCGCATCGGCGCGCCAGCCGGGTTCGAGCAGATAGTGGACACGCCGCGCCTGGTTCTTGGCCTTCAGGCATGCATGATAGCTCCTGCCGGTGCCGCCCGCATCGCTGAAGACAAGCAGCTTCTTGGTGCCGTCCATGAAGGCCTGCGCTTCAGCAAGGTTGCTGCGCGGCGTTCGGCGTTCGAGCCGCTGCTGACCGGCGCGGTCGAGCACGAGCCGGCGGGTGCGGCCGGTCACCTCGGCGACACGGTCCGTGCCGAACCGCTCAAGAATGGCGTCGAGGGCGGTCGCGACCGGCGGCAGCGCACAGAGCTGCTCGACCATGCTGTCGCGGGCCTCGATCGCCGCCCGGCAGTGAACGGGATGGCCCTGGTCATCGACCATGGGTTCGGAGCGGACGTTGCCGTCAGGATCGGTGAAGACCCGCATCTGCCGCGTTGGGAAAGCGCGGACCAGATAGTCGACGACATATTCGCGCGGCGAAAGGTCGATCTCGAGCGTCTCGCGCTCGGCTGGATCGAGGTCGGCGAGCCGGCGGTCGAGCATGGCTTCGGACGTCGAGACGAGCTGCACCACGACCGCGTTCCCGTTCTCGAGATCGGTGGCGATCGCCGACAGCAGGCTCGGCAGCTTGGCCGAGAGCAGCAGCTGGGCGAAGAAGCGCTGCTTGACGCTCTCGAAGCGGGAGAGCGCGGACGACTTGGCATTGGCGTTGAGGGTCGAGCCCGACGCGCTGTCGACCACGCGGGTCGCCTCGAGCGCTGCGCCAAGATTGCGATGGATGATCGCCCAGGCCTCGGCGTAGGCGTCGTAGACGCGGACCTGCTCGGGGGTGAGCGCATGCTCCAGCAGATCATACTCGACACCGGCGAACGAGAGCGCCCGCGCGGTGTAGAGGCCGAGCGCCTTCAGGTCGCGCGCGACGAGCTCCATGGCGGCAATGCCGCCGGCGCGGACACCGGTGATGAACGCCTCGCGGGTGGCAAAGGCGGTGCCGGGGCCCCACAGGCCGAGCCGGCTGGCATAGCTCAGGTTGGCGACGTCCGATGCGCCCGTCGCCGAGACATAGAGGACGCGGGCGCGGGGTAGGCGGTTCTGGAGCCGCAAACCAGCGAGGCCCTGTTCCGAGCCCTTGATGCGACCGCGCGAACCCTCGCCTCCGGCGGCGTTGGCGAGCGCGTGCGCCTCGTCGAACGCGATTACGCCCTCGAAGCTTTCGCCCGCCCAGTCGAGGATCTGCTGGAGACGGGTGACCTCCTCCCGTCCCGAGCGGAGCGTCGGGTAGGTGACGAAGAGGATGCCCTGGTCGAGCGTAATGGGCGTGCCGAGCTTCCACTGCGACAGCGGCTGCACGTCGAGGCTCATGCCGCCGAGCGCGCTCCAGTCGCGCCGCGCGTCCTCGAGCAGTGCCTCGTTCTTGCTGAGCCAGATGTGCCGCCTGGGCCCGCGGGCACTCTGATCGCGGATGATGCCGGCGATCTGCCGGCCCTTGCCGGCACCGGTGCCGTCACCGAGGAAGAAGCCCTGTCGATAGGTGGTCCCGTCCTCCGCTATCTTAAGGTCGGTGCCGGCCTCGTCCGCGACGAAGCGGCCGGGCAGGTCGCGCTCGAAGGCACCGCCGGCATAGACGAGCGTCTCGAGCTGCGCGGCCGATAGGAGGGCCTGTCGCACGACGCTGGAGGGCAGGCGAGGCTGGTAGGCCGGCTTGGGGGCCGCGATTGATCCCATGGCGACGGACTCGACCAAAGGCGTGGGATGCTCTGCGGCCCCTGGCAGCACCAGACGGCTGGGGCGCCATGCCATGTAGATGCCGGCCGGCTCGCCTTCGGGTGCGGGATCATCGAGGGTCACCACCTCGATAGGCTGTTCACCGTCGGGCTCGGCTGCGCCCGGCTGGGGGCGCGGCGCCACCGAGGTTTGTGACGGGCGGCGGAACAGAGACAGCCGCGCGCTCGGAGTACGCGGCAGCGGGTCACTCGGGCCAGCGCGAGCAGGCAGGTGTTGGATAGCGTCCAGCAACGCTGGGAGGCCGGTCATCTCCAGCTCGGCTTGGCCCTTATCTGGAGCCGGAACCTTGTCGAGCACGAGCAGGCGGACGGCGATGCCGGTTCCGTGCTTCACGTACAGGCCGCGGGGCAGGACCGCGTCGAGGCGGATGGTCGCTTCCGATCCAAGCATCTGGCGGTCGAACCAGCTCGGCATGATCGCGACCGCGCGGCCGCCGCTCTTGAGGCGGCGGAGGCTGGCGTGCAGGTGCCGAGCGGCCGCATGCCGGTCGACCGGGCGGCCAATGGAGCGCGCAAAGGGCGGGTTGATCAGGAGAATGTCGGCTTGGACGTCGACCGGCAGCAGATCGTCCAAGAGTTCGCCGTCGTGATCACTGATCCGGGCCTGTGGAAAGGCCAGTTCGAGGCAGTGTCGGCGACCAGAATCGATCTCGTTGAGCACGAGGGCGGCGCCGAGCTTCGCCGCGGGCCAGACGAGCAATCCGGTGCCGGCGGAGGGTTCGAGCACGGTGTCGGAGGAGCGGAGTTGTGCCGCCACGCTCATCGCCCACGCGATCGGGGCAGGGGTGGAGAATTGCTGGAAGGCGAGCTGGTCTTCGGTGCGCACCGTCTGTGTCGGCAGTCGGCGGCCCAGATCGATCAGAGCGTCCAGCGCGACCGACGGGCTGGAAAGGTCCATGCCCGCACCGGCTGACGCCAGCCAGAGCACTTGCGCGAGTTCGAGCGCATCGTAGGCGTGGCGCATCGACCAGCCGCCATCGGCGGCGGAGCGGCCTGTCGCGGAGGCAAGTAGGTCGCGCAGCAGGCGGGCGTCGATCGTCTCGCCGGCCTGGAGGAAGTCGCCAAGGCGATGCGCGACGGCGAGGACGGGATCGGCAGGAGCTTCGAGGCGAAGCGCGGCAGCGGTCATGGCAGAGACTCCGGCCCGGCCGGCTCCAGCGCCGACGTCGGGGCACGAAGTGTCCGATCTCCTCCCCTCTATCGTCCGGTCGTCATCCTGCCCCGTGGAGGTGCGCGCAGGACATCGTTCCAGTCCGCACCGGGCTGGGCCGGGTAGCGGGCCTCGATTTGCCGGTCGGCGAAGCGCTCGCGCGCCACCGTCTCGGCTTGGTGCCCGGCGGCATCATGGTCGAGAAACAGGATGATCTCCGTGACCGACGCGGGAAGGGTGATCCGCTTGAAGCGTTCGGCTCCGAGCGTGGCCCAGCAGGGCACGCCAAAGAGTCGGGAGGCGGAGAGGGCGGTTTCGATACCTTCCGCCAAGCCGAGGCGATTGCTCGCCGACACGAGGCGGACGAGACCGCTGCCGAGTGAACCCAGCGCGGCACGTGCCGGCTGGCGGGAGGAGAGGGATAGTCCATCCCGACTGAGGAACGTCCGGTGCACGGCGACGAGCCCGCTCTCGTCAGTCACTGCCGCGATCATCGCCGGCAGAAACCGTGTGAGCGGCTGCCGCCCTTGCGGTGTGCGCGGATGGAAACGAAGCGCCGAGGTCCCGATGAGCCCGCGTCCCGCCAGATAGCGCGATGCAGGGCTGTCACGGAGCGGGCGTGCCTCGGACCAGAGCCGCTCCACTGCGGGCTTTCGTGTGTCGATTGGCTCGTCGGTGCCAAACACCACGCGCGCACCGCCGGGAAGGCGGAGCGCTGCAATCGCGTCGAGCACATCGCGAGTCTCGCAGCCGGCGAAGCAGTGGAACAGCAGGCGTCTGCGACCCGGGCGGACGCTGAGAGACGGCGTGGTGTCGGAGTGTGCCGGGCACCGACACATGCCGCCTCGGGGCGTCCAATGGCCGCCGAGCGCCTCGACGATGGTGCGGCCGCTGTCGGCACCGCTGGCGAGGTGTGGATTGTGGAAGGTCATGAGGGCTCTCGCTGTCTGTGACGCGCCCCGCGCCGCCGCCTCCGCTCCCTCGGGCTAAGCGCTTTCCTACAGCACCATGTTCGCACTATGTTCTAATCCGAGGAAGAGGAAAATACTTGATGCGAGGCGATGATGATCCGAACCTTTTTCCCCGCGGCGGCAGCGCTGCTGGCCTGGGCCTCACCTGCACTGGCGCAGCAAGCCAACCCGGAACCGAGTTCAGCCGAGGCGAACGATGCTTCAGCTGCCGTCTTCGCGCTGATCGAGCACCGGACGACCGCAGCGCAATGGTCTTCGACCGCGCCAGCCGATCCCAAGGTCATGTCCGTGTCTGCGACGAGAGCCGCGCCACCGAAAGGACGCGACCGATTCCTCGCCTTCATCCGTGCCGCCGAGCTTCGCCACGCGCTGCCGAACGGTTTGCTCGATGCATTGGTCGCGGTGGAATCAGCTTACCAGCCTGGCGTGGTCAGTCGCGCTGGTGCCATGGGATTGGCGCAGCTGATGCCCGCGACCGCACGAGCGCTTGGGGTGCTCGATCCATTGGACGCTCGCATGAACGTCGATGGTGGGGCTCGCTTCTTGAGAGCCATGCTCGACAAGTTCGGGTCGGTGACACTGGCGTTGGCCGCTTACAACGCCGGGCCTGCGGCTGTCATCCGGGCGCGCGGCATTCCCGCCAACAGCGAGACGCCAGCCTATGTGCGCAAGGTCTTGTCGGCTTGGCGAGTGGGGAGCCTCTGACATGCGCGAGTTTTTGGAGCGTCCCGCCTCACGCCCCGTTCTGCAGCAGCCAGGCATGCACATGCGCGTGAACGCGCCGACGTGGCCGGCGGCCGGCCCGCAGGTCGAATACGAACCGAGGATCGTGGACGACGATGCGGCCGAACCGGGTCGGGCTGAGGCCCACCCGTGCCAGAAAAGTCTCGATCCTCGGTAGCAGATCCCCGTCCATGCGTCGCGACTCGCTTTACTCCGTTCCCGTTCTGTTCTATACCGTTGTCCCGGTGCTGTAGGAAATCCCCTATGATGATCGCCACGATCGAACACCCGCGCGAGGCGCTCCAACGGCTCATTGAAGAGCGCAAGGAGGAGTATGCCGCGCTGTCGCGCATGCTCGGCCGCAATCCCGCATACATCCAGCAGTTCATCAAACGAGGTACGCCCAAGCGGCTCGACGAGAAGGACCGTCGCCTTCTTGCCAGCTATTTCGGGGTGAAGGAGACGGTGCTCGGCGGTCCTCAGGAGTGGGAGAAGCCAACGCTGCAGCAGGTGCCGGTGCTCGATGTCTATGCGTCGGCCGGCTACGGGGCTGCCGACTTTGGCGAGGCGCGCCGGACGTCGATCGGCTTCGATCCGCGCTGGCTCCGCGAGCGAACCAAAGGCTCGGCCGATGGCCTGTCGATCATTCAGGTGAAGGGCGATTCGATGGCTCCGACGCTCGCCGATGGTGACGATGTGCTCGTTGATCGCAAGGATGGGGTGAGCCGGCTACGCGACGGCATCTACGTCCTGCGGCTGGACGATAGCCTGATGGTCAAGCGGCTGGCGCGGCAGCCCTCGGGTCGCGGCATCTCGATCAGGAGCGACAATCCCGACTATCCGAGCTGGCAGGACATCAATCCCAGCCGGATCGACATCGTGGGACGGGTGCTATGGTTCGGTCGCACGCTGAGCTGATCGGGACAGCCCGGTCACAGGTGACAGCATGAAGCAGATGAGCCTGCACGTCGTCGGCGCGAACCATCCCAATGCGGATGGCGGCAACCGGCGCTTCGAGATCCTGCTTTGCGGGCCCGGCGAACCGATCGAGCTGGTTCCTGAGCCGAAGAACCCGGCGGACCCGCATGCGATTGCGGTGTTCAGCAGTCGGAATGTCCAGATCGGCTATCTGACCGCGGACCGCGCTCCCTGGATTGGTGGCATGCTGCGCAATGGCCGTCCAGTCGAGGTGATTTTCCAGGCTGCCACGTCAGCCGGTGCCGCCGTTCGGATCGCGTTCGACGGCGATCATCCCGTTCTGCCGCCTGCTCATGCGACTGGTGCCACACCGCCGAATTCGGGGACGGTCGAGTTCTGGCCAGACGAGATCTACCCTGATGACTGATCCCGCTTCTCTCGCCGTCGAGGGCCATAACAAGCTAGGGAACGACGCTCCAAGTGGCCGAGCGGTACAACCGATCCTTGAGGAGGCGTGGGCGATCGCGATCGATCTGCGCCGGGATCTCGGCCTGTCCGAGGCGATCGCCTGGGCAGACGGCTATCTGGAGGAGGTGCGGGAGAAGGAAAGCTCGACCGCCGCCGCGCGCTGGGTGGTCGTGATCAGCGCTTTGGCCGAGTTGGCCCGAGCAAGCGTGCACTGACGATCGCCGATCGAGATAGCAGCCTAGCTCGCTAGGTTCGGCTTGCTTGGCTAAGCTCGGCAGCATCGGCACGATCGGCTCTGAGCTGCCGTCCCACTGCGTAGCTCATCCGGGTATACCCAACAACGCCAAGTAGGAGTGATGAGCAGGTGGCAGGCAGCGAGGTTAGGGCGGCGCGGGTGTATTTGCGGGTAAGCACGGACGAGCAGGACCTGACGCGGCAGGAGAGCATTGTGGCTGGTGCGCGGGCGGCCGGCTTTTATGTCGCGGCCGTATACCGGGAGAAGGCGTCGGGCGCGCGACCGGACCGGCCGGAGCTGCTGCGCATGGTGGCGGACCTGCAGCCGGGCGAGGTGGTGGTGGCCGAGAAGATCGACCGCATCAGCCGCCTGCCTCTGCAGGAAGCGGAACTGCTGGTGGATGCTATCCGGGGCAGGGGGGCTCGGCTGGCGGTGCCGGGCATTGTGGACCTGTCGGACTTGGTAGCTGATAGCGCAGGCGTGGCGCGCATCGTGCTGGAGGCGGTGCAGGACATGCTGCTGCGGGTCGCGCTGCAGACGGCGCGGGATGACTACGAGACCCGGCGCGAGCGGCAACGCGAGGGCATCGAGATTGCCAAGCGGGCGGGGCGGTACACCGGCCGCAAGCCGGACCTCGCCCACCACCGGCGCATCGTAGGTCTGCGCGAGGCGGGCATGAGCATCGCGAAGACCGCGGAGCTCGCCGGGTGCAGCATCGCCCACGTCAAGCGCGTGACCGCGCTCCACCGCTCAAGGGCCGCTCAGCCGCAGAAGACTAGTTGAGTACCGTACATGTTTTACCTGCGGGTCGTGGCAGACCGAACCCCACCGCGGATTGGTCTCCGCGTGGAGCAGCAGAGCGGCATCCTGGGTATCACCGCAGGATAATCGCGCATAGTCGCTTCCAACCTGCCATTCTGACACGGGGTTCCGACACCTGTAGACCCGCGGAAAAGCTGGGGTGCTACGCAGGTGTCACAACCGGACGGTTGTGACACCGGCCGCGTTACGGACTGGAATGATAAAACAGGAAGTTCGGTACGATCAGTCAGGGATCAGCGCCCAACCACGTATCTGCAATGTCGCCATTGTGGTGAGAGCCGAGACATCGACTTCGATAGCCTTATCGACCGTGACCGGAGCGATCCCATTCCCGACTAAAGCCTGGCTGCACACTCGAACGGACACGCCTGCCCGCCTTAGCGCCGCTATCAAGGCAAGATTGGGGTTCGTCGTGGCACCGGTTTTCGTCGCATATGCCTCATCATCGGCAATAATCGGTGTCGCCGGCCCGTGGACGATCACGATCACATCTCCCTGTGCCGGCCGCACGCCGTCCGCCCCGAGCAGGTTCAGGAAGCGTGCGACCTTCTCCAGCGAGGGATTGACCTTGTCGGGAGATGACGCCGCCTTCGTCACACTGAACAGCACACGATATCGCAGCGAGTGGTCCGGCCGCTCAACCGCGCCTTCTACCGGCGTGATCCTGCCATAGCCGGCAATCACGGGTTGTTGCGCGGTGACGCCTGCTGACCCGGCACTGCTCATGACGGCCAAGCATCCTGCAACTGCGATAGCGGGAAGCCGCATCTGGTTTGTCCTTTCGAAACCGGAATGATTATCCGACCCTCGCAAATACGGCTGCGCCTATATTTTGCGGCCGCGTGGCAGCCGACGCCCCGCGCGCTCGCGACGGTCGGGAAGCGGGCGCTGCCTCATGCACGGCTAGATCATCGGCGCCGAATATCGCCTCGAGCGTGCGCACGCACATTGCGGCTGCGTCATCGGCGAGCCGGTAATGGACCTGCTTTGCCTCGCGTCTCGTCTTCACCAGCTCGGCGCGGCGCAGCTCGGCAAGCTGCTGGCTGAGGGCCGGCTGGGTCACGCCGGTCGCAGCCTCTATGTCCGCAACCTGCCGCTCACCGCCCAGCAGATAGGACAGGATCATGAGGCGCTGGGGTTGAGCGAACACGCGCAGCTTTTCGACCGCCGCATCGGCGATCGCGCGGGATTGATGGATCGCCGTCATCGATCGGCCTTCAACTGATGAAACCAGTCGGCACCGGCGCTGCACGGCAAGGCGGGCGGGAGCAGGACGTCGTCACCCGGCTGCCAGTCGGCCGGCGTATAGGCCTGCCCATCGGCCGATCGCTGCAATGCCCTCACCGTGCGGAGCATCTCGTCGACCGATCGCCCGACGTTCATCGGATACCAGTTGAGCGCACGGATGATGCCCTCAGGATCGATGAAATAGGTCGCGCGCACGGCCGAGGCGTCGCCGGCCTGTTCGTCAAGCATGCCATAGGCGTAACCCACCGCCATCGACGGGTCTTCCACGACCGGGAACGGCACCTCTACACCGAAGACATCCTTGATCGCGCGCAACCAGGCGACATGCGAATACAGGCTGTCAACCGACAGCCCGAGCAAGGCGCAGTCGAGCTCCTCGAATTGCGGTGCGGCCTTCGCCAGGGCCACGAACTCGCTGGTGCAGACCGGCGTGAAATCAGCCGGGTGCGAAAAGAACACGACCCAACGACCACGATACTGATCGAGCGACATCGCGCCCTGCGTCGTGCGGGCGGTGAAATTCGGGGCCGCGTCCCCGATGCGCAACGAGCGCGGTACGTCTGCATCCATCGTTTCCATGCTTTTCAGATGGCACGGGCAGCCCGTTGACGCAAGCGGATTACACAACTACATAAACCATGAAATCAATAATTGGAGGCGATCGTGGAATCGGCGTTGAATGAGGCAGTTGCGCAGATTGAACGTGCGAAGGCGGCGGTAGCGCCGGTCGTTCACTCGTTCTTCGACGAGCCGACCAACACCGCGACCTACGTCGTCTGGGACCCCGCCACGCGAAAGGCGGCGATCGTTGACAGTGTCCTGAACTTCGACGCTGCGGCCGGTCGCACCAATACGGCGTCGGCGGATGCGGTAATCGCTTATGTGCGGGAGCACGGCCTTTCGGTCGACTGGCTGCTCGAAACCCATGCTCATGCCGACCACCTGTCTGCGGCGCCCTATCTGCAAAAGGCGCTGGGCGGTCAGCTCGCGATCGGCCGCGACATCATTCGCGTGCAGAACGTCTTCGGCAAGATTTTCAACGCCGGCACCGACTTCGAACGGGACGGCTCCGAGTTCGACCACCTGTTCGACGATGGCGACCGTTTTACGATCGGCGACATCGAGGCCATCGCGCTGCATGTGCCGGGGCACACCCCCGCCGATATGGCCTATGTCATCGGCGACGCAGTCTTCACCGGCGATACCCTGTTCATGCCGGACTACGGCACCGCACGCGCAGACTTCCCCGGTGGTGATGCGCGCCAGCTATTCCGCTCGATCCGTCGACTGATGCAGTTGCCCGACGAGACGCGGCTGTTCCTGTGCCACGACTACAAGGCTGCGGGGCGCGACCGGTATGTCTGGGAGACGACCGTGGGCGCGCAGCGCGTCGGCAACGTCCACGTTCATGAGGGGGTGGACGAAGACAACTTCGTCGCGATGCGCACCAGTCGGGACGCCACCTTGTCGATGCCCAAGCTCATCCTGCCATCGGTGCAGGTCAATATGCGCGGCGGCCATCTGCCGGAGCCGGAAGTCAACGGCACCCGCTACCTCAAGATTCCACTGGATACGCTGTGATGCCCGGATTTCCCCATGCCATGCCGCTTGCCGGCTTCATCGGCGGCCTGATGATCGGGTTCGCTGCGGCGATCATGTTGCTGGGCAACGGCCGCATCGCCGGGGTCAGCGGCATGTTCGCGCGTGTCCTCGCTCTCTCTGAAGGGGGAGCGCCTTGGATGATGGCCTTGCTTTTCACGGCGGGGCTGCCCCTGGGCGCGGCGCTGACCGCAGCCAATGTGAATGTGGAAGCTCGCTTCCCGACGTCGCTCGGGCTGATCGCCGTCGCCGGGCTGATCGTCGGGATCGGGACGCGGCTCGGCGCGGGGTGCACCAGCGGTCACGGCGTCTGCGGCCTGTCGCGCCTGTCGCCGCGGTCCATCGTCGCGACCGGCACGTTCATGGCGACCGGCATCGCCACCGTGACCCTCATGCGTCTCGCGGGAGTGGTATCGTGATGCGCCAGAGCCTTCTTTCGCTCGTCAGCGGCACGCTGTTCGGCGCCGGCCTCGCCGTGTCCGGCATGATCGATCCTGCGCGGGTACGGGCGTTTCTCGACGTCGCCGGTGCCTGGGACCCGACCCTGGCATTCGTCATGGCGGGAGCGATCCTGCCGATGGCGATAGCCTGGCTCATCGTGCGTGGACGCTCTACGCCGATCGTCGCGGAGCAATTCCATACGCCGGCCACGTCGCCGATCGACGCGCGCCTCCTCGGCGGTGCCGCCCTGTTCGGCATAGGCTGGGGCCTTGTCGGCCTGTGCCCCGGCCCCGCCATCGCCGCGCTCGCGATCCAGCCTGCCCCCGCGCTGCTCTTCACCGCTGCAATGGCGCTCGGCGCAGCCATCCACCGCTTCGCACTCATCCCACGCCGTTCGGCGTGACCGGACAGGAGACATTACATGGCCTTCAAGAAGATCACACCGTCCTTCTCGGCTGCTCCCCAGCTCACCCGGGATGATGTCGCTGCCGCCGCACAGGCGGGGTTTCGCTCGATCGTTTCGAGCCGGCCAAATGGCGAGGAGCAGGGACAGCCGAGCGCACACGAGATGGCCCGGATCGCCGAAGAACACGGCCTTGCGTTCGCCCATGTCCCGATCGTGCCGGGCAAGGCGACCGATGCCGATGCGGACCGGATGAAGGAAGCGCTGACTGCGCTGCCGGGACCGACGCTCGGCTTCTGCCGAAGCGGCACGCGGGCGGCTACCCTATGGGCGCTGGCGGAGGCGAGTCATGCCGATCCCGAAACGATCGTCGGTCAGGCCAAGGCAGCCGGGTACGACCTGGCCGATCTGAAGCCGGCGCTCGCTCGCCGGTCCGAAAGAACCGGCAAATGACCTACGACATCGTCATCATCGGAGGCGGAGCTGCGGGCATCGCAACCGCCGCCAGCATCCTGAAACGTAACGCCAAGGTGTCGATCGCGGTCGTCGATGCGGCCCGGGACCATTATTACCAGCCCGGTTGGACGTTAGTCGGGGCAGGCGTTTTCACCCCCGAACAGACCCGCAAGGCCGAAGCCGATGTCATGCCCAAGGGCGTCGAATGGATCCGGCTGCCGGCGATCACCATCGACCCCGAGCGTCAGGCGATCACCCTGGGCGACGGGGATACGATCGCCTATCGTGTCCTGATCGTCGCCCCCGGCCTGCGTTTGGCGTGGGAGAAGATCGCGGGGCTTACCGAAGCGTTGGGCCGCAACGGGGTCACGTCCAACTACCGCTACGATCTGGCGCCCTACACCTACCAGCTTGTCCAGGAATTGCAGCGGGGACGCGCGCTGTTCTCGCAACCGCCGATGCCGATCAAGTGCGCCGGCGCGCCTCAAAAGGCGATGTACCTGTCCTGCGACATCTGGCGCGAACGCGGTGTTCTCCCCGCGATCGACGTCGAATTTCACAACGCCGGTGCGGCGCTGTTCGGCGTCGCGACCTATGTCCCTGCGCTGATGGAATATGTCGAGAAGTATAGGATCAACCTCAAGCTCGAATCCAACCTCGTCGCGGTCGACGCCGATCGGCGTATTGCCACCTTCGAGCGCAAGCAGAACGGTGTCAGCGAGCGGATCGAGCGCGGGTTCGACATGCTCCACGTCGTGCCGCCGCAGGTGTCGCATGACGTCGTTGCCAAAAGTTCGCTCGCGGCGGCAAACGGCTTCGTCGAGGTCGATGAGGCGACGCTGCGCCACAAGCGATACGACAACGTCTTTGCCTTGGGCGATGCTGCGGGGACGAGCAATGCGAAGACGGCTGCGGCAGCCCGCAAGCAGGCACCCGTGGTGGCGGTCAACGCGCTCGCCGCACTCGAAGGCAAGCCTCCTGTTGTCGACTATGACGGCTATGGGTCGTGCCCGCTCACCGTCGAGCGCGGCAAGATCGTCCTCGCCGAGTTCGGCTATGGTGGAAAACTGCTCCCCAGCTTTCCGTCGTGGCTGCTGAACGGCACGCGCCCGACGCGCGCTGCCTGGTTCCTGAAGGAGCGGATGCTGCCCCCGATTTACTGGCAAGGCATGCTGAAAGGCCATGAATGGATGGCGGCTCCGCATAAGATCGGCAAAGCGGCATGACCCTCGAACCGATCCAGTATCTGCTGGGTGCGTTATCCGGCAGCCTGGTGGGCTTTACCCTCGGGCTTGTCGGCGGGGGCGGCTCGATCCTCGCCGTCCCACTCATGGTCTATCTGGTGCGCGTGCCCGACGCCCATCTCGCCATCGGCACGAGCGCGTTCGCCGTCGCGGCTAACGCCGCCACGGGGCTGATCGGCCATGCAAGGGCGCATAACGTCAAATGGCGCTGTGGCGGCATGTATGCGACCGCCGGCGTCATCGGCGCCCTGTTCGGCTCTACCGCGGGCAAGGCCGTCGACGGCGGCAAGCTCCTGTTCCTGTTCGCACTGGTCATGGTCGTCGTCGGCGTCCTGATGCTGCGCGGGCGCGGTGACACGGGCAACCCGGGGGCGGAGTGCAACCGGGAAAAGGCGCCGAAGGTGCTGGGCTACGGCCTCGGCACCGGTCTGTTCTCGGGCTTCTTCGGCATCGGCGGGGGCTTTCTGATCGTCCCCGGCCTGATCGGATCGACGGGCATGCCGATCCTGAACGCCGTCGGCACGTCATTGATCGCCGTCACCGCGTTCGGGCTGACGACGGCCGCCAATTACGCATTTTCGGGTCTGGTGGACTGGCCGCTGGCTTTCGTGTTCATCGCCGGTGGAGTTGTCGGCGGCTTGATCGGCACGCGCATCGCGAAGCGCCTCGGTACGGGCGGCACGCTCACCACGGTCTTCGCCGTCCTGATCTTCGTGGTGGCGGCCTACATGCTCTGGAAAAGCGCGGCCGCGTTTCTCTGATGGCGGGTGCGATTGCCATCGGGCCGCTGATGCTGGCCGTCGATCGCGGGCTTGCCGTGCTGTGCATCGTCGTGTTCCTTGGCCTCACGACACTGGCCGGTCGGTTCCGCTTCCCTCGCGTATCGACGGTCTCCACCAGCGCCATCGTCGCTGGACTGGTCACGGCACGGATCGGTTACGTCGCAGCGCATTGGTCGAGCTACACCGGCGCTCCGCTGTCCATCCTTGCCGTGTGGCAGGGTGGCTTTTCCCCCGTTGCAGGGCTTCTGGGCGCTGCGGCGATGCTGGCGATCCGGCTTGGCCGCTCAAGCGCGCTGGCGGCAGGCTGGGGAGCGTTGGCTGTTGCGGGTGGCCTCTGGTTCTCGCTTCAGGCGCTGATCCCTCCCGTGACCTACGGCCCGTTCCCCTATCATCTCAACCTGACAACCCCGTCCGGCGCGCCGCTTCCACTCGATCGCTTCCGTGGCAGGCCCTTCGTGGTCAACCTGTGGGCGACATGGTGCGGTCCGTGTCGGCGTGAGCTGCCGATGCTCGATGCGGTTGCGTCGCGCCCTGGCGAGGTCCCGATCCTTCTTGCCGATCAGGGCGAGGCGCAAGCGATCGTCAGCGGTTTTCTCGGCCGTGAAAATATCGGAGCGCGCCATGTCGCGCTCGACCCCGATCGTGGCCTTTCTCAAGCCCTGAAGGTGGCGGGGTATCCCGCAACGGCCTTCGTTGCGGGCGACGGCACGATCGTACAGCTCCAGCTCGGTGAATTGTCACGCGCTGCGCTCGCCGATGGAATCGAATTAGCAAGGAAACACCGATGAATCGTCGCAACCTGTTGTCTCGGGGCCTCCTGGCCGCGCTTGCCTTCGCCGCGCCGATCACGCCTCTCATGGCCCAGCAGCCCGATCTGTCGCGCAAGGCGGTCGTTGACGATCCCGTGGCTCCCAAGCGCGCCGGCAGGACCTACGACGTCACGGTTGTCGAGTTTTTCGACTATAACTGCCCCTATTGCCGTCGCATGGAGCCGGTGCTGAACGCCCTGCTTCGCTCCGACCCGAAGGTACGGGTCGTGTACCGGGACTGGCCGATCTTCGGACCTGCCTCGCGTGAGGCGTCACGCGCGGCTGTCGCGAGCCAATGGCAGGGCAGGCATGCCGCCTTTCACGAGGCCCTGATGACCTCGCCGGCGCGGCTCGACAGCGCGGGCGTCAAGGCAGCGGCTGCCAAAGCCAAGGTCGACTGGCCCCGTCTGCAACGCGATTTGAAGAACCGTGGCGCCGAAATCGACGCGCTGCTTACGCGCACCGATAGCATCGCCCAGGCGATCGGTTTCAACGGAACACCAGCGCTGATCGTCGGCTCGCAGGTCGTCGCCGGTGCTGTCGATCTCCCGACGTTGCGTCGTCTCGTCGCGGAAGCGCGCAAAAAACCAGCGGCGCGCTGACCATGCCCGGGCCGCTCAATCGGAGACAGCTTGCCGGCTTGGGCGCGGTGGTCGTGGGTGGTTGGGCAGTCGGGCAGGTTCTACGGCGTACCGCCCCGATCGGGCGCGACGTCGGGCCGACCGCCGACCTGATCCTTGCCGGTAACGGCTCGCCCGAGGACGGACCTGCCGATGCTACGCTCCGGCTTGCCGTGTTCACCGACTATCGTTGCCCGGCCTGCCGTCATGGATTTTCCGCCCTGGAAGAGGCTGTGCAACGCGACGGCAAGGTGCGGGTCATCTACAAGGATTGGCCCATCTTCGGTCCGCCATCCGAACGTGCCGCAAGCGTGGCGCTCGCGTGCGCCGAACAGGGAGTTTACCCGACCGTCCATCGTGCGTTGATGACGGACAGCCGCACGATCGACGACGACGTGTTGCGGGACGTCGTGATGCGCGCTGGCGGCGATTGGCTGCGCGCGATGACCTGGCTTGCCGCCCACGCGGACGCTGTCGCAGCCCGCCTGCGGGCGAACGGACAGGAAGCCTATTCGATCGGACTGGCGGGCACCCCGGGTTATCTTGCCGGTCCCATGCTGGTGATGGGCGCGATCGACGCCAGCGATTTCCAACGGCTGTTCGCGCGTGCGCGGGAAGAAAGCTGACGATGCGAGAGGATACGAAACATGATCGAGTATAATCACAAGGGCATGACGGTTGCGTCGCTCCATGACGAGCGCACCGGCAGCTTCCAGTATGTCGTGGTCGACGAAGCCACGAAGACCGCCGCGATTATCGATCCGGTCCTCGACTTCGATCCCCGTGCCGGTGCGACCGCAACCGACAATGCCGATATGATCCTCGAATATGTCCGCGCCAAGGGACTTACTGTGGAATGGGTGCTCGATACCCATCCCCATGCCGATCACTTCTCGGCCGCGCCGTATCTCGCGGAAAAGACAGGGGGCAAAACCGCGATCGGCACCAAGGTCGTGGAGGTGCAGAAGCTCTGGCAGGACATCTACTGCCTGCCCGACCTGCCCGTCGATGGTAGCCAGTGGGATCGCCTGTTCGCCGATGGCGAGCAGTTCAGGATCGGCTCGCTCGACGCGCACGTCATGCTGTCGCCCGGCCACACGCTCGCCTCGATCACCTACGTCGTCGGCGACGCGGCGTTCGTCCACGACACGCTGATGGTGCCCGACAGCGGCACCAGTCGGGCTGACTTTCCAGGCGGCAACGCGCGCGCGCTGTGGCGCTCGATCCGGGCGATCCTCGAACTGCCGCCCAGCACCGCGACCTATGTCGGCCACGACTACGGCAAGGACGGGCGCGAAGTCTTTGGACGATCGACCGTGGCGGACCAGCGTCGTGACAACATCCATGTGCACAACGGCATCGGTGAGGCCGAGTTCGTCGCCACCCGCGAGAAGCGCGACGCAACCCTGCCGCTGCCGGACCTGATGCTTGCCGCGCTCCAGGTGAACATCCGCGGCGGTCGCCTGCCGGAGCCGGAGGCGTGCGGCACAGCGTTCCTCAAGGTGCCGCTCAACCACTTCGGCGCGGGCAAATGACCGAACCAACGCCGCCAACGCCCGGTGATGATGGCGATGCCCAGCGTATCATCTTCGCCATTACCGCCGCGCTGCTCGTCCTCGTCGTCACCTACAAGGTAGGGCAGTCTGACGCGCCCGTGCAGGCACCCGTCGAGGTAGCAGCGGACGCCGCCTTTTCGCCACCGGCGGAAAGCACCATCCCCGCCGGGCCGGACGGCGACGCGATCCGGCGCGGTCGACTGATCTTCACCGCGAGCGCGGCTCATGCCGGCCAGTACGTCGGCAACGGCCTGACGTGCAGCAACTGTCACCTCGATGCCGGGCGGAAGGCCGATGCGTCCCCGATGTGGGCGGCCTGGGTCAGCTACCCAGCTTATCGCGCGAAGAACGGCCGGGTGAACACGATGGAGGATCGCATCCGCGACTGCTTCCTCTACTCGATGAACGCGCCCGCCTCGAAAGCCGGCGCCCCGCCGCCCTATGGCGACGATATCTACCGCGATCTCCAGAGCTATTTCGCCTGGCTCGCGACCGGCGCGCCATCCGGCAAGCCGCTGCCCGGTCGCGGGTTCATAAAGCTCGCCACAACCCCGATCGGGCACGATCCGGTTCGCGGCGCGATTGTGTTCGCCGGCCAGTGCGCATCATGCCACGGTGCGAACGGCCAAGGGCAGGCGAACCCGGACGGCAGCTATACTATCCCGCCGCTGTGGGGAGCGCGCTCCTACAATTGGGGTGCGGGCATGACCGGGCTGGCGTCGGCTGCCGGGTTCATCAAGGCCAACATGCCTTATGGTGAGGGCAACACGCTGACGGATCAGCAGGCGTGGGATGTCGCCGCCTATGTCGATAGTCGCGAGCGACCCCGCGATCCGCGGCAGACCGGGACTGTCGAGAGCGCACGTAAGCAGTTTCACCCCAAAGGGGACTATTATGGTCAGGAGATTGACGGAAAAATGCTTGGCAGCTGATCGCTCGGCTTCCTAACCAGTGTCACAACCGAACGGTTTTGACACCATTCCTTGAGTAGCCAAGTCAGCTAATCGCTTAGTGACCTAGCCGTAATGGATAAGTTGAGTCACTGCTGTTTTCTGCTTTCGTTCTCCACGATACTGAATCATAGAATTGTTATGCCAATCGCGCGTGAACATCGCTGGCTCTACCCGATTGACTGGCGTGAACTATCTGCCTTCATCCGGTTTGGCCGCGCCAAAGGACGCTGCGAACATTGTCAGCGCCCGCATGGTCGTCATGTGCTGCATCTGGGCGATGGTGTTTGGTGGGATGAGGACATAAGCAGGTGGCGCAACGGGCAGGGCAGGTGCGTTCGCCGCCTGCCGCCGCCCGACGCCCTCTTATGCGCGCAACCTGGCTTCGTCGGCATTGATCCACCTTCACAAGTGCGGATCACGCGCGTGGTTCTTGCTAGCGCGCATCTGAACCATGATCCGAGCGATAACCGACCACGCAACCTCGCTGCACTCTGCCAGCGGTGCCACATGCGCCACGACGCCAGCGAGCATCGCCGACGTCGGTGGATCAACGCCTTCCGTATGCGTGCGATCGGCGATCTATTTGCCTGATCCGAAATCTCCTGCTGACCGCCTGGGAGCTAATCAAAGATCACTCAGTCGGTGAATCGAACGCTGTCAGGATTGGGCACGGCCCTGCCGATCCCGAGCCGCACTCGCTGGCAAGCCGACGCAGCGAAGCACGCGCCTGTTCAAGCTCGGCGATCTTCGCATCCAGCGCCGCCATCTGCTCATGGGCGAGCTGGCGCGCACGCGCGCGATCGTCGGTCGCATCCAGCGCCAGAAGCTCACCGATCTGCTCGAGCGTGAAACCGGCTGCCTGCGCCGAGCGGATGAAGCGAAGGCGGCGGGCGTCATCGGTGCCGTAGCGCCGGATGCCGCCTCCGGCGCCAGCCCCGGTCGGCCGGTCTGGCTCGTCCAGCAAACCGCGACGCTGATAGTAGCGCACCGTTTCGACGCCGACGCCGCCCTCGCGCGCGAGCGCCGCGATCGTCATGCCGGTCATGCCTTGACTCCGTACTATGGTACGGACCCTATATAGGCGGGGCGAGGATATTGGAGAAGCGGCATGGCGAGCGCCCCCGCCAAACAGGCGACGATCTACCGGATGGTGATGCCGGAACATACCTGCCCTTTCGGGCTGAAGGCGAAGGATCTTCTGCGCCGGGAAGGCTATGCGGTCGATGACCATTGGCTGATGACGCGGGAAGAAACCGACGCTTTCAAGGCGAAGCACGGCGTCAAGACGACCCCGCAGATCTTTATCGCCGGGGAGCGGGTCGGCGGCTATGACGATCTGCGCCGCTTCTTCGGCAAGATGGTCCGCGACCCCAAGGCCGTCACCTATCGCCCGGTGATTGCCGTGTTCGCGATGACGGCGCTGATGGCGCTCGCCGCCAGCTATGCGGTACTCGGCACGCCCTTCACGGTGCGGGCGGGTGAATGGTTCATCGCGTTCTCGATGTGCGCTCTGGCGATGCTCAAGCTCCAGAACGTCGAGAGCTTCTCGAGCATGTTCCTCAACTACGATCTGCTCGCGAAGCGCTGGGTGCCCTATTCCTATGTCTATCCCTACGCGGAAGGAGCGGCGGGCGTCCTGATGGCAGCCGGCGCGTTGACCTGGCTGTCGGTGCCCGTCGCGCTCGTTATCGGTACGATCGGCGCGGTGTCGGTGTTCAAGGCCGTCTACATCGACAAGCGTGAGCTGAAATGCGCGTGCGTGGGCGGGGACAGCAACGTGCCGCTCGGCTTCATCTCGCTCACCGAAAACCTGATGATGGTCGCGATGGCGCTGTGGATGATCGCTGCGCCGCCCGTGCTGGCGATGGCGCACTGACGCGAAGGTCGGCACGCGTCGTCAATGCGGGCTGATCGCCGTAACTTCTGCCGTCATACCCTTCGCCTTGGCGGTGAATGCGACCCGCTGCCCCGACCGCAGTCCCTTGAGCAGGGTCGGGGGGGATGCCCGGAAGGTCATCGTCATTGCGGGCCAGCCGATCGTCGGGATCGGGCCGTGCTTGATGGTTACGGTTCCACCTTTCGCGTCGACGGCAGTGATCGTCCCCGATCCGCTGCCGGATTTTACAGCCGATGCAGCCGGCCTGCTGCCTTGAGCAAGAGCGCTCGCTGCGATCGGCGTGACTAGTAGCATGAATGCGGCGCGCATGGAGAAAGTGGCTTTCATCAGATCTTCCTTTCGGGGCGGGTTGAAGCTCGCCGCCGCAAGAGCAAGTAGGCGGCTGGCAGGATGAACATGGAGAGGAAAGGGGCGGTCAGCATTCCACCGATCATCGGCGCGGCGATCCGGCTCATCACCTCCGATCCGGCGCCATGCCCGATCAGCACGGGGAACAGCCCGGCGACGATGACAGCGACGGTCATCGCCTTGGGACGTACCCGCAACAGCGCGCCCTCCCTGATCGCTTCCGATACTTGCTCGCCCGACGGTGACGGCCCGCGCTCGGCCAATGCGTGTTTCAGGTAGATCAGCATGACGACGCCGAACTCCGCCGACACGCCGGCGAGCGCGATGAACCCGACACCTGTGGCGACCGATTGCGCATAGCCGAGCAGCCATAATGTCCAGATGCCGCCGGTCAGCGCGAAGGGCAGTGTGCCCATGATAAGCGCCGCCTCGTCGAGGCGACCGAAGGTAAGGTAGAGGAGAAGGAAGATGATCGCGAGTGTCGCCGGCACGACGAGCATCAACCGAGCCTCGGCACGCTGCAGATACTCGAATTGTCCGGAATAGGCGATCGAGACGCCGGGGCTGAGCCGAACATCTTTGCCAACAGCACGGCGCAGATCGGCGACCGTGGAGGCCAGGTCGCGCCCGCGCACGTCGACATAGACCCATGTCGAGAGTCGACCATTTTCCGTCTTGAGCATCGGTGGACCTTCCGCGATCGACACGGATGCGACGGTGCCGAGTGTGATCTGCTGACCCGATGCGGTGACGATTGGGAGAGTTCGCAGTCCCTCCAGACTGTCACGCAGCTCGCGGGGGTAGCGGACGCTGATCGGGTAGCGGGCAAGGCCCTCCACCGTCTGGCCGATCGTCTCGCCGCCGATCGCGCCGGACACAATCTCCTGCACATCGGCGATGTTGAGACCGTAGCGCCCCGCGGTCACCCGATCGATATCGACATCGACATAGCGGCCTCCGGTCAACCGTTCTGCCAATGCCGAGCTGACGCCCGGCACGGTCCTGGCGACACGTTCGATGCTGCCGGCGATGCGGTCCAGCTCGGAGAGGTTGGACCCCGACACTTTCACCCCGATGGGACTCTTGATGCCGGTCGCGAGCATATCGATCCGATTGCGGATCGGAGGCACCCATACGTTCGTGAGGCCGGGCACGCGCACTGTGCGGTCCAGCTCCTCCACCAGCTTTGCCGGCGTCATCCCCGCGCGCCATTGATCGCGCGGCTTGAATTGGATGGTCGTCTCGAACATCTCGAGCGGTGCCGGGTCGGTCGCGGTCTCGGCGCGTCCGGCTTTGCCGAACACGGTTTTGACCTCGGGAACGGTTTTTATCAGCCGGTCTGTGCGCTGGAGCAGGGCCGAGGCGCTCGCGGCCGAAAGGCCGGGAAGCGCGGACGGCATGTAGAGCAGATCGCCCTCATCCATCGTCGGGATGAACTCGCCACCCAATCGGGTCAGCGGCCATGCCGTCGTCGCCAGTACCAGGGCGGCGATGCCGATCGCCGCCCAAGGCCGCGCCAACACGCGGTCGAGCGCCGGGCGATAGGCACGGGTGAGCACGCGGTTGATAATGTTGTCGTTCTCGGCCGGAATGCGTCCCCGGATCAGCCATCCCATCAGGACCGGCACGAGCGTTACCGACAGGATCGCCGCTGCCGCCATCGCATAGCTCTTGGTGAAGGCGAGCGGGGCGAACAGCCGTCCCTCCTGCGCTTCGAGCGTGAACACCGGCACGAACGACAGCGTGATGATGACGAGGCTGAAGAACAGCGCCGGCCCGACCTCGGCCGCGGCCTCGGTGATGACGCGCCAGCGTTCCTCGCCCGCCAGCGCCACGCCCGGATGGTCGTGTTCCCATCGCTCGATCCGCTTGTGCGCGTTCTCGATCATCACGATCGCGGCATCGACCATCGCGCCGATCGCGATGGCGATACCGCCCAAAGACATGATGTTGGCGTTCACCCCCTGCACACGCATGACGAGCAAGGCCGCGAGCACCCCCAGAGGCAAGGTGACGATCGCGACCAGCGCAGACCGGACATGCCACAGAAACAACCCGCAGATGATCGCGACGACGACGAACTCCTCGATCAGCTTGCCCGTCAAATTCTCCACCGCGCGGTCGATCAATTGCGAGCGGTCATAGGTGGTGACGATCTCGACGCCGGGGGGAAGGCTCGCTTTCAGTTCCGCGAGCTTGGCCTTGACGGCTTCGATCGTCTGCCGTGCATTCTTGCCCTGACGCAGGATGACGACTCCGCCCGCGACCTCGCCTTCGCCGTTCAGCTCGGCGATGCCGCGGCGCATCTCGGGGCCGATCTGGATCGACGCGACGTCGCCCAAGGTAACGGGGACGCCGGCACCGGCGACCTTGAGCGGGATCGCGCGGAAATCGTCGACGGTGCGCAAGTAACCTGACGCGCGCACCATATATTCGGCTTCGCCCAGCTCGAGGACGGACCCGCCGGCCTCCTGATTGGCGCGGCGAATGGCATCGACGGCCTGAGTGTGCGTGACACCGAATGCGGCGAGCCGCGTCGGGTCGAGCAGCACCTGATATTGCTTCACCATTCCGCCGATGCTCGCCACCTCCGCAACGCCGGGCAGCGTTTTCAGTTCATAACGTAGGAACCAGTCCTGCAAGGATCGGAGCTGCGACAGGTCACGGCGGCCGGTGCGGTCCAACAGCGTGTATTCATAGACCCAGCCGACCCCCGTCGCATCAGGACCCAGCGCGGCCTGCGCGCCTTGGGGAAGCCGTCCCTGCACCTGGCTCAGATACTCCAGCACGCGTGAGCGCGCCCAATAGAGGTCGGTCCCATCCTCGAAGAGGACATAGACGTAGCTGTCGCCGAAGAACGAATAGCCGCGCACGGTTTTCGCGCCAGGCACGGACAGCATCGTCGTGGTGAGCGGATACGTCACCTGGTTCTCGACGATCTGCGGGGCTTGGCCCGGCCAGCTCGTGCGGATGATGACCTGCGTGTCGGACAGGTCGGGGAGCGCATCGACGGGGGTGGCACGCATTGCGAACACCCCGGCCATGGCGAGCGCGATGGCCGCCAGGACGACGAGGAAGCGGTTCGCGACCGACCAGCGGATGATCGCGGCAATCATCGCCCAGCCTCGCGCGTCATGCGGCGCAGCGTTGGACCATCGGCGGGTTGATCAAAGCCGAACCGCACCCGCTCACCCTTGCGATACCCACGCACCAACGCGGGATCGGCGACGCGGAACGTCATTGTCATGGCCGGCCAGCCGATCGCCGGAACGGGCTGATGGGACAGGGTGACGGAACTGCGATCGATCGCCTCGATGCTGCCGACCGTCTCGTAGATCGACGCGGTGGGTTTCACGGCCGGCTTTGTTGCGGGTGACGCTTCGACACCAATCGGACGCGCATCGAGGCCAGCGAGGCTCGCTTCGGAGTCGATCAGGAACTGGCCCGACGCGACAACCTTCTCACCCTCGGTCAGGCCGGCGACTATCTCGGTTTTGCCGCCGCCTTCTGCGCCAGTGCGAACCTCGGCGGGTCGAAAGCGTCCACCCGGCCCTGCCAACATGACGAGTGTGCGCCGGCCGGTCCGGATCACGGCCTCACTCGGAACAAGGAGTGCATCGCGGCTCCCCTGGTCGAGCGCCACGCTGGCGAACATACCGGGGCGCAACCGGCCGGCACGGTTGGGGAGCTCGACGCGGATTGTGAGCGTGCGGCTCGCTGCCTCGGCCTGGGGCAGGATCGCAGCGATGCGGCCCCTGAAGCTTTCGCCCGGGAAAGCCGCCAGCGTGGCGATGACGGGCGTGCCGATCCGCAGGTTTCCTGCGAGGGCCTCAGGGACAGCCGCGTTCAGCCACACGGTGGCGAGGCCGTTCACCTCCGCCAGTGTCTGTCCTTGCGCGACCGTCATCCCCTGTCGGACGCCGAGCGTCTTGATGACGCCCCCCACGGGCGTGCTGATCGTCGTCACACCTTGCGGTCGGCCGCGCCACTCCGCCGATGCAATCGATCCGGCGGGCATCCCGAGAAGCAACAGGCGCTCTCGTGCCGCCCGCGTGAGCCCGGCATCCCCGGTGCGGCGCACGGCGAGATACTCCGCCTGCGCGCCCGCCCATTCGGGCACAAGGATATCGGCGAGCGGGGCGCCTGCCGGCACGACATCGCCTGGCGCGCGCGCATAGACGCGCTGAACGAAGCCGCCGCTGCGTGCCTGCACGACCGCAACGTTGCGGTCATTGAACTCGATGCTGCCGGTTGCCGAGGCCGAGTTTGACAACGATCCGCGTTCGACCGTGACGATCCGCGCGCCGAGCCGCTGGAGGCTGGCCGGATCGATCGCTACGCCCGGTGCGGCGCTACCGCCTGCGCCCTCGTCGGCATAGCGGGGGATCAGTTTCATCCTCATCGACGAGAGACCCGGGCCGTCGTGCCGCTCCCCCGGGATCATCGGATCATACCAGTAGAGGATCTTCTTCTGCGGGGCTGGGGATGCCGTTTGATCGGCAGCCGAGGACGTGCCAAGTTTCGCGAGCCCGAAGCCCACGCCCCCTGCGACCAGCACCAGCGCGCTTACCGCGGTGACAAGGCGGGCGCGGGTAATGGTAGTGTCGCTCATCGATCGGCGCTCCCGAAGGTAATGGTGAGGCGGACAGAGTCTGCGGCGACGAGCGCCTCACGGTCGAGCACGGTCAGCTCGGCGTCGGCGAGCGCGGTCTTGGCTTCGATGGCATCCGCAAGACTCGCGCGACCGGCAGAGTAGCTCGCTATCTCCAGATCGGCTCGCTTCCGAGCGAGCGGAAGGAGCACGTCGCGCGCGCGCTGCCATTGGCTGTGATGCATTTGGTGGTCCGCCAGCGCGGCCTCCAGATCGGCTGCCAATGTGCGCCGGGTTTCTTCGCGCGCGGCCTCGGCCTGCGCCTGTGCGGATTTGCGGGCTTCGATGCGCGGGTTCTGACGCGATCGAGCGAACAGCGGCAGGCTCATCGAAACTCCCGCCGACACCATGTCGCCATACCGGGGGTCACGGCGTTGATAAGCTACCTCTACCCCCCAATCGGGTCGCTTCTCCGCTCGCGCCGCATCCACGTCGGCCTGGGCGCGCTGAATACCGGCCTCGGCGAGAACCATGTCGGAGTGAAGGCTGAGCGCGTCCCGCAGCCGCGCCGGAGCCAGATCGATCGCGGGCATATCGCCGGCAATCTCGGGCGCCGATACGCCGGTCCAGCGAGCCAGCATCGCGCGGGCGCGCGCAACGGCGGCCATCAACTCGTCGCGGCGGTCGTCGAGTGCCGCGATCTCCTGATCGGTCGTCAGTGTCTGACCAGGGCGGACCGAACCGGTCGTCACGGCGGCCCGCGCAGCGGAAGGGAGAGATCGAAGGAATAGCAGAACGGTGTCGAGGGCAGCTAGTCGACGCTCGGCATAAGCAAGGTCGATCCATGCCTGCCCCGCTCCCAATCGCACCTCCCGGAGCTTGGTCGCTTGCGATGCTTCTGCCGTTGCGATCACGGCGCGTGCCTGCGCTTGCGCGGCATGACGCTTGGCAAGGTTGGGTAGGTCCTGTTGGAAACCGACACGCCCCATCGTCATGTCGTCTCTGGATAGGGAGAAGGCGGGTGGCCCAGAGACAGGATAATTCTCGATTCCGATCGACACACGGGGGTCCGGAAGGCTTCCCGCCGCACGTGCATCGGCTTGGGCGGCGCTGACCCCCGCGCGACCGGCAACCGCTCCCGGGGCGTTGGCAACCGCATCGCGCAGCGCTTGGTCATAGGTAAGTGTCTGCGCGTGCGCGGCGCTCGTCGTGAGCGCGGCGACCGCGAGCATCATGGATGCGCGCATCCCTCTAGTCCCTTCATGTCATAATGATGGCCGGGCTCCAAATGGTTGATCGGAGCCCGGCACCTGTTCAGGCTCGCCAGCTTAAGTTGACTGGCCGCCCTTCATTGACATGCAGGCGTCGCGACCGCGTTCCATCATCGGGCACACGCAGGCGCTCGACTGGGGAACGTCCGTAACCCATACGCGACGTGGGGCTTGAAGCGGCGCCCGCGGGCCCGGCTGGTAATTGGAACGCCACTCCCAATGACCATTGCTTTTATTTTCAGATGTGGCCGCCGTCGCTGCCGACGCGGCGAGGCTAGCGGCAAATACCGCCAAGATGAACGTTTTCATGTCACTTTCCAATTTGATCGAGATTTAAAATCGGCAGAGCCGCAACCGGCGAACGGCTGCAGCCTGACACGGCTTGACTCGATCAAACGGTAGGCGGTTCGGGCTCGGGAGCGACGTTGAGGCCGGCAAGTGCCCGGCTGGCAGGCCAGATAACGATTTGAGATGCGATCGAGCGCTTCAGCACTCTTGCCGGCTCCTCAAACGTCATGGGAACAACGCATCCCATTTGGGCGATACACGCCAGCGTCAGTCCTTTGCATGGGTGTTCCGATGACGGATCCGGGGTCGCCATACCCGCGCAATCCATGCGGGATGGGGTGACATGGCTCATCGCCATCTTGGGTGAGAGCGATGGGCCGGCCGCATACGCAATTCCTTGGCCCAAAAGGCCAAGCAACGCTCCAACAAGAAGCAAGAGAGAAAGACGAGCTTTCAACACCCGGATACTATCCCAATTGTCAACGCCGAGGTCAATACGGGTGGTTTGCCGGGTGCCGTAGTGCCGGCATGAAGCGCCGGGGAAGATTTGCCGCTCACAAGACAACCTGTCGTTTAGGCGCCGTGGCTAGCAAAGACACGCCGGCCAGCGGCACCGAACGCAATGACGTCATAGGGCTGGGTTCTCATGCCGGGCACCTCCATGCCCGGTGAGCCCATCGGCATTCCGGCCACGGCCAAGCCGCGCACGCCTTTAGGATGCTGGGCCAGCGCGCGCTTCATGTCCGCGATCGGGACATGTCCCTCAAACGCCATGCCGTCGATGATCGCGGTATGGCAGGACGCGAGGTCAGCGGGCAGGCCGATCTTACGCTGCAGCACCTCACGGCGATCATCGTCGATGATCTGGACCTTGCGGCCGAACTGCTGACGCACCTGCGCCGCCCATTTCTCGCAACAGCCGCAACCCGGATCGCGGTGCATGGCGATGTCGGCCGCGGCCGATGCGACCGCTGGGATGGTCATTAGCAAGGCGGCGACGGCGCCACGAACACCATTCTTCATCATCAGCTCCTAAAAGGAAATCCCCGCCCTGCCGGGGGGTAGGGGGATCGACAGGGCGGGGCAGCGCTCCCTTATTGCGGGCGCTTGCCGTGCTTGCTGAGCCACGCCTGCAGCTCGGCAATATCCTTTTCCTGTTTCGTGATCGTCATCTGCGCCATGCGCTTGGTCTCGGCGTCGCGCGCGTCACGCACCGCAACGCGCGACATGGCGATGGCGCCTCGGTGATGCTCGATCATCTTGCGCGTCCACATTTCGGCCGCGTCGCCCTGCTTGGCCGCCATCATCTTCTGATGCATGTCCATCTCGGCCTGGCCGTAGGGATTGCCGGCCATCATGCCCGCCATGTCGTCGTGGTTCATGCCGGCCATCTGACCGTGGTTCATGCCCTGCATTCCGCCGCTCTGCTGCGCGAGGGCGGGCGTGGCGAGCAGCGCCAAAGCTGCGAATGTTGGTGCGAAGCGCATTATTGATCTCCCTGGGTTCTAAGACTTCTACGCGTGCGAGGCGGCTATCCCTCACCCGGGGTGCTAGAACGCGCGAGAAATTGTCAGGAAACAGGACTTTATTTCCGAGGGCTACGCTCCTGAGCCGCGTATATTATGCCTCGATCACGATGTTGCGACGCCGCGTTTTGGGCCATCGCATGTAGAGAAGCACTGCCCCCCCTAACCAAAGCGCAAGCCCACCGATCGCGAAGGCGAGCAGCCAGGGCGTGTTGAAGTTCTCGTGATTCGTCCAATCCATGATGTGAAGGCCCCAGAAGAAGTCGTAGAGCCGCCAAGTGCCGGTTCGGACAGCCGAGATCCGACCGGTGTCGGCCGCGACAAAGACGCGGGTGGAATCGAGGTCGGCGAACGCGACGCGCCAGGCGGGGAGCGTGCCGCGATATTCGGGGCTGGCGCGCTCGATCCGCTCTACCTTCGCCGCTGGTCGAGCACCGCCACGCCATGCCAAACGCGCGATCTCCTCGGCCTCACGAGCCGTTGGTGCTGGCAGCGCTTGGCCCGTCGCGGCGTCGAACAGGCGCGTTCCCTTGGCTGTCGCGACCTCGGCGACCGGGCGGCCAAGCCACATGCGATAGGTGATGGCCTCGATGGGCGCATCTGCTGCGCCTACGATCGCCGATGGTGGGGCGAACGTGCTGCCGCGGGGAAGGGGCGCCGCGGCTTTGCGGTCAACGAGGTGATCGCCATGCACCCGATCGATCGGCAGGAAGCTCATCAGGGCGCCGCTTGCGAACCATAGCAGGAGCTGCGCGCCGATGATGATCGCGAGCCATTTGTGCGTGCGGCTCGCGAGTAGATGCAGCCTCAGTTTCGCGCTTTTCAGAACCACTCCTCCCTCAACCTCGTCGCCGGGGTCACTTCATACCCGGCATGTCCTTCATCATCTCGTCGTGATCGGCCGGGGCGCTCGCGACCAGTGCCTTATACTGTTCGGGCGTCATGCCGGGGAGCTTGCGGACGAACGCGACCATATTCCAAATTAGGGGGTCGGGATGCGTCTTGCCCCATGCCGGCATGGCGCTGAGCTTCACCCCGTGCTTGATGATCCAGAATTGCTGGGCGGGGGTGAGATCTTGAGCGCGCGCGAGTTCCGGCGCCTGTGGATAGAGGCCCTGGCTCATCTCGGATTTCTCGACGCCGGGGCCGAGATGGCAACCGGAACACATTTCTCCGTAAAGGCCCGCGCCGACTGACACGCGCTGCGCCGATGCCAGATCGGCCGGGGGTGTTATGCCGCGCGCGCGTGCCTCAATCGACCGATCGCGCAGGCGTTCGAGCATTGAATAGACCGCCGGCGTGTGCGGTTCGTCGGCCGCGATGTTATACACGCCAAGGTAGATAAACGCGGCTGCGCCCAGCGCCAGGACGATCGCCAGGGCGCCTACGAACGGCAGGCTCGGGAAGTGCTGCCTTATCGAGCGCCTGCCGTCTTGAGCCATCTGTTCCTCCATCGATCAGAACCAGACACGAACGCCGGCGACGATGCTCTTGGACGTTGCGCGATCCCCATCGGCGCGCGCGTAGCGGGCGGTGTCGCCGAAGCGGCGATCCCATGACACGCCGACATAGGGGGCGAACTCGCGCCGGATCTCATAACGCAGCCGCAATCCAAGCTCGGCGTTGGATAGGCCCGATCCGATCCGGTTTTCCGGCACGTCCTGCGCAGCGAAATTGAGCTCGGCGCGCGGTTGCAGGATCAGCCGCTGGGTGATGCGCTGGTCGTAATAGCCCTCAAGCCGCCCTAGCAGGTCGCCCTTGTTGGACAGGAATACCGCGCCCTCTAGCTCGAAGAAGCCCGGTGCCAGCCCCTCCAGCCCGACGGTCGCATAGGTGCGTTTCGGGGACGGCCCCAAATCCTGGCGGACACCCGCTTGTAGATTGAAATAAGGGCCAATGGTCCGGCTATAGAGCGCCTGCACCTCGGCGCTCTCGATGCCCTCGCGGAAGGCTCCCTCGCCCTCAGACTTGATGAAGAGGCGGTTGATGTCACCCCCGAACCACGCCTCGCCATCCCAGCGATAGCCGTCACGACCGTTGCGGAATTGATACTCAGCGAGGTTCAATAGCACCTGGCTGAAGTTTTGACCGCCGTGATGCTGCTGAAGGTGATGGCGACCCATCGCCATCGCGTCCGCGCCGTAAACGCTGTCGGCCGCATGGTCGGTCGGCAGGGGCGGGGCGGGGGCGTTTCCTGCGGGAAGCGCGGTGCCAGTCTGCTGCACCCCATCGGCCGCCATGCCTGGCATTCCGGCCATTCCCGACATGCCCTGCATGTCGTGGCCGCTGTGCTGGTCGGCTGGCATGGTCATCCCCGGCATCGCCGAATGGTCCATGCCCTGCATCGGCTGCTGGGAGCCCTGAGGGACCGTTTGGCCGTTTCCGGGCATCTGCATCCCCGGCATGGCTTCCATGCCCTGCTGTGAGCCCTGCGGAGCCGCATGGTCCATGCCGGGCATAGACGAGTGATCCATGCCCGGCATGGTCCCGTGATCCATACCATTCATGCCGGCCGTTGGCGCGGCGCGGCGTTTCGTCGTCGAAGCTGATGGTCGCCTCGCAGGAGCTGACCTAGTCTTGGCCGGCTTGCCTTTGGCCGTGGGCTTCACCACCGGCTTCTTTTTCGCAGGCATCGGCATGGTCATGCCCGGCATTGCCGAATGATCCATGCCCTGCATCGACTGAGCGGCGACAGGACCGGCGATGCCGAGCATGGTGGCGGCGGCGAGCGCCGCGGTCAGCCGGTTCATGCCGCCTCTCCCGCGAACGGGCGAACGGTGACGACGCGCATCATGCCTGCGGTCATGTGGTAGAGATTGTGACAGTGGAACGCCCAATCGCCGGGTGCATCGGCGGTCAGATCAAAGGTCATCTTGCCTCCAGGCGGCACGTTGACGGTGTGCTTGCGCGGCGCATGATTGCCGTGCCCCGTCACCAGCTCGAAGAAATGGCCGTGGAGATGGATGGGGTGCGGCATCATCGTATCGTTGACCAACGTCACCCGCGCCCGCTCGCCTTTGCGGAACGGGATGGGGTCGGCGGGATCGCTCAGCTTCTGCCCGTCGAAGCCCCACATGTAGCGCTCCATGTTACCGGTCAGATGGATCTCGAACTGACGCGACGGCGCGCGCACGTCGGGGTTGGGCGCGAGCGAAACGAGGTCGCGATAGGTGAGGACGCGGTGATCCAGGCCCTCCAGACCCTGGGGCGGTTCACCGCTACGGTCCTTCGGCATCGGGGAGATGGTCTGCACGCCCGGCCCCATCTTCACGCCCGGCGCATTCTTCGGGTCGCGCATGTTCATGTTCATGCCGCCACCCGACCCGTGGTCCATCCCGGCCATGCCGCCAGCCTGGCCCGATCCGCCCGACATGGCACTATGGTCCATGCCGGCCATGCCAGCACCGCCCGCTGCCATTTGGCTATGGTCCATCCCGGGCATTACAGCGCCGCCCATCTGGCTGTGGTCCATGCCCGACATGCCGGACATGCCCGCCATCGCTGCGCCTGCCGCGACCGTCCCGTGATCGGTCGGCCCCTTCCAGCCCGTCAGCTTCCAAAGATTGCGCGAGGCGTTCTGCATCAAGGTGGGGTCCGGCCCGCGCGTGGCGACCGGGCTCTCGTCCTTCATGCCGGACATGCCCTGCATCCCGCCCATGCTCCCCATGTCCATGCCCATATCGGTCATGGTCAGCAGCGTGCGCGGACGAAGCGGCGGGACCGGGGCGACCATCCCCTCACGCGGGGCGAGCGTCGCCCGGCCCATGCCGGAGCGATCGATAGCCTCGGAGACGAAGCTGTAGGCCCGGTCCTCGGGCGTCACGATCACGTCGAACGTCTCGGCAACGCCGATCTGGAACTCGTCGATCTTCACCGGACGGACATTCTGCCCATCGGCCTGCACGACGGTCATCGGCAGGTCGGGGATGCGGACGTTGAAGTTGGTCTGCGCCGCGGCGTTGATGATCCGCAAGCGGACCCGCTCGCCCGGCTTGAACAGCCCCGTCCAGTTGTCATACGGCCCGTAGCCGTTGACCAGGAAGGTATAGGTCGAGCCGGTGACGTCGGCGATGTCGGCGGGGTCCATTCGCATCTTTCCCCACTCGATCCGGTCCTTGAGCGGCATTTCCCGACCCGCGAGCAAGCCCGCGAGGGTCGGCCGCTGATAGTTGAAATAGGCGCCGCCCATCTGCTTCAGCTTCCGGAAAATCTGCTCGCCGGTCATCTGGCTGTGGTCGGACAGCACGATCACATGCTCGCGGTCGAACGCGATCGGATCGGCACCGGCCGGGTCGATCACGATCGGCCCGTAAAGTCCGCCCTGCTCCTGCTCGCCGGAATGGCTGTGATACCAGTAGGTGCCCGACTGGATGATCGGGAACTCGTAGATGAAGGTCGAGCGCGCCTTGATGCCGGGGAAGCTGATGCCGGGCACGCCGTCCATCGCGAACGGCACGAGCAGCCCATGCCAGTGGATCGAACTGTCCTCGTCGAGATTGTTGGTGACGGAGAGGCGGACCTTTTGCCCCTCCTTCAAGCGAATGAGAGGGGCCGGCACCGTGCCGTTGACGCCGATTGCGGGCGTCGACTTGCCGTCGACGGGAAGTCTGAAACTGTCGATCGTCAGCGCGATGTCAGTGCCCGAGACGGTCGGCAGCGGTTTGACGATCCCGCCCGAGACAGGCTGCGCCCACGCGGGCATATAGGCGGTCAGCGCCATGCCACCGCCAGCAAGGGCGGCGCCGCGAAGCATCTGGCGGCGATCGATAGTGCGGCTCATACGGTCCTCAAGGCTCTCGAACGGGAGTGTCCCTCTAGCCTTGATACGCAGCTCAGGGCGCTATCCCTCAGCGCCCGCCCAATCGCTCCAGCAACTTCGATCGCGCGCGATAGAGGCGGGTTTCTACCGCCTTTTCGCTGATCGACAACACTGCCGCGGTTTCAGCCTGGCTCAACCCCTCGATCGTGCGCAGCACCAAGGATTCCTTCAATGCGGTCGGCAAGCCCGCAATGGCGCGCGTCACGCGGTCGAGTTCCTGTCGGTCGCCCGTCGCGTCGTCGATCGCCACCTGGTCGTCTGCAATGGCTTCGGCTTCCGGGCCGATCGGTGCGGCGAACGCCAGAAAGCGCCGCACGGTGCGCTTGCGCCCCCAATCGCGGCACTTGTTGATCGCGATCGTCGATAGCCACGCGCGCATCGATCGATCGCCGTCGTAGCGGGGCAGGGCCTGATGCGCCGCGACGAAGGTCTCCTGCAGAAGGTCCAGCGCCTCGTCGGCCTCGCCGACGCACGCGCGCACCATGCGGAAGATTGACTGCCGATGGCGGCGCATGATCTCGGCGAAGGCGGCTTCGCGCCCGGCGATGCTGAGGGTCGCCAGCTCGCCGTCCGTAAGCGTGGTCCAGTCGAGGCTCACGCGCCGAACCTCAACGTGCGTCGTCGGTGAGCGCCTTCACCACGGCCTGATCGAACTGGCCGGTCTGATTGGGCCGCAAGAGCTGGCGCATGGCGAAGATGTGCGCCAGCGTCGCTTTCTGGAGCTCGCCCATGACGGCGTGGCTCTGGTCGACCGCTGCGGCGACGCGCGGCCCGTTGCCATGCTCGGCCTCGATCGCTTCAGCGAGCCGGGCATTGTTCGCCCGCAATTCCAGCTCGAATGCGCGCCGCTGCACGGCGAAACGCTGCTCCAGCACTTCAAGTCGCGCTTCCTGGTTGGCGTCCAGCGCCAGCTTATGATGCAGCACGTCGTGCAGCTCCGAGCCGGGCTGGGCACGTGGCGGAAGTAGCGCCCGCCCCACGAACACACCGATGATCGCGGCGATGAAGCACGCGACAATGCCAAGCAGAAGGCGGATGCGGCCGCTCATTGCACGCCGACGAGCAGCGTGGAGGGCGCGAGCGGCGACACCGGCCCCAAGGGCGATAGCGAAGCCGCGCTGGCTTCCTTCGCGGGCACACCGGCACCGAAGATGCCCATGACGAGCGCTGCAGCGATCGTCATTGCCCCAACGCCTAAGCCGGCGCGCGCCGCTGGACGTGCGGCGACCCGCGCCAGCACGCGATCTTCCATGCCATCAAGGCTCGCGGGCACGGGTGCTTGCGCCAGCCTCATCAATACTGCGTCGAGGTCCATGTCGTTCACTCCACCCCTCTAGCATGGATTACGCAAGCGACGCGCCCATCCCTCAAATCCATCCGTGAGGGGTGGTCGATCGGGGCGCGTAATGAAGGACAGGAACCCTCCTGTCGAAAGGCCCCCTATGCGCCGCCTATCCGTTCTGACTGCTGCTGCCGCTCTCGTCATGTTCGCCGGAACGGCGAACGCCCATCCTAAGCTGGTGTCGGCATCGCCGGCCGCCAATGCGACGGTCGCGAAGCCCGCTCGTATCGAACTTCATTTCAGCGAGAAGCTGATGCCAGCCTTCTCCAAGGCCGATCTCACGATGGCAGCGATGCCCGGCATGGCAGCCATGAAGATGGCCAGCGCCTCCGCGCTCTCGTCCGATGGCCGGACCCTCGTCATCACCCCGAAATCGCCGCTCCCATCGGGTCGGTATAGCGTCGCGTGGAATGTCGTCTCGACCGACACCCACAAGGTCGCAGGAACCTACGTCTTCGCGGTGAAGTGAGGCGATGGGGGACTGGTCGCTTATCGGCGTCCGCTTCGCGCTCTACGTGACGCTGGCTGCGCTGTTCGGCCTTGCCGCATTCAGCCTTTATGGGCTGCGGGCGCGCGAGCGCGGCGACGCGCTCGCGCTGCGTCCCTGGTTCATCGCCAGCGCTGGCCTGAGCCTGTTGTTTTCAGGCGCCTGGGTCGTGCTGATGGCCTCCTCAATGGCCGGAACGCCGGCCTGGCCGATCGACCGTGAAGCAGTCGGCGCGCTGCTCACCGGCTCTGCGATCGGAGCAGCATGGAAGCTGCGCATGGTCATGGTGGCCCTCGCGGCGCTGGCAGCGCTGGTCGCGGGCGGGCGCGGCATCTGGCTGAGCATCGTCGCGCTCTGCTCGGCCGTGGCACTCGCAACGCTGGCGTGGACCGGACACGGCGCGATGGACGAAGCCGTGATGGGCTGGGTCCACCTCATCGTCGACATTCTCCATCTGATCGCCTCGGGCGCTTGGGTTGGCGCACTACTGGGGCTGCTCCTGCTCGTCTCCCGACCCGCGGCGCGCGTAGACGCGGCGCATCTGGGGCTGACGCACCGCGCGCTGCACGGGTTCGGCGCGATCGGGACGGTTGTGGTCGGCACGATCCTCGTCACCGGCCTGGTCAACGGCTGGATGCTGGTCGGGATCGGCAACCTCGCCACGCTTCCTGCGACGCTCTATGGTCAGCTCCTGATCGCAAAGCTGGCGCTGTTCGTCGCCATGCTAGGGCTCGCCTCGCTCAACCGCTTCCGGCTCACGCCGGCATTCGAGCGGTCGATCGCAGCGGACGATCACAAGGGCGCCCTCGGCGCGCTGCGGACAAGTCTGGCGATCGAAACCGCCTGTGTCATCGCGGTTCTCGGGCTGATCGCCTGGCTCGGGACGCTCGCGCCGCCTGCATCGGCGATGTGATGCGCGGCCGGGGAGCCCTCGCGGTCCCCGGCCGTTCACGGGGCCGCGCCTGATGGATCAGTCGATCCTGCTCGACGAGACGGGGAGGATGCTGGCCGTGGCCGGCCTGATCTGCGTGGTGCTGCTCGTGCCGATGATGATCGTCGGGCTGATAATCAGCATCATCCAGGCGGCGACGTCGATTAGCGAACAGACGCTGAGCTTCGTGCCTAAGCTGATCGCGCTAGGCGTATGTTTGGTGATTTTCGGGAGCGCAGCGACCGAGCTCCTGACCAAGTTCACGGCCGAGCTGTTCGCTGTGATCGCGAGCATGGGCCGTTGATATGCAGATAGCTGCGCGGGCGGGCGACCGCCCGCGCAAGCCCCGCTATGCCGCCATCCGATCGCAGGAATCGGCGCACTTCCGGCACGCTGCCACGCAATCCTCCATGCCGCCCAGGGCCTCGCAGCTCGCTGCGCAAGCCCGGCAGATCTCGGCACACTCGCGGCAGATATGCTGATGGTGGGCGGACTTGCGCGCCATGAAGTCGATCGCAACCGCGCAAATTTGCGCGCAGTCGGCCATGATCTTCATATGCTCGGGCGCGGCGTGCTGGCCGCCCATTTCGAGGCAATGGTTCATCGCCATGTGAAGACAGGTCACATGGCATTCGTGGCAGGCGTCCATGCACGCCTTCATGCCGGGGTCGATCTGGTGCATCGCATTATCTCCGTATGAGCCCCCGCCTGTTCCTAGATACGCGCGCCGCGCGATCACCCCTTGCCGCGATCTCCGTCGTTCGCGGCAAGTTACATGGCCCACCGACCGAACAGCGTCGCAACGATGATGCCCGCGCCAAGCATGATGAGCGTCAACACTGTCATCGCGGCGATCTGAGGTCCGGTCACGCGCGCGCCGGCCGCCATGCCGCTCATCCCTGCCATTGCGTCGTGTCCCATGTCCGGCATCGGCGTGGCCGATTGCCGGTCCGCGCCGACTTCGTGTCCGCCATGCCCCAGCGCGCGCACCGTGCCCATGCCGTGCTTCAAGCGCACGCCAACCAGCCAAAGGTTGATCGGATAGGCGACTGCGAACCCGACGAGTGTCGCCAGCGACATGACGCCCCAAAAGCGGAGCGAGCTGGCGTGCATCGCGGCCATGTCGCGGCTCATCAACACCACCATCGTCGGGATCATGCCGGCCATGACGGCATTCATCGACAGCCATTCGGGGATGAACGACATGCGAAGCGCGCCCCAATAGGAACCGCCCGCCATGTCGCGCATGAAAAGCGCCTGGAAAATCAGCAGTCCGAACGCGAAGCCGAACACATATTCCGCGATCACGTCCTGCCACATCGGCAGGCCGAGCGCCGTGGTGATCGCGGCTGCGGCGATGACGCCGGTTGCATCGCCCGCCATGCAATGGATGGCCGAGCCGAACGCCTGCTTCCAGAGCGGTCGAACGAAATCCTCGTGCCGCTCGTTCGCCGGCTCCTGGCAGGACAGGACATAGGCCGCGGCCATGATCGGGCCACCATAGAGCGTGACCAACAGCCACCCCCATTTCATCACGCGCAGCTCGGGGTTGCGGGTGAAGGCATCCCACGCGACGTAAGCGACCGAAAGGGCGGTCAGCACGAACCACCCGATCAGCACGGCGTCGAGCCAGGGGGCCGGGGATGGCATCGTCACGGCAGCACTCCTCTACATGCTAGAGGATACGCGGCTCTCCGGATCATCCCTTGCGCGGAGCGGGCTAGGCGAGCTTGCTGGAAACGGCCTTGATCGCTTTCAGTCCCGATCCGAACCGCGCGATGGCCTCCCGGTTCTTCTCCAGCTCGCCATAGGGCAGGTAGGATATGTCGAGGTCGGCTACGCGGCTGAACGCGGGCCGCTGCAACTGCGCGCGAACGTCCGTCTCGCGCGCGTCGGGCGCGACAAGGAACAGCCCCGCGGTCGCGTGAAGGTCGCCACCGCTCAAGGCCAGGTCGAGCATCCTGACGATGCCCGAATAGATCGAGGTCGAATGCTCCACCTCGAACGCCGCGGCGACATGATCGCCGGCCTTCTCAAGCCACAGCACGTCGATCAGCCGGATCGAGTCAGCGCCCTTCGACGTCGCGATCGTGTCGGGCAGGCGCTCAAGGCATCCTGCGCCCAAGGGTGATCCGTCGAAGGCGCGGCTGCGGTCGTTCGCGGCGATCCATACGTCATAGCCGAGCGCCAACCCTAGATCGCGAAGCCATGCCTGGATTTCGGTATGGGTGCGCTCGTTCTCGCCCTCGCGCTGAGCGGCCTTGCTGAGCGTGCGCGCTTCCTCGCGCGCCGCCTCAAGCCGCTGCCCCCAGCTCGCCAGCGTCGCGCCGCTCACGTCGAGGGGCGGAGCCGGATAGCGATCGGAGCCGATGTCGAACAACAGACCGCCGATCGCGCCTAAATCATTCGATAGCAGCTCGCGGAAGCGGTCGTTGAGATCGAGGATGCCGGTCCGCATCGCCAGAAAATGCTCCCAGCTCCCGAGCTTCACATTCGCCCCCGTCAGCGCGTTGTAGCCCTTAACGATTGCGGTGTTGAAGGGCGGCACCAGCGTCGGGTGAAGGAAGTAGAGGAGGTTGGCGACCGCCGGACCCAGCCCCTTGATCTTCAAACGGTCGATCGCGTGGATATGGCTGATGATCTCCTCGGCCGTGTCGCAACAGGAACAGGCGTCGAGCAAGCGGCCGAACGCGCGCTGATTGTCGGGGCTCTCGTAAATGTCGGGGATGCGGAGCTTCGGCTTCCAGAGGAACGCATGGTCCGCGCCCTTGAAGATTTGCCGCTGCTCGGCGACGGAATGGACGACGGTTTCGAGCGACGATCCGCGGTAGGCGACGCCGAACGTGCCGCGCTCGATCTCGCCGACAACCTGGGTGATGCCGCGCCGGATTGATCGGAAGTTCTTCAACCGCTCGTCCCAAAGAAACCAGCTCCGATAGGTCGCGCCCTGATCGTCACGCCAGCGGGCAATTAAGCGGCGCACCAGGCCGTCATGGTCGGTGCCAGTAGAAAGACTGTCGATCTGCGCTGCCATATGTCCCCGATTGCCCCCGGCCCGCGTTTGGCGAGCTAGTAATAGACCTAAGCTGCGGCCCTTATGGCGTCGAGGGTGTAGAGCTGGCCCCCGCAATATGAGGGCAACGCCGCTCCCGCGCGTAGATTCAACATACACGCCAGCGGTGCCGACAGGGCCTTGACCCTAACACGGTGTCATACCCTACATGCTCTCGGGTCGAAGGAGTCTTGCCATGAACGACCCTCATTACCATTCCCAAGCCGGGCGTTGCGGCTGTTCGAAGCCTGCGCCTGAATCGGTCTCCACGCCCTCATCCTGTTGCGGGGGCGGCTCGGCCGCTCCCGCAAAGATCGAGCACGAACATCATCACACCGAAGCGGGCGGCTGCTGCTCGGGCAGTAAGGACAACGATGCCGCAGCAGCAGTGATCGACGCGGTGTGCGGCATGACGGTCGATCCCGCAAAAACGACACACCATGCCGAGCACGCTGGTCATGCCTATCATTTCTGTAGCGCAGGGTGCCGGAGCAAGTTTGTCGCCAATCCTGACGCCTATCTGAGCGATAAGCCGAAACCGGAGCCGATGGCGACGCCGGGGGCGATGTGGACGTGCCCGATGCACCCGCAAATTCGCCAGGAAGGGCCGGGAAATTGCCCAATCTGCGGCATGGCGCTCGAACCCGAAGAACCGTCGCTCGACGATACTCCCAACCCTGAGCTGGTCGACTTCACGCGCCGACTGTGGGTGGCGGGCGCGCTCACGATCCCGCTGCTCGTCGTCTCGATGTTCGCGGAAATGTTAGGCCTGCATGTGGTTAGCCCTGCGGCCTCGCCTTGGGTCCAGCTCGCACTCACCGCGCCGATCGTGCTGTGGGCGGGCTGGCCGTTTTTCGAGCGGGGGTGGACATCGCTTCGTACCCGCCATCTCAATATGTTCACACTGATCGCGATCGGCGTAGGTGCCGCCTTCCTCTATAGCGTGGTCGCGACGCTCGCGCCGGGCATCTTCCCAGCGACCTTCCGCACGCATGGGAGCATGGTTCCCGTCTATTACGAGGCGGCCGGCGTCGTGGTGACACTGGTGCTGCTCGGGCAAGTGCTCGAACTGCGCGCTAGGGCGGCGACAGGGCGCGCGATCCGCGCTCTCATGGATCTCGCCCCCAAGACGGCGCGACGCTTGCAGCCTGACGGTTCTGAAGAAGAAGTCGGGCTTGCCGACGTGGCAACCGGTGACCGGCTGCGGGTCCGCCCCGGTGAAGCCATCCCGGTCGATGGCGTCGTGGTCGAGGGTCGTTCGTCGGTCGACGAAGCCATGCTCACCGGCGAACCCGCGCCGGTCCTCAAGGAAGTCGAGGCGATCGTTACCGGGGGCACCGTCAACGGGACGGGCAGCCTGGTGATGGAAGCCCGCGCGGTTGGTTCGGACACGATGCTCGCGCGTATCGTCCGCATGGTCGCGGAAGCGCAGCGAAGCCGCGCCCCGATACAGGCGGTCGCCGATCGGGTTTCAGGATGGTTCGTGCCGCTCGTCGTGCTGATCTCGATTGCGACCTTCATCACTTGGTCGCTGGTCGGCCCTGAGCCGCGCATGGGCCATGCCCTGCTTAACGCCATCGCAGTGCTGGTGATCGCCTGCCCGTGCGCGCTCGGGCTCGCCACGCCCATGTCGATCATGGTCGGCACGGGACGCGGCGCTCAGGCCGGCGTGCTGGTGAAGAACGCGGAAGCCTTACAGGGGCTGGAAAAGGTCGATACCCTTGTCATCGACAAGACGGGTACGCTCACGGAAGGCAAGCCCAAGCTGATCGCGGTCGAGACGGTCAGCGCGGTCGGAGAGAACGACATGCTCGCGCTTGCCGCGGCCGTCGAAGGCCAATCCGAACATCCGCTCGCGCACGCAATCGTCGTTGCCGCCAAAGAACGAGGATTGCAGCTCGGCACAGTCGCGGACTTTGCCTCGCAAACCGGGCTGGGTGTCAGCGCCACGGTGGGCGGCCGCTCGGTCGTGATTGGCAATGCGGTGCAAATGAGCCGGATCGGCGCTGATCTCAAGCCGGTCGACGCCGCGGCCGATCGTCACCGTGGCGAAGGCGCGGGCATCATCCTCGTCGCGATCGACGGGGCGCTCGCCGGTCTGCTCGCAGTCGCCGATCCGGTGCGCGCATCGGCGCGCGACGCTATTGCCGCGCTTCGCAAGGAGGGCCTGCGGGTCGTCATGCTCACCGGCGACAATCGTGGGACGGCCGATGCTGTCGCGCGCGCCGTGGGCGGTCTTGATGACGTGCGCGCCGATCTGCTGCCGGAAGACAAGGCGCGTATCATCGGCGAGCTGAAAGCGAGCGGCGCAAGGGTCGCAATGGCGGGCGATGGGATCAACGACGCCCCGGCGCTCGCCGCCGCGGATGTCGGCTTGGCGATGGGAACGGGAACAGACGTGGCGATCGAAAGCGCCGGCATGACGCTCACGCGCGGCGATCTCTCGGCGATCGTGCGCGCCCGCAAGCTCGCTCGCGCGACGATGCGAAATATCCGCCAAAACCTGTTCTTCTCGTTCTTGTTCAACGGAATCGGCGTGCCGGTTGCGGCCGGCGTGCTTTACCCGGTTGCCGGTATCCTGCTGTCGCCGATGCTGGCCGGTGCAGCGATGGCGCTCTCGTCCTTCACCGTGGTCCTGAACGCACTGCGGCTCAACGCGGTAAAGCTGTGAACATCGGAGCGGCGTCGGACGCCAGCGGCGTCTCCCAACGCATGATCCGCCACTATGAAAAGATTGGTTTGGTGCCCGCGCCGCCACGGCGCGGGAACTACCGGGACTACGCCGACGCTGACGTTCATCGGCTGCGATTTATCGCCAACGCGCGCGACCTGGGGTTCCCGATCGAGGAAATCCGCACGCTGCTGGGGCTGTGGTCGGATCGCGATCGGTCGAGCGCGGAAGTGAAGACGCTGGCGGAAGCCCGCGCTGCCGAACTGGGCCGCAAGGTCCGCGTCTTGGACGCCATGCGCCGCTCGCTTACCGGGCTCGCCCAAGCCTGTCATGGCGATGATCGGCCTGATTGTCCGATCATCGAACGCTTGGCTGAATAACTTGCGCGGCTAACTTTTACTCCACTTGAGCGTGATCGTGCGTCGCACCGTTTCACGCGTTTCGCGCTGCGGCTTTGCCGCACCCCTCGATCGCCGCGCGGTTGGCCGTCACGATCCTGTCGGCCCCGACGATGGCGCGGAACGCGGTGGGACTGGCGCTCTGGATCATACGCTGCCCGGCTTCCCAGCGGGGCAAGTCGAGCGTCCGCGCCGCCATGCGCTCGGGCCATTGCCAGCTCGCCGGTGCGATCTCGCGCGCGACCAGGCCCGGCACGATCGCCCATGCGAGGATGCCGGCCGCCACCCCACCCAGGGCAAACCATAGCTGCCGATTCTTCTGGTCGGCGCGTGTCCATGCGGACCCGGCGATGGCGCGAAGATCGGCCATGATGCGGGCCTTGTCCTCGCCCGCCTTGGCGAGCGCCGCCTGATCCTCGCGCCGGGCGGCGCTGCCCGCCGCGGCGATGCGCTGCGCCATCTGCTCCGGCGTCATCGCCAGCGCCGGGGCCGCTTTCAGGAATTGGCCGATGCGCGCGACGTTCTCGCCTGCCGTGTTCACGTTCTGCTGGAGCACGCCAAGCGTCTCGGTATGGTCGGGTATGTCGATCGCCGCGCTCGGCCGCCAAGCCCTCCACGGCGCAGCGCCAGCTCGCCGCGCATGGCCTCGAACGCCTCGGCCGCGCCTGCTCCGCCCTGATCGTCCTCGTTCGTCACCTGTCGTGAGCCTGCAACCCGTGATATTCCTCCGAGTTAATCAAAGGAGACCCAACAATCACCGGACCGGTCATGCCTAAGACACCACACACGAAAGGCCCGGACGAAACCCTTTCTCTCCTCGCCGATCCCTATCGGTTCATCTCCAGGCAGTGCCAGCGCCTAGGCGCAAACGCTTTTGAATCCCGTTTCCTGCTGAAAAAGACCAACTGCCTTAAGGGGGCCAAGGCCGCCGAAATCTTCTACGATACGACCCGCTTCGAGCGCGAAGGTGCCATGCCGGTCGCTATTCAGAAGACACTGCTGGGCCAAGGCGGCGTTCAGGGTCTGGACGGCGAGACCCATCGGCACCGCAAGCAGATGTTCATGGGCCTGATGACACCAGAGCGCGTGCGGGCGCTGGCGCAATTGTTCGAGGCCGAGTGGCGCAGGGCGGTGCCGGGCTGGACGCGCAAAGGAGAGATCGTCTTCTATGACGAGTTGCATGAGCCGCTGACGCGAGCGGTATGCGCTTGGGCGGGAGTTCCTCTTCCGGACGATGAAGCCGGCAACCGCGCGGGCGAGCTGCGGGCGCTGTTCGACGCCGCCGGCTCGGCGAGCCCAAGGCATCTTTGGTCACGGCTGGCCCGTCGTCGCGTCGACGCATGGGCGAAGCGGATCATTGAAGGCATTCGGGCCGGGAGCATCGGCTCGGGCTCGGGGACCGCGGCTTACGCGATAGCCTGGCATCGCGACCGGCACGACGATCTTCTTTCGCCGCACGTCGCAGCGGTCGAACTGGTAAATGTCCTTCGCCCGACCGTCGCGATCGCAGTGTACATCACCTTCGTCGCCCACGCGCTGCAAACCTGTTCAGGGATCAGGGCGGCCTTGGTTCAGCAGCCGGACTATGCCGAGCTCTTCGTCCAAGAGGTCCGCCGATTCTATCCCTTCTTTCCCGCTGTGGTGGCGCGCGCGAGCCAAGATTTCGAGTGGGAGGGGATGGCCTTTCCGGAAGGGCGTCAAGTGGTGCTAGACCTTTATGGGAGCAATCACGACGCAGCGACCTGGGCCGACCCCCAGGAGTTTCGCCCTGAGCGTTTCAGGGCTTGGGACGAAGACTCCTTCAACTTCATTCCGCAGGGCGGCGGCGATCACTATCTCGGCCATCGCTGTCCCGGCGAATGGATCGTCCTCGCGATCATGAAGGTGGCGGCACACCTCCTCGTCAACGCGATGCGCTATGACGTACCGGACCAAGACCTGAGCATCGATTTCGCCAGGCTGCCAGCGCTTCCGAAAAGCGGCTTCGTGATGCGCAACGTCCACATAGGTGGCTAGGGCCGCGTGCCGTGGTGATGGTGATCGGCTCCGTTATCGACCGTTTGCGCGAGTACGGGGTGCGATGCGACATCTACGCAGTCGAATGTTGGTTCAGCAAGTCGATCACGGCGCACCTCGCCGCCCCGTCGCCTTCGCAACGGTCGATGGTCGCAGCCAGCAGGCTTTCTAGTTGCGCCAGATCCTCCATCTTAGCGCGCACACGCTCTAGATGGTGAGCCGCGATCTCGCGGACCTCACTGCATGACGCCTGCGCAGAACCGCCAAGAGACAGGATCGCGCGCACCTCGGCCGGGGAGAAGCCGAGTTCGCGCGCGCGACGGACGAACCCAAGTGCGCGGACGTGACCGGTCCCATATACCCGCCGCCCGCCGCTTGTGCGGGGTGGCGTTGCGAGAACACCAACGCGCTCGAAGTACCGGATCGTCTCGATATTCACGCCAGTCCGGCGAGACAGCTCGCCGATCGTGATGCTTTCCTCAACGCGCATATATTGCTTGCTCCTGTAGTCACTACAGGATGCATAACGGGCTAACCCGCTAGAGGCGATAGATGAACCAAGAGACCATCCCGCGTGAACCCCTAGGCGCACCAACGTCACGACGTCGCGCCGACACGGGGCTATCCGCCCTCGGCGCGCTTGCGAGCTTAGCCGCTGTTCTAGCTGCGGCGTCATGCTGCGTCCTGCCCCTCGCACTCGCGGCGCTCGGCCTGGGGGCGGGCCTGTCCAGCAACTTCGCCGCGCTGATACCACTACGGTGGCCGCTAACGGCGACCTCCCTCATCGGCTTGGCTGCTGGGTGGTGGGCCTACGCGCAGCGGCGGAGGTCCTGTGCTGGGGACCGGTCCTGCACAATGCCGCTGCCCTCGCGCGCGACACCTATCCTGCTCGCGATTGGAACGGTTCTGACGCTTATCGCGTTCGCCTGGGACCTCCTAGAAGCGCCGCTGATGAACGCGCTTTCCTGATGCAGCTCACCTCAACCCTGACCTGTCCCAAATGCGGCGGGGTGGCCACCGAAAGGATGCCCACCAACGCCTGCCAATTCTTCTATGATTGCCGGCATTGCGCGGTGGTGCTGCGGCCCCTGGCTGGCGACTGCTGCGTGTTCTGCTCATTTGGCGATGTCCCATGCCCTCCGATCCAGGAAGCGAAAGCAAACGGGACTGTGGCGGGCTGCTGCGGGTGAGGCGATAGCTTCACGTTTCTTCGTGAACTGGGGTCCTGCTCGCCAAGGTCGCGCAAGCGAAATTGCCTACTTCGGTCTTATTCGACCGGTTCCTGACCTGCCTCAACTGCTCATTTTCGAGAGGGCATTTGAACAGGATAGCATTTCGGGCGCTTCAAAAACCCTTGCTCCTCCAGTTGCTAGAGCATGTAACCGCAATTTGCTCTCCTGCGGACGGGGGGCTGGAGGTGGCTTTTTGACGGCCCGTGTTGAAGCAATCGGTATGTCTCGACGCTCATTAGTGGCGCGGTTGGTGGCCTGTGGAACCGGCTTGGTGCTCGGTTCTCCAACGCTCGCGCGACAGACTTCCCGGTCTGCGGCCTCGTGGAACTTCGGCGCGGCTCACCTCGAATGGGAGCCGCTGGAAGTCGGCACGGGTGATACCCTCCTTGTTTCGGCACAAGTGCGCGGAGTGCCGGCGCGGGCGGTGCTCGACAGTGGCAGCGGCGCGTCGATCATGAGCACGGCGCTCGCGGCGAAGCTCGGCTTGAACAATGGTGAGCGGCGCATGATTAGCGGGCTGAGCGCCAAGGCCCCGGTGCTGCTGGTCCGCGACATCGACGTACAGCTCGCCCGCGAAACCCGTCGCTTACCCTTTGCCGTTGTTGGTGATCTGAGTTCAGTGTCGGCGGCCTTCGGACGACCGATCGACGTTCTCCTCGGTGCCGATATGTTCACGGGCAGCTGCATCGCGCTCGATTTCGCGAACAGGCGTATGGCGGTCGTCAAGTCAGGCACGTTTCTCGCCGGCCCCGACTGGCGCGCTGTCGCGCTCGGACGCGGTGCCAAGCAGGAGCTGTTCATCCGGGCCTCCGTCGAGGGCCTGTCTCCCGTGCCCTTGATGATCGATCTTGGCAGCTCGGCCGCGCTGATGCTCTCGTCGGCCTATGCCCGCGATCAAGGGCTGTTGAACGGGAAGCTCGTCTCGACCGCGGCGATCGGCGGCGTCGATGGTGTGCGTATCAACGATGCTTTCACGATCCAGAACATCAACATCGAAGGGCTTGGCGTCTCGAACGTCCCCACACTCGGGATGAGAGCTTGGCTCTCCACCAGCACGGTTGGCAATGTCGGCCTACCGCTGATCGCTCAATTCGACGTGGTGTTCGACGTGACCGCCGGATTCGTGTGGCTCCGGCCACTCGGTCCTCGTCGTCGCCTGCCGATGCTGAAGGACCGGAGCGGCCTTGGCCTCGCAGCCTCACCAACGGCGCTCACCGTTGTTCATGTGGCGGCGAACAGTCCCGCGGAAAAGGCTGGCTGGGCGGTCGGCGACCGGATCGTGGCGGTGAACGGCCATTCGATCGATGCGAACTATACGCGTGGGGAGCTCTGGCAAGTGCGCTCCCGGCCTGCTGGCACCCTCGTAAAGCTGACGATGGCCTCGGGTGATGTGCGCGAGCTCAGGCTGGCCGATTATTATTGATCGGCTTGAGGGTGGCCTTTGCCGATCGCCTTCATGATCCGACAATCGGCCATGCGCGCCTTGGTGCAGCTCTGGCTGAGCATTGCCAACTCATCCCGCAACACCGCGAGTTGCGCCAGTCTCTCCTCCACATCCTTGAGGTGCTGAGCAGCGATAGCTGAGGCGGCACCACAATCCTGGTCCGGGTTCTGCGCCAGCCCCATCAACGAACGGATCTCGTCGACGGAGAAGCCAAGCCGGCGACCGTTGCGGATGAAGTGCAAACGCTCAATGTCACTGGCATCGTAGGTTCTGCGACCCGACGCCGTGCGAGGGGCGGATCGGAGCAACCCGATCGACTCATAAAAGCGGATCGTCGTCACCTTCGTCGAGGTCTCGCTGGCGAGCTGCCCAATCATCACCGGCTTCATCATGCCATCCTTGCTTATGCGAACGTGTCGCACATTTCGCTTGCTTCTACAGCGACTGGAGGTGGTAAGGAAGGCCGCATGAATGCTTCTACCGAAAGCTGCGGGTGCCACGGGGAGCCCGCGCGCGCGCAAACCGATCCGGCCTATCGCCGTGCGCTGCTGACCGTCGTGGTGCTCAACCTCGGCTTCGGAGTCGCCGAGCTGTTCGGCGGGTTCATCGCCGATAGCCAAGCGCTGAAAGCGGATTCCCTCGATTTTCTCGGGGACGGGTCGATCAGCCTTATCGGTCTTCTCGCGCTTGCCTGGTCCGCACGGGCGAGGGCAAAGGTCGCGCTGACGCAGGGGTTGTTTCTCGGTGCGCTTGGCGTGGGCGTAATCGGTTTCGCGATTTGGCGCGCCCTGAACGCAACCGCGCCGGATGCCGAACTGATGGGCACAATCGGCGTTGTCGCGCTCGCGATCAATGTCGTGTCCGCCTTGGTGCTTGCGCGTTTCCGGGAAGGGGACGCCAATGTTCGCGCGATCTGGCTGTTCAGCCGCAACGACGCGCTCGCCAATGTCGCGGTGATCGCCGCGGCCGGTCTGGTGGCGTGGACAGGAAGCGCCTGGCCGGACCTCGCCGTCGCCGGCCTCATCGCCCTCCTGTTCCTCCACTCCGCTTATGAAATCGTCACTGGCGCTCGGCGCGAACTGGGAGAGCGGTAGTGCGTCTGCTCACCTTGATCCGGGCAATGCTCTCGCTGCGGCTGCTCGCCGCGCTCGCTGCGCTGCTGATCCCTGCTGCGGCATTCGCCGAACCCGGCGACGTGCAAACCGCATGGCGGCTGCTCGACTATATGGCCGTCGATTATGGAGGCGCGGTCGCGAACGGTCGGATCAAGAGCGCGTCGGAATACGCCGAAATGAATGAGTTTGCCGCGTCGGTCTCGACACGGCTTCAAGGCCTGCCGGCGAAGCCGGAGCGCCAAGCCCTCATTCAGCGGGCCGCCAACCTCCAAGCGGTAATCGCGGAAAAGGGATCGACTGAACAGGTGGCAACACTGGCGCACGGGCTCGCGGCCGATCTGCTGCGCGCCTACCCGGTGCCGCTCGCGCCCGATAAGGCTCCGAACCTCGTCTCCAGCGATGCACTGTTCCGACAATCCTGCGCGTCCTGCCACGGGATGACGGGCAACGGCCGTGGCCCTGACGCCGCCAAGCTCGCTACGCCCCCGATTGCTTTCACCGATGCCGAGCGCGCGCGCCAGCGCAGCGTGTTCGCGCTCTATCAGGTGGTGACGCAAGGCATCGACGGGACCGCGATGCAGAGCTTCGCCGATCTGCCCAACGATCAGCGCTGGGCGTTAGCATTCCGAGCCGGGAGCTTCGCCTTCACGGATGCGCAGGCGCGCGAAGGCGAGCGGCTTTGGAAATCCGACCCGACCCTTCGCCGGCGCATTCCGGACCTGAAAACCCTGGTCGCGCTCACCCCGGCCGCGCTCGGCGCGGCGATCGGCGACGCCAAGGCTGACGCCGTGCTCGCGTTCCTGCGTCGTCATCCCGAACAGGTGATACAACAGGCTCCCGGCTCGCTCGCGGTCGCCCGCGCCAAACTCGCCGAAAGCGTGGCGGCTGCGCGGCGCGGCGATGCGCGCATGGCGAAAGAGCTGGCGCTGTCGGCCTATCTCGATGGGTTCGAGCCGATCGAGCCAACACTCACCGCGCGCGACGCGACGCTGATGGGTCGAATCGAGGGCGCGATGGGGGAGTTCCGCGCCTCGATCGACCGGGGCGCGTCGCCCGATGATCTCGCGGAGAAGGTCGCAGTACTGGGCGGCCTTTTCGACGATGCGGAAGCGGCGCTCGCGCCTGATGCCGCCACCGAAGCGTCCACGTTCCTGGGCGCGTTCACGATCCTGCTGCGTGAAGGGCTCGAAGCCCTGCTCATCGTTGTCGCCATGATCGCGTTCCTGCGTAAAGCCGAGCGCGGCGAGGCGCTGCGGTACGTGCATGGCGGCTGGGTCAGCGCGATCATCGCGGGCGGGATCACCTGGGCGGTCGCCACCTATGCGATCGGGATCAGCGGTGCGAGCCGGGAGCTGACGGAAGGGTTTGGCTCGCTGTTCGCCGCGGTCGTGCTGCTCTCGGTCGGGATTTGGATGCACGGCAAGGCGCAGGCCGATCAGTGGCAGCGCTATATTCGCGAGAAGATGTCGCGGGCGCTCTCGGGCGGGTCGGGCTGGTTCCTGTTCGGGCTGGCGTTCGTCGTAGTTTATCGCGAGGTCTTCGAGACGATCCTGTTCTATGCCGCGCTTTCGGCGCAAGGTGACAACGGGATGCTTCTCGCGGGGGCCGGGTCGGCGATTGGACTGCTCAGCCTGATCGCTTGGGCCATGCTTCGCTACAGTCGCAAGCTGCCGATCGCGCAGTTCTTCCGCTATAGCTCCTGGCTCATGGCGGTCCTGACCGTCGTGCTGGCGGGTAAAGGCGTCGCCGCGCTCCAGGAAGCCGGCCTTATCAACATCGCACCGCTCGCGGACGTGCCACGGCTGTCGATGCTCGGCGTGTTTCCCACTTGGCAATCGGTGCTGGCGCAACTCCTGATGGCGGTCGCCATTGCGGTCGGGTTCGCCTGGAACGGGCGCGACCGATCCCGCTCGGGTTCCGGCTCAGTGACCCTTGGTTCGAATTAGTGCAATGACATGAAAACCCTTCCGTGATAGAGGCAAGCTAGTGCGAGCCTTTTTGCCTTTCCTGACATGCCTGATGCTGGTCCTGACCAGCTTCTCCGGCATGGCCCATGCCGCCGATCTGGCGGGGGGAAGCATCGCGGGCGTTGAGTTCACGGTCCATACCGCCGGTGACATCGATCAGGTGCCATCGGACTCGGACAAGAATGTCCCGCATCATCACAATTATTGTCACGGACACGACGTCGGCGCGCCTGCGCGCACGACGATGGAATATACCCCCGTCCTCACAGTGCCCAAGCCGACAATCTCCGCCTCTGCGTCGCTCGACGGCCGCACCGGCATGGTCCATTTGAGGCCCCCCCAAGCCTGACGTCCGATTTGGGCGTGCGTTGGCGCGCCCCTGTCGATCATCGTCAGGAGTCCTATTTTCATGAATCGTATCCTCGCGGCCATGCTGGCCGCAGCGTCTTGCGCCACGATGGCGCAGGCGCAGGTCGGACCGTCCGCGCCTGTTGCGCAGGATGCGCCGGTCTACACGCTTGACCAAGCGGTCAGTGCAGCGGGCGGTTCGGCCCCTGCTGCGGAAGCGGCGACAGCTGGAATCGACGCGGCCCGTGCAGGTCGCACAGTCGCCGGCTTGCGGCCCAATCCGGTGGTTCAAGGCCAAGTCGAGAATGTCATCGGCTCCGGGCCGTATCGGGGGGTCCGCAGCGCGGAAACCACGGTCGGCTTTGCGATCCCGATCGAGCTAGGCGGCAAGCGCGGCGCCCGCGTCGCGGTCGCCAATGCGCAATTGTCCCGGGCCGAGATCCAGGCCGCGATCATCGCGGCGGATGTCCGGCTTCAGGTAACGCAGCTCTATGTCGAAGCGGTCGCGGCCGATCGCCGGGTAATGACAGCCCGCGATCAGGCCCGGATCGCCAGCGATGCGCTGCGGGCCGCGAGCGTTCGCGTGCAGGCAGGGCGGGCATCGCCACTCGAGCAACAGCGCGCGGATGTCGCGCGTATCAATGCCGACGCCAATGTGGAGCGGCAGCTTCGCTTGGCCGAGGCGGCCCGCGCCAATCTGGCGCGTCGGATCGGACGGCCGATCGACGGCCTGCTCGATGACACGCTGCTCGATCGCCTTCCCGATGTGAACGTCTATGGGCCGTTGGCACCGGTCAACACGACCGGCACACTCGCGCTGGCGGCAGCCAACGCGGATTTCTCCATTGCCGAAGCCGGCGTGCGGCTCGCGCGCGCCAATCGCGTGCCTGACCTGAACGTCGGGCCGTCGATCCGCCGCCTGGAAGCGACCAACGACATGGCGGCGGTGTTCAGCGTGTCGATCCCGATCCCGGTGTTCAACAATGGTCGCGCCGCGATTGCGCAGGCGACCGCGCAGCGGACCCAGGCGGATGCGCAGCGCCGCGTGACCGCGCTCGACATCGAACAGGCGATCACGGACGCGCAGGCGCAGGCGGCCAATGCCGCAACGACGGCTCGTGCGGCGTCGGGGCCGGCGCTGGCGGCTGCACAGGAGGCCGCCCGCATCGCGCGGATCGGCTATCGCGAGGGCAAGTTCGGCCAGCTCGAATTGCTCGATGCTGAACGCACGCTCGCCGAAACGCGGGTCGCCGCGATCGACGCGCTTGCCAATTACCAGAATGCCCGCGCGCAAGTGGAGCGACTGACCGCTCGTGCGCCCAATGGGGGGAATCAGTGATGAAGAGCTTTTATCTCGCGGGCGCGGCGTCGCTCGCCCTGCTCTTGGCTGCCTGCGGCGGCAAGGATGGCGGAAACGAGGCAACTGCCGAAGGCGCAGCTGCCAATGAGACGGCAGCGGGCACGGAAAAGGGCGGTGCTGAAGGCGGTCATGCCGGTGAAGGCGTCGTCACATTGGGTGCCGACCAGATCGCCACAGCGGGCGTCCAGGTCGGACGGCCGATCATCGGCGGGGCCGGGACGATCGAGCTGCCCGCGATCATCGAGGGCGACCCACAGGGAACGCAGGTCGTCTCGGCCGCAATTGCGGGACGCGTGGTCGCGCTCACCCGTAACCTCGGCCAATCGGTCGGACGCGGCCAGACCATTGCGGTCATCGAAAGCCGCGAGGCGGCGCAGATCAAGGGCGAGGTCGAGGCGGCGCGGGCGCGGCTTCAGCTCGCTAATTCGAACCTCGCGCGCGAACAGCGGCTGTTCGCGCAGAGAGTCTCCCCTGAACAGGATCTGATCGCCGCCCGCACAGCGGCGACGGAGGCGCGGATCGCCCTGACGCAGGCGCAGAGCATGGTTTCGGCGGCGGGTGTCGGCGGCGGCGGGCTCAACCGGCTCGGCATTGCCGCGCCGATCTCGGGCCAGATCATTGCGCGCCCCGTGACGCTGGGACAAACGGTCGCGGCGGATGCCGAACTCTATCGCATCGCCAACCTGAGCCAGGTGTCGATCGCGCTTAATCTCAAGCCCGAGGATGCGGGCCGGGTGCGTCCCGGCAATACGGTGCTGGTGAAGGCGGCAGGCCGTCAGGCGACCGCCCGCGTGACCTTCGTGTCGCCGGCGCTTGATCCGCAGACGCGGCTCGTGCCTGCGCTCGCCACCCTCGACAATCGCGGTGGCGAATGGCGGGTCGGCGAGCCTGTGACGGCAGCCGTGCAGCTCACGGGCAGCGGCGGGAGCGGGGCGGTCCGCGTGCCGACGACGGCGGTCCAGAGTTTCGAGGGCAAGTCGGTCGTGTTCGTGCGCACGCCCACCGGCTTCAAGGCGACCCCGGTCCAGCTCGGCGATGCGTCGGGCGACACGGTGATCGTCCGGTCGGGCCTGACCGGCAACGAACAGATCGCCACCACCGGAAGTTTCACGCTCAAGGCCGAGATCGGCAAGGGCGAAGCGAGCCACGAGGATTAAGCCATGATCGCCCGTATCGTAACCTGGGCGGTCGAGAAGCGCTGGCTAGTCCTGCTCCTCACCGTCATCGTCGCCGCCATCGGCGCCTTTTCCCTCTACCGGCTACCGATCGACGCGGTGCCGGACATCACCAACAATCAGGTCCAGATCAACGTCCGCGCGCCTGCCCTCTCGCCCGAGCTGGTCGAGAAGCAGGTGTCGTTTCCAATCGAAACCGCGCTCGCCGGCACCCCCGGCCTGGAATATACGCGCTCGTTGAGCCGCAACGGCTTCGCGCAGATCACGGCGGTCTTTTCGGACGCGACGGACATCTATTTCGCCCGCCAGCAGGTGGGCGAGCGTCTGCGGGGCGTGCAAGAGAATCTGCCCGACGGCGTGAACCCTGAAATGGGTCCGATCGCGACAGGCCTGGGCGAGGTGTACATGTACACCGTTCGTCTCGATCATCGCGAGGACGACAAGCACAAGCCCGGTGAACCGGGCCAACAGCCCGATGGCAGCTACATCACGCCAGAGGGCGAGCGACTGACGACCGAAGAGGACAAGGCGACCTACCTGCGCACCGCGCAGGACTGGATCGTGACGCCGCTTCTGAAGACCACACCGGGCCTCGCCGGTGTCGACTCGATTGGCGGTTACGCCAAGCAGTTCCTCGTCGTGCCCGACGTGCAGAAGCTGGCCTCGCTCGGCATCACGCTGACGGACCTGGGAAATGCGCTGGAGCGCAATAACACCAGCGTCGGCGGTGGCTTCGTCAATCGCAATGGCGAAGGTCTGGCTGTTCGCTCGGATGCGCTCGTTCGCAATGCCAGCGAGTTGGCCAGGACCGTGATCGCGACACGTAACGGCGTGCCGATCACGGTAGAACAAGTTGCGACTGTGAAGACGGGTCAGGCGATCCGCATGGGTTCGGCATCGGAGAACGGTACCGAAGTCGTCGTCGGCACGGCGATCATGCGGATCGGCGAGAACAGCCGCATCGTGTCGACCGCGGTCGCTGAGAAACTGAAGACGATCAACGCTTCGCTGCCTCCTGACGTCGTAATTCAGCCGGTGCTGAACCGCACCGAGCTGGTCAATTCGACGATCAAGACGGTCGCGAAAAACCTGTCCGAAGGCGCGGTGCTGGTCATCGTCGTGCTCTTCCTGCTGCTCGGCAACTTCCGTGCGGCCCTGATCGCGGCGTTGGTCATCCCGATCACCATGATGCTGACAGGCTTTGGTATGCTGCGCGCTGGGGTCTCGGCCAATCTGATGAGCCTTGGGGCTTTGGACTTCGGTCTGATCGTCGACGGCGCCGTCATCATCGTTGAAAACGCGCTGCGAAGGCTTGCCGAGCAACAGCATCATGAAGGCCGATTGCTGAGCGTCAAGGAAAGGCTCGCGACCGTGGCAGCCGCCGCGCGCGAGATGATCCGGCCCTCGGTCTACGGACAGGCGATCATCATCCTCGTCTACGTGCCGCTACTCACGCTGACCGGCGTGGAGGGCAAGACGTTCGTGCCGATGGCGCTCACCGTCATCATCGCGCTCGGCTTCGCCTTCATCCTGTCGCTCACCTTCGTCCCCGCCATGATCGCGATCTGGCTGTCCAAAAAGGTGGAGGAGAAGGACGGCCGCATCATCACATGGCTGAAGAAGCGCTACGAACCCGGTCTCGACCGGGCGATGAAGCGCCCGACCCTGACGATCGGGGCGGGTGTCGGCAGCCTTGTGGTGGCGGCGCTTGCCTTCACCACGCTCGGCTCGGTGTTCCTGCCGCAGCTCGATGAAGGCGATCTGCTCATCCAGTCGCTCCGCATCCCGGCAACGTCGGTCCAGCAGAGTCAGGCGATGCAGGTGCCGATCGAGAGGATGATGTCGAAGCAACCGGAGGTGGCGTTCGTCTATTCAAAGACGGGCACCGCCGAGCTGGCGGCCGACCCGATGCCGCCGAACGCGACCGACATGTTCGTCATCCTGAAGCCGCGGAAGGACTGGCCGAACCCCGACCTTCCCAAGGAGGAGCTGGTAAGTCGGATCGAGGGTAATCTCGCGAAGTTCCCGGGCAATGCCTATGAGATCACCCAGCCCATCCAGATGCGCTTCAACGAGCTGATCGCCGGCGTTCGCGGCGATATCGCGGTGAAGGTATTCGGCGACGACTTCACACAAATGAACCGGACGGCCGAGCAGGTTGCTGCGGTGCTGCGCAAGACGCAGGGCGCAGCGGACGTGAAGGTCGAGCAAACGACGGGCCTGCCCATGCTCGACATTCGCGTCAATCGCGACGCAATGGCGCGTCTGGGCGTCACTGCCCAAGATGTGCAGGACATCGTCACCGCGACAATCGGCGGGCGCACCTCGGGCCAGATCTTCGAGGGCGATCGGCGCTTTCCGGTCGTGATACGGCTCTCTGAAGCGCAACGGGCGGACATCGGCCTTCTCGAACAGGTGCAGGTGCCGTTGGCGGGGGGTGGCTATGTGCCGCTTTCGAGCGTCGCCGACATCAAGGTGGTCGATGGTCCCAACCAGATCAGCCGCGAGAACGGGAAGCGTCGCGTGGTGGTGCAAGCCAATGTGCGCGGTCGCGACGTCGGCAGTGTCGTTGCGGACGCGCAGGCGGCGATCGGTAGCCAGGTTCGGCTGCCCGCTGGTGCCTATCTCGAATGGGGCGGCCAGTTCGAGAACCTGCAATCGGCAAGCGAACGTCTGAAGCTGGTCATTCCGGCCTGCTTCATCCTGATCCTGTTGCTCCTCTACGGGGCATTGGGATCGGTCCGCGATGCCGCGATCGTCTTCACCGGCGTGCCCTTCGCGCTGGTGGGCGGCGTTCTGCTGCTGTTCCTGCGGGGCATGGACTTCTCGATCTCGGCGGCGGTTGGCTTCATCGCCTTGTCGGGCATCGCGGTCCTCAACGGCCTCGTGATGGTCAGCTCGATCCAGGACCTGATCCGGTCGGGGCTATCGCGCGAAGAGGCGGCCCATGTCGGCGCAATGCAGCGTCTGCGGCCCGTCGTCATGACCGCGCTCGTCGCCAGCCTCGGCTTCGTGCCGATGGCGCTTGGCGAAGGCGCGGGCGCGGAGGTGCAGAAGCCATTGGCGACCGTCGTCATCGGCGGCCTGATCTCGGCAACGCTGCTGACGCTGTTCGTGCTGCCGACGCTCTACGCCCGGTTCGGGCAGAAAGTGATCGAGAAGCCCGAGCACTACAATGAGGAGCATGAAGGGGACGACCACGGTCAGACCTTCGTGAACGACTTGGCCTGAAGGGTGAGCGGGGCGATCCGCGATCGCCCCGCTCATCTCTGGGAGATGGGGATATGCCTCGCACCATAACCAGCTCAATGCTTCACGGCGGGCCACTGCGGATCTGGTCGGCGATCACCGATCCGGATCATCGTCGGGCTTGGAGTCCGCTCGTATTCCTCGACAACCCGTGCCAGCTTGGCGAGACGGAATGTACCTTCGCGATCCAGGGCATCACCCGACCAATTCGGACGCCAGCACGGATTGATCGATTCGATAAGCCGCACGCCTTCGCTTGGTCCTGCGGCATCCCTTATCTGTTCACGCTCGAAGAGCGGTACGAGCTGGCAGGGGACGACGGTGGCACCAGGCTAACACATAGCTGCACGCTGCGCGGGGCGCTGTCTTTGCCGTTCGCGGCGATGATGTTGCGTCGCCTGCGGTCCCTGATGATCGAGGCTGACGATCGCCTCGCAACCTATCTGCGCTGGCGGGTGGGTCAGCCTGCCCGTGGGATCAATCGTCAGCGCGTCCCCTCCCGGTACAGGAGGAAGGCGCGATGACGCCGTTGAAGCGGGTTCTGCCCGCCCTCATCCTCGTTATCGGGCTGGCGGCTTGCACGGAAAGCAAGCCGCCAGCCCCGCCAACGGAGCAGCAAATCCATTCGTCCGACAGCGCCGTGGCGACCGGGGAAATGGGGCGCCATCCCTATCGCTGTTCCGACGGGGAACCGCTGTTCGTCGACTACAAGGACAACGGCCTGCAGATCGATTTGCGGCGCTCCAGCAGCGCCGTGCCCATGACGCTGACCGCGCCAGCGCAGGGCCTCCAATATGTCGGCGAGACAGCCACCGCGACCTTCAAGGGGTCGCAGCTCACCATCGTGGAAGGCGAAGGCCGCACGCGGACCTGCGAACGGGAGGGCACCCGATGAACCGTCCTGTCTTCCGACACGTCGCACTGCAACGGGAGAGAAACGATGTCTGACACGTCGATCTCGAATGTGATGGCCATTCGCGCCGAAGTGATCGCGCGAAGCCGCGCCTTGCGCGAGGCGCAGCCGACGGCACCGCCCGGCGTGACGCCGACCGCTCCAGCCTCAACCTTTGCCGACACCCTCAATGCCGTGGTGGCGAAGGTCAACGAGACCCAGGAGCAGGAGGATGTCGTCACCGAAGCATATGAACGGGGCGAAACCACCGACATTGCGACCGTCGCGCTCATCCAGAGCCGTGCATCCATTACGTTCGAGGCGACGCTGCAAGTCCGGAACAAGCTGCTGTCTGCATATCGAGACATCATGAACATGCCGATCGGATGACGATCGCGGAGATAACTAAGGCGGTATTGGTATGATTGTCGGCACAAGGCCACGATTTACGCAGATTATTGTCGAGGTTTGGAAGCCCCTCACGATCCTGTTCGTGTGGGACGTGGCGGTGACGGCATTCCACATGATGACCCCGATCAAGGAACCGCCTTTGCCGACGGCGCTGTTCGGCACTGCCATCGCGCTCTTCATGGGGTTTCGGACCAACGCCGCTTATGCACGCTGGTGGGAAGCGCGAACTCTTTGGGGCGCGCTCATCAATTCCTCGCGCAGTCTGGCCCGGATCACGCGCAGCCTGACCAAGGGGGAACCCGAGGGCAGTGAGATACGGCACCACATCATCCTGAGGCAGATCGCCTTTGCGCACTCGATGCGCTGCCAGCTTCGCCGACAGTCGCCCTATGAAGAAATTGCCCGGGTCGCCGGAACGGAGGTCGCCGATATGGCGGTCACTCGCCTGAACCCTGCCAATGCGCTCTTGGAGGACATATCGGGCATTTACGCTGACGCGCTCGCGGAAGGTCGGATCACCGAGATCCAGCAGGCAACTGTGGAGCGCGTCCTGATCGACATCGCCAATGCGCAGGGCGGCATGGAGCGGATCAAGAACACGCCGCTGCCCAATGGCTTTCGGTTCTTCCCGAACCTCTTCACGCGTGTGTTCTGCGTGCTGCTCCCGATCGCGCTGGTCGAATCCCTGGGCCTTGCCACGCCGATCGGATCGACGCTGATCGGACTCGTCTTCCTCGCGGTGCTGAGCATCGGCGAGGATCTGACCGATCCGTTCGCCAATAGCGTCCACGATGTCCCGCTCACGGCCATGTGCCGCACGATCGAGATCGACCTTCTCCAAACCGCGGGACTTCCGGCCCCCGAGCCGCTGACACCTGATCACGGGGTGCTGTGGTGATGGGCATGCGCGCCTTGCTGCATCTGCCCGGGCTCACGATCGCGCGCGTTGGCGCCGTTCTCGTCACCGGCGTGATTGTAGGGGCGTGCAACCCGGCTCCGAGCGAACCTGTCGAACCGGCTCATGACAAGCGTGTGACGCCAAGGCTGATCGCGCAGCGCATCATGTATTGCGACGACGGCACCCGCGCCGATGTCGACTTCATCGACGACGGCCTGAAGATGGCCGTCACCTGGCTGCCGAAGGGCAGGACCGAGATCCTGCGCGCCCAGCGAACCGGTGATGAATTTCGCGGCAACCAGTCACGGGCGGTCGTGGCGGGCGGGGCGATCGCCTTCATGCGGCGCGGGAAAATCCACGTCTGTCACCGAACCCCGGAGGGATCATAGGATATGCAGGCACTGCTTTACACGCTTGCGCCTGTGCTGGCGGTCGTAATCGGCGCGATCATCGCGAGCCGCACAAAGTTAAATCCTGGCCTCGTGGCGGGGCTACAGCATCTTGCTGCCGGCGTCGTGTTCGCGGCGGCAGCGACTGAAATCCTGCCGCAGGTCAAGCATGAGGCTTCGCCCAGCGCGACGTTGATCGGCGGGGCGGCGGGCGTCGTAACGATGCTGGGTCTCAAGGCTTTCGAGGCCCGCTTCAAGGGGCCGATGGCGCTGCTCGCCGCGATCGGCATCGACATCCTGGTCGATGGCCTGGTGCTCGGCCTTGCGTTCGTCGCGGGCGAGAAGGCGGGATTTCTGCTGACGATCGCGCTGACACTCGAAGTGCTCTTCCTGGGTCTGACACTGACCAACGAGCTGGCGGAAACCTATCGCTCGCGCCTGCGCATCATCGTGATCGTCTCGGCCTTGGCGCTGCTGCTGCCGATCGGCGCGCTCGCTGCCGTTCCTGTCGCCACGCTCTCGCCGGTAATGGTCGCTGGCTTCCTGAGCTTTGGGCTGATGGCGCTGCTCTACCTCGTCACGGAAGAGCTGCTGGTTGAGGCGCACGAGAAGCCTGACACCCCGCTCATCAGCTCGATGTTCTTCGTAGGGTTCCTCGCCCTCCTGACGCTCGAGGAGATCATGGGATGAATGCGAGCAACGACAACGCGGGCACGCAGGAGCGTCGCACGCTCTGGATCGTGCTGCTGCTGAACGCAGCAATCGCAGCGGGCTTTTTCGTATCCGGCGCGTTCGCCGATTCAAGTGCGCTCATCGCCAACGGCGTCGACAATCTGTCCGACACCGCCGTTTACGCTCTCAGCCTCGTCGCGCTGACCCACGGTAAGACGTGGAAGACGCGCGCCGCGATCGCATCGGGGGTAATGCTGCTGATCTTTGCGGGCGGCATCCTGATCGATGTCGGGCGACGCTATGTGCAGGGGAGCGAGCCGATCGGACCGACCATGATGGTCATGTCGGCGATCGCCGGCGTCGTAAACTACCTCTGCCTGCGGCTGCTCCAGCGGCTCAAGGATCCGGACGTTAACCTACGGGCCGCCACCACCTTCAGCTTCAATGACTTCATTTCCAATGGCGGCATCCTGATCGCGGGCGTGCTGGTGCTGTGGCTGGGCACCAACTGGCCGGACCTTCTGGTCGGCTTCGCTACCGCCATCATCGCCATCAAGGGCGGTGTCGAAATCCTGCGCGACGCGCGCGCCGAAACCAAGAAAAGCGAAAGGAGGTCGTCATGAACGACAAGCTCGAACTCGATATTCCAGTATTGTTGCCGGACCTTCCTGACGCGGCCGACGCTTGCCTGGACCGTCTCGTATCAACCCTGTCAAAGCGCGAAGGCGTCGAGCGGGCGCATGTGATCTGCCTCGACGGCGACACGCCGGCGGCCCTGTGCATCCATTTCGACGCTGCCAAGCTGCCGCTGCCGCGCTTGCGCGAGATGGTGCGCGCCGCGGGCGCCGAAATCACCGAACGCTACGGCCATGCGATCTGGCAGGTGACGGGGATCAGCCACGAGCGTCGGGCGCGCACCGTCAGTGACGCGCTATGCGCGCTGCCGGGCGTGGTGCAGGCGAGTGCCAGTACCAGTGGGTCTGTCCGGGTTGAATATGACCGCCGCGAGACCACCGAAGAGGAGGTGCGTTCGGCGCTTCGCAAGTTGAAGGTCCGGGTGGGCAAGCGGGTCGCCGCCGACGACCATGCCGGCCATGACCATGGTCCCGGTGGGCACGGGGCGGGCGAGGAGAAACACGGTCCTGGCGACGGTCACGACCATAGCCATGCCGATTTTCTTGGTCCCAACACCGAGTTGATCTTTGCGCTCGCTTGCGGCGCGCTGCTGGGAATTGGCTACGCGATCGAGAAGCTGGCCACCGGTGCACCGGACTGGCTGCCGACCGCCTGCTACATCGCAGCCTATTTCTTCGGCGGGTTCTTCACGCTGCGCGAGGCAATCGACAATCTTCGGCTGAAGAAGTTCGAGATCGACACGCTGATGTTGGTTGCTGCCGCCGGCGCCGCTGCGCTGGGCGCATGGGCCGAAGGCGCGCTGCTGCTGTTCCTGTTCAGCCTTGGCCATGCGCTTGAGCATTACGCGATGGGACGCGCCAAGAAGGCGATCGAGGCGCTGGCGAAGCTCGCGCCCGAAACCGCGACCGTGCGACGTGACGGGCAGACCAGCGAAATCCCGGTCGAGGAGATGGTTGTCGGGGATATTGCTATCGTCCGACCAAACGAACGCCTTCCCGCCGATGGTTTCGTCATCACGGGCACGAGCGCGATCAACCAAGCCCCGGTGACCGGCGAGAGCATCCCGGTCGACAAGGTGCCGGTCGCGGACGCGGCAGCCGCCCGCGCCAAGCCCGATGCGGTCGAGGCGGAGAGCCGCGTCTTTGCCGGCACGATCAATGGCGGCGGCGCGATCGAGATCGAGGTGACGCGCCGATCCAACGAGTCCGCGCTCGCCAAGGTGGTGAAGATGGTGAGCGAGGCGGAGACGCAGAAGTCGCCGACGCAGCGCTTCACCGATCGGTTCGAGCGCATCTTCGTGCCCGCCGTCCTGATCCTGTCGGTGCTGCTGCTGTTCGCCTGGGTGGTCATCGACGAGCCGTTCCGCGACAGCTTCTATCGCGCGATGGCGGTACTGGTCGCAGCGAGCCCTTGCGCGCTCGCGATCGCGACGCCGAGCGCGGTCCTGTCCGGCGTCGCGCGCGCGGCACGTGGCGGTGTGCTGGTGAAGGGCGGTGCGCCGCTCGAAAACCTCGGCTCGTTGAAGGCGATCGCCTTCGACAAGACCGGCACGCTGACCGAAGGGCGCCCGCGCATCACCGATGTCGTGCCCGTCGACGGCACCGACGAAGGCGAGCTGCTGTCGCTGGCCGTCGCTGTCGAGGCGCTGAGCGATCACCCGCTGGCCCAAGCGATCGTCAACGACGGCCGCGAACGCCTGAATGGGCGCCCGTTGCCCACCGCTGGCGACCTCAAGAGCCTGACCGGTCGTGGCGTCACCGCGAGCGTGGATGGCGAGACGGTGTGGATCGGCAAGGCCGAGATGTTTGGGGGCGAGGGCATACCGGCGCTGGGGCAGGGGGCGCAGGACGCGATCGCGAAGCTGCGCGAGAACGGCCGCACGACGATGGTCGTCCGCAAGGGAGACCGCGACCTAGGCGCGATCGGCCTGATGGACACGCCCCGCGAAGCGGCCAAGACCGCGCTGCGCCGGCTGCACGAGATGGGTGTGTCGCGGATGATAATGATCTCCGGCGATCACCAGAAGGTCGCCGAAGCGATCGCCAACGATGTCGGAATCGATGAGGCGTGGGGCGACCTCATGCCCGAAGACAAGGTGGCCGCAATCAAGAAGCTTGCCGGCGAGGACAAGGTCGCGATGGTCGGCGACGGCGTGAACGACGCGCCCGCGATGGCGAGCGCCACGGTCGGCATCGCAATGGGCGCGGCGGGGTCGGACGTAGCGCTCGAGACGGCCGACGTAGCGCTGATGGCCGACGACCTGGCGCACTTGCCGTTCGCGGTCGGCCTGAGCCGTCATACGCGCGGCATCATCCGTCAGAACGTGTTCGTCAGCCTGGGCGTCGTCGCCTTCCTCGTGCCTGCCACCATCCTCGGCCTCGGCATCGGGCCAGCGGTGGCGGTCCATGAGGGATCGACACTGCTCGTCGTCATCAACGCGCTCCGGCTGCTCGCCTACCGCGACCCGGCGGGGAACGCGGCATGAAGTGGCTGGTCGCTTTCGACCTCGACGGCACGCTCGCGGAGAGCAAACGCCCGTTATCGGAGGATATGGCCGCGATCATCGCCCGGTTGCTCGCCGTTACCGATGTGGCGGTGATCTCGGGCGGGGACTGGCCACAATTCGAAAAGCAGGTCGCGTCGCGCTTGCCTGCGGACGCAGCGCTCGACCGCCTCTGGTTGATGCCGACCACCGGCACCAAGCTCTATCGCTTCATCGATGGGGCTTGGTGCGTGGTCTATGCCGAGCTGTTCGACGATGCGGAGAAGGCGAAGATCCGCGCGGCCTTCGACCGGGCGCTGGCCGATGCCGGCCTCGCCGATGAACGCATATGGGGCGAGCGGATCGAGGATCGCGGCAGCCAGATTACCTTTTCGGGGCTGGGGCAGGCGGCGCCGCTGAAGGAAAAGGAGGGATGGGACCGGGATCGGAAAAAACGCACTGCATTGCAGGCGACCTTGCGCGCAGTGCTGCCGGGCCTCTCGATCAATCTTGGCGGTACGACATCGATCGACGTGACGAGGGCAGGGGTCGACAAAGGCTACGGCCTGAAGCGCCTGAGCGCCGAAAGCGGCGTGCCGCTCGACGGCATGTTGTTCATCGGCGATGCGATCTTCCCCGGTGGAAATGACTATCCCGCCGTCGAGATCGGCCTCGACACGGTCAGGGTGCGCGACGTTGCGGAAACCGCCGCCGTCGTGGCCGCCATCATCGCATGTCTGCACCGGTAGGTTCGCAGATGTTCACGATCCTCGCCTTAATCACGAGCGCCTTCAAGGCGCTCGGCCCAACATTCGTTTTTAACCTCCGATTTGGAGCGATCGCGTAGAACAGGCAGGCCGGCATGTTTCAAAGCTCATGGTGGGAGATAACCACCCATATCATCAGTCTCGCCGTCGCCTACGCGCTTGCCCTTCCGGTTGGCTGGGATCGCGAGAAGGACGCCCGTAGCGCAGGCATCCGCACATTCCCGTTGGTTGCCATCGCCAGTTGCGGCTTCGTGCTGGTAGGCATCGCGATCCTCGGCCGCACGTCCCCGGCGCAGGCCAGGTTGCTCGAAGGTCTGATTACAGGCGTCGGTTTCATTGGGGGCGGCGCGATCCTGAAGAAGGGTAGCAAAGCCTCGGGTACGGCAACAGCGGCCAGCCTGTGGGCGACTGGCGCGCTCGGGGCGGCCGTCGGCTACGGCCTATACGATATCGCCTTCATCCTGAGCTGCACCACCTTCCTGACCCTGCGCTGTTCTCGTCCGCTCAAGCGCGCTACCAATGGCGACGCCTGTACTCCGGCAAGTCCATGACGACCTCTCAGGCGAGCCGATGGACACATCCAGTGCAAGCCCTCACCCGACGTTGGGCGCCGGCGCGGACTATCCCGGCGCGGGACCGCCAACACCGCTTGCTGCGCTGGGCGACGCTGTTGGAGCGCAATCCTCACCAGATCATCGGCCTGCTGCCTCCCTCTTGGGCAGGCGGTGACGCGCGCGGCCCGATGATCGATCGGCCGAGCGCGATCGATGTCGCATGGGACGATGTGGTGCTGCGTGTGATGGGGCTGGCGGGTCGATCGCGCCGTGAAGCCAAAGCATTCTTCGGGCTGTCGGACGCGGAATTGGATCGAATTGTCGCTGGGTCGTGGCGGTGTCCGATCCGCCCCGCTTGGCAGGTCGCCGCGCGGATCAGGAACGTCGAGTGCCCGCGACTGGAAAACGCGATCGTAGGATCGGTCCTCGCCCTCATCCTCGTGTTCTGCGCCATCTTCTATTGGATCATCTGACGAGGCTGTCTTGTGTTCGACATCATAACATCGATCCTATCGGCACTCGGCGGCTTTGGCGTCTTCCTGCTGATGCTGGCCGAGAACGTCTTTCCGCCGATTCCATCGGAAGTGATCCTGCCCCTTGCGGGCTACACGGCCGCGCAGGGGCGCGGCTCGCTGTGGGTGGTCGTTATCGCTGGCACCCTCGGATCGGCCGCAGGAGCGATCCTATGGTACTATGTCGGGCGCTGGATCGGCATCGATCGGTTGAAGCGCTTTGCTTCTCGCCACGGTCGATGGCTGACGTTGACGGCGGACGAGATCGATCATGTCGATCGCTGGTTCGACCGCTATGGCCGTTGGGCGGTTCTGTTCGGACGAATGGTCCCGGGAGTCCGGACGTTGATTTCGGTGCCAGCAGGGGTCAGCGGAATGCCCCTCGGTCCGTTCCTGCTTTCCACGCTTGCCGGCTCGGCAATATGGACCGTGATCCTCGTGCTAGCCGGCTACGAGCTGGGCGAACGCTATAATCAGGTGGCGAGCGTCATCGAACCGGTCAGCAACGCCGTGCTCTTGCTGGCCGTCATTTGGTATCTCTGGCGGGTCGCGACCTTCGGGCGATCCGGGGATCGCCATTGATGAATGTCAATGGCTCGTCTCCCGTTTTTCCCGCCGGACTTTGGCTTACGGCAGCTTCGATGCTGGTCTTCGTCACGCGCTACGCCAGTGCCCTTGGCCTGGTCCCGCGAGGAACCACGTTCATTCTCATCAAGTGGATCGGGAGGCTTTACCGCATCGGGTTTCGCGCATGGCGTCGCAACGGGGGGAAGTGGCGCTGGGCCGCATCATCAAGATCCACCGCCACAAGGTAAGCGAAGCATCCTATGTACTATCTTGCAGTCAAGGCCATCGTCTCGGGCATACTAATCGCGGCAGCGTCGGAAGTGGCGAAGCGCTATCCCGGGTTCGGAGCGCTGATTGCGTCGCTACCGGTCGTCTCGGTCCTTGGCATGATATGGCTGTGGCACGACCGGCCTGATGCGATGAACATGGCGGCCCATGCGCAGGCGACCTTCTGGTTCGTACTCCCCTCGCTGCCGCTATTCCTACTGATACCAGTCCTTTTGCGTCACGGAATTGGCTTTTGGCCAGCCTTGGCCGCCGGATGCTGCCTGACCGTCCTGCTCTATATCGCGATGGTTCTCGCACTCCGGCGCTTTGGCATCGCTTTGTGATTTCCATGAACAACGAGCGGGTGAACAGAATGACAAACCTCAAGGAACGCGCGCTCATTGCCGCTGTCGCGACCATCGCTCTGACTGGATGCGGACTGATTAAACCACGGGATGCTGGCTATTTCCGTTTCCACGCGGAAGAGGCGAGGCTGGTTGTCACCCGCTGCGAGCGGGGCCAGGAAACCGGCAGCGACTGCGAGGCCGCGGCCCAGGCCGTGGCCGAGCTCGATGCGGCTGCGCGCCGGCAACCTCCGGCCAGAGCCGGACGCCAGCGCGGACATGATGCTACACTGGAGAAGGAACGTGATGATCGGAATTAACGGCACGCTCGCGCTGATGGTCGCAACGGCCGCTGGACTGACGCCACCTGCTGCGAGCGCACAGCACGCTCAACACGGTACGAGCGTGACCCGGGGAGCTGATGCGGGAAAGCGGGCCGACACGCCCGCAACCAGAGCCTACCGGGCCGCGAACGCCAAGATGCATGGCGCTATGGACGTGGCCTTCACTGGTGATGCCGACGCCGACTTCATGCGCGCGATGATCCCCCATCATGAAGGCGCGATCGCGATGGCCGAGATAGAATTGAGGTACGGGCGCGATCCCGCTGTTCGCCGGCTTGCAGCCGAAGTAGTGGCGACGCAGCGGCGCGAGATCGCCGAGATGCGGGCGTGGCTTGCCCGGCGCGAAACCCGCAAGTAGCGGCCCGAAGCCTTACCGCCGTCAATGATGGCGGCGGTAATGCCTCGGACGGGAATGACGATCATAGTGCCGATCGCGCACGTAGTGGCGAGACTGGTATCGCGGAGAGTCGGCATAATAGCCGCCACCATAATAGGGCTGCGCATAGCCATAGCCGTGATTTGACACGACCACACGTCCATGTCCGCCGTAGCTACCATGACCTGTGGAATGACGGCCACCATGGTGCTGCGCCATCGCAGTACCAGGGACCAACGAAGCCAGCAGCCCCGCTGCAATCCAAAATGTCTTACGCATGTCTACTCTCCTACCATCGGACGATAGGATCGAACGACGGCGTATTTGATATTAGGGCTTCTACTTGAACCGACACTGAACTTGATGCCGGTCAACGATACCAGAACGTGCGCATGTAGACTCAAATCTGGGCCTTTGTGGTGCCGACAGTCGAACCTTGTGCCTTTGAGCCTCTCAATCGCATGGACAACGCTGTGATGGCTGGCAGGACAAGAAGGGTCAGGATTGTCGATGTTATAAGCCCCCCGATGACGACCGTTGCGAGTGGGCGTTGCACTTCTGCTCCTGTGCCGGTCGCAAGCGCCATCGGCACGAAGCCAAGAGACGCGACCAGCGCGGTCATCAGCACCGGACGGACGCGCTCCATTGCGCCGCCCACGATCGCATCGTCGTCGGCCGCACCGTCTTCGCGATACTTTCCGATCGCACTCATCATCACGAGGCCGTTGAGGACGGCAACGCCCGATAGGGCTATGAACCCGACCGCTGCGGTGATCGAGAAGGGGATACCGCGCAGCAGCAGCGCAAACACGCCCCCTGCGAGCGCCATCGGCACCGCCGAGAACACGATCGCCGCCGACACGAAGCTGCCGAGCGCCATGTAGAGCAGGGCATAGATCGCGATAAAGCAGATCGGCACGACGATCAGCAGGCGCAACCGAGCCGATTGCAGGCTCTCGAAGGTGCCGCCCCACTCAGTATACATGCCGGCGGGAAGCTGCATCTGGCCGATCCTCGCCTGTGCTTCGTCGACGAACCCGCCAAGATCGCGCCCGCGGACGTTGATCTGCACGACCACCATCCGCTTGCCATTCTCGCGACTAACCTGGTTCAACCCCTGCGTGTAGTTGAACCGGGCGACCTGGCTGAGCGGGATCGAGCGCGCCACCTGACCCTCGGCAGTGGGCAGCATCACCGGGATCGACCCCAGTGTCTCAAGGTCATCCCGTTGCGCATCGGGGAGGCGGACCACGACGTCGAACCGCCGGTCTCCCTCGAACAACAACCCGGCCTCGCGCCCGCCAAGCGCAGCCGAGACCGTGTTCGCCACCTCCTCAACCGACAGGCCATAACGGCCCGCCGCTTGCCGATCGATCTGCACGTCGAAGGTCGGCGCGCCGGACGTCTGTTCGGCACTCACGTCACCAGCGCCCGGGATGGTGCGCATGACGGAAGCGATGCGCCGCGCCTGTTCGCTCATCGCGTCGAGGTCATCGCCGTAGAGTTTGATCGCGACGTCGGCGCGAACGCCGGCGATCAGCTCGTTGAAGCGCATCTGGATCGGTTGCTGAATCTCTGTTCGGTTGCCGATCAGCGGTTTCATCCGCTCCTCGATGCGGCGAAGGATGTCCTCCTTGCTCTTAACCTCCGCCGGCCACTCGTCCTCTGGCTTTGGAATCACATAGGTATCCGACGCATTGGGCGGCATCGGATCGGTGCCGAGATCGGCGTTGCCGTTCTTAGAGAAGACCAGCGCCACCTCCGGCAGCGTCTTCAATGCATTCTCGATCTGAAGCTGCATCTGTGTCGACTGATCGATCGACGCCGATGGCACGCGGAAGTTGGTGACGGTTATGTCCTTCTCGTCGAGCTGCGGCATGAACTCCTCGCCGAGCAAGCCAAAGCTCAGCACTGCCGCGACGAACACGCCGACACCGCCCAGAATGAAGGGCATCGGCCGAGCTACGCCCCTGCCCAGCACGGGGGCGTAGCGTTCCTTGAACCAGCGGATCGGCTTCACTTCCGTCTCGCTGACCCGGCCCTTGACGACGATCGCGATCATCGCGGGAACGAAGGTCAGCGACAGGACGAAAGCGGAGGCGAGCGCCACCATCAACGTGATCGCCATCGGCGCGAACGTCTTGCCCTCAACGCCCTGGAAGGTGAGCAGCGGCACGAAGACGAGGAAGATGATGAGCTGACCATAAACGGTCGGCCGCACCATCTCCTTGGCCGCGAGTGTCGTTTCCTCCATCCGCTCGTCGCGGGTGAGAAGCCGGCCTTCATGCTCCTGGCGCTCGGCGAGGCGGCGAAGCGCATTCTCGACGATGATGACGGCGCCGTCGACGATCAGCCCGAAGTCGAGCGCTCCAAGGCTCATCAGGTTGCCCGATACGCCCAGCCCGTTCATGCCGGCGGCCGTCATCAGCATAGTGATCGGGATGACCGCAGCGGTGATGAGCGCGGCGCGGATGTTGCCGAGCAGCAGGAACAGCACGACGATGACGAGCAGCGCGCCTTCTGTGAGGTTCTTTTCGACCGTCGCGATCGTCGCGTTGACCAGCTTGGACCGGTTGTAGACCGGCTCGGCGAACACGTCGGGCGGCAGCGCCTTGTTGATCTGCGTCAGCTTCTCGGCGGCATCGGTCGCGACGATGCGGCTGTTGTCGCCCACCAGCATCAGCACGGTCGAGATGACCGCTTCCGATCCCATGCGACTGCCGGATCCGGTGCGGACCGCACCGCCGATCACGACCTGGCCCACGTCCTTGACGCGGATGGGAACGCCGTTCCGGGTTGCCACGACGGCTTCCTGAATGTCATCGATCGATTTGAGGCGAGCATCGGCGCGGACAAGGAAGCTCTCGCCGGCACGGCGGACGTAATTGGAGCCGGCAGAGAGATTGGCCCGCTCCATCGCGTCCGCCAACTCCGTCACCGACAGCCCATAGCTAACGAGCGCGTTCAGGTTTGGCTCGATCAGATATTGCTTCACATAGCCGCCGTTGGAATCAACCCCGGCGACGCCGCGCACGGCGCGCATCTGTGGGCGGATGATCCAATCCTGCACCGTGCGGAGATATGCCGCCTTCGCCAGCTCGGTGGTCAGGCGTTCGCCCTCGGGCGTGAGATAGCTGCCGTCCGACTGCCAGCCCGGCTTCCCATCGACCGTCTTCAAGCCCTTGCCGTCGGGGTGACGGAAGGCGACCGAATAGAAGAAAATCTCGCCGAGCCCGGTGCTGAGCGGTGCTAGGATCGGCTGCGCGTTGGAAGGCAGGCTGTCGCGCGATTGTGCGAGCCGTTCCGTCACCTGCTGGCGCGCGAAGTAAATGTCGGTGCGGTCGGTGAAGACCGCCGTTACCTGGCTGAAGCCGTTGCGCGAGATGGAGCGGGTCATCTCAAGCCCTGGGATTCCGGCCAGCGCCGTTTCCACCGGGAACGTCACCTGCTTTTCGATGTCGACCGGCCCAAGCGTCGGGGCGAATGTGCTGATCTGGACCTGTCGGTTGGTGACGTCGGGCACAGCGTCAATCGGCAGCTTGGTGATCTGCCATAAACCAAAGCCAATGACGACGAGGGTCAGGACGGCGACAAGCCATCGCATCCGGACCGAAAGGGAGAGGATGCGGCCGATCATTCCGCCGACTCCTTCTCGATCTCCGCTTTGAGGAGAAAAGCGTTGGTGGTGGCGATCTGCGTGCCGGCGGCGAGGCCGCCGGTGATCGCCACCATCCCGCCTGATCGGCTGCCGACCTGAACCGGCTGTGCGCGGAAGCCTTGGCCGGTGCGGACGAACACTACGGTATCGCTGCCAAGCGTCTGCACCGCGTCTTGCGGCACCATCACGCCACTCTTGGCGGCCCCGCCGCTGGCGAGGATACGAGCCTGCACAAGCTGGCCCGGGGCGAGTGTGCTGCCGCCAGAGGTCGGCGTGATGACGACGGTCGCGGTCCGCGATTGCGGATCGACGACGCCGGTCGACGAACGTACGCGGCCCTCGATCTTGCGGCCATCGGTGGTGGTCAACTCCACCCTGTCACCTTCTCGGACCCGGCCTGCATCGGCGGGGGGAACGCTAGCCGTGATCTGAAGCCGGCGCGGGTCGGCGACGCGGAACAGCTCGGTTTCAGCCGCGACGAACTGGCCGAGATTGGCACCAGCATTGGTGACGCGCCCCGAGACGGGGCTGACGACCGCAACCGATCGGCCGTCACCTGATACGCGGGCAGCGCCTGCGGCGGCGCTAGCGCGCCGGGCATCGGCCTGGGCGACCGCCAGATTGGCTTGTGCGGCTTCATAGTCAGCGCGGGGGGTGACGCCCTGGGCAAGCAAACCGCGTTCGCGTTCGAGCTGGCGAGCGGCGAGAGTGACGCGCGCGGACGCGGCCGAGCGATCGGCTGCGATCTGCGAAGCATCGCGGCTCTCGACCAGAGCGAGCGTCTGGCCGGCTCGCACAAGATCGCCGATGCGGACCATGATACGGCTGACCGTGCCCGGTGCGCGCGCGGTCAGCACCGCCTCGGCGTCGGGCGTCGCCTCGACCGTAGCGGAGGCAAGGATCGCGGCGTCCAGCTCGCCGGAGGCCGCCGGGGCTACAGTGATCTGCGATGCCGAAAGTGCCTGCTGCGTCATCGCGACCGTGTTCGACGGCTTGGCTGGCGCTGCGGCCTCCGTAGGAGCAGGGGCAGGGGCGGGCGATTGGGTGAGGCGCGCAGCGCCGAATCCAAGCGCGGCGGCAGCGACCAGGCCAATGGCGGCGCCGGTGTAGAGGCGAGTTTTATCGGTCATTGCACCGCTTCTCCGGTGATGGTGAGGCCCTGCAGACGGGCGAGATTGGCGCGGGCGTCGAGGCGCGCTGCGGCGGCATCGAGGATGAGGCCGCGGGCGACTCCGAGATTTTGACGTGCGGCGAGCAGTTCGATCAGCGGGCTTTTACCTGCCTCGTAAGCGATGCGGGCGAGGCGGTAGCCTTCTTCGGCGGTTGTCAAAGTCCGCTGCGCGGCAGCGGCACGAGCGTCGGCTGCCTCGACCAGCGCTAGACCGGCGCGTGTCCCGGCCTCGGCTTCGAGCCGGGCCGCGGCGGCGCGCGCTTCTGCTCCTTGCAGCTCAGCGCGTGCCGCCGCGATGTTGCCCTGGTTGCGATCGAAGAAGGGGAGCGGGACCGATATGCCGGCGACTAGGGCAGGGCCGCTCGCGACGCGGAGTTGACGCACTCCAAGCTGCGCAGTGACGTTCGGAATGGCGAGGCGCTGTTGCACCGTCACCGCCCGCGCAGCGGCGTCTTGTTCGGCTTCCGCGACCCGCACCGTCGTCGCCTGCATCGCGTCAATGGGACCGAAAGCCGGCTTGGCATCGAGCCGATCGAGGAGTGACTCCGAAAGACCGGTGAAGGGGGTGGTCATACCGGCGAGCGCCGAAAGACGTGCCAGCGCGACCGTCTTGAAAGCGCGCGCGTTTTCGAGGTCGGCCTGAAGCGTGTTCAGTTCGGTTTCGGCCTGCACTTGCCGGAGACGGGCTTCCTTGCCGGCGCCGACCAAAGCGCGGGCAACCCTCAAGACATCGGTCGCCTGTTTAACCTCTTCTTCGGCGATGGTGATGCGACGATCGGCGATTTCGGCACCAGCATAAGCGCGCGCCAGCTCAGTCGCAAAGACGAGACGGCCGTCACGATCGCGCGCCTTTGCCGCAACGATCCCGGCTTCACCGGCGGCGATCCGAGCGGATCGCTTGCCGCCCAGTTCGACAGGCTGATCGACCTGGAAAGTCGTCTGTTGTTGATTGCGCGCATTGCGATCGTGGTCGCCCACGAAATTCTCTGCATAGACATTGATCGAGGGGTTCGGTCGGGCGCGCGCTTGTAATGCCAAGCCGCGTGCTCGGGCGACGTCTGCTTCTAGCGCCAGGACGCGCGGCACATCACGCGTCTGATTTAGAAGCTGTGCAAAGGGGGGTGCGGTCTGCGACCACGCCGCACCTACGGGCGATAGCGCCGCAAAGGCGCCGGTCAGCGCAACGGTGCGCGACCGGCGAAAACTGCCGTTCATAGTGCATGATCCTCTAGGGTAGTCAGTCGACGCGCGCGGCGTCGGCGAGACTCAACCGCGAGGCGGACGCAGAAGCTTAGATGGGTCGATCCCGCTGGGGAGCGATGGAGTTAATATCGACCACACGCGAGCGGCGACGATGGCCGCAACCGGCGCAGCCCTCGCGCCATCGAAAGCAACCCAGTGGCCTGCGGCGTGGGCAAGAAGGTGAGCTGGCCCGTCGCCGTCGGCCTGCTTTGCCGGAGCCTGATCGTCATGATCGATCATAACCGCATGGTCGTGATCGTCATCAGAATGGGTATCGACCATGGCGACTTGAACCGGGCCGTGATCGTGAACCATGGCGCTATGCCATCCCGATACTGCGACAAGCCCGAGGACAGCGGCCAGCGCCAACACGACTCCTAGGATCGCAACAGAGGAACGCTGCACCGCCATCATTTGCAGCGTAAGCCGACGCAAAAAACGGGGCAAGGAAATCACTTGCCGGTCAATTCGAGCGTTCACGCTATTTCAGCCTGCTCGACATTATACCAGCGCCTTGGCGGCGAGACACGACATCAGGACGTGCCCCCCTTTGCGGAACGGTCGGTCAGCTTTGCCAAGCGGTGTGGCAGGTCGCTCATGACGCGGCGTGCATCACCAGGTCGCAGGTTACGCCAACGCCGGACCTCGTCGCGCGTGCGGCCACACCCCCGGCACCATCCGGTGCGGGCATCGAAACCACATAGATCGACGCAAGGCGATCGCATCAGATCGCGCCGATCCGACTGAGGCCTTGCAAGCCGGAATAGGCCATGTAGCCCGCGATCACGAGCATCAGGCCCGCCGACGCATAAGGCGCCTTGCGCGCGAAGTCGCCGAACCCTGACCAGCGCTTGCGGATGTGCGTGACGCTGAGCGATGCGATGACGCCGGCGCTGACCATCGTCACGGCAAGGCCGACGCTGAACGCGCTCACCAGCACGACACCGAGCGCGAGACGCTTGAGCTGGAGGCAGAGCAGGAGGACGGTGACGGCTGCGGGGCAGGGGATCAGCCCGCCCGTCAGGCCGAACAGCGCGATCTGGCCGGTCGTTACCTGACGATCGGCGAACCGGCGGCTGATATCGGCGGCGTGGGCGCGCTCATGCGCGTTCATGTAGGCATCGTCGCCCGTGACCTTCAGTCCATCATGCCCGTGGCCGTGATCGTGCCCGTGTTCGGCGAATGTGAGGTCGTAGTCATGGCTGTGGCCGCCGTGGCCCAGCGAGACGCGCGCGTTGAAGGCGTGCGGTTCCGGGATCTCCTCGACGCTTTCGATGTAATCGCCCCGATCGACGAAGCGGAATGTCTGCGAACGGCCTTCGCCGCGATCCGTTGTGAGGATAACATCCGCCGCTTTCCAGCCACCCTTGGCAAAGCTCGCCCGCCAGCGCGGCGGCACGCCATCCTCGAAAATCTCCAGACGCATCATGCCGTGGCCGGTGTCGATCGTGCGGATCTCGTCCTCGCCGTGATGGTGGTGGTGATCGTGCGCGGCTTCGGCCTTCTGATCGGCACGCGTGCGCCAAATCATCCATAGACCGATGCCAAGAACGATGACGGCCGAGCCGAGCAGGAGGTAAGGCTCGGTCGTTTCGGTGTTGATGCCGCGCCCGAGATATTGCCCGCCAAGCGCGATGCCCCACACGATCGCGGTGTGCGAAAGCGCCGCGCACAGGCCGAGCAGGACGGCTTGGCCAACAGTGCCACGCACTGCGATAATAAACGCAGCCATCATGGTCTTGGAATGGCCGGGCTCCAGCCCGTGCAGCGCACCGAGCAGCAGCGCGGTCGGGATGAACAGCCAGAGATTGGAGCTGCCCTGTTGAACGAGTTCGGCGAAAGAGGTCATGGTGCGTCCCGGCAAGCCCGGCGGTCGCGACCGATCGGACGTGAAGTTCGGGCAGGTCCATATCCCCCCATGGGGATAGAGTCTATCCCCCCGGGGGGTTGCTCGACAAAGTTCGTCCGTTTGTCTTATAGGGTGACATGGCCCATTACGATCATTCCAATCATCCCGCGATCATCAAGCGGCTCAACCGTGCGACCGGGCACCTGAAAAGCATCGTCGGGATGATCGAAGAGCAACGGCCGTGCGTCGATATCGCGCAGCAGCTTCAGGCGGTGGAGAACGCGATCGCCAGCGCCAAGCGCGCGCTCATCAACGATCATATCGATCACTGCTTGGTTCACGCCGAAGAGGGCGAGGGGACAAAGGTGGCGGTGGAGCAGTTCCGGGCGATATCCAAATACTGGTGATCGCCTAATCGGACAGGGTTGATCGGATTCGGCTTGTACATATGCCCCCCAGGGGATACGGGCGTCTCACTCTTGGGGAGTAGCTACCCGCTGTTGCGGGGCCATCGTCAACATCCTTGAACCTTCCGGTTCGTGGCGATGGCAGCAGATTTTGATCTGCCCGGCGAGACCAACGATGCGCTACCTCTCTCGTGGCCGGAGGTGGATTGCGTCGTTCGGTTGACGGCCCTTGGACGTATATCAATGACGGGTTTGCTAACGCTCGGCGCTCTTGGCGCCAGCTTGTCGGTCGACGCCTTCGCTGCGGCGGTGGGGAAGGGTGCGACCAATCAGCGCAATCGTTGGCGCGATGCCTTACGTGTCGGCGCCGTGTTCGGCTTCTTCGAGGCGATCACGCCGGCGATTGGCTGGGCGATCGGCCTGGCGCTGAGCACTTGGATCGCGGCAGTCGATCATTGGATAGCCTTCTTCCTGCTTTTCGGCGTCGGCGGGCATATGATCCATGCAGCGACGAAAAGCGACGTGGACGCGGGTCAGCGCGCTCAGACCGGCGTGTGGCGACTGGTCGTTACCGCGCTCGCCACCAGCATCGATGCAACGGCGGTGGGTGTCAGTCTCGCGGTCATGCAGGTCAATATCCTGACCGCGTGCCTCATCATTGGCGGGATCACCACGGTCGTCGCCACGATCGGCGTCATGCTCGGCAAGCACGCGGGACGGTATATCGGCCGCTATGCAGAGATGCTGGGCGGGCTGACGCTCATCCTCATCGGCGGCACGATCCTCTACCAGCACCTCACCGCCTGACCTCAAACCAGCGCGCCGCTTGCTCGCTTGGCGGGGAAGCGGCGCGCGATTTCGCAGCTAGTCCGCGATAAAGCTGCCGCGTCCTCCCCGGAACGCGCCGACGACATTGCCACGATCCCAATGGCCGGACAGGATGCCGCGCCGGGGGATGCTTCCGACCGGCTTGCGGCGCGCGGCGAGTAGCCGCGCGCGGCGTGTATCGCGATCGATGGGCAAGCCCGTCATGATGTCGATGGCGGTGCGCAGCGGGGTCATGCGGGCCGCCACTGCTCGACCAGCGCCGCCATCGCGTCGCGGTAGCCCCAAGCATCGGGATAGACGGACGGCTCGGCCGCCAGATGCGCCATGACGATGAGCATGTCTTCCGAGATGCCGGGATCGCAATTGCAGAGGTGAAGGACCGGAAAATGGCCCCATGCACTGCCGTCCCACCATGCCAACAGGAAGTCGGCCGCACGCGAGGCTTGGCCGGTATCGGACCCGGCGACGACGATCAGGCGGGCAATGGCCTCGCCAACGTCCTCGAAGCTGACAGCCCGGATTGCGGGGCGGCGTTGGGGTGGGCTCATGACTATTCGCTTCTGCTCCTTCAAGCGTGGAAGGGGACGGGGACCAACAGCGCATCATCGATCGGCTCGACGTCGCGCAGCTCCACCATCACGATCTTCTCTACCCGCTCGGCGCCGGTCGGATCGAGATAAACATAGGTGTGGCCTGCAAACACCGGGCTGCACAAGCGCCAGATCACGCCTTTCCGACCGATGCGGCGTTCCGCGCGCCCGTCATAGGATGCGAAAGCGCCCGCAATCCGGACCCGCTGCGCGATCCGCAGCCAATTGGCTGCGCCGTCGATGACGACGGCCAGTTCCTCCGGCGAAAGAGCCGGTCGGCCGATGCCGAACGTCGCTTGGGGATCGCGCGCGATCCGGGACAGCTTCTCCTCGACCGGTTCCGGTTTCCAGTCGCTGACTGGCCCGGGGGCGGCCTTGTACATATGCGTTACCGGCTTCCCGCCGAACAGGTCGGGTTGTACGCCGACAAGGCGGCGGTGGAACATCGCCTTGTGATAGTCGCGCCGCCATTGCGCTTCGGGGGTCAGCGGCTTCGCATTTGGGCCATCGCGCATGATCGCGACCAGCTCGTTAAACTCCTCCTCGCTCACCGTGGCGACGCTCGGGTCAAAGACAATGCGCGCCGCCACGCCCCGGCCCCCGTCGGGGCCGGGATCGTCGGCGGCGGTCACGCCGCCGCCTCCAGTTCGGGCGCTGTCTCGACCGCCATGCGGCTCAACAGCCAGTCGGACGCGTCCTGCGCGAGCCGTGCGGCGGTGAAGATGCACTTCTTGTCGTTGCGGAGCGCTTGAAGCCAGTTCGCCAGATAGGCGGCGTGGTCCTCGCGATCGTGGAGCTTGATGCCGATGGTGGCGCTGACGAACGCGGCCCCAAGCTCGGCGACCAGTTCCTCGCGAGCATAGTCCTCGCGCTTCGTGGAAATGAGGGAGGGGCGGGCAAGGCGGTCAACGTGCCCCGTCGCATGGCAAAGCTCGTGCGCTAGGGTCGAATAATAGTCGTCGCTGGTGTGGAAGTCGGCAAACTGCGGCATGACGACATGATCGCCGCTCGGCTGATAATAGGGCTGGGAACCGAAGTGCTTGAGGGTGACGGGCACGCGGGCAAAGAGCGTGTCCAGTTCGGCGTCGCGCTGGTCGGGATTGGTCGCGGTGATGACGGGCAAGGGGGCAGGATATTTCGCCTCGATGCCGTCGATCTGCTCGGCATTGAAGACGGTGTAGCGCTTGAGGAACGCCACCTGACGCTTGCCATCCTCGCCTCGCTCTGCGCCCTCCTGTGCCTTGCTGTCGGCGTTCACCTCGATCTTGTTGGCATAGACGACGGTTGAGCCCTTCTCGCCCTTGCGGACGCAGCCGCCGAGCGCGAGCGCCTGCTTGAAGGTCAGCCAATGCGGGGAAGCATAGCCCTTCGTCATGGCGGCAACCCAAAGGGTCAGGACGTTGATGCCGCGATAGGGAACCCCCGTCGAGCGCAGCGGGATGGTGGGTGCGGTGCTGCCGTTCCACGATTTCGACCAAGGCCGGGTGCCCGCCTCGATCATGGCGATCATCTGATCGGTGATTTCCTGATAGATGTCGGCCCGGTTGTCGGTGATCCGTCCCATGATTGTCTTCCTTTCCTCTGAGGCTGAAAGCCGGTCGCAACAGCAACCGGCTCTGCCTTTCCGGCGAGGAACGGGATGGGGAGGGAGGGCGAGAATCTACCGCTGGCGCGGGCGAGCCGCCCTAGCGTGGCCGACGCCCTGCAGGGCGTCGAGTGCCACGCTTGGCGGATTACACGGGCGGTCGATTGTCGTTCGGGAACGAAAGGGCAGCCGCCCTTGGTGTTCCCCGGCGCTGGATGGCCTCCGGGGGAGGGCAGCGGCGCGAACGGGCTTACGCCGCGCCCTAGGCGCTTCGATCAGGTGTGCCACGTGGCACACCTTTCACGCGAGGATCGTCACCCAATAGGGCCGAGACGGCGGTACGGCGGCTTGGTCGGCGCAGAGAGCGAAAGGAGCGGTGCTTGCAGGGTCGCACCCGGCTTCACGCTGATCCTAGACGTTAGCGTTCTGTAGCAACCCTGTTGAATAGAGCGCCATCTATAAGCTGGATCTCTGCCGTTTTGAGGGGCCGCACACCCTCTTTGGTGAGAACCCATGTCATGTCGTTGGATTGCCCCAGCGTGATACCTGACACCTGCTTTCCTTCGAGATGGTAAATCCACACCTCCCCTCGGGTGATGTTACCTATGCGGTCTTTCGCTCGGATCGTACCTGCAACATGGCCAGCGGCGACCACAATGAGGATGACAATGGTCCCGCACCCCACCCGAGCCATAAACAATGTCAGAGGATCAAAAAACGGCGGCCTATGCGATGCAGCCCTGGCGCGGTCGAAGAGCTTGCCGGCAATCAAAGTAAGCGCCGTCACGATCAGCAGCGGCAGGATCGCTGTAAGCCACGCGCCGGTTGTGGTGATAATGGCACCGAGGCCCTCCACCGCAACTGCAATGTTCGAACCGCCAAGATTGGTCGGATCGATGGCAAAACGGCCGAAATAGGCCTGTCTGTAGGTCCACCCGGCAAAATAGATGGCCGCTAATATGGTGGCGATCACGAAGGCGGAGTCAAACGCCTTGGTGACGAGTTCACGCGGTGAGGAAGATGTTCCAGGGCCTGCGGGCATTTGTCCTCCTTACGGGAATGGCTTTGCGAAGCGGCGTATAGATCCCACGTACACGGGTGGCTGGATCGTCGAGCTGACGAACGCGGCCCCAGCTCGGGAACCAGTTCCTTGCTGGCGTAGCTGTGCCACGTGGCACACCCCTCTTCATCGCTGGAACGATGCGTCCGACCCGGCCGAGTGATATGCCGGCGGATTGACCCGCCGGAGTCAGGCCGGCGTGTCGTCGTTGCCCGGTGCAGGCTGTGCGAGACCTGTATCGACGACGGCGGGTAGGGCTTCCACCGTTTCGACCTCGGTAGCGGCCGTTTGCAGGCGGATCGAGCTTCGCACCGATGCCGCGTCGAGCCGGTCCTGAAAGTAGGTCTGCGACCAAGCCATGTCAGCCCATTCGTCGGGGCGCGCCTGATAGGCGCCGACGCGGCCGACCAGACCACATAGCCAGTCGGCGCACTGGCATGTCTGGTAGCGTTCGCTCTCGACTTGGAAGGGCGGCTCGATGATGCGACGCCGGGGGGAGGGGCCACCATACATGGCTTGGCTCGCGCGAGTCAGGATGGCGTCGCGATCCTGATGCTCGTCCATGACGATGACCATATCGGCGTCGTTCTGATCGGCATATTGGTTGAGGCGCTTCATCGCCTCGCCCAGGACCGTGAGGTAAAGCGCCTGCGCCTTAAACTCCGCGACGGGGCGGTTCTTCTCGAGGCCAACGTAGAAGACATGCCCGCCGCTTGCGCGGATCTTGTTGAGGATGCGATTGGCCGCCGTGCGAACCTGCCGGTATTTCTCGACGTTCATGCTGGTGAAGAGGGCCGAGCCCTTCTTCTCCCATGTCGCGGGATGCTGGCCGCTTTGCCCGATCTCCCAAGCCAGCATGTTGCATTTGAGCTGGTAGAACCAGGTCGAGAATTGCCGCACGGATGAGTAGGGGAGGATCATGCCCCCGAGCCCGAAAACGGGACTGTCATTGTAGGCGGGATCGTCGCGCGCGACATACGGGCCGATGTGGCCAAACTCGTCGAGATAAGCGAAATACAGCATGCAGGTCCCCAGAATCGCGAAAGCCCACGCTAAGCGTGGGCCTCGGAATTGGGGCAGCCCGTGAGCCGCGTCCGTCAACAGATATGAGCGATGAGCCTGGTGTTGTCAAGAACGGACGCTGATTACTCCCCTGAGCGAAAGGCGTCCTCAATGATGGGCAGGTATCGCTCCACCTGCTCCTTGTCGCTCTCCTGCTCATCGGCGGGAAGATCGGCATAGTCGGTCGCAATCTGCTTTTCCCAGCGTTCGACAAGATCGGCGGGGATCAGCAACGAGCCGTCCTCCTGTTTGGTCGCCTTGCCGTGCATGTAGCGCTGCCAATGCGACCAGCGCTCATGTTCGATCGCGGCGAGGCGTTCGACCAAGGTCTTACGGGCGTCAGCGGCGAGAGGCTTTGCCATGTTAGATCAGCCCGCTTTCCACCAGACTTCGATAATGCTCGCCCAATACAGTCAGCTCGCAGGCTTTGCTGCCCATCGCTGCGTGCCACATATGCGGTGCATCGACGGGGCGCACGAGGTTGACCCTCACATACCGTTGGAGCACCGCGAATATCGCGGTTTTCTCCGGGTCCGGCGGTGGAATGGAGGGGTCGTTCTTCTGCTCCTCCGACCGCTCGGGCTCAAATGCCGGATCGAGAGGGAATTGGTAAGTGGCGGTCGGAAAATGCTTCGCCAGCGCCTGAAGATCGGTCAGCGCGATCGGGGGTGCCGCCTTGCGCAGCGACACGAAGGTTTTGACATTCGTCTTGAACACCGGGCGCTGCTTCCACGGCCCAAGCGACTGGTCGATATGAGCATAGACGCTGCCCGGCGTGACGTCGCCCAGCAGGTTGGCGGCGGCGCCGCCGAGCGCGTCGACGAACAGGCTGGTGAACACGCCGGCACCGCCCCCTTCGACCTCCATCGCATATTGCTCGGCGGTGGACGCTGTGAGGATGGTCATGCCGTCGCGGATTTCCGCAGCGGGATGGGTGGGACGTTCCCCGGCAGCGCCACTATGGCAGCTATCGAGGATGATGATCTTGTTCTTCGCCCCGGAATTGGCAGCGAGCGTCATGATGTCTGAAAGCGGCAGGCCATCGTCGCCGCTGCGGCTGTCGCTGGTGCAGAGGTAGCCGCCGGTGTCCTCGATGAAGCCATGCCCGGCGAAGTAGAACAGGGCGATGTCCGCGTCGTCGGCATAGAGTTCGCGGACAGCCGCCTTCAGCTCCTCGCGATCGACCAGATCGCCGGGACCGGTGCCGGTCAGGAGCTTAGGTGTAGCGAAGTTGACGGTGCCGTCGGCGTGGCGCTCGAGCATGGCCTTCACCGAGTGCGCGTCGTTCACGCACCCGCTGAGGTTCCCGATTTTCTCGTAATGGTCGATACCGACGATCAGGGCCTTGCGCACCGTCGCCTCCGGCTCAGAGTGAATCGATGAAGTTGGTGATGTTGGCGTCGCTCCAGGCAACGGTGCTGACGCCCGCGATCGAGGCGCGATCATCCTTATAGGCGTAGATGCCTTGGATCGGCTTGCCCTCTTCCTGGGCGCACTGGATTTCCCACTTCTGGCCCGTCGAGGCTGCCGAGTTCTTGCTGACCAGAACGATCACACCATGCGAGCGCTTGATCCGCGTGCGGACACGATCCTTCCAGTCTTTGTCGTATGGCTCCTTCACCGACATATCGATAAACTCGAATGGCTGCCGCGGATGGAGCGACTGCCCTTTGAGGAAGTCACGCTGCCGTTCATCCTCGATGGCGAACGCGATGAAGAGCACTTTCTTATCAGCCATTTCCAACATCCTCCATTATGGTTCTATTTCGATAATGAATCAGCGAACGCCCGACGACTTTAAGCATGAGCTGCAAGCTCTGGATACCGCCCATGCTCAAAACGAAGCTGCACGCGACAGCTTTGTTGCACTTGCACACACGGCGCTATTTGCCGCTTCTGTGTCATTTGTAGGAAGCGCGGTTCCGCTTGCCAAGGCGGTGTGGCCGTATGCCTTGGTTGCCGGATGGGCGATCGATGTTTTGGGGCTTCTTGCCCTGACGGTGAGCTTCGCGACGGCGCGTAAGGCGGTCGATGCGCGGCGAGCTGCCCTCTACGACGATATCCCGCCGGTAGCGGCTTGGTCCGAACGTCTCAACGGGTTCGCGCTATGGTCATTTCCCGCCGCTCTTCTATGTTTGTTCTCTTTTGTCACAGCGAACGTGGTCAGTATCAATGAGCGAGAAGCCAGCCCCTCCGCCAGCACCGCCGCCATCCCGATCGGGCGGATCGAGGGGGATAGCGCCGCCGCCACGCGCGCCGTTGCCGCCGGGGGGCGTGTCGCAGCCTCAAACGGGCGTTGTTCCGGCGCCACGGGCTCCGGTCGCCCCACCACCGCCGCCGCCGCCTCCGGCGCCTGCCAAGAAGTAGGTTGCGGCGCACCGCGCAGATAGGTGTGCCACGTGGCACACCTCATCGTCGTGTAAGGCGATCCAGTTCGGCGTGGGTTCGGGCGGTGCGCGCTGCGCCACGATTGGCCGATAGGGCGCATAGCGCGGCAAAGGCGACGAGGCCGCATCCGATCAGCGTGAAGGTGCGCGCGTCCCCGTCATCGCCCGACAGGAAGACCGCTCCCAAGCCGATGACGAGCAGGATCAGGCTGAAGCAGATCTCCGTCGCGACGCTGGCGAGCGGGGTGGGAAGGTCGCGCAAGCGGATGCCCCGCGTCTGATTATGCCAGTCGCGGACCAGCATGGGGCAGTCCGGAATGGGCTCGCATACGGCACGAACGCGGTCGCCGACGGCCAAGGCGATATAGTCGCTCGCGCACAGCTTGAGCGTGTGGCCGTTGACCTCGAACAGCATCGCGAACTCGCGGGAGGTATTCACGAAGGTATGCGTCTCCGCGCGGGTCAGGCCGGTCCGGTGGATCGTATCACCGGGATGCGAAATGGGCACGGCGGGGTCTGCGCGGTGGGTCGTGTGTTGGGTCACGCTTACGTCGGTCGTGTCGTGAAAACCGATGATATACGAGACCGGCCCTTCGATGGCGACGAACCGTTGCTGCTTCCTCATAGCCAACGTCCTTGCAAGGCTGCGTCAAACTCGACGGCCAGCGTGACGGCGCCGGCGACCAGCGCGGCGAGCGCGAACAGCGCGAGCCGCGCCCGGATGCCGGGGCGCAAGTCGTGCGTGATGGCGATGGCGGCCCCGATCGCCACCCCGAGGATCAGCGCTGGCCCCAGCTCGTAGAGGACCAGGCCGGGAAGGCGGTTGGGGAGCAGGTAGGGGAAAGCACGGATGAGGCGACCGGCCAGGACGGCGCCGACGACAAGGGACAGCGCCATGCCCCAACGGCCGATCAGGACGGCGGCGGGAGAACCGCGCTCAAGCATTGGAGCGGTTCCCCGCATGAGCAACGCCTGCCCGCGAGGGCGGCCCTTTGTGGCCTAGTCTGATCGTCACCCGCACGGGCGGAAACCCGGCGACGGGGTTCCGCGGAGCGGCGTGGCACACGCCAGCGCAGTAGAGCACGGGCCGGCGGCAGGCCTCGCTTACTGCTTGATCGTCCCTAGGGTCAGGACCCATTGATGTGGGAGGCGCGATCTGATTCAGGCTCCGTGAGGAGAGAGTGGATGAGCGACCTGTACTGGCTGACGGATGAGCAGATGGCGCGTCTGCAACCGTTCTTTCCCAAGAGCCATGGCAAGCCTCGGGTCGATGATCGGCGGGTGCTCAGCGGCATCATTTTCGTCAATCGCAACGGGCTACGCTGGTGTGATGCACCGAAGGACTATGGGCCGCACAAGACGCTCTACAATCGCTGGAAGCGGTGGAGCGAGAGGGGTATTTTCCTGCGAATGATGGAAGGTCTCGCGGCAGCGGAGGCCGTGCCGAAGACCGTCATGATCGACGCGACCTACCTGAAGGCACACCGCACGGCATCGAGTCTGCGGGTAAAAAAGGGGATCTCGGCCGTCTGATCGGCCGCACGAAAGGCGGCATGAACACCAAACTGCACGCCGTCAGCGATGCGGACGGGCGGCCCTTGAGCTTCTTCATGACCGCCGGGCAGGTCAGCGACTACACCGGCGCGGCAGCCTTGCTCGACGATCTGCCGAAAGCACAGTGGCTGCTTGGCGACCGTGGTTATGATGCCGATTGGTTCAGAGACGCCCTGGAAGCCAAAGGCATCCAGCCCTGCATCCCGGGCCGCAGATCGCGCAACGAGCCGGTCAGATACGACAAGCGCCGCTACCGGCGCCGCAGCCGCATCGAGATCATGTTCGGCCGTCTGAAGGATTGGCGCCGCGTCGCAACTCGCTACGACCGCTGCCCAACCGTCTTCTTCTCTGCCGTCGCCCTCGCGGCCACCGTCATCTTCTGGCTATGACCAATGAGTCCTGACCCTAAGACGGGTCAGGCGATCCGCATGGGATCGGCGTCGGAGAACGGCACGGAGGTCGTCGTCGGCACCGCGGTGATGCGGATCGGACAGAACAGCCGCAACGTCGCGACCGCGGTCGCCGATCGGTTGAAGTCGATCAACGCCTCGCTGCCACCCGACGTAGTGGTGCAGCCGGTCCTCGATCGCACAGCCCTGGTCAATTCCACCATCAAGACGGTGGCGAAGAATCTCGGCGAAGGCGCACTGCTCGTCATCGTCGTGCTGTTCCTGTTGCTCGGCAACTTCCGCGCCGCGCTGATCGCCGCGGCGGTCATCCCGGTCACGATGATGCTGACCGGGTTCGGAATGTTACGGCTGGGGGTTTCGGCGAACCTCATGTCGCTCGGCGCGCTGGACTTCGGGCTGATCGTCGATGGTGCCGTCATCATCGTCGAGAATGCGTTGCGGCGTCTCGCCGAGCAACAGCATCACGAAGGTCGCCTGCTGAGCGTCAAGGAGCGGTTGGAGGCGGTCGCGACCGCGGCGCGCGAGATGATCCGTCCGTCCGTGTACGGGCAGGCAATCATCATCCTCGTCTATGTGCCCTTGCTGACGCTGACCGGCGTCGAGGGCAAGACGTTCGTGCCGATGGCGCTCACCGTCATCATCGCGCTGCTGTTCGCGTTCGTCCTGTCGCTGACCTTCGTGCCTGCGGCGATCGCCATCTGGCTGTCGCGGAGGGTGAACGAGGAGGACGGGCGGATCATCTCGTGGCTGAAGCAGCGCTACGAACCGGGCCTTGAGAAGGCGATGAAGCGACCGTCGATCACCATCGGCGCCGGCGTCGTCAGCCTCGTCGCCGCGGCGCTTGCCTTCACGACGCTGGGACAGGTGTTCCTCCCCCAGCTCGACGAGGGCGACCTGCTCATCCAGGCGCTGCGCATTCCGGCGACATCGGTGCAGCAGAGCCAGGCGATGCAGGTGCCGATCGAGCGCATGGTCTCGAAGCAACCCGAGGTGCGGTTCGTCTTCTCCAAGACGGGCACGGCCGAGCTGGCTTCGGACCCGATGCCGCCCAACGCGACCGACATGTTCGTCATCCTGAAGCCGCATGCGGAATGGCCCGACCCCAAACTGGAGAAGGCCGCGCTGGTCGAGCGGCTGGAGACGAAGCTCGCGCAGTTCCCGGGCAACGCCTATGAGATCACGCAGCCAATCCAGATGCGGTTCAACGAGCTGATCGCCGGCGTGCGCGGCGACATCGCGGTGAAGGTGTTCGGCGACGACTTCGCCTCCATGAACCGCACCGCCGAACAGATCGCCGGCATCCTTCGCCGGACGCAAGGAGCGGCTGACGTGAAGGTCGAACAGACGACGGGACTTCCCATGCTCGACATTCGCGTCAACCGCGACGCGATGGCACGGGTCGGCGTCACCGCGCAGGATGTGCAGGACACCATCACCGCCACGCTCGGCGGTCGCGAGTCCGGCATGATCTTCGAGGGAGACCGGCGCTTTCCGGTGGTCATCCGCCTGTCGGACGCCGAGCGCGCCGACCTGGGGCTGCTCGAACAGGTGCAGGTGCCGGTCGCCGGCGGTGGCTATGTGCCGCTGTCCAGCGTCGCCGATATCGGCGTCGTCGACGGGCCGAACCAGATCAGCCGCGAGAACGGCAAGCGCCGCGTCGTCGTCCAGGCGAACGTCCGCGGACGCGACGTCGGCAGCGTGGTCGCGGATGCGCAGGCGGCGGTCGCCGGCGTGCGCCTGCCGGCGGGCAGCTATCTCGAATGGGGCGGCCAGTTCGAGAATCTCGAATCCGCCAGCCAGCGGCTCAAACTCGTGGTGCCGGCGTGCTTCGTGCTGATCCTGCTGCTCCTCTACGGGGCCTTGGGATCGGTACGCGATGCGGCGATCGTCTTCACCGGCGTGCCCTTCGCGCTGGTGGGAGGCGTGCTGCTGCTGTTCGTTCGCGGCATGGACTTCTCGATCTCGGCCGCGGTGGGATTCATCGCATTGTCGGGTATCGCGGTCCTCAACGGCCTCGTCATGGTTAGTTCGGTGCAGGAGCTGATCCGGTCGGGCATGGACCGGGCCGAAGCGGCGCGGACGGGCGCGCTCCAGCGATTGCGCCCGGTCGTCATGACCGCGCTGGTCGCCAGTCTCGGCTTCGTACCGATGGCATTCGCCAGCGGAGCCGGCGCGGAAGTGCAGAAGCCGCTCGCGACCGTCGTCATCGGCGGCCTGATCTCGGCGACGCTGCTGACGCTGTTCGTGCTGCCGACGCTTTACGCCCGGTTCGGGCAGCAAGCGGTCAAGGTCGACGACGCGGATAGGGCGGACGACGGCGCGCCGCTGCCGCAACCCGCATGATCGCGTCTGGCAGGGGGGACTGACGATGGCGGCGCTCAAGTTCGCACTGATCCCCATGATCGCGATCATGATCGGCGCGCTTCTCGCCGGGTGGCGCACACCCGGCGAGAGGCTGGTCGCCGCCATGCAGCACCTTGCAGCCGGCGTCGTATTTGCCGCGGCGGCGACCGAAATCCTGCCGCTGGTGATGCACGGGGGATCGCCGGCTGCGACGCTGATCGGCGGTGCGATCGGCGTCGCGGTAATGCTGGGCCTCAAGGCGGCGGAAGGCCGGTTTGACGGCCCCGTGGCGCTGCTCGCCGCGATCGGGCTCGATCTTGCTATTGACGGCCTGGTTCTGGGTCTGGCCTTCATCGCCGGCGAGAAGGCGGGCACGTTGCTGGCGGTCGCGCTGACGCTCGAAGTGCTGTTCCTGGCCCTGACGCTCACCAATGATCTGACGAGCCGGTATCGCAAGATGAAGGCGATCGGCCTAACCTGCGCGCTTGCGCTGCTGGTGCCGATCGGCGCACTCGTCGTGCAGCCCGTGGCGCTGCTGTCGCCGGTGTGGATCACGGGATTCCTGAGTTTCGGCCTGATGGCGCTGCTCTACCTCGTCACCGAGGAGCTGCTGGTCGAGGCGCACGAGAAACCGGACTCTCCGCTCATCAGCGCGATGTTCTTCGTCGGCTTTCTCGCACTGCTGCTCATCGAGGAGATCGCGATGTGACCGGCCTGACCTTGAGCGGTGTCGATGTGCGCCGCGATCCATCCCGTAAGGAGAAGAAAATGTCGATCACCACGGCGCGATGGTCCTTTCTGGCCGCTGCGATTGCCCTGTCTGCGTGTTCCGGCGGCAAGCCGGCGGGCCAGTTCGGATCGAACGAGTCCGGTGCGACCGATGCCATCCACGGATCGAGCGCACGGCACGGCCGGCATGGCGATGCCGTCGACCGGCGATCCTGATACCGACTTCCTTCGGGGCATGATCCCGCACCATGAAGGTGCGGTCGATATGGCTCGCGCCGAGCTTGCCAACGGCACCGATCCGAAGGTGCGCGCGATGGCGGAGGAGGTGATCCGGACCCAACAGGCCGAAATCGTGAAGATGCAGGCCTGGCTCGCCGAACGGCAAGCCACAAAGAAGGGGACGCGATAATGGCACACGATCACGGCGAAGCCGGGCACAGCCACGACCATACGGCCGGCGCCAACGCCAAGATGCTCAGATGGGCGCTTGCCCTGACGGCGACCTATCTCGTGGCAGAGGTGGTCGGCGCCTTCGTGTTCAACAGCCTCGCGCTGCTGTCCGACGCAGCCCATATGATGACCGACGTCGCCGGTCTGGTCATCGCGTTGATGGCGATCCATCTCGGCAAGAAGGCTGCCGACGACAAGCGGACGTTCGGCTACAAACGACTGGAAATCCTCGCCGCGACCTTCAATGCGATCCTGCTGTTCGTCGTCGCCATGTATATCCTTTACGAGGCGATCCAGCGCTTCCGCGAGCCGCAGTCGATTCAGTCGACCGGCATGTTGATCGTCGCGGTCATTGGCCTCGTCGTGAACTTCGTATCGATGCGTCTGCTGACCGCCGGCAAGGACGAAAGCTTCAACGTCAAAGGCGCCTACCTGGAAGTATGGGCCGACATGATCGGCTCGGTCGGCGTCATCCTTGGTGCCCTCGCGATACGGTTCACGGGCTGGACGTGGGTCGATCCAGTCATCGCCATCGGCATCGGCCTGTGGGTGCTGCCGCGCACCTGGGTTCTGCTCAAGGGAACGATCAACGTGCTGCTGGAAGGTGTCCCCGGCGGGTTGAAGCTGCCGGAGATCCGTTCAACGATCGCCGCCATTCCGGGTGTCGCCGGCGTTCATGACCTGCACGTCTGGTCGATGGCTTCGGACGAGATCAATTGCACCGCCCATGTGACGCTCGGCGAGGGCGTCGATCCCGATAGCGTCAGGGTTGCAGTGACCAGAACACTCGACGAGAGGTTCGGGATCGAACATTCGACGATCCAGACCGAAGCGCCATCGCAAGCCTGTGAGGATGACCAGCACCTTCATCGCTAGCCATCTCGGCGATCGAAAGTCACAACCGGTATGCTCTATGTCGTCATCAAGGCAATGATCTCCGGTGCGATTATCGCGGCGGTTTCGGAGATCGCCAAGCGCAGTCCCGGCGTCGGCGCACTTGTCGCATCGTTGCCGTTAGTCTCTGTGCTGGGAATGATCTGGCTGTGGCGCGACACCCAAGATCGGGTGCTGATGGCGTCTCACGCCGGGGCGACTTTCTGGTTCGTGCTGCCATCGTTACCGATGTTCCTGCTGATCCCCGCGTTGCTCGGGCGCAACGTACCATTCTGGCTAGCGCTGGGCGCGGGGTGCCTCCTTACCATCCTGCTCTATCTCGGCCTGGTATGCCTTGGTCCACGCCTCGGCCTGCGGTTATAGGCCATCAGCGCAGGTCTCCCGCAATGTTGAGAGGCAACGCACACTAGACCAACGCCATATATCCGCTATGCTGGATATATGGAAAACGACTCGGCTATCACTGCGCTGGGCGCACTCGCACAGGGCACCCGCCTCGACGTGTTCCGCCTGCTGGTGCGGCACGAACCGGACGGCATGGCCGCAGGCGATATCGCCCGCCAGCTCGACGTGCCGCAGAACACCATGTCGGCGCATCTCGGAATCCTCGCCCGTGCGGGTCTGGTCCGCTCCGAACGGCATAGCCGCTCGATCATCTACCGTGCCGATCTGGACGGCCTGCGCGCGCTGACGCTGTTCCTCGTCAAGGATTGCTGCGCCGGCAATGCGGAGCTGTGCGCGCCGCTCGTCGCCGAACTCGCCCCCTGCTGCTGAAAGGACATCCCGTGGCCGTCGATATCGTCATCTATCACAACCCCGAGTGCGGCACGTCGCGCAACACGCTGGCGATGATCCGCAATGCCGGCATCGAGCCGCATGTGGTCGAATATCTGAAAACCCCACCCGCACGCGCGCTGCTAGTCGAGTTGATCGACCGCGCCGGCATGAGGCCGCGTGAGCTGCTGCGCGAGAAGGGGACGCCCTATGCCGATTTGGGCCTGGGCGACACGTCGCTGTCCGACGACGCGCTGGTGGATGCGATGATGGCGCATCCGATCCTCATCAACCGGCCGCTGGTTGTCTCGCCGCTCGGCGTGAAGCTCTGTCGGCCGTCCGATGCCGTGCTTGATCTGCTGCCAAGCGATCAGCTCGGCGCGTTCGCGAAGGAAGACGGGGAGAAGGTGGTCGATGCTTCGGGCCAGCGCGTCGCCTGATGCTCCTTGCCGTCCTGATCTTCGTCGCGACGATCGCGCTCGTCATCTGGCAACCCAAGGGACTCGGCATCGGGTGGAGCGCGATGGGCGGGGCCGTCGTGGCGCTGCTCGCGGGGGTGGTCACGCTGTCCGACGTGCCGGTGGTGTGGGGCATCGTCTGGAATGCGACCGCTGCGTTCGTCGCGATCATCGTCATCAGCCTGCTGCTCGATGAAGCCGGGTTCTTCGAATGGGCCGCGCTCCACGTCGCCCGCTGGGGCCGGGGGCATGGTCGTCGGCTGTTCGTCCTGATCGTGCTGCTCGGCGCGGCGGTATCCGCGCTGTTCGCCAACGACGGCGCGGCGCTGATCCTGACGCCGATCGTCATCGCCATGCTGCGGGCGCTCGGCTTCAAGGACAAGGCGACGCTGGCGTTCGTCATGGCCGCCGGGTTCATCGCCGACACCGCCAGCCTGCCGCTGGTCGTGTCGAACCTCGTCAACATCGTGTCGGCCGATTTCTTCAAGATCGGGTTCGGCGAATACGCGGCCGTGATGGTACCGGTCGACCTCGTGTCGATCGCCGCGACGCTGGGCGCGCTGCTGCTGTTCTTCCGGCGCGACATACCGACCGACTATGACGTGGGAGCGCTGCGCGCGCCGCGCGACGCGATCCGCGATGCCGCGACCTTCCGCGCCGGATGGATCGTTCTCGCGCTGCTGCTCGCCGGCTTCTTCCTGCTCGAACCGCTCGGCGTGCCGGTCAGCGCCGTGGCCGCTGCCGGCGCGATCCTGCTGCTGGTGATCGCGGGGCGGGGCCAGGTGATCTCAACGGCCAAGGTGCTGCGCGGCGCACCCTGGCAGGTCGTGATCTTCTCGCTCGGCATGTATCTCGTCGTCTACGGCCTGCGGAACGCCGGCCTGACCGATCATCTGGCGGCGCTGCTCGATCGCACGGCGCAAGGGGGCGTGTGGGGCGCGGCGCTGGGTACGGGCGTGATCGCGGCCGTCCTGTCGTCGGTGATGAACAACATGCCGACCGTGCTGGTAGGCGCGCTCTCGATCGACGCCACCCACGCCACGGGCGCGATCAGGGAAGCGATGATCTACGCCAACGTGATCGGCTGCGATCTCGGCCCCAAGCTGACGCCGATCGGTTCGCTCGCGACGCTGCTGTGGCTCCACGTCCTTGGACAGAAGGGCGTGCGGATCGGATGGGGCTATTACTTCCGTGTTGGCGTCACGCTCACCGTGCCGGTGTTGCTCATCACGCTCGCGGCGCTCGCGATCCGGATCAGCCTCGCGTGATGGGACTGACCATCACGACACTCGAACCCGCCGAGCTGGCCGGGTTGGCATGGTTCCTCAACGCTGCGAGCCTACCGAGCGCCGACCTCGCCGACCCTGGCCGCCTGTTCTTCCGGTTCGAGGCCGATAGCCTCGTCGGCTATGGCGGCCTGGAGGGGGAAGGGGCTGACCGCCTGCTCCGCTCGATCGTCATCCTTGCCGATCGCCGCGGGCATGGCCTGGGGCGGGCGTTGGTCGCCACCCTCGAACGACAGGCGCGCGACTTCGGGGTGCGTCGCCTCCATCTGCTGACGACGACGGCCGCGCCATTCTTCCGGGCGCTTGGCTATGCCGACGCAGATCGCGGCGCTGCTCCCCCGGCCGTCGCCGCATCGCGCGAGTTTACCGCGCTATGCCCGGCGTCGGCCGCCTATCTCGTGAAAGCTCTCTGATGCCGCTCCGCACGCTTGCCGATCCCGATACCCTGCCGGCACTCGATCCCGCCTATGCCATCCAGCGGCCGGCGCTGGGGCTTGGCCCGCTCGATTCCGCGCCGCGTATCCTTCTGCTCTATGGTTCGCTGCGCGAACGGTCCTTCTCCCGGCTGTGTGTCGAGGAAGCGGCGCGCCTGCTCCGGTTCTTCGGCTGCGAGACGCGCATCTTCGATCCATCGGCCCTGCCGCTGCCCGACCAACATGCCGGCGACGACCATCCGGCCGTCCATGAGCTGCGCGAGCTGTCTCTATGGTCGGAGGGTCAGGTGTGGTGCAGCCCGGAACGTCACGGGCAGATCACCGGCATCATGAAATTGCAGATCGACCATCTGCCGCTGTCGATGGGCGGGATGCGCCCGACGCAGGGGCGGACGCTCGCGGTCATGCAGGTGTCGGCCGGATCGCAGTCGTTCAACAGCGTCAACACGCTGCGCGTGCTGGGTCGCTGGATGCGGATGGTGACGATCCCGAACCAGTCGAGCGTCGCCAAGGCGTTCAATGAGTTCGATGACGACGGACGGATGAAGCCATCGAGCTACTATGACCGGATCGTCGATGTGATGGAGGAGCTGGTGCGGTTCACGGTGCTGCTGCGCGCGCATACTGTGCAACTGGTCGATCGCTATTCAGAGCGAAAGGAAGCCGGGGTGCCGATCAATACTGCGATGGACCTGTCCAGCATCGCGATTGCGCCGTAGGTCTCACAACTGAACTGCCTAAAAGAATTGACTATTTCCGATGCTTGCGAAGTGATGAAGCTCTCGCCGCGCTGGCTCACTCGACCCAGCTCGAAGCCAAGCGAGGCCAATTAACAGCGTAAACCACGACCAGATTTTACATAATCAATGCTATCGATTTCGGTTGGTTGAGGACTGGCGGTCAGCAGCTTCAAGTACAGAGTCGCGAGGTTAAGTCGGCGTTAACCCGCCCACAATCCGCTCGAGCTCGCCAGTCCAGCCCTCCAGCGCCTCTCGTTTCTCCCGCTGGTAATCGTAGCGTTGGTAGACGCCGGCGATACCTGATCGAGAGCCGCTGATATGGTTTAGCACGGCTTCGGTAACGGGCATCGGTACTCCTAGGCGCTGCATGCCTGTTGCGACCGTGCGTCGCAGATCATGCAGGATGAAGTGATTCACCGCGTCTACCTTCATGATCTTGGCCATCTCCCGGAGGAGGCGCGGATGCCCTTTGCTGAAGCCGTTGACCGAAGCGTCGGGATTACCTGCGACGGGAAAGAGCTTGCTCGAGCCATCCATCACCGGAAGGTCTTCGATCAATGCCTTGGCGGCTTTGGTAAGCGGCACGATGTGAGCTTTGCCGTTCTTTGCTCGAGCGGCTGGGATGACCCAGGTGTCGCCGTCAAACTCGGAACGAGCTGCGTCGAACACCTCTCCGCGACGTTGACCGGTTAAGAGGAGCAGCTTGAAGCCAGGTCCGAACGGCCATCCCATAGCGTCGCACGCCTGCCAGAAAACCCGGATTTCTGCATCTGAGAGGAAGCGGTCCCGAGCCTTTGGCAGGGCAGGGCGACCCGCATCGCGACAGGGGTTGGCTGGTAGCTTTTCCAGCTTCGGCATGGCCCAGGTGAAGAATGAGCTCAGCTGTTGGTGCACTCCCAACCCCGCTCTTGGCGTCGGGTTGTTCGCGTCTCGGTAGGTGACGTCTTCGACCAGCGCGGTCACCTCCGAGCGGGTGATCGTGTCGGCAAGCCGATCGCCAAAACGTGGGAGGATGAACTTCTTTCCGATGCGTTCAATCTCAGAGGCGCTCTTCTTTTTACCCCGTACAGCACGCTCGAGGTATTGCCCCCAGAGTACGGAGAAGGTGAGGCGTCCGACAGCGCCACCGGCGCTACTGGTCGGCTGGGGCAAACCCTTTCCGGATTCAAGATCGATCAGCAACGATCGAGCCTTCTTGCGGGCGTCGGCCAGCGTGAACGCATCCGAGAAGCGGCCTAAGGTAACGTTCCGAACAGAGCCTCCAACGCGCTTGCGCAGGATGAAGGTTTTGCCTCCGGACGCGCCGACCCGGACACGAAGTCCGCCAACGAGTTGATCGAGCAGTTCCACTTGGCCGGTAGAGGGCGGGGAAAGGCCGCGGATCTTGGCATCCGTGAGACCTACAGCTTTGCTGGGCATAGCTATGATCCTGGTTCGTTCCGGCCACCATGCCGTTACCTTAGGTAACAAATGGGTGCTGATACCCTAGAACATACAGGGAACGCACGGAACGTTCAAGTTGTTGTATTCGCACCAGAAAGAGACGTTCTGGGACGTCGCTGGAAGGCGCCTTATCGCGCTACGAATCTGAGGGTCGGACGTTCGAATCGTTCCGGGCGCGCCACTTTCCCAACGGTAATCATCACAGCGGCGTCGTTATGCCGCCGCTCTCCTGCAGTCGCGCGATGTCGCGGCGGGGTGGGGCGCCGAATAGGCGCGCGTACTCGCGGGTGAACTGCGATGCGCTGTCGTAGCCGACACTGTAGCCGGCATGGCCGGCACTCGCCCCCTCCGCGAGCATCAGCCGCCGCGCTTCGTGCAGGCGGAGCTGCTTCTGGTACTCGAGCGGCGTCAGGCGGGTCACGGCCTTGAAGTGCTCGTGGAGCGATGAAGCGCTCATTCCGGCGGCCGCCGCGATGTCGTCGATCCGGAGCCGCCGGTCGTACCGCTCGCGGATCGTCGCCACGGCGCGGCTCACCTGATTGAGGCGGCTGTCGGCCACCGCCATGGCGCGGAGCGAAGCGCCGTGCGGCCCGGTCAGCAGGCGGTAGAGGATCTCTCGCTCGATCAGCGGCGCGAGCGCGGCGATGCTCTCCGGCCGGTCGAGCAGCCGCAGCAGGCGGCAGGCGGCGTCGGTCAGATCGTCGTCGCGCTGGCAGGCGGCCAGCGGCGGCAGGTCGATACTCGGCGCGCGCGATCTCTCAGCGAGAATCAGATCGGCCAGCACCGCCTGGTCGATGTCGATCTTGCAGCAGAGATAGGGCGCGTCCGCGCTCGCGACGGTGACATGCCCGACAAGCGGGAGATCGACGGACACCAGCAGGTAGTGCGCCGGATCATAGGTAAGCGTACGATCCCCGAGCGAGACATGCTTCGATCCCTGGGCGATCAGGCAAACCGACGCCTCATAGACCGCCGGGACCGGCGTGGTCGGCTCATCCGCGCGGAACAGCGACACGTGGGCGATCGCAGTCGCTTTCATCCCCGTTCGCGGTACATGCTTGGCGACGAGCGCGGCGAGGTGGTCGATGCTGAACATGGACGCTGCTGTGCCTCGGCGGACGAGCAGCAGGCAAGCGCCAGTCATCCAGCTGTGGAGGATCGTGCAAGATATTCGGGCAATCGCTCTTACGCTCCGGCGGCGTCAGCGCCCATCTACGACGCAGCCCAGCGAGGCTTGAACACAGGAGCAATCGAATGACGGACTCTCTCAACAAGACGGTGCTGATCAGCGGTGCGTCGAGCGGGATCGGGGAGGCGACGGTACGCGAGCTCGCCAAGGCCGGCGCACGGCTGTTCATTGGCGCGCGCCGGACCGATCGGCTGGAGGCACTGGCGACCGAACTCGGCGGCGAGGTCGCGTGGCAGGCGCTCGACGTGACGGATGCAGCGAGCTTCACGGCGTTCGCCGCTGCTGCGGAGGCGCGGTTCGGTCGCATCGACGCGCTGGTCAACAACGCTGGGATCATGCCGCTGTCACCGCTTGCCGCGCTGAAGCAGGACGAGTGGAACCGCATGATCGACGTCAACATCCGTGGTGTGCTGAACGGGATCGCGGCGGTTCTGCCGCGATTCGTCGCGCAGGGCGGTGGTCACGTAGTCAACGTCGCGTCGATCGGCGCGCATCTGGTGGTGCCGAGTGGCGCCGTCTACTGCGCGACCAAATATGCGGTGTGGGCGATCACGGAAGGTCTGCGCCAGGAGCATGACGAGGTTCGTGCGACGATCATCTCGCCGGGCGTGGTCGCGACCGAGCTCGGCAACGACATCACCGATCCGGCGATTGCCTCTGCGCTGAAGGATTGGCGGCAGAAGTCGCTCACGCCCGATGCGATCGCCCGCGCGATCCGCTTCGCGCTGGGGCAGCCCGACGGCGTCGACGTGAACGAGATCATCGTGCGGCCAACCGCCGCCAACATGTGAGTGGAGCGCGGCCGCTCAGGCCGCGGCGAGCCAGGCCTCCGCTTGCGCAAGCGAGCGGGGGTCGTCGACGTCGATCCAGGCGATGTCGCTGCAGTTCACTGTATGGGCGCAGCCCTGCACCGCCAGTGCGGTCACTGCATCGGAGATCGACGGCGCGTGAAGGGTGCCTAGCACGTCGAAGAAGGGCCGATCGACCGCGAAGACCCCGGTGTCGAAGCAGTCATACGCCGCAAGGCCCTTGCCGATCGCGACGATTGCGCCGTCCCGTGTCGCGACCCGGGTCACGTCGTCGGGATCGATCCAGGCGTGATCGAGCCGCCGGTCGATCCCGAGCGTCAGGCCGGCACCGGCACCCGCCTGTGCGACCCGCGCGTAGAGGGCCGGATCGACCAGGTGGTCGCACATCGCAAGCAGCGCAGGCCCGTCAAGCAGGGGCGCGGCGGCTAACGCCGACACGCCGTTTGGCAGACTCCAGTCCGACAGCCGCACCGTCTCGATCGCGAGTGGGCGCGGGCGGGCCGCGAGGTGGAGCTCGACCCGCCCGGCTTCGTGGCCGAGCACGACGATCACTCTGGTCATGCCCGCCTGGTGGAGCCGTTGCAGCGCGTGATCGAGGAGCGAAGCGCCCGCGACTGGGCAGAGCGGCTTGGACGGCGCGATGCTGCTCAGCCGGCTACCATAGCCGGCGGCGAGCAGGATCGCGCTCGTGATCGGCATTTCGTCAGGCCGCCTGGATGAAGTCCTCGACCGCTGCCTGTGCCTGATCGTCGGTCATCTGGATCGGCGGGTGCTTGCAGAAATAGGCGGACGCCGGATGAACTGGACCGGAGAGCCCGCGATCCACCGCGATCTTGGCGCAACGGATCATGTCGATCGCGACGCCGGCTGAGTTGGGCGAATCCTCGACCGATAGGCGCAGTTCCAGGTTCATCGGCACGCCGCCGAACATGCGACCTTCCATGCGAAGGAAGCAGATCTTGTTATCGTTCTGCCACGGCACATAGTCGCTGGGACCGATGTGGATGTTCTCATCGTCCAGCCGGTGCTCGGCGACGGACTGGACCGCCTCGGTCTTGGAGATCTTCTTGGACTTGAGCCGCTTGCGGTTCGACATGTTGAGGAAGTCGGTGTTGCCGCCGGTGTTCAGCTGATAGGTTCGGTCGAGCGCCACCCCCCGCTTCGCGAACAGGTCGGTCAGCACGCGGTGCACGATGGTCGCGCCGAGCTGCGCCTTGATGTCGTCTCCGACGATCGGCACGCCCGCGTCGGTAAAGCGCTGCGCCCAGGCCGGGTCACTCGCGATGAAGACCGGAATGTTGTTGACGAAGGCGACGCCGGCTTCCAGCGCGCACTCGGCGTAGAACTCGGTCGCCTCCTGGCTGCCGACCGGCAGGTAGTTCATCAGCACGTCGACCTTCGCCGCCCGCAGGGTCTCGACCACGCTCTCCTTGGTCGCCTCCGCGACGTCGGCGACGACAAAGGTCCGGTGCTCGTCATGCTCGGCCATGTGCTCGGCGACACCATCGAGCACGCGGCCCATGGCCACGGTGGTCCCGGTGTCGGGCACGTCGGCGCAGAAGATCGCGGTGCAGTTCGGCTTGGCGAAGATCGCGCGGGCAACATCCTCGCCCACCTTGCGCGCGTCGATGTCCCAGGCGGCGACCACGTTGATGTCCGCGGGCGTGTAGCCCCCCATCTCCCAGTGCATCAGGCCGATCCGGTCGTTTGCGCCCTGACGATAGTGCGCCAGACCCTGCACGAGCGAACTGGCACAATTGCCAATGCCGACGACGGCGACGTTGATGCTGGTCATGTAGTGGCGCGATCCTGATCGAAGCGCCCTCATGAACGGGCGCGGCTTAGATGATGGTGGCGCAACCTAGTAGCTTCTAGGCGCGATGCAATCGCACTGTCATCGCTTCGACGCGACGGTGCCACGAAAGTGTAAGAATAAGGATGAGCGTCATCGGCACGAGCTCGATCCACCAGAACAGCCGCGGATTGCCGAGCACGCAAGCAAGCCAGAGCGCCAGCAGTCGCATGTTGGCGCTCAGCAGCGCCATGGCGCGTATGACGGGCGCCGCGCGCGAGCCATAGTCCTGGCCGACCCGCGCCGGGTTGCGCGACGCGGCAAGCAGCTTTTCGAACGCGGCAGCGCGTCGGTCGAGCGCGGTGGATACCCAGTTATGGAGCGAGACCAGCGGGTTGCTGCTGGGTGGGTAGGGAACGAAGCCGCGGCCCGCGACCCGCCGGTGGAAGCGGGCGCGCTCCCCCTCGAACACTGCCGATTGGACCGCGTGCGCGATGCCCGCCGCCACCGCCAGCAGCCACGCCTCCACCGTGCCGAGCGAGGCGGCGAGCGCCACGTAGAGCAGCGCAAAGACGCCGTGGTCGACCATGCCGTCAAGGGCGCGCCCAAGCGCGCTGGCGGTACGAGTCGCGCGGGCGACCATGCCGTCGAGCCCGTCAGCGATCAGCCACGCCGCTCCTGCCGCCAGGCCCAGCGTAGCGGCGCCAGGCAGCCGCCATCGATAGAACAGCCATGCCGCCGCGGCGCCGAGAACCAGGCCGCACGCCGACACGGCGTTCGCCGACACCCGCCAGCGTAGCGCCAGCGGCAGCAGCGCGTGGGCGGCGGGATGGATCAGATAGAGGTTGGTCGGATCCTCGATCCGCCGGTCGCGCGACGTGTCGCGGGGAGCGCTGGTCATGACCGGCTCCAACCTAGGCCGCTTCGCCACCGGAACAAGCTACCGCGCGAGCGCGGGAAGGCGGGCCTGCACCATGCCCGGACCGGCCGGAACCGCGGTGCCGCGCGCGAGCAGGCGGTGTGGCTCGAACGGTCCGGGGAGGCGCCAGGCGCCCGTTCGCTCGGCCGAGAAGCCGAAGAAGCGTCCGTAATAATCGGGGTCGCCGATCAGCATCAGCGCATCCGCCCCGGCGACGTCCGCAGCCCCGATCGCCACGAGTGCGGCCGCCACCAGCCGGCGGCCAAGGCCTGCGCGCTGCGCCGACGGGTGCACCGCGACTGGCCCGACCAGGATCATTGCCGTCACCCCGCCGTCGTCGCCCGCGAAGCTGACCGGCCAGCACTGGATCGAACCGATCAGCGCGCCGCGGTTGTCGATCGCCGCGAAGCTCGCTTCGTTGATCGGCCGGGTGCCGGCGCGCAGCCGATAGGCGGTGCGCGCCCGACGATCGGGACCGAACGCGGCATCGAGCAGCGACTCGACGTCCTCGGCGGATGCTTGAGCGAGGGGGAGCAGGGTGGCGTCGGTGGACATCGGCGGACGCGCTGTAGGCGGTGGCGCGCGCCGCGCAAGGCTTTCGCTCCGGCGGTGATCTGCTAACCGGGCACCAATCCCTTCAACAATGCCGAGACGCTCTTGGACGACACGCTGACGCTGCAGGTATACGACCTTGAGACCATGGTGCTGACGGGGGTGTATTCGGAAGAGACGCACCTGCCGCAGCCGCTGCGCATCTCGCTCGACGTCGAGCTCGACTGCCCGGACCGGTTCGATCCCGAGACCCCGCTTGATGCCTCCAAGAGCTACCTCGACCTGCGCCATGCCGCGACCGCCGGGATCCCGACAGGCGTGCACTTCACGCTGATCGAGGCGGTTGCCGATCACATCGCGGAGACGCTGTTCCTCCAGGATTCCCGGGTCCGGCGCGTCCAGGTGCGCATCGTCAAGCTCGCGATCGCCGAAGCCGGCGAGGCGATCGGCATGACGCTGGTCCGGCACCGGCGCTGACGATGCCGCCGCTCGCGCTCGTCACGGGGAGCTGCCGCCGGCTCGGGGCGCACATCGCCGCGCGGCTGGCGACGGCAGGCTACGGCATCGCGCTTCATTCGGGGCACGAGGCAGTGCTCGAGCGCTGGCTCGCCGATCGGCTGGTGGGCGTACCGCACCAGCTGTTCATCGCCGACCTCGCGGAGGAGTCGGCCGTCACGGACCTGCCCGCGCGAGTGACCGCGCATTTCGGCCAGCCGATCACGCTACTGGTCAACAACGCGTCGCGCTTCGCTGCGCTCGACGCTGACGGCGCTGCTTTCGCCGAGGTGATGGCCCATGTCGGCGTCAACCTTGCCGCACCCTATGCGCTGGCATTGGCGGTGGCGCAGGGGGCGGGGGCGGGCGGCGCCGCGGTGGTCAACATCCTCGACCAGCGGATCCTCAACCCCCCGATCGATCAGCAAGCCTATACGCTCTCCAAGCAGGCACTAGGCGAGGCGACCCGCACGCTCGCCCGGGCGCTTGCGCCGCACGTCCGCGTCAATGCGGTCGCGCCCGGGTTGGTCATTCCGACCGACGATTATGCGCCCGAGCAGATGGAAGGCCTGTTTGCGATGATGCCGCTCGCGCGGCTGGCGACTCCGGACGAGGTCGCCGACGCGGTCGCCTGGCTTGCCGCCGCGGGTGCGGTCACCGGTCAGACGATCTTCGTCGACGGCGGTGCGCATCTGGAGAGCTTCCGCCGCGACTTCGTTCACCTGGCGCGCTGACCTAGCGACCGCAGGGTCCGAGCTGCGCCAGAACGAAGCGATAGTCCTCGCGCGCGACCTCGGCGTCGCGCGGCTCGAGCGCGGCGAGCGACCGATCCGGCAGCGCCGGCGGCAGTCCACAGGCGAGCCGATACCACAACAGCGTGTCGCGGGGCGGCGGGGCCGCGGCCTCGTCGACGATCTCGCTGAGCGCGACCGCCCAGCGCGGCTGCTCGCCCGGACGCCGCAGGACGGAGATCGAGACCGGGCGTGCGTCAGGTGTGGTCAGGAACACCTGGGTTTCGCCTTCGCCAGGCAGCGTGCCGGGCACGTGGAAGGCGTTGCCGACGCCGGTGATCGCGGGCGGCGCGTCCGCTGCCACCAACTCCTGCGCGATCCGGCGCACCAACGTGTCGAGACCGGGCGTCCACGGCTGCTGCGCATCGGGGGTCACGAGCTGGATCTCGCCCGGGCGCGCGGCGACAGGGCGCGCGAATAGGATCACGCGCTGCTTGCGCAGCCGCGGCACCCGCCCGCGGGAATCGAGCGGCACGTCGACCAGGTAGCTGACCCGCGCGGGAAAGCCCGCGGCACCGCGAATCAGCGCGGTGACATCGGCCACGACGTAGAAGCGCGCCTGGCCCGCAGCGAGCCCCGGCGTCTCCGCGGGCTTCAGCCGGCTTGCCGATCGCACGGTCGCATCGACGACGGCGGGGGCGGCGAGCATGCGGTCGGCGACAGTCGCGTAAGGCAATCCCGGCTGCCCCGATTCGGCCACGATCTGCGCGGTTTGTGACGCAATCGGGGCAGCAGGAGCGACCAGCATAGCGGCGGAAATAAAGGTGAACATAGGCTTGGACATGTCCCACGGCGATACGGCGAAAGGTCGGGGTGTTACAGAAATAAAATTGGTGGGAGGCGTTTGCACGTTTGTTGCGTCCGACAAAGCGTTTGCGTCACTGGAACGGCGTGATAGAGACACAGCGCCCTGCCGTGGTGAACACCGCACCAAGGCAGAAGGTGGGCAGCGATGCAGGTGACCGGAAAGGTTCCGATCGGGTGTCCGCCTCAGTCAGTCATGAGGGAGTTGGGTTGCTGAATGGCCTACGCTGACAGGAGTACGGGTGGTAGCAGGGTGGTGGCGCTCGTCATCGTCGCGCTGATGTGCGCGGTCCTTGGCTATGCATTCGTCACCGGCCTCGCCTATCAATATGTGAAGAAGGCGCAGGAGAAACTGACAACCTTTGAGGTCGAGGAGCCGCCGCCTCCGCCGGAGGAGGTGCCACCGCCACCACCGCCACCGGACCAGCCGATGACGCCGCCGCCGGTGGTCACGCCGCCGCCGATCGTGCAGACTGCGCCGCCGCCGGTGGTGATCCAGTCGACGAACGTCATCCCACCGCCCTATCCGCCGTCGCCGCCGGCTCCGCCCGCGCCACCGGCTCCGCCCGCACCGCCTGCGCCCCCGGCGCCGGTGATCAACAAGGCCGCGGGTGCGAAGGGCAATCCAGCCGATTGGATCAGCACGGACGATTACCCGCCGTCGTCGATCCGCGCGGAGGAGGAAGGCACCACCGCGATCGCGTGGACGATCAGCACATCCGGTCGCGTGGAAAACTGCCGCGTTACGTCGTCGTCGGGTTCCGCGGCGCTCGACCGCGCGGCGTGCTCGGCGATTACCCGACGCGGCCGCTACTCGCCCGCACTCGATCAGGCCGGCAATCCGATCGCCTCGACCGCTTCGCGGCGCGTGGTGTGGAAGTTGCCAACCGACCGGTAAGCCCGTTGTATCTGCCCCTTGATCAAGCAGTCAGTCAGTTAAGAGGATAAACCAGCATGTTGACCACCATTCTCGCTGCGGGCGCTGCGCCGGCCGCCGAAAACCCGTACGGCCTCTGGGAAGCACTCGAGCAGGGCGGTGTTATCGCCTGGTCGGTGTTCATCATCCTGGTGGTGTTCCTGTTCTTCTCGCTCTTCATCATGTTCGTGAAGCTGTTCGAGCAGCAGAAGATCATCAACCAGACCAAGCGCGTTCGCGCCGGCTTCTGGCAGTCGAACAACCTGCGTGAGGGCGCGGCCAAGCTCGAGAAGAACTCGGCCTATCGCCAGATCGTCGACGACGGTCTGGCCGCACAGGAGCAGCACAAGCTGCTGACCGACCCGGTCGAGGCGCACGACTGGCTGCACGGCTCGCTCGCCCGCTCGGAGGCGGCGATCAACTCGCAGCTCGGAAGCGGCCTCGCCTTCCTGGCGACGGTTGGCGCGACCGCGCCGTTCATCGGGCTGTTCGGCACCGTGATCGGCATCTACCGCGCACTGATCAAGATCGGCGCGGCCGGTCAGGCATCGATCGACGCGGTCGCCGGCCCGGTCGGTGAGGCGCTCATCATGACCGCGCTCGGCCTCGTCGTCGCGGTGCCGGCGGTGCTCGCCTACAACTGGCTGCAGCGCCGCAACAAGGCGATCGCGGAGGACCTGTCGGCCTTCTCGAACGACGTGCTCGGCTTCCTCGCCTCCGAGGGCAAGGTTCGCCCGGTCGTCGCGGGCAAGGGTGCGGCGGCCACCACCGCCAAGCCGGCTGCGCCGAAGCCGGCTGCACCGACGACGACCGCCGGCACGACCGGTGGCGTTCAGACCCGCGCGTAAGACGATCCGGATGGCGGGTGGACGCGGCGATCGTGCTATGTCCACCCGATATCCCAGTGCAAGAATAGGATGATTTCGCTATGGCGATGAGCGTTGGCGACTCCAGTGCCGACACCCCGATGTCGGACATCAACACGACGCCGCTCGTCGACGTCATGCTGGTGCTCCTGATCATCTTCCTGATCGCGGTTCCCGTCGTTATTCAGTCGGTGCCGCTCGAACTTCCCAAAGTTCGCTACGAGGTCACGACGACCAAGCCGGAGAACGTTTTGCTCTCCGTCACCGGTAACGGCCAGAACTGCCAGGTCGCCTGGGGAACGTCGCCGGTGACGTCGCAGGAACTGCTCGATCGCGGCACGGCCAAGCTAAAGGGCGTGGTCGACCGGCTCGGCGCTAACATCACGCCGGACGACATTCCCGAGGTCCACATCCGCGGCGACGTCAGCACCCCCTATCGCTGCATCGGCGGCACGGTGTTCACGATGCAGCAAGCCGGCTTCATCAAGGTCGGTTTCATTTCGGAGCCCCCGCCCGGCGGCGCCGGCGCGGAGTAACTACGGCTCAAAGGAGTAACTGTCATGGCAATGAGCGGCGGCAAGGAAGACGGCGAGCCGATGATGGACATGAACACGACGCCGTTGATCGACGTCATGCTCGTGCTCCTCATCATGTTCATCATCACGATCCCGATCCAGACGCACGCGGTAAAGGTCGACTTGCCGCAGAACTCGAACAGCAACCCGCAGAATCCGATCGAGCCAGACAAGAACAAGGTCTCGATCGATCAACAGGGCCAGATCTTCTGGAACGGCTCGCCGGTGACCGACGTGACCCTGCGCCAGTATCTCGACCGTACGGTTGTGATGAACCCGGAGCCGGAGCTGCACTTTCAGCCCGATCCGCAGGCGCGCTACGAAGTAGTCGACAACGTTCTCGCGGTGATCAAGCGGGCGAACGTGACCAAGCTCGGCTTTGTCGGCAACGAGCAGTATCGCCAGGCTTTCTGATCAAACGATCAGGCAAGGCGTTTGGAAGGGGCGGCTTCGGCCGCCCCTTTTTTTTGTCCAACGTGTCGGTGAACACCCGGCGGTTCTGCTTCGGTAGTCTGAGACCGGCGAGCGTGGCCACGCAAGCTCCCGAGCCAATATCGACATAGCGGAGCCAGTCGCGCTCATGCCGCGCAGAGCCAGCTTACGCGTACTGTACTCGGCAGCTTATCCGCGATCGCTGGTGCCGTGGTCAGACGTGATCGCCGATCAACGCACGACCGCTGGGCACGTCTTTCGGCCGAATCGTCATGCCTCCTTTTGGGCGGTCAGTTACACCCAGCGAGGGGCAGAAGCCGCTTGCGTCGCTGAAACAAAAGTGACACCTTTACGTCATCAAAACGTAACAAAGGAGAGTGTCATGCAATTCCGCATCCCTGTTGTCCTCTGCGCCGTCGCCGCCGTGATCACCGGTCCGGCAGCCGCTGCGCAGAGTGAACCCGTTGCCCGCGCGCGCACCGCGCTGCTGTCAGGCGATTACGACGCGGCGGAGCGGCTGCTGCTTGCCGAGCAGCGGATTCGGTCCGATCGCCCGGAGGTGCTCCTGAACCTGGCGGCGCTCTACGCGACGAGCGGTCGTGCCGGTGACGCGGTCACCCTCTACCGCCGGGTGTTGACCCAACCCGATCTCGTCATGGATCTGAGCCGCGGCCGAACGGCGAGCGCCCATGCCATCGCCCGACGCGGCCTGGACCGGCTGAGCGGCGTGCAGACTGCCGCCCGCTAGTATCAAACTGCCGGCGAGCAACGCTCGCCGGCCAACCTGCACTGGCGTTCTCGCCCTCCGCTGCTACGCTTCGCTCATGGTCGACCCTACATCATCGTTGGCCTTGGCGCCGCCCGGTGGCATCGTCCATGATCTACCCGACGACTTCGCCGCTCAGCTCGGGCGTGAGCCCGCCGCACTCTCAACCTGGCGCGACATAAGCCCGATCGCGCGCAACGAGTGGATCTGCTGGGTGACCTACGCAAAAAAGGCGGAGACCAGAGCCAAGCGCATCAACTGGGGTGTCGAAAGCTTGCGCGACGGAAAACGGCGGCCATGCTGCTGGCCGGGCTGTCCGCATCGGTGACGCTGTCAGGCACCATCCGTTACCGGGGTACTCAGCGGCGAAGTATCTGATCGCCTTCAATGCCTGTGCGACGCAGGTGCCCGCTGCCGAGATGACAGCGGTCTGTCGCGATCTCCGCGCGGTGATCGAGGAGCCAAGCGGTGCGGCGCCTATGTGTACGGTCGCGGGATCGGTCCGGCAGTCGCGCCTGTACGCCTCGCCGGTGTTGGTTCAGTGATGAACGGCGCGTGCCCGGGCAGTCACCTCGACGGCGGCTTCTGCGTGATCAAAGCGCGAGACCGCGCGGCGGCAGAGCGATAGGCCGCGACGATAGGGCGCCTGCGGGTGCGCGCAGGAGCTGCGCGGGTTCATGTACGATCCCGTCAGTGGTCGCGCCCACCCTTTTGCCAAGCCGTGGCCTCAAAGCCGCGGCAGGGTGACCCCTCGCTGTCCCATGTACTTGCCCGCGCGGTCGGCGTAGCTCGTCTCGCACGGCTGCTCGCCCTGCAGGAACAGAAACTGGCACGCGCCCTCGTTGGCGTAGATCTTGGCCGGGAGCGGTGTCGTGTTGGAGAACTCGAGCGTGACGTGTCCCTCCCACTCGGGTTCGAGCGGCGTCACATTCACGATGATGCCGCATCGCGCGTAGGTCGACTTGCCGAGGCAGATGACGAGCACGTCACGCGGCACGCGGAAGTACTCAACGGTGCGGGCGAGCGCGAAGCTGTTGGGTGGAATGATGCAGACGTCGGTCTTGCGGTCGACGAAGCTGTTGGCGGCGAAGTCCTTCGGGTCGACGGTCGCCGAATCGACGTTGGTGAAGATCTTGAACTCGTCGGCGACGCGCGCGTCATAGCCGTAGGAGGACAGGCCGTAGCTGATGCAGCCCTCGCGCCGCTGCGCCTCCACGAACGGCTCGATCATGGCGCGCTCCTGCGCGGCCTGGCGGATCCAACGGTCGGATAGGATGGTCATGGCGTCCTGCTGCACCGGAGTGGGGGCGGGTGCAAGCGGCCGCTGTCAGGCCAGCGCAGGCTGACATCCATGTCTCTGGCCGGTTGAGGTGCCGTCTCGTTCAATCTCAAGCAGACATGACCCCACCCTGCGCCGGGGTGAGGTTCAGGCGATGCCCAGGTCCTTGGGCCCGAACGCGTCGGGCAGCAGGTCCGACAGCTTATACGTCCGCATCGCGTCACCCTCCGCCGCGCCGCAGAACACCGGCAGGTCGCGCCCGCTCAGCTGCGCGGCCTCGTTGATGATCTGACGGCAGCGGCCGCACGGGTTCACTACCGCCGTTCCCGCCGCGACGCCGGCCGCATCCATGCCGCCGCCGATCACCGCCAGCGCGACGACCTCGCGCAATTGCCCGCGCGCACTCACGGTCGCGAGTGCCACCGTCTCCGCGCACAGCGACAAGCCGTAGCTCGCATTCTCGAAATTGGCGCCGGTCACGACCGTGCCGTCAGCGAGCAGCACCGCCGCACCGACCGCGAAGCGGGAGTATGGAGCGTGCGCATGTCGGGCGGCCGCGCGTGCGGCGGCGATCAGCGCGGATGGATCGATACGCATGGTCAGCCCTTGATGTGGAGGACGCAGATCAGCGTGAACAGGCGGCGCGCCGTGTCGAAGTCGATCGCGACCTTGCCCGCCAGCCGCTCGCGCAGCAGCTCGGCCGCCTCGTTGTGGATGCCGCGGCGGGCCATGTCGACTGTCTCGATCTGCTGCGGCGTGGACTGCCGCACCGCCTGGAAGTAGCTGTCGCAGATCGCGAAATAGTCGCGGATCGGGCGGCGGAAGCGGCCGAGCGAGAGCACCAGGGTTTCCAGGTGCGTATCGTCGGCGCGGTGGATCGCCAGCGCCAGCCGCCCTTCCTCGACCGACAGCTTGATGCGGTACGGGCCGGCATAGCCGTCCGCTTGCGGCCGCTCGGGCGCAAAGCTGTTGCCCTTTAGCAGGTCCGTGACCGCAACCCGGCGCTCCTGCTCGATGTCGGCCGAGCGCCGCAGGATGGTTCGCTCGTCGAGCTCGACGTCGATGATGCGCGGATCGGCCACGATTCCGCCCATGCGGATTTTGGCGTTGCTAATCAACGGCTCGCCCGGCTTCCACAGCTTTCACCGGCACCGGGCGTTGCGCGACGGCCTGTGCCGGGGGAAGGGGAGCGATGGCCACCCTGATCCGACCCGCCGACTCGACCGCATCGCCGAGCGACGCACCCCAGCTGCCACAGAACATCGAGGCGGAAGGCGCGCTGCTCGGTGCGATGATGATCGATAATCGCCTGGCCGACGATGTGCTTGACCGGCTGGAGCCGGAGCATTTCTTCGAGCCGCTGCACGGTCGCATCTTCTCCGCGGTGCGTTCGCTGCGTCAGAACGACATGCTGGCGACCCCGGTCACGCTGCGCCCCATGTTCGACGGGGATGAGGGGATGCGCGCGCTGGGCGGGCCGGCGTACCTTGCGCAGCTGACCGGGAGTGGCGCGGGCCTGATCGGCGCCAAGCAGTTCGCGCAGCAGATCTACGACCTTGCGATGCTGCGGGCGCTGGTGACGGTCGGGCGCACCCTGGTCGACAAGGCGATGGACACGCGCGAGGAGGTGAACCCGCGCGCGCAGATCGAGGCGGCGGAGGAGCTGCTGTTCCAGGTCGCGGCCGACGGCGGCGCCGCCAACACGGTCAAGACCTTCGCACAGGCGACGACCGAGGCCGTGCGGCTGGCGGAGAAGGCGCTGAACGCGGGCGGCGGGCTGTCCGGCGTCACCACCGGGCTCGATTCGATCAACGCGAAGGTCGGCGGCCTGCACCACAGCGACCTCATCATCCTCGCCGGGCGGCCCGGCATGGGCAAGACGTCGCTCGCGACCAACATCGCCTTCAACGCGGCCAAGCGCTGGATGGACGACATTCGGCTCGGCATTCCTCCGCAGAAGTCGGTGGGGGCAAAGGTCGCCTTCTTTAGCCTAGAAATGTCTGCCGACCAGCTCGCCACCCGCGTGCTGGCGGAACAGTCGCGGATCAGCTCGGAAGCGCTCCGCATGGGCAAGATCAGCAAGCAGGAGTTCGCGCAACTCGCCGCGGCGGCCGCTGATCTCGAGAACCTGCCACTGTTCATCGACGATACTGCCGGACTGTCGATCGGGGGGCTGCACACCCGCGTCCGGCGGCTGCAGCGGCGACAGAACAACCAGATCGGCCTGGTGGTGGTCGACTACCTCCAGCTGCTGACCGGATCGGCCAAGAGCTCGGGCGACGGGCGCGTGCAGGAGATTTCCGAGATCAGCCGCGGGCTGAAGACGCTTGCCAAGGACATCAACGTGCCGGTGATCGCCCTGTCGCAGCTCAGTCGCGCGGTGGAGCAGCGCGAGGACAAGCGGCCGATGCTCTCCGACCTGCGCGAATCGGGCTCGATCGAGCAGGACGCCGACATGGTTTGGTTCGTCTACCGCGAGGACTATTACCTCGCCGCGCGCGAGCCTAAGATCCCGAACGACGGCGACGATGCCCGCGTGTTCGACGACCATTCCGCCTGGGCGCAACAGATGGACCGGGTCCACGGCCTCGCCGAGCTGATCGTCGCCAAGCAGCGCCACGGCGCCACCGGCAAGGTCACCATGAAGTTCGAACCGCAGATCACGCGCTTCAGCGATTATGTCGGTGACGTCTACGGCGGGGGCGGCGCGGAGTACTGACGCAAGCCTGCATCAAGTGCAGGCACCACGTCAGTTGTGGGCCCAGTTCAGTCAGGGTGACGCTTGTCGGTGTGTTCGTCCGATGCAGCGTCGTGCTTTCGTCATCCCGGACTTGAGCCGGCATCCATGTCTGTCTGAGCCGGAGCTGCCGGTGCGATTAGTCGTGACAGACAGGGTCCCGTCCTGCGCCGCGGCGGCAGGACGTTTTCCAACGAGAAAGGGCGCCTTCCTCGCGGAAAGCGCCCTCCTACCCGATCAGCCGCCGTTGCAAGCGGCGCGACGGCTGCCTCAGTTCGGCAGGTCGGTCTCGTTGTCGGCGTTCTCTTCGACGTTCGCGGCCGCGGCTTCGGCGTTGTCGGCAGCGTTCTCCAGCGCCTCTTCAGCAACGTCGTTGGTCGCTGCGTCGGCCTGATCCTCGAGGTTGTCAGCCTGCGCCTCGATGTTGTCGGCCATCATCTCGGCGTTCGACTCGTTCTGCTCAGCCTGCTGCGAGTTGCACGCGGCGAGCGACATCAGGCCGGCGGCGGCAGCGACCATGAGGACCTTCTTCATCTCTTGCTCCCAAGCAAATTCGTTCGCGAGACCGGCCCCAATGCCGACGCGAAGCTGCCGCAATAAGGCTTCGTTGCAGCGCGTCAATCGGCAAATGCACGCGTAGCCGGGCCTTGTTACGGCACCGTCAGCGTATCGGATCGGCGGCGCCGATCGTCTCCGGGGCGTTCGCGACGACCCCCAGCATCGCCGTCCACGCCGCCACATTCTGTCGCAGCGCGCCCTTGTCGATCTTGTCCAACGTGTCGTCTGGTGTGTGATGCAGGTCGAAATAGTCGGTGCCGTCCTGCTGCAGGTCGATCGCCGCCACGCCCGTCCGTGCCAGCGGTCCGCCATCAGGACCGCCGTTCGCGGTCGCGGTGCTGAGCGGCACGCCAAGTGGCGCGAGTGCGACGGTTAGTCTCTCCAGCACCGGCTTGGCAGCGGCTGGGAGGGTGGTCCTGAACTGCCAGATGCGACCAGCGCCAAAGTCCGACTCCGACACGGTGGCATGGCGCTCGCCCTTGTGGGTCAGCGCGTAATGATTCCCGCCGAAGAGCCCGATCTCTTCTGATCCAAACCAAACGACGCGGATCGTGCGGCGGGGTCGGCCCATGCTCATGATCCGCTTGGCGGCGGCGGTGGTAATTGCGACACCGGCACCGTCGTCGATTGCGCCAGTCGCCAGGTCCCAGCTGTCGAGGTGACCGCCGATCACGATTGTGCCCGCGCTCGGATCACGCCCGGGCACTTCTGCGATGACGTTGCCAGACGAGCGCAAGCCCGTCTGACGTGGGGTGAGGAGAAGCTTGACGCTGACCGGCTTGCCGCGCTGGAGTACCCGCTCCAGCTGCTCGGCATCAGGGATCGAAAGCGCGGCGGCGGGGATCGGGGTCATGCCGGTTGGGAAGTTAGTGCCTCCAGTGTGCGGCATTCGGTGTGAGTCGGTTCCGATCGAGCGGATCAGGACGGCGACCGCGCCCTTCTCGGCTGCGACAGCCGGACCGATCCGCCGCGCGGTGCCATAAGCACCGTAGCTTGACCCATCCTGCGTGCGAGTCATGGCGTGGCTGACGAAAGCGATCTTGCCGCGAAGGCTACCGGCGGGCGCCGCCTGCAGATTGGCAATTGTTGGGAAGAACACGACGGGCGCGGTCAGCCCCTCAGGCGGCGTCGCCCCTGAGTTGCCGAGCGCTGTCAGAACCAACGGCTGCGCGAAGGGCGTGACGATCTCCCCGCGCTCCTCGCCGCGAACCCAGACCTGCACCTCGAACGAATCGACGCGGACGTTGGAGAAGCCGAGCGCCTTGAGCTTGCGGACGGCCCAAGCGCGTGCCTGCGCCTCCTTCTCCGTGCCCGCTAGGCGTGGTCCGACTTCGGTCGTCAGCTCCTCAACGATCTCCCAGGCGAGCGTGTCGCCCTCCAGTGCGGCATCACGCGCCTTGGCGACCGCCGGATCGATCGTGACCGGTGCGGCGGCGGGCACTTGTGCCACGGCAGCGGTGGGGAGGGCGAGGGCCGCGGCAGCGGCGGCTAGCATGCGGTGGGTCATCTCCCCCATCGCTACCGCGCCGCTCCCGCGTTGCCAACGCCCACGACCGGCCCTAAATCGCGGGGCAACTCTCCCCAAACCTGTACCACTCGGAGCTTGGAGCCCCATGGCCGCCCAATACGCCTTTGTCATGAAGGACATGACCAAGACCTTCCCCGGTGCCGCGAAGCCGGTGCTGAACAACATAAACCTGCAGTTCTACCAGGGTGCGAAGATCGGCATCGTCGGCCCGAACGGCGCCGGCAAGTCGACGCTGATGAAGATCATGGCCGGTGTCGACAAGGAGTTCACGGGCGAGGCGTGGCCGGGCGAGAACATCACGGTCGGCTATCTGGAGCAGGAGCCGCAGCTCGACGCGTCCAAGTCGGTGCTGGAGAACGTCAAGGACGGTGCCCGCGAGGTCGCCGACATGGTCGATCGCTTCAACGCGATCTCGGCCGAGATGGGCGACCCGCAGGACGACACCGACTTCGACGCGCTGATGGAGGAGATGGGCGAGCTCCAGGGCAAGATCGATGCGGTCGACGGCTGGACGCTCGACAACCAGCTGGAGGTCGCGATGGAGGCGCTGCGCTGCCCACCGTCGGACTGGCCGGTCGACAATCTTTCCGGCGGTGAGCGCCGGCGCGTGGCGCTTACCCGCCTGCTGATCCAGAAGCCGTCGATCCTGCTGCTCGACGAGCCGACCAACCACCTGGACGCGGAGAGCGTCAAGTGGCTGGAAAATCACTTGAAGGAGTATGCGGGCGCAGTCCTGATGATCACCCACGATCGCTACTTCCTCGACAATGTCGTCGGCTGGATTTTGGAGATCGATCGCGGCAAGTACTTCCCTTACGAGGGCAACTACTCGACCTACCTCGAGAAGAAGTCGAAGCGGCTGGAGCAAGAGGAGCGCGAGGAGTCCGGCCGCCAGGCGGCGATCCGCAACGAGCTCGAATGGATCCGCCAGGGTGCAAAGGCGCGTCAGACGAAGTCGAAGGCGCGTATCGCAAAGTTCGAACAACTCGTGGAGGCGCAGCAGAACCGCACGCCGGGCAAGGCGCAGATCGTCATTCAGGTGCCCGAGCGGCTGGGCGGCAAGGTGATCGAGGTCGAGAACATCAGCAAGGCATACGGCGACAAGCTGCTGTTCGAGAACCTGTCCTTCACGCTGCCCGCGGGCGGCATCGTCGGCGTGATCGGGCCGAACGGGGCCGGCAAGTCGACGCTGTTCAAGCTCATCACCGGGCAGGAGCAGCCAGATACCGGCACCATCGAGATGGGCTCGACCGTCCGCTTGGGCTACGTCGATCAGAGCCGCGATCACCTGGATGACAAGAACAACGTCTGGCAGGAGATTTCGGACGGGCTCGACTACATGAAGGTCAATGGGCACGACCAGTCGACCCGGGCCTATGTCGGGGCCTTCAACTTCAAGGGCCAGGATCAGCAGAAGAACGTCGGCAAGCTGTCGGGCGGCGAGCGCAACCGGGTCAACATCGCTAAGATGCTGAAGCGCGGCGGCAACGTGCTGCTGCTCGACGAGCCGACCAATGACCTAGACGTCGAGACGCTCGGCGCGCTTGAAGAGGCGATCGAGAACTTTGCCGGCTGCGCCGTTGTCATCAGCCACGACCGCTTCTTCCTCGACCGACTCGCGACGCACATCCTGGCGTTCGAGGGCAACAGCCACGTCGAGTGGTTCGAAGGCAACTTCGAGGCGTACGAGGAGGACAAGCGGCGGCGGCTTGGAGATGCCGCCGACCGTCCGACGGCGCTTGCGTACAAGAAGCTGACGCGCTGAGCTGATGTGCTCCCGCGAAGGCGGAAGCCAAGGGTCAGACGCGCTGTAGCTTGTAACTCTGGGCTCCCGCTTATGCGGGAGCACGGAAGCGTACTTCGTCACCCCGGACTTGATCCGGAGGCACTCTCAAACTTGAGCTTCGGCTGAAGCCGATGGGGCGGCGTTCGCTGAACCGTGGACCCGGGCTCAAGGCCGGGGTGACGGTTAGAGGTAAGTTTCACCTCCCCGCGCGCGTGTCGGCAATCATCCTTTCAGCGTCGCACAGCTCCAGGTAGCGCTCCGCCATCGCGAGGTGCGCGGCAACGGCGTCTTCGCTCTCGGCACGTTCGGCCAGTTCGATCTGGGTCTTGGCGCGATGGTAGAAGTAGGATCGATCGAGTTCGGTCGGAATATCGGGCAACGACGACACGGCACACTCCACAGGCGCCATCGTCTTCACACACTGATCGACGCGAACGCTACTGAACAACGCGCGGCAAGCGCTCCGGCTGCAACAATAATCGTTGCTGAGTGACGCTAGAGCGGCAGGCGTTTGGTGAAGCCGCGGACCGCGCGATCGTCGGCGGGCTGCGCGACCACATCCTCGACCCGTGCGAGCATCGGACCCTGGCGGCTCGCCGCGAGAAAGGCCTCCAGCGCCGCCGCATCGCCCTCCGCCAGCATCTCGACGCTGGTGTCCGATCGCGCGCGGATCCAGCCGGTGATCCCCAACCGATAGGCCTGGCGGGTGATCCAGTCGCGATAGCCGACCTGGCGGACGCGCCCGCTGACCACCACCCGCTGCATGACCCCCATCGATCTTACTCCCACACGGCCGCGGTCCGATCCGCGCGCCACCGCGACGGTGCGCCTCGCCAAGCCGGGAGGCGAGGGGCAGGCCACGTGATTCGTCGCAGCGCGGTGGAGGTTGGGCGTGAGTTGTGCCCGCCGCACGCCAGGCGGTGCTATCGCACCCGCTTGACCCAGACGCGACCGCCTTCGCGTCGCTCCGTCTGGAAGTTCGGCACTGCCTCGATCAGGTCGGACAGGCGCTTGTAGCCGTAGTTGCGGGCGTCGAAGCTCGACCGGTTGGCAGCGAGCTGCCCCATTGCCTGCAAGCTGACGAAGCCGCGCTCGTCCCGCTTCACCGAATCATAGCTGTCGATGAGCAGCTTCAGCAGTTCGGCGTCGACCGCGCCCGAGGACTTGGGGCGACTGGCCGAGGCGGGCAGCGACTCGGCGAGCGGCACCTCGACGTTGGCCGGGGGCGGAGCGGGGGCTGCCTCGCTCCGGAGCTTGTCTACGTCGATAAAGCGGGTGCAGGCCTGCTTAAAAGCTTCGGGCGTCTTCGCACTGCCGAAGGCGTAGACGGGCAGGCCGTCCTGGCGGATCCGCATGGCGAGCGGCATGAAGTCGCTGTCGGACGACATGATCCCGAACCCCTCGACGTGCCCGCGGAACAGCAGGTCCATCGCGTCGATCGTCATCTTCATGTCGGTCGCGTTCTTGCCCTTGGTCAGGTCGAACTGCTGCTGCGGCTCGATCCCGTGCTTGACCGTCATGTCGCGCCAGCCCTTCAGCGCGGGCTTGGTCCAGTTGCCGTAGACGCGGCGGATGTTGACGGTGCCGAGCTCGGCCAGCACCGTCAGCACCGGGTCGATCGCGTGCCAAGACGCGTTGTCCGCGTCGATCAGGAGCGCGATGTTGCGGCTGGGCGTGTCGTCGTTCATCGCGCGAGCCTATCGCCGCGGTGAAGACGACGCCACCCGCGACTGCTCAGCCGGCGTCGAAACCGTCGCCGTCGCGGGCGTTCTCGCCGGTGACGCGGGTGTGGGTGTCGGGCTCGCTCACCTGATCGCCCTCATCGCGGGAGCCGATGTCGCGGGCGAGGTCACCGCCAGCGGTGCCGGCAACGGCGTCCGGTTCGGAGTCGCCCACCGCCTGATCGATGATGTCGCTGTCGTCGTGGGCGCGGGCGGTGTCGGTGCGGGTGTCGGCCATGGTTTGTCTCCTTGACCGCACCAACGGGCAGCCGGCGGCCGCCGTTCCGTCAGCCCGCCGGGTAGACGATGGCAATTACCTCATATTCGCGTTCACCGGCCGGCAGCGTGACCCGCCGCACATCACCCATCGCCGCGCCGCGCAGCGCGCGGGCGATCGGCGCGTTCCAGCCGATCCGGCCCGCGCCCGCGTCCGCCTCGTCGTCGCCGACCAGGGTCAGCGTGCGTTCGACATCGTCCTTGTCGGCGACGGTGACACAGGCGCCGAACCAGACGCGGGTGCGATCGGCCTGCTGCGCGGGATCGACCACCTTGGCGGCCTTCATCCGCTTGGATAGCCAGCCCAGCCGCCGGTCGATCTCGCGCAGCCGCTTGCGACCGTAGATATAGTCGCCGTTCTCAGACCGGTCGCCGTTCCCGGCTGCCCAGGCGATGGTGTCGACTAGCGCCGGCCGCTCGGTCGCGAACAGTGCCTCGTACTCGGCGCGCAACGCGGCATAGCCAGTCGGCGTGATGTAGTTCGGGCAATCCATCACTTGTCAGCCGGGCTGGTTCTTGCCGAGGTACCAGCTGAGATTGTTCGGCGCGCGCGAGCGCGACCGTGCCGGGTTGAGCAGATCATAGACGACCGCGTTCTCGAGTACTCGTTGAACGTAGTTCTTGGTTTCGAAGATCGGGATACGCTCCACCCAGTCGACCATGTCGACCCCGGGGGTGCGCGGGTCGCCGTTCGCGCGCAGCCACTTGTTCACGTTGCCCGGCCCGGCATTGTAGGCGGCGACGGCGAGCGGGTAGCTGCCGTACAGGCTCAGCATCTTCTCGAAATAATGCGAGCCCAGCTGGATGTTGTAGTTGGTGTCGACCGTCAGCGCCGACGCGTCATAACCGAGGCCGAGCTTGCCCGCGACCTCGCGCGCAGTGCCGGGCATCAGCTGCATCAGGCCCCGCGCGCCGGCGTGGCTGACCGCGGCACGATCAAACTGGCTCTCCTGCCGCGCGATGGCGTGGACCATGGTCCAGCTATCCTGCGCGGCTGCGGGCACGGTAACGCTGGGATAACCCGCGACGGTATAGTCGCTGAGGCCGTTCTCTAGCGCGCTCTTGCCGACCAGCACACCGAGATCGGGACGGTTGATCGTCCGCGCGAGCTCACCGGCGAGCGCATGGTCGCTCGCGGTCGTGGCGTCCGCCGCGATCTGGCGCAGGAACAGGCCCTGCTCCTGCCGCCGGCCGAGCGTCCCGAGCAGCCGAGCGGCACGGACCACTTCGCGGTTGCCGAAGGCGGCACGTGCACCCGGATCGATCGGCTGGGCAGCGGCCGCGGCGGGCGCTCGCAGCGGCTGGCGAAGTCGTTCGGCCGCGAGCTGGCCGTAGTAGAGGTCGCCGTACCCGGCCGCGCGGGACAGGTAGGAGCGGGCGAGCGTCGCATGGCCGGCCGCTTCCGCAGCCCGGCCCGCCCAATACAGCCCCTTCGACTGGGTGGTCGGTGTGCGTGATCCGCGCGCGTAGCGATCGAACTGCCCGATCGCGTCCCGCGGTCGAGCGAGCCGCTGCATCGCGGTGGTACCCGCCAGCCAGACGAGGCTGGTGTAATCGTCGCGCTCGCCAAGCGGCCGTAGCGCGATATCTGTCCCGACCGGGTAAACGTCATCCACCTGGCGCGCGATGTCGTACGCGGTAAGGTGCTGGTTATCCGCCGTCGCCGCCCGAGCATTGGTCAGCAGAACCTCGAACCACTTTTCCGGCGCGGCGGGCGGCGCAGCCAGCGTTCGCGGCCGGGCGAGCAGCGCGCGAGCGCTCGCGCTCGCGCCGTTCTGACGCAGCCAAGCGGCGCGGTCGGCCACGAACCCTGCGTCGGTCGCGGCGGTCGCTTCCAGCGCCGCGCTCCGCGCCGCCGCGTCGGCGGCGTTGGTGCGGAGCGCCAGTCGCGCCTCCAGAACCGGGCGGCGGATCGCACTCGCGAACGCCATCTGCCGGGTGGCCGCGCTGGTCGCGCCCTGCCACAACAGCATGTCGATGCGTGCGTCGTGATCGGCTGCCGTGAGCGCGGCCGGAAAGCTGGCAAGCACGCGCGCCTCGTCGGCGGAGCGCAGCACCCCCATCCGCCACGCGGCGCGCGCCTGCTCGGCGGCGCGGGCGGGCTGCCCCAGTTGCTGAAGTGCGACGGCGTGACGGATCCGCCCGGCCGCCGTCAGCGGCGGGTAGCGTTCAAAGAACTGCGCGACGAGCGCGGGCGAGGGCGGGTAGGTATCGCCGACCGTCTCTGCCGCCGCGCGCCGGCTGCGCTCGCCCGGCCAGCCGGGATGCGCCAGCAGGAAGCTCGCATATTCCGCAAAAGGCAGGTTGTCGCTGTTCTGCAGCCGCTTCCATTGCTCGACGGTGTTGAGGAGCGGATCGGTTACGACCGGCTGGCTCTGCGCTGGCTGAGCGGTCGCCACCGGCGCGGGCGTGAAGCTTGGGGCGACCTGCGCCCCGACCCAGGCGACCCGCGACGCGATCGGCGCATGCGCCATCGTCGCGGCAACCGCCACGCCCGACGCGCCGGCGATCAGTCCGCCGCTCCTCAAGACCCACCCCAACATGCTGGACATTCTACGCTCGCTCGCCCTATCCGCCACCCGCAAAATCGCGCGGGAAAGGCTGTTCGTCGCTATGTTCACCGGCTCCATCCCCGCGCTCGTCACGCCGTTCAAGGACGGTTTCTTCGATGAGCAATCATACCGCGACTTGGTTGAATGGCAGATTGCCGAGGGGTCGAGCGCGCTGGTGCCGTGCGGCACGACCGGCGAGTCGGCCACGCTCAGTTTCGCCGAGCACTTCGGCGCGGTCCGGGTCTGCGTGGAGCAGGCGCGCGGTCGCGTCCCCGTCATCGCGGGCGCGGGCTCCAACGATACGCAGGTCGCGATCCAGAACATTCGCGCCGCTCGCGATGCAGGCGCGGACGCGGCGCTGATGGTGCCGCCCTACTACAATCGGCCGAACCAGGACGGGATCGTCGCCCACTTCCGCGCGATCGCCGATGCCGTTGCGCTGCCGATCGTCCTCTACAACGTGCCTACCCGGACGGTGACCGACATCCAGCCCGCGACCGTGATCCGGCTGGCGACGGAGATCGCGAGCGTCGTCGCGATCAAGGATGCGACCGGAGACATCACCCGCGTGTCGGCGCATCGGGCCGGCGCGGGCGAGGACTTCTGCCAGTTGTCGGGTAACGACGACCTGGCGCTCGCCTTCAACGCGACGGGGGGTCGCGGCTGCATCTCCGTCACCGCAAACGTCGCGCCGCGGCTGTGCGCGGACTTCCAGGCGGCGTGTGCTGCCGGTGACTTCGCGACGGCGCGGGCAATCCACGACCGCCTTTATCCCCTCCACATCGCGCTCTTCAGTGACGCCTCTCCGGGGCCGGTCAAATATGCGCTGAGCCAGGTCCGGCCCGACTTCCCGGCCGGCCTGCGCCTGCCGATGACGCCGCCATCGCAGGCCAGCCGGGCGACCGTCGACCACGCGCTTCAACTCACCGGTCTTTCGGAACTATCGATCATTTAGTGGGTTGGCGGCCATGCTGGATGTGAATATGTTGCGTGGCAGCAAAAAGGTGGAGACCGACAATGTCCTTTGCAAAGACCCTGATGGCTGCGGCCGCCATTGCAACCGTGTCGGCTCAGCCGGTCCTGGCTGCTGAGGCCGCGCAGAAGCTCTCGCTCAAGAACACCGCCGCGTCGGTCCGCGCCAACACCAAGGCGGGTAAGAGCAAGGCGCTCGCGGGTCTCCCGCTCGTGCTGCTCATCCTTGGCGGTGGCTTGGTCGTGTACGGCATCACCGAGGTGGTGGACGACGACGATGGTGACAGCGATTAATTGCTAGCCGAACCCTATCTGCAGAGGCCGTCGGTCGCAGGACCGACGGCCTTTGTCATTTTTACTGACGAGTCGGACGCAGGCGAGTGACGGCCGCGCCTTTCGCGGCGCGACGTTTGCCCCTACATCGCCTCTCCCATGTCGCGTCCCAAGCCTCCCCAGTTTGAAAAGACCAAGGTCGTTGCCGAGAATCGGCGCGCTCGCTTCGAGTATTTCGTCGAGGACACGTTTGAGGCCGGCATCGCGCTGACCGGTACCGAGGTAAAGTCGCTGCGCTTCGGCGAGGGCTCGATCGCGGAGGCCTATGCGGAGGTGCGCGACGAGCAGGCTTGGCTGGTCAATGCGAACATTCCTGAGTTCAGTCACGGAAACCGCTTCAACCACGAGCCCAAGCGCCCGCGTAAATTGCTCCTTCATGAGCGCGAGATAAACAAGCTGCACGGCGCGGTGGCGCGTGACGGCATGACGCTCGTCCCGCTGTCGGTTTATTTCAACAGCCGCGGGCGGGCCAAGGTCGAGCTCGCACTCGCACGGGGCAAGAAGGCGCATGACAAGCGCGACACCATCAAGGAACGCGACTGGAAGCGTGAGCAGGGACGGCTCCTCCGCGATCGTGGCTGAGCGCGGCACCTGGGCACGGCTGACCCGCTGGGCTCAGCGGAACATGCCGACGCGCGAGAGCCTTGAGGGCAACCGCTGGCTGCGACCGGTTGCTCACCGGGTGCTCGCCCCGGCGCTGTGGCGTTTCACTCGGCGCAGTGTGCCGCGCGGCGTCGCGCTCGGGATGGTCACGGGCATCCTGGTTCCGATGGGGCAGATCCCGGCATCGGCTGTCTTCGCGCTGCCGCTGCGCGCCAACATCCCCGCGGCTGCGCTCACCACCTTCATCACCAATCCGCTGACCACGCCGCCGCTGTGGGTCGCGGCCTATTGGGTTGGGCGCAAGCTCCTGCGGCTCGATGCGGCGGTGCCGGGATCGCCGCTCGCGAACAAGGTCGCGGCGAACATGGGCTGGATTCAGTGGCTTTATGCCGAGGCGGGTCCGGCGCTCGCGGTCGGGTTGCTGACCGTGACCGTGGTCGGCGCGATCGTCGGCTACGCGGCCGCCGCGCTCGGCTGGCGGCTCTGGATCGCGCGCAAATGGGCGCGGCGCCACGCGCGCATCGTGGCCGACGGAGCACAGTAACCGGTTCAGTTTCTTACCGGATTGACGATCAACGGCCGCACGATAAGCAGGAACCATCCGCCCCAATCGGGGCCGGCACGCTCTTCCTTGTCGAAAGGTTCGGTGATGCGGTTCTCCGCCCTGGTCGCTTTCCTGTCTGCCGGCACCATGTTTACGAGTGCCACCTACGCTCAAAACGCGCCGACGGCGGCGCCGGCGAGCAAGCCCGAGATCGGCAGCTTTGGCTTCGATACCGCGGGCATGGACCGCAGCGTCGCGCCGGGCACCAGTTTCTACGACTATGCGAGCGGCACTTGGGACAAGACGACGGAGATCCCCGCCGACCGTGCGTCATACGGCATGTTCCACAAGCTGATCGACCGCTCGCTCGAGCAGACCCGGACCATCCTGACCGAAGCGGCCGCCAAGCCCGGCAGCAAGGTCGGCGATTTCTACGCCAGCTACATGGACGAGGCCGGGATCGAGGCGCGAGGGATCGCGCCGGTCAAGCCGTGGATCGATGCGCTGAAGGCCGCCCGGACAAAGGACGTGCTGGTGCGCGAGGCTGCACGCCAGCAGGCGTTGGGGATGGGCGGCCTGATCGGCACCGGCGTCGGGCAGGACCTGAAGGCGCCCGACACCTACATCGTCGGGATCAGCCAGTCGGGCTTGTCGCTCCCCGACCGCGATTACTACCTAAAGGACGATCCGAAGTTCGCGACCGTCCGGACCGCGTACCAGGCCTACCTTGCCAAACTGCTGAAGCTCGCCGGTGAGCCGGACGGAGAGGCGCGGGCGGCGGCGGTGTTCGGCTTCGAGAAGTCGATCGCGACCGCCCACTGGACGCGCGTGGAGAGCCGTGACGCGGACAAAACCTACAACAAGTGGACCTTTGCCGACCTAACCGCGAGGGCGCCGGGCTACCCCTGGGCGGCGTGGCAGCAGGGGCTCGGGCTGGCGCCGCAGCCGAGTTACGTCGTGCGTCAGCCGAGTGCCGTCACGGGGGAGGCGGCCGCCTTTGCCGCGGCGCCGCTCGCCGTACTGAAGGACTATTACCTGCTTCGGGTGCTGAAGGGGTCTGCATCCTACCTCCCAAAGGCGTTCGACGAGGCGGACTTCGCCTTCTTCGGCACCGTGCTCGCCGGCACGCCGCAGCAGCAGCCGCGGTGGAAGCGCGCGGTCGCCCAGGTGAGCGGCAGCCTCGGCGAAGAAGTCGGACAGGTCTATGTCGCCCGCTACTTTCCGCCGGAATCGAAGGCGGCGATCGACCAGCTCGTCCGCAATGTCACCGCAGCCATGGCGGACCGGCTCGACCGGCTCGAGTGGATGGCGCCGGAGACGAAGGTGAAGGCCAAGGCCAAGCTAGCGGCCTTCACGCCCAAGATCGGCTATCCCGACACATGGCGCGACTATTCGTCGGTGACGGTCGCGCGCGACGACCTGGTGGGTAACGTGGCGCGGGCGAACGCGTTCGAGTTCAAGCGGGGCCTGAACAAGCTCGGCAAGCCGATCGACCGCGGCGAGTGGTTTATGACGCCGATGACGATCAACGCCTATGCCAACCCGCCGATGAACGAGATCGTGTTTCCGGCCGCGATCCTGCAGCCTCCCTTCTTCGATCCAAAGGCCGACCCGGCGGTCAACTACGGCGGGATCGGCGCGGTGATCGGGCACGAGATCAGCCACCACTTCGACGATCAAGGCCGCAAGTTCGATCCGACCGGCAAGCTCGCCGACTGGTGGACGCCGCAGGATGTCGAGCGCTTCAAGACCTTCACCGACAAGCTGGTCGCGCAGTACAGCGCGTTCGAGCCGCTGCCCGGTCAGAAGGTCAATGGCGCGCTGACGTTGGGCGAGAACATCGCCGACCTGGCCGGCCTAACGGTCGCCTATGCCGCCTACCAGAAGTCGCTGAACGGCCGGCCCGCGCCGGTGATCAATGGGCTGACCGGCGACCAGCGCTTCTTTCTCGGCTGGGCGCAGGTCTGGCGCACCAAGACGCGCGAGCCCGCACTGCGTCAGCAGCTCGTCTCCGATCCGCACTCGCCGGGCCCGCAGCGCGTGGCGATGGTCCGCAACCTGGACGCCTGGTACGCGGCCTTCGGTGCCAAGCCCGGCGATGCCGCCTTTCTCGCCCCCGCCGATCGCGTCCGTATCTGGTAAGGACCTGACCTCATGCGCCTAAAGACCCTTGGCCTCGTTTCCGCGCTGGCGATCGCCGCCAGCGCCTCCATGCTCGCGGCGCAATCGGAGCCCGCGCAAATCAGCGCTCGTTCTGGTCCGCAGTACGGCCGCTTCGGCTTCGACGAAGCGGGGATGGATCGCACCGCGCAGCCGGGCGACGACTTCAACGAGTTTGCGAACGGCAGCTGGCTGGAGCGGACGGCGATCCCGGCCGACAAGGCGTCGTACGGCATGTTCAACGCGCTCTCCGATCAGTCGGAGCTGCGCACCCGCGGCATCATCGAGGCGGAGGCGAAGAAGCTCGGGTCCAAGATCGGCGCAGCCTACAACGCGTACCTCGACACCGCCGCGATTGAGGCGAAGGGCCTCGCCCCGGTGAAGCCGTGGCTCGACCGCATTAAGCAGGTCGGCGACAAGGCCGCCTATATCCGCCTGCTTGCCGAGGCCGATCGCAACGGCGTGTCGGTGCCGTTCAACGTCGGCGTCTCGCCCGATGCCAAGGACCCGAACAACTACACCGTCACCATGAGCCAGGGTGGGCTCGGCATGCCTGACCGCGACTATTACCTGAGCGCCGATCCGAAGCTCGCGGCGGTGAAGGCGGCGTATCAGGCCCACATCGCCAAGATGTTCACGCTTGCCGGTGAGCTCAACGCGGAGGCGCGTGCCGCCGCGATCGTCGCGTTCGAGACCGAGATCGCCAAGGTCCACTGGACCCGCATTCAGAGCCGCGACGCCGACAAGGGCTACAACAAGATGAGCGTTGCGGAGCTGGTCCGCACCGCGCCCGGGTTCGACTTCGCGGCCTTCCTGACCGGCTCGAAGCTTCCCACCGAGACTCTGATCGTGCGTCAGCCGAGTGCGCTCACCGGGATGGCGACGCTGATCGGGGCGGCGCCGATCGCGGTTTTGAGAGATCAGCTGCTGCTTCGCTCGCTCGACGGCTACGCGGCCGTGCTGCCCAAGGCCTTCGATGACGAGCGCTTCGCCTTCTTCGGCACCGCCATCTCCGGCACGCCGCAACAGCAGGAGCGCTGGAAGCGCGCGGTCGGCTTCACCTCCGGCGCGCTGACCGACGACATCGCCCAACTCTACGTCGCGCGCTATTTCCCGCCGGAGACAAAGGCCGCGGCCGATGTGCTGGTCAAGAACGTGATCGCCGCCATGAAGGCGAGGGTTGCCAAGCTCGACTGGATGACGCCAGCGACCCGCACCCAGGCAGTCGCCAAACTCGACGCGTTCACCCCGCGGATCGGTTATCCCGACAAGTGGCGCGACTATGCCGCGCTCGAGATCAGGCCGGGCGATGCCTTTGGCAATCAGGTCCGCAGCGCGCAGTGGAGCACCGACTACAATCGCGCCAAGCTCGGCAAGCCCGTCTACCGCTGGGAATGGGGCATGACCCCGATGACCGTGAACGCGCAGGCCAACCCGACGCTGGTCGCGATCACCTTTCCCGCTGCGATCCTCCAGCCGCCGTTCTTCGATCCAAAGGCCGACCCGGCGGTCAACTACGGCGGGATCGGCGCGGTGATCGGGCATGAGATCAGCCACCACTTCGACGATCAGGGATCCAAGTACGACATCACCGGCAAGCTGACACAGTGGTGGACGCCCGCCGACGTCGCTGCCTTCAAGACGCGGACCGACCGGCTCGTCGCGCAGTACGACGCCTATGAGCCGCTACCCGGCTTTCACGTGAAAGGCGGATTGACGCTGGGCGAGAACACCGCCGACCTCGCAGGACTCAGTGCCGCCCATGACGCGTATAAGGCGTCGCTCGGCGGAAAGCCCGCGCCGGTCATCGACGGCTTCACCGGCGACCAGCGCTTCTATCTCGGCTGGGCTCAGGTGTGGCGGCGCAATTACCGCGAGGCGGCGCTGCGCAACCAGTTGCTCACCGATCCGCACTCGCCGTCGCAGCAGCGCGTCTGGGTGGTCCGCAATCTCGATCCCTGGTACACGGCGTTCAAGCCCGCACCGGGGCAGAAGCTGTACCTGAGCGACGCGGAGCGCGTCCGAATTTGGTGAATCGGTGTCCGTCACTCCAGCGAACGCTGGGATCGTTTGGGTATCGGACGCACGCTGATCGCGAACGATCCCAGCTTCCGCTGGTATGACGCGTGATCCGCTTGACGCCCGCGGGCGCAGGCGATCATGGCGTCACATGGCCACGCTTCCCCAACCCGCCGACGACCGTCTTCTCCGGCTCGCCCGGCATCCCGCCGCGATAGCGGCGGGCGCGGGCGTGGCGGCGGCGGTGCTGATCCTCTGGCAGGTCGGTGACACAGCAATTGCCGCTGGGTTCGCGGCCGCCGCGCTGGTGCTGCTCGGCGGCATCGTCGCCGCGCGGCGACTGCTTCCGACCCGGATCCCCATCTCGGCGGAGCCGGACTGGAGCGTGGCGCACGCGGTCGCGCTGGCCAGCGCCGATGCGCTCGCGATCACCGATCGCGGCGGCCGGATCGCGTGCGCCAACGACCGGTACGAGGCACTGTTCGGCGGTTTTCCGACACCGCCCAACATCGACATCGGCGAGACGGAGGCCGCACGGCTCGGCATGACCGGGCGCGCCGCCTGGCGCGACGGCGCGGCACGCTGCGACCTCACCGTGCGCGGCATGGCGGTCGATGCCAGCGTCACCCGGATCGGCGACGACCTGCTGCTCTGGCGCTTCAAGGCGGAGGACACCGGCGTCGCCACGACCAAGGTCGCGGCGCTCGTCGCGGGCGCGCAGGGCGATCGGCTGGGTGGTGCTGGGATCATGACCGCGCTGCTGACCGCCGACGGGCGCGTCAAGGCCGCCAACCGCGTGTTCCGGGCGCGCGCCATGGGGCAGGAGGATGCCGCGATCGAGGGCCGCGATTTCGCCCGATTTCTGATAACCGACAGCGCGGGGGTCGTCCGGTTCGAGCGGGAGGGGCTGTCCGGCAATCCGCTGCGCCTGCTCCAGGTGCCCTTTGTCGAAGAGGAGGAAGCGCCGATCCTGGTCGCGCTGCTCGACGACGAGCCGACCATCGCCATGCCCGCGATCGGCTCCAGCGCCGCGAGCCACGTCCGCTCGCTGGTCGCGCTGCTCCCGGCGCCGCTCGCGCTGGTCGACCGCGACGGACGGTTCGTGCACATGAACGATGCCTTCACGACCGCAGCCGGGGTAGAGGCTGGATCGCCGCCGCTCTATCCCGGCGATCTGGTGGTGCGTGAGGACAAGGGCGCGCTCGCCGATGCGATCCGCCGCTTCGCAGGCGGCGGCGGCTTCACCACTCAGCTGACCGTCCGCTTCGCCGCACGCGCGGAGGAGCCGGTCCAGATCCGCCTGACCGGCGCACGCGGGCTCGGCGACGCCGCCGTGCTGATGAGCGTCAAGGACAGCTCGGAAGAGGGCAAGCTGAAGCGGCAGGTCGCGCAGGCGACCAAGATGCAGGCGGTCGGCCAGCTCGCCGGCGGCGTCGCGCACGACTTCAACAATATCCTGACCGCGATCATCGGCCACTGCGACCTCATGCTGATGCGTCACACACCGGGTGACAGCGACTATGACGATATCCAGCAGATCAAGACCAACTCGAACCGTGCCGCGGGGCTGACCCGGCAATTACTCGCTTTCTCGCGCCAGCAGACGCTCCGCCCGCAGGTCCTGCAGCTGCCCGACGTCATCTCCGAGGTGTCGAACCTGCTGAAACGACTGCTGGGCGAAACGGTGAGCCTGGTCGTCCAGCACGGCCGCAATTTGGGTGCGGTGCGGGCGGATCCCGGGCAGCTCGAGCAGGTCGTCGTCAACCTGGCGGTCAATGCCCGTGACGCAATGCTGAGCGTCAATCCGAACGGCGGCGGCACGCTCACCATCGAGACAAAGGCGGTGAGCGCCGCGCAGGTCCGCGCGATGGACGACGACGTGCTGCCGGTCGGCGACTATACGGCGCTTCGCGTCTCCGACACCGGCACCGGCATTCCGGCCGACGTGCTGCCGAAGATCTTCGAACCGTTCTTCACCACCAAGGAGGTCGGCAAGGGCACGGGGCTCGGCCTCTCGACCGTATATGGAATCATCAAGCAGTCGGGCGGCTACATCTTTGCCGAGAACCTTCACGGATCAGGCGCCGCCTTCACCATCTACCTGCCCGTGCACGCGGGCGGGATCGCACCACCGGCGCTGGCACCGGTGCGCGCGCGCCAGGGCGACACCTGGGGCACGGGCACCGTTCTGCTGGTGGAGGACGAGGACATGGTCCGCGCGGTGGCCGAGCGGGCGCTCAGCCGGCAGGGATACACCGTGCTGACCGCCGAGAATGGCGAGGCGGCGCTCGAGCTGATGAGCGGCGCGGCGGCGCCGGACCTGCTGATTTCCGACGTGGTCATGCCGACGATGGACGGCCCGACCATGGTGCGAGAGGTACGCAAGCGCTTCCCGGACCTGCCGGTCCTGTTCATGTCGGGCTACGCCGAGGAGCAGCTGCGCCGCTCGATCGATCTCGACAACGTCGCTTTCCTGCCGAAACCCTTTTCCGTGCAGCAACTTGCCGAAGCGGCGCGTGATGTTCTCGGCACGAAATGAGTTGGCGTAGCTCAAGCTGATCGCCTAAAGGGCGAACCCATGTCCTTTCCCGAGCGCATCCTCATCGTCGAGGACGAGCCCCTGATCGCCATGATGCTAGAGGATTTCCTCGACGCGCTCGACAAGCAGGTCGCCGGTACCGCCGACAGCGTCGCCGATGCGCTGCGGCTGGTCGGGGAGGGCGGCATTGACGCCGCGATCCTGGACGTCAACCTGCGCGGTGGGGAGCAGAGCTGGCCGATCGCCGATGCGTTGGCGGCCGCCGACATTCCGTTCCTGCTCGCGACCGGCGGGTCCGGCGACACGGTCGCCGACGATCACCGTGATCGACCGCTCCTGCCCAAGCCGTTCACGATGGACGGTGTCGAGAAGGCGCTGAGCAAGCTCCAGGGCTGAACCTGACGGCGCTTCGGCGCCGCCGCGGTCAGGTCCGCAGCCGCTCGATCGCCTGGGCGAGCGCCACATAGAGCTTGCCCATGTCCGAAGATAGAAGCGTGACGCCGAGCGGTGAGCCATCGCGGAGCGCCAAGATCTGGCGCAGCATCGCTTCAAAATCGTGGATGTAGCGATTGACATGCTCGCGGAAGGTCGGGTCCTCCTCGTGTAGCCGGGCGATCTCGCGCGCCTGTGCGGTGTCGAGCAGGCGCACTGCGCGGCGGGTGAAGACGCCCCGGTCCCCCTTCAGGTAGGCCGACCAGGCGCTGTCGGTGACCTCGTGCGAGAAGGTCTTGCTGATGTCGATCGAGGCCGAGTTGAGCGCCTCGATCAGGAGCGAAACGCGCCGCGCGAAATTGTCCTGGTTGCTCGCTTCCCGCTCGGCCCGCTCGGCGTCGAGGCGCTGCTCGATCGCGGCGGTCGACTCGGCGATCGTCATCAGCTGGTGCGCCAGGCGCTCGGACGCGCGGGTCGCGGCGGTGACCGCCTCTTCCGAGGCGCCGGCGAGTTCGTGCAAGGGCTGCGGCAGCGCGCGGGCGAAGGCGCGGCGGACGGCATCGGTGCTTGCCGCCTCAATCGACGCGGCGGCGTCCGGAATGACGTCGACTAGCACGGCACGCGCGCCGTTCGCGGCCCGCTCCGCGGTCTCGCGGATACGGGTCAGGGCCTCGACCAGCTGCGGCGCTGCATCTTCGGCGAAGCGGCGGGTCTTGGCGATCGCGTCGCCGACCACCGCGTCCATCGTCGCCGCCTTGTCCTGCCCGACGTCCAGCGCTTCCGTCAGAGTCTGGGTGATGTCGGCGAGCTTCTCGCGCTCGGCCGTGACCAGGCTGGCGACTGCCTCCACCGCGACATGGGTGCTCTCCGCCGCGGTCACGAGCGACAGCAGCTCGGGTTTCGCAGTGCCGACCAGGCGCCGGCTCTCCGCGATCCGCGCATCGAGCCGCAGCAGCGCGTCGGGGAGCGTCTCGTCGATCTCGCGCGCCGAGCTGTCGAGCGCGAGCAGCAGGTTCTCGGCCGTACCGATCAGCGTCCGCGCCGTGCCGTCGCCGACCCGCATCGTTTCCGTCATCGCCTCGGCGGAGGAGGTGAGGGCGCTGATCGCGGCGGCGAGCGCCTGGCTCTTGGCGACGCCCTCCGTGTGGAGCCGGTCGAGCTGGTCCGATGCGCCCTCGACCCCGACTGCCAGCGTCTCGAACAGCGTATCGGTGCGGCCCTGCTCGTCGTTCAGCCGAAACGCGATGCGCTCGATTGCACCCTCGACGGCGACCAGTCGCTCGCCCAGCGCCTCCGCACCGTCACGGCCTGACTTCTCGAGCGCGGCCTGGCTCGCCGACAGCATGGCAAGCATCGCCTCGCCCTGTGCGGCGATCCCCTTTCGCGACTCATCGACCGCCTGCGCCGCGCGGTCGAGCACACCGTCTATCGCGCTCGACATCTCCGCGGCCGCCGCTTCCAGCCGGTGGGCGGCATTGTCGCTGGAGCTCTCCATCCGCGCGATGTGCGCGCCGAGCTTGGCAGCCGCCGTACCCGCAACCTCGTCCGCCACCCGCCCGCGCTCCGCCAGCCCGGCGAGCGCCGCATTGAGCTCGGCCGCGCGCTCGCCCGCCGCCAGGCCGAGTGAGGTTAGGCCGCTGGTTAGCGCGGCGGTATCCGCTTGCGCCTTGGGGAGCGCGTCGAAGACGGTGACGAGGCTCGCCTCGGTCTGCTCGGCGGAGCGGACCAGCGAAGCGGCAACGGTGTCGAGCACGCGCGCCTCCGCCGAGAGCTCGCCGGTCGCGGCGCGGAGGCGATCGGAGGCCGCCTCGCCGATCGCAACCAGCGACTGCGCCTGTTCGGACAGCGCGCGGCGATTGGCCTCGATCCGCTGGCCGAGCAGCTGCACCGTCTGCTCCAGCGCCGCCGCCTCCGCCCGCATCGCGCGCGCCGTCGCGCCGAAGCGCCGCGCCTCCGCCCGGCTGGTCCTGAGCGCGAGCAGGCACAGCACGGTGACCAGCGTCGGCACGACGCACAGCGCCGCGGCGAACTGGACAAAGGCGACCGGCGGCAGCGGAAAGGCGTTTCGCGCAAACCACAGCATGGTCGCGATCCAAGCCAGCGAGGCGACCACGCCGACGGTCGGGATCAGCCAGCCGAAGCGCGGCGTCGGCTCGTCATAGACGAAGACGGCCTCCTCCATTACCGGGTCGATGGCGATCGGCCCCGAATCGATGTCGCTTTCGGCGTCCGATGCCGGACGCAAGCCGTGAATGCGCGAACCCCCGTTCATTTCGGGACAGTACCACGTTTGGCCGGCAACGATAGAGCGGCTCGCCGCAACCTGTTGGTAAGTACGTCGCCGGTACCCACAGGTCATGGCTTATGATCCCGGTGCAATCGATGCGACCCTGGCGGCGGCGGTGGGCGACGAACCCGTGCTGATCGCCGAGCTGCGCCTCGCCTTTCTCGAGAGCGCCAAGGCCGGACTGCAGACGCTGACCCGGACGGAGGATGCCGCGACCTGGAAGGACGCGGCGCTGCGGCTGAAGGGGCTGGCGGCGAGTTTCGGTGCGGTGCGGCTGATGGCGATGGCGGGGGAGGCGGCGAGCGCCCCGGTCGGCGATCCCGAGACCCTGCGCAAGCTGCGGCGGGCCGTCGACCGGCTGTAAACTCGTCTAGCGCTTGCGCGACAGCTCGCGCATCGCGTCGTCCAGCCCGGCGAGCGTCAGCGGGTACATGCGATCGTTCATCAAGCCGCGGATGATCCCGATCGACTGGCCTTGTTGCCAGTACTGTTCCGGCATCGGATTTAGCCACGCCGCCGCCGGGTAGGTCGCCGTCAGTCGCCCGAGCCAGGTTGCTCCCGACTCCTCGTTCATGTGTTCGACCGATCCGCCGGAATGGGTAATCTCGTACGGGCTCATCGCCGCGTCGCCGACGAACACCAGCTTGTAGTCGTGTCCGAACTTGTGGAGGACGTCCGCGGTCGGCGTCCGCTCGGCATGGCGACGGCGATTGTCCTTCCACAGCCCTTCGTACGGGCAATTGTGGAAGTAGAAGAACTCCAGGTTCTTGAACTCGGTGGTGGCGGCGGAGAACAGCTCCTCCACCAGCGTCACGAACGGGTCCATCGATCCGCCGACGTCGAGCAGCAGCAGCAGCTTGACCGCGTTGTGGCGTTCGGGGCGCATCCGGACGTCAAGCCAGCCTCGCCGCGCGGTGCCGTCGATCGTGCCCGCGATGTCGAGCTCGTCGGCGGCGCCCTCGCGCGCGAAACGGCGCAGGCGGCGCAAGGCCACCTTGATGTTGCGCGTGCCGAGTTCGCGGGTGGAATCGAAATTGCGGAACTCGCGCGCTTCCCAGACCTTCAGCGCGCGCTTGTGGACGCTCTCGCCGCCGATGCGGACTCCCTCGGGGTTGTAACCGGCGTTGCCGTACGGGCTGGTGCCGCCGGTGCCGATCCACTTGTTGCCGCCCTGGTGTCGGCCCTGCTGCTCGGACAGGCGCTGCTTCAGCGTATCCATGATCTCGTCCCAGCTGCCGAGCGACTCGATCCGCGCCATCTCCTCTGGCGAGAGATACTTCTGCGCGACGGCGCGTAGCCATGCGTCTGGGATCTCGGCCCCGGGCAGAGCTTGTCCGGCGAGCGCGCCGCGGAACACCCGCGCGAACACCTGATCGAAGCGGTCGAGCAGCCCCTCATCCTTCACGAAAGTGGCGCGTGCGAGATAGTAGAAGGCCTCCGGTGTCTCCTCGATCACTTCTTGGTCGAGCGCATCGAGCAGCAGCAGGTGCTCCTTGAGGCTCGCCGGGATTCCGGCCGAGCGGAGCGCGTCGAGGAAGGCGAGGAACATGGCGCCGGCATGCCTGCCCGCGCGCGTGCGCGCAACGTCACAGGCGACGGTAGAGCCGCCAGTGCGTACCCGACAGCCCGGTCGGGTGTGCTTCCGTGACCGGCGAGTAGTAGCGGCCGCAGCGGACCGGGCGCGCGGCGAAAGGCTCGGTCCCGTCGCGGTCGACGAACAGCCAGCGCCCGCAGCGATCGAACCTGACAGGTGCGCCATGAGCCGCGGCGGCAGCCTCGATCACCGCGGACGCCCGCTCGCGATCGAGCGCGACCGACAGGTCCTGCGGCGTGGTCACGGCCATAATGGCAAGCGCGCGGCCAGGATCGGCGCGCTGGTCCGCCACGAGCCGCACGGCGCCGAGCAGAGAAGCTGCCGTGACGAACGCGAGCGAGCCGATGGCGAGCAGGCGCGCACGCCGCAACCGCGCGATCGCCGCGAGATCACCGCCGAGCAGCAGCAGCGCGACGGCCGCGAGCAGGTGGTAGCGCGGCATCCCCGTGTTTCCGAGCCGAAGCGTCGCCATAGCCAGCGGTGCCGCGACGATCGCCAGCAGGTAGAAGGGCCGACGCGACGCAATCACGGGATCGCGCACCAGCACGGCCGCCGCGACGCCGGCCGCCGCAATCACCGCCGCGGCCGGCAGCGGCAAGCCCAAGGCGTAGGCGAGCATGGTACCGTAGCCATGGCCGAGCTCCGTCAGCGTGAACGGCGTGAACGCGCCCATCTGGAACCCGCCGGCACCCGGCAGGAGGATCAGCACGCTTGCGAGCGTCGCCGCGGCGGTCAGCAGCGGCAGGATCAGCAATCTGGCTGCATCGCGCAATGCGGCAGCAGGGCCACCCTCGCGCCAGATCCGCAGCACCACCCAGCCGCCGAGCGCCGGGATCGAAAAGGCAAAGGTCAGCTGCGCCAGCAGTCCGAACAGGAACAGCACGGCAAGCGCCACCGCGAGCGGGGGCTCCCGCCGATCCGCCAGCCAGCGATCGATCAGCAGAACCGCACCGAGCAGCGCCAGCACCATGGGTGCGTAGCCGCGTGCCTCGCTGCCGTAGGTGACGAGGATCGGCGATACCGCGAACAGGACGGCCGTGACGATCGCCGCCACGCTGCCGCGCCGCGCCGCGAATGCGGCGGCGACCAGCACGGTCGCTGCGCCGCTCGCGATCGACAGTCCGCGCTGGAGCACCGGCGCGGCATGGAAGCCGACCAGCTGCAACCACAGCGTGTTCAGATGGTGGTTGTTGTCGTGGTGGATACGGAGGAACACGCCCGCGGGCGCGCCGACGTCGCGCGCGAACACCGCCGACCAGGCCTCGTCGAGCCACAACCCGCCCTGCGCCGCGGCGATGCGCAGGGCCGCGGCGAGGGCGGCGATCAGGCAGACGACGGGCCAGAGCCAGCGGGGAGGGGGCGGCGTCACGCACGCATCATGCACGCGACGTGGTTAACCGCTAGCCACCATCAAGTCGTCACCCCGGACCTGAGCCGGTGTGACGAAGAAGGTCCGCTATCGTCCCGTGGGCCGCCGCGCCATGAAGGCCAACCGCTCGAACATCATCACGTCCGCCTCGTTCTTCAGCAGCGCGCCATGCAGCGGCGGAATTGCCTTGGTCGGATCCCGGTTCTGGAGCACTTCCAGCGGCAAGTCCTGGTGGAGCAGCAGCTTCAGCCAGTCGAGCAGCTCGGAGGTCGACGGCTTCTTCTTGAGGCCCGGCACCTCGCGCAGCTCGTAGAAGACCTCCATCGCGCGGGTGACCAGCAGTTTTTGGATGCCGGGGAAGTGCACGTCGACGATCGCCTGCATCGTCTCGCGGTCCGGAAACTTGATGTAGTGGAAGAAGCAGCGGCGCAGGAAAGCGTCGGGCAGCTCCTTTTCGTTGTTGCTGGTGATCACCACGATCGGCCGTTCGGCGGCGCGCACCGTCTCCCCCGTCTCGTAGACGTGGAACTCCATGCGATCGAGCTCCTGGAGTAGGTCGTTTGGAAACTCGATGTCGGCCTTGTCGATCTCGTCGATCAGCAGCACGGGAAGCTGCGGCGCGGTGAAAGCGTCCCACAGCTTGCCGCGGCGGATGTAGTTGCCGATGTCGTGGACCCGCGGGTCGCCGAGTTGGCCGTCGCGCAGCCTTGCGACCGCGTCATACTCGTACAATCCCTGCTGCGCCTTGGTGGTCGACTTGACGTTCCACTCGATCAGCGGCGCGCCGACCGCCGCGGCGATCTCCTGCGCCAGCACCGTCTTGCCGGTGCCGGGCTCGCCCTTCACCAGCAGCGGCCGCCGGAGCGTGACGGCGGCGTTGACCGCGACCTTCAGGTCATCGGTCGCGACATAGTTCTTCGTACCCTCGAACCGCACACCTGCTCTCCCGCCGGAGCCACAGCCGTAGCGGTCGGCGGTGCCGCCGCCAAGGTGATCAGGCGTGAGTGCGCGCGTCGCTGCGAGCCTCAAGGAGGTGCCACAGCGCGCGGTGCTGCGCGAGCGTCTGCTGCGCGCCGAACAGCATCGCGCGTTCGAACGCGGGGGTCGCCGCGAGCGTCGAGACGACGGTCGCGGCGTCGCCGATCACCGGCAGGCGTGGCGGCTCGACCTCAAGCCCGAGTCGCTCGGCGACGGCGTCCAGTACTCGGCGGATAGATGGCCAGTCGAGCATCAGCGCCATGGTCGCGCCGAGCGGGCAGCCCGAACGGTCGGATGCCGCAATCATGTCGAGCGCGTGGCGCTGCGCCGCGATCGCGGCTTCGGTCTCAGCCTGGCCGGGCGTGGAGGGCAGCGGCCCGGCGTGCGCGACCACCCGGACCAGCCTCGCCCGCTCGGCGGCGAAGGCGGCGACCGCCTCCGCCATCCATGCCGCCGCGACGGGGTGCGCGGCGCGGTCGGCGGCGAACTCGACGATGCCCGGGTGACGGCCGTGGAGCATGCACAAGCAGTGGACCGCATCCGCCAGGTCGCGCCCCGCCGCACCCGGCGCGATCAGCGCGGCGGCGTGGGGCTGCCTGGCCGTCCCCTCATCGGCGACCAGAGTAGTCAGCGCGTCCCAGGCCTCGCCATACCGTGCGTCTTGTACTGTTCCGAACGCCATGGCACCTCAGCTCGCGATTGGGTCGTGCAGCGGCACCGGCCGCGCCCGCCACACCCTGTGTCCGACACCTATACCGAAGCACGTAAAGACCCGGTTTATGGCGTCTTCACCCAGGTTGCGGAGGCGCGTGGACCTGATAGGCTCGCATCGTTCGGCTTTGGGGGGAGCGGGAACGATGGGGGACGACGCAGCGGCAGACGCCAGAATCGACGGCACGTCTCGGATCGCGGCGCTTGACGTGCTGCGCGGGGTCGCGATCCTCGGCATCCTGTTCATGAACATCGCGCAGATGGGCGGCACCTGGGCGGCGGCGCACTCGTCGCAGCCTAACCTACTCGGCTGGAGCGCGCTCGATCGCGCCGCGTGGGGCGTGCGGGAGGTGCTGGCGACCGGCACGGCGCGCGGGCTGCTCCAGCTGCTGTTCGGGGCGGGGGTCGTGATCCTGACCGACCGGGTCGCCGCGGGCGGCGCCCGCTGGTCCGCCGCCGCGCGCTTCTACTGGCGAAACGCTGTGCTGCTTGCCTTTGGCCTGTTCCACGTCTGGGTGCTGCTGTGGGCGGGCGACATCCTGCACGTCTACGCGCTCTGCGCGATGCTCGCCTATCCGCTCAGGCGGCTCCGCCCGCGCTGGCTGATCCTCTTGGCGCTGGTGCTGAGCGGCTACGGCACCTTCATGAGCTTCATGGGCACAAGCGGCGCGATCCGCGGCAACCGCGACGTTGCAGCGGCTCGGCGCGCGCTTGAGGCCGGCCGGGAGCCGACCGCCGAGCAGAAGAAGGCTCTCGAAGGGCTGGAGGGGTGGCACCGTCAGCTGGCCGACGGCCGGCGCGAACACGCGGAAGAGGTCGCGGTACGGCGGAGCAACCTGGCGGGGCAAGCGCGCGTGATGCGCGGGGAGTGGCTGAGCCGCTACCAGCGCTGGCGCGGCATCCTGATGAACTACACGACCTCACTCGGCGTGATCCTTCTCGGCGCGGCGCTGTTCAAGCTCGACATTCTCCAGGGCCGGCGTTCGCCGCGCTACTACGCACGAATGGCGCTCGGCTGGTACGGGCTGGCGCTGCCGGTGCGGGTCATCTCGACGATCGTTGCCGGACGGGTCGACGACACGGTGACGATCCTCTGGGCGTTCAACGAGTGGACGCGGATCGCCATGACGCTCGGCCACGTCGGGCTGATCCTCTTTCTGCTGACGACGACGAAGGGTGGCGCGCTCCTGCGACCGCTGTCGGCGGCCGGGCGGACGGCGCTTTCGATCTACCTGCTCCAGACGATCATCTGCCTGTGGGTCATCTATCCGGGCTGGGGCTTAGGCCTGCTCGCGCGTCAGGGCTGGGCTGGGCTCATGCTGACCGCGGCGATCGTCGATGCGATGCTGCTCGCGCTCGCGGTCTCGTGGGTAAGGCGGTTCGACCTGGCGCCGGCCGAGTGGGCCTGGCGCTCGCTCGCATCCGGACGCGCGCTGCCGTTCGGGCGGCGGGCGGGGGCGCGTCCGCACGGTACGGTCCCGGCCGCTGCCTGAGCCCGCGCTTTCGAAGCGCCAGAGCGCCGTTTCGCCATCCGGCGCATCAGCCTTGCTGCTTGCGCTCACGGGAGCGATCCTCCTCGCCGTGCTTGCCACCACGCCGCCGCGGCCGGTCGGCAGCGATGCGCCCGCGCGTAGCTTCTCCGCCGCGCGCGCGATGGCGGACGTGCGCGTGGTCGCTGGGGCGCCGCGTCCGACCGGCAGTGTCGCCAACGCCGCGGTGCGCACTTATCTCGCGCGACGGCTGCGCGCACTCGGGCTCCGGGTAGAAGAACAGCGTGGAACGCTCGACGCGAGGGGACGGGAGCGGCTCGCGCGGTGGAGCGGCGCGCCGGCGACACCGCCGATCGTCAACCTGGTCGCCACGCTTGCCGGTCGCGATCCCGGCGCACCAGCCATTCTGTTAATGGCGCACCACGACAGCGTCTGGGGCTCGCCGGGTGCCGCCGACGATGCGGCGGGCGTCGCGGCGATCCTGGAGGTGGTGCGCGCACTGCGCGGCGACGGCGTGCCCGCGCGCAGCCTAATCGTGCTGATGACCGATGCGGAGGAACTCGGGCTGCAAGGTGCCCGAACCTTCTTCGCGCGGCCGCATCCGCCGATCGGTGCGATCGTCAACCTGGAGACCCGCGGCGGTGGTGGGCGCGCGACGATGTTCGAGACGGGTGCGGCGAGCGGCGGCATGATGACGCTGTTCGCCGCCCATGTCCGCCGGCCGGTCGCGACCTCGCTCAGCACCTTCATCTACCAGCGGCTGCCGAACTCGACGGACTATACGATCGCCAAGCGCCGCGGCGTGCCCGGATATAACTTCGCCTTCATCGGCCGCCCGGCGCTCTACCACTCGCCGCTGGCCACGCCCGAGCGGCTCGACCAGGGCGCGCTCCAGGACCTCGGCCGCCAGGTGCTCGATCTGACCCGCGGACTGCTCAACGCCGCGACGCTGCCTGGCCCGGCAGCGGACCGCACCTTCTATGACGCGTACGGGATCGCGCTCGTCAGCTACCCGACGGCGCTCGGCTGGTTGCTGCTGGCGGTCGCCTGTGCCGGCTACGCGATCGCCGGACGCGGGCAGGCGCGGATCGGCCCGATCGCGCGCGGGGCGGGCGCAATCGTCGTGCTGATCCTGCTCGCGGCCGTGCTGCTCTACCTCGTCAACGGCGTGTCGGGCGGGTGGGGGCGCGTCAACTACTACGACCGGCTCGCCGCCATCCCGCGCCTGCAGGTGCAGGCGCTGCTGGTCTGCGTCGGCGCGGCCCTGCTAGTGCACCGCTGGCTGGCGGGGAGCGTTGCGACCGCGATCGGCGCGGCGCTGCCGCTGCTGGTGCTCGGCGTGGTCGCGCAGGCGCTGGCGCCGACCGCTTCCTACGTCATCGTGGTACCGCTCATGCTCGGCGGTATTGCGCTGGCCATCGCGCGGTGGAGCAGGGCCGGGGGCACCGCGGCGCTGGTGGCCGCCGCCGCGCTCGGCGTCGGCTACATGCTCGGTTTCGGCTTCTTCGTGATGCAGGCGGTCGGCCCCGGGCTGCCCATGATCGCCGCGCTGCCGCTCGCGATCAGCATGGTGCTGCTCCTGCCGCTCGTGCCCGCCGCCGCCTCACCGCAGTGGTCGAGGAGAAGTGCCGCCGTGCTGCTGAGCGTCGCGCTCGGCATCGCGCTCTGGGTGCGCCTCGATCCGATCGCGCCGACCGTGCCTGCCTACAGGGAGACACGCTGATACGCGAAGGGCCGCGGCGGTCGCCCGCCACGGCCCTGTCGATCGAATGCCGCTTACTGGTCGAGGAAGGAGCGCATCTTGCGGCTGCGGCTCGGGTGCTTGAGCTTCCTGAGCGCCTTCGCCTCGATCTGGCGGATACGCTCGCGGGTCACCGAGAACTGCTGACCGACCTCTTCCAGCGTGTGATCGGTGTTCATCCCAATCCCGAACCGCATCCGCAGCACGCGCTCCTCGCGCGGGGTGAGGCTGGCAAGGACCCGCGTGACCGTTTCTTTCAAATTGGCCTGGATCGCAGCGTCGACCGGAATGACGGCGTTCTTGTCCTCGATGAAGTCGCCCAGGTGGCTGTCCTCCTCGTCGCCGATCGGCGTTTCGAGGGAGATCGGCTCCTTGGCGATCTTCATCACCTTGCGCACCTTCTCGAGCGGCATGCTCAGGCGCTCCGCCATCTCCTCGGGCGTGGGCTCGCGGCCCTGCTCGTGGAGGAACTGGCGGCTGGTGCGGACCAGCTTGTTGATCGTCTCAATCATGTGGACCGGGATTCGGATCGTCCGTGCCTGGTCGGCGATCGACCGCGTGATCGCCTGGCGGATCCACCAGGTCGCATAAGTCGAGAACTTGTAGCCGCGGCGATACTCGAACTTGTCGACCGCCTTCATTAGGCCGATGTTGCCCTCCTGGATCAGATCCAGGAACTGCAAGCCGCGATTGGTGTACTTCTTGGCAATGGAGATCACTAGGCGCAGGTTCGCCTCGACCATCTCCTTCTTGGCGATGCGTGCCTCGCGCTCGCCCTTCTGCACCATGTTGACGATGCGGCGGAACTCAGCAAGCGCCATGCCGGTCTGCTGCGCGATCTCCGCGATCTCGACGCGTATCCGGTCGACCGCGGCGCCCTCGCTCGCCGCAAAGGCAGCCCACTTCTTGTCGTTCTTGGCGTTGGCGCTGAGGAAGTTCTCGTCGAGCTCGTGATCGACGTAGGCATCCAAGAACGACTTGCGCGGCACCTTGTGGCGCTCAGCCAAGCGCAGCATCTGGCCACCAAGCGCGGTCAGGCGCCGGTTGTAGCTGTAGAGCTGGTCGACGAGGTACTCGATCTTGGCGTTGTGGAACTGGACGCTCTCGACCTCTGCGGTCAGCTCCTCGCGCAGCTTCTGGTACTTGCGCTCCTCGGCACCCGCCAGCTCGCCGCCGGCCGCCATCGCGCCCAGCCGCTGCTCCTGCACCTTGGAGAACTTCTTGTAGAGGGCGGTGATGTTGGCGAACTTCTCCAGCGCGGCCGGCTTGAGCGTTTCCTCCATCTGCGCGAGGCTGAGGGTGTTGTCCTCCTCTTCGTCGTCCGATGGCCGCGGCGCGCGCCGCTCCGTCATCGACTCCTCGTCATCCTCCTCGGCAACCTCCTCCGGCTCGTCCTCCTCTTTGAAGGAGGGACCGGCGGTCTTCTCGGAGATCTCGCCGTCGCCTTCCTCCTCGTCGCTGAGCGACTCGGGTGCGGGATCCTTGGAAAGCATCGCGTCGAGATCAAGGATCTCGCGAAGCTGCATCGTGCCTTCGTTGAGCGCGGTTGACCATGCGATGATCGCGTTGAAGGTGATCGGCGATTCGCACAGGCCCAGGATCATCGTGTCTCGACCGGCCTCGATCCGCTTGGCGATCGCGATCTCGCCCTCACGCGACAGAAGCTCGACCGCCCCCATCTCACGCAGGTACATCCGGACGGGATCGTCGGTGCGATCAACCGTCTCCTTCTTCTTGGCGACCTCGAAGGCGGGGGCGGCGTCGCTGCCGTCCTCATTCGCCTCCGCTTCGTCGACCGAATCGTCCTCCGGCTCTGCGTCCTCGCCCGCGTCCTCGTTCTCGACGACGTTCACACCCATGTCGTTGAGCGCGGCCATCACGTCCTCGATCTGCTCGGAGGACAGCTGGTCCTGCGGCAGCATCTCGTTCAGCTGGTCGTAGGTTATGTAGCCGCGCTTCTTCGCCCGCGCGAACAGCTTCTTGATCGTGCCCTCGTTGAGGTCGATCAGCGGCGCGTCGCCCGTTTCCTGCGTGTCCGTCGCGTCCGCCAGATTAGCCTTCGCCATCAAAGTCCCTCGAGTACGTGCCTACTGCTCTTTGTCGTCCAACATCAGATTTGCAAGCCGCGCTTCCAAGCCCTGACGCTCCTTCACCAGCGCAACCTGCGCGGCAAAGGCATCCTCGTCGCACCGCGCCGCCACCGCCGCAGTCGCCTCCGCAAGCGCTGCGTCGACCGCCGGGCGGGCAACCAGCACCGCGATCGCCTCGTCCAGATCGGCGCGGACGCGGCTCTCATCCGCGTCACGCTGCGTAAAGCTGAACGGCAGCGAGTCGGCACGAAGCAGATCGGTGGCAATGGTATCGAAGCCGGACCGCGCCAATATGGTGAGGAGGTGCGTGCTATCAAGCACCTGATCTTCAAGGGCAACGTCGATCACCGCCTCGAACAGCCGGCCGAGCGAGCCGCCCGCCCGCTTGAGCGATCCGAGCACCTCCATGTGGCGCGCGATCTCCGCCGGGTGCCGGATCAGTCCGGCGATCACCGCCTTGGCGAGCACGGGATCGATCCCGCTGGCGTTGAGCGCACGGGCGCTCGGGGAGGGCGGCTCGGGCGGAGGAGTCCATTTCTGCCCCGGCTTCCGGGCCACGCGCGGCACGAAGGCGCGGGGCGCGGGGGCGAACTGCGCGTCGGCGCGCCGGCGGAACTCGGCGGTATACTCGTACTTGACGTTCCCGTCGCCGATCGTGCCGGCGAGCGCGGCCAGCCGCGCCTTCAGCCCGGCGCGCTGCTCGGGCGTGTCGACCGGCTCGGCCGCGAGCTCATGCGCCCACAGGCGGTCGACCAGCGGCTCGGCGGCGGCGAGCAGCGCCTCCATTGCGGCCGCCCCCCGCTGGCGGACGAGGTCGTCGGGATCGAGCCCATCCGGCAGGGTGACGAACGATAGGCTCCGCCCCGGCGCGAGCAGCGGCAGCGCGCGCGTGGCGGCGCGGATCGCCGCCTTCTGCCCGGCGGCGTCACCGTCGAAACACAGGATTGGCACGTCGGCGATGCGCCACAGCCGCTCGAGCTGATGCTCGGTGAGGGCGGTGCCGAGCGGGGCGACGGCCTCCGCGATGCCCGCCTGCGCGAGCGCGATCACGTCCAGGTAGCCCTCGACCGCGATGACGCGACCCGACTTGCGGGCGGCGGGCAGCGCCCGGTCGAGGTTGTAGAGCGTCCGCCCCTTGTCGAAGAGCGGGGTCTCGGGCGAGTTGAGATATTTTGGCTCGCCTGCGCCGATGATGCGGCCACCGAACGCTACAGGGCGTCCGCGGGGATCGCGGATCGGGATCATCAAGCGCCCGCGGAAGCGGTCGTAGGGCGCCTTCTCGTCCACGGCGATGAGCAGCCCGGCCTCGACCAGTATCGCGTCGCCGTAGCTCTTCAGCGCCTCCTTCAGCTTGCCGCGCGAATCGGGTGCGAAACCGAGCGCGAAGCTACGGGCGGTCTCGGCCGAGATCCCGCGCTTCTCCAGCACGCCCCGCGCCTCCGCGCCGGCGATGCCGTGCAGTTGCTCGGTGAACCAGGCGGTGGCGTCCGCCATCGCTTCGTGTAGCCCGCGCGCCTTCTCCGCCCGCTCGGCGGAGCGCTTGTCGGCGGCCGGTACCTCCATGCCCGCGGCCTGCGCGAGTTCCTTCACCGCATCCATGAAGGGCAGCCCGCGCTGGTCGGTCATCCACCGGATCGCGTCGCCATGCGCTCCGCAGCCGAAGCAGTGATAGAAGCCCTTGTCGTCGTTCACGTAGAAGGACGGGGTCTTCTCGTCATGGAACGGGCAGCACGCCCGGAACTCCCGCCCGGCGCGCTGGAGCTTGGTGGTGCGGCCGATCAGGCCCGAGAGCAGGGTGCGATGGCGAAGTTCGTCGAGGAAGGCGGGGGTGAGACTCACCGCGTCACAATGTCAGATTGAGCGTGACACTCGCAATGTGGTTGTGCCGATCCGCCCCGCGCTGACGGATGGGCTCGTACATGTAACCAGGTTCTGCGCGGAGCGTGCGCGACAGCGGAACGGAAAGGCCGGCGAAGTTTCGCGCCCGGTCAAAGCCGGTCGGTTGGCCCCAATCGGTCCGGTTCAGTCCCAGGAACAGCTCGGACCAGCCGACCGCCTGTACCCCCTGGTCCCCCACAGGCGCAGTCAGCCGCAGCAATTGCCGGAAGCGCACACCCGTGTCCTCACCCTGCACCAGCGAGCGCTGCTCGAGCCGGGAGCGGCCGGAGAGCGTCACGCCCTTGCCATCACCAGCGATTCGGAAGGTCGCCTGCTGCCAGACCCGGTGCTCGTTGGTGCGTGCGGGGCCCGGCGGATTGGTGAACACGTGCGCATAGCCGACGAACAGCGTGGTGGTCGGCGACACGCGGTAACCGACGCCGGGCCGCAGCAGCACCTGATTGAGCCGCGACACGTCGTTCGACGTGCGTGCCTGCCCCTCCAGCCAAACCACCACCCTGTCGCTAACAGTTACTGTCGCAGTTGCGGCGCTCCAGGCCTGAACGTCGTCTTCTGCCAGCGCCGGGGCCGCGGCTAACAGCGCGGCCACGGCCAACCCGGCACGAACCATCAACTGAGCGCCGCCTTTACCAGCCCGCTCGCCTTGCTCATGTCGAGCACGGCGGCGTGGCGGCCCTTCAGCTCGGCCATGACGCGGCCCATGTCCTTCATGCCGCTCGCACCCAGCTCGCCCTTGATCGCCTCGATCGCGGCGCGGGTCTCGTCGTCGGAGAGGGTCTGCGGCAGGAAGCGCTCGATCACCGCGACCTCGTTCGCCTCCGCCGCGGCGAGTTCGGGGCGGCCGCCCTTCTCGTACATGTCGATCGATTCGCGGCGCTGCTTGACCATCTTCTGCAGCACCTCGACGACCAGCGCGTCGTCGCTGTCCGGGGCCTTACCGGTGCGCGCCTCGATGTCGCGGTTCTTGATGGCGGCCTGGATCAGGCCGATGGCGGCGCGGGCGTCCTTGTCGCCGCTCTTCATGGCGGCGATCTGGGCGGCTTTGATGTCATCTCGAATCATGGCGTCGGGCTCTAGCGCCGGTTGACGGGAGGGGCGAGGGGGCCTAGCGGCGGCGGCTTAGCGACATAGCTGAACCTGCACTGGAGTGACCGCCCGACCATGGCCGCCGCCGATCCCCTTGCCGTGCCTGAAGGTGCCACCGGAGTTCTCGTTCTCGCCAGTGGAGACGTCGTCTGGGGCCGCGGGTTCGGGGCCGAGGGGCAGGCGGTGGGAGAGGTCTGCTTCCACACCGCGATGACCGGGTACCAGGAGATCATGACCGACCCGTCGTTCGCGGGCCAGATGATCTGCTTCACCTTTCCCCACATCGGCAACGTCGGGGCGAACCCCGACGACGTGGAGGCGGACCAGCCCCACGCGCTCGGCATGATCGTCCGCGAGGACGTGACCGAGCCCAGCAACTTCCGCTCGGCCGAGCACCTGACGCACTGGATGAAGAAGCACGCGCGGATCGGCCTGGCGGGCATCGACACCCGCGCGCTGACCCGCCGCATCCGGGAGGGCGGGGCACCGAACGGCGTCATCGCCCACTCGCCGGACGGGGTGTTCGACGTCGCGCAGCTGCTCGACATGGCGCGGGCCTGGCCGGGGCTGGAGGGCATGGACCTGGCGAAGGCCGTGACCCGCGAGACCCACGGCGGCTGGGACGGCGGGGTGTGGCGGCTCGGCTTCGGCTACCACGAAAAGTTAGGCGAAAGTGATGCTGCCGATTCCGGCCGCCCGCACGTCGTCGCGATAGATTATGGTAGCAAACACAACATCTTCCGCAACCTTGTTGAGGCTGGAGCGAAGGTGTCGGTGGTACCGGCGACCGCGACCTACGACCAGATCATGGCGCTCGCCCCCGACGGCATCTTCCTGTCGAACGGCCCGGGCGATCCCGCCGCGACCGGCGAGTATGCGGTGCCGGTGATCCGCCAGCTGCTGGAGACGGACAAGCCGCTGTTCGGCATCTGCCTCGGCCACCAGCTGCTCGGCCTCGCGGTCGGCGCGCGCACCACCAAGATGTTCCAGGGCCACCGCGGCGCCAACCACCCGGTCAAGCGGCTGAGCGACGGCGCGGTCGAGATCACGTCGATGAACCACGGCTTTGCGGTGGAGCGCGAGAGCCTGCCCGCCAACGCCCGCGAGACGCATGTGTCGCTGTTCGACGGCAGCAACGCGGGGCTGGAACTTACGGATCGAGTTGCGTTCAGCGTGCAGTACCACCCGGAGGCGAGCCCGGGGCCACAGGACAGCTTCTATCTGTTCGAGCGGTTCGTAGGGGGACTCCGGTGATTGACGCGACGGTACAGTCGCCAGTCGTAGCCGAGCTGCGGCCGTGCGGCTTGACCGGAAAGGACGTGGCGATCCGCTACGACGATGAGCTTCAATCAACGATCGTAACGATCAATCGATCGGCAAAGGTCGATGTATCGCGTTTTTCGTGCATCCGTCAGGCAGCTTGGGGCAAGGCAGACGTGAGCTTCGAGGATGGTCAGCTAGATCAGCTATATCGTACCTTCGATGATGAAGTAGGTCGCGCAGACGGGCGTGCTGTTGCTCGCGCCTGGTTTGCTCAGCAAGGTATGCTCGACCGTATGCCAAGCTTCTCCCCAGGTGAGCCAGCCTCGTCTGCGATCGCCAAGGTCGAAGCTTTTTGCGGGATCAAGCCGGGTACGGCTTTCGAGGAGCAATATCCGGGCTTGGTGTCGGTCAGACGCGACTTCCTGACTGTTCCGATGCAGCCCGCCGCCGAGTGCCTCTTCTACGCCATGGCAGCAATCGACACGGAGCAACTCGGCTTCAAGTTCGGCTTCATCGGCAACGAAGTCCTACCCAAAGAAAAGAAGTAGATGCCCAAACGCACCGACATCTCCTCCATCCTCGTCATCGGCGCGGGGCCGATCGTTATCGGGCAGGCGTGCGAGTTCGATTATTCGGGCACGCAGGCGATCAAGGCGCTGAAGGAGGAGGGCTACCGGATCGTCCTGGTGAACTCCAATCCGGCGACGATCATGACCGATCCGGACCTGGCCGACGCGACCTATGTCGAGCCGATCACGCCGGAGATCGTCGCCAAGATCATCGCCAAGGAGCGCCCGGACGCGGTGCTGCCGACGATGGGTGGGCAGACCGCGCTCAACACCGCGCTGGCGCTCCAGCGCGACGGCACGCTGGACCAGTACGGCGTGCAGATGATCGGCGCGGATGCCGAGGCGATCGACAAGGCCGAGGATCGCCAGAAGTTCAAGGCGGCGATGGACAAGATCGGGCTCGAGTCCGCCCGCTCGGCCATTGCTCATACCGAGGCGGAGGCGCTGGAGGGACTGGAGAAGGTCGGGCTCCCTGCGATCATCCGCCCGTCCTTCACGCTCGGCGGTACGGGCGGCGGCGTCGCCTACAACCGCGAGGAGTTCCTGGACATCGTCCGCAAGGGGCTGGACGCATCACCCACTACCGAGGTGCTGATCGAGGAATCGCTGCTCGGCTGGAAGGAGTATGAGATGGAGGTGGTCCGCGACCGCGCGGACAACGCCATCATCGTCTGTTCGATCGAGAACATCGATCCGATGGGCGTCCACACCGGCGACTCCATCACCGTCGCGCCGGCGCTGACGCTGACGGACAAGGAATATCAGATCATGCGCAACGCGAGCATCGCGGTGCTGCGCGAGATCGGGGTGGAGACGGGCGGCTCCAACGTCCAGTTCGCGGTCAATCCGAAGGACGGCCGCCTGATCGTCATCGAGATGAACCCGCGCGTGTCGCGATCCTCCGCGCTCGCCTCCAAGGCGACCGGCTTCCCGATCGCCAAGGTCGCGGCGAAGCTCGCGGTCGGCTACACGCTCGACGAGATCGAGAACGACATCACGGGGGCCACCCCGGCCGCGTTTGAGCCCACCATCGATTATGTGGTGACCAAGATCCCGCGCTTCGCGTTCGAGAAGTTCAAGGGCGCGGAGGCGGTGCTGTCGACCGCGATGAAGTCGGTCGGCGAGGTGATGGCGATCGGCCGCAACATTCACGAATCGATGCAGAAGGCGCTGCGGGGGCTCGAGACGGGTCTCTCCGGATTCAACACAGTCGATCGCCTCGCCGGGCGCCCCCGCGCGGAGATCGAGGCGGCGCTCGCGGTCGCGACGCCTGACCGGCTGCTGGTCGCGGCGCAGGCGCTGCGCGAAGGCTTCACGGTCGCGGAGGTCCACGCGATCGCCAAGTTCGATCCCTGGTTCCTCGAGCGGATCGCCGAGATCATCGCGGCCGAGCAGGGCGTGATCGAGAACGGCCTGCCGCAGGACGCGGCCGGGATGCGCCGGTTGAAGTCGATGGGGTTCAGCGACAAGCGGCTCGCCTATCTCGCGCTCACCTCCGCGGGGCTGCGCGACCGTTATCAGGCGCGCGGCGGGCTGATCCACGAGCTCGCCAAAGCGATGACCGGCGGCACCAACGAGGCCGAGGTGCGCGCGCTGCGTCACAAGCTCGGCGTCCGGCCCGTGTTCAAGCGCATCGACACCTGCGCCGCCGAGTTCGACGCCAAGACGCCCTACATGTACTCGACCTACGAGGCGCCGTCATTCGGTGAGCCGGAGAACGAGGCGCAGCCCTCCGACCGGCGCAAGATCGTCATCCTGGGCGGCGGGCCGAACCGGATCGGGCAGGGGATCGAGTTCGATTACTGCTGCTGCCACGCCTGCTTCGCGCTGGCGGACGCGGGCTACGAAACGATCATGGTCAACTGCAACCCGGAAACGGTCAGCACCGACTATGACACCAGCGACCGGCTCTATTTCGAGCCGCTGACGGCCGAGGACGTGCTGGAGATCCTCCACGTCGAGCAGAGCCGTGGGCAACTGGTCGGCGTCATCGTCCAGTTCGGCGGGCAGACCCCGCTCAATCTCGCGCAGGCGCTGGAGGACGCGGGCATCCCGATCCTCGGCACCAGCCCGGACGCGATCGACCTGGCCGAGGACCGCGAGCGGTTCGCGGCACTCGTTGCCAAGCTGGGGCTGACCCAGCCTGCCAACGGCATCGCGCGCAGCCGGGACGAGGCAATCGCGGTGGCGGAGCGGATCGGCTACCCCGTGCTGATGCGGCCGAGCTACGTGCTCGGGGGCCGCGCGATGGAGGTAGTCGACGGGCCTGCGCAGCTCGACGACTATATCCAGACCGCGGTGCAGGTGTCCGGCACGTCGCCGGTCCTGATCGACAGCTACCTGCGTGACGCGATCGAGGTCGACGTGGACGCGATCTGCGACGGTACCGACGTGGTGGTCGCGGGCGTCATGCAGCACATCGAGGAGGCGGGCGTCCACTCGGGCGACAGCGCCTGCACGCTGCCGCCGTACAGCCTGGACGCGGCGACCGTCGCGGAGATCGAGCGGCAGGCCGACGCACTCGCCCGCGCGCTGGGCGTGGTCGGCCTGATGAACATCCAGTTCGCGGTCAAGGACGGCATCGTCTACCTGATCGAGGTCAATCCGCGCGCCAGCCGCACCGTGCCCTTCGTCGCCAAGGCGGTCGGCAGCCCGATCGCCAAGATCGCGGCGCGGGTGATGGCGGGCGAGAAGCTCGCGAACCTGCCGAAGATCAACCGCATCGACGGGCACATCGCGGTCAAGGAAGCGGTGTTCCCGTTCAACCGCTTCCCCGGCGTCGATCCGGTGCTGTCGCCGGAGATGAAGTCGACCGGCGAGGTGATGGGCATCGATCGCGACGTCGCCACCGCCTTCATGAAGGCGCAGCTGGGCGCCGGTACCGTGTTGCCGACCGGCGGCACGGTGTTCGTCAGCGTCAAGCCGAGCGACAAGCCGGTGATCCTGCCCGCCGCCAAGCTGCTCGCCGAGCAGGGCTTCACGATCGTGGCGACCAGCGGCACCGCCGACTACCTCCGCGCGAACGGCGTGACGGTGGAGACGGTGCTGAAGGTGGCGCAGGGGCGCCCCAACATCGTCGACCGGATCGTCGACGGCGACATCGCGCTCGTTTTCAACACGACGGAGGGCTGGCAGTCGCTGAAGGACAGCCAGGAGATCCGCAAGTCGTCGCTTTCGCAGAAGGTGCCGTACTTCACGACCGCCTCAGCCAGTGTCGCGGCGGCACGCTCGATCGCGCAGGCCGCGACCACCTCCCTTGAAGTGCGCCCGCTGCAGGCTTATTATTCGCAGTCGCACAGCTGATCCCCGACATTTTCGGTTGTTTGTGCGGGCGGCCTTTCAGGGAGGTCGTCTGGGGCTAGGGGCGTAGAGGACAAGCAAGAAATGGCGACGGTCGAGAAGATGCCGATGCTGGCCGAGGGCTACGAGAAGCTCCACGCCGACCTGAAGCGCCTGAAGGAAGAGCGCCCGCAGATCGTCGATGCGATCGAGGAAGCGCGCGCGCACGGCGACCTGTCGGAGAACGCCGAGTATCACGCCGCCAAGGAGCGGCAGGGCCAGATCGAGGCGTCGATCGCCGACATCGAGGACAAGCTGAGCCGCGCGCAGATCATCGATCCGACCGAGCTGTCGGGCGACAAGATCGTGTTCGGCGCGACCGTGACGCTGATGGATGAGGACGACAAGCCGGTCCGCTACCAGATCGTCGGCCAGACCGAGGCGGACGCCAAGACCGGGCGGATCAGCTACAATTCGCCGCTCGGCCGCGCGCTGATCGGCCGCCGCGTCGACGACGAGGTGGAGGTGTCGGTGCCGGCGGGCGACCGCTACTATCTCGTGAGCAGAATCGAGTTCATTTGATCGGACGGCAGGCGGCGCGCGTGGCGCCGGCCACGCTGGCGCTGGCGGTGCTGACCGCACTGGTCAGTGCCGCGATCAGCATCGGCGGGCTGGAGGATCAGGCGGCGGTCGCCGGCGGGTTCATGCCGCTGCGCGCGACGCTGCTCGCCGCCGGCGACGGTGCCGGCCTGGTTTCGTGGCTGCTGACCCCGCTCACCGCGACGCTGATCCACGGCGGGGTCATGCACCTCGCCTTTAACCTCATCACGCTGATCTTCTGCGGCATGGCGGTGGAGCGCGTCACCGGGTCGGGCGGCGCGCTCGTGCTGTACCTCGTCGGGGCCTATGCCGCCTGCGCGGCGCAGTGGGCGGCCGGGCCGCACTCGAGCGTGCCGATGATCGGCGCGAGCGGGGCGGCCTCGGCCCTCGTCGGCGCCTATGCGCTGCTCTACGGCCGCGCCCGCACCCGCGACATCGGGCCGGTGCCCGGCTGGCTGCTCCACGTCCTGTGGCTGCTCGCCGCGTGGACGGTGCTCAACCTCGCGATCGGGCTGCTCAGCGTCCAGGCCGGCATGCCGATCGCCGCGGCCGCGCATATCGGCGGCTTCCTCGCGGGCCTGCTGCTCTGCCGGCCCTTGCTCCTGTGGCGGTGGCGCCGCGCCTGAGACGGCGCCACCGCCGCGCGGTCAGGCGGGCGTGAAGTGGTTCTCTTCGTCGAGCACCCGCAGCTTGCCGTCCGCGATCGCGAACACCGCGCCGTGGATGTTGAGCGTGCCGTCGTCGAGCGCCTTCTGGATGAAGGGAAAGGTCTTGAGGTTCTCGATCGAGACGCGGACGCCTTCCTGCTCCAGCGCGGCCTGACCCTTGTCGGTGGCGCCGTGCTCCGCCAGCACCTTGTCGCGGGCGCCGTCGAGCAGCTTGATCCACTCGGCAACGAACCCGCCCTCGCCCGGCTTCGAGTCCTTGAGGCTCTTGGTGAGCGCCGCGTTGACGCCGCCGCACGCGCCGTGGCCGAGCACCACGATCTCCTCGACCTTCAGCTTGGTGACGGCGAACTCGATCGCCGCCGACACGCCGTGGAGGCCGCCCGACGGATCAAAGGGCGGAACCAGCGCGGCGACGTTGCGGACCACGAACACTTCGCCCGGGCGCGAGCCGAAGATCGTCGCCGGATCGACGCGGCTGTCCGAGCAGGAGATGATCATGACCTTGGGCGACTGGCCGGTCGCGAGCTCGCTCCAGCGCTCACGCTCCTCCAGCCACTCGGTCCCGCGGAACTTGTAGTAGCCGTCGATCAGCTTGGTGAAACCGGTCATGACAGATCCTCGTCGGTTGATGGGTTGGGGGGCGTCTAGAGCAGGACCGACAAACGCCGCCAGACCGCCGGCGGTGCCAGCAACCATTGTTTACGGTGACGTCACTGGCTATCTGGCGGCCATGAACGAGATGAGTCCGCTCGCCCGGCCGGCCGGGTCGGAAGCGCGCCAGCGCAAGCCCGACTGGATTCGGGTCAAGGCGCCGACCTCCGCCGGTTTCGCCGCGACCCGCGCGTTGATGCGGTCAAAGAGCCTGACCACCGTGTGCGAGGAGGCAGCCTGCCCCAACATTGGCGAGTGCTGGTCGAAGAAGCACGCGACGGTCATGATCCTGGGCGACACCTGCACCCGCGCCTGCGCCTTCTGCAACGTGAAGACCGGCATGCCGCGCGCCGTCGATCCGATGGAGCCGCAGAACGTCGCCGATGCGGCGGCGCAGATGGGGCTGGAGCACATCGTCGTCACCTCCGTCGACCGTGACGACCTGCCCGATGGCGGCGCCAGGCAGTTCGTCCGGGTGATCGAGGCGATCCGCCGCGCCAACCCGACCACGACGATCGAGATCCTGACGCCCGATTTCCGCAACAAGCACGAGGCGGCGGTTGAGGCGATCGTCGCGGCGCGGCCCGACGTCTACAACCACAATCTGGAGACGGTGCCGCGGCTCTACCCGACGATCCGGCCGGGGGCGCGCTATTACGCGTCGATCCGCCTGCTGGAGAGCGTCAAGAAGCTGGATCCGTCGATCTTCACCAAGTCGGGCATCATGCTGGGGCTGGGCGAGGAGCGGCTGGAGGTCCATCAGGTGATGGACGACATGCGCAGCGCCGACATCGACTTTCTGACGATGGGCCAGTACCTGCAGCCGACGCCGCGCCATGCCAAGGTGCAGGACTTCGTGACCCCGGCCGCGTTCGACGCCTATGCCGCGATCGCCCGCGCGAAGGGCTTCCTGCTGGTCGCCTCGTCGCCGCTCACCCGCTCGAGCTACCACGCCGGCGACGATTTCGCGAGGATGCGCGCGGCGCGCGAGGCGAAGCTTGCCCAAGCACGCTGAGACCCGGCAGCTTCCCTACTCGCCGGAGCAGATGTTCGACCTGGTCGCCGATGTCGGCCGCTACGGCGAGTTCCTGCCCTGGGTGAGCGCGGTCCGGGTCAGATCGAACGGCGAGACGGAGATGGTCGCCGACCTGATCGTCGGCTTCAAGGGGCTGCGCGAGAGCTTCACCTCCCGCGTGCAGAAGACGCGGCCCGAGCGTATCCACGTCGACTATCTGGAAGGGCCGCTGTCGCACCTCACCAATGACTGGGTGTTCCGCAGCGACGGGCAGGGCGGCTGCTTCGTCGACTTCGCGGTCGACTTCGCGTTCCGCAATCGCATGTTCGAGATGCTGGCAGGCCAGGTCTTCGACCGCGCGCTCCGCAAGATGATCGGCGCGTTCGAGGACCGCGCCCGCGCGCTCTACGGGGCGGGCGGGGCCGCCTCCGGCAGCAGCAGCTCGAGCGCGCAGAACACCGCCTGAAGCCGGATCCCGCCGCGCCCGTTGTCGTCGAACTGCTTGCGGTCGGCGACGATGTGGTTCGGATCGGCGCCTCGCTCGGCGCGGGCGAAGACGACCGTCCCGACCGGCTTCTTGTCCGATCCGCCGCCCGGGCCCGCGATCCCGGTGATCGCAACCGCGACGTCTGCGTCCGAGAGCCGGAGCGCGCCCTGCGCCATCTGCCACGCGGTCGCGACCGATACCGCGCCGAACGTCTCCAGCACCTCACCGCTTACCTTCAGCAGCTTGGCCTTGGCCTCGTTGGAGTAGGTGACGAAGCCGCCCTCGAACACGTCGGAGGAGCCCGCTACCTCCGTGATGGCGGCTGACACCAGCCCGGCCGTGCAGCTCTCCGCCACCGCGATCCGGCGCCCGGCGGCGCGGTTCGCCTCCACCACCCGCGTCGCCAGCGCGACGACATCGGCCGGGAGCAGCGTTTCCAGACGATCGGTCATCGTGTTTCTCCGGGCGGGCAGATGCGCGGCTGACCCGGGCGGGTGCGCTGCTCGGCCTGGGCAAGCTGCATGACGGTGACCAGCAGCGCGGCGGTATTAGCGGCCGGAAGCGGATCGAGCTGGCCGAGCAGCCGATCGATCACCGGGCAGTCCTTTGCCTTGATCTCCTGCGTGACGAGCGGCGCGACCATCGCCGGTACGACCGACCGCGCGATCTCGCTGTCGAGCAGCGACGCGCCGCTCGGGCCGACAATCTTGCGGAGCGCCTCCTTGGCGAGCGGCCACGACGCGTCATTCTGCCGGGCGAACCTGGCGGACAGCGTCGCGCCGGAGCGCCTGAGATAGGCGCCCGCCGGCAGGGCGGGCGTACAGGTCGTCACCGTCGCATCGATCAAGGTCGGACCCAGATTAAGCACCAGCGCCTCCGCCTCCCGCACAGGCAAGCACGATGCGGTCTGCGCTGACGCGGCCGGCGCAAGGCCGAGCGCCAGCAGGACAATCGGAAGGGCGCCGCGCACCATCGCCTACGCGCCCGGCACGCGAACGGTGGCGATCGCCTGCGCGGCGATCCCCTCGCCACGACCGGTGAAGCCGAGCCGCTCCGACGTGGTCGCCTTGATGCTCACCGCCTGCTCCGGAACCCCGAGGATCGCGGCGATCCGGCTCCGTATGGTGGCACGGTGCGGCCCGATCTTGGGTGCCTCGCAGATCAGCGTCAGGTCGACGAAGTCGATCACGCCGCCTTCCGCCCGGACCAGCGATGCGGCGTGGGCCAGAAACTGGTCGGAGGCGGCGCCGCGCCACTGCGGATCGCTCGGCGGAAAGTGGGTGCCGATGTCGCCCGCGCCGATCGTGCCGAGCAGCGCATCGGTGATCGCGTGGAGCGCGACATCGGCGTCGCTGTGACCGGAGAGCCCGCGGTCGTGCGGGATCAGCACGCCGCCGAGCCACAGCTCCTCGCCCGCCTCCAGCCGGTGGACGTCGAAGCCGGTCGCACTGCGCGACACCAGGCGAGCGGCCAGACGCGCCTCGGCGGCGGCGAAATCCTGCGGGTAGGTCAGCTTTTCCAACGCGTTATCGCCTTCTACCGTCACGACGTCGTATCCTGCCGCCCGCGCGACCTGGGCATCGTCGGTCGGCGTTGCGGCATCGTCCCACGCTTCGTGCGCCGCGACGATCGCGTCGTAGCGGAACGCCTGCGGCGTCTGCACGCGCAGCAGGCCGGCCCGTGGCACCACCGCGCCGAGCAGCGCATCACCGTGCGCCAGCGTATCCGCAACCGGCAGCACCGGCACTGCGCCCGCCGCCGTGCCGAGCGCGGCGAGCAGGCGATCGATCACCGGCGCGGGAAGCAGCGGGCGCGCGGCGTCGTGGATCAGCACGTGGGTGCAGTCGAGCGCGGCGAGGCCCGCGCGCACGGAGTCACGCCGCTCGATCCCGCCGATCACGGCTCGGACGCCCGCGGGCACCTGCGCCTCGTGACCGGCACCGATCACCACCAGTACCTGATCGATGCCGCCGTGCGCCTGGAAAGCGGCGACCGCGTGGGCGAGCACCGTGGAGCGGCCCAGCGGCGCGAACTGCTTCGGCACAGCGCCGCCCATGCGCTCGCCGCGGCCGGCGGCGACGATCAGGGCAGCGGTTCGAGCAGTGGCAGTCACGTCCGCCGCCTAGCCGACGCGGGGCGCCGCCGCCAGCCTTGCCGCTCGGCGTCTTTCCTCCTATGGCGTGCCTGTTTTTCAGGCAGAACCCGTGATGCTCGCTCCGCTTCAGATCGGTCCGGTCCGGATCGACACACCCGTGCTGCTCGCGCCCATGACCGGCGTGACCGACCTGCCGTTCCGGCGGGTGGTGCGCCGCTACGGTTCCGGCCTGAACGTCACGGAGATGGTTGCGAGCCAGGCCGCGATCCGCGAGACCCGTCAGTCGCTGCAGAAGTTCGCCTGGGATCCGATCGAGGACCCCGTCTCCATGCAGCTCGTCGGCTGCACACCCTATGAGATGGCGGAGGCGGCCAGGCTGTCGGAGGATCGCGGCGCCGCGATCGTCGACATCAACATGGGCTGTCCGGTCCGCAAGGTGACCAACGGCGACGCCGGCTCCGCGCTGATGCGCGACCTGCCGCTCGCCGCCGAGTTGATCCGGGCGGTGGTGAACGCAGTGAGCGTGCCGGTCACGCTCAAGATGCGGATGGGCTGGGATCACGCGAGCCTCAACGCGCCCGAACTCGCCCATATCGCGGAGGATCTCGGCTGCCGGATGGTCACGGTCCACGGCCGCACCCGCAACCAGATGTACAAGGGAAGCGCCGACTGGGGGTTCGTCGCACGGGTGAAGGAAGCGGTGGGCGTGCCCGTGATCGTCAACGGCGACATCTGCTCACCGGCTGATGCGCACGCGGCCCTCGCGCAGTCTGGCGCGGACGGCGTCATGATCGGGCGCGGCGCCTATGGCCGGCCCTGGCTGCTCCGCCAGGTCATGGACTCGCTTGCTGACCAGACACCGCGGGCCGATCCGTCGATCGACGAACAATATCGAACGATCACAGCGCACTACGACGACATGTTGACGCTCTACGGCAGGGAGACGGGCGTCAACATGGCGCGCAAGCACCTCGGCTGGTACACGCGCGGCCTTCACGGTTCCGCCGAGTTCCGCAACCGTGTCAACCAGGTGCCGGACCCGGACGTGGTGAAGGCGATGCTGGCCGAATTCTACGCGCCCTGGACCACGCGCGCAGCGGCGTGAGCGCGGCCGGGCCCGGGTTCGCCGAGCTGTTCTCGGCGCTGCCGGTCGCGACCCTGGTGGTCGATCCGGCCGGCAAGATCGCGCACGCGAACGCCGCATCGGAGACGCTGCTCAACTTTTCCGAGCGCGCCATGATCGGCCAGGACGTCGACCTGCTGGTCCGCTATCCGAGCAGCTGGGCCGAGCGGCGCGGCGGCCGCACCTTCGCCGCCTACGACGCCGACGTGGGGATCGGGCGGATCGGCCGGGCGCGAGTCGACCTGATCGAGTGCGACGTGCCCGATCGTTCGGGCTGGACGATCGTGACCTTGCGCCAGCACCCGCGCGGCCACGCGCCCGACCGGTCGGGCGGGGCGCGGGCGGCGATCGGCGCCGCCGCGATGCTTGCGCATGAAATCAAGAACCCGCTGTCTGGCATTCGCGGCGCGGCGCAGCTGCTGAGCGAGGGACTGGACGACGCGGCCGAGCTGACCGGGCTGATCACCAGCGAGGTCGACCGGGTCGCCGCGCTGATCGACCGGATGCAGGATTTCACCGACACGCGCCCGCCGCGTCTGTCGGCCGAGAACGTCTACCCGCTGCTCGGCCACGCGCGGCGGATCGCGGAGGCCGGCTTCGCGCGCGGCGTGCCGATCGAGGAGCGCTTCGATCCGTCGCTCCCGCCGGCGATGATCGACCGCGATGCCTTTACCCAGATCGTCATCAACCTGCTGAAGAATGCCTGCGAGGCGCTGGCGGGGGTGCCCGACGGGCGGGTGGTGCTCGCCACCGCCTATCGCCACGGCATGTCGGCCAGCCCCGGTCAGGGTCGCCCGCGCCGCCCGCTGCCGATCGAGCTCTCCGTGATCGATACCGGCCCGGGCGCGCCGGCGGACATTGCCGATCACCTGTTCGAGCCGTTCGTGTCCGGCAAGGCCGAGGGGCAGGGCCTCGGCCTGCCGCTGGTCGACAAGCTGGTGCGCGACATGGGCGGGCTCGTCACCTACTCACGCGAAGGAGAGCCGCCCGTGACTGTGTTCCGCCTGCTGCTGCCGCGGGCCGCATGACGTCGGGCAGGGTCCTGGTGTGCGACGACGACGCGGCGATCCGCACCGTCGTGTCGCAGGCGCTGCGCCGCAAGAGCTACGACGTCACGCTTGCCGGCAGCCTCGCCGAGTTGCGCGCGGCGCTCCGCCGTGGCGCGCCGGATGTGCTCATCACCGACGTGGTGCTGCCGGACGGTGACGGACTTCAGTTCGTCCCCGCGCTGCTGGCCGAGCACCCGCGCCTGCCGGTGGTGGTGCTGTCGGCACAGAACACGCTCTCCACCGCCGTGCGGGCGACGGAGGCGGGCGCGTTCGAGTATCTGCCCAAGCCGTTCGACCTCGACACGCTGACCGCCGCCGTCGGGGCGGCGATGGCGGGGCTGAGGCGCGGCCCCGGCGACGTCCTGGCGCCGAGCGACGAGAACCTGCCGCTGATCGGCCGGTCGCCCGCCATGCAGGATGTGTACCGGGTGATCGCGCGGGTCGTCTCCAACGATCTAACCGTGCTGATCTCCGGTGAGTCCGGCACCGGCAAGGAACTGGTCGCCCGCGCGATCCACGATCTGGGCCCGCGCCGGCGGGCACCGTTCGTCGCGCTCAACATGGCGGCGATTCCCCGCGACCTGATCGAGGCCGAGCTGTTCGGGCACGAGCGCGGCGCCTTCACCGGCGCGCAGGCCCGCGTCGCCGGCAAGTTCGAGCAGGCGGCGGGCGGCACGCTGTTCCTGGACGAGATCGGGGACATGCCGACGGACGCGCAGACCCGGCTGCTGCGCGTGCTGCAGTCGGGCGAGTTCACGACCGTGGGCGGCGCCCGCACCATCCGCGCCGACGTCCGCATCGTCGCCGCGACCAACAAGGATCTGGCCGCGCAGGTCGCAAGCGGCAGCTTTCGCGAGGATCTGTTCTACCGCCTGAACGTTGTGCCGGTCGCGCTGCCGGCGTTGCGCGAGCGGCGCGACGACGTGGCGCTGCTCGCGCGGCATTTCCTGGAGCGCGCGGTTGCCGACGGCCTGCCGCGCAAGCTGCTCGACGACGATGCGGTGGCGGCGCTGCGCGCGCACGACTGGCCGGGCAACGTCCGCGAGCTGGAGAATTTGATGCGTCGCCTCGCCGCGCTCAGCCGCGACGAGTGGATCGGCGCGGCGGAGATCGCGCGGCTGCTGGGGCAGGCGGCAGCGCCGGTGCCCGCCGACGATCCCGGGATCGCGGCCGCGGTGCTCGCCCGGCTCGACGCGCTGGCGCGGGAAGCGCCGGCGGCGCTCGACGACGGCACGCTCTACGACCGGGTCATAGCGGAGGTGGAACGGCCGCTGATCGCGGCCATGCTCGCCCGGCACGGCGGCAACCAGCTCCGCGCCGCCCGCGCGCTCGGAATCAACCGCAACACGCTGCGCAAGCGCCTCGACGAGTGGGGCATCATGACCGAGGAGGTACGGCAGACCGGGCGCGGGGCACGCTGACGAACCAAAATATGTGTTTTCCCTGCAACACTCTGCGTGTAACCGTGCCACGATGACCGTTGCCGCAGTGCCGATGACCGAGGGCGGGGCGCCAGCCCGCCGTCGGTCGGTCACGCCGGCGCTGGAGGTCATCGTCCTCGCCGTTGCGGTCGTCATCGCGATCGTCAGTTGGCGCGTGATCTCGGGCACCAGCCAGCCGACCCGGCTGCTCACCCCGCCGCTCGTGGCACTGCTGCTGACCGCCAACCTGATCCCCGGCATCGCGCTGCTGGTGCTGATCGGTCGCCGGATCGCGATTCGCCGCGCCCAGCGCTCGCCGGTCGGCGGGGAGGGGCGGCTCCATGTCCGCCTGGTGGCGCTCTTTTCCGTGCTGGCGAGCGTTCCGACGCTGCTCGTCACCATCTTCGCCTCGCTGCTCTTTCAGTACGGGGTGGAGTTCTGGTCGTCCGACCGCGCACGCGGGATGCTGGAGAACGCCAACGCGCTCGCGACGCAGAGCTACCGTCAGATCATCGCCGGGGTCGATCGCGAGACCATCACAATGGCGAGCGACATCAACGAGGCGTTGCAGCAGACTACCCTCGACAATCCGGAGTTCGCCCGCTTCCTCTTCTCGCAGGTTTATTTCCGCAACTTGTCGGAAGGGCTTCTCTTCTCGATCTCACCGCGTGGTGAGGTGCTGTCGATCGCGCTCGTCAATCCGTACGATCGTGATCTGACCAGCGAGATCAATCCCCAGGTCATCGGCCAACTCACCCGCACGACACGGAGCGTGACCAACACGACCGGCGACCGCATCTGGTCGATCACGCGCGTCGGCAGCCAGCCCAATCTCTACCTCTACGGCGCTCGGGTGACCGATACGGGGGAGATGGCGGCACAGTCGCGACGGGCCGAGGCCGTGCTCGCGGACTATCGCACGCTGGTCAGTCGCTCGCGCTCGCTCCAGCTGCAGTTCAACGCCGCGCTGCTCGCGGTATCGTTGCTGATCGTCGGCCTCGCCGTATTCGTCGCGCTCGCAGTCGCCGATCGGCTGGTCCGTCCGGTCGGCGAGCTGGTGGACGCGGCGCGGCGGGTGGCGGGTGGCGACCTGTCGGCGCGGGTGCCGGCGCCGCGTACGCGTGATGAGGTCGGCACGCTCGCCACCGCCTTCAACCGCATGACCGAGCGGCTGGGCGAGCAGACCGGCGCGCTGGTCGAGGCGACGGCTGAGGCGGAAAGCCGCCGCGTGCTGATCGAGGCGGTGCTCTCCGGCGTCAGCGCGGGCGTGGTCGCGGTGGAAGCGGATCGCCGCGTGCGGCTGCTGAACAGCTCGGCCCAGGCGCTGGTCGCGCCCGGCGGACGGTCGCTCACCGGCCAGCCGCTCGCCGAGGTCTCGCCCGAGCTGGACCAGCTGCTGCTGAGCGGTGCCCGCGACGGCATCGTCCAGATCGCGACGGGCGGCGAGGCCCGGACACTCGCGGTCAAGATCACCCGGGACGAGGGCGGGCACGTCCTGACCTTCGACGACATCACCCAGCAGTTGACGGATCAGCGCCGCGCCGCCTGGTCGGACGTCGCACGCCGGATCGCGCACGAGATCAAGAATCCGCTCACCCCCATCCAGCTCGCCGCCGAGCGGCTCCAGCGCCGCTACGGCAAGCTGGTGGAGGAAGGCGATACGACCTTTGCCCGCCTGACGGAGACGATCGTCCGCCAGGTCGGCGACCTGCGCCGGATGGTGGACGAGTTCTCCTCCTTTGCCCGCATGCCCAAGCCCGTCTTCCGCGAGGAGCAGCTGGTCGACCTCGCTCGCCAGGCGCTGTTCCTCCACGAGGTCGCGCACCCGGGCATCCGCTTCGCGCTGTTCTACCAGGACCCGGTGCCCGGCCTCGTGTGCGACCGGCGCCAGCTCGGCCAGGCACTGACAAACCTCGTCAAGAATGCCGTGGAGGCGATCGAGGCGCGGACCGGCGAGGAACTGTCGCCGGGTGAGGTGACGATCGTGATCGAGGGCGGGGAGGGCCGGACGGTGGCCGTCAGGATCGCGGACAACGGGGTCGGGCTGCCGGTCGAGCGCGACCGGATCGTCGAGCCGTACATGACCACCCGGGCGCGCGGCACCGGCCTCGGCCTCGCCATCGTCAAGAAGATCATCGACGAGCATTTCGGCACCATCGCCTTTGCCGACCGCGACGGCGGCGGTACCGTCGTCTCGCTCACCTTCGACGCGGCCGTGCTTGCCAAGCTGGCCGAGCCCGACCTGTCGAGCGACCCCGCCAATGATCCCAGCCCCGCCATGCTGACCCGAAGCCGGACGATTTCATGACCATCGATATACTTGTTGTCGACGACGAACACGACATCCGCGAACTGGTCGCGGGTGTGCTGGAAGATGAGGGGTACGAGACCCGCAGCGCCGCCGATAGCGATGCCGCGCTGGAAGCGATCGCGGCGCGGCGTCCGAGCCTGGTGCTGCTCGACGTATGGTTACAGGGCTCCCGGCTGGACGGGCTCGACCTGCTCGACGAGATCAAGCGGCGCGATCCCTCCGTCCCCGTGCTGGTGATCTCCGGCCACGGCAATCTCGACACCGCGGTCGCCGCGATCCGCCGGGGCGCGTCCGACTTCATCGAGAAGCCGTTCGAGGCGGAGCGGCTGCTGCTGCTGGTGGAGCGCGCCACCGAGACGGAGCGGCTGCGCCGCGAGGTCGCGTCGCTCCGCGCCTCCGTCGCCCGCGAGGACGACCTGACCGGCAGCTCCAACGCGATCAACGGCGTGCGCGCGACGCTGAAGCGGGTCGCCGCGACCGGCAGCCGTGTGCTGATCACCGGCGCGGCGGGCGTGGGCAAGGAGGTGGCGGCGCGGCTGCTCCACGGCTGGAGCGGCCGCGCGCAGGCGCCGTTCGTGATCGTGAGCGCGGCGCGCATGACGCCCGAGCGGGTCGAGGAAGAGCTGTTCGGGGTGGAGGAGGGGGGCGACCTCGTTCGGCCCGGGCTGCTGGAGCAGGCCCACGGCGGCACGCTGTTCCTGGACGAGATCGCGGATATGCCGATCGCCACCCAGGCGCGCATCCTGCGCGTCCTGACCGACCAGAGCTTCACCCGCGTCGGCGGCACCCGCGTGGTGAAGGTCGACGTGCGCGTGGTGTCCGCCACCGGGCGGGACCTGACCGCGGAGATTGCCGAAGGGCGCTTCCGCGAGGATCTCTACTACCGCCTCAACGTGGTGCCCGTGCACCTGCCGTCGCTCACCGAGCGGCGCGAGGACATCCCGCCGCTGGTCGAGCATTTCGTTGCCCACTACGCGAGTGAGCGGCGGGTGCCCACGCCGGAAGTCGCGCCCGACGCGATGGTGGCGCTGCAAAGCTACGAGTGGCCGGGCAACGTCCGCCAGCTCCGCAACGTGGTGGAGCGCACCGTCATCCTGGCGCCCGGCAACCGGATCGGCCGGATCGACGTCGACCTGCTGCCGCCTGAAGTACTAGGCAGCGGCGAGAGTGACGGCCGCGCCACCACCGCGATCATGGGCTCGCCGCTGCGCGAGGCGCGCGAGAGCTTCGAACGCGAGTATCTGCGCGTCCAGATCCGGCGGTTCTCCGGCAACATCAGCCGCACGGCGAGCTTCATCGGCATGGAACGCTCCGCGCTTCATCGCAAGCTGAAGCTGCTCGGGATTACGGAGACGCGGGAGGACTAGGTCGCGGGTGACCTAGACGCGCGTCTTTCGTGCTCCTACCTTCACATCGCCGGCATCGAGGTGATGCGCGGCGATCGACGCCGGACAGCGGCGCATCGCGGGACAGATCCCGCCAAGAACCGAAGGAGCCATCGATGGCCGACAAGCAGACCTCGCTCCAGGACCTGTTCCTGAACGCGCTGCGCAAATCCAAGACGCCCGTCACCATGTTCCTGGTCAAGGGCGTGAAGCTCCAGGGCATCGTCACCTGGTTCGACAATTTCTCCGTCCTGCTCCGCCGCGACGGGCAGTCGCAGCTGATCTACAAGCACGCGATCTCGACCATCATGCCGTCGGGACCGCTGGACGTGGAAGGGATCGTCGATTCCATTGGCGAAAACGGCAGCAAGAACCCGGGACTGCAGGAAATCTTCCTGAATGCGGTTCGTCGTCAGGAAGAGAATGTGACGATGTTCCTGGTCAACGGCGTCATGCTCCAGGGCGGGATCGTCGCGTTCGACCTGTTCTGCATGCTGCTGCAGCGCGAGGGCATGTCGCAGCTCGTCTACAAGCACGCGGTCTCGACCGTCCAGCCGGCGCATCCGCTGAACCTCGCCGACGAGCAGGCGGCAGGCGACGCCTGAGATGAGCGAGGCCAGCGGCGGGTTCGACCGCGATGTCGAGGATTTCGCCCGCGGCGCCCGCGCGATCGTCGTCCTGCCCGATCAGGGCGGCGCGACCCGCGACGCCGAGGCGCGGCTGGAGGAGACGGCGGGGCTCGCGCTCGCCATCGGAGTCGAGGTGTGCCGCAAGGTCGCGTTTCGCGTCCGCGCGGCCAAGCCGGCGACGCTGATCGGCAGCGGCCAGATGGAACAGCTCGCCGAGTTTGTGAAAGAGGAGGGGATCGGCCTCGCGGTGTTCGACGCGAGCCTCACCCCGGTACAGCAGCGCAATCTGGAGACCGGGCTTGGCTGCAAGGTGATCGATCGGACCGGGCTGATCCTGGAGATCTTCGGCGAGCGCGCGCGCACGGCGGAGGGCCGGTTGCAGGTCGAGCTCGCGCACCTGGACTACCAGGCCGGGCGACTGGTCAGGAGCTGGACCCACCTGGAGCGGCAGCGCGGGGGCTTCGGCTTCCTCGGCGGCCCCGGCGAGACGCAGATCGAGGCTGACCGCCGGCTGATCCGCGACCGCATGGCGAGGTTGCGCCGCGAACTCGATGGAGTGACCCGAACCCGCGGGCTTCATCGTGACCGGCGCCAGCGGGCACCCTGGCCGGTGATCGCGCTCGTCGGCTACACCAATGCCGGAAAGTCGACACTTTTCAATCGCCTGACCGGGGCCGACGTCATGGCGGAGAACCTCTTGTTCGCCACCCTCGATCCGACGCTTCGCCAGATCAGCCTGCCCGGCATCGACAAGGCGATCCTGTCCGACACGGTGGGGTTCGTGTCCGACCTGCCGACGCAGCTGGTCGCGGCGTTCAAGGCGACGCTGGAGGAGGTCATCTCGGCCGACCTGCTGATCCACGTCCGCGACGTGGCGCACCCCGACAGCGCGGCGCAGCGCGCCGATGTCGAGGCGGTGCTCGCCGAGATCGGCGTGGGCGAGGGAACGCCGCGGCTGGAGGCCTGGAACAAGCTCGACCTGCTTGCCGGTGACCTACGATTGGACCTCGTCGCCGATGCGCAGCGACGCGAGGACGTCGTGGTGATCTCGGCGCTGACGGGCGAGGGGGTCGACACGCTGATCGAGACGGTTGCCGCGCGTCTGACGGCCGGGCACCAGCGCTACGCGATCGCGCTGGACGCCGGCGACGGGGCGGGCGCGGCCTGGCTCCACGCGCACGGCGAGGTGCTGGAGCAGGCAGTCGACGGCGAGCGGACCCATTATCAGGTGCGGCTCGCCCCCGCCGATTACGAGCGCTTCATGACGCGCGCCGGCTGAACCGATGCGCTAGGCGCGCTCGTCGCGCTTCACCTGCTGCCAGAGTGCTTCCTGCTCATCGAGGGTAAGTGCCGCGACGTTGTCGGCGAGCGCCTCCATGCCGCGGAAGCGGCGCTCAAACTTGGCGTTGGCGCCGCGTAGAGCGGCTTCGGGATCAACGCCAAGCTTGCGCGCCCAGTTGACCACCGCGAACAGCAGGTCGCCGACCTCGTCGTCGCGCTCGGCGTCGCTGCCGGCCGCTGCGACTTCCGCCAGTTCCTCGTCGATCTTGGCTCGGGCACCGCTCGCGTCGGGCCAGTCGAAACCGGCGCGCGCGGCGCGCTTCTGCAGCTTCTCGGCGCGCAGCAGTGCGGGCAAGCCGAGCGCGACCCCGCCGACGGCGCTCGCGTCCGCCTTGGCAGCGCGCTCCTCGGCCTTGATCTGCTCCCACAAGTGATGCCCGCCGACTGCAGCATCGCCGAAGATGTGCGGATGGCGCCGTTCCATCTTGTCGCTGATCGCCGCGATCACGTCCGCCAGGGTGAAGGCGCCGGCTTCCTCGGCGATCCGGCTGTGGAAGACGACCTGGAGCAGCAGGTCGCCGAGTTCGTCCTTGAGGTCGGCCACATCGTCGCGGGCTATCGCATCGGCGACCTCATAGGCTTCCTCAATCGTGTACGGGGCGATCGTCGCGAAGGTCTGCGCGACGTCCCACTCGCAGCCGCGCTCCGGATCGCGCAGTCTGGCCATGATCGATACCAGTTGCTCGATCATCAGAGAGGGCTCCTGCTTGATCTAGACGTCAGTTCGATAATATACATTATGTAAACTACCGATTAGTAGCATTGGGCTTGGGCTCGAGGATCAACGTCCGTCCCTCCACCCGCCACGACCCCAATCGCGACAGGTAGTTCATGCCGAGCACGTTGACGTTGCCGAACGCCGGCGAGATCACGACCGACAGGTCGCGCGTCTCCAGCGTGCCGAGCGTCACCGTCTCGGCGCGGCCGCGTTGGGCGGTGATCGAGCCGTTGGCGGTGTTGATCAGTACCGGCAGACCTCCGCCGATCGCTTCGATCCCGGCGTTGCGTGCGGTTTCGGCCGAGATCGCGGTGATCGTCGCACCGCTGTCGACCAGCATGCGCTGGGTATAGCCGTTCAGTCGTACGCGCGCCCAGAAGTGCCCGTCCGGACTCATGGTGATGCGGACGGTGTCGCCCTGCATCTCGGTCGTGCCGATCCCGGCGCGTTCGCCGACACTGCTCGCCAGCCGCTCCAACCCGTCGCGATTGGTGATGACGAGCCACGCGAGCGCGCCGATGACGAGCCAGCCGAGCAGCGAGCGGATGACGGCGCCGATCGACAGTCGCCGCGCGGTCAGCGCGCTCAGTGCCAGCACCAGCGCGCCGACGAGCCACAGCACCGTGGCATTGTCATCGCTCACAGGGTGACGACCATGCCGTCATAGCCCGGCTCGACCCCTGTCGGCAGCGTGGCGCAGAGGCTCCGGTAATCCATCGACTGGTCCATGTGGGTCAGGATGGACCGGCCTGCCCGCAATTCGGCACTCCAGCGGAGCGCCTGGTCGAGGGTCGGATGTGTCGGATGCGGGGCGCGTCGGAGCGCATCGATCACGAGGACGTCGGCACCGCTGTAAAGGTCGCGCATCGATGACGTAAGTTCATTGAAGTCAGTGGCATAGACGATCGAACGTTGACCGTGTGTGAACCGCAGCCCTGCCGATGTGATGCTGCCGTGCGGCTGATCGACGACCTCTATCTGCAGGTCGCCGACGTGGACCTCGTCCGCAAGCACTTCGGCGGCGATCGTCGCGGGATAGCCGTTGCGCCCCTCGACTGCGTAGCGGAACCGGTCATGGAGCGTGTCCAGCGTCGCCTGGCGTGCGAGACCGCGAATCGGCCTGCCGCTCGCATGAAACAGCTGCCGGACATCGTCGATGCCGTGACAATGATCGGCGTGGTCGTGCGTCCAGATGATCGCGTCGACCGTCGCGATGTCGGCGGCGAGCAACTGCTCGCGCATGTCAGGTCCGGTATCGACCAGCACCCGCGTCGTTTCCGTCTCCACGATGATCGACACCCGCGTGCGCCGATTCCGCGGCTCGGCCGGATCGCACTGCCCCCAATCATTGCCGATCCGCGGCACACCAGACGAGGTGCCGCAACCAAGCAAAATCAGGCGCATGCCAGCGTCTTTTCAAACAGCGTGTGGAAGTTCAGCCGGGTCCGCTCCGCCAGTTCATTGGCACCCTCCCCGCGCAGATCGGCGAGGAAGCGGCAGGTGTCGGCGACGAACGCGGGCTCCCCGGGCTTGCCGCGGTTCGGCACAGGCGCGAGGAACGGCGCATCCGTCTCGATCAGCAATCGGTCGATCGGCAGGCGCCTGGCCGTGTCCTGCAGTGCGCGTGCACTCTTGAACGTCACGATGCCCGAGAGGGAGATGTAGAAGCCCAGCTCGAGCGCCGCGTCGGCCAGCGCGTCGCTGCCGGTGAAGCAGTGCAGCACGCCGGGAAACGGCCCCCTGCCCAGCTCCTCGCGCAGGATCATCAGGGTATCGTCCTCGGCGTCGCGCGTGTGGACGACGATTGGCAGGCCGGTCTCGCGACAAGCGGCGAGGTGCGCGCGGAAGCTGCCCTGCTGCCGTTCGCGGTCCGAGTGGTCGTAGTAATAATCTAGCCCACTCTCACCGATGCCGACGACGCGCGGATGCTGCGCGCGCTCGACCAGCTTGGCCGTGTCGACATGGGCGTGCGCGTCGGCCTCATGCGGGTGGATCCCGACGGTTGCCCAGACGTCCGGCTCGGCCTTTGCTGTTGCGAGCACGTCATCCCATTCGGACTCGCGCGTCGCGATGTTGAGCATGGCGGTGACCCCCGCTCCGCGCGCCGACGCCAGCACCTCCTGCTGCCGCTCGGCCAGCCCCTTGTAGTTCAGGTGGCAGTGACTGTCGGCGAGCTTCATGCGGCGGCCAGCTCCAGCCGCGGGAAGACCGGGCTCGGCGGGTCGAGTGCGATCGCCGTGGCGTTCCAAGCATCGCGGAGCGCCGCGTGGTCGCGCGTCTCCACGCCCAGCTGATCGAGGATGCGGCCAGCTGCATCCGGCACCACCGGCAGGATCACGATGGCGAGATCGCGGATGGCCCGCACCAGCGTCGCCAGCACGGCGCGCATCCGCTCGGGATCGGTCTTGCGGAGCGTCCAGGGCGCCTGCGTGTCGATATAGGCATTGCACGCGAACACACCGCGCATCCACGCCTCGATCCCCTGGCTGAGCGCCAGGTCGGTGAAAGCCGCCGCGAAGTCGTCGGCGGCCGACTTCACCTCGCCGAGCAGCGCCGCGTCCGCCGGATCAGCGCGGCCCAGGTCGTCCAGCCGCCCGTCCAGGTTCTTGGCGATGAAGGCGAGCGTGCGCTGCGCGAGGTTGCCGAAGCTGTTGGCGAGATCGGCGTTAGCGCGCGTCACGATCGCCTCGTCCGAGAAGGTGCCGTCCTGCCCGAAGCTGACGTCCCGGAGCAGGAAGTAGCGGAGTGCGTCGACCCCGTAAAGGCGGGCAAGCTCCATCGGGTCGACGACGTTGCCGACCGACTTCGACATCTTTTCGCCGCGATTGAGCAGGAACCCGTGCCCGAATACCTGCTTGGGCAGCGGCAGCGCGGCGGACATCAGGAACGCCGGCCAGTAGACCGCGTGAAAGCGGACGATGTCCTTGCCGATCAGGTGCAGGTCCGCCGGCCACCAGCGCTCGATCGCCGCCGGATCATCGGGGTAGCCCGCGCCGGTCAGATAGTTGGTCAGCGCATCGACCCAGACGTACATGACGTGCCCCGGCGATCCCTCCACCGGCACGCCCCAGTCGAAGCTGGTGCGGGAGACGGACAGGTCGGCGAGCCCACCCTCAACGAAGCGCAGGATCTCGTTGCGGCGGCTCTCCGGACGGATGAAGTCCGGGTTGGCGGCGTAGAAGTCGAGCAGCGGCTGCTGGTGGCGCGACAGGCGGAAGAACCACGTCTCTTCCGCAGTCCATTCGACCGGCGTGCCCTGCGGCGATAGCCTGGTCCCGTCGGGGCCGGCGACCAGCTCCTTCTCCTCGTAAAAGGCCTCGTCGCGCACCGAGTACCACCCTTCGTAGCGATCGAGGTAAAGGTCACCCGCTTCGGCCATCGCCGCCCAGATCGCCTGGCTCGCACGGTAGTGATCCGGTTCGACCGTCCGGATAAAACGATCATAGCTGATGTTCAAAACATCGGCCATCTCGTTAAAATAGCTCGACATCTCATCGGCAAGCGCGCGCACGGCTATGCCGCGGTCGCGCGCGGTCTTGACCATCTTCAGCCCATGCTCGTCCGTCCCGGTCTGGAATCTGACCGGGCGGCCGGTCTGCCGATGGAAGCGCGCGATCGCGTCGGCGGCGATCATCTCATAGGCGTGGCCGATGTGCGGGCGGCCGTTCGGATAGTGGATCGCGGTCGTGATGTAATAGGGATCGGCCATGCGTCGGCCCTACCCGCTTCAGCTGCGCTTCGCCAGTCGCGCCACCAGCCCGCCAAGCTCGAACGCGGTGGTCCCGGCATCGAGCGACTGGGCGAGCGACACCGCCGCCAGACCCCGCGCGGCATCGTACGCCTCCAGCGCGTCGCGCAGCGCCGGCCCGGTCAGCCGCCCCGCCTGTTCGGCGATAAAGGCGGGCACCCGCTCGAGGAACGCCTCGTAACGTGGTTGCGCCGCCTTCGTACCAAGCGCCTTGGCAAGCTTGACGCGCCGCCGGTTCGACGGATCGCCGTCGCGCGCAATTGCCGCAAGATCGTCTTCCAGCACCGCGAGTTGGAGCCCTGCGAAGCGGAGCGCGCGCCCCGGTGAGCCACCGGCGGCGCGGACCAGCGCGGCGATCTCGGCTGGCGTGGCGTCCGGAACCTGCCCGGCTAGGACCTCCCGGACCTCTTCGTCGCTGAGTGGATCGAAGCGGAGCAGGCGACAGCGCGAGCGGATCGTCGGCAGCAATCGGCCTGGCGCGTGACTGACGAGCAGGAAGATCGTGCCCGCGGGCGGCTCTTCCAGGTTCTTCAGCAGGGCGTTGGAGGCGCCGGGCCGTTCCAGATCGTCGACGGCATCGATCACGATGACACGCCGCTCCGACATCGACGGCTTGGTGGCGAGCAGCGGCTGAAGCGCGCGAACCTGATCGATCTTGATGGACCGCGCGAGGTCGCTGTCCGGCTTGTTCTCGTCCTTGGGCTTGCGGGTCAGGACTCGCAGGTCGGGGTGCGAGCCGGCCGCGATCATCGCCTGCGTCCGTTCGGCCGCCCCGGACGCCTGCGCCAGCATCCGCGTTGCCGCATCGAGCGCAAAGCGCGCCTTGCCCACCCCCTCAGGCCCGGCAATCAGCCAGGCATGATGGAGCGCACCGTGCGCGAGCGCCGCGTCAAAGGCGGCCCTTGCCATGCCATTACCGACCAGTGACGTCATGGCAGCAGATCGGAGATCGCCGCCAGCAGTCGGTCGGTGACGACCTGCGGCGTGGCGCTCGCATCGATCAGGCGGACCCTCTCCGGCTCGCCGGCCGCGATCCGGGCGAAGGCCGCTGCGACGCTCTCGTGAAAGTCGCGCCCGCGCTGCGCGAACCGGTCGAGCGCACCCGCGTCGCGCGCCTCGGCCCGTCGGGCGCCCTCCTCCACATCGATCCGCAGCACAAGGGTGCGGTCGGGCAGCAGTCCTTGCGATCCGAAGCGGTGGAGGGACATAATCGCCGCGTCGTCGATGCCCTGCGCCCCTTGATAGGCACGGGTCGAATCGACGTAGCGGTCGCACAGCACCCAGGCGCCGCGGTCGAGCGCCGGCCGGATCAGCCTCTCGATATGGTCGGCCCGTGCCGCTGCAAAGAGCAGCGCCTCCGCGCGGGCACTCCAGCGGTCGGCCGCGCCGTCCATCAGCAACGACCGGATCGCCTCCGCGCCCTCGCTGCCGCCGGGCTCGCGAGTGACCACCACGTCCAGCCCGCGATCCGCCAGCACCGCGGCGAGCCGCCGCAGCTGAGTGGACTTGCCCGCGCCCTCGCCTCCCTCCAGCGTCAGGAAGCGGCCGGGCGTCACGCGAAGAAGGAGGTGAGGCCCGCCCAGGCGCGGCCGAAGAAGCCGGCCTCACCCACGTCCGCCTCTGCGACGAGCGGCAAGGTCTGCGCCGGCCCGCCGCTGGTGGTCACGACCAGATCGGCGACGTGCTGGCCGGCCTTGATCGGCGCCTTGATCGGGCCCTGATAGACGACGCGCGCCTGCAGGTCGGGCGAGCTGCCCTTCGGGATCGTGATCGCGAGCGGCTGCGGCGCGACAAGGCCGACCTCACCCGCATCGCCAAGCTGTACGGCGGCGGTCGCCACGCGCTTGCCCTTGGCAACGATCGGCTTCGCGCTCCACGCGTTGAAGCCCCACTCCATGAAGCGCACCGACTCCTCGCGACGCTGGTTGAAGCTGGTGAGCCCGGCGACGACCATCACCAGCCGGCGGCCGCCCTGCTCCGCCGAGCCGGTGAAGCCGTAGCCCGCCTCCTCCGTGTGCCCGGTCTTGAGTCCGTCGGCGCCGGCCACCCGCCCGAGCAGCGGATCGCGGTTTCCTTGCGTGATGTCGGCACCGGCACCGAGCGTCTTGCCCCAGGTGAACTCACGACGGCTGTAGAACTTCTTGTAGAGCTGCGGATGCTGCTTGATCGTCGCATCGGCGAGCCGCGCCAGATCACGCGCGGTCACATAGGTGACGCCGCCGTCAGGCCACCCGTTAGACGTGCCGAAATTGCTGTTCCTCAGGCCCAGCTCGGCGGCCTTGCGGTTCATCAGCGCGACAAAGGCTTCCTCCGTCCCCGCGATCTTCTCCGCCAGCACGACGCAGGCGTCGTTGCCCGACAGGACAATGATGCCGTTCAGCAGGTTCTCGACGCTGACCTGCTCGTTCGGTGACAGGAACATGGTGGAGCCGGCCTGCGGCCCATGCCAGCGCTGCCACGTTTCCGGGCGGACGGTCGCGGTGTCGGCGAGCTTCAGTTCGCCCTTCTTGATCAGGTCGAAAGCGACATAGGCCGTCATCATCTTGGCCATCGACGCGGGCGGCATCCGGCGATCGGCGTCCTTTGCGTACAGCACCGCGCCGGTCAACAGGTCCTCCAGATAGGCAACCGGCGCCGGTGTCTGGAACGGCGGCGCGGCGGCAGTCGAGGAGAGCAGCACCGCAGTGGCGGCGGCAATGGTGGCGACAGGCTTCAGCATGGGTGTCATGTTCCGGTACTAACTTACTGACCAACAACGGTAATGAGACGGGCATCGGGATAGCCGCGGCGGGCCGCGGTGGCACGGGCCGCCTGTGCCAGCGCGGGCGTCGCGAACGGGCCGAGTTGCACGCGGTGCAGACCACCCCCGCTCACGACCTGCCCGCCGAGCTCGGTCGCGAGCGCCCGCGCCCGCGCCGCATCGGAGAGCGCCGCGACTTGGACGCCGGGACCCGAGCGCGGAACCGCGGTCGACCTGGCCGCGGTCGCGGGCTGGACGGGACCCGGCCGCTTTCTCGAACGCGGAGGCGCGGCACGCGCCGGCGAGGTCTCGACCGGAGGAGCCAGTCGGCGACGGAGCGCCGTCAGCAGCGCGGGCGGCGCGTCCGGGCGCGCGGGCGCGGCTTCCCCCCGCAGCAGCGCGGATGCTTCCTGCGGCGGCGCAACGGTACGTCGCACCCGTACGGGGATGCGCGGCCCCTCCAGCCCCAGCGCCGCTGCGGCCTCGCTTGAGATCGCCAGCGTTGTGCCCGCCTCCACCCGCGCCAGGATCGTGCGGCCGCTGTCCAGACTGGTCACTTCGGCGATCTCGCCGGGCGCCAGTCCCGGTGCGACCACCACGACACCGGGCGTCGACATGACGGTGGCGCGGTCCACCAGGTCGATCCTGCGCTCGCCGGCTATCGGCTCGGACGATCCGCGCGGGCCGGCGGCTTGCGGCTCCTGCGGGCCGACCACGCCCTGAAAGGCGACAACGCCGCCCTGTGCAGGCGACGCGGCGATCAGGAGCGCAAACAGGTCAGCGGGCGATTTCATCGGCGAGCAGTCCTACCGAAAGCGCGTAGAAATTCGAGCAGTTATAATCGAGGATCACGCGGTAATTGCCGGTCAACAGATAGGCGGTGCGGCCGGGACCGTCGGGTTCGATCAGGCTGGCGAGTACCGTGTCGGCGGGCCAGCCGCGACCCTGCGGCACGATCCCGGCGGCGCGCCACTCCGCCATCGTGCGCCAGCGGCTGTGCCGTTCGTGCACGCGGGGACAGCGCGGGCTGAGCGTTCGGGTTCGAAGCGTGCCACGATCGAAGCTGGCCGGTACGCTGACGGCGAAGCCCCAGGGCTGGCCCGGACGCCACCCGGCGTCCACGAAGTAGTTGGCGATGGAGGCGAGCGTGTCGGCCGGGTTCGACCAGATGTCGGCCCGGCCGTCGCCGTCACCATCGCGCGCCAGGCGGAGGTAGACGGAGGGAAGGAACTGCGGATAGCCGAAGGCCCCCGCCCAGCTTCCCTTGAGCCGGTCGCGCGGCACACCGCGATCGATCATCTTGAGCGTTGCCAGATATTCGCCGGTGAACAGGTCGCGGCGACGCCCCTCATAAGCGAGGCTCGCCAGGCTGCGCGGCAGGTCGAAGTCGCCGGTGTAGCTGCCGTAATTGGTCTCATGGCCCCAGATCGCGACCATGATCTCCTCCGGCACGCCGGTCTCCGCCTCGATACGCGCGAGCCGCGGCCGTTCGCGCAGGTATGCGGCGCGACCGCGCGTGATCCTGGCCGCATCGACGTGCTGCACGCGGTAGGGCGCAAAGTTGGGGATCGGCGCATTCGGGGCACTCTCGGGCTGCTGCCGGTCGAGTGCCACCACGCGCGGGTTGAAGGTGAGCGAGGCTGCGACGCTGTCATATGTCGTCGGCCGGATCCCCTCGGCCAGCGCTCGCGGCCGGAGACCGCGCAGGAACGCCTGGAACCCGTCCTCCTCCTGCGCGCAGGCCGGGACGGCTGCGGCGATGAGAACCATTCCGAGCCCAAGGGCCCCCGACCGCCGCCGCATACGCTTTCCCCACATGGCAGCGCTGATGCCACAGCCGTTCGGGCGCGCGAAGGCGTAATCGTCCCGGGCCTTGCACAGATGATCGCGGCCGGCTTAAGCGGCGGAACAGGGAAGAGTGGCCGAGTGGTTTAAGGCAGCGGTCTTGAAAACCGCCGTGGGTTCACGCTCACCGTGGGTTCGAATCCCACCTCTTCCGCCAGCGCTCGGGACAGGCGTGGGTCAGCGCAGCAGCGCGCGGCTGATCAGGCGGGGGACGCCGGAGACGCCGAGCTGGCTGTCGATGCCGCCGAGGTCGCCCGACAGCTTCCACTCGAGCTTGGCGTTGATCGGCGATCCGCGAAAGCCGCCGCGGTCCACGGGCATCGCCCGCAATGCGGCGAACTGGGCCGGATCGCGCGCCGACCGGCTGGCACCCTCGAGACGGGGCGAGTAGCGCGCGACCAGCGGCGGCATCACCGCCAGCCTGCTGCGGACCGGATTGAGCGTGAAGTTGGCGGGTAGCACAAGCGGCTGGCGAGCCTGCAGCGGCAGCGCCGGCCTGCCTCCGCCGGGCACCGCGAGTGCCATCAGAACCGCGCCCCCGGAGAACCACGCCAGCATCCACCGCCCCTCAGCCAAGTGAATGCCTGATAAGCTGCCGAGTCTTACCGTTCGGTGCAAGCGCCGTGAGAGACGCGGTGCGCCAGGATGAGGCTACAGGTCGATGAGGGTGCGCAGCGCTGCGTTGCTGAGCGGTTCGTGGAACTCGCAGCCGGCCTCGAAATCGTCGGACCAGCGCACGGTAGCGCTGACCTGACCTACGCCGGGCAGGGTCAGCCAAATGTCACTGCCGCGCTTGATCGCGGAGTAGGTCTGCAGCCGCGCGCCGTGGATCGACACGTCCGTCACCTTGCACAAGGTGCGGTCGAGCCCGCCGCGGCCGAGCCTCGCATCCAGCGAGACCGGCCGCCGCGGCGCGCGCCGCCGGCCGAGATAGTGGGCCGGCTCAAACTCGGCGGCGAACAGGACGGGCTCCGCGGATGTGATCATGCGCGGAAGCTACGTCCTCTAAGGTTAAAGCAAAGTTAGCCTTACTTCTTGCCGAGCGAGAGGCCGCCGAAGCGCTTGTTGAAGCGGGCAACCTGACCACCCTGGTCAAGCATCTGGCCGCGACCACCAGTCCAGGCCGGGTGCGCCAGCGGATCGATGTCGAGCTGCATCGTGTCGCCTTCCTTGCCCCAGGTGGAGCGGGTCTCGAACACGGTGCCGTCGGTCATCTGGACCTTGATCATGTGGTAGTCGGGGTGAGTCTCGGCCTTCATGATTATGCTCCTGGGTGCGGCTGGTTCCGACCAGCCTGGAAGCGCGCGCGGTTAGCCGCTGCGCGTTGATAAGTCAAAGTGTTCGATTGCGGTCAGGTCGTCGCAGGCGGGTCGGCGATCATGGCGGTGAAATTCGCCTGCGCGACCACCTGGCCGTCGACCTTGGCGACGCCCGCAAACTTGCAGACGGTCGCGCGCTTCTGGACGAAGGCAACCTCAAGCCGGAGCAGCACGCCGGGTTCGACCGGCTTGCGAAACTTCGCCTCGTCGATCGCCATGAAGTAGACGAGCTTGCCCGTGCCCGCGAGCCCCAGACTCTCAACCGCGAGCACGCCAGCGGCCTGCGCCAGCGCCTCCACGATCAGCACGCCCGGCATGATCGGGCGGCCAGGGAAGTGGCCCTGGAAAAAGCCTTCGTTGATCGTCACCGCCTTGATCGCGGCGATCGACTGGTCGGGAACGAGCTCCTCGACCCGGTCGACCAACAGCATGGGATAGCGGTGCGGCAGCGCCGCCATCACCCGGCTCCAGTCGAGCGGGCCGATGGCGGGCGCCGCCGCCGGCACTTCGCTCATCGGCCGGTGTTCGGCCGAGCGGGCGTGGTGGTCGCTGGCCGCGCCGGGGTGGTCGCAGGCGCACCCGCGGCACCGGCCTGCTGCTGACCGGGCTGCCAGTTGGCCGGCACGGCGATGCTGACGCTCGGCACCAGACGGTTCAGCTCGGTCGTGATGTCGGCGGTAATGTCGGTCGCCGGCTGCGCGAACAGCGCCGCGTCGGGGCGGAGCAGCATCTGCACGTTCTTGCGCGCGACCGCAGCCTGCACCGCGGCACCGATCTGACGCTGGATCTGCTCCAGCGCATAGGCCTGCGCCCGCGATGCCGGGGCGGTCAGCCGCTGCAGTTCCTGCTCACCGGCCTGCTGGCGGGTCTGGATGGTCTGCGCCTGGGTGCGCAGCGCCGCCTCGTTGGCGTTGGGTGCCGCGCGCGCGGTCTCGAACGCAGTGTAGAGCGGCCGCAGCTCGTTCTCGATCGCGGTGCGACGCGCGTTCGCCTGATCGAGCTGGGTCTTGTACTGCGTCTGGATCTGGCTCTGGGCCGCGGTCCACGCGCTGGAGCGGGCCACGGCCGCTTCCGGATTGGCGACGGCGATCCCGTTCACCTGTGCCGACGCCGGCGCGGCGAGGGCGATCGTGCCCGCCGCGGCGAGCATCATCATCTTGAGAGAAGTCATCAGAACTGGGTCCCTACGTTGAAGGTCAAAAGCTTGGTGTCGTCGCCCGGCTGGGTCAGCAGCGCGCGGGCGAGATCGATGCGGAGCGGGCCGAATGGCGAGTTCCAGTTCACGCCGATGCCGATCGACAGGCGCGGCTTGGCCGAGTCGCCGGTGAACCGCTCGAAGAAGGCCGGGGTCTCGCTGGTCGCGGGCGTGTTGATCTGGCTGCCGACGCACGGGCCACCGTTGGTCGGCGAGGTACCGACCGAGCAGGTCGTCGTCGCGATGGTCGAGTCCGAATTGTTGACGATGTAGAGCTGCCGCCCCTGATTGTCCTTCAGATACTGGGTGAACGGCAGCAGCGTCGGCGAGCCGTCCGCGTTGAAACGGAGCGACCCGTCGGCGTTGCGCGCCTGCGGGAACTGAAGCGTCGCGCGCGGCTGGGTCACGCCGAACAACGCGCCGGCCTGGACGTAGATCGACGGCCGCAGCCCGAGTTCGCGGGCACCGGCGCCGAGCGGAATCTCCAGCTCGGCGCGGCCGAGGTAATAGGCCCGGCCGCCCAGCGGGTCATCAATGATCTGATCGCGGTCAGTGACGAGCGCCTGCGTGCCGCTGGCGGCATCGCCGGTGTACTGGATCCGCTGGATGCGCGGGCCGACGCCGCGGATGTCGAACCCGCGGAACTGCGGCTCGCCCAGGTAGAAGCGATCGGTGATTCGGATCCGATCGATGCCCTCGCCGCGGCTGTCCTCCAGGCTGTGGATGTACCCTCCCTCGGCCAGGACCGAGAAGATGAAGCCGCTGCCGAGCCCCCAGAACTTGGAGCCTTCCGCGCGTCCGCGGACGTACTTCACGTCGCCGCCGAGACCCGCGAAGTCGACGCCCAGCGACAGCCGCTGGCCGGCCGTCGGGCGCAGTCGGCTGTTGAGGCTGTCGTAGGTCACGCCAAAGCCGACCGAGGAGGTCAGGCGATTGCCGAGCGCGTCGCACAGGTAGCGGCCGGCACGGAGCGGGTCGCACACGCCGTTGGTGAAGAAGGTGGACTGGTCGAGCCCGACCTCGTCCTGGGTCAGATTGTACCGCGCCGAGAGCGTCCAATATTCGGTTAGCGGGATGCCGGCCGCGATCTGAAAGCCGGTCGACACCTGCGAGTAGGTCGTTTGGCGATCGTTGCCGAGGAACTGGAACGCGTTGTAGTCGCGCCGGAAGATCGTGCCGCCGAGCGCGATGTTCTTGTCGAACAGGTACGGCTCGGTGAAGCCGAGCTCCACCGACTTGGAATAGCTCGAGTAGTTGACCGACGCGCGCAGATCCTGCCCCTTGCCGCGAAAGTTGCGCTGGCGGATCGACGCCTGGAGGATAAAACGTTCGAGGCTCGAGAAACCGGCGGAGAGCGAGAGCTCGCCCGTCGCCTTCTCCTCGACGTTCGCCGCGAGCACGATCCGGTCAGGCGCCGAGCCGGGCTTCTGCTCGATCTCGAACTTGTCCTGGAAATAGCCGAGCGAGTTGATGCGGTCGGTCGAACGCTTGACCAGGAAGGTGTTAAAGGCGTCGCCTTCGGCCACCCGCATCTCGCGGCGGACGATCTTGTCCTGGGTCTGCGTGTTCCCGGTGATGTCGATCCGCTCGATATAGGTGCGGTTCGCTTCCTTGATGTTGAAGTTCAGCGTCATGGTGAGCGAGTCACGGTCGCGCTGGAACTCGGGATCAACCTCGGAGAAGGCGTAGCCGAACAGGCCCGCCGCCTCCTGCAATTGATCGACCGAGTCCTCGACCTTCTTCGCGTCGTACCAGTCGCCCTTCTTCATCGGCAGCGAGGCGGCGAGCGTCGTGTTGTTGAAGTCGCGGATCGCGCTGTCGACGGTCACCTCGCCGAACTTGTAGCGCGGCCCCTCCTCCACCACGTAGGTGATGATGAAGTCGCGCTTGTCCGGCGTCAGCTCGGCGACGGCCGAGATCACGCGGAAGTCGGCGTAGCCGTTGGTCAGGTAGAACTGGCGCAGCTTCTGCTGGTCGTACGCCAGACGGTCCTGATCGTAGCTGGTGTTGGAGGACAGCAGCGTCAGCAGCCGCGCTTCCTTGGTCGCCATCTCCTTGCGGAGCTCGCCGTCGTCGAACACCTCGTTGCCGATGATGTTGATCTGACGGACCTTCGACTTCGGCCCTTCCCGGATCTCAAAGATCACGTCGACGCGGTTCTGGTCGAGGCTGACCATCTTCGGCTCGACGATCGCGGCGAAGCGGCCCTGGCGACGGTAGAGCTCGACGATGCGCGCGACGTCCGCGCGGACGGCGGTCCGGGTGAAGATCTGGCGCGGGCGGAGCTTCAGCTCCTTCTCGATCTTGTCGTTCTTGAGCCGCTTGTTACCCTCCAGCACCACGCGGTTGATGATTGGGTTCTCGCGGATGCGGATCACGAGGTCGCCCGTTTCCACGCCCGCGATCGACACGTCGGCGAGCAGGTCGGAGGCGAGCAGGTCCTTGATCGCCTGGTCGACGATCTCGTTGCTGTATGGCTGGCCGACGCGCAGCTTGGTGTAGGACAGCACCGTGTCCTGCTCCACGCGCTGCGATCCCTCGACCCGGATCGAGCGGACGGTCCCCGTCGGTCCTGGAGTCACGGCAGGCGTGGCGGCGGGCGCCTGGGCTGGCGCGGTGGCGGGGGTCGTCCGGGCGGGCGCCGCCTGCGTCGGTGCCGTCGTACGGCGGACGGGCGGCGCGCCAGGCGCGGTCTGCGCCTGCGCCGTCAGCGGCAGCCCGGACAGGATCGTGCCCGTCATCAGCACCGCAGCCGCACGCGCGGACGTCTTGTTCGCCTTCACTGACTTCACCAACCCACCCCAAACGCCAACTTGAGAAATGATCCGCGCGCCCCGCGCGTCGCCCTGCCCGAACCGCGTCAGCCGATCAAGGACGCGATGCCGCGCCACAGGCCGAAGGCGCCGAGATCGTTGATCGTCACCAGCAGCATGAGCGCCAGGATCGCGGCCAACCCGCCACGGAAGGCCCACTCCTGCGCTCGCGCGCCGACCGGCCGGCGCCGGACCGCCTCGATCGCGTAGAAGAACAGGTGTCCGCCGTCGAGCATCGGAACTGGCAAGAGGTTGATGAACCCCAAGTTAATCGAAATGAGTGCGATTAGCGACACGAACTCCGGCCAGCCGATCGCCAGCTGCTGGCCGGAGACCTGCGCGATCCGCAACGGTCCGCCGAGCTCCTCCACCGAGCGGCGTCCGGTGACGATCTGCGCGATCGTGTCGACCATCATGCCGATGATCTCGCCGGTCCGCCGCACGCCGACTACGGGCGCCTCCAGCAGGCCGACCGGAGACCAGACCGGCGCCGCCGGACCGATGCCGATCCGCCCGACCCGGAACTGGTTGCCGAAGCGATCCGCCTCGCGCAGCTGCCCGATCGTGAGCGGCAGGGTGCGCGTCTGCCCGTCCCGCACGATCGTCAGCGGCACCGTCTCGTTCGGGCGCATCGCGGCATAGAGCCGCAGGTCGTCGAAGCGCGCGACCGACTTGTCGCCGATGCTCGTGATCCGGTCACCGTGGGTCAGGCCGGCACGCGACGCCGCGCTGTCTTCCGCTACCAGCCCGATGACCGGCGGGGTGGTGCTCTGGCCGTAGGCGTAGGCGAAGCCGGCGAGGATCAGCACCGCGAGAGCCAAGTTGATCGCCGGGCCCGCCGCGACGATGATCGCGCGCTGCCAAACGGGCTTCGCCTGAAACGTCTGCGCGCGCTCCGCGGCGGGCAGTTGCAGCCACTCGGCGGTGGGCTGGCTCGCCGGCCCCATGTCGCCCGCAAACTTGACGTAGCCGCCGAGCGGCAGCCAGCCGAACTTCCAGCGTGTGCCGCGCTTGTCGGTGAAGCCGGCGACCTCGTGCCCGAAGCCGATGGAGAACGCCTCAGCCTTTACCCCGAACCAGCGCCCGGCGAGATAATGGCCGAGCTCGTGCACGAACACGAGCGGCCCCAGCACGAGCGCGAAGGCGATAACGGTAAGGAGCAGTCCGGGAGCTTCGATCACGGGGCAATCCTGTGGCCACTGGCCGCTACGCGATCCGCGGCGATCCGTCGCGCCCCCGCATCGACGTCCAGCACGGCATCAAGACTGTCCGGCGCACCCGGATCATATGCCTCCAGCGTATCTTGGACAATTGCGGCAATTTGGAGGAAGCCGATCCGATTGTCGAGAAAGGCGGCGACCGCGACCTCGTTCGCCGCGTTGAGGATCGCCGGGCGTGCGCCGCCCGCTTCCATGGCCGACTTGGCGAGCGCCAGCGCGGGGAAGCGCTCCGGATCCGCTGCCTCGAAGTCGAGCCGTCCGATTGCCGCCAGGTCGAGCGGTGCCATCGGCGTCGCCATCCGCGCCGGCCAGGCGAGCGCGTGCGCGATCGGGACCCGCATGTCGGGTGGGCCGAGCTGCGCCAGCGTCGATCCGTCGACATATTCGACCATGGAGTGGATCACCGACTGGCGGTGGACGATCGCCTCCAGCTGCGCCGGGGCGACGCCGAACAGGTGATGCGCCTCGATCAGCTCCAGGCCCTTGTTCATCATGGTCGCACTGTCGACGGAGATCTTGGCGCCCATCGACCAGTTCGGGTGTGCCACTGCCTGAGCCGGGCTGATCGTCGCCATCCGCTCGATCGGCCAGTCCCGGAAGGGTCCGCCGCTCGCAGTCAGGATGATACGCCGGACCCGGGTGCGGTTGGCCGGCTCCAGGCACTGGAAGATCGCGTTGTGCTCGGAATCGACTGGGAGCAGCGTCGCGCCACTCGCCTGCGACGCCGCCGTCATGACGTCACCGGCGGAAACCAGCGCCTCCTTGTTGGCGAGCGCCACGGTGCGGCCCTGCTCCAGCGCGGCCATCACCGGCTTCAGCCCGGCGCAGCCGACGATCGCGGCCATCGTCCAGTCGGCGTCCATCGCGGCGGCCTCGCAAACCGCATCCGCACCGCCCGTGGCCTCGATCCCGGTGCCGGCCAGCGCCGCCTCCAGCGCAGGCAGGCAGCGCTGGTCGGCGACGGCCGCGCGGCGGGCGTGAGTCCGGATCGCGGCGGCAGCGAGCTTCTCCACGTCGCAGTTGGCGGTGAGCGCAATCACCTCGAAGGCATCAGGCTCGCGCTCGATCAGGTCGAGCGTCGACGTGCCGACCGATCCGGTCGCACCCAGGATCGTGACGCGCTTCACAGCCACCGCGGCACCTCGACCAGCAGGGCCGCGAGCACCGCCACCGGTACCAGCCCGTCGAGCCGATCCAGCACCCCGCCGTGCCCCGGCAGCAGGCTCCCTGAGTCCTTGACGCCCGCGCGACGCTTGAGCCAGCTCTCGTAGAGGTCGCCGGCCTGCGCGGTGACCGCGAGTACCGGCGTCGCCATGACCAGCCGGAAGGGCAGCCCTGCCCACACGTGCAGCGCAAAGGCGAACAGCGTCGCCGCCACGACCCCGCCGATCAGCCCGGCCCAGGTCTTGTTGGGACTGATGCGCGGCGCCAGCTTCGCACCGCCAATGCTGCGGCCGGCGAAATAGGCCCCAATGTCGGTCGCCCACACCAGCGCCAGTGCCCAGCTCGCCAGCAACAGGCCATTATCCTGCGCACGCAGCAGCACCAGCGCGAGCGCGGGCAGCCCGACATAGGCCGTACCCCAGCCGAGTTCGCTCCGCCGGGTGGTCGCGGCGATGAAGAAGCCGGCGCCGGCCACCAGGCCGAGCACGAGAAAGGTCGGTCCCGACGCGATCGGCGCCAGGATCGCGAGCGGGACCGAGATGGCGAGCTGCCCCACCCGCTTGGTCCGGGCATCGACGCCGTGCAGTTCCGACCACTCTGCCATCATCAGCAGCGCGGCCACCACCACCAGCAGCCAGAAGGCGATCCCGCCCAGCCACAGCGCCGCCAGGGCCACCGCGATCAGGATCGCGCCGCTCAAGGCGCGCTTGGGAAGGTCGCCCATCTACAACCCGCCGAAGCGCCGCTGGCGCGCGCCGAACGCCCTCACCGCTCCGGCCAGCTCGTCGGGCCCGAAGTCCGGCCACAGGGTGTCGACGAACAGCAGCTCGGCATAGGCCGCCTGCCACAGCAGGAAGTTGGACAGGCGCTGCTCGCCCGAGGTCCGGATCAGCAGGTCGACCGGCGGCAGCCCGCCGGACGGCAGCGCGCCCTCGAACACCCGCTCGTCGATCGCCTCCGCCGCGAGCTCGCCGCTCGCCACCTGCCTCGCCAGCCGGCGCGCGGTGGCTGCGATCTCGGCCTGCGCCCCGTAGTTGAGCGCGATCACCAGCAGCGGCCCGTCGTTGGCGAGCGTGCGGGCGATCGCATCGTCGATGAGGGCCACCAGATCGGGCGCGAGCGCACGATAGTCGCCGATCACCGCGAGCCGGACGCCCTCCCCGACAAGCTCGTCGATGTCGCTCTGGATGAAGCGCCGAAGCAGCCCCATCAGGTCGGAAACCTCGTCGGCCGGACGCCGCCAGTTCTCCGACGAGAAGGCGTAGAGCGTCAGCGTGCCGATGTTGAGGTCGGCCGCCGCGCGCACGACCCGGCGCACCGCTTCAACCCCGCGGCGATGCCCGGCGATTCGCGGCAGCATGCGTGCCTTCGCCCAGCGACCGTTGCCGTCCATGATGATCGCGACGTGCAGGGGGGCGGTCACGCGATCGTTACTCCGGGAGTGATGCGCCGGTCATGCCCCCGGCACGACCTGAACAGCGCGTCGCGCCGTTCGCGCATCACTTTCCAAGGATTTCCTTCTCCTTGGCGGCGGCGGCGGCGTCGATGTCGGCGATGGTCGCGTCCGTCAGCTTCTGGACCTCGCCCTCGTGACGCTTGCGATCATCCTCGCCGAACACACCCTTCTTCTCGTCGGTCTTGAGGCTGTCCATGCCGTCGCGGCGAACGTTGCGTGCCGCGATCCGGGCCTTCTCCGCATATTGGTTGGCGAGCTTGGCGAGCTCCTTGCGGCGCTCCTCCGTCAAGTCGGGAATCGGCAAGCGCAGCGTCTGGCCGTCGACGATCGGGTTGAGCCCCAGCCCGGCCGAGCGGATCGCCTTGTCGACCGGGCCGACGTTGGACTTGTCCCACACCTGCACCGACAGCATCCGCGGCTCGGGGGCGGAGACGCTCGCGACCTGGTTGATCGGCATCTGCGCGCCGTACACCTCGACGGTGACCGGATCGAGCAGCGTGGTCGACGCGCGACCGGTGCGCAGCCCGACCAGGTCGTGCTTCAGCGCCTCGACGGCGCCCGCCATGCGGCGCTCCAGGTCGGACTTGTCATAGGCAGGCATGGAGATCCTCTCAGTTCCGGTTCGTGACCGTCGTCGACACGCCCTCACCGCGCAGCACCGCGGCGAGATTGCCGTGGTCGCGAATGTTGAAGACGACGATCGGGATGTCGTTGTCACGGCACAGCGCAATCGCGCTCGCGTCCATGACCTTCAGGTTCTGCGACAGCACGCTGTCGTAAGTGACTGTTTCATAACGGGTGGCAGTCGCGACCTTCTTCGGGTCGGCATCGTAGACGCCGTCAACCGAGGTGCCCTTGAACAGCGCATCGCACTTCATCTCGGCCGCGCGCAGCGCCGCCCCGCTGTCGGTCGTGAAGAACGGCGATCCGACACCGGCCGCGAAGATCACCACGCGACCCTTCGCCAGGTGACGCTCGGCGCGCCGCCGGATGAAGGGTTCGCAGACGCTTGCCATCGGGATCGCCGACTGAACCCGCGTCTCCACCCCAATCTGCTCCAGCGCGTTCTGGACCGCGAGCGCGTTCATCACGGTCGCGAGCATCCCCATGTAGTCGGCGGTCGCCCGCTCGATCCCCTTGGCGGCAGCGGAGAGCCCGCGAAAGATGTTGCCGCCGCCGACCACGACGCACAGCTCGTGCCCGGCGCCGCGTGCGTCCGCGATCTCGCCCGCGACCCGCGCGGTCACCGCCGGATCGATCGCAAGCCCGCCCTCCCCCATCAGCACCTCGCCCGAGAGCTTCAGCAGAATGCGCTTGTAGCGGGGCGTGCTCATGGGGCGGCGTTACTCGTACGATGAACGGGAAAGCGGCGCGGACCCTAGTAGGGCCGCGCCGCCTTGCCAACTGCTTCCGCCCACGCGTCGATCGCGCGGCCCGGCCGATCCTACTTGGTGAGACCGGCGGTGGCCGCAACCTCGGCGGCGAAGTCGCTTTCTTCCTTCTCGATGCCCTCGCCGAGCTGGAATCGGACATAGTCCTTCAGCACGATCGTCGTGCCGGCATCCTTGGCGGCCTTCGCGACCACGTCGGCGACCGGGGTCTTGCCGTCGTGGACGATCGGCTGGCTCAGCAGCGCGTTCTCCTTGGCGAACTTCTTGACGCCGCCTTCGACCATCTTGGCGATGATGTCGGCCGGCTTGCCGCTCTCCTGTGCCTTCTCGGTCGCGATCGCGCGCTCCCGCTCCAGGATCTCGGGGTCGAGACCGGTCTCGTCGAGCGCCAGCGGGAAGGCCGCCGCGATGTGCTGCGCGACCTGCTTGCCGAGCGGCTCGAGCACGTCGACGCCTGCGTCCGATTCGAGCGCAACCAGCACGCCGATCTTGCCCAGGCCCGATGCCGCCGCATTGTGGACGTACGGGATCACCGCACCCTGCGTCACCTCAAGGCGCTTGGCACGGCGCAGCGTCTGGTTCTCACCGATCGTCGCGATGTTGTTGGTGAGCGTGTCCTCGACCGTCGTGCCGCCCGACATCTTGGCCGCCTTGATCGCGGCGATGTCGTCGCCCTCGGCGAGGGCGACCTGCGTCACCTCGCGCACGAAGTCCTGGAAGCGCTCGTTCTTCGCGACGAAGTCGGTTTCGGAGTTGACCTCGACCGCCGCGCCCTTGGTGCCGGCGACGGCGACGCCGATCAGCCCCTCGGCCGCGGTGCGGCTGGACTTCTTGGCGGCGGCGGCCAGGCCCTTGGTGCGCAGCCAGTCGACGGCGGCGTTGATGTCGCCGCCGGTCTCCGCCAGCGCCTTCTTGCAGTCCATCATGCCCGCGCCGCTCTTCTCGCGCAGGTCCTTCACGGCAGCGGCAGTGATCTCGGCCATGTTCTTGGTTCCTCTAGTCTTGATACAAGTCGGCGGGACGGGGCGATGTCATGCGCCCTGCCCCGCCGGTGTTACCGTCTCGCGACGCGGCGTCAGGCGCTGACGGGCTGCTCGCCCTCGGCCTGCTGCTGCTCGTCCATCGGTGCGGACGCCTGCTCGACGATCGGGTCGGCCGACAGGGCCTCCTCCGACGGCGGGGCATCCATCGCGCCGATATCGACGCCGCGGTTCTGCTGGCCCTGCTGGTTGCCACGGGTGGCGGCGATCGCGATCGCCTCGCAGTACAGGCGGATGGCGCGGCTCGCGTCATCGTTCGCCGGCACCGGAAAGGCGATGCCGTCCGGGCTGACGTTCGAATCGAGGATCGCGACGACCGGGATGCCGAGCGTGTTGGCTTCCTTGATCGCGAGCTCTTCCTTGTTGGCGTCAATCACGAACATGATGTCGGGCACGCCGCCCATGTCCTTGATGCCGCCGAGCGACAGCTCCAGCTTGTCGCGCTCACGCGTCAGCTGCAGCACTTCCTTCTTGGTGAGACCCGCGGTGTCGCCCGAGAGCTGCTCGTCCAGCGCCTTGAAGCGCTTGATCGAACCCGAGATCGTCTTCCAGTTGGTGAGCATGCCGCCCAGCCAGCGGTGGTTGACGTAGAACTGCCCGGCGCGCTTCGCGGCCTCGGCAATCGGCTCCTGCGCCTGGCGCTTGGTGCCGACGAACAGCACCTTGCCGCCGCTCGCCACCGTTGACGACACGAACTCCAGCGCGCGCGCGAAAAGCGGCACGGTCTGCGACAGGTCGAGGATGTGGACGCCGTTGCGGTCGCCGAAAATGTACGGCTTCATCTTCGGATTCCAGCGATGGGTCTGGTGGCCGAAGTGTGCGCCCGACTCGAGCAGGGCCTGCATGGTGACGACGGGTGCCGCCATAGGGATATCTCCTTCCGGTTGAGCCTCTGGGAAGCGATGACCAGGTTTCAGGCGCTCAAAGCGCCACCGGGCACCGGTATATGTGCTTCCCATGCGGGTTGAGGCGCGCCCCTTAGACGAACCCGGCTGCCGGATCAAGCCGGGTTTTCGGAACAAAACAGGATTGACAACCGGAACGTAGACAGAACATAAGGGAACTCAGGCGTGAACAAGCGCGAGCTTCCGTACAGACGGGAACTCAGCTGCCGAACAAGCGTCTGGAATCATTGGATCAAGTGGAAATTGATCCAGGCTTGGGAGCCAAGGTGATGTCGGTTATCTCGTTTATCGTGTTCGGTGCGGCTTTCGCGGCAGCGGTCTGGACGCTCGTCGCAACGGCGTGGCCGGAAGCTCATCGCATCGCCGACCTGCTGCTGAACGGTCCGGTAGTGACGCCGCTTGCGCCCGCGCTGGTGCCGGGGCGCAGCCGTGTGCGCAACGTCACGCCCCGAGCGGCGTACTCGCCAGCGGCGCGGCGCGCTGCCGCCTGACCCGGGCGTACGACCGGATGCTGAGCGGCAAGGTCGCGAGGTAGAGCAGACAGACGACGCTCAAGGTCTGCCATGGCGCCGAGATAAGCGCTGCACCGACCGCAACAACCACAACAATCGCCTCGAACCGGATGTTGCGGCGCAGCTTCAGCGACGACCAGCTGAACGTCGCGAAGCTCGACACCATCAGCGTCGCGATCAGCGCGATCCAGGGCGCGACCAGCCATGGGGAGCGCAGCAGCGGTTCCTCAACGAAGAACGACAGGTAGAGCGGGAGCAGCGCCAGCCCCGCTCCGGCCGGCGCCGGAATGCCGGTCAGGAAGCCGGCCGACTTGTGCGGCTGGTCCGCGACGTCGATCCGCGCATTGAACCGTGCAAGCCGGAGCGCGCAGAACACCGCATAGACCAGCGCGCAGATCCACCCGACCCGCGGCGCGTACATGAGCGACCAAAGGTAGAGCACCAGCGCGGGCGACACGCCGAAGCTGATCGCGTCGGACAGTGAGTCGAGCTCCGCGCCGAACCGGCTTTCGCCATGGAGCATGCGCGCGACACGGCCGTCGATGCCGTCGAGCACGCCCGCCGCCATGATGAAGGCGACCGCCCGCTCCCACTCGCCCCCGATCGCATAGCGGATCGCGGTCAGGCCGGAACAGAGCGCCAGCGCGGTGACGGCGTTCGGGGCGACCGCGCGCAGCGGGATGCCGTGCTCGCCACCAGCGCGACGCCGCCGCAGCCGCGCGAAGCGAGGTGCGTCGCGGACCGGATCACTGGGCAACGCCGACCGCCCTTGCCACACCGGGACGGCCGATGATCGTCTCTCCCGCGATCGCTCGCTGGCCAAGCGCCACCTGCGGCTCAGATCCCTCGGGCAGGTACACGTCGACGCGACTGCCGAAACGGATCAGGCCGATGCGCTGGCCGACCGCGACGATGTCGCCGACCTTGGCAAAGGTGACGATCCGGCGCGCGACCAGTCCCGCGATCTGGGTGAAGCCGACGCGGGTGCCGTCGCCTCCCTCCACCACGAAGTGCTGGCGCTCGTTCTCCTCGCTCGCCTTGTCGAGGTCCGCGTTCAGGAACTTGCCGCTGATGTAGACGACCTGGCGGATCGTGCCGGAGATCGGGGTGCGGTTGATGTGGACGTCGAATACCGACATGAAGATGGAAACGCGCACCAGCGGCTCGCTTCCGAGCGCATTGGGGCCCGCGAGCTCGGGCGGCAGCGGCACCCGCTCGATCATGGTGACCAGCCCGTCGGCGGGGGAGACGATCAGCCCCTCGCCCTGCGGCGTGGTGCGGACAGGATCGCGAAAGAAGGTCGCGACCCAGATCGTCACGCCGACCATGGGCCAGAACAGTACCTTGCTGACGATCGTGAGCAGCAGCGTGATTCCGCCGGCGATCCAGACGTACTTGCGGCCTTCGGGGTGCACCCCGGGGAACCGCCACTTGACCGTCGTCGTGACGACGGGCGGCTTGTCGAGCGAAGTCATCCGACCGCACCTACCCCACCGCTTGCCGCAGGGCAACGCCGCGGCGGCGGTTGATCGGGCGCGCGCGCGCTCGTAGGAGCCTCAGCCACGCACTCTCAGGCAGGACAAGAACAGCATGGCGACCAGGATCAAGGTGAAGACGCCCGTCGTGGAGATCGACGGCGACGAGATGACGCGGATCATCTGGGAGTGGATCCGCGAGCGCCTGATCAAGCCGTATCTCGACATCGAGCTCGACTACTACGACCTGGGTGTCGAGAAGCGCGACCAGACCGGCGACCAGATCACGATCGATAGCGCCAACGCTATCAAGAAGTACGGGGTCGGCGTGAAGTGCGCCACCATCACCCCCGACGAGGCCCGCGTCGAGGAGTTCAACCTCAAGAAGATGTGGAAGTCGCCGAACGGCACGATCCGCAACATCCTGGGTGGCGTCGTCTTCCGCGAGCCGATCGTCATCAAGAACGTGCCCCGCCTGATCCCCGGCTGGACCCACCCGATCGTGGTCGGGCGCCACGCCTTTGGCGACCAGTACAAGGCGACCGATTTCAAGGTGCCGGGCGCCGGCAAGCTCACCATGAAGTGGGAAGGCGCCAACGGCGAGACGATCGAAGAGGAAGTCTTCAATTTCCCGGCTGCCGGGGTCGCGATGGGGATGTACAATCTGGACGAGTCGATCCGCGATTTCGCCCGCGCCAGCATGAACTACGGCCTCGGCCGCGGCTGGCCGGTGTATCTCAGCACCAAGAACACGATCCTCAAGGCCTATGACGGCCGCTTCAAGGACATCTTCCAGGAGGTGTTCGAGACCGAGTTCGCCGACCAGTTCAAGACGGCCGGGATCGAGTACCAGCACCGCCTGATCGACGACATGGTCGCTTCCGCGCTCAAGTGGCACGGCGAGTTCGTGTGGGCGTGCAAGAACTATGACGGCGACGTCCAGTCGGACCAGGTCGCGCAGGGGTTCGGCAGCCTCGGGCTGATGACCTCCGTGCTGATGACGCCGGACGGCAAGACGATCGAGGCCGAGGCGGCGCACGGCACCGTGACCCGCCACTATCGCCAGCACCAGCAGGGCAAGGCCACCTCCACCAACCCGATCGCCTCGATCTTCGCGTGGACCGGCGGCCTCAAGTACCGCGGCAAGTTCGACGACACGCCCGAGGTCACGCGCTTCGCGGAGACGCTGGAGCAGGTCTGCATCGAGACCGTGGAAGCGGGCAAGATGACCAAGGATCTGGCGATCCTGATCGGCCCGGCGCAGCCGTGGATGACGACGGAGCAGTTCTTCGAAGCGGTCCGCGTCAACCTGGAGACCAAGATGGGCAGCTGGCAGTAAGCCATGTCAGGTGGCGGCGCCTCACCGCGCCGCCATCCTCTTCCTAGCCTCAGCGCAGCCGCGCGGCGTGCCAGGCGACGTGATCGGCCATGAAGGTCGAGACGAAATTGTAGCTGTGATCGTAGCCCGGCTGCATTCTAAGCGTCAGCGGGATTCCAGCCGCCGCGCACGCCGCAGCCAGCAATTCGGGCCGCAACTGCTCGGCAAGGAACGCGTCCGCCGCGCCCTGGTCAACCAGCAGCTCGGGCAGCCGCGCGCCATCCTCGATCAGCGCCACCGCATCATGCCGGCGCCACGCCGCACGGTCCGCACCCAGGTAGCCGCCGAGCGCCTTCGCACCCCACGGCACCTGCGACGGCGCGACGATCGGCGCGAACGCACTGGCCGATCGGAAACGCTCCGGACAGGTCAGCGCGATCGTCAGCGCGCCGTGGCCGCCCATCGAGTGGCCGGTGATCCCCTGCCGCGCCATGTCGACCGGGAACGCCCCGGCGACGAGCGCCGGCAACTCCTCCGTCACGTACCGCCACATCGCGAAGTGCGGCGTCCAGGGCGCCTGCGTCGCATCGACGTAGAAACCGGCGCCCTGCCCCATGTCCCAGGCCGGATCGTCGGCCACGCCCTCGCCACGCGGCGATGTGTCCAGCGCGACGAAGATGATCCCGGCCTCCGCGCACGCCCGGCGGTACTCGCCCTTGTCGGTGACGTTGGCGTGGGTGCAGGTCAGCCCGGACAGGTACCACAGCACAGGCAGGCGCGTGCCGGGCGCGTGCGGGGGCACGTACACGGCAAAGGTCATGTCGGTGCCGGTCGCCGTGGATGGGTGCCGGTAGACGCCCTGGACGCCGCCGTGCGACTTCGCAGTGGCAACCGTCTCCATCACGCGGGCCGGAACGCCGCGCACAGCTTGTTGCCGGCAGGATCGCGCAGATAGGCGAGGTGCACCGCGCCGAACGGGCCTTGCCGCTCGCCGGGCGGGTCCTCAATCGCGGTGCCGCCGTGGGCAACGCCGGCCGCGTGCCAGGCTGCGACCTGCTCGGCACTGGCGCAGCGGAACCCGACCGTGCCGCCATTTGCGTGGCAGGCCGGCTCGCCGTTGATTGGGCGAGTCAGCATGAACATGGCACCGTCGTGCAGGTAGACGACGCGCCCCTTCGGGTCCTCGCGACCGGGTCGGGCGCCGAGCGCCCCCAGCGTCGCATCGTAGAAGGCGCGGCTCGCCGTCATGTCGTCGGTGCCGAGCATTACGTGACTGAACATCAACTCTCCTCCTTTACGCCGCCACCACCGGCTGCTGCGGCGATCCCTCGCGGACGTTGTTGGTGCCGCCGGGTTCGATGTTGATCATCCTGACCTCGCCGCGTCGCGCAACGGGGCGGTGCTCGACGCCGCGTGGTACCACAAACAGCTCGCCCGGCCCCAGCGTTACGGTGCGGTCGCGCAGCTCGATGTCGAGCTCGCCGTCCAGCACCAGGAAGAAATCGTCGGTATCGGCATGGGCGTGCCAGACGAATTCGCCCTCGACCTTCACGATACGGACGTCGTTGCCGTTGTAGCTGGCGACCAGCCGCGGCGCCCAGTGGTCGGCGAAGGTCGCGAACTTGTCCGCAAGGTTCACCTTGTCCATCAGTAGACCACTACCGAGCGAATGCTCTCGCCCGCGTGCATCAGGTCGAAGCCGCGGTTGATCTCGTCCAGGCTCAGCACGTGCGTGATCATCGGATCGATCGCGATCTTGCCCTCCATGTACCAGTCGACGATCTTGGGCACATCGGTCCGGCCCTTGGCACCACCAAAGGCGGTGCCGCGCCAGTTGCGACCGGTAACGAGCTGGAAGGGACGGGTCGCGATCTCCTTGCCCGCCTCCGCCACGCCGATGATGATCGACGTTCCCCAGCCGCGGTGGCACGCCTCCAACGCGGTGCGCATCACCTCCGTGTTGCCGGTCGCATCGAAGCTGTAGTCCGCGCCGCCGTCGGTCAGCTCCAGCACGCGGGCGACCGTCTCCTCGCGGCTGAGCCCACGACTGTCGAGGAAGTCGGTCATCCCGAACTGGCGGCCCCACGCCTCACGCTCCGGGTTGATGTCGACCCCGATGATCCGCGCCGCACCCGCTAGCCGCGCGCCCTGAATGACGTTGAGCCCGATCCCGCCCAGCCCGAACACCACGACGTTCTCGCCGACCTGGACCTTGGCGGTGTTGACGACCGCGCCGACGCCGGTGGTCACGCCGCAGCCGATGTAGCAGCTCGTCTTGAACGGCGCGTCCGTCCTGATCTTCGCGACCGCGATCTCGGGCAGCACGGTGAAGTTCGAGAAGGTCGAGCAGCCCATGTAGTGGAAGATCGGCTGCCCCTTGTGGCTGAAGCGGGTGGTACCGTCGGGCATCAGCCCCCTGCCCTGCGTCGCGCGGATCGCGGTGCACAGGTTGGTCTTGCCCGACAGGCACGACTTACACTGGCGGCACTCGGGCGTGTAGAGCGGAATGACGTGGTCGCCGGGCGCCACGCTGGTCACGCCGGCCCCGACCTCCCGCACAATGCCAGCACCCTCGTGGCCGAGCACGGAGGGGAACAGCCCCTCGCTGTCCAAGCCGTCGAGCGTGTAGGCGTCGGTGTGGCAGATGCCGGTCGCCATGATCTCGACGAGCACCTCGCCGGTGCGGGGGCCGTCCAGATCGAGCTCGACGATCTCCAGCGGTTGCTTGGGCGCAAAGGCGACGGCGGCACGGGTCTTCATGGAACTGCTCTCCGGATGGACGGCGCTCTCTACAACAATGCGCGGCCATCGCCATTGCGTCATGACAAAGCCGTGCGGCGGACCCTATGGTGCCTGGCATGGCGCTCAACCTGCACAACAGCGGCTTCTCGGACGCGCTCGTCATCCTGGGTGCGGCCGGGATCGTCATACCCGCCTTTGCCCGCTTTCGGATCAGCCCGGTCATCGGCTTCATCCTGGTCGGCGTGCTGGTCGGTCCGGCCGCGCTCGGCGGGCTCGTGCCGCAGGTGCCGTGGCTCTACTATCTGACGATCAGCAATCCCGCATCGATCGAGCCGTTCGCCGAGTTCGGGATCATCCTGCTGCTGTTCTCGATCGGGCTGGAACTATCGTTGAAGCGGCTCTGGACGATGCGGCGGCTGGTGTTCGGGCTGGGCGCGGTCGAGCTGTTCGGATCGGCGGTGCTGATCGCGATCGGCCTGCACCTGATCGGTCAGGCGTGGGGCGGTGCGATCGGGCTGGGGCTCGCGCTGTCGCTCTCCTCCACCGCGCTCGTTCTGCCGCTGGTCGGGGCGGCGAGCCGGGTCGGGCGGCCGGCCTTTGCCATGCTGCTGTTCGAGGATCTGGCGCTCGTCCCCATCATTTTTGCGCTGGGCGCCATGGCACCGACCGCGGCCGGCGGGTGGGAGGGGATCTGGAACGTCGCGCTGCGCGGCGCGATCGCGGTCGCGGCGCTGTTCGCGGCCGGGCGCTTCGTCCTTCCGCGGCTGTTCGCCCAGGCCGCGCGCACCAAAAGCCCGGAGCTGTTCCTCGCTGCCAGCCTGCTGGTCGTGATCGTCGCGAGCCTCACCACCGCAGCGGCCGGTTTGTCGCCGATCGTCGGCGCGCTGCTGGCCGGCGTGCTGATCGCCGAGACCGAGTACGCCCGCGAGGTCGAGGTCATGACCGAGCCCTTCAAGGGCCTGGCGCTCGGCGTCTTCCTGCTCACCATCGGGATGCGGCTCGATCTTTCGCTGGTGCTCGCGAACTGGGGTCAGCTGCTCGCCGCGATCATCGCGGTCATGGCGGTGAAGGCGGGGGTCACCACCGCGCTGCTCAAGTTCACGGGCACGCGTACGGGCACCGCGGCGGAGGCCGGCGTGCTGATGTCGAGCCCGTCCGAGACCACGCTGATCGTGCTCGCCGCGGCGCTCGCCGCCGGGCTGATCCTGCCATCGACGGCTGCCTTCTGGACGACGGTCACCGCGATCGGTCTCACCATCACGCCGCTGCTCGCCAAGGCGGGCCAGGCGGTCGCGCGCCGGATCGACCGGCAGGAGCGCATCGCCGACCCGGACGTGGACGCCGACCGGCCCGGTACCGTCATCATCGGCTTCGGCCGGGTCGGACGCACCGTTGCCGACATGCTGGCCGTGCACGGCAAGCCGTTCGTGGCGGTGGAGGCCGACATCGACGTGGTGAACGAGGCGAAGCGCGCCGGCTATCCGGTGATCTTCGGCGACGTGGCGCGCAGCGAACTGGTCGATCGGCTGCGGCTGGGTCACGCGGACGCGCTGATCCTGACGATGGATGATCCGGTACTGACGGTGGCGCTCGCCCGGCGTGTGCGCGGCTGGCTGCCGACGCTGCCGATCATCGCCCGCGCCCGCGACGGCGCCCACGCGAGCGAGCTGTACAAGGCGGGCGTGACGGACGCGGTCCCGGAGACGCTGGAGAGCTCGCTCCAGCTGTCGGAGGCAGTGCTGGTCGACATCGGTGTCGCGATGGGACCGGTGATCGCCTCCATCCACGAGAAGCGCGACGAGATGCGCCAGATGATCCGCCAGGACGCGAACCTGGACCGTGATCCGCGCATCCGCCGTCTGCGTCAGGCCGACGTGACGCCATGACGTCACGACCGATCAACGCTTTGGATAAAACGCGGGGAAACCTGCCGCGGCGGTTGCGCGTTCGTTTCGCAACCACATCGGAAAGGATCACCCATGCCGTTCATAACCCTTGCCCTCGCGACCGCACTCACGGCCACGGGAGCACAAGCCCAAGTGACGCCTGCGACGCCCGCCGCGACGCCGCAGTCCGGCGCGCCCGCCGCGGCCGGTCAGCCAGTCCAGCCCGCGGTCGGCGCGACCGTGGTCGACACGGCTGGCGCACCCGTCGGCACCATCGAGACGATCGCAGAGGGCACCGCGATCATCAACACCGGCACCAACAAGGCACCGTATCCGCTCACGTCGATGACGCCGGGGCCGAAGGGTCCGATCATCGCGCTGACCAAGGCGCAACTCGACGGCTTCTACGCGGAGCAGGCGGCCAAGACGGCGGCGGCGTTGGTGACGGGTGCCGCGGTCAAGACCCGCAACGGCGCCGCCGAGGCAGGCAAGATCAAGGCGGTCGCCGCGGACAGCATCGTCCTGACCACCGCCGCCGGGCAGGACGTGTCGCTGCCGCGCAACATCTTCGCGGTCGATCCGCAGGGCGGCGTCGTGATCGGCTTCACCGCCGAGCAGTTCGCCCAGGCGCTCAGCGCCGCGCAGCCGGCGGCACCAGCGCAGCCGGCGCAGTGAGTTGAGGCGGCGGTCGCGGTTATCGCCGCGACCGCCGCTCTGCAGAGTAATCGCCTAGTTCGCGGCCTTCTCGCCGATCAGCGCGGTCCGGACCGCCGCGAGCGCGTCCGGCGCCTTCCCCGCCTCGGGCCCGCCGCCCTGAGCCATGTCGGGCCGGCCGCCGCCGCCCTGCCCGCCGAGCGCGGCGACGGCTGCCTTGACCAACTCTACCGCGCTCACGCGACCGACCAGGTCATCGGTCACCCCGACCGCCACCGTTGCCCGCCCGTCGTTGGTGGCGACCAGCGCCGCCACGCCCGAGCCGAGCCGCGCCTTGGCCTCGTCCACCGCGCCGCGCAGCCCCTTCGCCTCGAAGCCGTCGAGCACCTGGCCGATGAAAGCGACGTCGCCGACCTGCTCCGGTCCGGCCGGTGCCCCGGCAGTGCCGCCGCCCATCGCCAGCGCCTTCTTCGCCTCGGCGAGCTCGCGCTCCAGCCGCCGCCGCTCCTCGAGCAGTGCCGCAACGCGTGCGGGCACCTCGTCCGGAGTCGCCTTCAGCGCGGCGGCCGCTTCCTTCAGCTTGTCGTCGCGTGCCGCCAGGTAGCGGCGCGCCGCCTCGCCCGTCAGCGCCTCGACCCGGCGCACGCCCGAGCTCACCGCGCCCTCCCCGACGATCTTGAGCAGCCCGATCTCGCCCAGCGCGCCGACGTGGGTGCCGCCGCACAGCTCGACCGAGTAGGTGCGGCCGCCGTCCTCCGTGCCCATCGACACGACGCGGACCTCGTCGCCGTACTTTTCGCCGAACAGCGCCATTGCGCCCTCCGCTATCGCGTCCTCGGGGGTCATCAGCCGCGTGGAGACGGGCGTGTTGGCGCGGACCTGCGCGTTCACGTCGGCCTCGACCAGCGCCAGGTCGGCGCTCGACATGGCGGACGGGTGCGACACGTCGAAGCGGAGCCGCTCCGGCGCCACCAGCGACCCCTTCTGCGCGACGTGCGTGCCCAAGCGTTCACGAAGGGCGGCATGAAGCAGGTGCGTCGCCGAGTGATTGGCCCGGATCGCGCGCCGCCGGTCGAGGTCGATCGACAGCTTGACGGTGTCGCCGACCTTCAGCGTGCCCGTGTCGATCGTCGCGACATGGCCGTGGAGCTTGCCGACATGCTTCTGCGTGTCGGTGACGGTCGCCTTGACACCGTCGCCGGCGATCGTGCCGGCGTCACCCACCTGCCCGCCGCTCTCGGCATAGAAGGGTGTCTGGTTGACCAGCACCTCGACCGTATCGCCTTGGCTCGCGCTGTCGACGCGCGCGCCGTCCCTGACCAGCGCGATCACCTGGCCTTCGCCGGTGTCGTTGGCGTAGCCGGTGAACTCGGTCGCGCCGTCCTCGGCGATGTCGAACCAGATGTCGTCGGACGCCTTCGCCCCCGAACCCTTCCACGCGGCCCGCGCAGCGGCCTTCTGCTCGGCCATCGCGGCATCGAAGCCGGCGCGGTCGACCGCGATCTCCTGCGGGCGGAGCGCGTCCTCGGTGAGGTCGTAGGGAAAGCCGAAGGTGTCGTAGAGCTTGAACGCGGTCGCGCCGGGCAGCGTGCTGCCCTCGCCCAGGTCGCCGGTCGCCTCGTCGAGCAGCTTGAGGCCGTTCGCGAGCGTCCGGCGGAAGCGGGTCTCCTCCTGCAGCAGCGTTGCCTCGATCAGCGGCTGCGCGCGGACGAGCTCGGGGAAGGCGCCGCCCATCTCCGCGACCAGGCTCGGCACCAGGCGGTGCATCAGCGGCTCCTTTGCGCCCAGCAGGTGCGCGTGCCGCATCGCGCGGCGCATGATGCGGCGGAGCACATAGCCGCGCCCTTCGTTCGCCGGCAGCACGCCGTCCGCGACCAGGAAGCCTGCCGAGCGCAGGTGATCGGCGATGACGCGGTGGCTCGCCTGATTGTCGCCGGTCGTCGCGGTCGCGGTCAGCGCGCCGCTCTCCGCGATCAGCGCCTTGAACGTGTCGGTATCGTAGTTGTCGTGGACGCCCTGCAGCACCGCGGCCACGCGCTCCAGGCCCATGCCGGTGTCGATCGACGGGCGCGGCAGATCACCGACGATCTGATCGGCCTCCTGCACGAACTGCATGAAGACCAGGTTCCAGATCTCGACGAAGCGGTCGCCGTCCTCCTCCGGACTCCCCGGAGGGCCGCCCCAGATGTGGTCGCCGTGGTCGTAGAAGATTTCCGAGCACGGCCCGCACGGTCCGTCCGATCCCATCGCCCAGAAATTGTCCTTGGTCGCGATGCGGATAATCCGCTCTTCGGGCAGGCCCGCGATCTTGCGCCACAGATCGAATGCCTGATCGTCGGTGTGGTAGACGGTGGCGGTCAGCTTCTCCGCCGGCAGCCCCCACTCCTTGGTCAGCAGGGTCCAGGCGTGGGTGATCGCCTGTTCCTTGAAGTAATCGCCGAACGAGAAGTTGCCGAGCATCTCGAAGAAGGTGTGATGCCGCGCGGTGTAGCCGACATTGTCCAGGTCGTTGTGCTTGCCGCCCGCGCGCACGCACTTCTGGCTGGACGTCGCGGTCGAGTAGGGCCGGCTCTCTAGCCCCGTGAACACGTTCTTAAACGGCACCATGCCGGCGTTGACGAACATCAGCGTCGGGTCGTTCTGCGGCACCAGCGGCGCCGACGGCACGATCTGGTGCTCGGCCCGCGCGAAATAGTCGAGGAAGCTGCGGCGGATATCGTTGGTCGAGGTCATGGCCTGCGGCTTAGGCGAGCACCGGGCCGCACTCAAGCATCGCCGGGACACGTCGCCTGTGCTAAGCTTGCGGTGGCTTGGGGGAGTCCTGGACCATGCGCCTGATCGTCACCGCGATGCTGCTGCCGCTGCTCACCGGCCTCGGTGCGCAGGACGCGCCACCGGCGCCCGCGACCGATATGCCAGCGGCCATCTGCGGCGGTGACACGGTGCGGACCGCCACGCCCGAGCTGCTAAGCGGCTTCGGCAAGGGCGGCTGGGCGATCGCCACCCGCGTCCCCGCGGCGCAGGCATTCTTCGACAACGGCATGCAGCTCGGCGCCGCCTTCGCCCATGATGCTTCGATCGCCGCGATGAAGGAGGCGGTCAGGCGCGATCCGGCCTGCGCGATGTGCGTGTGGGGAGAGGCCTGGGCGGGCGGACCGACGATCAACTACGGCAAGTCGGCGGCGGAGAAGACGGCGCTGCTCGCCCGCGCACAATCGGCACGGCGGCTGGCCGCGGACGGCTCCGTGCTCGAGCGCGCGCTCGCGGACGCGCTGGTGCTGCGCTACCAGCCCGACGCGAAGGACGCGTCCGCTAACCTTGCCTACGCCCGGGCGCTCGACGCCGTCGTGCGCGCGCATCCGGGCAGCAACGCGCTCGACACGCTCGCCGCCGACGCGTGGCTGATCGCGTCGCTCGAGGGCGCGTCGTTGAAGCGCCCGGAGATCGACCGCTCGATCGCGCTGCTGGAAGGCGTGCTGGCGCGCGATCCGGACTATACGCCCGCCATCCACTTCTACATCCATGCGACCGAGATCGTCCGCCAGCCGGGGCGTGCATCACGCTACGCCGACCGCCTCGCCGCACTCGCACCGGCCGCCAGCCACCTGCTCCACATGCCTGGGCACACCTACTACTGGACCGGCCGGTACCAGGACGCGGCGCGGGCGAATGTCGCGGCGGCGAGGCTCGGTCAGGCGGAGGCGGCGAGGCTCGGTCAGGCGGAGGCGGCGCGGCTCGCCCCCACCACGCCCGACGCGGTCTGGGACGTCCGCTACCACGCGCACAACGTTCATTTCGGCATCGGCGGCGCGATGATGGCGGGCGATGCCGAGGCCGCGCTTTTCCTCGCCGAGCCGCTGGTGCGCCGCGCGGGCACGGCGACCGGTGATCGCGCGTTCCGCCAGATGGTGGCCGGCATGGGCTATGCCGCGCACGGCCGCTACGCCGATCCCGCCGCGGTTCTGGCGCTGCCGAGTCCCACGCTGCCGTATCTTACCGCCTATTGGCAATATGCCCGCGGCGAGGCGCAGGCGCGGCTCGGCAATGCCGCGGCGGTGCGTGCGGAAGCCGCCGCGATCGCAACGTCCTTCGCGAAGACGTCTGACCCGGCCGCCGGCGTGGCGGCGCAGATGGCGCGCATCGCCCAGCTGGTGTTGACCGGCCGTGCCGCGACCATCGAGGGCAAGCCGAAGCTCGCGCTGGCCGCGTTCACGCGGGCGGCCAGGCTGCAGGAGGAGGCGACCTTCACCAACTTCGCCGACCCGCCGCTCTGGTGGTACCCGGTGCGGCGCAGCATGGCGGAAGCGCTGCTGGGCTTGCGCCGACCCGAGAAGGCCTTGGTTGAGGCGGACAGAGTGCTGGCGGTCCTGCCCGCCGACCCGATGACGGTGGCGGTGCGCGCCCGCGCGCTTTCGGCGCTCGGCCGCCGCGCGGCGGCGCAGGCCGAGGCGCGCCGCGCGATCGCCGCGTGGCACGGTGACGCGCGTTCGTTTCGGCGATCGCTGAGCTGATCCCGCCGGTCATGCCGGCGCAGGTGAGGATGACAGCGAAGCGCTCCCGCGCTTGACCCGGCCCCCGCAATCGGGTCCTGTCCCCGTCAACTGAGAGGGACCCGCTGCGTGGCCAAGCGCCTGACCTACTACATCATCGCCGCACTGGTGCTCGGCATCGCCACCGGACTGATCCTGAACGCCATCTACGCCGACAATGGCGGCCCGGGCAGCGCGACGCTGACCAGCGTCGCCTACTATCTGTCGATCGTCACCACCGTGTTCCTGCGGCTGATCAAGATGATCATCGCGCCACTCGTCTTCTCGACGCTGGTGGTCGGGATCGCGCACATGGGCGACACCGCCGCACTCGGGCGGGTCGGTGGGCGATCGATCCTGTGGTTCATCGGCGCGAGCCTGATGTCACTCACGCTCGGCCTGATCCTGGTCAACCTGTTCCAGCCGGGGGTCGGGCTCGACATCCCGATCCCGCCCGCCGATGCGGCAAGCGGCGTCGACAAGGCGGCGTTCGACTTCAAGCAGTTCGTCAGCCACATCTTTCCCGCCTCCGGGATCGAGGCGATGGCGAATAATGAGATCCTGCAGATCGTCGTCTTTTCCGTCTTCATCGGGGTCGCGATCACCGCCGTCGGGGACAAGGCGGCGCCGCTGGTTCGCGGCATCGAATCGCTCGTGCAGGTCATGCTGCAGGTCACCAACTACGTGATGCGGTTCGCTCCCTTTGCGGTCTTCGCGGCGGTGACCGGCACCATCGCCGAGCGGGGCCCGGAGATCCTTGGAAGCCTGGGCTACTTCATGCTCACCTTCTACATCGGCATGGCGCTGCTATGGGTGCTGCTGATCGCGATCTGCCGGGTGATCGTCGGCCCACGTACCGGCGAGCTCGTTCGCTATATCCGCGATCCGCTGCTGCTCGCCTTCACCACCGCTTCGTCGGAGGCCGCCTATCCGCGCACGCTGGAGGCGCTCGACAGGTTCGGCGTGCCGCCGCGGATCGCCAGCTTCGTGCTGCCGCTCGGCTACTCGTTCAACCTCGATGGATCGATGATCTACATGACCTTCGCGACCATGTTCATCGCGCAGGCCTACGGCATCGACATGACGCTCGGGCAGCAGATCACCATGCTGCTGATCCTGATGATCACGTCCAAGGGGATCGCCGGCGTGCCGCGCGCCAGCCTGGTGGTGATCGCCGGCACGCTATCCTTCTTCGACATCCCGGAGGCGGGACTGCTGCTGATCATCGCGATTGACCATTTCCTCGACATGGGGCGGTCGGCGACCAACGTCGTGGGCAATGCGGTGGCGGCGACCGTCATCGCCAAGTGGGAGGCGCGGCGGCTCGATCCGGCGGAGAGCCCGGACGTGACCGCGCGAGTCGCGCCGAGCGGCGGCGGGCCGGCACGCGACGTCGACAGCTTCGATCGGGTCTGAGCGCGCCGTTCAGGCGTAGGCGTAGGGGCCACCGACCGCCAGCGCACGCTGATAGGCGGGACGCGCATGGATGCGCTGAAGCCAGGCGATCGTCGCCGGACGATTGCTGTCCAGCCCGCCGCGGGCGCGCGCCGCCTCCAGCGGAAAGCTCATCATGATGTCGGCCGCACTCATCTCGCTGCCGGCGAACCAGGGGCGGCTCGCCAGCTCCGCCTCGACATGGTCTAGGTGAACGTCGATCATCGGCTGAATTCTCGCCTGCGCACGGCGGCCCAGCAGCGGCACGCGCCCGAGCACCAGCTTGACGAGCAGCGGCGGCATCAGCGAGCCTTCAGCATAGTGGAGGAAGTAGCGGTAGCGCAGCGCCTCCTCCCGGTGAGCCGGCGGCCCGAACCGCCCATCGCCGCGCTCCACCAGATACTCGACGATCGCGCCCGTCTCCGCGACGACGCGCTCGCCGTCCTCAATCACCGGCGACTTTCCGAGCGGGTGGATGCGGCGAAGGTCCGGCGGGGCGAGCATCGTCGCCTTGTTCCGCTCGTACCGCCTGACCTCGTACGAAAGCCCGAGCTCCTCGAGCAGCCACAGCACGCGCTGGGAGCGGGAGTTCTCCAGGTGGTGGACGATCAGGGTCATGGCGCGTCTCCGGCGCGCGCGGTCCAGATCCACACGCTGGCGGACAGGCTTACTCGACCGCCCGTGACGCGGGAAGCGAAGGCGGCGCGCAACCGATCCTCGATCCGACTACGGTCGGCAGCACCCGCCTCCGCGATCACTCGCGCCGCCGGGCCAATCCGCCGGGTGAAGGCAAGCGCTTCCTCGACCGGCTCACTGCCGTCGCCCAGAACGTAACCGACGTCGTGGGGGACGGCAGTCACGTCGGACCAGCCGGCGTGAGACAAGACGTCCGTCGTGGCGGTATGATCTGCGAGGCTGAAGGGACCGGGGCCACTCGCCTCCAGCGGCACCACGCCTGCCGCCGCGTCGAGGACGCGAGCCCACTCGTTCTCCTCGCGCCTTCGGAAACAGGAGAAGACGAGTGGCGCGCCTGGACGCGCCGCGGCGCGGAGCCTCGCAAAGGCACCGGCAGGGTCGTCGAAGAACATCACGCCGTGACGAGACACGATAAGGTCGTTCGGCGCGAGCCGTTCCGCAACGCCGATCGCGTCGCCTGCTTCAAAGGTCAGCGCCGCTGCCGCCGCGGCACGCTCCCGCGCGACCCGCACCAGCGCCGCCGACAGGTCGACGCCGACCACCTCCAGCGCAGGCGCAGACCGGGTGAGTGCCAGCGAGGTACTGCCCACGCCGCAGCCGATGTCGAGCGCGCGACCCGCGACGGGTGCAACACGCGCAATCTCGGCATCCAGCACGTCTCCGATGCCCGCCATCGCGCGCTCTGTGCGCTGCCACTCGTCGGCCCAACTCTGCCCGACCGGCCCCTGCCACTCCGCGCCGCTCGTCATCCGCACCTCCGCCTTCGAGACCGTAGGCGGCGGCAGCAGCGTCGTCGACGTCGACCAACGCACACGAAAAAGCCCACCGAGCGACCGGCGGGCTCCTCGTCTTCAACGGTGCATCGATCCGGTCAGAGATCGTCGTCGGCGTCCGGACCGGTCATCATCTCCTCGGCGACCTTGTCGGTCCGCGCCCGGATCGCGCGCTCTAGCCGGTCAGCCAGTTCGGTATTCTCTCTGAGGAATGTCTTGGCGTTCTCGCGTCCCTGCCCGATCCGGACCGAGTCGTAGGAGAACCACGCGCCCGACTTCTCCACGAGCCCGGCCTTGACGCCCAGGTCGAGCACCTCGCCGATCTTGGAGATGCCCTCTCCGTACATGATGTCGAACTCGACCTGCTTGAACGGCGGAGCGACCTTGTTCTTGACCACCTTCACGCGGGTCGCGTTGCCGACGATGTCCTCGCGGTCCTTGATCTGTCCGGTCCGGCGAATATCGAGCCGGACGGAGGCGTAAAACTTCAGCGCGTTGCCGCCGGTCGTCGTCTCCGGGTTGCCGTACATCACGCCGATCTTCATGCGGAGCTGGTTGATGAAGATCACCATGCAGCGCGAGCGGCTGATCGAACCCGTCAGCTTGCGCAGCGACTGCGACATGAGCCGCGCCTGCAGGCCGACGTGGCTGTCGCCCATTTCGCCCTCGATCTCCGCGCGCGGCACCAGCGCCGCGACCGAATCGACCACCAGCACGTCGATCGCGTTCGAGCGCACCAGCGTGTCGGTGATCTCCAGCGCCTGCTCACCCGTGTCGGGCTGCGACACAATCAGCTCGTCAATGTTGACGCCGAGCTTCTTGGCATAAACCGGGTCGAGCGCGTGCTCGGCGTCGACGAACGCGGCAGTGCCGCCGTTCTTCTGCGCCTCCGCGATGACATGGAGCGCCAGCGTCGTCTTGCCCGAGCTTTCCGGCCCGTAGACCTCGATCACGCGCCCGCGCGGCAAGCCGCCGACCCCGAGTGCGATGTCGAGCCCGAGCGACCCGGTCGAGATCGCCTCGACCTGCATCGCCTCCTTCTGACCGAGCTTCATCGCAGAGCCCTTGCCAAAGGCGCGATCGATCTGCGCCAGGGCGGCGTCGAGCGCCTTCTGCCTATCCGTGTTCGCCGTCGCCATGCCGCTGTCGATGACCTTCAGGTTCGCTGCCATTGGGAAGCTCCATCGCTAGGGCATGATCGCCCGCCGTTCAATCGCTAGAGCATCCATGTATCGCATCTGTTCCACAGGAACAATAGTGGAACGAGGAAAAATCCTACCGAATCCAGTCGAGCATCTCGGGCGTGATCCAGCCATAGGTGTAGTTCAGGTAGAACAGCGCAAAGGCGATCGTCGCCACTACCGTGACGCGGACCGCGATGCGGCCGGCGGGGAAGTGGTGCGGCGCACTGTCGGCCTGACCCGGCACGCGCGTGCCGCCAGCCTCCTCCGTCGTGCGGACGCCGAACGGCAGCACCAGGAAGACGCAGAAGGTCCAGAACAGGAAGTAGATGGCGAGCGCTGATTGCCACTTCATCGCGCCCGCCTAGCCGAGCGAGGCAGCTGCGACCATTGACAATTTAGCGGTTCGCCTCGACCCTGATCGACACAGGGGGCCTGTATGCGGTTAGGGATCGTCGCGGGCGTGCTGCTCACGCTCACCGTACCTGTCTTGATCGCCGCGGCACCGCGCGGGTCCGCTGCACGGGGCGCGGGCATCGCGCGCGCGCTCGGCTGCACCGACTGCCACGGCGCGCGGCTCGCGGGCAAGGTCATCGTCGACGATCCGACCATCGCAACCTTGTGGAGCAGCAACCTGTCGCAGACGCTGCCGCGCTATTCGGACGCGGCGCTCGAGCGGACCCTGCGGACCGGCATCCGGCCCGATGGCAGCAAGCTGTGGTATATGGACGCCGCGCCCTATGCGGTGATGAACGACCGCGACATGCAGGACCTGATCGCGTGGCTGCGGACCGCCAAGCCGAGCGGAGTGGCGCATCCGCGCGTGCAGGCCCGCGCCCGCTGGCACAAGGCCGTCGCCGCCGGGCGGTTGAAGCCGGCCGCGGACACGCTGGCTGCGGCGCTCGCCGCGCCGCCGCCCGCGCTTGGCCCGGCGCTGGAGCGCGGCCGCTACATCGCCCGGACGCAGTGCGCGGGCTGCCATGAGCCCGACCTCAAGGGTCTGCGCGATCCGCAGCCCGGCGACCCGCCCGACCTCGCCGTCGCGGCGAGCTACACGCTTGATGGCTTCCGCACCCTGCTGCGCACCGGCAAGGCGCCGGGCGGGCGCGAGGTCGGCGAGATGTCAAAGGCGTCGCGCCAGCGGCTCGCCGCCATGCCGGAAAGCGACATTCGCGTGCTCCACGCCTATCTCGCCGCCCGTACAAAGGGGCGCTGAGCGGGAACAACGCTCCGCCATGGCTGGTTGACCGGCGAACCCCTGCCGGAGCGCGCCATGACCGACATCGATCCGACCCGCCGCACGATCGTCACCGCTGCCGGCCTCGCCGCCGCCGCCAGCGCGGTGCCGGCACTCGCGCAGGAGACGCCGCCGCCCCCGCAAGCGCCGACGACACCGCAGGCGGCCGCCTATCCCAAGCCGCCCTTCCCCGTGCAGCGCCAGCCCTGGCCGGGGCTTCAGTCCAAGATGAACCCGCGTCCCGACAGTGGCGAGAAGAGCTATCGCGGGTCCGGCCGCCTGGCCGGAAAGCGCGCGCTGATCACCGGCGGCGACAGCGGGATCGGCCGTGCCGCCGCGATCGCCTACGCGCGCGAGGGTGCTGACGTCGCAATCAACTACCTGCCCGCCGAGGAGCCGGACGCCCGCGAGGTCGTGGCGCTCATCCGCGAGGCTGGGCGCAAGGCCGTGGCGATCCCCGGCGACCTGCGCGAGGAGAGTTTCTGCCGCCAGCTGATCGAGCGCGCCGCGCGCGAGCTCGGCGGACTAGACATCCTGGTCAACAACGCCGCGCGTCAGCAGACCCGGCCGGAAATTGCGGCGATCACGTCGGAGGATTTCGACGCGACCATGAAGACCAACGTCTATGCGCCGTTCTGGCTGACCAAGGCGGCGGTTGCGCGGATGCAGGCCGGCGGCGTGATCGTCTTCACCTCGTCGGAACAGGCGAGCGACCCGTCGGCCGACATCATGGACTATGCCATGACCCGCGCGGCGGTGCTGAACCTGACCAAGAGCCTCGCCAAGCAGCTTGCGCCGAAGGGCATCCGCGTCAACGCGGTCGCACCAGGCCCCTTCTGGACGCCGCTTCAGGTGTCGGGCGGCGCGACGCCCGAGAAGCAGCAGAGCTTCGGCCGCACCGCGCCGCTCGGCCGGCCGGGACAGCCAGCGGAGATCGCGGGGCTGTACGTCGCCGCGGCCGACCCGGGCATGAGCTTCTCGACCGGACAGATCTTCGGCGCGACCGGCGGCGGCGGGCAGCCGGCCTAACCGCCGGCCGCGCTCACGCCTCGATCAGCAGGACATCGACGATCGGCTTCTTGCCGGTCCAGCGGGTCGCGACGCGGCGGACGCCCAGGCGGATCGCCTCGCGCAGCTTATCGCGATCCTTGCCGCGGATGCTTCTGATCGCCTCCTCGGCGGCATCGATCGCCTCGTCGAGGAATGGATCGCGGTCCTCCTCGACCGGCACACCCTGGAGCCGCACCTCCGGCTCGCCGATCAGCGAACCGTCCTTGCGGATCGCCGCTGCAACCGAGATCTGGCCGTAGAGGGCGAGCTTGCGGCGTTCGTTGAGCGTCTGGCCGTCGGCCGGCAGGATCACGTCGCCGTCGACCGCGAGCCGACCGACCGTGGCCTCGCCAATCTTCTGCGGCGTGCCGGGCGCCAGGCGGATGATGTCACCATCCTTCTGGATGACCGCGCCGGGTACGCCGCTCGCGATCGCGAAGCGGGCGTGCTCCGACAGGTGCCGCATCTCGCCGTGAACCGGCATCACCAGCTCCGGACGGATCCAACGATACATCTGCTCCAGCTCGGGACGGCCCGGGTGGCCGGAAACGTGGACGAAGGCCTGCCGCTCCGTCACGATCTCCACTCCCGCCGCGGCAAGGCGGTTCTGAATCGCGCCGATCGCGGTCTCATTGCCCGGGATCTGGCGGGACGAGAACACCACCGAGTCGCCGCGGTCGAGCTTCAGCGGGTGCGTGCCCTCCGAGATGCGGCCGAGCGCGGCGCGCGGCTCGCCCTGACCGCCGGTCGCGACGATCAGCACCTTGTCGCGCGGCAGCTTCTGCGCGGCGTCCCAGTCGACCGTCTGCGGAAAGTTCTTCAAATAGCCGACCGCCTTGGCCACGCGGACGATGCGGTCGAGCGAGCGCCCCGCGACCACCAGCTGCCGACCGGTGTCGCGCGCGACCTGTCCCAGCGTCTCCAGCCGCGCGACGTTGGAGGCAAAGGTGGTGACGAGCACGCGGCCCTTCGCCTTGCCGATCACCGCGTCCAAGCCCTCGCGCACCTGCGCCTCGGTGCCCGACGCTTCCGGGTTGAAGACGTTGGTGGAGTCGCACACCAGCGCGAACACGCCCTTGTCGCCGATCGCGGTCAGCTCCGCCTCCGTCGACGCACCGCCGATCGCGCTCTCCTCGTCGATCTTCCAGTCGCCGGTGTGCAGGATGCGACCGTGCGGCGTGCCGATCAGGATCGCGTTCCCCTCCGGGATCGAGTGTGCGAGCGGAACATAGGACAGGTCGAACGGCCCGAGCTGGAACGGCTCGTTCTCCCGCACCAGCTTCAGCTTGACGTCGTTCGCAACGCCCTCCTCCTCCAGCTTCTCGCGGATCAGGCCGGCGGTGAACGGCGTCGCGTAGATCGGCACCCCCAGGTCGGCGGCGAGGTAGGGCAGCGCACCGATATGATCTTCGTGCCCGTGCGTGATGACGATGCCGAGCAGGTCGCCCAGCCGCTCCTCGACGAAGGAGAGGTCGGGCAGCAGCACGTCGACGCCGGGGTAATCGGGATCGGCGAAGGTGACGCCGCAATCGACCATCAGCCACTTGCCGTTGCAGCCGTAAAGATTGACGTTCATGCCGATCTCGCCCGAGCCGCCGAGCGCGACGAAGAGCAATTCGTTCTTGGGATTGGTCACTTGGTACTTTCTGTAGAGTGAAGGCACCTGCGTGATACGCCCGGCGCCGCTTGAACCGCCTGGTGGCGGTGAGAATTCTAGGCCCGGGCAGGACGCCCGCCGCTCACCTCGCCATATGGGTGCGCTCCGCCATCATCGCCAGTCCCGTGAGGGTCAGGTCGTGCGCCACCGCGTCGAAGCAGTCGGTATGCTGCTCGAACAGCACGGCCAGGCCGCCGGTCGCGATGACCCGCGCCGGGCGGCCGATCTCGGCCTTCAACCGCGCGATCAGCCCTTCCAGCATGGCGACATAGCCCCAGAAGATGCCGATGTGCATCTGGTCGACCGTGTTGCGGCCGATCACGCGGGTATCTTCCGGCGCCTCGATCGCGATCCGCGGCAGCTTGGCGGCGGCGGTCACCAGCGCGTCGAGGCTGAGGTTGATACCCGGAGCGATGATCCCGCCCTTGTACGCGCCGGTGTAATCAACGACGTCGAAGGTGGTCGCGGTGCCGAAATCGACCACGATCAGGTCGCCGCTGTAGGCCGCGTGCGCGGCGATGGCGTTGAGCGCGCGGTCGGCGCCCAGGCTCTGCGGCTCGTCGACGTCGAGCACCAGCGGCCAGCCGTCGGCGCCCGCGACGATCGGCTCGCCGCCGAAATACTTGATGCTGAGTGTGCGCAGGTTGTGGAGCGCGCGCGGCACCACCGTGCCGATCACCACCTCCGTAACCGCCGCGCGCTCGATCCCCTCCAGCGCGAGCAACTGGCTCAGCCAGACGACATACTCGTCGGCCGTACGCCGGGGATCGGTCGCGATCCGCCACCGCGCCCGAACTTGCCGACCGTCCATGACGGCGAAGACGACATTGGTGTTGCCGGCATCGATCGCGAGCAGCATGGGGCGCCTTCAGAGGAGGGACACGTCGGCGGCGTGAATGACACGGGTGGTGCCGTCGGCCAAGCGGAGGTTGAGCGCGCCGCCGCCGTCCAGCCCGACAAAGAGCCCGTCGACCACCGTGCCGTCCGGCAGGAGCGCCGACAGTGCAGTGCCGGATGGGTGCGCGCTGGCGAGCCACGCCTGCCGCACGGGTGCGAGACGCTCCATCCGCCAGCGAGCGAGCCAGCGCGCGAACAGCTCGGCCAGCGTCTCCACCAGCGTCGCCGGCGTGACGAGGCAGCCCTGGGCGGCAAGGCTGGTCGTCGCGCGTCCCGGCAGGTCGGGTGCGTGAGCGCAATTCACGCCGAAGCCGACCGCCACCGCCTCCCCTTCCCGCTCGAGCAGGATGCCCGACAGCTTGGCGCCACCGACCAGCAGGTCGTTCGGCCACTTGATCGTGGCCGTGACACCGTGGACGGCGATCGTTTCGTGCAGGGCAACGGCGGCGACCAGCGCCAGTCCGGCCGCCGGCGGATCGACGGCGCGGTGCCGCACGAGCGTCGTCGCGTAGAGATTGCCCTTGGGCGACACCCAATGGCGGCCATGCCGCCCGCGCCCGCCCTCCTGGCGATCGGCGCGGAGCCACCATCCCTCCCGCGCACCCGCCCGCGCGGCGGTGAGGACGTCGGCGTTGGTCGATCCGGTCGCGGCGACCGTCGCCAGGTCTTTCAGAACAGCGCGCTCGCCGCCGCCGCGGTGACCGGAGCCAGCGGCTTGATCAGCAGGTAGCCGAGCGGCGAGATGACCAGCGCCGCGACCGCGATCAGGCCGTAGTCGAGCGTGCTCGACGCATCGCGCCCGACGATCTCATTGGCGGGCGGATCGAAGTACATCGTCTTGATGATCTTGAGATAGTAATAGGCGCCGACCACCGATCCAACCGCACCCGCCACTGCGAAGCCGAACAGCCCGGCGTCGGTGGCCGCCCAGAACACCGCCAGCTTCGGATAAAAGCCGAGCAGCGGCGGGATGCCGGCCAGCGAGAACATGAACATGGCGAAGGCCGCGGCGAGGCCGGGGCGCGTTCGCGACAGTCCGGACAGGCTTGCGATGCTCTCGATCGGCTCGCCATCGGCGCCGCGCATCTGCAGCACCACCAGGAAGCTGCCGAGCGTCATCACCACGTAGACCGTCATGTAGCTTAGCACGGCGGCCGCGCCCTCGCTCGTCCCCGCGCCCAGCCCCATCAGCGCGAAGCCGACGTTGTTGATCGAGGAATAAGCAAGCAGCCGCTTGATGTTGGTCTGCCCGATCGCCGCCACCGCGCCGAACAGGATCGACGCGAGCGAGGCGAAGATGACGATCTGCTGCCATTGCAGCAGCGCCGGCCCCATCGCGTCGAGCGCGACACGGAGCGCGAGCGCCACCGCCGCGACCTTCTGCGCGGTCGCAAAGCTTACCACGACCGGGGTGGGAGCGCCCTCATACACGTCGGGCGTCCACATGTGGAACGGCACCGCCGCGATCTTGAAGGCGATGCCGGCGAACACGAAGACCAGCCCGATCAGCAGCCCAGTGCCCGGCGTCGCGTCATAGGCAGCGGCGATCAGGTCGAACTCGGTCGAGCCCGAAAAGCCATACACCAGGCTGATGCCGTAGAGCAGGATCCCGCTCGCGAGCGCGCCGAGCACGAAATACTTGAGGCCCGCCTCCGCCGAGCGGGTGTCGCGCCGCATGAAGCTCGCCAGCACGTAGGCCGCGAGGCTCTGAAGCTCGAGCCCGACGTAGAGCACCAGCATGTCGCCCGCCGACACCATCATCCCCATGCCGACCGCCGCGAGCAGCATCAGCACCGGGTATTCGGGCCGGAGATCGTCTCCGCTGGTGCGGGCAAAGAAGGCGGGCGCGACGATGATCGACACCGCAGTCGCGACGTAGATCAGCACCTTCGCATAGGCGGCGAACGCGTCGGCGCGGAACAGGCCGTCGAATGCGTCCGCCCCGCTGCTGGCGGGACCGGCGAGCGCGATCCCGGCACCTATCAGCACCGCGACCGAGGCCCAGCTGACCGCGCGCGTCGACGCCTGACCGCCCCAGGCGGCGACAAGCATCAGCACCAGCGCGCCGACGGTCAGCACCAGTTCGGGAAGGATCAGTACCAGGTCAGACGAACCGTTCATCAGTGCGCCCCTCCCGACGCGGCAGTAGCGTGGGCGGCGGCACCATGGGCGGCGGCCAAGGCAGGGTTGCCCGGGGTCGGCTTGGAGTCACTTACCGGCTTGGTCCGCTCGACGCGGGCGAGCAGCGTCGCGACGTCGGCGCGCATCGGCGCCAGAAAGCTCTCCGGATAGACGCCCATCCACAGCACCACCGCGGCGACCGGCGCCAGCAGCGCGATCTCCCGACCCGACAGGTCGGTCATCGAGCGCACGTCGTCGTGGACGATGTCGCCGTATGCCACACGGCGGTAGAGATAGAGCATGTAGGCGGCACCCAGGATGATGCCGGTGGTGCACACCAGCGTGATCCAGGTGTTGATCTGGTAGGTGCCGGCAAGGCTCAGGAACTCGCCAACGAACCCGCTGGTGCCCGGCAGGCCGATCGACGCCATGGTGAACAGCAGGAACAGCACCGCGTAGCGCGGCATGTTGATGCTCAGGCCCCCGTAGCGACTGATCTCACGGGTGTGCAGCCGATCGTAGATGACGCCTACGCACAGGAACAGCGCGCCCGACACCAGCCCGTGGCTGAGCATCACGATCATCGCACCCTCGATCCCCTGCTGGTTGAAGGCGAACAGGCCGATGGTGACGATCGCCATGTGCGCGACCGAGGAATAGGCGATCAGCTTCTTCATGTCCGACTGCACCAGCGCGACCAGGCTGGTGTAGACTACCGCCACTGCCGAGAGCACCAGCACCAGCCATGCGAGCGCGGCCGACGCTTCCGGGAACATCGGAAGGCTGAACCGCAGGAAGCCGTAGCCACCGAGCTTCAGAAGCACGCCCGCGAGGATCACCGATCCCGCGGTCGGCGCCTGGACGTGCGCGTCGGGGAGCCAGGTGTGGACCGGCCACATCGGCATCTTGACCGCGAACGACGCGAAGAAGGCGAGCCACAGCCAATATTGCGCCCCGACCGGGAAGTCATGACTCATCAGGTCCGGAATGTAGGTGGTGTTGGCGCCGAGCGGGCTCGCCATCCACAGCATCGCGATCAGCATCACGATCGAGCCGAGCAGCGTGTAGAGGAAGAACTTGTAGCTGGCGTAGATCCGGTTCGCGCCGCCCCAGATGCCGATGATCAGATACATCGGAATGAGGCCGGCCTCGAAGAAGATGTAGAACAGCAGCAGGTCCTGCGCGGCAAAGGTGCCGATCATCAGCACCTCCGTCAGCAGGAAGGCGGCCATATACTCGGGCACGCGCTCGGTGATCGCTTCCCAGGAGGCCCCGATGCAGATCGGCATCAGGAACACCGACAGCATGATCAGCAGCAGCGCAAAACCGTCGATCCCGAGCGCATAGGCGAAGCGCGGGAACAGCTCGTGATATTCGGTGAACTGCCACTGTGCGGCCGGGCCGGCGACGTCGAAGTTGGCCCAAAGGAGAATGCCGAGCGCCAGATCGACCAGCGTCGCCGCCAGCGCCAGCCAGCGGGCGGTGCGCGCGTCAAGGAACAGGCACGCGATCGCCGCGACGAGCGGCACCGCCAGCATGACGGAGAGGATCGGAAAGCCGGTCATCGCGTGATCGCCCAGGTGACGGCCGCGGTCAGGCCGAGCAGCATGACGAAGGCATAGGTGTAGAGATATCCGGTCTGGACACGGCCCGCGACGCGGCTGCCCAGCCCGACCAGCGCTGCCGATCCGTTGGGACCGAAGCGGTCGATCGTGCCCTCGTCACCGCGCTTCCAGAAGAAGCGGCCGACGGCGAACGCCGGCCGGACGAACACGGCATTGTACAGCTCGTCGAAGTACCACTTGTTGAGCAGGAAGTCGTAGAGCACGCGGAAGGTGTCGGCGAACTTCGCCGGGAAGCCGGGCGAGCGGATGTAGCTTGCCCAGGCGATCAGCAGCCCGGTCAGCATCACGATTGTCGCCGACAGCTTCACCAGCAGCGGCACTTCATGCATCGCGTGCATCAGATGCTCGTTGAACGCGATCGAGCCCTGCCAGAAGCGGTTGGACTCGGGTTCGATGAAGAACGGGAAGAAGACGAAGCCCGCCACGACCGCGCCGATCGACAGGACGATCAGCGGCAGGCGCATCGACCACGGGCTCTCGTGCGGGTGGTAGCCACCGGTGCCGTCGGTCACCTCGTGCGCGCCCGGCGCATGGGTGTCAGGAGTGGCGCCCGCGCCCTCTTCGGCCGCCTCGCCGTGGTGCCCGTGGGCCGCGTCAGCGCCCTCGTGGTGGCCGTGATCGTGACCGTGGTTATGAGCGTCGTGCACCGCGTGCTGAATGTGCTCGCTGTTGATCCAGCGGGGCTTGCCCCAGAAGGTCAGGAACATCAGCCGCCAGGAATAGAAGCTGGTCAGCAGCGCGGCGACCATGCCGACCACCGATGCCATCTGCCCGCCCGGACCCGCCGCCCAAGCGACCTCGATGATCGCGTCCTTCGAGTGATAGCCCGCGAACCCGCCAACTTCGTAGATGCCGACGCCGGTGATCGCCAGCGTGCCTAGGAGCATGGCCGTGAAGGTCACCGGGATCGAGCGGCGGAGCCCGCCGTAGAAGCGCATGTCCTGCTCATGGTGCATCGCGTGGATGACCGAGCCGGCGCCGAGGAACAGCAGCGCCTTGAAGAAGGCGTGGGTAGACAGGTGGAACATCGCCGCGCCGTACGCGCCGACGCCGGCGGCGAAGAACATGTAGCCGAGTTGGCTGCAGGTCGAATAAGCGATCACCCGCTTGATGTCGTTCTGGACGGTGCCGACCGTCGCCGCGAACAGGCAGGTCGCGGCGCCGACAAAGGTTACGACGCCGAGCGCCGTCGGGCTCGTCTCGAACATCGGCGACAGGCGGCACACCATGAACACGCCGGCGGTCACCATGGTCGCGGCGTGGATCAGCGCCGATACCGGGGTCGGACCCTCCATCGCGTCCGGCAGCCAGGTGTGAAGCCCGAGCTGCGCCGACTTGCCCATCGCACCGACGAACAGCAGCAGGCACAGCACCGTCATCGTGTCGAAGCGTGCGCCGAGGAAGCCGATCGTCGATCCGGCCATGCCAGGTGCCGCCTCAAGGATTGCGGGGATCGAGACGGTGCCGAACACCAGATAGGTGCCGAAGATGCCGAGCATGAAGCCCAGGTCGCCGACACGATTGACCACGAATGCCTTGATCGCGGCGGCGTTGGCCGACGGCTTGCGGAACCAGAAGCCGATCAGGAGGTAGGAGGCGAGACCGACGCCCTCCCAGCCGAAGAACATCTGTACGAGGTTGTCTGCCGTCACCAGCATCAGCATCGCAAAGGTGAACAGCGACAGATAGGCGAAGAACCGCGGCTGATCCGGGTCCTCGCTCATGTACCCCCAGGAATAGAGGTGGACGAGCGCAGACACCGACGTGATCACGACCAGCATGACCGCGGTGAGCGCATCGACGCGCAGTGCCCAGTCGAACACCATCGTGCCCGACGTCACCCAGTTGGAGACGGGTGTGACGCCCGCCTCAGCCGTGCCGGTCAGGAACCCGATGAAGATCGGCCACGACAGCGCGCAGGCGACGAACAGCGCACCCGTCGTCACAAGCTTCGGCAGCGCGGTGCCGAATGCGCGGTTGGCGAGCCCTGCGACGACGGCCGCGAGGAGCGGCAGAAAGACGATCAGCTGGATCATCCGCTCACCCCTTCATGCGGTTGACGTCGTCGACCGAGATGGTCGCACGGCCGCGGAAGTAGATCACCAGGATCGCCAGCCCGATCGCCGCCTCGCCGGCGGCGACGGTCAGGACGAACATCGCGAACACCTGTCCGACCAGATCGCCGAGATAGGCGGAGAAGGCGACCAGGTTGATGTTCACCGCGAGCAGGATCAGTTCGATCGCCATCAGGATCAGGATCAGGTTCTTGCGGTTGGCGATGATGCCGAACACCCCCATCCCGAACAGGATGGCGGCGACCACCAGGTAGTGGGTCAATCCAATCACAGCTCCACCCCCTGGCCGACCGCCGGCTGCATGTTGCGGGTCGAATCCTTGGCGCGGCGGTTGACCTGGCTGCTGATCGACTGGCGGCGCACACCGCCCCGCTCGCGGTAAGTGAGCACGATCGCACCGATCATTGCGACCAGCAGGACGAGCCCGGCACCCTCGAACACGAACAGGTAGCGCGAGTAGAGCAGGCGCCCGATTCCCTCGATGTTCGGAATGGTCGGGTCGAGCGGAGCGGCCTTGACCGCCAATTCGACCCCACCGGCGGTGTAGCCGAAGAAGCCGATCACCACCTCCGCCGCCAACGCGAGCGCCAGCGCGACCCCGACCGGGGCGTAGCGGACGAACCCGGCGCGCAACTCGGCGAAGTCGATGTCGAGCATCATGACGACGAACAGGAACAGCACGGCAACCGCGCCGACATAGACGATGACCAGAAGCATCGCGATGAACTCGGCACCGCACAGCACCATCAGCCCCGCCGCGTTGAAGAAGGCGAGGATCAGCCACAGCACGCTGTGCACCGGGTTGCGCGACGAGATGGTGAGGCCTGCCGACAGGATCACCACGCCCGCGAACAGGTAAAAGGCGATAGCCTGGATCACTGGTGCGCGTCCCCGTCGCACGTGCCCGCCGCACAACACGGGCTCAGCGCGCGGCCGTTCGCGTCGACAACGGCCGGCGTCCGCCGCGCCGCCTGTGCGAAGGCGCCAAAGGCGCCGGTGCCCGTGCCGGAGCCGAGCAGCCTCGATCGATACTTCATGGCGTTCCCCACTGTTGCCGCGGCGCTTACCGGTAGGGTGCGTCGGCGGCAAGGTTCGCCGCGAGGCTCCGCTCCCAGCGATCGCCGTTCTCGAGCAGCTTGGCCTTGTCGTAGATCAGTTCCTCGCGCGTCTCGGTCGAGAAATCGAGGTTCGGACCCTCGACGATCGCGTCCACCGGGCATGCCTCCTGGCACAGTCCGCAGTAGATGCACTTGGTCATGTCGATGTCGTAGCGCGTCGTGCGGCGGCTGCCGTCGTCGCGGGGCTCCGCCTCGATCGTGATCGCCAAGGCCGGGCACACCGCCTCGCACAGCTTGCACGCGATGCAGCGCTCCTCGCCGTTCGGATAGCGGCGCAGCGCGTGTTCGCCGCGGAACCGCGGCGACAGCGGGTTTTTCTCGAACGGGTAGTTGATCGTCGCCTTGGGCTTGAAGAAGTAGCGCAGCGTCAGCGCGTGCGCCTTGATGAACTCCCACAGCGTGAACGACCGGACGACTTGGGCAAGACTCATAGCGGCACCCGCTGAAGCATGAGGTATCCTGAAACCAGGAACACGAAGGTGAGCGAGAGCGGCAGGAACACCTTCCAGCCCAGCCGCATCAGCTGGTCATAGCGGTACCGCGGCACCGTCGCCTTCACCCAGCTGAAGATGAAGAAAAACAGCAGGATCTTGACGAAGAGCCAGATGATCCCCGGCACGTAGTAGAGCGGTGCCCAGTCGAGCGGCGGCAGCCACCCGCCCCAGAACAGCGTGGCATTCAGCGTGCACATCAGCAGCACGTTGGCGTATTCGCCGAGCCAGAACAGCGCAAAGCTCATCGAGCTGTATTCGGTTTGATACCCCGCGACGAGCTCCGACTCCGCCTCGGTCAGATCGAACGGCGCGCGCTGCGTCTCCGCCATGGAGGAGATCAGGAAGACGACGGCCATCGGGAACAGCAGCGGATTGAAGCCGAAGCCGTTCAGCAGTCCGAAGACGTGCCCGGTCTGCGCCGTTACGATCTCCGACAGGTTGAAGCTGCCCGCCCAGAGCACGACCGAGATCAGGACGAAGCCGATGGCGACCTCGTAGCTGACCATTTGCGCCGCGGCGCGGAGCGCGGAGAAGAACGGGTATTTGGAATTGGACGCCCAGCCAGCGATGATGATGCCGTAGACGCCGAGGCTGGACGCCGCGAGCACGTAGAGCAGGCCGACGTTGATGTTCGCGACCACAGCGCCCGGCGCGAACGGCACCACCGCCCACACGATCAGCGCGACGGTGAAGGTGATGACCGGCGCCAGCAGGAACAGCCCGCGATTGGCCGACGAGGGGACAATCGTTTCTTGCAGGAAGACCTTCAGCCCGTCGGCAAAGGACTGGAGCAGGCCAAACGGGCCGACGACATTCGGTCCGCGCCGCAGCGCCATTGCCGCCCAGATCTTGCGATCGGCGTAGATGATCATCGCGACCGCCAGCATCAGCGGCAGTGCAATGACCAGGATGCCGATCAGTGTCGCGGTGAACCACGCCCAGCCGTAGGGCATGCCGACCGAGTTCTCGAAGAAAGACGTCATCTGCACATTTCCGTCACCCCGGCGAATGCTGGGGTCGCTTCGTGAAAGGGCGCGCCCGTGCGGCACGCGATCCCAGCCTGCGCTGGGATGACAACGTTGCGGCTCACTCCGCCGCCTCCGCGAAATCCTGACCATGGACGATCTCGGCCGAGCAGCGCTGCATCGTCGGCGACGCGCGGCAGATCGCGTTGGTCAGGTAGAAGTCGGTGATCGGATAGCCACTGATGGCGCCGCTCGCGGCCGCGTCGAGCGCCGGCGGGTTCCACTCGAGCGTCGCCAGCCCTTCCTGCGCAAGCGCCGGCGTGTCGCTGAACATCGCGGCGCGCAGCTCGGCAAAGCTGTCGAACGGCAGCGTATGGCCGATCCGTTCGCTCAGCGCGCGCAGGATCGCCCAGTCCTCGCGCGCGTCACCCGGCGGGAACACCGCGCGATCGCCGCGCTGCACGCGCCCCTCCAGGTTGACGTAGGTGCCCGGCTTCTCGCTGAACGCCGCCCCCGGCAGGATCACGTCGGCGTGGTGCGCGCCCGCGTCCCCGTGGTGACCGATGAACACCTTGAACGCCGATCCGAAGGCCTGGTGATCGACCTCGTCCGCGCCGAGGAAGAAGACGAGCTTGGGCTCAGCAGCGACCAGCTCCCCGACCCCGCCCTTGCTGGTGAAGCCGAGCAGCAGCGATCCCATCCGCGATGCCGCCATGTGGAGCACGTTGAAGCCGTTCCAGGCCGTCCCGTCCTCCAGCGTCCGTACGAGGTTGAGCTTGTCCGCGAGCGCCAGCGCCGCGCCGTGGCCGCCCTTCAGTGCCGCACCGCCGACGATCACCGCCGGCGCCTTGGCATCCGCGAACGCCTTTGCCGCCGCTTCCGGCAGGTCGCCGAGCAGCGACAGGTCGGTCCCGAGCCACTCGGCCTTGTAGGTCAGGTCCGTCTCCGGCCCGATCGCGAACACCTTGGCACCGCGCTTGATCGCCTTGCGCACGCGGGTGTTCACCAGCGGCGCTTCCCAGCGGAGGTTGGTGCCGACCAGCAGGATCGCGTCCGCGTCCTCGATCCCGGCGATGGTCGTGTTGAAGTTGACGGCCGAGAGGCTGGAGACGTCATAGTCCATCCCGGTCTGCCGCCCCTCGTGAAGCGGGGAGCCGAGCTCCTTCAGCAGCGCCTTGGCGGCGAAAATCGTCTCGCAGTCGACCTGGTCGCCGTGGACGGCGGCGACGCTGCTGCCGGCCTCTCTGGCGACCGCCGCGATCGCGTCGAACGCCTCGTCCCATGTCGCAGGGTGGAGCTTGCCGTCACGCCGCACGAACGGCCGGTCGAGCCGGCGGCGGATCAGCCCGTCGACGGCGTGGCGCGTCTTGTCGTGCGCCCACTCCTCATTCACGTCCTCGTTGATCCGCGGCAGCGCGCGCAGCACCTGACGCCCGCGCGCGTCGAGCCGGATGTTGGTCCCGACCGCATCCATGACGTCGATCGCCATGGTCTTCTTCAGCTCCCACGGCCGCGCCTCGAACGAATAGGGCTTGGAGGTGAGCGCCCCGACCGGGCACAGGTCCACGACATTGCCCGACAGCTCGGACTGGACGGCGTGCTCCAGGTAGGAGGTGATCTGCATGTTCTCGCCGCGGTACAGCGCGCCGATGTCCTCGACGCCCGCGACTTCCTCCGCGAAGCGGACGCAGCGGGTGCACTGGATGCAGCGGGTCATGACCGTCTTGACGATCGGGCCCATGTACTTCTCGGTCACCGCGCGCTTGTTCTCGGTGTAGCGCGAATGGCCGCGGCCATAGGCCATCGACTGGTCCTGGAGGTCGCACTCGCCGCCCTGGTCGCAGATCGGGCAGTCGAGCGGGTGATTGATGAGCAGGAACTCCATCACGCCCTCGCGCGCCGCCTTCACCATCGCGGAGTCGGTGCGGATCTCCTGGTTGTCGGCGGCGGGCAGCGCGCACGACGCTTGAGGCTTCGGCGGCCCCGGCTTCACCTCGACCAGGCACATCCGGCAGTTGCCGGCGATCGACAGCCGTTCATGGTAGCAGAAGCGCGGGATCTCCTTGCCCGCCGCCTCGCACGCCTGGAGCACGGTCGCTCCCTGCGGTACCTCTACCTCGATCCCGTCTACTTTCAGCTTAGGCATTGTCGGCTTCCGTTCGACCGCGCGCATCCTGGTAGAGCACGGCCGCAATGTGATTGCGCACGTCGGTGACGTCGACGTTGTAGCGGACCTTTTCCGGCATGCACCGCGTCAGGGCGTCGCCGAAGCCGAGAAAGGCCGCGCGCTCCTCCTGGCTGGCGATCGCCTGCCCGAGCTGCGTCAGCGAGCGGGCGGGGTCGCTGTGTACGAGACAGGTCGCATAGGCGATGACGAAGGCGCGGCCGTTCGCCCGCGCGGGTCGATCGGCGACCGTCGCCGTGAGCGCGCGAGCCCGCGCCGCTACCGCCCCGTCGCGCGCCAGCGCTGCCTCCGCGATTGCTCCGCGGATCGCACCGGTCCGCAGCGACAGCCCCGGACGACCGCCGAGGCAGGTTCGTCCAGCCCGCGAAACCTCATGCGCCAGCCGCGCTTCCTCGCTGCTGCCGAGCGGCGTCATCAGCAGTCGACCGGTCGCACGCGGAGCCGTCCTGACCAAGCAGTCGCCGAATTCGGCCACGACGACCTGCTTCGGAATCAGCTTACCCTGTGGCGTCGTTGCCGTCGCCGCCAAGGCAATGAACAAGGCGATCATCTGGGAATCTCCCCATCTCGCAGGAGTGCTCGCGCGGGGTCCTCACCGAGCAGCCGCAATGCAGCGGCGATCAGCACCGGCCCTGCGACAGACGCGACCGCCCCGCCCCAGAACCAGTCGTGCCGCATGAATGGCGCCAGGATCATCCGCACCAGATAGAACAGCGCCGCCACCGCCGAGAGCAGCAGCGCCACCTCCAGCAGCAGCGTGGAGACCCGTCTCACTCCGCCGCCTCCTGCATCGGCGCCATGCCACCGGTGCCCTGGCGCTCGGTGATGCGACGCTCCAGCTCGGGGCGGAAGTGGCGGATCAGGCCCTGGATCGGCCATGCCGCCGCATCGCCGAGCGCGCAGATCGTGTGGCCCTCGACCTGCTTTGTCACTTGGTGCAGCGTGTCGATCTCGCTGATGTCCGCGTCGCCAGTGCGGAGCCGCTCCATCACCCGCCACATCCAGCCCGTTCCCTCGCGGCACGGCGTGCACTGGCCGCAGCTCTCGTGCTTGTAGAAGTAGGACAGGCGGCTGATCGCGCGGACGATGTCGGTGGACTTGTCCATGACGATGATCGCCGCGGTGCCGAGGCCGGAGCCGAGCGCCTTGAGCCCGTCGAAATCCATCGGCGCGTCCATGATCTGCGCCGCAGGCACGAGCGGCACCGACGATCCGCCCGGGATCACCGCCAGCAGATTGTCCCATCCGCCGCGGATGCCGCCGCAATGCTTCTCGATCAGCTCGCGAAACGGGATCGACATCGCCTCCTCGACGACCGTCGGGCGCTCGACGTGGCCGCTGATCTGGAACAGCTTGGTGCCCTTGTTCCCCTCGTTGCCGAAGGAGGCAAACCACTCCGGCCCGCGACGCAGGATGGTCGGGGCGACCGCGATGCTCTCGACATTGTTGACGGTGGTCGGGCAGCCGTACAGCCCCGCGCCGGCCGGGAACGGCGGCTTGAGGCGCGGCTGGCCCTTCTTGCCCTCGAGGCTCTCCAGCATCGCGGTTTCCTCACCGCAGATGTAGGCGCCCGCGCCCCGGTGGCAGAACACGTCGAAGTCGTAGCCCGAGCCGCACGCGTTCTTGCCGATCAGCCCGCGGTCGTACGCCTCCGCGATCGCCGCAAACAGCACCTCAGCCTCGCGGATATACTCGCCGCGTATGTAGATATACGCTGCCCGCGCGCGCATCGCAAAGCCGGCGACCAGCGCTCCCTCGATCAGCTTGTGCGGATCGTGGCGGATGATCTCGCGGTCCTTGCACGATCCCGGCTCGGACTCGTCGGCGTTGATGACCAGAAAGCTCGGCCGGTCGGGCCGCGGTTCCTTGGGCATGAAGCTCCACTTCATGCCGGTCGGGAACCCTGCCCCGCCGCGCCCGCGCAGGCCGGACGCCTTGATCCGGTCGATGATCGTGTCGGGGCCGAGCGCCAGCAGGTCCTTGGTGTTGTCCCAGTCACCGCGCCCGATCGCAGCGTCGATGTTCCACGGCTGGAAACCGTAGAGGTTGGTGAAGATCCGGTCCTTGTCCGCGAGGCTCACTTGCCGTTCCCCAAGAGCTTCTGGCCGCCGGCCAGGATCGCAATGACGATGGCGCCGCCGATCAGGAGGCCCAGCAGCTTGAAGCTGAGCTTCAGCACCCAGCCAAGTACGACAACCGCACCGATCACGGCCAAAATCGTGACGAGCGTGTTCTTGCTCACGCTGCCCACTCCGACCGGTAATCGTGATTCTCGTCCACCATCGCGGTGAGCGTGGTCACGCCGCCGTATGGCTCGACGGTGTGGCGACCTGGTTCCTGCGTGCCGGCCTTCGGGTTCTCGCCCGCTTCCAGCGCGTTCAGGATCGCCATGGTGCGATCGTAGTCGAGGTCCTCGTAATTGTCGTCGTTGATCTGGACCATCGGCGCCGAGGCACAGCTGCCCAGGCACTCGACTTCGGTCAGCGTGAACAGGCCGTCGGGCGTCGTCTTGCCCTTGTTCAGGCCCTTGTTCTTGCACGCCGCCAGCACGTCGTCTGACCCGCGCAGCAGGCACGGCGTCGTTCCGCACACCTGCACATGGTAGCGGCCGACCGGCGCCAGGTTGAACATCGTGTAGAAGGTCGCAACCTCGTACACGCGGATGTAGGCAACGCCGATCTGGCGCGCAACGAACTCGATCACCGGGATCGGCAGCCACCCTTGCGTGCCGGTCTCCGCCCCCACCTGCCGCTGCGCCAGGTCGAGGAACGGGATCGACGCGGACTGCTCGCGGCCCTTGGGATAGCGCGCCAGGATCTCGTTCGCGCGGCGCTGGTTCTCGTCCGTCCAAGCGAACCCGTTCCAGCGAGCGCGGACCTCTGCCTCGTCGGGGATCTGCGGTGCGTCAGCCATCAGTGTGCATCCGTGAGGTCAAGCCGCGCCTCGATCCGTTCAATACGGTCAGTCAGGCGATCAAGGCGGTTGTTGGTGCCCGACACCGCGATCACCAGGCTGCCGATATGCTCTTCGGCAGCGGTCACCCGGATTTTCAGATCACGCATGTCGAACTTTAGCTCGGCCAAGTCACCCTGCATCTTCTGCAGCACGGCGTAGATCAGGTCGGTGCTGACGGGCTCGCTCACCGGTCACACTCCCCGAACACGATGTCGAGCGCGCCGAGGATCGCGGTGGTGTCGGCCAGCATGTGCCCGCGGCTCATGAAGTCCATTGCCTGAAGGTGGCTGAACGCGGTCGGACGAATCTTGCAGCGGTACGGCTTGTTGGTGCCGTCGCTGACCAGGTACACGCCGAACTCGCCCTTGGGGCTCTCCGTCGCGACGTACACTTCGCCCGCGGGGACGTGGTAGCCCTCGGTGTAGAGCTTGAAGTGGTGGATCAGCGCTTCCATCGACCGCTTCATCTCGCCGCGCTTGGGCGGGCCGACCTTGCGGTCGGTGGTCATGACCGGGCCTTCCGGCATCTCGGCCAGGCACTGCTTCATGATCCGCGCCGACTGACGGACCTCCTCCACGCGCACCATGAACCGGTCGTAGCAGTCGCCGCGGGTTCCGACCGGCACATCGAACTCCATCCGGTCGTAGACGTCGTACGGCTGCGACTTGCGGATGTCCCACGGAATGCCGGCGCCGCGGATCATCGGGCCGGAAAAGCCCCACCGGATCGCGTCGTCACGGCTCACGATCGCGATGTCGACGTTGCGCTGCTTGAAGATGCGGTTCTCGGCAACCAGGCTGATCGCGTCTTCGAACAGCCGCGGCAGGCGCGTGTCGAGCCAGTCGGAGATGTCGGTGAGCAGCTTCAGCGGCACGTCCTGGTGAACGCCGCCCACGCGGAAGTAGTTCGCGTGCATGCGCGCGCCCGACGCCCGCTCGTAGAAGCCCATGCAGTCTTCGCGGATCTCGAACAGCCACAGGTTCGGGGTCATCGCGCCCACGTCCATCACGTGCGAACCGAGGTTCAGCATGTGGTTCATGATGCGGGTCAGCTCGGCGAAGAACACGCGGAGGTACTGGGCGCGGAGCGGCACCTCCAGGTCGAGCAGCTTCTCGACCGCGAGCACGTAGCTGTGCTCCATGCACATCGGCGAGCAGTAATCGAGCCGGTCGAAGTAGGGCAGCGCCTGCTGATAGGTCTTGTACTCGATCAGCTTCTCGGTGCCGCGGTGAAGCAGTCCGACGTGCGGGTCGATCCGCTCGATGATCTCACCGTCGAGCTCCAGCACGAGGCGCAACACACCGTGCGCCGCGGGATGCTGCGGCCCGAAATTGATCGTGTAGTTCTGGATTTCGGCGTCGCCGGACGTCGGATCGGCCGCGTCGGTACGGCCCTCCAGTTCGTCGAGAAACTCGCTCATTGGTTCTGTCCCTCGCCCTTCGTGGGCACCACATCGGGATCGGCGGGCGCAGGACCATCGTCGGGGTGCGGCTTGCCCGCGCCGGTATCGCCCGTGTCCTCGCTCACCTTCGGCTTGTCGACGTCGGCCTTCGCCTTCTCCGCCGCCTCGGCATCGGCCTTCCGCAACTGGTCGGCGGTGACCGGCGACTGCGCGCCCTTCGCCTGCGGCTGGGCCGCGACATTGGTCGAGGGCTCGGCGGTCTTGGGCGTCGGCGGGGTCGCGGCAGGTGCCGGCGTCGGCGCCTTCTCGTCGCCTGGCAGGACGTATTCCGCGCCTTCCCACGGGCTCATGAAGTCGAAGTTGCGGAAGTCCTGCGCCAGGCTGACCGGCTGATAGACGACCCGCTTCTCCTCCTCGGAATAGCGCATCTCGACATACCCCGAGAGCGGGAAGTCCTTGCGGAACGGATGCCCGCGAAAGCCGTAATCGGTCAGGATGCGGCGCAAGTCAGCGTTGCCGGAGAACAGCACGCCGTACATGTCGTACACTTCGCGCTCCAGCCACCCGGCGACCGGCCAGATACCGGTCACCGACGGCACCGGCTGCTCCTCGTCCGTCGTCACGCGCACGCGGATGCGATGGTTGCGGGTGAGCGACAGCAGGCAGTAGACGACGTCGAACCGTTCGGGCCGCGACGGATAGTCGACGCCCGCGATCTCCATCAGCTGCTGGTACTCCAGGCCCGGCGTATCGCGCAGCCGCGTCATCACGTCCACCAGCCGCTCACGCGGCACGGTCAGCGAGACCTCGCCGACTAGGTCGCTCGCCTCGACCAGGAGGTCGCCGAGCGCAGCGGCCGCATGCTCGATCACGCCGTCGTTGGCGGCGTAGCGGGGGGCGGGCGCCCTCACCGCTCCACCGTGCCGATGCGGCGGATCTTACGTTGCAGCTGCATGATCCCGTACAGCAGCGCCTCGGCAGTCGGCGGGCAGCCGGGCACGTAGATGTCGACCGGGACCACCCGGTCGCAGCCGCGCACGACGCTGTAGCTGTAGTGATAATAGCCGCCGCCGTTCGCACACGATCCCATCGAGATCACGTACTTGGGCTCAGACATCTGGTCGTAGACGCGGCGCAGCGCCGGAGCCATCTTGTTGCAGAGGGTTCCTGCGACGATCATCACGTCCGACTGGCGCGGCGACGCACGCGGGGCCGCGCCGAAGCGCTCCAGGTCGTAGCGCGGCATGTTGACGTGAATCATTTCCACCGCGCAGCAGGCGAGCCCGAAGGTCATCCACCACAGGCTGCCGGTGCGCGCCCACTGGAACAGCTCCTCGGTCGAGGTGACCAGGAAGCCCTTGTCGTTGAGTTCGCCGTTCAGGTCGTTGAAGAAACCCTGGTCAGGCAGCGTGCCCGGGGCCGGCGCCCGATCGAGCGAGATGCTGCCGCCGAGCGGCTTCTGCGGCGCGGCGTCGAGATCTACTCCCAATCCAGCGCTCCCTTCTTCCATGCGTAGACGAGACCGAGCGCTAGCTCGGCGATAAAGATCATCATCGATCCCCAGGCGACCCAGCCGAGATCGAAGACGGTCACGGCCCAGGGATAGATGAACGCCGCCTCCAGATCGAAGACGATGAACAGGATCGCGACGAGGTAGAACCGCACGTCGAACTGCGAACGGCTGTCCTCGAAGGCGGGGAAGCCACACTCATACTCCGTCAGCTTCTCCGGCGTCGGCTTGTGGGCACCGGTGAAGCGCGCGGCGACCATCGGCAGCACCACGAAAGCGCCGGAGAGAAGCAGTGCGATCCCGAGGAACATGAGGATCGGCAGATAGTGCGACAGGTCGACCAAAGGCGCTCTCGCAAGTGCGAACAAAAGGATGACGCGGGCTCTAGACCCCTACCCTACACCGGGCAAGGGTTTGACCCCGTGAGAATGACTCGCAAATCGTTGCGTACCATACCGGATCGTCGCGCTGCAGATGGGGGTAGTGCCCCCTGCAACAAGCCGCAGGGGTGCAACAATTCAACGACTTAGCAGGCTCACCGCAGCGCGGATGCGACCAGCTTGTGGAGGCGCGAGTGGAGCTGGTCGTTGGCGGCGAGTACCTCGCACTTCTCGAGTGCGCGGTCGGCGCCGCGATAGTCGGTGACGAAGCCGCCGGCTTCCTTGACCAGCAGGTAGCCGGCCGCAATGTCCCACAGCTTCAGGTCGCTCTCCCAGAACGCGTCGAAGCGGCCCGCGGCGACCCAGGCGAGGTCGAGCGCGGCGGCGCCGAAGCGGCGAATGCCGGCCACTTCGGGTGCGACTGCGCCGAAGATGCGGCTCCACTCGGCGAAGTTCCCGTGACCCAGGAAGGGGATGCCGGTTGCGACAAGCGAGTCCGCCAGATCGCGGCGCGACGACACGCGCAGCCGGTTGCCCTGGACCCACGCGCCGCGGCCCTTCTCCGCCCAGAAGCCCTCGTCGGTCAGCGGCTGGTAGACCATGCCGTGCGTGATCTCGGGCCGCCCGCCGGCGCCGCGCGGGTCCTCGACAGCGATCGAGATCGCAAAGTGGGGGATGCCGTGCAGGAAGTTGCTGGTGCCGTCGAGCGGGTCGACGATCCAGCGCGGCAGGTCGGGATCACCCTTCACCTCGCCGCCCTCCTCCAGCAGCAGGCCCCAGTCTGGCCGGGCGCGACGCAGCTCCTCGACGATCGCTTCTTCCGCGCGCTTGTCGGCGACGGAGACGAAATCGGCCGGCCCCTTGCGGCTGACCTGCAGGTTCTGGACCTCACCAAAGTCACGGCGCAGGCGCGGTGCCGCCTTGCGGACCGCGCGCTCCATGACGGTGATGAGGCCGGATTGGGCTGCCATGTTCTGTTCCTGGCCCATCCTCGGGCTTGTTGCTTGTCGGGCCGCGGGCAAAGCCCGCGTCGTCGGTCGGGCTAAGCCCGCCGGCCGGGTCGTCCGGCTGTGCGCGATAGCTCGGCTATCGCGGCTCAGTCGGCTCGCCTGACATAGGTCTGCTCGTAAACGTCGACCACGATCTTCGTGCCGGCGGCGATGTGCGGCGGCACCATCACGCGGACGCCGTTCTCCAGCACCGCGGGCTTGTAGCTCGACGAGGCGGTCTGGCCCTTCACCACCGCATCGGCCTCCACGATCACCGCCTCGATCGTGTCGGGCAGCTGGACGCTGATCGGCTCCTCGTCGTAGAGCTCCATCACCACGTCCATGCCGTCCTGCAGGAACGCGGCGGCGTCGCCGAGCAGGTCGCGCGGCAGGCTGGTCTGGTCGTAGGTGTCCTTGTCCATGAACACCAGGTTGTCGCCGTCGGCAAACAGGAACTGGAAATCCTTGGTGTCGAGCCGGACCCGCTCCACCGTCTCCGCCGAGCGGAAGCGGACATTGTTCTTGCGGCCGTCGCGCAGATTCTTCAGCTCGACCTGCATGTACGCCCCGCCCTTGCCGGGCTGGGTGTGCTGGATCTTCACGGCACGCCAGATGCCGCCCTCATACTCGATGATGTTGCCGGGACGGATATCGACGCCGCTGATCTTCATGGGGAGCTTACCTGCTGGAAAGAGCGAGGAGACGCGTGCCCGCGTCCCGATGGCCGCGCCCCTTAGCTCCGCCTCGCGCCTCCGACAAGCAGGGGAAAGGGATTGACCGCCTCCCCCTCCCACCAGCCATCGCCCAGGCGCATCCGCGACATGCCGAAGTGAAGGTGGTAGTTGCCGGGACCTGCGTTGCCGGTGTCTCCCACATAGCCGAGCTGCTGCCCGGCGCGCACGGCGGCGCCCTCCGCCAGACCGGGAGCGTAGGCGGCGAGGTGCGCGTAGTAATAGGTCCAGCGCCGATCGGGCGAGCGGACGTACACGGTGGTGCCGCCCGCGCCGCTCGTGAACAGCCGCTCCACCGTGCCGGCACTGGCGGCGACCACGGGCACGCCGCGCGGCGCCATGATGTCGATTCCCTGATGCGCGCGCGCGCCGCCCTCACGGGCCTGGCCCCAGCTGTCGGCCAGCGCGTCGGCACGCACGCCCGCGACCGGGATTGTCAGCCCGCTTGGCGGAGCGGCACGCGGCGCCTTCGCGCGGGCGATCACGTCGGCGACCACGCTTGGCTGCTGCGGCCCGGTAAAGCGGACCAGCGACCCGGCCGCGACCAGCAGCATGATCACGAACGCGAGCAGGTAGAGCAGCAGATTCCGCCGCCGTCGCCCGCGCGGTCGCCCGACGCCCGCCCGCGTTGCCGCCGACGGGCGGACGCGGCGGAAGCGCCCGAGCGATGTGGCCCAGCTCACGCCCGGAACACCGCCTTCGTGCCGGGCTTGATCATCAGCGCCAGCCGCGCAGCGTCCCAGTTGGTCAGGCGGATGCACCCGTTCGACTCCGTCTGGCCGATGTTCTGCGGCTCGGACGTGCCGTGGATGCCGTAATGCTCCTTGGACAGGTCCATCCACACGACGCCGACCGGATTGTTGGGCCCGGGCGGCACCACCGCTTCCTTGGCCCCGGGCTTGGTGTTGGCGATCAGGTCCGGATCGAACTTCCAGTCGGGGTTGTAGGCGCTGCCCTTGATCTCCCACGTGCCGATCGGCAGCGGGAACTTGGCCGAGCCCATGGTGGCGCTGAACTGCGCGACCAGCTTGTCGTCCTTGTCAAAAACCTTCAGCACGCCTTCCGACTCGTCGACCACGACGTGGTCGGCGGCCGGCTGCTGCGCATCGACGTTGAGATTGGCGACGGTCGAGCGCCACTTCGCATCGTCGATCGTGTAGTTGCGCGAGACCGGCAGCGCATTGGGGAAGACGACCTGCGTGCCCGGCCGCAGCGGCGTCTCGCGACTGTTGAGCGCGACCAGCACCTGCGGCGTGGTATGGAACATCTCGGCCAGCTTCTCGAGCGGCGAGCGGTAGGAGAGCGCCGGAAGCTTCGACTGCTGCTCATAATCCTTGGGAATGGTGCCGAGATACGGCCCGGCGAGCATCCCCGGCGTCAGCACAATCGTCTTGGTCGGACGCCACGCCCGGTACTGGTACAGCCCGCGGAGCGTGGCGGCATCGATCGCGCCGGTGGTGTCGAGGCCGCGGCTCTCCTGAAAGCCGCGCAGTGCCGCCTTGGTCACTGCGTTCATCCGCCCGGTGAGGACACCGGGCCCGAAGCCGAGCTTGTCGAGGATTACCTGGACGTGGAGGATGTCGCGGTCGACGCTCGGCAAGGCAGCGGCCGCACCCGCCGGCCTGGCCGCAGGCGGCGGGGGAGCCGCCCCGGCCAGAACGGTTCCCACCAAGACCAGCGTCGTCCACCGCATCGCTCAACTCCGTTACGCCTACGTTCCTGTTGCTAACGCCCGGAGCCGGATGGGGTTTCCTGTGGCCGTGTGCTTACGCCAGCACCTCGCCGAACGCCCGCACCGCGGCTACCTCGTCGCCGTTCCACACCGCGCCGGAGACCGCCAGGAAGTCGGCGCCGGCCGCGACCAGCGGCGCGGCGTTGGCGGGCGTGATCCCGCCGATGGCGACGCACGGCAGCTCGAACAGGGCGTGCCACCACGACAGGATCACCGGCTCGGGCCGATGCCGCGTCTCCTTCGTACCGGTCGGGTAGAAGGCCCCAAAGGCGACATAGTCCGCACCCGCGTCGCCGGCCTCCATCGCCAGGTGGCGGCTGTCGTGACAGGTGACGCCGATCTGCGCCTGCGGGCCCAGCACCGCGCGCGCTTCCCGCGGGTCATCGTCCCCTTGACCCAGGTGCACGCCGTCGGCGCCGACCCGCTTGGCAAGGCTGATCGAATCGTTGACGATGAAGGCGATGTCGGCGTCCGCGCAGATCCGACGGAGCGGGTCGGCGAGCCGTGCCGCCTCGTGCTGGTCGACGTCCTTGACCCGGAACTGGAACGCCGCGACCGGCCCTGCTCCGACCGCGCGCCGGAGCCGGTCGGGGAAGCCACCGCCGACCTGGAGCGGCGAGATCAGGTAGAGCTGGCATGGCGGCCGGCGATCGTCGCGCACGAACTGCGCGGCGAAATCAGGGTCGAGGGGGCCTAGCGGATCGTCTTCATCGGTCATGCGGCGCCCTACCCCGGTGCCGGGGCGCCGCCAAGCCGTCGAGGAAGCCACAAGCGGTACACGCCCGATCAAGCCGGACGCGTACCGCCCCTTTCACGATGCCCGCGTGTGGTCTCAGGCCGCCTTGTTGACGGACGCCGCGTAGATCTCGTCGATCGCGGCGCCCAGCGCGCGGTCGAACTCCTCGTCCGACATGCCATGGCGCAGATCCTCCAGCAGCGCGCGACTGAAGCTTGCGATCATGCCCCGGTTCTTGGCCAGCTCGGCGCACGCCTCCGGTCGCGCATAGCCGCCCGACAGCGCCACGACGCGGAGCACGCGCGGATGATCGACCAGCACGTCGAAGCTGTTCGGCACCTCCGGAATCGATAGCTTCAGCATGACCAGCGGCCCGTCCGCATCATCGTCGAGCTGCGCCAGGAGCTCGTCGCGCAGGATCAGGTCGGCGGCCCCGCGCTCGGGCGACTTGATGTTGATCTCGGGCTCCAGGATCGGGACCAGTCCGGCGGCGATCACCTGATCGGCGATCACGAACTGCTGCGACACGATCCGGGCGATTCCGTCCTTGTTGGCGAGGTTGATGACCGAGCGCTCCTTGGTCCCGAACACGCCCAGTTCCTTGGCACGGTCGAGCAGCGCATCGAGGCCGTCGATCGGCTTCATGAGCTGGACGCCGTCGGCCTCGGCCTCAAGCCCCTTGTCGATCTTGATGAACGGCACGACGCCGCGGTCGATCAGCGCCTGGGGCGCGGTCTTGCCGGCGACCTGGCCGTCCATCGTCCGCTCGAACAGGATCGCGCCGATCACCTTGTCGCCGGTGAAGGAGGGCGCCGTGATGATCCGGCTGCGCATGTCGTGGATCAGCGCGTACATCTCAGCCTCGCTGCTCCACGCATCCTCCCCGACACCGTAGCCCAGGAGCGCCTTGGGGGTGGAGCCGCCGGACTGATCAAGCGCGGCGATGAAGCCCTGCCCGCCTGCGATCTTCGCGGTCATCTCGTCGGTGTTCATGCGTATCCTCCTCGGGGTTCTCGTTGTCAGAGCGCGAGCCAGCGCCGGAGCGCCTGATCGACCTGTTCCATGATCGTTGCGGGCGCGTGACCGAGCACGCGGATGATGCGCGTGCGGCGCAGCGTCTTGATTTTGTCGACCTGCGCCTCGCTCTCGACCGACAGGCCGAGCTCCGGCGACGGCGCGATCGGCACGCGGAACAGTGCCTCCCCGCCGACCAGGCTGCTGACTGGGCAGAGCGTGACGGAGGCGTGCGCCTCGTTGAACAGGTCGGACTGGATGACCAGGAACGGCCGCCGCTTCGTGGCAAGCATGTCCGGTCCCTCGACCAGCACCAGCGCGCCGCGGACTATCTCCACCGGCCGTCCGCCGCCTCGACCGCGTCGAAGAACGCCCAGTCGGCCGCGTCGTCGCGCGCCGCCGCTCGCTCCGACTGGCGCCGGGCCTCCGCCCGGAAGGCAGCATCGTGCAGCTCGACGTAGCGCCGCACCGCGTCGCGCGCGATGTCGCTCTTGCTGCGACCTTGGCTGCGCGCAACGGCGGCCAACCGCGCTTCCAGTTCATCGTCGAGCCGAACGCCGAGCATCATCGTCTCCGTTTAACGCGTTTAACATAGCGGGACGGTTCAAGATCGCAACACGCAAGCTGCACCGCAGCATGGCTGTCCGCCGATCCGCAAACCGGCTACACGCCGCGGGTGCAGCAAATCTGGCTCATCACCAATCCTGGCTCCGGTTCTACGTCGGACGCGCATTGCGACGCGATCGAGGCGATCATGCATGAGCGCGGGCTGGCGCTCGTCGGGCGCACGCTGTTCCCGGTGGAGGCGCTGCCGGACGCAGCCGCGCTGGCGGCGGCAGGAGTGGACACGGTGGTGCTGTTCGCGGGCGACGGCACGATCAATGCCGCCGCCTGCGCACTTGATCGTTTCGAAGGGACGGCGTTGATCCTGCCGGGCGGCACCATGAACATGCTGGCGCGCGTGCTGCACGGCGACGCGGACGCGGCGACGATCATCGCCGCGGCGCACGAGCAGGAGCGGACGCGCCGCCTGCCGCTGGTCGAGGCCGGCCCGCACCGTGCCTTCGTCGCCGCAATCATCGGTCCCGCGGCGCAGTGGGGCAGCGCGCGCGAGGCCGCTCGCCACGGCCGGCTGCGCCGGATGGTAGCGGCGGCGCGGCTCGCCTGGCAGCGCAGCTTCAGTCGCCGCCGCCGGGTCCGCGTCCTCGGCACCGAGCGGCTCGGCGGCGCGCACCAGGCGCTGATCGCGGTGCCCGGCGACGCTGAGCACTTCGAGGCGGCGGCGATCACCGCCACCCGGCTGCTCTCGCTGCTGCGGCTCGGCGCTGCCTGGCTTACCGATGACTGGCGGCATGATCCGGCGGTTTCCCGTGCCGACGTCACCGCGCTTCGCCTCGCCGCGCGCCGAACCATCCCGGCGCTGTTCGACGGCGAACCCGTCAACCTGCCCCGCAACGCGGAGGTGCGCGCCGGCGAGTCCCGCCTCAGGTTCATCACCGTCCGCGCGTAGCGCTTGCCGCATGGAAATCGCTGTGTTCTGTTCCGTCCGGGGCAAATGGGGGCAAGAGCAGGATGACGAGCGCGATCAGGATCGTTGCCGCGATGGTAGCGCTGGCTTCGCTCGGCGCGACACCGGTCGAGGAGAAGGCGCCGCGCTCCATCCAGGTCGACAAGCTCGCGCCGGATTTCACGCTCAAGCTGATGAACGGGACGCAAGTCACCCGCGACGCGCTGCGCGGGCAAGTCGTCATCATCAACTTCTGGGCGACCTGGTGCGTGCCGTGCCGCACCGAATTGCCGCTCCTCGACACCTACTATCGCGCGGCCCGCAAGCATGGCCTGAGCGTCTACGCGATCACGACGGAGGACTCGCTGCCGCTCTACCGGCTGAAGCCGCTATTCGCCGCCATGGCGATCCCGTCCGCACGATCGATCAAGGGACCGTACGGCGCGGTCACTGCCGTGCCGTATAACATCATCATCGATCGCAGCGGCCGGATTCGCTACGCGGCGGCCGGCGCCTTCTCGCTGGACGAGCTCAACGGGCACGTCATACCGCTGCTGAACGAGAAGGCGCCGGCCGTTTAGTCGGCGCGCATCAGAGCCGCGACGCCGGGCAGGTCCTTGCCCTCCATCCACTCCAGGAAGGCGCCGCCCGCCGTCGACACGAAAGTGAAGGCATCCGCCACCCCGGCCTGGTTGAGCGCCGCCACCGTGTCGCCGCCGCCGGCGACAGACACGAGCGACCCCTCCTTGGTGAGCGCCGCCGCCGTTCGCGCGAGCGCAACGGTGGCAGTGTCGAACGGCGGCGTCTCGAAGGCGCCGAGCGGGCCGTTCCACACCAGTGTGCGACAGGTCTTCAGCACGTCGGCCAGCGCCTCGGTCGCGGCCGGGCCGATGTCGAGGATCATCTCGTCGGCGGCGACCTCGTGGACGTTGACGGTGCGCACCGGCGGGTTGGCGCGGAACTCGGTCGCGACCACCACGTCATAGGGCAGATGCACGGTGCAGTTGGCGCGCTCGGCCGCCTCCAGGATTTCCTCGGCCGTGCCGGTCAGGTCGTGCTCGGCCAGGCTCTTGCCGACGTTCACCCCGCGCGCCGCCAGGAAGGTGTTGGCCATGCCGCCGCCGATGATCAGGTGATCGACCTTGCTCACCATCTGCTTCAGCACGTCGAGCTTGGTCGACACCTTGGCGCCGCCGACCACCGCGGCAACCGGGTGCTCCGGGCTGCCGAGCGCCTTGTTGAGCGCATCGAGCTCCGCCTCCATCGCCCGCCCCGCGAACGCCGGCAGCTTGTGGGCGAGGCCCTCGGTCGAAGCGTGGGCACGATGTGCGGCGGAGAAGGCATCGTTGACGTAGAGGTCGCCGAGCGCCGCGAACCGCTCCACGACGGCCGGATCGTTGCGCTCCTCGCCGCCGAAGAAGCGGGTGTTCTCCAGCAGGCCGATGTCGCCGGGCTGAAGCGTGTCGACCGCCTCCGTGGCTTCCCAGTCGATGTAGCGCACCGGGCGGCCGAGCACCGCCTCGTACGGCTTGGTCACCAGCGCCAGCGAGTGCTCGGGCGAGGGCACCTTGGGCCGGCCGAAGTGCGCCAGCACCAGCACGACCGCGCCGCGATCCGACAGCTCGGTCACCGTCGCGAAGGTCGCGCGCAGGCGGGTGTCGTCGGTGACCTTGCCGTCCGCCATCGGCACGTTCAGGTCCTCGCGCACCAGCACGCGCTTGCCGGCGATCTCGCCCATGTCGTCCAGCGTCTTGAAGGGTCGCGCCACAAACACTCCGTTCGTCCTGAGTAGCCGTTGAGCGAAGTCGAAACGGTGTATCGAAAAACCCGCAGGTTGCAGTACTTCGATACGGGCCTTCGCCTTGGGCTTAGTCCCTACTCAGCACGAACGGATTGGGAAAGGACCACAATGGCATCCCCGATCGCGATCGTGCCGGGCTCTACGACCATCGCGCACACGCCGCCGCGCCAGTCCGGCAGCAGCGCGGCACGCAATCCTTCGGCCAGCGCCTCCATCCGCTCGCATGGATCGGTCTCGCGCGTGATCTCCAGCACCAGGTCGGCCCCGATCCGCAGCCGCACGCCCGGCACCTGCGGGAGGTCCACACCCTCGACCAGCAGGTTGGATCGCCGCTCCTGCCAGGGCAGCGTGTGCCCCACCTCCGCCATCGCCGCGTCCCAGTCCCCGCGCTCGAGCAGCGTCACCTGCCGCTTGTACGGCTTGCCCCGCATCGCGCCGCGGAAGTCGCCGGCGATCCCCGCCTCGCGCGTGACGCGGACGTGATCGACCAGCTCCATCGCCGCCTTCGGGCGCGCGTGGCGTGCGATGCCGATCAGGGTGCCCATCCCTAGCACCTCCGTTCGGTTCGAGTAGCCGTCGAGCTTGTCGAGATGGCGGATCGAGAACAGCCCTGTCTCCATACGGGCTCTCGACTGCGCTCGACTCCTACTCGACACCAACGGCGTGGGTGCATGGACCGGACTTACCCCAGCTTCGCCATGACACCAGCCGTGTCGACCATGCGGTTGGAGAAGCCCCACTCATTGTCGTACCAGCTGACGACCCGCACCAGCTTGCCGTCGAGCACGGCCGTCTCCAGGCTGTCGACTGTCGACGACGCCGGCGTGTGGACGATGTCGATCGAGACCAGCGGGTCCTCGCTGTAGAAGAGCACGCCCTGCATCGCGCCCTCGGCCGCCGCCTTGAGCAGGCCGTTGACCTCCTCCTTGGTGGTGTCGCGCTTGGGCGTGAAGGTCAGGTCGACCAGGCTGCCGTCCGGCACCGGCACGCGTACCGCGGAGCCGTCGAGCTTGCCCTTCAGCTCGGGCAGCACCTCGCCCACCGCACGCGCGGCACCGGTGGTGGTCGGGATGATGTTCATGGCCGCGGCGCGCGCGCGGCGCAGATCCGGGTGGATCTGGTCCAGGATCTTTTGGTCGTTGGTGTAGGCGTGAATCGTGGTCATCAGCCCGCGCTCGATCCCGATTGCGTCGTTCAGCACCTTGGCGACCGGCGCCAGGCAGTTGGTGGTGCACGAGGCGTTGGACACGATCGTGTGCCCAGCCTCCAGCTTGTCGTGGTTGACGCCGTAAACGACGGTCAGGTCGACGTTCTTGCCGGGCGCGGAGATCAGCACCTTCTTGGCACCCGCCGCCAGGTGCTTCTCGCACGCGGCGCGGTCGGTGAAGAAGCCGGTGCACTCCAGCACCAGCTCGACCCCGTTCGCCGCGTGCGGCAGGTTGGCGGGATCACGCTCGGCCGTCACCTTGATGTGCTTGCCGTCGATGACCAGGTCGCTGCCCTCCGCCGAGACGGCGCCCGGGTACTTGCCGTGGACGCTGTCGCGGCTGAACAGCCACGCGTTCGACTTGGCATCGGCGAGGTCGTTGATCGTGACGAGCTCCAGCCCGCAGTCGGGCCGCTCCAGGATCGCGCGGGCGACCAGTCGACCGATCCGTCCGAACCCGTTGATCGCAACCTTCGTCATGCCTGTTCTCCTGTCAGCGTGGCGAGGACACGCAGGCCGCGCGCATGTCGGCCGGGGCATCCCGGAAAAAACCATTGGCGCGGAGCAACGGAGTCGTCGCGCGACGGCGCCTTTGCGCATCGTCGCCTCCCCGCGTCAACCGGGCGGGCCGCGGCTTGTCCGGTCCGCAAGCCGTGCTAATCGGGGTCGATGACGGATGCACCGCCCACCGACGCGCTCGACCGGATCGACAGCGCGCTTGCCCGCATCGAGGCGGCCGCCTCGCGCTACCGCGACCTTCTGAGCGCCAGCGAGGCCCGCAACGACGCGCTGCGCACGCGCGTCGCGGAGGCGATCGCGACGCTCGACGCCCTGATCCTGGCGGAGGAAGCGTAATGGCGATGGTCACGCTGAGGGTGGGCGAGCGCGCCCACCAGGTCGCCTGCCGCGACGGCGAGGAAGCGTCGCTGGAGGCGCTCGGCCGCCGGCTCGACGCGCATGCAGCGAACGCCGCGCGCGCCGCCGGTGCGCCGGGAGGCGAGCGCATGATGCTGTTCGTCGCGCTGCTGCTCGCCGACCAGCTCGCCGAGGCGGAACGCGCGCCGGGTGGCGGGGTCAGCGCCGCCGTCCTGGAACGAATCGCGGGACGGCTGGAGAGCCTCGCGACCGCCCTTGAGAAAGACGTGGCGCCTGCCTAAGTTGTCAAACGGCGGGCACTGCCCGGTACGAGCCCTTATTATCCCTGAGGCTATTCATCATCCAAGGGGGCTGTCCCTGCTAGGATCCTGGTCCAAAGCACATGGTCCCCACCTGACGTACCGTGCGTCAGTGGATAACCCGGCAAACGGCCATGGTGGTCCCGCCACCCCACCTGGTCCTTCCCTGTTGTGAGCGACGAGAAGCGGATTCTGCGCGCGCGGATGCGGGCCGAGCGGGACGCCTTCGCCATGACCTGCGACGCGATGATCGCGCCGCCGGCGGTCTTCCTCGACCGTTTGACCGCCGACAGCGTGGTTGCCTCCTATATTGCGGTCGGGAGCGAGGCCGATCCGGCCCCGCTTGCCGCGGCCGCGCGGCTCGCCGGTTGCACACTGGTCCTCCCGCACGTGGAGAGCCGGACCGCGCCGCTGCGCTTCCTGCTGTGGCGCGAAGCCGATCCGCTGCCGGTCGGTGCCCTCGGGCTGCGCCAGCCGGACGCCGCCGCGCCGGAGGTCGCGCCCGACATCATCCTGACCCCGCTGGTCGCCTTCGATGATCGGCTCAACCGCCTGGGCCAGGGTGCCGGTCACTATGACCGCGCCTTTGCTCGCTTTCCCGACGCCTGGCGGCTGGGCGTCGCGTGGTCGGCGCAGCACCTGCTCCAGCTCGAGACGGAGGCGTGGGACGTGCCGCTACACGCTGTCGTGACCGAGCGCGGGATGGTTCAGTGACGCCGAGCTGGCGCAAGCCCGCCGGCGCGCTCGGCATCCTAGCCTATCTGACCGCTTGGATTGTGGTCATCGCAAGCTTCTCGCGCGTGGTCGGCAGCCTGCCGGCGCTGGTCCAGGCGCTGATCTACCTGATTGCCGGGATCATCTGGATCCTGCCGCTCGGGCCGGCGCTCCGGTGGATGGAAACGGGGCGCTGGCGCGGCTGAGTCCGGGCAGCGCAAGCGGCGGAAAAAGCCATCGTCCTAGGGGACAAGTGGCGCGAGTGACGGGGCTCGAACCCGCGACCTCCGGCGTGACAGGCCGGCGCTCTAACCAACTGAGCTACACCCGCTCGCTTGCGAGAGCGCGGCTGTTAGATGGGGCCTCCGGGGGTGTCAACACGCCCTTTCCACAAATTACGCATCCGCATCATTTTCGCGCCGGATGGCGTGGAGCGGCACCGTGTCGCGCGGATCCTTCACCAGCGTGCCGTGCTCGAACAGGAAGCCGGCGATGTCCGGCTTGCCCGCCGCGCCCAGCACCGTCTGGATGATGATGAGCAGCGGCACGGCCAGCAGCGCGCCGGGCGTGCCCCACACCCAGCCCCAGAAGCTCAAGGAGATGAGGATCAGGATCGGGCTGATCGTCAGGCGGTGACCGACCACGAACGGGGTGATCGCGTTCGCCTCGATCAGATGCGCGATCGCCATGATCGCGGCGGGCAGCAGCGCCCACCAGATGTCGTTGAACGTCATGAGCCCGCCCAGCGCGAGCAGCGCCGCCGCCAGGATTGGCCCGAAATAGGGAATGTAATTTAGCAGCGCGACGATCCCGCCCCACATCAGCGGCGTCGGCATGTCGATGAGGTAGAGCAGCGCCGCGACGATCAGCCCGAGGGTCAGGTTGATCAGCGTAATCGTGCCGAGATAGGCCGACGTGTCGTCGACCACGTCCTGGATCACGCGCGCGGTCGCCATCGCGCCGCCGAAGCTGGAGCGCCGCGTGATCGCCGCCCGGCGCGTCCGGGTCCAGCCGGCGAGGAAGAAGTAGATCACCAGCACCGCGAAGAACATCTCGATGAACGCGGACGGCGCGGAGGTCGCGAACAGCTCCACGATCGAGCGCGGCGGCGCCACCGGGGCGACCTGCTGCCGCTGCGGCGCCGACGCCATCTGGCGCAGCGTCTTGTTCACGAACCGCTCCAGATTGGAATAAAGGTCGATCAGCGGCGAGAGGTTGGTCTGGATTTGGTCGATCCGCTCGGGAAGGATGCGGACCCACTGCCATGCGGGCACGACGATGGAGGCGAGCGCCACGTTCACCGCCGCGAGGAACAGCAGCACGCACAGCAGCGCCGCCAGGCCGGAGGGCACCCGGCGCCGCTCCATCCACTCCAGCATCGGCACCATCGCAATCGAGATCACGATCGCGGCCGTGGTCGGCAGGAAGAAGGTCGCCCCGGCCTGCAGCGCGAACGGCATGGCGAGCAGCAGTCCGGCCCCGGCGATGAGCGTCAGTGCGGCGAGCAGCCGATCACGGCGCAGCTCCTCCGCGGTCGCCGGCTCCTCGTCGATGCTCATCTGCCCGGTCCGCGGTTGATCCATTTGCCCCTGCCCTCCCGTGATCCGGCGATCCTACGCTTATTCCCCCGACGTGTAATCCCGGATAGTGTCGGCGGTGATGGGAGAGGTGCTGCTGGTCATCGACGCGGGGACGACGTCGACGCGGGCGATGGCCTTTGCGCCGACCGGCACGCTGCTGGCCGCCGAAGCGCTGCCGCTAACCCAGTCCTATCCGGCGCCCGGCCACGTCGAGCATGACGCGGCGGAGATCTGGGCAAAGTCGCAGGCGTGCGTCGCGACGGTGATCGCCGCGGTGGGCGGGCCTGAGCGCGTCGCCGGGATCGGGATCGCCAACCAGCGCGAGACGGTGGTTTTCTGGAACAAGCGGTCCGGTGAGCCGCTCGCCCCCGCGATCGTGTGGCAGGACCGCCGTACCGCCGCGCTGTGTCGCCGGCTGAAGGAGGCCGGGGAAGAACCGGGCGTGCAGGCGCGTACCGGGCTGCTGCTCGACCCCTACTTTTCCGGCACCAAGATCGCCTGGGCGCGCGCGCACTGGCCCGCACTTGGCGAGGCGGGGGACGCGCTCGCGATCGGGACGGTGGAGAGCTGGCTCGTCTCGAATCTGACCGGCGGCGTCCACGTCACCGATGCCACCAACGCGTCGCGCACGCTGCTGATGGGGCTCGGCAGCGGGCAGTGGGACGACGGGCTGCTGGCGCTGTTCGACGTGCCACGTGCGAGCCTCGGCACGATCGTCGACAGCGCAGGTGAGGTCGGGCGGACGACGCTGTTCGGCGGATCGATCCCGATCTGCGGCCTGGCGGGCGACCAGCAGGCGGCGACCATCGGCCAGGCCTGCCTCGACCCCGGCGACACCAAGGCGACGTTCGGCACCGGCGCGTTCGTGCTGACCCAGTTCGGCACGCGCGTCCCCGTGTCGCAGCACCGCCTGCTCGCGTCCGTCGCGTGGCAGATCGGCGGGCGCCGGGCGTATGCGCTGGAGGGATCGGTGTTCGTCGCCGGCAGCCTGATGCAGTGGCTGCGCGACGCGCTCGGCCTGCTCGACGCCGCGCCGGAGAGCGAGGCGCTGGCGCGCAGCGTTTCCGACACCGCGGGCGTGTACCTGGTTCCGGCGCTGGCCGGGCTTGGTGCGCCCTGGTGGGACCCGGACGCGCGCGGCACGCTGTCCGGGCTCAGCTTTGCTGCAACGCGCGCGCACATCGTCCGGGCCGGGCTGGAGGCGATGGCGCACCAGGCGGCCGACCTGAAGCGCGCCTTCGCCGCCGACGGCGCCGACTGGGCAACGCTCAGGATCGACGGCGGCATGGTCGCCAACGACTGGATGGCGCAGGACCTGGCCGACGTGCTGGCCCTGCCGGTCGAGCGGCCGGCCTTCGTGGAGACGACGGCGCTCGGCGCAGCGATGCTGGCGGGCGTCGGGTGCGGATTGTTCCGGACGCTGGAGGAGGCGGCCGCGATGCGGGGGGCGGTTGAGCGTTTCGAGGCGCGCATGACCGAGGAGACACGCATCGCGCGGCTCGCGGGCTGGCGTGCGGCGGTCGAGCGAACGCGCTCCTAGGCTTCCACCGCTTCGCCGCCGAGGTCGTCCAGGTAGAGATAGTCGGGGGCGAACTCCGCCAGGCGGAGCAGCTGCGCCTGATCATGGACCTGGACCTTGCGGCGCGCGACCGTCGCCAGACCTTCGGTGCGCAGCCGGGCGACCGTCCGGTTGGCGTGGACGCTGGTGAGGCCGCACGCCTCGCCGATGTCCTGCTGGGTGAGGGGGAAATCGAAGCTGTCGTCCGCCGCCATCCCGACCGCGCGCAGCCGCTCATGCGTCTCGCAGAGCAGGTGCGCGACCCGCCCGGCGGCGTCGAGGCGGCCGAGCCGGAAGATCCACTCGCGGTGCATGGCGGCATCCAGCAGCGTGCTGAACCATAGCAGCCGCGCGAGGTGCGGGAAGCGCTGCACAAGCTGCATCAGGCGGGCGTGCGGGACGGTTGCGATCTCGACCGCGGTCAGCGTCGCGATGTCGTGGTCGAGTCGCACGAGCGGAAAGCCGTGGAGGTCCAGGAAATCGCCGGGAACGTGCACGGACAGCAGCTGCCGCTGACCGGTGCGATCATCCATGTAGCGGCAGGCGAAGCCGGATAGCAGGAGCATGCTCTGCTGCAGCTGATCGTTTGCCCGCACCAGCAGGGTGCGCGCGGGTACCCGCTTCACGTCGCTGATCGCGTCTTCCAGCGCACGCTGCTCCTCCCCGCTCAGCTGCTGCCGCCGCCGCCCGCGTAGGAACAATCCACTCTTCATCCGGCAATCTCCCGCAGGCCGGGGATCAACGATAGTCATTGATCCACGTTAGAGTCATGGCGGGAGGACGCAACGAATCCGCCGGGCGAACGATATAGCGGCCATGTTGCCCGCTCAGTTCCAGCAAGACCATCCGCTCGCCATCGAGTTCCAGCAATTCATTCGCGATCCCGCTTTCCCCTGCGTGGGCGCCAAGTCGGCGCTTTCGCGAGGCAATATGCGCTTCGTGGTTGCGCGCGACCTCACCTCCGCGTGGGACGACCTGCGCATCTATTCCGCGCTGTACCGGTTCGTGGGCGATTACCGCGACAACCCGGAACTATTCCGCTCGTTTGTGCTGCTGTTCGAGGGCGGGGTTCCGGACGACGAGGCCACGTTCGAGAAGCATCTTTGGGCTCGCCTCGGCTCCTTGTCGCAGAAGGATGACTGGCTTGGCCAGGAGCCCGATCCGCGGGTCAGCGACGATCCCGACGATCCCCATTTCTCGCTGAGCTTTGCGGGCGAAGGATTCTTTGTGGTCGGGCTCCACCCCGCCGCCAGCCGCCCGGCGCGGCGCTTCCATGTCCCGGCACTCGTCTTCAACCTCCACGACCAGTTCGAGCGGCTGCGGGCAGAAGGCAGGTACGAGAAGCTACGCGACTCGATCCTCACCCGCGACGTGGCGCTGGCGGGATCGGAGAACCCGATGCTGGCGCGCCACGGATCGATCTCCGAGGCGCGCCAGTACAGCGGCCGGGCGGTCGAGGACGGCTGGCGCTGCCCGTTCAGCGGACGCCGGGCGGTCGACGATGCGGCATGAGATCGCGCCGCGATCAGGCGCGGGGTTTGAGCTGAAGGCGGGCGAGACGCTGACCGTCTACGATCCGCGCGGCGAGCAGGTCGCCGACCTGCTGGCCTACAACCTGGCCGACCCTGCGGAGGTGATCTCGTCGGGGCGCACGCTCGACTACGCCAGCCGCATCTACCTGACGACCGGCGACCCGCTCTACTCTAACCGCAGCAAGGTCATGCTGGAGATCCTCGACGATACGGTCGGGCGTCACGACTTTCTGCTGACGCCGTGTTCCAAGGACACGTTCCGCATCATCTACGGCGACACCGACCCGCATCGCGGCTGCTTCGGGAACCTGGCCGCGGCCCTGGCGCCGTGGGGCATCCACCCCGACGCGATCCCGACCGCATTCAACTGCTTCATGAACGTCGCGGTGGACGGGGCGACCGGCGCGATCAGCGTCGACCCGCCACGCAGCCGCGCGGGCGATCGGATAGCGTTCGTGGCGAAGATGGACCTGATCATCGGCCTGACCGCCTGCTCGGCGCTTCAGTCCAACAACGGAAGCTTCAAGCCAATCGAATACGAGATCACGCTGTGATCAGCGCATCCTGAGCTTGTCGGAGGGCATGCGCAGCGCGAACGTGCTCCCAGAAGCTCAGCACGACCGACTGCGTGGAGTTACGCCGCGATTCGGTCCGCGAACATCGTCTTCAGCTCGGTCTTCAGGATCTTGCCGTTGGCGTTACGCGGCAGGACCGTGTCGCTGAAACGGATCGCAACGGGCACCTTGAAGCCGGCGAGCCGCGCACGGACCCAGTCTTGGAGCTCCGCCTCGCTCACTTGATGGCCGGGCGCCAGGTGGACGACCGCCGCCGGCTCCTCCCCCAGCGAGCGGTGGGGAATACCGACCAGCGCCGCGTCGGTGACCGCCGGGTGAGCGTAGAGGACATCCTCCACCTCCGACGAGTAGATGTTCTCGCCACCGCGGATGATCATGTCCTTGGCGCGGTCGACGATGTAGAGGAAGCCCTCCTCGTCCAGCCGCGCGAGGTCGCCGGTTCGGACCCAGCCGTCGACAAAGGTGGCGGCGGTCGCTTCCGGCTTGTTCCAATAGCCCTTCACGACCATCGGCCCGCGCGCCCACAGCTCGCCGACCTCCCCGACCGGCAGCTCGCGGGTCCCGTCCAGGTCCATGATCTTCAGGTCGGCGGTCGCAACCGGCGGGCCGGCGCTGGTCGGGCGGTTCAGATAATCTTCGGCCATGTGCTGGGTGACGGTCGCCATGGTCTCCGTCATGCCCCAGCCGTTGCCGGGCAGCGCGCCGAACTCCTGGTGGATGCGCTTGACCAGCTCGGGCGCGGACGGGGCGCCGCCGTAGGAAATCGCCTCCAGCGAAGAAAGGTCGTATCTGGCGCGCGCGGGATGCTCGATCAGCTGCCACGCGATGGTCGGGACGCCGCCGGTGAGCGTCACCCGCTCGCGTTCGATCAGCTGCATCGCCGCTTCCGGCTCCCACTTGCGCATGAAGACCAGCGTGCTGCCGGTCGCGATCGCCACCGTCATCATTGCGCTGCACGCGGTGACGTGGAACAGCGGAATGACGAGCAGCGCCACCTTGGGCGAGGGCGGCGGCACCGGCTCGCCGCGGCGAAGCACAGCCCGCGTTGCGGTATAAGCCGACGAGAGGATGTTGGTAGCGAGATTGCGGTGGGTGCCGAGCGCGCCTTTCGGCGATCCGGTGGTGCCGCTGGTGTAGAAGATGGTGGCGTCGTCGTCGGGCGCGATCGCCACCTCCGGCAAGCCCTCGTCAGCGAGGCCATTCCAGTCGCCGGCAGCGCCGATCAGCGATTCAAGCGACACCGCCTTGCCGCCCGGCTCCTCGCTCAGCCGTGAGGCGACCACCCGCTCGACGCCGTTCAGTCGGTCGTAGCAGTCCGCCAATCGGCGGTGACGTTCCGCATCGACGAACAGGAGGCGAGCGCCCGAATCGTTGATCCCGTACTCGAGCTCGCCGCTCGCCCACCAAGCGTTGAGCGGCACCAGGATCGCGCCGATCGACACGGTGGCGAAGAAGATCACCGGCCACTCAGGCAGGTTGCGCATCGCGAGCGCGACGCGATCCCCTTTTCCCACACCCATCGCCTGCAGCCGGCGCGCCAGCGCCGCTACTGCACGGTACAGCGCCTCGTAGCTGACGCGCTCCTCCTCGTAGACGGCGAACGGCTGCGTGCCGAAGCCGCGGGCGAGCTGGATCATTAGCTGGAGGTTGGCCGGCGCGTTCTTCCACACGCGGGTGGGCACACCATTCACCGCCACCGTCTCCATCTCGAACATCTGCCCCGGCGCGCAGAGTGCCGCGCGGACCTGCTCAAGCGACAGGTGCGGCCAGGCCGGATCGAGCGGGATAAGCGGTTCGTCGGCCACGGTGTTGCTCTCCAGTTGAATATAGGGTTTGGGCGCAAAGGCCGGTTGTGTGACCGGTTTAGAGTTGATTACACCCGCGCTCAAGGCGATAGAGTCGCGCATCTACCCACCTCGGGTCGGGGCAATGTTTCGAAACGGGGGTATGGGTCGCGCCAAGGCTGTGAGGGGAATGCATGACCGATCCGATCACGACGGCGAAGGACGGCAGCGTCCTTGTCATTACGTCGAACAACCCGCCGGTGAACGCGCTTGGCGCCGCCGTGCGCCAGGGGCTGGCCGCCGCGGTTGAGCAGGGGCTCGCCGACCCTGACGTGACTGCGATGGTGATCGCGTGCGCCGGCCGCACCTTCTTCGCCGGCGCCGACATCAGCGAGTTCGGCAAGCCGATGCAGGAGCCGATGCTGCCAACCCTGGTCGACCAGATTGAGGCAGCGGACAAGCCAATCGTGGCGGCGATCCACGGCACGGCGCTGGGCGGCGGCTGCGAAGTGGCGCTCGGCTGTCACTACCGGATCGCGGTGTCGTCCGCGAAGCTCGGCTTGCCCGAGGTCAAGCTCGGCATCCTGCCCGGCGCCGGAGGCACCCAGCGCCTGCCGCGTGTGGCGGGCGTCGAGGTCGCGCTGGAACTCGCGACGAAGGGCGCATCGATCCCGGCCACTAGGGCGCAGGCTGCCGGGCTGGTCGACCGGCTCGCGGGCGAGGACAGTCTGCTGGCCGACGCGGTCGCCTTCGCCCGCGACGTCGCCGATACTCGCCCGCTGCCACGCGCCAGCGAGAAGCCGATGACCGTCGAACCGGGCGTGTTTGACACGTTCCGCGCCGCCAACGCCAAGCGCTTCCGCGGCTACGACGCGCCCGCTGAGATCATCGATGTGATCGAGGCGACCGCGGCCCTCCCCTACGTCGAGGGTGTCCAGCGCGAGCGGCAGAGCTTCATGAAGCTGATCATGGGCGTGCAGTCTGCCGCGCAGCGCCACATCTTCTTCGCCGAGCGCAAGGCGTCCAAGATCGACGACGTGCCCGAGGACACGACGCTGCGCCCGATCAAGCGGGTCGGCGTGATCGGCGCCGGCACCATGGGCGGCGGTATATCCATGAACTTCCTGTCCGCCGGCATCCCGGTGACGATCGTGGAGATGAAGCAGGAGGCGCTCGACCGCGGCGCCGGCGTGATGCGCAAGAACTACGAGGCGAGCGCCGCCAAGGGTCGCTTGAAGCCAGAGCAGGTCGAGCAGGCGATGGGCCTGCTCACCCCCACGCTCGACTTCGACGCACTCGGCGAGTGCGACCTCATCATCGAGGCGGTGTATGAGGAGATGGGTGTCAAGAAGGACATCTTCACGCGTCTGGACGGCATCGCCAAGCCGGGCGCGATCCTCGCCTCCAACACCAGCTACCTCGACATAAACGAGATCGCGAGCGTGACCAAGCGACGCGGCGACGTGGTCGGCATGCACTTCTTCTCGCCCGCCAACGTCATGAAGTTGTTGGAGGTGGTGCGTGGCGACGCGACCGCGCCCGACGTGCTCGCGACGGTGATGGACCTCGCCAAGAAAATCCGGAAGGTCGCGGTGGTGGCGGGCGTCTGTTACGGCTTCATCGGCAATCGCATGCTGATCCCGCGCCAGATGGAGGCGATGAAGCTGCTCCACGAGGGCGCGACGCCGGCGCAGGTCGATAAGGTCCACGTCGACTTCGGCATGCCCATGGGTCCGTTCCAGATGGCCGACCTGGCGGGCGTCGACATCGGCTGGCACCGTGATCCTAGCCGGATCGAGAACATCCGCGACGCGCTCGCCGCCGAGAACCGTTGGGGGCAGAAGACCGGCGCCGGCTTCTACGACTATGATGAGAAGCGCACCCCCTCGCCCTCCCCGCGAGTCACCGAGATCATCGACGACTTTCGCGCGAAGACCAACACGCCGCAGCACGAGATCACCGACGAGGAGGTTGTCGAGCGCACGCTCTACACCATGGTGAATGAGGGCGCCCGCATCCTGGAGGAAGGCAAGGCGCAGCGTGCGTCGGACATCGATGTGGTTTGGATCTACGGCTACGGCTGGCCGCCGTACCGCGGCGGTCCGATGTTCTGGGCGGACACGGTCGGGCTGAAGACGATCGTCGCCGGGCTGGAGAAGCACGGGTTCGAGGTGTCGAAGCTCCTCCGCGACAAGGCGGAGAAGGGCGAGCGGTTCAACAAGTAGTTCCGTTTGTCCTGAGTAGCCGCTGAGCCAAGTCGAACCGGCGTATCGAAGGATAGGTGTCAGTACTTCGATACGGGTCTTCGACTTCGCTCAGCCCCTACTCAGCACGAACGGCGTGAGAGAGGATGCCATGACTGACCTCGACACCTTCCGCGCTGACACCCGCGCCTGGCTGGAGGAGAACTGCCCGCCCTCGATGCGCGAACCGGTGCGTTCGGAGAAGGACGCCGTTTGGGGTGGGCGCGATCAGTCGATGCTGTCGCCCGATCAGAAGGCGTGGATGGACCGCATGGCTGCGCGAGGCTGGACCGTGCCCGACTGGCCGAAGGAGTACGGCGGCGGCGGGCTGTCGGCCGCCGAAACCAAGATTCTGCGCGAGGAGATAGCGCGCCTGCGCTGTCGCAACCCGCTCAACAGCTTCGGGATCTCGATGCTCGGCCCGGCGCTGCTGAAGTATGGGAGCGAGGCGCAGAAGCTCGAGCACCTGCCGAAGATCGCGCGCGGCGAGATCCGCTGGTGTCAGGGCTATTCGGAGCCGAACGCGGGCTCCGATCTGGCGGGGCTGCAGGCCTGGGCCGAGGACGCGGGCGACCACTTCGTGGTCAACGGGCAGAAAGTATGGACCAGCTACGCCGACAAAGCCGACTGGATCTTCTGCCTGGTCCGCACGTCCAAAAAGTCGAAGCAGGGAGGCATCAGCTTCGTCCTGTTTAACATGGCGAGCGAGGGCGTGTCGACCAAGCCGATCCTGCTGATCAGCGGCTATTCCCCCTTCTGCGAGACCTTCTTCGACAATGTGAAGGTGCCCAAGGAGAACCTGGTCCACGAGCTTAACAAGGGTTGGGACGTCGCGAAGTATCTGCTCGGCCACGAGCGTGAGATGATCTCGGGCATGGGCCTGGGCGGCACCGGCGGCAATCCGCTGATCGAGGGCGCAATCGCCACGATCGGCCTCGACGCCGACGGTCGCCTCGCCGATCCGCTGCTCCGCGCGCAGATCGCGACCTTTGAGGTCCGGGCGCGGGCGTTCACGGCGATGTCGGAGCGCTTCATCGACGAGCTCAAGGCCGGCCGCGCGCACCCCGCGCAGCCGAGCACGATGAAGTATTACGGCACCGAGCTGAACAAGGCGCGCCACGAGCTGATCATGGCGACGCGCGGGTCGGACGCGCTCGAATGGGAGAGCGAAGCCTCGCGCGGCGGCGCCGCGGCGCGCCAGTGGCTGCGCACCAAGGCCAACTCGATCGAGGGCGGCACCAGCGAGGTGCAGCTCAACATCATTGCCAAGCGGATCCTGGAACTGCCTTCTTAAGCCGTCACTCCGGCGCAGGGCTCCCCGTCAAACTACTACTTTGACGGGGCCCGAAGGCCGGAGTCCGGAGCCACAAGCGGTGTCGTTCGGGACCTTGGATCCCGGCCGTCGCCTGGATGACGAACGGACGTGAAATGCCCCTTTTCCTCAACGACGAACAGGCAATGCTCCGCGACACGACGAAGGACTTCGTCGCCGAGGCCGCGCCGGTCAGCCACCTGCGGAGCCTGCGGGACAGCAACGACCCGACCGGCTTCAGCCGAGACCTGTGGAAGCAGTTCGCGGAGATGGGCTTCACCGGCATCCTCGTGCCGGAGGACGCGGGCGGGCTCGGGCTCGGCCATGTCGAGGCGGGCATCGTGCTGGAGGAGATCGGCCGGAACCTGTCGCCCTCCCCTTTTCTCACCACTGCGGTCGCGGCGGTTGAGGCGTTGAAGGGCACGGCCCACGCCGCGCGCTGGTACCCCGGTATCGTCGCCGGTGAGACGGTTGCCGCGCTCGCGATCGACGAGGGCGCGAAGCATCGCACCGACATCGTCATGACCGCGACCCGCAGCGGCAACGGCTTCACCCTGTCCGGCGCCAAGCAATTCGTGACTCACGGCCACGTCGCCGACTTGCTGATCGTGGCCGCCCGCACGGGCGGTGCCGCGAGCGAGCAGGACGGCGTGACGCTGTTCGCCGTCGAGAAGGATGCCGCCGGCCTGACGGCCAGCCCGGAGCGCCTCGCCGACTCAAGCATCGCCGCCCGCGTCACGTTCGACAATGTGCAGGTCGATGCCGACGCGGTGATCGGCGAGGTGGACGGCGGCTGGGCGCCGCTTAACCGGTTACTCTCCGCGGGACGCACGGGGGCCTCGGCCGAGCTGCTGGGCGTCGGCGGCGGCGCGATGGACATGACGGTCGGCTACCTGAAGGAACGCAAGCAGTTCGGCGTCGCGATCGGCAGCTTCCAGGCGCTCCAGCACCGCGCGGCGCACCTCTACGCCGAGATGGAGGTCGCGCGGGCCGCGGTCCTGAAGGCGGCGCAGCTGCTCGATACCGGCGACGATCGTGCGGACGGAGCCGTTTCGGTCGCGAAGGCGATGACCGGGCTCGCAACCACGCTGGCGGTGCAGGAAGGCATCCAGATGCACGGCGGGATCGGCATGACCGACGAGTACGACATCGGCTTCTACATGAAGCGCGCGCGCGTGCTCGCGGAAATGTTCGGCGACGCGAACTTCCACGCCGACCTGCTCGCCCGCAAGAGCGGATATTGACCGGCAGCGCCGGCGGGGGCCACAGGCGCCCCATGGCACATTACCCGGACCGCACGCCTGACGAACTGGTTGCCGAGCTCGTCGCGCTGCTCGACGTCGAGGCGATCGACACCGACCTGTATCGCGGCGCGCGCCAGCCGGGCGGGGTCGGCCGCGTCTTCGGCGGGCAGGTGATCGCGCAGGCGCTGCAGGCGGCGCAGCGTTCGGTCGAGGACGACAAGGTCGCACACTCGCTCCACGCCTATTTTATGCGCGCGGGGGAGGAGGAGCTGCCGATCATCTTCCGCGTGGTGCGCGACTTCGACGGGCGCAGCTTCGCGACGCGGCGCGTGATCGCAATGCAGCGCGGCCGACCGATCCTCAATATGGCAGCGTCGTTTCAGGTGCCGGAGGATGGCCTGCACCATCAGGACGCGATGCCCGACGTGCCGCCGCCTGAGGATCTGCTGTCCGAACGTGCGCTGCGCCAGCAGCAGGTCGACGAGCTGCCGGAAAAGCTCCGCCCCTTCCTGCTCCGCGCCCGTCCCATCGAACTGCGCCCCGTCTCGCCGCGGCTGCTGATGCACCCGGAACCGGCGGCGCCGGTGTGGCACAGCTGGTTTCGGGTGTGCGGCACGCTGCCCGATGATCCGGTCCTGCACCGCGCCGCGCTCAGCTACGCGTCCGACTTCGCGCTGCTCGGGACCGCGATGCTGCCGCACGGGGTGAGCTGGCTGACCGACCGCATCCAGACCGCGAGCCTCGACCACGCGGTGTGGCTGCATGAGCCGTTTCGCGCCGACGAATGGCTGCTCTACACGACCGACAGCCCCTGGTCCGGCCACGCCCGCGGCTTTAATCGCGGCCGCATCTTCACGCGCGACGGGCGACTGGTCGCGAGCACCGCGCAGGAAGGATTGATGCGGCGGCGCTAGCGGTCAGTCGACCGGCGCGTCGGTCCCGCGTCCCGGCAGCTTGAAGACGACTCGCTCGACGCAGCCGGTGGCGCCGGTCGCGCTCGGCGCGCGCCGTGCCTGCTGCACGATGCGTTGCGCCTCCGTGCCGAAGGCGGCGGCTGGTTCGCTCGCGAGGACGACGACGTTGCCGGTCTGGCCCCAGGGTGCGACATCGTAGCGGACCACGGCTACCCCTTCGATCGCGCGACGCCCGAACGGTGCGGGAAAGGTCATGCGGGGCGGTAGCGTCCAGTCTTCGTCCAGTGCCTCGCACGTAGAACCGGCCGGACGATAGCTGGCCAGCTCTGGAAGCGAGGGAGCCGCGACCGGCTCCGTCTGACGGCGGTGGTAGGGATAGGTGCAGCCGGTCCTGGCCGCCCCGGCGCGGAAGCGGGATTGCGCAACCGCCGACCGTCCTGCCGCATCAAGCGCCGGGTTGCCGTCGCTGGTCTCCGTTCGAACCCGAGTTGGGCGGCCATCGCGACCGATGTCGAACCCAACCATCGTCATCGACAGGGCGCCCGGCGCTTGCGGTATGCGCTCGAAATCGGGAAACGCGCGCAGCAGCATAACCGGTGGCCCGCCGGCATTGCACGTCGCGAGCTCATCGCGGATGCGCCGCTCGACCGCCTGCTCCCCGTAGCCACGCTGATGCGGCAGTGAATAGTAGCGGTGTATCAGCGCGATGGGCGCTTGCTCGACGGGCACGGCGACGACCTCGAACTGGACGTTGCAGCGGGTACGGGGGAACCCTGGGGCGAAGCGGGCGGCGGCGACGGCCGGTTGCAGGTCGTCCGTTGCGATGAAGGGCGTGGGCTGCGGTCGGGTGGCAGGCCTGATCGAACGGGTCCGACCGTCCGCGCCGATGTCGAACTCGATCGCGAACGGCGCGATCGTCGTCTCCGTTCGGACGGTGCCGAGCGCCGGTATCGGCCGGATCGGCGCGGTTGCGGCAACCTCCTGCCCGGCGCACCGCACCGGTCCGGCACGGAAATCGATAAGCGACGGGCCGATCGACGGGGGTGACGTGCCTATCGGCGGCGGGACCGGCGGTGCCGGTGGGGTGTGAGGAACTTGAACAACGGCCGCCTGGGCCATCAGCAGCAGCGCGATCATGAGCGAGCTATGCGCTCATGAGATGACGCGCTCAAGTCACACCGTGGTCTTGCCGTACTCCTGGCGCGTGATCGGATGGCTCGACGATAGCCCGCCGTCGACGACGATCGCCTGGCCGTTGACGTAGCTCGCGGCGTCGGATGCGAGAAAGGTGACGACTTCCGCCAGCTCTTCCGGCTGACCACCCCGGCGCAGGGGATTGAGGCGACCGAGCCGATCCGCCTTCCCGACCTCGCGCGCGTAATCGAAGGTCGGCCGGGTCATGCCGGTTTCCGTCAGACCCGGGCAGATCGCATTGACCCGGACGTTCGATCCCGACAGCTGCTGCGCGGCGACCTGCGCCAGATTGATCACCCCCGCCTTCGACGCCGAATAGGCAGGTGAACCCGCGCCCGAGCGCAGCCCCGCGACGCTCGCGGTCAGCACGATCGCACCGCCGCCCGCCTCGGCAACGCGCGGCGCGGCGTGCTTAATCGCGAGGAACGGCCCGAGGAGGTTGACGCGCAGCACCTCCGTGAACAGCGCCACATCGGTATCGAAGATGGTGGCGAGACCGCCCGAGATGCCGGCGTTCGCGACCATGACGTCGAGCCGCCCGGTCCAGGCGATCGCGTGATCCACCATCCGGACCACGTCGGCCTCGTGGCCCGCGTCGACCCGAAGCGGGCTGGCCGCCTCGCCGATCGCCGCGGCGGTCGCGGCCACTTCCTCGCTCACGTCGGCGCAGACGACCCGGGCTCCGTCCTGCGCGAACAGTTGCGCGGCGGCGCGGCCGATTCCCGACGCGGCGCCGGTGACGATCACCGTCCGGCCCGCAAAGCGCGCGGTCATGCGCCGGCGCGCTCCGCGAAGTACCACGCCGCGGCGGCGAGCGGTCCGACCCGCGCCGCGGTCGCCGCCGCCTGCGCGCTGGAGGCCGTGCCATCGACGATCCGCTTCTTCACACCCTGAACGATCCCGGTCAGGCGAAAGAGGTTGTAGGCGAAGTACCAGTCGAGGTCGGGAACGCCCGCGCGGCCGGTGCGCCCGCAGTAGCGCTCGACCATCTCGGCCATCGTCGGGATGCCGGTGTCCGCACCGTCGCAGCCAGCGATCCCCGCGCGACCCTCCGGCGGCGTCACCCAGTTCATAAGAAAGTAGCTGAAGTCGGCGAGCGGATCGCCGAGCGTGGAGAGCTCCCAGTCGAGCACCGCGATGACCTGCGGCCGGTCGGGCGCGAAGATCAGGTTGTCGATCCGGTAGTCGCCGTGGACGATGCTGGTGCGCTCCTGCGGCGGCAACGTCGCGGGCAAGAAGGCGATCAGCCGCTCGACCTCGGGCATATGCTCGGTCTCCGACGCCCGGTACTGCTTGGTCCAGCGGGCGACCTGCCGCTCGAAGTAGTTGCCGGGCTTGCCATAGTCGCCGAGCCCCGCGGCGGCGGGATCAACGGCATGCAGGTCGGCGAGCGTGTCGCACATCGCGTTGTAGAGCGCTGTACGCTCGGCCGGCGACTGCTGCGGCAGCGTGCCGTTCCACAGATTGCGCCCGCCGGCATAGTCCATGACGTAGAACATCGCCCCGATCACAGCCGGGTCGGTGCAGAGGCCGAATGGTCGCGCGACCGGGAAGCCGGTCGGGTGAAGTCCGACGAGCAGCCGGTACTCGCGATCGACCGCGTGGGCGGACGGCAGCAGCGCGCCGAACGGTTTTCGGCGCAGCACATAGGCGCCTGACGGGCTGTCTAGGCGATACGTCGGGTTCGACTGCCCGCCCGCGAACTTGGCGTAGGTGAGCGGCCCCGTGAAGCCGGGCACGTTGGCGTGCATCCACGCAGTCAGCGCCGCCATGTCGAGCCGGTCCTTGTCGGCCACCTCCACCGTTTGCGGCACGTCGCTCACGCGAACACCACCACGCTGCGGGTTGCGTCGCCGCGGCGCAGCTCGTCGAAGGCGTGGTTGATCCGCTCGAGCGGCAGCCGTTCGCCGATGATGCTGTCGAGGTCGAGCAGCCCGCGCAGGTAGAAGTCGACTAGCCGCGGAATATCGACCGGGAATCGATTGCCGCCCATCAGGCCGCCCTGCAGCTTCTTGCCCGCGAGCAGGTCCATCGCCGACAGCCCGACCTGCTCCTTCAGCGGCATCATGCCGAGGATCGTCGCGGTACCGCCGCGGCGCAGCACCTTGACCGCGGTGGCGGCGGACTGCGGGCGGCCAACCGCCTCGATGGCGTGGTGGACGCCGCCGCGGGTGAGCTCCACCACCTCGTCGGCGGCGGTGTCGCTTAGCGCGTCAACGCTGTGGGTTGCGCCCAAGTGCTCAGCCAGGATGCGCTTTTCTGGCACCGGATCGATCGCGATGATCCTGCTGGCGCCAGCGATCCGGGCAGCGTTCACGGCAGCGAGGCCGATCCCGCCGCAGCCGACCACCGCCACCGTCTCGCCGGGTGACAGGTCGCAGCAGTGGAACACCGCTCCAGCCCCCGTCGTCACCGCGCACCCGATCAGCGCCGCGCGATCGAGCGGCATGTCGCGGTCGATTGCCACGCAGGCATGCTCGTGCACCAGCATCTGCTCGGCGAAGGCGGACAGGTTGAGCATCTGCGCGACGGGCTTGTCGCCGAGCATGAGGCGCGGCGCCACCGCCTTGCCGCGACGGGTGCCCGCGCCGAGGCACAGGTAGAGCCGGCCGGTGACACAGAACTCGCAGCTGCCGCAATAGACGCTGAGGCAGGTGACGACGTGGTCGCCGGCGCGGAGCGTCGTGACCTCACTGCCGACCGCCTCGACAACCCCCGCCGCCTCGTGGCCCGGAATGGTCGGCACGGGATGCGGATAGGCGCCGTCGACGAAGTGAAGGTCCGATCGGCAGACCCCGACCGCGGCGGTGCGGATCAGCACCTCGTGCGCGCGCGGCGTTGCGACGCTCACCTCCTCGATCTGGAGCGGCGTCTTGGCTTCGAACAGGACAGCTGCCCTCACCGTACCTCCTACAGATCAAAGCCGCCGTCAGTGATGCTGCTTGCAGCGAACAGCGCGAACGCGAGCAGTCCCCCTAATGCAAGCCGTTCCCGGGTCCGCTTTGTTCGCCCGAAGAACAGCGCTGCGCACCAGCAGAACAAGCCCGCAAGCACGAGGACAGGATTGAAGATGGGTCCCATCCGTTCGCCTACCGCGTCAGTTGGGGATCGGCATGTTTCCCGAACTCCGCCCGAGCGATCGCACGGTTATGGACCTCGTCGGGGCCGTCGGCGAAGCGCAGCGTGCGTATCGCGGCCCAGTCGTGCGCCAGGTGAAAGTCGTCGGACACACCGCCACCGCCGTGCGCCTGTACCGCATCGTCCAGGATCTGCAGCGCCATCGTCGGCGCTGCGACCTTGATCATGGCGATCTCCAGCTGCGCCGACTTGTTCCCCGCCTTGTCCATCATGTCGGCGGCTTTGAGGCAGAGCAGGCGCGTCATTTCGATGTCGATCCGCGCGCGGGCGATCCGCTGTTCCCAGATCGAATGGTCGGCGATCCGTTTGCCGAACGCGACGCGTGAGAGCAGCCGCTTCGCCATTGCCTCGATCGCGGACTCCGCGACCCCGATCGTGCGCATGCAATGATGGATGCGCCCGGGGCCCAACCGTCCCTGTGCGATCTCAAACCCGCGGCCTTCGCCCAGCAGCAGGTTCGCGGCAGGGACCCGCACGTCCGCCAGCACCACCTCGCCATGGCCGTGCGGCGCGTGGTCATAGCCGTAGACCGACAGCATCCGCTCGATCCGCACACCAGGTGTGTCGAGTGGCACCAGGATCATACTCTGTTGTGCGTGCTTGCGGGCGTCCGGATCGGTCTTCCCCATCACGATCGCGACCGCACAGCGCGGATCGCCCACCCCCGACGACCACCATTTGCGCCCATTGATAAGGTAGTCGTCGCCGTCGCGGACGATGCTGGTCTCGATGTTCGTCGCGTCGGACGAGGCAACGGCCGGCTCGGTCATCAGGAAGGCGGAGCGGATCGCCCCGTCCATCAGCGGGCGCAGCCAGCGTTCCTTCTGCTCGCGCGTGCCGTAGCGGTGGAGCACCTCCATGTTGCCGGTGTCAGGGGCGGAGCAGTTGAAGCACTCGCTCGCCCAGCCGATCCGCCCCATCTCCTCCGCGCAGAGCGCATATTCGAGGTTGCTGAGCTGCGTACCCTCGAACGCGAAGCTGTCGTCGACAGGGGTCTGGCCCGAGTGAGGCGGCATGAAGAAGTTCCACAGGCCGGCGGCGCGGGCGCGCTCCTTAACATCCTCAATCACCGGGAGCACCTTCCAGCGCTCTCCCACCCGCTGCTGCTGGTGATACTCGTGGTTGCGCGGGGCGATCTCGGCGGCGATGAAGGCGCGCACCCGGTCGCGGAAATAGGTCTCGCGCTCGTTCAGCGTGAAGTCCACTGAGGCACCTCTCCAACTCTCCTCCGCGCTGGTTAGGGCATACCGGTTTTTCGGTAAAGCGGTGAGTTCGCGCCTTTGTCCTTGTTGAGGCTGAGCCGGCGAAACCCACTTTGCCTTCGAAACGCCTGCCGCTACGATCGCGGGCGATGCCTGCCTCGTCTGACCCGACCGACCCCGCTTCCCGATCCACCAAGCGGTTCGCGGCCAAGCGTGACGCGATCCTGGCGGCCGCGGCGGAGGCGATCAACGACCAGAGCGCGAAGGGCATGACCTTTGCCGACGTGGCGAGCCGGGTCGGGCTCAACACCACCAGCGTCACCTATTACTTTCGGCGCAAGGAGGATCTCGCCTCCGCCTGCTTCGAGCATACGCTCGCCAGCCTTCAGGCGATGCTCGACGAGGCCATGATCGAGCCGACGCCGGAAGCGCGCGTCGCCCGCTACCTCCGGATCAACTTCGACCGGCTGGCGCGCATTCAGCGCGGCGAGGAGACCGCCTTTGCCGTTCTGTCCGACCTGCGCGCGATGGAGGAGCCGTTCCGCGGCAAGCTGATGGCCGGGTGGCAGCGCGTGTTCCGCAATACGCGCCTGTTATGGGGCGACCCGGCCGAGCGTGCGGCCAAGGACCTGAACGGTGCCCGCGCCCATGTGCTTCTGGAGAACACCTTCTGGCTCTCCGCCTGGCTGACCCGCTACGAGCTCGACGAGTACCCGCGCGTCGAGGCGCGGCTGATGGACGTGTTCCGCGGCGGCCTGGCGGCGCCCGGCGCGCGCTGGGCGCCGCACCTGCTGACGCTCGACGATGATGAGCGCGAACCCGGCCGCGCCGCCTTCCTGCGTGCGGCGACCACCCTGATCAACCAGCTCGGTTACCGCGGCGCCTCCGTCCAGAAGATCGCGCGTGAGCTGAACGTTACCAAGGGCAGCTTCTACCACCATCTCGACGCCAAGGACGAGCTGGTCGCCGAATGCTACCGCCGGAGCTTCGACATCATCGCCGATGCCCAGGCGCGCGCGCACGACGGCTCGGGCAGCGTGTGGCAGATGCTGTCGGACGTTGTCGCGACCCTGCTCGACGTCCAGTTCTCCGAACGCGGGCCGCTGCTGCGGACGACGGCGCTCTCCGGCCTCCCGGCGGGCGAGCGGGAAGTGATGATCGACCGCTCAAACCGGATCGCGCGGCGCTTCGCCGGGATGATCGCCGACGGCATCGCGGAAGGATCGGTGCACGCGGTCGACCCGCTGGTCGCCAGCCAGGCGCTGATGGCGCTCCAGAACGCGGCATTCGACATGCGAAAATGGGCCGGCACCATGCCGCGCGAGCGCGCGGTCGCCTTCTACGCCTCGACCGTGATGTTCGGGCTGTTCGACGCGCGCGTGCTCGCGTGACGTCGGTTGCCGGATTCCTTGCCGCAGCCGTTCAGGACGATCACGGCTGGTCGGCGACGATCCCCGCCGACTGGCTGCAGGGCCGCACCGCCTTCGGTGGGCTCTCCACGGCGCTGGCACTTCAGGTCGCCAAGGCGTCGGAGGCCGATCTGCCGCCGCTCCGATCCGCGCTGGTCGCCTTCGTCGGGCCGCTCGCGGGCGTGGTCAAGGCGCGCGCGCGGCGGCTGCGGCGGGGGCGCAATGCCGCCTTCGTGGAAGTGGAGATCAGCAGCGAGGCGGGGCTCGGCTATCGCGCGACCTTCGTCTTCATGGCCGATCTCGGCGGCAACCTCGCCCACGACACACTCCCTCCGGCAACCGACCCGCTGCCGATCGAGACCGGCCACGGTCCTGACGGGCACTTCACCCGCAACCTGGAGTTCGGACCGTCGGCGCCGATGGCGGCAGGTTGGCGCCGCTGGGTGCGGCTGAACGAGTGGCGGGGACTCGACGCCGAGGTCGCGGTGATGACGATCGCCGACGCGCTGCCGCCCGCCGCCTTCCGGCTCAATCGCGGTGCCAGCGCGATGTCGTCGCTGACCTGGATGGTCAATCTGCTCCACCCCGCTCCGACGACGCACGACGGTTGGTGGCTGATGGAGACGCGAACCGAGCGGGCGGTCGCCGGGCACAGCAGCCAGCACATGACGCTGTGGAACGCCGGCGGCGTCCCCGTCGTCCACGCCATGCAGGCGGTCGCGATCTTTGGTTGAAGCGCTGCGACACTTCGCGACAAAGTAAAGGCTCCCGCGACATAGCGTCGCGACCGTCCGCGGCGACACAGGTCGTCGGGGTGGGCGCATTGCCCGCCGTATCGACGGAGATGACGACCATGAAGTACCTCTTGGCAGCCGCAGTTGCGATCGGCACCATTGTTGGCGGCGTTGCCGCCACGGCACAGCAAACCTCCCCCCGGGTACGAGCCGATGCCAACGGCGACGGAGCCGTCAGCCGTGCCGAGTTCGTGGCGCGCGCCGAAGCTCGGTTTGCGCGGATCGACACCGATCGGAACGGCTCGCTGTCCCGCGACGAGCGGCGGGCCGGGCGTCCGGATCGCGGCCGGCGCATGGCAGGCGCGCTCCAGCGACTGGACTCCGATGGCGACGGCAAGCTGAGCCGGGCCGAGTTCGCCACCGGCGCCGAGCGTCGCTGGCAACGGATGGGCGCGAGGCCCGACACGGCCGCGCCCGACCGCGCGTCCTTTGACCAGCGTACCGCCGCGCGCTTCTCGCGCCTCGATCGCAACAACGACGGCTTCCTTGAGCGGGCGGAGCTGGCAGCGATGCGCAACCGCGGTGACGCACCTGCGGCAACACCGGCGCCAAGTGGCAGCTGAGGCCCGAGCGCCGGGGCGGTTTCTCCGGTCCCGGCGCTGGTTCTACCACGATATTGAGGGTACCGCGATGGACATGTCCGCCGAGCAACCGCACCTCCTGCTGGTCGACGACGAGCGCTCGATCCGCGAGCCGCTCGCGCAGTATCTCACCAAGCAGGGCTTTCGCGTTACCCAGGTCGGGGATGCGGAGGCCGCCCGCACCCGCCTCACCGCCTATGCGATCGACCTCGTCATCCTCGACGTGATGATGCCGGGCGAGGACGGCCTGTCGCTGTGCCGGCACATCCGTGCGACCAGCGAGACCCCGGTCATCCTGCTCACCGCCAAGACGGAGGAGACCGACCGGATCGTCGGGCTGGAAATGGGCGCGGACGATTACGTCGTGAAGCCCTTCTCTCCCCGCGAGCTGGCGGCGCGGATCAAGGTGGTGCTGCGCCGCATGGCGGGGGGCGGCGCGCGTCAGCACGCTCCCGATAGCGGCAGCTTCGCGTTCGCCGGGTGGGTGCTGAAGACCGGCGAGCGCGCGCTGGTCGACCGGGAGGGCGTGTCCGTGCCGCTTTCCACGGGCGAGTACAACCTGCTGCTGGCGCTGGTCACTCGCCCGCGCCAGGTGCTGACCCGCGACCAGCTGCTCGATCTCACCCAGGGGCGTGAGGCAGCGGCGTTCGACCGCGCAATCGACAATCAGGTCAGCCGCCTGCGCAAGAAGGTGGAGGCGGACGTCCGCAACCCGACGCTGATCAAGACCGTATGGGGCGGCGGCTACACGCTGGCGGCCGAGGTAACCCGGCTCTGATGCGGCGGCGCTGGCCGACCAGCCTGCCGGGCCAGATCGCCCTGCTGGTCGCGATCGCGCTGTTCGTCGCGCAGGCAATCAACTTCGCCCTGCTGCTGCGTGAGCGGCGTCAGCTGCGCCTGGCGAGCGCCACCAACCCCGCGATCGTCCGGCTGATCGACGCGAGCGAGCGGCTCGACGCCGGACGAAACCTTCCCGCGGATCGCCCGCGCAACCGCGTCCGGTTGAGCCGGACTTCGCCGATCCCGGCCGGGCGGCCAGAGGTGCGCCAGGCGGAGGAGGCGATCCGCAGCGGGCTGAGCGACGCCGGACTACGCTTTTCACGAGTCGAAACGGCGTTGCAGCCGATGTCGCGCGATACGGCACGGCGCCGTTCGATGGTCGCTCGCGGGGTTCGCCGGCGTGAAGGCATGCAGGAACTGCTCGTGGCGGTCGAGCAGCCCGGGCGCGGCTGGCTGACGCTCAGCGTGCCCTGGGTGCGGGCCGATCGCGGCGTAGTGGCGCAGCTTATCGCCCAGACGCTGATCTTGTACGGCATCGTCCTGCTCGCCGTCTTCTGGATCGGCCACCGCATTGCCCGCCCGCTCCGCTCGCTGGCCGCCGCGGCGCGCGGCTTCCGACCCGGCAGCGATGCAGCGCCGGTCAGGGAGGAAGGACCGGAGGACGTCCGGTCGGTGATCGCCGCCTACAATGCGCTCGGCACCCGGGTGACCGCGATGCTGGACGAGAAGGACCGGATGCTGGGCGCGATCGGGCACGATCTTCGCACGCCGCTCGCCGCGCTCAGGGTGCGGATCGAATCGGTCGAGGACGAGGGCGACCGCGCCCGCATGGCCGACATCATCGACGAGATTGCGCGGACGCTGGAGGACATACTGTCGCTCGCTCGGCTCGGACGATCGAGCGAGCCGCCGGTCGAGGTCGACCTGGCGGCGCTGGTCGATGCGGTGGTGGACGACTTCCGCGACCTGGGCGCGGACGTGACGCTGGACGACGTCGCACGGCTGCCGGTTCGCTTGCGGCCGCTGCTGATGCGTCGCGCGGTCCGCAACCTCATCGAGAATGCGGTCAAGTACGCCGGTGCCGCCGAGGTGAGCGTGAGCGGAGCTGCGAACGGTGGCGCCCGCGTGGCCGTGCTCGATCGCGGGCCCGGGATCCCGGCCGACCGGCTCGACACGGTCTTCGACGCCTTTATCCGCGTCGAGACTTCCCGCAATCGCGGAACGGGTGGCATCGGGCTCGGTCTGGCGCTCGCGCGCGCGATCGTCGAGGAAGCCGGCGGAACGCTGACCCTCGCCAATCGGGAGGGCGGCGGGCTTGCCGCGGTCATGCTGCTGCCGCGCGGCACGCCCGCGTGAAACCACACGGCGGGCAATCCGTTCGACGCTTCACGTGGCGTGGAGTCTTGTATGATCAACCAACCGGTCCCGGTGAAAGGCGGCGGCGTGGCAACCGCCGAACAGGGTACCGTGATGCTCGACGGGCCAAACGGGCTTGCCGTCACCATGACTCCGGACTCGGCGGAGGCGACCGCCGCCAGCCTGGTCGCGGCCGCCAGAGAGGCACGTCGACAAACGCCCCCGCCCGGCTGATACTGCGTCGGATGAGCGACCCCGGCCGGCGGATCACCGTCGCGAGCTACAACATGCGAAAGGCGATCGGCACCGATCGTCGTCGCCGTCCCGAGCGGACGCTGGAGGTGCTGCGCGAGATCGACGCGGATGTGATCGCGCTCCAGGAGGCGGATCGACGATTCGGTGCGCGCGCGGGCGTCATTCCGCTCCACCTGCTGGAGGAACACTCGCCTTGGAAGGCGGTGCCGTTCGGCGTGCGGGCGCACAGCATGGGCTGGCACGGCAATGCGCTCCTGGTGCGCAAGGATGCGCTGATCGTCGATCGCGAGCCGATCCACCTTCCCGCGCTGGAGCCGCGCGGCGCGGTGATGGCCGACGTCCGCGTTCGTGGCATCATGCTGCGCGTGCTGGGTATGCACCTTGATCTGTCCGGGCTGTGGCGGCGGCGACAGGCGGGCGCAATCCTGCACCATGTCGCCTCCGCTGCCGACGCCTACCCGACCGTGATGATGGGCGATCTCAACGAGTGGAGCCGGCAGGGCGGCTGCCTGCGCGATTTCTGCCGCGACTTCACGAGTGCGGAGACCGGTCCCAGCTTTCACGCCCGTCGCCCGATTGCCCGGCTCGACCGCATCCTGGTGTCGCGCGAGTGCCGGATCGTCGCCTGCGGCGTTCACGCCAGCCTGGCCGCGCGCACCGCATCCGACCACCTGCCCGTCTGGGCGACGCTCGAGATTGGCTGAGCGGGCGTGCGCGACAAGGAACTGCGGTTGGCGCTCGTCTGCTACGGCGGGATCAGCTTGGCCGTCTACATGCACGGGATCACCGGAGAAATCTGGCGCCTCGCCCGCGCGTCCCGTGCGTTCCACGAGAGCGATCCGAGCACCGGCGGCACGGAGGCAGTATACGAACTGCTGCTCGGCGAGATTGCGGAAGCGAGCAACACCCGCGTGCGGGTGCTGGTCGACATCATCGCGGGCGCGAGCGCGGGCGGGATCAACGGCATCTTCCTGGCCCAGGCGATCGCGAGCGGCCAGTCGCTCGAGCCGCTGACCCGGCTGTGGCTCGACTATGCCGATATCGAGGCTTTGCTCTCCCCCGATGCGGCGCCGGACCGTTTTTCCAAGCTGTGGGCGACGCCGCTCGCGTGGCTGCTCGCCGACCGCGGCAACACCGACCCGTCGGTCGATGCCGACACCCGCGAGGAGGTCGGTCGCAAGCTGCGCCGGTTCGTACGCTCGCGCTGGTTCGAGCCGCCGTTCGGGGGCAAGCGGCTGACCCACATGGTCCTGGACGCGATCGATGCGATGGCGCGCGAGCCCTCGGGCGAGCGGCTGCTTCCGCCGGGCCAGCCGCTCGACCTTTTCGTGACGGTGACCGACTTCCGCGGCCATCCGGAGCGGCTGCGGCTCCACTCGCCAGATGAGGTGGTCGAGACCGAGCATCGCCTGATCTTTCCCTTTCGGGACGCGGGCGGCGGGCCGGCCAACATCGGCGAGCCGGTCGAGCTGGCGCTCGCCGCGCGCGCCACCTCCAGCTTCCCCGGTGCATTCCCGCCCGTCACCCTCGGCGAGATCGACGAGGTGGTGGCGGAACGCGGGACCACCTGGCCGACCCGCGACCCGTTTCTCGCCCGGGTGCTGCCGCGTCACGCGGCGATCAACGGGGCGCAGGACGCGGTGCTGATCGACGGATCGGTGCTCGCCAACGCGCCGTTCCGCCCGGCGCTGGATGCACTCCGCGATCGCCCCGCCAAGCGCCAGATCGACCGGCGCTTCGTCTACATCGATCCGGTCCCCGGCTACCACTTCAACCTGGGCGTCGCGAAAGCGGAGGCACCTGGATTTCTCCAGACCATCATCGGCGCGGTCTCCGAGCTGCCGCGTGCGCAGCCGATCCGTGACAATCTGGAGGCGATCGAGGCGCGCACCGAGCGGATCGAGCGGCTCCGCGCGATGCTGGCCGGGCTGCGCGACGAGGTGGAGGAGCACGTCGTCCGCCAGTTCGGCTACACCCTCTTCCTCGACTATCCGACACCGGCGCGCCTCTCCGCCTGGCGCCGCCGCGCGCAGATCGCCGCCGCACGCGACGCGGGCTTCGCCTATTCCGCCTACGCCCGCCTGAAGCTGGTAGATGTGGTGAGCGAGATCGTCCGCCTGCTCCAGCACGCCGTCGGGGAGAGCAACGCGGAGCACCGCCGCCGGCTCAACCGCTGCATCACGGACACGCTGGCACGGCAGGGCATCACCGCCGAGGCAGCGGCCGAGAAGTCGCCCAAGTCCGACATGATCGCGTTCCTGCGCGATCACGACCTGCCGTTCCGCATCCGGCGCCTGCGCCTGCTCGCACGACGATTGTCGGAGATGGACGAGGGCGTGAACGAGGCGGCGCTCGCACCGGCGCGGGAGGCGATCTACGCCTCGCTTGCCGACTATCTGGAGCTGCAGCGCCCCGACCGTCTGCACGACCTGCGTCCCGCCATCCGCGAGTTCGGCAACGACGCCGCCCCGCTGCTCGCGAGACTAGCGACCGCAACCGACCTGCCCGCGATCGATACGCAGGTCGACGCCCGCCTCTCCGCCGCCCTCTCGCAGCTGCCGCGCGAGCTTCGCCGGCCGCTGCTGCTGGCCTATCTGGGCTTTCCTTATTTCGACATCGCGACCTTGCCGGTGCTGCAGGGCGAGGGCCTGGACGAATTCGATCCGGTCAAGGTCGACCGCATCTCGCCCGACGACGCTACCGCGATCCGCGCCGGTGGCGCGGCGGCCACCCTCAAGGGCACGAAGTTCCACAATTTCGGGGCATTCTTCAGCCGCGCCTACCGTGAGAACGACTATCTTTGGGGACGGCTGCACGGTGCCGACCGGCTGATCGACGTCGTGGTGTCGACCATGCCGTCGGGCAGCCGGCTGAAGCCGGGCCGGGTCGCCGCGATCAAGCGGCTGGCCTTCCTCGCGATCCTTGATGCGGAGGAGGAACGGCTCACGGCCGTCTCGGGCCTGTTCGATCAGCTGCGCGCCGAGCTCGGCTGACCGGGCCGGGGTGGCCAAGGCCGCCCGAACTGCATAAGCTGCCCCCATGCAGTTCCTGAAGACCTTGCTGGTCGTGTTCACCGTGGCGCTCGCGGTGGGCTTCGCGTTCAACAACTGGGACGTGGTCTCGGTCCGCCTGTGGGGCGGGCTGCTGATCGACATCAACCTGCCGCTGCTGCTGCTGATCTGCTTCCTCGCCGGGCTGCTCCCGACCTATTTCTGGCATCAGGCGGTGCGCTGGCGATTGAAGCAGCGGCTGCAGTCGAGCGAGCGCGCGGTGCAGGACCTGCGCCTCGCCGTTGCCACCCCTCCCCCGACTCCATCGACCGGCACCGTGTGGCCCGCGGATGGCGCACCGTTGCCGCCGCCTTCGGCGGCGCCGCCGCTGATCGACGATCCCCGGCCGTGACGACGCGCGTCTACGTTGCACTCGACACGCCGGACCTCGCCCGCGCGAAGACGCTTGCGACCCGGGTTCGCCACCATGTCGGGGGCATCAAGCTGGGCCTGGAATTCTTCATGGCGAACGGTCGCGCCGGGGTGCGCGAGATGGCGGAGGTCGGCCTGCCGGTCTTCCTCGACCTCAAGTTCCACGACATTCCGAACACGGTCGCCAAGGCGATCCAGGCGCTGCGCCCGCTCGAACCCGCGATCCTGACCGTTCATGCCACCGGCGGTCGCGCGATGCTGGAGGACGCCAAGGCGGCAGCACCAGAGGGCACCAAGGTGGTCGCGGTGACGATGCTGACCAGCCTCGACGCGCAGGACCTGTCCTCCATCGGGCTGGCACCGGACCCGCACGAGCAGGTCGTCCGCCTGACCGAGCTCGCCCGGTCGGCGGGGATCGACGGCATCGTCTGCTCGGGCGAGGAGGTCGCCGCCGCGCGCAGGACGTGGCGGGATGGCTTCTTCGTGGTGCCGGGCGTGCGGCCGGCGAACGGCCACGTCGGCGATCAGAAGCGTGTGGTGACGCCGCGCGCGGCGCTCGACGCGGGCGCATCGATCCTGGTGATCGGGCGTCCGATCACCCAGGCCGACGATCCGGACGCCGCCGCCCGGGCGATCGAGGCGACGCTCTGATCGGGGCCCGCGGCGTCGTGCCCGGCTTGTTCCCCGCCTGACCTGCGCTATGTGAGGCGGGTGGACGACACCGAATACTGCATCCGCCTGGCTGAGGCGGAGGACCTGCCCGACCTCCACCTCGTGATTGAACGTGCGTACCGCGGCGAGGCGGCGCGCGGCGGCTGGACCCACGAGGCCGACCTGATCGAGGGCGCACGGATCGATCTTGCGACGCTGGAAACCATTCTCGAAGACGAGGCCGCGAGGCTGCTCGTCGTCGAAACGGAGGATCGGCTGATCGGCTGCGTTCAGGTCACGGATTTGAGTGATGACCGCGCGTACCTCGGGCTGCTCTGCGTCGATCCGGCGCATCAGGCGGCGGGGATCGGCCGGCTGCTCCTCGACGAGGGTGAGGCGCTGGCCGCCGCCAGCTTCGGCGCCGAGCGGATCGAGATGACGGTGATCGACGTCCGCACGGAACTGATCGCCTATTACGAGCGTCGCGGCTACCAACTCACTGGCGAGCGGCGCGCGTTCCCAATCCCGCTCGACCCGCCGCTCGAGATGGTGGTGCTGGAGAAAGCGCTCCGCTAGCCACGGCCTTAGAGGCGTGCGGCCGCGATCAGAAACGAGATGAAGAGCTGCACTTCGAGCGGCAGCAGCGCCCACAGGCTCGCCTTCACGATCAGCAGCGCGACCGCGATGCGCGCTCGCGGCCCCTCGCGCCAGCCGGCGGGCGCGATCGGCAGCTCGGCCCGGAACCATGCCTTGGCGCAGACGCCGAAGAACAGCGCGTTCATGACGAGGAAGGTCGCGACATGCGCGGCGACCCCATAGATGCCTTGCACGTGGAGCCAGCCGAGGATCGCGCGCGAGGCGATCAGCCCGATCGCGGCCGTCGCCAGGATCCGCCAGCCGATCAGATGGCCGATCGCCCAGCGTTCCGCGCCGCTGACCGGTGCTTCGCCGAACCTCATCTGCCTGCGTCCGCTTCTCACCGCCGCCCTTTCGCCCGCACGCAATCGTCGGTAGGCGACGATCGCATGGCAGCGGTTAAGATTTGTGGCGTGACCAGCGAAGCGGCAGTCGACGCGGCGGTGCGCGGCGGCGCGTCGCACGTCGGGCTGGTCTTCTTCCCGCCCAGCCCGCGCCATGTCGATTGGGATTGCGCGGCGGCGCTTGCAGCACGGGTGCCCTCCCACGTCGGCATTGTCGGCGTGTTCGTCGACCCGGACGAGCAGCTGGTCGAGCAGGCGGCGCAGGCGGGTAGGCTCGCCACGATCCAGCTCCACAAGACCGCACCGGGCAAGGTCGCGCACTTGCGCCGGCTGACGGAGCTCGACACCTGGGCGGCGGTGCCCGTCAAGGTGCGCGCCGACCTCCAGGCCGCGCGCGGCTACGTTGGCGCGGCCGATCGGCTGCTCTACGACGCGAAAACGCCGGATGACGCCGCGCTCCCCGGCGGAATGGGGTTGCGCTTCGACTGGGCAGTGCTGGACGGGTTCGTTCACCCGCTGCCGTGGGCCCTCTCCGGCGGACTCGATCCGGCCAATGTGGCGGAAGCGATCGCCCGCACCGGGGCGCCGCTGGTCGACGTGTCATCCGGGGTGGAAAGCGCACCCGGGGTCAAGGATGTGGACAAGGTCGCCGCCTTCCTCCAAGCGGCTGCCGCAACGGGCTGAATGACGATGAATGCACTCAATTCCTATCGCGCCCAACCAGACGAGCGGGGCCACTTCGGCGCGTTCGGCGGACGCTACGTCGCCGAGACGCTGATGCCGCTCATCCTGGAGCTGGAGCAAGCGTATCGCGCGGCGCAGGCCGATCCGGCGTTCGCGGCCGAGTTCGACGACCTCCTGGAACATTACGTCGGCCGTCCGAGCCCGCTCTACTATGCCGAGCGGCTGACGGAGGCGCTGCGGGCGTCCGCGCCGGAGGGCATGGGCGCAGAGGTCTGGTTCAAGCGCGACGAACTCAACCACACCGGCGCGCACAAGATCAATAATTGCGTCGGCCAGATCCTGCTCGCGCGCCGCATGGGCAAGACCCGGATCATCGCGGAAACGGGTGCGGGCCAGCACGGCGTCGCGACCGCGACCGTCTGCGCACGTTTCGGCCTGCCCTGCACCATCTTCATGGGCGCGAAGGACGTCGAGCGGCAGCAGCCGAACGTGTTCCGCATGAAGCTGCTGGGTGCGGAGGTCCGCCCCGTCGCGAGCGGCGCGGGTACGCTGAAGGATGCGATGAACGAGGCGCTGCGCGACTGGGTCGCGAACGTCCACGACACCTTCTACATCATCGGCACCGCGGCCGGCCCGCACCCCTATCCGGAGCTGGTCCGCGACTTCCAGTCGGTGATCGGGCGCGAGGCGCGCGCGCAGATGCTGGCGCGCACCGGTCGGCTTCCGGACGTGCTGGTCGCGGCGATCGGCGGCGGGTCCAACGCGATCGGGCTGTTCCACCCGTTCCTCGACGATGCCGAGGTCGCGATGCTCGGCGTCGAGGCGGCTGGCGAAGGACTGGACGCCAAGCATGCCGCGAGCCTGGCCGGCGGCGTGCCGGGCGTGCTCCACGGCAACCGCACCTACCTGCTCCAGGACGACGACGGGCAGATCACGGAGGCGCACTCGATTTCCGCGGGGCTCGACTATCCGGGGATCGGCCCCGAGCACGCCTGGCTGAAGGAGATCGGTCGAGTCGAGTACACGGCCGTCACCGACACGGAGGCGCTCGACGCATTCCAGCTGCTGTGCCGGACGGAGGGAATCATCCCTGCGCTGGAGCCGAGCCACGCCATCGCCGCCGTTGCGCCCCGCGCGAAGGCGATGCCGCGCGACAAGGTGATCCTCGCCAACCTGTGCGGACGCGGCGACAAGGACATCTTCACCGTCGCCCACGCGCTGGGAGTCGCGATCTGATGCCGCAGTCGATCAAGGCGATCCTGTCGGTCGCAGCGCTCGTGCTGATCCTGGTCGGGCTCGGCTTCGTGATCAGCCGCATCATGCCGGACGGGCGGGTGCTGGCCTTCACCTGGCGCGAACTCGTCGCGGTCATCCTGGTCAGCATCGCCATCGTCTGGTCGCGCCAGTGGCGCCGGCGGCTGCGGCGATGACACGGCTGTCCGCGGCGTTCACCAGGGGGCCGGCGCTCGTCACCTTCGTCACCGCCGGCGATCCGAGTGTCGCCGCCACCCCAGCGATCCTCGACGCGATGGTCGCGGGCGGCGCCGACGTGATCGAACTCGGGATGCCGTTCACCGACCCGATGGCCGACGGCCCCGCGATCCAGGCGGCGAACATCCGCAGCCTGGCGGCGGGCATCACCACCGCGCAGGTGTTCGCGCTCGCACGCGACTTTCGAGCGCGGCATCCGAGCGTGCCGCTGGTGCTGATGGGCTATGCCAATCCGATGCTGCGGCGCGGACCCGACTGGTTCGCCACCGCCTGCGCTGAAGCTGGTGTCGACGGCGTGATCTGCGTCGACGTGCCGCCCGAGGAAGACGACGCGCTCGGCGTCGCGTTGCGCGGGGCCGGCGTCGCATCGATCCGGCTCGCCACGCCCACCACCGATGCGCGCCGCCTGCCCGCGGTGCTCGCGGGCGCAGGCGGCTTCCTCTACTACGTCTCCGTCGCCGGCATCACCGGCTTGCAGCAGGCCGCACAGGCGTCGATCGCGGACGCGGTCGCGCGACTGAAGGCGTCGACCGACCTGCCCGTCGCGGTCGGCTTCGGCATCCGCACGCCCGCACAAGCCGCCGAGGTCGCGCGCGTCGCCGACGGCGTCGTCGTCGGCTCGGCAATCGTCGATCTGGTCGCGCAGCATGGTGCAGCCGCCGCCGAGCCGGTCCGCGCCTATGTAGCAACCCTTTCCGCCGCGGTGCGCGGCGCAACCAAGGACCAAGCAGCATGAGCTGGCTCGACCGCGTCCGCAACGCGATCCCGTTCGCCGCCAAGCGCGAGACCCCCGACAACCTGTGGCACAAGTGCAAGGGCTGCGGGCAGATGGTGTTCGTGAAGGAGCTGGAGGAAAACCTCCACGTCTGCCCCAAGTGCGAGCATCATGAGCGGATCGGGCCGCGGCTGCGCTTCGAATACCATTTCGATGCGGGTTCCTGGCGGACGCTGCCGAGCCCAAAGGTGCCGGAAGATCCGCTGAGGTTCCGTGATTCGAAGCGCTATGCCGACCGGCTGAAGGCGGCGCGCGCGCAGACGGGCGAGCAGGACGCCTTCGTCAACGCGGTCGGCACCATCGACGGTCATCGGGCGGTGATCGGCGTGCAAGACTTCGCCTTCATGGGCGGCTCCATGGGCCAGGCGGTCGGCGAGGCGTTCGTCGCGGGGTGCGAGGCGGCGATTCGCGAGAACGCGCCTTTCATCGTTTTCACCGCGAGCGGCGGCGCGCGCATGCAGGAAGGCATCCTGTCGCTCATGCAGATGCCGCGCAGCACCGTGGCGATCGAGATGCTGCATGACGCCGGCCTGCCCTACATCGTCGTGCTGACCGATCCGACCTCCGGCGGGGTGATGGCGGCCTATGCGATGCTGGGCGACGTCCAGATCGCGGAGCCGCGCGCGACGCTCGCCTTCACCGGCCGACGCGTGATCGAGAACACCATTCGCGAAAAGCTGCCCGACGACTTCCAGACGAGCGAATACTACCGCGACCACGGCCTGATCGACATGGTGACGCATCGCCGCGAGCTGAAGGAAACGCTCGGCCGCCTTGCCGCCTTCCTCTGCACGGAGCGAAAGGCCGCCTGAGCGCCGGGGCATGGATCACGCGCGATCCACTGATCCGGCCGTGCAGGCACAGCTCGATCGGCTGACCGCGCTGTCGCCGGGGGCCGACGTGCTTGGGCTCTCCCGCATCCAGGCGTTGTGCGACCGGCTGGGCAACCCGGAGCGACGCCTGCCGCCGGTGTTCCACGTTGCCGGAACCAACGGCAAGGGATCGACCTGCGCCTTCCTTCGCGCCGCGCTGGAGGCGGAAGGGTATGGAGTCCACGCCTATACCTCGCCCCATCTCGTCCGGTTCAACGAGCGGATCCGAATGGCGGGCACGCTGATCGAGGATGCCGCGCTGGCGCCGCTCCTCGCGCGTGTCCTCGACATCGCCGGGGACCTCGGCGCGAGCTTCTTCGAGGTCACCACCGCCGCCGCCTTTCTGGCCTTCGCCGAGGTGCCGGCCGACGCGTGCGTGATCGAGGTTGGGCTCGGCGGGCGGCTCGACGCGACCAACATCGTCGTCAATCCGGCGGCGTGCGGGATCGCGCAGCTCGGAATCGACCACCAGGCGTTCCTCGGCAACACGATCGACGCGATCGCGCGCGAGAAGGCGGGCATCGCGAAGCCCGGACGGCCGCTGGTGACGCTCGACTATGGCGACGAAGTCAACGACGTGGTCGGCCGCGTCGCCATGGCCGCCGGCGCGCCGATCCGCGTCCATGGCACCGACTGGGGCCACGGGGCGAACGCCACGCTGGCCAAGGTCTTCCACGACTGGCCGGCGGGATCGGGCACGTTCATGACCGCGTGGCCGGCGCTCCATGGCGAGCACCAGGTCGGGAACCTGGCGCTGGCGGTCGCGATGCTACGGTCGCAGGACCGGGTCCCGGTATCGCAACAAGCGATGAAGGCGGCTGCCCTTGCCGCTCGCTGGCCGGCCAGGATGCAGCGCTTGTCGCCGGGTCCGCTCGTCGATCTGGTGCCGGCGGGTACCGCGGTGTGGCTGGACGGCGGACACAATCCGGCCGCCGCCGCGGCGGTTGCCGCCGCGCTGGCAGAGACGACCGCCGAGCCCTTGCACCTGATCCTCGGCATGCTCGCCAACAAGGACGCGGCCGGATTCCTCGCACCGATCGCGCCGCAAGCCGCCTCGCTGACCGCCGTTCCGGTCCCCGATCATGATCACCACGCGCCGGCGAGCCTAGCGGCGCTCGGCCGATCGCTCGGGATCGAATCGGACGTGGCGACAGACCTGCCGGCGGCGCTCCACGCCGTGGCGCAGCGTCCGGCGGGATCAGTCGCCATCCTCGGATCGCTCTATCTCGCCGGCGAAGCGCTCCGTCAGAACGACGAGCGCCCTGACTGACCTTTGTTGCGATTGACTATCATTAGACGTTGTACGACGATGTTGCGGTCCGAAGCGGAGACCGCCCCATGTTATCGCACGACCGTCTCACCGCCACCCTGCCGCACGTGCAGCCCGACGACGCCGCGCTTCGGCTAGTGATCTTCGGCGTGCGGCAGATGGGCGCGCACGGGCTGGATGATGCGGCGGCCGCGCACGCGTTCCTGACCGGCTTCGGTCAGGATTTCCGCCGCCCGCTGACGCTGCTGCGCACCCTCATGCTCGAGCTGTCCGAGGTATCGTCGCGGCCGATCCAGATCGCGCCGTGGTGCTGCCCCAGGATGACCGCGTCCGAAGCGGCGCTGGTCGCGGTGCTGACGCGCTGCCTGACCAACGAGGCTGCGGCCGGGCTGCTCCTCGCCGATCTGCTGGCGGTGCGCGACGCCAGCGGCCCGCTCGCCACTGCAGCGGCGCTCGCAACCGCGTGCGCCGACCTCGGGCTGCCGCTAGGCTGAGGTACCGGCGCGAGCGTCGCCCTCCCCCGCCGTGCCCGCCGTGCCGATCGAACGGTCGATCAGGCCGGAGCGGCTCATCCACCAGAACAGCAGCACGCCCGGGAACGCGACCAGCGTCGTGATCCAGTAGAAGCCCGCCCAGCCGAACGCGTCCACCAGATCGCTCGCGACGGCGACGTTCATGAAGCGGCCGACAATGCTCGCGGCGGACGAGATCAGGGCGTACTGGGCAGCGGTGAAGCGCAGGTCGCACAACGCGGAGAAGTAGGCAACCACCGTCACGCTGCCGATCCCGCTCGCGATGTTCTCGAACGCCATCGTCCCGGCAAGCCCGAGCGGATAATGCCCGGCGCCAGCCAGCAGCGCGAAGCTGGCGTTCGACACCGCCATCAGCAGCAGGCTGATCAGCACCGACCGCTTAAGCCCGAGCTGCGCGTAGAGTGCGCCGCCAATGAAGATGCCGATCAGATAAGCCCAGAAGCCGACTCCGACGTCGTAAAGCGCGATCTCGTCGTTGGTGAAGCCGAGGTCGTCGAGCAGCAGGCGCAGCACCAGCTGCCCCAGCGTGTCCCCGATCTTGTGGATAAGGATGAAGACGAGGACGAGGCCGGCGCCGGCGCGGCGGAAGAACTCAGTGAACGGCCCGATGATGGACGCGGCGATCTCACCCATGCCGCGCCGCTCGGTCGGGGGGCGGTGCCGCTCCGGTTCCCCAAAGAGCAGCGCCACGACCATGGCCGGCAGCGCGAAGACGGCACAGATCAAATAGGCGGCGTTCCACCCGACCCGCGCGGCGAGCACCAGCGCAATCGCGCCGACCAGGACCGATCCGACGCGCCAGCCGTACTGGATCATCCCCGATCCGACGCCGAGCTGATAGGGCTTCAGGATCTCGATCCGGTAGGCGTCGATGACGATGTCGTAGGTGGCACCCGCGATGCCGACCAGGATCGCGGCGGTCACCGTCGCGCCGAGCTGCGTCGCCGGATCGACCCGCGCCAGGTTCGCGACCGCCGCAATCACCAGCCCGCCCGCGAACAGCAGCCAGGATACGCGCTGGCCGAGCCGGCCGATGACGGGCAGTCGCACGCCGTCGACCAGCCACGCCCACAGCGGCTTCAGATTGTAGACGAGGAACGCGAGCGTGAAGGCGGTGATCGTCTTCTTGTCGATGTCGCTCTGCGCCAGGCGGCTGGTCAGCGTCGCGCCGATGAGCGTGAAGCACAGTCCCGACGAGATGCCGAGAAAGAAGGTCGCGAGCGGCGCCGCCTCAAAATAAGGGCGGACGCCGCCCCACCGTCCCCGCACCGTCGCTTCACTCATGCGCGCTCCCCGCCAAAGCCGGCGACGGTAGCGGAAATTGGCGGACGCGAAAGGGGCGACGCGTCAGGCGGCGGCGAGGAACAGGCTGAAGCTCTGCGGCAGGCGCTTGGGTGCCTTGCCCGCCAGCACCTTTTCGATCGCACCGACGGCGGCGAGCAGGTCGCGCTGCGGATAGGGTTTGGCGAGGCATCCTGCCGCGAGCGCGCGGGCGTCGCCCGGGCAGGTGCCGGTCACGAACAACACCTTTATCCCGCGACCGTGCGCGAGCCGCGCAACCTCGACCCCGCTGCCGTCCGACAGGTTGACGTCGACCAGCACCAGGTCGATCGGGACACCGGTTCCGATCACCGCCTGCGCATCCGCCACCGTGTCGAGCGTCGCGACAATCTCGAACCCCTCGCTCGAGAGGAAATGCTCGGTGTCGAACGCGACCAGCGGTTCGTCCTCGACGATCAGGATGCGGCTGATCCGGCGTTCCTTCTTCCCGAACAACATCGACGACTCCTCCGCCGCTCCCGACACACGAAGCGATCCTGACGACCCCGTAACGCTTGACCCAAGGTGGTGACGCAAAGAATTTTTGTCTGCCCCGTGTCGCCGCGCTAAGGCCCCGAACGTGCAACAAACAGGATCACGAGAGCCGCAGCGGATCGCCAAGCTGCTGGCGCGCGCCGGAGTCGCCTCTCGCCGCGATATCGAGCGGATGATCGCCGAAGGACGCATCGCGGTCAACGGGTCGGTGATCGATACGCCCGCGACGCTGCTGACCTCGCTCCACGGCGTCACCGTGGATGGCGAGGCGGTGCAGGCGGCCGCCCTCGCCCGCTTGTTCCTGTTCCACAAGCCCGCCGGCGTGCTGACCGCGGCGCGCGATCCGGGCGGTCGCGCCACGATCTACGATCGGCTGCCGCCCGACCTGCCGCGGCTGATGCCGGTCGGCCGCCTCGACCTCAACACGGAGGGGCTGCTGCTGATGACCACCGACGGCGAGCTCAAGCGCCAGCTGGAGCTGCCCTCGACCGGCGTCGAGCGCGCTTATCGTGCGCGCGCCTATGGCGCGGTGACGCAGGAGCAGCTCGAATCGCTGATCGAAGGCGTCGAGATCGAGGGCGTCCGCTACGGTCCGATCGACGCCAACCTGGAGCGGCGGACCGGCGCGAACGTCTGGATCGAGATGATCCTGACCGAGGGCAAGAACCGCGAGGTGCGCCGCGTGCTCGAGTTCCTGGGGCTGCGCGTCAGTCGACTGATCCGCACCCGTTACGGCCCGTTCGTCCTCGCCGACCTGCCCGAGGGCGCGATTGGCGAGGTGCGCCAGCACGACCTGGTCGCGTTCCGGCAGAGCCTGGGCCGTGGTCGCGCAAAAGAAGTCGCGCGGGAGCAGCCGATCGCGGTGCAGGGCGGCGCACCGGCGCGCTTGCCGCGCAGCAGGCCCGAGCAGCCGCCGCGCGAACGCGCGCCGCGTCCGGCCACGCCGACGCCGCGCCCTGCAAGACCATCCGCTGGGACACAGAAGGCATCGGCGCGGCCCGAGCGTCCGCCTCGCCCAGCCACGGCGGCTACACTTCAAAAATCCGGGGGTGCCGCGCCTTCGGCCAGCCGGGCGCGTGGTCCGGTCCGCAAGCCGGAGGTGCGTGAGGAACTCGACACGCGCCCGGTCGCCGGCGAGCCTACGGCTCGCGCGCCGCGACCCAAGAAGGGCGTTGGCTGGGCGAAAGCGAAGCCGAAGGCGCGCCCAACCAAGCCGCGGCGACCGCGCTCGTGAGGATCATCGCCGGCGAGTGGCGCGGACGGCCGCTTGTCGCCCCCGCGGGCGCGGCGACGCGCCCGACCGCCGATCGCACGCGGGAAGCGCTGTTCTCCATACTCGCCAGCCGGATCGGCAGCTTTGAGGGGCTGGCGGTCGGAGACTTCTTCGCCGGCTCGGGCGCGCTCGGGCTGGAGGCGCTGTCGCGCGGCGCGGGCTCCTGCCTGTTCGTCGAGCAGGACCGCGCGGCGATCGACGCGCTCAGGGCCAACGTCGCGAAGCTCGGCACCCGGGCCGCCGACGTCCGCGCCTCCTCTGTGCTCGCGCTCGGGCCGGCACGCGCGCCGCTCGACGTGATCCTGATGGATCCGCCTTACGGCTCGGGCGCCGGCAACGTCGCGCTCGACAAGCTCGCGCGGCTCGGCTGGACGTCGCCCGCGACCTGGGTCAGCATCGAGACTGCCAAGACCGAGGATGTCGCGGTCACCGGCTTCGCGGTCGACGCCGAGCGGGTCTATGGCAAGGCCAAGCTGACGCTGCTCAGGATGGTCGGCTAGCGCGCCGCTCCACCGCCGAGCAACTCCAGCGTTGCCACCGTCATCGCAGTGGCGCCGGTCACGATCGTCGGCTCCGCCTCCACCTTGAAGAGTGCGCTGTGGTGCGACGCGACCGGCGGCCCGCCGGCGGCCGCGGCATCCAGCGCCGCCTTGGGCGTCCCGCCGACCGCGAAGTAGTAGCCCTTCACGCCGCTGTCGGGCTGGACGAGGTAGGCGAAGTCCTCCGCCCCCATCCCGTTCTGCTCGAACGGGGTCACCGCGTCGGCGCCGAGCGAGCGGACCATGGCTGCGTTCAGGCGGGTGGCGAGCGCGGCGTCGTTGATCGTCGTCGGCGTGCCCTCGCTCACCGTTACCTTGGGCAGCTTGTCGTCCGGCATGCCGTTCAGCCGCCCGACGCTCTCCGCCACGCGCTTGATCCCGGCGATCAGTTGCGCGCGCGTCTTCTCGTCGTTGGCGCGCACCGTCACCTGCAGCTTCGCCATGTCGGAGATGATGTTGTGCTTGGCGCCCGAGTGGAACGAGCCGACCGTGATCACACCGGGCGAGAGCGGCGGGCGCTCGCGGCTGATCAGCCCCTGGAGCGCGATGACGAGCTGGCTGGCCATGTACACGGGGTCCTTGCCCGCGTGCGGCGAGGCGCCGTGCGCGCCGACGCCCGGCACGTCGATCTCCACCGAGTCCGACGACGAATACTGGATGCCCGTGGAGGCGGACACGGTGCCGGTCGGCTGCTGCGCGCTGACGTGGAACGCAAGCGCGTAGTCGGGCTTGGGGAAGCGGGTGTAGAGCCCATCGGCGACCATCGCCTTGGCGCCGCCGACCCGCTCCTCGGCCGGCTGCACGATCATCACCACCGTGCCCTTCCAGCGATCCTTCATCGCTTGTAGCCGCCGCGCGGTCGCGACCAGCGCGGTGATGTGGGTGTCGTGCCCGCAGGCGTGCATCACCGGATTCTCGACCCCGTCGACCCCTACCTGCCGCGCCACCGACATGTTGGGGAGGCCGGAGGCTTCCCTGACCGGCAGCCCGTCCATGTCGGCGCGGATCAGCACGGTCGGCCCGGTTCCGTTCTTCAGGATCGCGACGACGCCGGTGCCGCCGACCTTCTCCGTCACCGTCGCGCCCGCTGCGCGCAGCTCCTTCGCCATCCGCGCGGCCGTGTTCACTTCCTTGAAGCTCAGTTCAGGGTTGCGGTGGAACCAGTCGAACAGCGATCCCAGGCTCTTCTGGTAGTCGGCGCGCACCGCCGCGGCGATCTCGGTCGCGGGAGCGGGAGCCGCCTGAACGGGCGCGGCGATGAGGGCGATCGGCAGCAGGAACATCGGTCAGGGTCCTTCCATCGGAACGGGGGCGACAGGGCGTGGGCGCAACGCGAGCAGCGCGACGAGGCTGACGGCGGTGATGCCGCTCAGATACAGGCCGACGGGCGCCAGGCCGCCGCGCAGCGCGAGCGCTTGCGCGATCAGCGGCGTCAGCCCGCCGCCGAGCACGCCGGCGATGTTGAAGGTCATCGACGCGCCGGTGTAGCGCACTCGCGGCGGGAACAGTCCCGGCAGCCAGGCGCCGAGCGGTCCGTAGACGAACCCCATTGCGAGCAGCGTGGCCGACAGGAAGACAAAGGCGCCGCCCAGCCCCGCCTGCATCAGCGGCGCGATCGTGAAGCCGAGCAGGATGGTCGCGACGCACCCGCCCGCGAGCACGCGCCGCTCGTCGAAGTGCCGGTCGGCGGCCCACGCCGCGAGGTAGATGCCGACGCCCATGAACAGGATCGCCCCGAGCTGGAGCGAGAGGAACTGCTGCATGGTGAAGCCGAGCGACTTGGTGCCGTAGCCGAGCAGGAAGGCGGTGCCGACGTAATAGGTCGCGAAGCAGGCGATCGCCCCGACCGTCCCGCCGACCAGCATTCCGCCGTGTTGGCGCACCAGCTCCGCCAGCGGCACCGCGGGCGGCGGCGCTTCCTTCAGCGACTGGGCGAACTCGGGCGTCTCGGTCAGCTTAAGGCGGATCCACAGGCCCACGGCGACCAGCAGCGCGCTGATCAGGAACGGGATGCGCCAGCCCCAGCCCGCGAACTGCTCGGGGGTGAGCCACAGGCCGAGCAGCAGGAACAGGCCGTTCGCCGCGATGAAGCCCGCCGGCGCCCCCATCTGCGGTGCCGCGCCGAACCGCGCGCGCCAGCCCGGCGGCGCATTCTCCACCGCGAGCAGCGCCGCCCCGCCCCACTCCCCGCCCAGGCCGAAACCCTGGCCGAAGCGCAGCACGCACAGCGCGGCCGGTGCGATCCAGCCGGCATTCTGATAGGTTGGGAGGAAGGCGACCAGCGTGGTCGACACGCCCATCGTCAGCAGCGACGCGACCAGGGTCGACTTGCGCCCGATCCGGTCGCCGAAGTGCCCGAAGAACGCCGCTCCGACCGGCCGCGCGAAGAAGGCGACCGCCAGCGTCGCGAACGCCGCCATCTGCTGCAGCCCGGGATCGCTCGCCGGAAAGAAGATCGCGCCGAACACCAGGCTGGCGGCGGTTGCGTAGATATAGAAGTCGTAGAACTCGATGGCCGTCCCGACGAAACTGGCCAGCAGCACGCGACGGTGTCTCAGGACACTCATTCGGCCGATCCCCCTTGCACCGCCCATCTAGCCACGCCGACGCGCGCCCCGCAACAATTCCTAACGGTTCGGGCGCTTGCGGGGATGAGGCCTGCCCAAAGATCGGACGCGCAGTCGGTCGCAGAACCGACGATTACATACAGGAGCAGGACATGATTCCCATCATCGCCATCGGGCTCGCAGCGTCGGGCCCAGCCGAGAGCCACAGCGTCGCGGTGCCGCACGCGGGCGGCTCGGTGGAGGCGACGTATCGCAGCGCGACTGCGGTCCGTTATCGCCAGGTCGGCGCGGCGACCCCGCCGGGCGTCGCACCGACGCTGCGCTGTCACTGGACGGCGACCGCCACCGTCTCACGCGATGCTCGCGGCGCGGGCGGCGCGCGGCTGGCGCGCGACTGGCCGCCGGCCGACGTGCTGTCCGGCGTTCGCCACGGCTGGTGCGACAATGTTCGCCAGAGCATCGCCGAGGAGATAGCAGCGCGCCAGGATGCGATCGAGCGCCACCGCCTCGCCGTTGCGGCACAGGACCGGGCGGTGCTGATCGCCGAGCTGGAAGGTTCCGCGCGTGGGTTTGGTGGTTAGTCGTGCCTCGTTGATGTGTCTGTCGGCCGTGGCGTTCGCCGCCCCTGCCCTCGGCCAGTCCGGCCCCACGATCGAGGCGGAGGTGGCGAGCGACGAGAGCCGCCGCGGGATCAGCTGGAGCGAGGGGCGCGTCGCCCCGGCGGCAAGCATCCGGCTCGACCGCGGCGCGCTCGCGCTCGGCGCACGGGTCGCGGCGACCCGCGACAGCGCGCGTCACGCGGGTGCCGAGGCGGTCGTTGATGTGGAGGGCGGCTACATCGCCGACGTCGGCCCGCTCCAGCTGGAGGCGCGAGCAATCGGACACTTCTTCGCCGGCTCGGCGATCGGGGCCGACTACGGCGAGGTCGCGGTCGGGGCGGGTTATTTGCTCGGCCCGGCCCGCGTCACGGCGCGCGCGACCTACGCGCCGGATCAGCACGCGATCGGCGGCGACAATCTATACCTGAACGCGGGCGCGTCGCTTGGCATTCCAGCCACGCCCTTCACCGTCTCCGCCGCGGTCGGGCGCACGACCGGCAGCACCGACGATCCGTTCCGCGCGGCACGGCTTCGTCCCGCGGGCGACTATACCGACTGGCGGGTCGGGGTGGAGCACATTACCGGCCCCCTGCTGATCGGCGTCGATTATGTCGGCACCGACATCGACCAGCGCGGCCCCGGCCTGCCGCTCGCCGACCTGCGCCACAGCGGCGACCGCCTGGTCGGGCGCGTCGCGTTCCGCTTCTGACGCGCTACACGCCCGGATAGCGCGGGAAGGTCGGGAGCTCCGCCATCGTCGCGAGCCACGCCGGCGCGTCCGCCGTCTGGATGCACGCGCCGGGCGCGAGTGCATCCGGATCGTCGAAGGTGCCGGTCTGGATGTCGACCTGCCCCGGAAAGACGCTGGCCGACCGGAAGAACAGCCCGGTCCCGCACGTCCCGCAGAACTGCCGCTCCACGTCGCCCGACGAGTTGTAGGTGACGGGCGTGCCGGTGATCTCAACCGCCGCGACCGGGAACAGCGCCCAGCCGACGATCGGCGCGCCGGCCGCGCGGCGGCAGTCGGTGCAGTGGCACAGCGCGTTGTGCACCGGCTCGCCTTCGGCACGGTAGCGGATCGCCCCGCACATGCACCCGCCCGTCACCGCCATCGCTGCTCTCCCGGTTGCCTTGCCCTTTCCCGTTCCCTAACTGTTCGCCGATGACCGCGCCAGCCCACGACGACGAACCGCCCTACCTGCGCGGCCTGAACGCACCCCAGCGCGAGGCGGTGCTGACCACGGACGGCCCGGTCCTGGTGCTGGCGGGCGCGGGCACGGGCAAGACCGCGGCGTTGACCGCGCGGCTGGCGCACCTGCTCTACACACGCCGCGCCTACCCTTCCGAGATCCTGTCCGTCACCTTCACCAACAAGGCCGCGCGAGAGATGCGCGAGCGCGTCCGTCGCCACGTCGGCGACGCGGTGGAGGGCATGCCGTGGCTCGGCACCTTTCACGCGATCGGCGCCAAGATGCTGCGCCGCCATGCCGAGGCGGTCGGGCTCCAGTCCAACTTCTCGATCCTCGACACCGACGATCAGCTGCGCCTCTTGAAGACGCTGATCTCGGAAGCGAGCGTCGACGAGAAGCGCTTTCCCGCGCGGAGCCTCGCCGGGTTCATCGACAGCTGGAAGAACAAGGGGCTGACCCCCAGGGACCTCGATGCGGGCGAGAGCGAGCTCTACGCGAACGGCAAGGGTCAGCAGCTCTACCAGGCGTACCAGGACCGTTTGCGCGCGCTCAACGCCTGCGACTTCGGCGACCTGCTGCTCCACACGCTGACGATCCTGCGGACCGACCGCGCGGTGCTGGAGCAGTATCAGCAGCGTTTCCGCTACATCATGGTCGACGAGTATCAGGACACCAACAGCGTCCAGTACCTGTGGCTTCGCCTGCTCGCGCAGGAGCGCAAGAACATCGCCTGCGTCGGCGACGACGACCAGTCGATCTATTCATGGCGCGGCGCGCAGGTGGAGAACATCCTGAAGTTCGAGCGCGACTTCCCCGGCGCCGCGGTGATCCGGTTGGAGCAGAACTACCGCTCCACCCCGCACATCCTCGCCGCCGCATCCGGCGTGATCGCCAACAACGGCGGACGGCTCGGCAAGACGCTGTGGACCGAGCATGCCGACGGCGAGAAGGTCAAGGTCATCGGCGTCTGGGATGGCCCGGAGGAGGCCCGCCGCGTTGGGACCGAGATCGAGGGTTGCCAGATTGCCGGCAAGAGCCTCGACGACATCGCGATCCTGGTCCGCGCCCAGCATCAGACCCGCGAGTTCGAGGACCGCTTCATCGCGATCGGCATGCCGTACCGGATCATCGGCGGCTTCCGCTTCTACGAGCGCGCGGAGATCCGCGACGCGCTCGCCTACCTCCGCGTCGTTGCGCAGCCGGCCGACGACTTGGCGTTCGAGCGGATCGTCAACGTGCCCAAGCGCGGTTTGGGCGACAAGGCGGTCGCGCGCCTCCATCAGCTGTCCCGGGCGCTGAGCGTCCCGCTCTCCGAAGCGGCGGCGCGCATCCTCGACACCGACGAGCTGACCGGGGCTGCCCGAAAGTCGCTCGGCGCCCTGGTCGGCGATTTCGCCTCGTGGCGGCAGAAGGCGAACGACCTGCCGCATCCGGAACTCGCGCGGCAGTTGCTCGACGAGAGCGGCTACACCGCCATGCTACAGGCCGATCGCTCGGCCGAGGCGGCGGGACGGCTGGAGAACCTGAACGAGCTCGTCCGAGCGATGGAGGAGTATGAGTCGCTCGGCGCGTTCCTGGAGCACGTCAGCCTCGTCATGGACAATGAGGGCAACGACGGCGGCGCCAAGGTGACGATCATGACGATCCACGCCGCCAAGGGGCTGGAATTCGACACGGTGTTCCTGGCCGGCTGGGAAGAAGGGCTGTTTCCCTCGCAGCGTGCGCTGGACGAGGGCGGCACCGCAAGCCTCGAGGAGGAGCGCCGCCTCGCCTATGTCGCGATCACCCGTGCGCGCCGCCGCGCGGTCATCCTCCACGCCGCCAACCGCCGCATCTACGGCCAGTGGAATTCCTCCATCCCGTCGCGCTTCGTCGCCGAGCTGCCCAAGCCGCACATCGACGAGGAGACGACCATGTCCGGCGGCGAGAGCCTGTGGCGCGCCAACTGGAGCGAGCGCGCCGATCCGTTCGCCGACGTGGCGCGCGGGACCGGCCGCGGGCCCGGCTGGCAGCGCGCGGCGGGCGTCGACCTCAAGAACCCCGGCGGCAGCTTCACCACCCGCACCTTCACTCGCGAGCCCGCCCGCGTGAAGGAGGCGACCCGCTCTGCCGTCAGCATCGGCAATGCCGGGCGCAGCGACCTGACGCTTGGGCAGCGCGTGTTCCACCAAAAGTTCGGCTATGGCACCATCGCCGAGATGGAGGGCAACAAGCTGGAGATTGAGTTCGAGCAGGCCGGGCGCAAGCGGGTGATGGACAGCTTCGTCACCGCTGGCTGAGATGGCGGAACTCGCCTGCCTTTCTCACCGTTCGGGCAGGCGGAGAATCTGCCCATGTCCGAGACCGCCGAGCGCACCGACCCCAAGCTGTGGGAGAAGGTGAAGAAGAAGATCATCGCCGGCGACAAGGGCGGCGAGAAGGGCGAATGGTCCGCCCGCAAGGCGCAGATGGCGGTCGCGGAGTACAAGAAGCAGGGCGGCGGCTACAAGGGCGAGAAGGACGCCGACAACTCGCTCCACCAGTGGAGCGAGGAGGATTGGGGTACCAAGTCGGGCAAGAAGAGCGGCGACACGCACGAACGCTACCTGCCCAAGAAGGCGCGCGAGGCGCTGACCGACAAGGAGTACGCCCGCACGACGGCCAAGAAGCGCGCCGATACAAAGAAGGGCAAGCAGCACAGCAAGCAGCCGAAGGATGTTGCCGACAAGGCCGCGCCTTTCCGCGATCACCGCAGCAAGGCAGAGCTGTACGAAGCAGCGAAAAAGCGCGATATTCCGGGCCGATCGAAGATGTCGAAGGAGCAGCTGGCGAAGGCGCTGCACGCATGACCGCCCGGCGCCGCCGCACTCGCGCGAGCGCCGTCGAGCTCGACGCGACGCTGCGGCGGGTGGCGCTGGCGTTGCTGACCCTCGCCGGCGTGACCGCGAGCGGGGCCGGACTGGCGCGGTGGGCGCTCTCCGATGTCGATGCGTATCGTGCCAATCTTGCGGCGCGCACCGAGCGGCAGCCGCTGTACGCGCGCGACCAGCCCGTCGCTGACCAGTTCTGGGCGCGGCAGCAGGGATCGGTCTACACGATGGAGGGTCCGCGGCCCGTCGATTAGGCGCCGCTACTGGCAAGCCGCCGGTCGGCCGCGGCAAAGGCGATCGTGCGCTATCGTGGTGCTGGCGCCCTGCTGCAGCACTACCAAACAGCCGCCCAGTGCGCCGAACACCACCGCGACCAGCGTGATGGCGGTGACAGCGGCCAACGACCAGCGGGCGCCATCCAGCCAGCGCGACCGGATCGCTCAATTGGCGCACACGGCAGCGACCAGCAGGTTGGACCAGTCGGTCAGATAGGCGAGCAGCAGCCACACCACGGTGCGGAGCGAGCCGGTCGCCCGCAGGTGAGCCAGGAAGAACAGCACCTCACCCGCGAGCGCTACGGCTGCGACGGTCGCCGCGAGCGAGCGAAGGCTCGGGCCGAGCATCGGTCCCTTCACCCGTCCCGTCCCTCGGAAGGAGAACACGGGCGAGCGGCTCCTGTCCAGACCGCTGCCGTCCCGCCGCGCGCTATTCCACCGCGATCAGCGTGACGCCGTCGTACTTCTCGGCCTCCGGCTCGAACAAGGCGCTCCTGGTGAAGGCACGGCCGGTCAGCCTTAGATCGCCCAGCCCGGCGAGCTTGTAGGTGCCGAGCTTCTCCTCGCGCGGGAGCATGCCGTTGCGAGCAACCGTGATCGCATCGACGAACAGGTCGCCGTGACGGGTGTAGACGACGTGCGGCGCCAGCACGACCTTGTCGCGGTTCCAGGTGGCATTGAGGCACAACCGCTTCACGATTGCCTCAAATACCTTCGGAACCGGGCCTGTTGGCACGGCGGCGTCCTCATCCGGGGAAGTTGAACGATACATCAACTTCGCTTTACCTTCTATGCTGCATCGCAGCAAGAACGAAGCTTGCGAAGGCCCGTTCCGCCACGAAGCAGAACGGCTTTGTACGATTGACCGGGGAACGGAGCAACCCGCCGTCCGTTGCCGCGGACGTTCCCTCAGGAGACTAACCATGCCCTATGTCAAGACGCGCGACGGCACCGACCTGTACGTGAAGGATTGGGGCAGCGGACCGCCGGTCATCCTGATCCACGGCTGGCCGCTCTCGGCCGACAGCTGGGACGCGCAGGCGCTTGCGTTGGCGGAGAACGGATTCCGCGCGATTGCCTATGACCGGCGCGGGTTCGGCCGCTCGGGGCAGCCGTGGAGCGGCTACGACTACGACACCCTCGCCGACGATCTCGCCGACGTCATGAAGGCGACGGGCGCGACCAGCGACGTGACGCTGGTCGGCTTCTCGATGGGTGGCGGCGAGGTCGCCCGCTACATGTCGCGGCACGGCGGCGAAGGCGTCGCGAGCGCGGTGCTGGTCGCTTCCGTCGTGCCCTACATGCTGAAGACCGACGACCATCCCGAGGGCGTGCCGGAGACCCAGTTTGAGCAGATCGCCGACGGCATCAAGCAGGATCGCGCCAAGTTCTTCCGCCACACCTTCTTTCCGCAGTTCTACGGCGTCGGCTACATCAGCAGCCCGGTCAGCGACGACGTGCTCGATCAGTCCACGACCACCGCGCTGCTCGCCGGGCTCCACCCGACGCTAGCAGCGGCGCAGGCGTTCGGTCACACCGACTTCCGCTCGGATCTCGCTCACTTCAACGTGCCGACGCTGATCATTCACGGCACCAAGGATCAGACCGTCCCGATCGACGCCACCGCGCGGTTGGCCGCCAAGGGGATCAGCCGGTCGCAGCTGATCGAGTATGACGGCGAGCCGCACGGATTGAACGTGACGGCGTCGGACCGCCTGACCAAGGACCTGCTGACCTTTCTTGGTCGATAACACAGGTCTTGTTGCGCCGCTTGCGTGACACTGCCTAAGGGGCGTCGCAGATGAGTGCGACGCCCCATCCCTTTACCATCCACAACTACCGCGCCTATTGGCTGGCGCGGTTTGCAACCACGCTCGGCCAGATGGCCATGGTGATCGTGATCGGCTGGCAGGTCTATGACCTCGCCCGCGCGACGATGAGCGTGAAGGAAGCCGCCTTTCAGCTCGGGATGATCGGCGTCGCGCAGTTCGTGCCGCTGTTGTTCCTGTCGCTGTTCGCCGGCTGGGTCGCCGACCGGCTTGACCGCCGCTGGATCGCGCGGGCGGCAGTGCTGCTGGAGGCCGGCTGCGCGCTCAGCCTTGCCTGGCTGACGTGGAGCGGCACGATCGCGCTCCCCCATCTGTTCGGCATCGCCGCGCTGCTCGGTGTCGCGCGCGCCTTTGCCGGGCCCGCACTCTCCGCACTCGCACCCAATCTGGTGCCCAAGGCGGTGCTGCCGACCGCTATCGCGATCAGCGCGGTCGCGTGGCAATCCGCCTCGGTGCTGGGCCCGGCGCTCGGCGGCTACCTCTACGCGGCGAACTCGTGGCTGCCGTATCTCGTCTCGGGTTGCCTGTTCAGCTTCGCACTGCTGATGCTTCTCCTGATCTCTCCGGTAGCGCGCAGCACCATCGTGAGCGCGAGCGCCAGTCCGTGGGTGCAGATGGTCGACGGGCTGCACTACGTACGTCGCAATCGGCTGGTGCTCGGCGCGATCAGCCTGGATCTGTTCGCGGTGCTGCTCGGCGGAGCGACCGCGATGCTGCCGGTCTACGCCCGCGATATCCTGAAGGTCGGAGCAGAGGGATTGGGTCACCTGCGCGCGGCGCCCGCGCTCGGCGCGGTCGCCATGGCGCTGGTGTTCGGCTGGCGACCGCTCAAGACCAACGTCGGGGTCAAGATGCTCGGCGCCGTCGTGATCTTCGGCGTAGCCTCTGCCCTGTTCGGACTGTCCGCGCCGCTGTTCCTGCCGCTCCTTGGTTCGGGCGCGGTCGGCAGCGACACCGCACCGGCGGTCGTCTTCGCGCTCGCCTGCCTGTTCGTTGTCGGCGCGTCGGACATGGTGTCGGTCTATGTCCGCTCCTCGCTGATCCAGCTCCATACCCCTGACGAGATGCGCGGGCGCGTGGGCGCGGTGTCGACCCTCTTCGTGTCGGGATCGAACGAGCTGGGCGAAGCCGAGTCCGGCTTCCTCGCCGCGCTGATCGGTCCGGTCGCCGCCGTCGTCGCTGGCGGCGTCGGCGCGATCCTCGTCACCCTCACCTGGGCGCGGCTGTTTCCCGAGCTCCGCCGCGCCCGCACCTTCGATCCGCCGCCCGCCCCCTTGATGCGCGACGAAACCGTCCCCAATCCTGCTCCGAACGATCCCGAAAGGAAGGCGCCATGAAAGCCGACTCGATCCTGCAGACTATCGGAAACACGCCGCACGTCCGCATGGCCCGCCTCTTCCCGGACTCGGAGGTGTGGATCAAGTCCGAGCGCGCCAACCCCGGCGGGTCGATCAAGGATCGCATCGCGCTCGCGATGGTGGAGGCGGCGGAAGCATCGGGCGACCTCCAGCCGGGCGGCACCATCGTCGAGCCGACCAGCGGCAACACCGGCGTTGGTCTCGCGATGGTCGCGGCAGTGAAGGGCTACAAGCTGATCCTGGTCATGCCGGAGAGCATGAGCCTGGAGCGTCGCCGCCTGATGCTCGCCTACGGCGCGACCTTCGACCTCACCCCGCGCGAGAAGGGGATGAAGGGCGCGATCGAACGCGCGCTGGAGATCATCGAGCAGACGCCCGGTGCGTGGATGCCGCAGCAGTTCGAGAACCCGGCCAACATCGACGTCCACGTCCACACCACGGCGCAGGAGATCCTGGCCGACTTCCGCGACGCGCCGATCGACGTGATCATCACCGGTGTCGGCACCGGCGGCCACATCACCGGCGTCGCCGAGACGCTGAAGCAGGAGTGGCCGGACCTGAAGGTCTTCGCGGTCGAGCCCGAGCTGTCGCCGGTCATCTCCGGCGGGCAGCCGGGCCCGCACCCGATCCAGGGGATCGGCGCGGGGTTCGTGCCCAAGAACCTGCATACTCAGGCGATCGACGGGACCATCAAGGTCGATGCGAATGTCGCAAAGGACATGGCTCGCCGGGCGGCGCGCGAGGAGGGCATGCTGGTCGGCATCTCGTCCGGCGCGACGCTCGCCGCGATCCTCCAGAAGCTGCCGGACCTGCCCGACGGCGCGCGCGTGCTCGGATTTAACTACGACACGGGTGAGCGCTACCTGTCGGTGCCCGACTTCCTGCCGGAGAACTGATCTGCGGCCAAGCGAAGGCTGTGCGCGGCGGACAGGCGCGCACAGCCGCGCTGGCGATTGAAGCCGGCTACGCCGCTGCTAGGCTGCCTACTCACGGGACAGTGATTCGGCGCCGTTCCGCGATCAGGGTGGGGACCCATGCGTTACGCCGCGATTTGCGTCGGCACCATGCTGACGCTGCTGACCGTCTGGCCGGCCGCCTTCGGCCGGTCGCCAGCCACGCCACTCGTCGAACAGCGTGGATCGCCCAGCGTGACTATGGCGGTCCCCGCGCCGGCGATCCTGCGCCCGGCGCCTCTATCGCAGCCACTCACAGCGGTCCTACCGCGGCTTGCTGCCCGTCCCGGTGAAAGTTGCACGCGGCGCTATCAGCGCACCAACGCCGTCTGCGCGGACCAGAGCTGCCGTGCCGCGGTCGCCGATGCGGCGGACGTGTGCGAGGCGACGGGGTTCTGGCCGGCCTGATCAATCGCGGAGGAGCGCAGCGCATCATGGTCTTCGGCCTCACTGCCTTCCTGCTTGCCGGTGCAGCACCGACCGCGGCTCCGGTCACGCGACCCGAGCAGCTTGCCGATCGCTTCGTGGCCGCGTGGAACAGCCATGACCCCGCAAGCTTCGCTCCGCTCTACACGCCCGATGCGATCTGGGTGCCCGTGGCGGAAGAGCGGACCCATGGACGGCAGGCGATCGTCGGCGAGTTCGGCAAGGTGCACGGCGCCAATGGCTGGGCCGCCCGCTCGACCATCGCCCGTCGCGGTGAAGCGGAAGTGCATGGCGTCACGCCGGATGTCGCCACCGTATTCTTCCACATGGACTTCCTCGCCGATGGCAAGCCGCTACCCGGCTTTCAACGCGCGATGATCCTGGTCGCCGTCCACGCCGCCGATGGCTGGCGGATCTCGGCCGGACAGCTCACCAAGGAAAGTGAGCCGCGCTGATCCTCGGGTAGTCGCACGCGATTTCACCTCTGCCCGGCTTTGCGCTATGGCGCGCCCGATCTGACCACCCGGAGCCTCTGATCGCCGGTGCCCGCCGCCGCTGCGACACCCGCGACCCCCGCTGCATGACGCAACCATCCCCCACTCAGCCGCGCTGGATCGGCGCGATCCTCCTGCTGCTCGCCGCACTCGCGATCCTCGTGCCCGTGCTGATCGTGTCCCGCGCGCCCGACGTGATCCCCACTGCCCGTCGGGTCGTTCGCCCGCAGCGCGTGGTGCCGCCGGCGGAGCTGCCGCCCGTCGAGCCGATCGCGTTCCAGGACCTCGCCCCGACCGACGCGCGCGCGTTCAACGCCTCCATCCCCTTTTCGACCGCGCCGAACCCCGCGGCGCGGCCGTTCGCGTTCTTCGGCGATGAGGCGAACCGCGCGCGCGCGCTCGACTGCCTGGCCGCGGCGGTCCTCTACGAAGCGGGCGACGATCCGACGGGGGAGCGCGCAGTCGCACAGGTCGTGCTCAACCGTGTCCGTCATCCGGCCTTTCCCAACAGCGTCTGCGCAGTGGTTTTCCAGGGCGCGGAGCGTCGAACCGGCTGCCAGTTCACCTTCACCTGCGACGGCGCGATCCTGCGCGCGGTGCGGCCGGAGGCATGGGGCCGGGCGCGTGCGATCGCACGCGCGGCGCTCACCGGGCAGGTCGATCGCCGGGTCGGTCACGCGACCCACTATCACACCGACTGGGTGGTGCCCTACTGGAGCTCCAGCCTCGACAAGATCACGGAGGTGCATACCCACCTCTTCTTTCGTTGGACCGGCTGGTGGGGAACGCCCGGCGCGTTCCGCGATCGCTATACGGGGACGGAGCCGGTCGTACCGCAGCTTGCGCGGCTGTCGGAGGCGCATCGCAGCGGCGCGGAAGCGGCCGGGCTGCTGACCGCGACGCTCGATCCGGCGCTGCTGGGGGACGCCGCGCTGCCGAAGGAGCTCGCTGCCGACACCAACACCTTCCTTGTGACGCTCGATCAGCGGCAGGCGGCGGAGACCTTTCCGGCATTGGCGGCTCGGGCGTGCGGCGAGCGGCCCTACTGCAAGTTCATGGCGTGGACCAGCAAGGCGGCGACCCCCGCTGCGCTGCCGGTCACGCCCGTCCAGCAGCGGGCGATGTCGTTCAGCTACCTGCGCGACCAGGCCTTCGGCTTCGAGAAGGCGTTGTGGAACTGCCAGGAGTTCAAGCGTCCGGAGCCGACCCAGTGCATGAAGGCGCAGCTGTCGATCACCATGGCGGCACCGCCGCCGACCAGCTTCAGCTATGACGCGACCCCTGGCTCCGCTCTGAAGGGGATCGCCGCGGCGCTGCCCACGGCACCCGCCGAACCTGATCCGCTGACCGGCGTGCGGCGCCGCAGCGATCCGGCGGCGGCTGTGCCGATGAGCGGGCCGGCCGAGGTCACGCCGGCGGACCCGGCCCGCCGGACGCCGCCGCCACCAACCGTATCAACCGTGCCGAAGGAGTGATCGGCCGCTGCCCGCACCAGTCTGGCAACCAACAATAAAGGACCGTCATGCTCCTCGCCCTTCTCCTTGCCCAGGTCACGCCGGTGCAGCCGCTGCCGCGGGCCGAGCCGCTGCCGCCGCCCGATTTCGAGACCGCGGCGGTGCTCGCACCGATCGAGCGCATGTTCGCAGCACTCACGGCCCGCGACGGCGCCGCGCTGCTCGCGCAGACGCGCCCGGAGGGCCGCGCGACGGCGGTCGTCACTCGCGCGGACGGCACGAAGACGGTGGCGAACCGCAGCTGGCCCGAGTTCGTCGCGCGCCTGCCCGCCGGTACCGAGCGGCTGGAGGAACGCCTGACCGGCCCCGCCGTGGAGATCGACGGCGACATCGCGATGGTCTGGAGCCCCTACGTCTTCACGAGCGACGGCAAGCTGAGCCACTGCGGCACCGACCACATCGACCTGGTCCGCGATGGCGCGGGGTGGAAGGTGCTCAATCTCACCTGGACGCAGCGCACGACCGATTGCCCCACCCGCTGAGCTGCCGCATAGACTTACGCGTCAGACAGCGCGGGTTGGACGGTGGCGGGACGCTTCTTCGATGAATGGCAGGTCGGCGACACGCTGACCCACGACCTCAGGCGCACGGTGACCGAGACGGACAACCTCCTGTTCTCGACCATGACGCACAATACCCAGCCGCTTCACCTCGATGCGGAGGCGGCACGCGCGTCGGAGTTCGGCCGCATCCTCGTCAACGGCACCTTCACCTTTGCGCTGATGGTGGGACTGTCGGTCGGCGACACCACGCTCGGCACGCTGGTCGCCAATCTGGGCTACGACAAGGTGACTATGCCGCACCCCGTCTTCATCGGCGATACGCTGCGCGCGCGCACGGAGGTGGTGGAACTTCGCCCGTCCCGATCGCGGCCGGGACAGGGCATCGTGACCTTTCGCCACCAGCTCCACAACCAGCGCGACGAGATCGTGTGCGACTGCCTGCGGAGCGCACTGCTGCGCTCGCGCGTTCCCGCGACCTGAGGAGATCAGCGATGCCGACCGACCAGCCGAACAATGCGCCGGACGACCTGCCCGACGACGTCCGTGACGATGTGACTGCCGCCGGCGTAATCGCCGCCGAAGCGACACCGGACGGCGGTGACCCCGGCGGGGCTGCCGACGCCGCCGCCGCGCCGCAGGGCGCCAGGACCCCGAACACGCCCGCCGACGCGCCAGTGCCGCATGATGCCGGTGCCGCCGACGCCGCTGCCGAGGCGCAGCGGCTGAGCGACACGCCGGAGGCGCACGACCGGGCGTTGTGACGCACGTCGACGTCGCCATCATTGGGGCGGGAGCCGCCGGGGTCGGCGCCGCCCGGACGCTCGCGGCAAGCGGCCAATCCATCCTGCTGATCGAGGCGAGCGACCGGGTTGGCGGGCGCGCGCATACCGTGACGCTCGATGGTCACCCGCACGATATGGGCTGCGGCTGGCTGCATTCGGCCGAGCGCAACCCGTGGGTCGCGGTCGCGGAGGCGGCAGGGCACGCGATCGACCGCAGCCCGAACAGCTGGGGAGAGCAGTACCGCGACCTGGGCTTCGCGCCCGCGGACCAGGCTGCCGCCGGCCAGGCCTATGACGCGTTCGAGCAGCGACTTCGCAGCGCGCCCTTCGCCAGCGACCGCGCTGCCGACGCGCTGGAGCCAGGCGGCGTGTGGAACGGCTTCATCGATGCGCTGTCTGGCTACATCAACGGCGCCAACCTGTCGGCGCTGAGCGTCCGCGACTATCTGGCGTACGACGACGCGGCGAGCGAGGTGAACTGGCGGCTGCCGGGCGGCTACGGCACGCTGGTCGCGGGCTCGCTGCCGCCGGTGCCGCTGGTGCTCGCGTGTCCGGTGACCGCGCTCGACCTGAGTGGCGGAACCGTCCGGCTCGACACACCGCGCGGCACCATCGAGGCGGCACGCGTCATCGTTACCGTGTCGACGACGGTGCTCGCGTCGGACGCGATCCGCTGGCCGGCCGCACTCGATCAGCATCGCCACGCGGCCGCGATGCTGCCGCTTGGCCTTGCCGACAAGCTGTTCCTGGCCTTGGACGAGCCGGACGACATTGCTGCCGACAAGCACCTGCTCGGCAATCCCCGCAGCGCGAACACGGGCAGCTACTATCTGCGCCCGTTTGGCCGGCCGGTGATCGAGTGTTTCTACGGCGGCTGCAGCGCCGAGGCGCTGGAGCGCGAAGGGCTGAACGGCGCCGCGGCGTTCGCAATCGACGAGCTGGTGGCGCTGCTCGGCAGCGCGATGCGCCCTCGCCTGCGGCTGATCGCGGGTTCGGCCTGGGCACGCACGACCTACGTCGGGGGATCGTACAGCCATGCGCTGCCTGGGCAGCACGACGCGCGAGACATGCTCGCCCGCCCGCTCGACGATCGGCTGTTCTTCGCGGGCGAGGCCTGTTCGACCGCCGACTTCTCCACCGCCCATGGCGCACTCGCGACAGGGATCGCGGCGGCGGAGGCGGCGCTCGCGAGCTTCTAAGCGGCCGTCCGCGCCGGCTCGGGGTTGGTGAACTCCATCTCGTCATCGACCGAGCCGAAGCGGAGCAGCAGCAGGTCGCGGGCGTAGCTCTGGTGCAGGCGCCACGGTGCCCGCGCGCCCTGCTTCGGGAGCAGGTGCCGCGCGCGCTCGACGTAGCCGGAGGTGAAATCGAGGAACGGCTCGTCTCCGATCGCCGTCGGATCCGCGATCCGCGGCGTTGCCTGCCGCAGGCCGCGCGCCCGCATCGTGTTGAGCAGGCGGCAGACATAGGCGCTGGTAAGGTCCGCCTTCAGTGTCCAGGACGCGTTGGTGTAGCCGAACGCGAGCGCGAGGTTCGGCACGTCGGACACCATCATCCCCTTGTAGAGATAGTGCCGGGCCGGTTCGACCGGCGCCCCGTCGACGCTGAGCGCGATGCCGCCGAGCAGCTTCAGCGACAATCCGGTCGCGGTCACCACCACGTCGGCAGGTATCGTCTGCCCGGAGGCGAGCACGACTCCCTCTGCCTCGAAACGGTCGATCGTGCCCGTAACGACGCTCGCGCGGCCTCCCCGGATCGCGGTGAACAGGTCGGCGTCGGGCACCAGGCACAGTCGCTGATCCCAGGGATCGTAGCGCGGCGAGAAGTGGCGGTCGACGTCGTAGTCGGGACCCAGGTGATCACGCACCCAGCCGATCAGCCGCTTCCGCGCCGCCGCAGGATACCGGCGCATCTGGCGGTAGAAGAAGCCGCCGAGCAGCACGTTCTTCCAACGGGTCGCGGCATAGGCCAGTCCCGCCGGCAGTACCCGGCGCAGCGCCTGCGCGATCCTGTCGCCGCTCGGCCGCGCGACGACGTAGGAGGGTGAGCGCTGGAGCATGGTGACGTGCGCGGCCGTCCTCGCGAGCTCCGGGACCAGCGAGACGGCGGTTGCGCCACTGCCGATCACGATCACGCGCTTTCCGCCGACGTCGAGATCTTTCGGCCAGAACTGCGGGTGAATGATGCGGCCGGCGAACCGCTCCTGCCCCGGGAAGGTGGGAGCATGGCCGCGCTCATAGTCGTAATAGCCCGGGCACAGATACAGAAAGCCGCAGGTTAGCGTCACGCGCGCGCGATCCGGCCCGCGCTCGACCGTCACCGTCCAGCGCGCGGTGCTGCTCTCCCAGGCGGCGGCAACAACCCGGTGGTGGTAGCGGATGTGCGCGTCGATGCCGTGCTCCACCGCGGTGTCACGAATGTAGCGCAGGATCGACGGTCCGTCGGCGATCGCCCTCGCCTCGCGCCACGGCTGAAAGCGGTAGCCGAGCGTATGCATGTCCGAATCGCTGCGGATCCCGGGATAGCGGAACAGGTCCCACGTACCGCCGCTCGCCGCGCGCGCCTCCGGCACCGCGTAGCTTCGGTCGGGGCAGAGCGTCTGCAGGTGGTAGGCCGCGCCGATCCCGGACAGTCCGGCACCGACGATCAGGACATCCAGATGCTCGGTCACGCGACCCTCCCGCTACTTACAGGCAAGTAAGTAGCGGGAGGCGCCAGCGTCAATAGTCGCGCGAGTAGCGCAGGTTGACGTTCGATCCGCCGAACGATCCGGTCGAAGAAAGCAGGCTCAATGCCCTGGTCAGCGCGATCTCGAGCTGGGTCGCCGTGAAGCCGCGCGCGTCGGTGATGATCTCCACATAGATGTCGTCGGTCAGATACTGGCCGGCGGCAAGCGCGGTGCCCCGTCCGGTCGCCTCGTCGCCGCCCAGGATCCGCAGCCGGTCGATGCCGGTCGCGGAGCGCAGCTTGCCGAGCGGGTTGAGCCCGCCTCCGCTTGAGCCGCGCAGCGAGTTGAGGGCAGAGGCGAGCTGGATCGCCTCGGTCGCCGAGAGATTGGTGACCGAACTGCCGAACAGCAGCCGCGAGAGCACTTCGTCCTGCGGCAGGTTGGGCGTGGACGTGAAGGTCAGCTGCGGCGCCTGCGCGCGGCCGCCGATCGCGATCGTCGCGGTGATCCCCTGCGTGGTCGTCGTGGCGGCGATGTCGAGCGTCGGGTTGGTCAGCTGGTTGCCCTGGAACTGAACCAGCCCGCGCGTCACGTCGAAGCGCTTACCCGCAAAGCTGTAGGTGCCGCGGACGATCCGGACCTGACCGCTGACCTGCGGCGCCGCCGACGTCCCGCCGACGCGCAGGTCGGCCTCCCACTCCGACTCAAGCCCCATGCCGGAAACGAACAGGCGGTTGTCGGCGCGGATGCGCAACGCCAAGCGGAACAGGCCCGGCGGCGCGGCACCGGCTTGCTCCGCGTTTGCTGCGGCACGCGCGGCGTCGCTCCTGCGGCGGACGCCGGTCAGCTCGGGCACGTCGGCGGCCCCCTGCGTGACGATCTGGTAGCGAACTTCGGGCAGGCGTATCTCGCCCTCGATCAGCCCACCGGCCTGCGCCGAATTGGTCACGCGGATCTCACCCGTTGCGGTCGCGCCGAGTGCGTCGCTGCGCGCCAGCCGCGCGTCGTTCAATCGCGCGCGGATGTCGATCGGGAAGCCGCTGTCCGCCGCCAGGCCGACCGAGCCCGCGGCGTTGACAGTCCCGTCGCCAGCCCGCGCGGCAAGCTCGACCAGCTCGAAGCGGTCGTTGGTGAAGCGGCCGTTGATCCGCATGTTGGTCAACCGCGTGCCGTAGACCTCATTCTCGTAGGTGAGGTTGGAGGCACGGACGACGCCGGCGAGGCGCGGTGCCGAGAGCCGACCGCCGAAGTCCGCCGCCACCCCGATCGGTCCGCTCAGCTGCTGCCCCGACAGACCCGCGAGCGAGAACAGCACACCGGCCGGCCCGTTGTAGCGGATACCGCCGCCGAGCGGCGCCGCGGCGAGGCGGCTGGTCCAGCTGCCCGCCCCCGGACCGACCGGGCGCAGCGTCGCGAGCACGCGCCCGACGGTGGTCGTGCCACGCTTGATCAGCGCCCGGACGTCGCCACCGTCGTTGCCGAGCGCGCCCGCGGCGACGATGTTCACCGGGGTCGACACCGACGCAAGGCTGGAGCGCGTGAAGTTCGCGACGTTCAGCCGCAGCTGCGCGCTCGGGAAGGCGGCGCCCGCCTGGCGATAGTCGATGCTGCCGGTCGCCGTGCCGCCGAGGCCAAGGCCGGGCACAAAGGCGTTGGCGATCGCGAGATCGAGGCGATCGAGCCGGGCGAGCAGCTGCGTCGTGCTGCCATAGGCACCGGCCAGCCGGATCGAGCCCTGATCGAAGTCGATGCGGGTTGGCTGGAGACGATAGCCGCCGGCGACCGGCTCGATCCGAGCTGGGTTGGCGGTGCGGAAATTGATCCCGCTCGCCTGGCCACGAAGCGCCGCGAGCCACAGCCGCGGCGTGAACCGGACGTTCGCGCCGACGCGGAACGGAACGCCCGACGATCCTTCCGCAAAAGCCTGCGCCGTGCCGTTGCCGCCGCGATAGTTGACCTTTGCCCGCGCGGCACGAAGCAGGAATTCGCCCATCTTGAGGTTGGCGATCTGTGCGTCACCGGTGATCGCGGGAGCATTCGGATAGAGCACGGCGCTACCGACAATGATCGCGCGACCAATCGTCAGGCCGGCGGTGCCGGGGATCACCGCGTTCACCGCCCGCGCGTTCACGTCGGCGCGCTGTACCCCGCCCTGCGACGCGAGCGCGACCGATCCGTTGACCCCCGAGCCGTTAAATGCGAGCCGGCCCGCGAAAGGCCCGGCGGCAGTCTGTTGCACCCGCCCGCGGAAGTCGATGCCGGCGAACCGCGCGTTACGGATGTCGGCGGTGAGCGGGGCGCCGACGCTCAGCAGCAGATCGGCGCTGAACGGCCCGTAGTTCGACCCGCCGCGCGCAACGATCGCGTACCGGGTGCCGTTGCCGCGGATCGTCGCCTGGACGTTGTTCAGCCCGACGCCCAGGTTCGGGCGCGCGGCGCGGATCACCGCGACGGGGTTAGCGAGCGTCCCCGTTACACGCGCTGACACAGGGCCGTACTGAGTGGAGTAGGCGTCGGCGTTGACGAGGAGCGGTCCCGCCGGATCGTAACGGCCAAAGCCGTTCGTCACCCGAAACTGCGGCGCGGTGACCCGCAGGCCGGAGAAATTGATCACGCCGCGCGGATCATAGTCGAGATCGACCCGCGCGATGGCGTTCCCGCCCAGAAAGTCGCGCGCGCCAGTGTTGAAGATCCGCGACGTCCGCGCGACCACCCGGCCGCGGATACCAAAGCCGCCGTTAGGCGCGGTGTAGAGGCTGGCGTCGGTCTGGAGGTTGACGATGCCGAAACCCTCGACCCGGTAGTCGTTGACGCGGCCCTTTAGCGCGCCGGCGTAGCGACCGGTGGCAAGATTGGCGGCGATGATCGCGGTTGCGTCGATCCGGTCGGAGCGCAGGCGGAGGTTGTCGGACAGGATCTCCGTCCCGCCGTTGATCGCCAGGTCGCCATCGATCCGCACGTTGGTCAGCAGCCCGCCGGCGGCGGCGTTGAGCCCGGTGACGCGCCGCGCGCGGGCCGCGACCGGCACCAGGATGCGGTCGGCGTTCACCCGCGCGCGCCCCTCGGCATAGAGTCCCTCGACGCCCATCGCACCGAACGCGACTGCGTCGGCGCTGAGCTTGTAGTCGACAACCGGGGTTGCGAACGCGCCGTCGAGCGCCACCGATGCGCGAACCGAGCGGCCGCTGAGGTTCGGTGCGATCGCACCCGGCGTGAGCAGCGCGGCATCCAGCTTGAAGTTGCCGAAGCGGCTTTTGGCCAGGTCGATCTTGCCGTCGCCGAGCACCTGCAGCGCGCTCGAACGCAGCTGCAGCTTGGTGTCGACCAGTCGCTCGGCGACGGCCGCGTCGATGGCAACGTCGAGCCGCGGCGCGGTGAGCCGCTCGACTGGACCCTGCAGGTACAGCCCCGGCCGGGTCGCGCCGCGCACCTTGAAGGTGCCGTTGCGCGCCTCGATGCCGAGGTTGGCGAGTTCGCCGCCACCGAGCGTCGACACGGCGCGTCCGCTCCAGCGCGCCCAGTCGCCGCGACCATCAACCGTAAGCGTCAGCGGCTGCTTGAGCCCCGCCATGCCGGCGACGAACCCGTTCGCGGGTGCCGCGAGCTTCAGGTCGACGTCGAACCGGTTGTCGTCGGGCACCGCATCGAGCCGCAGCGTCACCCGGTCGCCACCCGCTACCCCGGCCGCCGCGATCGTGCCGCCGCTCGCCACGATCTGCGCGCGGCGATCGGCGATGTGGACGCTGCCGGCGAAGCGCGCGATCCGCCGCGCCCCGCTGACCGCAGGAGCCAAGTCGATGCGGTCGATCGCCAGCCGGTTCACGTCGATGTCGATATCGGGCAGCAGCGGCGCGTTCGGATCGCCGGGTGGCGTCTCCTTCAGCACCGGAGTGCGGCTCATGCTGATGAGGGGCGTCGTAAGCGAACGCACGTCGACGTGGTTCCGAACGAACGCGAACGGCCGCCAGTCGACCCTGAGCTCGGGCGAGGTCAGGAAGGTGCCACGGGTGTCCTGCACGCGAACGTCGCGCAGCGTCATGGCGCCGTAGATCGACCCGTCGATTCGGCCGATGCGCACGTTGATGCCGTTGGCGAGCGTGTAGCCGTTGATCCGGTCGACCAGGAAGCGGCGACCCGGCTGCGTGTTGATGCCGAGCACCAGCACGATCGCGAGCAGAATCAACCCGGCCAGCGCAATCAGCACCCACTTGGCGATGCGCTGCCACAGCGGGCGGCGCTCGACCACGACGGTGGTCGTCGCCTGCGGCGCGTCGGTCGCTTCGTCCGCCATCAGAAGGCCTGGCCGATCGAGAGGTACAGCGCGACCTTGGATTCACCTTCGCGGCGATTGAGGGGAGTCGCGACGTCGATCCGGAACGGCCCGAAGTTCGTGTAGAATCGCCCGCCGAGGCCGAGCCCGACCCGCAGGTCCGAGCCCTTGGGCAGCTCGCTCTCATACACCTGACCCACATCGACGAACGGCACCACGCCGAAGTTGCCGAACCGGTAGCGTGCCTCCAGCGCGAATTCGTTGAAGCTGCGCCCGCCGATCGGCCGGAACCGCGTTGGCGAGTCCTCCTCTTCCGGATCGGTCGGGTCGAAATCGGGGTTCGGCTCCTCGCCCCGCGGGCCGAGTTCCTGGAACCCGAAGCCGCGCACCGATCCGCCGCCGCCGCCATAGTAGCGGCGCGATGGTGCGAGGTCGTCGCGACCGATGCCGTTGATTGCGCCCCCGCGAATGCGGCCGGCCAGCACCAGGCTCCCGGTGACGGGGAAGTAGGCCGTCCCCTCCACGATCGAGCGGACATAGGGCCGGGCCGATCCCTGGACCGATGCCTCCGGCGACAGGTTGAGCTTCAGGCGGAAGCCGCGGGTCGGATTGAGCAGATCGTCCGACGTATCGTAGCCGAGGAACAGCGGGGCGGCGGCGATGCCGAAGGTCCGCCGTACGCGATCGGCGCGCGCGAAGTCGTATGTATCTTCGTTCGTCCCGACGAGCTCCAGCCCGTAATAATAGGTCCAGCGCTTCTGCCAGATCGGAGTCGAGTCGTAGCTGATGCGGCCGGACAGCGTGCCCGTGAACGCCTCGAACGCGTCGTAGTTCGAGCGGTTGGCAGCAGCAGTCAGCGTCACCGTGCGGTCACGCCGCCCAGCGTTGGAGCGGCGGAAGGTGACGCCGAGCCCCTGCTCCTGCGTGCCCGCGACGCCGGACACGATCAGCGCGCCTTCGGGCGGGAACAGGTTGCGGTGGGTCCAGCTGCCCTCCAGCCGGATGCCCTGGCCGGTGCCGTAGCCAATCTCGCCCGCCAGCGTCCGCGCCGGGCCCTTGTTCTGGGTGACCAGCAGGTCGACCGCCTCCGTCCCGTCCGGGCCGGCCCGACCGGTCCGCTGCGGTTCGACGGCGACAGAGGAGAACAGGCTGGTCCCGACCAACGCCTGGCGCAGGTCGTCGACCTTGCGGATATCGTACAGCTCGCCCGGCTTGTAGCGGCGCAACACCTCGATGTGGTCGACCGCGAACACCGGATCGCCCTTGGTCAGGATCTGGCCGAAGCTGCCACGCGGCCCCGTCTCGACCGGCAGGGTGTAGTCGCCCCTGAAGCTCTGCTCGTCGAGCAGCACGTCACGTTGCCCCACCTCGGCGAAGGCGTAGCCGCGCTGCGGCAGCTGCAGGCTGACGTTCGCTTCGGCTGCCTGGATCCGCTCGGCGTCAATCGCCTCGCCGACCCTGAGCGGCAGCGAGTCGCGGATCAGGGTCGGTGGGACAGTCGGCGCCGCGCGCACGTTGACAGATCCCAGCGTGTAGAGCGTGCCCGGCACCGCGGTGATCGTCGCACGCACCCGGCCCGGCGTGCCCGGCAATTGCTCGATAGCCGCCGTGGCCGTGCCGTCATAATAGCCGACCGCGCGCAGCAGGCGCACCGCCAGCTGCTCGTCCTCACGCGCGCGGGCGGAGACGACTGCGGCGTTCGGCGCGTCATCATCCTTCTTCAGCGCCGAGAGCGCCTCGAAGCGGTCGGTGAGCTTGACCTCGTCCAGGCCGACCACGCGGGTCTCGTACTTGATCTCGACCGGCTCGCCATCGTCAACACCGGCGACCTCCACCGGGGTCGCATCGAAGCTGCCGAGCGGCGTCAGCGGCTGGGCAAGCTCGGGATCGGCGGCCACCGGCACCGGTGGCTGAGCCACCGGCACCGGTGGCTGAGCCCCGGATGGCGCTGGCGCGGGCGCGGTGAAGCCCTCGATCGGCTCGAGCGGGGCGGTGAGATCGTCGGAGAGCGTCGGCACCTCCTGATCGAACTGCGCATCCGGCACGATCGGCCTGTCCTGCGACGGTGCCGTCGTGGTCGGGTCAGAGCCGGGCGTGGCAGCAGACGGCGTCGCCGGCGTCGGCAGGCTCGACGGTGCACCCTGCCCTGGCTTCGGCGTATTGACTTGGGCACTCGCCGTCAGCGGCAGCAACGCTACGCCGGCCAGCAACGGCAACCTTGAACCCCAACCGCTACGCCGCAAGAGCGCCCCCTGATGCCGTGCGCCCGCTTGTTCGGACTGTTCCGGTTCCGCTACAAACGAGCCGACCGGAAGAAGGCTCCCTCATGCCGCTAAAAACCTCGGTTCGCTCAATCGGATAGATCGAGGTCATGCTCGGCATCGACGGTCAGCGCCGCCTGCTCCACGCGGGCCAGCATCGCGCGGAACGCCGTCAGCTCCTCACGGGTGAAGCCGGCAAACAGCCGCGCCTCCATCTCCAGCGCCTTCGGGGCGACCTCCGCATAGAGGGCGCGACCGCTGGGCGTGAGCGCCAGGAGGTGGGAGCGCTTGTCACCGAGGTGCGGCGCCCGTTCGACCAGCCCGCGCTCGGCCAGAGCGATCGCCGCGCGGCTGACCGTCACCTTGTCCATCCGAGACGCCTGCCCGAGCGCCTGCTGGGTGAGGCCGTCGCTCTCGGCCAGCAGCGCGACGAGCCGCCACTCGGGGATCCGCAGTCCGAACAGCGCGCGATAGGTATCGGCGATGGCGTCGGAGGCCAGATTGGACGCGATCGACAGGCGATAGGGCAGGAAGTCCTGCAGCCGCAATCTCGTCACCACCCGCCCCCTCCTGTCCGCCAGGCCCAGGTCAGCGTCGCGCCGAGTGCGAGCAGTGTTCCGAAGGGCAGCCGGTCATCCATCGACTGCCGCCGCGCAAGCGCCACGGCAAGCCCTGCGATGCTGGCGACGAGCAGCACCGACGGCAGCGCCCGCCAGCCGAGCCACAGGCCGATGCCCGCGAACAGCTTCGGGTCGCCGCCGCCCAGGCCGTCCCGGCCCCGCATGCGTCGGTAGAGGACCGCGACGATCCAGAGGCTCGCATAGCCGGCAACGCCGCCGATCAGGCGATCGGCTAGCGGCGGCGGAACGTCGAACAGGCCGGCGACGAGGCCGGCGAGCGCGAGCAGCAGCGTCAGCGGATCGGGCAGCCGATACGCCACCCCATCGATCGCGCCGAGCAGAAGCAGCAACCAGCCGAAGCATGCCCCCGCGACCCCGGCGACCCCCGGCGCGAGCAACCCGGCCCCGCCGCCGATAACCAGGCCGGCCAACTCCACCGCGGGATGGAGGGCGGCGATGCCGGCGCCGCACCTGCTGCAGCGGCCCCGCAGCACCACCCAGCTCAGCAGCGGCACCAGTTCCCAGCCGCGCAGCGGTCGCGCGCAGCCGTCACATGCCGACCGCCCGACCAGCGCCGAGCGCCCACCGGGGAAGCGGACAACCACCGTCGCGATGAAGCTTCCCAACACTAGCCCGAGCAGGCCGAGCAGCGCGCCCCAGAGCGCGGCGTCAGACATCCTTCTTGCGGATGAGGTAGCGGTAGACGCCGAACAGGTTGATCCCGAGCAGCACCGAGTTCTGGGAGGTGAGCGCCCAGTCCTCGGTCAGCACCGCGCCGCTGATCCAGCAGACCGCCGAGAAGACGAAGATCACGAACCCCCAGCCAGTAACGCGGCGGCCACTGTCGAGCGAAACCATGAAGGCGGCTGTCACGCCGGTGCCGGTGGCGATCCACTTGAGCGTGGTGATGAGGGGAGTCTCGTCCATGGTTCAGGGAACGGGCGGATGCGCGATCGGTGCCCCGCCCGCGATCACGCCGCCTTCTTCAGGTGGCGCCGCCCGAGCAGCTCGGCGATCTGCACGGCGTTGAGTGCAGCGCCCTTGCGCAGGTTGTCGCTGACGCACCACAGCGCCAGGCCGTTCTCCACCGTGGGGTCGTCGCGGACGCGGCTGACATAGGTCGCGTAGTCGCCGACGGCCTCCACCGGCGTCACGTAGCCGCCATCCTCGCGCTTATCGACCAGCATGACGCCCGGCGCCTCGCGCAGGATCTTCTGCGCGTCCTCGGCCGACAGTTCCTCGGCCATCTCGATCGTGATCGCCTCCGAATGGCCGACGAAGACGGGGACGCGCACGCAGGTCGCGATCACCTTGATCTTGGGATCGAGTATCTTCTTGGTCTCGACCACCATCTTCCACTCCTCCTTGGTCGACCCGTCGTCCAGGAAGCTGTCGATGTGTGGGATCACATTAAAGGCGATCTGCTTGGTGAATTTCTTCGGCTCCGCGCTGTCGCCGACGAAGATGTTGCGGCTCTGCTCGAACAGCTCGTCCATCCCCGCCTTTCCTGCGCCCGAGACGGACTGGTAGGTCGCGACCACCACGCGGGTGATCCGCGCGGCGTCATGGATCGGCTTTAGCGCGACGACCATCTGCGCGGTGGAGCAATTGGGGTTGGCGATGATGTTCTTGGCCCGATAGCCGTCGATCGCCTCCGGATTCACCTCCGGCACGATCAGCGGCACGTCCGGGTCCATCCGGTACAGCGACGAATTGTCGATCACCGTGCAGCCCGCCGCCGCGAAGCGCGGCGCGTGGAGCTTGGTCGCCTCCGACCCGATCGCGAAGATCGCCATGTCCCAGCCGGCGGGATCGAAATGCTCGATATTCTGGATCTTCAGCTTGCGGCCGGTCTCGCCATAGTCGACCTCGTCGCCCTGGCTGCGGGCGGAGGCGAGCACCGCAATCTCGTCCGCCGGGAACTCGCGCTCGGCCAGGATCGCCAGCACCTCGCGCCCGACATTCCCCGTCGCGCCCGCGACCACGATCCGATAGCCCATCTGTCCTAGCCTTCTTCTGCCACCCCGGCGCAGGCCGGGATCCAGAGTCACGAGCGATGGCGCTTGCGCTCTGGACCCCGGCCTGCGCCGGGGTGGCGATGGAGTTACAACGGCCGACTAGGGGTCCCGACCTGGCTACACAAGCCAAGCGCTACTTGGGGCCGGCCCCGACCGTCCTATCGAGAAAACCGAGGATCGTCGTCCAGACGTGGATGTCCCGGCCGGCCGAGTGGGTCTTGCCGGGGTACATCATCATCTCGAACGGCGTGTTTGCCGACTGCAGCCTGGCCGCAAACGCGGTCGAGTTGTCGAGCACGACGTTGTCGTCGGCCATGCCGTGGATCAGCAGCAGCGGATCGGCGATCTTCGGCCCGTCCTCGATCGCGGCCGATGCCGCGTACGCCTTCGCATCGCGTCCCTTCGGGTCCGCGCCCATGTAACGCTCGGTATAATGAGTGTCGTACAGTTCCCATCGCGTGACCGGCGCACCGGAGATGCCGGCCGCGTACACGCCCGGGTTCGCCTCCAGCATCTTCAGCGTCATGTACCCGCCGTACGACCAGCCATAGGTCGCGATCCGCTTCCGATCGACGAAGGGCAACGACTTCAGATACTCGGCACCGGCCAGCTGGTCGCGCACTTCGATCGAGCCCATGGCGTGCCAGATCGCGTCCTCGAAGGCCTTGCCGCGATTGGCCGACCCGCGATTGTCGATCATGAACACGACGTAGCCGCGGTCGACCAGATACTGGTGCAGCGGATTGCCCCAATTACGGCTGACCGTCTGGCTGTGCGGGCCGCCGTAATGCTCGAAGAACACGGGGTAGCGGCGGCCGGGCTCCAGCCGCGGCGTCAGCATTTCCCAGTGCAGAGTTGCGCCATCGGCGGTCTTGAGCTCGCCGAACTTCGTCTCGGCGTGGCTGGAGAGATAGGGCTGGTAGGGGTGACCTGGCTTCAACGCATTCTCGTTCAGCCACGACACTCGGTTGCCGGTAGCGTCCGCCAGATAGATCTGGGTCGGCTGAGTCGGACTGGAGCGTGAGACGATGAAGCGGCTGGCGTTGGTGTCGGCGCTCGCCGCGTTCCAGTAGCCAGCCTCGGTCAGGCGCGTGATCGCACCGCCCCTCAGCGGCATCGAGTACAGGTGCCGCTCCAGCACGTCGTCCTTGTTGGCGGTGAAGAACAACCGACCGCCGTCCTCGTCGACGCCGGTCAGCTCCGCCACCTCCCACGGTCCCTTGGTCAGCTGCGTCCACTTGTTCGCGGCGTAGCGGTACAGGTGACCGTGACCGTCCCGCTCCGACCACCAGATCAGGCTCCCGTCCTTCAGCACGGACAACGTGTTGGACAGGTTGACCCAGCTCTTCGCGCCCGCCTGCTCGCTGAACAGCACGCTCGACTTGCCGGTCGTCGGGTCGACCTTGAGCACGTCCAGCCGTGTCTGATCACGACTCTGGCGCTGGACCAGCAGCGCGGAACCGTCCGGCATCCACTTGACCCGCGCGAGATAGATGTCGCGGTCCGTCCCCATGTCGACCTTGACCGATCCGGTGCCGTCGGGGCGCATGACGTAGAGGTCGACCAGCACGTTGGGCGTGCCCGCGGCCGGGTAGCGCTGCTCGAACACCTTGGTGCCGTCCGCGCCGATCGCGGCGCGCGTGACGGTGCCGACCGGCGCCTCGTCGAAGCGCTCGACCGCGATGTAGCGCTCGTCGGGCGACCACCAGTAACCGGTCGAGCGATCCATTTCCTCCTGCGCGACGAACTCCGCCTCGCCCCAGTGCACCGTGCCGGCGCCGTCCGGCGTGATCTTGCGTGGCTGACCGCCATTCAGGTCGGACACGTAGAGGTTCTGGTCGCGCACGAACGACAGCAGGTTGCCCTTCGGGCTGACCAGCGGGTTGAGCTCGCCACCGGGCGTGTTGGTCAGCCGCGTCACCTTGCCGTCGAGGGTGGCGAGGTAGAGGTCACCGTCGAGCGGCACCAGGATCGAGCGGCCGTCGGACGACCACTGGTAGGCGACGATCCCGCGCTGCCCGCCGATCCGCGCCCGCTCACGCTGCATCTTCTCCGCTTCGGATAGCTCCGCGCCGGTGCCGACCTTCTTGCTGTCGACCAGCATCCGCCACTGGCCGGTCGCGGTGTTCATCGCCCACAGGTCGTAGCGGTCCTTCTCGTCCGCGCGCGGGCGGAGCGAGGTGATGAGCTTCCCGTCCGGTGACAGGCGCAGCGCGCGCGGCTGCTCGCCGGCGAGATCGGGGCTCGCGAAGACACGTTCGAGCGTCAGGTCGTCGGCGTGGGCGGGAACGGTCATGAGGACGGCGGCAGAGGCGGCGAGCGCCGCGGCTAGGGTGCGAAGCATGGGGCGGGTCTATCGGCGACCCGCCCCCACGCCAAGCCTCATGCCGCGGCCGGCACCGCCGGACCCACCGACGGCACGTCGCGGCGGCGGAACGGCAGCCGCCGCCAGGCGACGATGGAGCGCCACGCCCACTCGACCGGTGCGATCGAGTAGTGGCGGACCCACACATTGGCACCCCAGAGCAGGGCGGCGTTGACGGCGAGCGCGGTCAGCATCCATGCCGCCCACCCCTGCTGCCCGTACAGGCCCAGCATGAACGGCGGATAGAGCACCCACAGACAGACCATCGTCTGGGCAATATAGACGCTCAGCGCGGTCCGCCCCGCCGCCTCGAACGGCTTCAGCGCGCGTGTGCCCGCGACCGTGCGGAGCAGCAGGTGAACCAGCGCGACGTGGCCGAGCGTGGTCGCGAGCCGCGCCACCTCCATCGTCGCCCACGTGATCGACGGACCAACGTGACCGATGATCTCTTCGACCGCTCCGATCCCGCGCGTCGACAGGCCGAAGCCGTAGGCGAGGATCAGCGTGATAATGTAGAAGCGGCTGGACCGCGCGCCCTGCAGCACGCCCCAGCGGAACAGCGCGGCGCCGACCAGCATCGTCGCCGCCGCCTCCCACACGAAGAGGATTTCCAGCCCCTTCGCCTGGATGAAGCCGGTGATCGACCACGCCGCGCCCGCCCAACTGAGGAACGTGCCGGTCTCGGCCGAGCGAGCGACATCCTCCTTTGCCATGCGCGCATTCGCGTCCGCCTCGCGCTTGTCGCGCTTCACCTTGCGATCCTTGACGTCGGCGAGCATCTTGCGCTCAGGCGCGGTCAGGGCGGTGCCGGCCTTCTGCTTGGCTTCGATCGCGGCGACCTGCTGCAGTTCCGCGGTGCGATCGACGTAGCTGTAGGCGCCCCCGCCCAGCTGGAGCAGCGCCATGGTCAGCCCGAGCGCCAGCAGCATCTTCGGCCCGAGCTTGCGGAACAGCACCGCGATCATTGCCGCGAAGCCATAGGTGTGGAGGATGTCGCCCGCCCACAGCAGGATGAAGATGTGCGCGACGCCGAACAGGAACAGGACGAAGTTGCGCCAGTAATAGGCCCTGAGCACCGCCAATGGCCCGAACAGCCGGTGCCCGATCCGCCACAGCCGCCCGCTCCGCCCCGACGCTTCGGCGGCAGCGGCGGCGCGATCGGTCAGGATCACCATGCCGGCGCCGAACAGCATCTCGAGCAGGCACCGCGCGGTGCCGTCGGCGAGCGTCATGCGCAGAAAGTAGGCGACCTCGTCCGCCCGGCTGTGACCGTAGCGCCAGAGATCCTCCCACCCCGATTCCATGGCGCCGCCCATGGCGTTGATGTTCATGAACAGGATGCCCAGGATCGCGATCCCGCGCAGGATATCGAGGCTGGCTACCCGCGGCGCGCCATCAGGCTCGGCCGCGGTCGTCATGCTGGTGCTGGTCATCCTTGTCTCTCCCCCCGGAGTGATGATCGCTACGCCTACCACATTGTTGCCGCATTGTAACGATTTTGTCAGGCCGGCAACGGCAGGCTCCCCTTGCCTAGCGGCGCCCGCTTGCGGAACGGAAGACGGCGCCCTTCCACGATCGAGCGCCACAGCCACTCGACCGGCGCGATGCGGTAGTGCCGCACCCACCAGTTGGCGCCCCACAACAGCGCGGCGTTGAGCGCGAGCGCGGTCAGCATCAGCGCCGCCCAGCCCTGCTCGCGGTAGAGGTGCAGACCGAACGGCGGATAGAGCACCCACAGGCAGATCAGGGTCTGCGCGATGTAGATGGTGAGCGCGGTCCGTCCCGCCGCCTCGAACGGCCGCAGCAGCCGCATCCCTCGCGCGCTCGCCAGCAGCGCGTAGACCAGCCCGACGTGGCCAAGAGTCATCGCGAGCCGAGCGACTTCGTTGGTCGCCCAGTAGAGGTACGGCCCGTCGCCGAACTGCATCTGCTCCCACGCGCCGATCGCGCGCAGCGGCACGCCGATCAGATAGGCGACCGCGGCCAGCCTGACGTAGAAGCCGCGCGAGCGCGCGCCGCCCAGGATGCCGAGCTTCCACAGCGCCGCGCCGATCAGCATGAAGGAGAGCGACTCCCAGACGGAAAAGATCTCTTCAAAGGTCGGGAAGCGGGTCAGCGACACGTTGGTCTGCGCCAACGCCCAGTCGCGCGCGGAGCCCAGACGGCCCTTGTCCTCGGTCGCGATCTTTTGCGCCCGTTCGGCGTCGCGCTGGGCCGATGCCTTCTCCGACTTGGCCGCCGCCGCCAGCTCCTTTTTCTGCTCGGCCGACAGCGTCCGGCCGGCACGCTGCTCGGCCTGCGCGGTCGCAACCGAACGCTCCAGCTGCACCGTGCGGTAATAGCCGAAGAACCCGCCTCCGACGAGTTGGAGGACCGCGAAGATCAGACCGACCGTGAGGAGCCAGCGCGGCCGCAGCCGGCGGAACAGCACGGCGACCATCGCCGCCAAAGCATAGGTGTGAAGGATGTCGCCGGGCCACAGCAGCAGGTACATGTGGGCGACCCCCAGCACGAACAGCACCAGGTTGCGCCACCAGTAGCCGCGCAGCAGCTGCCAGCGCGTCGCCGCGGCGCCGGCCGCGCGATCGGTCAGGATCACCATGCCGACGCCGAAGAGCAGCTGGAGCAGCCCGCGCGCGGTCCCGTTCGCCAGCACCTCGCGGATCGCCCAGGCGACCTGGTCGGCGGTGGTCCAGCCGAGATGGCGGATGTCGCCGAACGACGCGGTCATCGACTGACCCATGTCGTTGATGTTCATGAACAGGATGCCGAGGATCGCGAGCCCGCGAAGAATGTCCAGGTTGGCGACCCGCGGCGCGCCGTCCGGCTCCTTGGACGACGTCACCGCCGTGTCGATCGTCGTTGCTGTCATGCGCTCCCCCGAGTGTTGCATCAACTTAACACACCGGCGTCAGCCCGCAACCAAAAAAGGCGGCCGCTGCACTGGAGCGACCGCCTTCCAAGACATGAAGCGTAAAGCCTTTACTCGGCCGCGGCGACCTCGCCCTTGGCCGGACGCTGGTCGCGGCGCTCGGCGATGCGCGCCGACTTGCCGGTCCGGCCGCGCAGATAATAGAGCTTGGCGCGGCGCACGACACCGCGGCGCACGACCTCGATCGAATCGATGTTAGGCGAATACAGCGGGAAGACGCGCTCCACGCCCTCGCCGAAGCTGATCTTGCGCACGGTGAAGTTGCTGCCCATGCCCTTGTTGGAGCGCGCGATGCACACGCCCTCATAAGCCTGAACGCGCGTCCGCTCGCCCTCGACGACGCGGACGCCGACGCGCACGGTGTCGCCCGCGCGGAACTCGGGCAGGCTCTTGGCCTGGTTGAACTTGGCGATCTGCTCGGCTTCGAGCGTCTGGATCAGGTTCATAACTGTTCGTCCTCTGACGGGTGCCGCGCGCCAGAGGGAGGCTTGACCCGAGCGCCGACATGGCGCTCCCACAGGTCCGGCCTCCGTAGCCGTGTGTCGGTCTCGGCCATCTGCTTGCGCCAGGCCGCGATCCTCGCATGATCCCCCGATCGCAGCACTTCGGGGATCGTGCGCCCTTCCCATGTGACTGGTCGGGTATAGTGCGGATATTCGAGGAGGCCGCTTTCGAAGCTTTCCTCGACTCCGCTGGAAGGCGCGCCCATTACGCCGGGAAGCAGCCGAATGCAAGCATCGAGCAGCACCAAGGCGCCCATCTCCCCGCCCGAGAGGATGTAGTCGCCGATCGACACCGGCTCGACCGCGCGACCCTCGAAGATCCTTTCGTCGAAGCCTTCGAAGCGGCCGCAGAGAACCGCGACGCCCGGCCCGGCCGCGATCTCCCGCACCCGTGCCTGGGTCAGCGGCTTGCCGCGCGGGCTCATGGCGAGCATCGGAACCCCGCCGCAGATGCTGTCCACTGCGGCGGCGAGCACGTCAGCGCGCAGCACCATCCCCGCGCCCCCGCCGGCCGGCGTATCGTCGACCGAGCGGTGCTTGTCGGTCGCGAAGTCGCGGATCTGCACCGTATCGAGCGCCCATGCGCCTTCCCGCAGTGCCCGCCCCGCGATCGACGTGCCGAGCGGCCCGGGAAACATCTCCGGGTAAAGGGTCAGGACGCTGGCGTTGAAGGTCATCAGCCGACCGGGCGGAAGTCGATCACTTGCAGGCTGCCGTCGGGCAGTGGCGAGCGCTGCACCCGACCCTGGATGCGGCCAGTGGCGCAGGTCCACTCCCATGTCCCCTCCAGTGCGGAGATCGGGCGAACGGCCTCGTTCATCGCGCAGACGCCGACCCGCGACTTGGCGTCGACGATCTCTCGCCTGCGCCGCGCGAGATCGCGGTCGAGCGGCACGTTGACCGCCAGCGTCGCGCGGGCCGGATCGCCACTCGTCCACACCGTCTTCGCTACCTCATAGGCGCGGGCGAGTTCGGCAGAGACGGGGATCGGGCGGTCCGTCACCGCTCCCGCCGCCTTCATCGCGAGCAGCGACTGAAGCGCCGGAAGCGATGGCGCGCCGTAGGTGCGGCTGGAGAAGGCGAACACGCCAAGGCCCGCGTCCGGCAGCAGCATGACAACCGAGCCGTAGCCGGGATAGCCGCCCGTGTGCGTGACGATCCGTCCCAGGTCGCAATCGTCGATTACCCGCCAGCCCATCGCGTAGCTGCCCGCCTGCCGGCACGGCGTACCCGCCGCGGCGCTGCGGTTCGACGCGCTCGCGAAGCCCGCGCCCTCCACAATCTCGCGCACGGTCGCGCGCTTCACCGGTCCGCTGTCGACGCCGTCGCGTGCCGGCCAGGCGGCAAGCAGGAACGACACCCAGCGCCAGTAGTCATTGGCGGTCGTCTCGACGCCCCCCATGGCGCCATACGCCCCGTCCGCCATGTCGGGCTCGCGCACCCATGCCTCGTCCTGCCAGCGATAGCCGATCGCGCGGGCACCCTTCGGCGACTTGAGCACGTCGTACCCGGTAGCCCTCATGCCGAGCGGCGCCATGATCTCGCGTGAGATATAATCCTGGTAGCGGGTGCCGGAGACGTTGGAGACGATGCGGCCGAGGATCGCGTAGCCGAGATTCGAATACTCCATCCGCGTGCCCGGGGTCGTCGCGAACACCGGTCCCCTGCGCAGCATCGCGGTGAACTCCGCCTCCGGCAGCGGCTGTTGCCGGTCACCCCAGGGATTGTCCTCGACGAAGCCGGCGGTGTGGTGGAGCAGGTCACGCACCGTGACGCGCGGGCTGTCGCTGGTCGGATAGGCCCAGCCCTTCAGCTCGGGGACGTAGGTCTCTGCCGGCGCCTCCAGCGACAGCTTGCCCGCGTCGCGCAGCTTCAGGATGGCGAGCGCCGTGAACGCCTTTGACATCGATGCGATGCGGAAGCGGCTGTCGGCGGTGACCGGCGCGCGCGCGTCCTGGTCCTGCGTGCCGAGCCCCTTGACCAGCACGAGGCGACCATCCTTGACGATGCCGTAGACCAGCCCGGGAACGTGCTGCGCGCGCATCCAGTCGGCAAAGATCGTGTCGACCTGCGGCGCGAGCGTCGCCACCGACGTCGGCGCTGCCTGCGCCCATGCCTCTCCCGGCACCAGCGCAGCTAGTGCCGCCGCCATCATCAATCGCTTCATGCTCGCGTCTCCCAGCCTCCGCCCAGCGATAACCAGCGCCGCTCAGGCCGCCAAGCGGAACCGGTGCGCGAGTCGCGGCTTTGCGCAGGGCATGGACGCGGACGACTGCATCATCGTGGGCGCAGGACCGGCGGGGCTGACCGCCGCCATCTATCTCGCGCGCTTCCACCTTTCCATTCGGCTGTTCGATTGCGGATCGAGCCGCGCGGCGTCGATCCCCTGCACCCACAACCACGCCGGCTACCCCGACGGGATCGCCGGGACCGAGCTCCTGCGGCTGATGCTCGCGCAGGCCGAGAAGTACGGCGCGCGGCGAGAGGCGGTAAAGGTCACCCGCATCCAGCCGCAGGACGGCGGCTTCGTCGTGGACGCGGACGGGCGGAGCTTCGCCGCGCGCACCGTGCTGCTCGCCACCGGCGTCATCAACAACCGGCCGGACATGGACGAGCTCGTCCATGCCGAGGCGCTCGGGCGCGGGCTGATCCGCTACTGCCCGATCTGCGACGGGTACGAGGTGACGGATAAACGCGTCGGCGTGATCGGCACTGGCGACCACGGCATGCGCGAGGCGCTATTCCTGCGCGGCTACACCCGCGACGTGACGCTGATCGCGGACGGCGGCGCGCACGACCTGTCCGACAGCTGCCGCGCGGCGCTGGACGATGCCGGGATCGTGCGGCTCGACGGTCCCTGCACGCCGATCCGGGTCGACGGGGACGAGATCGTCGTGAACACGGCCGCGGGCGAGCAACGCTTCGACAGCGTCTATCCCGCGCTCGGCTCGGTCATCCGTTCCGAACTCGCGGTCGCGGCCGGTGCCCGCGCGACCGACGAGGGCTGTCTGGAGGTCGACGATCACCAGCGCACCTCCATCCCCGGGCTCTTCGCGGCGGGCGACGTGGTCAAGGGCCTCGATCAGATCAGCCACGCGATGGGAGAGGCCGGCGTCGCCGCCACCACCATCCGCAACCTGCTGGCGGAACAGCAGCCGATCCGGCGCTAGCCCTGCGTCACTATCGGGTGGCGTAGCCGGAGCTCGTCCAGCAGCGTCTCGACCGCCTCGCTCTCCCGCGCGCTGCCGCCCGGCTCGAGCGACCAGTTGCAGTGCGGGTGGGTCGCGGGATCGTGCCAGCGGACCGCGCCTACCACCTGTCGCCAGCGACGCTTGGTTCCGCCCTCCCGCTTCAGCAGCTGCGCAATCAGGAGGTCGGCGAGATCGCTGGTCGTCATCGGCGCGCCTTCCCCCAGCCGCGGGATGCGCGCAAGCGGCAGCGAGCATCTGTCCGGGTCGGAACCGATCCGGGTGCCTCACGCTTAGACGACATCGCGCGCGCGACCGCCGCGACCGGAGGATAGCTTGATGGCCGACGACCGCACCGCAACGCTCTACCGCATGGTCCTGCCCGACCACGAGTGCCCCTTCGGTGTCCACGCCAAGTCGCTGCTCGAGGAGCACGGTTACACCATCGACGACCAGGTGCTGCGCACCCGCGAGGAGGTGGAGGACGCCAAGGAGCGGTTTGGCGTGGCGACCACCCCCGTCGTCTTAATCGGGGACGAGCAGGTCGGCGGCAGCGACGCTCTCGAGCGCTACCTGGAGGCGGCGAGCGCCTGACCTGGCGTATTGCTCAGCCGCCAGCGGATCGCTGCGACAGCCACCTCGGCAGGTCGGTCACGTCCAGATCAAGCGCTGCGTTGAAGGTATCGGCCTTGTCCCACGCGACGCCCGTGTCGCGGGCGAACCCGAGCCTATATTTGGCCATGACGTCGCCTGGCTGTGTTTCAAGATCGCCGCGCAGCCGGGCGTCGTCGAGCAGTACGCGTGCGACCGGCCGGCCGAGATGCGTCTCGATCATGACGGCAAGCTCGGCATAGCTGAAGGTGTCCCCGGCAACATAGACGACCTGATCCATGATCGGCGGCTGGTGCGCCAGGATGGCGGCGGTGAGCCGGCCGATGTCGCCCGGGGTGGTGACGGTCAGTCGATTGTCCCAGCTGCCGAGCGCGCGCACGATGCCAGCGCCCAGATCGACAACGCCGAACGCGTCCTCGAACAGGAAGCTCGTGAACATGCCGGTCGAGACGATGATCCAGCTTGTCGCGTCCTGCGCGCGGAGCATGGCGCGGACGTCGGCCTGCTCGTCCCACACCTCCTGCCCGCTCCCGCGTCCTACCACGTCATAGTCGACGCCGAACTGCCAAGGCACGTAGCGGGGAACCCCGGCCTGGAGCACTGCCGCAGTGATCTTCCGTTGCGTGCCCGCGCCGCCGACGAAGCCGGTGCAGCAGATAATCGTCTGGAAGGGAGCAAAGGTCGCGGCGAGCTCGTCGCGAGAGGCGACGGCCAGATCGCGGTAGACCACCGCCACGCCCGTCGCGCGACAACGCTCCGCGGCATCGGACTCGATGCCAGCAACCGGTGGACGGAGCAGCACGCTCAGCGATCCTGCGGCCCCCGAACCGCGTTCGCGCAGGCCGTCGATCACCGCCTGCCCCAACTCGCCCGCGCCGATCACCAGCGTGCCCGTCTTGCTTCCGTTCAATCCCGTCATCACTTCCTCCTCACAGGCATGCAAGATGAGCAGGAGGCTCGCATCGCAGAAGAAGGCACATCGATGATCCCGCCCGCTGATCCCGACTTTACCCTCGCGATCGAGCGTTCACGCGCACTTTGCAACGCGCTCAGCGACGAGGATGACGGGCTGAAGCGAGACGTGCTGGCGCATGCGGGCAACCGCTGGTCGCTCGGGATCGTCTACGCGCTCGGCACCGGGGGCACGCTTCGCCATGCAGAGCTTTCGCGACAGCTGCCCGGCGTGACACAGCGCATGTTGACCCGCTCGCTCCGCCAGCTCGAACGCGATGGCCTTATCACCCGCCGCGATCATGGCGAGGTCCCCCCGCGCGTCGATTACGCGCTGACGCCGCTCGGCCGCGGACTGCTCGTCGGCACCATGCCGCTATGGACGTGGATCATCGACAATGGCGCGGCGTTTCGCGCCGCGCGCAATCGCTATGATGCGCCAGCAGCGGAACATGACCCTGCCCGATAGCTTTTCTGCGCGCGGCGCAAGCGCGACGATGTCGCGCCGGCAGCCGACCGGTGCTTGAAGGCGCCGCGAAGGAGATGGTGATGGCGACGGCGTTGGCGGTGGAGCGACAGGAGCTGACCGTCGAACCCTGCGGTCCCGTGCTGGGGGCGGAGGTGCGGGGTGTGCGGATCGGCGACACGGTCGATCCCGACATCGCCGCGACGCTGCGCGCGCTGCTCAACCAGCACAAGGTGCTGTTCCTCCGCGACATGGACCTCACCCACGAGCAGCACCTGGCGCTCGGCCGCGTCTTCGGTCCGCTCGAGGGGCACCCGGTCATCGCCCATGTTCCCGGCTATCCGGAAATCCTCGATATTCGCGGCGCAGAGGGGCGGGTCGAAGACGCCGATGGAGATCGCCGCTTCCGCACGCTCGACAAATGGCACTCGGACGTGACCTTCCGCGCCTGCCCGAGCCTTGGCGCAGTACTGCGCGCGCGCGAGCTGCCAGCGATCGGGGGCGACACCCTGTGGTGCGATGCCGCGGCGGCCTATGCCGGCCTGTCGGACGAGGTGAAGGCTTTGATCGACGAGCGCACCGCCACCCACGACCTGCTCTTCGACTTCGGCGACCGCATCGCACCCGAGCGACGCGCGGCGATGGCGGCCGAGTTCCCGCCGCAGCATCACCCGATCGTCCGCATCCATCCGGAGACCGGCGCGCGCGTGCTGTTCGTCAACGCGAGCTTCACCTCCCACATCGACGACATGGACGAGGCGGAGGGTTCGGCGTTGCTCCGCCACTTGCTCGACCAGTTCAAGACGCCCGAGTACCAGGTCCGCTTCCGCTGGACGCCAAATGCGGTCGCGATCTGGGACAATCGCTCGACCCAGCACTATCCGGTCGCGGACTACTGGCCGGCCCGGCGCCGCATGGAGCGCGTGACGATCGCGGGCGACGCGCCGCGCTGACAGCCTCATCCGCCCCCTTCCCTCGCCGCCGTCGATCCGGGTAGCAGTAAGGCAGAATGGGAGAGGCGGCATGAAGTTACTGGTCGGCGCAGTGATCCTGGCGAGCGCGACGCCGACCCTTGCGGCACCCAGGGTTGCCGGTGCCCTGTCGGACAGGGCCGTCGTGCAGCGCGACCAGGCGATCGTCGTGGCCGGGACGGCCCAACCGGGCGAGACCGTCAGCGTCGTGCTCGGCCCGGCGAGCGGGTCCGCCCGGGCGGGCGCGGACGGCGTCTTCCGAGTAGCGCTGCCGCCGCTGCCGGCTGGCGGTCCGTTTGACCTGATCGTGTCCGCCCGGAGCGGCGTCAGCGTGCTCCGCGACCTGCTGGTCGGCGACGTCTATCTGTGCTCGGGCCAGAGCAACATGGAGATGACGGTCGCGCAGTCGCAGAACGCCGGCGCGGTGCAAGGCGCACCGGGCGACGATCAGCTCCGCCTGCTGACAATAGAAAAGAACACCGGGCTGACGCCGCTCGCGCGCTTCGCGCAGCAGCCGCAGTGGGTAGCGGCCGGGCCGCAGACTTCCCCCAACTTCTCGGCGGCGTGCTTCTACATGGCGCAGGAACTGCGTCGCACCGCCAAGGTGCCGATCGGGGCGGTGCATTCGAGCTGGGGCGGATCGCAGATCACCGCCTGGATGAGCGACGCCGCCCAGCGCGCCGCCGGTCGCGCGGCCGAGGCCGACCTGCTGAAGCTCTACGCCCGCGACCCCGCCGCCGCCGTCCAGGTGGCGGCGCAGCGCTGGCAGGCGTGGTGGCGCGAGAAGTCCGGTGATGCGCCGGGTCGTGAGCCGTGGCAGCCCGGCGCGACGCTCGACTGGACGCCGGTGCCGAGCATCGGCTTCTACGAGACGTGGCCGGATCCGAAATTCGCCACCTACAAGGGCATGCTCTGGTATCGACTGGAGGTGACGCTGACGCCCGAACAGGCGCGCCAGGCGGCCACGCTCCAGCTCGGGCTGATCGACGATGTCGATCAGACTTGGCTCAACGGAAAGCCGGTCGGCGGGACCAGCAACTGGCAGCCGCGCGTCTATCCCGTCCCCGCGGGCATGCTGGTGCCGGGCCGCAACGTCCTGGTCGTCAACAACCAGAACGCCTACTCGCACGGCGGCCTCGCCGGCCCGGCGGACGCGATGAAGCTGACCTTTGCCGACGGCTCGAGTATCCCGCTCGGCACAGGTTGGCGCTACGCGGTCGTCGACAAGGATCCCGGTACCACGCCGCCGGTGCCGTGGGGCGACACGACCAGTTCAGGCACGCTCCACAATGCCATGATCGCGCCGCTCGGGCCGACGGCGTTCGCGGGCGTTGCCTGGTACCAGGGTGAATCGGACACGGGGATGCCGGGCTATACCACGCGGCTCCGCGCGTTGATGGCCGACTGGAGACGGCAGTTCGGCCGCGCCGACCTGCCCTTTGCGCTAGTCTCGCTGGCGCCGTTCGGCCGGCCCGCGACCGCGCCCGGGGAGAGCGGCACCGCCTACGTCCGGGACGCGCAGCGACAGGTGGCGGAGAGCGACGGCAACGCCGCCGTGGCGATCACGCTCGACCTGGGCGACGCGTACGACATCCACCCCGGCGAGAAGGCGGAGGTCGGCCGCCGGCTCGCCCGCGCGATGCGCCGCCTCGTCTATCGCGACCCGGTCGCACCGTCCGGCCCGCGCGCGACCAGCGCCACGTTTGTTACGAACGGCCAGGTGGTCGTCCGCTTTGCCGATGTGGACGGCGCGCTGCGCACGGAAAGTGGTGCAACCGCGCTGGGGTTCGAGCTGTGCGGCGCTGCCGCCGGAACCTGCCGCTACGCGGTCGCCCGTGCCGGCGGTGCGGAGGTGACGATCGCCGGCGATGGCCAGCCGGTGACCCGCGTACGCTACGCCTGGGCCGATACGCCGCGGGTCAACTTGGTCGACGCCGCGGCGCTGCCCGCCGGTCCCTTCGAGCTGCCAGTCCGCTGACCGAACTTCGCGGTTCCGGCGCGGACCGATCGTAGACGCTGATCAGGAACCGAAGGTGCCGGACGCGTCCGCATTGATCGGGGTCGGCGCATTGCGTGCCTCGCGCAGCGCGATGGTGCTGACGCTCGGACGCTGCCAAGGCGTGCGTGCCGGCCGGGCGACGCCCATGCGGTTCAGGTCGTTCATAAGATCCTCCTAAAGAATGAAGTCGCCGGCCACCAACGCGTGACCGCCGGTGGTGGTCACCGAAATGATCAGATCGGCGACCAGATCGCCGTCGATGTCGGCCTCCACCGTCCAGTTCGCGCCGCCGGTGTTGACCGCCCGGAGCTGGCCGGCGCCTGTAAACGCGCCCGCGCCGATGAAGGTGAAGGTGTCGTTGACGCCCGCACTGCCGGCAATTGCATCGATGCCGGCCACGTTGATCAGGTCGCCGGCCGTGAAGTCGGTGATCCGGTCGAGCGAGCCTGCCGCCGACTCGCTCGCCGCGAGGTAGAAGAAGGTATCGCCGCCGCCATTGCCGGTCAGCGTGTCGCTGCCGGCCCGGCCGTAGAAGCGATCCGCGCCGCCGCCGCCGACCAGCGTGTCGTTGCCTGCCCCGGCGTAGAACCAGATCGCACCGCCAGTCTCCGCCGATCCGTTGAACGACAGCGTCTCCCCGGCGCGCAGCCGGTTGGCGTTGACGATCAGCGTGGCGTCGTTGGCGATATTGGCGTCCGCGATCGAGACGTCGTAGCTGTAGAGCGCGCCCGAGGTGTCGCCGAAGCGCGTGTCGTTGCCGGGCTGGATCGCCAGCGTGTCGACACCGGTGAACACCTGACCGGCAAGGTTGATCGCGGTCGCGCCGGTGTAGTTGCCCTGCACGATCACCTGGTCGTCGCCGCCCGCGGCTGCGGTGATCCGGTCGCCACTGTCGAGGGCCGCACCGAAGAAGAAGCCATCGGAGCCGCCGCCCCCGCTCACCGTATCGCTGCCGCCGGCCGAGAGGTTGAAGATCTCGGTGCCGGTTCCGCCCGCCACTGTATCGTTTCCAGCCGAAGCCGCCGCGACCAGCTGGATGCGTGCCACCGCCTGGTCATGGTCGGTCGCCGACAGGCCGTCGGTGAAGCCGGCGTTGTAGTGGACCACGTCGAAGCTGGTGTTCGCGGCTAGGCTGCTCGACACCATGACATAGTCGAAGGCCTGGTAGTTGCCGCCGAAATAGTAGGAGTAGCGCTCGGCCGGGGCGAGCGTCTGGTAGAGATCGACGATCCGGCCGTCACCGGTCAGCGTCTGCACGGCGGTCTCGTACGGGAAGCCGTTGAAGTCGCCGTTGACCACAAACTTCTTGGCAGGATCGAGCGCGAGCTGGCCGTCGATATAGGCCTTGAGCGCCGCCGCCTGCGCGTTCCGGGAGCTCTCACCGGCCTGGACCGGCGGCTGGGTCGCGCCGAACAGCGGGTCGGAGCCCCCGCGCGAGGTCGCGTGGACGTTGGCGGCGGTGAACACCTGACCGTTGAAGCTGAAGTCAGCCAGCAGCGGCCGACGCGACCCGTTGTAGGCCGGATCCTCCAGCAGCCGGGCCGAGCCGGCGACATAGTCGACCCGCGCGTCGTTGTAGAGGTACCCGTTGCGGATGTTGCCGTTGGCCTGGCCGCCGGTCGAGTTGGCGACCGTGGGCGCGACCTCGACATAGGTGTAGCGCGGTCCACCCGCCGCGACGATCGCGTCGATCAGCTTCTGCGCCGATGCGGCGCCCGACAGGTTCGCGCCTGCGCCGGCGCCATCGGCGTCCTGGATCTCCTGCAGGCCGATGATGTCGGGTGACTTCAGCGCCGTGACGATCTCCGTCGCGTGGCGGGTGAAGGCGAGGTCGACCTCCGGCTGCGTGTCGCGCTCGGGATTGGTGCTGTCGGGCACCGGCGCGAGATTCTCGACGTTGAAGCTCGCATAGGTGAAGTTGAAGGCGTCGCCGACGAGGTTGGTGGTCTCACGCACCTGGGTGACATCGGTCGTGACCGTGACCGGCGCCGTCACCAGCAGTTCGTACTCGGCAAAGGCGTAGTTGAGCACGCCGGTGACGTTGCCGAGCAGGTCGCCCTGGGTGTGCCCGGGCGTGTAGCCCGCGAAGATGCCGGCATCGTCGTCGATCTGGATCTTCTCGGGGTTGTTGTCGCCGGCGCCGAGCGTGATCCCGCTGTGGCTGTTGATTCCGGTCGCGCCCGCGCCGCCGGATGCGACGACGTAGGTTTCGCCGAAGTCGTTTGTGTTGCCGACGACCAGCGGCGTCTGGACCGTGACCAGCATGCCCTCAAGCGACTCGTAGAAGTCGAGTCCGTCCATTACCGGATCGAAGCTGGTCAGTCCGTCATCGTCGATGTTGGCGGTCGGCGGGGTGCGATCGCCCGTGCCGTTGCCGGAAATCACCACCGCCGCGGGCAACGCGACGCTCTGCGCCGTCACTTGGATCGTCGGAGCGGTAATTTGGGTCAGCGACAGGCTGCCGGCGGTGGTGCTGGTGAACTCACTGACCGTCCCCGTGACGCTTACCGCATTCCCGACGGTGAGCGCAGGCCGGTTCGCGGTAAACACGAAGATGCCGTCGGACGTCGCGATATTGCCGTCGCCGGTCGGATCCTGAATGTAGAAGCCGTTGTCATCGATCGCGGTGACCACGCCGGTGGTGGTGACGCTCGCCCCGACGAAGCCCGAGCGGTGCCCGGCACCCTGAATGTCGTAGATCGCGACCGGGCCGGTGTCGTCGTTGGTGATCGTGACGCGCGCCTGGGCGTCGGGCAGGGTCGCGCCGACCGGGTTGCTGAAGTTGACGAACAGCGTCTCGGCCGCCTCGTTGGCGAGGTCTCCGGTCACGCTGATGGTAATGGTACGCGACGTCTCGCCGTCGGCGAAGCTGAGCGTCCCCGACTGCGCGACATAGTCGCTGCCGGCGGTCGCGGTGCCGTTCGCGGTGGCAAAATCGATCGTCGCCGCGCCGGTCCCGCTGGTGCGGGTGACGGTGAGCGTAACCAGCGTGGTGCCGCCGTTACCCTCGGCCGCGCTCACGTCGTTGATCACGAAGACGCCGTCGGTGCTGAGCGTCGCGTCGACGGTCAGATTGTCGATCCCGACCTCGTCCCGGTTGCCCCCGCCGCTCGAGTTGAGGTGCGTCCAGCGCAGGAACAGGAAGCCGCCGTCACCGACCGTCAGCCCGGTGAGCGTCGCCGCCTCCGGGGTCAGCGTGAAGCTGGTGGCGATCGACGCGTCGGCGGTCGCGGGAGTCGCGAAACTGGTGTCCGGCGCGACCGTGAAGTTGGTGCCGTCGGTCGAGTAGGAGAGCTGGAGGTTGCTCGAGCGCGCGCCGCTGTTGCGGAACGCCCAATCGAACGCGACGGTGAAGCTGGTCGCGGTCAGCCCGCTGGTGTTCTGGATGCGCGCCTCGATGAAGCCGCCGACGTCGATCTCGGCGCCGGTCGGCTGAACGACGAGCGCGCCGTTGGTGGAGGGCGAGTAGACGCCGGCGGTGAGCGGATCGGCGGTGCCCGCGATCGTGCCGCGCGCGAAGTCACCCGTCGCCGCGGTGAAGCCATAGGCCGGATTGGTGTTATCGCTCAGCCCGACGACACGCCAGACATCGGAGTCGAGCTGCCCGACACCCGGTGTCGGCGCGAAGCCGGCGGCGGTGAAGCCGGTGAAATTCTCAGCGAAGATCCGCCCGCTGGTCGGCACGGGATCGTCGTTGGTGATCGTGCCGGTGCCCTGGGCGGTCGTGATGGTGGCGTTGGTCGGATTGGAGATCGTGACGACGACCGTCTCCGCCTGCTCATAGGTGGTGTCGCCGTTCACGACGACGGAGAAGGTCGTGCTGGACTGGCCCGCGGCAATCTGGCCGGTGGTGGCCTGCGCGACATAGTCGGTGCCGGCGGTCGCGGTGCCGCCGCCGGTCGCGATCGAGAAGCCGATCCCGCCCGCGCCCGCCGGCGCGCTGGACGTCACGGTGTAGACCAGCGTCGTGGTGCCGCTGTCACCCTCCACCACCGTTGCGTTGCCGATCGAGAGCGTCGGCGCGGCATCGTCGTTGGTGATCGTGCCGGTTGCGCTCGCCGCAGCGATCGTCGCCCCGCCCTGCGGTGCCGACAGCGTCACCGTGAAGGTCTCGTCCGGCTCGAACGCCGTGTCGCCCGTCACCGGGATGGTGATGGTGGCGGTGCTCGCCCCGGCGGCAAAGGTGACGGTGCCGCTCGGCAGCGTGCCGCCGAAGTCGGCGGCGTCGGTGTTGCCGTTGGTCACGGTGTAGCTGGCCGACACCGCACCGTCCGTGCCGCCCGAGCGGGAGACGGTGAAGGTGATGGCGCCCGTGCCGCTGTTCCCCTCGGCGCCGCTCGCCGGCGCAATCGACAGGCTGCCGTTCTGGGGCACCGCGACGCGGTACAGCGTCACCGTGCCCGACACCTCGTTGGCGGTGGCGAGCAGCGCGGTGCCGGTCGGGCTCTGAGCGGCCGGGATGAAGACCAGAGTCTCCGGCCCCAAGTCGTTCGCGGTGGCGGGCGTGAAGCCGACGAAGCTTGCCGCAGCCGGATTCGTGATGTCGTAGATCATCACGCCACCGACCCGCTCCAGCGCAATGAAGGCGTAGGTGCGGTCGCCCACCGCACCGATCGTCACGCCCTCCGGCTCCGGCCCCTTGTCGTCGGAGCGGGTGTCGAGCGAGCTGGCGGCCAGCGACTGGTTGACGTTGAACACGGAGGCATAGTCGCGCGCCAGGATCGCCTCGAACTCGCCGCCGCTCTCGCGCACCTTGGTGACGGTACCGTCGCCGTTGTCGCGGAAGATCGAAAAGCCGCGCCCGCCGATGTTGTAGATCTGGTCGAAGTCGCCGTCCCCGTCCGTGTCACCGATCGTGGTCAGCACGTTCAGGCGCCCGAGCGAGGCATCGGCCTTGAGCGCCGCAGCGTTGGGGAAAGCGGTCGGATCGAGCACGTAACCGGCACTGCTGAGGCGCACCACCTCACCGACGTCCGCGTCGTTCGGCGCCAGCGCGCGCGCGTCGCCCTCGTTCGCGGTGACGAAGTAGGTGACACCGCCCACGGTATAGGTCGCGATCGCGTCCGGCTGTAGCAGGCTGGTAACCGGCGCGTTGACCAAGTTGATCGCGGCGGTGCTGCCCGCGCCATCACGGTCGCTCGGGTCGAACATGTTGCCGGCAAGCGAGTGATCGACTCCGCCGAGCGGCTGGATCGCGGTGATGCTGTTGGTCGTCAGGTCGACGATCGCGACGGCATTGACCTCCTGCAGCGTCACATAGGCCTTGGTGCCGATGACGCTGATGTACTCGGGCTCGATGTCGGTGCTGGCGAGCTGGCCTGGCAGGATCGGCAGCCCGCGTCCGCGCAGGATCGCCTCGCTGCCGTTCAGGGCGGCGAAGTCGATCGTGTTGGTGACCGCGCCGGTCGCGACGTCGATGATGCTGATCGAGCCCGGGGTGGAGACCGTCGCGGTGTTCTGCGCCTCGTTGGCGACGAGCACGCGGGAGCCGTCGGCGCTGAAGGTCACCTGGTCGGGGAGCACGCCGACCTGGATCGGCGCGCCGCGCGCGGCGAGCGTGGTCGCGTCGAACAGCGCGACATAGCCGGGCTGGTCGCCGGCCGCCGCGTTGTAGGCGACCGCGACGACGCCGCCGCGCACCGCGACCGAGTTGACGTTACCGTAGTTGACCAGACCGCCGAGCGCGATGCTGCCGGCCGCGGTCAGCGTGCCGTCGGCGCCGACGGTGAACACGTCGACGCGCTCCGCGCCCGTGCGGGCATTGGTGACGTACAGCCGCGTGCTCGTCCCATTGGACTCATAGGCGATCGACTCGGCACCCTCCGCACCGAGAACGGTGCTCGCCCCGAGCCGGGTCAGCGCGATCGCGTTGGTCGCGGTCGGCGTGATGCTGGCTCCCTGCAGCGACGGCGAGGCCGCGTTGATCAGGATGCCGCCGACGGTCGCCCCGGCATCGTCGTTGACGATCGTGCCGACGCCCTGCCCGTCCGCGATCACCGCGCCGGTCGCGTTGCTGAGGTTGACCAGCACCGTCTCGTTGCCTTCGATGGCCGTGTCGCTGTTCAGCGTCACCCGCACGGTCGTGCTGGTCGCGCCTGCAGCGATGGTGGCCGTCGTGCTGAGCGCGACATAGTCGCTGCCCCCTGTCGCCGTGCCATCCGCGGTCGCGGCCGTGAAGCTGATCCCGCCCGCCGGTGCCGGAGCGCTGGCGGTGACCGTGAAGACCAGCGTGCGGGTGCCCGCATCGCCCTCCACGATCGACACGTCGCTGATCGCGATGGTCGTGTCGTCTGTCTGGATCGTGCCGACCCCTTGCGCGTCGGCGATCGTCGCATTCACCGGCGAGGACAGGTTGAGGAAAAGCGTCTCGTTGCCCTCGACGTCCGTGTCGCCGTTGACCGTCACCGAAACGGTCGTGCTGTTCGCGCCCGCCGCGATGCTGGCGGTGCCGCTGGTCGCGACATAGTCGCTGCCGGCCAGCGCGGTCCCGTCCGCCGTCGCGAAGTTCACCTGGATCCCGCCCGCACTCGCCGCGACGCTGGAGGTGATGGTGAAGGTCAGCAGCGTCGAGCCCGCATTCCCCTCCGCCACGGTAACGTCGTTGACGCTGAGCGTCGCCCCTGCATTCGCCGCTTGCGGTGCGAAGGCGATGCCGCGCAGCGCGGTGTTGGCGGTGGCCGTCGCGACCACGGTCGACGAGCCGCTCAGTGCGCCGTTGTAGCCCGAGGTGTCGAGGTAGGAGACGATCTGCTGCGGAACGCCCGCCGCCGTCGCGGTGGTCGCATAGAGCGACACCTGCGTACCGCCGCTGGTCGCCCCGGCCAGCCCGCGGATCGCACCCGCGATCGTGCCGTTCAGCGTCCAGCTGCCGCCGACCAGCGAGTATTTGGACAGCCCGGCGGCATCATCGGCCACGTAGAGCGTGTCGACGCCGGCGACTGTGGTCGTCAGGTCAGCGAAGAAGAACTCATACGGCGAGCCGCCCGACGTCGGGTACCCAAGCAAGTTGGTGATCGTCTGACCGCCGGTCGTCGGCGTTCCCGTACCCACCGTGCCGATCCGGATCGCGCCGGAGCTTGCGCTGACATAGACCTGCCCGTCGAAGATATCGATCGCACGAATGTTGGTGATCGGCGTGGTCGCGATCGACGTCGACGTGCTCGCGCCGAACTCGGCCAGGCGTACGCCGTTGGTGCCGGTGCCGCCGGTGCCGGACACGTAGAAGCTGCTGCCGTTCAGGCTGGCGACGCCGCGGAAGTTGTCGCCGGTGAACGCGTCGGTCAGCGAGGTGCTGGTGTCCGCGATCCCGTCCGCGCCGACCCGGGCGATCGTGCGCGAGACCGTTGTCGCGGCAGAGCTGGTCACGCCGGTCGTGCCTACGCTTGCGTCATAGCCCCCAAGCAGCAGGTACCGACCGTCGGCGCTCAGCGTCAGGAGCCCGTTGGAAGTCGCGGTCCCGCTCTGCGTGAGGGCGTTGACGGTGGCGGTAGCGGTGTCGGGAAGCGCGATCGACTGCACCAGCGTACCGGTGACCGTGTATTCGTCGAGGAAAACCGCGGTCGCTGCGTTGGACAGCGCGCCCGTTCCGGTGCCGACGCGATAGACAACGAGATTTCCGGCAGTGAAGTTGGCCATCGGACGGCTCCATCGACGAGGTGCGATCACCCGCGGGACCGCGGGTCGGATGATCTGCGTTAGGGAGCGGATATGACGATCCGAAGACAGTCCTGTCGAGCCCAAGCAGCATAGGCACCTATCGAAGCATCGGTACGCGAACGCGCCGTGCCACGGCGGGACGAAACGATCCGTTTTACGGCCGGCGCTTACTGTTCGAGCGAAAGGCGCCCATCTCTCAGCCCATGAAAAACATCGGCTTTCTCTCGTTCGGCCACTGGTCGGATACGCCCTACTCCGCCACGCGCTCGGCCGCCGACGTGCTCCTCCAGTCGATCGATCTCGCGGTCGCCGCGGAGGAGCTGGGCGCGGACGGCGCCTACTACCGCGTGCATCATTTCGCGCGGCAGCTCGCTTCCCCGTTTCCGCTCCTCGCCGCGGTCGGTGCCCGCACCCGTAGGATCGAGATCGGAACGGGGGTGATCGACATGCGCTACGAAAATCCCTTCTACATGGTGGAGGATGCGGGTGCGGCCGACCTGATCAGCGGCGGCCGGCTCCAGCTCGGGATCAGCCGCGGCTCGCCCGAGCAGGTGATCGAGGGCTGGCGCCACTTCGGCTATGCGCCGGCCGCGGGCGAGAGCGACGCCGACATGGGTCGCCGCCACGGCGAGCAGTTCTTCGATCTGCTGGCGGGCAAAGGCTTCGCTCAGCCGAACGCCCGACCGATGTTCCCCAACCCGCCGGGCCTGCTCCGGCTGGAGCCGCACGCCTCGGGCCTGCGCGACCGGATCTGGTGGGGTTCCGCATCGAACGCCACTGCCGTCTGGGCAGCTCAGCGCGGCATGAACCTCCAGAGCTCGACGCTCAAGCAGGACGAGTCGGGCGAGCCGCTCCACATCCAGCAGGCGCGCCAGATCCGGTTGTACCGGGAAGCATGGGCCGCGGCCGGGCACACGCGCCAGCCGCGGGTGTCGGTCTCGCGCTCGATCTTTGCGATCACCAATCAAACCGACCGCGACTATTTCGGCCGGGGGGAGAGTGGCGACCACATCGGCGTGATCGACAACATGCGCGCGGTGTTCGGGCGTACCTACGCCGACGAGCCCGATCGCCTCATCGATCAGTTGCGCGGCGACCAGGCGATCGCGGAGGCCGACACGCTGCTGCTGACCGTCCCGAACCAGCTCGGCGTCGATCATAACGCGCATGTGATCGAGAGCATCCTGACCCATGTCGCGCCCGCGCTCGGCTGGCGGTGACCGTCGAGCGGATCGGACTCGGCGGCGGCTGCCACTGGTGCACGGAGGGCGTGTTCCAGGCGCTGAAGGGCGTCGATCAGGTCGACCAGGGCTTTCTGTCCTCGACCTCGCCGTGGGACGCGTGGTCGGAAGGCGTGGTCGCGCACTTCGATCCCGCGGCGATCAGCCTGGCGACGCTGGTCGAGGTGCACCTGCGCACCCACTCGGGCAGCGGCACCTACTCGCCGGGCGGGCGGTACCGCAGCGCGGTCTACATTTTCGACGCGACGCAGTCGACGGTGGCCAGGGAGGTCATCGCCGCCGTTGCCGCCGAGCGCGACGAAGCGCCCCGCACGCTCGTGCTTCCCCTTGCCGGCTTCCAAGCCTCCGAGGAGCGCTACCGCAACTACTACCGTACCGATCCCGACCGGCCGTTCTGCCGCCGCTATATCGATCCGAAGCTCGACTATCTGCGGCGGCAGTTCGCGGACCTGACTAGGCCCTGAGCCGGACGTCCGTCGGCTGCGCCGCCGCCCGGGACAGCCCGCGCGCGAGCGGCGCGTCGAAGGGATAGTCGATCTCCACCCACTGCGCCTCCGCGTCCGACGTTCCGGCATAGAGCCGGGTCGATCCGGCTGCCTGCTCGATCCCGGAGGAGAACACGACGTCGATCAGGTCGGGCCGCTTGGCGGCGCCGGGGGCGAACTGGCCGCGCGCGGCGATGATGCGATAGTCGCGCCACGCCCGGGCGGCGGGATCGAAGACGAAGGCCACGGCATAGTAGCGCCGCATGCCGTAGAGAATGTCCTGATCGAAGAAGGCGGCGTGCGCGATCACGCCGATCTCGCCGGTGCTGAGCAGATGCGCCTCGTTGGCGCCGCCCCAGTCGAGCGGATGGAACATTCCCTCCAGCATCGGCGCCGCCTCGATTGCCGCGATCGACAGTGCGTCGAGCGTATCCACCTCCGTATAGCCGATCGTCCCGCGCCCGCCCTTCGCCCCGCGCGGTCGGGTGAACACGGCGACCCGGCCGTCGGCGAGCGCGCAGAGGCGGATGTCCTTCATGCCGACCGGCCCGGCGAAGAAGGGCCGGAGCTCGAACAGGTCGCGCCCGCGGTAGAAGACGGTGTGCCAGACCGGCTCGGCAGGGGTGAAATCGACCTCGACACCGCCGAACACCAGCTCGTCGCCGATCTGGGTGACGAAGGGATCCTGGAGCGCGAAGCGCGGCGCGTCCGCGATCGGCAACCAGCGCTCACCGTCCTCCTCGAAGAAGATCACGGTGCTGTGTTCGCTGTCGCGCGCCTCGACGCGGCCGCCGATCACCCGCCGCCCGGCGGACCAGAAGGGTGCGGTGATGTTGTAGACGTCGCGGTCGCCGACGCCTGCGAAGTGCAGCTTGCCGGTCGGCGGTGTCGGCTCGGCGGTCGCGGACCAGGCGTCGAACAGCGTCTCGACACGGGGGATGCTCTCGCGGGTCACAATGGTCTCCTGAGGTCGGTGATCGGTGGCGCGGCTGGGCTAGACGCCCATCGCCGCCCAAAGCTCGGTAACCGGCACGGTGCCGAGCGCCATCACTTGGTCGGCCGCGCCGTAGTAGACGCGCAGCTCGTCGCCGACGATGACGGCACCGCAGCTGAACAGCACGTTGCCGAAGAAGCCGGTCAGCTCGTACGGCTCGCTCGGCTGCGCAAGCGGCGGCGCCAGGCGCGCGCGAACGATCCGTGGATCGTCGCGGTCGAGCAGCAGCGCCCCCAGGCTGTAGCGCTGGTCGGCGTCGACGCCGTGGTAGATCTGCAGCCAGCCGCGATCGGTCTCCAGCATCGGCGCGCCGCCGCCGATCTTGCTCGCTTCCCACCCGCCCGGCACTGCGCCGGCGAGGCGCTCGTGATGGCCCCAGTGGAGCAGGTCGGGCGACCGCGCGATCCAGATTTCGGGCGTGCCGAGGTGTCGTGGCGCGGGGCGGTGAAGGCACCAGTAGTGGCCGCCGATCCGCCGCGGAAACAGGCACACGTCGCGATTGTCGGGCGAGAAGATGAGCCCGAGCCGCTCGACGCCGGCGAAGTCGTCGGTGACCGCGAGCGCGGTCGCGATGCCAAGTTCGGATACGGCGGTGTAGTTGATGTAGTAGCGACCTTCGATCTCGGTCAGCCGCGCATCCTCGCACCCGAACCGTTCGTAGCGGGTGGTGGGGAAAAGGAACGGCTCGTCGTCGATCGTGAAGTCGGTGCCGTTGCTGCTGCGCGCGAGGCGCAGGTGCGACAGCGAGGTCAGATAGACCTGCGCCGGGTCCGCCCGCAGCGCGATCATGCGCGGGTCGGCGAAGTCGTAGTCGGGATCGTCGGTGCGCAGCGTCTTGGTGGTGCAGCGCCAGACCGCCCCGTCCGCCTCGAGCAGGGGGACGCAGACGGTACCGGCATCCGCGACGGGCACGCTCTCCGCCACCCGCAGCAGCATGATCGTCTCGCCGCCGGCCTGGGCGACCCCGGCGTTGAAGGCGCAGTCTACCCGCCAGTCGGGACGGCTCGGCCGCACCTGCTCCGGGGTGATCAGCGGGTTGCCGGGAAAGCGCCGCAGCAGATCGGGTGGGGTGGTCATCGGGTTACTCACTTGAGGCTGAGCGCCATGCCCTGGAGGAACTGGCGTCGGAACAGGAGAAAGAGCAGCGCGAGCGGCAGCGTCTGGAGCACCGCGCCGGCCATGACCGGACCGGCATAGCCGCCGTACTGCTTGCTGAAGGTCGCGAGCAGAACGGAGAGCGGCATCCGCTCCGCGTCCGAGATCGCGATCAGTGGCCACAGGAAATTGTCCCAGGTGCCGGTGAAGGTGAACAGCGCGACGATCGCGATGATGGAGGTGTTGAGCGGCACCACGATCCGGGTCACCGTCTGCCACAGGCTCGCGCGGTCGAGCCGGGCGGCGTCGAAATACTCTTCCGGCAGCGCGCGGAACGACTGCGACATCATGAAGATGCCCCACCCCGACATCGCCGAGGGCAGGATCAGCGCGGAGAGCGAGTTGAGCAGCCCGAGCTCCTTCACCAGCACGAACAATGGCAGGATGAACATGGCGGTCGGGATGACCATCTGGAGCAGCAGAAAGTCGTTGAACAGCTTGCGGCCGGGGAAGCGTAGCCGCGCGAGCGCGTAGGCGATGAAGGCGGAGGTGATCAGCACCGACACCGTGACCGTGCCAGTCACCAGCGCCGAAATGCCGAGCGCCTGGAGGAACGGACGGTCGAGCTTGTCGGCGGTCGCGAAGAGGAAGCGGAAGTTATCCAGCGTCCAGTCGCCGGCGAACAGCGCGGTGTTGTAGATCTGCGCGGTCGGCTTGAGCGACGCCGCCACCATCCACACGAAGGGATAGAGCCAGGTGAGCGCGAGCGCGTAGATGCCGATCGTCGCGACCCAGCCGCCCGGCGTCTTGGCCTGTAACAGGCGGCGCAGGCGCGGCGTCACGCGATCACCACCTTGCGCTCGAACAGCCGCCGCGCGAGCACCACCAGCAGGTACGACGCTAGCGAGATGATGATGCTCATGGTCGCGGCGTGGCTCGGCTGCAGACGGCGGAACGCGGTCTCGTAGATCACCATCTGCGGCGGCACCGTGCTGTCGGCGGGACCGCCGCCGGTGATCAGGAACGGTTCGGTGAACAGTCCGAACGAGACAAGGATCGCAAAGGTCAGCACCATCATCAGCTGCGGGTTGAGCATCGGGAGCGTGATGTTGACCAGCCGCCGCCATACGCCCGCGTGGTCGAGCCGAGCGGCGTCATAGAGCTCCTTGGGCACCGTCAGCAGCCCGGAATAGACGATCAGGCCGTAGTAGCCGACGAACTTCCACGCGACCACCAGCGCGATCGCCAGCATCGCCAGCGTCGGGTGATTGGTCCACGGGATGCGAATGCCGACCGCGTCGTAGAGCGTGTTGTTGAGCGGCCCGGTCGTGCTGAAGATCTTCAGGAACACGAGACTGAGCGCCACGCCCGACGACACGTTCGACAGCAGGAAGCAGAGTGCGACGAAGGCGCGGCCGCGCCCGACCTGCTGCAACCCGAAGGCGACCAGCAGCGATCCCCCGAAGGCGAGCGGCAGGTAGAAGGCGAGAAAGCGGACGACGTTCCAAAGCGAGCCGAGGAACTGCGGGTCTTGGACGATCCGGACGAGATTGCGCGCGCCCACGAACACCGGATCGTCGAAGAAACGCCACTGGGTGACCGACAGCTTGGCGAGCCAGAAGAACGGATAGGCCCAGAACACCGCGGTATAGGCGAGGTAGACGCCGACGAGCGTCAGCCCGACGATCGCCTCGCGGGAAATCGCGGCCCGGCGGATCACGCCTGTGCCTCCAGCATCCGGTCGGTCGCGGCGACCGCGTCGCGCAGCGCGGCGGCGGGCGCGCGCTGGCCGGTCATTACCGGTTCGATCAGCTGCGAGCTCATGATCTTCTGCACGTCGATCGTGTACTCCGACAGTGCCGGCGGCCGCGCGCTCGCGACATGCTCCGCGTAGGCGCGGCCAAGCGCGCTGCGGCGGTAATAGGGCGCGAACCGGGAGTTCTCCAGCAGGTCAGCGCGCGCCGGCGACAGGCCGGTCTGCTGGAGCCAGAGCAGATTCAGCGCCTCGTCGCCGAGCACCCAGCTTAGGAAGTCGAACGCTTGCCGCTTGACCCGGCTGGAGCGGAAGATGACGACGCCCTTGCTGTCGGAGAAGGTCGCGGCCGGGCCGCTGCTCGGCGTCGCGGCGACCATCGGTCCGACCGCGATGCGCGCCAGCGTCTCGGGATAGATGTTGGCGAAACGCTCGACATCCCACGGCCCGCGCACGGCACCCGCGGCCAGCCCGGAGACGAGCGGCTCCTCCGCGTCGAAGTCGAGCGCGGTCCAGCCCTGACGGAACATCCGGTTCATGAACGTCGCGACCTGCAGGCCCGCCGCGTTGGCGTAGAGCGCGCGGGTGGCGTCGAGATAGGGCCGCCCGCCCGATGCGGCGTAGTAGAAGGGGATGAAGTCGAACCAACGATCCTGCCACGCGCGCCCGGCGATCACCTGCATCCCATAGCGCGCACGCCGCCCCGCCCCGTACCGATCGGAGAAGGCGTAGACCTGCTCGTAGGTTTCGGGCGGCGCGCCAAGACCGTTCGCCTCCAGGATGTCCGCGCGCCACCACAGCAGCGTCGGGCTGGAGTAGATCGGCATCGCGGGTACCCGGCCGTTCTGCGTCCAGCCGGGCATGATCGCGGCCATGTGCCGGCGCGCGATCAGGTCGGCATAGCCGGGCATGGCGGCGAGGTCCTCGACCTGGCCGAGCGTCGCGAGCTGCACCGCGAAGCCCGAGAAGATGTTGGTCGAAAGATCGGGCTCCGTCCCCGCGACCAGTGCCGACAGCACCGTGTCCTCGGAGTTGCCCGCAGTGGGGATAGTCGTGAAGCTGACGGGCAACCCGCGCCCAGCCGCGTTCCAGCGCGCCACCGCGATCTTCCAGAAGCTTTCCTCCGCGGCATTGGGCGCAACCCACAGCCGGATACGGTCGTCGCGCCGCTCGCTCTTCGTCGGGGCGCAGCCCGCCAGCAGCGCGGCGGCGGCGCCCAAGCGCAGCAGGTCGCGCCGTGCGATCACGGCAGCGGGGTGCCCTGCAGCACCGTCAGCGCGAACAATGCCTCGATCGTCGACTCCGCGCCGGAGTTCCTGTTGACGCGACCGGCCGCGACGATGCCGTCGTACGCGCGGCCGGTCGCCGGATCGTACATCGGCCGCTTGACGTCATTGCTTCCCGCGAACCAGCGCGCGAGATCGTGCGCCAGGTCGCGGTAGCGGCGCTCGCCGGTGACGCGGAACGCCTCGTTCGCGGCGAGCACCATCGGGCTGATCCCGTAGGCGATCTGGGGGAAGCGCTGCACATCGCGAGGCTCGCTCCGCCCGCCCGTCTTCGCAAGCGTGAAGCTGGAGAGCATGCCGGTGCGCAGGAGGTACGGGTAAAAACCATCCACCTCCGCGAGCGCGCTCTTCGTGAAGTCCGGGCGGCCGAGCAACGCCCCGGCGCGCAGCAGCGCATAGGCCTGTGCATTGCCCCAGCCATGCCACTGGTTGCGCCAACTCAGATGCGCGCCGTGCGGGAAGGTCTGGGCGTCGCCGGCCTGCATCCTGACGAGCCCCTCCCCCAGCCGGACGATTAGCGCCCGCGTGCCCGCGTCGCGGGTCCGCTGGTAGTGCGGCACCAGCGCGAGCAGTGCGGTCGACGCGGCGTCGGCGCCCGATCCGAACGGCAGCCATCCGGGCACATCGACTCCATCGAACGTCGCGGTCGCTGTGTTCGCGGTTGGCAGGTCACGCTTGAGGTTTGCAACCAGCCGGTCCGCCGCTTGCCGGGCCCGTCGCGCCGTGGTGGAGTCCGCCGGCAGCTTCTGCAACGCCGCCTCCAGGCCCCACAGCGCGCGCAGCGACCACCAGTTCAGCTCGGCGAGCGAGGTCCGGTACTCGCGGTTGATCCGCCCGTCGTTCCAGACGAAGTTGTGGAAATAACCGTTGTCCGCCTGCAGCCGCAGCACGAAGCGGGTCAGCAGGTCGAGCTGCCGCAACCGTGCCGGGTCCAGCCTCGGCATTGCCGCGAGCAGCACCATGCCGCGGGCGACATCGTCGACGCAGGCGTCGCCCTCCCGCGGTTCGATCGCGAAGCGGTAGTCGGGGGCCTCGCTGTAGATCCGAAGCACGCCCACGCGCTCGCCCTCGACCGTCGCCTCGGCGAAGAGATGGTCGAAGTGTGCCAGGTTTACTCGCTGCCTGACAACGCCGCTGGTCGCCGCAGGTGCGCGGACCTGTCCGGCAGCCGCCGGCGCGGGCACGGCCAGGGCAAACGCCAGAAAACCGCCGAGCAGGGCTGTTGTTACGCGTGCCATCAGAAGCGGATCGCCCTCCTCGTGCCCGAGAGTTCTCGTGACGGTTTATCGATAAACATCGCTGGTTGTGCGTGTCAACCCGCGCCGCTAAGGACTTGAAGCTAGAGGACGGGAGAGGGTCATGGCACGGATCAAGCGCGCCACGTTGAAATCGATCGCGTCGGACCTGGGCGTGACCCACACCTCCGTGTCCAATGCGTACAACAACCCCGCCAAGGTATCGAAGGCGCTGCGCGAGCGCATCATCGCGCATGCGCAATCCGTCAATTACGAGGGGCCGAACCCCGCCGCACGATCCCTCAGGACCGGGCGCTGCGGCGCGATCGGTGTGCTGTTCAACGATCAGCTAAGCTACGCCTTCACCGACCCGCACGACATCGCCTTTCTGCGCGGCATCTCGTCGGTGTGCGAGGAGGAGGGCGCAAACATCGTCCTGATCCCGCTGCAGGACAAGCGGCCCGCGCAGCGCGACCAGCTGGCGGCGATCGTCGACGGGTTCATCCTGAACGCGCCTTACCGCAGCCATCCGACGATCCGCGCGGCGCTCGCGCGCGGGCTTCCGACCGTGGTGGTCGACTTCGACGCCCCCGACCTGTCGAGCATCCTGACCAACGATCGCGCGGCGATGCGCGCGGTGGTCGATCACCTGCTTGCGCTGGGGCACCGGCACATCGCCATCGTTACCTTCCCGCGGGAGGAGGGGAATGGCGAGATCGGCTCGCTCGCCGACGACTTCTCGGACGAGAGCCACGTCGTTCATGAGCGGATCGAGGGCTGTCGCGACGCGATCGACGCGGCGGGGGTGCCGCGCGCCGCGGTGCTGGTATGCGAGACGGTCAACAGCGAGGACGGCGGCGCGCGCGCGGCCAGTTGGCTGCTCCGCCGCCGGCCCGAGCTCACCGCGCTGGTCTGCTTCTCCGACCGGCTCGCGCACGGAGCCGTCACCGGCGCGACGGCGCTCGGCCGGGCGGTGCCGACGCAACTCTCGGTCACCGGCTTCGACGGAATCGATCCGCCGGGTGGCGCCCCCAGCCCACTGCAGCTCACCACCGTCCGCCAGAATGCGGTGGAGAAGGGTCGCCGCGCCGCCGAGATGCTGCTCATGCCGGATGGGCGCGAGGTCCGGACGGTGTCGATCGACGCCGAGTTCGTGGTCGGTGACAGCAGCGGTCCCGCGCCCGCCGACGCACCGCGATGAGCGCGCTTACCCTCGCCGGCCTCCGCAAGTCGTACGACGGCACCGAGACGATCCGCGGGATCGACCTGGAGGTGGCGGCCGGCGAGTTCGTGGTGCTCGTCGGCTCGTCGGGCTGCGGCAAGTCGACCGTGCTCCGGATGATCGCAGGGCTGGAGGATGTCACCTCCGGCGCCATCGTCATCGGCGACCGCGACGTCACCCGCGTGCCCGCTGCGCAGCGCGGGGTCGCCATGGTGTTCCAGTCCTACGCGCTCTACCCGCACATGACGGTGCGCGAGAACCTCAGCTTTGGCCTGCGCAACATCCGCACGCCCAAGCCCGAGATCGCGCGGCAGGTCGCGCACGCCGCCGCCATCCTGGAGCTCGACGCACTGCTCGACCGGCTGCCCGCGCAGCTCTCCGGCGGGCAACGCCAGCGGGTCGCGATCGGCCGCGCGATCGTGCGCGATCCGACGCTGTTCCTGTTCGACGAGCCGCTCTCCAACCTCGACACCGACCTGCGTGTCCGCATGCGGCACGAGCTCGCCGCCCTCCACAAGCGGCTGAGTGCGACCATGATCTACGTGACGCATGACCAGGTCGAGGCGATGACGCTGGCCGACCGGCTGGTGGTGCTAGACGCCGGCCGGATCGCGCAGGTCGGCACGCCGCTCCAGGTCTACGAGCGGCCTGCGAACGTGTTCACGGCAAGCTTCATCGGCAGCCCGCGGATCAACCTGCTCGAGGCGAGCGTCGTCGATGCCGACGGCGCGTCGGCCGTTATCGCGCTGGCCGGCGGCGTGCGCTTCGCGGTGCCTGCGGGCACGCTCCGGTCTGGCGACCGGCTGACCGTCGGCTTGCGCCCGGAGCACTTCCGCATCGAGCCGCTCGCCGGCGGGATCACGCTGCCGATGCAGGTCGACGCAGTCGAGGCGCTCGGCCACTCGACCTTCCTCTACGGCACGATCGCAGGCGGAACCGAGTTCCGCGCCAAGCTCGATGGCCATCACAAGGTGGTACTGCCCGGCACCCTCACCCTCCACGCCGATCCCGCCCGCGCCCTGCTGTTCGACGCCGGTGGCTCGGCCATTGCCTAGCTAGTGGTTGATCGTTAAACGCAGCCACTTCCGAGTCTGAGGCTTCGCTACAGATGAAGCCGGACTCTTGCTGGGGAGAGGTGTCATGAGTGCACGGTGGTCTCGAGTCTGCATGACCGGGCTGGCGACTATCTTCGTTGGACTGGCCGCATCCGGTGCCGCAGCGCAGGAACGCCGCGCCGAGCCGCAGGATGCGCAGATCAAGGATCAGCCCGCGGAGCCTGCGGCCGGACAGACCGAGACTGGCACACCGATCGCCGAGGAGGGCGGCGAGGACATCGTCGTCACCGGCCTGCGCGAGAGTCTGCGCCGCGCCACCGACATCAAGCGCTCCGCCCCCAACATCGTCGACTCGATCGTCGCGGACGACATCGGAAAGCTGCCCGACCAGAACATCGCGGAGGCGATCCAGCGCATTCCGGGCGTGACCATCAGCCGCGACAATGGCGAGGGGCAGTTCATTACCGTTCGCGGCCTCGGCCCGGCGTTCAGCACCGCGCTCTACAACGGCCGCGTGCTCGCGACGGAGAACCAGGGCCGCGAATTCTCGTTCGACATCCTTCCGGCCGAGCTGATCAACCGGGTGGACATCTCGAAGACGCCGACCGCCGCTCAGTTCGAGGGCGGCATCGCCTCCACCGTCGACATGTACACCGCCCGCCCCTTCGACTTCGGCGAGACCCGCGCCACGCTTTCGGCGCAGGGCAACTACGACAAGCTGCGCGGGAAGATCTCGCCGCAGGTATCGGGTCTTTTCAGCACCACCTTCGCCGACGACACCTTCGGCGTCCTTGCCGCCTTCTCCTACATCGATCGCCAGATCGAGGGACGCCGCATCTTCACCGACGGCTGGGAGGCCAACCAGAACCTCAATCTGGACCGCACCGGCCCTGCCGAGTTCACCGGCGTGTCGCTCCCGACCTACACCGAGTACGGCGTCAACAGCACCACGCGTGAGCGCCTGTCCGGCCTCGCGACGCTGCAGTGGAAGGCGACCGACACGCTGCAGCTGACGGTGGACGGGCTCTACTCGAAGCTCGACGTCAACGACGACAACAAGGTGTTCTTCGTCTACGGCGGTCCGGGCGACATCACCGCCGCGACGGTGAACGGCAACAACAGCGTGACCAGCTTCACCGGCATCGCGTCCGGTCCGTTCATCACCAATCAGGTGCGTCCGCGCCTGGCCGAGACCTATCAGGTCGGCGGAAACCTGGAATGGAAGCCGGGCAACGGCTTTTCCGGCTTCGTCGACGTGTCCTGGTCGAAGGCGTCCGACGATACCGGTGGCAACCAGGCATGGTTCGAATCGAACTTGTCCGCCGTCGGCTACTCGCCAAGGACCGCGCAGTTCAGCCTCAGCCCGAACAACCTGCCGGTCTACTCCAATCTCGGCAACTTCCTCGACACGACCAACGCCCGGCTCGGCTACATCACCTATGAGGGCGTAAGCGTCAGCGACGAAGTGTTTCAGGTGAACACCCAGGCCAAGTACGAGTCGACCGACGGGCTGCTGCGCGGGATCAGCGTTGGCCTGAACTTCTCGGACCGAGAGAAGGGCCGCGAGTCGACCAAGACGCCCGACGCGCTCCAGAACGCCTTCAACGGCGTGCGCGTGCCGCAGAACCTGTTCGGCGCGATCGCGGAACCGGGCAGCTTCTTCGGGACCAACATGTTCCCGGGCGGCTTTCCCGCCTACTCGGCCGGCGACATCGCCGCCTTCCTCCTGACCGATGCCGCGATCAACCAAACGACTAATCCTACCGCCGTACGCGCCGCGCTCGCGGCGAACGGCGGGACGCTGAACGTGATCCCGGTGCCGGGCAACAGCGGCACGGCGCGCGAGAAGACCTACAGCGCCTTCGCCCAGGCGTCGTTCGGGGGCGAGTTCGGGACGCGCAACTGGTCGGGCAACATCGGGCTGCGCTATACCCGCACCGACGTGACCTCGACCGGGTTCGGTCAGGAGATCATCAGCATCGTGACCCCGCCGACCGGGGGCGACCCGGTGGTCAACCTGTCGCCCGCGCAGCCGCTGCGCGAGACCGGCGAGTATGACGAGTGGCTGCCGAGCGCCAACTTCAAGATCGACGTGGTCGACGACGTCATCTTCCAGGCCGCGGCCGCGCGCACGCTGACCCGCGCAACGCTCTCCGACCTGCTGCTCATCCGCAACATCAACGCGCGCGAGCGCGAGCGCCAGATCACCGACGGCAACCCCGGGCTGCTGCCGCTGATCGGCTGGAACTACGACGTGGCGCTGACCTGGTACATCGACCGGTCGAGCTACATCAGCATCGCCGGGTTCCAGAAGGATTTGAAGAACCTGACCGAGTCGGTCACGAGCACCATCCAGATCCTCGGTTTCGACTTCCGCCGGACGCGGCCGGAGAACATCGGTGACGACCGCATCCGCGGGGTCGAGATCGGCGGCCAGTACACCTTCACCGGCCTGCCCGCACCGTTCGACGGCTTCGGCGTTCAGGGCAACGCGAGCTTCGTCGGCGAGGAAGGCAACACCTACAACATCGTCGGCTTCTACGAAAAGGGTCCGCTCCAGATGCGGCTCGCGTACAATTACCGCGAGGCGTACGAGCTGACCGAGCGCGGCAACCGCGGCCAGCCGGTCAACGTCGCCGCCTACGGCATCGCGGACGCGAGCATCAACTACGCGGTCACACCCAATGTGACGGTGTTCGCGCAAGGGCTGAACATCTTCAACGAGAAGACCTACAACTACTCGATCTATCCGGAGCGGGTGATCACCTACGAGACCTATGGCCCGCGCTACGCGCTCGGCGTTCGCCTGACCTTCTGATCTCGGGCGGCGCGCGTCAGCTTCGGCTGGCGCGCGCCAGCACCCGCTCGGCCCGCGACAGGTGCGGGCGGTCGAGCATGCCGCCCTTGTAGCCGATCGCGCCGACGCCCGGCTGCGCCGCGAACAGCGCGACGATCTCCTCCGCCTCGGCGACCTCGGCGGGGTCGGGCGCGAAGGCGCGGTTGATGACCGGGACCTGGTCCGGGTGGATGGCGAGCATTCCCGTAAAGCCATCCGCCCGCACCTTGTGTGCGCGCGCCTCCAGCCCGGCGAGGTCGCGGAAGTCGCCGTGGATCGTCTCGACCGCCGCAAGACCCGCCGCCGCCGCGCCGAGCAGGCATAGGCTCCGCGCGAGCTCGTAGGTGAAGCCGTAGGCGCCGTTCGCGTCCCGGTTGGTGCTCGCGCCGATCGCGTCGGCCAGGTCCTCCGCACCCCAGGTCAGGGCGGCGAGCCGCGGCGCGCGGCGATAGTCGCCGGTCCGGAACATCGCCGCCGCCGTTTCGGTGACCAGCGCGATCACCCGCGTCTGCCCGAGCGTGAGCCCGTTCGCCGCCTCAAGCGCGGACAGATAGTGATCGAGCCGCTCGACATCGGCGCGGCCGTTCGCCTTGGGCAGCATGATGCCGCCCGGCGCCCCCGAAATCACCGCGGCCAGATCGGCGAGCGCGTGCGCGCCGTCCAGCGGATTGATCCGCACCCACAGGCGCGCGCCGGCGGCCGCATTGTCGGCCAGGAACGTGCGCACCGCACTTCTCGCCGCCGGCTTGGCAGCCTCTGCAACGGCGTCCTCCAGGTCGAGCAGGACGATGTCGGCCTCGCTCGCCAAGGCCTTCGCCATCTTGCGCTCGCTGTCGCCGGGCACGAACAGCCAGGACCGGGCCGCCTCCATCTCGCTCATCGCCGCTTCCTCTCTCCGCCACGCTTCTAGGCGGAGCGTGCTCGCGAAGGGTAGGACAATCTGTCCGAGTGACAGCACCGGGTGGACCGGCGTACCCGGTCGCCATGCTCCGACCCGCCCTGATCGCCGTCGCACTCACCGCCGCGCTGCCGGCGACCGCGCAGCTGCGGGTAAGCAACGGCTGGTCGCGCGCGACCGCGCCACGCGCAGCGACCGGCGCGGGGTATGCGACGATCCGCAACGAAGGACGGCGCGCCGACCGGTTAGTCGGCGTCACCTCCCCCCGCGCGGCGCGAGTCGAGATCCACAGCATGTCCATGGCGGGCGGCGTCATGCGGATGCGCCAGATTACCGGGGGCATCGCGATACCGTCGGGCGGGACCGTTCGGCTGGCACCCGGCGGCAACCACCTGATGCTGGTCGGGTTGAAGGCGCCGCTGGCCGTGGGCGAGCGCGTGCCCGTCACCTTCCGCTTCCAGGAGGCGCGGCCGGTCACCGTCATGCTCCGCGTGCTTGCCGCGGGCGCGAGCGGACCCAGGCCGTGATCCGCCTCCCCGCCCTGCTCGCCTTGGCGCCGCTGGCGGCATGTTCGGGCAGTGCGCCGCCGGCAGCCGTCCAGACGGAGCCCGGCGGCGCCTTCACCCTCACCGATACGAACGGCCGAACGGTCACCGACCGGAGCCTGCGCGGCAAGCCCTACGCCATCTTCTTCGGCTTCGCGCGCTGCCCGGACGTGTGCCCGACCGCGCTGGCCAGGCTCGCGCTGTTGCACAAGCGGCTGGGGCCGGAGGCCACGCGGCTAAACACGGTCTTCGTCTCGGTCGACCCCGAGCACGACAAGCCGGCCGATATCGCGAGCTTCCTGTCGATGTTCGACGTGCCGGCGATCGGGCTGACAGGTACGCCGGCGCAGCTCGCGGCCGCGGAGAAGGCGTACCGCGTCTACGTCGAGCGCGTGCCGCTGCCGAACGGCGACTATACGATCGATCACACCGCCCGCATTATGCTGTTCGACCGGAACGGGCGCTACGCGGGCGCGATGGACGCCGCCGCGCCGGAGCGGGAGGCGGTGGCGCAGCTCCGGCGACTGATCATTGCGTAGCGCCGTGGTGCTCGCGCTGCTGCTCGCAGGCTGCGGCATTTCCAACCCGGTGGTGGACGACGCCAAAGTGCGCGAGGCGACCGAGCTCCATTTCGGCAGTCCGCTGCTGCCGATCGACGTCGGTCCGGTGGTTCTGTCGGGCGATCACGCGATCGCCGACTGGACGCAGGGCGACTATGGCGGCCGGGCGCTGTTCGAGCGCAATGGCGCGGGCTGGATCCTGCTTTTGTGCAGCGGCGACTCGGTACGCCGCGCCGCCAACCTGGAGCGCGCCGGCGTTCCCCCTTTCAACGCGGCGGCGATGGCGGATCAATTGGTCAAGGAGGAGCGCGACCTGCCGCCCGAGCGGCTGGCGCGCCTGAAGCGTTTCGTGGGCACCGCGGCCGACCACCAGCGCTATCTGCGCCGACTCGCGGCCGAGGCGGCTCAGCGATCGGGTGTGTCGTCGCCGTAGTAGAGCTGGCCGATCGCGATCTCGGGCCGGCCTTGGCTGACGCGGTGGGCGTTCGAGTCCCGGAGCGAGTAGACGCAGCCGCAATATTCCTGCTGGTAGAAGCGCTCGCGCTTGGAGATCTCGATCATCCGCGCGGCCCCCCCGCCCTTTCGCCAGTTGAACGTCCAGTAGCTGAGGTCCGGGTAGTGGCTGGCCGCGCGCTCGCCCGATCCGTTGATCTGGTTCATGTCCTTCCACCGGCTGATGCCGAGCGACGAGGTGATGACCGGAAAGCCGTGCTCGTGCGCGTGGAGCGCGGTGCGCTCGAAGCGCATGTCGAAGCACATGGTGCAGCGCGCGCCCCGCTCCGGCTCCCACTCCATGCCCTTCGCCCGCTTGAACCAGTTGGCGGTGTCGTAGTCGGCGTCGACGAACGGCACCCCGTGCGCTTCGGCGAAGCGGATGTTCTCCTCCTTGCGCAGCAGATACTCTTCCTTGGGGTGGATGTTCGGATTGTAGAAGAAGATCGTGTAGTCGATGCCGCTCGCCGTCATCGCCTCCATCACCTCGCCCGAGCACGGCGCACAGCAGGAGTGAAGCAGGACCTTCTTGTGGCCATCGGGCGGGGTCAGGACGGGACGATCGACGCTTGTCATGCGCGCGCGCATAGCGCATCGCGGGCGCGCTGCCCACCGGCCGAGGAATGAACGCCCATGTTCATGGACTTCCGCGACCAGACCCCGCCGCCGCGCTGGACGCCGCCGCCGCCGGCCAGGCCGCCGAAGCTGAGCCAGGCGGAGGAGCGGAACCTGACCCGGCTCATCCTCGCCTTTCTGCTCTTCTCGCTGCTGGCGCCGATCGGTGGATCGACCGTGGTGATCGGGGTTCGCGCGGCCTGGCAGGCGCTGTTCTGAGCTAGGCGTCCTGCGGCATGCCCTGCGGTACGATGGTCCGCACGATGCTGGCGTCCAGCTCCTCGAAGTCGTGCAGCCCAATCGTGTCGTACAGCTCCTGGCGGGTCTGCATGCGGTCGATCATCTTGTGGGTGCCGCCCTCCGCCTTGATCGACGCGTAGAGCTCTCCTTGCGCCTTGTTGGCGACGCGCAGTGACGAGACGGGCCAGATCACCAGCTTGTAGCCCATCGCCTCAAATTCGGCCGCGGTGAAGAACGGGGTCTTGCCGAACTCGGTCATGTTGGCGAGCAGCGGCACGTCAGGCATCGCGGCGTGGAAGCGCGCAAACATCTCGCGGCTGGTCAGCCCTTCGGGGAAGATCGCGTCGGCGCCCGCCTCCACATACAGCTTAGCGCGCTCCACCGCCGCGTCGAAGCCGTCGACCCCAACCGCGTCGGTGCGGGCGATGATCACCAGGTCTCGCGCGGCCTTCTTCGCCGCCGCGACCTTCGCCGCCATGTCCATCGGCGCGACCAGGCTCTTGCCGTTCAGGTGCCCGCACTTCTTGGGCAGAATCTGGTCCTCCAGGTGCACCGCTCCCGCGCCCGCATCCTCGAAGGTGCGGACCATGTGCATGACGTTGAGCGCCTCGCCGTAGCCAGTGTCGCCGTCGACCAAGAGCGGCAGGCCCGAGGCGCGGACGATCTGGCGGATGAAGAAGGCGACCTCGTCGACCGTAATGATGCCGAGATCGGGCAGGCCCATGCTGGCGGTCATCGACGCGCCGGAGAGGTACAGCCCGTCGAACCCGGCGTTGCGCGCCTGGATCGCGGCCTGGCCGTTATGGGCGCCGGGCAGCTGATAGATGCCGGGACGCGCGAGCGCGGCGCGGAAGCGCTTGCCGGCGGGTTCGGTAGGGAGGTCGGAGGCGAGGAGATAGGGCATGGGGCTCCTTAGTTTTGGCAGCTCGTCACCCCGGACTTGATCCGGGGTCCCGCTTCTTCAGACGATCGAGCCGCTGATGTCGGTCCACTCCGGATTGCTACGCTCGATCAGCGAAAACTTCCACTCGCGCCGCCAGCGTTTGACGCGCTTTTCGTGCTCGATGCAGGCCTCCATCGTGTCGCCGGGCTCGGCCCAGACCATCCGCGTGAGGCCGTAGCGGGCGCAGAAGTCCGAACCGGTGCCGGTCCGGTGCTGGAGGATGCGGGCGGCGAGGTTAGCGGTGACGCCGACGTACATGGTGCCGCGGTAGCGATCGGCCATGATGTAGACCCAGCCGCCGCGTTCGTAACTCATTCGGTGCGACAACAGCGGGACGTCGGGTCAAGCCCGGGGTGACGAGAAGAAGGCAGTGGGGACGCACGTGACGGTCGTTCGGCATGTCACAGCAGGTGCGATCCGATCAGCAATACGGCGACGGCAGCGCACAAGATCGCGAACGTCCTCAGACTGACGGTTCCCCTCCCAACCTTGTCGTACCAGCGATCGCTAAAGCTGAACGGTTCGAACGCCACTAACCTCACCCCCGCTCCGCCAGCGGCACCCACGTCTGATCCTCCGGCCCGACGTAATTCGCGCTCGGGCGGATGATCTTGTTATCCTCGCGCTGTTCGATGACGTGGGCGGCCCAGCCGCTGGTGCGGGCGATGACGAACAGGGGCGTGAACATCGCGGTCGGCACGCCCATCAGGTGATAGGAGACGGCCGAGAACCAGTCGAGGTTCGGGAACATCTTCTTGGCGTCCATCATCACCGACTCGAGCCGGTCGGCGATGTCGTACATCTTGGTGCTGCCCGCCTCGTCCGACAGCTGCTTGGCAACGCGCTTGATGACGACGTTGCGCGGGTCGCTGACGGTGTAGACCGGGTGACCGAAGCCGATCACGACCTCCTTGGCCTGCACCCGGCGGCGGATGTCCGCCTCGGCTTCGTCGGGGTTGCGGTAGCGCTTCTGGATTTCGAACGCGACCTCATTGGCGCCGCCGTGCTTGGGGCCGCGCAGCGCGCCGATCGCGCCGGTGATCGCCGAGTGCATGTCGCTGCCGGTGCCGGCGATGACGCGCGCGGTGAAGGTGGAGGCGTTGAACTCATGCTCGGCGTAGAGAATCAGCGAGGTGTGCATCGCGCGCACCCAGCTGTCGCTCGGGCGCTCGCCGTGGAGCAGGTGGAGGAAGTGGCCGCCGATGCTGTCGTCGTCGGTCTCCACCTCGATCTCGCGGCCGTTGTTCGACAGGTGATACCAGTAGAGCAGCATCGAGCCGAGCGACGCCATCAGCCGGTCGGCGATGTCGCGTGCGCCCGGCGTGGCATGGTCGTCCTTCTCGGGCAGCGCGCAGCCGAGCGCGGAGACGCCGGTGCGCATCACGTCCATCGGGTGGGCGTTGGCGGGAATGGCGGCGAGCGCCTCCTTGACGGCGAGCGGCAGGCCGCGGAGTGCCTTCAGCTTCGCCTTGTAGGCGGTCAGCTCGGCCTGGTTGGGGAGCCAGCCGTGAACGAGCAGGTGGGCGATCTCCTCGAACTCGGCCGTTTCCGCGAAGTCGAGGATGTCGTAGCCGCGATAGTGGAGGTCGTTGCCGGTGCGCCCGACCGTGCAGAGCGCCGTGTTGCCCGCGGTGACGCCCGAGAGGGCGACGGACTTTTTGGGCTTGAAAGTCGGCGTGGTCGTGTCGGTCACTTTTCTCTCCTTCGTCACCCCGGACTTGATCCGGGGTCCCGCTGTTGTCTCTCCCGTCCGCTCTTGAAGAAGCGGGATCCCGGCTCAGCGCCGGGGTGACGGGTGGTGGCTCGTCAGAAACTATCCTCCGGCACGCGCACCCATCCCTCCATCAGGATGCGCGCGCTGCGGCTCATGATCGCCTTGGTGACGGTCCAGCGGCCGTCCACTTGCCGCGCCTCCGCCCCGACCTGGAGCGCGCCGGAGGGATGGCCGAAGCGGACCGCGGTTCGCGCGCCTCCGCCCGCCGCTTCATTGACCAGCGTGCCCGGCACGGCCGCCGCGGTCGCGATCGCGACGGAGGCGGTGCCCATCATCGCGTGGTGGAGCTTGCCCATCGACAGCGCGCGGACGAGCAGGTCGATCTCGCCCGCCGCCACCTGCTTGCCGCTGGAGGTGACGTGACCGGCGGGGGCCGCGACGAAGGCGATGGCGGGCGCGCGGCCGGTCTTGTCGATTCCCATCGCGGCGGCGCCGGCGGTGCGTAGGGCCTCGAACCGGTCCAGCGCGGCCGGATCACCGTTGATCGCCTCGCGCAGTTCGGTGCCGGTGTAGCCGATGTCGCGCGCGCGGACGAACACCGCGGGGATGCCGGCGTTGATCAGCGTGGCCTGTACCGGGCCATCGGGGCCCTCAATCGTGTCGACGAGGTTGCCGGTCGGGAACAGCGCGCCCTCGCCCGCGGCCGGGTCGGCGAACTCCAGCACGATCTCCGCGGCGGAGAAGGTCACGCCGTCGAGCTCGAAGTCGCCGAGCTCCTGCACCGTGCCGTTCTCCACCGGCACGTGGGCGACGATCGTCTTGCCGATGTTCGCCTGCCAGATGCGCACCGTGCGCACCCCGTCCCGGCCGGCATCGACGTAGCCGGCGTGGATCGCGAAGGCCCCCGCCGCGGTCGATAGGTTGCCGCAGTTGCTCGACCAGTCGACCGCATCCTCGCCGATCGCGACCTGACCGTAGAGGTAATCGACGTCGTGGTCGGGCACGCTCGCGGGCGAGACGATCACGCACTTGCTGGTGGAGGAGGTCGCGCCGCCCATGCCGTCGATGTGCGCGGCGTACGGGTCGGGGCTGCCGATCACGCGCTGGAACAGGCGGTCGCGGGCCCGGCCGGGCTCGCGGCAGCGATCGGGCAGGTCCTCGAGGCGGAAGAAGACGCCCTTGCTGGTGCCGCCGCGCATGTAGGTGGCGGGGATGCGGGTTTGTTTCATCTCACCGCCACCCCGGCGAAGGCCGGGGCCCAGTTGCGAGCGGCCCGTTGCTGGACCCCGGCCTGCGCCGGGGTGACAGACGCGTGCATCACGCGGCCGCTGCCTCGCTCGCGAGAAAGTCCTCCGCGAAGCGCTGGAGCACGCCGCCGGCGGTGTAGATCGACACCTCCTCCGCCGTGTCGAGCCGGCAGGTGACCGGCACCTGCTCTTGCCGTCCGTCCTTGCGGTTGATCACCAGCGTCAGCTCCGCGCGGGGCGCGGGCGTGCCGATGACATCGTAGGTCTCGGTGCCGTCGAGCTTGAGGCCGAGCCGCGTCGTGCCGTGGGTGAACTCGCACGGCAGCACGCCCATGCCAATCAGGTTGGTGCGGTGGATACGCTCGAAGCCCTCCGCGACGATCGCCTCGACGCCGGCCAGGCGCACGCCCTTCGCCGCCCAGTCGCGCGACGATCCCTGGCCGTAGTCGGCGCCGGCGATGATGATCAGCGGCTGGCGGCGACCCAGGTAGGTTTCGATCGCCTCCCACATCCGCATCACCGTGCCGTCGGGCTCGACGCGGGCCAGGCTGCCCTTCTGCACCGCGCCGTCGACCACTGCCATCTCGTTGACGAGCTGCGGATTGGCGAAGGTCGCGCGCATCGCGGTCAGGTGGTCGCCGCGATGGGTGGCGTAGCTGTTATAGTCCTCCTCCGGCACGCCCATGGACGTCAGATACTCACCCGCCGCGGATGTCGGCAGAATCGCGTTGGAGGGCGACAGGTGGTCGGTCGTAATATTGTCCGGCAGGATCGCGAGCGGGCGCATGCCCTTGAGCGTCCGTGGGCTGGCAGCGAGCGCGCCCAGCCCCTCCGTGTCCCAGTACGGCGGGCGGCGGATGTAGGTCGACTGCGGTCGCCAGTCGTACAAGGGACTGACCGGCGCGCCACCGTGCAGCGAGCGCGCGAACATCGGTTCGTAGATGTTGCGGAACTGCTCGGCATGGACGTGCTCGGAGACGATTGCGTCGATCTCCTCGTCGGTCGGCCACAGGTCCTTGAGCCGGATCTCGCGACCGTCGGGCGTGGTGCCGAGCACATCCTTTTCGATATCGAACCGCACCGTGCCCGCGATCGCGTAGGCGACGACCAGCGGGGGCGAGGCGAGGAACGCCTGCTTGGCGTAAGGATGGATGCGCCCGTCGAAGTTGCGGTTCCCCGACAGCACGGCGACCGTGTAGAGATCGCGATCGACGATCTCCTGCTGGATGACGGGGTCGAGCGCACCCGACATGCCGTTGCAGGTCGTGCAGGCGAAGCCGACGATGCCGAAGCCGAGCTGCTCCAGCTCGCGCAAGAGGTCCGCCTCCTCCAGGTACAGGCTCGGCACGCGCGATCCCGGCGCGAAGCTGGTCTTGACCCACGGCTTGCGGGTGAGCCCGAACGCGTTCGCCTTCTTGGCGACCAGCCCGGCCGCGACGACGTTGCGCGGGTTGGAGGTGTTGGTGCAGCTGGTGATCGCGGCGATGATCACCGCGCCATCGGGCATCAGCCCCTCACGCTCCTGCGCCCGCGCACCCTCCAGGTCTTTGGCAATGCCGCGCTCGTGGAGCGCGCTGGTCGGCAGGCGACGGTGCGGGTTGGACGGGCCAGCCATGGTCCGCTCGACGCTCGACAGGTCGAAGCGGAGCACGCGCGGGTACTCGGCGGTGCGAAGCTGATCGCCCCAGAGGCCGGCCGTCTTGGCATAGGTCTCGACCAGCCGCACCTGCTCCGGGTCTCGACCGGTGAGCAGGAGGTAGTCGATCGTCTGCGAATCGATGTGGAACATGGCGGCGGTCGCGCCGTATTCCGGGCACATGTTGCTGATCGTCGCGCGGTCGCCGATCGACAGGCTGTCCGCGCCCTCGCCGTAGAACTCCAGCCATGCCCCGACCACGCGCTCGGTCCGCAGGAACTCGGTCAGCGCCAGCACAATGTCAGTCGCGGTGATGCCGGGCGTGCGACGGCCGGTCAGTTCAACCCCGACGATATCCGGCAGCCGCATCATGGAGGGGCGGCCCAGCATCACCGTCTCCGCCTCCAGCCCGCCGACGCCGATCGCGATGACGCCCAGCGCATCGACGTGCGGCGTGTGGCTGTCGGTGCCGACGCAGGTATCCGGGAACGCGACGCCGTCCTGGACCTGGATGACCGGCGACATCTTCTCCAGGTTGATCTGGTGCATGATGCCGTTGCCGGCCGGCACCACATCGACGTTGTCGAATGCGCGCTTGGTCCACTCGATGAAGTGGAAGCGGTCGGCGTTGCGGCGATCCTCAATCTCCCGGTTGCGGGCGATCGCGTCGGGATCGAAGCCACCGTGCTCCACGGCGAGGCTGTGGTCGACAATTAGCTGCGTCGGCACGACCGGATTGACCTTGGCCGGGTCGCCACCTTCCGCCGCGATCGCGTCACGCAGGCCCGCCAGGTCGACCAGCGCCGTCTGGCCGAGGATGTCGTGGCACACAACTCGCGCCGGGTACCACGGGAAGTCGAGATCCTGCCGGCGCTCGACAATCTGCTCCAGCGCGGCCGGCAGCAGCGCGGGATCGCAGCGGCGCACCAATTGCTCGGCGAGCACCCGCGACACATAGGGGAGCGTATCATAGGCACCGGAGCGGATCGCCTCGACCGCGGTGCGCGTATCGAAATAATGGTGAGGCGTGCCGGAGAGCGGCTGGCGGTGGGCTTGGTTCATCGGTCCTATCTCATGCCACAGGCCGCGTCGGACAAGGTGAGCGCGCCGGCCTTACCGTCGCCCCGGTGCGGTCGGAAGCGAATAATAGCAAAACTCGCGTCGCACCTCCGCTAAGTTGCGAAACAGATCGGCAGCCGATACCCCGTCCGCGCGTTCAGCGCGTCATGACGGCCAAATCACGAGCAAACCACAGCGCGGGCGTCCTGCTCACTCGACATCACGAAAGTGGATCTCAGGTGCTGCTGGTCAGGCCGGGCGGTCCGTTCTGGCGCGGCAAGGACGTCGGTGCGTGGCAGATCCCGAAGGGCGGCATTGATTTCGGCGAGACGAGCGAGATGGCCGCTCGGCGCGAGGTGGAGGAGGAGCTCGGCGTCCCCCTCACTTGCGCTCTAACGCCGCTCGCCACGATTCGTCAGGCCGGCGGCAAGCGGGTGGAGGCGTTCACCGGCACGCAGGACATCGACGTGGCGGCGGTGCGCAGCAACCATTTTTCGCTCGAGTGGCCACCCAGGAGCGGCCAGCTACGCGACTTCCCGGAGGTGGAGGAAGCGCGCTGGTTCGCGGCCGACGACGCCCGCACCCACATGCTGCCGAGCCAGGTGCCGCTGCTCGACGCTGTGCTGGCGCTGCAGAACCGCGATCCCGCTCCCATATAGAAGCCGATGACGCCTTCCGACCCGCTGATCCTGGCGTTCGGCGACAGCCTGATCGCGGGCTACGGCCTGCCCGCCGACCAGAGCTTCCCCGCCCGGCTCGAGCAGCGGCTTCGTGCTAACCTTCCGCAGGCGCGGGTCATCAACGCGGGCCGATCGGGCGACACCACCGGTGATGCGGTTCGACGATTGCCCGGCGTCCTCAGCACGCTGGCGGCGCGGCCTGATCTTGCGATCGTGCAGCTCGGCCCCAACGACGTGCTGCGCGGTGTGCCGCCGGCGCGCACGCGCGCGCAATTGGGCGAAATCCTGGGTGAGTTCGGCCGCTGCGGCATTCCGGTGCTGCTCGCCCATGTCGATCCGCCGCCCGTGCTGCGCGCCCGCGCCCGCGGCTATGCCACGATCCACGCCGACCTGGCGCTGGCCCACGGGGCCGTGCGGCACTCCTTCTTCCCGCCGGGCATCCTGGGTCACCCGGCCATGGTCCTGATCGACGGCATTCACCCCAACGCGCGCGCGATCGGGGCCGTCGTCGATGCGATGCTGCCGGCGGTGGAGCAAGCGCTCGCCATGTCGGACCGCTCGCGCACCCGCGGCTGATCCTGTCGCTTTACCAGGAACCGGGCCGGACCAGGCTGGTTATGACAGTCCCTGCAGCTTGATTGAAGTCAATGCCGTGTCAACGAAGCAAGATCGCGTGGTCCTCCTGGTTGAAGACGAGATGCTCGTCCGCCTGATCGGCTCGGACGCGTTGAGCGATGCCGGCTACACGGTGGTGGAGGCCGAGACCGCCGACGAGGCGGTCAAGCTATTGGAGGGCGGCGGCGAGGTTCACCTGCTCTTCACGGACATCCGCATGCCCGGCAGCATGGACGGTCTGGCACTCGCCGAGCTGGTCCGTCAGCGCTGGCCTGACATCCGCATCTTACTGACGTCTGGCGACACGCTGCCGACGCGCGAACAGATCCCGGACGAAGGTTCCTTCCTGCAGAAGCCCTACCGCGTCGACGCCCTTCGGGCCGAGGTCCAGCGGCTGATTTGCGAGACGCCCTCCATCTGAAGCGGCGCGCCGCGGGCCTTAACCGCCCGGTATCACTTAGGCGCTACGCCGCGTCACCATGCGTAAGGCGTTGACAATCAGGCAGTTGGCCGCGGACCGGTGCATACCGCCACTGGTCGGGTCAATCGCGCTGATTGCGGCACTGCTTCTTGCGCCGTCCGTTTCCCTGATCGTCGCGCTGTGCACCACCGCGCTCCTGGCTGGATGGATGATGGTGGTGCAGCGGCCTGCGGATACGACCGGCGGGCCCCTGCTCGAACAGCAGCTCGACGCCGTCCGCCACCGACTGGTCGAGCAGCATCCGGTCAGCGGCCTGCCCGTCCGCGAGGCGCTGGTGGCTCGGATCGAGGAGGATCGCAGCGGCCTGCTCGGCGCCCTCGTGTTCAGCGACTTCGACCGGCTTACCGCCTTTGATCCCCAGCTCGCCGACCGCATCTTCGCGGCCTCCGCCGCGCGGCTAGGCGCGATGCTGCCACGCGGGCGGTTCGTGGCGCAGATCGACCGCGGCCACATCGGCCTATGGTTCGGCCCGGCGCTGAGCGAAGATGCGGCCTGGGCCGAACTGGACGCGATCGCCTACGCCCTCGGCGACGTGCTCGTTGACGGCGATACCCAGATCATCCCGCAGGTTGCCGTCCGCCTAGCCCGCTTTGCGGAGACGGAGGAGCTTTCCCCCACGGCGTTCATCGCGCGCACCATCGCATCGTTCAGCGTGGTGCCGGGCAGCGCGCCAAGCCCGGCCGCTGCGCGACCGACCGACCAGACCAGCCTGGCGCGTGACCGCTTCGTGCTCGAGCAGGACATCCGCCACGCGGTCGACCGGCGCGAGCTTCGACTGCACTTCCAGCCGCTGGTGGACGCCGCGCAGGGCACGATCGGCGGTGCGGAGGCACTGCTGCGCTGGCACCACCCGGTTCGCGGCACCGTGTCGCCGGCCGAGTTCGTGCCGATCCTGGAGGAACTTGGCCTGGCGGGGGAGATCGGCACCTGGGTGCTGAACGCCGCCGTGCGCGAGGCGGCCGAGTGGCGACGGCTCGGGTTCGGCCGGCTGCGCGTCGCGGTCAACGTTTCCAGCCTTCAGCTGGAGGGCGACGACCTGCCGCTCCTGGTCGCGCGCACGCTCCAGAGCCACGGCGTGGGCGCGAACCAGCTCGAGCTCGAGTTGACGGAAAGCATCGCCACCAGCGACACCGATCATTGCCGCCGCGTCTTTGGCGCGCTCCGCCAGCTCGGCGTGAAGCTGGCGGTGGACGATTTCGGCACCGGCTACTCGGGCTTCAGTTCGCTGCGCACGCTCGCTTTCGACAAGATCAAGATCGACCGCGAGTTCGTGACGGACGTCGACAGCCGCGGCGACAGCCAGGCGATCTGCCAGAGCATCATCGCGCTCGGCCGCGGGCTCGGCATCCGCGTGCTGGCCGAGGGCGTCGAGACCCACGCCGAATATGCGTGGCTGCGCCGGCACGGCTGCCATCATTTCCAGGGCTATTATTTCGGCCACCCGGGCGACGGCGAGAGTTTCGTCGCGCGCGTGCGCGACACGGCGGCGCTGGAGGCGCTGCTGACCACCGGCCTCGATCACGGCCGCATCATCGAGAGGCTTACCGCATGACATCCTACCTGCGCGCGACCGTCGCCGTGCTGGCGCTGAGCGTCGCTGCCTGTTCGGGCAAGCCCGAGCGGCCGGGCAACCTGCCCGCACCGTCCGCGCCGACGGCGGAGAGCGGTGTCGACCAGGTCCAGGCGCTCCTGATCGCCGGTGACGTGGATGACGCGCGCAAGCTGCTACGCCAGCTCTTGAAGCGCGAGCCGCTGAACGCTTCCGCCCTCCTGCTGCGCGATTCGATCGAGCGCGATCCGGAGGAACTGCTCGGCCCGACCAGCTATCCCTACACGGTGAAGGCGGGCGACACCGTTCCCGCACTCGCCCAGCGACTGCTCGGCAACCGGCTGAAGGCGTATCAGCTCGGTCGCTACAACAAGCTGACCGCGCCCTTTGCGCTGACGCCCGGCCAGGTCCTGCGTATCCCGGGAACCGCTCCGCGACCCGATCCCGTCCGCCGCGCGGATCCCGCCCCTTCCCGCTCGCCCGATCGTCCGGCCACGCGCCCGGCGCCCAAGGCCGCTGCGCCCAAGCCGCCGGTCGCCGCAAAGCCGGGTCCTCGCGCTGCCAATCCGGCGCTGTCGCGCCAGCTGCGGACCGCCGGCCTCGCCGCGCTCAACAGCGGCAAGGTCGAGCAGGCGGTTGGCCTGCTGCGCCGCGCCGCCGCCGCCGACCCGGGAAATCCGCTGGTCGCCCGCGACCTGGCCCGCGCCGAGCGGATCGCGGCGACGGTCCGCGCACGACGCTGAATGCTTAGCCGTGCAGCAATGCGTTAAGTCATTGACGCTACACGGCGGGCTGGACTTGCGCCGGGAGAGGCCGCGTTGAAGACGATGTTGGGACGGTACAGGATCGACGGCCGCTTGGGTGAGGGCGCGATGGCGGACGTGTACCGCGCGCACGATCCCGGCATCGGGCGCACCGTCGCGATCAAGGTGCTCAAGCCCGAATACTCGCGCGATCCGGAGCTCGGCGCACGCTTCCTGCGCGAGGCGCGGGCGGCCGGCGTGCTGAGCCACCCCAACATCGCAACCATCTATGACGTTGGGGAGGCAGAAGGCGCGCCCTACATCGCAATGGAGCTGATCGAGGGACAACCGCTCGATGCGCTGCTCCAGGCGAACGGCCGCCTGCCCTATGAACGCGTGCTGGAGATCGGGCGCCAGCTCGCCAGCGCGCTCGCCTATGCGCACGCCGGCGGCGTGGTGCACCGCGACGTTAAGCCGTCGAACATCCTGGTGTCCGCGGACGGGCGCACCGCCAAGCTCCTCGACTTCGGCGTCGCGCGGGTCGGCGACCTCGACCAGGGCGGCGCGGAGAAGCAGCTTGGCCGCACCCAGGTCGGACAGCTGATCGGCACGCCACGGTACATGAGCCCCGAGCAGGCGCTCGGCCTGCCCGTCGATCACCGCTCCGACCTGTTCTCGCTGGGGGTCGTGCTCTACGAGATGGTGACGGGCAAGGTCGCCTTCCCGGGCACCTCCATCGCCACGCTCGCGATCCAGATCGCGCAGGAGAAGGTCGAGCCGATCGACCGCTCGGCCGCCGATTGTCCGCCAGGCATGCGCTTCATCATCGATAAGCTGCTCGCCAAGAAGCCGGAAGCGCGCTTCGCCGATGGTCTGGCGCTGGAGGCGGCACTCGCGCGCGAGATCGCGGCGCAGGCCGAGGCGCCGATCGGGCGCCGCGGACTTCCGCTACGGGTCAAGCTGCCAGCGGCGCTCGCGCTGGTCACCGCGCTCGCGCTCTCTGCCTGCATCCTGTTCGGGTTGCAGCGCGAGAAGGACGCACTGGAGCGCCTGGCGATTGCGGCCGGATCGACCACAGCGACCTTCGTCACGCAGAACGCCGCGGTGCTTGCCGCCGACAATGCCGGGCTGCCGGCGGAACAGCAGGACTGGTCCGCGCTCCAGGCATTCGCAGCGGCAGCGGCGCGCGACAACACCATCCGCGATCTGGTCGTCGTCGATGCCGCGGGCGTCGTTCGCGCGGCCTCGACCCCGCGCCTCGTCGGCACCCGCTACGCCCGTCCGTACGGTGAGCCGGCGCTTTCCGGCGCACGGCCGGCCACCGCCGCACGCGACGTCGGCCATGGTGCGGGCATCCGTTTCGTCCAGCCGATCACCTATGCCGGTGCGAACTTCGGTACGGTCGATCTGGTCATGAAGCGAACGGCGCTCGACGCCGCGATGGATGCGGCACGCACCTCGCTGCTGATCCTCGCCGGGATCGTCATGCTGGTGGTGCTCGTGATCGGCTACCTCAGCGGTGCGATGGTCGCCCGGCCGCTCGCCCGGCTGCGCGGCGCGCTCGATGATGCCGCACGCAGCGGCTTCGCGCTGCGCATCTCCCATCGCCGCCGTGACGAGTTCGGCGCTGCCTTCGACGCCTTCAACCGCGCCGCCGCCACGATCGAGGCGCGCGTCGAGGCCGCACCGCCCGCCGCAGTCGAGAATGTGCTGGCGACCCGCATCGCGCGCCCCACGCGCGCCGCCGCGTAAGGGAGAAGTCCCCTGTACCTGCTTCAGCTCTTCGATCGCGCCGATGAGGTGCAGCCGATCGACGCCCGCCTCCTGCGCGAAGGCACGATCAAGATCGGCCGCGACAGCGCCGCCGACTGGTCGATCCCCGATCCGGATTACGAGTTGTCGCGCGCGCACTGCGAGCTGAGCATCGTCGATGGCGGGTTGTCGCTGCGTGCGCTCGGCACCAACGGCGTGTTCGACGCCGGCAGCGGGGAGCGCTTTCCCGACGCGCTCGCCACTCCGGTCGCGGTGCCCTCAACCCTGCGGTTCGGTCGCTTCCGCCTGCGCGCCAATCATGCGCCGCACGGCGATGCGCCCGCCGACATGGCGCGGACCATGGTGCTCACGCCGCCGCTCGGTCGATCGGCCGCAGTGCCGAGCGACTGGAGCGACGCGCCGCCCGCACCGCCGCCCTCGACGACGGCCGGCACGCTGCTCGACGCCTTCTGCGAGGGTGCGGGGCTGGACGCTTCCCTGCTCGCCAGCGAGGAACCGGCGGAGGTCATGCGCCGGGCGGGCGCGGTGTACCGGCAGATGGTGCTCGGCATCGGCGACCTGATGACGGAACGGGACCGGGCGCGCAGCCAGTACGACCTGGCCCGCACCACCATCGGCGGCGCCGACAACAATCCGTTCAAATGGGCACCGACCCAGCGCCTGGCGGTCGACCTGCTGCTCGCCGGCTCCAGCACCTTCCTGTCCGGCCCGGCCGCGCTGCAGGCCTCGTTCCGCGACATCAAGCGTCACCTGATCGCGACCTTCGCCGGGCTGCAAGGCTCGCTGCGCGCTGCGATCTCGACCTTCGAGCCCGCTGACCTGGACAAGGCGGCAGCGGCTCGCGCGTCGCTGCTGAAGAGCAAGGTCGCGGCGCAAGCCGAAGAGGTCGCGGCGCGGCACGCCGACCTGACCCGCCAGCTGGAGGGGGAGCCAGGCTCGCTCGACCGGGCCTTCACCGCTGCCTATGACCGCGCCGAGTCCGAGATCGATCGGTGAGCACGCTTGCTTCCGATCTGCCGACAGGCGTCCGCTCGGTCGCGCGAAGCCACGTCGGGCGGGTGCGGACGATCAACGAGGACCGCGTCTTCGACTGTCCGGAACGCGGGCTGTGGGCGGTGGTCGACGGCATGGGCGGGCACCGCGGCGGCGACCGCGCGGCGCAGTCGGTGATCGACGCGCTGCGTGAACTGGCGGTCGGTGGCGGTGCTGTCTCGCCAGATGCCGTGATCGCGGCGCTGCTGCGCGCCAACGCCGCCATCCTCGGCCAGAACGCGGCCGCCGGCGAGCAGGCCGGAGCGACGGTGATCACGCTCTGCCTGCACCAGGGCCGGGCGCATCTCGCCTGGGCAGGCGACAGCCGCGCATACCGCTTCGGCGCCGCCGTGGAACAGCTCACCCGCGACCACAGCCTGGTTCAGGAGCTGGTCGACGCCGGCCTGCTCACTCCCGCCGCCGCGGAGCGCCACCCACAGGCGAACGTCGTCACCCGCGCGCTCGGCGTCGATACCGCCTGCGAGATCGAGCGGCACATCGTCGCCTGTGCGCCGGGCGATCGCTTCCTGCTGTGTTCGGACGGACTCTCCCGATCGCTGGACGCCGCCGACCTCGACGCGCGCGCGCTGGAGCCGCTCGCCGCGACGCTGATGGCCGGCGCCTTCGACCGCGACGGCAGCGACAACATGTCGCTGGTGCTGATCGACATCCCCGCGGTGCCGACCGCCAGTGATCCGCTCACCGCGACGCGCGCGCAACTGTCCTGATCCACGAGCGTTTCGCTGCCGACACGACAAGGAGTTGGCTGCCGTGGAGATCATCAAGCTGCCGGTCGGCGAACGTGCCCCGGTGGAGAGCGACTGCATCAGTATCGATGAACAGCCCGACGGCAGCTTCGCGCTGACCGGGTCGCTGCTCGGCCCCGACGAGTCGGTCGCGCTCGTCTCCGAACTGCGCTTCGACAGCATCGACGAGGCGGAGAGCACCGGACTCGCCTGGGCGGCCGACTGCGACATCGCGACGCTCTACGTCACGACGACCCGATTGATCGGCTAGGGAGCCGGCGGACCGCGCGGGCGTTGTCCCCTGATGCTCGGTCGCCTCGCCCATGTCGATGATCCGCGCGCGGCCGCGCGTGCTGCGTTTGAAGACGGCCTTGCGGCGTTCGATCGGACGCGTCCGGTTGTTGTGCTCTGCCACTTCGATGCGGACGGACTGTCGGCGGCAGCGATCCTCGTCCGGGCACTCACCGCCGCGAGCTGGCGGGCGACTCCGGTGCTGGTCGGCAAGGGCGAGACCCCGTGGGATCCGGCAGTCACCGCGCGGCTGCGCGAGCACGATCCCGGCGGGCTGATCGTCGCCGATCTCGGCACCCGCGCCGATCCGGTCCTGCCCGGCTGTCCCACCGTGATCATCGACCATCACGTGCCGACCGGTGCACCGGATGACGCGATCACGCTCAGCGGCAATGGCCTTGAGCCCGAGCCGACCACTGCGCTGATCGCGTGGTGGGCGGTGCAGGCGCTGGCGCCCGACGAATCGCTGCTGTGGCTCGCCGCGATCGGGCTGATCGGCGACATGGCCGACGATCGTGGCTTTCCCGAACTGGCGGACGCGCAACAGCGCTTCGGCAAGACCGCGCTCAAGGATGCGGTTGTGCTCCTCAACGCCCCGCGCCGTACCGCGGCCGCGGACGCCGCGCCGGCGCTCCGCCTGCTGCTCGAAAGCGACGGACCGAAAGCGATCACCAAGGGCGAGAGCGCCGACGCACAGGCGCTCCACGCCGCCCGTGCCGAGGTGCGCGCCGAGATGGACGTGGCAAAGCGCGCCGCACCCATCGTCGCCGGTGACGTCGCGCTCGTGCCGCTCGACTCCGCCTGCCAGATCCACCCGCTGATCGCGCAGCAGTGGCGCGGGCGGCTGAAGGACAAGATCGTGATCGCCGCCAACCGTGGCTACCGCGCCGGTTGGGTCCATTTCGCGACGCGCTCGGCGAGCGGTCGCGACCTGATCGCCTTCCTGGCCGACCACCGCCCGCCCGGCGCCGACGACCGATTCGGCAACGGCCACGCCCAGGCCACCGGCGGCGCGCTCCGCCTTTCCGACTGGAACCACTTCGCCGCCTCGATCGGCGTCCCCCAAGCTCAGGTGCCCGCATGACCGACAACAGCCGCCCGCTCCGCCTGGGCTTCCCCGTCAAGGTGATGGGCAAGCAGGGCATGAAGACGCAGGACACCCGGCGCTGGCAGAAGAACCCGCACCTCAAATGCTCGCTCGAGTATCTCGACAAGGTGCTCGACTATCTGCACGCCGAGAAGCTCGACATGTACCGGCTGTCCTCGGACATCGCGCCCTACGCGACCCACCCGGACATGCCGCAGTTCCACAACATGGTGGCGGAGAGCGATGCGGAGCTGCGCACGTTCGGGGCGAAGGCGAAGGCGTACGACATCCGCCTGTCGTTCCACCCGTCGCAGTATGTGCTGCTGAACGCGCCAAACCCGGAGCTGACGAAGAAGAGCATCTGGGACCTGGCGAGTCAGGCCGAGATGCTCGACCGCATGGAGCTGGACGACGAAGCGGTGATGATCACCCATGTCGGGGGCGTCTACGACGACCATGAGGCGAGCCGCGCGCGCTGGATCGAGGGGTGGGAGCAGTGCCCGGAGCACGTCCGCCGCCGACTGGTGCTGGAGAACGACGACATCCGCTTCTCCGCCGCCGACGCGCTGTGGATACACGAGCGAACGGGCGTGCGGCTGGTGTTCGACTACCAGCATTTCTGGTGCCTCAACCCCGAGCGGCTCGATATGCGCGAGACGCTGGAGCGCTTCCTGGCGACCTGGCCGGCCGGCGTACGGCCAAAGATGCACTTCTCCTCGCCGCGAACCGAACTCCGCGAAGTGAAGCAGAAGATCACACCTAAGCAGCGCGCCGCTGCCAAGGCTGGAACGGGCAAGGCGAAGAAGGGCGAGCTGCTGAAGGCGCCGGTCAAGGCGACGGCGCGGATCAAGACGGTGCTGCGCCCGCCGATCTGGACCGGGCACGCGGATTTCACCAACCCGTTCGAGTTCGCGACCTTCATGCGAATGGCCGACGGGCTGTTCTTCGACGTGATGATGGAGGGCAAGTCCAAGGACCTGAGCCTGCTGCGCCTCCGTCCCGACCTGCTTCGGTTCGCGCCCGACGTGGCGGCTCGGTTCGGAATCACCGCCGACGACGCGGATGCGCTCGCGGCCGACGAGGCGCGGCTGGAGAAGGGTGTGGCGGCGGAGGATGAGCCGGATGTCGACGAGGGGCTGGCGATCGCGGCGGAGTGATCCACCAACATCGTCATCCCGGACTTGATCCGGGATCCATGTCCCCGCTGGCGACAGCGCTTGTGGTGAGATGCATCCCGGATCAAGCCCGGGGTGACGGCGTTTTGCTTGGAGGAGGGCATCCTCGCAAGCGCCCACACCGTTCGTCCTGAGTAGCCGCTGAGCGAAGTCGAAGCGGCGTATCGAAGGATGCTTCGATACGAGCCTTCGCTACGCTGCTGCGCAGCTACTCAGCCTCTACTCAGCACGAACGGGATGGCTTGATACTCTGCACGTTCTGCTTGAGGTTAATCTGCCCAACCCTCAGCCACGACCAACTCGCCCCCGCCCCACCTGGGCACGGCAGCCTCGGTCATCGGCACCATGAACCGACCGCCGCCCGCGCGCTCGATCTCGATCACGTCGCCGGCACCGAAGTTGTCGACCGCAACGACCCGGCCGATCGGGGCGCCGTCCTCGCCGACCGCGGCGAGGCCGAGCAGGTCGGCGTGGTAGTATTCGCCCTCGCCAAGCGGCGGCAGCGCATCGCGCGGCAGCGTCAGCTCGGTCCCGCGCAGCGCCTCCGCGGCGCTCCGGTCACCCACCTCGGCGAAGCGCGCGATGGTGCCGTTGCTGCCCGCGCGGGCGGACAGCAGAGTCAGCGTACCGCCGTTGAAGCTACGGTACGACGACAGGTCCTCGGCGAAGACCTTCAGCCGCACCTCGCCCGCGATGCCGTGCGCGCCGACGATCACCGCCATGGTGACCGTCGACGCGGGCGCGTCACTGCTCGGGCGAGCCGTCGTCTCCTGCGGGGGCGTCGTCGGCCCCTTCGGCGGGCTCTGTGGCCGAGACGCCTTCGTTCTCGGCGTCGTCCTGGTCATTAACCGGGGTCTCGGGGGGCATGGAAGCGGTCATGGTGCGCAGTCCTCCTGATCGTGTCGGGAGTCCAACGCACCACAGGCCGGCTCCGCCTCACTGCTCGGCGGTCGCCTCGGCCGGAGCATCGGTCTCGGCCGCCGGAGCCTCTTCTGCCGGCGCAGCCGACGCGGCTGCCTCGGCCTCCTGCTGCGCCTTCAGCTTCTCGGCCCGCTCCTCGGCGCGCTCCTTGGCCTTCTCGCCCGGCTCCGCCTTCTTGGGGTTGTTGCGCGCCGCGCGCTCCTTCACGCCGGCCACATCGAGGAAGCGGGCAACGCGGTCGGTCGGCTGCGCGCCGACGCTGAGCCAGTGCTTGGCACGGTCGCTGTCGAGCACGATGCGGTTCGCATCGTCCTTGGCGAGCAGCGGGTTGTAGGTGCCGATCTTCTCGATGAACTTGCCGTCACGCGGGGAGCGCGCGTCGGCGACGACGATGCGGTAGTAAGGGCGCTTCTTGGAGCCGCCGCGCGACAGGCGAATGCTGGTTGCCATGATATAAGTCCTTCTTCTCTAATCAGGTGCCCGGCGGAGGCCGGACGGTTTGTTCGATTGAGCGCCTGCCATGTGGCGGCCCCGGCCTCCGCGGGGCGGCGCGTGTGTCACTTCTTCTTGACGAAGTTCTCGAAACCGGGGGGCAGCTGCGGCATCCCGCCGCCGCCGAGTCCCGGCAGCCCGCCGGGGCCGTCGAGCTTGCCCATCATGTCGCCCAGGCCCGCACCGCCGAGTGCGTTGCCGAGCCCGCCCATGCCGCCCTTGCCGAGCAAGGACATCATTCCCTTCATGCCACCCATCTTCTTGATGCGCTTCATCGCGGTGGCCATTTCCTGGTGCATCTTGAGCAGCTTGTTGACGTCCTGCACGGTCGTCCCGCTGCCCTTCGCCACGCGGATCTTGCGCTTGGCGCTGATCAGCTCCGGCTTGGCGCGCTCCTTCACCGTCATCGAACCGATCATCGCGTCCATGCGGAGCAGGATCTTCTCGTCTACCGCGCCTGCCGCCATCGCGGCCTGCGCCTTCTTCATGCCCGGGATCATGCCCGCGAGTGCGCCCAAACCGCCCATGCGGCGCATCTGCGCGAGCTGCGCGCGAAGGTCGTTCAGGTCGAACTTGCCCTTCTCCAGCCGCGCGGCCATCCGCTCGGCGTCCTCGGTCTCGATCGACTGCGCCGCCTTCTCGACCAGGCTGACGACGTCGCCCATGCCGAGGATGCGCCCGGCGACCCGGCCGGGGTGGAACGGCTCCAGCGCGTCGAGCTTCTCGCCGACGCCGGCGAACTTGATCGGCTTGCCGGTGACCGCGCGCATCGACAGCGCGGCGCCACCGCGCGCATCGCCGTCCATGCGGGTCAGGATGACGCCGGTCAGCGGCACCTGCTGAGAGAAGTTGGTCGCGACGTTCACCGCATCCTGGCCGGTCAGCGAGTCGACGACGAGCAGCGTCTCCGCCGGCGAGGCGATGTCGGACACCGCCCGCATCTCATCCATCAGCGCCTGATCGACGTGGAGGCGACCCGCGGTGTCGAGCATCAGCACGTCGAAGCCCTGCAGCTTCGCCGCCGACAGCGCCCGCCGCGCGATGTCGACCGGCTGCTGCCCGGCGACGATCGGCAGCGTCGCGACCTCGATCTGGGTGCCCAGCACCGCCAGCTGCTCCTGCGCGGCCGGGCGGTTGACGTCGAGCGACGCCATCAGCACCTTCTTGCGGTCTCGGCCCGACAGCAGTTTGGCGAGCTTCGCCGTTGTGGTCGTCTTGCCCGAGCCCTGCAGGCCGACCAGCATCACGACCGCAGGCGGCGTCACGTCGATGGCGAGGCCCGCGTTCTCCGACCCGAGCATCGCGACGAGCGCGTCGTTGACGATCTTGACGACCTGCTGCCCCGGCGTGATCGAGCGCAGGACATTCTGGCCGACCGCCTTCTCCGTCACCTCGTCGACGAACTGACGGGCGACCGGCAGCGCGACGTCGGCCTCCAGCAGCGCGACGCGCACCTCGCGCATCGCCGCGCGCACGTCCGCCTCCGTCAGCGCGCCACGGCCGCGCAAACGGTCGAAGACGCCTCCCAGCCGGTCGCTCAGACTGTCGAACATGCACTAACTCCTTTGCCCCGCGACCACGTAACGCGAAAAACGCCGGCGGACGAAACCTCGTCGGCCGGCGTCGCCCCTCGGAGCGGCAGATGCGTCACGTATCCCGCAGGAACGTGGGCGCGCTTATACGCGCAGGTTGCCGATTTCGCAACCCGCCCGTCGGCGGTGCTACCAGCCGGCGCCGGGCTGGCTCAGATAGTCTTCCTCCTCCGGCGTCGATCCCCGCCCGAGCGCCTCGTTACGTCCCGGAAAGCGCCCGAACCGCTCGAACACCGCGGCATGCTCGCGCGCGAAATGGAGGTTCTCCTCGATCCCGAGCTCCTCGAACTTGGCGACGCTCAGCGCCTGGGCGTCGACGTGCTCGGCATGCATCAGCGGCATGAGCAGGAACGCCGCCTGCTCGGGCGGCAGCGTCCGGTCCCAGCCGCGCTCGATCCCCTCGTGCGCGAGTGACTCCGCGAGCGGATCGGCCTCGAACGCCCTGGCGCTGCCGCGGTAGATGTTGCGGGAGAACTGGTCGAGCAGGATGATGGCCGCAAGCAGCGTCTCCGGCTCGCTGCGCCAGCCGAGCGCGTCGTTTGCAAAGACATCGTCCCGCCACTGGCCGAAGCGCCGGTTGATCTCCTGGTCTAGCGCCTCGTCCCTGGCGAACTGCTTGTCCGGGGGCACCTCCTTAAACCAGAAGTCCAGCACCGCCTGCGCCGCGTCATAGACTTCGCCGGTACCTGATCCTAAGTGCTCGACCATGTCTGCCCCTCATGTCGGCCCTCGCGTGATCACGCTCGGCTGCCGGCTCAACATCGCCGAAAGCGAACACATCCGCGCGTTGCTGGGTTCCCGCGACGTGACAGTGGTGAACAGCTGTGCGGTGACCGCGGAGGCGCTGAAGGCGTCCCGTGCCGCGATCCGCCGGGCGCGGCGCGAGCGGCCGGGCGCCGAGCTGGTGGTTACCGGCTGCGCCGCGACCATCGACCCGGCCGGCCTCGCCGCGCTGCCGGAGGTCGACCGCGTGGTCACCAACCTGGAGAAACTCACGCCCGCAGCCTGGGACGCGCCTGCCCCCGCGCCGCCAGCGCGGTTCGCCGGTCACGCCCGCGCGCTGGTGGAGGTGCAGAACGGCTGCGACCACGCGTGCACCTTCTGCATCATTCCGACTGGTCGGGGCGCCAGTCGATCCGTCCCGGCCGGCTCGGTGGTGGAGCGCGTGCAGGAGCTGGTTGCAGCGGGTCACCGCGAAGTCGTGCTGACCGGGGTGGACCTGACCAGCTACGGCGCCGACCTGCCGGGTGCGCCGACGCTCGGCCTGCTGGTCGAGCGCATCCTGCGGCTCGTGCCCGACCTGCCCCGACTGCGTCTCTCCTCGCTGGACGGGATCGAGATCGACGACCGCCTGTTCGACCTCGTGACCGGTGAGCCGCGGATTGCGCCGCACGTCCACCTGTCGCTCCAGGCCGGCGACGACCTGATCCTGAAGCGCATGAAGCGCCGGCACAGCCGCGCACAGTCGGTCGCGCTGGTCGAGCGGCTCCGCGCTAGGCGGCCGGCAATCGCGATCGGGGCGGACCTGATCGCGGGCTTCCCGACCGAGAGCGACGCGGCTCACGCCAACACCGCCGCCCTGATCGCCGACGCGCAAATCGTCCACGCCCACATCTTCCCCTACTCGCCCCGCGAGGGCACGCCCGCCACGCGGATGCCGCAAGTGCCGCGTGAGGTGGTGAAGACGCGCGCCGCCGAGCTGCGCGACCGCGCCGACGTAGCCCGCCGCCATTGGCTCAGCAGCCTGATCGGCACGCGTCAGCAGGTGCTGGTCGAGGCACCCGGCACGCGCGGCCACGCCGCCAACTTCGCGCCCGTCGCGCTCGCAACCTCTTCTCCTATCGGCACGCTCGTCGACGTGGACGTGAGCGCGAGCGACGGCACCACCCTGATCGGAACACCCGCATGAGCACGACCCCTTCCTGGCACCAGCGGCTGCTCGGCGGCTTCAAGCGCACCTCCGACCGGCTCGCCGGCAACCTCGCCGGCCTCGGCGGCGCGCGGCTCGATGAGGCGACGCTCGACGAGATCGAGGAAGCGCTGATCGCCTCCGACCTGGGGCCGGAGACCGCCGCGCGCGTCCGCCACCGGCTGGCGGAAGGCCAGTTCGAACGCAACATGGAGGAGCTCGGCATCCGCCTGGTCGTCGCGGAGGAGGTCGCCCGCGCGCTCTCGCCCGTCGCCGAACCGCTGGAGGTCGACGCCTTCCCGCGGCCGCAAGTGATCCTCGTCATCGGCGTCAACGGATCGGGCAAGACCACCACCATCGCCAAGCTCGCCAACCTGCTGCTGGAGCAGGATTATGGCGTGATGGTCGCGGCCGGCGACACGTTCCGCGCCGCCGCGATCGGCCAGCTGCGCACCTGGGCCGAGCGGATCGGGGTTCCCATCGTCAGCGGGGCAGAGGGCGGCGATGCGGCCGGCATCGTCTACGAGGCGGTGAAGCGGGCGACCGCGGAGGGCATCGATGTCCTGATCGTCGACACCGCCGGACGCCTGCAGAACAAGCGCGAGCTGATGGACGAGCTCGCCAAGATCCGTCGCGTGCTCGGCCGCCTCAATCCGGAGGCGCCGCACGACGTGGTGCTCGTGCTCGACGCAACGACGGGTCAGAACGCGCTAAGCCAGATCGAGGTGTTCAAGGAGGTGGCGGGCGTGACCGGCCTGGTCATGACCAAGCTCGACGGTACCGCGCGCGGCGGTGTCCTCGTGGCGGCGGCGGAGAGATACGGCCTGCCGATCCATGCGATCGGGGTCGGCGAGAAGGTCGACGACCTTCGCCCGTTCGACGCGATGGAAGTCGCGCGGATCATCGCGGGGGTGGAGGAGCTGCTCTAGCCCCGCTCCATTCGTCCTGAGTAGCCGTTGGGCGTGGTCGAAACGGCGTATCGAAGGACTTCGGGGCAGACGGTACTTCGATACGCGGCTTCGACGAGCTCAGCCGCTACTCAGCACGAACGGATGCTTTTGCATGAAGAAAGAACCCTCCACCCTCTTTCGCCTGGCGATCGACATCGGCCCGATCGCCGTGTTCTTCGCAGCCAACCAGCTCGCGGGCGGGCCGCAGATCGCGCGCGCGCTGATCGCAACCGCGGCGTTCATGGTCGCGATCCTGGCCGCGATGGCGGTGTCGTGGGTGCGATTGCGCCACATCTCGCCGATGCTGTGGCTCTCGGGCGGGCTGGTGATCGTCTTCGGCGCGCTGACCTTGTGGTTTCACGACACCACCTTCATCAAGGTAAAGCCGACGCTGGTCTACGCCATGTTCGCCGCCGTGCTCGGCTATGGGCTGGCGAGCGGGCGACCGACGCTAAAGATGATGCTGGAGGCAGCCTACCCCGGCCTGGACGCGACCGGCTGGCGCAAGCTGACGCGCAACTGGGCGGTGTTCTTTGTTGTGATGGCGGTGGTGAACGAGGTCGCGTGGCGGACGATGGCGCCGGGCGACGACCTGACCCGCTGGACCGCCTTCAAGCTATGGGCGGTCACCCCGGCGACGCTGATCTTCGCCTTTGCGAACATCCCCATGCTGCTTCGACACGGGCTGATGGCGGAAGCGCCGGTCGAGGTACCGCCGGAGCAGTAATCCGATACGTCAATTATGGTTATCCCGCATAGGCGAGAGCTCAGGGTATCCAAGCGAGCCGTTCGCGGCTCTAGGCTCCCGCCTGGGCGGGAGCACGGGGGCGGGTGACCTGAGCCACCCGCCCGCTCACCTTACTTCTTCGCCGCCTCGTAGCGCTGGTTCGCGACATCCCAGTCGACGACGTTCCACCACGCCTTTAGATAGTCCGGACGAACGTTCCGGTAGGTGATGTAGTAGGCGTGCTCCCACACGTCGTTACCCAGGATCGGCGTGCCCTTCACCTGCGCGACGTCCATCAGCGGGTTGTCCTGGTTCGGGGTCGAGGTGATCTCCAGCTCGCCGTTCTGGCCGACGATCAGCCACACCCAGCCCGACCCGAACTGGCCGACGCCGGCCGCGTTGAACTTCTCCTTCATCGCGTCGACCGAGCCCCACTTGGCCTCGATCGCAGACTTCAGCGCGCCCGACGGCTGCGATCCGCCGCCCTTCATCGATTTCCAGAAGAAGTCGTGGTTCCAGTAGCCGCCGCCGTTGTTGCGGATCAGCGCGGGCTGGCTGGAGACGTTGGCCAGAATTTCCTCGATCGACTTGCCGGCAAGCTTGCTGTCCGCGGCGACGCCCTCGTTCAGCTTGTCGGTATAGGCCTTGTGGTGCTTGTCGTGGTGGAGCGTCATGGTCTCCTTGTCGATCGTCGGCTCCAGCGCGTCATAGGCGTAGGGCAGCGGCGGCAGTTCGAAGGCCATTGTCTTCTCCTTGGATTTGCGTTGCGCGGCGAGCGCGCCGGGGACGAGGTTGAGTCGCAACCCTGCCGCCGTGACAAGCGCGCCGATGCCGGCGATCACGGTACGACGCGGATGTGTCATGTCAGTCTCCCTTGCGCGGCAAACGTCGCGGGAGCCAGATGGTTCAGAAGCTGCGCTAGATCAACTCGTGGCGGCGCAGCGCGTGACGCAGCTGGTCGTAGCTGAGGCCGAGCGCCTGGGCGGCGGCGCGCTGGTTGAAGCGATGCTCGGCCAGGCTGCGGCTGAGCAGCTCGCGCTCGAAGCGGGCGACGCGCGCCTTGAAGTCGGACGGCCCCTCCTCGCACGCGACCACCGGCTCCTCGGTCGGCACGTTGCTTCCCGCACGCGGCGGCTCGCTCGCGAGCGGCTTCGAGGCCGCACCCGGGCGATGCGGGGAGGCGAACGGATCGATCTCGATCGCGTCGATCGGTCCGGGCTGTTCCCAGCGATAGACGGCGCGCTCCACCACATTGCGCAGCTCGCGGACGTTCCCCGGCCAACGGTATTCTGACAGCGCGTCGATCGCGTTGGGGCCGAAGCCGACCCAACTGTCGCGCCCGACCTCCGACGCCATGCGGCGCCCGAAGAAGTCGGCCAGGACCAGAATGTCGCTCGGTCGTGCCCGGAGCGGCGGCAGCGTCACCACCTCGAAACTCAAACGGTCGAGCAGGTCGGCGCGAAACGTGCCCTTCTCCACCCGCTCTGGCAGATGCTCGTTGGTGGCGGCGACGATCCGGACGTCGACCCGCATGGGACGCGACGCGCCGATCCGGGTGACCTCGCCATATTCCACCGCGCGCAGCAGCCGCTCCTGTGCCGCCGACGACAGCGTGCCGAGTTCGTCGAGGAACAGCGTGCCCCCGTGCGCCTCCTCGAACCGTCCGGCACGCGCCTTGGTCGCGCCGGTGAAGGCGCCGGCCTCGTGCCCGAACAGCTCGGCCTCGATCAGCGTTTCCGGAAGCGCCGCGCAGTTCATGACGACCAGCGGCTGGTCCCAGCGCGGCGAGAGGCGGTGGAGCCGCTCCGCCACCAGCTCCTTGCCGGTGCCGCGCTCCCCGATCACCAGCACCGGGCGGTCGAGTGCCGCAGCGCGGCTCGCCCGCTCCAGCGCATCGAGGAAGACACTTGATTGGCCGATGACCTGGGTCGTGCGCTCCATGGCGCGGAGGATTGGCGCAATCCACCAAAGGTTGGCAAGCCCCAAAGCGTGACCACACCGCGGCATCTTAGAAAAGGTGGGAAAACCGCCGTTGGTGAGATTGGCACGGCCTGTGCATAGTCTCTGGCATACGCCGATCTCCCCTGGTCGGCGCGCCGGGGCGGAATCCCTCGCCCCGCCCCGGCAACCAGATGAGAGAGTGAAGGAGTTCGACTTCCATGGGCATCTTTTCCCGGACGCGGGACATCATCGCAGCCAACGTCACCGACCTGCTCGATCGGGCCGAGGATCCGGCCAAGATGGTCCGCATGATCATCTCCGAGATGGAGGACACGCTGGTAGAGGTCCGCGCGTCGGCCGCCCGCACCATCGCCGACCAGAAGGAGATGCGCCGCCACGTCACCAAGCTGGAGGCGCTGCAGGCCAGCTGGACCGAGAAGGCCGAGCTCGCACTGTCCAAGAACCGTGAGGACCTCGCCAAGGCGGCGCTGGTTGAGCGCCAGAAGGCGACCGACATGTGCGACCAGCTGAATGCGGAGATCGCGGTGCTGGAGGATGCGCTGCGCGCGTCGGAGGGCGACATCGCCAAGCTCCAGAAGAAGCTGAGCGAAGCACGCGCCCGCCAGAACTCGGTCGAGACCCGGCTGGAGAGTGCGAACAACCGCTTCCGCCTGCGTGACATGTACGCGGGACCGAAGACGGCGGAGGCCTTCTCCCGCTTCGATGTGCTGGAGCGGAAGGTCGACGAGGCGGAGGGCCGCGCCGAGGCCGCCGGGCTGGGTGCGGTGCGGACGCTGGAGGACGAGATCGCCGATCTACGCTCCAGCGACCGCGTCGACGCCGAACTCGCCGCGCTGAAGGCCCGCCTGAGCAAGGAGGGTTGAGATGGGTGAGCTGATCCCGGTCATCGCGATCGTCTCGATCTTCATCGGACTGCCCTGGCTCATCTTCCACTACGTCACGAAGTGGAAGCAGGCGCCGAAGATTACCGACGAGGACGAGAAGCTTCTCGACGAGCTCTACCACTTCGCGCGGCGGATGGAGGAGCGGGTGCAGACGGTGGAGCGCATCGTCGCTGCCGACAACCCCGACTTTCGCCAGCTCTCGGCACCCACCCCGTCGGCCAGCGTCAGCGAGATCGACTACCAATATTCCCGGAGGAACTGAGATGTCCGCCAGCCGCACGAAATTCTACACCGACAAGGCCAATGGAAAGTGGATGGGCGTCTGCGCCGGGATTGCCGATTACACGGGGATCGACACCACGGTGATCCGCGTCGGACTGGTCGTCCTGACGGTCGCGGTGAGCGGCCTGACCATCATCGCCTACGTCGCAGCAGGGATGCTGGCGCCGCCCAAGCCGTCGGGTCTCTACGACACGCCGGAGGACCAGAAGTTCTGGCAGGGCGTGCGATCAAACCCGAAGCGCAGCACGGCGGAGGTCCGCTCGAAGTTCCGCGAGCTCGACCGGCGCCTGGCCGACATCGAAACCCACTACACCAGCCGCAACACGCGACTGGCAGACGAAATCGAGGCGCTGCGCTGAGCCGCAGCCTGCACGCGAAAGGGACCTGAACGATGGACTGGCACGGACCCGGCTTCGTCATCGCAATCGTCGCGATCTCGACCGTCGGTTGGCTCGTGAACAACTGGATCCGCGCCCGCCACGGCTATCCGGTCGAGAACGAGTGGAGCGGCCTGTCGCACAAGAGCAGCCCGGAGACCGATCGCACCGTCCGGCTGCTGACGTCGGAGAACGAGCGGCTGGTCGGCCAGGTCAGCCGACTGGAGGAGCGGATCGCGGTGCTGGAACGGATCGCAACCGATCCCGCCGCCCGCACCGCCCGCGAGATCGACGCCTTGCGCTGAGCCTGGAAGGAACCTGCACGATGAACGGCTTCACCATCTTCATGCTCGCCTTCGTGGTTGTCGGACTGCCGGTAATCCTCGGGATCGGTAGCGAGATGTTCAAGCGCTGGCTCAAGCACAAGGAAGTGATGGCAGCGGCGCTCAATGCTCAGACCGCGGAGAAGGCGGCGCAGTACGCGGCGCACACCGAGCGGCTGGAGCAGCGGGTACAGGTGCTGGAGCGGATCGTGACGGATCGCGGGATCGCGGTCGCCGATCAGATCGAGCGGCTGCGGGACGAGCGGAGCGATCTCCGCCCGCTGAACTGACGAAATACTGCGGCGGACAGCTCTCCGCCCCGACAAAGCAGACACAAGGACAACATCGATGACCATCTTCATCGCCGTCATGGTGGCGGTGGCCGGAATCGGCTGCTTCATCACCGAGCGCCGTGACCGCCCGCGCCGCCGCGCCGCCCGCGAGGCAGCCCTGCTGCCCGCCGAATAGCCGGCAACGAGACAAAGGGGAGTTGAGAACATGACCGGTGGTCAATTCATGGTGGTCCTGATCGTCGCGATCGTGATGTTCAGCAGCATCATCAAGGCGAAGAGGGGCATCCGGCACCGCAAGTACGGCCCGCATGGCGAGCGCGGGTACAGCGTTCGCGACGACGCCGCGGTGTCGGCCGAAAACCACCGCCTGAAAGGCGAGATCGCCGACCTGCGCGAGCGCATCCAGGTGCTGGAGCGCGTGGTCACCGACAACGAGGGCAGCCTGCGCCTCGATCGCGAGATCGAGAAGCTGCGCGGTCCCCGCGAGAACTGAGGAGTGAGCATCATGACCGATCCTAACCTCTACATCACAATTGCCTCGGCCGGGCTCGCCGGCCTCGGCATCGTCACCGCGGCGAGTCTGTCGGGATGGCGCGGGTGGTTGCAGCTCAAGCGCGAGCAGCTGGAGGCCGACCGGCAGGAGCGCACGCCGGCCGGCCCGGTCGCCAGCGCCGGCAACCGGATCGAGATGGCGGACCTGCGCGAGCGCATCCGCAAGCTGGAGGCGATCGCCGCCGGGGTGGACCTGTAAGGGCCGTGCCGGTAGCGGGTCGGGTATGGCAACGCTGTCCGACATCGCCGACGAGTACGGCTTCCTCGACCCTGACGACCGCTACCGCCTGCTGATCGATCTCGGTCGGGCGCTGGAGCCGATGCCGGAGGCGCTGAAGACCGACGCCACGCTGGTCCGGGGCTGTTCCGCAGCGGTATGGGTCTATCCAACGGTGCGGGATGACGGCACCCTCCACTTCCTGGCCGACAGCAACGCCGCCATCACCAAGGGCATCATCGCACTGGTGCTGACCGCCGTGCAGGACCGCGCGCCGCGCGACATCCTTGCGACCGACGTCACCGACGCATTGGCGCCGTTCGACCTGCAGAAACAGCTCAGCTCCAACCGGACGCAGGGCATCCCCAACATGATCGGGCTCATTCGCGAGACGGCCGCCCGCTACGTCTGAGCGATCCCCAGGTCGCGGGCGAGCTGCTCGACCGGCATTCCGGCAGGGACCAGATGCCAGCGGGTAGGCGCCCCTGTATCGACCAGCGTTACCGCGCCCTTCGGACACACCTTCAAGCAGCCAACCTCGACCACGCCGAGCCCAGCCTTGCGCGATCGCTTGAGCCCCAAGAGCTGGCGCAGTGCCTTGCCGAGCGGGGTGCGACCCTTCGGCCCGAAGCCGCCGCCGAGCTTCTTGGAGCATTTGCCGCACACCAGGATCGCGCCCGTCCAGTCGGCGCGGACGTGATCCTTCACGCCGGCTTCCACTCCCGCCGCTCTTCGGCCGCCCGCAGCACCTCATAGGCGGTCTGTACCGCCTGGAAGCGCTTGGCGGCGTCAGCGTCCCCAGGCCGCACGTCCGGATGGCTTTCCTTGGCGAGCCGGCGCCAGGCGGTCCGGACCGCCTCGAACTCGGCATCGGGATCGAGCCCGAGCACATCAAGCGCCCGCATCTCGTCGCGCGAGCGGCTGCCGTCGCCGGAACCCGCCCAGGCCTGGTGGCTGGACTGGCGGTACCCGGCCTGGGTACGCTGGTCCCTGGCCTCGCGCTCGGCCGCTTCCTCGGCGCTCAAACCCTCGAAATAGTTCCAGCCGCGGTTGTACTCGGCGGCGTGTGCCTGGCAGAAATACCAGCGCTCAGGGCTGTTGGGTGCCTTGGGCGCGGGATGGTTGCCGGGTTCCGCGCAGCCGTGACGATCGCATAGCCGCACCCGCGTCGCCTCGCGCTCGGCGCCGTATTCGCGCCAGCGTGGGAAGCCCCAGTCGTTTGAGCGGGTCGCGCGTGCCATCCGCAGCGACATAGGCCCTGGCCGGAGCGGCGCAAGGCAGCAACACTTCCTAACACGCCCTCCACCTATTGTAGCGCGCTCCGTCATAAACCGGTCGCTTCCGATCCGTAGCGAGGGCCGCGTGGCACCCAGTTCGTTCCTTTCGACGTGGAAGGCGGATCTCCCCGCCTCCATCGTGGTCGCGCTCGTCGCGCTTCCCCTCTGTCTCGGCGTTGCGCTCGCGTCCGGCGCGCCGCTCTTCTCCGGCCTGATCGCCGGCATCTGCGGCGGCATCATCGTCGGCGGGCTCTCTAAGTCGCCGCTCTCGGTCAGCGGCCCGGCCGCGGGCCTGACCGTGATCGTCTTTGACGCGATCCAGCGCCTGCCGACCTTTGAGGCTTTCCTGCTCGCGACCGTGCTCGCCGGCGTGCTCCAGCTGCTCTTCTCCGTCACCCGCTCGGGCGTGCTGTCCGAATTCGTACCCTCGTCCGTCATCACCGGCATGCTCGCCGCGATCGGACTGATCCTGATCCTGAAGCAGATCCCGCACGCGATCGGCTACGACGGGGGGCCGGAGGGCACCTTCGAGTTCGGGCAGCCCGACGGATACAATACCTTCTCTGCCATCTGGTACGCGCTCGTCGACAAGGTCACGCCGGGTGCGATCATCATCGCGGGGATTGGGCTCGCCTTCCTATTCTGGTGGGAAGCCAACAAGCCCAAGCACGGGCCGCTGCGCTTCCTGCCAGGGCCGCTGGTCGTGGTGGTGCTAGGCGTCGTGCTCAACCTGCTGTTCGGCAGCGTGGCGCCCTCGCTCCAGCTGCAGCAGGAGCACCTTGTGACGGTGCCGGTCGCTGAGAGCCTTGGCGCGTTCACCTCGTTGTTCTCGGTCCCCGACTTCGGCGCGATCGGCAACCCGGCGGTGTGGACCACGGCACTGACCCTCGCGATCGTCGCGAGCCTCGAATCGCTGCTGAGCGTCAAGGCGATCGACGAGCTCGATCCGCAGCGCCGCACCACCGACAAGAACTGGGAACTGATGGCGCAGGGCGGCGGCAACATCGCCTCCGGGCTGATCGGCGGGCTGCCGGTCACTTCCGTGATCGTGCGCTCCTCCGCGAATGTCGGCGCCAATGCGCAGTCGAAGGCGTCGACGATCATGCACGGCCTGTGGCTGCTGCTGAGCGTGCTGCTGATCCCGACCGTCCTCAACCTGATCCCGCTCGCGGCCCTCGCCGCCGTGCTGATCCAGACCGGGTACAAGCTGACCAGCCCGAAGCTGTTCGCCGAGCGGTTCAAGCAGGGCTGGACGCAGTTCGTGCCGTTCGTCGCGACGATCACCGCGATCCTGTTCACCGATCTGCTGATCGGCATCGTGATCGGCCTCGGCGTCGGCTTCGTATTCGTGATCGCGCGCAACTTCCGCACCGCGATCACTTATGCGCAGCGGGGCGAGGACGTACTGATCCGCGCGCGGCGCAACCTCTACTTCATCCACAAGGTGGAGCTGCAGCGCGAGCTTGGTCGCGTGCCGGACGGCGCCAACGTGATGATCGACCTGTCGTCGACCAATTACGTCGACCTCGACAACGTCGACATCATCAACGCCTTCATCAAGGGCGCCTCGTACCGCGACATAACCGTCACCGTCCGCGGCGACATCGCCGAGCGCAGCGCGCCGCTGATCAATGCACCCGCGCGGGGAGTGCGGTTCGCATGAGGACGTACAAGCAGCTGCTGCTCGCCAACCAGGCGTGGGCGACCGAGCTGACCGACGAGCGCGCCGACTTCTTCGCGCAGCAGACCGCCGGCCAGTGCCCGGAGTTCCTCTGGATCGGATCGTCGGACAGCCGCGTCAGCCCGGAGCAGATGACCCAGACGCCGCCCGGCGACATGCTGCTCCACCGCAACATGGCGAATTTGGTCAAGCACGACGACCACAACCTCATGGCGTTGATCGAACACGCGGTGACGACGCTGAAGGTCCGGCACATCATCGTCTGCGGCCATTATGGCTGCGTCGGCAGCACGGCCGCGGTCACCGGAACGGCGACGGGATCGATGGCCGCCTGGCTTGATACCGCGCGCCAGGTGTATGAGGATCACCGCGAGGATATCGACGCGCAGGACGGCCAGGAAGCGCGGGTCAACCGCTTCGTCGAGGTGAACGTCCGCGACCAGCTGGTGAACCTCGCGCGGACCGCACCGGTGCAGCAGGCGTTCGCCGCCGGGGCCGAACTGTTCCTGCACGGCTGGGTCTACGACATCCGCGACGGGCTGATCCGCCCGATGATGGAGATCGACGCGGCAACCCCGCTCGATGCGGTACCGCGGCCGGAGCGCGTACTGCTGACGACGGAGGAGCGGATCGCCGCCGGCGACGAGGTGCTCGTCGCGGCGACGACAAGATAAGCGCCAGAGGGTCTGTAAGCCGGGTTCTGTCCACCCCGTCCCGGTAGGACGGGGATGGGCGACCATTCCTCTAGGACGACGCTCGCGCGCCGCCTCCAGCAACCAACCCGGACGACGCGCCGGAACGAAGCGCGTGTGCCGTCCCTATTCGGTCTTGCTCCCGGTGGGGTTTACCACGACCGGCACCCGTTGCCGGGGCCGCGGTGCGCTCTTACCGCACCCTTTCACCCTTGCCGCCGATCCCGAGGCATCAGCGGCGGTCTGCTCTCTGTGGCACTGTCCCTGGGGTCGCCCCCGGCGGGCGTTACCCGCCACCGTCGTTTCCGTGGAGCCCGGACTTTCCTCCCCTCGCGTGAAACGCAAGCGGCGGCCGCCCGACCCTCTGGCTCCCCTGCCCTTAGTCGTCGCCCTGCGGTTTGGGAAGCAGCAGCGCGAGCAGGATCATGCGGCACTCGGCGTCGATCTCGCCGTCGATCAGTTCGGGGCGGAAGCGGCGCTGAAAGGCCATGATCGCCGCCATCGGGCTCGTCACGTCATAGCCGAAGCGTTCGAGCGCGAGCAGGAAGCCCGCCTCCGACCAGCCCGGGTCCAGCAGGTTCTTCGTCGGGCGCGGGAGCGCAAGGCGGAGCCGCGCGAGCTTGCCCCACGGGAACAGCTCGCCCGGATCACGCTTGCGGTCGGGCGCGATGTCCGAGTGGCCGACAACGTTGCCGCGCGTGATCTCCCAGCGATTCTTGATCTCCGCGACCAGTCGAACGACCGCGTCGATCTGCGCGTCTGGATAGGGCGTGTAGTTGAACTCGTGGCCCGGGTTGGCGATCTCGATACCGACGGACACGCTGTTGAGGTCGGTGAGCCCGCGCCAATGCGACCGGCCCGCGTGCCAGGCGCGCTTCTCCTCCGCGACCAGCCGGTGAATGGTGCCGTCCTCCATCACCAGATAGTGCGAGGACACCTTGGCGACGGGATCGCACAGCCGATCGAGCGCTGCCTGCCCGTCCTCCATGCCCGTGTAGTGAAGGACGATGGCGCTGATCGGCAGCAGGCGGTCGTCGTAATTGGGCGAAGGGGTGTCGATGAACTCCATCGCCGCCATGATTGGGCGGGGCCGCGCCGAAACGCAACCGTCAGCGCGCGGCTGGCGTGCGCGTGTAGAGCCCGCGCCACGCTGGCGTCGGCGCGAAGCGCCCGGTCTGCCCGATCACCGTCTCGCCCGCGCCGAGCACCAGCAGTCCGTCGTCGCGGAGCGCTCCCGCCAGCCGCTCGAACACCGCGCGACGGACGTCGCTCGGAAAGTAGAGCAGGACATTGCGGCACAGCACCAGGTCGAACTGGCCGGGCGGGGCCGGGTCGCTGACCAAATTCTGGCGCCGGAACTGCACGCGCCGCAGCAGCTCCGAACGCGCAACCCAGTCGAAATCGTCACTTTCGAACCAGCGCATCATGCGGAGAACCGACAGGCCGCGCTGGATTTCGAATTGGGAAAAGCGTCCGGCGCGCGCGCGCGTGATCGCCGCGCCGGAGACGTCGGTCGCGACGAGATCAACCGCATTCGGGCCGAGCCCCCGCTCCTCCAGCAGCATGGCGAGGCTGAGCGGCTCCTGCCCGGTCGAGCAGCCGCTCGACCAGATCCGTAACCGCCGCCCGGGCGTCGCCGCCCGGCGCGCGGCGATCGCGTCCGCCACCATCTCCAGCACCAGCGTGTCGCGAAAGAAGGAAGTCTCCTGATTGAGCAGCAGATCGACGACCTGCTCGGCCAGGCGCCCGTCTGTCGACATGGCGAGCGCGGCGACGAGATCGTCGAGGCTTGCGAACCCCAGACCGCGCAGCAGCGGCTTCAGCGACGTTTCCAGCCGCCACGCGCGCGACGCCGCAATCTGCTGACCGGTGCGATGTTCCAGCAGCGCGGCGATCGCGCCGATCGCTCCGCCTGCTGCCGGCCGAACCGGTGCGGAGTGGCTCATGGACGGGCGCCGCGTGTCGCGATCAGGCGCCCGATCGCGTCGGGCGGCAGGATCGCGGTCGCGCTGCCGGCGCCGGCGACGGCGCCGGGCATGCCCCACACGACGGAGGAGCGGCGATCCTGCACCACGATCGGTGCGCCCGTCGCCTGCAGCCGACGCGCACCGATGCTTCCGTCCCGACCCATACCGCTCAGCACAACGGCGAGTGCGCGGGCACCGAACACCTCCGCGACCGATTCGAACATGGGATCGACCGAAGGCGTACAGCCGCTGGCGACCGACTCATGGGTCAGGCGCACGCTGGCACCGCCGCTGACGCGCGCCAGCCGCAGGTGGGCGTCGCCTGGCGCGATCAACAGCCGGCCGGGGCGAACCCGCATGTGGTTCTCCGCAACGTCACAGGGCCGCCCGGCCAGGACGGCGAGCTGCGCGGCGAAATAGGGCATGAAGGACGCGGGCAGGTGCTGCGTGATCAGAATCGGCAGCTCGAAGTTTGGCGGGACGGCCCGCAGCAGTGCGCTCAGCGCGTGGATGCCGCCGGTGGAGGCGCCGATCGCAACGATGTCGAACGGCCCGACCTGCGGCAGCGGGGTGGCAGCCTCCTCGCTGCTCGCCGTGGCGGCGGCCGGCGGCATCGCGTCGCACAGCCGCGACAGGCGCTCCTCCAGCAGCTCGGCGAAGCGGCGACCGCCGGAGCCGATCGCCGGCTTGACCAACGTGTCCGCCGCGCCGAGCGCGAGCGCCTGGATGGTGGCAGTTGCACCGTCGCCGGCCGCGGCGGAGACGACCAGCACCTTTGCGCCGCGCCCGCTCGCGAGCAGGTCGGGCAGTCCGGTCAGGCCGTCAATGCCCGGCAGTTCCAGATCGAGCAGGATGACGTCGACCCGGTGGCGGTCGAGAAAGGCAAGCGCGGCGCGGATGCTTCCGACCGATCCGGCCACCATGAAGCGGTCGGTACCATCGATGATCCGCGCGATGGCGGCGCGGGCGACGATCGAATCGTCGACGATCAGGACGCTGGCGACCGGGGCCGGCGCTACATCACCGGCGGCCGCCCCCAGGGCGGTCGGCGCCATGGCTCAGGCGACACCCACGATCTGCAGCTTGCTCTCGAGCGTCTCGCGGTCGAACGGCTTCATGACATACTCGTCGGCGCCCGCCTCGATCGCGGCGCGGATGTAGGCCATGCCGTTCTCCGTCGTGCAGAACACGACCTTGGGCTTGGCGGCGATGTCGCTCTCACGCAGCGCGCGCAGGAATTCCATTCCGCTCATCACCGGCATGTTCCAGTCGAGCAGGATGACATCGGGCGCCGCCGCCATGCAGCTGTCCAGCGCCTCGCGACCGTCGCCGGCCTCGCGCACCTCGAAGTCGAGCGTCTCGAGGATGTGCCGGGCGACCTTGCGGATCACCTTGGAGTCGTCGACGACGAGGCAGGTCTTCATGGGATCGGTACTCTCGTGACCATAAGTGGTAGGGGCTTGTGCAACACCAGGCGTAAGCGGCCGGTTAACGCTATGCGGCGAGCGCGCCGGTGCCGGCAGCGGGGATCAGTGCCGCCAAGTCGATCGCGAGCACCGGTTCATCGCCGCGCGTGACCACGCCGCGGCAGATCTCGCGCCAGCCAGGCGCGATCGTAAGCCCGTTGGCGAGCGGCTCCAGATCAAATGGTGCGACGTCGTCGAGCCCGTCGACCAGCAGGGCATAGTGATGCCCCTCCACCCGTACGATCACCGCACGCGCGGTCGTTTCGCTTGGGGGCAGGCCGAGTGCGACGCGCGGATCGAGCACCGTCACCACGCGGCTGCGCAGCGCGGCCAGGCCGCGCACGATCGCGGGCGCGCGCGGGGCCGGCGTGATCGCGCCGATGTCGACCACCGATTCGACCTGATTGGCATCGATCGCGACCGAAGCACCCGCGATCTGGGCAAGCAGGAACAGGGTCATGTGCGGCTCCCTAACGCCGAGGCGCGGACGGCAACGGCGGCCAGGATCGCCTCCCTGTCGTAGCGATAGATACTGTCGACGTGGCCGGTCGGCTCCGGACGCAGCCGCACCACCTTGTTGTCGTTGATGACGCTCGGTCCCGTGCAGATGGTCGCGACCGGCGTTTCCCCCGGTGCGGCGGTCGCGGCGACGCGGTAGCCGGACCGCTCCAGCATCGGACGCACGAAGCTCTCCAGCCAGCTGTCTTCCGGGTCGATCAGGCAGAGCGGACGCGCCGCAGGATCGCTGAGCGGCGCCGCATCGGCGAGCGTCGCGAACAGCCAGTGCGGGTCGACCAGCTCGACCGGCGCGTCGTTGATGAGGACGGTGCCCGCGACGACGCCCGGGGTGATCGGCGGCAGCACCTCCGCCGGCAGGGTCACGATGTCGAGCGGCTCGACGATGGCGTAGCCGATCTCGGTCGTGCCGTCGCGCAGGCGCAGCACGCTCAGATTGGCGCGGTCCTGCCACGCGCCAAAGGCGGCGAGCGGCACGATCTGACCATCGGTGGTCAGCCGCAGCTTGCCCGCGCTCACGCCGATGAGGCCGTCGGCCAGGCCATCGACACGGTCGACCACCGCGAGCGGGATCGCACGAACCTCGCCGTCGAGGTCGCGGAACAGAAGCGCCGGTGGCTGCGACACTTCCGCGGCGGCGGGTTCGTCATCGACCATCGCTTCGCGCACGAACGACAGCCCGGCGTCGCTGGCGAGGCCGGCGCAATCGATCATCAGCATCGGCTTGCCGGTGTCGGGGAGCGTCTGTCCTGCGAACAGCCCGCAGGCCATGATCGCGGGGGCCGCCGGCTTGATGACCAGCTCCTCCGCGTCGAGCACCTGATCGACCGCGACGGCAAAGCTGCCGGTACCAGTTGTCACGATCGCGAGCATCCGCCCGCCAGGGGCAGCGTGGCTGGGAATCGCCAGCCGCTCGGACAGGTCGACCAGCGGCAGTCGGCGGTCGCGCACCCGCACCACCGATCCGCCGCCGAGCCGGTCAACGCGAATCGACTCGGCACCCTCGCTCACGATCTCCTCAATCGCTTGGCGCGGAATGGCGTAGTGCTGATCGCCAACCCCGCAGATGATCGTCGGGATGATCGAGAGCGTGAGCGGCACGTGGATGGTGATGGTCAGCCCGCGGCCGAGCACGCTGTCGAGCTCGATCCGGCCGCCGATCTGCTCGAGGGCGGCACGGACGACATCCATCCCGACACCGCGACCGGAGATCTCGGTCACCTCGTCCTTTGTCGAAAGACCGGGCTCGAAGATCAGGTCGAGCTTCGCCTTGTCCGACAGTTGCCGGAGTTCGCGCTCGTCGCGCGCGCCGTTCCTGACCAGCTTGGCGATAACGCGGTCGACGTCGATTCCGGCGCCGTCGTCGGCGATCTCCAGCACGATCTGATTGCCCGACTGACGAGCGGAGACGCACAGGCGGCCGTTCTCGCGCTTGCCGCGGCGGCGACGCTCGGCCGGGACCTCAATCCCGTGGTCTATCGAGTTGCGGATGATGTGAACCAGCGGGTCGCGCATCACCTCGATCATCTCGCGGTCGAGCTCGACCTCCGATCCCTCGACATGAACCGATACCGACTTGCCGACCGCGGCTGCCGTGTCGCGCACCATCCGGGGCAGCGCGGAGAAGAGAGACTCGATCTTCTGCATGCGGGTCCGCGTGACGGTGTCGCGCATCTCGGCAACGGTCGCGGACAGCCGCTCCAGCGCCGCCTCCAGGTCGGGATCCGGGTTCTCGACCCGCAGCCGCCGGGCGAGCTCGTTGCGGGCGAGCACCATGTCAGACATGCCCGACATCATGAGATCAAGCAGCTCGACGTTCAGCCGGACGCTCCGCGACGGCGCGCGGCTGGCGATGCCGACACTGACCGGTGCGGCCGCGAGGCTGCCCTCCGCCAGCGCCGCGATCAGCTCATCCTCTCCGCTGTCGTCCAGCGAGACGCCGCCCTCGATCGCCTCCACAAGCTGGCCGATCCGGTCGACGATCGCGAGCACCGCGTCGACCAGCGCGCGATCGGGTGCGCGCGTCCCCTCGCGCACCGCCGCCAGCACGTCCTCCGCCGCATGACTGAGGCGGGCTAGGCGGGGCAGGTCAAGGAAGCCGCAGCTGCCCTTCACCGTATGCACGAAGCGGAAGATCGCATCGAGGCGCGCGCGGTCGGACGGATCCGCCTCCCACGCGACGATCTCGCCGCCGAGCGCGTCGAGCGTCTCGCGCGTTTCCGCAATGAACTCCTGAAGAAGCTCGTCCATCGATCCCTAGGCCCTGTTCGGCCGTGACCATGGACGGTGCTGGTTAAATCGGCGTTTACGCCGCGAAGGCAGCACCGAACAGCAGCTGCGGCGCGTCGGGGGGCGAGACCTGCAGGCTGCCGCCGCGCTCCGCCACCAGTGCGTGAACCAGATGCGCCGCCGCCGCACGCGGCGTGAGCGGCGTATCTCCGCCCTCCCCGGCAAGCGCCGCGCGCAGTTCCTCGTCCAGGATGATCCGCGGTCCCTCTGCGCGGATCACGATCTCGACCTGCTCATCGACCCGCTCCGCCCCGATATCGAGCTGCCCGCCACGGACCAGCGCGTCGCCGCCGATCAGCGCCAGGTTGAGGAGCACCTTGACCGCGCCCTTGGGCAGCTGCGACTCGTCGACCATCCAGCCGATGCTCACCCGGCGGTTGTCGCCGAACAACCCGGTCACCGCCGCCTGCGCCTCACGCGTGTCGACCGCGTCGCCGAAGCCGCCTGCCGCGCCGAATGCCAGGCGGAAGAACTTCAGCTTGTTCGCCGACGCCCGCGCACTCTCCCCCAGCAACTCCAGGCAGCGCTGGCGCATGGCCGGATCATTCTCGTCCGCGAGCAGCTCCAGGCCGTTGTTGAGCGCGCCGATCGGGCTCAGCAGATCGTGGCACAGGCGCGAGCAGAGCAGGCTGGCGAAGTCGATCGGCGCGATGGTCAAGACGGCGGCTCCTCTGGCAAGCGGCCGCCTTACGCGCGATGGCCGCGCCGCCGCAACCGCTTAGCCGTCATGGCGTCGCCGCGAGCGCCACGGGCGCGAAGCGGCCATGGATCGGCCCGGACGGAACGACGCGGAAGGCTCCGACCTCGCCCCCCGCCACGATCAGCCACCACCAACTGGGGTCGAGCGCCGCTGCTGCGTCGGCGGCCGATGGTCGCGCATTTCCCGACGGGTGCGAGTGCCAGCAGCCGATGATATCCGGCCCGCCCGCTCGCGCCGCCCGGTGCGCGGCGATGAGGGCCGCGGGATCGATCTCAAACGCGCGGGTGGGGTCGGCGGCGACGTTGCGGCAGGCGGGCGCTCCTGTCACCAGACCGGCTCGTCCCAGCAGCAAGCCGCATACTTCCAGCCGCGGAACGGCAGCGGCTTCGGCAACGATCCGATCGCGCAACGACCTTGAAATCTGCAGGCTCATCACCATCTTTCGTGGCACATGGACCGGGGGGTTTCCATTATCGAAGCACGGATCGCCGGCGAGGCGGACGGCTGGCGACTGGACCGGGCGCTTGCGCAGGCGGTGCCGACCCTGTCACGCGAACGGATCAAGGCGCTGATCTCCTCTGGCGCGGTGACGGGACCGGACGGGCTGATCCGCGATCCCGCACGCAAGGCACCGGGTGGCGGCGCCTTCCGCATCACGGTGCCCGCGCCGGAGCCGGCGCACAACGAGGCGCAGGCGATCGCGCTGGAGGTCGTCTACGAGGACGACCATTTGATCGTCATCGACAAGCCCGCCGGGCTGGTCGTGCATCCCGCCGCCGGCAACCCCGACGGCACGCTGGTCAACGCACTGCTCCATCATTGCGGGGGCAGCCTGTCGGGGATCGGCGGTGTCGCCCGGCCCGGCATCGTCCACCGGATCGACAAGGACACCTCCGGGCTGATGGTGGCGGCGAAGACTGACCGGGCCCATGTCGGCCTCGCGAGGCAATTCAAGGCGCACTCGATCAATCGCCGCTACCAGGCGATCGTCGCCGGCCGCCCCAACCCGCCGACGGGAACGGTCGACGCACCGCTCGCGCGCAGCCCGCAGAACCGCAAAAAGGTCGCGATCGTGGCGGAAGGGAAGCGCGCGGTCACGCACTACCGGCTCGATCGCCCGCTGCGCGAGGCGGCGATGGTCGAGTGCCGGCTGGAAACCGGCCGCACGCACCAGGTCCGCGTCCATATGGCCTCGATCGGTCATCCGCTGCTCGGCGATCCGGTGTACGGTCGTATCCGGCCTGCGCACCGCGCGGTTCTGGAAACGCTCGGTTTCACGCGTCAGGCATTGCATGCCGCGCATCTCGGGTTCATCCACCCGATCAATAGCCACGCTTTGGCGTTCGAAAGCGTACTGCCTGCTGACATGCAGGAACTGTTCAACCAGCTTCACGTATAACGTCCGTCGTTGTTTCGCACCGGCGAAGCCGCGCGACAGAAGGGAGTTCCACCATCATGGCAACCGGCAGCAACGTCCCCGCGACGATCCCTGCGCTTGGCGGGGAGCAGAGCCTCAACCGCTATCTTGCCGAGATCAAGAAGTTCCCGATCCTGGCGCCGGAACAGGAATACATGCTCGCCAAGCGCTTCCAGGAGCACGGCGATCCCGAGGCGGCGGCGCAGCTCGTGACTTCCCACCTCCGCCTCGTCGCGAAGATCGCGATGGGGTACCGCGGCTACGGCCTGCCCGTTTCCGAGCTGATCTCGGAGGGCAACATCGGCCTGATGCAGGGCGTCAAGAAGTTCGAGCCGGATCGCGGCTTCCGGCTGGCGACCTATGCGATGTGGTGGATTCGCGCGAGCATTCAGGAGTTCATCCTGCGATCTTGGAGCCTGGTGAAGATGGGCACCACCGCCGCGCAGAAGAAACTGTTCTTCAACCTGCGGCGGATGAAATCGAAGCTCGATGCCTTCGAGGAGGGCGACCTCAGCCCCGAGCACCTAGCCAAGATCGCGACCGATCTGGGCGTGACGCAGGAGGAGGTCACCTCCATGAACCGCCGCATGGCGATGGGTGGCGACACGTCGCTCAATGTGCCGATGCGCGAGGATGGCGAGGGGCAGTGGCAGGATTGGCTTGCCGACGACTCACCGCTTCAGGATTCGATCGTCGCCGACGCGCAGGAGGCCGACGTGCGCCACGACATGCTGGTCGAGGCGATGGACGACCTGAACGACCGCGAGAAGCACATCCTGACTGAGCGGCGCCTGACCGACGATCCCAAGACGCTGGAGGAGCTCTCGCAGGTCTACGGCGTCAGTCGCGAGCGGGTCCGCCAGATCGAGGTGCGCGCATTCGAGAAGCTGCAGAAGGCGATGATGCGGCTGGCCGGCGGCAAGCGGATGTTGGCGAGCGCCTGATCCGCTTGGCAGCGTCGCTGCGGCTGGCTAGCAGCGGCGTAATGGCCGCCGCTTCTCGCCACCGCGTTCGACGCTCTCCCGCCGGTGGGTTCTTGCGCCGGGTGTCTCGCTTCCTGCTGAAGCTCGTGCTCGCTTTCCTGCTCGTGTCGGTCGCAATCACCCTTCTCTACCGCTTCGTGCCGCCGCCGATCACCTGGACGATGATCGGCGACATGGTCGGCGGGCACGGCGCCACCCGGCACTGGCTGCCGCTGGAGCGGATCGATGCCGACATGCCGCGCGCGGCGATCGCGGCGGAGGACGCGCGCTTCTGCAGCCACAACGGCTTCGACTACCAGGCGATCGCCGCCGCCGCCTACCGCAACAGCAAGGGCGGTCGGATCCGCGGCGGCTCCACCATCAGCCAGCAGACTGCCAAGAACGTGTTCCTGTTCCAGGGCGGTGGCTACGTCCGCAAGGGGGCGGAGGCTTATTTCACGCTGCTGATCGAGGCACTTTGGAGCAAGCGACGGATCATGGAGGTCTACCTGAACGTCGCGGAGACGGGGATCGGCACCTATGGAGTCGAAGCAGGCGCCCGGCGCTATTTCCGTCACGGCGCGGGCGCGCTGAGCACGCGCGAGGCGGCGCAACTCGCCGCGGTGCTGCCGCTGCCCAAGAAGCGTGCCGGAATATCGCCGCGAGGGTTCACGCGGCGCTACGGCAATTCGATCAGCCGCCGGATCGGGGTTGTGCGGCGAGACGGGCTGGACGCGTGCCTGCAATAGCGTGGCGTTAACCGCCTAGCGATGGAACTGGACCCTCGCGTTCGCCGGGGCGTCAGTCAAGGAAGGCGTACAACCCTAATCTTCACCCCGGCGCAAGCCGAGGTCCGGCCATGCGCGAGTGTCGATCTCAGCAACTGTAGAAGCGCTTGCGGAGCCATGGACCCCGAATAAACTTCGGGGTGACGAGAGTGGGGATCGGCGCCCTACAACAATCGTCACCCCGGCAAAGAGCGGGTTCAGTGATCCGGCGACGCCTAGCTCACGTGAAAGTGTCGCCTCGTGCCGATGCTGGACCCGAGTCAAGTCCGGACTGAAAACACCTTAGTCGACCGCCTTCTTGGCCGCATCGCCGACGTCCTTGGCCGCATCGCCGACATCCTGTGCAGCACCCGCGACCGCATTGTTCTTTCGGACCTCGCTGTTGCTCTGGACGAAGAGGAAATACGCGCCGACGCACACCGCGATCAGCACCAGCAGGCCGATGATCAGCCCGCCGCCGCCGCCGCGGCGCTCGACAACGGTGACGTTCGGCTGTGCAGGACCGGTCGTGGTCGTCGTGGTCGTCGTCTCGTCGCGGTAATCGGTCATAACGCACCTCACACATCGTTACGGATGCGGGCTGAACGTCAGACGAGCGGAGCTGTTCCCGCGACGAGCGGCGATCAAAACGGCAGCTTGAACCCGGGCGGAAGCGGCAGCCCGCTGGTCAGCTTGCCCATCTCGGTGGAGGACGCCGCATCGGCCTTCGCCCGTGCGTCGTTGAGCGCGGCGGCGACCAAGTCCTCGACCATCCCCTTCTCGCTCGGCTGCAGCAGCGACTCGTCGATGTCGACGCCGATGATCCGGCCCTTGGCCGACGCCCGGACCTTGACGAGTCCGCCGCCGGACACGCCCTCCACCTCGATCGTGTCGAGCGTCGCCTGCGCCTTGCTGAGCTCGCTCTGAACGTTCTGGGCCATGGCCATGATGTCTTCGATGCTCTTCATGCGTGCCGTACTCCGTTGGTGGTCCAGCCGATCAGCTCGGCGTTGGGAAAACTCTCAAGCGCCGCCGCCACGATCGGCGAGGCAAGCACCGCCGCACGCTCGGTCTCCTTGGCGCTCGCCGCCTGCTCGGCGAGGGTCGGCTCGCCGGGTGCCGCATCGGTGGTAATCTTCCACTGCCGGCCGGTGATCGCGCGCAGCTCGGTCGCGAGATCGCGGGCGAAGTCGGCCGGCAGCGGCGTCGCGTTGCTCGCGACCAGCTCGGGCGGCGCGTAGCGGATCGGACGCAGCCGGTTGCGAACGCCGGCCGCGAGCAGGTGACGGTTGCTCGCGTCGAGCAGGTCGGCCAGCGCCGCGACCGTCGCCGGAAGCGGCGCCTCCGCGGGGCTCGGCGGCGGCGCGACCGGGGCAGCCGCCGGGGGCGACCCGGCCGCCAGCGCGCGCGCCAGTTCGCCGGGATCGGGCAGCGTGGCGGCGTGGACGAGGCGGAGCAGCGCCATCTCCGCCGTCTCGATCGGCAGGGCCGCGCGCCCGACCTCCTCATGCCCCTTCAGCAGCAGCTGCCAGAGCCGGTGAAGCACCGGGTAGGAGAGCGCGGTCGCCCATTTGGCCATGACCGCCTGCTCCTCGGCGGCCTGGCTCGCCGACAGGTCGGTGCCGAGCTTCACCAGCGTGACGCCGTGGACCGTCTCAAGCAGCGTCTTGAGCACCGCGGCGGGATCGACGCCGAGGTCGTACTGCTGGCGGAGCAGGCGGAGCGCTTCCGCCGCCTCCCCGGCAAGCAGGTGCCCGAACAGCGCCCGGATCGCACCGCGATCCGACAGTCCCAGCATGTCGCGCACGTCGCCCGCCGACACCGCACCGCCGCCGATCCCGGCATGGGCGATCGCCTGGTCAAGGATCGACAGCCCGTCGCGCGCCGACCCCTCTGCCGCGCGCGCGATCAGCGCCAGCGCTTCCGGCTCCGCCTGCACGCCCTCCGCCGCGACGACGCCCGCGAAATGCTTTGCGAGCAGCTCGGCCGGGATGCGCCGCAGGTCGAAGCGCTGGCAGCGCGACAGGACGGTGACCGGAACCTTGTTCACCTCCGTCGTGGCGAACAGGAACTTCACGTGGCCGGGCGGTTCCTCCAGCGTCTTCAGCAGGCCGTTGAAGGCGGCCTTCGACAGCATGTGGACTTCGTCGATGATGTAGATCTTGTAGCGCGCGCTGACCGCGGCGTAGCGCGACGCCTCGATGATCTCGCGGATGTCGTCGATGCCGGTGTGGCTGGCGGCATCCATCTCGATCACGTCGATGTGGCGCCCTTCCGCGATCGCGCGGCACGGCTCGCACTGACCGCACGGATCGATCGTCGGCCCGCCCTGCCCGTCCGGGCCGATGCAGTTAAGCGCCTTCGCGATCAGCCGCGCGGTGGAGGTCTTTCCGACCCCGCGCACGCCGGTCAGCAGAAACGCGTGCGCCAGCCGGTCGCGCCGGATCGCGTTGGCGAGCGTCGTGACCATCGCGTCCTGGCCGATCAGCTCCCTGAACGTCTGCGGGCGATACTTGCGCGCGAGCACGCGATAGGCGGCACCGCTCTGCGGCTGCGGCGGTTCGTCGAGGCCGAGGAAGTCGGTCATGCCAAGCTATCTAAGGCGTGGGCGGGGGATTGTCGAAGGGTTCGCCGCCGACACCGTTCGTCCGAGCGGAGTCGAGGGACGCGCCGGAGCCGGTGTTTGAGTTCGCACCGCGGCGGAGCCACGTCGTCCGTCGGCCGTGCAGCCCGCCAACCGCGCTTGCTCGCATGGAGAGGATCAACTGCGCGCTTGCGCGATGCGCGGTGGGAGCCGGAACGACCCGCGGCGAAATCGTTGTGGCTGCTTCCGTCAGGACCTGACCAGGTTGGCGACGACCACGTCCGCCCGACTCCCGACGCGCCAGATAGGGGAGTGGGCGGACGCGATCAAGCCGGATCAGCGGAACCGCACGCAGCGCTGAACCGGGCCGTAGTAGCTGCGTACCCAGCGGCAGCGCACCCGGTCACGCCCCCGCCAGCCACGATGGCCGCGCCAGCCCCGGTTGCCGCGCCAGCCGCGATCACCTCGCCAGCCCCGGTCACCGCGCCAGCCACGATCGCCACGCCAGCCGTCGCGGTATCCGCGATCGTACCCGCCATAGCCCCAGCGGCTCTGCGCTTCTGCCGGAACCGGCGTCACCGCCGATGCGGCGACCAGTCCCGCCGCCACAAATGCCAGAATCTTCATGCCTACTCTCCTGCACACGCCCGATCGCGCGGGCCATGACGGGAGAGTGCGCCTGCCAAGCTGAGGCTGCGGTGAATGGGGCGTTCACCCACCCGTCACCCCAGCGCAGGTTCGTCAGGGAACCCGCAGCTTCATCCCATCCATCTCGGGTGCGAGCACCACCTGGCAGGACAGCCGGCTGGTCCGGCTCGCACCCGGTGCGAGGTCGAGCATGTCTTCCTCCTCCCCGCTTGCGGGTGGCAGCCGGTCGAAGCTGGCGGTGACGATCACGTGGCAGGTCGCGCATGCCATCTGGCCGTCGCAAGTACCCTCCAGCGGCTCGCCCGCGGCCTGGAGCACGCGCAACAGCACGTCGCCGGGCGCGGCCGCAAGCGTTCGCGCGCCGCCCGCCCCCTCCACCACGACGCTGATCACGCGGCGATCCGCTGTGCGCGCGCGGCCGCGTCGATCCGGCCGAGCGCGTCGAAGAGCTCAGCCTGCGTCGTGTAGCGGCCGAAGCCGAGCCGGATGCTGCTGCGTGCCTCCGCCTCCGAGAGTCCAAGCGCGCGCAGGACGTGACTCGACCGCCCCGATCCGCTCGCGCAGGCCGAGCCGGCAGAGAAAGCAACGTCGCGCAGCTCGCTCATCAGGCGCGCGACATCCAGCCCCGCGCGCCGGACGTTCAGGTTGCCGCGGTAGCGCGCCGCGACGCTGCCGTTGACCGTCCAGCCACCGCCGAGCACCGCCAGTGCCGCGTCGAAAAGCGTCGCGACGTGCGCCGCGTCAGTCGCTCCCCGCTCGGCCGCGAGCACCGCCGCCGCTCCGAACCCGGCGCACAGCGCCGGACTGAGCGTGCCCGAGCGGCCTGCCGCCTCCTGCCCGCCACCATGAAGGAGCGGTGCGAGCGTCACCCCGTCTCGGATCCACAGCGCGCCGATCCCCTTGGGTCCGTGCACCTTGTGCGCGGAAATCGCGATCAGGTCTGCGTCGGCCGGTACCGGCACGCGCCCGTATCCCTGCACCGCGTCGCACAGGAACAGCGCGCCCGCGGCGTGCGCGAGTTCGGCAAGCGCGGCGACCGGCTGAACCACTCCGATCTCGTTGTTGACCAGCATCGCCGCGACCAGTGCCGTACCGGGCACGATTGCCGCGCGCGCTGCGCCCAGGTCGACCAGCCCGTCTTGCCCGACCGGCAGCACGACGGTGTCGCCATGTGCTTCCGCGGACTCGAGCACCGCGGCATGCTCGGTTGCGATCGTCACGGTGCGACTCGGTCCTAAGCCGCTGAACGCCCAGTTCAGCGCCTCCGTCGCGCCACTGGTGAAGGTGACGGCGCCGTTCGCGGGGAGCAGCGCGGCGACCTGTTCCCGCGCGACCTCCACCGCCGCCTTCGCGCGGCGGCCGGCGGCGTGCGGCGAGTGAGGGTTGGCGTGGCCGTGCTCCAGCCACGGCAGCATCGCCGCCAGCGCCTCGGGCGCGAGCGGCGTCGTGGCCTGATAGTCGAGGTAGGTCACGCCGCCGCTTCGGCCGGTACGGCACGCGCGCGCGCCTCCCGCGCGATCTCCGCCCAGGCGCTGATGAAGCGCTCGATGTCGGCGGGTGTCGTACTCCGCCCGAAACTCACCCGGATCACCTCACCCGCCGCGGCCGCCTCCCACGCCATGTGCGCGAGCACGTGGCTCGGCCGCATCGTCCCCGACGAGCAGGCAGAGCCGGCCGAGACGGCGACGCCCGCCAGGTCGAAGCGGATCAGCTGCGCCGCCGCCGACAGTCCGGGGAGCCGGTAGGAGCCGATGTGCGGTGCCCGGAGCGCGCCGTCGGCGACCACGTCGCCGCCTAGCGCCTTGACCGCCTGATCCAGCCGCCCACGCATGCCCGACATCGCCGCCAGGTTCTCCGGGATCGACACCGCGGCTGCGAAGCCGAGCGCGCCCGGCACATTTTCCGTGCCGCCGCGGTAACCGCGCTCCTGCCCGCCGGTCGGCAGCAGCAGCGACAGGTCGCGAACCAGTAGCCCGCCGACGCCGGCCGGTCCGCCGCGCTTGTGGCCGGAGATGGCGATCAGGTCCGCCACGTCCTGCGGCAGGTCGCCGCCCTTCCAGTTGGCCGGCATCTGCGCGGCATCGACGAACAGAACGCCGCCCGCCGCCTTCACCAGCTTGCCGATTTCATGGAGCGGCTGGATCACGCCGGTCTCGCTGTTGCCCCACTGCACCGCCACCAGCGCCGGCGCGGGCGACGTGGCCAGCGCGCGGGCGAGTGCGGCCAGGTCGATCCGGCCGTCGGCCGCGACGCTCAGGCGACCGGCGTCGGGCATCATGCGGAGCACGGCATCATGCTCCGTCACTGACACGAGTTTGCTTGCGACCTGCGCGCGGGTCACCGCGAGCGCAATCGCCTCACTCGCGCCGCTCGTCAGGATCAGCTCGCCTGTCCAGCCATAGGCGGCCTTGATGACGTTGCGCGCACTCTCCAGCGCGGCGCGGGCGGCACGACCCTCGGAGTGTGGCGAGGACGGATTGGCCCAGCCGGCCATGCCGCGCACAACGGCCTCCGCCGCGAGCGGGTGCATCGGCGTCGTCGCCGCGTGATCAAGATAGAGACGGGCTGCCATCACGCACCTTTTCCGAACCGATTGCGCGAAAGCAACCTCCTCTTATATAGCGCCGCACTTCTCGCGCGCCACGCCGACGCGCCTTACGCCTCAGCAGGTTTCATCATGCCCGAAGTCATCTTTCCCGGACCCGAAGGTCGCCTGGAGGGCCGCTTCGCACCCGCGCCGCGCCCGCGCGCGCCGGTTGCCATGATCCTGCACCCGCACCCGATGTCGGGCGGCACCATGAACAACGCGATCGTGCAGGAGCTCTACAAGACGTTTCAGCGCCGCGGCTTCGCGACGCTCCGCTTCAACTTCCGCGGGGTCGGCAAGAGCCAGGGCGTGTTCGATAATGGCGTCGGCGAGCTGTCGGACGCGGCCAGCGCGCTCGACTGGGTGCAGAGCTTCCACCCGGAGGCGTCGACCACCTGGGTGGCCGGGTTCGGTTTCGGCGCGTGGATCGGGATGCAGTTGCTGATGCGGAGGCCGGAGATCCGCGGCTTCATCTCGGTCGCGCCGCCCGCCAACATGTTCGACTTCACCTTTCTCGCGCCCTGTCCCTCCTCTGGCATTATCATTCAGGGCGAGGCGGACGAGGTCGTCACGCCGCTCGCCGTCCAGAAGCTCGTGGACAAGCTGCGCACCCAAAAGCACATCACGATCCATCACGACACGATCCCGGGCGCCAACCACTTCTTCCAGCACGAGATGAAGGAGCTGATGGGTAGCGTCGACAAGTACCTCGACATGCGGCTCGATCCGAACAGCCCGATCCGCTGAAACCCGCGCGGCCCCGCGCGCGTTCGCCTCGACATCGTCGTGTCAGGAGAGCGTAGATGAGCCACCAGCCGCCGGTACCCGAAGGCAACCAGTCGCCCTACCCGCTTCATCCCGGGCCGACGCCGCACAGCGAGCTGCCGCCGGTGGTCGCGAGGACTCCGAAGAAGCGGGCCGAAGCGGGCGGTCCGGGCAGCGGGTTGCTCATCGGGCTCGGGGTTGGACTAATCGCCGCCGGCGTAGGTCTCGCCTATCTTCTGGCGGATACGGGCAAGGCGAATCGCAAAAAGCGCAAGAAATCTGCCTGACGCGGTGTCGGTCGAGGTTAGACCGTCCAGATCGCGACGTTGGCGAGGATCACCGCGGCGCAGACCAGCATCAGCGTGCCCTTGGTCCGGTCACGCCCGCGTAGAAGGTAGAAACCGCCGGCGGTGAGCGCGAAGACGGCGAGCATCGCGACCGCGGGCGCAACGTTGGCCATCAGTCCGCGCGACCCAGCACCGCGGCATAGGCGGACGGGTCGACGTTGCCCCCCGATACCAGCACCAGCATGTTCTCGGCCGGCTCCACCTTGCCGGCGAGCAGCGCGGCGATCGCCACCGCACCACCGGGCTCCACGACCAGCCGCAGTTTCGCTGCCGCCCAGCGCTGCGCCGCGCGCACCTCCACCTCGCTTACCGCGACGCCGGTTGCCGAGCGTCGGGACAGCACGTCGAAGGTCAGCTGCGACACGCGCCTGGTCTGGAGCGAGTCGCACGCGGTCGGAGGCGCGTCGGCCGGCACCTCCTCGATCCAGCCCGCCTCCAGGCTGCGCCGCATGTCGTCCCAGCCCTCCGGCTCGACCACGGTGATGCGCGCCTCCGGCAGTGCGAGCGCGAGCCCGGCGGCCAGCCCGCCGCCGCCGCACGGCGTCACCACATGCTCGATCCCGTCGAAGCCCAGCTCCTTGAACTGGTCCTCGGCCTCGATGCCCGCGCTTCCCTGACCCTCGATCACCCACGCATCGTCGAAGCTCGGCACCAGTACCGCGCCGCGCGCGTGGGCCAGGTGCGCGGCGATCTTCTCGCGGCTGTCGGTCAGGCGGTTGCAGCCGACCACCTCGGCCCCGAGCGCCAGGGTCGATTCGCGTTTCACCACCGGCGCGTCGTCCGGCATGACGACGACCGCCGGCATGCCGAGCTCCCGCGCGGCCCAGGCGACGCCCTGCGCGTGGTTGCCGGAGGAGAAGGCGACCACGCCCTTCTTGCGCGCGGCCTCATCCAGCGTGGTCAGCCGGTGCCACGCGCCGCGGATCTTGAAGGCGCCGATCGGTTGCAGCGACTCGGCCTTGAAGGCCACGTCCACGCCGCGGATCTCCGCAATGAGCAGCGGTGTCGGCGGCAGGATCGCCGTCATCTTCGCCGCAGCGTCGCGCACCCCGGCGCGGGTGGGTTGTCGCACGATGGTCACGCCCGGTCCTTGGCCGAAAAAAGCACGCAGAGAAACTCTTTACAGGGGGGTTCGCCGGACCTATGTGCCCGCCTCCGCTGCCCCATGGGACTTCCACCGCAAGGCAGTGATTTCGGTAACTGAAGACCGGGAGCGTGCTCCTGGCATTGGAGGTCCCTTGAATTGCACCAGCATCATAGCGCGCTGGGGCTAGCTGCCCCCCATTCGGCGTCCGACGCCATTGAGATCGCCAAGGGCGCACCGCTTCAGCCGGTGACGCTGGTTCGTCCGCACGCTGCGGCACGCGCCGCCCGGTTCTTCGTGGAAAAGTTCCCGGGCCGCTCGATGTACGCGGTAAAGGCGAACCCAAGCCCGGAGCTCCTGCGGATCCTGTGGGATAGCGGCGTCACGCAATACGACGTCGCCTCGCTCGGCGAGGTCCGCCTCGTCGCGCGCACGCTGCCGGAGGCGACGCTCTGCTTCATGCACCCGGTCAAGGCCGAGGAGGCCATCCACCAGGCGTATTTCGAGCATGGCGTTCGCACGTTCAGCCTCGATTCGATGGAGGAACTGGAGAAGATCGTCCGCGCGACTGCGTGCAACGGCGTGCCCGCGGCCGACCTGACGCTCTGCGTCCGCATCCGCGTGTCGTCCGACCTGTCGAAGCTCAGCCTCGCGTCGAAGTTCGGCGTGATGCCGGACGAGGCGAAGGCGCTGCTGCTTGCGACCCGCCAGGTCGCCGACGCGCTCGGCATCTGCTTCCACGTCGGGTCGCAGGCGATGTCGCCCGACGCCTATGCGCAGGCGATGGAGCGCGTCCGCGCGGCGATCGTCGAGGCGGCGGTGACGGTCGACGTCGTCGATGTCGGCGGCGGCTTCCCAAGCGTCTACCCGGGCATGGAGCCGCAGGCGCTGCAGCGCTATTTTGACACCATCCATCGCGCGTTCGAGTCGCTGCCGATCAGCTATTCGGCCGAGTTGTGGGCGGAGCCGGGCCGGGCGCTGTGCGCCGAGTACAGCTCCATCATCGTGCGGGTCGAGCGGCGCCGGGGCGACGAGCTGTACATCAACGACGGTGCCTACGGTGCGCTGTTCGATGCCGCGCACATCGGCTGGCGGTTCCCGGTGCGGCTGCTGCGCGAGCCGGACAGCCGCGCCAAGACGATGCCGTTCAGCTTCTACGGCCCGACCTGCGACGACCTGGACCACATGACCGGCCCGTTCGAGCTGCCGGCGGACATTCAGGTCGGCGATTACATCGAGGTCGGGATGCTCGGCGCGTACGGCTCGGCGATGCGGACCGCGTTCAACGGCTTCGGCTCGGACGAGACCGTGATGGTGGCGGACGAGCCGATGTCGTCGCTCTACCTCCAGGCGGAAGCGCCGGCGCGGACGAACGTCGTCAAGCTGTAACCGTTAACCGCAACACGTGATCACCGGCGGAGCGCAGACGCGCTCCGCCGCGTTACGGGTTTCCGCGTCCCCTTTGAACGACGCCGGCATCGACTGCGGGAGAACCCCCTCGTGACTGACACCCTGACCAAGACCGCGGCCGCGAACGCGCCCATTAACGACACGCGCAAGGCCGAGCTGCTGAGCAAGCAGGTCAAGCACATCGACATCAAGTCGTTCGACGCGCGCCCGATCGTCGACGCGATGGCCGACATGAGCTTCACCAGCCGCGATCTCGGCCGCGCGACCAAGATCTACAACGACATGCTGGCCGACAAGGACTGCACGGTGGTGCTGGTCGTCGCCGGATCGACCTCGGCCGGCGGCTGCATGGACCTGTACGCGGAACTGGTCCGGAGCAACATGGTCGACGTGATCGTCGCGACGGGCGCGACCATCGTCGACATGGATTTCTTCGAGGGGCTTGGTCACAAGCACTATCAGGCGCTCGAGATCCCGGACGACGACACGCTGCGCTCGCTCTACATCGACCGCATCTACGATACCTACATCGACGAGGAGCAGCTGCAGGACTGCGACTTCACGATCAACAAGATCGCGGAAAGCCTGGAGCCGAAGGCGTACTCGAGCCGCGCGTTCATCCGCGAGATGGGCAAGTATCTGGTCGAGCACGGCAAGAAGGAGAACAGCCTGGTCAAGCTCGCCTACGAGCATGACGTGCCGATCTTCTGCCCGGCGTTCGTCGACTCCTCGGCCGGCTTTGGTCTGGTCAAGCACCAGGTCGACGCCGCCAAGGAAGGCCGCCCGTACATGATGCTCGACGCGATCGCCGACTTCCGCGAGCTCACCCAGATCAAGATCGAGGCGGGCACCACCGGCCTGCTCATGATCGGTGGCGGCGTGCCGAAGAATTTTATCCAGGACACGGTCGTCTGCGCCGAGATCCTGGGCCACGAGGACGTCGAGGTCCACAAGTACGCGGTCCAGATCACCGTCGCCGACGTGCGCGACGGCGCCTGCTCCTCCTCCACCCTCCAGGAGGCGGCGAGCTGGGGCAAGGTCAACACCGGTATCGAGCAGATGGTGTTCGCGGAAGCGGGCTCGGTCATGCCGCTGCTGGCGTCCGACGCGTATCACCGCGGGCACTGGAAGGACCGCCCGGTCCGTGGCTGGGCGAAGCTCTTCTCGTAAGGCTTGTACTCCCGCGCAGGCGGGAGCCAAGAGCGGTAAGCGCTGCGCTACGAGACCCTAGGCTCCCGCCTTCGCGGGAACGCAGAACCGTTGCCAATCACAACCGAGTAGGGCAGCCTCCCCCGACCACTCGGGGGAGGCTGTTTCGTCATGCGCCAGGCAATCCTGCAACCGGTCGTCGTCCTGATCGCCTGGACGCTGGTGGTGCTGCTCTGGGCAATTCTGGTCCGCATGCCCGCGATGCGCGCGGCGGGTATCGACGTCCGCAAGCTGACCGGCAGCAAGGGCAGCGATGCCGACCGCGCGCTGCCGCCTAAGGCGCAGTGGCCGATCCACAACTACAATCACCTGATGGAGCAGCCGACGATCTTCTACGCGGTCGCCGGCGTGATCGCGCTCACCGGCACGGGAAACGGCGCCAATGCCTGGCTGGCGTGGGGCTATGTGACGCTCCGCATCCTTCACAGCCTGGTGCAGGCGACGTTCAACCGCGTGATCGTCCGGCTGGCGCTGTTCGGGGCTTCCACCGTCTGCCTGGTGGCATTGACGCTCCACGCCGCTATGGCGGTGTTCCATGGCTAAGAACGACGGCTTCGAGCGGCACAAGCAACCCTGGACACCGGCGGAGGTGCAGAAGCTTCACACGCTGGCGAAGAAGGGCATGGCGCTGCGCGCAATCGCCAAGGCGCTGACCCGCAGCGAGGAGTCGGTGAAGGAGCGCGCGAAGGCCGACGGACTGTCGATCGCCAAGCTGCACTGATCCGCCGATCCGCTCCCAGGTCAACGTGCTTCGACAGGCTCAGCACGAATGGTTGGTCAGGCGAACAGCCGCGCCAGGCTCCGCTCCAGCATCGTGAGCTGCCACAGTGTCCGCCCGTGATCCGACCGGCCGCTGCGGTGGTCGTCGGCGAGCCGGGTGAGTTCGGCCCGCACGAACCAGTCGCCGAGCACCGGTGACTTCGCAAGCGCCGCCGCGTCGTCGGCGAGCGCCCCGCGAAACCAGGCGGAAATCGGGGTCACGAACCCCATCTTGGGGCGGTAGAGCACCTCGCGCGGCAGCCACGGCTGCAGCGCCTTTTTCATCAGCCACTTGCCCTGCCCGCCCCGGATTCGCACGCCGTCAGGCAGCGTGGCGGCGAACTCCAGCAGCCGGTGGTCGAGCAGCGGCTCGCGTGCTTCGAGGCTGACGGCCATGCTGGTCCGGTCGACCTTGGTCAGGATGTCGCCGGGCAGCCAGTGGTGCAGATCGGCGTATTGCGCCGCGTCGAGCGCGGTGCGCGCGGGCGCAGCCCGCATCGTCGCGACCATCGCGTCCTCACCACGGTGTCCGGCAAGCATGCGACGGAAATAATCGGTGTAGAGCCGCGCCCGCCCGCTCGCGCTGGTGACACCGACCGCCGCCGCATAAGCCTCGGCACCGTCGGCGGCCAACGCCAGCAGCGTCGACTTCGCGCGGAGCGGCCGCGGTGCCCAGTCTGCCTTCGGATAGGCGCGCCCGAGCGCTCCGAACACGCGACCGCGCAGATCGCCGGGCAGCAAGCCGCGGACCCGCTCCTCCGCCGCGTGGAAGCGGTAGCGACGATAGCCCGCGAGCGCCTCATCGGCGCCGTCGCCGGACAGCGCGACCGTCACCTCCTCCCGCGCGAGGGCACAGACTTGGTAAGTGGCGAGTGCGGAGGCGTCGGCGAATGGCTCATCGAACGCGTGAACAAGCTCGTCGATGAGCGCGACGTCGTCGCTGCGCACGATCCGCTCGCGGTGGTCGGTCGCGAACCGCTCCGCGACCATCCGGGCATAGCGTGTCTCGTCGTGGTCCGCCTCGGCGAACCCGATTGAGCAGGTCTTGACCGCACGCGCGGACGTCTCCGCCATCAGGGCCACCACCGCCGAGCTGTCGACCCCACCCGACAGGAAAGCGCCGAGCGGCACGTCGGCTACCATGCGCGAGGTGACGGCGGCGCGCATCCGCTCGACAAGTTCCGCCTCCAGGTCGCGGACCGACCCGGTCGCGCGCTGCGAGAAGTCGATGTCCCACCAGCGGCGCGGCGCCGGTACGGACTTGCCGCGCTCCAACACGAGCAGGCTGCTGGCGGAAAGCTTCTGCACGCCCGCGACGATGCAGGCGTGGTCGGGCACATAGCCCAGCGCCATGAAGTCCTCGATCGCGCGCGGATCGACCTCACGGCGGACGAGCGGATGGGCAAGCAGGCCCTTCAGTTCGGACGCGAACGCGACCCCGCCGTCGGAGAGCTCGACATAGTGGAGCGGCTTGACCCCCAACCGGTCGCGAACCAGCACCAGCCGGCCGGCGTCGGCATCGTGGATTGCGAAGGCGAACATGCCGACCAGCCGATCGAGCAGCTTTTCACCCCACACGCGCCAGCCCTGCAGCAGCACCTCCGTGTCGCCGCTGGTGGTGAACCGCGCGCCGGCGCGCTCCAGCTCGGTGCGGAGCTCCGCGAAATTGTAGATCTCACCGTTGAAGACGATCGAGTGCGCGCCCGCATGCATCGGCTGCGGCGATCCGGCGACGTCGATGATGGAGAGGCGGCGGTGGCCGAGGCCGACACCCGGCGCCGTCCATATCCCCTCTCCATCCGGACCGCGGTGCGCGAGCGCGCGGGTCATCGCCGCGACCCGCTGAGGATCCACGGCGCGCGGCGTGGCGGGGTAGAAGACCCCCGCGATCCCGCACATCAGCGCGCGTCCGCGACGCGCGCGGCGATCCGCTCCGGCCCGCCCGCGGCGGCGAGGAAGGCGGCGATGGCAGTGGCGGCACGCGGTCCCTCGGCCGACAGGTGGAGCGCGACGGCGCGCTGCTGGCCGCCCAGCACCTTGGCCTTCAACGTCTCGATCTTCACGCGCTGCTCGCTGGCGGTGGTCACTCCGGCCAACCGATACCAAGTCACGACCGTTCGCACCACCGGCCCGGGCACGGTGATCCGCTCGGCCCGGCCGCCGGCAAGCGGCGCTTCGTCGGACACTTTCACCCAGCGATCGTTCTCACGCAGCACGCCCTGACCGAAGGCGATCAGCTCACGGCCCTCGCGCTGCCCCGCATAGACCGCGACCGCCACATCGACGCGGGCGCCCGCCTGGTCGCCGTAGCGGCCGAACAGCTGATGGTCGGCGGTCGGGTAATAGGGTGTCCAGGGTACCGTGCGGCTGGTCTCGACGCGGGCCCAGCCGGGTACCGCCGGCAGGTACAGTTGCGTGGGCAGCGCGTCGGCGCGCGCAACGGTGAGGACGCCGGCGGCAAAGGCGATGGTGGCGACGCCGATGACGCCGCCGCTCGCCGTCCAGCCGTCAATCGTGCCGTGGACCGGCCGGGCGAGCGCCGCCACGTCGATCCACGCGGCGTCAGGATCGCGGTCGAACCAGCGCCAGCCGATCGCCAACACCGCCGCCATCACGCCCCCAAAGAAGATCCAGCCGTAGACGATGTGGTCGAACCCGGTCGCGGCCTCGACGGAGGTGAGGTGCGCGGCGTAGATGGTGCCGAACGCGCGCAGGCCGTTGGCGATCACCGGCACGATCAGCGCGGCAGCCATGAACAGGGCCCGACGCCGCCACGACACAAAGCAGACGTTGGCGACGAGTGTGCCGTAGGCGAGCATGGCGATGACGAACTTAGCGCCCGAGCACGCCTCGGCGACCTCGAAGTAGCCATTGGGAATGGTCAGCAGCACGCCGTCGACCGCGACCGGCACGTCGACGACGTGCAGCAGCGGCACGATCATCGCGACCGTTACGGACTGGAGCGGCCCTTCCAGCCACTCGCCGAACGGGACGAGGAACACCATCCAGGCGAGCGGGAAAAGCAGCGCGTGGGCGACCTGCCATCCGAGCACGGCAGCGACCGCGCCCTGCAGCATGACTACGAGCCCCAGGTGCCGCGCGCCGGCGACCCCGGCGACCTCCCCCAGCCACCACCCAGCCGCGCCCGCCGCGACCAGGCCGAGCCCGGGCCACCAGCCCGCCGGAACGAGCCGCCGCACCTCGGCCCCGCGCTGCCAGACCAGCCAGGCGATGACCGGCGGCACGAACAGGCAGTGTCCGAACGTCGTCGAATTCCAATAGATGAAGGCGAGGTCGGCGACGTCGCGGTGGAACAGCACCAGCAGCGCCGTCCACGCGGCCGCGAGCAGCGCGAGCGCAGTGCTCCACCCGGCGCCGCGCGCCGCGTCGAAGTGGCCGGCGGGGTACACGGCAGTCATCCCGTGCGGACCCACTCGCCTGCGTCCTCAAGGCCCAGCAGAGCGTCCAGACCGGCGAGGCGTGCGGACCAGCCGTAGCGCGCCTGCACCCGGGCACGCGCCGCCCGGCCGAGCGTGACGGCGCGCACCGGATCGCTGAGCAGTCCGCTCACCGCCTGCGCGAACGCCTGTTCGCTATCGGCGACACACAGCGTCCCGGCGTGGTCGATCCCCTCAGCGGCGCCAGGCGTCGCGACGACCGGTCGCGCCATCGCCATCGCCTCCAGCACCTTGTTCTGGATGCCGCGCGCGATCCGCAGCGGCGCCACCGCGACCGACGCCGCCTTCAGCCAGCCGCGCACGTCCGCAACCTCGCCCGTCACGGTCACGCCGGGCCGCTCGCCGAGCGCCCGCACCTCCGCGACAGGCGCGCGACCGACGATCGCGAAACTGGCGGTCGGCTGGCGCGCGCGGATCAGCGGCAGCACGTCGTTGGCGAACCACGAAACCGCCGCGACGTTCGGGGCATAGTCCATCTGGCCGGTGAAGACGATCAGCGGCTCGGCAGCCGGCACCTCCTCCACCGCGACGACGGGATCGAAGAAGGCGGTATCGATCCCGTTCTCCACCACTTGAATGTTGCCGGTACCGCCGATTGAGCGGAACAGCTGTGCCTCCGCCGCGCTCACGAACAGACTGGCATCGGCACCGGCGGCGACGCCGCGATCGAAGGCGCCGAGCAGCCGCTCCTCGCGCGCGTAGAGCCAGCGGCCCGCCGGCCCGGCGGCGCGCGCGTACTCGCCGAATTTCACCGAGTCCACGTCGCAGAAGTCCATGACCGTGCGCGGTCGCGGGCCGTGCGGCAGATACTGTGCCATCGCGCTCGAGTAGACGTAGACCGCGTCGATCGGCCGCTCGGCGAGCACCCGCGCGACCGCACGGGCAATCGCGGCATCGGCGAAGGCGGCAACCGACACGGATCGGCCGCTCGCCAGCGCCTCGACCGCCGCGCGCGGCCGCGACTTGGTGCGCGTGACCAGCGTGTGCGACGCTGCCATCGCGGTCAGGTCAGGGTGATCCGCCTCGCCCGCTTCATCGACAAAGGCGACCAGATGCACCCGGTGGCGAGCGGCGAGGTGCCTTACGACATGATAGGCCCGGATGCGATCGCCGCGGTCGGGCGGGAACGGTGCACGATGCGCCAGAAACAGGACCTCGCCCACTCAGCCGAGCCCGCGCGCGATGAACGGGCCGAGGAAGGTGGCGATCGGGAGCGGCAGCCGCTTCCACAGCGCGATCTTGCGCGCATAACGTGGATCGAGCGGATTCACCTGGCGCGGCGCAGCGCCATCCTCGGTGCGTACGTGATAGGCGAGCGGCACGCCCTCGAACCCCCAATTGCGCTTGAAGGCCGCCGCTCCCGTGCCGACCTTCGACCGGCCGAAGTCGAAGCGGGCGCAGCCGCGCGCCCGCGCGTGGTTCATCAGCGCATAGTACATCGCGTCGTTCGCGCGCGCGCCGCGCGCCGCCGCCGTACCGCCGCCCCAGTAGGGATAGACCGTCCCACGCCAGTAGAGGCTGATCACGCTCGCGAGCGCGACACCGCCCTGCCGTACCGTCAGGATATCGGCGTCACCCGCGAACGCGTCGAGCACGGCGGCGAACAGCTGGCGGGGAAAGACGGGGGTGCCGAGATTGTGGACCGACTCGGCGTAGACCCGGTAGTGGGCCGCACGGTCGAGCGGAGTAACGCCGGTCGTGACCGTCAAGTCGTTGGCGAACGAGCGCCGCACCTCCGCCCGCTGCTTGCGCGGGATGGCAGCGAGCTGCGCCTCGTCATCGGGGGCGAGCGGACGAACGAAGCCGAGGTAGCTCACCGCGTCGGTATGGAAGGCTGCGTCGGGCGACGCTCCACCGCGCAGCTCGAGCGAAGTGACACCCTCCGCCTCCGCGAAGCGCCAGGCGGCCGCGGCAAGCGCGCGGGCCGCACCGGCATCGTCGGCGAGCACGCCCCCGCCAACGCCGAAACCCGCCGACACCAGCGCCGCGCCGAACAGCGGGGAGCGCACCAGCGTCAGCGGGAGAACGCCCGCGATCGCCCCATCCCCGCGCTCTGCCACCAGAAAATGGGAGCGCTGGCCGCAGCCCTCGGCCACCGCCGCGCTCCAGGCCGGAAGGTGGAAGGGGGTACCGTCGGCGTGTGCCTCGACATAGGCCGCGACTGCAGTATCGTCGTCAGAGCCCGCTTGCCGCACGGCTACCGGGCGCTCCAGCAGCGGCGCGTTCACGAAAGCGACCGCGCGGCCCCGGCGACCACCTGGTCGACGCGGCTCCAGTCGTGTTCCCGCACCAGCCTGTCGAGCTTCCCCGCCATGGCGCCTAGCCTCGCATAGTGACGCACGCGCGAGCGCAACGGCGCCGCGCGGACGCGCGGCTGGCCGGGATCGACCTCCCACGGGTGGAAGTAGAAGACCGCGGCGGCGCCCGCGGCATTGCTCGCCCGGATAGCACGCGCGGTGAAGACGCTCGGCAGCAACCGGAAGAAGCCGCCGCCGGCGGTCACGGTCTTGCCCAGGACCGGCATGGTGGTGACGGGCAGCTCGATCAGCTCGGCGCCCGCGACCGGGCGATACGGGGTTCGCGGCGCCTCTGCCCAGCCGTAATGATCGTGGGTGAGCGGCGCGACGCTGGAGGAGTAGGCATAGCCCTCCTCCGCGAGAACGGCGTGCGCCCAGGGCGTGCGTGCGTCGATCGAGAAGCTCGGCGCGCGGTAGCCTGTGATCGCAACGCCGCCCGCGTCCTCGAGCGCAAAGCGCGCGCGGCGCAGGTCGTCGCGAAACGTCTCTGCATCCATGGTGAAGACGCGCTGGTGGTCCCAGCCGTGGCTCGCGACCTCGTGGCCGGCGGCGGCGATGCGCCGGATCAGGGCTGGGCAGCGATCGGCCACCCAACCGAGCGTGAAGAAGGTGCCGGTGACGCCGGCCGCGGCGAACAGGTCGAGCACGCGATCGGTGTTGCTTTCCACCCGGCTTTCGAGACCCGCCCAGTCGTCACGCCGGATCGTGCGCTCGAACGCGCCGACCTGGAACCATTCCTCGACGTCCACGGACAGCGCGTTGCGCATGACGGGGGCTCAGGCGACCGACTGGCGCAGGCTCGCGCTGTCCGGACGGGCACCGCCCTCCACCCAGTCGACCATCAGCGTGAGCACGCGGCGCAGCGCCGCGTCCTGCTCGTCCATGCGCTGCTCGATCGCCGCCAGCCGGCGGGCGAGGTCCAGGTCGATGACGCTCACGGGCGCGGTCGCCTCTGCGATCGCCTCCTCCACCGCCTGCTCGAGCATCGCGGTCTCGATCACCGGCGGCTCGTCGGAGATGGTCGACTGCTCGGCTTCCGCTGTGATGTCCTCGACGGCCGCGGGCTCGGCCGCCTCGATCGGCCAGACCGGAACGGGCCGCGGCGCCGCATCGCCGTCCAAGTCGGCGATCACCGACGCGACATGGTCGGCGGTGAACAGCTCGACCTCTTCGATCGCGCCGAGCAGCAGCACGCGCGCGGCAAGCTGGTTCACCCGCCGCGGAATGCCGCCGGACCAGTCGTTGATCGCCGCGACGGCATCGGCGCCGAACCGCGGCGTACCCGTCCAGCCGACCACCGACAGGCGGTGCGTAAGGTACGGGTCGAGCTCGTTCGCCGCCATCGGCCCCAGATGGTGCATCGCGATCACGCGCTGGCGGAGCTGCTCCAGCCGGGTATCGTGGAGCAGGTCGCGGAACTCGGGCTGACCGAGCAGAAAGATCTGCAGCAGCGCGTGGCCGGCGGCCTGGAAGTTGGAGAGCATGCGCAACTCCTCGAGGCTCGCGACGGGCAGCGCCTGCGCCTCGTCGACGATCAGCAGCGTGCGTCGTCCGGCGCGTGCGACGGCGTGGAGCCCGCGCTCGATCGCCTGGAGCATGACCGCCTTGGTCATGCCGGTCGCGTCGACGTCGAGGCCGGCGCAGACCGTGCGCAGCAGTTCCTCCGCCTCGATCTGGGTCGAGACGATCTTGACGATGTGCATCCGCTCGCGATCGATCGTGTCGGTCAGGTGACCGACCAGCGTGGTCTTGCCCGCGCCGATGTCGCCGGTGATGACGATGAAGCCCTCACCTTGAGCCAGACCGTAGCCGAGATAGGCCATCGCCTTGCGGTGAGTCGCCGATTCGAACCAGAAACGCGGATCGGGCGTCAGCTGGAACGGGCGTCCGCTCAGTCGGTAATGGTCTTCGTACATGGTCTCGCTCCTGCGCGCCCGTATGGCCCGCAAATGGTTCAGAAAGAGTAGCGCATGCCCAGCAGCGCCTGACCCGACACGTCGCTGATCCCGTCCTGGTCGAAGGCGTAGACGCCGAGCGACGCGGTCGCGCCAAACCGGCCGAAGCTGTAGCTGTACGAGCCGTTGGCGCCGCCGCCGAGCACGTCGGGTGCGTAGATCACGCCGCTGTCGAAATAATTGGCGTAGACGTCGAGCGCGATGCTGGAGCGGCCGTCGAGCGTTCGGGTCGCGAACAGCTGGCCGTAATAGCCCTCGTCCGTCACGCCGTAGAGGAACTGCCCGGGGCTGAGCGGCGGAAGGAGGTAGCGGCGATTGAAGTAGCCAGCGCCGAGCCCAAAGGTGTAGGCACCGCGCGTCGCCGAGAACACGCCGTCGACGCCCCGCGCACGGAAGTTCGCCGTGCTGATCGCGCCAAGCAGCGGGTTGAGGCAGCCGCCCGCCGATCCGCCGGCCGCGCTGCCGGCGCCGGTGCCGAACACGCAGCCGCTGAACTGGTCGGAGAAGGGATCGGGCCGGGTCGCGAAGCTGGTCGGCAGCGCCGAGATCGCGTCGCGCAGCCCGCGGCCGAAGCTCTGGACGCCGTTGTAGACGCCGATCTGAAGGCCTGAGTTCGCCGACACCTGCCAGCTGAGCGAGCCGGTGTAGATCGTCGTGTCGTAGCGCTGGCCGACTCGTGCCTCCAGCGTGGTACGTGGGCTCGGACGCCACACGACGCCCGCGTCCCAGATCAGCCCGTCGGTCTGATAGGCGAGACGCACCGGAGAAGCTGGATCGGTGACGAAACGGCCGGAACCGTCCGTCACCGGCTGACCGGTCGCGTCGACCAGCGCGTCGCGCTGCGTGATCTCGATCTTCTCGTAGCCGACGCCGCCGACCAGCGCGAGCTGACCGGTAATCGGCTGCACCACGTCGGCGCGACCGAAATAGCCGTCGTAGCGCTGGTCGAGCTGGCTCCCCTCCTCACGGGTCCACGCGCCGCTGACCGTAAGGCCGAACGGCGCGACCGCGCCCGCGCGCACGCCGTAGGAGGCCATGGCGAGGTGGCTGGTGGAATCGTCGTAATAGTCGATCGGCACCTGGTCGGGGCCGAGCCCCAGCAGTCCAGGCTCCTCGACCTTGGTGTAGCCGAAGCGATAGGCGGCGTTGAGCGTGCCGGGGCCGACGTGGGTAGCGAGCGTCGGGCCGACATAGGCGGCGTAGAGCTGGCTGGTATTGCCGACGTTGCCCGCGAGATTGCCGGGCAGCGCGCCGCGGATGTCGCTGCGCGCGCGGGTGGCGAGCGCCCCGCCCTCCAGGTTCAGCCCGTAGCCGAGCCGGAGCGCACCGCGCGCGAGGCCGGAGTGGATGCTGTCCTCGACCAGCGGGTCGTCCCACGCGAAGCGGTGCTCGTAGCGGTAGCTGACCTGCACCTCGACGCGCTGGGTCTGGACGGAGGCATCCAGCCCGGCGGCGACGCTGGTGTAGGTCAGCACGTCGCTGCCCGGGCCGTCCAGGTCGGCGGTGACCACCTGGCTGACCTCGATATACGGCGTGATGTCGCGGCGGCGCTGCGCGTCGGCGGGCACGGCGACGACGCCGGCGGTGAGTGCGCCGAGGATCAGGTATGGCTTCATGCCGCCTGCTCCTGCCCGTAGTAGCTGCCGAACCGGCGGCCGCCGGGTTCGAAGGCGACGGCGTTAAGCACCAGCTGCACCTGGTCGCACCCGTCGAGCAGCGCGACGGCCGCGCGCAGGTCGCTTTCCACCGTCACGTCGGCCCGCACCACGAGGAGCACCTGGCCGACGTGTCCGGCCAGCACGGCCGCGGGCGACGCGGCGAGCGCGGGCGGCGAATCGAACACCAGGATGCGGCGCGGATCGGCCGCCGACAGCGATTGCAGCACCTGCGCCGCGCGCGCGCTGCCGAGCAGCTCCGTGTCGCTGTGCGAGCGCGTGCCCGCCGGCAGTATCGACAGGTGCGGCACGTCGGTCGGAAGGATCAGGTCCTCGACATCGAGCGCGTTGCCGCGGATCGCATCGAGCAGCCCGGGACCTCGCGCCTCCACGCCGAGGGTTGCGAGGACGTCGGGCTTGGCGAAGTCCGCGTCGACCAGCACGATCTCCCGGTCCGGTTCGGCGGCGAGCGAGAGCGCGAGATTGATGGCGCAGAACGTCTTGCCGTCGTCCGGCTTTGCCGAGCAGACCAGGATAGCCCGCGCCTTGCCAGCGTCGGCGATCGTCCCGGCGGTGAGCAGAAGCTGCCGCTTGATCAGTCGGAACTCCTCGGCGAGCGAGGTCACCGCGGCACCCGGCACGATCATGCCGCTTTCCGCCAGCAGCGTACGGTCGATCGTAACCGCGTGGCGGAGCGGCGCGCCGAACGGCGGTAGCGGATCAACCAGGTCCAGGACCGGCACGGCGCGTTGCGGTGCCGCGGCGGCAGGCACCGGATCGACCTGCACCGGCGGAGCAGGTGCGAACTCCCACCGCGCGGCGGCGCGTTCCAGCAGGCTGCCGGTGAAGGCTCGGGGCGTTTCGTCGTTCATCTGGGCCTCACGCAACCATGCCGCGCTGGAAGAATTCGAGCCCGAGCAGCAGCGCCCAGGCGACGCCGAGCGCGCCGGCCGCGCCGGCGAACTGGCGGAACCGCTTGGCCCGGAGCGCGAGCTGTGCAGCGCTCACCGCCTCGCCGATCGAGCCGATCACGGGCATGCCGCTCGCCCGCTCCAGCCGCGCGGCGGTCGGGAAGGTCGAGCGAAGCTGGCTCAGTGCCCAGGCCGCCCCGATGCCGCCGCACAGCCCGACGATCAGCACGCCGGTCAGGAACATCGGGCGGTTGGGTGCGATCGGGCTGCGCGGGCTGGTCGGGGGATCGATGACGCTGAACTTGACGGCGTCGGTCTGGGTCTGGACCTGGTTCTGCAGCTTCACCTGCTCGCGGTCGGCCAGCAGCTTGTCGTACTGGTCCTTCAGCACGCGGTAGTCGCGGTCGATCGCGCTCTGCTCGGCCGCTGCACCCGGCGACTGCGCGACCTTCGCCTCGAACCCGTTCAGGTCCGAGATAATCTGGCCCTTGCGCTGCTGAAGCGCCGCGACCTGCGCGGCCTTGTCGGCCTGCATCGACCTCAGCGACAGGTAGAGCGGGTTGGGCGATCCGCCCGCGCCGCCACCGCCGACCAGCGGCTCGCCGCGGGCGGCGGCCTGCGCTGCGTTCAGCTGATTCTTGAGCGCGATCACGTCCGGGTGGCTGTCGGTCCAGCCGCGACCGCGTGCCTCCGCGATCTGGCCCTGGATCGCCGCGACCCGCGCGCGGGCCGGCCCCGCGCTCGGGCCTGCGCCCGCCGCGCCGGCGATCGTCGCGCTGGTGCCCGCCATCTGGCCGTTGACTGCCGCCAGGCTTGACTGCGCGGCCGCGAGATCGCTGTCGATCTGGGCGAGCTGGGTACGCGCGGCGCTCATCCGCTCCTCCAGCGGGCCGGTGCCGGGCAGCGAGCCGAGGAAGCGCGTTTCGAAGTCGGCGCGCTTGGCCTCCGCGTCCTGGAGCTGGCGCTGACGCACCTCGAGCTGGCCGTCGAGGAACTGGAGCGACTGGGTGCTGGAGTCGCGCTTCTCGGCGAGGTTGTCCTCGACGAACACGTCGATCAGCTTCTGCACGACCTGCTTCGCGAGCGCGGCGTTCGCCGCATCGGACGCGCCGGCGTTGGCGATCGTCGCGGACAGCTCGAACAGATTGTCCTGGGTCGAGGTGATCTTGATCGCCTTCTGGAGTGCGGCGACCCGGTCGGCGACGTCGCGCTCGGTCTGGACGCTCTGCGCGATGTCGGTCCCGCGGACGACCTTCTGCAGGTTAACCGAGCTGGTCAGCGTCTGGCGGATGCGATCGATGTCCTTGGCCTGCTCAGCCTGGGTGACCCCGGTCTGGGTCGGCAGAACGTTGCGCAGCTGAACGAACACGCGGGCGCGCGATTCATACTGGTTGGGGATCTGCGACACGACCAGCCACCCGGCTAGGCAAAGCGCCCAGGCGACCGCCAGCGCGATCCAGCGGCGGAGCCACACCGCGTGGAGCGCCACGCGCAGCTCGTCGAACAATCCGCTGCCCATCGTCAGAACATGCTTTCCGGGATGATGATGACGTCGCCCGGCTCCAGCCGGACGTTGGCGGCGGGATCGCCGTCCTTCAGCAGGCGGTTGAGCTTGACCGCGTACTCGCGCTGCTTGCCGGTATCCCGGTCGAAGCGGACCAGCCGCGCGCGGTTGCCGGCGGCGAACTCGCTGAGGCCGCCGACCGCGATCATCGCGTCGAGCAGCGTCATGTTGGCGCGGTACGGCAGCGATGCCGGCTTCTCCGTCGCGCCGACGATCCGGACCTGCTGGCTGTAGGTGCCGGAGAAGTTCTCCACGATGACGGAGACGATCGGCTCCTTGATATACTCGCCGAGCGCGAGCTTCAGGTCGTCGGCGAGCATCGCGGGGGTCTTGCCGACGGCGGGCATGTCGCTGATCAGCGGCGTGGTGATGCGGCCGTCGGGGCGGACCTGCACCTTGGCCGAGAGCTCCGGGTTGCGCCACACGAAGACCTGGAGCTGATCGAGCGGGCCGATCACATACTCCTCGCCGGGGCCCTCCTTAGCCTGGACGAAGGCGGCGGGCGGCAGCTCCTGGCGGCCGCCGCTCGCGCAGCCGGTCACCAGCGCGGCAACCGCCCCGGCGGTGAGAAAGGTTGTGGCGGTTCGACCCGAACGCATTCGCATGATCTCCGACTCGCGTGCGGGAGACGGCGGCCCCTGTTCCGTCGAACAGCGCCACTCCCGCCAAGTTACGGGTCGATATCGAGCGAAAAGGTGAAGATAGGGTTAGGTGTGATCCAGGTTAGATCAGGATTTCCGCCGGTTTCGGATGGCCGAGGAAGTCGTGGGGACTGGCGGACAACCCATAGGCACCGGCGAGGAACACGGCGATGAGGTCACCGACGTCGGCATGCGGCAGGCTGATCCGGTCGGCGAGGCGGTCGAGCGGGGTGCACAAGGGTCCGACCACCGACACTACTTCGGTACCCGCACTGCCGATGTCGCGGGCGAGTGCCACGGGGTAGTTACGGCGTACGACGGTGCCGAAGTTGCCGGTCGCGGCAAGCTGGTGATGGAGCCCGCCATCGCACACCAGAAAGGTCTCGCCGCCGCTTTCCTTTCGGTCAACGACGCGGGTCAGGTACACGCCCGGCTCCGCCACCAGCCAGCGGCCAAGTTCGATCGCGTAGGCCTGGGTTGCGCCTTCGATCACATCCGCCAAGGCGGCGCCGACCGCGGTTACGTCTACCGGCGTGTCACCCGCAAAGTACGGCACACCGAACCCGCCGCCAAGATTGATGAGGGGCGGTTGATGCCCCGCCTCCTCCATCAGCTGCTCGGCTAGCTGCACCGTAGCGGCCTGCGTCTCTATAATGGCGGCGGTATCCAGCGACTGGCTGCCGGCAAAGATGTGAAAGCCGCGCCAGTCCGCCCCGGCCGCGACCAGCTGGCGAACAAGCGCGGGCACGCGCACCGCGTCGACCCCGAACGGCGACGGTCGCCCGCCCATCTTCATGCCCGATCCCTTGAGCTCGAACGACGGGTTCACGCGTACCGCCAGCCGCGGCACGACCCCGAGCCGATCGGCGATGGTCAGAGCGCGTGCGGCCTCGCCCTCGCTTTCCAGGTTAAGCGTCGCGCCGGCGCGGATCGCCGCCTCCAGCTCCGCATCACGCTTGCCGGGACCGGCGAAGCTGATGTGCGCCGCGTCCTTCACCGCCAGCGCCTTCTCCAGCTCGCCGGCCGAGGCGACGTCCAAGCCGCCGACCCGCGGCGCAACGCGGGCGAGCAGCGGCGGGAACGGATTGGCCTTGATCGCGAAGTGGATCTCGACCGCGGCCGGCAGTGCTGCGCGCAGCGTCGCGATCCGCCTCTCCACCTGCGCGGCATCGTAGAGGAACAGTGGCGAGCCGTGCTCGGTCACCCAGTCCTCCGCGCTGCGCCCGGCGATGGTGAGCGTGCCTGGGGTCGCAAACGCGGGCGGGATCGGGCCGGTCGGCTTCATGCGAGTTCTGTCCTGAGTGCGGCGCGGTCGAGCTTGCCGTTGGCATTGCACGGCAGGGTGTCGCGCCACTCGAAGCGCTGCGGCTGCATGAAGCTCGGCAGGTCGCGGCGCAGCCGGATGCGCACGGCTTCCTCCGCCGAGCCGTCGCCCGCCGCGACGACGACGATCGCCTGGCCGAGCCGCGGGTCCGGCACGCCGAACGCCGCCGCCTCGCGGACCTCGCCGCCCGCCAGCACCGCTTCCTCGATCTCGGTCGGGCTGATGCGGTTGCCCGCCGACTTGATCATCTCGTCGTCACGACCGACGAAGCGGAGCAGTCCGTCCGCCCCCTCCACCACCGTGTCCCCGGACCAGACCGCGGTGCCGCCGCTCCGCGACCAGGCGGGCGCCGGACGGAACCGCACGGCGGTGCGCGCGGCGTCCTGCCAATATCCTTTTGCGACGAGCGGTCCCGCGTGGACCAACTCGCCCGACTCGCCCGGTGCGGCACACGCGCCGTCCGCGCGCACCACCATGACCTCCGCGAACGGGACCGCGCGGCCGATCGCATCGGGGTGCGCGTCGACCAGATCGGGCGAAAGGTAGGTCGACCGAAACGCCTCCGTCAGGCCGTACATGGGGTAGAGGTCGGCCGCCGGGAACCTGCCCCGGAGTTCACCGACCAGTCGCGGCGTCAGCGCGCCGCCCGAGTTGGTGAGCCGCCGCAGCCTGCTCGCGGTTTCCGCCGGCCACTCCGCCTCAAGCAACTGCACCCAGAGCGGCGGCACGCCGGCGATCGTGGTGACGCCGTGCCGCCCGACGGCCTTCACTACGTCGCGAGCGGTCAGATAATCGAGCGGGATCACGCGCGCCCCCGCCGCCCAGGTCGAGAACAGCTGGTTCTGGCCGTAGTCGAAAGAGAGCGGCAGCACGCCGAGCACGCGGTCGCCAGGCGTGATCGCCAGATAGTGCGCGACGCTGATCGCGCCGAGCCACAGGTTGGCGTGGCTGAGCATCACGCCCTTGGGCTTGCCGGTCGATCCGGACGTGTAGAGGATGGCGGCGAGCGCATCAGCATCGGCTACCGAGCGGGGCAGCGCATCGCCCTCGCCTGCCGCCTGGTGAACCGTGACGCCCGCAGGCACGTCGCCCGCTTCCAGCGTCGCCGCCCGCGCGGGCTGGGTCAGCATCGCCGCCGCGCCGCTGTCGGCCAGGATGTGCGCGACCTGCGCGCGCTTCAGCACCGGACTGATGGGTACGTGCACCAGCCCGGCGCGCGGGGCGGCCAGCGGCAGGAGGCAGGCCTCCCGCGTCTTCGGCAGCCAGCTCGCGACCCGTGCGCCCGCCGGCAACCGCATGGCCGCGAGCCAGCCGGCAAGCCGCGCGACGGCGTGCTCCGCCTCGCCAAAGGTCAGCGCGCCGCCGCGATCCTCCAGCGCGACCGCGTCGGCCACCCCGCGCAGCACGTGATCGATCGGCTGGGGAACGGGGTCGAGCGGCACCATCGACGGCATCTTAACTCCTCCGGGCGCAAGCTTGGCAAGCATCGCCGCAGCCAGTAACGGCGGGCACCTTTACCAAAGGTTGGGGGGAATAACGTTGCTGCCCGATGGCGCACCCGAAGTGATCGAGACGGTTCGTGCGGTTCTGCGCGACGTGCTCGGCATCAGCGCCGAGCGCGCCGCCGCCTTCCGCGAGGAGACGCCGCTGTTCGGCGCGCTGCCGGAGCTCGACTCAATGGCGGTCGCCGGCGTCCTGACCGAGCTGGAGGACCGGCTCGGCATCCTGATCGAAGATGATGACGTCGACGGCGACACGCTGGAGACGTTCGGCGCGCTTACCCGCTTCGCGCAAGCCAAGGCGCTCGGTTGATCGGCCACTTCGACTGGGCTGGCGGGCGCGAGGCGATGCTCCGCCTAGGCCCGGATGCCGGCGCGGTCGTGATTGTCGCCCTCCCGGCGTTCGAGGAGGCGAACCGAACCCGCACCTTTGCCGTTACCGTCATGCGCGCGCTCGCCACCGGCGGAATCGGGAGCGTGCTGCCCGACCTGCCGGGCACCAACGACAGCCTGATGAGGACGGAGGACGCGACGCTCGCGGGCTGGCGCGCGGCCTTTGCCGCCGCGGCCCGCGCGACCGGAGCACGCTGGTCGGTCGCGATCCGATCGGGCGCGCTGATCGACGCCGAGGCGGAACTGGCGGGGCGCTGGCAACTGGCGCCGCAGGATGGCGCGGGGCTCTGCAGGGAACTTGATAGATTGCGGCAGGCAGGAAGCGGGGCAAGCGATGACACGGTGGAGATCGCCGGCAACCGCGTGTCCGGCGCGCTGCTGGACGAGCTTCGCCCAGCCGTGCCTTCGACCGCGCGTGTTGTCCGACTCGCTAGCGATGCGCAGCCGGCCGACCTGAAGCTCGACGGACCGCCGCTGTGGCGCCGCGCGGAGCCGGACAATGATCCCGGCTTTGCCGCGGTACTGGCGCGCGACATTGCCGCGTGGATCGGTGGATGAGGCGCGTTCTTGAGATCACGTGTGAAAGCGACACGATCGTCGCCACGCTGGACGAAGCCGCGAGCAGCACCGGGCTGCTGATCGTGTCCGGCGGCAACGAGATCCGGGCCGGCGCACACCGCGGCATGGCCCTGCTGGCGGCCGACCTCGCGGCGCAGGGTGTTCCTGTCCTCCGCTACGATCGTCGCGGGATCGGCGACTCGACCGGCGAGAACCGCGGGTTCGAGGAGAGCGCCGCCGACATCGCGGCGGCGGCCGCGGCCCTGCGCGCGACGGGGGTGACGCGTGTCGTCGCGTTCGGCAACTGCGACGCGGCCAGCGCGCTAGCGCTGTTCCATGCCGCGGCCGGCCTCGACGCGCTGGTGCTCGCCAACCCGTGGACGGGCAACAGCGGCAGCGGCGACCTGCCGCAGGCTGCGGCGATCAGAGCCCGCTACGCCGAGCGGCTGCGCGACCCACGGGAGTGGCTGCGCCTGCTCGGCGGCGGCGTGAACCTGCGCAAGCTCGCGGGCGGGCTGCTGAAGGTGGTGAAGCCAACGTCCGCGGAAGGGCTGGTCGAGCGCATGGCGGACGCGCTGCGTGCGTCGGGGATTCCGGCGACGTTTCTGCTCGCGACCCGCGACAACACGGCGGTGGCATTCCGGGCAGCGTGGAAGGCCGGCAGCCCCGGCAAAATCGTCGAGTTGACGTCGAGCAGCCACAGCTTTGCCGGCGCGGCTGACAAGACTTGGCTGGGAGAGCGACTACTTGAGGCGGTAAAGCTCCCCTTTCTATAAGGAAGGGGAGAGCGGGCCCTACTCCGCCGCTTCCGCTACTTCGGCGAACTCCTCCGCCTGCAGGAACCGCTCGGCATCGAGCGCGGCCATGCAGCCGGTGCCGGCCGCGGTCACTGCCTGCCGATAGACCTTGTCCATCACGTCGCCGCACGCGAACACGCCCGCGACGCTGGTCCGGGTCGAGCCGGTCTCGACCGCTATGTAGCCGTCCTCGTCGAGCTTCAGGTGCCCGCGGAACAGCTCAGTCGCGGGATGGTGGCCGATCGCGACGAAGCCGCCGTCGACCTCCAGCGTCGAGAGCTCCCCGGTCACCGTGTCCTTCAGCTCGATCCCGACCAGCCCCTCCGGCGTGCCTCCGCCGAGGAAGCGGTGCACTTCCTTGTTCCACAGCGTCGAGATCTTCTCGCTCGCGAACAAACGCTGCTGGAGGATCCGCTCCGCCCGCAGCGTGTCGCGGCGGTGGATGAGCGTCACGTCGTCGGAGTGGTTGGTGAGGTATAGCGCCTCCTCGACCGCGGTGTTGCCGCCGCCGATCACCGCCACCTTCTTGCCGCGGTAGAAGAAGCCGTCGCAAGTCGCGCAGGCGCTGACGCCCTTGCCCTTCAGCAGCTCCTCCGAGTCGAGACCCAGCCACTTAGCCTGCGCACCGGTCGCGATCACCAGCACGTCGCCCTCGTACACGTCGCCGCCGTCGCCGTAGAGCCGGAACGGCCGGCGGGTCAGGTCGACCTTCACGACCGTGTCCCACATCATCCGCGTGCCGACATGCTCGGCCTGTGCCTGCATCTCGCCCATCAGCCACGGGCCCTGGATCACCTCGCGAAAGCCAGGGTAATTCTCGACATCGGTGGTGGTCATCAGCTGGCCGCCGGGCTGGATGCCCTGAACGACGATCGGCTCCAAGCCCGCGCGCGCGCCGTAGATGGCAGCGGACAGACCCGCCGGGCCGGAGCCCAGGATCAGCATCTTGGTGGTGTGGATGGTCATGGCAGGCATGATGTAGACATTTTCACGCGCCGCGGAAGATGGGCGCGCGCTTCTCCAGAAAGGCGCTCCCGCCCTCCAGCGCATCGGCGGTGCCGCGCGCCCGGCGCTGGTCGCCCGCCTCGCGGTTCAGCGCCTCGACGTAGCTACTGTCGAGCGCGTGGGCGATCCCGCGGCGGATCAGCCCCATTGCGACGGTCGCTCCGGCAGCGAGCCGGGTCGCGAGCGCCAGGCCCGCGTCGTCCAGCTCCGCGTCGGCCACCAGCGTGTGGATCAGCCCCCACTCCAGCGCGCGTGCGGCCGGCACCCGCTCGCCCAGCAGCATCATTTCGAGCGCGCGGGCGCGGCCGATCAGGCGCGGCAGCACCCAGCTCGCGCCACCGTCGGGGACCAGACCGATGTTGACGAACGCCTGGAGGAAGTAGGCCGTGTCGCTCGCGACGCACAGGTCGGCGGCGAGCGCCAGGCTGCACCCTATCCCCGCCGCCGCACCGCGCACCGCGCTCACCACGGGCACGGGCAGCTCGGACAGGGCGTGGAGTGCGGGATTGTAGTGCTCGGTCAGCGCCCGGTGCGTCGCCTCGCCCGGATCCCCTGCGAGCAGCGCTCCCGCGCCGACGTCCGCCCCTGAGCAGAAGGCGCGACCCGCCCCGGCCAGCAACACCGCACGCGCGCCGTCCAGGTGCGCGAGTCCGTGCCGAAGCTCGTCAAACATCAGCGTCGGCGCGGCATTCAGCCGGTCTGGCCGATTAAGGGTCAGCACCAGCACGTCGCCGCGCCGCTCTGCCAGGATCGTCTCGTAAGTCATGCGGGGGGCATAGTCCGGCGGTCCGCCCGCGACTAGGTGCCTGGTAGCGGAGGAGGGACTTGAACCCCCGACACGCGGATTATGATTCCGCTGCTCTAACCAGCTGAGCTACTCCGCCCCGAGAGGCAAGGCGCGCCCAATAGGTCGGGCGTCCCGGGCGGTCAAGCGAACATGTGGCGCGACAGCGGCTCCCAGGGGCCGCCGCGGTACCACCAGGCGGCGAGCCCGGCGATGCTCAAGGGGCGGCGGGTGAAGCCGGCGCTCAGCTCGGCGAGCAGCGCGCGGGCGGCGGCGGGCTCGACCTTGTTCTGGATGGTGACGTGGGGGCGCCAGCCGGCCCGGTCCTGCGGCGTGAGCAGCGGCGCGAAGGCATCGGCCAGCTCGGCGCGGATCGCCTCCAGCTCCGGCGACTCGACACCGTAGGCCACACCGCGACCGAGATTGCGTAGGCTGCCGATCCACGCGCGCGGGGGCGGCTGATTCCGGGTCAGTTCGGACAGGCGGCGCTTCAGCTCCGCGCCCACGTCAGGCGGCAGATGGTGAAAGAGCGTCAGGTGCGCGTCGAGGACGTTGCGCTCCGGCGGAAAATGCGCCCGGCGCGCGGCATTGAGCCAGGCGGCGTCCTCCGCGCCGAACAGCGCGGAGACGATGATCGGCGCGGGCGTCAGAGCCCGAACGCCGACTTGGGCACGTGCGTGATCCGGCAGGCGAGGTCCGCCTCGCCGCTCGCCACGATGAAATGATCGCCCGCATCGACGATCCCGGTCGTGAACACGACGTTGTCGAGGTACATGAGGTCGCGCAGCGTCTCGGTGAGCGCCGCGGCCGGCTCCAGCAAGGCGGCATGCTCGGTCGCGACGGTCGTCGCCGGATCGTCGAGGTCGAGGAGCGACCAGTAGGTGCGATAGACACCGACCACGCCCGACGGCTCCACCCCGTGCCACAGCGTCAGCCAGCCGCGCGGCGTCCGGATCGGTGGCGCGCCGCCGCCCATGCGCGCCGTGGAGACCGTCGCCGCATGGGGCCGGATGCCCGGGCGATCGTGCGGCTTCCAGTGCAGCGCGTCCGGCGAGGTGGCGAGGTTGATCGATGGTCCCGCGCGCCACTCCGCGCCCGGCGGATAGGCGAAGTAGAGGTCGCCGAGCGGCCGGGTCTGTGCCCAGTAGCGGCCGTCCACCTGCCCCTCAAAGATCAGCATGTCCTTGTTCTGGTGATCGAGGACGATGCCCTCCAGCGTCCATTCGACAGCGTCGGTCGAGCTGTAGAGCGTGGTGGAGTGCCGTTCCGGGCTGACCGAGCAGGTCGTCATCAGCCAGCGGTCGCCGACGCGGCTGATCCGCGCATCCTCCACCCCGTAGCACTGATAGCTCGCCTGCGGCACGATCGCTCGGTCGTAGTGGACGGCGACGACGTCGAGCCCGTCGGGGGTCAGCTCGACCGGGAGGAGCCAGCTGAGCGAGGTGAGCGCCATCACCTTCCACCCGCCGCCCCGCATCAGGAACTTGCGCGGGTCGGACGTGTCGACATGCTCGAGCGGCCAGGCGTCGAGCAGGTAGCGGCCGGGATTGCCCGCCTCCCCTTCCTCCCAGCGGATGGTGTGGATGTGCCCGCCCGACATCGGCTTGCGAAGCGCCTCCGCCACCCGCACCATCAGCAGCAGGTTGCCGCTCGGCAGCCGGGTCATGCCTGGGTTGAACGCACCGAGGACGTAGGTCTCTGCCTCGATGTGCCCGCGAAGGGGCGAGCGGGCGAGATCTACGTCCGCCGGCGTGAAGACGAGGCGGTCGACCGCGAACGTCACTCGTCGCCCTGCGCGCGCGGCACGATGGTCAGCTGCTGCACCACCGCGCGGCGTGGCTGGGTGAGCAGGTAATGGACGCCGACCCCGATGTCCTCGGCCCGCAGCATCGTTTCCTCGCCGATCATCTTGCGCTGCTCCGCGTCCGAGATGTCGGGGAGCTGCATGTCCGCGCCGGTCTTGCCCGGCTCGACCAGCGACACCTTGATGTCCTTCTCGCCCAGCTCGCGACGGAGCGCCTCGGCAAAACCCGCGATCCCGGCCTTGATCCCGGCGTAGACGGTGGAGCCGGGCCCGAGCACATGGGCGCTGACCGATCCGATCAGGACGATGTCGCCGGGGGCGCCGTCGAAGTGCTGGATCGCGGCGTGTGCCGACATGACATAGGCCGTGAAGTCGACCGCGACCGCGTAGCGGACGTCCTCCGCCGACATGGTGCTGAGCCCCTCGGCGGCGATCGCGGCGTTCACCACCACGATGTCGAGCCCGCCGAGCGCGGCGGTTGCCTCGGCGAAGATCCGGTCGACCGCGCCCTCCTCGCCCAGGTCGACGACGGTACCGGAGCCAGTGCCCACCTCCGCGACGCGCGTCAGCGCATCCTGGAGATGCTCAGCGGTGCGGCCGCAGATGTGAACCGCGGCACCCTCGCTTGCCAGCAGCACGGCGATCGCCCGCCCGATGCCGGTCGTGCCCCCGGTCACCAAGACACGCTTGCCCGCGAGGCTGGTCACCTTGGTATGGGCGTCGGACAGATCGGTCATGCGGCACTCCCTCAGCTTGCCGCGACTGAAGGTTTCAGGCCGGGGTCGGTTCCCTCGCAATCGCCGCCAGCAGGCGATCGAGCCCGGGCTGCACCTCTGGCTCGTCGAGCGTCGGAGCGTGGCCGACATCGGGCACGGTGACGAGCTCGGCGCGGCTGCCGAGGCGCAGCAGCATCTGCTCCGCCGTCGCGTGGGAAAGGATGTCGGAGCGGGCGCCGCGCACCAGCAGCACCGGCCGCCCGGCGAGATGGTAGAGCGTACGCCACAGGTCGGGCCCGGCCTCGTTCCCCGGCACCCGGAACGGCTCGGCGATCTTCATGTCATAGTCGAGCACGACCCGCCCGGCCGAGTTCAGCCGGTAGAGCCGCTTGGCCATGGCGAGCCAATCCTCGATCCCGTAGCGTGGGTAGACATCGCCGTGCGCCTCCGCGAGCGCGCGCGCGGCGTGCATCCAGGTCGGATGCCAGACGTTGCGACCGACATAGCCGCGGATGCGGGCGAGGCCGCCGGGCTCGATCGCCGGGCCGATGTCGTTCAGGACCGCGCCCGCAACGCGGTGACGGCCAGCGGCGGCGAGCAGCATGGTGACGATCCCGCCGAGCGACGTTCCCACTGCCACGAAGCGGCGGACGCCCAGATCGTCGAGCAACCGCTGCACGTCGGTGACATAGGTCCCGGGCACGTAGCTAAGCGGATCGCGCGCGGCGGCACTGCCGCCCCGCCCGCGCAAATTGACCGCGATCACGTGCCAGTCGGGCACCAGCCGCCGGGCAAGCGCGTCATAATCGCGCGCGTTCCGCGTCAACCCGGGCAGGCAGACGACCGGCGGGCGTCCCTCGGCACCGCCGCCGTAGTCGCGGTAGTGAAGGCGCACGCCGTCGGCGCTTTCCCAATAGCGGTCCTCGAAAGCGGGATTGCGCCGGTCACCCATCGCCACCCATATCGCCGCATGACCGGCAACCCGCAACCCGCACCCGCGCGCACCATCCTGGCGCTCGGCGACGCCTTCTACGATCCCGTCGCGGCCGCCGACTTTCCGCAGGCCATCATGCGCTTTCGCAACGACAGGGCCGCGGCCGAGATCGGCGTCGACGAGCTCAACGACGATGCGTGGGTGCGTCACTTCGGCCGGTTCGAGCCGATCCTCGGCAGCCTGGGCGAGCCGCTCGCGCTTCGCTATCACGGGCACCAGTTCCGGCAGTACAACCCAGAGATCGGCGATGGTCGCGGCTTCCTGTTCGCGCAGTTCCGCGACCGAGCCGGGCGGCTGGTGGACTTGGGGACCAAGGGTTCGGGCAAGACCCCCTACAGCCGCTTCGGCGACGGTCGGCTGACGCTGAAGGGCGGCGTTCGCGAAATCCTGGCGACCGAGATGCTGGAAGCGCTGGGCGTGCCCACCTCCCGCACCCTATCGCTGATCGAGACGGGCGAGGCGCTCGAGCGGAACGACGAGCCTTCCCCCACCCGCGCGGCCGTGCTGGTGCGCCTGAGCCACAGCCACATCCGCATCGGCACGTTTCAGCGGCTTGCCTATCACCGCGACGCGGAAAACATGGCGCGACTGGTCGACTACGTTCTAGTCAACCTGCTGGATCAGCCCGGCGGGCCGGACGGCCCCGCCCGCCTGCTGGATGCGGTGGTCGCCCGCACCGCACGGCTCGCCGCCAGCTACATGGCGGCGGGCTTCGTCCACGGCGTCCTCAACTCCGACAACATCAACGTGACGGGCGAAAGCTTCGACTACGGACCGTGGCGCTTCACTCCAACCTGGGACCCGGCCTTCACCGCCGCCTATTTCGATCATGCTGGGCTCTACGCTTTCGGGCGCCAGCCGGAGGCGATCCATTGGGACGCGCTGCAGCTTGCAGTGTCGCTGCGCCTGATCGCGGATGCGGAGCCGCTGATCGCGAGCCTCGACACCTTCCCCGAGCGCTACCAGGCGGCGGTCACCGACGCGCTGCTGTGGCGGCTGGGCGTGGTGCCTCGCGGCGACTCGCAGGACCGTGCCGTCATCCAGGCGGTCGAGCAGGCGCTCCGGTCCACGAACGGCAGCATCGACCGCTTCTTCTTCGACGCGTTCGGCGGCACGCTGCCGGCCGAGGACGCCTTCGCCGACGCGCGCGGGGCGCTGACCGGCTACGCGCCGCGCAAGCCGCGCGACCATGATTACTGGCGCGGCGAACCATGCTCGCTGCTGATCGACGAGGTGGAAGCGATCTGGTCCGCGATCGACGAGCGGGACGACTGGGTGCCGCTCCATGCCAAGGTCGCCGCGATCCGCGCGATGGGTGCCGCGCTGTCATGACGCCTGCGGACTTGGCAGCCCGGCGCTTTCCCGGCAGGTAGCCCGGATGGCGGGTCCAGAGATCATCTCCACCGAACCGGCGACCGGCGAGGTCCTGTGGCGCGGCTCGGCGAGCGACGTCGATACGGAGGTCGCGACCGCGCGCGACTGCTGGCCGACCTGGGCCTCGCAGCCGCTGGCCAACCGCATCGAGACGCTGCGCCGCTTCGCCAACGTCGTCCGCCAGCGCGCCGACGCGTTCGCCGACACGATTGCGCGCGAGACGGGCAAGCCGCTGTGGGAAGCGCGGACGGAGGTGGAGAGCGTTGTCGCCAAGGTCGACATCTCGGCATCCGCCTTCTCCGAGCGGACCGGGCAACGCCGGTCGGAAGGCCCGATGACCAGCCGCATGGCCGTCCGGCACAAGCCACACGGCGTGCTGGCGGTGCTCGGCCCCTACAACTTTCCCGCTCACCTGCCGAACGGGCACATCGTGCCCGCATTGCTCGCCGGCAATTCCGTGGTGTTCAAGCCGTCGGAGAAGACGCCGGCGAGCGGGGCCTTTCTCGTCGATTGCTTCCGTGCGGCCGGCGTGCCCGAGGGCTGCCTGCGGCTCGCGATTGGGGGGCCGGCGGTCGGCAAGGCGCTGGCCGCGCACGAGGGGATCGACGGGCTGCTGTTCACCGGCTCCGCTATGACCGGGATCGCGCTCAACCGCCAGTTCGCCGACAAGCCGGAGAAGATCCTGGCGCTGGAGATGGGCGGCAACAACCCCATTATCGTGTGGAGCACGCCGGACCTGTACGCCGCCGCCGTGCTGGTGGTGCAGTCAGCCTTCACCACCGCCGGCCAGCGCTGTACGGCGGCGCGGCGGCTGATCGTTGATGAGATTATCGCGGATGCCCTGCTCGCCGAGGTGCTGAAGCTGGTCGACCGCATCATCGTCGGTGCGCCGCATGACGAGCCCGCCCCCTTCATGGGGTCGGTGATCGACAACGACACCGCCGACATGCTGACGGAAAGCTTCCTCGCGCTGATGACGCTCGGCGGCCGCCCGATACGGCACCTGACCCGCCCGGTCGCGGACCGGCCGTTCCTCACCCCCTCGCTGATCGACATGACGACCGCGCGCGAGCGGCCGGACGTCGAGCTGTTCGGGCCCATCCTACAGGTCTACCGGACGGACGATTTCGCCGAGGCGATCCGGCTAGCCAACGACACCCGCTACGGACTGTCCGCGTCGCTGATCAGCCAGGATCCGAAGCTCTACGACGCGTTCTGGGCCAATATCCGCGCCGGCATCGTCAACTGGAACCGTCCGACCAACGGTGCTGCCTCCAACGCGCCGTTCGGCGGCATCGGCTGGTCGGGCAACCATCGCCCCAGCGCCTATTACGCGGCCGACTATTGCGCATACCCGGTGGTCAGCAACGAGGCGGAACAGGCGCGCGGCGTGATCGGCATCGGCCTGCGCGACGGCTGAGGGCCCACCTGCCCGCACAAGTTTCGCTAGTTGCGCGCCAAGCAAGCGTGCGTTGTCCGACCCGGCGGCGGCGACCATCTGCCAGAGCCATGGCCACCCTTCTCGATCCCACCGCGCGCGGGCGCGTCATCCTGGTCGGTGCCGGCCCGGGCGACCCCGGACTGCTGACCGTCCGCGCCGTGGAGGCGCTGAAGGCGGCGGATGTCGTCGTCCATGACGGCCTGATCGATCCGCGCGTGCTGGAGATCGCGCCGCCGTCCGCGCACCGCATCTCTGTCGCCAAGCAGCGCGACCGCCATACGCTGCCGCAGGAGGGAATTAACGCGCTGATCATCGCGCATGTTCGAATGGGCCAGGTCGTCGTGCGGCTGAAGGGCGGCGACCCCTTCATCTTCGGCCGCGGTGGCGAAGAAGTGGAGGCGGTGCGCGCCGCCGGGCTGCCGGTTGAGGTGATCCCGGGCGTGTCGGCCGCCCTCGGCTGCGCGGCGGAGGCGATGCTGCCGCTCACTCACCGCGACTGGTCGTCGGCGGTCAGCTTCGTCGCCGGCCAATGCAAGGGGCTCGCCGATCAGGACTGGTCCGGGCTCGCCGGCAAGGGCCGCACGCTGGTGATCTACATGGGGGTCGCGACCTGCACCGCGATCGCCGACAAGCTGATGGCTGACGGCGTCGCGCCCGACATGCCGGTCGCGGTGCTCGAAAAAGGAACCCTGAGCGGCCATCGCGCGCTCCGGACGCTGCTCGCCGACCTGGGTGACATGATCGCGCGCGAGCGGGTGGTCAGCCCGGCAATCATCGTCGTCGGCGAGGTGGTGTTGCTGGCTGATGCCGCCGACCGGCTCGGCGCGCTGGCCAGCCAGGCCGAGGCGCTGGCGTGAAGCTGCTCACCGGCAACGATCTCGTCAGCGGTGACGTGGTTTGGTGGACGGGCAGCGGCTGGTCGCGCCACGTCGCCGAGGCGACCGACGTTGGGGATGGTGGCGAAGCGATTGCTCGGGCGGAGGAGGGCGCACGCCGGGTCAACGTGCCCTACCTGGTCGACGCGGTCGCGACCGCCGACGGTCCCCGCCCGGCCCACATTAAAGATCGTATCCGCGCGCTCGGCCCCACGGTGCGACCCGATCTCACACTGAAGCCGGCCGACCCTGCTGCCGGCAGTTGGGTAATCTGATGTACCGCTACGACCAGTACGACCAGGCGATCGTCGATGCGCGCGTCGAGGAGTTCCGCGACCAGGTCGCGCGCCGCCTGTCGGGCGCGCTGACGGAGGATCAGTTCAAGCCGCTGCGGCTGATGAACGGCCTCTACCTGCAGCTTCACGCGTACATGCTGCGGGTCGCCGTTCCCTACGGCACGCTCGACAGCCGCCAGATGCGGATGCTCGGGCACATCGCGCGCACCTACGACCGCGGCTACGGCCATTTCACGACGCGGCAGAACATCCAGTTCAACTGGATCAAGCTGGAGGACGCGCCCGAGATCCTCGCCGAGCTGGCGACGGTCGAGATGCACGCCATTCAGACCAGCGGGAACTGCATCCGCAACATCAGTTCCGACCAGTTCGCCGGCGCCGCCGCGGATGAGGTGACCGATCCGCGGCCCTGGGCCGAGCTGATCCGGCAGTGGTCGACCTTCCATCCCGAATTCACCTACCTGCCGCGCAAGTTCAAGATCGCGGTGATTGCGAGCGACACCGACCGTGCGGCGATGCGGCTCCACGACATCGGGATCCAGCTGGTGAAGCGGGATGGCCGGATCGGCGCGCGCGTGTTTGCCGGCGGCGGCATGGGCCGCACCCCGATGATCGCGCCAGAGATCGCCGAGTTCGTGCCGGCCGAGGAGCTGCTGAGCTTCCTGGAGGCCTGCTTGCGAGTCTACAATCGCCACGGCCGGCGCGACAACATCTACAAGGCGCGCATCAAGATCCTGATCCACGATCTGGGCGCCGACGAGTACCGCCGCCAGGTCGAGGAAGAGCACGTCGCGGTCAAGGCGCTCGGGCTTGATCCGCCGCTCGCCGAGCTGGATCGGATTGCGGCGATGTTCGGCGACCCGCCGTTCGAAAGCGTCGAATCGCCGTTGGTCCCGAACGGTGATGCCGCTTTTGCTGCGTGGCTCGACCAGAACACGTCGGCGCACAAGCATCCGGGCTACCGCGTCGTCACGATCAGCCTCAAGCCGATCGGCGGCATCCCCGGTGACGCCAGCGCCGACCAGATCGACCTGATGGCCGATCTGGCCGAGCGGTACAGCTTCGACGAGCTTCGCGTCACCCACGCCCAGAACATCGTCCTCCCGCACGTCGCCGCGCGCGACCTGTTTGCCGTGTGGTCGGCGCTGCGCGACGCCGGGCTGGCGGAGGCGAACCTCGACCTGATCAGTGACATCATCGCCTGCCCCGGGCTCGATTATTGCAGCCTCGCCAATGCCCGCTCGATCCCGCTGGCGCAGAAGATCGCCACCCGCTTCGGCGCGAACGGGCGTCAGCAGGAGCTTGGCGAACTGAAGCTCAAGATCAGCGGTTGCATCAATGCCTGCGGCCACCACCACGCGGGCCACATCGGCGTGCTGGGCGTCGACCGGAAGGGCGTGGAGAACTTCCAGCTGCTGCTCGGCGGATCGGGCGCGGAGGACGTCAGCCTCGCCCGGATCACCGGTCCCGGCTTCTCGGAGGACGGGGTCGTCGACGCGATCGAGAAGGTGACCGATCTCTACCTGGCGCGGCGGGAAGACGGTGAGCGGTTCCTCGACACCTATCGTCGGCTCGGCATGGAGCCGTTCAAGGAGGTGATCTATGGCTGATCGCGACGCGACCGACGTCGCCGGCGATCCCTCGCCGGCCCTCCGCCAGGACGCTGCGGGCGAGCAGCCGGCCGTCACGCTAGAGGCCTTCCTGAGCCAGGACGACGCCCATGCCGTGCGGCTGGAAGCGGGCGACGACGCCCGTGCGCTGCTGCCGCGCCTCGCGCAGCTCAAGCTGGTGGAAATCTCCTTTCCGAGCTTTCGTGATGGCCGCGGCTACTCCGCAGCTCGCATCCTGCGGGAGGCGGGCTTCATGGGCGAGTTGCGCGCGCAGGGCGACGTGCTGGTCGACCAGGTGCCGCACATGATCCGCTGCGGCTTCAACAGCTTCGCGCCCGAAGCGGCGATCGATCCCGAAGTCCTGAAGCGCAGCGTCGAGCGCTATGCGGCGGTGTACCAGCGCGGCGCGGACGCGGCCGAACCGGTGTGGCGGCGTCGCCATGGCTAGTGCCCGCCCGATCGACACGCTGGACCTGTCGCCGCGCTGGAGCCCGGCCGACGTCGCCCGCCTGAACGACCGCTTCGCCAAGAGCGACGCGTCCGACCTGCTCAAGGCCGTGCTGGGTGACGGGCTGCTCGGGCGGGTCGCGGTGGTGTCGTCGTTCGGCGCGGAGTCTGCGGTGCTCCTGGATCTGGTCGCCGCGGTCGACCCGGCGACCCCCGTCCTGTTCCTCGACACGGGGCGTCACTTCGCTGAAACGCTCGCCTACCGTGACACGCTCGCCGCGCGGCTCGGGCTCAGCGATGTGCGGGTAATCGCGCCTGACCCGGCCGAGATCGCCAAACGCGATGCGGCCGGCGAACGCTGGTCCTACGATCCCGACGGCTGCTGCGACATCCGCAAGGTCCGCCCGCTCGCCCGCGCGCTCGCCGGCTTCGACGCGAGCATCACCGGGCGGAAGGCGTTCCAGGCCGCAACCCGGGCGGCGCTGCCGCCGTTCGAACTCGATGGCGAGCGGCTGAAGTGCAATCCGCTGATCGCCTGGAGCAAGGACCGGCTGGACGCCCATGCCGCCGCGCGCGACCTGCCCCGGCACCCACTGCTCGAGCGGGGCTACGGCTCGATCGGCTGTGCGCCGTGCACCAGCACCATCCGGCCGGGGGAGGACCCGCGCGCCGGTCGCTGGCGCGGCTTCGCAAAGACGGAGTGCGGCATTCACACCAGCGACGTCGGCGCCGCCGCCGCCGCGCGCGGCTGAAACGCGTTGCGCGCCTGACCGGCGCTGGGTAACGCTTGCGCCCGCTGGGGGCCTGTAGCTCAATGGTTAGAGCTGGCCGCTCATAACGGCTAGGTTGCGGGTTCGAGTCCTGCCGGGCCCACCAGCGCGCCGGCTGATGCGTCAGCGAAGCTGGCGCGGCGCACAAGGCGCGCGCGGCCGGCGCGGCCACCGCCGCGACCGACGGCGCGGGCTTTGCCCGCGGCGCACCGCTTATATCGTGAGAATTTGGTCGGGGAGACAGGATTCGAACCTGCGACATCCTGCTCCCAAAGCAGGCGCGCTACCGGACTGCGCCACTCCCCGGTGGCGTCCGCCTAGCCGAGCGGGAGCGCGGGCGCAACCGCGCCCGAGCGGTCAGCCGAGCGCGGCGACGACCTCGCCCTCGCTGGCGGACGCGACGCCGCGCTGCGCAAGGAGGGCGAGCACGGCGTCCCACCAGCGCCAGAACGCGCGCAGGTCCGCCGCGTCGCGCACATAGGGGGTGTGTCCGGGCACCAGACTCGGCGAGTGGAACGCGAGGTTGAGGATCGGCAGCCCATCGCCGATCGCGACGCGCACCGCCTCCAGCGCGTCGGCGAGCGGCATATCCTCCGGCGTCAGCGAGACACGGTTGAGGAGCCCCGTGCGCGACAGCAGCCCGTGGCCGCGCGGCACCCGGTCGGCCGTGCGGTGGAGCGACGGACCGGCCCGCCGCAACGCTCCGGTGAAGACGGTGGTGAAGGCGAGTTCGACCAGCCCTGCGACCCGGAACGGATGATTGCCGACGTCGGAATAGTCCGGCCCGCCCTCGCCCGCATAGCTGTAGTGCGCCCGCATGGAGCTATCGATCCGGTAGCCGCGCGGCGCGAGCAGTTCGATCGTTCCCGGACCCAGGCCGTAGCGCCCGGCGCGGAAGATGCGCGGCCCACGCGCGAACGCCGTTGTGATCGCCTGTGTCAGCGCATCGAGCTTGGCCGCCTGCAAGCCAAGCGGCAGATTGCCGAGGAAGCTGTTGCGCGCGCTCACTTCCTCCTCGAACGGCGGCGATACCCAGGGGTGCAGCTGGGTGCCGACGCCCACTCGATCATGTTCCAGTGCGGCGGCCAGCGCGGCGATCGCGCGCGGATCGGTCGCAATCGGGTGATCGACGAGGAAGACGGGCGCGGCGCCCTGCTCCACCAGCCTGCCTGCCGCCGCGGGGATCGCATCGGCGGCGGTGACCGCCCGCGCGTCGCGGCGAAAGGGCGCCGTCCAGTCGAACTCCTCCTCCGTATCGACGAACAGCGTGAAGCGCTGACCGAAGCCGGGTGATGGCGAAACCCGGTCCGCCGTCGCCGCGCGGTCAGGCCGGTAACCGGTCACGCTCAGCCGCTCGCAGCCTGGTCCGCTATCCGCCCCGCTGCCGCGGGCAGTAGGAGCACCAGTCGTGCCGCTTCGATCACCAGCGTCCCCCCGAGCGCCTGCGCGAGATTGCGCACCAGCCGCAGCGTGAAGCCCGTGCCGAGTAGCGAGGCCGGGCTGTTCTCCTCGTCGATCTGAAGAAGGGCGTCGCCCGCATACGCCGCCAGCGCGCGCGGTCGGCCGAACACCAGCTCGACCGCCGCGTTTGCAGGGCGGATCGTCACCGGAATTACCTCGCCCGCCTCGCCCGCGCCGATCAGCGTGCCGAGCAGCCGCGTCAGCAGCCGCTCCAGCGTGCGTCGGTCCGCGAACACCCTGCCCTCGCCCGCGACCAGGTCTACTGAACAGTCCCGAACGGCCCGCAGCTGCTCCACCTCGGCGAGCGCGCGGCGGAGCAGCGTGGCCGGATCGAGCGGTTCGGGGCTGAGCTCCAGCGCGCCCGCCTCGCTCCGGGCTGCCGCGTCCAGATCCTCGATCGCGGCGAGCAGGCGGCCCGCATCGGCGCGGATCGCGACGGCCTGCAGGCGGTAGGCGTCCGCGACCGGGCCGAGCAGCTGGTGCTCGATCATCTCCGCAAAACCCGCGATGGCGTTGGTCGGCGTCCGCAGCTCATGCACCAGCTGACGCAGCGAGTCGGCGCGGAGCGCGGCGGCGCCGCCGGCCTGCTCGTGCGGGTTCGGGCGCCGCCCGTGGCCGCGATAGCCGGTGAAGCGGCCGGTCGCAGTGTCGAACACGGGAGTGGCGCTCAGCAGCCAGATGCCGCGCGCGAGGCCGCCGGCAAGCGACAGCCGCGCATCGGCGAAGGCGGTACGTCGACGGAACGCGCCTGCAGCGCCACCGTCCACGCCGGTACCGCCCGGCTGCGCCGGCGTCGCCAGGCTGAGCCCGATGACAGCACCCCGGGCGACGCCCTCCACCCACCGGATGACGCCGGTCGCATCGGCCTCGAAGCGGAACTGCTCGCGCGCGGGCACGGCCGGAGCCTCCGGTGCGGGCGATGCGCCGTCGCGCTGGAACGCCTCGATCCGGGCGACCACGTCGGCGATGCGGAAGGTGCCATCGGGCAGCGGCGCGGGCACGTCGTTGTCGTTCCCGCGGCGCAGCGCTTCCACGACCAGCGGTATCGCCCGCGCGACGCTGCCGACCGACTTGAACGACGGCGGCTCGGGCGGCGTAGTGGTCGGGAGCGGGTCGATCGGGGCTGCCAGCCTGTACGGCGCCTTCACATCAGCGGGTGCGGGCAGTCCCGGAAGCACGAAGTCGACCGATCCGAAGGTCTCCAGCGCCCGCACGACCTCACCCGGCAGGTCGCGGCGGTGACGCAGCACGGCGCGCGCGGTCGGCGTGAGCCGCGGCAGCAAGGCTTCCCAGTTCGCAAGCGACAGCTCGACGTGGCGTAGCAGTGGAGAGCCGACGCTCGCCTCGTCGCAGGCAAGCAGGTCGACCAGCGCGAGCGGCGGACGCGCGCCCGCGAGCGCCCGAGCGCTGGCGCTGCGAGTGGTCACGGGTACGCGCGCGCGCAGTTCGTGCAGCCGCTCCATCACCGCACCGTCGGCGGGCACGCGGCCGCGTCCGACCAGGTCGACGAGCTGGCGCCAGGCGGCAGCGGCCGCCTGCGGCGTCTCGTGTGTGGACGACAACACGGTTTCGAGCACGTCGTCGAAGCGCAAGCGCAAGGGTCCTTCTTGATCGCCCCGGCACGGCTGCCGATGGGCCTAACAAGTTCTTAACGCGCGATCCGACCAGCGAACAGCCTTGATCCGCCCCTGTAACAATGTGAGACAATTGCGTTTGCGCGTAATTTTCTTAGGTTTGTCGCAACGAATCGACAAGAAAGGGGTGGGATGGCGTTCGATCGCATTGATCGGCAAATATTGGGGCTGTTGCAAGACGACGGACGGATGACCAACGTCGATCTGGCCGAGCGGGTCGGGCTGACCGCGCCGCCGTGCCTCCGCCGGGTTCGCGCGCTGGAGGAGAGCGGCGCGATCAAGGGCTACCACGCCGCGCTCGATCCCGGCAGCCTCGGCTACACCATCACCGTGTTCGCGATGGTCAGTCTGAAGAGCCAGGCAGAGGCCGATCTGGCCGCGTTCGAGCGCCATGTCGCCGCGATCCCCGAGGTTCGCGAATGTCACATGCTGAATGGTGAGATCGACTTCATCCTGAAGATCGTCGCCACCGACCTGCGGGCGTTCCAGGAACTGCTCACCACGCAGCTCACCCCGGCGCCCAACGTCAGCCACGTCAAGACGTCGCTGACCATTCGCACCTCCAAGGATATGCCGGGCATCCCCGTCGGCTAGCAAGCCGACGGCGCGGCGAAGGCGGACCCGGTCCGCCCCCGCCGCATCGATCCGGCCGGGATCAGGCGGTCGTGCCGGGGGTAACGCCCAGGTCGATCAGTTGGACCCAGAACGCCGCCATGTCCTTGCGCGGACCCGCGGTGACCGCCTGGAACGCGGTCTTCGCCGCGGCCTTGTTGCCAGCGTTGTAGTGCGCGATGCCGAGATGGAGGTTCAGCTCCGACGCATCGACGCCGCCCTTCTGCTGCGCCACCGTGTAGAGCTCTACCGCCTTGGCCGCCTGGCCGAGCGCGAGGTAGGCGTCGCCGGTCTGCGCCGCGGTCTTGCCGTTCGCCGCTGCCTTGGCCTTTGCCTCGACACCGGCGAGCGAGCCCTCGAGCTTGATCGCGTTGTTGGCATCGGAATACAGCCGATTGCCGTTGGCGTCGGTCGCCGGGATCTTGCCGGTCGCGCGCCCCTCCTCGATCACCGACTTGGTCTCGCCGGGCAAGCCGGTGTCATAGGCGATCAGCGCATATTCGAGATAGTCGCCGCGCGCGCCGAGCGACTTGGCCGCCCGCATCAGGCGGAACAAATCGAGCTGCTGCGCACGGTCGAGCTTGGTCCCGCCCTTTTCCTGGCTGTCGCGGTAGACGAGCAGCGCGGTCCGCCAGTTCTTGGCGGTCGGGTAGGCATTGATCTGCTTCTGCAGCCACGGCGACAGGTCGGGCGACTTGGCGTCGTAGAGCTTGCCGACGGCATAGCTGTACCACGCCTCCGGCGCCTTGCGGCCGGCAGCCGTCTCGGCATCGATCGCCTTTGACACTTCCGCTACGCCGCCCGCGACATTGCCGGTCTCGGTCATCGCCGCGGCGATCTGGAGCGTCAAATTCTCGTTAACGTAGCCGAGGTCGCGCGCCTTCTGGAGGTAAGGCAGCGCCTCCGCGTAGCGCTTGGCGTTCCACGGCGCCTGCGCGCGGAAATAGTTGTACTGGCCGAGCGACGCCTGCGGCGTCTTGGGGTTGACCAGCAGCTTGTCGAGGATGGGGGAGAGCTGCGCCGGGTCGTTCGACTTGGCGGTCATCTGCAGCTTGAGCGCATTGACGATGTAGGTCTCGTCGTCGGTCTTGGCGGCGGCCTCGGCGGCGGCGAGCTGGGTCGTCGCGGTCGCGGTGTCGTTGGCGGCGAGCGCGGTCTGCGCGGCGGCGACCGGCTTGCGGACCGCGTCCGACAGCTTCAGCTGCGGTGCGCCGCTCTCCTCCTTGCCCTTCTTCTGCGCCGCAGCGGGCGCGCTGGTCGCGGTCGTCGCGAGCCCGGCGGCCAGCACCGCGGCGAGCGCGAAGGTCGAGATGGACTTCATCGGGGCAATCTCCTGAAGGGAACCCTGCTAGGGTGACGGAACGTCAGTAGTTTGGGGCCGTGCGGCGTTCAAGCCGCGGGCACGCGACTGCCCGTCGCAGAATGCGACTGAACGCGTTTTGAACAGCTTGGCCGATCTTTGACGCCGAGCACCCGCGCCGTATAACCCGGCTATGGCAAGCGTGGCAGCGGTGATCGGAGCGACCGGCGGGATCGGGCACGCGCTGGAAACCGCGCTGGTCGAGGAAGGCGCGCACGACGCCGTGCTCGGCTTTGCCCGCTCGCGCGTCGGCGACGCGCACATCGACCTGACCAACGAGGCGACGATCGCCGCTGCGGCCGAGCGGGTCGCCGCCGCCGGTCAGCCGGCGCTGGTGCTGATCGCGACCGGGCTGCTCCACGAAGGCGAGCGCGGGCCGGAGAAGGCGCTGAAGGAGCTCGATGCCGACTGGCTCGCGCGGCAGTATGCAATCAACACGGTCGGCCCCGCGCTCGTCCTGAAGCACTTCGTGCCACTCCTGCCGCGCACGGGCACGCCGGTGATCGCGGCGCTGTCCGCCCGGGTCGGCAGCATCGGCGACAATCGCCTGGGCGGCTGGCACGGCTACCGCGCAAGCAAGGCCGCGCTCAACATGATGCTGCGCGGTGCCGCGATCGAGGCGACGCGGACCAGCCCCCGCTCGATCGTCGTGGGGCTGCATCCGGGCACGGTGGACACCGGCCTGTCGAAACCGTTCCAGGCGAATGTCGCGGCGGGCACGCTGTTCGCGCCGGATCGGGCGGCCGTGCAGCTGCTCGACGTGATCGACGGCCTGGGCCCGAAGGATACGGGCAAGCTGTTCGCCTGGGACGGGGCGGAGATCCCGTTCTGACCACGCCCGGAACGGCAGCGTGAACAGTTTCCTCGCGCGCGTACGCGGGCGCGCGGGGTTGCTGGTGTGTGTCGGTCCGGCTAGGGTCGTCACAGCATTGCAACAACCCCGAAAGCACTAGAACTTGCCCGACGAGACCCTGCTCGCCGATCCGTCCGACATCACGCCGATCTCCATCGTCGACGAGATGAAGTCGAGCTATCTCGACTACGCCATGTCCGTCATCGTCGCGCGCGCGCTGCCCGACGTCCGCGACGGCCTGAAGCCCGTGCACCGCCGCATCCTCTATTCGGCGTACGAGAGCGGCTATGTCGCCGGGCGTCCGTACCGCAAGTCGGCGCGCATCGTCGGCGACGTGATGGGCAAGTACCACCCACACGGCGACAGCAGCATCTACGACGCGTTGGCGCGCATGGCGCAGGACTGGTCGATGCGGGTGCCGTTCATCGACGGCCAGGGCAATTTCGGATCGATGGACCCCGATCCGCCGGCCGCGATGCGCTACACGGAAAGCCGGCTGGCGCGGGTCGCGGGCACGCTGCTCGACGATCTCGACAAGGACACGGTCGACTTCACCCCCAACTACGACGGGTCGGAGCGCGAGCCTTCCGTCCTGCCGGCGCGCTTCCCCAATCTGCTGGTCAACGGCGCGGGCGGCATCGCGGTCGGCATGGCCACCAACATCCCGCCGCACAACCTGGGCGAGGTGGTGAACGCGTGCCTGGCGTACATCTCCAATGGGGCGATCACGACCGAAGAACTGATGCAGATCGTCCCCGGTCCAGACTTTCCGACCGGCGGGCTGATCCTGGGGCGCACGGGAACCCGCAGCGCCTATGAGGGCGGCCGCGGCTCCATCATCGTCCGCAGCCGCCACACGACCGAGCAGCGCGGCGAGCGCCGCTCGGTCGTGCTGACCGAGATCCCGTACCAGCAGGGCAAGAACGCGCTGGTCGAGAAGATCGCCGAGGCCGCCAAGGACAAGCGGGTCGAGGGCGTCAGCGACATCCGCGACGAATCGAACCGCGAGGGCGTCCGCATCGTCATCGACCTGAAGCGCGACGCGACGCCGGAGGTGGTGCTGAACCAGCTGTGGCGGCACACGCCGGCGCAAGGGAGCTTCCCCGCCAACATGCTGGCGATCCGCGGCGGGCGCCCCGAGCTGCTCAACCTGCGCGACATCATCCAGGCCTTTGTCCAATTCCGCGAGGAGGTGATCACCCGCCGCGCGAAGTTCGAGCTGGCGAAGGCCCGCGACCGCGCGCACATCTTGCTGGGGCTGGTGATCGCGGTCACCAACCTGGACGAGGTGGTCCGCACCATCCGCGGCTCCGCCTCCCCCGCCGATGCCCGTGCCGCGCTGCTCGCGCGCGAGTGGCCGGTGGCGGAGATCGCGCCCTATATCCGCCTGGTCGAGGCGGTCGAGACCGAGGTCACGGGCGACACCTATCGCCTGTCGGAGATCCAGGTTCGGGCGATCCTCGACCTCCGCCTGCACCGCCTCACCGCGCTCGGTCGCGACGAGATCGGCGACGAGCTGCGCGTACTGGCGAGTTCGATCGCCGAGCTGCTCGAGATCCTCGCCAACCGCGCGCGCCTGTACGAGGTCATGGTCGAGGAGCTGACCGCCGTCCGGGACGCCTATGCGACGCCCCGGCGTACCGAGATCGCCGCGGCGGCCGAGGGGATCGAGGACGAGGACCTGATCGAGCGCGAGGAGATGGTCGTCACCGTCACGGTCGAGGGGTACATCAAGCGCACCCCGCTCGACACCTTCCGCGCCCAGGCGCGCGGCGGCAAGGGCCGCAGCGGCATGGCGACCAAGGACGAGGACGTCGTCACCGAGCTGTTCGTCACCAGCACGCATACGCCCGTCCTGTTCTTCTCCACGCTCGGCAAGGTCTACCGCATGAAAGTGTGGCGCCTGCCGGAGGGCGGGCCCGCGACGCGCGGGCGGCCGATGGTGAACCTGCTGCCGCTCGCCGCGGGCGAGACGATCCAGACCGTGCTGCCGCTGCCGGAGGACGAGGCGGAGTGGGGCAAGCTCCACGTCATGTTCGCGACCGCCCGCGGCAGTGTCCGCCGCAACTCGATGGACGCGTTCACCAACGTGCCGTCGAACGGCAAGATCGCGATGAAGTTCGAGGGCGAGGATGAGGGCGACCGCCTGATCGGCGTCGCGCTGCTCGACGAGGGAGACGACGTGCTGCTCGCGACGCGGACGGGCAAGGCGATCCGCTTTCCGGCAGAGGACGTCCGCGAGTTCCAGAGCCGCGCCTCCACCGGCGTGCGCGGCATGACCCTGCGCGACGGGGACGAGGTGATTTCCCTTTCCGTCCTCCACCGTGCCGGCGCGACCCAGGAGGAGCGCGAGGCCTATCTCCGCTTCGCGCCGTGGAAGGCGGAGAAGGAGGGCGAGCCGACCATCCCGCTCGACCGGTTCGAGCACCTGCGCGCGCACGAGCAATTCGTGCTGACGGTCTGCGCCAACGGCTATGGCAAGCTGTCGTCGGCGTACGAGTATCGCCGAACGGGGCGCGGTGGCCAGGGCATCACCAACATCGACAACATCGCCCGCAACGGGCCGGTCGTCGCGAGCTTTCCGGCGACCAAGGCGCAGCAGCTGATGCTGGTGACCGACCAGGCCAAGCTGATCCGCATCCACCTGGCCGACCTACGCGTGATCGGACGCGGATCGGCGGGCGTCCGGCTGTTCGACGTGTCGCCGGGCGAGCACATCGTCTCCGCCGCGCGAATCGACGAGGAGCCCGAGCCCGAGAACGCCGCGGAGGCGATGGTCGCCGCCGAGCTGACGCGCGAGGTCGCCCCGGACGACGGCGGCACGATCGGCGACAATGCCGCGGCCGGACCGGAGGACGGCCAGTGAGCGAGCGCCCCACCCTCGCCTACAAGGTGCTGACGGGCGAGCAGATGGCAGCGCTGGAGGCGGACGGGCGCTTCGCCGGAGCGCCGGTCGATGTGGCGGACGGCTACATTCACCTGTCGACTGCCGCGCAGCTGACCGAGACGGTCGACAAGCACTTCGCCGGGCAGGCGGACCTGCATGTCGCGGCGGTGGACCTGGAGGCGCTCGGCGAGCAGGTCCGCTGGGAGGAGTCGCGCGGTGGTCAGCTGTTCCCGCACCTGTACGGGGAGCTGCCGCTGCTGGCGGTGGTCGCCTACTCGCCGCTGGAGCGGAACGAGGATGGCCAGGTACGGCTGCCGGTTGCGGGCTGACCGTTCCACCGTCACCCCGGCGCAGGCCGGGGTCCAGAGCCAAGCACGCCGGCGACTGTGGCCCTGGATCCCGGCCTCCGCCGGGATGACGGTAGAAATGAGATGACCCCCCGAACCCTCATCGACACCGCGCCCGTGCCCGGCGGGGAGCCGTTGAGGCTCTTCCGGCGCGGCGACGATTACATGATCGTGCTCGAGCGTAACGAGCTGATGAACAGTCGCATGAGCGGGTCGGAGGAGGCGCTCGCCACCATGACGTGCGACCGGCTGTCTCACGTGCGTAGCCCGCACCTGCTGGTCGGCGGCTACGGCATGGGGTTCACGCTCCGCGCCGCGCTCGCCCGCCTCTCCGCAGACGCACGGGTGACCGTGGCCGAACTGGTGCCCAAGATCGTGGACTGGGCACGCGGGCCGATGGCCGAGCAGACCGCCGGCTGCCTGGACGATCCGCGCGTCGCGGTCGAGTTCGCCGACGTGGCGGCGGTGATCGCCGCCGGCTCTGCCCGCTTCGATGCCATCCTGCTCGACGTCGACAACGGACCCGACGGGCTGGTCCGCGACGCCAACGACCGGCTCTACACCGCGCGCGGGCTGGAGGCGGCGCGCGCCGCGCTGAGGCCCGGCGGCGTGCTCGCCGTGTGGTCGGCCGCACCCGACCACGCCTTCGCCCGCCGCCTCAAGGAGGCGCGCTTCGCGGTCGAGGAAATCGCCGTCCGCGCCCGCCAGAACGGCAAGGGTCCGCGCCACGTCATCTGGTTCGCGCAGAAACGATAGTATTCAAACAAACCGTTCGTCCTGAGTAGCCGTTGAGCGACGTCGGAACGGCGTATCGAAAGACTTCAGACAGAGGACGCTTCGATACGCGCCTTCGACTTCGCTCAGCCGCTACTCAGCACGAACGGTCGGGTTGAGCCCGCCCCGCCCTTCACGGCACCAGATCCACCACCTCGACCCCCTCGCCTTCCGCCGCCAGCAGCAACGTGCGGTGGCACACGTGCGGGTCGCGCTCGAAGCAGAGCAGCGCCGACACCTTCTCCGCCGCCAGCGCCCGCATCTGCGCGGCCTGTGCTTGCGCTTCCGGCAACTTCAGCTGCCCGGCGTACACGGCCTCAAGCGTCGCGCGGTCGCCCTTCTTGGCGGCATCGCGCCCCGGCTTGGGGGTGCCGAGCGCCTTCAAGTGGACGTAATCGATTCCGCGCTCGGCGAGCGCCGCGGCCAGGCTCGACTTGGAGAAGCCCGGCCCGCGCGAGAGCGGCAGCTGGCGCACGTCGATCAGCCGCTCGACCCTCGCCTGCTCAAGGGCGGCGATCACCTCCGCGACGGTCGCGCCTTCATAACCGATGGTGTAGATCGTCATGCCACACCTGTCCCTTTGCGCCGATCTGTGCTTTGGGCACGCGCTTCTGACAGGAGCAACTCGCGATCGCGCACCAGGTTCACATCATCGGCGGCGGCCTCGCCGGATCGGAGGCCGCGTGGCAGCTGGCCGAGGCCGGCGTGCGGGTCCGCCTGTCGGAGATGCGCGGTTCCGGAACGACCACACCCGCTCACCACACCGACGGTCTGGCGGAACTGGTCTGCTCCAACAGCTTCCGCTCCGACGATGCGGAAAACAACGCGGTCGGGCTGCTGCACCAGGAGATGCGGACGCTCGGTTCGCTGATCCTGCGCGAGGGCGACGCGCACCGCGTGCCCGCGGGATCGGCGCTGGCGATGGACCGCGACGGCTTCTCCGCGGGCGTGACCGCAGCGCTCGCGGCGCACCCGAACGTCGAGATCGTCCGCGAGCGGGTCGAGACGCTGCCGGAGCATGGCCTGACGATCGTCGCGACCGGGCCGCTGACCGACCCGCTGCTCGCCGACAACATCGGTGCGGCGACGGGGAGCGATGCGCTCGCCTTTTTCGACGCGATCGCGCCGATCGTCCACCGCGACTCGATCGACATGGAGACGGCCTGGTTCCAGTCGCGGTGGAACAAGGGTGAAGGGTCCGACTACATCAACTGCCCGCTGAGTAAGGACGACTACCTTGCCTTTCACGCCGCGCTGCTCGCCGGCGAGAAGACCGAGTTCAAGGAATGGGAGGATGTCCCCTATTTCGAAGGCTGCATGCCGATCGAGGTGATGGCGGAGCGCGGTGTCGACACGCTCCGCTACGGCCCAATGAAGGGCGTCGGCCTCGACGATCCCCGCACCGGTCGCTGGCCCTATGCCGTCGTTCAGCTGCGCCAGGACAATCGCCAAGGCACGCTGTGGAACATGGTCGGGTTCCAGACCAAGCTGAAGCATGCCGAGCAGGTGCGGCTGTTTCGCACCATTCCGGGGTTGCAGAACGCGGAGTTCGCGCGGCTGGGCGGGCTGCACCGCAACACCTTCATCCGCTCGCCCGAGCTGCTCGACACCGAACTTCGCCTGAAGTCGCGGCTCCACCTGCGCTTCGCCGGGCAGATGACGGGGTGCGAAGGCTATGTGGAGAGTGCGGCGGTCGGCCTGCTCGCCGGCCGCTTCGCCGCGGCGGAGGTGCTGGGGCACGCGCTCGCGCCGCCGCCGGTCGAGACTGCGCTCGGCGCGCTCCTCAACCACATCACCGGCGGCGCGGCGGTCGAGACCTACCAGCCGATGAACGTCAACTTCGGGCTGATGCCGCCGATCCCCGGCCGGACGAAGAAGGCGGATCGCAAGCGCATGTATACCGATCGCGCCCGCGCGGCGCTGGCAGGCTGGCTCAATCCGCCTCGTTCGGTGCCTGTTGCGGCGGACACCGCCGCGCCCGCGCCGGCGACCGCTTGACGGCAGTCGTCGCGAACTCGGCGGCGGTCAGGCTGCCGGATCGGTCGCGGTCGGCGGTCGTGAACTTGGCGACCGTCTTCGCCGCCCACTCGTCGAACGACAGCCGGCCGTCGCCGTTCGCGTCGAGCTTTGCATAGGCCTTGCGCCGCGACTGGAGGTACTCCTCGCGCGCGATCGCCGCATCACGATCCTTGTCGTAGCGGTTGAAGCGCCGCTGCTCGCGGGTGAGCGCCGCGGCCTCGGGCAGCGGCTCGTCAGCAAGTGGCTCCGATGGTGTACCGGCCTGCGGCGCGGTCGCACGGGGCACCAGCGCCGGTGCCTCCGCCGTCGCGCTTGAGCGAAACAGGAACACGCCCGCCGCGACCAGCAGCAGTGCGGACGCGACCCCGGCAAGATATTTGAGCATCGCCGCACTCCCCCAAGTACGCGGAGGCTAGCGGCAGTGCGATGCCGCGACCAGCCCCCGCGTCAGTAGCCGGTCAGCCGCAGCCACAGCGCACGCCCGATCCGCACCGCCGGTGCGCGATCGTGATCGCGGGCAAGCGACGTCAAGGCGCCCAGCGCGCGTAGCCGCACCGGCCAGCGCCGCCGCTCCTGTCGAGCCTGCGCCAGCCGCCGGGCGCGAGCGGCGAGCGCAGGATCGCGAACGTGGGCGGCGAGATCGTGGAGTGCCCAGGCTTCGCCGGCATGGCCAATCCGCTCGGCCCCCTCGCCCATCAGCACCGCCGCCGCCGCGAACAGCGCACCGCGGCCCGCGGCGTAGGTCGCGAGGTCATCGTCCCCCAGTTCGGGTTCGAGCAGCACTTCCCAGCCGTCGATCGCCGGCAGGAACGCAGCCGCGCCGCAGACCGGGACGACCCGCGACGCCAGCGCCTCCAGCACCGGCTGGGCGGGCGGCGCCGCGGTCTCCAGCCGCGCAATTGCGTCATGCCACCAGGTGAGTCGCATCTGCCCCACCATCGGCTCGCGAGTGGTGCGGACGATGTTGGCGAGCTGATCATCCAGCGCGAGCAGTGCCGCCATGCCGGCGCGCGCGTCCGCAGGCACGTAGCTCAGCACGACGCGGCGCTCGGCGGCGCGAGGGTCGTCGGCCGCAGCCTCTGGCGTGAAGGGCGAATTAACCATCGGCCTTTAAGTCGCCTTAGCACCAGCGCGCGCATGGGCACGCATTGATGGGGCAGGAATCGAGCGAGAACCGGTGAGCAAGGCGACCACTCCGAGCAGCGAGCAGCCGCGGGGCTTTCTGTCCCGCCTGCTGCATGACGTCCGCGCCAACACCATGATCGTCATGACGGCGGCGCTGATCCCGCTGATCGGAATGGTCGGCGGCGGGCTGGACATCAGCCGCATGTACATCCTGAAGACGCGGCTGCAACATGCCTGCGACGCCGGCGCGCTCGCCGGGCGGCGCGCGATGGGCGGCGGCACCTGGTCTTACAGCAATTATTATCCGCGCACCCAGGCCAACCTGTTCTTCGATGCGAACTTCGATGAAGGCTCGTTCGCCTCGCACGACCTGAAGCGTGAGTTCACCGAGAACGCGGGCAAGGTCAGCGGCAAGGTCTCCGCCGAGATCCCGATGACGCTGATGCGTGTGTTCGGGCTGAAGACCGACAATATCGCCGTCGAGTGCGATGCCGAGATGCGGCTGCCCAACACCGACGTCATGTTCGTGCTCGACACCACCGGGTCGATGGCCGACGCGCAGCCGGGCGACACCGTCAACAAGATGTCGGCGCTGAAGACCGCGGTCAAGTGCTTCTACGAGATCGTCGCGCGGCTCGACACCAACGCCAACTGCACCACCGGTACGCCCGGCGGCGGCACCGGCGGACAGGTGCAGATCCGCTTCGGCTTCGTGCCCTACGCCACCAACGTCAACGTCGGCTACCTGCTCAAGCCCGAGTGGTTTGCCGACAGCTGGGATTACCAGACCCGGGCGCCTGTGGACGTGCCGGGCGAGTGGAAGCCCGATCGTCAGGAAGAGCGCTCGCGCCAGCCGATCAGCCAGACCGGCGTGCCGCAGAACATGTGCAACAATCAAACGGCGGCGGCGTACGGCTATAATTCGCAGACCGGCTACACCAGTGTCGATGCTGAGAACCGTTACTATGAGAAGACCGAGGTGAACGTCACCAGCTGGAACAGCGCCAACGGCGGCACCTGCTCCGGCAATCGGATCACTACTCGCTACTACGAGAAGCTGGAAAAGACCTATCAGCAGTGGAAGTATGCCAAGCTGCCGGTCACCGTTTCGCTGCTGAAGAGCGGTTCGACGTGGAATCGCGACTTCAAGTGGAAGGTCAACAACAACTTCACCGACAAGACCATCCGGTGGGACGGCTGCGTCGAGGAGCGCGAGACCACGCGCGACACGAACTACGATCCGATCCCGAGCGGCGCCAAGGACCTGGACATCGACAGCATCCCCGTGCCGGGCGACCGCAGCACGCAGTGGGGCATGGTGCTGCCCGACCTGATCTTCACCCGCGCGCAGACCAGTGGCGGCGGCGGCAACATCGGCAACTGGACGATGGCGGAGCAGATCACCTCCACCAACTACAACAACACCTCCGTCTATTCGTGCCCGGTCGAGGCGCGGAAGATGCAGGAGTGGCCGGTCGCCAGCGCCTTCACCAGCTACGTCGATCAGCTCAACCCGTCGGGCAACACCTATCACGACATCGGCCTGATCTGGGGCGCGCGCCTGCTTTCGCCGACCGGCCTGTTCCGTGACGAGAACGAGTTCACGCCGAAGGGTGCGGAGATCGAGCGGCACCTGATCTTCATGACGGACGGCGACGCCTGCACGGAGAACTACAACTACACCTCCTACGGCGTCGAATGGTTCGACCGCCGGCGCACCAACCAGAACACCGTGCCGACCGACGGCTGCACCACCAACACGCCGACGCTGACCCAGCAGGTCAACAAGCGGACGGAGGGGCTGTGCACCGCGATCAAGAACAAGAACATCACGCTGTGGGTGATCGCCTTCGGCAATCTCGCTGCCACCACCGAGAAGCGGCTGTCCGACTGCGCGACGCCCGGCCGCTACTTCAAGGCGACGAGCTCGGCTGCGCTCCAGCAGACGTTCAAGAACATCGCCGACCAGATCTCCATGCTGAGGCTGACCAACTAATGCGCGTGCCCCTGCTCCTCCGCCGCCTGCGCGGCGACGAACGCGGCGCGACCGTGGTCGAGTTCGCGATCGTCGCGCCGGTGATGTGCCTGCTGCTGCTGGGTGGCTTCGACTTCGCGCACACGCTCTACACGCGCGCCGCGCTGCAGGGCGTGGTGCAGAAGGTCGGGCGCGATTCCGCGCTCGAGTCACAGGACGTGATCGAGGCCAACGCGGCGCTGGACGATAAGGTGCGCAAGCAGGTCTATGCGCTGCGCAACAACGCGGTGATCAAGATCGATCGCCGCTTCTTCCGCTCCTTTACCGAAGCGGCCGCCGCCAAGCCCGAGCCGTGGACTGATACCAACGGCAACGGCCGGTGCGACGCGGGCGAGCCGTACCAGGACAACAACCTGAACAGCGTGTGGGATCGCGACGGCGGCAACGCCGGCCAGGGCGGTGCGCGCGACGCGGTCGTCTACAAGGTGGAGATGACCTACCCGCGGCTGGTGCCGATCTACAACTTCATCGGCGGCAGCAAGTCGATCAAGCTGGAGGCGACCACCCTGCTGCGCAACCAGCCCTATGACGTCCAGGGCAGCTATGCCGAGCCGGTGGTGAGGAACTGCGCATGATCGCCCGCCTCCGTACGACGCTCGGCCGGCTTCGCGACGATCGCCGCGGCCTCGCGCTGCTCGAGTTCGCCTTCTACCTGCCGATCTTCCTGACCATGTGCCTGATGGGCACGGAGCTGATGAACTACATCATCACCCGTCAGCGGATCAGCCAGATCGCGCTTCACCTGTCGGACAATGCGGCGCGAATGGGCGCCGGCACGATGCTGCAGGCGAAGACGATCAGCGAGACCGACATCAACGACGTGCTCACCGGCGCCGGCTGGCAATCGGGCGACCTCGACCTCTTCAAGAACGGCCGAGTCATCATCTCCAGCGTCGAGCCGATGGCGCGGCCCAACCTCACCAACCGCTACAAGATCGGTTGGCAGCGCTGCCGTGGCGACAAGACCACCCACGTGTCGGGGTTCGGCGTCGCCGGGCAGCCAAGCGGCACCAACATGGACGGCGTCGGCCCCGCCGGCATGAAAGTGACCGCGCCCGAGGACGGCGGCACCATGTTCGTTGAGGTCTTCTACGAGTACCAGCCGATCATCAAGACGTCGCTGTCGCCGTCGCAGACGATGACGGAGGTCGCCTCCATGATGATCCGCGACCGCCGCGACATGACCCAAATCTACAACGTCGAGAACGCGACCAGGTCGACCTGCTGAGCAGGTCCGGCACCTAGCAGAAGCTACGCCACCCCAGCGCCGGCTGGGGTGGCGGCAGGATGGTCGGCCCAAACCTAGCGGTACGTGACCTGCTTGACCGCAGCGACCACCTTGTCGGCGGTCACGAGCGCCAGCTTCTCGAGGTTGGCGGCGTAGGGGAGCGGCACGTCCTCATTGGTCACGCGGAGCACCGGCGCGTCGAGGTCGTCGAACCCCTCCTCCATGACGAAGGCGGCAACTTCGCTCGCGATCGAGCAGGTCGGCCAGCCCTCCTCCACCACCACGATGCGGTTGGTCTTGCTGAGTGACTTGAGCACGGTCTTGCGGTCGAGCGGACGCAGCGTGCGCAGGTCGATCACCTCGGCGTCGATGCCCTCGGCCGCCAGCTTGTCGGCCGCCTCCAGGCTCACGCCGACGCCGATCGAGTAGCTGACGATCGTCACGTCCTTGCCCGGACGCATGATCCGAGCCTTGCCGATCGGCAGGACGAAGTCGTCGAGCTTCGGCACCTCGAACGAGCGGCCGTACATCAGCTCGTTCTCGAGGAACACGACCGGATCCTCGCTGCGGATCGCGGCCTTGAGCAGCCCCTTGGCGTCCTGCGCGTCATAGGGCGCGATCACGATCAGGCCGGGCACGCTCGCGTACCACGGACCGTAGTTCTGCGAGTGCTGCGCGCCGACGCGGCTGGCGGCACCGTTGGGGCCGCGGAACACGATCGGGCAGCGCATCTGGCCGCCCGACATGTAGTTGGTCTTGGCGGCCGAATTGATGATGTGGTCGATCGCCTGCATGGCGAAGTTGAAGGTCATGAACTCGACGATCGGGCGCAGGCCCGACATCGCCGCACCCGTGCCGATGCCGGCGAAGCCGTACTCCGTGATCGGCGTGTCGATGACGCGCTTCTCGCCGAACTCGTCGAGCAGACCCTGCGTCACCTTGTACGCGCCCTGGTACTGCGCGACTTCCTCGCCCATCACGAACACGCGCTCGTCCGCGCGCATCTCCTCGGCCATCGCGTCGCGCAGTGCTTCGCGGACGGTCAGCTTCACCATCTCGGTACCCTCGGGCACCTCCGGATTCTCGACTTCCGCCTCGTGGCTCGCGGCCTCGAACAGCTGGCGGGCGCCGGTTTCGACCTTCTCCTGCGCCGGGTGCGCGGAGTCCTCGACGGTGTCGTCCTTCGTCGCGTCGGCCTGCGCGTTCGGGGCCGGCGTGTCCTCCTTGTCGGCCGCGGCCGGAGCGCTCGCCGGCGCGGCGGAGGCATCCTCGCCCTCGCCCGCCAGCTGCATGATGACGGTGCCGACCTTCACGTTGTCGGTGCCCTCCGCGACCAGGATCTGGGCAACGGTACCCTCGTCCACCGCCTCGAACTCCATGGTGGCCTTATCCGTCTCGATCTCGGCCATGATGTCGCCGGACTTGACCGTGTCGCCTTCCTTCACGAGCCACTTGGCGAGCGTGCCCTCCTCCATTGTGGGCGACAGCGCCGGCATCTTGATCTCGATCGGCATCAGTACGACTCCACCAGCACGTCGGTATACAGCTCTTGCGGGTTGGGCTCGGGCGCGTTCTCGGCGAAGTCCGCAGCCTCGTTGACGACGCGGCGGATGTCCTGCTCGATCGGCTTCAGATCCGCTTCAGTCACGCCCTGCGCCTCGAGCAGCTTCTTGACGTGCTCGATCGGGTCGGACTTGTCGCGGACCGCCTGCACCTCGTCGCGGCTGCGGTACTTGGCCGGATCGGACATGGAGTGGCCGCGATAGCGATAGGTCTTCATCTCCAGGATGATCGGCCCCTTGCCCGCGCGGACCCACTCGAGCGCCGTCTCGGCCGCACCGCGGCTGGCGAGCACGTCCATGCCGTCGACCTGGATGCCCGGAATGCGGAAGCTCTCGCCGCGGCGGTAGAGCTGGTCCTCGCTCGACGCGCGGTTGACGCTGGTGCCCATCGCGTACTGGTTGTTCTCGATCACGAAGATGATCGGCAGCTTCCACAGCTCGGCCATGTTGAAGGCCTCGTACACCTGGCCCTGGTTGGCCGCGCCGTCGCCGAAATAGGCGAGCGTCACACCGCCGTCGCCGGCGTACTTGTGCTTGAAGGCAAGGCCGGCACCGAGCGAAACCTGCGCGCCGACGATGCCGTGGCCGCCATAGAACTTATGTTCGGTCGAGAACATATGCATCGACCCGCCCTTGCCGCGCGAGATGCCGGCGGCACGCCCGGTGAGCTCGGCCATTATGACCTTGGGATCGATGCCGTAGGCGAGCATGTGGCCGTGGTCGCGGTAGCCGGTGATCACCGAGTCCTTGTCGCCGTCGAGCGCCGACTGGAGCCCGACTGCGACCGCCTCCTGCCCGATGTAGAGGTGGCAGAAACCGCCGATCAGCCCCAGGCCGTAGAGCTGCCCGGCCTTCTCCTCGAAACGGCGGATCAGCAGCATGTCCTTGTAGAACTGGAGCAGCTGCTCCTTGGTCGCCTCGAACGGCTTCGGCTCGGACGGCCGCTCGCGATTGGGGATCGGCGGCTCGGCCGCGGGAATACGTGCAGGGGCTTTGGCCACGGTGCGGGGGACCTCGTTTCCGTGAGGGAAGTGCCGCGCCTATAGGCGCGTTTCGGCGGGTCCTGCAACGGTCAGGGACGGTGTGACGCCCCTCAGCAACGGTCACGCAACAACCGCTTACCGCAGCGGAACGATCACCTCGTCCGGATGCGCGACATTAAGCTTCTTGCGGGCGAGCTCATCCACGATGTCGGGATCGGTGTCGTTCGGATCGAGCAGCGCGACCCGGTTCTTTAGCTCCGCGCGCTTCTTGTCGAGCGCAGCATATTCCGCCTGCCGCTTCTCCAGCTGGCGGGTGTAGTCACGGTAGGACAGGACGCCGTTCGGCCCCAGCACCGCGTAGTAGCCGAAGAACCCCATCAGGATCAGCGCCGCCGCCGGCAATCCCGCCTTGCGGAGCAGGGTACGCGCCCTGTGGCGCGGGCGGACGCGGACGGCGGCGGCGGGCATGAGCGAGATTCTGAATCAATCCGCGTGCAAGTTCAAGCGTTTCCGCGTGCGCGCAGGATCGATCGGCCGGCGTAGCGCGCGGCGTCGCCGAGCTCCTCCTCGATCCGGATCAGCTGGTTGTATTTGGCGAGCCGGTCGGACCGCGCGAGGCTGCCCGTCTTGATCTGGCCACAGTTGGTCGCGACCGCCAAGTCGGCGATGGTCGCGTCCTCCGTCTCGCCCGAACGGTGCGACATGACCGCCGTGTAGGACGAGCGCTGGGCAAGGCTCACCGCCTCCAGCGTCTCCGTCAGCGTGCCGATCTGGTTGACCTTGACCAGCAGCGAGTTGGCAAGCCCGCGGCCGATGCCATCGGACAAGCGCGCCGGATTGGTCACGAACAGGTCGTCGCCGACCAGCTGGACGTCGCGGCCAACCAGGTCGGTCAGCGCCTTCCACCCCTCGAAATCGTCCTCGCTCATCCCGTCCTCGATAGAGAAGATCGGGTAGCGGCGGGTGAGATCGGCGAGATACCCGGCCATCTCCGCGGGCGCGAGGACCTTGCCCTCACCCGAAATGTGGTAGGCGCCGTCGCGGAAGAACTCGGTCGCGGCGCAATCGAGCGCGAGCATGACGTCGTCACCCGGCGTGTAGCCCGCCGCCTCGATCGAGCCCATGATGAAGTCTAACGCCTCGGCCGTGGAGGCGATGTTGGGCGCGAAGCCGCCCTCGTCACCCACGCCGGTCGCCAGCCCCTTGTCGTGCAGCTTCTTCTTCAGCGTATGGAAGATCTCGGAGCCGCAGCGGACCGCCTCCACGATGTTCTCGGCACCGACCGGCACCACCATGAATTCCTGGAAGTCGATGGGGTTGTCGGCGTGCTCGCCGCCATTGATGATGTTCATCATCGGCACCGGCAGCAGGTGCGCGGCGACCCCGCCGACGTAGCGGTAGAGCGGCAGCCCGCGCGCGTCCGCCGCCGCCTTGGCAACCGCGAGACTGACGCCCAGGATCGCGTTGGCGCCGAGCCGGCCCTTGTTGGGCGTGCCGTCCGCCTCGATCATCGCGGCGTCGAGGTCGGCCTGATCCTCCGCCTCGAGTCCGAGCACCGCTTCCGCGAGCTCCCCGTTGACCGCATCGACCGCCTTCTCGACACCCTTGCCGAGCCAGCGCGCCTTGTCGCCGTCGCGCAGCTCGACTGCCTCGTGCGCGCCGGTCGACGCGCCGGAGGGCACGGCCGCGCGGCCGAAGCTGCCGTCCTCCAGCATCACGTCGACTTCCACCGTCGGATTGCCGCGGCTGTCGAGGATCGTGCGGCCGTGAATGTCGATGATTGCGGTCACGTAACGACCCTCCTAACCTTGGTGAAGCAGCTCGCCCGCGCCCCTACCCGCTCGGGCGAATAGGGGCAACGGCGATGGAACCGGCGCGGTCACGCCTTGTTGTCCGCGGCAGACGCAAGGAAAGGGCTTTGACCATGGCGACTGATCCCAACAGCGGCGGCACCACGCCGGCCGACGTCGATTTCACGCCGGACGCGGGCGTTGCCGCAACGTTCGAGCCGGGCGATGCGCTGGTGGCGGACGCCGGCGCGACCGGCGCAGGCACGACCGAGAGCGCGGACGCGGCCAAGCCCGCAACGACCCGCCAGCTGGTCAAGGATGAGGCGAGCAAGCTCGGCGGCCAGGCGACCGACCGCCTCCGCGCCTTTGCCGACGACGGCAAGTCGCGCGCGACCGGTGCGCTGGGCGAGCTCGCCAAGGCGATCGAGGATGCCGCCGGCACTATCGACGAGAAGGTCGGCGCGCAGTTCGGCGACTATGCTCGCGCCGCCTCCAGCCAGGTCACCGGCCTTGCCGACTCGCTCAATAACAAGGACGTCGAGGAGCTGCTCGACGGTGCGCGCGAGCTGATCCGCAAGTCGCCGGGAATTGCCGTCGGCACCGCCGCCGCTCTCGGCTTCGTGGTCGCGCGGCTGCTTCGCTCGGGTGTCGACGCCAACCGCGAGGCCTGAGGCGTTGAGCGACACGCGCGTCTTGACCGACACGCCGGACCCGCACGACCCCGATGGGATCGGCGCGACGGTGGCGCAGGTGGCGGAGGACGCCAAGGCCTATGCCGCCGCGCAGATCGCGGTGGTCAAGGCCGAGGCGAACGCACGGCTTGGCCCGGCCAAGGCGGGTGCGATCTTCGGGGTCGTCGCCGCCGTGCTCGCACTGGCCGCGCTGATTGCGCTGCTGGTCGGGCTGATCCTGTCACTCGCTACTTTGGTCGGACCGCTCGCCGCCACGGGCATCGTGGTGGTCGCGACGCTCGTGATCGCGGGCGTGCTCGGCAAGCTCGCCGCCGACCGGTTCGCCGTTGCATTCGGAAGCGGCGCGTGACCGACCCCGCCCTGCTCGCCGCCCGCGCCCGCCGCGATGCTGCCAAGCTTCGGCTCGACCGATCGATCGAGCATGCGCGCCAGCGGCTCAACCCCAAGACGATCGCCGAGGACGCGGTGATGGGCGTGCGGACCAGGGCGGAGGCGATCGCGACCGATGGCGTCGACGCCGTCAAGTCACGGCCCGGCGTCGCCGCCGCAGCGCTGGGACTGGCCGGGCTGCTGCTGGTCCGGCGACCGCTACTGCGCTGGTTCGGGCGGCGCGAACCCGCGGCGGAAACCCCCGCCAGCCCGGACCGTTAGAGGATCAACGACGGGCCTCACGCCCGCAACTGCAAGGAACCACGGACATGCCCGACAAGAGCGATCAGTCGAAGACGCCCAAGCAGGGCAAGCGCGACAAGCTGAAGGAGCGTGGCGGCGCCGCGTTGGAGAGCGCGCGCAGCACGGTGCAAGGGCTGGAGGCGAACCCGCTCGGCGTACTGGTCGGCGGCCTTGCCGTCGGGCTGATCGCGGGTGCGGTGATCCCGCGCAGCGAACGCGAGAAGCGCGTGCTGAAGCCCGTCGGCAAGCGGCTGGCCGAGGGCGCGGTCGCCGCCCTCACTGCCGCCAAGGAGACCGGCAAGGAGCAGCTGAGCGCCGGCGTGCTGAGCCGCGATGCGGCGAAGGAGAGCGCGCGCAAGGTCTTCTCCAGCGCGCTTGACGCCGCCAAGACGGCGAAGGGCGCGGCCGCGGACGCACCGAGCGCCGCCTGAAGCCGCCTTGACCCGGGGGATGTGCGGGTTATTGCACCTGCGAAATCCCCCGGAGGCCCTCATGAGCAAGCTCCACCTCGTCTTCGGCGGTCGCGTGACCGACCCGCAGACGCTCGATTTTTCCGACCTGAAGGCGATCGATATCGTCGGCATCTTTCCGGACTACGCCTCCGCCGAGAAGGCGTGGCGCGCCGCCGCGCAGCGCACGGTGGACGATGCCGAGATGCGCTATGTGCTGGTGCACCTGCACCGCTTGCTGGAGCCGGAGTTGCCGTCGGCCTGACTCGTATGCGACACGAGATCCGCAGGCCGAGTACTTCGATACACGCCTTCGCTACGCTGCGTACCGCAGCTACTCAGTCGCTACTCAGCACGAACGGCGTAAAAACGAGTCCCTTCGTCCTGAGTAGCCGCCGAGCATGGTCAAAGCGGCGTATCGAAGGACCGTTCCGCCCAGCGGGTGCCTTGATACGCGCCCCCCTTTGCGGTGCTTGCAGCAGCTACTCGCTCTCTACTCGGCACGAACGGTTTGGGCGAACGGCCCACTCCCCCTGGCTCTCCACCCCGTTCGTCCTGAGTAGTCGCTGAGCATGTCGAAGCGGCGTATCGAAGGACCTGTGCTCAGATCGGGGCAGGTGCGCGATCCTAGTCCGCCTTCACCAGCCCCGTGGTCGCCGACACCGCTGCCGGCTTGACCGCCTCCACCACCTTCAGGTTCAGCTCTTTCAGCTGCTTGGGCGTCGCGAAGTTGGGTGCGCCCATCATCAGGTCCTCCGCCTTCTGCGTCATCGGGAAGACAATGACTTCGCGGATGTTCGGCTCGTCGGCGAGCAGCATGACGATGCGGTCGATACCCGGCGCCGAGCCGCCGTGCGGCGGCGCGCCGTACTTGAACGCGTTGATCATGCCGGCGAAGTTCGCGTCCACGTCGGCCTGCGAGTAGCCTGCGATCTCGAACGCCTTGTACATGATCTCCGGCCGATGATTCCGGATCGCGCCCGACGACAGCTCCACGCCGTTGCAGACGATGTCGTACTGATAGGCGAGAATGTCGAGCGGGTCCTTGGTCTCCAGCGCCTCCATCTCGCCCTGCGGCATGGAGAAGGGATTGTGGCTGAAATCGACCTTCTTCGCGTCCTCGTCATATTCGAACATCGGAAAATCGACGATCCAGCAGAACTCGAAGCGGTTCGGGTCGATGAGGCCCAGCTGCTCGCCGACGCGGGTGCGGGCGAGCCCGGCGAGCTTCGCGGCTTGCGCCTCCTTGCCGGCGGCAAAGAACACGCCGTCATCGGGCCCGAGTCCGAGCGCCTCGGCCAGCTCGCGCATGCCGATATCGCCGTGGTTCTTGGCGATCGGCCCGCCCCATTCGCCGCCCTTGCGGGTCGCGTAGCCGAGACCCGCGAACCCTTCCCCCTGCGCCCAGGCGTTCATGTCGTCGAAGAACTTGCGGCTCTTGTCGGCGGTGTTCGGTGCCGGGATGGCGCGCACCACGTCGCCCGCTTCCACGATCTGGGCGAAGCGGCCGAAGCCCGAGCCCGAGAAGAAGCCGGACACGTCGCTGATCTCGATCGGGTTGCGCAGGTCGGGCTTGTCGTTGCCGTACTTCAGCATCGATTCGCGGTACGGGATGCGGCGGAACGGCAGCGCGGAGACCTGACGCCCCTTGCCCTGCCAGTCGGCGAACTCCTCGAACACGCCGTGGAGCACCGGCTCGATCGCGGCGAACACGTCCTCCTGCGTGACAAAGCTCATCTCGAAGTCGAGCTGGTAGAACTCGCCCGGTGAGCGATCGGCACGCGCATCCTCGTCACGGAAGCAGGGTGCGATCTGGAAGTAGCGGTCAAAGCCCGCGACCATCAGCAGCTGCTTGAACATCTGCGGTGCCTGCGGCAGCGCGTAGAACTTGCCCGGGTGGACGCGGCTGGGGACCAGATAGTCGCGCGCGCCCTCCGGCGACGATGCGGTCAGGATCGGCGTCTGGAACTCCGTGAACCCCTGGTCGACCATGCGCTTGCGGATCGAACTGATCACGTTGGAGCGCAGCAGGATGTTGGCGTGGAGCTTCTCGCGCCGCAGGTCGAGGAAGCGGTAGCGGAGGCGGATGTCCTCCGGATACTCGGCGTCGCCCGCGACCGGCATCGGCAGCTCCTGTGCCGGCGACTGCACGGTCACGCCGCGCGCGAACACCTCGATCTCGCCGGTCGGCAGGTTCGGGTTCACGGTGCCGGCCGAGCGCGCCTTCACCTCGCCATCGATCGTGATGACCGATTCGACGCGAGCCGCTTCCAGCATCGGGAGTGCCGGCGAGTCCGCGTCCGCCACGACCTGGGTGATGCCGTAGTGGTCGCGCAGGTCGACGAACAGCACGCCGCCATGGTCGCGCTTGCGATGCACCCAGCCCGACAGGCGAACGGCCTCACCGACGTGCTCCGATCGGATCGCGGCGCAGGTGTGGGAACGGTACTGGTGCATCAGATCATCTCAATGGCGATCCACTCCGGCTGAGGCCGGGGTCCAGCTGAGGACGTCCTGCAACTGGGCCCCGGCCTTCGCCGGGGCGGCGTGTGAAAGATGGCCGCGCCCTCCCCTTCAATCCGGCCTTTGTCAAGGCGGGCGGGGGGGTGTAGGGCGCGCGGCCTATGCACGTTCACCCGCTCATCACCGACAGCGCCACCCTTGCCGAGCTCTGCGCCCGCCTCTCCACGTCCGAATTCGTGACGGTCGACACCGAGTTCATGCGCGAGAACAGCTACTGGCCCGAGCTGTGCCTGATCCAGATCGCGAACACGGAGGAGGCCGCCGCGGTCGACCCGATGGCGCCGGGCATCGACCTCAAACCGCTGCTCGACCTGCTGGTCGACAATGAGGACGTGCTGAAGGTCGTCCACGCCGGGGGGCAGGACCTGGAGATCGTCTACAACCTCACGGGCAAGACGCCGCACCCGCTGTTCGACACGCAGGTCGCGGCGATGGCGCTCGGTCAGGGCGAGCAAATCGGCTATTCCAACCTGGTCGACGCGTACCTGGGCATCGTCGTCGACAAGGGCGCACGCTTCACCGACTGGAGCCGCCGACCGCTCGACGACCGCCAGATCACCTATGCCATCGCCGACGTCACCCATCTGTCGCGCATCTTCCCCAAGATGCTGGAACGGCTGCGCCGAACCGAGCGCGGCGGCTGGTTGGACGAGGAGATGGAGCGGCTCGCCGATCCGGAGAACTATCGGAACGATCCCGACGAGGCATGGCGCCGGGTCCGCATCAACAGTCGCAAGGCCGATGCGCTCGGGCGGCTGAAGGCGATCGCGCGCTGGCGCGAGATCGAGGCGAGCACCAAGAACCTGCCGCGCGGGCGCATCGCCAAGGACGAGACGATCGCCGACCTGGCCGCCAACCCGCCGCGCAAGCAGGCCGACCTGGCGAAGGTGCGCGGCCTGTCCGCCTCCTGGGCCGGGAACGACATCGGCGGCCGGCTGATGACGGCGATCGAGACCGCGACGCCGATGCCGGCAAGCGAGATGCCCGGGCGCGACGAGCGCGGTCCGGCGCTCGGCAAGGACGGCGCGCTGGTCGCCGACCTGCTGAAGCTGTTGCTCAAGATCCGCGCCCGCGACATCAACGTCGCGCCCAAGCTGCTGGCGCGCAGCGACGATCTGGAGGCGCTGGCCGCCGGGCAGCGCGACGGCCTCGCCATCCTGCAGGGCTGGCGCTACGACCAGTTCGGCCGCGACGCGCTCGACCTGGTCGAGGGGCGCCTCGGCTTCACCGTGCGCGGCGGCAAGCTGAAGATGACTCGGACCGAGGACGCCTGATGATCCGCCTGACCCCTGCGCTGCTGCTCCTCGCTCTCCCGGGCTGCACCCTGCCGGTCAAGCTGCCGGGGCTGTGCCGCACCGACACCGTCGGCGCGTGGATCGGCCAGCCCTACAGCTATCGGCTGGAGCGCAGGCTCAAGGACAAGACCGAGTCGCGCTTCGTGCGGGTGATCCGCCCGAACACGATGGTGACGCAGGACCTGCGCGACGATCGGCTCAACATCGCGCTCGACTCGCGCGACCGGGTCACGCGCCTCTACTGCGGCTGATCAAGCGCGAACTCGGCAGAAAGGCCGAGCGCCGCCGCGACAGCGCGGTGGCGCTTCTCCACCGCTTCGCCGTACAGGGCGCGCTCACCCTCGGGTACAACCAGCCGCAGCGTCGCGCCGCGCACCAGCCGGGTCCGCTCGAGCGGCGCTGGCACCCCGCCCGACAATCGCTGCCCCAGCCGCATGGCGAGACCCCAGCGCGTTGCCGCGGCGAGCGCGTCGGCGGGCGCGAGCGCGGCGAGCAGCGCCGGCGTGTCCGTCTTCCCGCCAAGCGCGCTGTGCAGCGCCTGCGCGACGATCGCGCGGCCAGCCGCGTCGATCCCGACCCAGTGCCCGTGGAGCGCGATCTCGACCCCGTACTCCGCGCGGAACTGCGGATTGGCGTGCCAGCCGACGTCCGCCAGCAGGCAGGCGGCGTGGCGTAGCCGGGCGAGCGCCGGCTGCTCGCCCGCGAACAGCGGCGCGATCCAGGCGTCGAGCAGGTCGCCGTGCTCCGCGAAGCGCCCCAGCCGGCGCCCCTCCTCTCGCGTTGCGACGATCAGCGGATCCTGCGCGCGCTGCTCAGGCGACAGTTCGGCGTAGAGCAGCCCCTCGCGCAGGCCGAAGGTGGAGGCGACCGCCTGCTCGCTGCCGAGCGTCGCCATGACGATCCCCAGCAGCCGGGTGGCATCGTCGAGGGTCGGGATACGGCTGCTCGACAGGTCGGTGATCGCCTTCAGCTGCGGGCGATCCATGCCTTTCAGCCTGTCCGCGATGCGATCGACGTCGGCCGCGCTCAGCCCGTAGCCGTGGATGACCGGCAGCGGATAGGCGGTCAGGTGCATGTCGAGCCGCACCAGCGCGCGCCACGAGCCGCCGACCATGTAGAGCGGCAGCCCGCGCCCGCGCCCGCTCCATCCGGCCGATCCGAGCAGATCGCGCACCCGCCGCTCCAGTGCGCCGCGACCGCCGGCCCGGATCGCCGCCAGCCGGAGCACGCCTAGCGGAAAGGAGGCGCGGTCGGTGATCGTCCCCGCAACCACGCGGACGAGCTCCAGGCTGCCCCCGCCCAGATCGCCGACGATGCCGTCGGCGTCGGGGAACGCCGACAGGACGCCGTGGCCGGCCGCGCTCGCCTCCTCCTCGCCCGACAGGATCTGGGCGTCGAGGCCGAGGCTCGTGGCGTGGCGCAGCAGCTCCGCGCCGTTGGTCGCATCGCGAACCGCGGCGGTCGCGACGGTACGCAGCGACGCCACCTCCATCTCGCGCGCCAGCCAGGCGAAGCGCGCGAGCGCGCCTTGCGCGACCTTCATCGCGTCGGGCTCGATCGCGCCGGTCTGCGACAGCGACCGGCCGAGCCCGGCGGCGACCTTCTCGTTGAACAGCGTCGCGGGCAGGCGCGCCGCGCCCTCGTACACCACCAGCCGAATGGAGTTGGAGCCGATGTCGATGATCGCGGCGCGCTGATCAGGCGCGATCTGGGGGCGACGGGCGGGGCGCGTCACGTCAGTTGCGGCGCGTCCGGAGCGACAGGGTCGGCACCGCGCCCTGCTCGTCGAGCGCCGCCCCGCGCCCGGAGAGCGACGGATTGGTCATGAAGTAGCGGTGGAGATTGAAGCCGCCGCCCTCACCCGGCGTCACCCGCACATAGCTGCCGTCCGGCTTCAGCTCCCAGCTCTGCTCGTTGTCGAGCAGCGTCGCGACCATTACCTGGTCGAGCACCTGATCGTGGACCGTCTCGTTGAGGATCGGCAGCATGAACTCGACCCGCCGATCGAAGTTGCGCGGCATCCAGTCGGCGGAGGATATGAACAGTCGGGCCCCGTCGTTGGGCAGCGTCTCACCACTCGCGAACGCCCAGATGCGGCTGTGCTCCAGGAAGCGCCCGACCACCGACTTGACGCGGATGCGCGCCGACATGCCCGCGACGCCCGGGCGCAGGCAGCAGATGCCGCGCACCACCAGGTCGATCTCCACGCCCGCGTTCGACGCCTCGTACAGCTTCTCGATCACGGCCGGATCGACCAGCGAGTTCATCTTGGCCCAGATCGCCGCGGGCTTGCCGGACAGCGCGTTGCCGATCTCCTCGTCGATCAGCTGCACTAACCGGTCGCGCAGGTCGCGGGGCGAGATCGCGAGCAGCCGCAACTCCTGCGGCTCGACATAGCCGGTGACGTAGTTGAAGATCGCGGCCGCATCATGCCCCACCCGCGGGTCGGCCGTGAAGAAGCTGATGTCGGTGTAGATGCGTGCCGTCACCGGATGGTAGTTGCCGGTGCCAAAGTGGCAGTAGGTTCGGTAGCTGCCGCCCTCGCGCCGGACCACCATCGACACCTTGGCGTGGGTCTTCCAATCGATGAAGCCGTAGACGACCTGCACCCCGGCACGTTCGAGCGCGGACGCCCAGAGCAGGTTCTGCTCCTCGTCGAACCGCGCCTTCAACTCGACTACCGCGGTCACCGACTTGCCTGCCTCGGCGGCGGCGATCAGCGCGTTGATGACGGCCGACTGCTTGCCCGCGCGGTAGAGCGTCTGCTTGACCGCGACCACGTCGGGATCGTTCGCCGCCTGCTTAAGGAAGGCGAGCACCACGTCGAAGCTCTCGTACGGGTGGTGGACGACGATATCCTTGGCCCGGATCGCGGCGAAACAGTCGCCCCCGAACTCGCGGATGCGCTCGGGGAATCGCGGCGTGAACGCCGGGAACTTGAGGTCGGGCCGCTCGACATCGACCAGAGCGCCGAGATCGCCCAAACCGAGGAACCCGTCCGTCTCCGTCAGGATCGCCTGGGCACCGCCCAGCTCCTCCTTCAGCACCTGCTCCAGCTCGGCGCCGATCCCGCGCTCCATCTCGAGCCGGATGACCCGGCCGCGGCGACGCCGCTTGATGGCAGTCCTGAAGTAGAGGACGAGGTCCTCCGCCTCCTCCTCCAGCTCGATGTCGCTGTCGCGCAGGATGCGGAAGGTGGCGGCCGCGCGCACCTCGTAGCCGGGGAACAGCCGGTGCGAGAAGCGCTTCAGGATCGATTCGATGGTGACGAACTGCGCGTCCTTGCCCGGCAGGCAGACCACGCGCGGCAGCGCCGGGGGCAGCAGCACCAGCTCGCGGATCGGTTCGCCGTCCGACGTCCGCACCAGGTCGAAGATGACGCTGAGCCCCCCGTTCGGGATGAACGGGAACGGATGCGCGGGATCGAGCGCCTGCGGGGTCAGCACCGGGAACAGCTGCTCGCCGAACCAGCTCTCCAGCCAGGCGTCGACCGCCGGATCGTCGCCCGCATCGCGCAACGCGACGCCCTCCGCCGCCAGCGCCTTCGCCAGGTCGCCCCACACCGCGCGCTGGCTGTCGACCAGCGCATCGCACGCCTCCACGATGGCGGCGAGCTGCTGCGAGGGGGTCATGCCGTCGGCCGAGCGCTGCTCCACGCCCTGCAGCTGCTGACCGACCAGGCCGGCCACCCGCACCATGAAGAACTCGTCCAGGTTCGATCCCGAGATCGACAGGAAGCGCAGCCGCTCCAGCAGCGGGTGCGCCTCATTGCACGCCTCCTCCAGCACGCGCCGGTTGAAGGCGAGCCAGGAGAGTTCGCGATTGAAGTAGCGTCCGCTCTTGTGCAGCGGGGTCACGTCGGCGGGAAGCGAGGCAGCGTTGGGGCGGGTCACAGGAGTAAAGTGCCCGGGCTTCGTGACGGTTCCGCGACGAAGCCGCCCGCCTGGAACGCCGCGCGGGCGAGCGGCACCGACAGCCGCCGGGTGCGGCGCGCGTCCGCTTCCTCCTCCAGCCGATCGACCGCGCGGAGCACGGCCAGGTGGGTGCGCTCCAGCCGGCGGAGCAGCCACGCGCGCAGATCCGGGCGAAGGTCGAGCGCGCGGCGATCGCAGAGATAGTCGAGCAGGTCGCCCATCAGCGCATCGTCGGGTGCCTCCAGCCGGAGGGTCGGGCTGGCCGCCAGCCGAGAGCGCAGGTCGGGTAGCCGCACCGGCCAGGTCGGCGGCACCGCCTCTGCCACCATCAGCTGCGGGCGACGCTCCGCCTGCGCCCGGTTCCAGGCATGGAACAGCTCGGCCTCGCCAAGGCGGTCGGCATCGTCGATCATGGTGCCGCCGGACTTTGCCACGAACAGGCGGGCAAGCAGGCTGCGCCCCGACTTGCGCGGGCCCACAAGCAGCGCGGTGCGGACCGGCCAGCCGCCCCAATGCTCCACCTGGTGGACAGCGCGGGCGTTCGACGGGCCGATCAGGAACTCCTCGGGTCGCGCGCTCACCGGCTTGGGGAGCGGCAGGTCGAGTTGGCTCATCCGCCCGTCGGGCTCGGCGTGGCGAGCGCCGCCGGGGGTGCCGCGGCGCGCCGGATGCGCAGCATACCCGCAGCCTCCTGTACGCTCCAGCCCCGCGCCTCCAGTGCCGCGCGCAGGCCCGCGATGTCGCCGTCGTAGACGACCCGCATCACCGACACGCCGCCGAGCGCCAGGCTGGCGGTGAGCGCGCTGCGGACGCCGGGTACGCCGCGCACGGCGGCCTCACCGGCGTTCACCGCCTGCTCGCCCGGGGTGTCGAACTGGACGGAGACGACGCTGCTGAGCCCGACCGCCTCCGTCACCGCGCCTGCCGTGGGGGTGGCGCTCGGCGTCGGCGTGGGCGTCGCCTCGGGCGCGGGTGGCGGCGAGAGCAGCGCATCGGGCACCAGCCCGCCCTCGCGCATCGCCTGCTGGTAGATGGCATCCAGCCGCTCCACCCCGCGGTCGAGCAGCGCGGGCAGTGCGTTGCCGTCGGCGACCCTTAGCGACGCCCGCCCCAGCAGCCGCCGGTCGGGGCCGTAATAGGCGGAGAAGACGCCGGTGATCGGTCCACCCGGGTAGTCGCGCAGAATCCGCGCCTCCGGCACGACGATGTCGCTCGCGCCATATTGGTCGAGGATCGCACGCCACCAGCCGCGGCCACGCCGGAGCGTCTGGCCGGCGTTGAGCAGCAGCGGGTCGACTCCGGTGCCGACCGGCCGGACATAGTCGACGGTCGAGCCGCCGGTGCGGAAGCGCGCCCAGGCCTGCTGCCAGGGCGTCGTGCGTTCGAATACCTGGCCGCTGCCGCCCGCCCATAGGACGGGGATGACGAGCATGGGCGGCGAGCGCGTGAAGGCGGTGTTGACACCGAGGATCTGCCCGGCGCGCGCGCGATCGAACAGCACGCCCAGCCGCGCGATGTAGCGGGTCGGGCCGATCTGCTCGTTCTCCACCACGATGCCTGTGACGATGGAGTCGAGCGCGCCGTCTGGCAGCCCGCTCGCCGAACCCCGCAGCCGCTGCGACAGCTTGGCCCAGCCCTGCCGCTGCGCCAGCCGCCAGCCGGTCAGCCGCGCCGCCTCCGCGGTCTTCGCGCTGACGTCCACGGTAATGCCGCTGACCTCCAGGTCGCCCGAGCTGTCGATCGGCGCGGCGCCGCGATCCCCGCCTTCGATCTGCGCGACGAGTGCACCGGTACCGGCGAGCAGCGCCGCCGCCAGTCCGATCTCGAGCGTGCGGGAAAAGGGTCGGGCCGCCATGGTGCGCGCCCTTTTGGCGAAGCGGGCGTGGAAAACCAAGCGGGTTGTGGCTAGGGACGATCCTACTGGGGTCGGATCATCCCCGCCGTTCGTCCTGAGTAGCCATTGAGTTTGTCGAAATGGCGGATCTAAGGACTTGCGTCCGGGATGCTTCGATACGGACCTTCGATACGCTGCTCGCGCAGCTACTCAGTCCCTACTCAGCACAAACGGATAATTGGGGATCAATGACCGACAGCTACACCTACGCCGATGCCGGCGTGTCGATCGCGGCAGGGAACGCGCTCGTCCGCGCGATCGCGCCACTGGCAAAGGCCACCCGCCGCGCCGGTGCCGACGCCGACCTGGGCGGATTCGGCGGCGTGTTCGACCTGAAGGCGGCGGGCTTCACCGATCCGCTGCTGGTCGCCGCCAACGATGGCGTCGGCACCAAGCTGAAACTCGCAATCGAGCATGACGCGCACGACGGCGTCGGGATCGACCTGGTCGCGATGTGCGCCAACGACCTGGTCGTGCAGGGGGCAGAGCCGCTGTTCTTTCTCGATTACTACGCCACCGCCAGGCTGGAGGGCGGCATCGCCGAGCGCGTCATCGCTTCGATCGCCGAAGGATGTCGTCAGGCGGGCTGCGCGCTGATCGGCGGAGAGACCGCGGAGATGCCGGGGATGTACGCGCCCGGCGACTACGACCTAGCGGGTTTCTGCGTCGGCGCGGTCGAGCGCGACCAGCTGCTGACCGGCGATCGGGTCACGGCCGGTGACGTCATCCTCGGGCTCGCATCGTCGGGCGTCCATTCCAACGGCTTCTCGCTGGTCCGCCGCCTCGCCACCGACAAGGGCTGGAAGCTCACGCGCCCCGCGCTGTTCGACCAGGACGTGCGCCTCATCGACGCGCTAATGGCGCCGACCCGGATTTACGTCCGCAGCCTCCTTCCCCAGCTGCGTGCCGGACTTATCCACGGACTTGCCCACATCACCGGCGGCGGGCTGCTGGAGAACATTCCGCGCGTTCTGCCGGCCGGTTGCCACGCGCGTGTCGATGCGGACGCGTGGGAGCAGCCGCGGCTGATGGCGTTCCTCCAGGCGCAGGGCGGGATCGAGCCGGAGGAGATGGCGCGTACCTTCAACTGCGGGATCGGCATGGCGGTGATCGTCGCCGCGGACAACGCCGAGCAGGTCGCGAGCGCGTTGACGGCGGCGGGCGAGACGGTCTTCCGGATCGGCATCGTCGCGCCGGGTGAGCGTGGCTGTACCGTCGCGGGGGGCGCCGAAACCTGGAGCGCACGGGCCCCGTGGAAAGCGACGCACCTGGCGTGACGGTACCCGTCGGCATCCTGATCTCAGGGCGCGGCTCCAACATGCAGGCGCTCGTCGCGGGCGCGGGCGACGCCTACCGGGTCGTGCTGGTCGCCAGCGACAACCCGGACGCAGCCGGTCTTGCCTGGGCCGCGGAGCAGGGCATCCCTACCCTCGCGCACGCCGGCAAGCGGGCGGAGCGCGAAGCCGCGTTCGACGCGGCGCTCCGTGATGCGGGGGTCGAGGTGATCGCCCTCGCCGGCTACATGCGGATCCTGTCGCCCGGCTTCATCGCGCGGTGGCGCGACCGGATCGTCAACATCCACCCCTCGCTGCTGCCCAAATACAAGGGCCTGGACACCCACGCCCGCGCGCTCGCCGCCGGCGACGTGGAGGCGGGCTGCTCCGTCCACCTCGTGACGGAGGAGCTCGATGCGGGCACGGTGCTGGGCCAGGCGCGCGTGCCCGTGCTCGCCGGCGACACGCCCGAGACGCTCGCGGAACGAGTTCTCGCCGCCGAGCATTCGCTGTATCCGGCAGTGCTGGCGGAGTTCGTGAGGCGATGAGTCCCGATTACGAGCGCGATCTGGAGCGGCTGCGCAAACTCGCGCTGACGCTGCCGGGCGCGGCAGAGAAGCTGAGCCACGGCAGCCCGTGCTTCCACATCGAGGGCGGCAAGGCCTTCGCCTACATCTGGCACAATCACCACAGCGACGGCGAAACGGCGGTGCTGGTCAAGACCTCCGGTCCCGACGAGCAGGAAGCGCTGATCGAGGGGGAGCCGGCGCTCTACTACAAGCCGCCCTACCTCGGTCCGTCCGGATGGATCGCGATCCGCACCGATGCGCCCGCGACCGATTGGGATCACATCGGTGACCGCGTGGCGCAGAGCTGGGAGATGGCGGCGCCGCGCCGGCTGCTGGAAGCGGGCGGACGGTGAGCGACATGCCGAGCGAGAAGGCGGAGGCGCGGGCGATCCGCCGCCGCTGGATCAGCCTGGGCGAGCTGGTCGCGGTTGCGGGCGTGCTGATCGCCGCGCTGACGCTGTGGCTGAACTGGGCCGACCGACGCGACACCACCGCGGCTGAGGCGGCCAAGGCGGCCGCGGCCACGCGCAAGGCGGCGCGCGCGACCCTGATCGGCAGGGCGGAGCGCGGCGGCGAGCGGGTGCGCCTGAACGATCCGGCGCAGCCCGCGCTCGCGAGCATTGACGTCGCCTTTCCGCGTGCGCTCGGGATCGCGGCGCAGACCGCTGTGGTCGATCCGCGGATCGAGGCCGACTGGGTGCGGGAGGCGCTGCTGAAGGCGACCGACGGCGGCAAGGACGCGGTGCGCGGCACGGTGCCGTTGCTGATCACCGCCACCATCAGCGAGGGCGACCGCCCCGCCACCGACCGCGCGATCTACGACCTTGTGTTCGCGACCGAAGGCCGGACTTTCGGCGGACGAGCGCTGAGGCTTGAAGGCGCGGTGTTCCGCGAGCGGGTCGGCGCAGATGGGCGGGCCCGGCTTGAGGCGCTGTGGGCGACCGAGGCGAAGCGGCTGGCGGCGGCGATCAAGGAGTAAGCCCGATTCCCGCCTGTGCGGAAGCACAACATCTGACCGTCCGCCCTGAGCCTGTCGAGCGGCGTGTCACGGGCGGGAGCGCTCGCGACACGTGCTTCGACAGGCTCGGCATGAACGGTATTGGAGCTCAGCCGACGATTTCTTCCGGCTTGAAGAAGTACGCGATCTCGATCGCCGCATTCTCGTCCGAGTCCGAGCCGTGGACCGAGTTCGCCTCGATCGACTCCGCGAGCTCCTTGCGGATCGTGCCGGCGTCAGCGTTGGCGGGGTTGGTCGCGCCCATAATGTCGCGATTGCGCTTCACGGCGTCCTCGCCCTCCAGCACCTGGACGACCACCGGGCCCGAGATCATGAAGCTGACCAGGTCGTTGAAGAACGGCCGCTCCTTGTGGACGGCGTAGAAGCCCTCGGCCTGCTCCTTAGTCATCTGGATGCGCTTGGATGCGACGACGCGCAGGCCGGCCTCCTCCAGCATCTTGGTGACCGCGCCGGTCAGGTTGCGGCGGGTGGCATCGGGCTTGATGATCGAAAAGGTACGGTTCGCGGCCATGACGGTCACGGGCTCCTGTTGGCTGGACTTGTGGAAAGATGGCGCGCCCTTAGGCTGCGCCCGCGAGGGTGGCAAGCGGGGAGCGGCCGGTGCGCTGGTGGCGGAGCGAACGAGGACAAAAGTTCCTGCGCGAGGTCGGCTCCGTCGTGCTCGGCGTCGTGATCGCGCTCGGCCTGGGCGCGGTCGCGACGGAGATCGGCTGGCGGATCGAGGTGTTCCGCGCCCACCGCGCGCTTGCGGAAGAGATGGGCGAGATCATGGGCCAGGCGCGCGAGCGCGAGCGGGCGGAGTCCTGCTACCTGCGTCGGCTCGACACGCTGTCGGTGATCGTCGACCGGGCGGCGGCGAGCGGACGGCTGCCGCCGGTCGGGTCCCCCGGATCGCCGCTGATGCGGACGTGGTCGCGCGGCGTGTGGAACAGCGTACTCGGCGATACCGCGTCGCACTTCAGCCGCGCAGACCTCGACAACCTGTCGGGCGCCTACGAGTTCGTGGACCTGCTGGCCCGCCACAGCGAGCGCGAGTTGGAGCTGTGGAGCGAGCTGTACACGATCGTCGGCCCCGGCCGCGCGATCGATACGGAGGAAGCGGCGGACCTGCGCCGGGCGATCAGCGCCGCGCGGCTGGAGAGCAATCTCGTCACGCTGGCGGCGGTGCGGCTGCAGCAGATCGTCCGGGCGTTCGACCTCGGCTACAGCCGGGACGCCGCGAGACCCTATGCCGAGCAGCCCCTCTCGCAGGTCCCGTTCTGCCGGCCGTTCGGGCCGGTGCCGCCGCGCTACGGCCGGGCACCGCTCGACGGCGCCGGCGACCGGGCGCGTGCCACACCGATCACGCGCGATGACGCGGGGCTGCCGGCGCGCTGATCAGGCCGCCTGGGTCCAGCGGCCGGTGTCGTCCTGCTTCCAGTAGCGGCGCTCGACGCCCTCGCGCTCGCCCAGCGCCTTCCACGCCGCGCGCGCCGCGCCGACGCTGTCGCCGTCGAAGAAGTGAAAGGCCCGGTCGAAGCCGAGCGCTTCCTCGCGCCACACACCGTCCACCAGCGCGACGTGGCGCGCGCCGTTTGGTGCCGCGGTGTCGGCAGCGATCAGGATCGGCTGGTCGGCGTCGTGCTCGCCGCCCGCGCGGGCGTGAGGCAGGAAGCTGTCGGGTGCGTAGGTCCAGAGCAGCCGGTCGAGGCTCGCCCGCTGCGCCTCGTCACCGGCGACCACCAGCAGTCGGTCGCCGCCCGCAACCACCCGCTCCGCGATGCGCGGCAGCACCCGCTCCAGCGGGCTGGCAACCAGGTGGTAGAAGTCGACCTGCACGCTACCCCCGCGCCGTTGACCACTGCAGCCCGACCGCGCCGACCAGCACCAGCGCGATGCAGAACAGCTGCACCGCCGAGAGCCGCTCGCCGAACGCCAGCACGCCGAGCACTGCGGCGGCAACGATCCCGACCCCGGCCCAGATCGCATAGGCGACCCCGACCGGGATCGCCTTTACCGCCGGGGCGAGCGCCTGAAAGCAGCCGACATAGCAGAGGATCGAGAGCGTCCCCCAGCCCCAGCGCTCGAACCCGTTCGAGAGCTTCAGCAGGAAGGTGCCCGCGATTTCCAGCACGATCGCGGCAGCCAGGAACCCCCAGGCGCTCACCCCTCGCAGGTGTCGTGCACGAAGCGGTCGAGCAGGCGCACGCCGTAGCCGGTCGCCCCCTTGGCGTGGTGGATGCCGTCCTTGTCCGACCAGACCATGCCCGCAATGTCGAGGTGGGCCCAGCGCACGCCCTCGTCGACGAAGCGGCGGATGAACTGCGCCGCGGTAATCGATCCGGCCCCGCGCGGGCCGACGTTCTTCATGTCGGCGATCGGGCTGTCGATCAGTTTGTCATAGGCCTCGGCCAGCGGAAAGCGCCACAGCTTGTCGCCCGACGCGGTGCTCGCATCCAACAGCTGGCGCGCGAGATCCTCGTCGTTCGAAAATAGCCCGCCATACTCGTTCCCCAGGCTGACGATCATGGCGCCGGTCAGCGTCGCGAGGTCGACGATGGTGGTCGGATTGTGGGTCCGCTGTACCCAGGTGATCGCATCGGCCAGCACCAGCCGCCCTTCCGCGTCGGTGTTGATGACCTCGATCGTTTGGCCGTTCATCGAGGTGACGACGTCGCCGGGCCGGGTGGCGCCACCGTCGGGCATGTTCTCGACCAGCCCCATGACCCCCACGACGTTCGCGCTGGCCTTGCGCAGCGCGAGCGCCTTCATGGCCCCGGCGACCGCGCCCGCGCCGCCCATGTCCCACTTCATGTCCTCCATGCCCGCGGCCGGCTTGATGGAGATGCCGCCGGTGTCGAAGGTCACGCCCTTGCCGACCAGCGCGGTGGTCGGCGCACCCGCACCCGCCCCGTCCCAGCGCAGCGCCAGGAGCCGCGCCTCCCGGATCGAGCCCTGGCTGACCGCGAGCAGCGCGCCCATGCCGAGCGCGCGCATCGCGGCTTCGTCGAGTACCTCGACCGAGAGGCCCAGTCCCTCGACCGAGCGAGTCACCCGCTCCACGAAGCTCTCGGGAAAAATGATGTTGGCCGGCTCGGCGACGAGCTCGCGGGTCAGCGCCATGCCCTGCGTCACCGCGCTCTGCTCCGCCCAGGCGTCCGCAACGCCGTCCGGCCCGCCGACGATCACCACCTCCGTCAGCGACGGCTTCTGCTTGTCGGCAAGCTTCGTTCGGTAGATGTCGTACCGCCAGCTGCGCTGCTCGATCACCGCCGCGAACCGCGCGACGGCGGCGAGCGTCGCGCCGACGCCGGTCAGGTCGACCGTGACGCTCGCCGGACCACCGATCAGATAGCGTGCGACGAGCGCCGAGGCCGCCTTGGCCCACTCCTCTTCGCCGCCTGCGCCGACGCCGAGCAGCGCGACCCGCGCGACCCGCCCGTCCGCGGGGACGAACACCTCGGTGATCGCACCGGCGTCGCCCTCGAACCGGCCGGCAAGAGCCGCCTCCGCAATCAGCTGGTTGCCGGCCTCCTCCAGCTCCGCGCGCCGAAAACCGCCTTCCCCGCCCTTCGCCACCGGATGGATCAACAGCGCGTCGTCGTCGGCGCGGGTGGTGGCAAAGGTCAGCTTCATGCGGGTAACTTCCTGGTGATCGTCGGGATGGCCGCGATGTAGGCACGCTGGCGTCCGGACGCAAAGATTGCGAAGCCGCCCGTCGATGCGATAGGGCCGCTCACTTGGGGGCCGCGAGACTGGCCGTGTGGAGACGCTTGCGGCCGTGACGCGTAACGCCTTTTTGCCGATCGGCGCGCTCGCGGTGGTCCTTGCGACGGCTCACCCGGCTGCCGCGCAGGATCTGCAAGACCGCGCCGTGACGCCGCCGCCGCCGGTCACCGAAGCTCCTCCGGCAAGCGGCGACGACCAAATCCAGTTCAGCGCCGACACGCTGGAGTATCAGACCGACGCCGACGTGGTGACCGCGACCGGCGACGTGCGCCTGGCGCGCGGCGGCGAGCGGCTGCGCGCCGACACGGTCACCTGGAACCGCAAGACCGGGCAGGTCGTGGCGGACGGCGACATCGCGGTCACCAACCCGCAGGGTGACACCGCATACGGCGACCGCATCGAGCTGACCGACTCGCTGCGCGACGGCCTGATAGAGAACATGCTGGTCGTGCTCGACGGCGGCAGCCGCATCGCCGCGCGCCGCGGCACGCGCAACGACGGCGGCGTCATCACGGTCGAGGACGCGGCCTATACCGCCTGCTCGGTCACGACGGCCGAGGGCTGCCCCAAGGAGCCGTCGTGGAAGGTGACGGCGGTGCGCGTCGTCTACGACCCCGCGGCCGAGCGCATCCGCTACTCGGGCGCGCGCTTGTCGGTGTTCGGCCTGCCGACCATTCCGCTGCCGAGCTTTTCCCACCCGATCGGGGGCAATAGCGCGAGCGGCCTGCTCGCGCCGGAGATCCGCATCGACCGGGTGAACGGGCTGGAGGTCGGGCTGCCGTACCTGATCCGCTTCGCGCCCAACCGCGACCTGACGGTGACCCCGCGGATCTACTCGGACACGCTGCCGCTGATTCAGCTCGAGTACCGCGAACTCAACCGGCTGGGCGCGTTCCGGGCGACCGGCTACGGCACCTACAGCCGCCGCAGCGACGACCTGGGCGTCACCGGCACGCCCGAGACGACCGAGAACGCGTTCCGCGGCTATCTCGACAGTGCCGGTCGCTTCCAGCTCTCGCCGCGCTGGAGCATCAGCGAGTCGATCCGCGTCTCGACCGACCGCACCTTTCTGCGCCGCTACGACATTTCGCGTGACGACCGGCTGCGCAGCACCGTCCGCGCCGAGCGGATCGGGACGGACAGCTACCTGTCGATCACCGGCTGGTCGGTGCAGACCCTCAGGGTCAACGACCGCCAGGGCCTTCAACCGATCGCACTGCCGGAGATCGACTATCGCCAGCGCTTCGGCGACGGGATCGTCGGGGGGCGCTTCGAGCTCCAGCTGAACTCGCTCGCCCTCACCCGCACCGACGGCCAGGACACCCAGCGCGCCTTTGCCGCGCTGCGCTGGGACTTGCGGCGGCTGACCCGGTGGGGGCAGGAGGTGACGTTCACCGCCTACGCGCGCGGTGACGCATACAACGCCAACGACGTGCTGAGCACCGCAGTTGCCAGTTACCGCGGGGACGAAGGGTTCTCCGCCCGCGCGATCGGCGCGGTCGCGGTGGATGTGCGCTGGCCCTTCATCGGCCAGGCGTTCGGCGGCACGCAGCGGATCACGCCGCGCTTGCAGGTCGTCGCCGCGCCCAAGGTTAGCAACCTCGCGATCCCGAACGAGGATGCGCGTGCCGTCGATCTGGAAGACAGCAACCTCTTCGCGCTCAACCGCTTTCCGGGCTACGACCGCTTCGAAGATTCGATGCGGGTCACCTACGGACTCGATTACGCGCTGGACCTGCCGGGGATCGCGATCGATGCGGTGGTGGGGCAGAGCTATCGCTTGAGCAAGCGCCCGACCATCCTTCCCGACGGCACAGGGCTGTCGGACCGCTTCTCCGACTATGTCGGGCGCACCAGCATTCGCTACCGTGATTTCGTCAGCCTCACCCACCGCTTCCGCCTCGACAAGGACGGGTTCGCCGTGCGCCGTAACGAGGTGGACGCGACGATCGGCAGCCGCTCGACCTACCTCCTGCTCGGCTACCTTCGGCTGAACCGCGACATCACCCAGCTGACAGAGGACCTCCAGGACCGGGAGGAGGCGCGGATCGGCGGGCGCGTGCAGTTCCGCCGCTTCTGGTCGGTGTTCGGATCGGCGACCGTCGACCTGACCGACCGCGAGGAAGACCCGCTCTCCGTCGCCGACGGCTACGAGCCGCTTCGCCATCGCCTGGGTGTCGCCTATGAGGACGATTGCTTGAAGCTTGGCCTGACGTGGCGGCGCGACTATCGAACGACCGGGGACGCGCAGCGCGGCAACTCCTACCTGCTGACGCTGTCGTTCAAGAATTTGGGCCGCTAAGCCCTTGTTCAGCCGGATTCGGGTTGTAGGCGGCGGGGACGGACACGCGCGGATGCGGGATTGCGGACGAGAGAGATGATGGTTTCGAAGATGGCGCGGCTGGCCTGCGCATGTGCTGTTCTGACGATCGGCGGCGGCGTACTGGCGCAGCAGACCGTGCCGGATGCAAGCGTCCCGGGCTCGGCCGGGCTGGATCTGCCGGCCAACCTCCAGATCTTCGGCAAGGCGGATCCGAACGTTCGCAAGCCGACCGCGATCGTCAACGACAGCGTCATCACGGGCACCGACGTCGACCAGCGCATGTCCATGACGCTGGCGCTCAACAACATGCCCGGCATCCCCGACGACCAGCGTGACGAGGTGCGGCTGCAGGTTTTGCGCCAGCTGATCGACGAGACGCTCCAGATCCAGGAAGCCAAGGCGAACGAGATCGCGGTGACCCAGGGCGAGGTCGACCAGAGCTTCGACCGTGTCTCGCGCAACTTCAAGCGCACGCCCGAGCAGATGCGCGAGTACCTGCGCAGCGTCGGCTCGTCCGATCGCTCCCTGAAGCGGCAGATCGAGGGCGAGCTCGCCTGGAACCGGCTGCTGCGTCGCAAGGTCACGCCCTTCGTCAACGTGAGCGACGAAGAGGTGAAGTCGATCATCGACCGCCTCAAGGCGTCGCAGGGCGCGGAGGAGTACCACCTGCGCGAGATCTATCTGTCGGCGCCCGAGGAGCGGCAGGCGGAGGTGATCGAGAACGCCCGCAAGATGATCGAGCAGATGCGCGGTGGCGCGCCGTTCGAGTATTTCGCGCGGAACTTTTCCGAGGCGTCGACCAAGGCGGTCGGCGGTGACCTCGACTGGGTGCGCCTGGGCGTGCTGCCGCCCGAGCTCCAGCAGGCGGCGCAGCAGATGCAGGTCGGCCAGATCGCCGGACCGATCCCGATCCCCGGCGGTTTTTCGATTCTCTATCTTGCCGACAAGCGCCAGGTGCTGACCGCCGATCCCCGCGACGCGCGGCTCAGCCTGCGTCAGCTGACGCTGAAGTTCCCGGGCGGCACGACGCAGAACCAGGCGAGCGCCCGTGCCGCCGACTTCGCCAAGGCGACGCAGCGCATCAACGGCTGCGGCGGCGTCGCGGCGATCGCTCAGGAGATCGGCGCGGAGGTGGTCGACAACGACGCGGTGCCGGTCCGTCAGCTGCCCCCTGCGCTCCAGGAGATCGTGCTCAAGATGCAGGTCGGCCAGTCGACCCCGCCGTTCGGATCGCCGAGCGACGGCGTGCGCGCGCTGGTGCTGTGCGGCCGCGACGATCCGAAGACCGCGGGTTTGCCCTCCAGCGAGGCGATCCAGTCCAAGCTGGAGGATGAGCGCGTCAACCTGCGCGCGCAGCGGATGCTCCGCGACCTGCGGCGCGACGCGGTGGTCGAGTATCGCTGAGGCACGCCCGGTGCCCGGGTCGCCTGCGCCGCTCGTCATCTCGCTCGGCGATCCCGCGGGAATAGGCCCGGAGATCGCGGCAAAGGCGTGGGCGGCGCGGGATACCGCGGCACTGCCGCCCTTCTTCGTGGTCGGCGACCCGCGCGCGATCACCGCGGTCTGGACCGGTCCGCTCGCCACCATCGACGCGCCCGACCGCGCGGCGGACGTGTTCGCGCGCGCGCTTCCCGTGCTGACGGTCGGCGACGCGGGGCGGGTGGCACCGGGTACGCCGCAGCCCGATGGTACCCGCGCAGCGGTGGAGGCACTGGAGGCGGCGGTCGGCCTCGCGCGATCGGGGGCGGCGAGCGCGGTCGTGACCGGGCCGGTGGCCAAGGCGCAGCTCTACCAGGCCGGCTTCACCCATCCCGGGCAGACCGAGTTCGTGGCGGAGCGCTGTGGGGTCGCACGCGAGAATGCGGTCATGATGCTGGCGGGTCCGACGTTGCGCGTCGTGCCGGTCACCACCCACATCGCGTTCGCCGCGGTGCCGGACGCGCTCAGCGTCGAGCTGATCGTCGCCAAGGCGCGGGTGACCGCCCGCGCGCTCGCCCGCGACTTCGGGATCGCGCGCCCGCGCCTCGCCTTTGCCGGTCTAAATCCGCACGCGGGCGAGGACGGCACCATGGGACGCGAGGAGATCGAGGTGATCCGCCCGGCGATCGCGCAGTTGGTCGGCGACGGCATCGATGCGCGTGGGCCGTTCGCCGCCGACTCGCTGTTCCACGCCCGTGCCCGCGCCGGCTATGACGCGGCGATCTGTCCGTATCACGATCAGGCGCTGATCCCGCTCAAGACGCTTCACTTCGACGAGGGCGTCAACATGACGCTCGGGCTCCCGATCGTGCGGACCGCGCCCGATCACGGCACCGCGTTCGACATCGCCGGCCAGGACCGGGCGGAGGCCGGCGCGACGATCCACGCGATCCGGCTGGCGGCAGAGGCTGCCGCGCGCCGGGCGAGCTCGTGACGGCGCTGCCGCCGCTGCGCGAGGTCGTCGCGCGGCACGGATTGCAGGCGTCCAAGGCGCTGGGGCAGAACTTCCTGTTCGACGGGCAGCTGCTCGCCCGCATCGCCGCCGTTCCCGGTGACCTTCACGACCGGGAGGTGCTGGAGATCGGCCCGGGTCCCGGCGGCCTGACCCGGGCACTGCTCGCGGCGGGCGCGCGGGTAACGGCGATCGAGCGCGACCGCCGCTGCATCCCGGCACTCGCCGAACTGGCGGACGCCTACCCCGGCAAGCTCCGCGTGATTGAGGGCGACGCGCTCCAGGTCGACGCACCGGCACTGTTCGAGGCGCGGCCGCACATCGTCTCCAACCTTCCCTACAATGTGGGCACCGCGCTGCTCATCGGCTGGCTGTCGACCGACTGGGAGCCCTGGTGGGCGAGCCTCACCCTCATGTTCCAGAAGGAGGTGGCGGAGCGGATCGTCGCCCCGGTCGGCGGTGAGGCTTACGGCCGGCTCGCGGTGCTCGCGCAGTGGCGGACGACCGCACGGATCGCGCTGCCGGTCCACCGCTCCGCCTTTACCCCGCCGCCCAAGGTCATGTCGGCGGTGGTGCACCTGGCACCGGCGGCGATGCCGCCGGGCGTCCGGCTTGCGACGCTGGAGGCGGTGACCGCAGCCGCCTTTGGCCAGCGTCGCAAGATGCTCCGGCAGAGCCTCAAGGGCGTGCCCGGCGCGCTGGCAGCGGTCGGGATGCTCGGCATCGACCCCGCCCGCCGCGCGGAGACGGTCAGCGTCGCGGAGTTCGTAAGCCTCGCGCGGACAATGGACGCGTAGGCACCAACGTCATTCAAGCGAACGCTGGCATCTCCGACCACGGGCGCCCGCTATCGGGAAAGATGCCAGCGTTCGCTGGCAAGACGATCGGGAAATCAGTTCTTGGCCGTCGGGACCTTGTCCGGCGTCGTCGTGGCAGCGGCAACTGCGCGTACGGGCGGTCCCTTCGCGATCGACGCGGCGAGCGCGGCGCCCTCGCCGCAGGTCGCGCCGCAGATGGTGCGGATCTTGGCCAGATTCTCCTTGGCTCGCTCGACCGCCCCCTTCTGGACCAGCGCCTCGCCCTGTCCCTTCAGCGCCGCGACGTCGTTCGGCTCGATCGTCAGCGCCTCGCGGTACAGGCGGATCGCCTTGCCCGGCAGGTCCTGCACCCGCGCGATCTCCGCCAGAGTCGTGAAGGCGCCGCGGTTGCGCGGATCGACCACCAGCGCGGTCTCGATCAGATCGTTGGCACCGGCGAGGTTGCCCGCCGCGCGCGCCGCCTTGCCGCGCTCCAGCAAGGCAATCGAGCGCGGGTCGATCTGGTCATCGGGCCGCTGGCCGCTCAGGGACGTGGAGAGGCTGACGAGGGTCAGGCCGATCGCGACCGTGACCGAGAGGTACCGCATGACGAACTCCCAGCGAGGCATTGCCGTGCTGGCTATCACGGACGCCGCAGGCGCGCGACAAAAAACCCGTCGGTGCCGTCGCTTGCGGGGGTGAGCCGCGCGCCGGCGCCATGAGCGGTACCGATCGCGACGGGCTCGGTCGACCAGCCGGCATGGCGACCGAGGAAGCCGTCGACCTGCTCGCGCCCCTCCGCGTCGAGCAGGGAGCAAACGACAAAAGCAAGCGCCCCGCCCGGCCGCACCAGCGCCGCCGCCAGGTCGAGCAGCCGGCACTGCGTCTCGAGCAGCCGGGCGAGCCGCGCCGCCGTGAGCCGCCAGCGCGCCTCCGGGTTGCGGCGCCAGGTGCCCGTGCCGGAGCAGGGCGCGTCGACCAGCACGAGGTCCGCCGTGTCGCGTAGGTCGTCGAGCGCAGCCGCCTCCTCGCCCGGATCAAGCAGCCGGGCCTCGGCGATCGTGACGCCGGCACGGTCCGCGCGCGGCTGCAGGCGCTGAAGCCGGGTGCGGTCGGTGTCGGTGGCCACGATCCGCCCCTCGTTCGCCATCAGCGCGGCGAGCGCCAGCGTCTTGCCCCCACCCCCGGCGCACAGGTCCACCACGGTCATGCCAGGCGCAGCACCGGTGGCGAGCGTCGCCAGCTGGCTCCCCGCGTCCTGCACCTCGACCAGCCCGCCGGCGAAGGCGTCCGATCGCTCGACGTCGGTGTCGGCGGGCAGCCGCAAGCCGGCGGGGGTGTGCGCGATCGGCACTGCACCGTCGAACAAGGCAGCGGCATCGTCGCGGGTGCCCATCAGCGTGTTGACACGAATGTCGAGCGGCGCCCGGTCGAGCAGCGCCTGCAGCTGCCGCCGGTCAAGGTCGGAGCGCTGAAGCGCATCGTGCAGCCACGCCGGCGCCAGACCTGCCCGCGCGACGGGCTCGCCGGGCGCGATCGCCGCCGGGCCGAAGCCGCTGCCGTCGAAGGTTGCGGCAAGGTCCGGCCTGTCGGCCGCCAGCGCCAGCACCGCCGCCCGACCCGACGCCGGCCGCTCGCCCAGCGTCCGGATCGCCTCGTAGACGAGCGTACGCACCGCGCGCCGATCCTTCGACCCGGCGTAGCGGCGCTGCTGGAAATAGCGCGCGATCAGCACGTCGGCCGCCGCGCCGCCGTTGCGGGCGGCCACGGTGATCTGGTCGAGCAGTTCAATGGCGGCCTGGGTTCGCGCGGCTGGGGTCATGAGCGCGCGTGGAGCAGGTCACAAACGATATTGCCAGTGCTTTCGTGGCGGGCCACCTTGTCCGCGGCTTCAGGAGGAAGGCAGGACCTTGTTCGTCGCACTCGCGCTCGCCGCCGCGCAGACCGCCGTCCCCGCCGACCTTGACGCGGTCGTCGCCGCGCCCAGGAACCATGTCGTCCTGCTCGAGAACGACGAGGTGCGCGTGCTGCAGGTCACCGTCGCCCCGGGCGAGACCGAGGCGATCCATGAGCATCGCTGGCCGAGCGTCATCCACATCCAGTCGTGGCAGCCGGCCGAGGACGTTCGCTACGCGGTACGCAACGGCCGGATGGTGGAGCTAAGCCGAACCGCTCTGCCCGCCGGCGCACCGCCGCCCGCGATCTGGTCGCCCCGCGAGGAGCCGCACGCCATCACCAACAAGGGTAGCGCGCCTTTTCGCCTGTTCCGCGTCGAGCTGAAGCGACCGCCGCGCTGACCGCTCAGCCGCGGGTCGGGTAGTTCGGCGCCTCGCGGGTGATGGTCACGTCGTGGACGTGGCTCTCACGCAAGCCCGCGCCCGTGATCCGGACGAACTGCGCGCGGGACTGGAGATCGGGGATGGTGCGCGAGCCGGTGTAGCCCATCGCCGCCTTCACGCCGCCGACCAGCTGGTGGATCACCTCGCGCGCGCTGCCCTTAAAGGGCACCTGGCCCTCGATCCCCTCGGGCACCAGCTTCAGCTGGTCCTTGATGTCGCCTTGAAAGTAGCGATCGGCCGAGCCGCGGCCCATCGCGCCGACCGAGCCCATCCCGCGGTACGACTTGTAGGCGCGGCCCTGGTACAGGAAGGTTTCGCCCGGCGCCTCTTCCGTGCCCGCCAGCAGCGACCCGATCATGGCGGTGGAGGCGCCGGCCGCCAGCGCCTTGGCGATGTCGCCGGAGGTGCGGATGCCGCCGTCGGCGATCACCGGGACGCCCGCCTTGTGCCCCTCCTCCGCGGCATTCATCACCGCGGTCAGCTGCGGCACGCCGACGCCCGCGACGACGCGGGTGGTGCAGATCGATCCCGGACCGATCCCAACCTTGACCCCGTCCGCCCCCGCGCCGATCAGTGCCTTGGTCGCCTCCGCCGTCGCGACGTTGCCGGCGACCACCTGGACCCGGTTGCTCAGGCTCTTAACCCGCTCGACCGCGCGGGCGACGTCGGTGTTGTGGCCGTGCGCGGTGTCGATCACGATCAGGTCGACGTCGGCGTCGATCAGCGCCTCCGTCCGCGCGAAGCCTGCGTCACCGACTGTCGTGGCGGCAGCGACGCACAGCCGCCCCGCGGCATCCTTGGTCGCGTGGGGATAGGTGACCGCCTTCTCGATGTCCTTGACGGTGATCAGTCCGACGCAAGCATAGTCCTCGTCCACCACCAGCAGCTTCTCGATCCGGCGCTGGTGAAGGAGGCGGCGCGCCTCCTCCTGCGTCACTCCGGTTGAAACGGTGGCGAGATTGTCGCGCGTCATCAGCTCGGCAACCGGCTGGTTCGGGTTCTCGGCAAAACGGACATCGCGGTTGGTGAGGATACCGAGGAGCTTGCCCGATGCCTCCGTCACTGGAATGCCGCTGATCCGGTGTCGCTCCATCAGAGCGCGCGCGGCGCTGAGCGGCGCGTCCGGCGTGATGGTAATCGGATTGACGACCATCCCGCTCTCGTAGCGCTTGACCGCCTTGGCGGCGGCAACCTGCTCCTCGACGGTCAGGTTGCGGTGGAGCACGCCGATGCCGCCCAGCTGCGCCATCATGATCGCCATCTGCTCCTCCGTCACCGTGTCCATTGCGGAGGACAGGATCGGGATGTTGAGCGACAGTTCGCGCGTCACCCGCGTGGCGGTGTCCGCACCGGAGGGCAGCACGCTCGACTCCGCCGGCAGCAAAAGGACGTCGTCGAAGGTGAGGCCGAGCGGAATGTCGATCATGTAAGCGCCAAGGTCCTTGGGGAGTCGCAGGTTGGCGGCCCATGTAATCGCGCGCGGTGGATGGGGCTAGGTGGTTGTTCAACCGTCATGCCAGCGCAGGCTGGCATGCGTGTCTGTCTCGGGTGGGAGCAACGGTGCCGTTGACCGGTCGAGACATGGACTCCGGCCTTCGCTGGGGTGACGAGCTATCGAACTCGCGCCACCACCGCCTGCGCCTGCGCAACGTGCATCGCCTCGATCATGCGCCCGCGGAACCGCTCGGCGCCGTCCGTCGCCGCGGCGAGGAGCGCGCGGGCGTCCTCCACTTCCGCGTCGCTCGGGCCGAACGCCCGGTTGCAGGCGTCGACCTGGCCCGGGTGGATCAGCGACTTGCCATCGAACCCCATGTCGCGTCCCGCGCGGCACTCGGCGACCAGCCCGTCCGTGTCGTCGAGCAGATTAAATACGCCGTCGATCGCCCAGCCTCCGCTCGCGCGCGCCGCGAGGACGACGGTCTGTAGCGCCAGCGCGACACCCGCCCGGTCCGCGCCGGCGGGGATGCCGAGCGAGGCCCTGAGGTCGTTGACCCCGGCGATCAGCCCGTGCACCGCCGCCACCTCAGCGATCTCCGCCGCCGCCAGCACGCCAGGCGGTGTCTCGATCATCGCCAGCACTGGGCGGCGGCAGGCGCTCCCGACCACCGCCGCATCCGACGCGTTCTCCACCTTGGGCAGCACGACATAGTCGGCGACCGACGCCGCGACGGCCTCCAGGTCGTCGGTGTGCTCGCCGTCCGCGACGCCGTTGATCCGGATCGCCGTCAGCCGCGGCCCGAACCCCTCGGCCACCGCCGCCACCGCAGCCGCCCGCGCCGCCGCCTTGTCGCTGCGGGGGACCGCATCCTCCAGGTCGAGCACGACGCAGTCCGCCTTCAGCATCCGCGCCTTTGCGACGGCGCGCGGGTTGGACGCGGGCAGGAACAGGAGCGAGCGGGGGCTGAGCCTTCGGGGTGCGGACATCGGGTGCTTATGCTAGCGATGCGGCCGGGTCGCCAGCGGAGTCGTACCGTCTGTGCCCCGGGGGAGTTTGCTGATGGGTCTTATCGCCGCTGCGCTGATCCTGGCGCTGGTCGTCTTCTACCTGTTCGCCTCGATCAAGATCGTGCGCCAGGGCTATCAATACACGATTGAGCATTTCGGCCGCTACACCACCACCGCGTCGCCCGGCTTCAACTTCTACCCCGCCTTCTTCTACCGGGTCGGCCGGCGGGTGAACATGATGGAGCAGGTGATCGATATTCCGGGGCAGGAGATCATCACCAAGGACAACGCGATCGTCTCCACCGATGGCGTCGTCTTCTTCCAGGTGCTCGACGCGCCCAAGGCGGCGTACGAGGTGTCGGACCTCTACGTTGCGCTGCTCCAGCTCACCACCACCAACCTGCGGACCGTGATGGGCAGCATGGACCTGGACGAGACGCTCTCGAAGCGCGACGAGATCAACGCGCGGCTGCTCTCCGTCGTCGATCACGCGACGGTGCCGTGGGGGGTCAAGATCACCCGCGTCGAGATCAAGGACATCCGCCCGCCCGCCGACATAGTGTCGGCGATGGGGCGTCAGATGAAGGCCGAGCGAGAGAAGCGCGCCAACATCCTGGAGGCGGAGGGCACGCGAGCGTCCGAGATCCTGCGGGCGGAGGGCCAGAAGCAGGCGCGCATCCTGGAGGCCGAAGGCCGGCGCGAGTCCGCCTTCCGCGACGCCGAGGCGCGGGAGCGCCAGGCGGAGGCGGAAGCCAAGGCTACCCAGGTCGTGTCCGACGCAATCGAGAACGGCGGGACCCAGTCGCTCAACTATTTCATCGCGCAGAAATATGTGGAGGCGGTCGGCAAGTTCGCGACCAGCCCTAACGCCAAGACCATCCTGTTCCCGGTCGAGGCGACCCAGCTGATCGGGACGCTGGGCGGGATCGGCGAGCTCGCCAAGGAGGCGCTGTCGGGTGCGCCGGTCCGCCCGGCCGAGCCCGGCGTGCCGCGGGTCCGCGCTGACCGGGCAGAAGGCTGATCGGCATGGAGGTGGATGGATTGGCCACCTGGTGGCTGGTCGCCGCTGTGGTGCTCGGCGGGGCGGAGCTGCTGGTACCAGGCGTGTTCCTGGTTTTCCTCGCCGCCGCCGCCGCGGTCACCGGCGCGTTCCTGCTGCTGTTCCCCGAGCTCCCGGTCGCCGCCCAGCTGCTGAGCTTCGCTGCCTGGTCGGCGATCGCGGTGTGGCTGGGGCGCAAATACTACCGCGAGAACCCGGTCGCGAGCGCCGACCCGCTGCTCAACGACCGGGTCGCCCGTCTGCTGGGACAGACCGTGACGGTCGTCCAGGCAATCGAGAACGGCACTGGCCGCGTCCGGGTCGGCGACGGTGAATGGCTGGCGCACGGCCCCGACCTGCCCGCCGGAGCCCGGGCCCGGATCACCGGCGGCAGCGGCGCCGCGCTCACCGTCGAACCCCTGCCCACACTGGAGACGCACTCGTGACTCCCACCCGCCGCGACGTGATCGGCAGCGGCATCGCCGGCCTGACGCTCGCCACCCTTCCCGCTCCGCTCGCCGCGCAGGCACGCACCGGCCGGGCGCTGGCAGAGACACTGGCCGAGGAATACATGCGGCTCGCGCCGGAGAGTGCGACCAGCCTGGGCGTCGACACTGGTCCCCGCGCCGCGCTGAAGCGGCAGGTCGCCGATCCGACGCCAGCCGGTCGCGCGCGCCGCATCGCGTGGCTGCAGGACGCCGTGCGCCGGATCGACGCGCTGCCAGCGACGAGCGTCGATCCCGACAGCGCCAGGCATCTGAGCGTCGCGCGGACCGCCTATCAGACGGCGCTCGACGGCTTCGCCTTCCCCTACGGCGACGTCGCGATCGGCGGCTTCCGCAACGGGCCCTATGTCGTCGCGCAGAACATGGGCCGGTATCTCGACACGCCCAACTTCCTGGACGCGACCCACAGCATCGAGCGGGCGAGCGATGCCGACGCCTACCTAGCGCGGCTCGCCCGGTGGCCGCAGGCGCTGGATGCGGAGACGGCGCGCCTGCGCGAGGCGCGGGCGCAGGGGGTGATCGCACCCGACTTCTCGCTCGACGTGACGCTCCGCCAGCTTCGCCAGACCCGCGACACCGCGCCCGGAGAAGCGCGCGTCGTCACCTCGCTCGCGACCCGCGCCGCCGCGTACGGCGGCGATCGGGTAGAGAAAGCCGAGGCGCTCGTGCGCGACCAGGTCGGCCCCGCGCTCGATCGGCAGATCGCGGAGCTGGAGGCGCACCGCCGCCTCGCCCGCTCGGACGCCGGCGTGTGGAAGCTGCCGGACGGCGCGCGCTATTACGCCTGGGCACTGCGCGCCGCGACCACCACCACGGCGCCACCGGCCGAGCTGCACCGGACCGGCCTGGCCCAAATCGCCGAGCTCCAGGCCGAGATGGAGCCGATCCTTCGCTCGCTCGGCATGACGCAGGGCAGCGTCGGTGTGCGGATGCGGGCGCTCGCTACCGATCCCCGCTTCGCCTTCTCGGCCGGTGACAAGGGACGCGCGGAGATCATCGCGTTCATCCAGGGCCGTCTTGACGATCTCCGCCCCCGCCTGCCCCGCGCCTTTCGCACGCTGACGCGCGGCAATGTCGAGGTACGGCGCATCGCGATCGCCGAGGAAGCGGGCGCGCCCGGCGCGTACGGCGGTCCGGGCTCGATCGACGGCAAGGTGCCGGGCCGCTTCTGGATCAACCTCAAGGATCCGGCCGCGCACACCCGCTGGAACCTGCCGACGCTCACCTACCACGAAGCGATCCCCGGGCATGTCTGGGAGGGCGAGTACAGCCAGCGACTGCCGCTTCTGCGCGCGCTGATGGACTTCAATCCTTATTCGGAGGGCTGGGCGCTCTATGCCGAGCAGACCGCGGGCGAGCTTGGCGTGTACGACGACGATCCCGTGGGGCGGCTCGGCTACCTCAACTCCATGGTGTTCCGCGCCGCGCGGCTGGTCGCCGATACCGGACTCCACGACCAGCGCTGGACCCGCGACCGCGCGCGGCAGTGGTTCGCCGAGGTCAATGGCGACACGGTGGAAGGCGTCGCCAGCGAGATCGATCGCTACTGCGTGTGGCCGGGCCAGGCGTGCGGCTACAAGGTCGGGCACAACGAGCTCAATCGCCAGCGTGAGCGGGCAAAGGCGGCGCTGGGCGCCCGGTTCGACGTGCGGGACTACAACCAGCTGGTGGTCGGCGGCGGCAGCCGGCCGCTCAGCGTGGTCGCGGCCGACGTGGAAAGGTGGATCAAGGCGTAGCCTTCCACTCCACCACCTGCCGTCCGCGCGGCAGCGCCTCCGGCATCTCGTCGCGGATGAAGGCGAGCACGCCCTCGCGCAGGTCGCAGCGCAGGTCGAAGGCGGTGGGCGCGTCCTTGGCGGTCGCGAGCACCCGCACCTCGATCGCGTCGGGCTTGGTGTCCGTCACCTGCAGCACGCAGGCGCGACCGTCCCAGCGCGGGTTGGCGCGCACGATCTCCTCGAACCTGACGCGCAGCCGCGGTATGTCGGCGGTCGGATCGAGCCAGAAGAAGGCGCTGCCGAGCAGCTGGCTGGTGTTGCGCGTCCAGTTCTGGAACGGCTGCTCCAGAAAGCGCGATACGGGAACGATCAGCCGCCGCTCGTCCCATAGCGCAACCACGACATAGGTCAGGCGGATTTCCTCCACCTTGCCCCACTCGCCCTCGATGATCAGGACGTCGTCGATCCGGATCGGCTCGGTGAAGGCGAGCTGGACGCCTGCGATCAGGTTCTTCAGCGCGGGCTGCGCGGCGGCGCCGACCGCGAGCCCGGCGAGGCCCGCCGACGCCATCAGCGTGATGCCGACGCTCCGGATGCTCGGGATCGCCAGCAGCATGAGCGCGACCGTCACCAGCGCGACCAGCAGCACGGCGATACGACCGAGGATCGTCGTACGGGTGCGGCGGCGCCGCGCGCGCAGATTGTCGGCGACGCTGATGTCGTAGCGCAGCTCGACCGCGCGGACGTACACTCGGACCAGCGTGATGCAGAGCCAGCCGACCAGCCCGGGCACGATCATCGCCGCGGCAAGCTGCCACGCCTCGTCCGCCCACGCTGGCAGCGACAGGAAACGCCGCGCCGCTGCCAGCAGCACCGCCACCGTGATCCACCGCACCGGCCGCCTGGCAAGCTGGACCGCAGCGTCGTCGAGCGTGTCGGGCGTCCGTGCAGCGACCCGACGCGCGAGCGCGAAAGCGACCGCATGCACGACCAACGCGATCACCACCGCCCCGCTGGCGATCAGCAGGTTCTCCACCGAGGTCGGCAGCGTCAGGCGGTCGAGATCGAGGTCCAGCACGGGGCCGCAAACGGCCCTGCGTCATGCACGTTCCTTGGCACCACCGGTCATCGCCGCAAAGGTCAGCGAGGGATCGGCGCCTGAAGCAGGTCCTTTGATACGCCGCTTAAACAAGCTCAGCGGCTACGCAGCACGAACGGCACTATGACAACATCGTGCGTGCTGAATAGCGATTGAGCGCAGGCGGAGGCGCGTATCAAAGCACCGCCGCGCAAGCGGCTAGTACGGCTTCAGCCGCACTTGACCCGCCGGGCCCTACGCCGCCCTCACCACTGGCGCCGCCTCCCGCACACCCGAGTCGACATGATCCGCGAACTGCGCGAAGTTGGCGACGAACTGGTCGACCAGCTTCGCCGCCGTGGCGTCGTATTCGGCGGGGTCGGCCCACGTCGCGCGCGGATCTAGGATCGCTGCGTCCACCCCCGGTACCGCGACCGGCACCTGGAAGCCGAAGTTCGGGTCACGGCGGAACTCGGCGCGCGCCAGGCTGCCGTCTAGTGCGGCGTTGAGCAGCGCGCGGGTGACGCGGATCGGCATGCGGGTGCCGACGCCGTACTTGCCGCCGGTCCAGCCGGTGTTGACCAGCCAGCAGCTGACTCTACCGCGCGCGATCCGGTCCTTCAGCAGGTTGCCGTAGACGCTCGGGTGTCGCGGCATGAACGGCGCGCCGAAGCAGGTGGAGAAGGTCGCCTCCGGCTCCGTCACGCCGATCTCGGTACCCGCGACCCGCGCTGTATAGCCGGACAGGAAGTGATACATCGCCTGGTCGGGCGTCAGCCGAGCGATCGGCGGCAGCACGCCGTAGGCGTCGGCGGTGAGGAAGATGATGTTGGTCGGGACCGGCCCCAGGTTCCGCGCCGAGGCGTTCGGGATGAAGTCGATCGGATAGGCGGCGCGGCTGTTCTCGGCCAAGCTGTTGTCGTCGAGGTCGAGCGCGCGCGTCTCCGAGTCCATCACCACGTTCTCCAGCACCGTGCCGAATCGCTTGGTGGTTGCGAAGATTTCCGGCTCGGCCTCGGCCGACAGGCGGATCATCTTGGCGTAGCAGCCGCCTTCGAAGTTGAAGACCGCTTCGTCCGACCAGCCATGCTCGTCGTCGCCGATCAGCGTGCGCGAGGCATCGGCGGAGAGCGTCGTCTTGCCGGTGCCCGAGAGGCCGAAGAAGACCGCGGTGTTGCTGCCGTCGTGCGCCATGTTGGCCGAACAGTGCATCGGCATGATCCCGTCCGCCGGCAGCAGATAGTTGAGCAGCCCGAACACCGACTTCTTCATCTCGCCGGCGTATTTCGTCCCCCCGATCAGGATAAGCTTCTCCGACAGGTTCACCGCGATCACCGTGTCGCTGCGGCAGCCGTGGCGCTCGGGATCGGCGACGACGCTCGGCAGATCGATGATGGTGTATTCGGGGGTGAAGCCGGCGAGTTCCCCCGGCTCGGGACGGACCAGCATCGTGCGGATGAACAGGTTGTGCCAGGCGAGTTCGTTAACCACCCGGACGTGGACGCGGTGGCCTTTCTGCGAGCCGCCGTACAGGTCTTGGACGAACAGCGTGTCCTTGGCCGCGAGCGCGGCGAGGAAGTCGGCCTTTAAGTTGGCGAACGCCTCCGGCGCCATCGCCTTGTTCGACTTGCCCCACCAGATCGTCCCATCCGTTTCCGCATCGCGGACGATGAACTTGTCCTGCGCGCTGCGGCCCGTGTGGCGCCCCGTCTCGACCACCAGCGGACCGTCGGCGGCGAGCCGCCCTTCCCCGCGCCGGACCGCATGCTCGACCAGCGGGCCGGTGGTCAGGTTCCAGAACAGCTCGGCATCGGTGTGGATGCCGACGGCGTCCAGGCCGAGCGCAGGCGTGCGATTGGTCAACGATGGTCCTCCCAGTGGTTCCCGGCGACATCGCGGCCGCCTGTTCTGCTTTGTTGCTTCTACGCCGCGATTGGTTATGCGTCAAACCAATGTGCGCGCGGCGATTGAGGCGGGGAGGATCTTAGACTAACCCGCCTTGCATGACAGCCACCATCGCGCTCGTCGACGACGACAGGAACATTCTCACCTCCGTGTCGATCGCGTTGCAGACCGAAGGCTTCCTCACGCGGGTCTATTCGGACGGCGAGGCGGCGCTTAAGGCGCTGATCGACAACCCGCCCGACCTGGCGGTTCTCGACATCAAGATGCCGCGGCTCGACGGGCTGGAGCTGCTCCGCCGCCTGCGGGAGCGCAGCGCCGTGCCGGTCATCTTCCTCACCAGCAAGGACGACGAGCTCGACGAGGCGCTCGGCCTCGCGATGGGTGCGGACGATTACATCGCCAAGCCCTTCAGCCAGCGACTGCTGATCGCCCGCATCCGCGCCATCCTGCGCCGGGTCGAGACCGCGGGCGGCAGCGAGGCGGCGAGCAGCGAGGACGCGCAGCCGCCGATCGATCGCGGCCGGCTCAACATGGATCCGGCACGCCACAAGGTGCTGTGGGACGGGCGGCCGGTGACGCTGACCGTGACGGAGTTCCTGATTCTGGAGACGCTGGCGCAGCGGCCCGGCATCGTAAAGACGCGCAACCAGCTGATGGACGCCGCGTACCAGGACGACATCTACGTCGACGACCGCACCATCGACAGCCACATTAAGCGCGTCCGCCGCAAGTTCCGCGAGGTCGATCCGGCGTTCGACGCGATCGAAACGCTCTACGGGGCGGGGTACCGCTTTTCCGAGGAGTGATGTCGGCCGCCGGACGCGAGAGCGAGCGCGACCTTCGCCTGCTGTGGTCGTCCAGGGTCTCGCTCACCCCGCGCATTCTGGCGGTGAACATCATCGCGCTCGCGCTGCTGGCGGGCGGATTTTTCTACCTCGACAGCTTTCGCAGCCGTATCCTCGACAGCCGTATCGCGCAGGCGAGCCGCGAGGCGCGGCTGATTGCCGACGCGCTCGCGGCGACGCCGCCGGACGGACATCGTGCGCTGCTGATGGGCTATGCCCGCGACACGGGCGCGCGGCTCCGGGTCTACGACCTTGCCGGGCACCTGATCGCCGACACCCGCAACTGGGGCTCGCGCAACGCCGTGCTGCGCGACCCCGACAAGGACCCGTGGCAGCAGGATGTCGCCCGCTTCCTCGATGCGGTGATCGACACGGTGGTGCGCGCGGTCCGCCCACCGCTGTTCCGCGAGCGGGCGCACGAGCGCGGGTTCGACTGGCCGGACGTGCAGGCCGCCCGCGACCCGGCGGTCGCTCGTGCCAGTGTCTGGCGCGCGCCCGATCGTACCCCGGTGATCACGGCCGCGGCGAACTACGGGGGCGGCACTGTCTTCACCACCGCCAACGCGATCGACATTACCAACACCGTGCGGATCGAGCGCTTCCGGCTCGCCGTGGTGCTCGGCATCGCTTTCCTGCTCTCCACCCTGCTCTCGCTCTTTCTCGCCCGCACCATCGTCCGTCCGCTGCGCCGTCTGGCGCGCGCCGCGGTCCGGGTGCGGCTGGGGCGCGCGCGCGAGGTAGTGGTTCCGCGGTTGCCGGAGCGCCGTGACGAGATCGGGCTGCTCGCCCGCGCGCTCTCCGACATGAGCGGCGCACTGCGCGCCCGGATCGACGCAACCGAGGCATTTGCGGCCGACGTCACCCATGAGCTCAAGAATCCGCTCGCCTCGCTCCGGTCGGCCGTCGAGGGATTGGGACGGGTGCGCGATCCTTCGTTGCAGGAGCGGCTGCTCGCGATCGTCCGCGACGACGTCCACCGGCTCGACCGGCTGATCACCGACATCTCCGAAGCCTCGCGCCTCGATGCGCAGCTCAGCCGTGCCAAGTTCGAGCCGGTGGCGGTCGCGGCAATGCTGGAGGGGCTGGTGAAGCAGCGTCGCGCGAGGGGGATCGAGCGCGGCGTCACCCTCACGCTCGACATCACCGCGACGGCTCAGCCGGCCACGGTGCTGGGCGAGGGTACGCGGCTGGAGCGCGTGTTCGAAAACCTGATCGACAATGCCCTGTCCTTCTCCCCCGACGGCGCCACCATTCGAGTGACCGTCGGCGCCGATACGGAGGAGCTGGTGATCCAGGTCGAGGACCAAGGACCAGGCGTGCCGGAGGAGGCGCGCGACGCCGTGTTCCGGCGCTTCCATTCGGTACGCCCCGCCAGCGAAGCATTCGGGCAGCACTCGGGCCTGGGCCTCGCGATTGCCCGGACGATCGTCGACGGGCATGGGGGCAGCATCATGGTCGAATCGCGGAACGACGACGGGCCCGGCGCCTGCTTCACGGTACGCCTGCCCCGCGCGCTGGAGGCGGCGTGACCGAACTCTCCTCCGAGACCATCCACGCGAGCTGCGTCGCGATCGACGGCGCCGCGGTGCTGATCGAGGGACGCTCGGGCGAGGGGAAGTCGGACCTGGCGCTGCGCCTGATCGATCGCGGCGCGGTGCTGGTCAGCGACGACTACACCACCCTGCTGCGACGCGGCGGTGCGCTGGTCGCGACCGCGCCCGCCAATCTCGCCGGCAAGCTGGAGGTGCGCGGGATCGGCATCGTCGAGCTGCCGCACCTCAGCGAGGCACCGGTCGCGCTACTCGTCACCATCGTGTCCCTGCCCGCCCGCATGCCGGCGGACGGCCGCACCCGCCGGCTTGCCGGCGTCGATCTGCGTGAGATCGCGCTGCCCGCGCTCGAACCCTCGGCACCGATCAAGGTCGAATTGGCGCTGAAGGCGCGGCGCGCCACATGAGCCTGCCCAAGCACATCCTGCTCGTGACCGGCATGTCGGGCGCGGGCAAGTCGACCGTGCTCCGCACGCTGGAGGATCTCGGCTGGGAGACGGTCGACAACCTGCCCCTGCTGCTGCTCGACCGCCTGCTCGCGACCGCGCTGCCGGCCGGGGCGGAGGGCGACGCCCGCCCGCTCGCACTCGGCATCGGTGCGCAGACCCGCGGCTTCGATGCGGAGCGGATCGTCGGGCGAATCAAGCAGCTGCGCGAGTCTCACGGCCACGATATCGGCACGCTGTTCCTCGACTGCGCGGAGGGCGAGCTGGAGCGGCGCTACTCGGAAACGCGCCGGCGCCACCCGCTCGCGCTCGATCGACCGGCGAGCGACGGGATCGCGCGGGAGCGCGAGCTGCTGAACCCGCTGCGCCGCTGGGCGAACCGGGTGATCGACACGACCAACATGGTGGCCAACGAGCTCCAGCAGGCGATCCGTGGCAGCTTCGCCGGCGAGGGGCTGGGCGAGCCGGTGATCGGCCTGGTCTCGTTCGGCTTCGCGCGCGGGCTGCCGCGCAACGCCGACCTGGTGTTCGACATGCGTTACCTGCGCAATCCCCACTGGGACGCACAGCTCCGCCCCGGCACTGGGCTCGATCCGGACGTGGCTGCCTATGTCCAGGCCGATCCCGCCTACGCCGAATCGGTCGACGCGATCGAGCGGCTGCTGCTGTTGTTGCTTCCCCGCTACAGGGTGGAGGGGAAATCCTATGTGACCATCGCGGTCGGTTGTACCGGGGGGAGACACCGCTCCGTCCACGTCGCCGAACGGCTCGCGCGGCGGTTGCAAGGCGCGGGCTTTTCGCCCACGGTGACGCATCGCGACCTCGGCACAGCGCCGCAGGACTCGCTCGAGGACGCACCTAAGTCACGATGACTCCTGCCAAGCCCGGAAAGAACGACGGCATGATCGGCCTGGTGCTGGTGACGCACGGCAGGCTGGCGCAGGAGTTCGTGGTCGCGATGGAGCATGTCGTCGGCAAGCAGGAGCGGATCGAGACGATCTGCATCGGCCCGGAGGACGACATGGAGAGCCGCCGGGGCGAGATCGCCGACGCCATCGCCCGCGTCGACGATGGCAGCGGCGTGATCGTGCTGACCGACCTGTTCGGCGGCACGCCGTCCAATCTGGCCATCTCGCTGATGAAGCCGGGCCGGGTCGAGGTGATCGCCGGCATCAACCTGCCGATGCTGATCCGCCTGGGCGGCGCGCGGCGGGCCATGAAGGTCGTGGACGCGGTCGCCGCTGCGCGCGACGCCGGGCGCAAGTACATCTCCGTCGCGTCCGAGGTGCTGGGAGAAGCGGCGGCGTGAGCGAGGCGGAGCGTACCGTCCAGATCTGCAACCGCCGCGGGCTCCACGCCCGTGCCTCCGCCAAATTCGTGACGCTCGCGTCGGCCCAGCGTGCCGATCTGACCGTCAGCAAGGACGGGTCGAGCGTGACCGGCACCTCCATTATGGGACTGATGATGCTGGGCGCCGCGATGGGCGACGAGATCGTGATCCGTGCGACCGGCGAGGGAGCGGAGGACGCGGTGACCGCCTTGTGCGAGCTGGTCGAGGCCAAGTTCGGGGAGGACTGATCGCCGCAGCCAAACTGCCGGGCAGTTTGGCGGCTCGGCAGCGATCACGGCCGGCGGCGCTTCGCGCCGACCGACGACACGGCTCGCCGTGTCGCGCCTCCACTCACCACACTTCTCCGCCGCCCCGGCCTTGAGTCGAAACGACGATTAATCTTGCGCCTGCCCTCGCACGCCTCTTACGCGCGCCCCATGCCCCGCGAGATCACCGCCTTCTCCAACCCGCTCGTCAAGCAGACGCGGCTGCTGCGGGAAAAGCGCCACCGGCGCGAGGCGGGGCAGTTCCTGGCGGAGGGCTTGCGAATCCTGACGGAAGCACGCGAGGCCGGTCGCCTGCCCGCCACCCTGTTCTTCTCGGGCGACATGGCCGCGCACCCGCTCGTGACCGCGTTGGTTGCCGAGACGGAGCGTGCCGGCGGCGAGGCGGTGCTGACCACCGTCGACATCCTGTCCAAGCTTTCGGGCAAGGATAATCCCGGCGCAGTGCTCGGCGTCTACGAAGAGTTCGTCACGCCGCTCGACCACCTCGACCGGAGCGCCGCCGCGATCTGGCTGGTGGCAGAGCGGCTGCGCGATCCCGGCAACCTTGGCACGATCCTGCGCACCGCCGACGCGGTCGGTGCGGGCGGACTGATCCTCCTCGACGACTCGGTCGACTTTTTCTCCGTTGAGGCGGTGCGCGCGAGCATGGGGGCGCTGTTCACCGTCCCCATCGCGCGGGCGAGTGCCGCGGACTTCCTCGTCTGGCTGCGCACCGGCCCGGGTCAGCTGGTCGGGCTGAGCCTCGACACCAATCAGGATTACCGCGCCGCACGCTACGCCGCCCCGATCTTCCTGCTCACCGGCAACGAGGCGCAGGGGATGCCCGACGCGCTCGCCCGCGCCTGCGACCTGCTCGTCAAGATCCCGATGCGCGGCAAGGCCGACAGCCTCAACGCCGCGGTTGCGACCGCAGTGATGGCGTATGAGGTACTGGCGCAGCTCGGCTGAACCAAACGCCTGCCCGTTCATTGGCGCGGTGTATGAGTTTCCCAACCTTCATCCGCGCGCCTGCCGCCCGGCTCGATGACCTGCGCGGCGCGCACGCGGTGGTGGTCGGCGCGAGCGAGGCGACTCCGTACGCCGACCAGCCGAGCCACGCGGCGCGCGCACCGGCGGCGATCCGTGACGCATCGATCGGGTTCGCGGCCCAGCTTGCCCATCACGACTTCGACCTGGACGGAACGATGCCGACCGGGGGCATCGTCGACGTCGGCGATGTGCCCACCAAGGTCGACACACCCGCCGAGAACCGCCTCGCCATCGAGCAGGCGGTAGCGCTTATCGTCACGGCAGGTGCGATGCCAGTGGTGCTCGGCGGCGACGATTCGGTGCCGATCCCGGCGCTCGCCGGCTTCGCAGGTGAACGGCAGATCGAGGTGCTGCAGATCGACGCGCATGCCGACTGGGGCGACCGGGTGCGCGGCAACCCGCTCGGCTACGGCTCGACCATGCGTCGCGCGTCGGAGATGGCACACGTGACCGGCATGGTGCAGGTGGGCCTGCGCGGTCTCGGCAGCGGCAAGGCCTGGCAGATCGAGGACGCGCGTGCCTGGGGCAGCCAGCTCGTCACCGCCCGCGAGTTTCGCCGCAAGGGTGCCGCGGCCACGGCCGCGCGGCTGACACCCGGCGCGCGCGTCGTGATCTCGCTCGACTGCGACGGGATCGATCCCGCGGTGTTCCCGGCCGTCGCGATGCCGACGCCAGGTGGGCTCTCCTACGACGACGTGATCGACCTGCTCCACGCGACTGCTGAGCGGGCGACGATCGCCGGGATCATCGTCGCCGAACACGTACCTGACCGCGACGACGCACGGCGGCGCTCGGCCGCGATCGCCGCCAGGATCGCCTGCGTGGCGATGGGACTGGCACTGCGTTGAGCAAGCCGCGGTTCAGCCGCTGTTGGCAACTGCAGCAAATCCGATCCGGAGTCCCGCCATGCCTGCCCTGACGCTCCTCCTCGCTGCTACCGCAATGCCGCCACCTTACAAGGCGGTCGGCACCGAGCCGTTCTGGTCGCTGACGATCGCGCGCGACCAGATCAGCTATCAGCCTGCGGGTGGCCGCAACGTGCGCGTCACGACACCGCGCGCCGTCACCATCCGTGGCGGCCGCCGCTACCGCACCGCCGCGCTAACCGTCGAGATCACCCGCGTGCCGTGCAGCGACGGCATGAGCGACCGCCGCTACCCGGAAACGGTGCAGGTCCGCGTCGGCCGGCAGATACTGAGGGGTTGCGGCGGTGCCGCGACGGAAGTCGCCGGTTTGGAGGGCGGTAAGTGGCGGATTACGCAAGTGAACGGTCGAGCGCTCGCTCCAACGGTGGCCGCGACGCTGTCCTTCACGGACGGCGCGCTCACCGGCAAGGTCTGCAACACGCTGCGAGGCTCCTACACACTCGCGCGCGGCATCCTGACCACCGCCCCGATCGCGGCGACGCGTATGATGTGCCCGCCAGCATCTATGGCGGCCGAGCGCGCCGTGATCAGCGCGCTGGGGCAGAAGCTGTACGTGCACCAGGGCACCGACGGTCTGGTGCTGTCCGATGGCGAAACCAGCCTGACCTTGAAGCGCTGATTGTCATGCCAGCGGAGGCTGGCATCCATGTCTGTGTCAATCGAGCTGACGTGGCATAGCTTTGCCACAGACATGGACCCCAGCCTGCGCTGGGGTGACGAAGTTACTGACCCGACCGTCTTACTCTGCCGCCTCGGCCCGTTCCTCGCCACTCTCAGGAATACTCGGCAACATGCTCACGTCCGCCGATGACAGCCGCGCCGCGACATCCACCGTCTCCAGCGCGTCGATGTCGCGCGCGCCGGTGCCGACGTTCAGCTGCTTGAACTTGCGCGCCGACACCATCACCCGCCCGTCGAAGCTCGCGACGAACTTGTTGTAGTTGTCGACCGCGGTGTTGAGCCCGCCCGCCACCCGCTTGAGATGCGTCGCCGCGACCGCCAGGCGCTCGTGCAGCTCCTTGCCGAGCGCATCGACCGCCTGCATGTCCTCGACCAGCTTCTCCTGCCGCCAGATGTTGGCGACGGTGCGCGCGATCGCGACGAGGTTGGTGGGCGTCGCGAGCAGCACGCGACGCTCGATCGCCCACTCCCAGAGCAGCGGATCCTGCTCCAGCGCGGCGAACAGGAAATGCTCGCCGGGAATGTACATGACGACGTAATCGGCCGCGTCGCCGAACTTGTCCCAGTAGCTCTTGGAACCCAGCGCTCCGGCGTGGTTGCGGACGGAGGCCGAGTGCGCCCGCAGCGCCGCCTGGCGCGCGTCCTCCTCGATCGCGTCGCTCGCGTCGAGGAAGGCGTTCAGCGAGCATTTCGCGTCGATCACCAGCTGGCGACCGCCCGGCAGGCGGACGATGACGTCCGGGCGCAGCGTGCCGTCGTCGCTGCCGACCACCACCTCGCGCTGGAAGTCGGCGAAGGGCGATAGCCCGGCCTGCTCCAGCACGTTCTTCAGGCTCTGCTCACCCCAGCGCCCGCGCGCTTTCGGACTGGTACGGAGCGCGTTGACGAGCTTGGCGGTCTCGTCCCGGACCTGGCCCTGCCCGGCGCGGACGTGCTCGATCTGCTCGCGCAAGCCCGCATAGCTGTCGATCCGGTCGCGCTCGACCTTCTGAAGTCCTTCCTCGTAGCGCTTCAGCGTCGTCTCGACCGGCGCCAGCAGCGCCTTGATCTTCTCGGCATTGGCGCTGCCGGCCTGGCCGAAGCGCTCGTCGGCGCGCTTGAGGAAGCTCTCCTGCGCCTGGTCGAGCACCTTGGCACCGAGATCGCGGAACTGCGCCGCCATCGCCTCGCGGTCCGCCTTGAACTCGGCGAAGCGCGCCTCGAACGCGGCGGCGCGGGTCCGCAGCTCGACCGCCTCCAGCCGGGCGACGTCACGCTCGCGCGTCGTCTCTTCGAGCGCCTGGCGGAGCTCAGGCATCTCGCGGACGCGCTCACTGGCGACCGCCAGATCGCTGATCGCGCGCTTGAAGTCCTCCTCGCGCGCGTCCCGCTCGGCCCGCGCCGTGGCGGTCCCGCGCGCGCCGAGCAGCCAGCCGACCGCCAGACCGACGATGACGGCCACCACGATCGCCACGAACATCACGCTATCCATGCCACGCCCCACTCAGAACAGAGGGCGAACCTACCTGCCGCGCGCCGCGTGGACAAGCGGTGCCCGCGCCAAGTTGAGCGGGTTTGCGTCAGGCCGCACGGCGCGCCTTGTTGAGTTTCTTGACCAGCATGTCCCGCTTCAGCCGAGATATGTGGTCGATGAACAGCACGCCGTTCAGGTGATCGATCTCATGCTGCATGCAGGTCGCGAGCAGGCCGTCCATCTCCGCCTCGTGGGGCTGGCCATCGCGATCGAGCCAGGTGACGCGGCAGCGGGCCGGCCGGTCGACCTCCGCGTACTGCTCAGGGATCGACAGGCAACCTTCGTTGTAGCGCGACAGCTCCTCGCTCACCCAGGTGACCTCCGGGTTCACATAGGCGCGCGGATCGCGGATCGGTTTGCCCTCGTCATCCTCTCCTTCCTGCAGGTCGATGACGACTACCCGGCGCTCGACCCCGACCTGGGTCGCGGCGAGGCCGATGCCGCGGGCGGCGTACATCGTCTCAAACATGTCGTCGATCAGCTGGCGGACCGCGTCATCAACGGTTTCCACGGGGGCGGCAACCGCGCGCAGGCGGGGGTCGGGTATCTCGAGAATGGTCAGCACGGTCATGATCCGGTCGAGCTAATCCTTGTGCTCGGATCAGGCAAGCGGACGGCGCGCGCGGAGTGCCTGCGCGAGCGTGCCCTCGTCCAGATAGTCGAGTTCGCCGCCGACCGGCAGGCCGTGGGCGAGCTGGGTGAGCCGCACGGGGAACTGCTCCAGCCGCTCGGCGAGGTAGTGGGCGGTGGTCTGCCCCTCCAGTGTCGCGTTCATCGCCAGCACCACCTCATCGACGCCGCCGTTCGCGACCCGGCGGATCAGCCCGTCGATCGCGAGATCCTCCGGTCTGACCCCCTCCAGCGCCGATAGCCGCCCGCCGAGCACGTGAAAGCGCCCGGGGAACAGCCGCGAGCGCTCCAGCGCCCACAGATCCGCGACCTCCTCCACCACGCACAGCGCGCGCGCGTCGCGGCGCGGGTCCGCGCACACCGCGCAAGGGTCGCTCGTATCGACGTTGCCGCAGATCGAGCAGGTGGAGAGCCGATCATTGACCGCCTGAAGCGCGCCGAGCAGCGTCGCGAGCGACGTCTCGCGCCGCTTGAGCAGGTGCAGCACCGCGCGCCGGGCGGACCGTGGCCCCAGCCCGGGCAGACGCGCCAACGCGCCCGACAGCGCCTCGATCTCCGGGGAAGCCATGGGGAACAGATAGGGGGTTGCGCCCGGGCGCGCCAGCGTGTCGAGAGCGGCCCCATGCGGATCGTCTTCATGGGAACGCCCGACTTTGCGGTGCCGGCGCTCGACGCGCTGGTCGCCGCGGGGCACGAGATCGCGGCGGTCTATACCCAGCCTCCGCGGCCGGGCGGCCGGCGAGGGAAGGCTGAGGTGCCAACGCCGGTGCACGTCCGCGCCGATGCGCTCGGGCTGCCGGTGCTGACGCCCGTGACCCTGCGCGGCGCAGAGGCGCAGCAGGCGTTCGCCGCGCACGCCGCCGATGTGGCGGTGGTCGCCGCCTACGGCCTGATCCTGCCGCGGCCGGTGCTCGACGCGCCGGTCCACGGCTGCCTCAACATCCACGCCTCGCTCCTGCCCCGCTGGCGCGGCGCGGCACCGATCCAGCGCGCGATCCTGGCCGGCGATGCGGAAACGGGCGTCGGGATCATGCAGATGGAGGCGGGGCTCGATACCGGGGTCGTGCGGGCGGAGGCGCGAACGACGGTGGACGGCAAGACCGCGGGCGAGCTCACCGCCGAGCTCGCGGTCGTGGGCGCAACGCTGATGATAGAGGTGCTGGGCGACCTCGATCGCTACCCGCCGGTTCCGCAGCCGAGCGACGGCGTGACCTACGCCGCCAAGATCGACAAGGCCGAGGCGCGGATCGACTGGACCCGCAGCGCCACGGAGATCGAGCGTCAGGTCCGCGCCTTCAATCCCGCGCCCGGCGCCTGGTTCGAGATCGGCGGTGAGCGGATCAAGCTGCTCGCCGCGACCGTCCAAGGGGGCGGCGGCGCGCCAGGCACCGTGATCGGCGATGCGCTGGAGGTCGCGTGCGGCGACGGCGTCCTGGTGCCGGTCGCGGTCCAGCGCGCCGGCCGCGGGATGGTAGTCACGGCCGAGTTGCTTCGCGGCTTCCCTGTTACGGCGGGCACCCACCTCGCGTGACCCGCTTCGCGCTGACGATCGAATATGACGGCCGGCCGTTCATGGGCTGGCAGCGGCAGGATCACGGGCCGAGCGTGCAGGCGGCGCTGGAGCGGGCGGCGCTGGAGGTCACGGGGGAGACGGTGACGGTCCACGCCGCCGGCCGTACGGACGCGGGGGTGCACGCGCGCGGCATGGTCGCGCACCTCGATATCGCCAAGCCGATCACCGCCTTTCGGCTGAGCGAAGCGCTGAACGCGCGGCTTCGGCCCGATCCGGTGGCGGTACTCGCCGCTCGCGAGGTGCCGGACGACTGGCACGCGCGCTTCTCCTGCGTCGCGCGACATTACCGCTACCGCATCGTCGTGCGCCGGGCGCCGCTCACCTGGCAGCAGGGTCTCGCGTGGCGGCTGACGACTCCGCTCGACAGGCCCGCGATGGCCGCGGGCGCCGAGCGGCTGGTCGGCCGGCACGATTTCACGACCTTTCGTTCGGCGCACTGCCAGGCCGACAGTCCGCTCCGCACGCTCGACCGGCTCGACGTGGTGCCGACCGCGGAGGGCGTGGACGTCTACGCCTCCGCCCGCTCCTTCCTCCATCACCAGGTCCGCTCGATGGTCGGATGCCTCGCGCTGGTCGGTCAGGGCCGCTGGTCGCCCGACGACATGGGCGCCGCGCTCGCCGCCCGCGACCGCGCGGCACTGGGGCTCAACGCGCCGCCCGACGGCCTCTACTTTCTCAGCGCGGACTACCCGGCCGACTGAAGGCGGCGGCGAGCTCGACATGGGTCGACCAGGTGAACTGGCCGACCGGCTGCACCCAGTCGAGCTGGTAGCCACCCTCGCACAGCACCGCAGCATCGCGCGCGAAGCTGCTGGGATTGCAGGAGACGTAAGCAATGCGCGACACCTTAGATCCGGCTAGCTGGAGCACCTGTTCGCGCGCCCCGGCGCGGGGCGGATCGAGCACCACCGCTTCGAAACGGTCGAGCTCGGCCGGCACCAGCGGGCGGCGGAACAGGTCACGGTGCTCCGCGAACACCCCGCGGGCACGCCCGACCCCTGAAAGTGCGAGCACCGAGTCGCGCGCGCCCTCCGCCGCATAGACGCGGCCGGGCAGCGCGAGCGCAAAGGTGCCGAGCCCGGCGAACAGGTCCGCCGTCGTTCGCGCAGAGCCGATCGCCTCCCGCACCGCCGCGATCAGCGCCGCTTCGCCATCCGCGGTCGCCTGGAGAAACGCGCCTGGGGGTAGCGGCACGGGCACGCCACCGAGCGTGATCGTCGCGGGCTGCGGCTCCCAGCGCACCTCCGCGCCGAGCCCCTCGTCTACGGCAAAGCGGGCGAGGCGCTGTCGCTCGGCAAAGCCGGTGATCGCTTCCGCTGCGGCTAATCCATCGATCACGCTGCCGCGGAGCAGCACGTCGATGCCGCCGTCGGCGCGGGCGAGATGGACGTCGGCGCGGGACCTCTCCGGCAGTACCGCGGCGAGCAGCGTGCGGAGCGGCGCGACCAGCGCGAACAGCTCCGGCAGCAGCACGTGACACTCGGCGAGGTCGATCAGCCGGTGGCTGCCCTGCTCAGCGAAGCCCAGCCGAACATGCCGCCCCTGCCGCTCGGCGTGGAGCGTCGCGCGGCGACGCGTCCGCGGCGGTGAGACGATCGCATCGCGCACGTCGGTGACGAGCTGCTGGGCGGCGAGCGCCCCCACCACCCGGTCGCGGACGAACCCGGCATAGCTTGGACCATCGAGCTGTTGCAGCTGACAACCGCCACAGGCCGGAAAGTGCCGGCAGGGCGCCGTGCGGTGATGCGGGCCGGGCTGCAGCGTGCCATCGTCGCGGAGCATGTCGCCCGGCGCGGCGAGCGCCACGTGCCGCCCGTCGGCGGTGACCCCGTCGCCGCGCGCGGCGATCCGGACGACTTCGCTCACGTGCTCGGCCGATCGAGCAGCGGTGAGAGCGCCGGGATCATCGCATCGGCGATCAGCCCGGCCCCGACCCTTGCCGCGGCGCGGCCGTGCAGCCACACGGCCGTTTCCGCCGGGTGCTCGTCCCCGGCCGCCAGCCGCGCGGCGACCAGCCCGGCGAGCACGTCGCCCGTCCCGGCACTCGCCAGCCACGACGACGCATCGGCGGCGACCTGCACCCGGCCGCTCGGGTCGGCGATGACCGTCGCCGGACCCTTGTGGATCACCGTCGCGCCGCTCGCGGCGGCGGCGCCGGCGGTCGCTGCGATCTTGCTGCCATGGCCCGTGAACATTCGCGAAAATTCGCCGCCGTGGGGCGTCAGGAACACGCGACGGCGATCCGTGCCGATCCGTGCGCCCACCTCACGGCCGAGCAAGGTCAGCGCGTCGCCATCGATGACCAGGTCGTGGGGCGACGCGAGGACCACCGCCAGTTGGGCCTGTGCCGCCTCGTCCCGCCCCAGCCCCGGCCCGACCAGCACCGCCCCGATTCCGTCATCGGCGAGCAGCGTGGCGAGCGCGCTCGCATCGGCCACGTGGCGGCGGACCAGCGCATGAGGTGCACCGTCACGCCGCTCGGGTTCGGCGAGGATGACGTAGCCGGCGCCGCCGTGCAGCGCCGCACTCGCGGCGAGCACACCCGCCCCCGCCATCGCGCCGCCGACCACCACCAGCTTGCCGCGGGTGAACTTGGTCGCCTCCCGACGCGGCGGGCGGAGCGTCGGCCGCGACAGCGTGGACCAGTCGCTCGCGAGCGGGATGCTCAGGTCAGCGAGCAGCACGTGGCCAGCACGGTCGTCGCCGAGCACATGCGCGGGCTTCAGCGCGCCGAGCGCGATCGTCACGTCGGCTTGGATGCCGCCCTCGCCCGTGCCCGGGTCGCGCCCGCTCGGCAGGTCGACCGCAATCCGCAGGTCGGCCAGGGCGAGCAGCCGGTCGAGCGCGGCGGCCGGCTCGGCCGCGAAGGGCCGCGCGGCACCAATCCCAAGCAGCGCATCGACGACCACCGGCGCAGACGCCGCGCTCGCCAGCGGCCAGGTCGGCCCGGTCCAGCGCGCCGCCATCGTCATCGCCGCCGGATGGGTAGGCGGGCCGAGCGACGCAACGCGGACGTCACACCCCGCCTCGCGCAGCAGCCGCGCGGCGGCATAGCCGTCGCCGCCGTTGCCGCCCGTCCCCGCCAGTACCAGGATTGGGCGACCGGCCGCGAGCCGCGCCACCTGCCTCGCGACTGCGACGCCGGCACGCTCCATCAGCGCGAGCGGTGTCGCGCCGCCGGCGAACACCGCCTCCTCCGCCGCGCGCATCTGCGCCGCGGTGACGATCGGCGCACCCGCCGGCAATCGGCTCATCGCGCGGTCGGCAGCCGGTAGCGATCCTGCCCGACTTGCACGTCCAGGCCGCTGTCACGCATCTCAACTGTTGGTGCGACCGCGCCATCGAGCGACTCCACCGTCGCGCCGGCCTGGCGCAGGCGCCGGAACCCGCCGTCGCCGTGGTGAATGACCAGCAGCTCGCCGCCACCCGGTGCCGGCGACCGCTCGACCAGGCACTGCTCGGCGAGCGGGCCCTCGCCGCGCGCACACGCGATCCGTTCGGGCGCGGGCGCCGCGGCGTTGGTCCCGGGAAAGCCGCTGTCCTCCGGCGCGCCGTCGCAGCCGACAAGTGCGATCAGCAGGAGCAGTGCGCTAGATATCCGCATAAACGTGTGTCTCGGACGCGCCGCCGGGATGGGTCACCGCGCCTGCCCAGGCAGGCCCGACATTCTGCGCGTACCGCCACAGCGCGCCCGATTGGTAATCGTTGCGGCGCGGCTGCCAGCGGGCGCGGCGCTCCGCGAGCACGGCGGCGTCGACCAGCAGGTCGATCGTTCCCGCCTCCGCATCGATCCGGATCGGGTCGCCGTCCTCGACCAGCGCGATCGGTCCGCCGTCCGCCGCCTCCGGCCCGACATGGCCGATGCAGAAGCCGCGGGTCGCGCCCGAGAAGCGGCCGTCAGTGATCAGCGCAACGCTCTCCCCCATCCCCTGCCCATAGAGCGCGGCGGTGGTCGATAGCATCTCGCGCATGCCCGGCCCGCCCTTCGGCCCCTCGTAGCGGATCACGATCACCGAGCCCTCGGCAATGGTCCGCGCCTCGACCGCGGCAAAGGTGTCCTCCTCGCAGTCGAAGACGCGCGCCGGCCCCTCGAACTGCAGGCTGTGCAACCCGGCGACCTTCACGATCGCGCCATCGGGCGCGAGCGTACCCCGAAGGCCGACGACCCCGCCGGTTGCGGTGATCGGTGCGCGCGCGTCGTAGATGACCTTCTGGTCCGGGTTCCAGGTCACTTCGTCGATGTTCTCGCCCAAGGTGCGGCCGGTGACGGTCAGGCAGTCGCCGTGGAGCAATCCCTCGGCGAGCAGCGTCTTCATCAGCATGTAGACGCCGCCGGCCTCGTACATGTCGCGCGCCACGTAGCGCCCGCCGGGCTGAAGGTCGGCGCAATAGGGCGTGGACTTGAACGTCTCCGCCACGTCGTGGAGCGTGAACGCGATCCCCGCCTCATGCGCCATCGCGGGCAGATGAAGCGCGCCGTTGGTCGAGCCGCCGGTCGCGGCGACGATGCGGGCCGCATTCTCGAACGCCTCGCGCGTGCAGATATCGCGCGGGCGGAGGTTGCGCGCGAGCAGGTCCATCACCTGCGCGCCAGCGGCGTGGGCGATCTGCTCGCGGGACGTATAAGGGGCCGGCACCATGTTGCTGTTCGGCAAGGACAGCCCGATCGCCTCGCCGACGCAGGCCATGGTGTTGGCGGTGTACTGCCCGCCGCACGCGCCGTGCCCCGGACAGGCGGCGCGTTCGAGCGCGTGGACCTCCTCGATCGGGCAGGCGCCGGCGGCGTAGCGTCCGACCACCTCGAACACGTCCTTGACCGTTACGTCGCGGCCCTCGAACCGGCCGGGGAGGATCGAGCCGCCGTAGACGAAGATCGACGGCACGTTAAGCCGCAGCATCGCCATCATCATGCCCGGCAGCGACTTGTCGCAGCCCGCGAACCCGACCAGCGCATCGTAGCAGTGGCCGCGCACCGACAGCTCGATCGAGTCGGCGATGACTTCCCGGCTGACCAGCGACGACTTCATGCCTTGGTGACCCATCGCGATGCCGTCGGTGACGGTGATGGTGTTGAAGCGGCGCGGCATGCCCCCGCCCGCCTCCACCCCGGCCCGTGCCGCGTCGGCCTGTGCATCGAGCGTGGTGTTGCACGGCGCGCTGTCGTTGCCGGCGGAGGCGAGCGCCACGAAGGGGCGCGCGATCTCCTCCTCCGTTAGCCCCATGGCGTAATAGTAGCTGCGGTGCGGTGCGCGCTCCGGGCCGACGGAGACGTGGCGGCTCGGCAGGCGCGACTTGTCGAATTGCTGCGGCATGCGGCTGCCTATGTCGCGGAGTGACGCCCGCGCGCAAGCCCGTCCCGCACGTGCGCAACGCAGCGCGCGACGATGTCGCACATGGTCGCGACGCCAGGTGCGCTCAGGAGATGGTCGTTGCGCACCTCGAGACTAAGGCTCGGAATGCCACGAGCCTCGGCATGGCGGTTGAGCGTCGCGTTGAGCAGCCGCCCCGAGTAGGGCTCGTTGTCACCGACGACCAGGTTCTCCTGAGCGAGGAAGGCGATCGCCAGATCGGCGGCGCGGCGATCGCGGTTGGACAGGACGCCCATATCCCACCTCCGGTCCGCGGCCCTGCCGACCTCCAGCCGCGGGGTGAAGCTGTGCACCGCGACGATCAGTGCCGGGCGGCGGACGCGGACCAGGTCGTGGACCGCGCGGTGATAGGGCGAATGGAAGCGGCGGATGCGCTCGGCGCGGTCCGCCGCGTGGTTGCCGGGTACCTCATAGCCGTCGCTCACGACCGGTATGAGCTGCGGGTGGTCGGGCTCGCGGTGCAGGTCTATGTCGAGGCGCGACACAGTGCCAAGCGCCGCCCGGACGTCCAGCCGGGCGGCGAGCGCCAGCGTCAGCGCCTCGGCACCGATGTCGAGCGCGACATGTTTAGCCATCACTGTTGGGGCGACCCCGAGCGCGATGTCGTCCGGCACGGCGGCAGAGGCGTGATCGCACAGCAGCAGCACGTCGCCACTGCCGTCCAGGACGCGCGCGCTCATCGATCGGAGGGTGGCGAGCGGACGAGCCGCAGGCCACCGACGGACGGTTCGCTCCCGGCGACGGATCCGCTGCTCCGAGCAACAGCACGGACCATGCCAGACGCGGTTTCGCCCCGTATGAGCGACGTGCGGTCGGATGATCGTGCCACGACGGCACAGCTATGTGTCACGTGAGTGCCGTTTCGAGGCACCACCAGCCCGGGTAAGCGGCAGACAGCCGAGCGCGTCCGGCGGCGCGGTCCGCGGTCGTATCGAACAGGGCGAAGCAGGTCGCGCCCGATCCCGACATGCGCACGAGGCGAGCGCCGCCGAGCCCGTCCAGCACATCGATGACCTCACCGATAACGGGTGCGACCAGCTTCGCCGGCACGGTCAGGTCGTTGCGCCCGGCCGCCGCCACCTGTGCGGCATTGCCCGCCGGCAGCGGACCACGATCGATCCCGTCCCACCGCGCGAACACGGCGGCGGTCGAGACGGCGACCAGCGGATTGACGAGCAGCACCGGCGTCCCGGCGAGCCCGGCGACGGGGTCGAGCCGCTCGCCCCGCCCCCCGCCCCGCGCCGTCAGCCCGAGCAGGCAGGCCGGCACGTCCGACCCGAGCCGCTCGGCCGCCGCGACCAGCCGCGGATCGTCATGCGCGACGCCCGACATCCGCGCCAGCGCCCGCAGCGTCGCCGCCGCGTCGGCCGAGCCGCCACCGATCCCGGAGGCGACCGGCAAGCGCTTGTCGAGCGTGATCGCGAGCGGCCCGACCGGTGCGACTGTCTCGGCGAACAGCCGCGCCGCCCGAGTCACCAGATTGTCGTCGCTCTGCGCCAAACTGCTCGCGAACGGACCGGTCACGACGAAGCTTTCCCGCTCGGCCGGCGCGAGCGTGACCTGATCACCGTCGGCAACGAAGGCGAACAAGGTCTCGAGCTCGTGATAGCCGTCCGCCCGCCGCGCGCGGACGTGCAGCGCCAGGTTGAGCTTGGCCGGCGCCAACTCGACGATCACGGTTGCGCCCGCTCCAGCCCGCGCGCGAGTTTCAACGACAGCCGCTCCGCCTCGCCCGCGTCGGCATAGACCGACGCCGCGCGCCAGGCGTAGCGTGCCTCGTAGCGGCGACCGGACCGCCACAAGGCGTCACCCAGATGCTCCTGGATCGCGACGTCCGCCGGCTCGGCCCGCGCGGCCCGCTCCAGCAGCGGCAGCGCCTTCGCCAGGTCGCCGCTCATCACATAGGCCCAGCCGAGCGAGTCGGTGATGGCCGCATCGTCGGGCCGAAGCCTGGCGGCTCGTTCCAGCAGCGCGCGTGCCGCAGCGACATTCTCGCCGCGCTCGACCTGCGCATACCCTAGGTAGTTGAGCACAACCGGCTCGTCGGGGGCGAGCGCCGCCGCCTGTTCAAGCAGCGGCCGCGCCTCTTCCCACCGGCCGGCGCGCTCCAGCGCTCCGCCGCGCTGGAGGAGCAGGCTCCACTCGGCGGGTGCCTCCGTTCGCGCGATCGCAGTCGCGTAGGCGGCCGCCGCCTCGTCATAGCGGCCGGCACCCGCGAGCAGGTCGCCCAGACGACGCGCATCCGCGCCGCTCGCGTCATCGTCATCGTTCAGCCGCGCAGCGGCGGTCAGCGCCGCCGACCCGTCGCCGTTCGCCGCCAGGATCGCGATCCGCACGGCCGGTGCCGCCGCCGCGCGCGGGCTGCTCGCGCTCACCTGGGCAAGCGTCGCGAGCGCTGTTCCTGGCGACCCGTCGGCAGCAAGCGCCTGCGCCAGGATCAGCCGGGCGCCGTCATCACGCGGATCGAGCAGCAGTGCCGAGCGGGTGAGCAGGATGGCTAGCGTGCGCGCGTCGCCGTCCGCGATATCGGCGGCGAGCCGGTCGAACAGCCGCGCGACACCCCATGCCGCGCCCGGCTTTACGCGCCGCCCGAGCGCGCGGCGCTCGGCCGCGAGTACGGGATCATCTCCGGCGAGGAGCGCCCTTGCCTCCTCCTTGCGCCCCCGCGCGGCGAGCAGTTGCGCTGCGCTGATCCGCAAGCCAGCGTTGCCCGCGTCGATTCCGAGCAGCAGCCGCAGCGACGCGAGCCCCGCATCGACCTGCCCGCCCGCGATCTGGAGCAGCGCGCGGTTCTCCGCGTTGAAGCGCCGCGCGAGCAGGTTGCTGCTGTCCGCGGTGAGCGCGGACAGATCGGGCGCGCCACGCTCGAAGGCGATCCAGCCGAGCGCCGCGGGGGCGAGAAAAGCGAGCGGCCCACGTTCCAGTCGCGCGGCTGCGGCCTGTGCCGCGGTCCAGTCCCGCCCGTGCACCGCGCGGGCCAGCGCCAGCACCGCGGTGTCCGGCGGCGCAACGCCGGCCTGCTCGAGCACGGCCGCCGCGCGCGTCGCGAGCGCCAGGTCGCCGGCCGCAATTCCTTCTCGGTAGGCGCGCACCGCGACCACCGGGTCGCCGGGTGCGGCTGCCAGCGCGGCCGCGTAGTTGGCGGCGGCGAGATTGACCTGCCCGGCGGCATCCAGTGCCCGCGCGCGGACATAGGCACCCAGCGCCTCGGGCGTGTTCGCGTGCGCCGCCGTCGGCATCAGCAACGCGGCGAGCGCGGGCAGGACGCTACATGTTCGGATAGTTGGGTCCTCCGCCGCCCTCCGGCACGACCCAGTTGATGTTCTGGGTCGGGTCCTTGATGTCGCACGTCTTGCAGTGGACGCAGTTCTGCGCGTTGATCACGAACTTAGGGTCACCCGTATCCTGGCTCACCACCTCGTAGACGCCGGCCGGGCAGTAGCGCTGCGCCGGCTCGTCGAACATCGGCAGGTCGTAGGCGATCGGGATGTCCGGGTCGCGTAGCGTCAGGTGGACCGGCTGGTCCTCCTCGTGATTGGTGTTCGACAGGAACACGCTGGACAGCCGGTCAAAGGTGAGCACCCCATCCGGCTTCGGATAATCGATCGGCTTCACCATGTCCTTGCGCCACAGCGTCTCGTGATCGGGCTTGTGACGCAGGGTGAACGGCATCTTCAGCCCGAAGTGCTCCAGCCACATGGTGATGCCCGACAGGCCGGAGCCCACGAAGTCGCCGAACTTCTTGACCAGCGGCACCACGTTGCGGACGACCGACAGCTCCTCGCGCACCCACGACGTCTCGAAGGCGGCCGGATAGGCGGCGAGCTCGTCGCCGGCGCGGCCCGCCTGGATCGCGGCAAAGGCGGCCTCGGCCGCCATCGTCGCCGACTTCATCGCTGTGTGGGTGCCCTTGATCCGCGGCACGTTCAGGAACCCGGCCGAGCAGCCGATCAGCGCGCCGCCCGGGAAGACCAGCTTGGGGATAGACTGCAGTCCGCCGTCGTTGATCGCGCGCGCGCCGTAGGACACGCGCTTGCCGCCCTCCAGCAACTCGGCAACCGCCGGGTGCGTCTTCCAGCGCTGCATCTCATGAAACGGCGACAGGTACGGGTTGGAATAGTTGAGCCAGGTGACGAAGCCGATCGACACCTGTCCGTTCGCCTGGTGGTAGATCCAGCCGCCGCCGTTCGACCCGGTTTCGCTGAGCGGCCAGCCCTGTGTGTGGACGACCTTGCCCGGCACATGCTTGTCCGGCGCGATGTCCCACAGCTCCTTGATCCCCAGGCCGTAGACCTGCGGGTCGCTGTCCGCTGCGAGATCAAAGGTGCGGATCAGCTCCTTGGTCAGGTGCCCGCGCGCGCCCTCCGCAAGGAAGGTATATTTCGCATGGAGCTCCAACCCTGGCTGATAGTCGGGCTTGCGAGTGCCGTCGCGCGCTACCCCCATGTCGCCGGTCGCGACCCCCTTCACGCTGCCGTCGTCGTTGAACAGCACCTCGGCCGCGGCGAAGCCCGGGAAGATCTCGACGCCCAGTTCCTCGGCCTTGCCCGCGAGCCAGCGGCACAGGTTGGCGAGGCTGCCGGTGTAGGTGCCCTTGTTGTGGAGGAACGGCGGCGTCCAGAGATGCGGCAGGTTGACCTTGCTCTTTTTCGAAAGAACCCAGTGGAGGTTCTCCGTCACCGGCACCTCGGCCAGCGGGCAGCCGTCCTCGCGCCAGTCGGGCAGCAGCTCGTCCAGCGTGCGCGGGTCGATCACCGCGCCCGACAGGATGTGGGCGCCGACCTCCGACCCCTTCTCCAGGACGCAGACCGACAGCTCGGCCCCGCTCTCCGCCGCAAGCTGTTTCAGTCGGATCGCGGCCGCAAGCCCCGCCGGGCCGGCGCCGACGATCACGACGTCATACGGCATGGACTCGCGCTCGGACATGGTCGTCTCCTAGGGTGCACCATTGGCGTCGCGGCGTTACCCGCCGCACGCGCGCACCATCTTGTCTCACCTGCGGTTCGGTCAGATTGACCCGCAGGTCAAGCTGTTAGCCTAGCCTTGTCCGGATGGGGGCAGAACAGCACGACTGGCGGGCACTGGCGGCGAGTGCGCTCGACTGGTGGCGCGACGCGGGCGTCGACACGCCGGTCGACGACGCGCCGCGCAACTGGCTCGATGCCCCGCCCGCGCCTGCTCCGACGATCGCCGCACCGCTGCCCGCGCCGCCGGCGGCACGGCGGCTACCCGACACTCTCCCGGCGTTCCTCGCCTGGCGGCTCGGGCCGGATGCACCCGATGCCGGCCGCGGCACGCCCGTCGCGCCGGAGGGTCCGGGCGACGCGGCCGTGATGGTGTTGGTCGATTGTCCGGAGGGCGCCGCGCTGCTGAACGACGACGCGAGCCGGCTGTTCGATCGCATGCTGGCCGCGATCGGCCTCGCGCGATCGGCCGTCCACCTCGCCGCGCTCACGCCAACCCGGCCGCTCGCCGGCCGCGTGGTGCCGGAGGCGGTGAGCACGCTCGCGCCGCTGCTCCGTCACCATGTCGCGCTGGTCCGCCCGCAGGTGGTGCTGAGCCTAAACCTGGCGGCGAGCCGTGCCTTGATCGGGACGGACGCTTCCCCGCCCGGGCGTAATTTACATGCCGTTAACCTAGAAAGCGGCATTGTTCAGGTTGTTGCGAGCCTCCACCCGCGGTTCCTTCTGGAGCATCCTGCGCAGAAGGCGGCGGCCTGGAGGGACCTGCTGTTGCTGAAGGGGGGACTGCGCTGATGCGCTCCACACTCGTGTTTGCACTCCTCGCCTCGACGCTGCCGATCGCTGCCCAGGCTGAGGGAGTTGCGGCAGTCGCCGCACCGATCGCGGACTCCGCGGCCGTCACGCCGGTCGACGCGCGTTTCCCGACGACCTCCGCCGCACCCAAGGGCGACGGCATCCCCGACCAGCTCGACGGTGAGCAGCGCGCCGCCTACCGCGCGGTGTTCGCGAGCATCCGCGCCGGCCGCTGGAGCGACGCGCAGCTCGCGCTCGACGCCATGAAGCCCGGGCCGCTGCACCCGATCGCAACCGCCGAAATCTACACGGCCAAGGGCTCGCCCAAGGTTGCGCTGGAGCCGGTGCTGGCGCTCCTCTCGCAGGCACCTGAGCTGCCGCAGGCGCCGCAGCTCGCGCGGCTGGCGAAGAGCCGCGGCGCCGTCGAGCTGCCGCAGCTGCCGGTCGAGCAGCGCCTGATCTGGGTCGACGGCGCCCCTAACCGCCAGCGCGCCCGCGCGGTCCGCTCCGACGCTGCGGCGGCCGAGCTGACGGTGGCAATGGCCCCGCTGATCAAGGAGGATCGCGGGGCGGAGGCGGAAGCGCTGGTTGAGAGCAAGGCCGCGCTCCTTACGCCCGAGGCGCTGACCGAGTGGCGGCAGCGCGTCGCCTGGATCTACTACGTCGCCGGCGACGACGCCGGTGCCCGCCGGATGGCGGCGCTGGCGCAGGCCGGTGCCGGCGAGTGGGCGGCGCAGGGCGACTGGGTTGCCGGGCTGGCGGCCTGGCGCACCAGGGATTTCGCGGGCGCCGGGACCGCCTTCAGCCGCGTCGCGCAGCGTGCGAGCGACACCGACCTGCGCGCCGCCGGCGCCTTCTGGGCATCGCGCGCCGACATGGCCGCGGGCCGCCCCGACCTGGTCCAGGGCCGGCTGCAGCTTGCGGCCCAGTATCCGGAGACGTTCTACGGCCAGCTCGCGCGCCAGTCGCTCGGCGTCACGGCGGCGCTCGCTTCGGCGGGCGAGAAGACCACGGCCGAGGATTGGCAGGAGCTCGCGCGACGCCCGAACGTCCGCGTGGCCGCGGCGCTGGTCGAGGTCGGCGAGGGCGACCTCGCCGACGCCGTACTTCGCCAGCAGGCCAAGATCGGCGACCCGCGCGATTTCCCCGCACTCACCCGCCTGGCCGGGCGGCTCGACCTGCCCGCCACGCAGCTGTGGCTGTCGCACAATTGCCCGCAGGGCGTGCGCCCTGCGATGGCGTCGCGCTATCCCTCCCCCAACTGGCAGCCGGACGGCGGCTGGCGCGTCGACAAGGAGCTTGTGTTCGCCCACACGCTCCAGGAATCGCGGTTCCGGATCGGCGTGGTCAGCCCCGCGGGCGCGTACGGCCTCATGCAGATCATGCCCGCCGCGGCGACCGACATCGCGCGCGCCAAGGGCCTGACCGCGCTCGACCGCGCGGCGCTGACCCGCCCGTCGACCAACATCGAGGTCGGGCAGAGCTACCTGGAAAAGCTGCGCGACCAGCCGGCGACCGGCGGGCTGCTGCCCAAGGTGATCGCGGCCTACAACGCCGGACCGCTCCCCGTCTCGGTGTGGAACGCGCAGATGCGCGATGGCGGCGACCCGCTGCTCTATATCGAGAGCATCCCCTATTGGGAAACCCGCGGCTATGTCATGACGGTGCTGCGCAACTACTGGATGTACGAGGGTCAGGCCGGCAAGGCGTCCGTCAGCCGGGCGGCGCTGGCGCAGGGGCTGTGGCCCAAGTTCCCGGGCATGCGCGGCACCAAGGCGGTGCGGGTCAGCGCCCGCGACCTCGCCGGTGGCCACGCCGCTCGTGCCAATTGACGAGAGCGTCGCGTTCCGCGCGGTGCGGATCGCGGTGCTGACAGTTTCGGACACCCGCGGCCTGGCTGAGGATCGCTCGGGCGACACGCTGGTGGCCCGGATCGAAGCTGCCGGCCACGAGGTTGCCGAGCGCACCATTCTACGCGATGACGCCGACCTGATCGTGACCCAGCTCGAGCGCTGGATCGTCGATCCCGCCATCGACTGCGTGATCACTACCGGCGGCACCGGGGTGACGGGCCGCGACGTCACACCGGAGGCACTGGAGCGGGTCGCGACCAAGATGATCCCCGGCTTCGGCGAGCTGTTCCGCTACCTCAGCTTCGACAAGATCGGCACGTCGACCATCCAGTCGCGCGCCACCGCCTGCGTCGCGCGCAGCACCTATATCTTCGCGCTGCCGGGCTCCACGGGTGCAGTGAAGGACGGGTGGGACGGCATCCTCGCCAGCCAGCTCGACATCCGCCACAAGCCTTGCAACTTCGTCGAGCTGATGCCGCGGCTGACCGAGGCGTGAGGGCGCTCGCCGCCCTGCTGCCGCTGCTTCTTGCCGCGCAGGCGCCGGTGCCCGGCACGGTTTCGGTCGAGCCCGCGACTGGCGATGTGTCCGGTGCAACGGCACAGATCTTCGCCGAGGCCGTGCAGGGTGCGCTCACCGACGTCCAGTTCCTGCCGATCCGCCCGCCCGGTCAGGGCCGCTACACGGCCCGGCTCCGCGTCAGTCGCGAGGCACGCGGCCAGGTCGCCTCGAGCGAACCGCGCTGGGACTCGTCGGGCGGGCTCGGGTCATGGGGCGCGGCGCTCTCCGTTCGCCTACCCTCGCGCAAGCCGCAGATGCGGATGCTCTACGCGACCCGACTCGACATCGCGATCGTGCCGCGCGGCGGCGGGCAGCCGGTGTGGACCGGCAAGGCGCTCACCGTGCAGGTGGAGGCCACCCGCAACGACAGCCCCGCCGCCCTCGCCGCCAAGCTGGCGCGCGGCGTGATGGGCCGCTTTCCGGCTCAGTCGGACGAGGTCGCAGCGATCCCCTGACCGGGCACCTCGATCGGCGCCATCGCCGGGGGAGTTTGCGCCGCCCGCGCAGGTCGGTAGCGCAGCAGGCTGACATATCGATCTAGCCGAATGACGTTAAGGAACGGTATGTTCTTGTTACGTTCCGCCGCCTTTGTTATCGTCGCGGCATGGGAGTCGCGAAACCCCGCGCCGTCCGTGGTGCTACGCTCAATGCGGAGAGCAGCCGCTTCAACCTACCCGAGCGTGCGGCGGACGGCGACTGGCTCGATGCGCAGGCGGTGGTCGACGGCGCGCCACCGCCGCTTCGCACGACGGTGACCGTCGAGCCGCCCCGCACGATCATAACCCGCAACCAGTCGCCGGACGTACCGTTCGATCGCTCGATCAATCCCTACCGCGGCTGCGAGCACGGCTGCATCTACTGTTTCGCACGGCCGAGCCACGCCTACCTCGATCTCTCGCCCGGGCTCGACTTCGAAACGCGGCTGTTCGCCAAGCCGAACGCTGCCGAGCTGCTGCGCGTGGAACTGTCGAAGCCCGGCTACGTCTGCCGTCCGATCGCCTTCGGCACCAACACTGACCCCTATCAGCCGATCGAGGGCAAGTGGCGTATCACCCGCGCCTGCCTGGAGGTGCTGGCCGCGTGCAACCACCCGGTGACGATCACCACAAAGTCGGACCGGGTCGTGCGCGACCTCGATCTGCTCGCGCCGATGGCGGCGAAGGGGCTGGCGGCGGTCATGGTGTCGGTGACGACGCTCGACCCGCGCACCGCCATGACGCTGGAGCCCCGCGCCGCCACGCCCGAGCGCCGCATCGCCGCTATCGCGAAGCTCGCCGCAGCTGGCGTGCCCGTCCGCATGTCGATCTCGCCCGTCATTCCGGCGATCACCGACCATGAGGTGGAGGCGCTGATCGCGCGCGCGGCAACGGCCGACGCCTGCTCCGCCACCTTTATCCCGGTCCGCCTGCCGTGGGAGGTCGCGCCCTTGTTCGAGGCGTGGCTGGATGAGCACTTTCCCGACCGCAAGACCAAGGTGATGGCGATCGTCGGCTCGCTGCGCGACGGCAAGCGCAACGATCCGAACTTCTTCACGCGGATGCAAGGCTCCGGCCCGTGGGCGGACCTGCTCCGCACCCGCTTCCAGATCGCATGCCGCAAGCACGGGCTGACGGGCGAGCGGCTGGCGCTGCGTACCGACCTGTTCCGCCCACCCGCAGGGCCGCAGGGCGAGTTGTTCTAGGGCGCTTAGCCGGCGGAGGCACGATGAGTAACTTCTAATTCCGTCATGCCAGCGCAGGCTGGCATCCATGTCTCTGTCCCCATGGGCTGACGGCAGCGGGTGTCGCGACAGACATGGGCCCCGGCCTTCGCTGGGGTGACTTCAAGTGGGGCGTGTCGACGCCCTAAACCCTCACACCGACGCCAGGCGATGGTCTCGGTACTGCGCCCGGATCGCCGTCTTCAGCAGCTTGCCGGTCGCGGTGTGCGGCAGTGCGTCGACGAAGTGGACCTCGTCCGGCAGCCACCATTTCGCGACGCGCGTCGCGAGGTGTTCGGTGATGTCGGCGGCCGTCACCGTGCTCCCGTCCTTGCGCACCACCACCAGGATCGGCCGCTCGTCCCACCGCGGGTGAGGCACGCCGATCGCCGCCGCTTCCGCCACGCCCGGACAGCCAACCGCCGCGTTCTCGAGCTCGACCGAGCTGATCCACTCGCCGCCCGACTTGATGACGTCTTTGGCACGGTCGGTGATCTGCATGACGCCGTCCGGGTGGATGACGGCGACATCACCGGTGTCGAACCAGCCGTCCGCGGTCAGCGCGCTCTCGGCCCCCTTGTAGTAGCGCTGGACGATCCAGGGCCCGCGCACCTGCAGCGCGCCCGAGCTGGCGCCGTCACGCGGCTGCACGATGCCGTCATCGTCCACCACCCGCATCTCGACCCCGAACGGCACCCGCCCCTGCTTGACCACCTGATCGACCTGCTGCTCGAAGGAGAGCTCGTCCCAGTCGGCGCTCGGCGCCCCCATGGTCCCAATCGGCGAGGTTTCGGTCATGCCCCAGGCGTGATTGACGCGCACGCCCATCCGCATCAGCCGCTCCACCATCGCGCGCGGCGCGGCGGACCCGCCAATAGTGACGATCTTCAGGTGGCGCGGCGCCTCGCCGGTCGCGTCCATGTGGCCGAACATCGCGAACCACACGGTCGGGACACCGGCCGTGTGGGTCACGCGCTCCCGGTTCATCAGATCGCACAGCACCACCGGATCGTTGACGGCGGAGAGCACCAGCTTTGCCCCGACCGCCGCGGCGGCGAAGGGAAGCCCCCAGCCGACCGCGTGGAAGAAGGGCACCACCGGCAGCGCCACCGCCTGCGTCGACAGGTCGAACTCGGCCGGTTGCAGCTCGGTGATCGCGTGGATGACGGTGGAGCGGTGGGTGTAGAGCACCCCCTTCGGGTCGCCGGTTGTCCCGCTGGTGTAGCAGAGCATGCACGGCGTGCGCTCGTCTCCTTCCACCCAGGCGTAGGCGCCGTCCTCCGCCGCGAGCACCGCGTCCCATCCGTCCGGCCCGTCGCCGTCGAAGCAGATGAAGTGCTCGATTGTCTTCCAGCGCCCGCGCAGCCGGTCCACGATCGGCTGGAACGCGCGATCGTAGAGGAGCACCCGATCCTCCGCATGGTTGGCGATGTAGATCAGGTGATCATCGAACAGCCGCGGGTTGATCGTATGGAGCACGCCGCCCATGCCGATGATCCCGTACCAGGCCGCCAGGTGTGCGCCGTGGTTCATGCCGAGCGTCGCCACCCGGTCGCCCGGCAGCACGCCGCGCCGCTCCAGCGCTTGCGCCAGCCGTTTCGCATCGTGCGCGATCCCGACCCAGTCGCTGCGGGTCTCGCGGCCGTCGGCCCAGCGGGTCACGATCTCCCGGGTGGGATGCTCGCGGGCGGCGTGGTCGAGCAGGCGCGGCACCCTGAGCTCGACATCCTGCATCGTGCCGGGGGTCATGGGCGCGCTCTCCTATCCGGCGAGCGCCAGCCTTTGTTCCTGGGCCTTCAGCGTTACGCCGCGCACACCGTGCAAATTCTCGAGCGTGCCCGCAAGTTCGGAGTCGACGCGGAAATCGCGGCCGAGCAGCACCTCCGCCTCCCCCGCCGGCAGCGCGGCGAGCAGCCGCACCTCGCAGCGCCCGTCGCGGTGCTCGCCGAACGTCCGCGCCACCTGCGGCAGCACGCCGGCATCATCGACCGTGATCGTCAGCGTCATGCGCGCGCTGGAGGCGATCTCCTCCAGCGACACGATCCGGCGGACCGTGACGCGCGCGCTGTCCTCACCCGGCCGCCGGTCGAGCTCGACGGTCAGCAGCCCGCACCCGCCGGCCTTGCCCGCCTCCTCCAGCTCCTTGCCGACCACCTCGTCGAAGCAGGTCGCATTGACCTGGCCCGACTGGTCGCTGAGCGTCAGCATCAGATACTGCTTGCCGCGCGCGGAGGTGCGGCGGCGCACGTCCTCGATCAGCGCGACCAGCGTCGCGCCGGAGCGCGCACCCTCCGCCACCGGTACCTCGTTCAGCGTCGCGATGGTGCGCGCGCCATTGCCGCGCGCCAGATGGCTGTAGCGATCTAGCGGGTGGGCGGAGAAGAAGAAGCCGAACGCCTCCTTCTCCGCCTCGATCCGCTTGACCAGCGACCAGCGCGCGTCTCTTGGCAGCGGAATATCGGTGCGGCCGGGGTCGGCCTCGCCGAACAGCCCGCCCTGTCCGGTCGCGCGGCTCTGGTGCGTGCTCGCCGCGACCGCCAGCAGCGTCTCCGCCGCGGCGTAGAGCCCGGCGCGGTTCGGACTTAGACAGTCGAGCGCGCCGGCGGCGGCGAGCGTTTCCACCTGCCGCTTGTTGAGCAAACGCGGATCGACCCGTCGCGCAATGTCGTCCAGCGACGTGAAGCGCCCGTTCGCCTGCCGCTCGGCGCACAGCTGCTCCATCGCGCGCTCCCCCACGCCCTTCAGCGCGCCGAGCGCGTAGCGCACCGCCCAGTCGTCGCCGTGGCGCTCGACCCCGAACTCCGCCCCACTCTCGTTCACGCAAGGGCTCAGGCACGGCACGCGCAGCCGCTTCATATCGTCGAGGAAGATCGCGAGCTTGTCGGTCTGGTGGATGTCGAAGCACATCGAGGCTGCGAAGAACTCGTGCGGGTAGTGCGCCTTCAGCCACGCGGTCTGGTAGGCGAGCAGCGCGTAAGCCGCGGCATGGCTCTTGTTGAAACCGTAGCCCGCGAACTTGTCGATCAGGTCGAACAGCTGGTTCGCGTAGTCGGCGGGTATGTTGTTGTGGGTCGCGCACCCCTCGACAAAGGTCGCGCGCTGCGCGTCCATCTCCGCCTGGATCTTCTTGCCCATCGCGCGACGCAGCAGGTCGGCGCCGCCCAGCGAGTAGCCGGCGAGCACCTGCGCCGCCTGCATCACCTGCTCCTGATACACGAAGATGCCGTAGGTTTCGGCGAGGATGCCCTCGAGCAGCGGGTGCGGATAGGTCACCTGCTCGCGCCCGTTCTTGCGCGCGCCGAAGGAGGGGATGTTGTCCATCGGACCCGGACGGTACAGCGAGACGAGCGCGATGATGTCGCCGAAGTTGGACGGGCGCACGGCGGAGAGCGTGCGGCGCATGCCTTCTGATTCCAACTGGAACACGCCCACCGTGTCGCCGCGCTGAAGCAGGGCATAGACCTCCGGATCGTCCCAGCTGAGCGTGTCCAGATCGACGTGGATGCCGCGATCGCCGAGCAGCTCGACCGCCTTCTTGAGCACCGACAGCGTCTTTAGGCCGAGGAAGTCGAACTTAACGAGGCCGGCGCCCTCGACATACTTCATGTCGAACTGGGTGACCGGCATGTCGGAGCGTGGGTCGCGGTAGAGCGGGACCAGCTCAGCGAGCGGCCGGTCGCCGATCACCACGCCGGCCGCGTGGGTCGAGGAATGGCGCGGCAGACCCTCCAACTTCATGGCGAGATCGAGCAAGCGACGGACGTCGGCGTTGTTCTTGTACTCGGCGTGGAGCTCCCCCACCCCGTTCAGCGCGCGATCGAGCGTCCATGGGTCGGTCGGGTGGTTGGGTACGAGCCCCGCCAGCCGGTTGATCTGGCCATAGCCCATCTGCAGCACGCGGCCGGTGTCCTTCAGCACCGCGCGCGCCTTCAGCTTACCGAAGGTGATGATCTGCGCGACCTGATCGCGGCCGTACTTACCCTGAACGTAGCGGATGACCTCGCCGCGCCGGGTTTCGCAGAAGTCGATGTCGAAGTCGGGCATCGACACGCGTTCCGGGTTCAGGAACCGCTCGAACAGCAGCCCGAGGCGGATCGGATCAAGGTCGGTGATGGTAAGCGCCCACGCGACCGCCGAGCCCGCGCCCGACCCGCGGCCCGGGCCGACCGGGATGTCGTGATCCTTGGCCCATTTGATGAAGTCGGCGACGATCAGGAAGTAGCCGGAGAATCCCATCTGGATGATGACGTCGAGCTCGAACTCCAGGCGCTTGCTGTAGCTCTCGACCGCCGCGTCGTCCGCGATGCCGGCCTTCTCCAGCCGCGCGGCAAGGCCCGCGCGCGACTGCTCGCGCAGCATGGCGGCCTCACCCTCTCGGTCGCCGGCCAGGCTGGGGAGGATCGGCTTGCGCTTGGGCGCAGCCACCGCGCAGCGCTGCGCGACGACCAGCGTGTTGTCGATGGCTTCGGGCAGGTCGGCGAACGCCGCCTTCATCGCGTCCGCCGGCTTCATCCAGGCGTCCGGCGAGCTGCGGGGGCGCTCCTCGCTCGTCACGTAGCTCGAACTCGCGATGCACAGCATCGCGTCGTGCGCCTCGTGGAAGGCCGCGTCGGCGAAGCAGCACGGATTGGTTGCGACGAGCGGGAGGTCTCGGGCATAGGCCAGGTCGACCAGCGCCTCTTCCGCACGCTCCTCGATCGCGTCGCCGCGGCGCGACAGCTCGATATAGAGCCGGTCGGGGAACAGCGGCTGCAATCGATCGAGGTAGGCTGCGGCGGCCTCCGCCTGCTCATCGGCCAGCAGCCGCGCGAGCGCGCCCTCCGCGCCCGCAGTTGTGGCGAGCAGACCGCCAGTACGCCCCTCAAGCGCGGACAGCGGCACATGCGCGTCGATCTCGATCGGTCGGTCGAGATGCGCCATGGAGACCAGCGCGCACAGATTGTCGTATCCGCCCTCATCCTGCGCGTAGAGCGCGAGCCAATCGATCACCGCTGCCGTGCCGTCGGGCACCGGACGCTGCACCGCGAGCAGCGTGCCGACGATCGGCTGCACCCCCTCCGCCTTGCACGCGTCGCCGAACGCCATCGCCGCGTAGAGCCCGTTGCGGTCGGTCAGCGCAACCGCGGGGAAGCCGAGCTTCTTCGCCTGCTTGGCGATCGCCTTCGGCTCGATCGCACCCTCCAGCATGGTGTAGGATGAGAAGACGCGGAGAGGCACGAAACCGGCGTGAGGCATCGCGCAAGTGTAAGGCCAGGCGGCTGATTTTGCCAGCGGAGTGCAGGCAACTTCCGGTGGACAAACCGCCGCTCCAACTCAAGGCCGGGATGGCGGCGGTAGTTAGAGCAGCGCCTCGATATCGCTCGCCAGCTCCTCCGGCTTGGTGGTCGGAGCGTAGCGGCTGACGACGGTGCCCGAGCGATCGATTAGGAACTTGGTGAAGTTCCACTTGATCGCCTGCGATCCCAGCAGCCCGGGCGCTTCCTTCTTCAGGTGGCGGAACAGCGGCGCGGCCTTGTCACCATTCACCTCGACCTTCGCGAACACGGGAAAGGTCACGTCATAGGTCAGCGAGCAGAAGCTCGCGATCTCCGCCGCATCGCCCGGCTCCTGCGCGCCGAACTGGTTGCACGGGAACGCCAGCACCTCGAACCCGCGGTCGGCGTAGCGCCGGTGAAGCGCCTCCAATCCCTCATACTGCGGCGTGAACCCGCACTTGGACGCGGTGTTGACGATCAGCAGCACCTTGCCGGCGTAGGCGGACAGGTCACCGGCATTCCCATCGGCGGTGCGGACCGGGATCGTCGTCAGCTCGCTCACGTCAGCACTCCCTCATGCAGCCGCATCACCCGGTCCATCCGCGCCGCCAGCCGCTCGTTGTGGGTCGCGACCAGCGCCGCAGAGCGCTCCTCGCGCACGAGCCGCAGGAACTCGGCGAACACCACGTCCGCGGTCGCCTCGTCCAGATTACCCGTCGGCTCGTCGGCGAGGATCAGCGCCGGCCGGTTGGCGAGCGCGCGAGCGACCGCCACGCGCTGCTGCTCGCCGCCCGACAGCTGGTTGGGCCGATGAGTCAGCCGCGCGCCCAGCCCCAGCGCCGACAAGAGCTGCTCGGTCCGCACCTGCGCCTCCGGCCGCGTCGCGCCGCCGATCAGCTGCGGCAGGATCACGTTCTCCGCCGCCGTGAAATCGGGCATCAGGTGATGGAACTGGTAGATGAAGCCGAGCCGGTCGCGCCGCATCGTCGTGCGCCCCGCGCTGTCGAGCTTCGCCGCCTCCGTGCCCATGATCCGGATCGATCCGGCGAAGCCGCCCTCGAGCAGCCCGACCGCCTGGAGCAGCGTCGACTTGCCCGAACCGGACGGCCCGAGCAGCGCGACGATCTCTCCGGGCATGACGTCCAGATCGACCTGGCGCAGCACGTCGATGCGCACGCCACCCTGCTCGAACGAGCGTGCCAGTCCGCGGGTCTGGAGTACCGGCTCACTCATAGCGGAGCACCTGCACCGGATCGGTTCCCGCCGCCTTGAAGGCCGGGTAGAGCGTCGCGAGGAAGCTGAACCCCATCGCCATCGCGACGATGCCGACCACCTCCAGCGGATCGGTCTTGGCGGGTAGCTCGGTCAGGAAGCGCATGGAGGGGTCCCAGATCTGGGTGCCGGTGACGAGCCCTAGGAAGCTCACGACCTGCTGGCGGAACACCAGCAGCACCGCGCCCAGCACCAACCCCGCCGCCGTCCCGAGCAACCCGATGGTGGTGCCGACCGTCATGAAGATCCGCATCAGCGCGCCGCGGGTCGCGCCCATGGTGCGCAGGATCGCGATGTCGCGGGTCTTCGCGCGCACCAGCATGATCAGCGACGACACGATGTTGAAGCTGACCACCGCGAGCAGGATTGAGAGCACGGTGAAGGTTACCAGCCGGTCGACCGAGAGCGCCTCGAACAGCTGGGCGTTCATCTGCCGCCAGTCGGTCAGCTGCGCCCGGCCCGCGATCTTGGGCGCGAGCGGCGCCAGGATCGCGGCGACGCGGTCCGGGTTCTCGGTGTCGAGCTCGACCATGCCGACCGAGTCGCCCATCAGCAGCAGCGTCTGCGCATCCTCCATCGGCATGACGACGAACTGCTTGTCATAGTCGTAGACGCCGACCTCGAAGATCGCGCCGACCGTGTAGCTGACGATCCGCGGCACGGTGCCGAACGGGGATGCAGGCCCCTGCGGGCTGATCAGCGACACCTCGCTGCCGAGCGTCGCGCCGAGCGTCTGCGCCAGGCGGGAGCCGATTGCGATCCGGCCGCTGCCGGGCGTCAGCGCGCCGAGCGATCCCACCACTACGTTCCCCGACAGCGTCTGGTTGGCGCGGATGTCGGGTACCCGCATCCCGCGCACCAGCACCGCCTCCACCCGGCCGTTGAAGCCGGCCATCAGCGGCTGCTCGACCAGCGGGGTAGCGCCGGTGACGCCCGGCGTGGCGCGCGCCTCCGCGACGATCGCGCGCCAGTCGCGCAGCTGGCCGTTATAGCCTTGGATCACCGCGTGGCCGTTCAGCCCGACGATCTTGTCGAACAGCTCCGCGCGGAAGCCGTTCATGACGCTCATGATGACGAGGAGCGCGGCGACGCCGAGCATCACCGCCGCCAGGCTGATCCCCGCCACCAGGGCGATAAAGGCTTCGCCGCGTCCGGGAAGAAGATAGCGCCTCGCGATCGTGCGCTCGTAACGGGACAGCAGCATGGGCGTGCTCTAGGAAGGGCGCGGGCGAGGCACAAGCGGTGTGTTGCACGAATCCCACACGGACGCGGCAATCGTCCGCTAAGGGTCGCAACCTCCGTGACAATCCGTTTCCGTGGGCGTACCCGAAACTCACTGGAACGTAGGCAATGGCCACGGTTCAGGGAGGCCTCCGGCCCCGCTCATCTGGGAGGGTGGGCGTGCGGGCAGGAGGCGGAAAATCAGGGGGCTGACGAGTTATCGTCACGCAGGACGCCCGGGTCGGAAACGATCCGGGCGTTTGCGTTCGGGCGAAGCGAGCATCGCGAACGATCCGAGCGCAGCAAGGATCGCCCGAACCGGCCGGCGGTTCGGCCGAAGGCCGATCCCGTTCGACGTCACGGCGGCGGCTTCGCCGTCGCCCGCACTCGTTACCCCCTAACTGAAGAGCGGGGGTCGCGGGTGAATAGAGGCCTGGACTAAGCTGCTGGCGCGAGCTTTGGCGACCGTAACGCATGCATAGACCCACCCCCGGCCCCCTTCAGGAAGGGGAGCAAAGCGGTCGGTCACGCCGCCGGCAACGCCGTCGGCCGGGTTAGGCGGATAACTGCCGAGCCGCCGTCCGATCTCGGATCACCGCTTCGCGTGACCCTCGACTTGAACGGGACGGTGCCGGAGCTTCCAGACCGACGGCACCGTCCCGTGCCCCCTTGCCGTAGCGGTAACCACGGCATCATGTCGCCAGCCTGAACCGGCGTCAGAAGTTGAAGCGGATCGTTCCGCCCCAGGTCTGCGGGTCTCCGACCTGCGCCGCGATCAGCCCGGTGTTGCCGCCGGTGCCCGCGAGCAGAAGGTCGATGTAGTCCTGGTCAAAGGCGTTCCGCACCCAGGCAAAGGCATCAAACCGGTCGGTGCGGAAGCCGCCGCGGAAGTTGTGAAGCGAGTAGCCCTCGACATTGGTGTAGATCGACGGCGACGGGTTGGACGACCAGTCGGACCGGTAGCTCGCGTCATAGCCGAGGTAGAACTGCCCTTCCTCGCCGAACAGCGTACTCGGCACGTTGCCCTCCGCGCCCCACGACGCCGTCCACTCCGACACGCCGGGCAGCACCTGCCCCGACACGTCGCAATTGGCCGGGCTGAGCGAGCCCGGCACGCCGGCCGGACCCGGCACCTGGCTGCCGGTCACCGTGGTGCCGCCGGACAGCTCGGGCGGGCACGGCGCATCGGTGAAGCGGGTGTAGGTCGCGTCGGTGTAAGCGCCGCTCAGATAGGCATTGAACTGCGCGCTCGGGCGGATGGAGAAGTCCGCTTCCACGCCCCGGCTGCGCACCTTGTCGGCGTTGGCCAGGTAGCCGCGGATGGTGCCGAACTGGCCGTTGGTGACGTTCGCCTGGAAGTCGCGGATCTCCGTCCAGAACCCGGTTACGTTGAGCGTTGCGCGCCGATCGAGGAACTGCGTCTTGATGCCGACTTCGAAGTGGTCGACCTTCTCGGGCTCGATCGTACCCGCGGCCAGGATCGGCGCACCGTTGGCGTCGGCGGGCACGCCGTTCAGGTTGATGCCGCCGGTCTTGAACGCCCGCGCGTAGTTTGCGTACAGGTTGACGTCGTCGGTGATTTCGTAGCGCAGATTGACGTCGTAGGAGAGGTTCCACGCGTCATATTGCGGCTCGAAGAACTGGGAGGCCTGCACGCCGCGCTGTGCCGCCGTCCACGGATCGGAGAAGTAGGGAGACCCTGGGGCCGCAGAGACGACTTGGCGCGTCCCGTCCGACGCGGTGCCAGTGACGACCGAGTCGTACAGCCCGTCCTTATTGTCGTAGTTGAGCCGGATGCCGGGCGAGACCGTCAGCCGCCCGAACTCCCAGTTGAGCTTGGCAAAGGCGGCAAGGCTGGTGTTGTCGAGGCGAATGTCGTTGATCGCGACGACGTTGTTCAGCACCGCCGGATTGCACGCGAGCGCGGTGGCTGTCGGCGTGCACACCCCGCCACTCGGCGGTGCGAGCAGCCAGCGGCTGGCGGCGGGCCCGGTCTGCTGGAGCCCGCTGGTGCGGATCTCCTGATAGAAGCCGAACAGCCCGAACACGACGTCATAGCCGTCGCCCTGGTGGTTGAAGCGGAACTCCTGCGTGTACTGGTTCTGCTTGGTCGGGTTGTTGACGGCCGTGTAGATCGGCAGCCCGGTGTAGTCGCGGTCGTTGGCCGGGCTCCAGTCCCAGTAGCGCCAGGCGGTGACGGAGGTCAGCGTGTTCGCGTCGTCGATGTCCCACACCGCGCGCGCCGAAAGCCCTCCGTGCTCGTTCCGCGCCCTGAGCGCCGCATCGGCGTCGGTCAGGCGATCGTACGGGTCGATGCTCGGCACGCTGTAGCCCGGGAAGTAGGAAATCAGCGCCGGGTACTGGCGATTGGCCGCACGCTGCGTCGGGCCGTAGCCGCCGTAGGCGAAGGCGCAGCAATTGGGATCCTGGAGGTTGTAGTCGCCAGCCAGCGTGATCGCGAGATTGGGTGAGGCTCGCCACAGCACGGTGCCGCGCACTCCAATGCTGTCCTGCGACTGGATGTAGGTGCTCTTGTACGTGTCGAACAGCGTGCCGCGCCGGCTGGTCCCGGTGACGCTCAGCCGCGCCGCAACCGTCTCCGACAAAGGTCCGGAGATCGACGCCTTGCCCTGAACGAAGTCGAGATTGCCGAGCGACACCTCCGCCTTCCCCTCGAACTCGAAGCTCGGCGCGCGCGTCGTGATGTTGATCGCGCCGGCGGTCGTGTTCTTTCCGTAGAGCGTGCCCTGCGGGCCGCGCAGCGTCTCGATTCGCTCGACATCGACGAAGTCGAGCGTCGCCGACGCGATGCGATTATAATAGACGTCGTCGATGTAGATGCCGACGCCCTGTTCGAACCCGTCGTTGGTCAACCCGAACGGCGCGCCGATCCCACGAATGTTGATGAACGTGTTGCGCGGATTTTGCGAATAGAACTGCAGCGTCGGGGCGAGCTGGGTCAGCCGCTGGATGTTGTAGGTGCCCACCGCGTCCAGGGTCGCGCCGCTCACCACCGACACCGCGATCGGCACGTCCTGCACATTCTCCTGCCGACGACGCGCGGTCACAACGATCTCACCGGAGGCAACCGGCGGCGTGGTCTGCGCAGCCGGCTCGTCCGCAGCCGCGGCGGTCACGACTGGAGCGGCGCCGCCGTCATCGGGGGCAATCGCCTGATCCTGGGCGAAGGCAGGCGCGGCCCACGAGGCAGCTCCCGCGAGCAGCAGTGCGCGGAGCATCATGCGCGCGAGTCCGGTGGTGCGATCGTCATCGGTGGGGCTGCCCTTCTTGGTGTCGGCAACCATATTCCCATCGATTCAGTGGGAGTACTCACCAGATGATCTTGCGCCCGCACAAGTCGTGCTTGTCGGCGCTGGCGGATCGTCGCTCACCCCCTTGAAGCCGTCCCTTCCGCTTCCAAAATTACGGCTACGCGGCGCCGCTGGACGGGCCGCGGAGTGCCGGAGGTGCGCCGTGAGCGGCCCCGGACACGACGTTCGAAACGCTCATATTTGGAGGCTTTGAAAATGCGTCAGATCGATTTCACCCCCTATCGCCGCTCGACCATCGGCTTCGACCGGCTGTTCGACCTGCTGGAGCAGGGCGCGCGAGGAGCGACCCCCGACAACTACCCGCCGTTCAACCTGGAACGCGTGGCGGAGGACCGCTACCGCATCACGCTCGCCGTCGCCGGCTTCCGCAACGACGAGATCGACATCACCGCGCAGCAGAACCTGCTGGTGGTCACCGGCAAGCGCGGCGAAGCGCAGGACAATGCGGCGCAGATGCTGCATCTCGGCATCGCGAACCGCTCGTTCGAGCGCCGCTTCGAGCTTGCCGACTTCATCCGGGTCGAGGACGCGAACCTGACCGATGGCCTGCTGGTCATCAACCTGGTGCGCGAAATCCCCGAAGCGATGAAGCCAAAGAAGATCGCGGTCGGCACCGCAGGCTCGACCCAGACGATCGAGCATCGCACCGCCGAAGCCGCGTAACCGCTCGCGGCGCTGTAGCTCCCTTTCGGCGCCGCAGGAGGGCGCCCGGACCCACGCTGGTCCGGGCGCTTTTTCTTGTGTCGCTCAGGACGTCGCGTCGAAGCGTACGCTCGGCACGCCCGTGCCGGCGATCGTGCATCGGAAGCCGCGCGTGGTGACCGGCAGGCCCGCGCGATAGCCGTCGCGCAAGCTGACGTTTCCCTTCACAATCCAGCCCTCGCCGGCCGCGTCGACCTGGGTCACCTCACCGATGCGGACCACACGCGCGAGTGCGCCCCCGCTCGACTCTGCGGCCTGCGCACAGGCGTCGGTCGCCTCCTCCTCGCTGAAGGGTGTGGGTACCGGAATCGCGGCGGGGACCTCGGCCGGCTCGTCGTCGATATCCGCGACTTCCACATCCTCGATCTTGCCCCCGGCCAGCGCGAGCACGCCGCCGATCAGCAGCGCGCCGATCGCAATTCCGCCGGCGCTTACCTTGTTGCCACGATCGCGATCACCGCGGTGATGGTGCCGTCGCGGCTTGCGGTCGTCCGCCGCCGCGGGTGCGGCAAGCCCGACCATCGCCAGGACCGCCAACGCGCTTCCAACCCGCTTCACCATCATCGCCGCTCTCCCTTGTCGTTGGAGAGCGGCGTAGACGAGTCGTTCTGACGGCGTGATGAACCGCTGGCGTAACGACCTTAGTTGACCGGCTTCACCTGCATGCCCGTCCACTGCGCGCTGAAGGCCCACAGGTCGGCCGCTTCCTCGATGATCTTGTCGGTCGGCTTGCCAGAGCCATGCCCGGCACGCGTCTCGATGCGGACGAGGTGCGGCTTGTCACCGATGTCCGCCGCCTGGATCGCCGCGGTGTACTTGAAGGTGTGGCCGGGGACGACGCGGTCGTCGGTGTCAGCCGTGGTCGCGAGGATCGCCGGATAGGCCTTGCCCGACTGGACATTGTGGTACGGCGAATACTTGTACAACGTCGCGAAGTCCGCCTGCTTCGACGGGTAGCCGTAATCGTCCACCCAGTAGCGCCCTGCCGTCCAGCGATCGAAGCGGGTCATGTCCATGACCCCGACCGCCGGCAGCGCGGCGGCGAACAGGTCCGGGCGCTGGTTGATGACCGCCCCGACCAGCAGACCGCCGTTCGATCCGCCCTGGATCACCGTGGTCTTCGGCGACGCGATGCCCTGCTTGCCCAGATACTCGGCCGCCGCGATCATGTCGTCGAACACGTTCTGCTTGTTGGCGAGCCGCCCGGCATCGTGCCACGCCTTGCCGTACTCGCCGCCACCGCGCAGGTTCGGCTGGGCGATCACCCCGCCCTGCTCCATCCACGCGATGCGCGTGGGCGAGAAGCTCGGCAGCAGCGAGACGTTGAACCCGCCATAGCCGTAGAGGATCGTCGGCGCGGGGCCTTTCAGCCCCTTCTTGTGGACGATGTACATCGGCACCTTCGTCCCGTCCTTCGACGGATAGAAGACCTGGCGCACCTCGAACGCGTTCGGGTCGAAGGCGACCTTCGGCGCCGCCCACACGCTCGCCTGATTGGTTCGCGCGTCATAGCGGTAGACGGTGGAAGGCGTCGCGAAGCTGGTGAAGGCGAAGAAGGTCTCCGGATCGTCCGGCGTCCCGCCGAATCCGCCCGCCGAACCGATCCCGGGCAGCGCCACCGCGCCCATCGGCTTGCCGTCCAGGCCGTAGCGGCGCACCTCCGTCTTCACGTCGACCATGTAGTCGGCGAGCAGCACGCCGCCGATGATCGACGCGCCATCCAGCACCGCCTTGTCCTCGGCGATCAGCTGGACCGGCTGCGCGTTCGCCTGCGCCACGTCCATCGTGACGATGCGGTTGCGCGGCGCATCCTTGTTGGTGCGGAAGACAAAGCGGGTGCCGCTGTTGCCGACGACCGACCAGTCGTTCTCCAGCCCTGCGATCAGCTTGCGCGGGCGCCAGTCGGCCGACTGCAGGTCGACCAGCGACACCTCGTTGCGGTTGTCGGTGCCCTCGCTGGTGTAGATGACGAGCCAGCGCCCGTCGTCCGTAACGCTCGCATAATGCCCGCGCTTCGGCAGGTCGGGCGTCTCGTAGACCAGCCGGTCGGCCGACTGCGGCGTGCCGAGCTTGTGGAAGTAGACCTTGGAGTTGAGCGTCAGCGCCTGATACTTCTGCCCGGCCGGCGGCTCGGGGAAGCGTGTGTAGAAGAAGCCGGAGCCGTCCTTCATCCAGTCGCCCAGGCCCCGCACCCATTCCAGCTGGTCACCGGCGTCCTGGCCGGTCGCGACATCCTTCACCTTTAGCGTCCGCCAATCGGTGCCGCCGTCCTGGATCGAGTAGAGCAGCTTTGTCCCGTCCTCCGATGGATTGTACCCGCCGAGAGCGGTCGCGCCGTCCTTCGCCCAGGCGTTCGGGTCGATCAGCACCCGTCCCTCGCCGTTCAGGCTGTCGCGAACGTAGAGCACCGACTGGTTCTGGAGCCCGGTGTTGCGCGAGTAGAAGTACTTGCCGCCCTTCTTGGTCGGGAGACCGAAGCGCTCGAAATTGTAGAGCGCCTTGATCCGGTCGCGGAACACCTGTCGCCCAGGCAGCGTCGCCAGGTACTGATCGGTGACCGCGTTCTGCGCGCTCACCCATCCGCGAACCTTCTCGTCGCTGCGAACGTCGTTCTCCAGCCAGCGGTAGGGGTCGGCGACCTTGACGCCGAACTGCTCGTCGACGGTCGAGCCGCGCTCGGTCTGCGGGTAGGTGATTTTCGGCATCGGGTCCTGCGCGAGGGCCGCGGGCGCGGCGGTGGCGAGCATGAGGGCGGCAAGCAGAGCGCGGCGCATCGTTGAGTGGTTCCCTCCGGAAACGATAAAGAGGGCCGCACCGTAGCCGGCGCGACCCTCCCCTCAAGCGTTTTTACGACGAAGTGCGCGTCAGGCGTTCTCGACGTCCTCGTCCGCCATGACCGGACCGGAGTCCTGACCCTTGGCGGCGGTGTCGCGGTCGACGAACTCGATGATCGCCATGGGCGCCGCGTCCGACGCGCGGATGCCCGCCTTAATGATGCGGGTGTAGCCGCCGTTACGGTCGGCGTAGCGCGCGGCCAGCGTGTCGAACAGCTTCACCAGCTGCGCATCGTCGAGCAGGCGGGCGTGCGCCAGGCGACGGTTGGACAGGCCACCCTTCTTCGCCAGCGTGATCAGCTTCTCGACGTAGGGTCGGAGCTCCTTCGCCTTGGCAAGGGTCGTGGTGATCTGCTCGTGCTTGATGAGCGCGGCCGACTGGTTCCGGAACAGGGCCAGACGGTGGGCCGAGGTGCGCTGCAGCTTACGGCCACCAACCTTGTGACGCATGATCGTTTCCTTCGTTCGTTAAGGGGCCGTCTGACGGAACCCCAGACCAGGTGAGGACGGCTGGCTCACCCAATACATCCGTCACCCCGGCGTAGGCCGGGGTCCAGCAATCCGAGGAGCGCCGCGGGCGAAGCCCGCGTCGTCGGTCGAGCTAAGCTCGCCGGCCGCGTTGATCGCCGTGGCGCGGATTAGCTCGCGCTAATCCGCTGCGATCAGCCGAGAATCTCCTGCTCCAGCTTCTTGGCCATTTCCTCGATGTTCTCGGGCGGCCAGCCCGGGATCTCCATCCCCAGCCGCAGCCCCATCGAGGACAGCACTTCCTTGATCTCGTTGAGCGACTTGCGGCCGAAGTTCGGGGTCCGCAGCATCTCGGCCTCGGTCTTCTGGACCAGATCGCCGATGTAGATGATGTTGTCGTTCTTGAGGCAGTTCGCCGAGCGGACCGACAGCTCGAGCTCGTCGACCTTCTTCAGCAGGAAGCGGTTGATCGTCGCCGTGTCGCCCGGCGTCTCCGGCACGGCCGACGGCGCCGCAACGCCGATCGGCGCCGAGGTGCGGACGCTCGAGTCGTCGAAGTGCACGAACAGCGCGAGCTGATCCTGGAGGATACGACCGGCATAGGCCACCGCGTCCTCCGGGGTCACCGTACCGTCGGTCTCGACCGTCAGCGTCAGCTTGTCGTAGTCGAGGTCCTGACCCACGCGGGTCGGGTCGACCTTGTAGCTGACCTGGCGAACCGGCGAGTAGAGCGCGTCGACCGGGATGAGCCCGATCGGCGCGTCGGCCGGACGGTTGTTCGCGGCCGGAACATAGCCCTTACCCGTGTCGGCGGTCAGCTCCATGTTGAGCGTCGCGCCCTCGTCCAGGTGACAGATCACCAGCTCGGGATTCATCACCTCGATGTCGCCCGACACCGCGATGTCGCCGGCCTTCACCTCGGCCGGGCCGGTCGCGGCGAGCTGGAGCCGCTTTGGCCCCTCGCCCGTCATGCGGATGGCGAGCTGCTTCACGTTGAGCACGATGTCGGTCACGTCCTCGCGGACGCCCGCCAGGCTCGAGAACTCGTGGAGCACGTTCTCGATCTTGATGGAGGTCACCGCCGCACCCTGCAGCGAGGACAGCAGCACGCGGCGCAGCGCGTTGCCGAGCGTCAGGCCAAACCCGCGCTCCAGCGGCTCGGCGATGAAGGTCGACTTGCGCTTGCCGTCGCCGCCCTTCTTCTCCAGCCCATTGGGCTTCTTCAGTTCCTGCCAGTTCTTTGCGTTGACGGCCACGGGCTACCCCTTGCTTTTGGGTCGCGGCTGATCGGGGCCACGACCATGGGAGAATGGGTCCGCGCCGCGCGATCAACCGCGCGCGGACCCGACGGGTGTGTTTAGACGCGGCGGCGCTTTGACGGCCGCACTCCATTGTGCGGGATGGAGGTCACGTCGCGGATCGAGGTGATCTGGAAACCGACGGCCTGGAGCGCGCGCAGCGCGGACTCGCGGCCCGAACCCGGACCCTTGACCTCGACCTCCAGTGTGCGAACGCCATGCTCGGCGGCCTTCTTGCCGGCGTCCTCGGCTGCGACCTGCGCCGCGTACGGGGTCGACTTGCGCGAGCCCTTGAAGCCCATCATGCCGGCCGACGACCAGCTGATCGCATTGCCCTGCGCATCGGTGATGGTGATCATGGTGTTGTTGAAGCTGGCGTTCACGTGCGCGACGCCGGCGGTAATGTTCTTGCGCTCGCGACGGCGAAGACGCTGCGGTGCTTGTGCCATTGTATTAATCCTGACCTGATACGGTGATCGGGAGGCGATCGGCTTCCGACCTGCCTCCGGCGGAGAAGGAGTAAGCGCTCGCGCTTACTTCTTCTTGCCCGCGATCGGCTTGGCCTTGCCCTTGCGGGTGCGCGCGTTGGTGTGGGTGCGCTGGCCGCGGACCGGCAGGCCCTTGCGGTGGCGCAGGCCGCGGTAGCAGGCCAGGTCCATCAGGCGCTTGATGTTCATCGCCGTCTGGCGGCGCAGGTCGCCCTCCACCGTGTAGCCGGCGTCGATCGCCTCGCGGATCTGCAGCACTTCCTGGTCCGTCAGGTCCTGGACGCGGCGCTCCGCGGAGATGCCGAGCTTGGCGGTGATCTCCTCGGCCTTCGACGGGCCGATACCGTGAATGTACTGCAGCGCGATGATCACGCGCTTGTTGGTCGGGATGTTGACACCCGCGATACGTGCCATGTGATAGGTTCTCCCAGCTCCACGGACCGGCATGGCCGCCGATCCATCTCATCGCATTGTTAGTCTTCCCGGACGCACGATGACCGACGTGCGCGCATGCGCCGCCGGGCTACGGTGGTTCGGAAGAGGCGTCAGTTAGGCGCGCGCAAACGCCCTGTCAAGCGAAGCGTTCCCGCTCATTTTGCCGGAGCCATTCCGGCCTCCGCCGCCGCCTTCAGCCGGGTCAGCTGGTTCAGCAGCACCTTGTCGACCAGCGGCGCCATCACCTCGCCACCCTGGCGCATGTGTCCGCCGACGACGTAGCTAAGCGACAGTTTCGACGTGGTCGCATCAACCGGGTCGACCCGCCAGGTGAGCGTGCCCGTCACCGCTTCGGCCTGAAGCGGGCCGAGCGCTCCGACCAGGCGGATCATCCGCCCGGGCGCCACATAGACGACCCGCGCGTGCTCGACGCTGCCCTTGTCCTTGGGCGTGCGCTCGCAGAAGCACCCGGCCGCCTGCGCATCCAGGTAGAGGTTGGCGCTGTCGCCCGAGTAGCTGTGCTCGGGATCCCACCACTTCTGCGGCGCGCGCAGCTTCTCCCACAGCTGCGGCGGCGCCGCCGCCACGGTAACACTTTGCTCGATCACGAAGCTCGTCGGCGTGACCGCGGTCACCTCCGCCGTCGCCGGCCCGGCCAGCACCAGCGCGCCCAGCCCCACCGTCCGCATCTGTCGTCCTCCCCACGAGAGGAAGCAGGCTACGCCGCGTGTCCGCCCGTCGCAACCGCGGCGCTGCCGACCTCCGCCAGCACCGCCTCGATCGCGCCGCTCACCTCGCCGATGTCGGCCATGCCGTCGACGCGGTAGACGATCCCGCGCGCTTCATAGACGGGCAGGATCGGCGCGGTCTTGGCGCGGTACTCGGCCATGCGGGTCCGCACCGTCTCCGCATTGTCGTCCGGCCGCCGCTTGAACTCGTGCGCGCCGCACACGTCGCAGGTGCCGGCGGCGAGCGTCGGCTTGAACTGGTCGTGATAGCCGGCGCCGCAGTTGGCACAGGTGAACCGCCCGGTGATCCGCTCGACCAGCGCGTCCTCGTCGACGGTCAGCTCGATGACGGCGTCGAGCGTGCGCCCGCGCTCCTCCAGCAGCAGGTCGAGCGCGTCGGCCTGCGCCGCCGTGCGGGGGTAACCGTCGAAAATTGCGCCCGCCTGCGTGTCCGCCATGTCGAGCCGCTCGCCGATCAGCGCGGAGACGATCGCGTCGGAGACGAGCTCGCCCGCTTCCATCACCATCTTGGCCTTGAGCCCGACCGGCGTGCCCGCCTTGACAGCGGCGCGCAGCATGTCGCCGGTCGACAGTTGCACCATGCCGCGGTCCGCTTCCAGCCGGCTCGCCTGGGTTCCCTTGCCCGCCCCCGGCGGCCCAAGAAGGATGATGTTCACGCCCCCACTCCCCTTATCGTCCGGACGGCCGCCGCTCAGCGCAGCCGGCCGCCCTTCAGCTTCGCCTTCTTGATCAGGTCGCCGTACTGATGCGCCAGCAGGTGCGACTGGATCTGCGTCACCGTGTCCATCGTAACGTTGACCACGATCAGAAGGCTAGTGCCGCCGAGATAGAAGGGGATCGACAGCGCGGACACCAGATACTCGGGCAGCAGGCAGATGAGCGTCAGGTATGCAGCACCGATCACCGTGATGCGGGTGAGCACGAAGTCGAAGTAGTTCTCGGTGTTCTTGCCCGGACGGATACCGGGAATGAAGCCGCCGTAGCGCTTCAGATTGTCCGCGGTCTCCTCCGGATTGAAGACAACGGCGGTGTAGAAGAACGAGAAGAAGATGATGCCGGCCGCGTAGAGCGCCATGTACACCGGCGAACCGTGCTGGAGGTACTGGTTGAGGCTGATGACGAAGTCGCCCCAGGCGCTCTCGCCCGAGACGCCCTGCCCTGCGAACTGCGAAATGGTGAGCGGCAGCAGCAGCAGCGACGAGGCGAAGATCGGCGGGATCACGCCCGCGGTGTTGAGCTTCAGCGGCAGGTGGCTGCGCTCCGCCTGCATGCCGCGCTGGGTCTGGCGCTTGGGGTACTGGATCAGGATGCGGCGCTGCGCTCGCTCCATGAAGCAGATCAGAAGGATCAGGCCGGCCACCGCGACCAGGATGCCGAGCAGCGTGCCGACGCCCATCGTGCCCGAGCGACCGCCCTCGAACAGCTGGACCAGCGTGCGCGGCAGGTGCGCGACGATGCCCGCCATGATGATTAGGGAAATGCCGTTGCCGATGCCGCGGCTGGTGATCTGCTCGCCCAGCCACATCAGGAACATGGTGCCGCCGACCAGGCTGACGACCGCGGCGACGCGGAAGGTGAGGCCGGGCTCGATCACCGCCTGTACGCCCTGGCTGGCGCCGAACGCCTCCAGGCCGACCGCGATGAACCAGCCCTGCACCGCCGCCAGCGCAACCGTGCCGTAGCGGGTGTACTGATTCAGCTTCTTGCGGCCCGACTCGCCTTCCTTCTTGATCGCGGCGAGCTGCGGCGAGAGCGAGGTCGCGAGCTGCACCACGATCGACGCCGTGATGTAGGGCATGACGCCGAGCGCGATCAGGCTCATCCGCTCCAGCGCGCCGCCCGAGAAGGTGTTGAAGAAATCGAGCACGCCGCCCTGCGTCTGGTTGGCCAGCAGGTTGAGCGCGGTCGGATCGACGCCCGGCAGCGGCACGTAGCTCAGCATCCGGAACACGATCAGCGCGCCCAGCGTGAACCACAGGCGCTTCTTCAGGTCAGTCGCCTGGCTGAACTTCGCGAGGTTCAGGCCGGTGGCGAGGTTATCGGCGGCAGATGCCATGAGTGCGGTTGATCCTGGAAACGAGAACGGCGGCCAAGCGTTAGTTCCGCCCGCCGCCGCTCATATAGGCGCGCCCGAAGCATTGTCTAACCTCGGCGCACCCGATCGCCCGCCGGCCGCACGGCCGGGGGTGGCGTCAGCGCGGTTTCAGGCCGGAACCAGCCCGCGCTTCTTGCCGGCGCGACCGGTGTTCTTCTTGGCCGCCGCCTTCTCCGCGGCCGGGACGATCTCGGCCACCTGGACCGATCCGCCCGCCGCCTCGACCGCCTCGCGCGCCGACTTGGAGACGCCCGCCACCGCCAGTGTCAGCTTGGCGGAAAGCGCGCCCTTCCCGAGCAGGCGCACGCCGTCCTTGCCGCCGCGGGCGAGACCCGCCGCCTTCAGCGCCGCATGATCGACCGTCTGCGCGGCATCAAGCGTCCCGGCGTCCACCGCCTTCTGCAGCGCGCCCAGGTTCACCTCGGCATAATCCTTGGCGAAAATGTTGTTGAAGCCGCGCTTCGGCAGCCGCATGTGCAGCGGCATCTGACCGCCCTCGAAGCCCTTGATCGAGACGCCCTCGCGGCTCTTCTGACCCTTCTGGCCGCGTCCGGCGGTCTTGCCCTTGCCGGAACCGATGCCGCGGCCGACCCGCATCTTGCGATGACGGGCGCCTTCGTTGTCGCGGAGATCGTTCAGTTTCATGGATGCACTCGCTTTCGCTATGTTCGCGCTGGTTGATTGGAAGCGGCGGCCCATAGCGGGGCGCACACCGCTTGTCACGCGCTGATTGGCCGGTGCGGAGCGATGGTGCATGCACCCGGTCCCGCCGCACGGACGTTACCCTGTCCGTCCTACCCGCAGGAGGCCCGATGCGACCCCCGATGACCCTCGCCCTGATCGTCACGCTGGCAAGCGCCGCGCCGGCACCACTTGCCGCACAGACGCAAATGGCCCTGAATACCGACGCGGCCCGCAAAGCGAAGGCGGCCGACCGCGACCTCAACCAGACCTACACCGCGCTGATGACCAAGGCGTCCCCGGCGGCCAAGCAGCTGCTGCGAGCGTCGCAGCGTCACTGGATCGCGTTCCGCGACGCCGAGTGCCGCTTTGTCGCCTCGGGCGTCAGCGGCGGCTCCGTCCAGCCGATGGTGGTCGCCGGCTGCATGGAGCGCCTGACCAACGATCGCCTGAGGCAACTGCGCCAGCTCAACCGCTGCGAGGAGGGCGACCTCGCCTGCCCGATCCGCTGATGGACGCCCGGACGCGAAAAGGGGCGCCGGCCCGGCCGACGCCCCTTCCCGTAAGTCCAACCGTGGACGCGCCTTAGCCCTCCACGATCTCCACCATGTGCGGCAGCTTGCGGATCATGCCCCGTACTTCGGGAGTATCCTCCAGCTCGCTGACGCGGTGCATCTTGTTGAGGCCCAGGCCGACGAGGGTCGCGCGCTGGTCCTTGGTGCGGCGGATCGGCGAGCCGATCTGCTTGATCTTGATGGTCGCCATGGTCGCTTACTCCACGATCGCGGCCGCATCCGCCTCGGCGGTCTGCGACCCGCCGCGGCCGAGCAGGTCGGCGATCTTCTTGCCCCGGCGCTGCGCGACGCTCTTGGGCGAGGTCTGCTCGCCCAGCGCCTCGAAGGTCGCCCGGATCATGTTGTACGGGTTCGACGTACCGACCGACTTGGTCACCACGTCGGCGACGCCCAGCGATTCGAAGATCGCGCGCATTGGGCCGCCGGCGATGATGCCGGTACCCGCCGGGGCCGAACGCACCGTCACGCGACCCGCACCGAAGTGGCCGTTGCCGTCGTGGTGCAGCGTGCGGCCGTCCTTCAGCGGCACGCGCACCATCGCCTTCTTGGCCGATGCCGTTGCCTTGCTGATCGCCTCCGGCACCTCGCGCGCCTTGCCGTGACCGAAGCCGACCCGGCCCTTGCCGTCGCCCACGACGACCAGCGCCGCGAAGCCGAAGCGCTTGCCGCCCTTCACCGTCTTGGACACGCGGTTGATGTGGACCAGCTTCTCGATCAGCTCCTCGCCGCCGTCGTCGGCACCGCCGCGACGATCGTCGCGCCGACCGCCGCGGCCGCCGTCACGGCCACCGCGGTTGCCACCCGGACCACCCGGACCACGGCCGCGACCGCCACCCGGGCCGCCGCGACCGCGACCGCCCTGACCACCGGCGTAACCGCCCTCCTGCGGGGCCGATGCGGCCTCCACCGGCGCGCCGCCTTCCGGCGTGTTGTTCTCGTCGGCCATCATCAGAACTCCAATCCGCTCTCACGCGCGGCATCCGCCAGCGCCTTGACGCGACCATGATAGAGGAAGCCGCCACGGTCGAAGACGACCTGAGTAACGCCCGCCGCCTTGGCCGCTTCCGCCACGCGCTGACCGACGGCCTTGGCGGCCTCGATCGTCGCGCCGGTCTTGTCCGCCTGATCCTTGCCGACGGTCGACGCCGCCGCGAGGGTCTTGCCCTCGCTGTCGTCGATCACCTGCGCGTAGATGTGGCGGCCCGAGCGGTGAATGCTGAGGCGCGGACGCCCGGCCCCACGCGCGCGCAGCGCCGTGCGGTTGCGGCGACGCCGCTTTTCGAAGAGGGAGAGACCCTTGCTCATTACTTCTTCTTCCCTTCCTTGCGGAAGATGAACTCGCCATCGTACTTGATGCCCTTGCCCTTGTACGGCTCGGGCTTGCGCCAGCGACGGATCTCCGCGGCGAATTGGCCAACCGCCTGCTTGTCGGAACCCGAGATCTCGACCGTGGTCTGATCCGGGGTCTTCACCTCGATGCCATCCGGCACGTCCAGGTCAACGTCGTGGCTGTAGCCGAGCTGGAGCTTCAGCTTGCGGCCCTGCGCATTTGCGCGGTAGCCGACGCCCGTGATCAGCAGCTTCTTGGAGAAGCCCTCCGTCACGCCGGTCACCAGGTTCTGCACCAGCGTACGCTGCATGCCCCAGAAGGCGCGCGCCTGCTTGGTGTCGTTGGCCGGCTGCACCGAGATGCCGCCGTCCTCCACCGTGTAGCTGATCTCGTCGCGCATCGCGAGTGCCAGGGCACCCTTCGGCCCCTTGACGTTCAGCGTGCTGCCCTCGATCGAGGCGGTGACGCCTGCCGGCACGGTGACCGGCTTCTTGCCGATGCGGCTCATCAGAACACCTCCGCCAGCACTTCGCCGCCGACGTTCTGCTCGCGCGCTTCCGCGTCGGAGAGAACGCCGTTGGGCGTCGAGACGATCGTGATGCCAAGGCCGTTGCGGACCCGCGGCAGCTCCTGGCTGCCCGAGTATACGCGGCGGCCCGGCTTCGAGATGCGCGCGACGTGCTTGATCGCCGGCTGGCCCTCGAAATACTTGAGCTCGATGCGGATGCCCGCGGCCGGGCCCATCTGCTCCTCGGAGTAACCGCGGATGTAGCCTTCGCGCTGAAGCACGTCGAGCACGCGGGTCCGCAGCTTGCTGCCCGGCGTCAGGACGCTGTCCTTGCGCGCGCGCTGGCCGTTGCGGATGCGGGTGAGCATGTCACCCAGCGGATCGGTCAAAGCCATCTCTTGATCCTTACCAGCTCGACTTCGTGACGCCGGGGATCAGGCCCTTGTTGGCCAGATCGCGCAGCATGACGCGGGCAAGACGGAACTTGCGGTAGTAGGCGCGCGGACGGCCCGTCAGCTCGCAGCGATTGCGGATGCGCGTCGGGTTACCGTTGCGCGGGATTTCCGCCATCTTCAGCCGCGCGATGAGACGCTCGGTTTCGTCGAGGGACTCGTCGTTCGCGGTCGCCTTCAGCTTCGCGTACTTGCCGGCGTACTTCTTCACCAGCTGCTTGCGACGCTCATTCTTGTTGATCGAACTCAGTTTCGCCATGGACTTAAGCTCTCTTCCTTACGCGGCCTGGGCCTGCTGGTCCGCATCGGTCATGCCGATGAACGGGAACCCGAACAGGCGCAGCAACTCGCGCGCTTCCTCGTCGGTCTTCGCGGTGGTGGTCACGATGATGTCCATCCCGCGGATCTTGTCGACGCTGTCATAGCTGATCTCCGGAAAGATCAGCTGCTCCTTGAGGCCCATGGCATAGTTGCCACGACCGTCGAACGACTTCGGGTTCAGGCCGCGGAAGTCGCGGACGCGCGGCAGCGCGATCGTGACCAGGCGGTCCAGGAACTCGTACATGCGCTCGCGACGGAGCGTCACCTTGCAGCCGATCGGCATGCCCTCACGCAGCTTGAACTGCGCGATCGACTTCTTGGCCTTGGTGACCACCGGCTTCTGGCCGGCGATCTTCTCCATCTCGGACGCGGCCTGCTCGACCTTCTTCTTGTCCTGCGTGGCTTCACCAACGCCCATGTTGATGACGATCTTGTCCAGCTTGGGAACTTCCATCGCGTTGGCGTAGCCGAACTTCTCGGTCATCGCCTTGGCGATCTTCTCGTCATACATGGTCCGCAAGCGCGGCGTGTACTTGTCAGCCATTGATGGCCTCCCCGGTCTTGACGGCCACGCGGACCTTCTTGCCGTCGCGCTCCTCGAAGCGAACGCGGGTCGGCTTGCCGTCGGCGGTCACGTGCGCGACCTTGCTGATGTGCAGCGGCGCCTCGGCGCGCTTCAGCCCGCCCTGCGGATCCGACTGGCTCGGCTTGGCGTGGCGCACGGCGATGTTCACGCCCGACACCACGACCTTGTCCTCCTTCGGCAGCGACTGGGTGACCTCGCCGGTCTTGCCCTTGTCCTTGCCCGACAGGACGACGACGCGGTCGCCCTTCTTGATCTTGGCAGCAGCCATCACAGCACCTCAGGCGCGAGCGAGATGATCTTCATGTAGCCCTTGGAGCGGAGCTCGCGGACCACCGGGCCGAAGATACGGGTGCCGATCGGCTCCTCGTTCTTGTTGACCAGCACCGCGGCATTGCCGTCGAAGCGGATCACCGAACCGTCGGCGCGACGGATGTCCTTCGCCGTACGGACGATCACCGCGCGGTGCACGTCGCCCTTCTTCACGCGGCCCCTGGGAACCGCTTCCTTCACGCTGACGACGATCACGTCGCCAACGCCGGCCGTGCGACGCTTGGAGCCGCCCAGCACCTTGATGCACTGCACCCGCTTCGCGCCGCTGTTGTCAGCGACGTCGAGATTGGACTGCATCTGGATCATCGATCCGTATCCTTCTCATCTGGCCTGCCGGGACGCGCCCGGTGGTTCCGTTCAAACAAACCGGCCCTCGTGGGACCGCGCCTGATCTCAGGCGGCTGCGTCGACGTCGACGCGCTCTGGCGTCGCATGGGTGTTCACCCGCTCGACCACCTTCCACGTCTTCAGCTTCGACATCGGCGCAGTCTCCTCGATCCGCACCGTCTCGCCGGCCTTGTACTCGTTCGCCTCGTCATGGGCGTGGTACTTCTTGGAACGGCGGATGATCTTGCCGTAGAGCGGGTGCTTCACCTTGCGCTCAACGTTCACCACCACCGTCTTGTCGGTCTTGTCCGAGACGATCACCCCGGTCAGCACGCGCTTCGGCATGTCTTCTCGTCCTCTTACTGGGCAGTCGAGCGCGTGCGCTCGTTCTGCAGCGTCTTGATGCGCGCGATGTCGCGACGGACCTCGCGAACCCGGCTCGACTTCTCGAGCTGGCTGGTCGCGGCCTGGAAGCGCAGGTTGAACGCCTCCCGCTTCAGGTTGCCGAGTTCCTCGCTCAGCTGATCGTCGCTCTTGGCGCGAAGATCGGTAGCCTTAGCCATTTCCTCAACCCTCCAGGTGCGACGTGTCGCCGAGGCGCGCCACGACCTTGGTCTTGATCGGCAGCTTCATCGCCGCACGCTCGAACGCTTCCGCCGCCAGCGGACCCTCGACCCCGTCCAGCTCGAACAGGATGCGGCCCGGCTTGACGCGGGCGGCCCAGTATTCCGGCGCACCCTTGCCCGAGCCCATGCGGACCTCGGCCGGCTTCGACGACACCGCCACGTCCGGGAAGATGCGGATCCAGAGGCGACCCTGGCGCTTGATGTGACGCGTGATCGCACGGCGAGCCGCCTCGATCTGCCGCGCGGTGATCCGCTCCGGCTCCATCGCCTTCAGCCCGTACGAGCCGAAGTTCAGCGAGGTGCCGCCCTTGGCATCACCGTGGATGCGGCCCTTGAACTGCTTGCGGAACTTGGTCTTCTTCGGTTGCAGCATGATTAGTTCCTGCGATCATCGCGCGCGGGGCGCACGCCGGAGGTCTGGGCCTCCATCATCAGCCGGTCCTGCGCCATCGGGTCGTGGCCGAGGATCTCGCCCTTGAACACCCAGACCTTCACGCCGCACACGCCGTAGGCGGTGTGGGCCTGCGCCTCGGCATAGTCGAGGTTCGCGCGAAGCGTGTGGAGCGGCACGCGGCCCTCGCGGTAGCTCTCCGAGCGCGCGATCTCCGCACCACCCAGACGCCCGCCGCAGGCGACGCGGATGCCGTCGGCGCCCAGACGCATCGCCGACTGCACCGCGCGCTTCATGGCGCGGCGGAACGCGATGCGGCGCTCCAGCTGGTCGGCGATGCCCTGCGCGATCAGCTTGGCGTCGATCTCGGGCTTGCGGATCTCCACGATGTTCAGCGACACTTCCGAGCTGGTCATCGCGCCGAGCGTCTTGCGCAGCTTCTCGATGTCCGAGCCCTTCTTGCCGATGATCACGCCGGGGCGCGCGGCAAAGACGGAGATGCGGCACAGCTTGGCCGGACGCTCGATCACCACCTTGGAGATCGCGGCCTGCGGCAGCGTCTTCATGATGTACTGGCGGATCTTCAGATCCTCCAGCAGCAGGCGGCCGTAGTCGGCGCCGTCGGCGTACCAGCGGCTGTCCCACGTGCGGTTGATCTGCAGGCGCAGACCGATCGGGTTGCTCTTGTGACCCATTACGCTTCTTCCTGCTCGCGCACGACGATGCGCAGACGGCTGAACGGCTTCAGGATGCGGGTGGACTTGCCACGGCCGCGGGTCGCGAAGCGCTTCATGGTGATCGACTTGCCCACGCTCGCCTCCGACACGATCAGCGCGTCGACGTCGAGGTTGTGGTTGTTCTCGGCGTTGGCGATCGCGGAGGCGAGCACCTTGCGCGCGTCAACCGCCATCGCCTTCTTGCTGAAGGCGAGGATGTTGAGCGCGTCACCTGCCCGCTTGCCGCGGATCAGGCCTGCGACCAGGTTCAGCTTCTGCGCCGAACCGCGGATCTGCGTGCCGACCGACAGCGCTTCCTTGTCGCCGACGCGACGCCCTGCTGCTGGCTTGCTCATCAGCGCTTGCCCTTCTTGTCGGCGGCGTGACCCGGGAAGTAGCGCGTGGGCGCGAACTCGCCGAGCTTCATGCCGACCATCTCCTCGTTCACGCTCACCGGCACGAACTTGCGGCCATTGTAGACGTTGAACGTCAGGCCGACGAACTGCGGCAGGATCGTCGAGCGACGCGACCAGGTCTTGATCGGGCCGGAACGGGTGCCGGCGTCCTGAGCGGTTTCCGCCTTCCGCAGAAGGCTGAGGTCCACAAACGGACCCTTCCAGACGGAGCGAGCCATTACTTCTTCCTCGCGTGGCGGCTGCGGATGATCATCTTGTCCGTCGCCTTGTTGTGGCGGGTGCGCGCACCCTTGGTCGGCTTGCCCCACGGCGTGACCGGGTGCCGGCCGCCCGAGGTCCGGCCCTCACCACCGCCGTGCGGGTGGTCGACCGGGTTCTTGGCGACGCCGCGCGTCAGCGGGCGCTTGCCGAGCCAGCGATTGCGGCCGGCCTTGCCGAGGTTCTGGTTCTGGTTGTCGGGGTTCGACACCGCGCCCACCGTCGCCATGCAGTTGGCGTGGATGTAGCGCTGCTCGCCCGAGTTCAGGCGGACGATCACCATGCCGCGGTCACGACCGACGACCTGGACGTAGGTACCTGCCGAGCGCGCGATCTGACCGCCCTTGCCCGGCTTCATCTCCACGTTGTGGACGATGGTGCCGACCGGCATCTGGCCCAGCTCCATGGCGTTGCCCGGCTTCACGTCGGTCTTGCGACCGGCGATCACCTTGTCGCCAACGCCCAGGCGCTGCGGCGCGATGATGTACGCGACGTTCGCCTTCCCGGCGTCGTCGTTGCCGTAGTTCACCAGCGCGATGAAGGCGGTGCGGTTCGGGTCATACTCGATCCGCTCCACCGTGCCCTCGACGTCCCACAGGCGGCGCTTGAAATCGACGATGCGATAGCGCTGCTTGTGACCGCCCGCGATGCCGCGCGAGGTGACATGACCCTTGTTGTTGCGGCCGCCCGTCTTGGTCTTGCCCTCGGTCAGCGCCTTGACCGGGCGTCCCTTGTAGAGCCCCGAGCGGTCGACCAGGATCAGGCCGCGGACGCCCGGCGACGTCGGGTTGTAGTTCTTGAGTGCCATGACCCTCAAATCCCCGTGGTGACGTCGATCGAGTCGCCGTCCTTCAGCGTCACGATCGCCTTCTTCATGTCCGACCGGCTGTAGGGCGTGCCCTTCCAGCGCTTGGTCTTGCCCTTCTGGACCAGGGTGTTCACGCCCGTGACGGACACGTTGAACAGCGCCTCGACCGCCGCCTTGATCTGCGGCTTGGTCGCGTCGTTCGCGACCTTGAACACGACCGCGTTTGCCTCGCTGATCAGCGTCGACTTCTCGGTGATGTGCGGCGCGACGATCACGTCATAGTGACGGTTGTCGATCGCACCCTTTGCTGCCTTAGCCATTGAAGCGGGCCTCCAGCTTCTCGACCGCCGCCCGGCTCAGCACCAGCGTATCGGCCTTCAGGATGTCGTAGACGTTGGCGCCGATCGCGGGGAGGACGTTGACCTCCCTGAGGTTGCCGGCGGCGAGCGCGAAGCTCGTCTCCACCGCGTCACCGTCGATCACCAGCGCCGCCTTGCCGAAGCCCAGCCGCGCCAGGTCGCCCTTCAGCGTCTTGGTCTTGTTCTCGGCAACACCCAGGCTGTCGAGGACGATCAGCGTGCCCGCCTTTGCGTGGCTGCTGAGCGCCATCTTGAGGCCCAGCGCGCGAATCTTCTTGTTCAGCGAGGGATTGAAGTCGCGGACGCGAGCGCCGTGCGCCTTACCACCACCGATGAACACCGGCGCGCGGCGATCGCCGTGGCGAGCCGTACCGCCGCCCTTCTGGCGACCGAACTTCTTGCCCGTACGCGCCACATCGCTGCGCTCGCGGGTGCCGCGGGCGGTGCCGCGACGCTTCTCCAGCTGCCAGGTGACCACGCGGTGCAGCACGTCGGCGCGGGGCTCGAGACCGAAGATCTCGTCGCTCAGCTCAACGTCAGTCGCGCTCGCGGCAGCGTCGAAGGATTGAACATTGACCTTCACTTTGTCAGCCCTCCTGGCTCGTGTTGGCGCCATCGGCCGGCGGCACGCTGCCCGGATCGACCTCACCGGCGCCGGCGGCGTCCGATGCGGCAACACCGGCCTGCACCTCTTCCGCGCTCGGCAACGGCGGCAGCTCATGAACCGCGCCCTCTTCGACCACCGGCACGTGCGGCGCTTCGTCATGCGCGACCGGACGCAGAGCGGCCGGGTACGGCGCGTCGGCATGTGCCGAGACCTTCACCGCGTCCTTGACCAGCAGCCACCCGCCCTTCGAGCCCGGGACCGAGCCCTTGACGAAGATCAGACCACGAGCCGCGTCGGTGGAGACGATCTCTAGGTTCTGCTGCGTGCGGGTGCGGGCACCCATGTGGCCGGCCATCTTCTTGTTCTTGAAGACGCGGCCCGGATCCTGACGGTTACCCGTCGAACCGTGCGAACGGTGGCTGACCGACACGCCGTGGGTCGCGCGCAGACCGCCGAAGCCCCAGCGCTTCATCGCGCCGGCGAAGCCCTTGCCCTGCGTCGTGCCCTGCACGTCGACGTACTGGCCGGCAACGTAGTGCTCGGCCGACAGCTCGGCGCCAACGTCGAGGAGGTTGTCCTCGGAGACGCGGAACTCGGCCAGGATCGCCTTCGGCTCCACCTCGGCCTTGCCGAACATGCCGCGCTGCGGCTTGGCGACGTTCTTGGCCTTGGCCGAACCGGCGCCCAGCTGGACGGCGACATAGCCGTCGCGATCCTGCTCCTTGCGGCCGACGACCTGCAGGCCGTCGAGCTGCAGGACGGTCACGGGCACGTGGCGCCCGTCGTCCTGGAACAGGCGTGTCATGCCCATCTTCTTCGCGATCACGCCTGTGCGCATGATGCGTATTCCTTCCCAAACAGAGGCTCCCTTGTGAGGAGCGTGCCAACGAAAAGACCCCCCGACGTCACCGCCAGAGGGCCAGCCCATGAGTACAAGTGCCCCCGTCAGGGCCGTTTGTTTCGCTTCATCATAAAGCGAAAGACGGGGACTCAGGCGCCAGTCGAACTGGCCGGTATCCCTGCTTTCTCGGCCCGACCTGTCGGCCGGACCAGCACGCCGTGGGACTGAAGCCCCGGCGGGAGAGGCGCCATTAGTGGAAGCGCAGGCTTCCGTCAACAGCCCCCTCGTCGGCCGTTCCGGACTGTGCCGGAACGACCGCTGGCAATTACGCCAGCTTGATCTCGACGTCCACGCCGGCCGCCAGATCCAGCTTCATCAGCGCGTCGACCGTGTTGGCGGTCGGCTGCACGATGTCGAGCATGCGCTTGTAGGTGCGCACCTCGAACTGCTCGCGGCTCTTCTTGTCGATGTGCGGACCACGGTTGACCGTGAACTTCTCGATGCGCGTGGGCAGCGGGATGGGGCCACGGATGAGCGCACCGGTGCGGCGCGCGGTGTCGGCGATCTCACCCGTCGCGCTGTCCAGCACGCGGTGATCGAACGCCTTCAGGCGAATGCGGATATTCTGCGTTTCCATGTACCCTACCGATGCGAAAGAGCGGGCCGCCTGGAGCGGCTCTTGCTGCGTTCTTCTGAAAAGCGAAGCGGGCCCCTACACGCCTGACGCAGGCAGGGCAAGTCCCTATCCGCGCCCCTCTTCGTTGCGGTGGCCCGGCGGCGGCGCTGCGTCCGGTTCAGACCCCCGTTCGCGGCAGGCGCGACGATATCGTCACGTCGACGCACTGCCCGTAGACCTTCCGCAGCGGCAGGAGCGTGTCGCTGCGCATCGAGCGCCGTTCGGCTGGAGTGAGCGCGAAGCCGGCCGCCGCGGCTGTCTTCACGCCATCGTCCGCCACCGCCTTCATCACGCTGTTGAGCCCGCGGAGACGCTCAACCGTTGTATAGAGCGCGTCGCGACGCGCGCCGTCGCCGGGCACGCCGATCCGCAGCGGCGCCAAGGCCGCGAGCAGCGCGAACTCCTCGCGGTTTGCGAGAGCAAAGGCATCAAAGGCGCTGTACGCCGCCCCGAGCGCCGCAACCTGACCGGCCGGGAGCACGGCGAGATCCCCGCTGTTCAGCGCACCCGTCAGGACGTCGCGCGCCGCGATCCGCACCGGCGCCGCATAGATGCGGCGCACCCCACTCGCGCTCGGAGCCAGGAAGCCGGTGATCGCCCCACGATCCTGGTCGGCACGCTCCAGCCGGTCGCTCAAATAGCGGAGCCTTGCCGTCAGACATGGCGTGACCGCTATCCGCTCGATCAGGTTGGTCGTGTTTCCGACGACCTCCTCGCGCAATCGGCCACGCGCCGCATCGGCTCGCTCGCGTGCCGCCCGCTGTTCGGCCCACTGCTGAACCGCCAGCGCGACCAGCACGCCGACCACGACGACGATCACTTCCATCGTCCAATGTGCCGCAAACGCGAGCCGCCGCGTCCGCGCCGTTTCCTCGACCATCCTGCGCCCCCGCCACGCACCTGTCACGGCGCATAGTCCGTATCAGCGCTGCGGGCGCAAGACGCAAAAGGACCCGGGCTCCGCTTCGGGAACCCGGGTCCTCCTGGATCAGCCTATCGGCTGGTCTTACTTGTTGATCTCGCTGACCACGCCCGCGCCGACGGTACGACCGCCCTCACGGATGGTGAAGCGCTGACCCACGTCCATCGCGATCGGTGCGATGAGCTTGACGCCCAGCGCGACCTCGTCGCCCGGCATGACCATCTCGGTGCCCTCGGGCAGCTCGATCGTGCCGGTCACGTCCGTCGTGCGGAAGTAGAACTGCGGACGGTAGTTGCCGAAGAACGGCGTGTGACGGCCGCCCTCGTCCTTCGAGAGCACGTAGACCGACGACTGGAAGTCGGTGTGCGGCTTGATCGAACCCGGCTTCGCGAGCACCTGGCCGCGCTCCACCTCGTCGCGACCGACGCCGCGGATCAGCGCGCCGATGTTGTCGCCGGCCTGGCCCTGGTCGAGCAGCTTGCGGAACATCTCAACACCGGTGACAGTGGTCTTGCGGACCGACTCCTGGATGCCGACGATCTCGACTTCCTCGCCGACCTTCACCACGCCGGTCTCGACGCGGCCGGTGACCACGGTGCCGCGACCCGAGATCGAGAACACATCCTCGATCGGCATCATGAACGGCTTGTCCAGCGGACGCTCCGGCTGCGGGATCGACTCGTCGACCGCGGCCATCAGCGCCAGGATCGCGTCCTTGCCGAGCTTCTCGTCGGAGCCCGACAGCGCGGCCGTTGCCGAGCCGCGGATGATCGGGATGTTGTCACCGTCGAACTCGCGCTTGGAAAGCTCCTCGCGGATCTCCATCTCGACGAGCTCCAGGATCTCCTCGTCGTCGACCAGGTCGACCTTGTTGAGGAACACGACCATGGTCGGCACGCCGACCTGACGCGCGAGCAGGATGTGCTCCTTGGTCTGCGGCATCGGGCCGTCGGTCGCGGCGACCACCAGGATCGCGCCGTCCATCTGGGCGGCACCGGTGATCATGTTCTTCACATAGTCGGCGTGGCCCGGGCAGTCGACGTGCGCGTAGTGGCGCGCGTCGGTCTCATACTCGACGTGCGCGGTCGAGATGGTGATGCCGCGCTCGCGCTCTTCCGGCGCCTTGTCGATGTTGGCGAAGTCGACGGCGGCGTTGCCCGCGACGTTCTCGGCCAGCACCTTGGTGATGGCGGCGGTCAGCGAGGTCTTGCCATGGTCGACGTGACCGATGGTGCCGATGTTCAGGTGCGGCTTGTTCCGCTCAAACTTAGCCTTGGCCATTGTTCCCTACCTTCTAGTCTGATTGTCTGTTCGCCGGCGGAGCCGCGGAAAGGACCCGGCCCCATAGCGAGTGATTGACGCTTACGCTACCCCCACCGGGACGGCGCGGCGGCGTTGATCCGCCACCAACGACATCCGGCGTGGCCCGCCTGACAGGGGGTGGGGCCAAGTCGCCTTGACCCCGCCCGCCTCAGGCCATCTTCGCCTTGACTTCCTCGGCGACGTTCGCGGGCACCTCGTCATAGTGCGAGAACTGCATGGAGTAGTTCGCACGGCCCTGGGTGAACGAGCGGAGCTGGTTCACGTAACCGAACATGTTGGCGAGCGGCACCATCGCCGTCACCGCCTGCGCGTTGCCGCGCGTGTCGGTGCCCTGGATCTGTCCGCGGCGGCTGTTCATGTCGCCGATCACGTCGCCCAGGTAATCCTCCGGCGTCACCACCTCGACCTTCATCACCGGCTCGAGCAGCTTGATGCCGGCCTTCTGCGCGGCCTCGCGCATCGCGCCGCGCGCGCAGATCTCGAACGCCAGCGCTGAGGAGTCGACGTCGTGGTACGCGCCGTCGGTCAGGTGCACCTCGAAGTCGATGATCGGGAAGCCGATCAGCGACCCCGTCTCGGCGGTCTCGCGGAAGCCCTTCTCGACCGACGGGATGTACTCGCGCGGAATGTTGCCGCCCTTGATCTCGTCCATGAACTGGAAGCCCGAGCCGCGCTCGCCCGGCACCACCGTCACCTTGACGCGGCCGAACTGGCCGGAGCCGCCCGACTGCTTCTTGTGCGTGTAGTCGATGTCGACCTTCTTCGCGAGGTACTCGCGATATGCCACCTGCGGGGCACCGACGTTCGCCTCGACCTTGAACTCGCGCTTCATGCGATCGACCAGGATCTCGAGGTGGAGCTCGCCCATCCCCTTGATGATGGTCTGGCCCGACTCATGGTCCGTGGACACGCGGAACGAGGGATCCTCGGCAGCCAGGCGGTTGAGCGCGATGCCCATCTTCTCCTGGTCGGCCTTGGTCTTCGGCTCCACCGACAGCTCGATCACCGGCTCCGGGAACTCCATACGCTCCAGGATGATCGGGTTCGCCGGATCGCACAGCGTGTCGCCGGTCGTGGTCTCCTTCAGACCCGCGATCGCGACGATGTCGCCGGCGCGTGCCTCCTCGATGTCCTCGCGGCTGTTCGCATGCATCAGGAGCATGCGGCCGATCTTCTCCTTCTTGTCCTTCACCGAGTTCAGGTACGAACCCTTGGTGAGGGTGCCCGAGTAGATGCGGGCAAAGGTGAGCGAGCCCACGAACGGATCGTTCATGATCTTGAACGCGAGCAGCGACAGCGGCGCCGTGTCGGACGCGGGGCGCGAGTCCGGGGTCGTGCCGTCGAGCTTCACGCCCTCGACGTCCGGGATGTCGAGCGGGCTCGGCAGATAGTCGACCACCGCGTCGAGCAGCGGCTGGACGCCCTTGTTCTTGAACGCGGAGCCGCAGACGATCGGCACGAACGAGAAGTTCAGCGTACCCTTGCGGATCAGCTTCTTGAGGTCGGCGGTCGACGGCTCGTTGCCCTCGAGATACGCCTCCATCAGGTCGTCGTCCTGCTCGACGGCCATCTCGATCAGGTCGCTGCGGTACTTGGCGGCCTTCTCCGCCAGATCGTCGGGGATCGCCTGGTACTCGAACTTCGCGCCGAGCGACTCCTCGAGCCAGATGATCGCGCGGTTCTCGACCAGGTCGACCAGGCCCTTGAAGCCGCCTTCCATGCCGATCGGCAGGTACAGCACGGCCGGGCGCGCGCCGAGACGCTCGATGATCGAGTTCACGCAGAAATAGAAGTCGGCGCCCGTGCGGTCGAGCTTGTTGACGAAGCACATCCGCGGAACCTTGTACTTCTCCGCCTGACGCCACACCGTCTCCGACTGCGGCTCGACGCCTGCGACGCCGTCGAAGCACGCAACCGCGCCGTCGAGCACGCGCAGCGAACGCTCGACCTCGATGGTGAAGTCGACGTGGCCAGGCGTGTCGATGATGTTGATGAGGTGCTCCTCACCCTTGCCCTCTTCGGCGCGCCACTTGCAGGTCGTCGCGGCCGACGTGATCGTGATCCCGCGCTCCTGCTCCTGCTCCATCCAGTCCATGGTCGCGGTGCCCTCGTGGACCTCGCCGATCTTGTAGGACTTGCCGGTGTAGTAGAGGATACGCTCGGTCGTCGTCGTCTTGCCGGCGTCGATGTGCGCCATGATGCCGATATTGCGGTAACGCTCGAGCGGATGGCTGCGGGCCATGATCAATCACTCCTGTGCCGACGGGTCGGCGGTGCAAGAAAGCTGTGGGGATCGCCCCCCGCCCGTTCGTGCTGAGTAGCCATTGAGCGAAGTCGAATTGGCGTATCGAAGCATGCCCTTCGATACGGGCCTTCGGCAGGCTCAGCCCCTACTCAGGGCGAACGGTCGTCGGGGAGCCGGACCGAAGGCCCGAACTCCCCATGTAGTAACGGAACTTACCAGCGGTAGTGGCTGAAGGCGCGGTTCGCTTCCGCCATGCGGTGCGTGTCCTCGCGCTTCTTCACCGCATTGCCGCGGTTGTTCGACGCATCGAGCAGCTCGCCCGACAGGCGCGCCGACATGGTGTGCTCGCTGCGGTTGCGGGCGGCCGAGATCAGCCAGCGGATCGCCAGCGCCTGCGCGCGCTCCGGACGGACCTCGACCGGCACCTGGTAGGTCGCACCACCGACGCGGCGGCTGCGGACCTCGATGCCCGGCTTGATGTTGTTCAGCGCGTCGTGGAACACGCCGATCGGGTCCTTCTTCGCGCGGCTCTCGACCGTCTCCATCGCGGAGTAGACGATGCCCTCGGCGACGGCCTTCTTGCCGTCGAGCATCACGCTGTTCATGAACTTCGACAGGACCTCATCCCCGAACTTGGGGTCAGGCAGGATTTCCCGCTTCTCGGGACGACGACGACGCGCCATGTGGAATACCTTTCAATCAGCTGAAAACGGAGGCGCGGCTTACTTGGGCCGCTTCGCCCCGTACTTGGAGCGCGACTGGCGGCGATCCTTGACGCCCTGCGTGTCGAGCACGCCGCGCAGCACGTGGTAGCGCACGCCCGGCAGATCGCGCACACGGCCGCCGCGGATCAGCACCACCGAGTGCTCCTGGAGGTTGTGGCCCTCGCCCGGGATGTAGCTGATGACCTCGCGCTGGTTGGTCAGGCGGACCTTGGCCACCTTGCGCAGCGCCGAGTTCGGCTTCTTCGGCGTCGTCGTGTAGACGCGGGTGCAGACGCCGCGCTTCTGCGGGTTCTGCTCCATCGCAGGGACCTTCGACTTGGCCTTCTGCGGTTCGCGGCCCTTGCGGACCAGCTGGTTGATCGTTGGCATGAAGCCCTTCACCTTTGTGTTACCGGCAACTGCGCCGGCGGTTACTTTGCTGGAGTCGATAAAGCCTGAAACGGCAGAAGGGCCGAAGGGAGCGCCTGCCCCCCGGGCCCGTCAGTCACCAGCAACGTTCAGCTCTGTCCACCACGCGGCGCCGGTCGAGGACGAACGGCCACCTCCGCAGGAACGGGGGCGCCTATACCCAGCGGGCGGGTTGGGGTCAACAGGGGTGCGCGGAGGCGTCTAAGTGCCGAGCCTGTCACCCCGGCGAAGGCCGGGGTCCAGCTACGGAACGCTGGCGACACTCACGCGTCGCTACCGCATAGATGGGCTGGAGCCGGGAGGAGCGGGGGCCGGCTGCTTTCCGCCGTGGCTACCGCCTGCGCCGGAGCACGTCTGCGAGGCTCCGAACTGGACCCCGGCCCTCGCCGGGGTGGACATAAACGAAGGAGCATCAATCCTTCAGCGGATCATGCCCCCAGTTCATCAGCGAGTAGCGCCAGTTGGTCTCGCTCACGCCCCCGTCTGGCCGCTGGGCCGAGTGGCGCGCGACGTAGGAGTGAACCTTCCGCATGTGGGCGAGATCGTCGTCGCTGAGTTCGGAGACCTTCTTGCGCTTGATCGCGACGATCCGCCGCCCGGAGTGATGGCCGACGCTTTCGCCGTCGCCCTTCCCATCCTCGCCCTTCCAGCCGACGCGCTTGCTGTCATCAGTCTCGAGCCAGTCCTCTAGCTCCTTGGGCGTCATGTTCACCGCCTCATCGAAGTCCCGGCGGACCTCCGCGGCTTCATCCTTGTCCATCGCTCGCGTGTCCTACATCGCGTTCGCGGTCGGCTCGGTTCCGTTCATGGCGCTGTTGTTCGACATCATCATGTTGCCGTCGGTCGCGTTCATCGGCGCCGCGTCGTTCGCGGCCACTTCGCCGTCGTTGGTGACCGCGTAGTTCTCGATGGCGTCGTTCAGCACGACATTGTTTTCGTTGGTGACGACGATGTCGTCGCCGCCGCACGCCGCAAGCAGGCTGAGCGAGGCGAGCGATGCAAACAGGGCGGTGCGCTTCATGAGACCATCTCCTAGGCTTTGCGCCGCAACGCAGGCCCGCCCCGCCCTGTTCCGCCGGCAACAATCAGATATGAAGCGCCTTGCCGTACGCGCCCAGCACGCTCTCGTGCATCATCTCGCTCAGCGTCGGGTGCGGGAAGACCGTCTCCATCAGCTCGGCCTCCGTTGTCTCCAGCGTCTTGCCGACCGCGTAACCCTGGATGAGCTCGGTCACCTCCGCCCCGATCATGTGCGCACCGAGCAGCTCGCCGGTCTTCGCGTCGAAAACGGTCTTGATGAAGCCCTCCGCTTCGCCGAGCGCAATCGCCTTGCCGTTGCCGATGAACGGAAAATTGCCGACCTTGACCTGGTAGCCGGCCTCCTTCGCCTTTGCCTCGGTCAGGCCCACGCTGGCGACCTGTGGGTGGCAGTAGGTGCAGCCCGGGATGTTGCGGACGTCCATGGCGTGCGGGTGGTTGCCCGCGATCGCTTCCACTGCGATCACGCCCTCGTGGCTCGCCTTGTGCGCGAGCCAGGGTGGTGCGGTGATGTCGCCGATCGCCCACACGCCCGGCACGTTGGTCTTGCAGGCGGCGTCCGTCTTCACGAAGCCGCGATCGTCGGTCGCGACGCCCAGCTCCTTCAACCCGATGTCGCCCGTGTTCGGCACGATACCGATCGCGACGATGACGTGGCTGTACTCGGCGGTGGCGGCCTTGCCGTCCTTCGCCGTGATCGTGGCGGACACGCCGCTGCCGCTCGCCGCGATCTTGTCGATCTTGGCGCCGGTCATGATCGTCATGCCCTGCTTCTTCAGCGCCTTTTCGAGGAATGCCGACACGTCCGCGTCCTCGACCGGCACGATCCGGTCGAGCATCTCGATCACCGTCACCTCGGCACCCATGTCGTTGTAGAAGCTTGCGAACTCGATCCCGATCGCGCCCGATCCGATGACCAGCAGCTTGGTCGGCAGCTCCGCCGGCGTCATCGCGTGGCGATAGGTCCACACCCGCTTGCCGTCGGCGGGCAGGTTCGGCAGGTCGCGGGCACGCGCGCCGGTCGCGACGATGATGTTCTTGGCCGACAGCTCCGTCTTCTTGCCGTCCTTGTCGGTGACGGAGAGCTTGCCTGGCGCGAGCAGCCTCCCCTCGCCCATGTGCACCGCGATCTTGTTCTTCTTCATCAGGTGCGTGACGCCCTGGTTCAGCTGCTTGGCGACCCCGCGCGAGCGCTTCACCACGGCGGCCAGGTCCGCGCTGATCTTCTCCGCGACCAGGCCGTAGTCGCCGGCGTGCTGCATGTAGTGGAAGATCTCGGCCGAGCGCAGCAGCGCCTTGGTCGGGATGCAGCCCCAGTTGAGGCAGATGCCGCCCAGGTTCTCGCGTTCCACGATCGCGGTCTTCAGCCCCAGCTGCGCGGCCCGGATCGCCGCAACATAGCCGCCCGGCCCGGAGCCGAGGACGATCAGGTCGTAGGTGTCAGCCAAGGAACTTAACTCCCGTCAGAAGAGGCGATCGCCCGGCAGCAGCTGCAGCCCGGCACACAGAAGAACGGCGTCGATCGCCGCGAACAGCGCGACCGGCAGCGGCGATACGGGCGCGGAGATGCGGCCGAACCCCACCCCCCGCTGCGTCCAGGCGCACAGCAGCACAACGAGCGCACCCGCGAGCGCCACGGTGGCCCAGCCGGCGACGTCGTCCACCGTCAACGCCAGCAACTGACCCAGGAGCACCGCCGCCAGATTGCTCGCGATCGACACGAAGAAGATCAGCGGCACGAACAGGAACACCAGCGCCAGGAAGACGGTATCGGTCGCGTGTCCATCGACCAGCCGGCCGTAGGCGGTCCAGACTCCCAGCGTCATCAGCGTCGTAGGCAGCGATGCCGCGAGCGCGACCAGACAGGCGAACAGGAAGCTCACCCCTGCACCGCGCGCGGCTGGCGGTGCTCGTCGATCGCGACGAACACGAACTGCGCCTGCGTGACCAGGCAGCGCTCCTCGACATGGCGGCCGCGACGCCAGGCCTGGACGTCGATGGTCATGGACGTGCGCCCGACCCGGACCAGGTCGGCGTAGACCGACACCTCGTCACCGACCGCGACGGGGGCGTGGAACTTCATGCCCTCCACCGCGATCGTGACCGCGCGGCCGTGCGAGTGACGCGACGCGACCAGCCCCGCGGCCATGTCCATCTGGCTCATCAGCCACCCGCCGAAGATGTCGCCGTACGGGTTGGCGTCGGCCGGCATGGTGGTGACGCGGATCGCCGGTTGCTGGTCGGGCGGGGCTTCAGTCATGCTCGCGTCTCCGCTGATCGATCCGCCACGCCTTGCGCAAGGGTCCCATCCCCATCAGCATGACCGCCGCCCCGGCTACCCAGCCCAGCGCATTAAACGTGCCGCGCGCCAGCGGGTAGCCCCAGGCCGCCAGCCGCACGATCAACACCGTGGCGACGAGCCCTGCCGCGATGTGGAGCAGCTCGACCAGGGTGCGGCTCGGCACGGGCGTACGCTCCGCCTCAGGCGATCATGCCGAGCGGAGCCTCGACCAGCTCCTTGAACGCCTTCATCAGCTGGGCGCCGTCGGCGCCGTCGATCGCGCGGTGATCGAAGCTGCCCGTCGCGGTCATCACCGTCGCGACGCCCAGCGCATCGTCGACGATGTAGGGGCGCTTCTCGCCCGCGCCGATCGCCATGATCATGCCCTGAGGCGGATTGATCACCGCCTCGAACTGCTTGATCCCGAACATGCCCATGTTGCTGAGCGACGCCGTGCCGCCCTGGTACTCCTCGGGCTTCAGCTTGTTGTCCTTGGCGCGCCCGGCCAGCTCCTTCATCTGGGTCGAGATCGCCGACACGCTGGCGTTCGCCGCGTCGCGGATGATCGGGGTAATCAGCCCGGTCGGGGTGGATACCGCGACCGACACGTCCGCGCGCTTGTAGCTGATCAGGCTGTCGCCCGTGTAGGTGACGTTGCACTTGGGCGTGGCTTCCAGCGCAACGCCCAGCGCCTTGATCAGCAAATCGTTGACCGACAGCTTCACGCCCCGCGCGTCCAGCGCCTTGTTGAGGTCGCCGCGCAGCTTCAGCAGCGCGTCCAGCCGGACGTCGACGGTCAGATAGATGTGCGGCACCGTCTGCTTCGACTCCGTCAGGCGGCGCGCGATGGTCTTGCGGATGTTGCTGAGTTTCTCGACCTCGTGCGGGATGCTCTCGTCCCACCACACCTTTGCCGGCGCCGCTGCCGGCGGTGACGAAGCGGCCGGTGCCGGCGTGGGAGTGGCCGCCGACGTGGCGGGTGCCGGCGCCGGGGTCGCGGCGGCAGCGGCGGGTGCGCCGGCCTCCGCGCCCTCGACGTCCGCCTTGACGATGCGGCCGTTCGGGCCGGAGCCGGTCACGCCGGACAACTCGACGCCCTTCTCGGCGGCGAGGCGGCGGGCGAGCGGGGATGCCTTGACCCGATCACCGCCGGAGCTGCTCGGAGCGGAGGCGGTGGTCGTGCCCTTCGCCTCACCGCTGCCGGCGCTGTTCTGCGGCGGCAGGCCGTGATCCTCGGCCTGCGCGAGCGTGCGGTCGACCGGACCGGGCGATGTCTGCTCTGCCGCTGGCGCCGCCTTGGCGGGCGCGGCCGGGGCTGGAGTGGAGGCAGCCGACGCGTCCTCGCCCTCGCCGGCGATCATCGCGATGACGGTGCCGACCTTCACATTGTCGGTGCCCTCGGCGACCAGGATCTGGGCAACGGTGCCCTCGTCCACCGCCTCGAACTCCATGGTCGCCTTGTCCGTCTCGATCTCCGCGAGCAGGTCGCCTGCCTTGACCGTGTCGCCTTCCTTCACCAGCCACTTGGCCAGCGTGCCCTCCTCCATCGTGGGCGACAGCGCGGGCATCTTGAGTTCGATCGCCATGGGGCATCCTAGCGTGTTCGGGAGACGGCGCACTCCTTTGCCGCCGTGCCCGCCGGGGTCAAGGGCCGCGCGGCGACTTGCGGTAGCGCCGCCGCTCCGGCAGGCTCGGCAACGGCCAACAAGACCTGGCGGACAAGTGGAGGGGATGGCGGGTGCGCATCTATCTGGTGGTGGTCGACGACAGCCCGGAGGCGGAGATTGCGCTCCGCTTCGCCGCGCGCCGCGCGGTGAAGACCGGCGGCGGCGTCGAGATCCTGGCGCTGATCCCGCCTGCCGAGTTCGTCCAGTGGGGCGGGGTTCAGGCGACGATCGAGGAGGAGGCGCGCGTTCAGGCGGAAGCGATCGTTACCGCCGCGGCCGGCACGCTGCTGTCGGAATCGGGCGTCACCCCGTCGATCACCGTGCGGCAGGGCGACGGTCCAAAGGTGGTGCGCGAGATGATCGTTGAGAATCCGGACGTCGCCGCGCTGGTGCTGGGCGCCGCGGCCAGCGGCCCGCCGGGGCCGCTCGTCACGCACTTCGCCGGAGCCGACGCCGGGGCGCTCAACGTGCCGATCATGATCATCCCGGGCTCGCTCACCCGCGAGGAGATCGACCGGGTCAGCTGACGCGCCCCCCGGCCGGCCGGATCAGCTCAGCGCCAGGCGCACTTGCACTTCGGCTTGGCGCTGTAGCGGCGCTTGACGACCTTGTAGGTCGGCGCAACGTCCTCGTACACGTAGGTGGTTTTGGTCGTCGTGGTCGTGGTCGGCTGCACGACCACGGTAGTGCCGCCGATGTAGCCGCCGCCGTAGTAGCCCCCGCCCGAGTGATAGACGCGCGTACCGTAGCCGCCCTCGACCACGTCGACCGGCGGTGGTGGTGGTGGCGCATAACCACCCGGTGGCGGCGGAGCATAGGGCGCGCCGTAGCGCGAGGGCGGAGCACGCCGGCCGCGATCCTCCGCCCGGTCGATGGCCGCGCCGGCGATCGCACCAACGCCCGCCCCGATCAGGGTGCCGCCGAGCCGGTCGCCGCGGCCCGCGACGAGGTTGCCGACCCCGGCCCCGACCGCGCCACCGATGATCGCGCCGCCGACGCCATTGTCGCGCCGCGCCGGCGCATAGCCGCCATCGTCATAGCCATAATCCGGCGCGACCGGCGGCTCGCCGTCGTAGCCGTCGTCGTAGTCGCGGTCGTCGTAGTAGGCCTCATCGTCGTAGGCGCCGGCGTAGCCGTCCCAGTTGACGCCGCTGACGCTGTCATAGACCCGCCCGCGCGGGTCGAGCAGCACCGCATCGTCGTAGTAGCGCTATCAGGTGTAGCCGTAGGGCGGCGCGCCCAGCCCGAAGAACGACCAGTCGTTGATGAAGAAGCTTGGCGCGTACCAGTAGCTCGGCAGCTGCCAGCCGCGATACGGCCGGCGATAGGCGTTCCAGCCGCCCGGCGCGTAATAGCCAGAGTGCCAGCGCCCGCCGACGCGGCCACCCCACCGCGAACCGCCGGTCCAGCGCCCGCCGTTCCACTGCCCGCGCGGGCCGCTCCAGCTCTGCGACCGGCTCGAAGACCAGGACGAGGCGTAGGGATGGTTCGGGCGCACGCCACCGTTGTTCCAGCCGCCTGGGCGCGGCGTCACCGGGCGGACGCTCCCGTTGTTCCAGCCGCCCGGGCGCGGCGTTACCGGACGGACGGCGCCACCGTTCCAACCGCTCGGACGCAGCGTCATGGGTCGAACGCCGCCGCCGTTCCAACCGCCACTGGGTGGCGCGATGCGGGCCGGACCGCTCTGCGCGTGCGAGAAGGCACCGCCCGGCCCGGCACTCGCGCGGGCGAAGGTCGGCCCACGACCGCTGACGCTAGACGCGCCCGAGCGTGCCTGCCCGTGCGCGCCGCCGGCGCTGAGAAGCGCGACCGAGGCAGTGGTGGCGATCAGGACCTTGCGCATCGATGACCTCTTGCCGGCTGGTGCAGCCCTCCGCACCACTCATTTACGTTTGCCTCACCATAATACGCCAGCACGGCAGTGGTTCACAGCATCAGGCGCTCGCCGCCCGTCCCGTTCCGGGGCAGCGCCTCAGCCGGTGACCAGCCGCGGCGCGAGCAGCCGCACCAGCGCCTCGCACCCCGCGGCATCGCCGTGGTCGAACCGCGCGGGCAGCGGGCTGTCGAGATCGAGCACGCCGATGAGCGTGCCCGCATGGACGATCGGCACCACCAGCTCCGACCGGCTTGCCGCGTCGCAGGCGATGTGGCCGGGAAACGCATGCACGTCGGCAACCAGCTGCGTCTCCCGTGTCGCCGCCGCCGTGCCGCACACCCCCTTGCCGAGCGCGATTCGGATGCAGGCGGGCTTGCCCTGGAACGGCCCGAGCACCAGCTCGCCGTTCACCATCCGGTAGAACCCGGCCCAGTTCAGGTCGGGCAGATACTGCCAGATCAAGGCTGCGGCATTCGCCATGTTGGCGACCGCGTCCGGCTCGTCGGCGGTCAGCGCGTCGAGCGCGGCTGTGAGGTCGTGGTAGAGCTCACTCTTGGAGCCCGCAGCAATGGCGAAGTCGTACATGCCGCGCGATGTGGCGTGTCGAGAGTGCTGTGGGAAGGGCAACCTCATCTTGTCGTCACCCCAGCGAAGGCTGGGGTCCATGTCTGTCGATCAGGATCGACGCGTCATCGATCCTCGACACAGGCATGGATGCCAGCCTGCGCTGGGGTGACAGTCAATCCACCCGCACCTTCCCCCGCGCTGCCTTCACCGCGCTGCGCCCCTTCTTCTCGTCCACCCGCCGCGCCTTGGCCGCCTTGCTCGGCTTCGTCTTGACGCGCTTCGGCTGGCGGACATGGGCCGCGGAGATCAGTTCCGCCGCCCGCGCGCGCGCGTCCTCGCGGTTCGCCTCCTGCGTGCGGAAACGGCGGGCGGTGATCAGCAGCTCGCCCGCTGCGGTCAGCTTGCTGCCGGCGAGCGCCTTCAGCTGCTGATAGGCGTAGGGCGGCAGGCGCAGGCGGAACACGTCGATGCGCAGCTGCACCGCGGTCGCGACCTTGTTGACGTTCTGCCCGCCCGGCCCGGTCGCGGCCAGGAACTTCTCCTCAACAACCGCTTCTTCGGGGATCACGCAGCGAAGCCGAGCGCGGCGAAGTGTGGCGGCAGCGCTGCTTTCGCCGCTACCTCCGGCTTGTTCGCGCGCGGCAGCGCGATGGCGGCGGCGTGGAGCATCATGTGCTCGCCAGGCGTGCCATAGACCCGGTCGCCGACGATCGGCAGCCCTAGCCCGCTCGCCGCGTGGACGCGGAGCTGATGGGTGCGCCCGGTCGCCGGGACGAACTCGACGAGCGCGCGTCCGTCGACAACCGAGAGCGTGCGCCACGCGGTCCGGGCCACCTTGCCCTGCGGGCTGGGCACGATCCGCCACCCCGCCTCCCGCGTGCTCACCTTGGCGAGCGGCAGGTCGATCGTGCCGGCATCGCCCTCCGGCACGCCCGCGACCACCGCCAGGTAGCGCTTACGGACCAGCGCGCCCTCGAAGGCCTGGCCGAAGCGCTTGGCCGCGCCGGCATTGCGCGCGAGCAGCAGGCACCCGCTGGTGTCCCGGTCGATCCGGTGAACGGGTTGCGGCAACCGGTGGAAGCCGAAGGTGATCTCCTCCAGCATCGACTCGACGCTGGGCGACCGATCGCGCGGCGCGTCGACGGGCAGGCCGGCGGGCTTGTCGAGGACGATCGCCTCGCCGTCGAGGAAAATGACACGATCCGCGATCATGCCGCCCCTCTGCCACCAGCGGTGGCAGAGGGGAAGCGCGATGCCCTCAGACGCTGAGCTTGGCGGCAACCTCTGCGACCCGGCGGCCCTGGTAGCGGGCGCCGTTCAGGTCGGTCTCGCTCGGCTGGCGGCTGCCGTCCTGGCCGGCGATCGTGCTCGCACCATAGGGCGTGCTGCCGTGCACTTCGGTGGCGCTGCCGTGCCCGTCGTAGCCATAGTCGAGCCCGACGATCACCAGCCCGAAGTGGAGCAGGTTGGTGATGATGGAGAAGATCGTCGTCTCCTGCCCGCCGTGCTGGGTGGCGGTCGAGGCAAAGGCGGCACCGACCTTGCCGTTCAGCGCGCCCGACGCCCAGACACCGCCCGCCTTGTCCCAAAAGGCCGCCATCTGGCTAGAGATCCGGCCGTAGCGCGTGCCCGTTCCGACGACGATCGCGTCGTAGTTGGTCAGCTCCTGCGGATCGCTCAGCACCGCGTGCGCCTCGTTGACGACGTAACCCGACGATGCGGCGACCTCCGGCGGAACGGTTTCCTCGACCCGGCGAACGTCCACCTCGGCACCCGCCTCGCGGGCGCCGACGGCGAACGCATCGGCCATCTTCGCGATGTGCCCGTAGGAGGAATAATAGAGAACCAGAACCTTGGCCATTGTGCGTACTCCTTTGGCGTTATTCGGAATCGACCAGGACGATCTCGGCGTCCTCGTCCGCGGTGATCGTGACGCTCTGCCCGCCCGAAAGTGCCGCGCCGTCGCGGGTCGACAGCCGTACCGTCGTGTCCAATCCCGCGAGCGTCAGCGCGCCGGTCGCGGCGACCAGATAGGCGTGACGATTCGCACCGACGGTGTGGGTGACGCTCTCGCCCGCCCTCAGTGTCGCACCCATCACGCGGGCATCGGCCCGGATCGGCAGCGCATCGGCGTCCTCGGCGAAGCCGCTGGCGAGGGTCACGAACCGGCCGGAGCGGTCGCCCTTCGGGAACGGCTTCGCGCCCCAGGACGGCGCACCGCCGGCACTGCGCGGCTCGATCCAGATCTGGAACAGCGTGGTGGTCTCGCCCTCCAGATTATACTCGGCGTGGCGCACGCCGGTGCCGGCGCTCATCACCTGTACATCGCCCGCCCCGGTGCGGCCCTGGTTGCCCATCGAGTCCTGGTGCGTGATCGCGCCCGAGCGGACATAGGTGATGATCTCCATGTCGCGGTGCGGGTGCGGCGGGAAGCCGCTGTTGGCGGCGATCTCGTCGTCGTTCCAGACGCGGATTGCGCCCCAACTCATCCGCTCCGGGTCGTAATAGTTGGCGAAGCTGAAATGGTGACGCGCGTTCAGCCAGCCGTGGTTGGCGTGGCCGAGGCTCTCGAACGGACGACGCTCGATCGTGGCGGTGGTGGTATCCAGCATGGCTGCCTCCTTTATTGCCCCGAAGATAAGACCGCCGCCGCTCGCGTAAATGGAAACATCCGAAACACATTGTTTCGGATCAACGCTGGTATTAGGCTGGCACCATGCGGCTTCCCGACTTCGAGGCCTGGGCGATCTTCGCCTGCGTCGCCGAGCAGCGCTCGTTCAGCGCGGCGGCCGAGGCGATCGGGCTGTCCAAGGGAACGGTGTCGAAGGCGATCACCAGGCTGGAGGCGTCGCTCGGCACCAGCCTGTTCCACCGCACGTCACGCCGGCTGTCGCTCACCGACAGCGGCCAGGCGCTCGCGGAGCGTGCGCAGCGGATGGTAGCGGAGGCGCGCGCGGCCGAGGAGCACGCCCGCGATGCGGCAAGCAACCCGAGCGGCACCGTCCGGATCGCCGCCCCCATCACCTTCGGCATCCGCTTCGTCGCACCGGCGATCGCCGATCTGATCGCGCTGCACCCCGGCCTGGAGATCGATCTCCGGCTGTCGGACGCACGAGTCGACATCGTCGCCGACGGCTTCGACATCGCGCTCAGGGTCGCCGAGCTGCCCGACAGCTCGCTCAGGGCGCGACGGCTCGCGCCGGTCACCGTGCGGGTGGTGGCGGCACCCGCCTATCTGGCGCGAGCGGGCACCCCGACCCACCCCGCGCACCTCGCCGACCATGCCTGCTTCGGCTACGCCAACGCGATCGGCACCTGGCACTTCAGCCATCGCTCGGGCGAGGAAGCCGCCGTCCGCCCGCAGGGGCCGCTCGTCACCGACAACGGCGACGCGATGCTCCCGGCGCTCAGGGCCGGGCTCGGCATCGCGCGTCTGCCCGACTTCATCGTCGACGAGGAGATCGCCAGCGGCCGGCTGGTCGAGGTGCTGGCCGACTGGCGCTCGGCAAGCATCGCGCTCCACCTGCTGACCCCGCCCGGCACGCTGCGCCCGGCGCGGGTGGAAGCGACGATCGCGTTCCTCGCCGACCGCTTCCGCCAAATCTGCGCGGTCGAGAGCAAGCGCGCCGCCTGAGCGCGCCGGCTCAGCGCATCTCGAACCGCACGCCGAACCGGAACTGCCGGCCGAGCAGGTCCGAATAGGTGCTGTTCGCCGCCAGTCCCGTTTCCGGCAGCAGCAGCGGCCAGCGATCGAACAGGTTGGTCACGTTCATGAAGAACTGCGCCTCCTGCTTGTCGCCGAAGCGGATCTTCTGCGTGAGGTTCAGGTCGGCGTAGAACACGCCGGACACCCGATTGTCGTCATAGGTGAAGAAGTTGGGGTTGTCGGGCGGGCACGCGGTCGAGCACTCGATGCCGTTCGCGGCATACTTGCCCGCACTCACCCCGCGACCCACCGCCGTGACCGAGAAGCTGTCGTTGTCGTACGCGACGCTGCCGCGGAACAGCCACTTGGGCGTCGAGAACTGCCCGCCGTTGACCCCGACCGAGTCGAGCACGACCGTGCCGGGCACCCCGCTGTTGAACAGGTTGTCGATGTAGCGGGTCGCCACGCCGCGAATCGAGATCGCGCCCGGCGCCGCGTCGAACAGCTGGTTGAGCGGCAAGCGGTAGCTCGCGTCGATGTCGACGCCGCGCACCAGCTGGCTTGCCGCGTTGAACGGCTGGCTGCGGATCAGCAGATAGGGCTGGCCCGGCGTCGACCGCGCCGGATCGGTCGTGATCGCATCGCAGAAGCTCTGCTGCTGCTGGAGGTAGCAGAGGTCGGCGATGCTCTGCGCGGCGAAGGTGTTGATCCCGTCGCGCAGGTTGATCCGGAAATAGTCGACCGACAGGTTGAAGCCGGGCAGGAAACGCGGCGATGCCACCGCGCCGATGTTCCAGCTATTGGCCTTCTCCGGCCGCAGGTCGGGATTGCCGGTGGTGAAGCCCGAGTAGCCGTAGGTGGCGGGGCCGTTCGCCGGGTTGGTCGCGCTGTAGATCGGGTTCCGGATCGAGTCGCTGTTGGCCGATCCGCCCTGGAACAGGTCGTTGAGGTTGGGCGCGCGGATGTCGCGTGAGCGGGTCACGCGCACCCGGATGTCCGGGATCGGCTGCCACGATCCGCCGAGCTTCCACGTCGTCACGTTGCCGGCGGTGGAATAGTCGGTGATGCGCACCGCGCCGTTGAACTCCAGCCCCAGGCCGAGCGGCACAACCGTCTCCAGATAGGCTTCCTTGACGTCATACTCGCCGTTGGTGGGCAGGAAGTTGCCGACCGACCAGCGGTTGCTCGTTGTCGGGCGCCCGGTTGCGTCCACGGTCGCGAGCGGCTGGAACTCAGGGGGCACGAACCCGCGGATCTGCTCCTTGCGGTACTCGCCACCGAACGCGACGCTGATGTCGCCCGCCCAGGTGGCGAACGGCGTGATCGCGGCGTTGAGCCCGGCGACCCACTGCTCGACCACCTCGTCGCGGTACGGATCGCCCAGCACATAGCCGAAGGCGGCCGGGTTCGCGACGCCGAGCCCCAGCCGGTTGAGCGGCACGCAGGCGGGATCGTTGTTGGTGGCGCTCGCATCCACGTTGATCAGGCACTGGATCGATCCGGCCGCATAGCCGCCCGCGTTGCCGGCGGGGGCGAAGGCGACCGCGGTCGCATTGTTCATGCGCTGTATGTTCATGATCCCGCGCAGCTGCTCGCGCAGCTCGGCGCGGCCGTACTGGCCGTAGATGTCCCAGGTTGCGCGATTGCCGAACAGCTCGGTCTCGCCTTCCGCGCCGACGAGGTAGCGCTGCACCTCGCGCCGGTTGTCGATCGCGCGGAACGGCAGGTCGGCGGCCGTTGTCGCGATCGTCACGCTGGTGATGCCGGCGAGCCGCGCGGGTCCGAGCGTATTGTAGAGGAAGGCGTTGCACGTGAGCGGCGCGGTCGCGGCGCTCGCCGCAGTGCCGCAGCCGGTGGCGGTCAGCGCGACGCCGGTCGACAGGTTGGGCCCTGCATTGAAGTAGATGTTCTGCTTGTTGTACGCGGCCTCGGCGAACAGCTCGACACCGTCCGCCACCTCGAAGCTAAGGCGCCCGAACACGCCGGCGCGGTCGTCCTCTGGGTCGAGGCCGATACGGCGACCGGAATCGTTCACCTGCCACGAACCGCCCTGGGTCAGCGTCGGCGCGGCCGTGCCGGTCGGCGATGGGAAGGTCAGCGCGCCATACTGGTACTGCAGGATCTGCCCGCCCTGGCCGAAGTAGAGCCCGCGCAGGCGGTTGGCGGTACCGCCCGCCGATCCGGTTACGAGACCGCCCGGCGTCGAGTTGGCCGCGCCGACCTGACGCCGGATCAGGTAGCGCGGCGTAGTGCTCGCGGTCGTCCAGTTCGGGTCCTGGATGCGGACATAGCCGGTCGCGTTCCAGTCGCGGTCGATGCTCAGGATGCCGTCGCGGTGCGCGACCTCGCCGCTCAGCAGCAGGTGGCCGCGGCCGCCCGCGAACGACACTCCGCCGAGCACGCTGCCCGAGTAGTTGAAGCCGTCGCCTTCCTCGGTGATGCCGCTGTCGCCCTGCAGCCGGACGCCCGTGAACTTGTTGTCGAGCAGGAAATTGACCACGCCCGCGACCGCGTCCGAACCATAGGCCGACGAGGCGCCACCGGTGCTTACCTCCACGCTCCGGATCAGCGCCTGCGGGATGGTGTTGACGTCGACCAGCCCGGTCACCGTCGAGCCGACCGAGCGGCGACCGTTGACCAGCACCAGCGTCCGCTCCGCGCCCAGGTTGCGCAGGTTGAGCGCGTTGATGCCCGCCTGCCCGCTGCTGAGGTTTAGGCGCGAGTTGGAAGGCCGGGTGGAGCCCGCGAGCGAGGGCAGCTGGTTGACGAAGTCGGCGATGTTGTTCGACGGCGAGCTGTTCTGGATGTCCTCCAGCGACAGCACGGTGACGGGATTGGGCGTCTCGAATCCGGAACGGACGATGCGCGATCCGGTGACCACGATGTCGCGCGCACCCTCGCCCTCCTGCTCGTCGCGCTGCGCGGCCGGGTTCTGGAGCTCGGGGGTTGCGCTTACCGGTTGGTCCTGTGCCCAGGCCGGGGTCGCCAGCATCGTCGCCGACAGGAATAGCGCGGCCTTGATCTTCATGTCTGCCCCCGATCACCTGAGTTTCGACGCTTGATCCGCGTCGTTTTTGTGACAGGGAGGCTATCACGGCGATGACACTTGGCAACGGCTAAACCGCTTGACGCTCGGCAAGTCCGTCACAGGTGCAGCAATCAAGCAACAGCCCCGCGGCTCGCGCTCGTTGCGACGGCTCCGTTACCGATCTTAATGCCGGCTTAGCGACTAATTAACCTTTTGCCTTCAGAGGTGCTTAGCGTAAGTTCGCTTGGACGTTCGGTGGCCAGAGGGGGTCGCATGGGCGTTGCCGGCAAGGGGAATGCCACATGCGCGTGCTGTTGATCGAGGACGAGCCGACCACCGCCAAGGCGATCGAGCTGATGCTCACGACCGAGGGCTTTAACGTCTACACGACGGACCTGGGCGAAGAGGGCTTGGACCTCGGCAAGCTCTACGACTACGACATCATCCTGCTCGACCTGAACCTGCCGGACATGCACGGCTATGACGTGCTGAAGAAGCTGCGCGTCGCTCGCGTTCAGACGCCGGTGCTGATCCTGTCGGGCATCAACGAGATGGACTCAAAGGTGCGCTCGTTCGGCTTCGGCGCCGACGATTACGTCACCAAGCCGTTCCACCGCGAAGAGCTGACCGCGCGCATCCACGCCGTTGTCCGTCGGTCGAAGGGCCATTCGCAGTCGGTGATCAAGACCGGCAAGCTGGCGGTCAACCTGGATGCCAAGACCGTCGAGGTCGACGGTGCCCGCGTCCACCTGACCGGCAAGGAATATGCGATGCTGGAGCTGCTTTCGCTCCGCAAGGGCACGACGCTCACCAAGGAGATGTTCCTCAACCACCTCTACGGCGGCATGGACGAGCCCGAGCTGAAGATCATCGACGTGTTCATCTGCAAGCTGCGCAAGAAGCTCAGCATGGCGTGTGACGGCGATAACTACATCGAGACGGTCTGGGGCCGCGGCTATGTGCTGCGCGAGCCCGACGAGGCCGGCGCAACGACGAGCCCGGTTGCCGTAGCCGTCGCCTGACGAACCGCGCGAAAGCGCAGGTAAGGGGCCGCTGTCCACTCGGGACGGCGGCCCCTTTCCGTTCGCGCAGCATCGGTAGCGTACCAATGTTGGTTGAACTAACATTCTTTAGTCAGAACTGACTGCTTGATCTGGATCAAGCGTGCTGGAGCGCGCCTTTGCAGGCTGAGTTCCGCTCCAAGGCGCCTGCGGCTGAAAGTGAGCGTGTTCCCGCCTCGCCCTGATCAGGAGCAGTGCCGATGCTCCGCTATTTCTTTTATATCCGTGACGGTCAGACCTTTGTCGACCTGCAGGGCACCGAGCTCGCCGACATCCATGCCGCCAAGCGCGAGGCCGTGCAATTCGCCGGACACCTGCTCTCCGATCAGCCCGACACCGCCTGGGACGGCACCAAATGGGTGCTCCGCGTCACCGACGCGAACGATCTCACGCTGTTCAGCCTCACCTTCTTCGCAACCGACGGAGCCGTGAACTGCCACTGAACCGTCGCACCTTCTCCTGACATAGATTAGGAAGATAAAAGCTCGTCTAGGTTGAACGATCGCTACCGTACAAACGTTGGCTTGTTAGTCGCCGGAATTTGCCTTGGGCACAGGTGGCCGAGGGATGTCTTCCTTCGTCCCGAAGCGAAGGGAAGATCATGACGGAATCGCACTCGCTCGACGCTTTCATCGACAAGCTACACTTGGGTGAGACGCTCGGCTTGGCGGACCGGCGGGCAGTGCGCTCCCTGCCATTTCGTCTCCGACGGATGGAGCGGGGCGGCTTCGTGGTGCGGGAGGGCGATCGTCCGCATCGCTGCAACATTCTTCTGTCAGGCTACGCCTTCTCCTCCAAGGTCTGCTCCGATGGCGCGCGCGCGGTGCTCGCGCTCCACATGGAGGGCGATCCCCTCGACATCGCCGGCTGCTCGGGCAGCGACGCACAGTGTAACGTCCAGGCGCTCACCCCCATCGTCACCGCCGACCTGTCGCGCGACGACCTGTGCGCGCTGGCGCACGACCACCCGGCCATCGCCGCCGCCTTGTGGCGGCTGACCGCGCGTAACGCCGCAATGCTTGGCGAGTGGCTGACCAACGTCGGGCGACGCAGTGCACGCGGGCGGATCAGCCACCTGATCTGCGAGATCGCCGCCCGGCAGCGAGACCTGGGCGTCAGCTGCGGTGCCGACTACGTCATGCCGCTGACGCAGGAGCAGCTCGGCGACAGCACCGGGCTCACGTCCGTCCACGTCAACCGCGTGCTCCAGGGTCTGCGCGGCGACAAGCTGATCGCGCTCGCCAAGCAGCGCGTGACGATCATCGACTGGGAGCGGCTGCGCCACGCCGGCGACTTCCGCCCCGGCTATCTCCAGCTCGCGGCGTGAACCCGACGGGGCTTCAGCGGCGCTCCCATACCTTCTCGCCGCCGACCCAGGTTTCCAGCACCCGCAGCTGACGCAGCTCGACCGGGCTCGCCATTGTGGGATCGCGGTCGACGATCAGGAAGTCGGCGCGCTGCCCCGGCGCCAAGGTACCGAAGCGATCCTCCGCAAAGCCGGCATAGGCGGCATCGCTGGTGAAGGCGCGCCACGCCTGTTCGCGGCTGACCCGCTCTTCCGGGTGCCAGCCGCCGAACGGCTGCCCGCTCGCATCCTCGCGGGTGATCGCGGTCGCCCAGTTGACGAACGGGTTGGGGTTCTCGACCGGATAGTCGGACCCGAAGGCGAGGCGGCTGCCGACGCGCAGCATCGACGCCCAGGCATAGCTGCCGGTCAGCCGCGCCGCGCCCAGCCGCGCCTCCGCCATCCGCCAGTCGCTTGCCTCATGGATCGGCTGCATCGAGGCAATCACGCCGTTCCTGCCGAAGCGCGGCAGGTCGGCCGGGTCGACCACCTGCGCGTGCTCGATCCGCCAGCGCCGGTCGCCCTTGTAGGTCACGGCAAGCTCGTCGACGGCGTCAAGCACCTGCTGGTTGGCGCGATCACCGATCGCGTGCACCGCGATCTGGAACCCGTCCATCGCGCCCCGGCTCATCAGGTTGAGCAGCTGATCGTCCTTGAGGAACGGCAGCCCGGTGTTGCCCGGGGCGTCCGCATAGGGCGCCTTCAACCACGCACCCCGCGAGCCGAGCGCGCCGTCGCTGTAGAGCTTGATGCCGCCCATGCGGAGCTTGTCGGCGTAGAGCCACGGCGTCGGCTGGGTGCCGCCGATCGCAATCGCCGGGTCGACGCCGGCGGCGTAGGCCATGATACGGACGCGCAGCAGACCCTGGTCGCCCATCCGACGATAGGTCAGCCAGTCCTCGACCTTGGTTCCCATGTCGGCGGTGGCGGTGATCCCGGCGGAGAGCAGCGCCTCCTGCGCCTTCAGGAATGCGGCGTTGCGGTCGCGCGGTGTCGGCTGCGGGATGTGGCGGGTGATCAGCTCCATCGCACCGTCCACGAACACGCCGGAGGGCTGACCGTTCGCGCCCTTCTCGATGCGCCCGCCGGCTGGTGCCACCGTCTTCGCCGTGATGCCGGCCGCGCGCATCGCCGCGCTGTTGGCCCAGCCGGCGTGCCCGTCCGCCCGCTCCAGCCAGACGGGGCGGTCGGCGACGATAGCGTCGAGCTCGGCCGCGCTCGGAAAGCGGCCGAGCTGCCACACTTCCTGGTTCCACCCGCCGCCCAGGATCCAGGGGCGCTGCGGGTTGGCGGCGGCGAAAGCGGCGACCCGGCTGGTCGCCTCGGCGAGCGACCTGGTCGTGAACAGATCCAGGCTGAGCGCGCGGATGCCGAGGTCCATGACGTGGCCGTGGGCATCGATCATGCCGGGGATCGCCACCCGCCCCTTCATGTCCGCGCGCCAGTCGAGCCGCTCCGGCCGCTTGTCGCCGCGCGCCAGCAGCCGCGTGACCTTGCCGTCCAGGGTCAGCAGGATGCCGGTGAAGCGCACCACCCGCCCCTGCTTGTCGAGCGCCACCCCGTCGACGTTGTCGACCAGCGCGTCGGCGAGCGCCGGGCTCGCGCCGAGGAGCACGGAAATCGGGGCTAGGAGCGCCAGGGCGCGGCGACGCATTTGACGGACGTTCATGTCGCTGCCTTATGGTGCGCACGCCGATTTGACGAGGGACGACATGCGCCGACTGCCGCCTGCCCTGACCGCCACGCTGCTCCTGGCCGGCTGCGGCAGCGCCGACTGGGAGAGCGGCAACGCCTCGCCGAACGGGAACGTGGTGGCGGAAACGCCGCTGCCACCGCTGCCAACGCCAACGCCGACGCCCAGCCCGTCGCCGGTCACAGCCAGCGTGGCGGAAGAAACCGAGGATTACGAGTTCAGCTACAGCTTTCCCTCGGCCGCCGCCGCGATCCCCGGTCTGGCCGCCTGGTTCGAAGCCGATCGCGCCCGGGCGCGCGCGCAGGTGGCAAAGGAGAGCGCGGCCTTTCGCGCGGAGCGGGAGGCGGACGACACGCCCTTTCGCAAGTACACGACCAGCGTCGCCTGGAGCGTGGTGGCCGACACGCCGCGACTGCTCAGCCTGTCGGCCCTGACCAACGACTATACGGGCGGCGCGCACGGCTCGCCCGGCTTCGGCGCGCTGGTGTGGGACAAGACGGCGGGCCGACGGCTAAAGCCGACCGCGCTGTTTCAGTCGGAAGCGGCGCTCCAGGAGGCGCTCGGCGCTGACTTCTGCACGGCGCTCGACGCGGAGCGCGCGAAGCGCCGCGGTGAGCCGGTCGACCGTGCGTCGGGCGACATGTTCGACGAGTGCCCACGGGTGAACGAGGCGACGCTGATCCTTGGATCGCGCAGCAAACGCGCGATCGACCGGGTCGGGTTGCTGGTCGGTCCCTATGTCGCCGGGTCCTATGCGGAGGGAAGCTACGACCTCACCTTCCCCATCACGCCCGCCTTGCTCGCCGCCGTGAAGCCCGCCTACCGCGACGCCTTCGCCGCGCCCTAACTTCCCCCCGTGCGCCGGATGCGATAGGCGCTTAGGCCATGGCCACCCTACCGCGCACGCCCGAGCAGCCGCTGCTCCCCGTCAGCCGAGCCGATGTCCGGGCCGCGGCCGAGCGGATTCGCGGCTCCGTGGTGCGCACGCCGACGCTTCACTCGAAGACGCTGTCGGCGCTGACCGGCGCCAGCGTGTGGATCAAGTTCGAGAACCTGCAGTTCACCGCCGCCTACAAGGAGCGCGGCGCGCTCAACACGCTGCTCCAGCTCGATCCCGCAACCGCGGCGACCGGCGTGATCGCCGCATCGGCGGGCAACCATGCGCAGGGTCTCGCCTATCACGGCAACCGCCTAGGCATCCCCGTGACCATCGTCATGCCGCGTCTGACCCCGACGGTTAAGGTGATGCAGACCGAAGGGCACGGCGCGACCGTGATCCTGGAGGGCGAGACCTATGACGCCGCTTACGCCCACGCCCGCACGCTGGAGGCGGAGCGCGGGCTGACCTTCGTCCATCCGTTCGACGATCCGCGAATCATCGCCGGGCAGGGCACCGTCGCGCTCGAGATGCTGGAGGACGCGCCGGAGATCGACACGCTGGTCGTCCCGATCGGCGGCGGCGGTCTCATTTCGGGGATGGCGACGGTCGCCCGCGCAGCCTCCCGCGAGATCCAGGTCGTGGGCGTCCAGGCCGAGCTCTACCCCTCCATGTACAACCGGCTGCACGGCACCAGCATGGCCTGCAGCGGCGACACGCTGGCGGAGGGGATCGCGGTCAAGCAGCCGGGCACGCTCACCGCGCAGGTGGTGGAGGCGCTGGTCGACGATGTCGTGCTGGTCGGCGAGCGCCGGCTGGAGGAGGCGGTCAGCCTGCTGCTCCAGATCGAGAAGACGGTGGCGGAGGGCGCTGGTGCCGCCGGGCTCGCCGCGCTGCTCGCGTTCCGCGACCGGTTCCGCGGACGCACGGTCGGGATCGTCATCTGCGGCGGCAACATCGACACACGCCTCCTTGCCAACGTCCTCCTGCGCGATCTCGCGCGGTCGGGCCGGCTCGCGCGGCTGCGCATCCGCCTGCAGGATCGTCCCGGCGCGCTGTTCCAGGTCGCGCGCATCTTCGACGAGCAGCGCGTCAACATCCTGGAACTGTCGCACCAGCGCATCTTCACCAACCTGCCCGCCAAAGGCCTGAGCCTCGACGTCGAGTGCGAGACCCGCGACCGCGCCCACCTCGACCGGCTGCTCGCGGCGCTCCGTCACGAGCATTACGAAGTCAGCATGGTCGAACTCGCCTGAGTCGAGCCGGTCGCTGGCAGCGACGAGCCGTTGTTCCGCCGCTGGTCGCCCGACGCCGTTCGCCTGATAATGGCCGTGCGCCGCTGCCGGCCCGCGCCTGCGACGAAGCGGTGAATCGTTAACTCTCTTTCTTGGTAAAGCGGCTTTTCATCCCTGCCGCCTGCCCCCATAACGTCGGGATGCGGCGCCGAGGGGGCGCCAGCCGGGATGACAGACGCGTGACCGCACCCTTCCGCTACCCGCGCTTCTTCGTCACCAGCCCCTCGCCCTGCCCCTACCTCCCGGGCCGGGAGGAGCGGAAGGTCTTCACCGAGCTGAACGGGCAGCACGCGAGCGAGCTGAACGACGCGCTCGGCCGGATCGGCTTTCGGCGCAGCCAGTCGGTCGCCTACCGCCCCTCCTGCGCGGGGTGCACCGCCTGCGTCTCCGTCCGCGTGGTCAACGACGGCTTCCGCCCCAACGCCACCCAGCGCAAGCTGTTGAAGCGCCATTCCGACCTGGAGGTGCACGCCTGCCGACCCTGGGCGACGGGCGAGCAGTTCCAGCTGCTCCGCCGCTACCTCTCCGCACGTCATCCCGGCGGCGGCATGGCGGCGATGGACGAGAGCGACTACGCCGACATGGTCGAGCAGTCGCCGGTCAACAGCTTCGTGATCGAGTACCGCGAGCCCGGGATCGACGGCGGCCGCGGCCGCCTCGTCGGTGCGTGCATCACCGACCAGCAGGCTGATGGTCTGTCGATGATCTACAGCTTCTTCGATGCCGACGACACCAGCCGCCCGGGGCTCGGCAACTACATCATCATGGATCATATCCTGCGCGCGCGCGCCGCGGGTCTCGCCTATGTCTACCTGGGTTACTGGGTGAAGGGGTCGGACCGGATGGCGTACAAGACCCGCTACCGCCCGCTCGAAGTGCTCGGCCCCGATGGCTGGAGCGCGTTCGACCCGGACAGCGACATCGTGCCGGATCATGCCCCGCGGATGCGCGAATTGGTCTAGCGGTTTAGCCGCTCGCTGAGCCCATCCCCGTTCGTGCTGAGTAGCGACTGAGCCAAGGTGAAGGCGCGTATCGAAGTACGGGTTCGTGCGGCCATGCTTCGATACGGACCTTCGCGACGCTGCGTTCCGCAGCTACTCAGTCGCTACTCATCACGAACGGAGTGGTGGAGCGCGGGTCTACTGCCGCCCCAGCTCGGCGACCTGCACGTCGACGTCCAGGCACTCGCGCCCCTCGCCGAGCCGCGATCCCGCGACCGGCGCCGCACCCGCCGCATCCAGCGCCACCGCCACCCGGACATAGTGCTCATCGCTCGACAGGCCGCGCGACGGATCAAAGGCGAGCCATCCCAGCGCGTCGACATGGGCCTCCGCCCAGGCGTGCGGTGCGTGTCCCTCGCCGTCCTCGCGGGTGTGATAGCCCGACACGTAGCGTGCCGGCACGCCCTCCGCCCGGGCAAGGGCCACCAGCAGGTGGGCCAAATCGCGCGGGCTCGCGTGCTCGCGCCGGAACGCGGCCTCCGCACTCAGCCCGGTGTCGTTGCGCTCTTCACGGCACGCGAAGCGGGCGTGGAGCGCGCTGTTGAGCGCATGGAGCCGGGCGATCCTGTCCTCGCCCGGCGCGATCTCCTGCGCGAAGTCGCGCATCGCCGCGGACGCGCGGGTCCGGTCGGTCACCCGAAGAAACAGCGCCGGCGGCAGCGGCTCGATCACGCCGCGGACGAGACCCGCGTCCCCGGCGGTCAGCACCTCGCCGTGGACGGTGATCTCGATCGCGTCGATCGGTCCCTCGCAGTAGAGCATGGTGGTGCGATTGCCGAAGCCGTCCACCGCCTCGCGCAGCCGCGCGTCGCAGTCGACGCCGATGTGCCAGTTGACCACGGTCTGGTCAATCGAGTCCTGCGGTGTCAGCCGTAGCAGCTGCACCAGCCGCACCTGCGGCTCGGTGAAGCGATACCGCGTGCGATGGTCGACCGCGATCCTCATGAGAAACGGAACTGCCGGGCGATGGCGGCGTGGAGCAGTCCGTTCTCGCGAATGAACGCGGTCAGATACTCGTGGAGCCCGCGCACGATCACGTCGCCGGAGCGGGTCCGCTGCATCGCCGCGAGCCGCGCGCGCGCCATCCGGTCCGCCTCGCCGTGCAGGCCGGTGCGCTTGCCGAGCAGGGTCATGACCTCCACCGTCTCCTCGATGCAACCCGCCAGGCTGCGCGGCAGCTCGAAGCGGGTGGTCAGCAGGTCGATGACCAGCGCGGGCTTCAGGCCCTCGCTATACAGCCAGCGATAGGCGGTGACCGCCGACACGGTCTGGAGGATGGTGGTCCACTGGTCGCGATCGACGGTGCCGCCGACCCGCTCCCCCTTCGGCAGCAACAGGTGGTATTTAACGTCGAGCAGCCGCGCGGTGTTGTCCGCGCGCTCGATCGCGGCGCCCAGCCGGATGAACCACGTCGCTTGGTTGCGCATCATCCAGTGAATCGCCCCCTCAAACCCGCGGGTCTCCGCCTTGACCGCCTCGACCAGGGTCAGCGTCTCCATGGTGGTCGCGGGCTTGCCGCGGCCGTTGAAGATCAGCCACGCCCGGTTGATCGCAGTCCAGGCATCGCGGGTGAGCGCGGTGCGCACCGCCTTGGCGTTGTTGCGCGCCGCATCGAGGCAGGCAACGATCGACCCCGGGTTGGCCGGGTCGAGCGTCAGGAAGCGCGCAACCTCCATCGCCGCCGTCTCGGCGCCCGTCGCGGCGAAGCCGTCATCGGAATAGGTAACCGAGAGCGCAGAGGCCCAGGCCGCCTCGCCCGCCGGACGCGGCGACAGCGCGTCGAGCCGGATCGTCGCCTCCACCAGCCGCGCCACGAAGTCCGCCCGCTCGACATAGCGGCCGAGCCAGTAGAGCGACGCGGCGGTGCGGGAGAGCATCGGCACGGCGCGCTATCCCTGCCGCTGCGTCATGGCGCCGAGCGTCTGCTGCTGCGCGGGGGCGTCGCCCATCAGTACGAAGCTGTCCTTGGTACCGCCGCCCTGGCTGGAATTGACCACCAGCGACCCTTCCTTGAGCGCCACGCGGGTGAGGCCGCCCGGCACTACTTTCACGCCCCCGCGCCCGCTCAGCACGAACGGGCGGAAGTCGACGTGGCGCGGCGCCAGGCCGCGCTCGGTCAGCGTCGGCACGGTCGATAGCGCGAGCGTCGGCTGCGCGATGTAGCGCTCGGGCGTCGCCATCAGCGCGGCGCGGAACCCCTCTATCTCCGCACTCGACGCGGTCGGGCCCACCAGCATCCCGTACCCGCCGGAACCGTCGACCAGCTTGACCACCAGCTGGTCGAGATGGTCGAGCACGTAGCGCAGCGCGTCCGGCTCGCGGCAGCGAAAGGTCTGCACGTTCGGCAGCTTGGCATCCGCGCCCGAGTAGAAGCGGACGATCTCGGGCATGTAGCTGTAGATCGCCTTGTCGTCGGCGATGCCGTTCCCCGGCGCGTTGATCAGCGCGACGTTACCCGCACGGTACGCCGCCATGATGCCGGGCACACCCAGCAGCGAATCCGGGCGGAAAACCAACGGATCGAGATAGTCGTCATCGATCCTTCGGTAGATGACGTCGACCCGCACGCGCCCGCCGATCGTCCGCATCCAGACCACGTCGTCGTCGACGACCAGGTCGGCCGCCTCGACCAGCTCGACCCCCATCGAGTCGGCGAGGAAGCTGTGCTCGTAATAAGCGGAGTTGAAGTGTCCGGGGGTCAGCACGACGCAGACCGGCTCCGCACCGGCACTCGCCGGCGCGACCGAGCGCATCGTCTCCAACAGCATGTCGGGATAGCTGTCGACCGCCGCCACGCGGAAGTCGCGGAACAGCTCCGGGCACAGCCGGATCATCGCCTCGCGATTCTCCAGCATGTACGACACCCCGGACGGCGTGCGCGCGTTGTCCTCCAGCACGAAGAACTCGTCCGGTCCGGTCCGCACGCAATCGATCCCGCAGATGTGCGCCCAGATGCCGTGCGGGGGGCGCGTGCCGACCACTTCCGGGCGGAACTGCGGATTGCCGAGGATCAGCTCCTCCGGCAGCACGCCCGCGCGCAGGATCTCGCGCGCGCCATAGATGTCGTCCAGGAAGGCATTTATCGCATCGACCCGCTGGACCAGTCCTTCGCTCAGGCCCGCCCACTCCGACGCGGTGAACACCCGCGGCACGATGTCAAAGGGGATGATCCGCTCCGCCGCGTCGGCGTCGCCGTACACGGCGAAGGTGATGCCAAGCTGGCGGAACGTCGCCTCCGCCGCTTCGAGGCGGCGTTCGAGGTCGGCTTGCGGCGTGCGGTCCAGCCAGGCGCCGAGGGCGGCGAACTCGGGGCGGATGGCGTCAGGGCCGTCCTGCCCGCGGATTTCGTCGAACGCCTGCCCCGCTGCCATTACAGGCTAAAGTAACGTGTCCGTCATAAGTTGCATGGTGGGCAAGGATTGTGCGCTGCACAAGCGCCAATCGCGCGATTGACCGCCGTCAGCTGCTGTGATCGGCAACGATCTTCCACCCGCCCGCCTCGCGCGCGAACACCAGGCTGGTGTAGCCGCTCACCGGCTTGGCGCTCGGGTAGCTCAGCGTGTAGCGGGCAACGTAGAGCGCGTGCCCGGACCCCAGCATCCGGAAGTCGGCCTGCGCGAAGCTCAGTTGGCCGCGCTTCGCCGCGTCGGCGAAGTCGTAGGTCTCGCGATAGCGCTCGATCATTGCGGGCTTGCCGCGCACCAGCCCCTCGCGCGTGACGAAGCTTGCCGCGGCGCGCGACGAGTAGACCTTCATGAAGCGATCAACGTCGCCAGCGTTCCAACCCGCCGCGCTGTCCTCCATCGCACCGGCGATCGCCCGCTCGACCGCCGCCGGGGTTTCGGCGGCGGCGGCAAGCGCAGGCGCGAGAAGGACGATCGTTGCGAGCAGCGTCACTCGGCGTATTTGACCGAGCAGCCGTACGGCCGGGTCTCGGCCACCGACACCGGCTTGCCCGCCTTCATCTCGCCGAGCGCCGCCAGCACATGGTTGCGGGCGCCAGCGATGTCCGAGGCGTTAGACGTCGGCTTGTCGTCGATACCGCCCTGGTAGACGAGCCTGCCCGTGCCATCGACGATGTAGAGGTGCGGCGTGGTCTTCGCGCCATAGCCCTTGCCGACCACACCCTTGGGATCGAGCAGGTAGTTGGTCGGCGTTGCCTTGGCGCTCGCGACGAACGCCTGCGCCTCCGCCGGCGTCATGTGGCCCTGCTTGCCCGGCGCGGACGAGTTCACCGTCAGCCACACCGCGCCGCCGGCGCGCGCCTGCGCCTGCGTCTTCTGCATGTTGCCGCTGTTGTAGTGCTTCTGCACAAACGGGCAGCCGGGATTGTTCCACTCGATCACGACCGGCCTGCCGCGATAGTCGGCCAGCGACACGTTCTTGCCGCTGACATCGGTCAGGCGGAAGTTGCCGGCCGGCTGGCCGATCGTCTGCTGCGCGGCGAGCGGCGTCGCGGCGACGGTGGTGGCGAGAACAACGGCGAACAGGCGCATCGCGACTCTCCTTCAGCTTCCCCCGGCTCGGTCCATCAGCATCGCGCGGGTCAGCAGTTGAGGCAAGACCTCCGGCGTCGCGCTCCCCGGCTTGTACCACAGGTAGAGCGGAACGCCCGCGCGGTTGTGCCGCTCGATGAAGCGGCCGAGCGCGGGATCGCCGTCGGTCCAGTCGCCGACGAGCGTCGCAACCTCGCCGCCCTTCAGCGCCGCGCGGACGTCCGCCGTCTCGATCACCGCCTTTTCGTTGACCTTGCAGGTCACGCACCAGTCGGCGGTGAAATAGGCGAAGACCGGCCGTCCACTGGCCTGCAGCTCGGCCAGCCGCTGCTCGCTGAACCGCTCGCCGCCGGCGACCTCGGTCGCTTGCACCGGCGCCCGGGTAATCGTCGTCGTGACCGCCAGCGCCAGCAGTGCGGCAACGGCACCGGGCACCCACGCAGCCCCCCGGCCGCGGCCCTGCCGCACCCCCGTCCACCACAACCCGGCGGCGAGCAGCGCGGCGGCGGCGAGGCCGAGCGTCATGCCGTCTACCCCCGCCTGCCGCCCCAGCACCCAGGCGAGCGCAAGGGCGGTCGCGAACATCGGGATCGACAAGACATGGCGGAATGTCGCCATCCACGCGCCCGGCTTCGGCAGCGCGCGGCGGAGCGCGGGCACGAAGCCGATGAGCAGAAACGGCAGCGCAAGCCCGAGCCCCAGCCCGCCGAACACGGCAAGCGCCCCCCACCACGGCAGCAGCAGCGCGGTACCCATGGCCGCGCCCATGAACGGTCCGGTACACGGCGTCGCCACGAAGGCCGCGAGCGCGCCAGTCCCGAACGCGCCGCCCCGACCCTCCCCCGCCAGCCGGTTGGCGGCGGCCGGCGCGGCAAGCTCGAACAACCCGGCAAGATTGAAGGCGATCGCGGTGACCAGCAGCAGCAGCACGAAGATGACGCGCGGGTCGGTCAGCTGGAATGCCCAGCCGACACTCGCCCCGCCCGCCCGGAGCGCCAGCAACGCCGCGCCGAGCGCCAGGCACACCAGCACCACGCCCGCGGTATAGGCCACCGCCTCGCCCCGCGCGCCCGCGCCGCCGCCCTTGGCGAGGCTCAGCGCCTTGAGGCTCAGGATCGGGAAGACGCAGGGCATGATGTTGAGCAGCAGCCCACCCAGCACCGCTCCGCCGAGGGCAAGGAACAGCGTGCCAAGGTCGGCTGCACCGCCGCCGCTCGCCGACGCGACGACGCCGGGAGCAGCCGCGACCGCGAAGCCCCGCCCCCCGGTCGCGAGCACGCCTTCCAGGCGCGCCGGTCGCCCGGTCTTCGCGGCCGTCTCGATCAGCAGCGTGTCGCCTTCGCGCGTCACGGTCTGCGGCGCCGCATAGTCTAGCACGCCGTCGGTGAGCGGAAAGAAGTACGGGTCGGCGGCGTCGGCGCTCGCCGGGAACGGTACCGCGATCCGCAGGAGCCCGTTCTCGACCGCATAGGTCGCCGGGCTGCCGAGCGGCTTGGGCAGCGCGCGCCGCCACTCGTCGAACTGCGCGCGACGATCGGGCGCGACCGCGCCGTCGCCGACCGTCAGCGCTGTTTGCAGCGTCGCGCTCTCGGGTACGCAGACCTCGTTCGTGCAGACCAGGTAGTCGAGCTTGACCGACACCGGCAGCGCCGTGCCGGCCGCCAGCCCCGCCGCCAGCTTCAGCGTGACGAATTGTGTGAACGGCCCCTCGTAGACGTAGTTCATCAGGCCGGCGATCAGCAGGCGGTGCGGCACCGGATAGGCGATCGGCTCGGCCGTCACGCCTGCCGGCAGCGTCCAGGCCGCCGTTGTCTCCACCCCCGCATCACCCGGGTTCTTCCAATAGCCGTGCCAGCCCGGCTGCGGCCGCGAGACAAAGGCGAGCTGGACCTCGCCCCCCGCGCGCGGCACCGCCGTCTCCGGCACCAGCTCGATCGCGACGTGGCGCTCGCCCGGCGCTTGCGCCGCCGCCGGCAGCACCAGCAGCATCGCCAATGTCATCAGCACGAAATGGATCAGCCGCATGCGCGTCCCTTGCCGCCGCCGCGCCGCTTGCCTAGCGACCGGCGCATCTCCCTTGCCCGATCGGAGGCTCCGCGTGAAGCTCGCTCCCCTCGCTCTCGTCCTTGCCGCGGCGACCCCTGCCGCGGCGCAGACCGCCGCGCCGCCGCCCCCGCCCCGGCTGCTGGTCGTCATCTCCATCGACCAGTTCTCCGCCGACCTGTTCGCGGAGTACCGCGCGCAGTTCAGCGGCGGGCTGAAGCGGCTGCAGGGCGGTGCGGTGTTCCCGAGCGGCTACCAGAGCCACGCCGCGACCGAGACGTGTCCCGGTCACTCGACGATCACCACCGGCATGCACCCGGCGCGCACCGGCATCATCGCGAACGACTGGATCGACCTGAAGACAACCCGCACCGACAAGACGGTCTACTGCGCGGAGGATGAGAGCGTCTCGGGCTCGACCTCGTCCAAGTACACGGTGTCGGACAAGCACCTGCTGGTGCCGACGCTCGGCGAGCGGATGAAGGCGGCCAACCCGGCGAGCCGCGTCGTCTCGGTCGCCGGCAAGGACCGGGCGGCGGTGATGATGGGCGGTCACCGCGTCGACGAGCTCTGGTGGTGGGAGGGGAACGCCTACCGCTCCTACGCCGGGCGCGCGGTGCCGCCGGTAGTCGCGCGAGTGAACGAAGTGGTCGGCACCCGCTATGCCGCGCCCACGCCGGCGCTGCCAGTGCCCGCCGTCTGCACCGCGCGTGAGCGGGCGATCGACGTGGGCGGCGGCAAGACCGTTGGCACGCACCATTTCGCACGCGGCGGGAACGACGCGCGGCTGTACCGCGCTTCCCCCGAGTTCGACGGGGCGACGCTGACGCTCGCCGCCGGCCTGATCCGCGACATGAAGCTCGGGCAAGGAACCGCGCCCGACATCATCTCGGTCGGCGCGTCCGCGACCGACTATGTCGGCCATACCTATGGCTCGGAGGGTGTCGAGATGTGCACCCACCTGCTCTCGCTCGACCGTGACCTGGGCGACTTCTTCGCGGTGCTTGACCAGTCGGGGATCGACTACGCCGTCGCGCTCACCGCCGATCACGGCGGGCAGGACCTGCCCGAACGCCTCCGCGAGAACGGGATGCCGACCGCCGAGCGGGTCGATCCGGCGCTCACTGCCAAGACGATCGGCGAGGGGATTGCTGCCCGGCTCGGCCTCTCGGGCCAGCTGCTGTGGGGCGGCAGCTTTGGCGACATCTGGGTCGATCCCAGGCTTACCGCAGCGCAGCGGCGGCAGGTCATCGCGGAGGGCGTGAAGGCCTTCGCCGCGCATCGCCAGGTCGAGGCGGTGTTCACCGCCGAGCAGATCATGGCCGTGCCCGTGCCGACCACCCCGCCCGAGACCTGGACGCTACTCCAGCGCGCCCGCGCCGGCTACAATCCGCAGCGCTCCGGTGCGTTTGTGGTCGCACTTAAGCCCCGGGTTACACCGATCGCCGACGGGTCGAAGGGGTATGTCGCGACCCACGGCAGCTTCTGGGACTATGACCGCCGCGTGCCCATCCTTTTCTGGCGCAAGGGGATGACGCCGTTCGAGCAGCCGCTCTCGGTCGAGACGGTGGACATCGCCCCGACCCTTGCGGGGCTCATCGGCCTGCCGGTCCGCGCCGGGGAGATGGACGGCCGCTGCCTCGATCTGGTCGCCGGCGCGGGGACGTCGTGCCCGGCTACCAATTAGCCGTCACCCCAAACACGGCTGGCGTCCATGTCTGCTGGTGAGATAGGCTGACCTAGCGCGCGAGCGAAACAGACATGGATGCCAGCCTCCGCTGGCATGACGATCAATGCCGATCCAGCATCCGGATGATCCCGGAAAAATCGACCGCGCCGTTCCCCGCCTCCACAAAGCTGTCGTAGAGCTCGGTCGCCCTGGCCCCCAGCGGCGTGTCGGCATCGACGCTCGCCGCCGCGTCGAGCGCGAGGCGCAAGTCCTTCAGCATCAGCGCGCTCGCGAAGCCGCCCTGATAATCGTTGTCGGCCGGCGTCACGGGCCCGACGCCCGGCAGCGGCGCGTAGGCGTTGAGCGACCAGCACGATCCCGTGCTGACGCTCGCGATGTCGTAGAACTTCTGCGGATCGAGCCCGAGCTTCGCCGCCAGCGTCAGCGCCTCGCACGTCGCGATCATGGAGGAGGCGAGCAGCAGGTTGTTGCACACCTTTGCCGCCTGTCCGCTGCCGCTCGCCCCCGCGTGGATCACCGCCTTGCCCATGTCGGTCAGGAACGGCTCGGCGCGCGCAAACCCCGCCGCCGAGCCGCCGACCATGAAGGTGAGCGTCCCCGCCGCAGCCGCCGCGATGCCGCCGGACACGGGCGCGTCGACCATGGTGTAGCCGGCCGCACTCGCCAGCTCTCCCACCCCGCGCGCGGTCGCGACGTCTATCGTCGAGGAGTCGATCAGGATCGCGGATAAGGGCGCCGCACCCAGCACCTCGCCGGTGTAGACCGCCTCCACGTGCCGCCCGGCGGGCAGCATGGTTATCACCGCTTCCACGCCCTCGCACGCCGCCGCCGCGCTCCCGGCGGGCAGGCAGCCTGCACTTCTGGCGCGCTCCAGCGCTTCCGCCGACAGGTCGAACGCGCGCACGTCGTGCCCAGCCTCTGCCAGGTTGGCCGCCATTCCGCCGCCCATGTTGCCGAGGCCGATCACCGCCACCCGTGCCATGTCAATACTCCGTATTGCGTGAACGCCGCCACTTGAGGATGATCGCACCCACTGCCGTACCGGCGGGCGCGGTCATCAGCGATAGAACCCCGCAAGCTACGGCGATTGTGAGGAAGCCAGGGCTCCAGATCGGCACCGCATCAAGCGCGCTGATCAAGGTAACCGCGCCAGTCAGAAGCAGCGACACGGCCAAGACGATCACCCACCCCGCCTGCTGCTTACCAACCTGCCAATCAGGCCCAGGATCGCGCCTCCGATCAGGATGCCGCGCAAAAACAGTGTGGGGGCAGTATCCTCCATGTCGCTAGCGCCCCGTCCACTTTCCGGCACGCTTCTCGACGAATGCCGCCATGCCCTCGTTCTGGTCCTCGGTCCCGAACAGGGCGTGGAACAGGCGGCGTTCAAACTGCACGCCCTGCGTCAGCCCCATGTCGAATGCGGCGTTGACCATCTCCTTGTTGGCCTTGACCGCCAGCGGCGCCATCGCAGCGACCGTGGCGGCGGTCTTTACCGCTTCCTCGACCAGCTCGCCGGCGGGCACGACGCGGCTGACCAAACCGGCGCGTTCGGCTTCGGCCGCGTCCATCATCCGGCCGGTCAAGCACATCTCCATCGCCTTCGCCTTGCCGACAGCGTGAGCGAGCCGCTGCGACCCACCCATGCCAGGCGTCACCGCCAGCTTGATCTCGGGCTGACCGAACTTCGCCGTGTCCGCCGCCAGGATGAAGTCGCACATCATCGCGAGCTCGCAGCCGCCGCCCAGCGCGTAACCGGCGACAGCCGCGATGATCGGCTTGCGGGTGCGGGTGAACGCATCCCAGCCGGCGAAGAAGTCGTGGGAATACATGTCCGCAAAGCCTTGCGCCTGCATCTCCTTGATGTCGGCGCCGGCGGCGAACGCCTTCTCGCTGCCGGTGATGACCATGCAGCCCTGACCCGCGTCCGCATCGTAGGCGCGGGTCACCTCCAGCAGTTCGGCAAGCACCTGGCTGTTCAGCGCGTTTAGCGCCTTGGGGCGATTAAGCGTCACCAGCGTCACGGCGTCGCGCCGTTCGACGATGAGGGTCTCGGTCATGCGGGGGTCCACTCCTCGGAAGCAGGCAGGGGTTCGAAGATGCGGTCGATCAGGTGCTCGCTGACCGCTTCCAGCGTCGACGGGTCCCAGCGCGGCTGGTTGTCCTTGTCGACGATCAGCGCGCGGACGCCCTCGACGAAGTCGAGGCGCTGGACGACGTGGCAGACGACGCCGTACTCGGCCGCCATTTCGTCTTCGAAGGTCGCGCGGCCGCGGCCCTCGCGCACGACGCGCAGCGAAACCTTCAGCGACTGCGGCGACTTGGCGGCGAGCACCGCCTGCTGCTCCGCCGCCCACGCGCTTCCGTCCGCCGCCAGCGCGGCCATGATGTCCTCGACCGTCTCGCCGGCGAACAGGCGATCGATGTCGGCCTGATGCGCGAGGACGGACGCCTCACCGATGGGAGTCGCCAAGCCGTCGAGGATCGACTCGATCTCACTCGGACGCTCGGCAAGCTGATGCCTCAGACCGGGAACCTCGTCGCTCGCGACGTAGTGGGTCGCCAGCCCGAGCGCGACGCACTCCGCCCCGTTCAGCCGGTGGCCAGTCAGCCCCAGATACTCCCCCATCCGCCCCGGCAGGCGCGACAGGTACCAGCCGCCGCCAACGTCGGGGAACAGCCCGATCCCCGTCTCGGGCATGGCGAAGCGCGTGTTCTCCGTCGCCACTCGGAACCGAGCGGGTGCGGAGATGCCGACGCCGCCCCCCATCACGATGCCGTCCATGACCGCGACGATCGGCTTTGCGCAGGTGAACAGCGCGTGGTTTAGTTGATATTCCACGCGGAAGAAGTCGCGCGCGTGACGCGCGTCACCCCGCGCGCTGTCGGCGATCGCGCGAATGTCACCCCCGGCGCAGAAGCCGCGGCCCTCCGCATGGTCGATGATGATCGTCTCGACGCTCGTCTCCTCGCGCCACGCCTGCACTGCCGCGAGCATCGCACGGCACATGTCCATAGTCAGCGCATGGAGCGCCCTAGGCCGGTTCAGCCGAATGCGCCCGATCTTGCCCTCGACCTCGATCAACACCTCGTCGGTCATTGCCGCACCAGCTCGCGCCCGACGATCATCCGCATAACCTGGTTCGTCCCTTCCAGAATCGAGTGGACGCGCAGGTCGCGCCAGAACCGCTCGATCGGGTAGTCGCGCAGGTAGCCGTAGCCGCCGTGCAGCTGCAGCGCGCGATCGACGATGCTCGAACCATTGTCGGTCGCCAGCCGCTTCGCCATTGCCGAGAAGCGCGACTTGTCGGGCGCGTTCGCGTTCACCTTCGCCGCCGCCAGATAGAGCAGCGCGCGCGCCGCTTCCAGGTCGGTCGCCATATCGGCGAGCGTGAACTGCGTGTTCTGGAACTCGGCAACCGGCTGCCCGAACTGCTGCCGCTCCTTCGTATACCGGATCGACTCGTCCAGGCACCGCTGCGCCCCGCCCAGCGAGCAGGCGCCGATGTTGAGCCGCCCGCCGTCCAGCCCCGACATCGCGATCCGGAAGCCCTCACCTTCCGCGCCGACCAGGTTGGTGGCGGGCACGCGGCAGTCCTCGAAGATCACCTGCGCGGTCGGTGACGCATTCCACCCGAGCTTCTTCTCCGGCGCACCGAACGACAGGCCGGGCGTATCCTTCTCCAACACGATGCAGCTGATGCCGCGCGACTTCTCCTCCCCCGTGCGGACCATGCAGACGTAGACGTCGTTGTAGCCGGCACCCGAGATGAACTGCTTGGTGCCGTTAAGGACGTAGTGGTCGCCGTCACGCCGCGCGGTCGCCTTCAGCGCCGCGGCGTCGGAGCCCGACCCCGGCTCGGTCAGGCAGTAGCTGCCGATCTTCGCCATCGTGACCAGTTCGGGCAGGAAGCGGGCCTTGAGCTCCGCGCCGCCGAATCGCTCGATCATCCACACCGCCATGTTGTGGATCGAGATGAAGGCGGAGGTGGCGGGGCAGCCGTAGGCCATCGCCTCCATGATCAGCGCCGCCTCCAGCCGTCCGAGCCCGATCCCGCCCGCGTCTTCGCTCACGTAGATCGCGCCGAAGCCGAGCTCGCCCGCCGCCTTCCAGACATCCACCGGATAGTGGCTCCGCTCGTCCCACTCGGCGGCGAAGGGCGTGATCCGGTCGGCGGTGAAGCGCCGCGCGAGTTCCTGCACCTCGCGCTGGTCGTCGGTCAGGTCGAACTGGTCGGTCATGGCTTGGCACTCGTGGTGGGTGTGGGCGCGTGCAGCACGCGGTCGTCGAACAGGCGGGTCAGCAGCGCCTCGTCGTTGCGCTCGTACCAGCGCGGCGCGGGCAGGCCCTTCGCCCACGCGAGCATCTCGGTCAGCGTTCCCTGCGCTGACGGCGTGTCGTACCGCGTCGCTTCCTCCGCGATCGGATCGGCATAGGCGGCATCGGCGGTGACGATCTGCCAGCCCTTCGACTTCAGCGCCGCCACGAGATCGCCGATGTAGAGCGCGGCGAGGTCGGTCTCGTGCAGCAGCAGGACATGCGCGGGCGACCCTCCGGTCGCCTTGCGGGCGAGCGCGTCGGCGAACTCGGCGGCACCGACCTGCGTCTCGACATAGAGGTTGCGTAGAGCGGCGCGATCGATTGACTTTCCGTCCGCAACCGCCTTCACCGCCAGCGCCTCGAGATGCCAGTCGTAGCCGTCCGCGGTAACATAGCCGTTGCGGAGCCCCCGTGCGGCGAGCCCCGCACGCACGGCGTCGCGCTTCGCCTTATCCTTCCGCCCCTCGTTCAGATACGGGTAGCGAAACCAGGCGCGATGCCCCTTCTGTGTCCTGAGCCACAGCTCGGCGCGATCGATGTCGGCGAGGTACGCTTGCGGGGTCACATCCGAGAGCGCCGGGTGCGTCGCGCTGTGGTTCGCGAGCACGTGCCCCGCCGCAGCATAGGAGTTGATGCGGCGCTGGTCGGCGGCGGGATCGGTCATCTTGCCCGAGTTCACGAAGAACGCGGCCTGTCGCACGCCGGCCCGGCGCAGCCCGGCGATCAGCAGCCGGGTACGCTCATCCGGCGACAGGAACGCGCCTCTCCCACGCGGCACGTCGTCGAACGTCAGCGCGATCCGCTTCTGCGCCGCCGCGGGCACGCTCAGGAGCGCGAGGAGGGCGAGCAGCCACCTCACGCCGTCACCTCCGCTTCCGCTTCGATCTCGACCCGCCACTCCGGGCGGAGCAGGCCCGCGACCACCACCATCGTCGCGGTCGGGCGCACGTCGGCGAACCAGCGGCCATGCGCGCGGCCGACCGCGTCGGCGTCCGCGGCGTCGATCAGCAGCATGCGGGTGCGAACCACGTCCTCCGCCGCGCCGCCCAACTGCTCGATCGCGCGAACGATGACCGCGAAGCAGCGCTCGGCCTGCGCCTCGGCATCGCCGTCGGTCGAGCTACCGTCATCCTCGACCGGCGCCGTGCCGGACACGAGGATGCGACTTCCCACCCGGACCGCGCGCGCGAAGCCGATGCTCGCCTCATAGGGCGACGTGCTCTGCGTTCGCTGGCGATCGGTCCCGCTCATCCTGTTCCTTCCCGTCCAACCTTTCGCAACCAGTCGCCGCTACGCTGCCGCGGCGATGTCGGTACTTCTATTCTACGCCGTCCTGATTCTCGGCGTGGGGCTGGTCGCGGCTGCCATGGTCGCCCTTCCCCGCGTCGCGCTGCAATGGGCTCTCTCGGCCTATGTCCCGGCCTGGCTCCTCGTCCTGATCTCTCTCGCAGTATCCGTCGGCTTGCTTAAGCTGTTCAACCGCAGCTTCCCGGGCATGCTGTGGCTGACCGCCTTCGTCTTCCTCTTCACCATCGTCGACCATGTGGGTCAGATGTGGAAAGTGCTGGACGGGACCGGCCGCGCGATCCTGACGGTAGCCGTCGGCATCGCGCTCCTCCTGCTCACCGCCACGGTGCGGGCGAGCGGACCGATGTGGCCGGCCGCGCTGCTCATGCGATTGCTGGCGCTGCTGCGATAGGTCACCCCATCGTCGGAATGACGAAGGCGTTGCCCCCGTCACCCACCCCGCCATTCGGCCAGCGCTGCGTGACTGTCTTGACCCGCGTCCAGAAGCGTACGCCCTCCATCCCGTGCTGGTTGTGGTCGCCGAAGCCCGAACGCTTCCACCCGCCGAAGCTGTGATAGGCGACCGGCACCGGTATCGGCACGTTGATCCCCACCATGCCGACGTTCACCCGCGCGGCGAACTCGCGCGCGGCGTGGCCGTTGCGAGTGAAGATCGCGACGCCGTTGCCATACTGGTGCTCGGAGGGCAGCCGAACCGCCGTCTCGAAGTCGGGCGCGCGGACGATCTGGAGGACGGGGCCGAAGATCTCCTCCTGGTAGCTCCGCATCTGCGGCGTCACGCGGTCGAACAGCGACGGGCCGATGAAGAAACCCTGCTCGTGCCCCTGCAATGTGAAGCCACGGCCATCGACCACCAGCTCGGCGCCTTCGTCCACACCCGTCTGGATCCAGTTCTCCACTCGCTGCCTGTGCTGGGCATTTACGACCGGGCCATAGTGCGCCTCCGCGTCGGTCGACACGCCGACCCGCAGCGCCGCAATCGCCGGCAGCAGCTTCTCGCGCAGCGCATCGGCGGTCTTGTCGCCGACCGGAACCACGACCGGCAGCGCCATGCAGCGCTCGCCCGCACTCCCGAACGCCGCACCCGACAGGTCGGCGACGACCTGGTCCAGGTCGGCGTCGGGCATGACGATGCCGTGGTTCTTGGCCCCGCCCATGGCCTGAACCCGCTTCCCCGCCGCGACGCCACGCTGGTAGACATAGTGCGCGATGTCCGACGAGCCGACAAAGCTCACCGCGCCGATCGCGGGATGGTCGAGGATCGCGTCGACCATCTCCTTGTCGCCGTGGACGACCTGGAGGATGCCCTCGGGCAGTCCCGCCTCGCGGAACAGCTCGGCGAGGCGGACCGGCACCGACGGGTCGCGCTCGGAGGGCTTCAGGATGAACGCGTTGCCGCACGCGATCGCGACACCCGACATCCACAGCGGGATCATCGCCGGAAAGTTGAAGGGCGTTATACCCGCGCCAATGCCGATCGGCTCACGCATGGAGTAGACGTCGATGCCCGGCCCGGCGCCCTGCGTGTACTCGCCCTTCAGGACGTGGGGGATGCCGCAGGCGAACTCGATCACCTCCAGTCCGCGCTGGATGTCGCCCTTCGCGTCCGCCACCACCTTGCCGTGCTCGGAGGACAGCAGGTGGGCGAGCGCGTCCAGGTTCGACTCGACCAGCTCCTTGAAGCGGAACAAGACGCGCGCCCGGCGCTGCGGGTTGGTCGCCGCCCAGGCCGGCTGCGCGGCTTGCGCCGCCGCCACCGCCCGGTCGAGATCGGCCGCCGTGCCGAGCCCCACGCGTGCCTGCACCTGCCCGGTGTTCGGGTCGAACACCTCCCCGAACCGTGCGGCCGATCCGCCACCGCCTGCGATCACATGATCGATGTCACGCACCCGAACTCTCCCCATTTCGCTCTGTTCGTCGCGAAAGCGACGCTTTTCCGACGTTTGTCACGCGGCCGTCATCAACGGCAAAGCCTCTGTTAACCAACCGGGCATAGCGATCCGCACCATGCTCGCCGACGCGCTCACCGCTCCCGATCCCTCCGATGCGGCGTGGCTGCTCGATGCCGAGCGCGCACCGCCGTGGCTGGATGAGGGTGCGACCCTGCTCGGCGGCGTTGACTGCTTCCGCGACGATCCCGACCTCCGCCTGCTGCCGGTGCTCACGCCCGATCGCCGCCCGGTCGGTGCCATCTTCGAGCGCGACATGCGCCGGCTGCTGGCCAACCCGTTCGGCCACGCGCTGATGCGCAATCCCGCCTACGGCCGCAGCCTCGCCGGACACGTCAGGCCGTGTCCAAGCGGCGAGATCGCGCTCGGCCGCGACGGCTTGCTCGACCTCTACGCGCGCGTCGATGGCACGGAGGGGATGATCGTGACGCAGCACGGCCGGCTGTTCGCAGTTATCGCGCATCGCCGGCTCGCGGCAATGGAAAGCGACCGCCGGCTCACCGCCACGCAACAGGAGCTCGAACGCGCCCGCCGCCTGGCCGACGCCGTCGCCCGGTTCGAGCGGCAGACCGGATCGCTCGCGGCCGACCTTGCTGCCGTTGCCGACACGGTCGAGCATCAGGCCGCCGCCACCGCCGACCGTGCGGTCGACACGGGGGCGCGCGCGACTGCCGTCGCCGCGGCGACCGTCCAGACCACGCAGGCGGTCTGCGCCGTCGCCGAGCATGAGCGCGAGCTGTCGCGCGCGCTTGGCGAGGTGGAGGAGGCGTCCGCCATCGCCCGCTCCCACGCCGGCGGCGCGACGACGCTGGTGCGGCGAGGCAGCGAGCGCATCGCCGCGCTGTCCGACGCTGCCGGCGCCATCGACGGCGCGGTGGAGGAGATCGCCGGGATTGCCGCACAGGTCACGCTGCTCGCACTCAACGCCACGATCGAGGCGAGCCGCGCAGGCGAGGCCGGCCGCGGCTTCGCGGTGGTCGCGACGGAGGTGAAGCAATTGTCCGCGCAGACGACCCGTGCCGCCGCCGCAATCGCCGACCGGGTAGGCCTGATCCGCACCGCGGTGGGCGACGTCGCGGGCGAACATCGCGGCGTGGCGCAGGCGATCGACGCCGTCGGGGACGTCACCTCGCGTGTCACCGCGGCGGTCGCGAGCCACCGCCTTGCCGCCGCCGGGATCAGCCGCAGCATCGATGAGGCCGCCAGCGCCGCGAGCGCGATCCGCGACGACGTGGCGAGCATCGGCGACAGTGCCGGCGACGCCGCCCGAGCTGCCGACACGCTGCGCACCTTTGCGCAGCGCCTGAACGCCACCGCCGCCACCGTCTCGAACGAATTGACGGCGTTCCTTGACGAGGTGCGGCACGGCTGAGCGCATCAGGCGACCGGTCCTTCCGTCGCCATCGGCTCTGCCGCCGCGATCGGCATCGCGGAAAGGCCGAGCTTCGCCAGCAGCGCCGCATCGGCATCGTCACCCGCGTTGCGGGCGGTCAGCAGCGTGTCGCCGGTGAAGATCGAGTTCGCGCCGGCAAGGAAGCACAACGCCTGAGTCGCCTCCCCCATGCTCTCGCGCCCGGCGCTCAGCCGAACCATCGACTGCGGCATGGTGATGCGCGCAACCGCGACCGTGCGGACGAATTCGATGTCGTCGAGCCTGGCGAGCGGCGTGTCGGCAAGCATGTCGCCGAGCACCGTGCCCTTAACCGGAACGAGCGCGTTGATCGGCACGCTGCCCGGATGCTCGGGCAGGGTCGCGAGCGCGTGGATGAAGCCGACGCGGTCGTCGCGCGTTTCCCCCATGCCGACGATCCCGCCGCAGCACACGTTGATGCCAGTCGCGCGAACATGCTCCAGCGTGTCGAGCCGGTCGGCGAAGCTGCGCGTCGTGATCACGTCGCGGTAGCGTTCCGGCGACGTGTCGATGTTGTGATTGTAATAGTCGAGTCCGGCGTCGCCGAGGCGCGCCGCCTGGGCGGGGCTCAGCATGCCGAGCGTCATGCAGGTCTCCAGCCCCATTCCGCGTACGCCCTCCACCATCGCGCAGATCGCGTCCATGTCGCGGTCCTTGGGGTTGCGCCACGCCGCCCCCATGCAGAAGCGGGTGGAGCCGTGATCCTTCGCCTGCGCCGCCGCCTGGAGCACGGCGGGCACGTCCATCAGCCTGGTCGCCTTCAGCCCCGTGTCGGCGTGGACCGATTGCGAGCAGTAGCCGCAATCCTCCGGGCAGCCGCCGGTCTTGATCGACAGCAGCGTGGAGAGTTGGACCTGATCGGCGGCGTGGTGCGCGCGGTGGACGGTGGCCGCCTGGAACATCAGCTCGGTGAACGGAAGGTCGAACAGCGCGGCGATTTCGGTGCGGGACCAGTCGGTTCGCGTCATTTCAGCAGGCCCGCGATGAAGTTGTAGGTGAAGCCGCCGAGTCCGCCCGACAGCGCCATCCCGACCACGATCGATCCGATCCTGATCCGCCGCGCGACCACCGCGCGCGGCTCCGGCTTCACCTCCAGCGCGGCGAGCGATCCGGCCATCAGCACGCTGGTGACGGCGGCAACCAGGAAGCAGCTGAGGATGACAACGATCTGCTTGCGGTCGAACTGCATGCCACCGCTGCCATCGGTGAACGCGAACACGCCGCCGAGCGACAGCAGCGCGACGCCGGTCATGTGCTTGAACGAGTCGTAGGAGCGCGCGAACGGCTGCTCACCCACGCCCACCTCATCCTCGTCGATCATCGTTGCCACCTGAGCGAACGCAGCTGCGCCGCGCGATCGTTCGTCAGGCGCGCGCGGCACTGCGACTCCGCCATCGACTGCAATGATCCACCGGCGAACTCGCCGCCCTCGATGGCGCACTCGGCATCGCGGAACGCGAGCCAGGCGCGCTGGCTCGCGAGCGTGGCCGCCGCATAGCGGAAGCCGCCGCGGTTCGCCGCGTCCATGCGCTTCATCGCGGCGTAGGTCAGCCGCCACTCGCGCGTCATCGCGGCGTCCGCCCGTGCATAGGCACGCGCCGCGGCCTCGTTCACCTGGACCTGGGTCTGCGCCGCCGCCGGGCTGGCAAGCAGCGCAGCGACAAGCATGGCGATCGTTCTCATGAGCGTGCTGCCTTTCCGCGATGAGTAACGGCTATGCCCGTGCGGCGGACCGGAAGCCACATTGCGGCGGAACGGCTAGCAGTGATGGGGCCGCGGTCCCTGCGTCGGACCGCGACCCCGCTCGGCACGTCTCCGGCAAACCCCTATCCTCCTGCGTGTCGATCTCGTTTGTCACGGTCTTCACTACATCGGGGCCGGCGACGAAAGAAACCGGTGCGCAACCCGTTCGTGCGGGATCGCGTCGCCGTCTGCGAACTGCCGAGTCGCTTCTTCCAAGCTCGCGGCTCCGGCGCAAATGTTATGTTGCAAATGCCCTCTCGCACTATTTGCAAAATATGCCAGAGCGTGCTCATGTCCGCCGCATGGACACCATCGCACCGCGGCGCCGCCTCTTTGCCGGGCAGGAGGTGCGTGAGCTGCGCGCGGCGGTCGGCGCCAGCCAGGCGCAGCTCGCGACCACGCTCGGCATCTCGGTGCCCTATCTGTCGCAGATCGAGAGCAACGATCGCCCGCTGACCGCGCCGGTGCTGCTCGCGCTGGCGCGGAGCTTCCCGGATGCCTGGGGCGGCGTGATCGGCGCCGACGAGCCGCTGGTGGTCGCCGCCGCGGCCGCCGCCAGCGACCCCAGCGTCGCGGCACCGGCCGTACCCGATCCGATGCTGCGCCGCGCGGTGGAGCAGCAGCCGCAGCTCGCCCGCCGCCTGGTCGCGCTCCACCACGCGTTCCGGCAGAGCCAGGAGCAGCTGCGGCTGCTTGACGACCGCATGGACGCCGGCGGCGGCGAGGCGGCGCGGCTTCCCTGGGAGGAGGTGCGCGACTGGTTCCACGCGGCCGGCAACTACATCGACCCGCTCGATCGTGCGGCCGAGACGCTTGCCAAGCGGATCGGCGATGACCTCGCGACCTACCTGCAGGACGTCCACGACGTGGAGGTCGCCGCCATGGACACGGGCGGCAAGCAGCTGCGGCTGTGGGAGGCGGAGGCGCGCCGCCTGTCGCTCGACCGCGCGCTGCCGCAGGAGACCGCACGCTTCCTGCTCGCGCAGCAGCTGGTCCGGATCGAGATGCGCGGGCCGATCGACGATCAGGTGGCGGGCGCCGGGCTGCGCTTCGATGCGTCGCGCGAGCTCCTGGCGGAGGGGCTGGCGAACTATGCCGCGGGCGCGTTGCTGATGCCCTATGCCGCCTTTCGCGGCGCGGCACAGGCGGTTCGCCACGACATCGACCGGCTCCGCCAGTCGTTCGGCGTCAGCTTCGAGCAGGCGTGCCACCGGCTGTCGACGCTCCAGCGGCCGGGGGCGGCTGGCATCCCGACCTTCTTCCTCCGGGTCGACATGGCGGGGAACATCACCAAGCGGCACTCGGCAACGCCGCTCCAGTTCGCGCGCTTCGGCGGCGCCTGCCCGCTGTGGGTGGTGCATGAGGCGGTGGCGATCCCCGACCGCATCCTCGTCCAGCGCGCCGAGATGCCGGACGGCACCCGCTACGTCTCCATGGCCAAGGGGTTGGTCAAGCCGTCCGGCAGCTTCACCCGGGCACCGCGCCGCTACGCGGTCGCGCTCGGGTGCGAGGAGAGCGATGCCGCCGACTTCATCTACGCCGACGCGGTGCGCGGTGCCGAACCGACGCCGATCGGCGTGTCGTGCCGCATCTGCCCCCGCACCGACTGCGACCAGCGCGCCTTTCCGCCCGCCGGCACCGAACTGAGCGTAGATCCCGACGCGCGCGCAGTGGTGCCGTACCGCTTCACCTGATCGGCCAAGGGGGCTGGCGCTCCCGCCGGTTCGCGGCGATGCTTGGCCCAGGAACAGGGGAGGGAGCCGTCGGCATGATCGATCCGGACCACCAGGCGATCAGCCGCGATCCGCGCTACCGGCAGCTGCTGCGCGAGCGCGGGCGCCTGGCCGCCGTGCTGACGGCGGTGGTGCTTGCCGCCTATGTCGGCTTCATCCTGCTGGTCGCCTTTGCCAAGCCCGCGCTCGGACGGCCGATCGCGGGTGGGGTCACCTCGGTCGGAATCGTGCTCGGCTTCGCGCTGATCCTGCTCGCCATCGCCGTCACCGGCATCTATGTCCGCGCCGCCAACCGTCGCTTTGACCGGCTCGGCGCCGATCTCCGCGCGGAGCACGACCGGTGAGAGGACGGCTCCCTCTCCTCGCTGCCTTGGCGCTGCTGCCGACCCCCGCGCTCGCCGCCCAGCCGGCCGAGCGCGCGACCAACTGGACCGCGATTGCGATGTTCGCGATCTTTGCGCTGCTGACGCTCGGCCTCACTCGCTGGGCGGCGCGCCGGACCCGCACGGCCGCCGACTTCTACACGGCCGGCGGCGGTATCACCGGGTTCCAGAACGGCCTGGCGATCGCCGGCGACTATATGTCGGCCGCCTCCTTCCTCGGCATCACCGCGCAGATCTTCGCCGACGGCTTCGACGGGCTGATCTACTCGATCGGCTTCCTGGTCGGCTGGCCGATCATCCTGTTCCTGATGGCCGAGCGGATCCGCAATCTCGGGCGCTACACCTTTGCCGACGTAGCCTCCTTCCGCTTCGCGCAGGCGCCGGTGCGCAGCTTCGCCGCGACCAGCACGCTGGTGGTGGTGCTGTTCTACCTCATCGCGCAGATGGTCGGCGCGGGCCAGCTGATCACGCTGCTGTTCGGGCTGCCTTACGCCTATGCAGTGGTGATCGTCGGCGTGCTGATGACGCTCTACGTCCTGTTCGGTGGCATGACCGCCACCACCTGGGTGCAGATCATCAAGGCGGCGCTGCTGCTCGGCAGCGCGAGCTTCATGGCGGCGGCCGTGCTTGCGCCCTTCGGCTTCTCGCCGGAGGCGCTGTTCGCGCGCGCCGTCGATGTAAAGAGCGGACTTGCCGCGACCGCCGGCAGCCCCGATGCCGCCGCCGGCCGCGCGATCATGGCGCCGGGCAGCTTCGTCAAGGACCCGGTCTCCGCCATCTCGCTCGGCCTGGCGCTGATGTTCGGGACGGCGGGGCTGCCGCACATCCTGATGCGGTTCTTCACCGTGCCCGACGCGCGGGCGGCTCGCACTTCCGTGCTCTGGGCGACGGGGTGGATCGGCTACTTCTACATGCTGACCTTCGTGATCGGGTTCGGCGCGATCGTGCTGGTCGCAACCGAGCCAGGCTACAGCGACGCCGGCGGCGCGCTGCGCGGCGGCGCCAACATGGCGGCCATGCACCTGGCCCACGCGGTCGGCGGCGACCTGTTCCTAGGCTTCGTCTCGGCCGTCGCGTTCGCGACCATCCTGGCGGTCGTCGCCGGACTCACCCTCTCCGGCGCGTCCGCGATCAGCCACGATCTCTACGCCACCGTGCTGCGGCGCGACCGATCGGACAGCGCGGCCGAGCTCCGCGTGTCTCGCATCACCGTGCTCGTCCTCGCGGTCGCGGCGATCGCTCTCGGCATCGCGTTTGAGGGGCAGAACGTCGCCTTCATGGTCAGCCTCGCCTTCGCGATCGCCGCGTCGGGGAACTTCCCGGTCCTGCTCCTCTCGCTCCTGTGGCGCGGCTGCACGACTCGCGGGATCGTCGCCGGGGGCACGACCGGCCTGGTGCTGGCACTGGTCCTCACGATCCTATCGCCCGCCGTGTGGGTCGGCGTGTTCGGCCATGCCGCGCCAGTGTTTCCCTTCTCCTCGCCGGCGATCATCTCGGTACCTGCGGCGTTCGCGGTGATCTGGCTGGTTTCGCTGCTCGATCGAAGCGCTCGCGCCGACGCGGACCGGGCTTATTACCTCGCGCAACGCGTCCGTTCCGAAACCGGGATCGGGGCCGCCGCCGCCGGTGATCACTGACCGGCACGGCAGCGTTCCAACAAGCCCTATTGCAACGCTGTCGAGCTTGCGATAGCGCTACCGCCACAGAACAAGGCGCCACGGTTGATAGCGCTAACATCTCGGAGGGGCAGCAAGGGCATGACTGACAATTCGACTCTGTTCGGTGCGCAGGCCGCAACGCGGCTTCGTATCGGCGCTTCGGTAATCGCGCTCGCCGCCGCAGTGGCCGCACCTGCCGCCATCGCGCAGACGACGCCGCCCGCCGCCGATCCTGCGCAGGCACCCACCGTCACGCGCCCGCCGGAGCAGAACACCGCCCAGTCCTCCAGCCCGGATGGTCAGGGTACGCCGGTCGACAACGTGCCCGGCACCACGGAGGAAGCGCAGACCACCCCGACCGAGACGGTCGGAGACGACATCGTCGTCACCGGTTACCGCCAGGCGCTGCAGAGCGCGCAGCAGATCAAGCGCAACTCGGACGCGATCGTCGATTCGGTCACGGCCGAGGACATCGGCGCCCTTCCCGACCGCTCGGTGGTCGAGACGCTCCAGCGCATTCCCGGCGTGTCGATCAGCCGCTTCGCCGCCGGCGTCGACCCCGACCACTTCTCCTCCGAAGGCTCCGGCGCGACGGTGCGCGGCCTCACCTACGTCCGCTCCGAGTTCAACGGCCGCGAGGCGTTCTCCGCGCTCAACGGCCGCTCGCTCGGCTTCCAGGACGTGCCCTCCGAGTTGCTCGGCGGCGTCGACGTCTTCAAGTCGCCGACCGCCGACCGGATCGAGGGCGGTATCTCGGGCATCGTCAACCTGCGCACCCGCAAGCCGTTCGACACCGCCGGCACTTATATCGCCGGCACGATCGAGAACAATTACGGCGACTTCGTCCGCAAGTCGGCACCGACCCTGTCGCTGCTCGGCAGCACGAGGTGGAAGACCGGGATCGGCGACATCGGCATCCTCGGCAGCATCGTCTATTCGCAGCTGTTCACCCGCAGCGACCGCATCCAGCTGTCGAGCTTCCGCAACCGCCCGATCTTCTCCAACGGCACCCGCACCGACGTGGTCGCCTTTGACGGCGCGACCCAGCGCGGCACCGGGCTGTTCCCGCGCGGCGCCGTGATGGGCAGCGACGACCGCAATCGTGAGCGCTACGGCTACGCCGGTGCGCTCCAGTGGCGCTCCAACGACGGCTCGATGGAGGCGGCGTTCCAGTTCCTCCGCTCGGACGCTCGGCTCGCCTGGACCGAGAACGTCATCGAGATCGCGACCGACAACGTGACGGCGGCCGGCGACAGCCGTGCGCGCGCCGGTACCTCGGTCAGCTTCGATGAGGACGACATCTTCGACCAGGGCCTGATCACCGGCCCGACCGGCTGGCGCGCGGATCAGCAGAACGAGCCCGGCCCGATCGGCGGCGTCGGCACCAACGGCAACGCGACCCTGCCCGCGGGCCGCCGGACGCCCGCCTTCGGTCTCCAGTCGAACAACCAGTTCCGCGAGCACCTCGAGAAGAGCGTCACCGACGACTACGGCTTCAACTTTAAGTGGGACGTCAGCGACCGGCTGGGGCTGGTGTTCGACTACAGCCACGTCGAATCGACTGGTGAGGTCGTCGACAACACGCTCTGGACCACGACCTACCAGGACGCCTTCATCGACGTGCGCGGCAGCGACACGCCGATCGTCCGCTTCGTGCCGCCGCAGAACTGCGACACGTCGCTCACCAACGCGGCCGGCGTCTGCCAGGGCACGCCTGGCCTAGACGGCAACTTCCCGACCTATTTCACCGGCGCGAACCAGAGCTTCACCGATCCGGCCAACAGCTTCTGGCGCAACACGATGGATCACGTCGAGGAGTCGGAGGGCAACTCCGACGCCTTCCGGATCGATGCCGACTACGCGTTCCCGGAGAGCACGTTCCTGAAGTCGGTGCGGGTCGGCTACCGCTACGCCAACCGCAAGCAGGTCGCGCGCAACTCGACCTACAATTGGGGTGTGCTCTCCGAGCAGTGGGGCAACGGCGGTCCGGTCTGGCTCGACGAGCCGACCGGCGGCGTCGGCGGCGATCAGCAGGGCAACCAGTCTCAGGAAGGCACCTACCGCCCGTATTTCTGGGACAATTTCTTCCGCGGTCAGGCCGTCAACCCGGCGCAGGGCACTGGTCGTCTGTTCTACGGCGGACGCCCGGCGTCGAACTACCAGGAGCTGATCAACTTTTCCAAGCGGATCCGCGACGAGTGGCTCGCGCCGGACGCGACCACCGGCATCGTCCCCACCCCGACCGGCGGATCGACCGGCTGGGTGCCGCTCGCCGAGCGGCCCGGCGTGATCCAGGGCACCTACTACCTGCCCGGTGAGGTCAACCCGATCGAGGAAACCAACCACGCCGCCTACATCATGGCGCGGTTCGATACCGAGTTCGGCAACGGCATGCGCTTCAACGGCAACGTCGGCGTTCGCTACAGCGACACGCGGCGCACCAGCACTGGCTTTGTCCAGTTCCCGACGACCGATCCGCTGACCCCGGACGCAAATTGCGTGGAGACGATCCGCCAGATCGTCAATCCTGCGGCCGGCGAGACTCCGCCGGCACAGCCCACCATCGCTGCCGGTTGCGCCTTCCTGTACAGCAATCCGCAGCTGCGCGCGAACGCCCGCGCCTTCGCCAACTCGGCATCGGTCGCGAACGACGTCAACACGAACTACGATTACTGGCTACCCGCGGTGAACCTCCGCCTGGAGGTCGGCAACGGGCTGCAATTCCGCGCCGCCTATTTCAAGGGCATCTCGCCGCCCAACACCCGCGACATCCGCAACTACACGCCCGTGACGATTGGTGCTCAGGTGCCGGTCGGGGCGCTCCTTACGGTGGTTCCGAACACGAACACCGCCGATCCGAACGACGGCATCATTCAGGGCGAGAACCAGGTGGTGATCGAGGGCCGCGGCGTGCGCGGGGGTGCGCCGGACCTGCTGCCGGTCACCTCCGACAACTTCGACCTGACCGCGGAATGGTACTTCAACAAGGTCGGCTCGCTGACCCTGTCGGGCTTCTACAAGCGGGTGAAGGGCGTTGTCGTCTTCGACACGCAGCGGCAGAGCTTCACCAACGCCGGGCAGACGTTCGACACGGTGTTCACGCGCGAGCTCAACTCAGCCGACACCGGCGAAGTCTACGGCCTCGAGGCGGCGTACCAGCAGACGTACGACTTCCTGCCGGGCGCGCTCGCCGGGCTCGGCCTCCAGGCGAACTACACCTATGTGAAGAGCTCGGGCGTGTCGCAGCCGACGCTGGCGGCGGGCGATCCGGCGGTGGCGGGCGACCTGGTGTCGAACGTCGACGTGTCCGGCTTCCCGCTCCAGGGGCTGTCGAAGCACAACTTCAACATCACGCCCTTCTACGACTGGAAGGGGCTGTCGCTGCGCGCCTCCTATGCGTGGCGCTCGCAGTATCTGCTTACCACGCGTGACGTGATCACGCCCTTCGATCCGGTGTTCCAGGAGGCCTACGGCCAGCTCGACGCCTCGATCTTCTACCAGGTCACGGAGAACCTGCGCCTGGGCGTGCAGGGCGTGAACCTGACGAGTTCGCTCACCAAGACCTCGGTCGCGGTGCAGGGCCCGGACGGTGTGGACGATATCCGCATCATCCCGCGTGGCTGGTTCATCAACGATCGCCGGATCTCCGCGATCGTCCGCTTCAACTTCTGACCGTCGTTCTCCTCGCGGTCACACCTCGCCCGCCGGTTGCCTCAGCGCAGCCGGCGGGTTTTTCTTGATTAGGCCCGGCGGAACGTCGCGAAGATGTTGGCGGTCAGGCGGCCGCGACGTGGATCCGCCGACAGCCGTTCGGGCGCCGCGATCACGCCCGAGTGAAGCAGCCGGCTGCGATAAACCACCAGCCGGTTGAACGACGCATCGACCGCGCCCGTCTGCTCGAACCAGCGATCATCCGCAGCGACATAGCCGACCCCTGACTCCTCCGCGACGCGGGCAGCATCATAGGCGGCCAGCCGCTCGGGTGTGATCGCCTCAAACCCGGTCGCGCGGTGACGAAAGAAGGCGGTGCCGCCGAACTTGGCGTCGCACAGGTAGTGCAGGATCGCGAACTGCGCCGCGTCCGTCGTGTCGATGTGCGGCGCGCGCTGCGCTGGCACCAGCGCGTCGGGCGGCAGCGTAACCAGCGAGAAATTGCACTCCGCGCGCCGCGGCCGGATGGAGCCGAGGACGAAGGCATCGCCGATCGGCCCGGCCAGCCAGCGCACCACCGTCTCCACATAGTCGAGCGGTGCCGGTGCGCGCAGCCCCGGGTAGCCCCCGCCCGGCCCGTAGGCTGGATCGAAGCGGCTCGCCGCCGCCGCATCGACCAATCGCCCGGCGTCCGCGGCGACGTCGTCGATCAGCAGCACCGGCTCCTGCTCGCGGCCCACCGCGGTGAGCTGGACGCGAAGGCCGGTAGCCAGGGGAAAGCGGGTCGTCACACCCGTTCGCCTAAGCTGCGTACCCAAGCTTGACAACGCCATGTCCGCCCGTGTCTGATAGCGCTAACAGAAGGTCGCCGAGACGACCGTCAGGAGAGCGCTCACATGGATCAGGATTCCACGGGTTCGTTGCCGTACAGCCGACGCCGCGCGCTCGGCACCGGCGCGCTGCTGCTCGCGGGTGTGGCGCTTCCCGCCTGCGGCAGCGCCGGTCAGGCCGCTTCCGCCCAAGCCGGAGCCGACCCGCAGCAGCCGGTTGCCGCACCGACGCCGAGCCCGACGCCGGAGCCTTCGGCCGGGCTGCAGGCGATCGCGCGGACCCGCAATCTTACTTTCGGCTCATGCGTCGCCTGGGGCACTGCAGGCGCCGATCGCGGCTCCTTTGCCAACCCCGCCTACGCCGCGCTGCTGGAGCGCGACTGTGGGATCCTGGTGCCCGAGAACGAGATGAAGTGGCAGGCGATCCGCCCGTCCGCCGACCGCTTCGACTTCACCCGCTTCGACGCGATCGTCGATTTCGCGCGGGCTAAGAACATGGCGGTCCGCGGCCACACGCTGCTCTGGCACTACGACAAGTGGTTCCCGGCGTGGCTCAACGACTATGACTATGGCAGCAGTCCGCGCGCGGAAGCGGAACGGCTGCTCGCCACGCACATCCGCACCGTGACGGAGCGCTACGAAACCCGCATCCGCAGCTACGACGTGGTGAACGAGGCGGTCGACCCTGCGACCGGTGCGCTGCGGCAGACCTCGCTATCGCGCGCGATGGGCTCGGCGGAGGCGGTGCTCGACCACGCCTTCCGCACCGCCCGCACCCATGCGCCGCATGCCGAGCTCGTCTACAACGACTATATGAGCTGGGAGGCCGGCAACGAGCAGCACCGCGCGGGCGTGCTGCGGCTGCTGCAAGGCTTCAAGGCGCGCGGCGTGCCGGTCGATGCGCTTGGCATCCAGTCGCACATCGCCCTCCTCAACCCCACGCCGTCGGTGCCGCAGCTGGTCGCGCAGCTCAGCCCCGCGTGGCGGCAGTTCCTCGATCAGGTCGTGGCACTCGGCTACCGGCTGGTCGTCACCGAATTCGACGTCCGCGACAAGGGCCTGCCCGCTGCCGTGCCCGCGCGCGACGCGGGCGTGGCCGAGTTCGCCCGCGCCTATGTCGACCTGATGCTCTCCTATCCGCAGCTCGGTGACTTCCTCGTCTGGGGCATGAGCGACCGCTACAGCTGGCTGCGCGGGTTCGAACCGCGCGCCGACGGTGAGATCACGCGCGGCTGCCCCTACGATATCGATTTCCAGCCCAAACCGCTCCGCGCCGCCCTCGCCGCCGCGCTCGCCGCCGCGCCCGCCCGGCCGGCGCGGACGGCATGACGCGGCGCCGGGCGCACGCTATACAAGCGGCGGCGACGTTCGTCGGATCGAGGAGAGGGTTGAACATGAAGCGTTTGGTTGGAGCCGCCCTGTTGCTGTCGTGCGGCGCCGCCCTGGCCCAGACGTCGCCCGCTCCGACGCCGCCGGCGGGTGACACGGCCGTGCATCCGGAGCGCTGGCCTTCTCCGAAGTGGCCGATCGCCCGCGACGCCGCGCAGGAGCGGCGGATCGCCGCGCTCGTCCGCCGCATGAGCGTGGAGGAGAAGGTTGGTCAGGTGATCCAGGCCGACCTCGCCTCCGTCACGCCCGACGACGTGCGGCGCTACCATCTCGGCTCCGTGCTGAACGGCGGCAACTCGGGGCCGGGCAACGACGACCTTGCGCCCGCCGCCAAGTGGCTGGAGCTCGCCGACGCCTTCTACGCCGCCTCCGTCGACAAGACGGGCGGGCGCACCGCGGTGCCGCTGATCTGGGGCACCGACGCCGTCCACGGCCACTCCAACATCGTCGGTGCGACGCTGTTTCCGCACAACGTCGGCCTCGGCGCGATGCGCGACCCTGCGCTGATCGAGCGGATCGGCCAGGCGACCGCCAAGGAGATCCGCGTCACCGGTCAGGAGTGGACCTTCGCCCCGACCGTCACCGTGCCGCGCGACTGGCGCTGGGGCCGCGCGTATGAGGGCTACTCCTCCGACGCGGCGCTCGTCTCCGCCTACACAGCGGCGATGGTCCGCGGGTTGCAGGGCGCGCCGGGCCGCGGCGCGCTGCTGAAGGGGCCGCACGTCCTCGCCTCCACCAAGCACTTCCTGGCCGACGGCGGCACCACCGACGGCCGCGACCAGGGCGACGCGCGGATCAGCGAGGCGGAGCTGATCAGCGTCCACGGCGCGCCCTACGTCCCGGCAATCGAGCAGGGCGTGCAGACGGTGATGACCAGCTTCTCGAGCTGGAACGGCCTCAAGATCGCCGGCAACAAGGGGCTCGTCACCGACGTGCTCAAGGGTCGGATGAACTTCGACGGCTTCGTGGTCACCGACTGGAATGCGCACGGTCAGCTGCCCGGCTGCACCAACGCGAGCTGCCCGGGTGCGATCAATGCCGGGATCGACATGTACATGGCGCCCGACAGCTGGCGAGACCTCTACGCCTCGCTCCTCACGCAGGTGAAGGCGGGCGAGGTGCCGATGGCGCGGCTCGATGATGCCGTGTCGCGCATCCTGCGGGTCAAGATGCGGCTCGGACTGTTCGAAGCGGGGAAGCCTTCCGCCCGCCCATTCGCCGGCCAGTACAACGTCCTGGGCGCGCCGGAGCACCGTGCGCTCGCGCGGGAAGCGGTGCGCAAGTCGCTGGTGCTCCTGAAGAACAGCGGCTCGGTGCTGCCGATCAAGGCCGGTGCCAACGTGCTGGTCGCCGGCGACGGCGCCGACGATGTCGCGCGCCAGTCGGGCGGCTGGACGCTGACCTGGCAGGGCACGGGCCTCACCAACGCCAACTTCCCTCGAGCGACCAGCATCTGGAGCGGCATCGACGCCGCGGTGAAGGCGACCGGCGGTCGCGCGACACTCGCCCCCGACGGCCGCTTCACGACCAAGCCGGACGTCGCGATCGTCGTGTTCGGCGAGACGCCGTACGCGGAGTTCCAGGGCGACATCCCGACGCTCCAGCTCAAGCCCGAGCAGCAGGCGCCGATTGAAACGATGCGCCGGCTGAAGGCTGAGGGCGTGCCCGTGGTCGCGGTGATGCTGACCGGCCGGCCGCTCTACGTGAACCCTGCCCTCAACGCCGCCGACGCGTTCGTCGTCGCGTGGCTGCCCGGGTCGGAGGGTGCCGGCGTCGCCGACATGCTCGTGCCCGCGCGCGGCCAGCCCGCGCCCCGCTTCACAGGCAAGCTGCCGGTCGCGTGGCCGGTCAGCGCCGCAGTCGGGGCGGCGACGCTCTACCCGTTCGGCTACGGGCTGACCGGGGCGGAGTCCGCGACATGGACGCCGCTGCCGGAGAACAGCGGCGTGGCCGCGGCGAGCGATCGCACCCGCATCTTCGCGCGCGGCAGCGCGACGCCGGGCTGGTCGCTGGAGGCCGGCGGCACGCGCGTGACCCAGGTCCCCGTGGCGGCGGGTGGCGGACGGATCCGCGTGACCGCGGTCGACGGTGTCGCGCAGGAGAGCGGTCGCCGCTTCGACCTGAGCGGTGCAGAGGCCAAGTCGATCAGCCTCACCAGCCAGGAGCCGGTCGACTACTCGCGTGAGACCAACGGCGACGTGCTGCTGCTGATGCGGCTACGCCACGACCAGCAGCTGACCGGCCCAGTCACGCTCTCACTGACCGATGCGAGCAAGACCGTCACGCTGCCCTTCGACGCGCTGACCACCGCCGCGGCGGGCCAGTGGCGGACGATCGGAGTGCCGCTCAAATGCTTCCAGGCCAAGGGCGCGGACATGACGCGGGTCCGCTCGCCCATGACCCTCTTGACCAAGGCGACCGGCGCCTTCTCGATCGACGGCGTGTCGCTCGGCACCGCCGCCGACACCGTGGTGCGCTGCAACTGAGCATGGCCGGGAACATCGCCTCGGTCCTGATCGTCGGCGGTGGCACTGCCGGCTGGATGGTCGCGGCGGCGCTCGGCCACAAGCTGAGCGGTACCGGCATTGCCGTCACGCTGGTCGAATCGGAGGCGATCGGCACCGTCGGCGTCGGGGAAGCGACGGTGCCGCACATACGCGCCTTCAATCAGGCGCTCGGCTTCGACGAGGCGGCGTTCATGGCTGCCACCAACGCGACCTTCAAGCTCGGCATCGAGTTCCGCAACTGGGGTCGGATCGGCGACAGCTACATCCACCCGTTCGGCGCCTTCGGGCAACCGATCGGCGGGGTCGACTTCCATCACCAGTGGATCGCGCTGCGTCGCAGCGGCCGCGCCGAGCCGTTCGACCATTACTCGCTGCCGGTCGCCATGGCGCGCGCCAACCGCTTCGCGCATCCGGCGGCCGATCCGGCGAGTCTCGCCTCCACCTACGGCTATGCCTATCAGTTCGACGCGTCGCTCTACGCCCGCTTCCTGCGCGCGCAGGCGGAGGCAAAGGGCGTCACGCGACTGGAAGGGCGCGTGGTCGACGTCACGCAGGACGAGCGCGGCCACGTCTCGGCCGTCACGCTGGACGACGGCCGCCGCCTGTCCGCCGACCTGTTCGTCGACTGCTCGGGCTTCCGCGGGCTGCTGATCGAGGGCGCACTGGCGAGCGGGTATGACGAGTGGACCCACTGGCTACCGTGCGACCGCGCCTGGGCGGTGCCGTGCGCCAACGTCGGCCCGATCGGACCCTATACCCGCGCGACGGCGCTGCACGCCGGCTGGGCGTGGCGCATCCCGCTCCAGCACCGCGCCGGCAACGGCCACGTCTTCGCCAGCGGCTTCACCGACGAACAGGCCGCACTCGACCGTCTGCTCGGCCAGCTCGACGCCGCGCCGCTTGCCGAACCGCGCCAGCTGCGCTTCACCGCGGGCAAGCGGCGGCGGCAGTGGATCGGCAACACGGTCGCGATCGGGCTGGCGGCGGGCTTCCTCGAACCGCTCGAGTCCACCTCCATCCACTTGATCCAGCTCGGGATCGAGCGGCTGCTGGACCTGTTCCCGACCGCCGACTGGGATCCGCTCGACGCCGCCGAGTTCAACCGGCTGATGGATCTGGAATATGAGCGGGTCCGCGACTTCATCATCCTGCACTATGCCGCCACCCAGCGTGACGACACGCCGTTCTGGAACCACGTTCGCACCATGTCGCTGCCGGACAGCCTCGCCACCAAGATGGCGCTGTGGCGCGCCCGCGGAGTCGTCGTGAACTACCGTCAGGGCATGTTCCTGGAGCCGAGCTGGCTCGCGGTGTACCTCGGGCAGAACATCGTGCCGGACGGCATCGATCCGCGGGCAGGCGCCGGCGCTGCGGATGCTGCGGCGATGCTGCGCAACATAGCATCGACGGTGGAGCGCTTGCCGACGCACGAGAGCGTACTGCCGCGCACGCTGGAGGCTGCGGCGTGAGGGTCGCGGTGGTGGGTGACGGGGTTGCGGCGGCGCTTGCCGGCGCCGTGCTCGCCCGTGCCGGTGCGGCGGTGATCCGAGTGCCGACCGAGGAAGGTGGTACCGGGCTCGGACCGTTCGGTCCGGCGCTCACCGCCATGCCTGACTGGCAGGCGAGCGACATCGCGGCCGCCCTCCCCCCCGTCCCCGGTGCGAGCTTCGCGCTCGGGATCGCCTTTGCCGGATGGGCGGCGAATGGCGGCGGCTGGTTCCTCCCGTTCGGCGATGTCGGCGCGGCGCTCGGCCCGATCTCCTTTGCGCAGGTGATCGCGCGGATGCGGGCGCAAGGCCACGCGCTCCGCTTCGCCGACTTCGCGCTCGCGACGCAAGCCGCGCAGGCCGGCCGCTTCGCCCCGCCCTCCCCCGACCCACGCTCGCCGCTGTCGACGCTGGCAATGGGCGTCCACTACCCTGCCGAGGCGCTCGCCGATGCACTGACGGCGCTCGCTCCCGTCCAGGCAGTGGCGCCGCTGGTGCGGGTGGAGCACAGCGAAGGCAGGATCGCGGCGCTGGTCCTCGCCGACGGCGCGATGCTCGTCGCCGACCTGTACGTCGACGCGACCGGCGGGGACGGGCGCCTGATCGGGCACCTGTCGCCGGGTTGGGAGAGCTGGGCCGAATGCCTGCCCTGCGCGCGCGCGACCGTCACCGCCACGGCCGAGACCCAGCCACCCCCGCCCTATGCCTTCCACAGCGCCGACCGGGACGGCTGGGCCGCGACGATCCCGCTCGACGGCAGACGCGTCGAGACACGCTTCAGCGTCGCCGGTGCGGGCACGCCATACGTGAACGGCCGCCGGACGGCGGCGTGGCGCGGCAACTGCGTCGCGCTCGGCGCGGCGGCCGGCGTGATCGAGCCGGTGCTCGGCGCCCCACTGCTGCTCGCGCTCAGGCAGGCGGAGCGGATTGCCGCGCTGCTTCCCCATGCCGCCGATCAGTCGGCGGAGGCGGCCGAGTACAACCGGTTGACCGCCGCGGAGCTCGACCGCGCGCGCGATGCGGCGGTGGCGCTCTGGGCCACCAACGGCCGCGTGGGCGAGCCGCTCTGGGACGCCGCGCGCGACCGCGGGTCCGATCAGCTCCGCTGGACGCTCGACCTGTATCGCAGCCGTGGCCGGGTGCCGCTGTACGATGAGGAACTGCTTTCCCGCGCCGACTGGATCGCGATACTCGACGGACAGGGCCTCCGCCCGCGTCGGCTCGATCCGCTCGGTGCCGCCGTGTCAGACGCCGCGGTGACCGCGCACGCCGGGCGCCTGCGTGACCGCCTGCTCGCCGCCGTTCGCCAGATGCCCAGCCACGCCGACCAGCTCGCCCGGTACCGCGCCGCCTCATGACCGACACCGACCTGAACCCTGAGCGAGTCCGCTCGATTTGCATCGTCGGCGGCGGCAGCGCCGGCTGGATGACCGCCGCGACGATGGCGCGGCTGCTCGGTCCCACCTACGCGAAGATCACGCTGGTCGAATCGGAAGAGATCGGCATCGTCGGGGTCGGCGAGGCGACGATCCCGCAGATGCGGACCTTCAACCGCATGCTCGGGATCGAGGAGGATGAGTTCATCCGCCAAACCCGGGGCAGCTTCAAGCTCGGCATCCAGTTCGTCGACTGGAGCCGGCTCGGCCACACCTATTTCCACCCGTTCGGCAGCTACGGCGTCAACATGGGCGGATTGTCGTTCCACGCCTATTTCCTCCGCCTCAACCAGCTGGGCGAAGCGCCCGACATCGATGCCTTCTCGCTTCAGGCCGGCGCTGCGAGCCACGCGAAGTTCATGCGCTCCGTCGATGCCGGGACCAAGTCGCCGCTGTCCGACATCGCCTACGCCTACCACTTCGACGCCGGGCTCTACGCCCGCTACCTGCGCGGCTATGCCGAGGCGCGCGGGGTCGAGCGGCGCGAGGGCAGGATCATCGACGTCCGGCTCGACGAGCGCGGCCACGTCGGCGCGGTCGTGCTGGAGAGCGGTGAGCGGATCGAGGCCGACCTTTACGTCGACTGCTCGGGCTTCCGCGCGCTGCTGATCGGCCAGGCGCTCGGCAACGATTACGTCGACTGGAAGCATTGGCTGCCCTGCGACCGCGCGGTCGCGGTGCCCTGCGCAGGTGCCGAGCGGATGGAGCCTTATACCCGCTCAACCGCGCGCGCGGCCGGCTGGCAGTGGCGGATCCCGCTCCAGCACCGCATCGGCAACGGCCACGTCTACTCGAGCGCACACGTCTCCGACGACGAGGCAACGGCGGTCCTCCTCGCGAACCTCGACGGCGAGCCGCTCGCGGACCCGCGCTACGTGCCGTTCCGCACCGGACACCGCACCCGCGTGTGGGACCGCAACGTCGTCGCGCTGGGACTGTCGTCGGGCTTCATGGAGCCGCTCGAGTCGACCAGCCTGTGGATGATCCAGTCGGGGCTGTCGCGCTTCATGGCGATGTTCCCGGACCGCGGCTTCGACCAGGCGACGATCGACCGCTACAATCGCATCATCCTGACCGAGTACGAGGAGATCAGGGATTTCCTGATCCTCCATTACCACGCGACTGAGCGCACCGACTCCGCCTTCTGGGATTACTGCCGGACCATGCCGATCCCCGATCGGCTGGCGGAGAAGATGCGGGTCTACCGGGCCCACGGGCGGGTGTTCCGCGAGAATGAGGAGTTGTTCAATGACACGAGCTGGTTCGCGGTGATGTGGGGCCAATTGATGCGGCCGCGCGGCTATGATCCGGTCGCGGACGCGATGGGCCTCGACCTCACCCGCGATCGGCTGGCGGAGATCGCCGCCGTCATGCGCAACTCGGTCGACTACATGCCCGATCACCGCGCCTACATCCGTCAGCACTGCGCCGCGGCATGATGCTCCCGCTTCTCCTCGCGTCGGCCAGCTTCGACTGGTTCGACTATCGCGGCGCCGACCCGGTCGACCGCGCCGTTCAGGTCCGGCCAAGCGAGTACCGCAACCCGATCCTGCAGGGCTTCTACCCCGATCCGTCGATCACCCGCGTCGGCGACGACTATTACCTGGTCCACTCGACCTTCAGCTACTTTCCCGGCATTCCGGTCTGGCACAGCCGCGACCTCGTCACCTGGCGCCAGATCGGCAACGCGATCGACCGCCCGGACCAGCTCGACTTCAAGAACCTCGGCCTGTCGCGCGGCGTGTTCGCCCCCGCCATCCAGCATCACGCGGGCACCTTCTACATCCTCAACACCTGCGTCGACTGCGGCGACAACTTCCTGGTCACCGCAAGCAACCCGGCGGGGCCGTGGAGCGACCCGATCTGGCTGCCCGACCTGCGCGGCGCGATCGATCCGTCGCTGTTCGTCGACGCGGACGGCAGCGCATGGATCGTCAACAACGGCCCGCCGGAGGGCACCCCCCGCTACGAGGGGCACCGCGCGATCTGGATCCAGCGCTTCGATCTCAAGACCAACAAGACGTTCGGTCCGCGCAAGGTGCTGGTCGACGGCGGGGTCGATCCGGCGAGCAAGCCGATCTGGATCGAGGGACCGCACCTGATCGCAAAGGACGGCTGGTACTATCTGATCTGTGCGGAGGGCGGCACCGCAATCAACCATTCGCAGGTCGTGCTCCGCTCGCGCCGCCCGGACGGGCCATTCACCCCCGGCCCCAATCCGATCCTGACCCAGCGCGACCTGCCCGCCGACCGCCCCTATCCGGTGACCTCCGCGGGCCATGCCGACTTCGTCCAGACACCCGACGGCAAGTGGTGGGCGAGCTTCCTCGCCGTCCGCCCCTATGCCGGCGACTTCTACAACACGGGGCGTGAAACCTTCCTGCTGCCCGTCGACTGGTCGGGCGAGTGGCCGCGCATCCTGCCGGCCAAGACGCCGATCCCGCTCGCGCTCGCGCGCCCCAACCTGCCGCGCGACACCCGCCCCGCGCCGCCGACCAGCGGCGCGTTCGGCTACCGCGAGGAGTTCGACGCGGCGAAGCTTGGGCCCGAGTGGCTGATGATGCGCAACCCGCGGGAGAGCTGGTACACGCTGGCTGGCGGCGCGTTGACGCTGAAGCCCCGAGCCGTGGGCCTGGGCGACAACGGCAATCCGTCCTTCCTCGCGCGGCGGCAGCAGCACACCAATGCGACCGTCACGACCCGCGTCCGCTTCGATGCGGCGAAGGGCCGCGCCGGGCTGGCCGCGCTCCAGAACGACGATCACTGGTTCGCGATCGCCGTTGCGACGACTCCAAAGGGCCGGGTCGTCCGCCTGATCGCGCGGGGCGGCGAGCAGGAACCGAAGGCCGGCCGCATCGTGGCGGAGGCACCCGCCCCCGGCACCGCGCCGATCGAACTGCGCGGCGAGGCCGCCGGATCGACCTACCGCTTTGCCTGGCGCACCGCCGGCGCGTGGCGCACGCTCGGTCCGGCGCAGGACGGCACGCTGCTCTCGACCGCCAAGGCCGGCGGCTTCGTGGGCGCGGTGTTCGGCGTCTTCGCGGAGGACCGCTGATGCGCCTGCTCGCCGCGGCGGCGCTCGCCATCGCCGCGCCGGCGGCGGCGCAGGTCGGCGCGGTGCGATTGAACGGCGTCGGCTTCGCGCCGGGCGCACCCAAGCGCGCGATCGTGGAGACGACGGCAACGCGCCCGCTCGCATGGCAGGTGACGGGAGCGGACGGGCGCGTGCTGCTGCGTGGGCGCACCGTTCCGTACGGCCGCGATGCGGCATCGGGCCGCTCGCTGCACCGCGCCGACTTCTCCGCGCTCCGCCGGCCGGGCAACGGCCTCGTAGTCAAAGTGGGCGACAGCACCAGCCCACGCTTCGCGATCGCGGCGCACCCGTACGCTGCGCTTGCCCGCGACGCGCTCGCCTATTTCTACCATAATCGTGCCGGCACTGCGATCGAGGCACGCTTGGTCGGCGAGCGCTGGGCCCGACCCGCGGCACACACGCGCGAGTACGCGACCTGCGTGTCGGGAAAGGATACGCGCAGCAACGACTGGCCCAACTGCGGCTATGCCATGGACGTGACCGGCGGCTGGTACGACGCGGGCGATCACGGCAAGTACGTCGTGAACGGTGGCATCGCGACCTGGACGCTCCTCAACCTCTACGAACGCCTGCCCACCCGCTTCGGCGACAACAGCCTGCGCGTGCCGGAGGCGAACAACGGCACCTCCGACCTGCTCGACGAGGCGCGCAACGAGGTCGAGTTCCTGCTGAAGATGCAGGTGCCCGAGGGCCGCCGGATGCGCCTGCCCGTCGATCAGCCGGACGCCTCGAAACCGCTGCGCTTCAGCGAGGTGGAGATCGGCGGCATGGCGCACCACAAGGTCGCCGACCGCAACTGGACCGCCCTGCCGATGCGGCCGGACCGGGATCGGGAGGAGCGCGTGCTGCACCCGCCGTCCACCGCCGCGACGCTGAACCTGGCAGCGGTCGCGGCGCAGTGCGCGCGCATCTGGCGCACGATTGACGCCGGCTTCGCGCGCCGCTGCGCCGAGGCGGCCGATCGCGCCTGGGCCGCCGCCGAGCGGAACGGAGCGATCTACTTCGTCTCCGACTTCACCGGCAGCGGCAACTACGGCGACAGCGACCTCACCGATGAGCGTTTCTGGGCGGCGGCCGAACTCTACGCGACCACGCGTGACGCCCGCTACCTCGCCGTGCTGCAAGGCTCCTCGTTCCTGCAACAGAGCGCGCGCGAACCCGGCTGGCCGTCGGTATCGGCACTGGGGCTCGTGTCGCTCGCGCTCACCGACACGCCGTTGCGCGCCGAGGCGCGGCAGCGGATCATCGCTGCCGCCGACGGTTGGACCCGCGAGCGCGACCGGACCGGCTTCGCCATCCCGTATGCCGGCACGCGCTTCGCCTGGGGGTCGAACAGCAACCTGCTCAATCGCGCGATGCTGATCGCCCTCGCTTACGACTGGACGCGCGAGCCGCGCTACCGCGCCGCGGTCGTCGACGTCATGGATTATCTGCTCGGGCGCAATCCGGTCGGACGATCCTATGTCTCCGGCTACGGCACCGATCCGATGCGCGCGCCGCACCACCGCTTCTGGGCGGCGGGGATCGACCCGGCCTACCCGCCGCCGCCCCCGGGTGTCGTCTCGGGCGGGCCGAACAATGGCGGTTCACGCACCGACGGGGTGGAGGGCATGGCCGCGGACTGCGCGCCGATGGCGTGCTGGTCGGACAATGCGCGCGCCTTCGCGCTGAACGAGGTCGCGATCAACTGGAACGCGCCGCTCGCCTGGGTGGCCGCGTGGCTGGACGCGACCGAGCCGGCGGCGTGAGCGAACCGATCCGCGACGTCGTGATCGTCGGCGGGGGAACCGCCGGCTGGATGATGGCGGCCGCCGCCGCACGCTTCCTCGCCGACGGCCAGCGGCGCATCACCCTGGTCGAATCGGAGGCGATCGGCACCGTCGGGGTCGGCGAGGCGACGATCCCGCCCATCCGCGAATTCCTCGGCCTGCTTGGCATCCCCGAGGCCGAGTTCGTCGCGGCGACCGGCGCGACCATGAAGCTCGGCATCGAGTTCCACGGCTGGGGCGCTCCCGGCGAGCGGTACATCCACCCGTTCGGACAGCAGGGCCGCGATTTCGACGGGATCGACTTCCACATGGCGTGGCTCAAGCACCGCGCCGCCGACGGCATCGGGCCGCTGGAGGATTACTGGCTGAGCGCGGTCGCCGCGCGCGCGAGCCGGTTCGCCCCGCCGTCCGCGGACGGGCGCTCACCGCTGTCGCAACTCGCCTACGCCTACCACTTCGACGCGAGCCGCTTCGCCGCCTATCTCAGGCGCCGGGCGGAGGACCACGGCGTCGTCCGGGTCGAAGGCAGGATCACCCGGGTCGCGCATGACGGCGCGAGCGGCCACGTCGCGCAGCTTCACCTCGACGGCGGGCGGATCGTCACCGGTGACCTGTTCATCGATTGCTCCGGCTTTCGCAGCCTGCTGCTGGGCGACGCGATGAAGGTGCCGTTCCGCGACTGGACGCACTGGCTGCCGTGCGACCGCGCGGTGGCCGTACCGTCGGCGCGCACGGAGCCGCTGCTCCCGCTCACCCGCGCGATCGCGCACGATGCCGGGTGGCGCTGGCGCATCCCGCTCCAGCACCGCACCGGCAACGGCCTCGTCTATGCGTCGGGGCTGCTGTCCGACGACGCCGCGACGGCGCGGCTGCTCGCCGCCCTGGACGGCGCGGCGGAGGGGGAACCGCGCACCCTCTCGTTCCGCACCGGTCGACGCGATCGGCTGTGGGAGGGCAACGTGGTCGCGCTGGGGCTCGCCGGCGCGTTTCTGGAGCCACTCGAATCGACCTCCATTCACCTGATCCAGTCCGGCATCCAGAAGCTGTTCGCCCTGTTCCCCGACCGCGGCTTCGCCCCGATCCTGACGCAGGAGTACAACCGGCTGATGGCGGCGCAGATCGACGCGGTGCGCGACTTCGTAATCCTGCACTATTCCGCCAACGGCCGCGTGGGCGAGCCGTTCTGGGACGCGCTGCGCACCATGACGCTGCCGGATACGCTCGCCACCCGCCTGGCCCTTTTTCGCGAGAAGGGCCGCGTGCTCCGCTACGACGACGACCTGTTCTCGGTCGCGAGCTGGGTGGCCGTGCTGATCGGTCAGGGCGTGATGCCGACCGGCTACGACCCGCTGGTCGACGCGCTCGATGACGCGCGGGTGATCGCCGCGATGCGCGAGCTGCGCGGCGGCTACGCGCGGGTCGCCGCGCAGCTGCCGGCTCACGGCGCGGTGGTGCAGGAGTTGGCGGCGCGTGGTGCCGCGACCGGCTGACGCCGGGGATTGCCGCCGCTGCTCCGCTCCCGCAGAACGTCGCTACGGGAGCACCAGCGCACATGACCTTCTTCGAGAGCCTGCTCGTCCTGCTGCTGGTCGCGATCGCGCTGCTGCAGGTCGCGCGGCGGCTGGGCCTGCCCTACCCGTCGCTGCTCGCGCTCGCCGGTGCAACCGTGGCGCTGGTGCCGGGCGCGCCCGCGATCGGGCTCGATCCGGCGACGGCCCTCGCGCTTTTCATCGCCCCCGTCCTGCTCGACGCCGCCTTCGACTTCCCGCTGGCGACCGCCGGACGGCTGTGGCGGCCGCTCGCGGTGCTCGCCGTCGTCGCCGTGCTGGCGACCACCGCGGTCGTGGCAGTGCTCGGCTGGGCGCTGGTCGGGCTGCCGATCGCAGCGGCGATCGCGCTCGGCGCCATCGTCGCGCCGCCCGATGCGGCGGCGGCGACCGCCATCACCGGCACCGTCCCCCTTCCGAACCGGACCGTGTCGGTGCTGAAGGGCGAGAGCCTGCTGAACGACGCCACCGCACTGCTGCTCTTCTCAGGCGCGTTGATGGTACAGACCGCCGACGGCTCGGCCGGGTCGGTCGCGCTGCGGCTGGCGGCGGCGGTACCGGGCGGGATCCTGCTCGGCCTCGCGCTCGCCTGGCTCATGCGGCGGATCAATCCGCTGGTGGCCGGCACGCTCGGCGGCAACATCCTTCAGTTCGTGGCGGCGTTCGTCGTCTGGCTGGCGGCCGAGCACCTCCATCTCTCGGCCGTGCTCGCGGTTGTCGCCTTCGCCGTGTCGCTGGCGGCCGATCGGCAGATCACGTCCGCCCCGCGGGCGCGGGTCCAGTCCTTTGCCGTCTGGGCGGCGGTGGTTTTCCTGCTCAACGTCGTCGCCTTCCTGATCATGGGCATGCAGGCGCGCGCGATCTTGGAGCGACTATCGGCGGCGGAGATCGGCCCCGCGCTCGGCTTTGCCGGGATCGTCGTCGTCGCGGTGGTCCTGACCCGCTTCGGCGTGGTTTTGGCGTGGAACTGGGCGGCGCGGCGCTGGTCGCAGGTGCGCGGCGCACTCGAGCCGCCGACACCGGCACAGGGCGTGCTGGTCGGCTGGTGTGGGATGCGCGGGCTGGTGTCGCTCGCAATCGCCTTTGCGCTGCCGCCGGAGTTCCCGCAGCGCGACCTGGTGACGCTCACCGCCTTTGCCGTCGTGATCGCGACGCTCGTCGTTCAGGGACTGACGCTCGCGCCGCTGATCCGCCGCCTCGGGCTCGACCGGATGGAGGATCCGCGCGCCGAACTGGCGACGGCGCGGCAGCACCTCGCGCGTGCGGCACTCGCGGCGCTGGAAACGATGCCGGCGGGCGATCGGCTGCGCGCCAGCTACGAGGCGAAGCTCGCGGTCGACGATCCGGCGAGCGCCGCCTGGCTGGAGGAACAGCGCCGCGCCGGGCTCGCGGCGATCGACGCGCAGCGCGCCGCACTCGACCGGCTGCGCGCCGACGACCGTATCGGGACGGACAGCTTCTACCTGCTGCAGGAGGAACTCGACTGGCGCACGCTGACTCTTCTGCCGGACGAGGAGCGCCGCATCGAGGAGGCGTGAGGATCCCGCTCAGCCACCCGGACCGGCGAGCGCGCGCAGCAGGAACTGCCGGATGCGCTCGGTCCGCGACGGCGCGGCGGCACCCAGCACGCCGCGCACGGCAGGCGGCAGATAATCTGCGGCGCGCGCCGCCTCGTCGTTGAAGACATAATGGTCGAACCACGCCCGCCACACCGCGCGCTCGCGGGCCGGCAGGTCGCGGACCGCCATCAGCGCATGAACCATCGCAACGAAGGGAGAAGTGCCGCCCGGCCGCTCCGACCAGTAGTTGACCAGCACGTTGAGGGGCCCTTGCGCCTGGATGTTGTGCCACCAGAGCGCCGGCATGTAGATCGCGTCGCCGGGGCCGAGCTCCGCGACCATCGCGTGCCGCAGCGCCTCGGCATAGCGGGGATAGCGCTTGAGGTCGGGCGCGTCGGGATCGACCAGGCTGGCCGGCTGCCCCGCCATGGTCCGGTCGAGCGGGCCGATGTAGAGGTTGGGGAGCTGGTCGGGCGGGAACAGCAGAAAGCGCCGCTTACCCGCGACGACGCAGGCGAGGTTCGCCGACCCGTCGTAATGGGTCGCGACCCGGGTCGCGTTGCCGATCCACACGCGCGCGACCGCGTCGGGCAGCGGCAGGTCGAGCGGGTTCGCCTCCGCCCAGCCGGGCAGGTGCTCGCCGGTCGGCGCCGACCCCGCGTAGAGCGCCGGCGCCTCGGGTGTGTCCGCCAGCCGCAGCAACTCGCCGAGCAGCGCCCGGATCGGCACCTGCTCGCGGGTGAAGTTGAAGCCGGCCCAGTCGTCGCGGTAGAAGAACCGGCCATTGATCGCGGCCGGCCCGACCATGACCTGGACCGGCGCACCGCGGTCGAACTGCGCGATGTAGCGGGCGACTGCTTCCCCGCCCTGCCCCGCCGCCGCCACGGCCGGCCAGTCGGCCTTCTGTCCGCGCAGGACCACCGGCTGGTCGGCGGCGACGATCGCCGCGAACGCGTCGGCATCGGCGCGCCCGCGCTCGGGCAGCGGGCGCAACCCGTTCATCAGGTCGTGCCCGGCGCCTTGCCGCACGGCAACCCGGTCTTGGCATTGGCACCTGCGCCGGCCGGGAGCTTGGTCGCCATCCAAGGACCGAAGGCGACCGCATGCCGGTCGCCCGCGAGCTGCACCGACACTTCGGTCTCCGCGGCGGTCAGCGCGGTGCGCGCGACCCCAGTCAGGCAGTGGAAGGCCCACTCGCGGCCGATCTCCAGCGCGCCCTCCACGGTGGCGTCATAGGGCGCCGCCGCGCGCTGGACCCGCACGGTGACGCCCGCCGTTTCCTTGCCGGGATCGGGCTTGTCGGCGCGCGCGTAGAAGCCGAAGGTGACGGTATCGCCCGCCGCGACCCCGTCCTTCACCTTCATGCGCGCCTGCACGTCCCACGGGTTTGCGCCCTTCGCCGCAATCGTGACCAGCAGTGCCTGCCCGCCGGGCAGCCCGTCGGCCTTGACCTGCTTGACCTTGGGATTGCCGTCGAAGTTCCAGCCGGCCGACGCCGGATCGCTGATGATCGTTTCCTTGATCCGCGCTTGCTGGGCCGCGCCGGCAGTTGCCAGCGCGGCCAGGGCAAGCCCGCACACCAGATACCGCATGGTCCTCTCCCTCTCTGTTATCGCTATCAGATTGCAGGAGAGTTCCGGCGGCGGCAAGCGTCAGCCGCGCTTGCCGTCGACCCGGACCGGCGCGGCACCCGCGCCGCCGTCGCGCAGCACTGCGGGAAGCAGCGCTTCGGGCAGACTTTGGTACGATACCGGTCGCAGGAAACGGTCGATCGCGAGGCTGCCGACGGAGGTGCTGCGCCCGTCGGATGTCGCCGGATAGGGCCCGCCATGGACCATCGCGTGGGTGACCTCGACCCCGGTCGGCCAGTCGTTCGCGATCACGCGCCCCGCGACCCGCTCCAGCACGGGCACGAGCCTGGCGGCGTCGGCATAATCGCCCTCGTCGATCTGGAGCGTCGCGGTCAGTTGCCCCTCCAGCTTGGCCAGCACCTGCGCGAGCTCGTCCGCGTCAGCGCAGCGCACCACCAGCGAGGTCGAGCCGAACACCTCATGCGCGTGGGCCGGATCGGCCAGGAAGTCCGCGCCGGTAATGGAGAAGATCGCGGCGCGGCCGTGGGTCGGGCCGTCCGCCGGCTGTCCCTCGCCGACGGTCGTGACCTCTGCCGAGCCGGCGAGGCGCGCGCGCCCCTCCTCATAAGCACGGTGGATGCCCGCGGTCAGCATCACCTGCGCCGGCAGCCCGGAGAGCGCGGCGCCCGCCTCGCTCAGGAACGCGTCGAGGTCGGGGCCATCGATTCCGAGCACCAGCCCCGGATTGGTGCAGAACTGCCCCGCTCCCAGCGTCAGCGAGCCGACATAGCCCTTGGCGATCGCACTGCCCCGCGCGGAAAGCGCGGCGGGCATCAGGATGACCGGATTAATGCTCGACATCTCGGCATAGACCGGGATCGGCACCGGCCGCTCGGCCGCGATCTTCATCAGCGCCGTGCCACCCCCACGCGAGCCCGTGAAGCCGACCGCCGTGATGCGCGGATCGCGCACCAGCGCGCCACCCAGCTCGTTGGAGGTGCCGTTCAGCAGCGAGAAGACCCCGGCCGGCATCCCCGTCCGCTCGACGGCGCGCAGCACCGCGCTCGCGACCAGCTCCGACGTTCCCGGGTGCGCCGGATGCCCCTTCACGACCACGGTGCAGCCCGCCGCCAGCGCCGACGCGGTGTCGCCCCCGGCCGCCGAGAAGGCGAGCGGGAAGTTGGACGCACCGAACACGGCCACGGGGCCGAGCGGCACCGTGCGCAGGCGCAGGTCGGGCTTGGGAGGCGTGCGAGCCGGATCGGCGCGATCGATGCGCAGCTGCTGCCAGCCGCCGTCGCGCACCTCGCGTGCGAACAGCCGGAACTGGCCGGCGGTGCGACCCCGCTCGCCGTTCAGCCGCGCCGCCGGCAGCCCCGACTCGCGGCTCGCCCGCTCGGTCAGCGCATCGCCCAGCGCCTCGATCTCGTCGGCAACCGCCTCCAGGAAGGTTGCGCGCTGCTCGAGCGGAAGCTGGCTGTAGATCGGGAACGCCGCCTCGGCCGCCGCGCAGGCGGCCGCGACATCCTCAACCGTCGCGACGCTGAACGAAACGTCCTCGATCAGCGCGCCGGTCGCGGGGTCCGCCGCCTGGAATTGCTCGCCACGCGCAAGGCGCTCGGCGCCGATGAAGAGCTCGCCGGTCAGGGTCATGATGCTTTGTCTCCGGTAGGGTGCGCGGTAGATAGGGATGGCTGATGCCGCTTGCACTCACTTACGCCTTCAGCATAGTGTGAGCGCTAACACGCGAAGGGGTGTACTATGGGGAGGCTGGCACGGGCAAGCGCGCTGATCGCAGCGATGCTGCTCGCGTGCCCGTCGTCCGCCACCACCCCAACCCGGTCCCGCTGGATCGCGAGCTGGGGCACGGCGCAGATGGTGCCGACGCCCGAGAACGCGCTGCCGGCCAACCGGACCCGCGACGTGACGATCCGTCAAAAGGTGCGCCTTTCGGCAGGCGGCACGCGCGTGCGGGTCCGCTTCTCCAACGTGTTCGGCACCGAGCCGCTCGTGATCGGCGCCGCCCACCTCGCCCGGCCCGCCGCCGGGGCCAGCCTGCGTCCGGACAGCGGCCAGCCGCTCCGCTTCGCCGGCGAGGCGGGCGTGACGATCGCCGCCGGGGCGGAGGCGTATGCCGATCCGGTCGCGATGGCGGTGGAGCCGGGGGCCGACCTGTCGATCAGCCTGTATGTCGCAGGCGCGACCGCGGGCCAGACGGGTCATCAGGGCGCGCGCGCGACCAGCTACCTCGCCGCGGGCAACCACGTGGCGGACGCGACCCTCATCGGCGCCGAACCGACCACGCGCTGGTACCACATCGCCGACGTCGAGGTCGAAGGAACTCAGGGAACCGCCACGATCGTCGCCATCGGCGACTCGATTACCGACGGCTACGGCGTCCAGCCCGACACGCACCAGCGCTGGACCGATCGCTTCGCCGAGCGTCTGCGCGCCGATCCGGCGACCCGCGCGATCGGGCTGGTGAACGCCGGGATCGGCGGCAACCGCGTGCTGCTCGACGGGCTCGGGCCGAACCTCCAGGCGCGCTTCGACCGCGACGTGATCGCTAGGAGCGGTATCCGGTGGGCGATCCTGCTGGAGGGCATCAACGACCTCGGCGTGCTGACCAAGGATCGCCCGGCCAGCGCGGCCGAGCACGCCGCCATCGTCCGCCGGATCACGCAAGGCTATGCGCAGGTCGTCGCCCGCGCGCACGCCCACGGGATCCAGGTGATCGCCGGCACGATCATGCCGTTCGTCGCCAACGAATATTATCATCCCGGCGCGGCGACGGAGGCTGATCGCCAGGCGGTCAACAGCTTCATCCGGACGAGCGGCCTGTTCGACGCGGTAATCGACTTCGACCAGCTGCTCCGCGATCCGGCCCGCCCCGACCGCCTCGCCGCCGCCTTCGACTCCGGCGACGGCCTGCACCCCTCCATGGCGGGGTACAAGGCGATGGGTGACGCCATCCCGCTCGCGCTGTTCGCCGACGCGGCGGAGGCGCCCGCGACTAAACTTTCCCTCACCTTTGACGACGTGCCCGATCACGGACCGCTGCCCGCGGGTGTCACGATGAGCGATACGGTCGGGTCAATCGCCGCGTCGCTGAAGGCCGCCGGCGTGCCGGAAGCGTACGGCTTCCTCAACGCCGGCCGCGGCGTCGGCGCGGACGGCGCGCGCGCCGCCCGGCTGTGGCGCCAGGCCGGCTACCCGCTCGCCAACCATGGTTTCCGCCATCGCGACCTCGCCGAGATGGACGCTGCAACGTTCGAGCAGGAGCTGCTTGCGAACGAACCGGCGCTCAAGGCATCGGGCACCCGCGACTGGCGCTGGTTCCGCTATCCCTTCCTGTCGGAGGGTCGCTCCCCCGCTGCTCTGGACGCGGCACGCGCGGTGCTGCGGCGTCATGGCTATCGGATTGCGGCGGTAACGATGGACTTCGGCGACTATGGCTGGAACGGCGCCTATGCGCGCTGCCTTGCCCTGGGCGACGCGGCGGCCATCACCGCGCTGGAGGACAGCTACCTTGCCGCAGCACACATCGCCGCAATCCGCGCCCGGGCGAGCAGCGCACCGGCGCAGCCGCTGGTCCTGCTGATGCATGTCGGTGCGTTCGACGCGCGGATGCTGCCGCGGCTGCTGGCGCTCTACAGGCAGCTGAACTTCACGATCGTGCCGCTGGCGGAGGCGCAGGCGCACCCCGCTTACGCCGCCAGCAACGACCTGTCGCTGCCGGGGCCATCGACGTCGCGCGACGAGCCCGCATCGCTCGCGCTGCTACGCGCGCCGCTGCCCGATGCCGTTTGTGCCTGAGGAGGACCGCTTGACCGATACGCTCGACACCGCGCTGCCCGACGACTGGAAGGAGGCGACGCTGCTCGGCCGGCTCGATCTGGGCGACGGGCCGACGCCGATCCTGGTCGCCGGCGGGATCGTCCACGACATGACCCCCGCTGCGCCGACCGTCGCCGAACTGGTGGCGACCGGCGCGACCGATCCGGCCCGCGGCCGCGCGCTCGGGCCGCTGCTAGACGTGGTCGCGGACGCTGCGCTGCTCAGCCCGGTCGACCTGCAGTGTATCAAGGCCGCGGGCGTCACCTTCGCCGTGTCCGCGCTCGAGCGCGTGATCGAGGAGCGCGCCCGTGGCGATGCCGCCGCCGCCGCCGACGTCCGCACTCGGCTAGAGGCGCAGATGGGTGGCTCGCTGCGCGCCGTGGTGCCCGGATCGAGCGAGGCCGCTCGACTGAAGCAGGCACTGATCGACGACAATCTCTGGTCGCAGTATCTGGAGGTCGCGATCGGCCCGGACGCGGAAATCTTCACCAAGGGGCCGCCGCTTTCGTCGGTCGGCTTCGGCGCGGAGATCGGCGTCCGATCCGACTCGACCTGGAACAATCCGGAGCCGGAGGTCGTGCTGCTGGTGACCCCGGACGGCGTGCCCGTCGGCGCGGCGCTCGGCAACGACGTCAACCTCCGCGACTTCGAGGGCCGCTCGGCGCTGCTGCTCGGCAAGGCCAAGGACAACAACGCCTCGACCGCGCTCGGGCCCTTCGTGCGGCTGTTCGACGATCGCTACACGATGGACGACGTCCGCGACGCACAGATCACGCTCCGGATCGAGGGCGAGGACGGCTATGTCCTGAACGGCGCCAGCTCGATGCGCGAGATCAGCCGCGACCCGACCGACCTCGTCCGCCAGGCGCTTAGCCAGCACCAGTACCCTGACGGCTTCGTTCTGTACCTCGGCACGCTGTTCGCGCCGGTCCAGGACCGCGACGAGCCTGGCCGCGGCTTCACCCACAAGGTCGGTGACCGCGTCATCATCAGCAATCCGCGGCTCGGCCGCCTCGTCAACCGCGTCGTGACCTGCGACAAGGCCGCGCCCTGGACGTTCGGCACCACCGCGCTCATCCGCAACCTGGCCGCACGCGGCCTGCTCACCGCCTGATCTGGAGTTTTCTCGTTGCTCGATACCACCGCACAGCTCGCCCGGACGACCTATCCCAGCCTGAAGGGTAAGCGTGTGATCGTCACCGGTGGCGGATCGGGCATTGGCGAGGCGCTGGTCGAGGCCTTTGTGGCGCAGGGTGCGCAGGTCATGTTCGTCGACGTGAACGTCGCCGCGTCCGAGGCGCTGGTCGCCCGCCTGTCGGCGACGGCGGCGGTCGCGCCGCGCTTCCGTCCGGTCGACCTCACCGACCTGTCGGCGCTTGGCGATGGCTTCGCCGCGATGGCGGCGGAGCTGGGCGGCGTCGACATCCTGGTCAACAATGCCGCGAACGACGACCGACACTCGGTCGAGGAGGTCACCCCCGCCTACTGGGACGAGCGGATGGCGGTGAACCTGCGCCACCAGTTCTTCGCCGCGCAGGCGGTGGTTCCCGCGATGAAGCAGGCGGGCGGCGGCGTGATCCTGAACTTCGGCTCGATCAGCTGGCATCTCGGGCTCAGGGACCTGGTCCTGTACCAGACCGCCAAGGCGGCAATCGAGGGGCTGACCCGCAGCCTTGCCCGCGACCTTGGCCGCGACAACATCCGGGTCAACACGATCGTACCCGGCAACGTCCAGACGCCCCGGCAGGAGAAGTGGTACACGCCGGAGGGCGAGGCGGAGATCGTTGCCGCGCAGTGCCTGGACGGACGCATCCAGCCCGCCGACGTGGCCGGGCTGGTGCTGTTCCTCGCCTCGGACGACGCGCGGATGTGCACCGGGCACGACTATTTCGTGGACGCAGGCTGGCGTTGATGGTGCCGGAGCGGGTGCTCTCTGTCGGCGCGACTCTCGGCGAAGGTCCGGTCTGGGTCGCGCGCGATGCTGCCTTGTGGTTCGTCGACATCAAGCAGAACCGCGTCCACCGCTTCGATCCCGCGACGCGCGCGGCGCAGGCGTGGGACGCGCCCGATCAGGTCGGCTGGGTGCTTCCGACGACCGACGGCGCGATGATCGCCGGATTGAAGACCGGGCTTCACCGGTTCTTACCCGCGGATGGCAGCTTTACACCGTTTCACGACCCCGAACCGGCGCTGCCCGACAATCGCCTCAACGATGCGACCGTCGACGCGCGCGGGCGGCTGTGGTTCGGGACGATGGACGATCGTGAGACCGACACGACCGGGCGGCTCTATCGCCTCGCCGACGGACGCTGCGCCGATGCGGGGCTCGACCCCGTCGTCATCACCAACGGTCCGGCGGTCAGCGCGGACGCGAGGACGCTGTACCACACCGACACGCTCGGCCGCGTGATCTGGCGGGTGCCGGTCAACGACGACGGGTCGCTCGGGCGCGCGGAGCGGCACGTCACGATCGAGGACGACGCGGGCTACCCGGACGGCTGCGTGCTGGATGCGGACGACTGCCTCTGGACCGGGCTGTTCGGCGGCTGGGGCGTGCGGCGCTACGATCCCGCCGGACGACTGATCACGACCGTGCGGTTGCCGGTCGCCAACGTCACGAAACTGGCGTTCGGCGGTCCCGATCTGGGCACCGCGTTCGTGACCACCGCCCGCAAGGGGCTGGACGCGGCGGCGCTGGCGGGCCAGCCTCTCGCCGGAGACCTTTTCGCCTTTGATCCCGGTGTTGCCGGGGTGCCGGGCGGCATTGCAGACATATCGAACTTCGAGGGAGGGGTTGAGTGACTCAAGAGGGAAGCGGAGCCAATATCGGCTTCATCGCCGCGATCGTCGCGGTGGCGACGATCGGCGGGCTGCTGTTCGGTTATGACAGCGGCGCGGTGAACGGCACGCAGGAAGGGCTGCGCACGGCCTTTGCGCTGTCGGAGGGTGGACTCGGCTTCACCGTCGGCTCGCTGCTGATCGGCTGCTTCATCGGCGCGTTCTTCGCAGGTACGCTCGCCGACAGCATTGGTCGCCGCAACGTCATGCGGCTGGCGGCAGTATTGTTCCTGATCGCCGCCATCGTGCAGGGCATCGCCACCGAGCAGGCGATCTTCGTCATCGCCCGCATCTTCGGCGGCATGGCGGTCGGCGCGGCAAGCGTGCTTTCGCCCGCCTACATTTCTGAGGTGGCGCCGGCGAACATCCGCGGGCGGATGACCACCGTTCAGCAGATCATGATCATCACCGGGCTGACGGCGGCGTTCCTGGTCAACTACGCGCTGGCGGGCGCCGCGGGCACGTCGCTTTCGCCGTTCTGGGGCGGGCTCGAGGCGTGGCGCTGGATGTACCTGATGCAGGCGGTGCCCGCGGCGGTGTTTCTCATTGCGCTGTTCTTCATCCCGGAAAGCCCGCGCTTCCTGGTGGCCAAGGGTCGTCACGACCAGGCCGGGCTGGTGCTCGCCAAGCTGTTCGGGGAGACGGTCGCGACCGCGAAGCTCGAGGAGATCCGCAGCAGCTTCACCGCCGATCACCGCCCGCGTCTCAGCGACGTGCGCGCGCCCGGCACCTTCTTCCGCCCCGTCGTCTGGGCTGGCCTGGTGCTCGCCGTGTTCCAGCAGCTCGTCGGCATCAACGTGATCTTCTACTACGGCGCGACGCTGTGGCAGGCGGCCGGCTTCACCGAAGCGCAGGCGCTGGAGACCAATATCATCTCGGGCGCGATCTCCATTGCCGCGTGCTTCATCACCGTCGCCTACGTCGACAAGATCGGCCGCAAGCCACTGCTGCTGCTCGGTTCGGCTGGGATGACCGTCACACTGTTCACCATGGTCTACGCGTTCAGCACCGGCACGCTGTCGGGCACGCAGCTTGTCCTGCCGGGCAGCATGGGCCTGGTCGCGGTCGTCGCGGCGCTGCTCTACTCCGCTTTCTTCAACATCAGCTGGGGCCCGGTCATGTGGGTCATGCTGGGTGAGATGTTCCCGAACCAGATCCGCGGCTCGGCCCTTGCGGTGTGCGGCTTCGCGCAGTGGTTCGCGAACTACCTGATCGCGCAGAGCTTCCCGATCATGCTGGCCGGGATCGGCCTGGCGGCGAGCTACAGCTTCTACGGCGCCTGCGCGCTGATCAGCTTCTTCCTGGTCCAGCGGTTCCTGACCGAGACCAAGGGGATCGAGCTGGAGGCGATGAAGGGCTGAGTCGCCCTTCCCTCGTCCGGCACGAAGAAGGCCCGCCGTTCCGACCGGAGCGGCGGGCCTTCTGCTATGCGGCGGCAATCAGTGGTTGTGGCGCGGCGTCTGCGCGGCGACGCCGCGGTACTTGAGCGCGAACTCGAGCACACCGCCCTCGCCAAGCTGGCCGGTCTTCTCGCGGTACAGCTCTTCCCACGGCGTATGGCTTTCCGGCACTTCGGGCGCTCGCTCGCCGCGCCGCCGCGCAATCTCGTCCTCGTCGACCAGCGCGTCGCAGCGGCCCTGCTTCAGGTCGATGCGGATCGTGTCGCCGGTGCGCAGCCAGGCCAGCCCGCCGCCCGCCGCACTCTCGGGCGAGGCGTTGAGGATCGACGGGCTGTCGCTCGTCCCCGACTGCCGGCCGTCACCGAGCGTCGGCAGCGCCATGATCCCGCGCTGGATCAGGTGGTCGGGCGGCTGCATGTTGACGACCTCCGCCGATCCCGGCCAGCCGATCGGCCCGGCGCCGCGGATGACGAGGATGCAGTGCTCGTCGATGTCGAGCGCCGGATCGTTGATGCGGTGGTGATAGTCGTCCGATCCGTCGAACACGATCGCACGCGCTTCAAACACGTCCTCGGCTCCAGGCTGAGAAAGGTACTGCTGGCGGAAGGCGGGCGAGATCACGCTGGTCTTCATGATCGCGAAATCGAACAGATTGCCGGACAGCACCAGGAAGCCAGCCTGCTCCTTGAGAGGGCGATCGTAGGGCCTGATGACCTCGCGATCGGTCGCGATCCGCCCGCGCAGGTTCTCGCCCATGGTCCGACCGGTCACGGTCAGGCAGTCGGCGGCGATCTTACCCGCACCCAGCAGCTCCGCCATCACCGCCGGCACGCCGCCGGCGCGGTGGAAGCGCTCGCCGAGGAAGCGCCCGGCGGGCTGGACGTCGACCAGCAGCGGCAGGTCGTAGCCATGCTCCATCCAGTCGCTGGCCGTGATCTCCACACCGGCGTGGCGCGCCATCGCCTGGATGTGCGGCTGCGCGTTGGACGATCCGCCGATTGCGGTGACGACCCGCATGGCGTTGAGAAAGCTGTCGCGTGACAGGATGCGGGACGGGCGCAGGTCCTCATAGGCCATCTCGACGATGCGGCGCCCGGTCTCATACGCGAACTGCCCGCGCTCGCGGTAGGGCGCCGGGATCGCGGCGCAGCCGGTCAGCGACAGCCCGAGCGCCTCGGCCACCGCATTCATCGTGGATGCGGTACCCATGGTGTTACAGTGCCCGGCCGACGGCGCACTATCGGTCGCGCGCTGGAGGAACTCCTCCTCGTCGATCTCGCCCGCGGCGAGCTTGCGGCGCGAGCGCCAGATGACCGTTCCCGACCCGACCAGCTCCCCCTCGTGCCAGCCGTCGAGCATCGGCCCGCCCGACAGCACGATTGTGGGGATATCGACGGTGGACGCCGCCATGATCCCCGAAGGCGTCGTCTTGTCGCAGCCGGTGGTCAGCACCACCGCGTCGATCGGGTAGCCGTAGAGCGTCTCGACGAGCGTCATGTAGGCGAGGTTGCGGTCGAGCGCCGCGGTCGGTCGGCGGCAGTTCTCGAAGATGGGGAGGACCGGGAACTCCATCGGTATGCCGCCCGCCGCGACGATCCCCTCGCGCGTCCGCTTGACAAGCTCCAGGTGGATGCGATTGCACGGCGACAGGTCGCTGCCGGTCTGGGCGATGCCGATGATCGGCTTGCCGCCGCGCAGCTCGGCGGGGGTCAGCCCGTAGTTCATGAAGCGCTCCAGGTAGAGCGCGGTCATGTCCGACCGGGCCGGATCGGCGAACCAGTCGCGCGAACGGAACGGACGAACGGGCTGGCGTTGGTCGGACATCGGCACCTCTTCCTTGAGAGCGCTACCAGTCAGATTCAGCGAGTGGGGTCAAGCGCTTCCGGTGCCGGGCCGGCGACGTGGGGCGGCATCCGACTGGCGGCGGATCAGCGTGTAGTCGAGCAGGTGGTGGCGCTCCACCTCGCCGCCTGCCCGCCCCTGCCGGATGGCGGACACGATCAGGTCGACGGCGGTGCGCGACATGTCGGCGATCGGCTGGTGGATGGTGGTGAGCTCCGGCCAGATCGCGGTCGCTAGGGTAGTGTCGTCGAAGCCGCAGACGGTCAGGTCGCCCGGCACGTCCAGGCCGCGACGATGCGCGACCGCGACCGTGGCGGCCGCCATGTCGTCGTTGGCGGAAAAGATCGCACTGGGCGGATCGGCGACGTCGAGCAGCCGCTCCGCCGCATCGAGCCCGGAGCGATAGGTGAACAGCCCGTCGGCGATCAGCGTCGGGTCGAGTGCGATGCCGGCCTCCTCCAGCGCCGCGGCGAACCCGTCGAAGCGCTGCGCGCTTGCCGACAGGTTCGGATCGCCGCGGATGAAGCCGATGCGGCGGTGCCCCAGCGCCATGATGTGGCGGGTCATGGTCAGCGCCGCCTCGCGGTCGTCGATCCGGATCGCCAGCATGTCCGCCTCCGGCCGGCTCGCCGCCACCGACACGGTCGGCACACCGGCCTCCGCGAGCAGTTCCAGCACGGCCGCCGCCTCGCACAATGGCGGCGGCAGGATGATGCCGTCGATCCCGCTGTCGATCAGGTGCTGCGACACCGCCAGCTCATGTTCGCCGAGTTCGCACTTCTCGACCACGATCTGCACGTCGTTGCGCGCGGCCTGGTCGAGGCTGCCGAGCAGGAACTCGCTGAGGAACCCGGCCGAGGGATTGCTGTAGAGCAGCCCGATCCGGAGCTGCCCCGCCCCCGCCAGGCTGCGCGCCGCCGGGTTGGGGGCATAGTTGAGCGCGGCGATCGCGGTCTTGACCACCTCTCGCGTGGACTCGCGGACGTTCCCCTCCCCATTGATGACGCGGCTGACCGTCATCGGGGAGACGCCGGCCCGTCGCGCGACGTCGCTAATGGTGGGGAGCAGCTTCTGCCGCCGACGCTTCTGGGACACCGCTATGGGTTCCAACAGTTGCGGCGCAGCGTCAAGGCCCGGGGGATCGCCGTTGGTCGTCATTGTCCCTGCCCGGGAGCGTAGGGGAACAACTGCGCCTTGTACCAGTCGAGGTCGTGGGCCGGCTTGGCGCTGCCGGGCGGGAGCGGACGTCCGCTGACCGACTGGAAGTAGGCGACGCTGGCGTCGCGCCACCAGCGTGCCTCCGCCTCCTGCACCGCCAGTCGTTCAGCCGTACGCTGCCAGCGCTCCTCATCCACCCGGCCGCGCAGCGCCGCCCAGTCGCTCCGCAGCGACGCCGCACCGGCGACGCCCCGGTCATAGCGCCGGACCAGCGTGTCCCACAGCGTGTCGCCGCCGGCGAGCCGGTGATCCCAGGGCAGGTGGTGGAACCAGAGCAGCAGGTCCTCACCCGTGGCGGCGGGATTGGCGAAGCGGCGCGCGAGCGGCGGGGCGTACTGCGCGACCGCGTTGCTGCCGGTGCGGGTCCGGTCGAAGCCGATGCCGTTCCGGTCGGCGCGGTGATAGTAGCTCGGGTTCCACTCGGGCCGCGCGAGATCGGAAACCCACGGCCCCGGGCCGTAGTGATGACCCGTGGCCATCAAGTGGGCGAGCCCGAGCGGGGTCATGTAGTCGACCACCGCCTGCCGCGACCGCATCATCATCGCGACCACCGGCGTGACGACGGTCGGATCGCTCGACCATGTCAGCCGCGTCCACTCGGTCGCGAGCGCCTGCGGATCGGCCGTCGGGTTCCAGGCGAGCCGGCCGAATGCGTACCAGTTCGCCTGGTCGAAGATCGAGCCGGACCAGTCACGGTCGCTGCCGATGTTGGCAACGCCGGCAATCCCGCTCAGCCGGTGGCCGTCGAGCGACCCGTCGACCACCTTTGCGACGGTCGATCCCGCGCCCTTGCCACGGGTGTCGGCGGCCAGCGTCTCGGCGAAGAGCGGGCCGAGGTAGGCGAGGTGCGAGGCGAAGCCCAGGTACTCCTTGGTAATCTGGAACTCGATCATCAGCGGCGTTTTCGGCATCGCGCCGAACAACGGGTGGAACGGCTCGCGCGGCTGGAAGTCGATCGGGCCGTTCTTGACCTGGACCAGCACATTGTCGGCGAAGGTGCCGTCGAGCGGCTTGAACTCGGTAAAGGCCTGCTTGGCGCGATCGTCGGGATCGGTGTCGGCGTAGACGAAGGCGCGCCACATGACGACGCCGCCGTGCGGGGCGAGCGCGGCCGCGAGCGCGTTGGCGCCGTCGGCGTGGCTGCGCTTGTAGTCGCGCGGACCCGGCTGCCCTTCGCTGTTCGCCTTGACCAGGAAGCCGCCAAAGTCCGGGATCACGCGGTAGATCTCGTCCGCCTTCACCTTCCACCACGCACGAACCTGAGGGTCGAGCGGGTCCGCGGTCTTCAGCCCGCCAAGCTCGATGGGCGCGGAGAAGCGGGCCGACAGATAGACCCGGATACCCCATGGCCGGAGCACGTCGGCGACCGCCGCCGCCTTGGCGAGATAGGGCGCGGTGAGGCTGTCCGCCTTGGCATTGACGTTGTTGAGAACGGTGCCGTTGACCCCGATCGAGGCGTTGGCACGGGCATAGTCGGTGTAGCGCCGGTCGCCGATCGCCGGCAGCCGCCACCAGTCCCAGATCGATTGGCCCGCGTAGCCGCGCTCCACGTGCCGGTCGAGATTGTCCCAGTGGTCGAGCACGCGGAGCCTGACCCGCGGCTGGTCGCTGAGGTCGAGCCCGCCGAGCGAGCCGCCCTGCCCCGCCTGGCGAATGAGCGCGAAGGCGCCGTAGAGCACGCCGACCGGCTCGCGCGCTGCCACCACGATCGTCCGCCGGCCCTCCGCAGTGACCGCACGGACGAGGTAGCCCTCGGGCCCGAGCCCGGCGAGCGGCAGCCCTAGGCGGGCAATCTGGGGGGAGCGGGCCGTCCCGATCAGGATCGTGGCCGCGCTGCTCGCCGGGGTTGCCGCCGGATCGTGCCCGAGCGCGCGGGTCAGTTCGTCGGCCGCCGCGCGGATCGTCGGATGATCCTCATCCGCGCTGACCGCACCCGGAGAACCGATGCTTGCCCAGGCCTGGCGGTACTGCGGCGCGTCGTAGCGCAGCCACAGGTCATAGCCATCCTCCGCCCGCGCTGCTGCCGTGCCGAACAGCGCGATCAACGTCGCACCCACAACCATCAGCAACCGGTCCATACCCTCTCCCCGCCCGACGTCGGCCGCCGTGGCTTGACAAGCTCGAGGGCAGGCTATCTGGTAGCGCTATCAAGAGCAAGGCGCAGCAAACCGCCGTTTCTCGAGCGTGAGAGGATCCCCATGACGATCGCCGACCACCATCTCCGCCCCACGCGGCGTGCGCTGCTCGGCTGGCTCGGCACCGCCTCCGTCATCGCCCTGACGCCCGGTGGCGCGGCCCTCGCGGCGGCCCCGCCCGTCTACAAGGATGCGCGCGCACCGATCGACCTCCGGGTCCGCGACCTGCTCGCGCGCATGACGCTGGAGGAGAAGGTCGCGCAGCTGATCGCGCTGTGGGGCACCAAGTCGCAGGTGATGCGCGACGGCGGACTCGACTTCGATCCCGACAAGGCGAGCGCCGCCTATCCGGCGAGCTTCGGGCAGATCACCCGACCCTCCGACCGGCGCGGCGGGCCGGCGGTAGCGGCGGTTGCGGGCGGCACGGGCGCGCGGTGGCGCAGTGCGGACTCGACGATCGGCTTCGTCAACGCGGTGCAGCGCTGGGCGACCACGCGCACGCGGCTCGGCATCCCGGTGCTCTTCCACGAGGAGTCGCTCCACGGCTTCATGGCGCCGGACGCGACGATGTTCCCGCAGGCGATCGGCATGGCGGGCGCGTTCGACCGCGACATGATGCGCACCGTGCAGGCCGTGGTCGGCCGCGAGGTCCGCGCGCACGGCAGCCCGATCACCCTTTCCCCCGTCGTCGACATCGCGCGTGATCCGCGCTGGGGCCGGATCGAGGAGACCTTCGGCGAGGACCCGTATCTGTGCGGGGAGATGGGCGTGGCGGCGGTCGAGGGGCTGCAGGGCAACGGCCACACGCTCCAGCCCGGCAAGGTGTTCGCAACCCTCAAGCACATGACCGGCCACGGCCAGCCGCAGGCGGGCAACAACATCGGCCCGGCGCCGATCGCCGAGCGCGAGCTGCGCTCCCACTTCTTTCCGCCGTTTCGCGCGGTGGTGGAGCGGACCGGGATCGCCGCCGTGATGCCGAGCTACAACGAGCTGGACGGCATCCCCAGCCACGCCAACCGCTGGCTGCTGACCGACGTGCTGCGCGGCGAGTGGGGCTTCGACGGCGCGATCGTGTCCGACTACGGCGCGGTGGAGGAGCTGCAGACGATCCACCACGTCACCGCCGACCGCGAGGCGAGCGCCCGCGCCGCGCTCCACGCCGGGGTCGACAGCGAGCTGCCGGACGGCACCTGCTACCGCACCCTCGTCCAGCAGGTCCGTGACGGACAGGTCGCGATCGCCGATGTCGACGCGGCGTGCGCCCGGATGCTGACGCTGAAGTTTCGCGCCGGGCTGTTCGAGAACCCCTTCGCCGACCTGCGTGCCGCCCGCGCGATCACCGGCAACGCGGAGGCACGTACGCTCGCCCGAAAGGCGGCGGAGAAGTCGCTGTGCCTTTTGACCAACGACGGCACCCTGCCGCTGCGCCTGGGCGCGCACCGGCGGGTGGCGGTGATCGGTCCCAACGCGGCGGTTGCGCGGCTGGGCGGCTATTCGGGCGCGCCCAAGCAGGAGATTTCGCTGCTGGAGGGCATCCGCGCCAAGCTGCGCGGGCGTGCGGAGGTGCTTCACGCGCAAGGCGTCTTCATCACCCAGTCGGAGGACCGCTCGGAGGACGAGGTGCTGCTCGCCGACCCGGCGAAAAATCGCGCGCTGATCGCGGAAGCGGTCATGGTCGCGCAAGGCGCCGACGTCATCATCCTGGCGATCGGCGACACCGAGCAGACCAGCCGTGAGGGCTTCGCCAAGAACCACCTGGGCGACCGTACCAGCCTGGACCTGCTCGGCGAGCAGAACGCGCTGTTCGACGCTCTGCACGCGCTCGGCAAGCCGGTGGTCGTGTGTGCGATCAACGGCCGTCCGCCATCGTGGCCGAACGTCGTCGCGCGCGCGAACGCTGTGCTCGAATGCTGGTACCCCGGTCAGGAGGGCGGCACCGCGGTGGCGGACGCGCTGTGGGGCGACGTCAATCCCGGCGCCAAGCTGCCGGTCACCGTCGCGCGCAACGCCGGGCAGCTGCCGCTCTTCTACGACGCGAAGCCGAGCGTCGGCCGCGGCTACCTGTTCGACACGACCGCGCCACTGTTCCCGTTCGGTCATGGACTCAGCTACACCCGGTTCGAGGTGAGCACGCCCGTGCTCTCCGCCGCGCGAATCGGACCGGCCGGTACGGTCGACGTCGCGGTCACCGTCCGCAACGCGGGCGACCGCGCCGGCGACGAGGTGGTCCAGGTATATGTCCGCGACGAGGTCGCGAGCGTGACCCAGCCGGGCAAGAAGCTGGTCGGCTTCCAGCGCGTGACACTGGCCCCCGGCGAGACGCGGACCGTGACGGTCCCGCTCGACCGCCGCGCCTTTGCGCTGTGGAACCGCGAGTTGCAGGAGGTGGTCGAACCCGGCCGCTTCACGATCATGGCCGGGCCGAACTCGCTCGATCTGAAGAGCGCGACGCTGGAGATCGCGTGATCCACCGGCGCGCAGTGACGAAGCAACTCTGCACGCCACCGAACTGTCTCATTCGATAACTAGTTACGCTTGCGAAGCGCTTCATTGCTTCGTAATGTTAGCGCTATCGTGATCGCCGCAGCAGACGGCGTGCCAGCCAGGAGACGGACTTCGTGACCACTGCCCGCTTCGCCCTTCTCGCCGCCGCAGCCTTCTCGCTGCCAACCGCTGCCTGCTCGCAGGCACCGTCCGGCAACACCGCCGCGCCCACCCAGACCGCGACTCCGGCGGCCGGCGACGCGGCGCCGGCGGCCAACGTGCGCTACCTGTCGCAGCCGCTGGTCAAAGAGATCTACACCGCCGACCCGTCGGCGCACGTCTTCAACGGCCGCATCTACGTCTATCCCAGCCACGACATCGACGCAGGCATCCCGGACGACGACCTCGGCAATCAGTATGCGATGCGCGACTACCGGGTGCTGTCGATGGACCGGATCGGTGGACCGGTCACGATCCACGACGTGGCACTCGACGTGAAGGACGTGCCCTGGGCGTCCAAGCAGATGTGGGCACCGGACGCGGCCTACAAGAACGGCACCTACTTCCTGTACTTTCCCGTCAAGGACAAGCAGGGCATCTTCCGGATCGGCGTCGCGACCTCCAAGTCGCCGACGGGGCCGTTCAAGGCCGACCCGCAGCCGATGCAGGGCACCTACTCGATGGATCCGGCGGTGTTCACCGACGCCGACGGCACCAGCTACCTCTACGTCGGCGGGATCTGGGGCGGCCAGCTGCAGAACTGGGCGACCGGCACCTACAACAAGGATGCCGGGGTCACCGACCTAAAGCAGGACGACAAGCCCGCGCTGATGCCGCGCATCGCGCGCCTCGATGCCGGCATGAAGCAGATCGCCGAGCCGCTGAAGGAGGTCCAGATCCTCGACGAGCAGGGCAAGCCCGTGCTCGGCGGCGACCATGATCGCCGGTTCTTCGAGGCGTCATGGGTCTTCAAGCGCGGCAATACCTACTACTTCACCTACTCGACCGGCGACACGCACAAGATCGCCTATGCGACCGGCACCTCGCCCTACGGCCCGTTCACGTACCGCGGCGTGGTGCTGAACCCGGTGCAGGGCTGGACCAACCACCACTCGATCGTTCAGGTCGGCGATCAGTGGCACCTGTTCTATCACGACACCCAGCTGTCGGGTAAGAACCACCTCCGCAACGTGAAGACCGCGCCGCTGACCTTCAATGCGGACGGCACGATCCAGACCGTCGAGCCGCTGCTGAAGTGATGGGAATGGCACACCTGACCACCCCGGCGCAGGCCGCGGTCCAGTTGCGAGTGTTCCGATGCTGGACCCCGGCCTCCGCCGGGGTGGCGGTGTTTGCCTGATGTTCCTGGGCATCGACATCGGCACCTCCGGCGTGAAGGCCGTCGTGCTGGACGAGGCCGGCGCGGTCGCCGGGCAAGGCACCGCCGCGCTGACGGTGCAGCGTCCGCAGCCGCTCTGGTCCGAGCAGGATCCGGAGGCGTGGTGGCAGGCAACCGATGCCGCGGTCCGCGCGATCGACCCGGCGGTCCGCCGCTCCGTCCGCGGGGTCGGCGTCGCGGGTCAGATGCACGGCGCCACGCTGCTCGGCGCCGACGACCGGCCGCTCCGCCCCGCGATCCTGTGGAACGACGGCCGTTCGTTCGCCGAGTGCGAGGAACTGGAAGCGGCCGCCGACTTTCGCGGTGTCGGCGGCAACATCGTCATGCCGGGCTTCACCGCTCCCAAGCTTGCCTGGGTCCGCCGGCATGAGCCCGACACCTTCGCTCAGGTTCGTACCGTTTTGCTGCCCAAGGATTACGTCCGGCTGCGGATGACGGGGGACAAGGCGTCCGACCTGTCCGACTCGGCCGGAACGCTGTGGCTCGACGTGGCGGGACGGCGGTGGAGCGAAGCGCTCCTGGCCGCGACCGGCCTGAGTGAAGCGCAGATGCCGCGGCTGTTCGAGGGGTCTGAGATCACCGGCAAGCTGACCGCCGACGTTGCCGAGCGCTGGGGCATGCCGTGCGTGCCGGTCGCGGCGGGCGGCGGCGACAATGCGGCGGGTGCGGCCGGGGTCGGCGTGGTGCAGGACGGCGACGCGCTGCTGTCGCTCGGCACGTCCGGCGTCATCTTCGTCGCGACCAGCGACTTCCGGTCCAATCCCGGCCGTGCGGTGCACGCCTTCTGCCACTGCCTGCCCGGGCTGTGGCACCAGATGGCGGTCCACCTGTCGGCCGCATCGTGCGTCGATTGGGTCGCGCGCATCACCGGCGCGAGCGGCGCCGCCGAACTGTTCCAGCGTGCCGAGGCCGTGGGCCCGGCGAGCGGCCCCGAGCTGTTCCTGCCCTATCTCTCCGGCGAGCGGACGCCCCACAACGATCCGCTGGTCCGCGGCGCGTTCCTGCGGCTCGACAACGACAGCGACGGTCCACGGCTCGCGCAGGCGGTATTGGAGGGCGTCGCCTTCGCGCTCGCGGACGGCGTCGATGCGCTGCGTGACGCCGGCACTACGGTTGACCGGCTCGCCGTCATCGGCGGCGGTGCGCGCTCGGGCTATTGGGGACGCATCCTTGCTGCCGCGCTCGGCGCCGAGCTCGTCTATCTTCAGGGTGGAGAGGTCGGGCCGGCACTCGGCGCCGCCCGCCTCGCCCAGCTCGCCGTCGACGGCGGCGATCCCGCGACCGTCTGCGCCGCCCCGCCGACCGCACGCGTCGTGACGCCCGAACCCGACCTCGTCGACCGCCTCGCGCCCAAGCGCGAGGCGTTCCGTGCCGCCTACCCGCAGATCTCGCCCAGGAGCCACTGATGCCCGCCAACGATTATTTCGCCGCGATCCAGCCGATCAAGTTCGAGGGGCCGGAGACCGAGAACGAGCTCGCCTACCGCTACTATGACAAGGACCGGGTCGTGCTCGGCAAGCGGATGGAGGACCACCTCCGCTTCGCCGTGTGCATGTGGCACACCTTCTGCTGGCAGGGATCGGACGTGTTCGGCCCCGGCACCTTCCACCGGCCATGGCAGGCACACGCCCACTCGGGCGAGGCGGCCGCCGCGAAGCGCGAGATCGCGTTCGACTTCATCAAGCGGCTGGGTGTCCCCTTCTACGCCTTTCACGACGTCGACGTGATGGAGGAAGGCAAGACGACGGCCGAGTACGGCCGCAATTTTCAGACCGCCGTCGACCACCTCGAGCAGCTCCAGGTCGATAGCGGCGTCAAGCTGCTGTGGGGTACCGCCAACCTCTTCTCCGATCCGCGCTACATGGCCGGGGCGGCGACCAGCCCGTTTCCGGAGGTCTATGCGTGGGGCGCGATGCAGGTTCGCGCGGCGCTCGAGGCGACCCACCGTCTGGGAGGCGCCAACTACGTCCTGTGGGGCGGCCGCGAAGGTTACGAGACACTCCACAACACCGACCTGAAGCGCGAGCTCGATAACTTCGGCCGCTTCCTGAGCCTCGTCGTCGAGCACAAGCACAAGATCGGCTTCACCGGCACCATCCTGATCGAGCCGAAGCCGTTCGAGCCGACCAAGCACCAGTACGACTTCGACACCGCGACGGTGTACGGTTTCCTGAAGCGCTACGGGCTGGAGGACGAGGTCAAGGTCAACATCGAGGCTAACCACGCAACCCTTGCCAGCCACACTTTCGAGCATGAGATCGCGACCGCCGGTGCGCTCGGTATCTTCGGTTCGATCGACGCGAACCGCGGCGACCCGCAGAACGGCTGGGATACCGATCAATTCCCGAACTCGGTGGAGGAACTGACGCTCGCCAACCTGGAGATCATCCGGGCGGGCGGGTTCACCACCGGCGGGTTCAACTTCGACGCCAAGGTCCGCCGCCAGTCGATCGACGCGGAGGACCTGTTCCACGGCCATGTCGGCGCGATCGACGTGGTTGCGAAGGGCCTGCTGAACGCCGCCAGGCTGATCGAGGACGGCCGGATCGACCAGTGGAAGGCGGAGCGCTACGCCGGCTGGAACGAGGGGCTGGGTCAGGAGATTGCCGGCCTCGACCTCGCGGGTATCGCCGACCTGGCGATCGAGCGCGACCTGGACCCCAAGCCGCGCTCGGGCCGCCAGGAGCGCATCGAGAACCTGATCAATCGCCTCGCCTGACGTTCACGCACCGGCGGGCTACACCCGCCGGTGCGCTCGTGCGCCGTTCGCCACGGTCCGCTTGTAAAGAAACATTGGCGGGCATCAGTCGAAGGCTTTGCTCGCCACCGCGCGGGCGCTATCCTGGTCCCATGTCGGAGCCGCACATCGTCGGCTGCACGGAACAGGAACACTCATGTCCTTGAAGGCGGATCTCGAAATGTCACGACGCGGCGTCCTGGTCGGCGGCACCGCGGTGGCGGCGCTCACCACCGTGCCGGCCGAGGGGCAGGCTCCCCGCCCCGCGCCGCCGGCTGCGATGCCGGTGTCGCTGGAGGTGAACGGCAAGCGCCAGACGCTGGAACTCGACACGCGCACGACCCTGCTCGATGCGCTCCGCGAGCACCTGAAGCTGACGGGCACCAAGAAGGGCTGCGACCACGGCCAGTGCGGCGCCTGCACGGTGATCGTCAACGGCGAGCGGATCAATTCCTGCCTTTCCCTCGCGGTGCAGCATCAGGGCGACAAGGTGACGACGATCGAGGGGCTGGGCTCACCCGACAAGCTTCATCCGATGCAGGCGGCGTTCGTGAAGCACGACGGCTACCAGTGCGGCTACTGCACGCCCGGGCAGATCTGCTCGGCGGTGGCGGTGCTCGACGAGATCAAGCGCGGCGTGCCGAGCCACGTCCAGGCGGACGTCGGCAAGCGACCGACTGCGAGCAATGCGGAGATGCGCGAGCGGATGAGCGGCAACATCTGTCGCTGCGGCGCCTACTCCAACATCCTCGATGCCATGACCGAAGTCGCGGGGGCACGCGCATGAAGAGCTCCACCTATGAGCGTGCGCGGACGCCGGCGGAGGCCGCGGCGGCCGTTGGGCGTCAGCAGGGCGCCAAGTTCCTGGCGGGCGGCACCAACCTGCTCGACCTGATGAAGCTGGAGATCGAGACGCCGACCCATCTGGTCGACATCCAGGATCTGGGTCTGGACAGGATCGAGAAGACCAAGGAGGGCGGCCTCAGGATCGGCGCCTTCGTCAGCAACACCGCGCTCAGCGCCGATGCGCGCGTCCGCCGCGACTATGCGGTGCTGACCCGCGCCATCCAGGCCGGCGCCTCCGGCCAGCTCCGCAACAAGGCGACGACTGCCGGCAACCTGCTCCAGCGCACCCGCTGCCCGTACTTCTATGATCCCAACATGCCGTGCAACAAGCGCAAGCCCGGCAGCGGCTGCGCGGCAATCGGGGGCTATTCGCGCCAGCTCGCAGTCGTGGGCTCCTCGGACAAGTGCATCGCCACCTATCCCGGCGACATGGCGCAGGCGATGCGCGTGCTCGACGCGACCGTGGAGACCGTCAAGGCGGACGGTGCCACCCGCGCGATCCCAATCGCTGACTTTCACCGCCTCCCCGGCGATCAGCCGGAGAAGGACAATGTGCTCGAGGCAGGGGAGCTGATCACCGCGGTGACGCTGCCCAAGCCGATCGGCGGCAAGCACTTCTACCAGAAGGTGCGTGACCGTGCCTCCTACGCCTTCGCGCTCGTGTCGGTCGCTGCGGTGATTCAGCGGGATGGCTCGGGTCGTGTTTCCTTCGGGGGCGTCGCGCACAAGCCATGGCGGGTCGCGGAGGCGGACGCCGCGCTCTCGCTTGGTGCGAAGGCTGCGGCCGAGCGGGCCTTTGCCGGCGCGACGCCGACTGAGGACAATCGCTACAAGATCACGCTGGCGGAGCGCGCGCTCGCCTCCGTCATCGACCAGGCAAAGGCGTAACGCACATGGAGTTCACCGCACCCGCCGAGACGAACCTGTTCGACAATGCAAAGGTCGTCGGCAAGTCCACGCTGCGGATCGACGGCCCGCTCAAGACCACCGGACGCGCGCCCTACGCCTATGAGCGCCACGATGTCGCGCCGGACGCAGCCTACGGCTACCTCGTCGGCAGTGCGGTGGCGAAGGGCCGGCTCACCGCACTCGATACTCGTGATGCGGCGAACGCGCCGGGCGTGATCGGGATCGTGTCCACGCTCGATCATTCGGCACCGCTGCCGACGGGCACCGGCAACAACACGGCATTGTTCGGCGGTGCGGAGATCCGCCATTATCACCAGGCGATCGCCTGCGTCGTCGCAGAGACCTTCGAGCAGGCCCGTGCTGCGGCTGCGCTGATCCGCCCTAGCTATGCACGGGTCGAGGGCAAGTTCGACCTCGCCGCCGCCGCGCCATCCGCGCCGATGGCGAAGGACGGCAGCGGCAAGCCCGACAACAAGAAGCTGGGCGACTTCGACGCGGCGTTCGCCAGCGCACCCGTCAAGATCGACCAGCGCTACACGACGCCCGACGAGAGCCACGCGATGATGGAGCCGTTCGCGACGACGGCGGCGTGGGAGGGCGACAAGCTAACGCTCTGGACCGCGAACCAGATGATCGCCTGGTGCAAGAGCAGCATGGCGACGATCCTGTCGATCCCGAAAGAGAACGTCCGCGCGGTCGCGCCCTACATCGGCGGCGGGTTCGGCGGAAAGCTGTTCGTGCGCGCCGACGCGGTGGTCGCGGCGCTCGCGGCGCGCAAGCTGAAGCGGCCGGTCAAGGTCGCGATGCAACGTCCGCTGATGGTCAACAACGCAACCCACCGTCAGGGCACGATCCAGCGCATCCGCATCGGCGCTGGCCGTGACGGGCGGATCACCGCGCTCGCGCATGAGAACTGGTCCAGCAACATCAACGGTCAGGACGGGGAGAACGGCACCGCGCAGACCGCGTCGATGTATGCCGGCCCCAACCGGCTGCAGGCCAACTACACCGCCCAGCTCGACCTGCCGGAGGGGAACGCGATGCGCGCGCCCGGCGAGGCGGTCGGCCACTTGGCGCTGGAAGTCGCGATCGACGAGCTGGCCGAGGCGGTTGGAATGGACCCGGTCGAGCTGCGCATCCTGAACGAGCCGGCAACGGTGCCGGGCACGCCGGAGAAGAAGTTCTCCGACCGCAACCTCGTCCGCTGCCTGCGCGAGGGCGCGGCCCGGTTCGGCTGGGACAAGCGGCAGGCGAAGCCCGGCACCGTTCGTGACGGTCGCTGGCTGGTCGGCATGGGCGTGGCGGCCGGTTATCGCGGTTCTCCGACCATGAAGTCGGCAGCGCGCGCGACGCTGGAGAACGGCCGGGTCGTGATCGAGACGGACATGACCGACATCGGCACCGGCTCCTACACGATCATCGCGCAGACCGCGGCGGAGACGATGGGCGTGCCGCTGGCGCAGGTCGACGTACGCCTCGGCGACTCCGACGACCCCGTCTCCGCCGGTTCCGGCGGCCAGTGGGGTGCGGCGAGCTCCACCGCCGGCACCTACGCCGTCTGCCTCGCGCTGCGCCGTGCGGTTGGGCAGAAGCTCGGCTTCGATGGCGACGCGGCGACCTTCACCGACGGCCGCGTCGTCGCGGACAATCGCAGCTGGCGGCTCGCCGACGCCGGCAACCTGTCCGTCACCGACGAGATGAACTTCGGCCGGTTCAAGCGCGACTTCGACATCGGCACCTATGCCGGCCACTTCGCCGAAGTCGGCGTCGATCGCTACACCGGTGAGATCCGCATCCGCCGCATGCTCGCGGTCTGCGATGCCGGACGCATCCTCAATCCGCTGTCGGCGCGCAGCCAGGTGATCGGCGCGATGGTGATGGCGGCGGGATCGGCGCTGATGGAGGAGCTGGCGGTCGACAAGCGCTTCGGCTTCTTCGTCAACCACGATCTGGCCGGATACGAGGTGCCGGTCCACGCCGACATCCCGCACCAGGAGTGCGTCTTCCTCGACACGCTCGATCCGGTGATCTCGCCGCTGAAGGCCAAGGGCGTCGGCGAGCTCGGCATCTGCGGCCCGGGCTCGGCGGTAGCGAATGCAGTCTACAACGCGACCGGCATCCGCATCCGCGACTATCCGATCACGCTCGACAAGCACCTTGACCGCTTGCCCCAGGTCGCCTGACCGTTCTGCATCTGCAACGGACTGCACTGTCCGGCGCGGCGGTAGCATGCTAGCGTAGCCGCTCAATCGGCGAGGCGGAAAGCCGCGCGGCCGGCAGGGGGAACACACATGCTAGAGCCGCCATATTTGCTGTACTTGGGCGGTGCCGCCGACACGATCGCCGCGAAGACCGCGCGCGGCCTGGCGGTGTGGCGGCCGGAGCAGTGCATCGGGCAGGTCCGCACCGATCCCGCCGGCATCTCGGTCGGCCTGCCCGACCTGACGATGGACGAGGCAGCCGCCGCAGGCGCGCGCACGCTGGTGATCGGTGTCGCCAACGCCGGTGGCATCATGGCCGAGCGGACCGTCGCCGACGTGCTCCTGGCGCTCGATGCCGGCCTGGACGTCGCGAGCGGGCTGCACCAGCGGCTCGCCGACCAGCCCGCGATCCGCGACCGTGCCGCCGCCCTCGGCCGCCATCTGTGGGACGTGCGCGAGCCGCCGCCGGGGCTGAAGGTCGGCACCGGCGTGCCCCGCGCGGGCAAGCGGCTGCTGACCGTCGGGACCGACTGTTCGGTCGGCAAGATGTACACGACGCTCGCGATCGAGCGTGAGATGCGGACCCGCGGTATGTCCTGCGACTTCCGTGCGACCGGGCAGACCGGCATCCTGATCTCGGGCGCGGGCATGCCGATCGACGCGGTCGTCAGCGATTTCATCTCCGGCGCGGTGGAGCAGCTCTCCCCCGCCCGCGACGACGATGGCTGGGACCTGATCGAGGGCCAGGGATCGCTGTTCCACCCGTCCTACGCGGGCGTGTCGCTCGGCCTGCTTCACGGCGCGCAGCCCGATGCGCTGGTGCTCTGCCACGAACATGGGCGAGAGCGGATGCGCCACATGACCCATCACCGGGTGCCGCCGCTCGCCGACTGTCTGCAGCGCAACCTGGAGGCGGCACGGCTGACCAACCCCGACGTCATCGCCGTCGGCGTGGCGCTCAACACCAGCGGACTGGACGAGAGGACGGCGCGCGACGCGTGCACGGAAGTGGAGATCGCGCTCGACCTGCCCTGCGCCGACCCGGTTCGGCACGGGGTCGGCGCGATCGTGGATCGGTGGGCGGTGTGCTTCGGGCGGTAACCGCCGAGATCGAGCGCTGGCCGCTGCGCACCCCCTTCCGCATCGCCCGCGGCGTGCGGACGGAGGCGGAGGTGATCGTGGTGACGATCAGCGAGCACGGCGTTACCGGCCGCGGCGAGGGATCGGTTACGCCACGCTACGGCGAGAACGTAGAGCAAGTGCTGGCGCAGGCGCGAAGAGTCGCCGGCGAGGTTGCCGCCGGCCTGACCCGAGAGGAGATTCGCCGCGTCATGCCGCCGGGATCGGCGCGCAACGCGATCGACTGCGCGCTGTGGGACCTGGCGGCGAAGCGGGGCGAGATCGCGGCGACCGCGCCGCTACCACCGGTCACGAGCGCGATCACGCTCGGCATCGACACGCCGGAGCGGATGGCCACCGCCGCCGCTGCCGTCCGCGACGCGCGCCTGGTCAAGGTCAAGGTCGACGGGCGCGAGCCGGAGGCCTGCCTGCGCGCGGTTCGCGCCACGCTGCCCGACACCCGCCTGATCGTCGACGCGAACGAAAGCTGGACGATGGCGCAGGTGGAGGCACTCCAGCCGGTACTCGCCGGGCTCGACATCGCGTTCCTGGAGCAGCCGCTGCCTGCCGCCGACGATGCGGCGCTGGAAGGTTTCCGCGGCCCTGTGCCGATCTGCGCGGACGAATCCTGCCACGTCGCCGCCGATGTGGCGCGGCTCCGCAACCGCTACGCGTACGTCAACATAAAGCTCGACAAGACCGGCGGGCTGACGGAGGCGCTGGCGCTTCACGCCGCCGCGCGCGACGCGAACATGGGCGTGATGGTCGGGTGCATGATCTCAACGTCCCTGGCGATCGCGCCCGCGCTCCAGATCGCGGCGCGCGCGGACTGCGCCGACCTCGATGGTCCGTGGTGGCTCGCGGGGGATCGCGCGGGCGGCGTCGGCATTGCACCCGACGGCACGGTCACCCCGCCCGCTCCCGACTTCTGGGGACCGCCCCGCCTCATCGACACGGGCACACCGGACTAGCGGGCCGCTGCCACGCTCGCGGAGAACGGGCGCTCGGCGGGTGTGGTCGCCCAGCGGCGGTTCGGCTGCGCCGCCATGGTGAAGGCGAGCGTGCCGCCGGCCATGACCTCATCGTGGCGGATGAATCCGCGGGGCAGTGGCCGGCCGTTCAGGCGCACCTGCGCCACGTAGCGGTTGGTGTCGGACAGCCCCTCCGCCGTGACCGTGAATTGCTTGCCGCTCGGCAGGTTGAGCGTGGCGCGGTCCACGAACGGACGTCCGAGCACATATTCGTTGCTGCCGGGCGCCACCGGGTAGAAGCCGAGCGCCGTGAACACGAACCAGGCCGACATCTGGCCCAGGTCGTCGTTGCCCGACAGGCCGTCGGGCGTCGCCCGATACTGGCTCTCGACGATCTGCTTCAGCCGCTCCTGCGTCCGCCACGGCGCGCCTGCGTAGCTGTAGAGATAGGCGACGTGGTGGCTCGGTTCGTTGCCGTGGATGTACTGGCCGATCAGCCCGGCGATGTCCTCGGCGTGGCTGTAATCGACGGTTGAGTTGTCGAACTCGAACATGCGGTCGAGCTTGGCGATCACCCTGGCGTTACCGCCCATCTGACGGAACAGTTCGGCCTGATCGTGGGGCACGAACCAGCTGTACTGCCAGGCATTGCCCTCCGTGTAATCGGAGCCGTAGTTGATCGCGGTCGGATCGAATGGCTCCCGCCAGCTGCCGTCCGCCTTGCGCGCGCGCAGGAAGCCGGTGCGGACGTCGAAGCTGTTGCGCCAGTTGCCTGCCCGCTTCGCGAAGGTCGAGGCCACGTCCGGCCGCCCCATCGCCGCCGCCATGCGGGCGATCGTCCAGTCGTCATAGGCGTATTCGACCGTCTTGGACGCCGCCTCCGGCTCACGGTCGATCGGCACGTAGCCCCGCGCCATATACTCGCCGAGACCGCCGTACGGCGCGTAGCTCGCGCTTGCGACCATGGCGTCGAGTGCGGCCTGCGCGTCGAACCCGCGGATGCCCTTCAGATAGGCGTCGGCGATCACCGGTGCCGCGTGATAGCCGATCATGGTCCAGGTCTCGCGGCCGTGGAACTGCCACACCGGCAGGATGCCGTCCAGACTGGCCGCACGGCTGGCGATCAGCGACTGCACGATCTCGGCATTCACTCGCTCGGGCTGAGTCAGGGTGAGCAGCGGATGGAGCGCGCGGAACGTGTCCCACAACGAAAAGGTCGAGCGGTAGGTGAAACCATCCGCCCGGTGCACCTGGTCGTCAGGTCCGCGGTAGCGACCGTCGGCGTCGCCCCAGACACTCGGTGCGAGCATCGCATGGTAGAGTGCGGTGTAGAAGTTGGTTCGCACGGCTGGCGGCGCCGCGACGTCGAGAACGCCGAGCGCCTTCGCCCAGTGATCGGACGTTCGGGCGCGAATGGCGTCGAAGTTGCCCGCCTCGCTCGCCAGATTGGCCAGTGCGCCCTGCTCATCCACCCCCGACAGCGCGACCTTCACCTCGAGCGGCCGGTCGAGCGTGCCGAAGTCGAGACGGGCGACCAGCGCCCGCCCGAGCCGCTCGGCCACCTGATCGCTGCCACGGCCCGGGCCCTGAAAACCCTTGTACGGCACATCGCTTTCGCGATTGAGCAGCGCGTGGCCGGTGAGCGGCTGCGAGAAGCGCATCGCGAAGAACAGCTTGCGCCCCGGCGCCCAGCCGCGGGTCTCGCGAAAGCCGGTCAGCGTACCGCCGGGCCGCACCCGGAGCCCCGACCAAAGCACCTTGCCGGGGTAATTGTACAAGGACGAGCGCAGATCGACGACGAGGTGCGCGGCCTTGCCGGCGGGGAAGCGGTAGCGATGGACGCCGATCCTGCGTCCGGCGGTCAATTCGGCGCGGACGCCCGGCCGGTCGAGCGTGACCGCGTAATAGCCCGGACGCGCCTGCTCCGACGCCTTTCGGTACGGCGAGCGATAGCCTGGGCGCTCGGGCGTGCCCGCCTCCAGCGGCACGTCGTCGCCGGAGACCGGGGCCACCAGGATATCGCCAAGATCGGAGTGACCGGCACCCGAGAAGTGAGTGTGGCTGAACCCCTCGATCGTCGGGTCGTCGTAGCGGTAACCGGCGGCATGGCCGTAGCAGTCACGGATGACGCACCGCGTGTCGGTGTCCGGCGACAACTGGACCATGCCGAACGGCGCGACGGCACCGGGAAAGGTGTGCCCCTCCCCGCCGGTGCCGATGAATGGATCGACCGGCACGGGCGCGCGCTGCGCCGGTGCGGCCGTGGCGATCAGCGCGGCGGCGATCAGGACAAGACGCAAGCAGACCTCCGGGCGCGCTGGTTGAACTCCGCAGCGAGCGTCAGCGGCGCGGCGCCGCGCGGCCGACGCCGGTGAAGCGGTACACCATGGTGTTGCGGAAGGTCTCGCCAGGGTTCAGCCGGGCGGTCGGGAAGCCGCGCTGGTTGGGCGTGTCCGGGAAGATCTGCGGCTCCAGCACGATGGCGTCGCCCATCCGGAGGATGCGGTCGGCCTTGTTGATCGTGGTGCCGTCGAAGAAGTTGCCCGAGTAGAACTGCAGCCCCGGCTGGTTGGACCAGAGCTCGAACCCGCGACCGGACACCGGCTCCGTCACGCGGGCGGTCAGGTGCAGGTCGGGGGTGACGGCGGTCCCGACGATCCAGTTGTGGTCGTAGCCGCGGCCGTAGACCAGTTGTCGGTCGCTCGCGTCGCGCACCCGATCGCCGATCGCGCGGGGCTGCCGGAAGTCGAAGTTGGTGCCGCGCACGCTCGCCCGCTCGCCGGTCGGGATCGCGCCGGCGTCGGTCGGCAGGTAGGTGTCGGCCGGGATGGTCAGCAGGTGACGCATCGCGCCGCCCGGCGACCCTTCGCCTGCCAGGTTCCAGAAGGCATGATTGGTGATGTTGGCGATCGTCGGCTTGTCGGTTGTCGCACGATACTCGATGGTCAGCGCGTTCGCCTCGTCCAGGCTGTAGGTCGCCTCCGCCGTCAGGGTGCCGGGGTAACCCTGGTCGCCGTCCGGGCTGACGTAGCGGAGCGTCACCGACGCGCTCGGGCCCGAGGTCACGCGCACCACCTCCCACAGCACCTTGTCGAACCCGGCGGTCCCGCCGTGGAGCGAGTTGACGCCGTCGTTGACGGGCACCTGGTACTGGCGGCCGTCGAGGGTGAAGCGGCCCCGCGCGATGCGGTTGGCGAAGCGGCCCACGGTCGCGCCGAAGAACTGCGGCTTGCGCAGGTAACCGTCGATGTCGGCGTAGCCGATCGTCACGTCGGCGACGCGCCCGGCGCGATCTGGGACCAGCATCGACTGTAGCGCCGCGCCATAGGCGATGACCTTAGCCGACACGCCGTTGCGGTTGGTCAGCGTCACCGCGGGCACCTCGCGACCGTCCGGCAGGCGGCCGAAGCTCGACCGCTTCGCCTCCGCCGCCGCCGCAGGATCGGCCATCGCCATCAGCCCCAACCCCAGCGCCATCATCATTGCCTTCATTACCTGCTCCCCTGCATCACCGGCCAGCGGCACCGGACGCGCGCGCTGGGGCTGTTCCGCCACGGTCTTGCGCCCTGGCGAGCCCGCGTCAACGCCAATGCGCAGCCGCGGTGCCAACGGGTGGGTGGAGGCAGCGTCAGCCGAGTGCCGCGATGCGCCGCCCCGCGCGCTGGTAGAGGAGCGCGGTCGTGACGCAGGCGACCGGGACCAGCAGCAGCCCGACCGCCAGCCCGTTCTCCAGCCCCGCCGCGCTCGCGCCGTCACTCACCGCGCCGACCAGCAGCGGCCCGAGCGCCGGCCCGAACAGGCCGGATGCGATCATCGCCAGGCTGGAGGCCATGCCCTCCCGCCCGACGCCCGCCACTTGGTGCGCTACGCCGAAGGCGAAGGGCAGCGTGTAGGCAAAGGCGAACATGGCCGGGAGCATGAAGGCGACCGACACCCACAGCACGGGCACGAACAGCGAGACCAGCGTCGAGGCGCCGGCGAGCATGAACGCAATCGCGGGTGCGCGCAGGATCGTGGTGGACCCGGCCCGGACGGCGGCGTCGAAGCCGCGTCCGCCTAGCAGCGTGCCGGCGGTGCCCATTAGCCCCTGCAAGCCGCCGAAGATCAGCCCGGCCTGCGCGGCGCTCAGTTCATGGCTGCGGATCAGGAAGGTGGCGGCGAAGGCGTAGAAGGGCGCGGCGGCGAAGCCGATGCTGATCGCGGCGACGATCAACGCGCGGAACGCCGGCTGGCGGAGCAGCGCGCGGCTCGCGTCGATGAAGGAGCTCGCGGACGAAGGCCGCCGCTCGGCCGGTGTACGGCCCGCGGCGGCGAAGGCGAGCACGGAGACGACTGCCCCGAAGACGCCGGCGACCACCATCGCCATGCGCCAGCCGAAACGGTCGCCGAGCGCTCCGCCGGCCGCGAAGCCGACCATGGTGCCGAGCGGAATGCCCATGGAGAACAGCCCCAGCGCCAAGCCGCGCCGCTCCGGCCGAATGCGCCGCGCGATCAGTGCGTGGCTCGACGGGATGGCGCCAGCCTCACCCAGCGCGACACCGAAGCGGGTCGCGGCAAGCGTCGCGAAGCCGGTCGCCGCGCCGCCGAGCGCGGTCATCGCGCTCCACACCAGCGCGCAACCGACGAGCACGACCCGCGGCGACCCCTCATCGGCGAGCCGCGCCATCGGCAGCGAGAGCAGCGCATAGCAGGCGGCGAATACCACCCCTGTCAAAAGACCGAGCGCCGTGTCGCTGAGCCGAAGCTCGGCCTTGATCGCCTCCGCCAGGATGAAGGGCAGGATGCGGTCGACCTGCGCGAACACGCACACGAGGAACAGCGCCGCGAGCAGCGCCGCCGCGCGCGGACCGCGCAGGAAAGCGCGCTGACCTTGCGCATCGGCAGGGGTGATCGTTGCCGGTTGGTGCGTCATCGCTCCACTCAGCCCTGCTGGAGAGGAGAGGTAGCAGCCTGTACCGGCGGGGACGACCCGAGAGGCACACGCTCCTGCACCGGCCTGCCGCTGACCTCCCAGTGTGCCTTCCCCCACGCTGCGGCAATTCGGGGTCGGTCGTCGGACTGGGCGGCGGCGGTCAGCAGCGTTGCCGCGGCGGCAAGCAGCGCCGCTTCGATGACGGTACGAACGGGTTGGGTCATGCTCGTTCTCCGCTCGGGTCGGGTCAGGCGGCGGCGTGCCGGACGACCGCCGGACGCTCGGTGCCGAAGCGGATGCCCGTCAGTTCCTCCGACACGCGCCACAGCCGCGCAGCGACCTCCTCGTCCAGCGCCTGATGCGGCAACTTGGCGACGGTCGGATAGCCGCGCACGCCGAACAGCCCGTCCGGACCGTAGTAGCCGCCGCCGTGCGCGTCCGGCGCCGTCGCGGCGTAGAGGGTCGGCAGCGCGCCGCGCTCCGCCGGCTGGAACAGGAACGGCAGATAGGTGCGGATGCGCCCGTGCAGGCTGTTCTCCCCCGCGCCGTTGTGGATCAGGTTGGTCCGGCTGACGCCGGGATGCGCGCCGATGCTGGCCATGCCCCAGCCACCCGCGCGGCTGCGCCGGTCGAGTTCGAGCATGAAGAGCAGGTTGGCGAGCTTCGACTGCGAATAGCTCGTCATCGGCACGTAGCGGTGCTCCGCCTGGAGATCATCGAAGTCGATCCGGCCCTGCGGCGCCGCCACGCTGGAGACGGAGACGACGCGCGGCGCGCGACCGCGGCGCAGCAGCGGCAGCAGGTGCGCGGTCAGCGCGAAATGGCCGAGGTGATTGGTGCCGAGCTGCAGCTCGAAGCCATCCGTTGTCAGCGTCCGCTCCGGCGGGATCATCACGGCGGCGTTGTTGATCAGCGTGTCGATCCGCTCGACGGAGGCGGCGAGCCGTTCGGCGCAGGCGGCCACGGAGGCCAGGTCGGCGAGGTCGAGGCGCTCGAAGCGGATCGACGCGCGCGGCACCGCCCGCCGGATCGCAGCCACCGCTTCCGCGCCCTTGGCCGGATTGCGGCCGGCGATGATGGTGTCGGCGCCGGCCCGGGCGAGCGCCAGCGCGTCCTCGAAGCCGAGCCCGCCGGTGCCGGTCACCAGCGCGATACGGCCGTTCTGGGCGGGGATGTCTGCATGGGTCCAACGGGTCATGGATTGAGCCTTTCGAGCAAGCTGCCGGTTCAGCGACTTGCCCGAAATTACGCCTGCCCCGCGCCGACACCATGCCCGAAGCCGTGACTTACTTGCCCGATCCTCCAATCCGACGCCGCGGCGAGATCAGCGCGGCTCGGCCTGCGCGAGCAGCGCCTTGTAATTCAGCACGTCTCGCTTCGGCGCCACGCCGAACGACCGGGTATATTCCCGGCTGAACTGCGAGGCGCTCTCGTAGCCGACCTGATACGCCGCCTCCGACACGTTGGAGGCGTCCGAAAGCATCAGCCGCCGCGCCTCCAGCAGCCGAAGCTGCTTCTGGTACTGGACCGGCGTCATCGAGGTCATGATCTTGAAGTGGTGGTGGAAGGACGAGGTGCTCATGCCCGCGACCTCCGCCAACTGCTCGACGCGAAGCGGCGCGGCATAGTGCTCGCGGATGTGGTTGAGCGCCCGCGCGATCCGCTCCGCGTGGCTCTCCGGCAGCGCCAGCTTCGCGATCTCGCCGCCGTAGGGTCCGCTCAGCAGCCAGTAGTAGAGCTCGCGCATGAGCGTCGGGTACAGCACGGGGATGGCGGGCGCGTTGCTCATCAGCCGGATCATGCGCGTCAGGCAGTCGCTAAGCGCGCCATCGACCTTGCCGACGAAGACGCAGGCGCTCGACTGGTGAAGCGGCGCGGGATGCCTGGGTAGCTGCTGCAGCACCTCGCGCAGCGCGGCCGTGTCGAACTCGATGGTCATGCCGAGGTAGGGATTGGCTTCGGTCGCGCCGACCATCCGGCCGCTTGCCGGGATCTCGACGCTCACCACCAGGCACTCCATCTCGCGGTAGTGCAGCGTGGTGTCGCCGAACAGGATCTCCTTCGCACCCTTGAACACGACGCAGAGCGACGGCCGGTACATGTTGGGCACCGGCAGGAAGGTGTGGAACGACTGAACGAGGTGGACGCCGGGCATTCCGGTCTCGAACCGCCCCTGCCCGCCGCCGCGAGACTCGATCAGCTCTGTGACGGCGCCCATCAGCGCCGGCGGTGTCTGCGGCCTCATCCCGGCGACGCCGCCTGGAGGAAAAGGCAAGATTTCTGCGGTATTCGGCATTCTGCTCATCGCGTCACCCTTCTAGCTTGTGTAGGTCGAACCAAGCCGGGCGCGACAATCATGCGCCGAACACAAGGATTGTCAAGCTATCAAGTACCGAACTGTCGTAATTCTATCTACGCAATCCATAGACTACATTTACTATCTGAGTGGGTTACGATCAAGCCTATACAGGATGCTGTGTAGCTCAACTGGCATTGAAGCGAATTTGGACCCGCGATGATGGCACATCCACTTAGAATGCAGAGTAGAGCTTAGCGATGCAGTACAACGGCAACGCACGGCGACAGTAAGTCGCCCGGCGCGCTCGCGACTAAACATTCCACCGATTTGCAATCGACGCGTGACCTGTCGCGCGTCGAGGTTCCGAACGGCGCCGTCTGCCCCCTCCCCGACGGCACCAGGCCACCACGGGTGGGCGTGCCCCGTTCCGCTCGTGGTGGCCACCCTCCCCTCGCGTCAAGGACTCGTCCGATGCGCTGCCCGCGTCCCCTGCCTGAGGCTCCTGCCTTGCTCACGCCGCCCGCACCATGTGAGCAGGACGGCTACGCCGGCGCTTCGCTCGACCGTTACACTGTCGACAAAGCGAACAGCCTGCCGCCCGAGATCGCTGCGTGATCGCCGATCCGGTCGGGGCAGCGTTGCTGCTGGCTGCGCCGCTCGGCATCCTGGGGGTGTTCGCGCTGGCGCTCGGCGACCGATTGATCCCGATCCTGCCCTCATCCGGGCTGTTCGCCGCGATCGGCATCGCCGCGGCTGAGGGTTGGTGGTGCCTATCGACCGCGACCGCGGCATCGATCCTCGGCAGCGCCACCGGCGCGCTCGGGACCTACCAGCTCGGATTCGTCGCAGGTGCAGGGTCCGCCCCGCGCGTGCGGGCGGTGCTGAAGCGCCGCGACAGGATCGGCGCGGTGCTGCGCACCACTCGCCGCCGCGTCGTCGCCCTCCCCTTTGCAGCCCAGCTTTTCCCAGCGAGCCGCACGCTCGCGCCGCTGCTTGCCGGCCTCGCGCGGCGTGACCGGGCGCGCTACCTGCTCGCAACGCTCGCCGGTCTCGCGATCTGGAACGCCGGCTTCATCGCCCTCGGCTATGTCGTCAGCCGGTCCGGCAGTCCGGCCAACGCGACCCTGATCGGCCTTGGGTTTGCCGCAGGTGCGTTGTGCTTGGGCCTGATCGCCCGCTATGTTCGGCCGCACCGCGCCCCGGCGTCGACCAAGCCATTCACACCAGCAAGGGTTCGCAAGTGATGACGTCCGGCCCAACGTCGCTCTCCACCTCGCCCGGCATCGACCGGGTGGCCGCACTCTCGCGGCGGGTAGTGCGCGACATCGGCGATACGACCGTGTTCTTCGTGCGCTGGCTGCGCGACCCGCTCGGTGTCGCCTCGATCGCGCCGTCGAGCCGTGCGCTGGCGGCGCTGATCACGCAGGAGATCGACTGCGGTACCGGCCCGGTGCTCGAACTCGGCAGCGGCACCGGCGCGTTCGTGCCCGCGCTGCTCGCCCGCGGAGTCGCCGAACGAGACCTCACGTTGATCGAGCGGGATCGCGCGCTCGCCCGCCGCCTCGCTGGGCGCTACCCCGCCGCCCGCGTCCGCGCGCTTGATGCGACGGTGCTTCGCGAAGCAATGGCCGACGCGCGTTTCGGCGCCGCGGTGTGCGGGCTCGGGCTGCGCGCCATGCCGCCGGCGGACGTGGAGGCGATCCTCCGCAATGCCTTCGCGCTGCTCGAACCCGACGCCTGCCTGTACCTCTTCACCTATGGCCAGACCTGCTCCGTACCTGCCGATGTGCTGCTGCGGCTCAGGCTAGGGGCCGAGCGGGTCGGCACGACCTATCGCAACCTGCCGCCCGCGTCGGTCTTCCGGGTCCGTCGCCTGCCGGATCCGTCGCCCGCCGGCGACCGCCCGCAGTGAGCCAGGCGCTCGCCTTGCGGGTCGAATCGGCGGGGCTGGTCGCCGCCAACCTGCTGGCGGCGACGGTCCTGCCGGCAGGCTTCGGCAGCACCGGCTACAATCCGCTGTTCTTCTGCGCCTATGCCGTGGTCGCGGGCGTGCTGCTGATCGGGATGGAGGACGTGCGCTACCTTTCCGCGCTGCTCACCCGCGCCGACGTGCGCAGCTATGCCCGCGTCCGGATCGCGTTGGTGCTGATCGCAGGAACCGGGCCGTATCTGCTGAGCAGCGCCGCCTGGCGCTGAGCGCTGCCGTCCCGCGATCGATCCGGCGAGGCTTGCGCCGGACGTCTCAGCGCTGCTGACCGAGCCCCGTCGCCGTCCAGTAAATGCCGCCGAGCAGGTGCTGGAGGTAGCGGTCGTCACGGTACATGTCGGCGGTGTGGCCGAGCAGGGTCACGAACACGCGGCCCCTGCCGACCCGGTGGTGCCAGGCCTCCGGATGGTCGGCCCCCATCCGCTCGCCGACCTGCCCGGGCCAGATGCGGGTCGGGTCGTAGCTGCGCTCGTCAACGCGAAGCACGGTGCTGATCGCCACCTTGTGCGGGTTCGTCGTGACGTAGAACTCGTCGCTCCACAGCCACCGCGCGGGCAGTCCGAAGGTCGCGGGATGATCGGGGTCCGCCGTCGTGACCACCGCCGTCTGCACCTTGGGATGGTTGACGAACGACCGGCCGACCAGCCGCTCGAACCACGGCCATGCGCCCGCGGGCACGATGGCGGCGCGGTGGACGATCATCGCGTTGCCGCCGGCTTCCACATAGCCCTCGAAGCGACGGCGCTGGCTGTCGCTCAGCTGCTCCGCCGGCGTGTTGAGGAACATGATTGCGGCATAGGGCGTCAGGTCGCGGTCGAATACCGCGGGATCGCTGGTCCAGGTGACTTTGAACGAGTGAAGCCGCGCCAGCCGCTCGATGTTCTCGCGCGCGACCGGGATGTACTCGTAGTGGTACTTGCTGGGCGTCGCGATCACCAGCAGCTCGAACTGATCCTCCGCCGCGCTGACACCCGGCAGCAGCAGACACAGCAGCGCCGCCAGCAGGCGCGCAATCCGGTTCGCGATGATGCGGGAAGGTGGTGGAGCCGAGGGGGATCGAACCCCTGACCTCTGCAATGCCATTGCAGCGCTCTCCCAGCTGAGCTACGGCCCCACATCCTTGGGAAGGCGCCGCCTCTAATCGGGCGGCGCGGGTTTGGCAACGGGGCGCGCGGCGCTTTTTTGGCCCCGTCGCCCTAGCGCGATCAGCTCTCTTCGTCGTCGTCCGGGGTCTCGACGCCCAGGTCGTCGTCACCGCCAAGATCGACGTCGTCGTCGGCCGAGGGCTCTTCCTCCTCAACGTCCACGTCCAGATCGTCGCCGCCCAGATCGGCGTCGACCTTCTCCTTGGACACGGCCTTCACCGTCTCAAACGGCAGCGGCTGCTTCGACTTCAGTACCGGCTCCGGCTCCCAGGTCACGCCGCAGTTGATGCAGGTGACGGGATCATCCTTTCCCAGGTCATAGAAACGCGTGGCGCACTTCGGGCACGCACGCTTGGTGCCCCACTCGGGCTTGATCATGAAACCGCTCTCGTCTGACGTGGAATTCGGGGAAATCCGGAGCTGAGCCCGGACGTAGGGCGCGCCTTGCCATAGCGCAAGCGCACTGTCAAAGACCCCGCCCGATGTCCCATGTCACCCCCCAGCCCTGGCATGTCAGTCCGCGCGGCGCCCTGTCGGGCAGCGTGCGCGTACCCGGCGACAAGTCGATCAGCCACCGCGCGCTCATGCTCTCAGCGCTGGCGGTTGGCGAGAGCCGGATCGACGGGCTGCTGGAGGGGGAGGACGTGCTGGCGACCGCCGCTGCGCTGCGCCGCATGGGCGCGACGATCGAGCGCGAGGGCGAGGGTCGCTGGCGAGTGCACGGGGTCGGCGTCGGCGGGCTGCTCCAGCCCGAGGGCGCGCTCGACATGGGCAATTCGGGCACCTCGACCCGGCTGCTGATGGGGCTGGTCGCGAGCCACGGCGTGACCGCGACCTTCACCGGCGACGCCTCGCTCAGCAAGCGGCCGATGAACCGCGTGATTGATCCGCTGGCGCAGATGGGGGCCGACATCACCTCCTCGCCGGGTGGTCGCCTGCCGCTGATGGTGCGCGGGATCGTGCCCGCGGTGCCGATCCGCTACACGCTGCCGGTCGCATCGGCGCAGGTGAAGTCCGCGGTGCTGCTCGCCGGGCTCAACACGCCCGGGATCACGCAGGTGCTGGAGCCGGTGTCGACCCGCGACCATTCGGAGCGGATGCTCGCCGGCTTCGGCGCCGACGTGACCGTCGAGGAGACGAGCGAGGGCCGCCTGATCTCGATCCGCGGCGAGGCTGAGTTGAAGCCACAGCAGATCGTGGTGCCGGGCGACCCCTCCTCCGCCGCCTTCTGGATGGTGGCGGCGAGCGTGGTGCCGGGGTCGGACGTGCTGATCGAGAACGTCGGCCTGAACTCGACACGCGCCGGGCTACTCCAGGCGCTCCGGATGATGGGTGCCGACATCGCCGAGCAGGACGCGCGCACCGTCGGCGGAGAGCCCGTCGCCGACCTGCGCGTCCGCCACGCCGCGCTTGTCGGGATCGAGGTGCCGCCGGCGCTCGCGCCGTCGATGATAGACGAGTATCCGGTGCTGTTCGTCGCCGCCGCCTTTGCGCAGGGCCGGACGGTGGCGCGCGGCGCGGAGGAGCTGCGGGTCAAGGAGTCGGACCGGATCGCCGCCATGGCGACTGCGCTCTCCGCGTGCGGCGTGACGCTCAGCGAGCACGAGGACGGGCTGACGATCGAAGGCTCGGGCGGCGAGCCGATCGCAGGGGGAACGACGATCGCATCGCTGCTCGATCACCGCATCGCGATGAGCCTGGCCGTCGCCGGGCTTCATGCCCGTCGCGCGATCACGATCGACGACGCGGGCCCGATCGCGACCAGCTATCCGACGTTTCGCGCGACGCTGGACGGTCTTGCTCCCGCCGAGATAGCAGCGTGATCATCGCGGTCGACGGGCCTGCCGCGTCCGGCAAGGGCACGATCGCGCGAGCGCTCGCCCGACACTATCGGCTGCCGCACCTCGATACCGGCCTGTTGTACCGCGCGGTGGCGGCGACGGTGATCGACCTAGAGCTGGACCCAGAGCAGGAAGCGGACGCGGTCGCCGCCTGCGCATTCGACGAACAGCTGCTCGGCGACGAGCGGTTGAAGGACGATGCGATCGGCAAGGCGGCGTCGATCGTGTCGGCGCATCCGCTGGTGCGATCCGCGCTGCTTCAGCGGCAGCGGCGCTTCGCGCAACAGCCGGACGGCGCGGTATTGGACGGGCGCGACATCGGCACGGTGATCGCGCCGGATGCGGACGCCAAGCTGTTCGTGAAGGCAACCCCGACGATCCGTGCTCAGCGGCGACACGCCGAGTTGCGCGCCCGGGGCTCCGCGGTCAGCCTCGACAAGGTGCTTGCCGACATCCGTGCGCGCGACGAGCGGGACAGCTCGCGCAGCATGGCGCCGCTCCGCATGGCCGACGATGCCGCCTTGCTCGACACCAGCTTTCTCTCTATAGACGCGGCCGTCCAGCGGGCGATAGCGCTCGTGGAGGCACGGACGGCCGGGCGTAGCGCCTGACCCGCAAGGCGCGGAGCGGATCGGCGAACAGGCCGGTGCCGCTTGCCGCGCCCTTGTTGCATCTGTCCCCTGTCTTCATGCCGGCGATGGCGCCCGGTGGATGTCGCGACCGGCACGGGGCCGCCGCGACGTTCTTGGCCAAGACCGCCGGACACAACCGGCTGGCCGGAAAACTGAAGAAATAGGAACTGCTTGTCTATGGCAACTGCCGCCCAACCCACCCGCGACGATTTCGCCGCGCTGCTCGATGAGACCTTTGGCGCCGCCGACAGCTTCGAGGGCCGCGTGGTCATCGGTACCGTGACCGGGATTGAGAACGACCTGGCCGTGATCGACGTCGGCCTGAAGAGCGAAGGCCGCGTGCCACTGCGCGAGTTCGCCGCGCCGGGCCAGAAGGCCGAGCTGAAGGTGGGTGACGAGGTCGAGGTCTATGTCGACCGCGTCGAGAATGCGAACGGCGAGGCGATGCTGTCGCGTGACCGCGCCCGCCGCGAGGCCGCCTGGGACAAGCTGGAGACCGAGTTCGCCAAGGCCGCCCGTGTCGAGGGCGTGATCTTCGGCCGCGTGAAGGGCGGCTTCACCGTCGATCTCGCCGGCGCCGTGGCGTTCCTGCCGGGCAGCCAGGTCGACATCCGCCCGGTCCGCGATGTCACCCCGCTGATGGACATCCCGCAGCCGTTCCAGATCCTCAAGATGGATCGCAAGCGCGGCAACATCGTGGTGTCGCGCCGCGCGGTCCTGGAGGAGACTCGCGCCGAGCAGCGCACCGGCCTGATCCAGAGCCTGCACGAGGGCCAGATCATCGACGGCGTGGTGAAGAACATCACCGACTACGGCGCCTTCGTCGACCTGGGCGGCATCGACGGCCTGCTCCACGTCACCGACCTCAGCTACAAGCGGGTCGCGCATCCGTCGGAGGTGCTGAACATCGGTGACACCGTCCGCGTCCAGATCATCCGCATCAACAAGGACACGCAGCGCATCTCGCTCGGCATGAAGCAGCTCGAGAGCGATCCGTGGGATGGCGCGTCGCAAAAGTACCCGGTCGGCGCGAAGCTGTCGGGCCGTGTCACGAACATCACCGAGTACGGCGCGTTCGTCGAGCTGGAGCCGGGCATCGAGGGCCTGGTTCACGTCAGCGAGATGAGCTGGACCAAGAAGAACGTTCACCCGGGCAAGATCGTGTCGACCAGCCAGGAGGTCGAGGTCATGGTGCTCGAGGTCGACGCCGAGAAGCGTCGCATCTCACTCGGCCTCAAGCAGGCGCAGAACAATCCGTGGGAGGCCTTCGAGGCCGCGCACCCGGTCGGCTCGACCGTCGAGGGCGAGGTCAAGAACGCGACCGAGTTCGGCCTGTTCATCGGGCTGGACAACGACGTCGACGGGATGGTCCACATGTCGGACATCGCCTGGGGCATCTCGGGCGAGGACGCGCTCAACCTTCATCGCAAGGGCGAGACCGTTCAGGCGATCGTGCTCGCGGTAGAGCCGGACAAGGAGCGCATCTCGCTCGGCATGAAGCAGCTGGAGCGCGGCGGCCCGTCGGTCGGCGTGGCGACGAGCGGCGACCGGCTGAACAAGAACGCGGTGATCACCGTCACCGTGCTCGAGGTCCGCGACGCAGGGCTGGAGGTTCAGGCGGGCGATGACGGCGCAACCGGCTTCATCAAGCGCACCGACCTCGGCCGCGACCGCGACGAGCAGCGTCCGGAGCGTTACCAGGTCGGGCAGAAGTTCGATGCGATGGTGACCGGCTTTGACCGCTCCAAGAAGCCGACCTTCTCAATCAAGGCGATGCAGATCGCCGAGGAGAAGCAGGCGGTCGCGCAGTACGGTTCGTCCGATTCGGGTGCGTCGCTCGGCGACATCCTGGGCGAAGCGCTCAAGGCGCGCGGCACTGACAGCAAGTGAGACGAAGCGGGCGGCGGATCGGGGGATCCGCCGCCCTTTTCTCGTGAGAAGGTTGCTCAAAGTTAAAGTTGCTGCGTAAGGGATGGCCCGCAAGGATGCGCCAGGCGCGGGCATCCACACGGGGACGCTCTGGGGGGCGGAATGATCCGGTCTGAACTCGTTCAACTGCTGGCACGCGACCATCCCGATCTCGCCGCGCGCGATATCGAGAAGATCGTGGACGTTTTCTTCGAAGAGATCATCGTCCGGCTGATCGACAACGGCCGGGTCGAACTGCGCGGCTTCGGCGCCTTTTCCACCCGCGATCGCGACGCGCGACAAGGCCGAAATCCACGCACCGGTGAGACGGTCGCGGTGGATGCCAAGCGTGTCCCTTATTTCAAGCCGGGCAAGGAAATGCGCGCGCGGTTGAATGTATAGCCGCGACGGCCGCAGCTAAGCGCGGCTTAGCTGCGGATTTGCCGACAGCTCGGCCGGCCTCGCGAAACGCGAGGACCGACGACGCGGCTTCGGCGCGGCGCTACCAATACCGCCGCCGTCGCTACCCAAGCTACTGATCTGCCGTTGCGCCCGGACGGGGTTTCAGCGGTTCACGATTTGCGGCATCACCCGCGCTCATGAAATCACTGGCGTACCTGGCCGTCATGCGACTAAGTCGCATGACGTCGGACGGGCTTTCGCCCGCCGGCCGGCTCGTCATGGCGACGCGCAAGCTTGGCTTGCGCTGCTCCATGCCAGCGCGCGGACGTGGCGAAACTGGTAGACGCACGGGACTTAAAATCCCTCGCCCCTACGGGCATGCGGGTTCGAGTCCCGCCGTCCGCACCACGGCGGTGGCACTGCTCGCCGCGGCGACGCTGATCCTCTCGGGGTGCGATCGTCGGCGCGACGATGTGCCGGTGCTGGTCAGTGTGATCGAGCCGGTGCCGCCCCGCCCCGGTCCCTCCCCGACCCGGCTGGTGCTGGCCGCCGCCGTATCGCAGGGGCTGGTCCGCTTCGACGCTAGCGGCGGGATCGAGCCTGGGCTGGCGCAGCGCTGGATCGTGCGCGACGATGGCCGCAGCTTCATCTTCCGCCTGCAGGAGGCCTCCTGGCCGGGCGGCAAGCCGATCGTGGCGGAGGACGTCGCCCGCACGCTCCGCCGCAAGCTTGCCCCGCGCGCGCGTAACCCGCTGCGGCCGTATCTCACCGCCATTGACGAGATCGTGGCGATGACGCCGCAGGTGATCGAGGTTCGGCTGCGTTATCCCCGACCCGACCTGCTCAACCTGTTCGCGCACCCTGCGATGACCGTGCCCGCACCCGACCGCCGCGTCGGGAGCGGGCCGTTCAGGATCGAGCCGGACAGCGGCGCGACGGTGCTATTGCGACCGGTCGACGATGGGTCGGATGAGGAAGACGCCGGAACGAACGGCATCGCGCCCGAGGAGTTCGTCCGGGTGCGTGGCGAGCGCGCCGCGGCCGCGGTCTGGCGGTTCAAGGAGAAGCGGTCCGATCTGGTGCTCGGCGGCGGCCTGTCGGACTGGCCGCTGGTGGCTGCCGCCGGGATCGCACCCGCGAACGTCCACGTCGATACGGCGGCCGGGCTGTTCGGGCTGCAGGTGGTGGATCGCAGCGGCCCGCTCGCGCGCGCGGACCTCCGCGCCGCCGTCGCGATGGCGATCGACGCGGAGGCGGTGACGACCACCGTGCGGGGCGGGTGGCTGCCCACCGCCACGATCCTGCCGGAACAGCTCGATTCGGCGGCTCCACCCGCGCCCGCGGCGTGGAGCACGACGCCGCTGGCCGAGCGCCCGAGCACGGCCGTGGCGCGGGTCGCGGCACTCGGTGAACCCGTCCGCTTGCGCATCGCGATGCCGGACGGCCCCGGCGGAACGCTGGTCTATGCGCAGATCGCCGCCGGGCTGGCGCGCGCGGGATTCAGGCCGGAGCGGGTCGGCCCTGCGGCCGCGGCCGACCTGAGGCTGGTCGACGAGGTAGCACCGTACGACAGCGCGCGCTGGTACCTCAGGACCGCGTGCCAGCCGTGCAGCGCTTCGGTGGCGACGCTGATCGGCGACGCCCGCTTCGCGCCGGATGTCGCGAGCCGCGCGCGTGCGCTTGCGCTCGCCGACCGCGCGCTCGCCGACGATGTTGCCTTTATCCCGCTCGCCCGGCCGCTGCGCTGGTCACTGGTGGCGCTGCGGCTGCGCGTCTTTGCGGCGAACGCGCGCGCGGTCCACCCGTTGAACCACCTGCGTCGCGACACCAATTGATCCGGCATGGCCCGACCCGTCCCGCTCACCACTGCCCGCACGCTGCCGATCGGCACCGATCCCGCCGCCGTGCGCCAGCGGATCGAGGCGCTGGAGCACCTGCTGGAGCGAGCCTTCACCATCCCCGGTACGAGCCGCAAGGTCGGGCTCGACGTCGTGCTCGATCTCATCCCGACCGTCGGCAGCTTCGTCGGCGCGGCGATGGGCAGCTACCTGGTGTGGGAGGCGCGCAACCTCGGGATGTCGAAGCTGCAGATGGCGCGGATGGCAGGCAACGTCGGCGTCGACTGGGCGCTCGGGCTGATCCCGTTCGTCGGCGCCATCCCCGACTTCTTCTTTCGCTCGAACACGCGCAACCTGCGCATCATCCGCCGCCACCTCGATCGTCACCACCCGTCGACGGTAACGCTCGACGGATAGCGTCAGCGCCGCCCGCGCCAGATCCTGACCGGCGCGCTCGCGGCAAGGCCGCCCTGGTGCGCCGGGCACCGCGCATAGGCGAGCCGGGTGTTGAGGCACAGCCACACTTCGTCCAACCAGCCCTGGCGATCGGCGGTGATCCGCATCATGTCGGGCGCAACCCCCGGGTTCGCCCGCGCGATCGCGCTTGCCAGCGCCCCGGCGGTCAGCCGCGAACGCCGCGACAGCGCGTCCATGTCCGGGTAGCGCAAGCGCCCATAGAGCCGCGTCGCCTGCGCGAAATAGCGCTCGGGCGACACGTTCATGCACGTACCATGCTTGGCATATTCGTGCTGGAGCAGTTGCACCGACGGCGTCGCGCACAGGTTGGCGCGGAGGACCGCCGGCGACAGGATCGGTGACGGCGCGCAATATTGCGGCCAGGTCTTGCCGGGACCGTCGGGCCAGAGACCGTGCAGGGTGAAGCCGAAGCGGTTGCCGCTCCCGCACTGAAAGGCGGCCGACTCGCGATCGCCGTTTTCCCGGCAGTATTGTGGCGCCCAGGTGAGCGCCAGCGTGTAGCTGCCGATCGGCAGCACCCGCTTCGGCTCGCGCGTGCTCGGGCCGTCGGCGCGCGGCACCGGCAGGCGGGCGGGCGCGGCGCACTGGTACGCCTGCGCGCCCGCGGCGGCGGGCACGGCAAGTGCGACCGCCGTCGCAATGGGTCGGATCACGATTTCACCTCCGCTGCTTCCTCGCCGAACCACTCGCGCGCGTCCGGCTGGAACAGGCACCCGATCGCCACCGCCTGGAGCACCGTCGCGGTCACCGCGACAATGCCGGCAAGGCCGGAAGGCAGACGTCCGTCGAGCGTGGCAAGCGCGATGCTGCCCAGCCCGATCGCGAACAGCACGACGAGCACCCATTTGGCGACCAGGCTCGCCCGGCGGGTTATGAAGAACCACAGGACCAGCGGGATCAGCAGGCCGATCGCGGTGCTGGCGTAGAGCAGCACCGGGCTGACCGCCACGGCGCCGCCGGCGCTGAACTGCCGCATCGTTTGCGACCAGTTGAGCCCGGTATTGATCAGCCCCAACGCCCAAGCGCCGAGATACAGCCGTTCGAACAGCACGATCGATCGTGGTCGCATCCGCCCTCCCCCTCGCCTCGCCGCGCTACGATACAGGCGCGGACGCAGGGGGCAAGGCGTCGAAGTCCAGCCCGATATCGGCGGCGGGCGCCGATTGGGTCAGCCGGCCCACGCTGATGAAGGTGACGCCGGTCTCCGCGATGGCGCGGATCGTCTCCAGCCGGACCCCGCCCGATGCCTCGGTCGGTACGCGTCCGCCGACCAGCGTCACCGCGCCGCGCAGCGTCGCCACGTCCATGTTGTCGAGCAGGAGGTGGGTTGCACCTGCGGCGAGCGCGGGTTCGATCTGGTCGACGCGGTCGACCTCCACGATGATCCGCGCGATGCCGGCGGCGACCGCCCGCGCGACAGCCGCCTCGACCGAGCCGGCGACCGCGACGTGGTTGTCCTTGATCATGGCGGCATCCCACAGCCCCATACGGTGGTTGGTCGCACCGCCCATGCGGGTGGCGTACTTTTCGAGCAGACGGAGGCCCGGCAGCGTCTTGCGCGTGTCCAGCAGCGTCGCGCCGGTCCCGACGATCCGGTCGACATAGGCGCGCGTGACGGTCGCGATCCCGGACAGGTGCTGCACGGTGTTGAGCGCACTGCGTTCCGCCGTCAGCAGGGCGCGGGCATTCCCTTCCAGCCGGAGCAGATCGGTGCCAGCCGCCACCCGGTCGCCGTCCTTGACCAGCTGCTCGACCGTCACGTCCGGGTCGAGCGCGCGGAAGAACGCCTCCGCCAGGCCGAGCCCGGCGACGGTGATCGCGTCGCGGCTGTCCATCACGCCGCTGAACCGCGCGGTCGCCGGGATGACGGCGGCCGACGTGATATCGCCGCCCTCCCCCATGTCCTCGGCGAGCGTCCCCGCGACAAAGGCCACGGTGTCGAAGGCGGGCAGCGCGAAACTCATGACGTGGCTTTCGAAAGCACCCTGTCGCTAGGGCGGCGGCACCTGTGGCACAGACCCGCGCGACGTACAGCCGCGAAGTTTCGCAGCGGGCTTCACGCAGCCACCTTTTAGCCAAGAAGTTCTACCGCGCCGTCCCGCCGCAGAACCAGCGAACGCTTGGCCAATCAGCTGCGGGCACGCAGCGCGGCATAGCTTAGCGAGCCGGCATGACGACACGCAGTAGCATTGGTCGGCTGGTGAAGTTCAGGCCGTAGTCGGTCTGGTCGCCGCCCATCACACGTACCATGACCCAAGTGCCACGCGCGTCGAAGTAGCCCTCTTCCACCCGCAGGGGATCGGCGCGCGCCGGCGCAACACCGAAGGCAGGCGAGAGGCTGACGCGCGCGTCCGACGCGGCGACGATGAACTCGTCATCGCCCGTCTGGATCACGGCCGCACCGCCGACCGGCTGACCGACCGTTGGGTGTGGATCACCCTTGAACCAAGACGCCCTTCGATCCCCGAATTGCCATTGTCCGTATTCGACGGTGACGCGCCATTGACCCATGATCGTCGACTGGTCCGCTTCATCAACGCCCTTTGCGGTGCCCCAGACCGGCCGATCGGCGGCCGCGCGCGCCCATCCGGAAACATTGCGCCCCAGCAGCCGGTACTTGGCGGCGATTGCCTCCAGCGTCGCTTCGTCCAGCGTCTTCGCGCCTAGCGGATAGTTGGAGTAATCGGTGTCATCCATGCCGAACGGCGCAAACCCGATCGCGCCGCGACCCAGCGCACTCCAGAAGAAGCGCGCATACTCCGCCGCATTGCCGATTTCGGGCACCATCAGCGCATTGTCGGGTCGGGCGTAGAGCCGCAGGATCTCCGCCACCTTTGCCGGATCGCGCATGTAGATGTCCGGGGCCACAAAGGCGAGGCTCGGGGCCGCGGCCTTCCACACGTCGATCACGGATGCGTCCGGGCCACCGCTCGCGCCACCACCGGTCCCCGGCGCGGCGAACGGGTCCGACAGCGCCGCGTTGGCGTACATGGGCAGCGGCTTGATCGCCTGCCCCGCCGCCGCCACCTGTTCCACATAGGCGGCGGTGTACCAGGCGTTGAAGGCCGCGCCGGCGAGCGCGTCGCCGAACACCTGCGTCCAGGTGCCCGCGCGGTTCAGCCGGCGGGCGAGCGCCGCGGGCACCGCACCGGCGAACAGCCGGTTCGCCTCCGGCGAGAAGTCGCGCTGTTGACCATAGCTGCCGGTCTCGTTCTCCGGCTGCACCATGATCACCGTATGCTGCGGATCATGTTCCTTCAGGTAGCGCATGACGGCAACAAAGGCCCGACGGTCCGCCAGCAAGGTCTCTCGCCCGTGCGGCGACAGCACATTGTGGTCCGAGCCGTCCTGCTTCTTCATGCGGGGAAAGCGGCCAGGGTTCGTCTTGACCCACCTCGGCGCATAGCCGAGCCCGGTGTTCTTCCAGGTCGCGAACCACAGCAACACCAGCCGCAGATCATGTTCCCGCGCCCCGGCGAGCAGCTGCTCCAGGTATGAGAAGTCGAACTTGCCCTCTTCGGGCTCCACCTGCTCCCAGGCGACCGGGATCTCCAGCGTGTTGGCACCGAGGCGCTTGAGCGTCGGCCAGACCTTCGGCAGCTGCGAGGGATAGTTGCTCGAATTGTTCGCCTGCGCGCCGAGTACCAGATAGGGCTGGCCATCGACCGACAGGTACGGCCGGGCCTTGCCCTGCTCGATCCGCGGCAGCGGCGCCTGGGCCGCCGCAGCCGGCGCCGCGAACAGCAGCAGCCATGGCACTGCGACCCGCTTCATCCAGATCATCGCCATTCGCTACACTCCACCGCAGGATATGGTGATGCCTGACTAGCGCGAATGCAGGCCCGCGACGATATCGGCCGATCTCGAGCCGTTCTGCTTGTACGGCAAGGCCTCGCTTTGTACCGCGGTGCAGCATGAGATCGATCGTCGCCTTCTTCCTCGCCGCCCTCGCAGTCGCGCCGGTGGCGGCGCAGGCGCCCGCGCGCCGCTCCGCCCCCGGCACCGTCCGAGTGCGGCTGGAGACCACGGCCGGAAACATCACGGTTGCGCTCGACGCTCGGCGGGCGCCCGCGACGGCCCGGAACTTCCTGGCCTATGTTGACGACGGGCGCTTCGACGGCACGGTCTTCTACCGCGCCGCGCGCAAGAAGATCGCGCCCAAGTTCGGTTTCATCCAGGGCGGCATCCGCACGGACGCACGCCGCATCCTTCCGCCCTTCCCGCTCGAGACCACCGCCAGGACCGGGATCAAGCACCTCGACGCGACCATCTCCATGGCGCGCCCGGCCTATGGCGGGTCGGCGGGCGGCAACTTCTTCATCACCGTCGGCGCCGCGCCCAACATGGACGCGGGCGGCGGACGGGAGGGCTATCCGGCGTTCGGCCGCGTGATCGGCGGAATGGACGTCGTCCGCCGCATCCTGGCGGGGCCGACCTGCTGCGGCGACGGTGCGATGCGCGGTCAGATGCTGGTGCGGGCGGTCGAGATCCGGCGCGCCGTGCGGCTCGACGGCAAGCCGCAGCCGACCGGCCGCGTCAAGCCGTGGCTGATCGGGGTAAAGCTCAAGACCAGCTGAGCCTTAGTCTAGCCCGGTCACCGCCGCCCCTGCTCGCCAGAGATGCCACCGTTCGCTGGCATGACGAAAGGCGTCAGTCCCCCGTCACCCGTGCCGGCCCGAGGTCACCCATGCCGACCGTACCGCTCGCCATCGCCAGCATCGCGTCCAGGCTCTTCTTGGCGCGGAGCCGCAGGTCCTCGTCGATCTCGATTCGCGGCTGGAGATCGCGCAGCGCCACGTACAGCTTCTCCATCGTGTTGAGGGCCATGTACGGGCAGATGTTGCAGTTGCAGTTGCCGTCGGCACCCGGCGCACCGATGAAGGTCTTGCTCGGCACCGCCTTCTCCATCTGGTGGATGATGTGCGGTTCGGTCGCGACGATAAGCGTGTCGCCGGGGAAGGTCTTGGCGAACTGGAGGATGCCGCTGGTCGACCCGACATAGTCCGAATGGTCGAGCACGTGCGGCGGGCACTCCGGGTGCGCGGCGACTGGCGCATTCGGGTGCTGCGCCTTGAGCTTCAGGAGCTCGGTCTCGCTGAATGCCTCGTGGACGATGCACACGCCCGGCCATAGCAGCATGTCGCGCCCCGTGCGCCGGTTCATGTAGCCGCCCAGGTGCTTGTCGGGCCCGAAGATGATTCGCTGCTCGGGCGGGATCTGCGCGAGGATCTTCTCGGCCGAGGAGGACGTGACGATGATGTCGCTCAGCGCCTTCACCTCAATCGACGAGTTGATGTAGGTCAGCGCGATGTGGTCCGGGTGTGCGCTCCGGAACGCCGCGAACTGCTCGGGCGGGCAGCTGTCCTCCAGGCTGCAACCAGCGTCCATGTCGGGCAGCACGACGATCTTCTCCGGCGACAGGATCTTCGCGACCTCCGCCATGAAGCGCACGCCGCAGAAGGCGATCACGTCGGCGTCGGTTTCCGCCGCCTTGCGGGACAGGTCCAGGCTGTCGCCGACGAAGTCGGCGATGTCCTGCAACTCCGGCTTCTGGTAGTAATGCGCCAGGATGACGGCGTTCTTCTCCTTGCGCAGCCGGTCGATCTCCGCGCGCAGATCGAGCCCCGTCAGGCTGCCGCCGATGCCGCCGCGTGCGTCCATGTGTCGATCGTCCCCAGGAGAATGCCTGAGGCTCACATGGTTCACCCGCCGCCGGTGATCAAGGGTCCGGCGGGCGGCGGCGGGAAGGCGTAGGGATCGATCGCGGCCCCGGGCGCTCCGGCGGTCACCCCGTAATAGAGCGCGCGACCGACAGGCGAGAAGGCAATGACGCTCATCAGCATCTGCGCAACGCACAGCGTGCCGATCCCCCACCACCACGCCGGATGAACCCGGCCGCTGCGCCGCCAGTCGGCGATCACGCCGGCGATCGGTAGCAGGATGAAGCCGGCGAACACGCCAAGCCCGGCGTGCGGGATCATCAGCGGCATCGGCAGCAATCGGCCGAACGCGGGCGCGGTCAGGATCGCCATGCCGCAGAAATGCAGCCGCCGGTGCCACGCGGTCTGGCGCCTGAGCACGATCGCGGCCGCGGTCAGCGCGCCAAAGGTCAGCACACCGAGCGAGTTCATGAACAGAAAATAGGCGGGCTCGAAGAAGAAGGGCGCAGCGCCCCGCCGCACCATCAGCGCCGTGATCGTGACGCCGAGCACCACCATCACCGCCGCCCAGCCCGCGCCGATCCAGCCCAGACGCTTGTGGAGCCGGACCGATCCGACCGCGACCAGCGCGTTCTGGAGCACGTAATAGGCTACCCACCCCATGAACACGACGGCGTGAAGGTGGATGATCGGCGGCGCGCGGAAGGTCGACCGGCCCATCAGCCACTGCACCGAGAAACCCGCCACCACCAGCAGCGCCATCACGATCGCACCGCCCATGAAGAACCTGTGGTCCGCCGCCAACGGCTGCCGTTGTGCCGTGCCCGCTACTGTCGCCATGTCTCGAGTCCCCCAACCCAAGTTGAGCGAATACTACGTTACATTCGGCCGTTAGGCGACTCCGAAGAAGGCTTGAGCTACCGACTGTTAGCCAGGACCTGCTCGGGCGTGCGCGACATGTCCCATCGTTCGGCTGGGCCGCGCCGCTCGTGGGGGAAGGTGACGAGCACCCGGGCGTCGGTCACGCCCGCTGCGGTAAGCGGCGTTTCCAATAGGGCCCGCAGCGCTTGCCGCGCATAATCCCGCGCCTGCGCGATCCGCTCGGGCTTGTTCGCCTCCGCCGCGGCGCTGGCCTGCGCGGCAGCGGAGACACGCTGCGACAGCTGCTCGAATGCGCCGCGGGTCACGAACAGCCCGCGCGTCTGGGACAGCGTGCGCCGCGCCTCGTCGACGTTGGCCCCGCCGACGGTCACGTCGGGCACATCGACCACCAGCGTGCGCGTCGCCGGATCGTAGCGAAAATCGCGCTCTTCTAAGCGCGACACATCGATGAAGTAATCGACGGAGAACGGCGCCTTGATCACGCGGTCGGCGGTCAGCAGCCCGGCGAAGCGGCGGTCGGACGCGGTCGCCTGCACCGATCCGTTGAGCGTGCCGACCTTCAGCGCGCTCGCCCGCGCAAAGGTCGCGCGTATCACCTGGGTCACGGCACGCCCGTCATCGGGTGCCCGGGTGACGACATAGTCCTGCGTGTAGCGATCGTAGAGCGCCTTCCCGCCGAAGGCGGCGAGCAGCAGCAGCGCCAGCGCGATCGCACCGCCGACGAGCTGGCCGGGGTTCAGGCGGCGCTCCGCCACACGCCCCCCTCCTCGCCCGTCACCAGCGCGCGGCGGCGCAGGTCGAACAGATGGGCCAGCACCGAGCGCGCGGCGGCCGGGTGCAGCCGGGGATCGAGCCCGGCGTACATCGCCTGCACCATGGCCGTGACGTCGCCTTCGCCGCCGCGCACCAGCCGCAGGATCGCGCCCTCACGCGCTCTCCGGTGGCCCATCATGCCACGCACCAGTCGCTGCGGGCTGGTGACCGCGTCGCCGTGGCCGGGATAGTAGACGCGGTCGTCACGGCCGAGCAGCTTCTCCAGGCTCGCCATATAGTCGCCCATGTCGCCGTCGGGCGGCGACACGATGCTGGTTGACCAGGCCATCACGTGATCGCCGCTGAACAGGATGCCGCGCGCCCGCCAGGCGAAGCACAGGTGGTTGCTGGTGTGCCCCGGCGTCGCGACCGCTGTCAGCGACCAGTCGGCTCCCTCGATCGCTTCGCCGTCGGCGAGCACCCGGTCGGGCGCATAGTCTCGGTCAAAGGCGGCGTCCGCGCGAACCCCCGCGTCGTCGAGCGCGAGCGGCGCGCACCCGACCACCGGCGCACCGGTGGCGGCGGCCAGCGCACGGGCGAGCGGGCTGTGGTCGCGGTGTGTGTGGGTGCACAGGATCGCGCGAACGCTGCGACCGTCGATCGCCGTCAGGATCGCGGACAGGTGCGACGTGTCGTCGGCCGGGCCGGGATCGATCACCGCCACATCGGCCTCCCCGACCAGATAGGTCTGGGTGCCGTCCTTGGTGAACGGCGACGGATTGTTCGCAGTCACCCGCACCACGCCCGGCTCTAGCGTCTCGGGCGGATGGGGAGTGGCCGTCATGCCGGCGATGTGGCGGGTGGCAGAGCCCCGCGCAAGCGGCTTCGTCCCGCGACGACCGGCCAGGAACGGCCAACGGCGCCGGCGCGCGAAGGAAGACGCCGGCGCCGCCCGGTGCGGCCGATCACCCGTGTGTCCGCGTTGGCGCCCTTCAGCACCCTCGCCCGGTGCCCGCCGGGGAGCGGGCGACCGAGTTGATGGCGACCGGCCGCACGCGGCCCGTCAGTCCTTCTTGCTCTCGAGCTCGCGCATCGCCTGGTCGATCCCGGCGAGTGCCTTGGCGCGTTGCTCCGGCGACATGCTGGCGTTGTTCTCGATGTTGGCGCGGGCGGTGCGCAGCCCGAACAGCGCGGAAGCCTCCGCATTGCGGCGCATGACGAAGTGTCCGTCCGCGAGCCGGGCGGTCAGTCCGGGGCGCCTGCCCTCCAGCGCGGCAAGCGACGTCGCCCGCTCGATCCGGTTGGTGCAGATGATCGTGATCTTCTTGCCACCATCCTCGCGGCGCAGGACGTGCGCCTTGGGATCGCCCTCCTTGTCGCCACAATCCCGCGACGCGATCTCCGGCATGTTCTTCAGCCGCTCGGCCAGATCGGCGGGCACGCCCTTGTGCGCCTCGTCGAACGACATCGGCGTACCGTCCTTGTGGCGGAGGAAGACGCGGCGCACGACCCGCCTGTCGTCGCCAGGCGTGACCTGGACCAGATCGTCGTCGTCCTCAAAGGTCGACACCTCGCCGTCCTTATCGACCAGCGTGATGCGGACGTTCTTCTTGGCCTCGGGCGGCAGCGGTGGAGCCGGCGGCGGCGGGGGCGCATCCGGCGCCGGTCGGGCAGCGGGCGGCGGCGGTGCGGGCGGGGCCGGCGGAGCCGGTGGCGTCGGCACGACCTGCGGCAGCGACGGCAGCGTGATCGCGGCGATGTCGACCCCGGTCGCCTGCTCGACGCCGGTGCGGACCCGCGCGGCCGCCTGCGTGCCCGACGCGGTCAGGCCGAGCCCGCCGACCAGCAGCACCGCCAGCGTCGCTCCGCCCGCGAGCAGGCGGGTCCGCGACGACTTCTCGTGAACTCCCAGCATCTTCAACCTCCCTTTGATCTCGTTGATGGTGTGCAGGTGGCAGGCGGCGGAGACCGCGCCGCCGTGCGCCGACTTGACGATGGCGCGGCCGTAGGCGGCGCGCAGCTCCCGTGCGCGGCCGGCGAGGACGAGTGCGTCGCACGCCATTTCCTGATCGGCGCGGAAGGCGCGGTAGGCGCGCCAGGCGACGGGATTGAACCAGTGCAGCCCGAGCATGACCAGCGCGATCCAGTTGGCGAGCAGGTCGCCGCGGGCGTGATGGCCGAGTTCGTGGGCGAGTGCGAGATCCTGCTCGAGCGGATCGTATCGATCGGCGAAATCGCGCGGGAAAGCGACGTACTTGCGCCACACGCCGAACGCGAGCGGCCCGCTGGTCGCATCGGTGCGGATCACCGCCACGCTGCCGTTCGCGACCCGCCGCACCGACTCCGCCCGTGCCCGCACCCGGGCCACGAAGCGCCCGTGCGACAGCAGGTGATAGGCGATGAAGCCTGCCGCGCCGAGCGCCCAGGCGATCAGCGCGTAGCTTGGCCAGCCAAGCCCCTCCGTCGGCTCGGCGACCAGCGTCGCGACCGGTTCGCTCAGGTAGATGGTGATGTCCTGCGCGACCGGCAGCACGGGCATCGCGGTGCCGCGCCACGCCTCCGGCAAGGGCGGCAGCACCAGCCGCGCCGCCGGGATCGCCCACAATGCATAGGCGACCGACGGGCCGAAGCTGCGCCGGGCGGGGGTGCGGATCAGCAGCACGACCACCATCAACAGCGTGGTGGCGATCAGCGTCTCGAGCGCCCAGGCGATCATGACTTCAGCTCCTGGAGCAGCGCCTCGATCTCGGCGATATCCTCGGCGGTCAATTCATCGCGCTCCGCCATGTGCGCAACGAGCGGGGTAAGCTTGCCGCCGAACAGCCGGTCCATCAGCCGGCGCGACTCGCCCGCGACATAATCGTCGCGCGCCACCATCGGACGATAGAGATAACGGCGGCCGTCCTCCTGGTGCGCGACCACGTTCTTGGCGAGCAGGCGGCCAAGCAGCGTCTTGACCGTGTTTGCACTCCAGCCACGCTCCGGCGCGACCCGCTCCGATACGTCCTGCGCGGTCAAGGGTGACTCGTCCCAGAGCACCTCCATAACCGCATGCTCGGCATCACTGATTCGCTCGGTCACGGCCACCTCCAACGACTACGTGTGTAATCAACACGATTACGTCTGTAGTCAAGCGGCTGAATGGCAGGTGAATAGTTGTCGGAGCGAAACGGTCTGTTGTGTCGGGAGCACTTACAGGTTGGTGGGCACAAATCGGCTTGTTAACCGTTTGAACGCGCGCATTCCTGTCGTTCGCGAGTACTGGCACGGCGAGTGCACCGATCTAGTCAGCCGAGCGCTCGACGCTTCAGCAGGGCGGGTCGCAGCTCCTACGGTCTCCAGCGACCCGCCCGCACCCGGCAACAAACGCCCGCCCCTTACGGCGGCGAATGCCAGCGCCGCTCGCAATCAAGTGTCACGTTTGCGGCACCAGATGCCAGCGTTCGCTGGCATGACGTGTCGGTCAGACCCGCACGGTCCTGGATCGCGGGTCGCGCCGCGGCGGGAACAGCAGCGCCGCATCCTCCTCCAGCCGCCGCGCGGTGTTGGCGAGTGCGGCCGGATAGACCTCGCCGAACAGCGTCTCGAAGGTGCGCCGCCAGCTGTAGCGCGACTCAACCAGCGACCGCCCGGCCGCGCCCATCGCCGCTGCCTGCTCCGGCCACAGCGCCGCGACATTCGCCGCCATCGCCGCGGTGTCGTCGACGGGCCCGAGCAACCCGGTGCCCGCGGGCACGCGGTCGTGCATCGCGCCGCCGTCGACGCCCACGATCGGCAGGCCCGACGCTTGCGCCTCCAGGACCGATACGCCGAACGTCTCGTCCGCCATCGCGGACACGTAGATGTCGGCAGACGCCAGCGCGCGGGCGAGTTCCTCGCGGTCACGCTCGAAGCCCGGGAAGGCGATCTGCAGCCCGCGCGCCTCCGCCTGCAGCCGCGCGCGGAGCTTGCCGTCGCCGATCAGCACCATCGCCGCATGGAGTGCGGGCGGCAGTTGCCGGAACATGGCGACCAGCCGATCGGCGCGCTTCTCGTTGTCGATCCGCCCGGCATAGGCAAGCATCGGACCTTGTGCCGTCAGCCCCAGGGCCGCGCGGTAGCCGGGGTCGCGCCGCGCGGGATGAAACAGCGCGGTATCGACGCCGAGCGGCAGCACGCTCGTCCGGCGGATGCTGCGCTTCGCCAGTTCGATCCGGGCATCCTCGCCGAGCGTATAGACCCAGTCGAACTCGCGGTAGGTGATCTCCGCATAGCCCCAGATCAGCCACCGGCAGAACTGCCCGCCGAGCTCCCCGAACTTCTCGCGCCCAACGCGGTAGACATGGGCGTTGGGGAAGTCGGTGCGGTATCCCGCGACCAGCGTAGTCTCCGGAAACGCCCGGCGATGCCGGATCGCCGTCCAGGGCAGCACCCAGGGGCAGAGCGACTCGAGGATGTCGGGGCGGTAGTCGGCCAGCACCTCGCGCACCGCATCGGTGCGCAGGATGAAGCGGTAGTTGGGGCTGCCGCGCACCGGCTCCGCCCCGATCTCCGCGAAAATATGCCGCCCGTTCACGGTGATGCGGTCTACCGGGCCCGGCACGATCTGAAGCAGGTGGTGCGGCGTATGGGTCAGCACATAGTCGCGCTTCTCGCGCAGGTACGTGCTGATCCCGCCGCCGCCCGACGGCGAGTAGCTCTGCGTCAGATCGCAGAGCAGCATCGGCGCCGTACCGTCAACGACGGGCAAGCGACCGCCGGCGTCACGAGTCTTCAGCAGCACGGTGGGACGCCTGGCGGCTGACGCGCTGGGATCAGGCGGCCGTTGCCACGCCCTTGTCGGCGAGCAGTTCCTTCAGCTCGCCGGACTCGTACATCTCCATCATGATGTCCGATCCCCCGACGAACTCGCCTTTAACATAGAGCTGCGGGATCGTCGGCCAGTCGCTGAACGCCTTGATGCCCTGGCGGACGTCCTGGTCTTGAAGCACGTCGACCGAGTCGAACGGCACGTTCAGGTGCTGGAGGATCGCGATCGCGCGGCTGGAGAAGCCGCACTGCGGGAACATGGGCGTGCCCTTCATGAACAGCAGCACGTCGCTGCCGTTCACCATCTCGCCGATGCGGGTCTGGACGTCGGTCATTGCTGTGTCTCCTGAGGTACCGCGGTGGTGAGCTGGAGCGCGTGGAGCACGCCCCCCATGCGCCCGCCGAGCGCAGCGTAGACGGCCTGGTGCTGCCGCACCCGCGGCAGGCCCTTGAACGAAGCTGCGGTGACGCGCGCGGCATAGTGATCGCCGTCGCCCGCCAGATCGGTGATCTCGACCACCGCGTCCGGGATGCCGGCGCGGATCAACTCGGCGATGTCGTCGGCAGCCATCGGCATGACAGGGTTACCTTGCCTCGATCAGCTGACGGCGGGCCTCCACCAGCGCGTCCTCGAGCGCACGGCGGACGGTAGCCTCGTCGGTGGCGACATCGGCTGCGGTCAGATCGCCGACGAGCTTGCGAACGACGTCGTCGTCCCCGGCCTCCTCGAAGTCGGCCTGCACCACAGCCTTGGCGTAGGCGTCAGTCTCCTCGGGCGTCAGCCCCATGCGTGCGGCCGCCCATTGCCCGACGAGCCGGTTGCGGCGGGCCGTGATCCGGAACGCCAACTCCTCGTCGAGCGCGAACTTGGTCTCGAACGCCCGCTCCCGATCCTCGAAACTCGTCATGATGCCCCTTCCCTGCCTGCTCGGAGAGATAGGGTGAGGGTTTCGGACGCGCAACCGCCGTGGCGGGCCGTGCACCGCGGCTAGTCTTCCATCGTCACGACCAGCTTGCCGATCGCGGCGCGCGCCGCCATCTGCGCGATCGCCTCACCGCTTTGCGCGAGCGGGAAGCGCTGCGTCACGCGCGGGGCGATCCGTCCTTCGACCCACAACCGGAACAGCGTGTCGACATGGGCGGCGTTCGCCGCCGGATCGCGCGCGGCGAAGGCACCCCAGAACACGCCGCACACGTCGCAACTCTTCAGCAACGTCAGGTTGAGCGGCAGCTTGGGGATACCGGCGGGAAAGCCGACGACCAGGTAGCGGCCCTCCCAGGCGATGCTGCGCAGCGCCGGTTCGGCATAGTCGCCGCCAACTGGATCGTAGATCACGTCGAACCCGCCGCGCCCGCCCGCCGCCTTGAACCGGTCGGCCAGCGCGCGCGAGGCATCCTTGTCGAAGGGAGCGCGGTCGTAGATGATGACCTCGTCCGCGCCGGCCGCGATGGCCGCGGCCGCCTTTGCCTCGCTCGACACCGCGGCGACGACGCGCGCGCCAAAGGCTTTCCCGAGCTCCACCGCCGCGAGGCCGACCCCGCCCGCTGCGCCGAGCACCAGCAGGCTGTGCCCGGCCGCAAGCCGCCCGCGATCAAGGAGCGCGTGGAGCGAGGTCGCGTAGGTGAGCAGCAGCGCGGCGCCTTCGGCGATGTCGCGGACGTCCGGAAGGCGGTGAAGCGCGGCGGCGGGCGCCGCCACCTTCTCCGCCAGCCCGCCGTGGCCGATCACCGCCACGACGCGTTCGCCGACCTGCCAGCCGGACACGCCCGCCCCGACCGACTCGATCGTGCCGGCGATCTCCCCGCCGGGCGCGAACGGACGCGGCGGCCTGACCTGATAGCGATCCTCGATGATCAGCACGTCGGGGTAATTGATCGCACAGGCGCCGACACGCACCACCACCTGCCCCGCGCCGGCGACCGGATCGGGCAGATTCGTTAGCTTCAGTGTTTCAGGTCCGCCCGCCATCTCCGACAGCAATGCCCGCATACCGGCCTCTCCCCGCGATCCAGGGCCGATAGACGGCATCCTGCGACTCGTATTTCGAAATCGCGGTATCCTGTGCCAGCGTCAGGCCGATCTCGTCCAGCCCTTCCATCAGGCAGCGCCGGCGGAACGGGTCTAGCTCAAATTGGAGGCGATCCTGATGATCGGTCGTGACGGTCATCGTCTCCAAATCGACCGTGATCGAACCATCCCGCGCGACCTCGACCAGCCGGTCGACCGCGTCCTGCGGCAAGACCACGGTCACGATGCCGTTCTTGAACGCATTGCCGGAGAAGATGTCGGAGAAGCTTGGCGCAATCACCGCTTTGATCCCCAGGTCGCCGAGCGCCCAGGCGGCGTGCTCGCGGCTGGAACCACAGCCGAAGTTCTCGCCCGCGACCAGGATCGGGCTGCCGGCATAGCGCGGATCGTCGAACAGATTGCCGGCCTGCGCCCGCACGCTCTCGAACGCGCCGCGGCCCAGCCCTTCGCGCGTGGTCGTCTTCAGCCAGTGCGCCGGGATGATGATGTCGGTGTCGATGTTCTTGGCGCCCCAGGGATAAGCGGTGCCGTGGACGGTGGTGATCGGATCGGCCATGCGTTCAGCCCATCAGCTCGCGGACGTCGGCCAGCCGGCCGGTGACCGCCGCCGCCGCCGCCATGGCGGGCGACAGGAGGTGAGTCCGCGCCCCCGGGCCCTGGCGGCCGACGAAGTTGCGGTTGCTGGTGGACGCGCAGCGCTCGCCCGGCGGCACCTTGTCCGGGTTCATCGCAAGGCACATCGAGCAGCCGGGCTCGCGCCACTCGAAGCCGGCGGCCGTGAACACGCGGTCGAGCCCCTCCGCCTCCGCCTGCCGCTTCACCAGCCCCGATCCCGGCACCACCATCGCCCGCACACCGTCCGCCACCCGTCGCCCGCTGGCGACCGCGGCGGCGGCGCGCAGGTCCTCTATCCGGCTGTTCGTGCAGCTGCCGATGAAAACGTGTCCGACCGCGACGCCCTGCATCGCGGTGCCGGGCGTCAGGCCCATGTAATGGAGCGACTTGCGTGCCGAGTCGCGCTTGGCCGGATCGGCAAAGCTGTCCGGATCGGGCACGACGCCGGTGATCGGCACCACGTCCTCGGGGCTGGTGCCCCAGGTGAGCGACGGCGCGATGGCGCTGCCGTCGATCCGCACGGTTGCGTCATATTGCGCGCCGGGATCGCTCGGCAGGTGCCGCCATTGCGCGACCGCACGGTCCCACAGCTCGCCCGCCGGCGCCATCGGCCGGCCCTTCAGATAGGCAAAGGTCATCTCGTCCGGCGCAATCAGGCCCGCACGCGCGCCACCCTCGATCGACATGTTGCTAACCGTCAACCGCCCCTCGACGGAGAGCGCGCGGATCACCTCGCCGGTGTACTCGACGACATAGCCGGTCCCTCCCGCCGCACCGATCCGGCCGATAATCGCCAGCACCACGTCCTTCGCAGACACGCCGAAGCCGAGCGTGCCGTCGATCCGAATCTCCATGGTCTTGGATTGCTTCAGCAACAGCGTCTGGGTCGCGAGCACATGCTCGACCTCGCTGGTGCCGATCCCGAAGGCGAGCGCGCCCAAAGCCCCGTGGGCGGAGGTGTGGCTGTCACCGCACACGAGAGTGGTCCCCGGCAGCGTGAAGCCCTGCTCCGGCCCGACGACGTGGACGATCCCCTGCTCGGGCGCGAGCGCGTCGATGTAGGGCACGCCAAACGCCGCGACGTTCGCGCGCAGGGCGGCGAGCTGGTTGGCACTCTCCGGATCGGCGATCGGCAGCGGGTGCCCGTTCGCGTCCACTCGCGGCGACGTCGGTAGGTTGTGGTCGGGAACGGCGAGCGTCAGGTCGGGGCGGCGCACCCGGCGGCCATTCGCGGCAAGCCCCGCGAACGCCTGCGGGCTGGTCACCTCGTGCACCAAGTGCCGGTCAATGTAGATGAGGCAGGTGCCGTCGTCGCGTCGTTCGATGACGTGGTCGGCCCAGATCTTCTCGTAGAGGGTCAGCGGTCGCGAAGCCATGATGCCCGCGCTGATGAAAGCATCCGTGCGCGGATGCAAGTCTTCACGCAGCATTGTTGCTAAAGGAACTTAACGCAGGTTTGCGGCTTCCTCGTCGCACCTGCTTTCCGGACGCTGCCGATGCCCGATCCGCCGCCCCGCAACGTCCACGCCCTCGACGCGGCCAACCTGTTCCTGGCCGATGTCCGCGATGGGTTGGGCCCCTACCTCGCGATCTACCTCATCGCGGTGCGTGGGCCGGAGCGCGGGTGGAACGAAGCGACCGTGGGCCTGGTGCTGACGATCGCCGGCATCGCCGGGTTGCTCGCCACCACCCCGGCCGGGGCGCTGATCGACCGGGTGCGGGCGAAACGGACGGTACTGATCGTCGCGGCCGTGCTGGTGACGATCGCTTCGGTCAGCCTGCCCTTTGTCGCCGGGTTCACGCTTGTCGCGGTGAGCCAATCGGTTGCGGCGATTGCCGGTGCGGTGTTCGCCCCCGGTCTCGCCGCGATTACGCTCGGGCTGGTCGGCCCGCGTGCTTTTGCCAAGCGGATCGGCCGCAACGAAGCCTTCAACCACGCCGGCAACGCCGTCGCTGCCGCGATCGCCGGCGCCACTGCCTGGTACTTCGGGCCGGTCGCCGTCTTCTACCTGATGGCGACGCTTGCGGCGTTGAGCGTACTCGCGCTCGCGCGCATCGACGAGGGAGCGATCGACCACGACGTCGCGCGCGGCTGTCCGGACGGTGCGGAGGTGGAGGCCGCCGCGCCGGGCTCACTCCTGTCGGTGCTGACGCATACGCCGGCGCTCGGCATCTTCGCGGCGAGCGCCTTTACCTTTCACCTCGCCAATGCGGCGATGCTGCCGTCGGTCGGCCAGCTGCTCGGGCGAGAGGTCGGCGCGGGACAGGCGACCTCGCTGATGGCGGCGTGCATCGTCGGGGCGCAACTGGTGATGGTGCCGGTTGCGGTCATCGTCGGCCGAAAGGCGGACGCCTGGGGGCACAAGCCGATCTTTCTCGTCGGCTTCGCGGTGCTGTGTCTGCGCGGCGTGCTCTACACGCTGAGCGATACACCCGCCTGGCTGCTCGGCGTGCAGCTGCTCGACGGGGTCGGCGCCGGCATCTTCGGTGCCTTGTTTCCCGTCGTCGTCGCCGCCGTGATGCGGGGCAGCGGCCGCTTCAACGTGGCGCAGGGCGCGGTGGCGACCGTCCAGGGTGCGGGCGCGGCGCTCAGTCCGACGATCGCCGGCACCCTGATCACCTGGGGCGGGTACGACCTCGCCTTTCTCGTGCTCGCCGCCGTGGCTGCGCTGGGGCTGGTGCTCTATGCGTGGAAGATGCCGGAAACCGCGCTCAGCTGACGTAATGCGCAGTCGTCTTTGCCGCGACCTCGTCAGCGGTTACCTCAGGCGCCAGTTCGAGCAGCCGGAACGGAGAGGCATGGTCCGGTCGCTGGAACACCGCCAGGTCGGTCACGATCATGTCGACGACGTTGCGCCCGGTGAGCGGCAGGGTGCAGGCCGGGATGAACTTGGGGCTGCCGTCCTTGGCGGTATGCTCCATCACCACGATGATCTTCTTGACGCCGGCGACCAGGTCCATGGCGCCGCCCATCCCCTTGATCATCTTGCCCGGGATCATCCAGTTGGCGATGTCGCCGGTCTCCGCGACTTCCATCGCACCGAGCACCGTCAGGTCGATGTGGCCGCCGCGGATCATCGCGAAGCTCTGCTCCGACCCGAAATAGGCCGACTGCGGCAGTTCGCTGATCGTCTGCTTGCCCGCGTTGATCAGGTCGGCGTCCTCCTCGCCCTCGTACGGGAAGGGGCCGATCCCGAGCATGCCGTTCTCGCTCTGCAGCGTGACCGTCATGCCGGCGGGGATGTTGTTCGCGACGAGCGTCGGAATGCCGATGCCAAGATTGACGTAGAAGCCGTCACGCAGCTCCTTTGCGGCGCGCGCCGCCATGTGGTTGCGATCCCAGGGCATGCTATTTCTCCTGCGCCGGATCGGTCCAGCGCGTGTCTCTCGGAAAGATTTCATCGGCGTCGCCCTTCAGTGCGGTGCCGTAAACGGGGTTGGGCAGGACGAACCAGCCATTGCCCCACAGCCGGGCGAGCGCCGGCCCGCCGGCGAGCGCGCGGCGGGTGGACGGCGTCAGCCCGGCGACGTTGAAGAGGTCGCTGAAGTCGCCGAGCTGGTCGCCGACCAGCGCCACGACGCAGTAGCCGCTGGCGATTGCCCAGCGGCGATCGTCCTTGCCCGAGCCGCCGCCGTCATCGCCGCGCAGCCACAGCGTCGTGCCGTGCCGGGCGGGCCCGAGCCCAGCATGGGTGAGCGCGGCCTCCGTCGCGGCGGCGTTCGCGTTCGCCCGGTTGGAGTTGAAGATGACCGTGATGCCGGCCGCGCGCGCGGCGTCAAGCGCAGCCTTCGCGCCGGGCACCGCCACCACCTTGTCTGCACCCGTCCGTTCCCAGCGCTCCCACCGTGCCTGGTCATAGCCGCTGCCGCGCCGTGCTTCATCTGCCTCGTACCCGAGGTTCAGCAGCGCGGTTTCGTCGATGTCGAGCACCACCGCCTTTGGCTTCGGCCCGCACGGCTCGAAGCGTGGCGCGTCGAGGGTCGCACCGTCGGCGAGCACCAGCTGCCTCAGGCCACTGCGAACCGCCGCCTGGTCGCGGAGGTAGCGGGCGAGCGCCTGGTACGCCTGCACCGACGCCCCCACCGCCTCCCCGGAGCCGTAGAGATACTGCATGCCCGCCGGCATGGTTCCCGTACTCGCCGGAGGCAGTGCCGGCGCGTCCCCGATTCGGAGGGCTTGGGGCGGCGCGGGATCGCTCGCGACCGGAGTAGCCGGCGGTGCCCTGCGCTTGACCTGCGCCTCCTGCATCCGGCTCCGCACGATCGCGGTTGACGAGGCTACCACCGGCGCGAGCGCGGCCGCGGCGACGCAGCCGCCAAGCGCAGCCGGCATCAGGATCACGCCCAGACGCACCGCCACCTTCACCGCGCGACGCGCTCGGTGACCAGGTCGGCACGCTCGATCGTCAGATTGACGGATCGAGCGGTGAGCGGGCGGCTGCAGTGCGCCGCGCCCGCCGGAACGGTCGCGACCTGGCCCTCCCGCAGCAGGAGCGTTCGATCCTCGAGCGCGAGTTCGACCTCGCCCTCGATCACCAGGAAGGTCTCGTCGCTGTTCGGGTGCCGGTGCCAGAAATAAGGCTCGGTCATCACCGACACGCGAACGACGTGGTCGTTGACCGCGGCGACCGGCCGGTTGTGGTAGCGCACCGCGCCGTGGATCGCGATCAGCGCTTGGAGGTCGACCACCTCCGCCGTCATCACGCCGCCTCGCGCGGCCGCGTCGTGCGGAACTCGATCTTCTTGTCGTAGGGCGCACCGACGATCAGGCGCTTCACGTAGATGCCGGGCAGGTGGATGTGATCGGGATCGAGCGCGCCGACCGGCACCACCTCCTCCACTTCCGCCACGCAGACCCGCCCAGCGGTCGCCATCGGCTGGTTGAAGTTGCGCGCCGTCTTGCGGAAGACGAGGTTGCCGCTCTCGTCCGCTTTCCAGCCCTTGATGATCGACAGGTCGGCGCGGATGCCACGCTCCAGAATATACTCCTCCCCGTCGAACTCCTTCACTTCCTTGCCCTCGGCGACCAGGGTGCCGACGCCCGTTTTCGTGTAGAAGCCGGGGATGCCCGCGCCACCGGCGCGGCAGCGCTCGGCCAGCGTCCCCTGCGGACAGAACTCGACCTCCAGCTCGCCCGACAGGTACTGGCGCTCGAACTCCTTGTTCTCGCCGACGTAGGAGGAGATCATCTTCCTGACCTGGCGGCTGCGCAGCAGCTTGCCGAGCCCCTCGTTGTCGATCCCGGCATTGTTGGAGGCGATGGTCAGCCCGGTGACCCCGCTCGCCTGAATCGCGTCGATCAGCCGCTCCGGTATGCCGGACAGGCCGAAGCCGCCGGCACAGATCGTCATGCCGTCATGAAGCAGCCCGTCGAGCGCCGCCGCCGCATCCGGATAGAGCTTGTCCACGCGCTTGCCTCTCCCAGCGTTCGCCACCGCGCTTAGGACCGGCGCCGCGACCGGGTCAAGCCGAGTTGAACGCCCGTTCAACTCGGCTTGATGAATGAGAAACGGCCGCCCGGTCACCCGGACGGCCGCTTGCGTCTACTGGCGTGGCGACAGCCTAGATGTCGTCGCCGAGCGCCCCCTTCACCTTGCCGGTGAACTGCTGCGCCTTGCCCTTGCCCTCCTGTGCCGCGCCTTCGGCCGCCAGATGCTCGTCGCGGTCGTGGCCGTCGCCGGCGAGAGCCTGCTTCGCCTTACCGACGGCCTCGTTGACGTTGCCGGCGATCTTGTCGGTGAGTTCACCCATGGTTCGTACTCCTACTGGTTGATCATAGAACGATCGCTGGCGACGGTCGTTCCTTGATCCAGATTGCAGGTGCCTGCGCAACGACCGGAACAAGGCCCGCTCCGTCGCTAGCGTCGTGCCGAGTCGCAACCAGTGCGGCTGCCAGACCATCTTGCGCATACCGGCGCGCTGTGGGTCGGCAGGAGAATGTCATGGACGAGGACAATCTGAAGACGCTGGTCGCGCAGGGTCTGTCGGCGATGAAGGCCGGCAGCGATGTCGCGGCACGGGCGACTGACGAGATCAGTGACGATGCTACGAATCCAGAACTGCGGGACGCGCTGGAGCAGGGTAAGGAGACGTCGAGGCGCTGGGCGGACCTAATCGGCCGCGCGCTGCAGCAGGCTGGCGACGGCAACCAGGGCAACAATCCGATCCTGGAGGCGCACTATGAGGTCAGCCGCCGCATCCGGGAGCAGGCGGACGACGACACGGCGCGCGACCTCGGCATCATCGCGAGCGGCCAGCTCGCGCTGCACTACTGGATCGCCGCATTCGGGACCATGGCGAACTACGCCCGGCACCTCGGGCTGGAAGACGTCGCGCGCGACATGAAGGCGGCGGCGGACGAGGCCAAGCAGGCCGACGAGCGGCACACGAAGCTTGCCGAACAACTGCTCGGCCACGCCTGACGTACCGCTCGCTTGCCGACTTCGGCCGGCAAGCGGGCGCGTTCTCAGATCAACCCGGCGAGCGGGCTGGAGGGATCGGCATAGCGCCGCTGGCCCATGCGCCCGGCACGGTAGGCGAGCCGCCCCGCCTCGACCGACGCCTTCATCGCCGCCGCCATCATGACCGAATCCTTGGCCTCGGCGATCGCAGTGTTCATTAGCACCCCGTCGCAGCCGAGCTCCATCGCGACCGCGGCATCGGACGCGGTGCCGACGCCCGCGTCGACCAGCACCGGCACCTTCGCGCCTTCCACGATCAGGCGGATGGTGACCCGATTTTGGATGCCGAGCCCGGAGCCGATCGGCGCGCCGAGCGGCATGATCGCGACCGCGCCTGCCTCCTCCAGCTGCTTGGCGGCGATCGGATCGTCGACGCAGTAGACCATCGGCTTGAAGCCTTCGCGGACCAGCACCTCCGTCGCCTTCAGCGTCTCGCGCATGTCGGGGTAGAGGGTGCGCGCCTCGCCGAGCACCTCCAGCTTGACCAGGTCCCAGCCGCCCGCCTCGCGCGCCAGACGCAGCGTGCGGACGGCGCTCTCGGCATCGAAGCATCCGGCCGTGTTGGGCAGGTAGGTGACCTTGGCGGGATCGATGAAGTCGGTCAGGCGCGGCGCCGACGGATCGCTGACGTTCACGCGGCGCACGGCGACCGTCACGATCTCCGCCCCTGACGCTTCGAGCGCGGCGGCGTTCTGCGCGAAGTCCTTGTACTTGCCGGTGCCGACGATCAGCCGGGAGCGGAAGGTGCGTCCGGCCACGGTCCAGCTGTCCTGATCGACGCTTGCGCCGTGGTCGCCGCCGCCGACGAAGTGGACGATCTCCAGGTCGTCGCCGTCTTCCACGGTCACCTGGTCGTGGGTGGAGCGCGGCACCACCTCCAGGTTGCGCTCGATCGCGAGCTTGGCGGGAACCAGGCCCAGCGACTCGGCAAGCTGCGTCAGCGTGGTGCCGGCGGGCACGCGCTTGTGCTCGCCGTTGACGGTGATGGAGACAGTGCCGTCGGTGTGGGCCATGGTAACTCCCCCGTTCGCTTCGAGCGAAGTCGAGAAGCGCTTGGGTCAAAGATCGCCCGTTTGCAACGCGTGTCTCGACTTCGCTCGACACGAACGGGTAGGGAGGACGGCAGATATGGGGTTCGCTCCCCAGTCGCAACCGGGGAGCGCCATGCCCGACACCATCTTCGTCCTGAACGGCCCCAACCTCAACCTGCTCGGCACGCGCGAGCCGGCTGTCTACGGCCACGAGACGCTGGACGACATCGCCGGGCAGCTGGAGGATCGCGCCCGCGAGCTCGACCTGGAGATCGACATGCGCCAGTCGAACCACGAGGGGCACCTGATCGACTGGCTGCACGAGGCGCAGGCGGTCGCTGCCCGGGCCGTGATTCTCAATCCGGGCGGCTACACCCACACGTCGGTCGCGCTCCACGACGCGATCCGATCGATCCGCACCCCGGTGATCGAGGTGCACCTGTCGAACCCGCATGGGCGGGAGGACTTCCGCCACCTGAGTTACGTCGGCCGTGCCGCCCGCGGAACAATCGCCGGGTTCGGCGCGCTATCCTATCTGCTCGCGCTGGACGCCGCCGCACGCTTCTGACAAGGGCACGCGCTTTCGAGATTTCACGGTATCTGAGGGGCGAATGAGCGACAACAGCAGGGGATCGGGGGCGATCAGCGTCGACATCGAGCTGGTCCGCCAGCTCGCGCAGGTGCTCGACGAGACGCAGCTGACCGAGATCGAGGTGGAGGACGGCGACCGCAAGGTACGCGTCGCTCGCAAGGCGCCGGCCGCCGCCGCGCCGGTCGCCGCCTATGCGCCGCCGCCGCCCGCTCCGCTCGTCACAGCGCCCCAGCCGGCCGCAGCGATCGCAGCCGAGACGGGCGCATCCGCGCCGGCGAGCACCGCCAACGCGGTCAAGTCGCCGATGGTCGGCACGGCCTATCTCGCTCCCAACCCGGAGGCGAAGCCGTTCGTCAGCGTCGGGCAGCAGGTCGCCGCCGGGGACACGCTGCTGATCGTGGAAGCGATGAAGGTGATGAACCCAATCGTCGCGCCGGCGGCCGGCACGGTCCGGTCGATTCTGGTCGAGAGCGGCCAGCCCGTTGAATTCGACCAGCCGCTCGTCGTCGTCGAGTAAGCCTGTGGCCAAGATCGAGAAATTGCTGATCGCCAACCGCGGCGAGATCGCGCTGCGCATCCACCGCGCCTGTCACGAGATGGGGATCAAGACGGTCGCGGTGCACTCCACTGCCGACGCCGATGCCATGCACGTGCGGCTGGCGGACGAGGCGATCTGCATCGGTCCGCCGTCCGCGGCCGAGAGCTACCTTAACATTCCCAACATCATCTCCGCGGCGGAAATCAGCCACGCCGATGCGATCCATCCCGGCTATGGCTTCCTGAGCGAGAACGCCAAGTTCGCCGAGATCGTGGAGGCGCACGGCCTGATCTTCGTCGGCCCCAAGCCCGAGCATATCCGCACCATGGGCGACAAGGTGGAGGCGAAGCGCACCGCGGGCGCGCTCGGCCTGCCGCTGGTCCCCGGCTCCGATGGTGCGATCAGCGACGTGTCCGAAGCCGCGGCGCTCGCCGAGCGGATCGGCTATCCCGTGATCATCAAGGCAGCGTCGGGCGGCGGCGGACGCGGCATGAAGGTGTGCGATCGCCCCGACCAGCTCGAGACGCTGATGCAGCAGGCCGGCAGCGAGGCCAAGGCCGCGTTCGGGGATGCCACCGTCTACCTGGAAAAGTACCTGGGCAACCCGCGCCACATCGAATTTCAGGTTTTCGGCGACGGCAACGGCAACGCCATCCACCTGGGCGAGCGCGACTGTTCGCTCCAGCGCCGCCATCAGAAGGTGGTGGAGGAAGCCCCCTCCCCCGTCATCACGCCGGCCGAGCGCGAGCGGATGGGCGGCATCGTCGCCCGCGCCATGGCCGAGATGGGCTACCGCGGGGCCGGTACCATCGAGTTTCTGTGGGAAGCGGGCGAGTTCTACTTCATCGAGATGAACACCCGCCTTCAGGTCGAACATCCGGTGACAGAGGCGATCACAGGCCTGGACCTGGTGCGCGAGCAGATCCGCATCGCCGAGGGCGAGTCGCTGACGCTACGCCAAGAGGATGTCGAGTTCCGCGGCCACGCGATCGAGTGCCGGATCAATGCCGAAAACCCACGCACCTTTGCGCCTTCGCCGGGGCTGGTGACCGGCTACCACGCGCCCGGCGGCATGAACGTGCGGGTCGATAGCGGGCTCTACGCCGGCTACCGCGTGCCGCCCTATTACGACAGCATGATTGCCAAGCTGATCGTCTACGGCACCACCCGCGCGGGCGCGCTGCGGCGCCTGCGCCGCGCGCTGGAGGAGTTCGTGGTGGACGGGATCACCACCACCATTCCGCTCCACCAGGCGCTACTCGACGACCCAGAGTTCCAGGACGGTGCCTACACGATCAAGTGGCTTGAAGAATGGCTCGCGAAGCAGGAGGATTGAGCGCGGGGGACTCGTGAGGGACAAGGGGGCGGGACGATGCGCTATCTGCTGCTGGGTGTGTTGCTGGCGACGGCGGTACCGCTTGGGGCCCAGGTCCGAACGCCCGATCGCCCGGTCACCGATCCCCGCTCGCTCGCCTCACCCGCCGGTTCGGTGGCCAGCCCGGTGCCGCTGGAGGACATCGGCACCTCACGCGGCATGCAGGGCGTCGCCTGGAGCGCGGACGGCAAGCACCTGTTCGTCTCGACCAACCTCACCGGCCGCTACAACATCTGGCGCACCGACGCGGGCGGCAGCTGGCCGCTCCAGCTGACCCAGGCCGACGACACGCAGAGCGGGCTGCTCGCCTCGGCCGACGGCAAGTATCTGTATTTTGAGCAGGACGTCGGAGGCAACGAGTACACCGACGTCTACCGCGTACCGGTTGACGGCGGCGCGGTCGAGAACCTGACCAACTCGCCCGACCGCCGCGAGGGCAATCTGGTCGCCGGGCCTGCCGATGGCCGGGTCGCCCTCTCGACCAAGCTCAAGAGCGAAGGCCAGTCTAACCTCGCGGTCATGGACGCGGCCGGCAAGGTCACCGTGCTGACCCGGGAGGCCGACCCGCAGTTCGGCTGGACCCCGGTCGCCTGGATCGAGAACGGCCGCGCCATCCTCGCGAACCGGGACCGGGTCGACTACCGGGTTAGCGAGGTGTGGCGCGTCGACGCGGCCACCGGCGCCGCGACCCGCCTGCTCGGCAGGGCCGAGACCGTCTACCAGGCGAGCGACGCGACTGCGGACGGGCGCTCGATCGCGGTGACGACGGACGAGGGCACCGGCCAGATGCACGCCGGCGTCTACGAGGTCGCGGGCGCGAAGTGGCGCTGGCTGAAGCGGTCGCCGTGGGGCCAGTCGTCGCGGGTCTTCACGCGGGACGGCCGAGCGCTGATCGTCGAGGCGAGCGACGACGTCCGCAGCGCGCTCGTCAGCTATGATCTGGCGAGCAGGGCGGAAACGCCGCTCGCGCTGCCGCCCGGCGCGAACTACCTGTTCGGTACCGACCCGCGCTCGCCCGACGGCCGCACGCTGACGGTGGTGCACACCGGCGCCGATACGCCGGTCAACCTGCTCACCTATGATCTCGCCACCGGAACGACGCGCCCCGTCACCCAGCTCGCGATCGCCAGCCTGAACCCGGCCGCCCTGCCGAAGTCGCAGGTCGTCACCTACAAGAGCTTCGACGGCACGCTCATCACCGCCGTGGTCACGATTCCCGCCAACCTGAAGCGCGACGGCACGAACCCCGCCATCGTCATGCCGCACGGCGGCCCGACCGGCCGCGCCGAGGACGGCTACAATCGCTACGCCGCCGCCTTCGCCAGCCGCGGCTACATCACCATTCAGCCGAACTTCCGCGGCTCCACCGGCTACGGCAAGGCGTTCCAGAACGCGAACTACAAGGACCTGGGCGGCGGCGACTTGAAGGACACCGTCGCGGCCAAAGCCTTTCTGGTGGCCTCCGGCTACGTCGATCCCAAACGCGTCGGCATCTTCGGAGGCAGCTACGGCGGGTTCATGACGCTGATGGCGCTCGGCCGCACCCCCGACGAGTTCGCCGCGGGCGTCCAATGGTTCGGCATCATCAACTGGCGGACGATGTACCGCGATCAGGACGAGGTGCTGAAGGCGTACCAGCGCGGCCTGCTAGGCACGCCAGAGACCGACCCCAAGGTCTATGACGCCGCCTCCCCGCTCACCTACATCCGCGCCGCCAAGGCGCCGTTGCTGACGATCCAAGGCGAGAACGACATCCGCGTGCCGCGCGGCCAGGCGCAGGAGGTCAACGACATCCTGAAGGCCAAGGGCAATGTGGTGGAAACGGTGTTCTACCCGGCCGAGGGCCATGGTTTCCAGAAGCGCGAGAACCAGCTCGATTCGCTCAAGCGCACGGTCGACTGGTTCGACCGCTACCTCAAACCCGCAGCGTGACCGCGACGATCTGGCACGATCCGCGCTGTTCGGACGCGCTTTCGCTGCTGCATGCGGCGACGCCAAGGTGTTGGCGGCCAAGTCTCCCCGTCTGCGCGCCGAATTATATTGAACGACCGGTCGCCCGCGACCAACAGGGGGCCGTGATCGCGCGCCCGGCAGACTTGGTCCGCGCGATCCTGTAACACGCGTCCGCTAGCCGGGAGCAGCAAGGAAGGGAGGGCCCATGCCGATTCTCATCCCCGGCGAGACCTGCTGGCGGATCGAACAGGCGACACGCGCCACCGTGATCGTCGATGCCGACGATTACTTCCGCGCGGCGCGCGCGGCGATGCTCCAGGCGCGCGAGCAGATCCTGTTGATCGGGTGGGACTTCGACGCCCGCATCCGCCTGGCCGGGGCCGAGCCGGTTGCCGATGAAGGGCCGGAGACGGTCGGCGACTTCATCAGCTGGCTGGTCGAGCGCACCCCGACGCTCAAGGTCAAGCTGCTGCGCTGGGATGTCGGTGCGCTGAAGACACTCGCGCGCGGCTCCACGCTGCTGACCGTGCTCAACTGGATGCGCCACGACCGGATCGAGGCCAAGCTCGACGGGCATCATCCGACCGGCGCGTCGCACCACCAGAAGATCGTGGTGATCGACGATTGCCTGGCGTTCTGCGGCGGGATCGACATGACCGCCGGCCGCTGGGACACCCGCGCCCACCGCGACGACGAGCCGCAGCGGGTCCTGCCCGGCGGCAAGCCCACCAAGCCGTGGCACGACGCAACCACTGCGCTGGAGGGGCCGGCCGCGGCGGCACTCGGCGAACTCGCGCGCGACCGCTGGGTGCTCGCGGGCGGCGATCCGCTGCCGACACCCGCGCCGCGCACCGAGTGCTGGCCGGAGCACCTGCCGGTGGACTTCGCCGACATCGCGGTCGGCATCGCGCGCACCTCGCCCGAGATGGAGGACGAGCCCGGCATTCACGAGATCGAGGCGCTGTACCTCGCCGCGATCGCGCAGGCGAAACGCTGGATCTACGCCGAGAGCCAGTATTTCGCCTCACGGCGGATCGCCGCCGCGATCGCGAAGCGGCTGGACGAGTCGGACGGGCCGGAGGTCGTCGTCGTCAATCCGGACACGGCGGAGGGCTGGCTCGAGCCCATCGCGATGGACAGTGCGCGCGCCCGCCTGGTGGAGGCGCTGCGCCGCCGCGACAAGCATCGCCGCCTGCGCATCTATCTGCCGGTGACGGCCGCGGGCGCACCGATCTACGTCCATGCCAAGGTGCTGGTGGTCGACGACGTGCTGCTCCGCGTCGGCTCCTCCAACTTCAACAACCGCTCGATGCGGCTCGACACCGAGTGCGATGTCGCGATCGAGGTCGCGGACGCGGGCAAGCGCGCGTGCGTCGCCCGTATCCGCGACGGCCTGATTGCCGAGCACCTGGACCGCACGCCGGAGGAGGTCGCGGCAGCGCTCGCCGAGACGGGTTCGCTGATCGCCACCATCGACCGCCTGCGCGGGCCCGCCCGCACGCTGCGCGACTATCTGACGCCCGACCTGTCGAGCGTCGAGGCGTGGCTGGCCGACAACGAGGTGCTCGATCCCGAAAACCCGGAGGACCTGTTCGAGACGAGCGACCACGGCCTGCTCCACGGCGTGGCGGAGCGCTTCCGGGGATGGCGTTAGGGTAGCGCCTCAGGCTCCAGCGCGAAGCCGCCGCGGATCGCTTCGGCGGAACGGGCGCGAGCGCGATCGGACCCGGCGATCAGTCCGAGCTTGGCGAGGTCGCCGCCAGGGTTCCACATCGCGGCGTAGAGCTCGAGGAAGGCCTTGAGGCTCGGCTGCGCGTCGAGGTGCTTCTTCTTGACGTACAGGTAGAGCGTCCGCGCTCCCGGGTAGCGGCCGCCGGCGATCGCATCGTAAGCCGGTGCCACGCCGTTGATCGGCACTCCGTGCAGCCGCTGCGCGTTGCGCTCCAGGAACGAGTAGCCGACCAGGCCGACCGCGCCGGGCGTCCGGCCGAGCGTGCTGAGGACGGCGGCATCGTCGCCCTCCGCGCGCTCGGTGACGGCGCCGTCGCTGCGGAGCTGACGACAGGCGGCGTCGAACGCGGCCGGATCGCCGACCCCGCGCAGCTTCTCGGCCGCCGGCATCGCCTTCACGCAGCCCGGCTCCATGATCAGCTCGAGAAAGGCGTCGCGGGTACCGCTCGTCGCGGGCGGTGCGAGCACCTGGATCGGCACAGCCGGCAGCGCCGGGTTGACGTCGCGCCAGGTCCTTGCGGTGTTCGGCTGTCCCATCGGACGGGCGGCGAGTGCGAGGTAGATGTCCTTGTCGGTGAGCGACAATTTGGGCCCGGCGTTCGCTTCGGCGAGCGCGAGCCCGTCGAGCCCGATCTGCAATTCCAGCAGCTCGCCAACCTTGTTCGCCTGGCATTTGTCGTACTCGACGCGGCGCATCCGCCGCGACGCATCGGCCATGTCGGGGAACTCGCCGCCGGCGCCGGCGCAGAACTTCTGGATGCCGGGACCCGTGCCGATCGATTCGATGCGCGGCGGTTTGCGGCTGCTGTCCGCCGCGACAAAGGCCTTTGCGACCGCCTGCGTGAAGGGGAAGACGGTGGAGGAGCCCACCGCGTGGAGCGCCCGGCTATCCCCACCGCAGCCCGCCACCAGGAGCGCCAGACCCACGCCGAATGTCAGCCGACCGATCATCGCCCATTCCTCCCCGTGCTTGCAGGCATCGTTCTGCACTCGCCGGGTGACGCTGGCGTGACACGCCACCTAGCCCTACCGCACCACCCTCGCTAAGGCGCGGCGCATGACCGAGATCACCGATCAGATCGTCGCCGACCACGGCCTGTCCCCGGAGGAATACCAGCGCGTCCTCGCCGCGCTCGGGCGCACGCCAAACCTGGTCGAGCTCGGCATCTTCTCGGTCATGTGGTCCGAGCATTGCTCCTACAAGTCGAGCCGCATCCACCTGAAAAAGCTGCCGACCACCGGCCCCCAGGTGATCTGCGGTCCCGGCGAGAATGCCGGCATCGTCGACATCGGCGACGGGCAGTGCGCGGTGTTCAAGATGGAAAGCCACAACCACCCCTCGTACATCGAGCCGTACCAGGGCGCGGCGACGGGCGTCGGCGGCATTCTGCGCGATGTGTTCACCATGGGTGCGCGGCCAGTCGCCAACATGAACGCGCTGCGCTTCGGCCGGCCCGACCACCCGAAGATGCGCCACCTCATCGCGGGCGTCGTCCACGGCATCGGCGGCTACGGCAACTGCGTCGGCGTCCCGACCGTCGGGGGCGAGACGAACTTCCACCGGGCCTATGACGGCAACATCCTGGTCAACGCGATGACGGTGGGCGTCGCGGACACGGACAAGATCTTCTACTCGGCCGCGTCGGGTGTCGGAAACCCGATCGTCTACGTGGGCTCCAAGACCGGGCGCGACGGCATTCACGGCGCGACGATGGCGAGCGCCGATTTCGGCGAGGACGCGGATGCCAAGCGCCCCACCGTTCAGGTTGGCGATCCCTTTACCGAAAAGCTGCTGATCGAGGCCTGCCTGGAGTTGATGGCGACGGACGTCATCGTCGCCATCCAGGACATGGGCGCCGCCGGCCTCACCTCCTCCTCCGTCGAAATGGCGTCGAAGGGCGGCGTCGGCATCGAGCTCGTGATGGACGACGTGCCGCAGCGTGAGGAGGGCATGACGCCCTACGAGATGATGCTCTCCGAATCGCAGGAGCGCATGCTGATGGTGCTGAAGCCCGGCCGCGAGGGCGAGGCGGAGGCGATCTTCCGCAAGTGGGACCTCGACTTCGCGGTGATCGGTCGCGTGACCGACACCGGGCGGATGGTGCTCAAATGGCACAGCGAAACGGTGTGCGACATTCCGCTCGGACCTCTCGCGGACGAGGCGCCGATGTACGATCGCCCGTGGGTAGCCACCCCCAAACCCAAGGCGCTGGTCGACGCGCCCGAGTGTACCGACCTGGCCGCCGACCTGCTGACGCTGATGGCGTCGCCCGATCTCGCCAGCCGGCGCTGGATCTGGGAGCAGTACGACCACATGGTCGGCGCCGACACCGTGCAGCGCCCCGGCGGTGATGCGGCCGTGGTGCGCGTGCACGGCACGGGCAAGGGTCTGGCGATCGCGACCGACTGCACGCCGCGCTACTGCTTCGCCGACCCAATCGAGGGCGGGAAGCAGGCCATCGCCGAGACCTGGCGCAACCTGACCGCAGTCGGCGCCCAGCCGCTCGGCGCGACCGACTGCATGAACTTCGCCAACCCGCAACGGCCGGAGATCATGGGCCAGTTCGTCGGCTGCATCGAGGGAATGGCAGAGGCGTGCCGCGCGCTCGACTTCCCGATCGTGAGCGGCAACGTCTCGCTCTACAATGAGTCAAAGGCGACCGGCGGCGGTTCCGCCATTCTTCCGACCCCAGCGATCGGTGGGGTCGGGTTGCTCGCCGACTGGTCGAAGAGCGCGACGATCGCGTTCAAGGGCACCGGCGACGTGCTGGTCGTGATCGGCGAGCGGCGCGGCGATCTCGGCCAGTCGCTCTGGTTGCGCGAGCTCCACGGGCGCGAGGATGGCGCACCGCCGCGCGTCGACCTCGCCGCCGAGCGGCGCACCGGCGATTTCGTCCGCGAACAGATCACCGCGGGTGCCCTCACCGCCGTGCACGACGTGTCGGACGGCGGGCTGATCGTCGCGGTGGCGGAGATGGCGCTCGCCGGCGACATCGGCGCCATGCTGTCGCTGCCGACCCCGCGCGGGCTGGCCGCCACCTGGTTCGCGGAGGACCAGGGGCTGTACGTCGCAACCGTCGACGATGCTCACCTGCTCGCCTTCCTCAAGGCCTCGACTGCCGCCGGCGTGGAGGTCGAGCGGATCGGCCGCACGATCGCGGGCCGCATCATCGTCGAATGTCCGACCACCGACCACGTCGTCGCACTTGACCAGCTTGGCGCCGCGCATGAGCGATTTCTCCCCGACCTTATGGGTCAGACGATCACCGCCTGATTTTATTGCGAAGCAGAAGCAGCTTGCTTGCGAGTCAGTCGCAGTTGCGCTAGGTGCTCCCCAGAGACGGAGGGTGCTGCATGGTCGTCTGCGTGTGCAATGCTATACGGGAACGGGACGTCCGTCAGGCCGCGCGCGCCGGCGCGGTCAGTGCCTGTCAGGCGTACGAGGCCTGTGGCAAGCGGGCCAAGTGTGGGCAGTGCGTTCCCTTCGCTCGGGCCATCATCGATGAGGAGCGTGCAGCCGCCTGATCGGCCTAGTGCGCAGCAAGTGTCCGACGTCGCCGGTTTCGCTGTCCATTGACGACGCAGCACGGTAACGTCTGCTCGACATCAGGGCGGGAAAGACGACGATGAAGGGCGATGCGCGGGTCATCGAGTATTTGAACGAGACGCTCCGCAACGAGCTGACCGCGATCAACCAGTATTGGCTGCACTACCGCCTGTACGATCACTGGGGCGTCTACAAACTCGCCAAGTTCGAGCGTGAAGAGTCGATTGACGAGATGAAGCACGCCGACTGGGTGGCGGAGCGCATCCTTTTCCTTGACGGGCTCCCGAACTTCCAGCTGCTTGGCCGCCTGCGGGTCGGCGAAACGGTCGAGGAGGCGCTCCGGGGCGACCTTGAGCTCGAATACGAGGCAGTCGCACAACTCAAGAACGCTATCGCCCACTGCGAGGATGTGCGCGACTATGTCAGCCGCGACCTGTTCCGCCGGATCCTCGACAGTGAAGAGGAGCATGTCGACACGCTGGAGCGGCAGTTCGACATGATCGCGCGGATGGGCCTGGCCAACTACATCCAGCTCAACTCGCAGGCGGAGTACGACAAGGGCGAGAAGGACGAAGGTTGACCGTCATCCCAGCGTAAGCTGGGATCGCGTCAGACCGCCCTGCGTCCGAACCCGGGACGGCGCTCGACCAGCGGACTGGTCTCGCGCTCAAGCAGTTCAAGCGTCTGGCGGAACAGCGCGCGCAGGCCCGCCACCGCTTCCAGCGCCGCATCGGGCGTGTCGCGGGTTTCGACGCAGTCGCGCGCGATCACCTCGATCGTTTCCGCCGCTTCGGCGAGCGACTCCGCGCCGAACTGACGCGCCTCACCCTTCAGCGTGTGAGCCGGGATCACGAGCGCGGCGGCATTCTGCGCCCGCATCGCGCTCTCGATCGAACCCACCGCCTTCTCGCCGTCCTCCCGGAAGTAACCGAGAATACGTACGAAATTGGCGCCGAGCTCGATGCGCGCGGCGGCAAGCACTTTCCAGTCGATCAGCGACGCATTGGTTGCGACCGTCATACCCTGTCCTTTTCGTCACCCCGCGGTCCCGGGGGCACATGCCGTCGTTGTACGGCTTAAGGCGTAAACAGGGCGTTGATGATCGGGCCGATTTCGATGACGTAGCGGCCCGGTGCGACCACGCGCAGCCGCCCCCCGCGCGCCTCGGCGACCGCGCGGCACTCCGCCTCGGCGTTCGGATCGTCGGCGAGCAGGGTCACGGTCGCCGCGCCGTCGCGCAGCACGCGCGCGAGCCGCAGCGCCGGCCAGGGGCAGCGCAGCCCCCGCGCGTCCAGCGTCACTCCTTGGCCTGATCGAACGGGTTCTTGGGCGCGCGCATCGTGAGGCGGACTGGAACCGCGCCGAAGTCGAACTCGCGGCGCAGCCCGTTTACCAGGTAGCGGCGGTAACTCTCCGGCAACTGGTCGACGCGGGTACCGAACAGCACAAAGCTTGGCGGGCGCGTCTTGACCTGCGTCACGTAGCGCGCCTTGATCCGCTTGCCGCCGGGTGCGGGCGGCGGGTTCGCCTCCAACGCGCGCTCGAACCAGCGGTTGAGCTGTCCGGTCGAGACCCGCCGCGACCACGCGTCGCGCGTCTCGAACGCGACCCGCATCAGCGTGTCGAGCCCCTTGCCGGTCGCCGCCGACACGGTCAGCAGCGGCACGCCCTTGGCCTGCGCCAGCCCCTCGTCGAGCGCGGCCTTGACCCCGTTGAACAAGCTGGAGGCGTTCTCAGCCACGTCCCACTTGTTCAGCGCGATGATCAGCGCGCGGCCCTCCTGCAGCACGCGGTCGGCGATCTTGAGGTCCTGCACCTCCAGCCCGCGCGTCCCATCGAGCAGCAGCACGACCACTTCGGCGAAGTCGACCGCCCGGAGCGCGTCCATGACGGAGAGCTTCTCCAGCTTCTCCTGCACCCGCGCCTTCTTGCGCATGCCGGCGGTGTCGATCAGGCGCACCGCGCGCGCGGCTCCGTCAGCGTCCGACCAGGTCCAGTCGACCGCGATCGAATCGCGCGTGATCCCCGCCTCAGGCCCGGTGATCAGCCGGTCCTGGCCGAGCAGCCGGTTGATCAGCGTCGACTTGCCCGCATTCGGCCGCCCGACGATCGCGAGCTTGAGCGGCGCATCCGACGCCTCCGCATCCTCCTCCGGCTCGTCGTCGTCACGTTCTAGATAGGGCAGCAACGCGGTGAACAGGTCGGCGACGCCCTCGCCATGCTCGGCCGACAGCGCGACCGGTTCCCCGAAGCCGAGCGCCATCGCCTCCAGCACGCCGCTCTCGCCGCTACGCCCCTCCGCCTTGTTCGCGGCGAGGACGACGGGCGTGTCGGTCGCCCGCAGCCAGCGCGCGATCTCCTCATCGAGGGGCACGATGCCGGCGCGCGCGTCGACCATGAACAGCGCGACGTCGGCGTCCTGGACCGCGGCCTCCGTCTGCACGCGCATGCGCCCGGGCAGCGTCGCCGCATCCTCGTCCTCGAACCCGGCGGTATCGACCACGCGGAAGTCGAGCCCGAGCAGCGTCGCGTCCCCCTCCCGCCGGTCGCGGGTGACGCCCGGCTGATCATCGACCAGCGCCAGGCGCTTGCCGACCAGGCGGTTGAACAGCGTCGACTTGCCGACGTTCGGTCGGCCGATGATGGCAACGGTGGGGAGTGGCATGACCTGCCTGTATCGCAGTGCGGCGGGATTGTCGCGGGGCGCGCGTCTCTCGCGGTCCCAGATGACGCGCGGCAGCTTACTGGTCGAGGGTCCCGATCAAATGGTACTTCGATACGCGCCTTCGCCTGCGCTCAGTCGCTACTCAGCGAACGGTGAGGTGCCCCCTCACCGCCAGGCGGTCAGTTCGCCCTCGTCGCTGAGCAGGTACAGGGTCGAATTGGCGACGACCGGCGGCAGGCCGTAGCGCTGCCTGGTTTCGATCACGGGGCCGAGCGCGCCATCGGCGGGCGATGCCGAGGCGATCTGGCCGAGCGAGTTGATCAGCCACAGCCGGTTGCCCGCGAGCACCGGGCCGAGCCAGGAGATCGGATCCTTCTGCGTCTTCTCCTTCTCGACGCGGTAGCGGCGCAGCTGGCTGAGCCACCGCACCTTGCCGGAGGCGCGTGCGAGGCACAGCAGGCGCGCGTCGTCGGTCACCACGAAGATCCACTCGCCGACCACCCACGGGGTCGAGATGCCGGCCAGATTCTGCTCCCACAGCCGCTGGCCGGTCAGCACGTCGAGCGCGACCATGCGCCCGCCCTGCCCGATCGCATAGGCGCGGCCCTGATCGATCACCGGCTCGGCATCGATGTCCGACAGCGCCGACACCGACGTGGTGATGCTGGTCCGCGACAGCGCGTCGGCCCACACCGATCGCCCGTTCTCGTAGCGATAGGCGTTGAGCTCGCCCGACGAGAAGCCGGCCACCACCGTCCCCTGTGCGGCGGCGGGCGCGGCGACGCCGAACACGCCCTGCGTCTCCAGGCTGCCCGATCCGGTCCAGATCACCTGCCCGTCGGCCTGGCCGAGCGCGAACAGCTGGTTATCCTGGCTGACCACGTAGAGGTTGCCGTTGGCGAGCGTCGGCGCACCGCGCAGGGGGCCGCCCGGCTTGCTGCGCCACACCTCCGTGCCGTTGTTGGCATCAAGCGCGACCACGTCGCCGAGGCCGTTGGTCGCGAACACGCGGCCACCCTCCGCACTCGCACCGCCGCCGAAACGGGCACGACGCTCATCCTTCGCCACCTCGCCCTTGACGGTCGCGGCAGTCCACAACGGCGCGCCGGTGTCGGCGGCATAGGCGTGGACCACGCCTTCCGTGTCGTTGACGAACAGCTTGCCCCCGTCGACGGTCGGCGACGCGGCCAGCCGGACGCGCTGGTCGCCGCCCTTGATCCGCACGCTCCACGCCCGACCAGGAGTCTCGGCGAGTGCCAGGCTGCCCATCGCCTTGGCGGCGTTGCCGCCCGGCTGGTTCCAGCTCTCGTTCGGCGCGGCGGGGGGCAGCACGACCTCGACCGCGGCGAGGCTGCGGTCGACGGCGATCGAATTCTCCGACATCAGGATCGGTACGCGCTCACCCAGCACCGGGGTCTTGCGATCACCGCCCTTGAAAATACCGCATCCGCTCAGGCCCGCGACCAGCGCGAGCGCGGCGGCTGCCGTGACTGGCTTCCTCATCCCGACTTCTTTTCCCCAGACTGGTCGACCGCATCGACCCCCAGAACACCCGCCATCTGAACAGCGCGTTGACGGATCGACTGCGGCACGCCGTCATCCTGCGCGATCTGCCCGAACAGCCGCCCGGCGAGATCGCGGCGGCCGGCGCGCAGGTGCGCAACCGCGGTCATCTCGCCCGCGCTGCCGAAGAAGGGATTGCCCTTCACCGCGAGCGGACGCAGCCGGTCGATCACGACCTGCGGCTGCAGCGTGTCATACTCCGCCGCCGTCTGCCGGATCAGTGCCAGGTCACGCAGCGGCTGCGCCACGTCGTCGTTGCCCGCGACCGCCGAGAACTTGGCGGCCGCGCCCTTCAGGTCATCCTTCTGGAGCAGCAGGTCGGCCTGGGTGAAGGCACCGAGCGCGGCATAGCCGGGCGTGCCGTTCTTCTCCAGCTCGGCAAGGATCGGCGCTGCCTTCGCGGCCTCGTTGCGCCCCAGCGCATCCAGCGCCTGGTTGAAGCGTTCACCCTGCTCACCCGCCTGCGCCGCACGGTGCGACTGCCACCAGAGCCAGCCGCCGAGCGCCGCCAGCGCAACGACGATCGCGACCAGCGCAACCTTGCCCCAGCGCCGCCACAGCGTGATCGCCTGGTCGCGGCGCAGCTCCTCATCGACCTCGCGCAGGAACGCTTCATTGTTTTGCGGGGTCAGCGCCAAGGGGGACAAACTCCAGTGGTCGGGAGGAACAAGCGACGCCCCTTAGCGGCCCGGCGCCGAAAACGAAAGCGTCAGGCCTTGGCCCGGTACACCTGATCGTCGCCCGGAAAGGTCCGGGCGCGAACCTCTTCGGCGTAGGTGGCAACCGCGGCCGAAATGCGGCCGGCCAGGTCGTCATAGGTCTTCACGAAGCGCGGCGTGCGCTCGAACAGCCCGAGCATGTCCTCCGTCACCAGCACCTGTCCGTCGCACGCCGCCGCCGCACCGATCCCGATGACCGGGCACGCGACCGCCGCCGTGATCGCCTGTGCGACCGGTTCCAGCACGCCCTCCACGACCAGCGCAAAGGCACCGGCGTCGGCGATCGCGCGCGCGTCGGCCTCGATCTTCGCCGCCTCCGCTGCGCTGCGACCCCGCGCGCCGTAGCCGCCGAGCGCATTGACCGCCTGCGGCGTCAGTCCGACGTGGCCACATACCGGGATACCGCGTTGGCTGAGGAACGCGACCGTCGCAGCCATCGCCGCCCCGCCCTCCAGCTTGACGCCGGCCGCCCCGGTCTCCGCCATAACCCGCGCGGCGCTGGCGAAGGCCTGCTCGGGCGACGCCTCGTAGCTGCCGAACGGCAAATCGACGAGCACCACCGAATGGTAGCTGCCCCGCACCACCGCGGCGCCATGCGCGCACATGGCGTCGAGCGTGACCGCCAGCGTCGAGGGCAGGCCGTAGATCACCTGCCCCAGGCTATCACCGACCAGCAGCACGTCGCAGTGCGGGTCGAGCAGCTGCGCCATGCGGGCGGTATAGGCGGTGAGCATGACGATCGGCTCGCCGCCCTTGCGCGCCTGGATCGCGGGGATCGTCAGCCGCTTCATCGGCGCGGGCGTCGGCGTCGCCCGGCTGGTCGAGGTGTCGATGGTGAAGGTCGTGGACATGGCGCCGTGTAGCGCCGCCGGGGCGGACCCGCTAGCCGATCCAGCCGCGGCGGCGGGCGTAGTCGGCGAACCAGACCTCCACGATCGCGATCCCCAGGATCAGGATCGGGAACGGCAGCACCGTTGCCGCACCCTTCGCGGCGATGATGTCCGTCGCGGCGAACAGCCAGCCGAACTGGATCGCGACCGCGACGACCGAGACGATGAAGAGCGCGCGCGCCAGCGGCGATCGGGCGAGCAGCGCCGCCGCCCCCAGGAAGCCGCTGCCAACCGCGACAGCGTAGATCACGTTGTACCAGCCGGGCAGCGCCGCGTAGAGCTGACGGTCATAGTCGCTCGCCGGGCCCATCGCCTCCGCGCCGAGCCGTACCTGCTGGACGCAGGCGACCACGCCCATCACGCCCCAGAGGAGCAGCACAACCGCGACCAGGTAGAACCAGAACGGCGCCCGCAACCTGCCCTGCCGTTCCATCGCCCGCTCCTCCCCGGTTGTGCCGGCACCGTAACAAGGCGCACCTGCCTTGGCGAGTCAGGCCTCAGTCCGCGAAGATAGTCGCCCAGCGTTCCTCGGAGAAGCCGACGTGCACGGCATCGCCGCGCTCCACCACCGGGCGCTTGATGAGCGACGGGTGCGCCAGCATCAGCGCGATCGCCCCGTCCCGCTGGTCCGCTCCGGCGCGCTCCTCCGCCGAGAGGGTGCGAAAGGTCGTCCCCTTGCGATTGAGCAGCGTGTCCCACCCCACCGCGTCCGCCCAGCGCTCCAGCCGGTCGCGGGTAATCCCGTCCTTCCGAAAGTCGTAGAATGTCGCCGCCTCTCCGCGCGCGGCGAGCCACGACCGCGCCTTCCTGACGGTTTCGCAATTTGGGATGCCGTAGATCGTCATCATCGCTTGTTCTCCAGGAAGCGGCCGAGCGTCACCACCGCTTGCGGCTCGAGTCCGAGTTCCTGGTAGAAGGCGAGCGCGGCCGTGTTGCCGTCGCGCACCATCAGCTGCAGCTTGGGGCAGCCGCGCGCCATCAGCCAGTCTTCCGCCGCCGCCATCAGCTGTTGGCCTAGTCCCGTCCGGCGCGCCGTCGGATCGACCGCCAGATAGTAGACCCAGCCGCGGTGTCCGTCGTCGCCGACCATGACCGATCCGACGATCCCGGCGACTGCCTCCATCACCATCACGGTCGAGTTCGGTCCCGCAACGGCCCGCGCGAAGTCGGCTGCCGGATCGTTCCAGGGCCGTGTGAGATCGCAGGCCTGCCACAGGGCGACGACCGCCGCCTGATCCTTGGCCTGCGCCGCGCGGACCATCATGACCGCAGATGCGCCGCCAGCCGCGACGCCGCCTCCTCGAACACGCCGAACCCCCAGGGGCGCCGCACCTGCCAGACCTCGACGTGCCGCAACATCGCCGCCGCCCGCGCGAAATGCCAGGCTCGCACGCCGAGCACGTCGAGATACTCATGGCGATAGCTGTTCTCCAGCACCGCCGCCATCGCGGCTGCGCCGGTCAGGCGCGTGATCGTGCCCGCCTCACCCTCCCCAGCCCGCGCCAAGAGGTAGAGCCGCCGAAGCGGCACCGCGGTGTCGCGGCGCGCGCCGGCGATCGGAACGTGATACTTCGCCTGTCCCTCGATCGCCTGCTCAAGCGCCGCGGGATCGTGGCCGAGCGCGCTTGCCGCATCCGCCCACAGCTTGACTCGCGGCAGTCCCGGCCAGGCGAGCGCGGCGCCGGACGCATCAAAGGACAGCGTGCAGACATCGTCGCACAGCACCTCCAGCCCAGCCTTCGCGAAATGGGCCGCGAGCGTCGACTTGCCCGCTCCGGACGGTCCCGAAAAGGCGTGGGCGCCACCGTCGACCACCACGGCATTGGCGTGCAGCGGGAGCAACCCGCGCTGGTAGGCCAGGATGCCGAGCGCGGATCCGAGCAGGAACAGCCGCACGTTGCGCGGGCTCGCGTCCGGACAGGTCGCGACGGTGATGCGCTCCCCGGACTCGACCAGGTAGCGGGCGGTCTCCGGCACATCGAGCAGCGCGCGCGATCCTGCGGCCGAGACGCCGTACTCCGCGGCACCCGCTCCTTCCAACCCGGCCGGCACGTTGCCGTGCCTGATCCGGACGATCGGCCTGACGTCATCGGCCGCGGCCTCACGCAGCTCGCCGAGCGGCACATCCGTATCGAAGGTGAAATCGAAGCAGGCGTAGCGGGGCAGCGCGGGCATGGTTCGCCTTTGCCACGCCGCATGCCGCACGTCACGCGTGCCGCGGATCCCGGTCAGGATCGCTGCCTTAACCGATGTTGACCGATCACCGCTTTTGCGCGGTGGAAACCATGATAGTACCACGACATGGAAGTGCCACGTGGCAGGCAAGAGGGCGCGCCCGAGCGGCAAGACGGTCCGGATCATCGCGTGTCGGCGACACTGCTTGTGCCGGATCGGCCGAGTGCCGCCGGTGACACGGACTTCGCCGACGTCGTGCGCCTTGCCGCCGACACCTTCGCCGCGCCGGTCGCCGCCATCGGCCTGGTGGCTGGCGACCAGCTGCTGCTGCGGGCGCGAGCCGGCCTGGTCGAGCCGGCGCTTCCGCTTGTCCGCGGAGGAGCGGAGCTCTCCGGCATCAGCGAAGATTTGCTCGTGGTCGGAGACGTGCTGCACGAGCCGCGCTGCGCCGACGATCCCCTGGTCACGGCGACGAACGCGCGTTTCTACGCCGCTGCGACCTTGCGCGACGAGGACGGCATCACGCTCGGCATCCTTGCCGTCATTGACCCGGCACCGCGGCCGGACGGCGCGACGCCGCAGCAGCGACTGGTGCTGCAAATACTGGCGCGCCAGGTCACCACGCACCTGGCGCTGCGTCGCACGCTTGACGAGCAGGAGCGCCGCGGGGCCGAGCTCGCCCGCCTCGTGGACCTGCACACCGAAGCGGAGCGCGCGCTGCAATCGATCGAGGAGCGCTACCGGCTGGCCGGGTTCGCGACCAATGACGCGGTGTGGGACTGGGATCTCGTCGGCAACGAGGTGACGTGGAACGACGCGCTCACCCGCAGCTACGGCTACGCTCCGGCGGCTGTCGCCCCGACCGGCGACTGGTGGCTTCAGCACATCCATGCCGACGATCGCGACCGGATCGATCACAGCATCCACGCTCTTCTCGACGGCCCGGATACGCGCTGGAGCGCCGAGTACCGTTTCCGCCGCGCGGACAACAGCTACGCCAGCATCCTTGATCGTGGCTACGTCATTCGAGACGTATCCGGCCGGGCGACGCGGATGATCGGCGCGATGCTGGACCTGACCGAGCGGCAGGAGAGCCGCGCCGCGCTCGCGATCAGCGAGGAACGGCTGCGGCTGGCGACGGACGCGGCCGACGTAGGTTTCTGGGACGTCGACCTGATCGCCGACGTCCTGATCTGGCCCCCCATCGTCAAACGCATGTTCGGGATCTCGGCGGACGCGCCAATCTCCATACAGGACTTTTACGACGGCCTGCACCCCTCCGATCGGGACGCCACCAGCACCGCCCTGGCCGCCGCCTGCGATCCAGCGCAACGGGCGCTCTACGACGTCGAGTACCGCACCGTCGGCAAGGAGGACGGTATCGTTCGCTGGGTCGCGGCGAAAGGCCGCGGCATCTTCGACGACACCGGGCGCTGCACGCGCGTCGTCGGCACGGCGATCGACATCACCGCGCGCAAGCAGGCCGATTCGGCGCTGCTCGAGAGCGAGGCGCGGCTGCGCTTCCTGCGCGAACTCGACGAAGCGCTGCAGGGCGCGCTCGACCCGCCGGCGGCGATGATGGCGGCGGCGACGCTGCTCGCCCGCTGGCTCCAGTCGTCGCGCTGCGCCTATGCCGATGTCGATGCCGACAATGATCGCTTCGTCATCCGTGACGACTATGTCGCGCCGGGGGTCGCCAGCTCGGCAGGAGTCTACAACCTTGACCTGTTCGGGTCGCGCGCGGCGGCGGACATGCGCGCCGGCCGGATGCTGATCGTTCGCGACGTCGGTGCCGAACTGGACGCCGATGACGGGCGCGAAATGTTCCGGTCGATCGGCATTGACGCGATCATCTGCTGCCCGCTCGTCAAGGACGACCGGCTGGTCGCGATGATGGCGGTGCACCAGGATCACCCGCGCGACTGGCAGGAGGAGGAGATCGCGCTGGTCGCCGCCGTGGTCGAGCGGTGCTGGGCGCATGTCCAACGGATCGGGGCGGAAGCCCGGCTGCGCGACAGCGAGGAGCGGTATCGCACGCTGTTCGAGGCGGTCGACTCCGGCTTCACGATCGCTGAGGTCAAGTTCGACGACGGGGGGCGCGCGATCGACTACCGGCTGCTCGAATCCAACCCGGCGTTCGAGCGGCAGGTCGGCATGGGCGGGCTTGCCGGGCGGTGGGTCCGCGAGGCGCTTCCCGGCCTGGAGGAGCACTGGTTCGAGCGCTATGGCAAGGTCGCCGCGACCGGCGAGCCGCTGCAGTTCGAGAATTATGCGGCACCGCTCGGACGCTGGTTCGACGTCCACGCCTACCGGATCGGCTCAGCCGGCGCGAACCAGGTCGCCATCCTGTTCAACGACATCACTGCGCGCAAGCAGGCCGAGCAGACCATGCAGGCGCTGAACGAACGGCTGGAGGCGCAGGTCGCGGAGCGGACCGCCGAATTGCGCTTTAGCCGCGACATCATCGAGGCGACCGCCTCGCCGATCTGCGCCTTCGACGCCGACCTTCGACTGATCGCCTTCAACCGCGCGCACAATAATGAATTCGGCCGCGTGCACGGTTTCGAGACCCGGATCGGCGACCGCTTTCCCGACCTGTTCCCGCCCGAGCAGCGCGTCCGCATGACCGCACTGATGCGCCGCGCGCTCTCCGGCGAGCGCTTCACGGTCGTGGAGCAGTTCGGGCGCGCCGAGTACGGCCAGCCGCACTGGGAGATCAGCTACACGCCGCTGTGCGATGCCAGCGGCGCGATCATAGGCGCGTTCCACATGGCGGACGACGTTTCCGACCGGCTGCGGGCGGAGCAGGAGCTGACGCTCGCGCAGGAGGCGTTGCGCCAGAGCCAGAAGATGGAGGCGATGGGCAGCCTGACCGGCGGCGTCGCGCACGACTTCAACAATCTGCTGACCCCCATCATCGGCAGCCTCGACATGCTCCAGCGCAAGGGGCTGGGCGGCGAGCGGGAGCAGCGCCTGATCGGCGGCGCGCTCCAGTCAGCGGAGCGCGCCAAGACGCTGGTCCAGCGCCTGCTCGCCTTTGCCCGCCGCCAGCCGCTTCAGACCAGCGCGGTCGACGTCACCGCGCTGGTCCACGACATGGGCGAGCTGGTGGCGAGCACCTGCGGCCCGCAGACGCGGGTGACGCTCGACGTACCGGACGACCTGCCTGCCGCGCTCGCTGACCACAACCAGGTTGAAATGGCGATCCTAAACCTCAGCGTGAACGCCCGCGACGCGATGCCGGATGGCGGGCGGCTCACGATCGCGGCGCGCGGCGTCGAGGTTGCCGACGGCCACCCTACCGGGCTCGCCCCCGGCCGATATCTGCGACTGTCGGTGACCGACACCGGCGTCGGGATGGATGCGGAAACGCTGCGCCGGGCGGTGGAACCCTTCTACTCCACGAAGGGGATCGGCAAGGGCACAGGGCTCGGCCTCTCCATGGTTCACGGCCTCGCCGCGCAGCTCGGCGGCGCGCTCGCGATCGACAGCCGGCGGGGGCTCGGGACGGACGTGCAGCTCTGGCTGCCGACCACCGACCAGCCAGCCACGGCCGCGCAGCGGGGGGACGTCGCGCCGGCGCGGCCGAGCGCCGGGCTGGCGCTGGTCGTCGATGACGAGGAAGTGGTCCGGGCAAGCACCGCCGACATGCTGCTGGAGCTCGGCTATGCGGTGACCGAGGCCGGCTCCGCCGAGCACGCGCTCGCGCTGCTCGACGGCGGCTACCGTCCCGACCTGCTCGTCACGGACCACCTGATGCCCGGTCGAAGCGGATCGGAGCTGGCCCGCGAGGTGCTGGCGCGACTGCCTGGCACTCGCACCCTGATCGTATCTGGCTACGCCGATGTGGAGGGGATCGCGCCCGATCTGCCGCGGCTAAGCAAGCCGTTCCGACAGGCCGATCTCGCCGCCAGCATCGCCGCGCACAAAGCGTAAGCGCCACGCCTGCGACACGTCAGAGCTTGAACCAGCGCTCCGCGTTGGTCTGCATGAACTTGCGCTTGGTCTCCGGCGGCATGTCCATCGCATCCATCGCGCGGACCTCATCCAGCTCGTACTGGTAAGGATAGTCCATCGCGTACATGACGCGGTCCTCCCCCATCACCTGCTGGGAGAACTTGATCGCCGGCTCCCACGCCATCCCGCTCGAGGTGACCAGCACGTTGGACTGGAAGTAGCCGTGGATCGTCTTGTTGAGCGGCTTCATCCGCTCGTAGCGTTGCCCGCGCACGCCGGCCTGGTGCATCCAGTCGAGCCGGTAGAGCCAGTAGGGCAGCGCCTCGCCCATGTGCCCGACCATGATCTGGAGCGTGGGGTAGCGGTCGAAGATGCCGATCGTGACCAGCCGCAGCAGGTGCAGCCCCGTTTCCACCCCGAAGCCGAAGATCGCGCCGTCGAGCCCCGCCTCCAGCATAGGGTCGATCATGGTGTCGGGCGGGGTGGAAGGGTGCAGGTAGAGCGGCTGATCGACGTCGACGAGCGCGCGAAAGATGGGATCGAACTGCGGCTCGTCGAGATAGTGGCCCTGCGTGTGGCTGTTGATGATCGCGCCCTTGAAGCCGAGCTCGCGGGCACCGCGGCGGATCTCCGCCGCCGACCACTCCGGGTCCTGTGGCGCCACCGCGGTCAGCCCGACGTAGCGGGTCGGGTGCGCCTGCACCGCGGCAGCGAGTTGGTCGTTGGCGTCGCGGGCGAGCGCGCACGCTGCCGCCACGTCCGGAAAGGGCTGCACGCCGGGCGCGGTCAGCCCCAGGATCGCGCGGTCGATCCCGGCCTCGTCCATGTGGGCGATGCGCTGCGCGCCGAGGTCAAGCAGGCGCTCGAGCACTTCGGACGCCCGCTGCGACGGGCTGGTGCCGTAGAAGCCCCAGAGTGAGCGGATGCCCTTGTCCGCGGTCCCGTCGCGGATCGAGCGCAGGATCGTGTCGACCTGCCCCTTGGTCGCGAAGGTCTCCTCCGTTGCGATGCGCAGATAGCCCTGATCGCCGCCGGTATTCAGATCGTGCGACATGATGGTGTCCTCTCAGGTTTGGGCTGGACGATGCGGGCAGGCGTGACGCTCACGGCGTGATCGCCTCGCCCGCCTCCGTGGTGCTGAACCCGCCGGTGCGCCGGCGGATGAGAAAGGCGATGGCGAGCGCGGCTGCACCACCGAGTAGGATGGGGCCCGCAAGCGCGAGCAGCAGGACGGTCATGGGCACCTTCAGCGCGAGCATCTGCGCGCCGATCAGCGGGCCCAGCACGGAGCCGAGCCGGCCGATCGCGAGCGCCGTCCCGACCCCCTTGGCGCGGACCGCGGTCGGGTAGATCATGCCGGCGGTCACGTTGCTGCCGAACTGCGCGCCCAGGATCGCGAAGCCGGCGAAGCCGACGAGGAGGCCCAGCACGATCGCGGACAGCGCCGGCATCCCGAACGCGACCACCGCAGGCGCGGCGAGCAGCAGCAGGGCGGCGACCGCGAGCATGCCCATCCGCCCGAGCAGCACCGCCATGGCGATCCCGCCGAGGGTGCCGCCGATGTGGAAGAAGGTGACGATCAGCGCGGCGTCGCGCTGTTCCACGCCCTTCATCTCCAGCATTAGCGGTAGCCAACTGTTGAGAAAGTAGTTGGCCATCAGCGCCGTCGCGAAGCACACCCACAGCAGCAGGGTGACCGGAGCTAGTCCCCCGCGAAACAGCGCAACGACCGATGTGTCGCCGGCCTGCTGTGCGGGTGGCGGGGCGAAGCGGGTGCCATCGGCCAGGTCGAGATCGGGCCGCATCCGCCGCAGGACGGCCAGCAGTTCCGCATCCCGCCCGCCGCGGCGATGCAGGTATTTGACCGATTCCGGCAGGAACAGGAACAGACCAAGTGCCGCGAGCAGCGCGATCACGCCCCCAACCACGAAGATCAGTCGCCAGCCGTACTCCGCCATGCCCCACAGCGCGACCAGCGGCGGGGTCGCGCTGCCGGCGCTGATCCCCATGAACATCAGCGTGACGAGGGCGGCGCGCAGTCGCCTGGGGCTGAGTTCCGAATTGAGCGCAATGGCGTTCGGCATCACGCCGCCCATTCCGACCCCGGTCAGGAAGCGCAGTACGGCGATCTGTGTCACGTTGCTCGTGAACGCGACGGCGAGCGTGGTGACGCCAAACAGCACACAACCAAGAATGATCGCGAAGCGACGGCCGTAGCGGTCGCCGAGTGTGCCGAGCAGCGGCGCGCCGATGAAGATGCCGGCCAGACTCGCGCTCAGCATCGGGCCAAGGCTGCCGGCGGTCACGCCCCACTCGCGGATCAGGTGCGGCGTCGCGAGCCCCAGCGAGGAAATCTCGAACCCGTCGGCGAACAGCGCCAGGAACGACCAGCAGAGCAGCGCGAGGTTGAAGCGGCCGAAGCGCTGGCCATCGACGATCGCGTCGAGCTCTGCGGCAGGACGGACGTCGCTCACGGCGCGGGCGTCCACTGCGACGCTGCGCGGAAGAAGGCGACCGTTTCCGCGCCCACCTCCGGCCCGGCGTTCGGCGGGAAAAAGCTGAGCTTGACGATCACGGTCCGGGTCGCCGGGTCAACGTAGATGTACTGGCCCTGCTGCCCGACCGCGGCATAGGCGGTGCTGTCGTCGAGCCGCCACAGCTGCAGCCCGTAACCGACCCGGCCGGGCCGCTGATCGGCCGCGGTGAAGGGCGTGATGCGCGTCATCTGATCGACCCACCCCGGCGGAAGGATGCGCCGTCCGCCCGGACCGACGCCGCCGGTCAGCATCAGCTGACCCAGCCGCGCGTAGTCGCGCAGCGTCGCGTTGAATCCCATGCCGTTCATCTCGCGCCCGACACCCGGCGGCCCATCGGCAAGGAAATAGCCGTAGGACTCCATGCCCGCGGGTTCCCACAGCCAGGTGGTCATGAAGGTGGCGAGCGGCTGACGCGCGGCCCGCTCCAGCACCCAGCCCAAAATGGCCGTGTCAAAGGTCGAGTAGTTGAAGCGCGTGCCCGGCCGCCCCGCGCGCTTCGCGCCGAGCGGCACCTCGGCGAAGCGCATCCGGCTCGCGACCACGACTTCGTCGAACACCCGCTGCCCCTCCGTCGGGCGCCCTTCGACCTGCCCGCGCTCCTCGCGCACGTCGGCGCCGGAGCGCATCTGGAGCAGGTGGCGGATCGACACGCCGTCGTAAGCGGTGCCCTTGAGCTCGGGGACGTAGCGTCTGGCAAGGTCGTCGATCGAGCCGATCAGCTTCTTGTCGAGCGCGATCCCGATCAGCATCGCGGTAATCGTCTTTGACATCGAATAGGCGATGTAGTGATCGTCGTCGCGGCCGTTGTTGTAGTGCCGTTCCCAGACGATCCGCCCATCCTTCATCACCAGCAGCGCATTGGTGAAGGTGCGATCGATGAACGCCTCCCCGGCCCGCTCCTGATCGGCGAAGCGATAGGCCGGCAGCGCTGCCGCATCGCGCCGCGGCAGTGCCCAGACCGGCCCGCTGCGCGGCACGACCCGCGTGTCGAAGATCTCGTCCATGTTGCGGAAGGTGAGCGCGTTCAGCGTCGCATCGACCCGGTGGCGGCGCAGCTGTTGCACCGCTGCCGGCACCTGACCGTCGGCGGTGTAGGACGCCGGCGGCAATTGCGCGGTCGCGGGCGTGGCAGCCATCGCCAGCAGCGCGGCGAGCGCACGGCGCATCAGAACTGCATCCTTGCGCCAAACTTGAAGCGGCGCCCAACCAGGTCGTACGGATTGCCGGTCAGGATACCGATGCCGGCGAACACCGGCGGTTCCTTGTCGAGCAGGTTCTCGACCAGACCAAAGAAGGTGAACTCCGTGCCGCCGAGCGCGACCCGCTGCTGGATGTTGAGGTCGAGGTACACCGCGCTCGGAAACTTGTTGATGTTGATGCTGTTCGGCAGCGCCGGGCTGTAGGCGGGATCGTCCGGGCCGATCCGCGTCACGTCGTTGATCGCCGACGCCGTGTAGCGTCCGGAGAGCGTCGTGGTGAACGCATCCAGGGCCCAGGTGAGGTCCGCCGTTCCCACCCAACGAGGCAGGCCGCCGTTCGCAAGCGACCCCGCGCGCTCGATCACCGTGCCGCGATCATAGGTGGTGAGCCGCAGGATGTGGGTCGCGAGCACGCGCAGGTCGAGCCGCCCGGCGCTCTCCGGCAGGGGCACGCGGTACGCGACCTCGAAGTCGAGCCCGCGGGTGCGCAGCCGGTTGAGATTGAACGACAGCTGCTGGACATTGGCGATGCCGAACGCCGAATTGTCGAACTGAATCTGCGGACAGTAGACCGTCTCGCCCGCGAAGCAGCGCGCGATGACCTGCGTCGCCGCAACTTGGGTAATCAGCCCGCGCACGTCGATGTCGAAATAATCGGCCGAAAGCTTCAGCCCCTGTGCCCAGTTCCAGTCAGGCTGGAGCACGATGCCGGCGCTCCGCGTCCGCGCGACCTCCGGCTGAAGGTTGGGATTGCCGTTGGTGGAGGTGGAGAGCGCGCCCGTCTGGTTGTTGAACGGGTTCACGGTGCTGTTCACCGACACGCCGGCACCCGAATAGGCGAACAGCTCCGCCAGGTTGGGCGCGCGGATGTCGCGTGACAGCGTGCCGCGCAGCCGGACCGCGTCGAACGGCTCCCAGGTCACGCCCGCCTTCCACGTTGTGACCGCTCCGCTGGTGCTGTAATCGGTGCGGCGGACCGCGCCGTTCACCTCCAGCGACTTCGCGAACGTCCAGTCGCGCGCGAGCGGCACGCCCACCTCGCCGTAGAACTCGGTGACGTTCACCCGCCCCGAGTAGGCGCCGTAGTTACCCGACGCGGCGATCGCCGCGAGCGAGTAGGGATCGGAGGTGGCGGTCAACTCGTCGCGTCGCGCCTCCCCGCCGATCGCGATCTGGACGTCACCCGCCCAGGTCGCGAACGGCGATCCGCGCAGGTTGCCCGCCACCACCAGCCGTGTGTTGGTCCAGTCATGATAGGTCTCCGGCCCGATATAGGCGAGCGCGGCGGCGGAAGGCGCCCCCTGACCGAAGATGTTGATCGGCACGCAACCGGGCTGGACCTGCGACCGCAGCGCCGGCGTCAGATTCGGGTTGGTAGCGAGCGGGCCGCAGACGATGTTGCCGCTCGCGTCGCGCACCGCGTTCACCGCCGCACGGTAGTTGGCGGGAATGATCTGCGACAGGAAACGGAACTCGTTGGTCGATTCGCCGTACTGGATGCTGGCGTCCCAACTCCACTTTGGCCCGAGCGTGCCGGTGAAGCCGCCGATCGCGCGCCACGTCTCGAACGTGTTGCGCTGGGGCACGCCACCGTTCTCCGTCAGCAGCCGGCCGACCGTGATGGTCTGGAGGTTGTTCGCGACCATCGCCGCGCGCGTCGCGGCGGGAAGGAAAGCGTTGTCGCGCGAGATCACGAAGCTGCTCTGGTTGAAGCCGGTGAAGGTGTCCGCGCGCGTCCAGCCATAGCTGCCGACCGCAAAGGCGGTGATCGCGTCGGTCAGCTCATATTCGACCCGCGCCATCCCGGCGATGCGCTCCACCGGCGTCTGGATCGGCCAATGGAACACCTCGCTGCCGGGGTTGGAGCCGCCGACCATGAGGTTGCTGTACACGGTGCCGTACTGGAAGGGGTACAGGCTGCCGTCGGGCGCAAAGGCCTGGCCGCGCAAGGGACCGGCGGTGATCAGCCCGCCGACCGACTGGGTCGAGTAGTTCACGCCGGTCGCGAAGCCGAGCGCGGGAGTCCCCGCCGGACGGGTCGCGCCATAGGTGATCTGCCCGGGGTACAGCCGCCCCCACTCACGGCCCAGGATGATGCCGACACCATCGTTGTTGGTCGCGTCCAGCCCGGCGACGATGTGGCCGCGCCCACCGGCGAAGGAGGTGCCGGCGGCAAGGTTCAGCACCTGCGACGATCCGTCGCCGCGTTCGGACACGCCGGCCTGCAGCGACAGGCGGACACCCTGCAGCTTCTTTGCCAGCACGAAGTTGACGACGCCCGCGACCGCGTCCGATCCATAGGCCGCGGACGCGCCGCCGGTCACCACGTCGATTCGCTCGATCAGCCCGACCGGGATCAGCGAGGTATCAACCGTGCCGTCCTCCAGGGTCGGCGTGAAACGGTTGCCGTCGACCAGCGTCAGCGTGCGAACCGGACCCAGCCCGCGCAGGTCGACCGGCGAGGTGCCGCCGCCGAACTGGCGCTGGTTGGCGTTGGGGCTGACCGAGTTGCGCACCGCCGGCAGGCGGTTGACCACTTCCGACACCGAAACCGGCGCGCGCAGGGCGATCGCCCCGGTGCCGAGCACGGTGGTCGGAGTCGGTGCGGTGAAACCGGCGGCCTGGAGCCGCGACCCGGTCACCACGATGTCCTGTCCGGTGTTCTCCGCTGGTGCCGCCTCGTCGGCCGGCGTCGGCACGGGCGTTTCGTCACGTGTCGGCGCCTGCTGGTCGGGCTCGGCAGCAGGGGCGGGAACGTCCTGCGCCCGCGCTGGAGCGCCAGAGATCAGGGTCATCGCCGCCAGAACGACGCAAAGGGCGGCTCCGCGCGAGAGCCGGGCCGACGCCGGTGAATGCCTCATGATACCTCTCCCATGTTCGCAGTCTTCATCCGTGTCGGCGTGCCCGCCGTTCTGATGCTGATTCGGATGCGCTGCTGATGTCTGTTGACCCGTGTGACCGGTGCCGTCCCGTTCTGGTCCCTTAAAGAGCTTGCCGAATGATGGCCTGCCCCGCCATCTCGTCAGCATTGCTATGCCTGGCGACAAATCAGGTCCAATACCGAGTTGCTTTAGCAGCTATAACCTGATGCTATAGCTTCATGTCACTCGATTTCCGCTGGCTGCGGGCGTTCACCATGGTCGCGCACGAGGGAAGTTTCGTCGCGGCGGCACAGCGGCTTCACCTCTCGCAACCGGCTCTTGGCCAGCAGGTCCGGAAGCTGGAGGAGCAGCTCGATGCCGTGCTGCTCGAGCGGCACGCGCGCGGAGTGCGGCTGACGCCCGCCGGCACGCTGTTCCTCCCGCACGCGGAGGCGATCCTCGATCATGTCGCAGCGGCGGAGCAGCTGCTCCGCCGCCGGGTGAGCACTCGCTGCCGCAAGCTCGTGCTCGGTGCGACCCCGGCGGCCGCTCGCGCCTTCGGCCCGCACATCATGGCGGCGTGCGCGGGCGAGCTCGATCTGGAACTTGCCATCCGCAGCGTGCTGACCGCGCCGGCGCTCGAGCAGTTCGCCGACAGCAAGCTCGACCTTGCGCTCTGCTACCTTCCCGCGCCCAGGGCCGCACGCGTGGTGCCGCTCTACCAGGAAGCGTTCTGCCTGGTCGGCCCGGCGGCGCTGCTGGCGGAGGGGCAGACAACCGTGCCGTTCCGGCAGTTGGCGGGCGTACGCCTGATCCTCGATCCGACCAACCGCATCCTCGTCGAGGAGCTGTGCCGCCCGGACAACATCGCGCTCGACGTCGTGGCGGAGATCGAACCGGGCGGGATTACGCCCGACCTGCTCGAACAGAGCGGGTGCTGTTCGATCCTGTCGCGGGCGCTGTTCGCCGACGAGATCGCCGCGGGGCGCCTCCGCTGCGCCCGCATTGTCGATCCCTCGCTCAATCGCACCGTTTACTTCAATGCCCGCGCGGACGTGCCGGTGCACGACGTCGAACTGGTGCTCGGCGCCGTGGCCGCGCGAGCGAGCGCGGAGATCGCCAGCGGCGCCCGCGGCTGGATGCCGCCATCACCCGGGTGAGCGCGTGCCGTTATCCGACTGGTACGGGATCGGCTGGTGGGGTGAGCGGCGGCGCCGCGTCGCTCGCCGTGAGCACCCGCCAGGGCGACGGCAGCTGGTCAATCGACATGTAGAAGTAAAAGGCGCAGCTGCCGTCTGCGCGGTAGCTGCCACCCTTGACCAGGCCGTGGGCGGTGGTGCCCAGAAAGACCGGCCCGCCACTGTCGCCGCTGCCGCAGGCCGGTCCCGCGACCGTGGTCCAGGTTGGCAGGCAGGCACCGCCGCACAGATCGCCGGCCGGGGCGAAGTCGGTCAGCTCGACCGGCGCGCAGCTGTAGCCGGTCCGCTCACCGCGGTGGCACACGATGTCGCCGGCTCGCGTGGCGGCCCCCGGCTGCACCGCCGTCACCGTTCGGACCGACTGTCGCGCACGATCGGCGAAGAAGCGTGGAGGCAGCGGCCGTGCGCTGAGGTTGATCTGGACGTCGTGATTGCCCCAGCCCCACTGCCCCGCATAGGGCAATTCCTCCACGCGGCCCGCGGCATCGCGGATTTTGAGCGTGTCCGGGCAATGCGCGGCAGTCGACAAGGCCGGGCGCGTTCCATCGGTGACAACGAAGCCGGCCGTGCAGATGTAACGGCGCGGATCACCCGGAACCCCGCCCATCATCCGCATGCCCCCAACCACAGTGTCCGTCTCGTCCGCGAGGTCGCGGTCCGGCTGGTCGACGGTGCGCAGGCGAACGGGGACGCCGGTCAGCGAGGCGAGCCGGTCGCGCAATTCACCCGCGCCCTCTCGCGCCACGTCGCGTAGCGAAACCACCGCGACCAGCTCACCGCTGCGCTGATCGACTCCGAGGCCGGGAGGCACCAACAGGCTGGCGCGGATAGTCGTCTGATGGGCCGCGATCGCCGCCACCAGCTGCGCGTGGCTCGCCGCGGCGCCGGGCACGTAGACGACGTCGATCAGCTCGCTGCCGCCTGCGACTCGCTCGCTGGTGACCTGACCTTCCCCGGTCAGCCGCACGACCAAGCGAAAGGCCGGTACGTGTTCGACCGCTATTCCGGCGATCCGGTCTCCATAGCGAGCTCTCATCGCGTCGCTCACCGCGACACTTGCCTGCTGCAGGCGCAGCCGGGCCGCGGCAACCGCCGGATCGGAGCCCAACCGCTCGGCAATCGACGCGCCATCCTCGTCGAGCGCGGGATCGACGACGCGCGTTGGCGGCTCAATCGATGCCCGTACATCCTGAGCCCCGCTCGGCACCGCGAGCAGCACCAGCCAAGCACCCAATCCCGCTGCGAAACGCTTCATCACGGCGCCTGCATAGCACCAAAGCTTGGCTCTGCGCTGAACGGCGATTGGCGTCGAGGCGTTGCCCGCCTGCCCCGCAAACAGGTGCCGTGCGCTTGCGGGCAGCTCTGCATCGTGCATGGCAGAGTAGCCGCCGCCGGCGGCTTCCGATCAGGCCCACGCAGGCGATACATGCGTGATGCAAGTGACGCGACCTGCCGGCTTAATCAGCCTAATTAGGCGCCGGGACGAGTGGCTACCGTCACCTACTCGCCTTCAGTCCTGCCCCTCCGGCAACGGCACGGCTAAGTGCAGTGTTGAAGCGCCGCCCGCACCAGAGACTGCCGAGTCCGCTCACGCGCGGATCGTCAAGGTGAACCGCACGTCGGTCAACCGCTGCCTGAATGAACCCCTTGCGTACTCGGCCTGGAGCGCAAAGCCCCAACGGTATTCTGCAGGGTTATTCGGACCGACAAACGCGGGCGCCGTGTCGGCTATCCTTCGGCCCGTGCGGATGGGCGCGTCGGCGGGGTCGGTCGTTTTGTATTGCCGGGAACGCAGAACGCCCCCGTCGATCTCACGACGGGGGCGTTTCTGTGGTGTTGGTTGCGGGGACAGGATTTGAACCTGTGACCTTCAGGTTATGAGCCTG
>NZ_OBMI01000006.1:2500-5832 GCF_900199185.1 Sphingomonas guangdongensis | reverse complement strand
GCAGAACGCCCCCGTCGATCTCACGACGGGGGCGTTTCTGTGGTGTTGGTTGCGGGGACAGGATTTGAACCTGTGACCTTCAGGTTATGAGCCTGACGAGCTACCGGGCTGCTCCACCCCGCGCCATGGCGCCCATCAAAGCGGTGCTTTGATGGGGACCCAAGCTGGCCGCCCATCAAAGCGGTGCTTTGATGAGAACCCAAGAAGTTGTCCGCCTCGCCGGGCGGCATTGCTTGTCCGCACCGCGCGGTGCGACGAGCGCCGTTGATATTGTGAATGGGTTTTGTGTGACACACGGTCTGCAATGCCTGGCGACGCCCTACTCTTCCACTGCTTAGGCAGTAGTACCATCGGCGCAGCCTGGTTTCACGTCCGAGTTCGGGATGGGATCGGGTGGTTCACAGGCGCTATGGCCACCAGGCAATGGAGGCCGTGTATCGGCACATCCGCAACGGCTGGCGCGCTTGCGGATGTGCTGGGGTTCAAATCGATGCACCTAGGCTGGCGTTCAACCCACGCACCAGCGCCGGTGACCGGCGTTGATGTTGGTGGTGTGGAACTCTCAAGCGCGAACAGAGCGATTAGTATCGGTTAGCTTCACGCGTTACCGCGCTTCCACATCCGATCTATCAAGGTCGTGGTCTTCGACCGCTCGATGAAATCTTATCTCGAGGGAGGCTTCCCGCTTAGATGCTTTCAGCGGTTATCCCGTCCGTACATAGCTACCCTGCTGCGCCGTTGGCACGACGACAGGTACACCAGAGGTACGTTCAACCCGGTCCTCTCGTACTAGGGTCAACTCCTCTCAAATTTCGACGCCCACGGCAGATAGGGACCAAACTGTCTCGCGACGTTCTGAACCCAGCTCACGTACCACTTTAATTGGCGAACAGCCAAACCCTTGGGACCTGCTCCAGCCCCAGGATGTGATGAGCCGACATCGAGGTGCCAAACAACCCCGTCGATATGAGCTCTTGGGGGTTATCAGCCTGTTATCCCCGGCGTACCTTTTATCCGTTGAGCGATGGCCCTTCCACGAGGGACCACCGGATCACTATGACCGACTTTCGTCTCTGCTCGACTTGTCAGTCTCGCAGTCAGGCTGGCTTATGCCATTGCACTCTAACAGCCGGTTTCCAACCGGCCTGAGCCAACCTTCGCGCGCCTCCGTTACTCTTTAGGAGGCGACCGCCCCAGTCAAACTACCCGCCACAGAGGGTCCCAGCACCGGTTTCACGGTGCGTGGTTAGACATCAGAAAACAACAGGGTGGTATTTCACCTATGGCTCCACGCCGGCTGGCGCCAACGCTTCAAAGCCTCCCACCTATGCTACACAGTTCTTTCCTAATGCCACTCTGAAGCTGCAGTAAAGGTGCACGGGGTCTTTCCGTCTAACCGCGGGTACTCCGCATCTTCACGGAGAATTCAATTTCGCTGAGCATGTCCTGGAGACAGTGGGGAAGTCGTTACGCCATTCGTGCAGGTCGGAACTTACCCGACAAGGAATTTCGCTACCTTAGGACCGTTATAGTTACGGCCGCCGTTTACCTGGGCTTCATTTCGGAGCTTGCACCCCTCCACTTAACCTTCAGGCACCGGGCAGGCGTCAGACCCTATACGTCGTCTTGAAGCCGACTTAGCAGAGCCCTGTGTTTTTGCTAAACAGTCGCTACCCCCTGGCCTGTGCCCCCAACAAGAGCTTGCGCCTATGTTGGGCCTCCTTCTTCCGAAGGTACGGAGGCAATTTGCCGAGTTCCTTCAGGACACTTCTCTCAAGCGCCTTGGTATACTCTACCTGACCACCTGTGTCGGTTTCGGGTACGGTCTATACGGTGGGGCTATTTCCCGGAACAGCTTCGAAGCCCAGCCAATCCGATAAGGCTGAACAACACACGCCATCCGTCACACACCACCAGGCCCACGAATATTAACGTGGTTCCCATCGACTACCCCCTTCGGGCTCGTCTTAGGGGCCGGCTCACCCTGCGCGGATTAGCCTTGCGCAGGAACCCTTGGTCTTTCGGCGAGAGGGCATCTCACCCTCTTTATCGCTACTCATGTCTGCATTCGCACTTCCGATACCTCCACGGTCGGTTACCCTCCCGCTTCACAGGCGTACGGAACGCTCCGCTACCGCGTACTGAAACAAGTTCAGCACACCCTAAGCTTCGGTGCACGTCTTGAGCCCCGGTACATCTTCGCCGCAGGAACCCTTGTTTAGACCAGTGAGCTGTTACGCTTTCTTTAAAGGATGGCTGCTTCTAAGCCAACCTCCTGGTTGTTTTGGGATTCCCACATGCTTTCCCACTTAGACGTGACTTGGGGACCTTAGCTGTAGGTCAGGGCTGTTTCCCTTTTGACGACGGACCTTAGCACCCGCCGTCTGTCTCCCGAGTAGTACTCCCAGGTATTCGGAGTTTGGTTAGGTTTGGTACAGCTCGCGCCGCCCTAGCCCATCCAGTGCTCTACCCCCTGGGGTATTCGCTCGAGGCACTACCTCAATAGTTTTCGCGGAGAACCAGCTATTTCCCGGCTTGATTGGCCTTTCACCCCTAAACACAACTCATCCGGTAACTTTTCAACGTTAATCGGTTCGGACCTCCAGTGGGTGTTACCCCACCTTCATCCTGGTCATGCCTAGATCGCCGGGTTTCGGGTCTAATACACCAAACTCAAATCGCCCTATTCAGACTCGCTTTCGCTGCGCCTACACCTATCGGCTTAAGCTTGCTTGGTACATTAAGTCACAGACCCATTATGCAAGAGGTACGCGGTCAGGGCATAAAACCCCTCCCACTGCTTGTAGGCAATCCGTTTCAGGTACTGTTTCACTCCCCTCATCGGGGTGCTTTTCACCTTTCCCTCACGGTACTAGTTCACTATCGGTCATGTACGAGTATTTAGGCTTGGAGGGTGGTCCCCCCATGTTCAGACAGGATTACACGTGTCCCGCCCTACTCGAGTCCTCTTGTCTCACTTTCGCATACGGGGCTGTCACCCGCTCCGGCGCTCCTTTCCAGAAGCTTCTGCTAGTTGAACAACAGGCACTGGCCTGGTCCGCGTTCGCTCGCCACTACTAACGGAATCTCGGTTGATGTCTTTTCCTCCGGCTACTGAGATGTTTCAGTTCGCCAGGTTCGCTTCACCAAAGCTATGTATTCACTCCGGTGATGACTTCAGCCAATTACCCACACCCTATGTCGCCACAGGCCGCGGATAATCGGTGAAGACGGGTTTCCCCATTCGGAAATCGCCGGGTCAAAGGTTGCTCACACCTCGCCGACGCTTATCGCAGCGTGCCACGTCCTTCTTCGCCTGTACATGCCAAGGC